>NZ_BDAX01000062.1 GCF_001612665.1 Nocardia alba NBRC 108234 | reverse complement strand
GCACCATCTCACGGACCGCGGCCACGATCCCACCCGCCATCCGGATCGCCGACGCCGCCGCAGTCGCAGCGGTATTGGCCGCGGCCAGCAGGTTCGTCGTGTTCGACGCCGCCGACTTGTAGGCGGTCGCTGTTTGACCGGTCCAGTCCGCGACATCGGCGGTGACCGCCGCGTTCTGAGCTGTCGCTACCTCGCTGATCCGGGTCGCGACGTTGTCCCACGTTTTGGCATACGCCTCGATCTGCGCGGGATCACCCGCTATCCAATCCAGGGCATCCTGCAACGGTTGGCAGTGTTCGATCAACCAACCCACGCCGTACCCGGCCAGAGTTCCGAGGGGATCGACCACCAGCGACACCGCTTCACCGGCGAGACCGACGACACCGAGACCGACCTCGATCCAGGAACCACCCGAGATCGCATCCGACAGATCAGTGACCGAGCTGACCAAACTGATCCCGGTCGACCAGTCGGTCGTGTCTTCCTTCGCCGCGATCAGAGGGTT
>NZ_BDAX01000061.1 GCF_001612665.1 Nocardia alba NBRC 108234 | reverse complement strand
GGAATGCGCCGAACCGTTGCATGTAGGGTTTCATCCCACGGTGCGAACAGTGTGTACCTGTTTCGTACCCAGGCCGTTCGGTGAGTTGGCGCTCACCGGGCGGCCGTTCTTGTTCGTGTGACGCTACACACTGCGGAGCTCGTGAGCAAATAGCGAGTTTCCGCTCTGGCCAGGCGTTTCCGAGTCGTCACCCTGACCTGGCGACCGTATAGCCATGTGCGCCTTTGTGTTCGATAGGCGAGACGAAACCTGGAAACAGGATGGCACTCCTTCGCACCTTTAGACGCGCCGAAGTACATTCTGGTTCCATCGAATTCACCACTCTGATCAACCCACTTGTATCGGTTACGCTCGACCATTGGCACTGCGTGCCGCAGGTCGTTGCCGCCGGGTCCGACCTGCTCGATCAGGTTCGACACCGTGGCTCACGGGCAGGGAGTGCCCATCGGCCTCGGGGTGACATCACGTACGAGGGGCGGGGCACGAAGATGACCAGTGCGGGCGGGGAACTGAGCATCTCCCCGGACAAGATCAAAACTCACGCCACCAATGTCACCTCGGCTGGTTCGGGGTTGACCGAAGCCCTCGAAGCAGCCCAAGCCGTTTCGGCCCCGTCGGATGCGTTCGGGAAACTGTGTGCGTTCCTGGGTCCGTTGTTCGTCGATGCGGTCGAGACCGATGGCATCGACGCGATCCAGGCCGCGATCGACGCTTTCGGTACCACCAGTTCGAACTTGACCGCTGTCGCTGATGCGTTCACCACCCGTGACACCACCAATGCCGCAGCGCTCAAGACTCAGGAGTCGGGTCTGTAATGGCCGCG
>NZ_BDAX01000060.1 GCF_001612665.1 Nocardia alba NBRC 108234 | reverse complement strand
GGCGGTATGGTGGGCGGTATGGCTGGACGTAAGACATCGGTGAGCTTCGACGACGAGACCTTGGAAATTCTCGCCCGCCGCGCGAACGAGGCAGGCATGGACCGCTCGGCGTTTCTCGCGTCGCTGGTCCACCGCGACGACATGCGCCGGCGTTTGGCCGTCGACAGCGCGACGCTCAACGCCGCGGGCTACACCCCCGACCGGGCGAGCGCGTTGACCGCGAGTCTGATCGCCCGCTCCCGGGCCAGCTGATGGTTAATCCCCGATTCGGCGAGGTGTGGAACGCCCCGTCGGGATCGGTCCTGCCCGGCGGGATGCTCTGTCTGATCGTCAGCAGCGATGATTTCAACCGCATCCGACGTCAGTACGTCATCGTCGAAGTCGTTGCCGACCAGCTCTCTGGTGACGCGATCATCTGCGATCTCGGCCCGATCGGGGTCGCGCTCACTGGCGCCCCCTTCACTGTCGGCTCGTCCTGGTTCGCTGAGGCCGAGAGTCCGCTCGCGGTCCTCGACAAGCCGATCGCTCGACGCGCGGCCGACCAGATCCGCGCCATCCTCGGACCCTGACCTGATGAGCAGCATGGATGACGGAGCCGAATATCGCGACCTGCCTTGGGGTGCGGACCCGCGAGCGCACTGGACCCCGGAGCAGCACCAGGACTGGGCTGACGCTGAACAGGAACTGATCGATCAGGGTTACCGTCCCGCGCAGCCGGTCTGCGAGCTGATCGCGACCGTGCCCATGCCGGGCATCGACCGCTGGAACTGGATCTGCACCGAGTCGAACTTCGAGCTCGCGGACTGCACCACGATCGAGCGCGAGCTACTCGGCGCGGAGATGCGCCTTGTCGCCCGCGAAGCCAA
>NZ_BDAX01000059.1 GCF_001612665.1 Nocardia alba NBRC 108234 | reverse complement strand
TTGCTCAATGTCGATGGTGCGACGCTGAAGTCGTTGACGACAGCGTGTGAGGATCACGTCGCCGATATCCTCGGCCTCGCCAACGGGATCGAGGCGATCAAGTGGGACTCGGTCACCAACTGGACCTATAACAATTCCGAGCATACCAACGCGCGAAACTTGACAACCACTCTCCGCAGTATGGAGATGCTGTTCATGCAGTTGAAGAACAAGGCGCTCGAACTGGCCATCGCCTTACGTAAATATCACACAGTTGTCGCCGACATGGGTAATACATTCGCTGCCGCGTATAAAGCGTTCACGCATACCGAGTTGGACAACGAGAGTTTGTTCAACTCGCCGGGCGCGCGCAATCTGGCCCCTGACCTCATCATGTGGAGTCCGATCTCGGGCGGTTCGTGGAAGAACGGCCCGCCCAAGGCCACCGGTGGTGGATCCGGTGCGTCCGGTAGCAGCGGTGCGTCCGGTAGCAGTGGCGCGTCGGGCAGCACCATCGACATGCGCGCGCAGCGGGCCGTCGAGGCCGAAATCGAGTCCGGTGACCACTTCTCGCTGATGGACTACCTCAACATCGCGGCGATCTTCGACCGCAACGATGGCAAGGTGTGGGAAATGGCCGGACAGTGGCAGACGGCGTCGACGATCTGGAACAAGTCGGTGGAGAACTTTCGAATGAAAGTCGCACCCGCGTTCACGAGCGGTAATTGGAAGGGCGCCGGCGCCGACCAAGCCGTCGCGTGCTTGAACGCCTATTTCGACCAAGCGAGCGCGTTACGCGCCGCGATCGCCAATACCTCCGACCTACTCGGCGATACCGGCGACTTCGGCCTCTACTGTTGGGGACACCTACCCCGATACAGCCAAGCCACCTTCGAGAACAACGAAGTCGACGAGATCAACGGCATCGACGCGGCCAAAGATCTGTCCAATGTCATCCATTGGTGGGACTCGACCGAGGCAGGCTATATCGGCTACCCACCAGGCATGCGCCAACTCGCCGCCCGTATCCCCACCTACGCCGACCCCACACCACCCACCAACGCCAGCGG
>NZ_BDAX01000058.1 GCF_001612665.1 Nocardia alba NBRC 108234 | reverse complement strand
ACTGCAACGGCACTCAGGTGAGGTGGTGTCCTCGTCGCCGGTAGTGGGATAAGCGGGCTTGATACTGGCGTCGGCGTCGCCAGTTCGACCATGCCCAGACCCGCCGCGTACTGCGTGCGGATTCGAGGAGCAACGCGACGGTCAGGCGCCGGATCTCCGGTAGAGTGAGCGCGATCATGCCTCGCTCACGATAGCTGGATCCCCTTTTACTGCAACAGCTTTCGCTCCTGCCAACCAGGCGTGAGCAAGCATCGACAAGGTGATGTGGGCATACCACGCCCGCCAGGAACGGACCTGGTAGTGATCGAGCCCGGCCTCGTTCTTGGCCTGCTGGAAACATTCCTCGATCCGCCAACGTGAACCCGCGATCCAGGCGAGGTCGGCGATGGTCGATCGACGCGGACCGAAGCAGACGTAGTAGGCGATCTCGGTCGGATCGGTGATACTGCGCCGGGCAAGCAACCAATGCCCACGACCGGGCACCCACCCGATCCGGATCGGGACACGTGCCCAGTCATAGTCGCGGGGCCCATGCGCACCAGCCCCGGACGAGACCCGTTGCCACGCCCGCGCCGGCAACCCTGCCACGAGGTGATCAGCGCGAGCCTGGCCCATCCCGGTGGTGACCAGAGTGTCGTTGCGGCGGGTCGCCAGCACATGGAACACGTCGTGCTGTTCGAGCCAGAACCGCAGATATTTGACCTGACCATAAGCCTCGTCAGCGGTGAACCACCGAAACGGGAGCCCCGCCACCAACGCCCTTTCCAGCATGGCCATCACCAACCGTGGCTTGGTCGCGAACTCGACCTCGTCACCGATCCCGGCGGCACGGCAACGCTCACGATCCTCGGTCCAGGACTCGGGCAGATACAACTCCCGGTCGACCAAGGCATGTCCGTGCCGGGAGGCGTAGGCCAAAAACACCCCGATCTGGCAGTTCTCGGTGCGACCGGCCGTCCCGGAATACTGGCGCTGCACCCCTGCCGAACGGATCCCCTTCTTCAGGAACCCGGTGTCATCGGCGATCAACACCGCATCCCTGTCACCGAGTCTCTCAGCGGCATAGCTGCGCACGTCGTCACGAACACCGTCAATGTCCCAGTCCGCGCGCCGCAGCAACCGCTGCATCCCGTCCGGACCGACTTCCCCGGCCCGCTCCGCCAGCGTCCACCCGTTCTTACGTTCCAACCCTGCGACCAAACCGGTCACATACTCCCGAACCCGGCCCCGCGGCTCCGACCGTGTGAACCGGCCACTGATCCTCGCTTGCAACGAATCCAGCTCCGCTGCAACAATATCCACGACCACGCAGGCACGATACTCGAACCGAGTGCCGTTGCAGTAC
>NZ_BDAX01000057.1 GCF_001612665.1 Nocardia alba NBRC 108234 | reverse complement strand
ACAGCGGCGGATGCGGGAGCGGCATCGTCGGTCATGCCGAGAAAGATAGTTCGGATCCGTCAAAATTCTTTTCGGGCAACGGCATTCATTCGCGACTGCGCCAAGTAGACAACTGCCGGTAACCCGACGCCTGCTGTTAACCTCGCATCTCTCTCGATGTTGACCACGGTAAACCGGCTGCTAGCGGGCGTACCAGCCGTCGTCCCAGAGGTCGAGTAGTCGTTCGAAATAGGTTTCGTACTGGGGCGCGACGGCATCGGTGGAGAACTTGCCTATCGCGTACTCGCGGATCGCGCGGTAGTCGAGTTTGTCCACTGTTTCCGCAGCCGTGCAGAATTCGCGCAGGGTGCGGCAGCGGAAACCCTGTACGCCCTGCTGCACGGTTTCGGTGAATACGCCCCAATCGGTGGTGATGACGGGAGTGCCGCACAGCATGGCTTCGGCGTGCACGCCACCGAAGGGTTCCAGATACAGCGTGGGCACGAAAACCGCGCGGGCGCGGCTCATGAGCTCGCCACGTCGGACGCTGTCGACGACGCCGACGTACTCGACACACTCGGCGGTCGGCACCTCGCCCGCGCTCGCGCCGGCGACAATGAGCTTCACGCCGAGACGCGTGCAGGTGTCGATCGCGATCTGAATGCCCTTGGCCTCGATCAGCCGGCCGATGAAAAGGAAGTAGTCGTCTTTGTCGGCCGAGTACGGAAACTCCTCCACAGCATAGTAATTCGGGATCACCGCGTCATAGAACTCGC
>NZ_BDAX01000056.1 GCF_001612665.1 Nocardia alba NBRC 108234 | reverse complement strand
CATCACGTCGGACACGGTGGTCCGCGCGCCGTAGACCGAATGCATCCACGCGTAGCTCTCGAACACTCGATACTTGGCGAATACGCCGCTGTAGCCGATACCGAATTCGACCGTCATGAGTTCGGGCAGGGTGTCGGCGATGGCCTGTTGGCAGCAGCCGCCGAGCACGCCGATGAAGTCGCGTTCCCGCTTTCGCGCGGCGATCTCGCTGATCGCGCGCGCGTTCGCGACGCGCCAATGGTGATCGTGCGGGTCCCAGGTGAGATTGCTGATCTCCTTGGTCGGGTCGTTGCCGCCGAACCACTCGGCCTGCTCGGCCTTGGTCACCAGCGGCACGAACTCCGCGCAGAGCGCGTCGTTTTCCTCGCCGCCGTAGAGGATGACGTCGTGGCCGTGCTCGGTCATCATGGTGGCGAATCGGCGCGCCTTCTGGGTGTACGCGCAGGGCTGATAGGCGATGGTTGTCTGCGTGTGGGGCAGGCTGACGACATGAAAACGCATGGGACGCTCGCAGAAAGTAGTAGTGGACTCAGCGGTCGATGATCGGGCGGATCGAGAGCGGGTCCTCGCCGATCGCCTCATCGAGGTGTTCGGTGCTGTCGAGATAGGCCGCGCGTTTGCGCTCTTGCTGCTGTTGCTGGCCCTGGCCGCCCATGCCACCGCCCATGCCGCCGCCCATCGGGTAACCGCCCATGCCCATCGGCATGCCCGCGTTGGTCAGGCTTGTGCCCGTCGCGATGCCGGCACGGGTCTGTTCGGCGGAGGTGGTGACGGGGCTCGCGCGGGGGAAGAGCTTGTCGTCGATGCCGCCGCCGATGCCGCTCGGTAGACCACCTCCGCCGCCTCCGCCGCTGCCGAGCGCAGCGGGTCTGATGTCATCGAGTGCGCCCGACGCGCCGAGGTGATCGAGCAGGCCGAGTGGGCCGCTCGCGCCGGAGGCGCCCGATGAGCCGGAGGAACCTGACCCGCCGGTGAGTTGGCTGAGCATGTTCGACAGAGTGGAAAGGGGCCCGGTCGCGCCGTTGGGGGTTGTCGTGTCGGGGCTGGATGTCTTGGCGTTCGGATCGATGCCGGCGGTGTTTTTCAGTGTGCTGCCCCCGGACAGGTTCGGGCTGATCGCGGACTTGTTCGTCGGCTGCGTACTGCTCGGTCCACCGCTCGGCAGGCTTCTGTTGCCTCCGCTGTTGCCGCCGCCTGATCCTTGTCCGCCTCCGGAACCTGATCCGCCGGAACCACTTCCGCCACCACTTCCGCCACCACTTCCGCTTCCGCTGCCGCTGCCGGAGCCGCTGCCACTTCCGCTGCCGCCGTTGGATCCGCTGCTGCCGCTGCCCGAGCCGCTGCTGCCGCTGGAT
>NZ_BDAX01000055.1 GCF_001612665.1 Nocardia alba NBRC 108234 | reverse complement strand
TAGCTGTTCCGCCACTCCGCGACTTTTGCCGGTCGAAGAGTTCTCAGGAGTTTGTCGGCGGGCCGGCGGCGTGACGGTGGTACAGGGCCGGAAGTTCCCGGTGAGTTACCCATGTGCTCGCGAAATCAGTTGTCGCGGAACGCAAAAAGGCCCTCCAACCGAAGTTGGAGGGCCTTTCGCAATGATGTTCCGGCAGTGTCCTACTCTCCCACACCCTGTCGAGTGCAGTACCATCGGCGCAGGTGGCCTTAGCTTCCGGGTTCGGAATGGGA
Organism: Nocardia alba NBRC 108234; assembly: GCF_001612665.1. Classification (GTDB taxonomy): domain Bacteria; phylum Actinomycetota; class Actinomycetes; order Mycobacteriales; family Mycobacteriaceae; genus Nocardia; species Nocardia alba. The sequence continues at coordinate 5,546 of NZ_BDAX01000055.1, read as the reverse complement.
CCGGGCGTTTCCCCACCGCTATAACTACCGTAACTCTATGAAACTAGACAGCGCTCCCCCACCATAACCCAACCCCTCACAGGATCAGAATGGTGGAGTGTGCTGCAGTGTCTGTTGTTTCAGAAACCGCACAGTGGACGCGTAACACCTTCGTCAGTAAGCCCTCGGCCTATTAGTACCAGTCACCTACACCAATTACTTGGCTTCCAATTCTGGCCTATCAACCCCATGGTCTGTAGGGGGCCTTAACCACTCAAGGTGGAGAGAAACCTCATCTTGGAACAGGCTTCCCGCTTAGATGCTTTCAGCGGTTATCCCTTCCGAACGTAGCCAACCAGCAGTGCTCCTGGCGGAACAACTGGCACACCAGAGGTTCGTCCGTCCCGGTCCTCTCGTACTAGGGACAGCCTTCCTCAAGTTTCTAACGCGCGCGGCGGATAGAGACCGAACTGTCTCACGACGTTCTAAACCCAGCTCGCGTGCCGCTTTAATGGGCGAACAGCCCAACCCTTGGGACCTACTCCAGCCCCAGGATGCGACGAGCCGACATCGAGGTGCCAAACCATCCCGTCGATATGGACTCTTGGGGAAGATCAGCCTGTTATCCCCGGGGTACCTTTTATCCGTTGAGCGACACCGCTTCCACTTGCCGGTGCCGGATCACTAGTCCCGACTTTCGTCCCTGCTCGACCTGTCAGTCTCACAGTCAAGCTCCCTTGTGCACTTGCACTCAACACCTGATTGCCAACCAGGCTGAGGGAACCTTTGGGCGCCTCCGTTACATTTTAGGAGGCAACCGCCCCAGTTAAACTACCCACCAGGCACTGTCCCTGAACCAGATCATGGTCCGAGGTTAGAAGTCCAATACGATCAGAGTGGTATTTCAACGACGACTCCCACAACACTAGCGTGCCGCTTTCACAGTCTCCCACCTATCCTACACAAACCGTACCGAACACCAATACCAAGCTATAGTGAAGGTCCCGGGGTCTTTTCGTCCTGCCGCGCGTAACGAGCATCTTTACTCGTAATGCAATTTCGCCGAGTCTGTGGTTGAGACAGCAGAGAAGTCGTTACGCCATTCGTGCAGGTCGGAACTTACCCGACAAGGAATTTCGCTACCTTAGGATGGTTATAGTTACCACCGCCGTTTACCGGGGCTTAAATTCTCAGCTTCGCGGATAAATCCGCTAACCGGTCCTCTTAACCTTCCGGCACCGGGCAGGCGTCAGTCCGTATACATCGTCTTACGACTTCGCACGGACCTGTGTTTTTAGTAAACAGTCGCTTCTCTCTGGTCTCTGCGACCCCACCCAGCTCCAGGTGTAAAACCCTTCACCAGGCGTGGTCCCCCTTCTCCCGAAGTTACGGGGGCATTTTGCCGAGTTCCTTAACCACAGTTCTCTCGATCGCCTTAGTATTCTCTACCTGACCACCTGTGTCGGTTTGGGGTACGGGCCGTGTACCAGCTCGCTAGAGGCTTTTCTCGGCAGCATAGGATCACTGAATTCCCCTCAACGGGTACGCATCACGTCTCAAGCTATATGTTGTGCGGATTTGCCTACACAACGCCCTACACGCTTACACCAGGTATTCCATCACCTGGCCCAGCTACCTTCCTGCGTCACCCCATCGCTTACCTACTACAACCGGGGTCCTGTGCAGCCGTCATTCCCCTCGCCCGAAGGCTCAGTAAAACAACATTTGGACAGTTAGCACAACTGATTCAGCACTGGGCGCGGATACACGGGTACGGGAATATCAACCCGTTGTCCATCGACTACGCCTGTCGGCCTCGCCTTAGGTCCCGACTCACCCTGGGCGGATTAACCTGGCCCAGGAACCCTTGGTCATTCGGCGGACGAGTTTCTCACTCGTCTTTCGCTACTCATGCCTGCATTCTCACTCCCGTGGCCTCCACAGCTAGTTCACACTGCTGCTTCCACGGCCACAGGACGCTCCCCTACCCATCCACACACCTGGCCCAACCCAAAGGGTTGGACGGGCTATTGTGTGAATGCCGCGGCTTCGGCGGTGTACTTGAGCCCCGCTACATTGTCGGCGCAGGATCACTTGACCAGTGAGCTATTACGCACTCTTTCAAGGGTGGCTGCTTCTAAGCCAACCTCCTGGTTGTCTAAGCGACCCCACATCCTTTTCCACTTAGTACACGCTTAGGGGCCTTAGCCGGCGATCTGGGCTGTTTCCCTCTCGACTACGAAGCTTATCCCCCGCAGTCTCACTGCCACGCTCTCACACACCGGCATTCGGAGTTTGGCTGACTTCGGTAAGCTTGTAGGCCCCCTAGGCCATCCAGTAGCTCTACCTCCGATGTGAAACACGTGACGCTGCACCTAAATGCATTTCGGGGAGAACCAGCTATCACGGAGTTTGATTGGCCTTTCACCCCTACCCACAGCTCATCCCCTCAGTTTTCAACCTAAGTGGGTTCGGGCCTCCACGACGTCTTACCGTCGCTTCACCCTGGCCATGGGTAGATCACTCCGCTTCGGGTCCATAATGTGCGACTAAATTTCGCCCTATTCAGACTCGCTTTCGCTACGGCTACCCCTCAACGGGTTAACCTCGCCACACACCGATGACTCGCAGGCTCATTCTTCAAAAGGCACGCCATCACCCCACACAACCAAAGGTTGCGAAGGCTTTGACGGATTGTAAGCGCACGGTTTCAGGTACTATTTCACTCCCCTCCCGGGGTACTTTTCACCTTTCCCTCACGGTACTAGTCCGCTATCGGTCACCAGGGAGTATTCAGGCTTACCGGGTGGTCCCGGCAGATTCACAGCAGATTTCACGGGCCCGCTGCTACTCGGGTATCTTCTACGAGAGCCGTTGAGTTTTCGTCTACGGGATTATCACCCTCTACGACGGGCCGTTCCAGACCACTTCGACTAACACAACGGTTTCTTACTCTCGCTTGATCCGGCAGAATCAAGAAAGAAGACCCCACAACACCGCATACACAACCCCTGCCGGGTATCACATGTACACGGTTTAGCCTCATCCGCTTTCGCTCGCCACTACTCACGGAATCACTGTTGTTTTCTCTTCCTGTGGGTACTGAGATGTTTCACTTCCCCACGTTCCCTCCACACACCCTATATATTCAGATGCGGGTAACACGACATCACTCGTGCTGGGTTTCCCCATTCGGAAATCCTCGGATCTCAGCTCGGTTGACAGCTCCCCGAGGCTTATCGCAGCCTCCTACGTCCTTCATCGGCTCCTGGTGCCAAGGCATCCACCGTACGCTCTTAAACACTTACTAACAAAGATGCTCGCGTCCACTGTGCAGTTCTCAAACAACACACCCGAAAGAGTTTGATTTCCCAGACCAACTCGACCTAAACCAGTCGGCGGTATCGAGGACAACCCTTCGGATCGTTTGCTTTGCCTTGAAAGACACTCGCGTGTTCTTTCAGGACCCAATAGTGTGTCGGTATACCCATCGCGATCGAAGACAGAGCCTCGACCGAGTGCGATGAAAGTTGTCAGTGTTCCACCCATGAGCGTCCGCAGCTCCACGAAAGGGAACTAAACGGTCTCTGACACAACCACTCTCGACTCTTCGAGGTGCTCATGTAGAAGTGCTCCTTAGAAAGGAGGTGATCCAGCCGCACCTTCCGGTACGGCTACCTTGTTACGACTTCGTCCCAATCGCCGATCCCACCTTCGACGGCTCCCTCCACAAGGGTTAGGCCACCGGCTTCGGGTGTTACCGACTTTCATGACGTGACGGGCGGTGTGTACAAGGCCCGGGAACGTATTCACCGCAGCGTTGCTGATCTGCGATTACTAGCGACTCCAACTTCACGGGGTCGAGTTGCAGACCCCGATCCGAACTGAGACCGGCTTTAAGGGATTCGCTCCACCTCACGGTATCGCAGCCCTCTGTACCGGCCATTGTAGCATGTGTGAAGCCCTGGACATAAGGGGCATGATGACTTGACGTCGTCCCCACCTTCCTCCGAGTTGACCCCGGCAGTCTCTCACGAGTCCCCGCCATTACGCGCTGGCAACATAAGATAAGGGTTGCGCTCGTTGCGGGACTTAACCCAACATCTCACGACACGAGCTGACGACAGCCATGCACCACCTGTACACCGACCACAAGGGGGCCTACATCTCTGCAGGTTTCCGGTGTATGTCAAACCCAGGTAAGGTTCTTCGCGTTGCATCGAATTAATCCACATGCTCCGCCGCTTGTGCGGGCCCCCGTCAATTCCTTTGAGTTTTAGCCTTGCGGCCGTACTCCCCAGGCGGGGTACTTAATGCGTTAGCTACGGCACGGATCCCGTGGAAGGAAACCCACACCTAGTACCCACCGTTTACGGCATGGACTACCAGGGTATCTAATCCTGTTTGCTACCCATGCTTTCGCTTCTCAGCGTCAGTTACTTCCCAGAGACCCGCCTTCGCCACCGGTGTTCCTCCTGATATCTGCGCATTTCACCGCTACACCAGGAATTCCAGTCTCCCCTGAAGTACTCTAGTCTGCCCGTATCCCCTGCAAGCTTAAGGTTGAGCCCCAAGTTTTCACAGAAGACGCGACAGACCGCCTACAAGCTCTTTACGCCCAGTAATTCCGGACAACGCTCGCACCCTACGTATTACCGCGGCTGCTGGCACGTAGTTGGCCGGTGCTTCTTCTACAGGTACCGTCACTTGCGCTTCGTCCCTGTCGAAAGGGGTTTACAACCCGAAGGCCGTCATCCCCCACGCGGCGTCGCTGCATCAGGCTTTCGCCCATTGTGCAATATTCCCCACTGCTGCCTCCCGTAGGAGTCTGGGCCGTGTCTCAGTCCCAGTGTGGCCGGTCACCCTCTCAGGTCGGCTACCCGTCGTCGCCTTGGTAGGCCGTTACCCCACCAACAAGCTGATAGGCCGCGGGCCCATCCTGTACCGATAAATCTTTCCACCACAGAACATGCATTCCATGGTCATATCCGGTATTAGACCCAGTTTCCCAGGCTTATCCCGAAGTACAGGGCAGATCACCCACGTGTTACTCACCCGTTCGCCGCTCGTGTACCCCGAAGGGCCTTACCGCTCGACTTGCATGTGTTAAGCACGCCGCCAGCGTTCGTCCTGAGCCAGGATCAAACTCTCCGTTGAAGACTCTCAACCAACCCCGAAGGGTCAATCAGAATAATCTAAAGACTAGAGTCCGAAAACCTAGCAAAGCCAAACACCAGCAAAAAGTTCGCTGTTGTTTTTGTCCAACCTTCCACGACCGGGGGTACGCGAAGGCTGGAACCAATAAAATATTATTGGCACTGACATTCATCGACACACTATTGAGTTCTCAAAGAACACACGCACACACATCCACCCACAACTTCTCGAAGGGGTTTCAGTGAGGCAAGGGTTCGTACTGTAGCCCAGGCAACCAACCGGACGCAAATCCGATCACCCCTGAACACATGATCAGTCAGGCGCTCAACGTCCTACCTCGTGTCTCAACCAGGGGCTGAGTCGGTGTCCGTGTCGCTCTGACTCGAATAAAGTTACGTGCCGACCAACAC
>NZ_BDAX01000054.1 GCF_001612665.1 Nocardia alba NBRC 108234 | reverse complement strand
GAAGTCAAATCGCCTGCAAAGTCCAGACATTTTCCCTGGTCACGCCACCACACCGCGGACGAACAACGCCGCCCCGATGACGGAGCGGCGTTGTCAGTGGATCGGGACGGCTCAGACGTTGTTCGGTCGCCAGGTGGCCACCGCCCAGATCACCACGATGTCGATGGCGATGATCAGGATCGACCACCATGGGTAGTAGGGCAGCCACAGGAAATTGGCGATGATCGACAGTGCGGCGATCACCATTGCCGATACCCGGCCCCAGGTCTGGCCGGCCAGCAGTCCGATCGCGACAATGACCGCGATCGCGCCGAGGATGATGTGCCACCAGCCCCAGCTGGTGAGGTCGAACTGGTAGGCGTACTCCGGTCCGACGACGATGAGATCGTCCTTGGCTACCGCGGAGATCCCCTGGAAAATCTGCAGGACACCGACAACTGCCAGCAGGATGCCAGCGCCGATGGAGGTTCCTGCCGCGATTCCGTCGCGCACTGGGTGCTGATTCGTGTCTGTCATCGCTGGGCCTTCCCGTCAGGTCGATGCCACGTGCCACCAAGGCACATGACAACGGTAGAAACCCGAACGGGCCGCGCGCCTCACCCGTTGCGGGTGAACTCTCCTACCCGCCGCGACACCGGTCGCAGCGTTTTGCCGAGGTCGGTCCGCAGGGTGATCAGCGCGTCGAGCAGGTAGTTCTGCCTGACTCGCCACGGATGACGGTCGCCCTGACGGGGGAACGCCGCGATCGCGCGCAGCACGTAGCCGGCGTTCAGGTCGAGCAGCGGGCGTTCGGAGAGCGCGCCCCTGGGTTCCGGGACGACCGCGGCGCTGCCGGTGCGGTCGAGGTGGGTGAGGACTTTGCAGACCAAACGGGAGGTCAGGTCGGCGCGCAGGGTCCATGAGGCGTTGGTGTAGCCGACGCAGATGGCGAAGTTGGGCAGACCGGTGAGCATGGCCCCCTGCCAGACGAACTGATCGGCCAGGGGCACGGGTGTGCCGTCGACCGAGGGCGCGATGCCGCCGAACGCCAGCAGTCGCAGGCCCGTGGCGGTGACCACGATGTCGGCGGGCAGCGTCTGCCCCGATATCAGTCTGATTCCCTCCGGCACGAAGGCATCGATGTGGTCGGTGACCACCGACGCCTTGCCCTGCTTCATCGCCTTGAAGAAATCGGCGTCGGGGGCGGCGCACAGGCGCTGGTCCCATGGGTCGTAATCGGGGGTGAAGTGTTCGGCGACGAGTTTGTCGTCCTTGAGGATGCGGGTGGTGAGGTCGGTGAGCAGCTTGCGCGCGGCGGCGGGACGACGGCGGCAGAACTGGTAGAAACCGATGCTGAACAGGATGTTCTTGGTCCGGATCAGCCGGTGGGCCAGACCCGCGGGGAGCCGTCGGCGGATCTTGTCGGCCAGCTTGTCGCGGCCGGGAACCGCACTGATCCAGGTGGGGCTGCGCTGCAACATGGTGACGTGGGCGGCGTCGACCGCGAGGTTGGGCACCAGGGTGACCGCGGTGGCGCCACTGCCGATGACGACGATCCGCTTGTCGCGGGTGTCGAGGTCGGCGGGCCAGAACTGCGGGTGCACGACGGTGCCCGCGAAGGCGTCGCGGCCGGGGAATTCGGGGGCGTGCGGCTGCTGGTAGTCGTAATAGCCCGCGCAGGCATAGAGGAAACCGCAGGTCAAGGTGCTCAGCTCGGGCCCGTCGGGGCCCTCGTGCGCGAGGGTGAGCTGCCAGTGGGCTTTCGCCGACAACCAATCCGCGCCGATCACCCGGGCACCGAAGCGGATGTGACGGTCGATGCCGTTCTCCCGCGCGGTCTCACGGATGTAGTCCAGGATCGCGCTGCCGTCGGCGATGGAGCGCGCCGCGCGCCAGGGCTTGAACGGGTAGCCGAGGGTGAACATTTCCGAGTCCGAGCGGATGCCCGGGTAGCGGAAGAGGTCCCAGGTGCCGCCGAGGTCGGCGCGCGCCTCCAGCACGGCGTAGCTGCGATGCGGGTGTTCGGTCTGCAGCCGGTATGCGGCCCCGATGCCGGACAACCCGGCGCCGACGATGACGACGTCGAGGTGTTCGGGGGCAACGGCGGTATCGGTCATGGGCTCCAGTGTGCCTGGCAGCCGACCCCGACAGAAGAGCGTGCTCGATCACGGGCCCGGCCGTGACCGCCGGTATTTCGGTATCGTCGAAGCCGTGTCGATCTTTCGGCGTGCGGGATGGTTGCTCGTCGGCGCACTGGTCACCGTCCTGGCTGTCGCGGTCGCTGGATGGCCGGTCTTCGTGCATCCCCAGATCGACCCGCTCCGGCCCGCCGATGTGATCGTGGTACTCGGCGGCACCCCGTACGAACGGTTCGACGTCGGCATCGACCTCGCCGAGCGCGGTCTCGCCCCCGAGGTGCTGATCTCGCAGTCCACCGGCGCCGACGATCCGATGATGGACAAGTACTGCGGCGGCCGATTCGCCTTCCGCGTCTCGTGTTTCGTGCCCGACCCGTGGACCACCGATGGCGAGGCGCGCGAAATCGTCCGGCGCGCGAAGATCTACGGGTGGGACCACATCATCGTGGTCACCTTCACGCCGCATGTGTCGCGGGCCAGGTACATCGTCGAGAAGTGCTACGACGGCGAGATCACCATGGTCGCCAGCCCGTCGGATTCGGGACCGGGGTTCTGGACATATATGTATGTTCGCCAATCCGCCGGGTACATCAGAGCTTTCGTCAATCAGCATTGCGAGACCGACTGACACCCGATGGCGCTGCTCTTACAGTGGGACAGGCGGTGCGGGGGCACCGTTGGTGAGAGGACCGCCGATGCATGTCGAGGACCTGCGCACCGTCGGTGACGACGTGTTGCGCGCTCAGATCTGCGTGATCGGGTCGGGCCCGGCGGGTCTGACGGTGGCTACCGAACTCGCTGCCGCCGGACTGCGGGTCCTGGTATTGGAGAGCGGCGGACACGAGATCGCCACGGACGAGACGGCATTCGCGGCGATCGAGAGCATCGGCGCACCCCGCGCGCACCAACACCGGGTCGCGGGAAATCGGGTACTCGGCGGCAGCTCACACTCCTGGGCCGGCCGCTGCGGCGTGCTCGACGACCTCGACTTCGCTCATCGACCCTGGGTCGCCCGGTCCGGCTGGCCGATCGACGCGGGCGCACTGCGCCCCTTCACCGAGCGCGCCGCCGCGCATGCCGGGCTCGGGCACGCCACCGGCTTCACCGAGAACGAGTTCTGGCCGTTGACCGGGCGGCGAGCACCCGCCGACGCGCTCGACACCACGGTGTTGCGCCCCTGCTTCTGGCAGCTCAGCCGCGACCCGGTCAACCGGTTCGCGGGCAAACGGTGGGGACCGAATGTGCGTGACATTCTCGCGCCGACCGCCCTGGCACTGGTGAACGCGACGGTCACCCATCTCGACACCGATAGCACCGGCGCACATGTGAATTCGGTCGAGGTGACCGGGGCGGATGGCCGGGTGCGCACCGTCGAGGCGCGGGTGTTCGTGCTGGCAGCGGGTGCGATCGCGACGCCGCGGCTGCTGCTGGCCTCGCGGCGCGCCGTCGTGGGCGGGATCGGGAATCGGTACGACCAGGTGGGGCGGTACCTGATGGACCATCGCTGCGGAGTCGTCGCGACGCTGCCCCTCGCCGAGGCCGGGGCGGCGCTCGACCGGTTCGGCGAGCACGTGGTGCGGAGCCCGCGTGGCAAGCACACGTTCCTGACCGGCATGGCATTGTCGCCTGTGCTGCAGCGGCGCGAGTCGCTGGTGAACTGCGCGCTGTGGTTGCGGGAGGTCACCGACGACGATCCGTGGAACTCGGTGAAGCGGTTGCTCGGTGGGCGGCTTCGGTGGCAGAAGAGGCGGAATATGCTGTCAGGCAACAGATTTGCGGGCAGCCGGGCACGGCTCGAGTCGGCCGAGGGCGGCGGGCGGCGCGAAGTCGAGCTGCGGGCGATGGTGGAACAGGCGCCGGACGTCGACAGCCGGGTTCGGCTCTCGACGCGCACCGATCCGATGGGAATGCCGCTGCCGCAGGTGGATTGGCGCACCAGCGAGCAGGAGGACCGGACGGTTCGACGGGCGACGGCATTGCTCGTCGGTGAGTTCGTCCGGCTCGGATTGCCCGCGCCACAGGTTGTTCCCGCGGCTGTGCCCGACAGCACCGATCCCCTACCGCTCACCGACTGGGCGCATCCCAGTGGCACCACCCGGATGTCGGCCGACCCCAGGCACGGGGTTGTGGACCGACACTGCCGGGTGCACGGGGTGGACAATCTCTACATCGCGGGCAGTTCGGTGTTCCCGACGAACGGGCACGTCGACCCGACCTTGACCGTGATCGCGCTCGCTGTGCGCCTGGCCGACACGCTGCGCGCGGGTCCGGCTGCCGCCCCCGCCCCGGTTGCCCGACAAAGCTGAGCGAGTGGCCGATCCGCTCCCGGATACCCGACGAAACCGGGCCAGTGGCCGAGCTCACCCAGGGTGGCCACGACGGAGCTGAGCGGATGGCCGAACCCCGCTTCCACGGTCCGCTGATCTGCCGGTTCACCCGACTAGGCTGGGCGGGTGCCGGACTCGCCCGTAGACAACAGTCGCTCGAAGGGGGCCGGGGGTGCGCCCCGGTCAGGTCATCCGCATGAGCCGCACACCGAGGGTCTGGCGACCCGGCTGAACTGGCTGCGCGCCGGGGTGCTCGGCGCGAACGACGGCATCGTCTCCACCGCGGGACTGGTCGTCGGCGTCGCCGCGACCACGGACAATGCCCAGACAATCCTCACCGCGGGCATCGCGGGCCTGGTGGCGGGCGCGATCTCGATGGCCGCGGGTGAATACGTCTCGGTGAGCACGCAGCGGGATTCGGAGAAGGCACTGCTCGCCGAGGAACGCCGCGAACTGTCCACCGAACCCGATGTCGAACTGGCCGAGCTGGCCGCGATCTACGAGCGCAAGGGCCTGCGCCCGGCCACCGCGCGCACGGTGGCCGCCGAGCTCACCGCCCACGACGCGTTCACCGCGCACGCCGAGGCCGAACTCGGCATCGACCCGCGCTCGCTCACCGACCCGTGGGCGGCCGCGATCTCCTCGGCGATCTCGTTCACCTGCGGCGCGCTGCTGCCCTTGCTGGCGATCGTGTTGCCGCCCACCGGATGGCGGGTACCGGTGACGTTCGCCGCGGTGCTGATCGCCCTCGCGATCACCGGGTCGGTGAGCGCGCGCCTCGGTGGCAGTAATCGTGGACGCGCGGTGCTGCGCGTGGTCGTCGGCGGCGCGCTGGCAATGGCGATCACCTACGGAATAGGCGCCGCCACGGACTCACTGGGAATCGGCTGAGCTTCTGACAGGTCGGCTGAGCTCCCGAGCACATCGGCTGAGCGCTCGAGCAGAATGGCTGATCAGCCCGCGACCGCGCGCCCACGGCGGGCACTCAATGCGTCGGGCCGAGGTCGAGTCGGCGGGTGACCCGGTCGACGACATCCGGGGGCATGCCGGGTTCGCGACGGGCGGCCTGGGCTTCGCGGCGGCCTGCCTCGGTGACGGCGGCGCGGACCGCGCGCATCTGGGAGGCGAGTTTGCGTTCCTTGTCCAGCGCCGCCTTCGCGTCGGCGTCGGCCGCCTCCGGATCGGCTTTGGCGGACAGTCGACGCAAAACAGCTTTCAGGTCCTCGTAGACATCCTCCGGGAGATTGTCGCGAGCGGCGATCGCTTTGAGCTCGGCGAGTTCGGCATTCACGACCCTGGTCCAGAGCGCCTGTTCGACGACCCGTTCCTGGCGGGTGTCGGCGTGCACTCCGGTCAGGCGGACCACCAGCGGAAGGGTCGGGCCCTGGACGAGCAACGTGAACAGCACGACCGCGAACGCGATGAACAGGATCTCCGAGCGGGCCGGGAAGTCGGCGCCGGTATCGAGGGTGAACGGCACGGCCAGCGCCAGCGCCACCGTCGCGACCCCGCGCATGCCCGCCCACCAGGTGACGACCACCTCGCGCCAGGTGAACGGTTCGTCGGTGTTGGGGAGTTTGCTGCTGATCGCCCAGGTGACCATCAGCCAGGCCAGCCGCAATCCCACGACCACCACGATCACCGCGGCGGTGACCCCGGCCAGTCCCGGCCAGTTGTGTCCGGTGGTGTCGATGACCACCCGCAGTTCCAGACCGATCAGGGCGAAGGCGAAGCCGGTGATCAGCATTTCGGTGATGTCCCAGAACGAATCGGCGACCAGGCGATAGTCGCGGTCGCCGATCTCGGTCACGGCATCGGTGAGGTACAGCGCGCAGACCAGCACCGCGAGTACCGCCGAGCCCTCCCAGTGCTCGGCGATGCCGTAGGCGGCGAAGGGCAGCAGCAGGCTCGCCGCGACCTGGCCGGTGGCGGTGTCCAAATGCTTGGTGAGCAGGCTGCCGAGCCAGCCGAGCAGCAGGCCGACGGCGACCCCGACCACCGCGGCGATCGCGAAGTCGCCCAGTGCGTGCCACGGCGAGAACAGCCCGGTGACCACGGCCTGGATGCCGACCGTGTAGATGACGATGGCGGTGACGTCGTTGAACAGCCCCTCCCCGCCCAGGGTCACGATCAACCGGCGCGGCAGGCCGAGACGGCCCGCCATAGACGTGGCCGCGACCGGATCGGGCGGGGCGACCAGGGCGCCGAGCACCAGGCCCGCGGCCAACGCGGAGGCGGGATTCCACGCGTGGAAGACCGCGGCGACCGCGATCGCGGTGACGATCACGAGCCCGACCGCGCGCAACGCGATGATCTGCCAGTTCTCCGCGAACTGCCGCCATGACGTGCGACGCGCGGCGGCGTAGAGCAGTGGCGGCAGGACCAGCGGCAGGATCAGCTCGGGCGGGATGTGCAGGCTGGGCACAGCTGGAATCAGCGCCAGCAGGCAGCCGAATACGGTCATCAGGATCGACGGCGCGAGTCCCAGGCGCGCGCCGAGCGGTTCGGCGAGTACGGCCGCGAGCAGGATCACCAGAGTCAGCACCAACTGGTCCATAGCTGACCAGTCTCACCGACATCGACAGCGTGTAAAGGTCGACCCGCCGCCGGTCAGGAGTCCAGCGACTGACTCGACGCACGACCGCCATCCCCTGGGACGCCGGACATCCCAGCCGAGCTACGCGACGCGATCACGGATCAAGGCCGGATCGCCGACCACGGCGCGGCGCGATCGCGGATCAGGGCCGGATGGCCGCTGCCGGTGGGAGCAGGATCGGCGGCAGTGGGAACGGGAGTTGCAGGACCGGGGGCGGCGGGGGTGGTGGGGGCGGCGCCGGAGCGGGTTCGGGTACGAAGGCGGGGGGCGGCTCGGGGGCGGGTGGGGGCGGAGGCGGCGGCTCGTAGGCGGGCGCCGGCTGATAGGCGGGCGGCGGCTCGGACGCGGGCGGCGGCGCCG
>NZ_BDAX01000053.1 GCF_001612665.1 Nocardia alba NBRC 108234 | reverse complement strand
ATAGGAGGTATAGGTCGGTCTCATCGAAGTCGGGATGGGGGACACGCTCGACATGGGCGAGGTGTAACCCCCGAGGCTGCGCTACAGAAACACCATGTGGCCCAACTCTAAGCTGTCAAGTGAGAAACGAGAGTGCCTGTGGATGACCCGATGGATCGGTACGTCGGACAGTTGGTGAACCAAACCCCGGATCAGCAGCTAGTCGCGCAACGCCGGGCCGACATCAACCGTCTACTCAAAGCAGCGGGGATACTCTCGACCTTCGAAAGCGGATCATTCAATCACGGCACCGCGATACCGAAGCACAGCGACGTTGACCTCATGGCTCGCATCCCTTACTCGTGGCGCGCGCTCGCGCCCTACTCGGCCCTCGTGAAAACCAGGGATGCGCTCGCCACCGAGTCCTATCGGTTTTCCTCGCTGAAGATCAGCAGTCCCGCGGTGAAGGTTCAGTACTCGTACGGCCCCAGCTTCGAGGTTGCCCCTGCATACTTCGACCGCCTAACTCCCGGCGGCGATGACGTGTTCGAGATCCCGGCACCCGGAGAGTGGGTGGCCTCGGCCCCCTCCGCCCACAACCGCTATGTCAGCAGGCAGAACGACCGATTGGGTAAACGGGTCAAGCCGCTCGTACGTCTGCTGAAGGCATGGAAGTACCACGCCGACGTACCTGTCTCCTCGACCTACCTCGAACTGCGAACTGCGGAACATGCGGCGGGAGAGTCAAGCATCCACTACCAAATCGACATGAGTTCCATCCTGAGAAAGATCGTCGTAGCGGACTTTCGGGAGATGAACGACCCGATCGGGATCGTCACCCGGATCCGACCTTGCTCATCGGAGGACAACCGGCGAAAGGCCTTGGCAGCCGCCAAAAGCGCAAAGGACTACCTTGCGATCGCGAGGGAAGCGAAGGACAGAAGCGACACCTCATCGTATTGGAAGGCCATGTACTCGATTTTCGGCTACGACTTCCCTTACCCAAGGTGGTAGAAGGGTGTCACTATGAGCGACCTCCGGATTGACCTACGCAACGAAGCAGACGTCCTTCTCGACAATCTGGAGTACACAGAGAGGGCGCACTACGCGGCTGCCGAACGGCGCCAAAGCATGCACTGGTACATCGGTGGCATCGCAGTCGTCGCGAGCGCTGCCGCTGCGATAACAGTGAAGGTATGGCCTCTGGTATCGGCGATCCTCGCCGGGGTCGCCAGCGCTTGCGCCGCCGTTCTCACACTTGTGAATCCGAAAGAACTCACCCAGCGCCACCTGGACTGCGGACGTGACCTCGGCGCACTGAAGGTCGAAATTCGACAGATGCGAAACCTTGATCTGGGTTCGGCGGAGCCTACGGATCTACCCGACATCAGGCAGTCACTGGGCAAGCTCGCCGAGCGCAAGGCCACCATCGATCGCACTGCGCCCGGATTGAACGAACGCGCCTTTGAGCGGGCGCGCGCCAAGATCGAGCGTGGCGATTTTCGGACCGAGCTGCCCGCGTCCTGACCACTGGAGCAGCTGAACGACCGGCTCGTGCCCCGGCTACGCGCTGCGTCCACGACACGACTGAACCGGGAACCCGGATCGACGTGGTCGCGGCGCGCGTGACCAGCGAAGTAGCATTGATGAGCTGGGCTTTCTACACCACTCGATACCGAATTGAGGTTGGTCGATGAAGCGTTCCGAAGATGGTCAGCGTGAGCCGGAGTCTGTTCGCGGCTCCGGGCATTTCGAAAAGTCCATGGAGACCCTCGGTGGTCCAGACCCTGAGGTCACCTCGCTAGGCCAAGAGCAGAACCCCGCCAGCACGGCCAAGGATGATTGGGGCGATATCGACGACTAGGCCGCTGCAGTGACTCCGAACAGCTGGTTGACGATCCTCGCGTTCTTCCTGTTCATTGCTCCAGGGTTGCTGTTCGACTGGATCAGCGCGTATAGGAAGGTCCCCCGCAAGGAGAGCACCTTCACCGAGATCTCCCGCGTCGCGCTCGTTTCCACGGCGTGCAGCGTCGCGGCGTTCCTGACGCTGCTGCTCTGCGCCGCACTGTTGGCATTGCAGGACCGGAAGCCGTTCCCAGTGCCCTCGGCCATGCTCAAGCAGCCCAACACCTACATCGCCGACAACCTCGTGCGCGTCAGCGTCACCATGATCGTCATCGCTGGCCTGGCGATGGTCTTCGCCTGGCTGTTGACCGCGATCGTCCACCATGGCGATAAGGGCAAGATCTTCTACGAATCGACGTGGCACCGTGCGTTCAGGGAATACCAGCCAACCAAGGACATGCGGGTGCACGTGCGGGTCACCCTCACCGACGGCACGATCTGGTTCGGATGCGTACGTGACTTCTCCCCGGACATGGAAGTCCTCGACCGCGAACTGATCCTGCAACCGCCGATCCTGTGCAAACCGACCCATCGCGATTCGGACGGAAACCGTGTGCGCGTCAGAATGCCGGAAAGGTGGAAATTCGTGATCCTGCGCGGCGCGGAGATCGTCTCGATCGCCGTGGCCTACGCACCCCCGCTATCCACCATGGCCGACCAAGGCGGAACGCCGCTCCCGCCACCCGCCGAAACAGATACTGCCCCGGCGCAACCGTAGCGAAGGGCTGCCCGGCTGTCCGATTCAGTTGAGCCGGCAGCGTAGCTCATAGACGTGGGCGCGGTCCTCGTTGTCGTCGAGCCCACGGACCGCGCGGTCGACCAGGCGCAGCTCCGCGGCGAGCAGCTCGCGTTCAAGGGCCGTCCGGCGAAGATCAGTTCGTCGGCTCGGCCGGGACGTCCTGGTGCGCTCGTCTGCGCGCTTGCCGCCGCCGGGCTCGTGATCCACTCTGGCGGTGGTTGTCCCCGCAGTATTTGGCGGGGCGGCCGGGTGCGCCGGGCTTGCGCTGTCTGAGTTCTCTACCGCACCACAGGCAGAGCGTCCCGGCGGGGACACGGTCGCCGAGGTAGGTGAGCAACAGTCCGCGCAGGACCGGATCCGCCCGGATCCTGCCGGTGAGCTTTCTGATCAGTGCGGCGTTGTGGTCGGGGTCCACGCCGGTGTTGATGAGGATGTAGTCGAGCAGGTCCTGATCATGGCGAGGCAGGACCTGACGGACGAGGGCCAGATCGTGGGTCAGGTAGCTCTGAGCGACGCGCTCGCCCACAGGGTCGCGGTGGCCGCGGGGTGTCCTGCTCACCGCTCTGTCCCTTCCTCGATCCTGGTGGGTCGTCTCGGCCTACGTCGGTTCCCCGCGGGAAGTGTGAGGCGGCGGCAGATCGTAGCGACGACGGCCTCGACGATGCGGGGGATGTCCTCGCGGTTCGCCCGCAGCAGCGCGGTGATCGCCATCGCGAGGACGGCCAGGACGAGAACGAGCACGGGCAGCTGCATCCAGAACGCTGACCAGGGAGCGAGCTGGATAGCGGCGGATGCGAGATGAGACGACACGACACCTCCGAAACAACAATGGCCCCCGACCGAGGGTCGGGGGCCTGGATGGGTAACAGAAAAGGCCCCAGCGGATGCGCTGGAGCCTGCGGGCAGAACTGTGCTGCCTGGTGCAGGAGTCTAGCGCGACAACAAGGTTGGAGCAACGCCTGCGTTCACGCAGGTCAGCGCCGCCTCCTGTGACGTGCGCGGAGACCGGTCCGGGGAGATTTCGTGACACCCAGCATTTTTATGCTGAGTCGCCGAAAAGCATTAGAGCACCAAAGCATTTTGACGAGATTCAACTGCAGGGCTCCCACGATCCGTCGGGGGTGGTGTTCACGGTGCTGGCCGCGCTGTCGGGGATGGAACGCGAATACATCCGTGACCGCACCCTCCAAGGCCACGAATCCGCCCGCGCCCGCGGCAAATCCATCGGCGGCGCCAGCGTCTCCGACGACACCATGCTCGCCATGGCGCTACACCTACGTGGGAACAACCACAGCCTGCGCGACATCGCCTCCCGCCTGGTCATCACCACGGGAAAGAAGAAGGGCCGCCCCCGGCCACCGTCATGCGATTGCTGCGCGAGCACGACCAGGCCGCCGCCGGGGCTGACCGCGCCGACGCCGAACTCGCCGCGGTCCTGGGCAAGCTGCCCGCCGACTCACATCCCGGCCCGCCGACGGTAGAGCACTACGACGAGCTGCCGCCGCCGCGCCGTGTGCGCGGGTCCCGCGCAGACAGGTTTGATACCAAGAGCTAGATAAAGTAGCCCTGATCAGGTAGTATCACATCCACGTGATACACTGGACTTCGTGCATTTGTTCGAGATGATCGCCGAGCAGGAAGTCGTGGACTTTCTGTTGAGCTTGGGTCCTGAGGATCGCGCCCGCGCGGACTTCAGGGCGGGCCTTCTTGCTGAGAAGGGCCCGGAACTGACCATGCCTCATTGCCGCTACCTCCGGGATAGCGTCGGTGAGCTCCGCTTCGAGATCTCCCGGAACCGGAATGTCCGGATCACCTACTGGTTCCCGGGAGACAACAAGATCATTCTCCTGACCGTCTTCACCAAGTCGGCACAGCACGAGGCCACCGAGGTCAACCGTGCTGTGCAGGCGAAGAAGGTGTGCGAGAACGAACACGACCGGACGTACCACAACGTGTTCGAGACCTAATTCGATCCGGTGGGCTTTCGCCGCATCAGTAGCAGGCCGCGAAAGCCCACCCTCTCCATGACTTACCGCCCGGTGACGATTTCGGACAACAGCACACATCTCCACCCCGCTCCAACATCACTCAAACCCCAGAAACGGGAGGCCCGACCAGATGAGAAAACTATCAAGCCAACCCAGACTTTCCCGCCGTCCGCAGCGAGACCCGACTGTTCAGCGGTAGGACAACGACCAAGTCAGCGAAGAACTCGTAGCCTGTGGGAGCGGGTTATGGGAGCTCTTCAATCCTTCGGCCTCGGTGGTGCAGACCACGCCGGAGAGGTACGAGAACACCTTCCCCGGCTTCGCCGCATCCGGGCCGGGGAAGGCGCGCCAATCTCTCGCCGCAGAGAGAGAACCCAGAGGGTAGATAGACATGACCACAACAGGACGAAAGACCAGCCAGGAGGAATTCAACCGCCGCAGCACAGAGGTCCGCGCAACCCCGGAGTACCAGGCCGCATACCGCGCGGCGGAGATCGCTTACCGACTCGGTGAGCAAGTCCGGCAGGCGCGGGAAGCGCGGGGATGGACCCAGAGTGAGCTCGCCAAGCGAGCAGGGATGAAGCAGAACGCCGTCAGCCGATTCGAGGCAGGTGATGGTGTACCGACCATCCCAACTCTCGAACGCCTCGCGGGCGCACTGGAAGTGCAGTTGAGCATCGAGCTCACACCCGCGTAGCGAAGTTCAGGCATGATCGTCGGCACGACACCTGCGGTGAGAAGCAGGCGTGGCCGGTAGCCAGGCGAAACAGCGCTCGTCATACGAAGAGCTCAGCGCAGCAGACGGGCCCCAGGATGATCCTGGGGCCCGTCTGCTGCATGTGAGGTGTATCAGAGAGTTACCAGCAGAGGGGCGGGGGAGCGGGGGTCCTGGTAGTAATCGCCGAAATCCAACGAAATTCTCGTAGTGCCTGGTCAGCTGCGGTGCGGCGAGCCTCTATGAGGCTGGCTTGTCGAGGCGCCGGTAGATGGTGGGTCGGGTGACGCCGAACTCGGCGGCGATCTGGCCGACGGTGCAACGGCGCTTGCCGTGTTCGGCGTACATCTGCCGTGTCAGCGCGACCTGCCGTGGTCCGAGTTTGGGTTTCTGGCCGCCGGTGCGTCCGTGGCACGAGCGGCGGCAAGCCCGTCGCGGGTGCGTTCGGATCGTTGCAGTGGCGTTCGAGGTCGGCGACGAGATCTGCTGGTGGGACGACGGACACGGCCGCGGCGGCGAGCCCGACGACCCGACCGCCCAGTGGTTTACCGGGACCGTCGATTCGGTGTGCCGTCATCCCGCCGCGCCCGCATCCTGTCCACACTCGACTCACCGGGGACGTACACGTTCCCGATGCGGATCACCGAGCTCACTCCTTGGACGGAGTGAGCGCAAGCTCGGCAGCGGGGGTCACAGCGTTCCCAGGTACGCCAGGGCGGCCTCGACCAGGCGGCCGACGAGCTCGCCGGTCACCGCTTCGAGGGCTTTGAACCCGGCGACTGCGAGCAGCCCGTATTTCAAATTGCTACGGGTGGAGCGGTGCTGCGCAGGTTCGGTTGACGGGTGCACGGCCATGGTGCGGGACCGTACGAAGCCGGGGCGGCGGCGCCCGATGCGTCGATATCGGTCGACGCACCAAACGATCGGTCGGTGGTCGGTATCCCTTGCGGTGGAGCTGTTTTCGTTCATGCCTCAAACCGTGGTGTACCGGTTTTTGCATGTTTCAGTCCTATTAGTCCGGGCTCTGAGTGTGGGTTTCGGCGGCGCCTGTAGCAGACGGCTCGGCGACTGTTGCAGTCGGTAAATGCAGGTCAGTTGCCGAGGATGGCGGTCCGCTCTTCCTCGGTGAAGTGCATCAGACCCGGTGTGGCCCAGTGCTGTTTGCGGTAGTCGATCCATTCGCCGGCGCGGGTCTCGCGCAGCATCGCCTCGCGCCAGCGGGCCTTCTCTACCTCGGGCAGGTTGGTGGCTTCGAGCTCGCGCACCTTGTCCGCGCGGCAGGCGATTCCCCACGGGATCTGCTTGGGCGCACCGGTGAGGTCCGGCCAGCCCGCCGCCTCGGCAGCCGCGGCGTTGGCGTCGTTCACGGAGTCGTAGTCGGTCATGGATCCAGAATGCATGCAGGCACCGACACCTTCGAGTTCCTATCTGCTGGCCTGAGAAAGGTCTGCGACCTGCGCAGTGTCCGGTTTTACGCACAAAAATGAGGCGGCACGAAACAGCAGACGACCCTGGTACCCGAAATGGGGTACCGGAGTCGTCTGCTGTTTCACCCGGTCAGTGCACAGGCACGCGCTCGCCGTTGTATTCAGCGGTGAGGTCAGCCGGGATTACGCCGACGACCGTGCGCTTACTCTCGCCGAGCGGCGCTGACCTTATCCACCGGCCACTCGAGGAACTCCGCGACTTCTTCGTCTGTTGTTCCTCGCGACCCGATCCAATCTGCAAGCGCTGTACCCAGACTCGTCGGTACGCCCTCGATGGTCGGCAGGTCTGCAGCTTCAGGTCGGATGTGGTCGATGTGTATCCACGTATCTTCGGGATCGAGACGCTGGGCAGTCTCGTGGTACCCATCGAGACCATCGGCGCCGTAGGCGATCCTGGCACCGGTGGCCCAGTCCGTGATTTCCCACGTGTCCCGATCGATCTGCCCACCGTCCACAATGCGTCGCCCCTGCGCCTGAAGCGCTTGGATTTCAGCGTCTCGCAGGTCTGTCTCACCGGCTTGGTCTGATAGCAGAGCGCGAACATAGGCCCTGACAGAGTCTGTGCCACTTCGGCCAGCGCGACCTGCGGAGCTGCCCACTTCGCGCGCAGCGCGTGTGTAGCCGACGCCGGTCTCGGCCATCCGCTGCCGAACAGCGCGGCTCCGAGCCCTATTGGACTTGCTCATCACGACTCTTCCTCTGGACTCCCACGCCGCCCAACAAGGTTGGAAGGCAATCGAATCGCGCTGCGTCGGAGACGGCTTGTCCTCAGTAGCCAGCCACTGCGTGGGAGATCGCCAGCTTGGAGTCAGGTGGGCGCGGCCCACCTGACAGAACTATATCGCCAGAGCTCGGCGCGGATCAGCTCAGTTGAGGCGGCCGCGCGCTCGACGTAGTTCGTAGACGTGGGCGCGGTCCTCGTCGTCATCGAGCCCA
>NZ_BDAX01000052.1 GCF_001612665.1 Nocardia alba NBRC 108234 | reverse complement strand
GCCGCGAGCGCGACGGCCGAGCAGGGCGCGCGCGTCGGCATCGCCGAAGACACCCGCATCGTCATCCCGGCCCCGAGGGCCGAGATGCTGGTACTGGTGAAGGCGATGTGACACGGCGAACCCCGCGCTGGACGCGCGAGACACTGCACATCGCCGACGAGAACGGATAGATTCTCCTCAGGCGTCGCCGCCGGTCCGGTCATTCCGGTTCGGGTGCCGCATGATGGAGGATGAGCACGTATCTGGTGCGTGACGGTCGCGTACCACCAGTCGCACGAGCGACGCACAGATGGAGGCGGGATCAATCGATGGCTAATCCGTTCGTGAAGGCCTGGAAGTACATGATGGCCCTCTTCGATTCCAAGATCGAAGAGCATGCGGATCCGAAGGTCCAGATTCAGCAGGCTATCGAGGAGGCGCAGCGTCAGCACCAGGCGCTGTCGCAGCAGGCGGCGTCGGTGATCGGTAACCAGCGCCAGCTGGAGATGAAGCTGAACCGTCAGCTCGACGAGGTCGAGAAGCTCAACGCCAACGCCCGTCAGGCCGTCACCCTGGCCGATCAGGCGCAGGCGGCGAGCGACACCGAGAAGGCGATCCAGTACACCAACGCCGCCGAGGCGTTCGCCGCCCAGCTGGTCACCGCCGAGCAGTCGGTGGAAGACCTCAAGGTGCTGCACGATCAGTCCCTGCAGGCCGCCGCACAGGCCAAGAAGGCGGTCGAGCAGAACGCGATGATGTTGCAGCAGAAGGTCGCCGAGCGCACCAAACTGCTCAGCCAGCTCGAGCAGGCCAAGATGCAGGAGCAGGTCTCCGCGTCGCTGCAGCAGATGGATTCCACCCTGTCCGCGCCGGGCTCCACGCCCAGCCTGGACGCCGTGCGCGACAAGATCGAGCGCCGCTACGCCAACGCGCTCGGTTCGGCCGAGCTGGCGCAGAACTCGGTGCAGGGTCGCATGATGGAGGTGCAGCAGGCCAGCGTCCAGCTGGCCGGGCACAGCAAGCTCGAGCAGATCCGCGCGTCCATGCGTGGTGACGCGCTGCCCACCGGCAACACCAATGCGGCGATCAACCCGGCGCAGCCGAAAGCCGCACCGGCGCCGAATATCGAAAAAGGGCTGTGATGTTGGAGCGCTGACGCGCTCGAGTTCGCGGCCCCTGGGGGCCGCCGGTCAGGCACCGTTGCTTGCTCCTTCGTCGCGTACGCAACGGCGCCTGACCGGCGGCCCGGCCGCGAACCGCCGCTTCGCGGCGGACCCTCCTCGAGGTCGGGTCGTGCGGGGCTGGGGAGGCTGCTATCGCGATCTCTGGGTGGTTGGGCAAAGCGCTGTAATATTGGTGCGAGTTCGCGGCTGCGAGGGGCCGAACTGTCGCTTCGCGGCGGACCCTTCTCGGGGTCGGGTCGTACGGGGCTGGGGTGGCCGCCATCGAGACCCCGGGCATGTGCTTGTGCGGTGGAAGGATGATGAGGGGATGAACGGCAACAGGCGGCGCGACCGGGTCGATATCGTGGATTCGGCGGCGGTCGCTCAGGTCGGCTCGGTGCCCGCGACCCTGCGCGGGGTCGGCGAACAGGCGCTCGTCGCCGTGCGGCGCTGGGCCGATCCGCGTGAGCGTGAGCTGCGCCGTCGGCGCCGGGTGCGTCGGCGCAGTTTCCAGCTCGGTACCGCGTCGGGCATCACCACGGTCGGCGCGGTCGGGTTGGCGGTGATCTCGGCGCCCGCGTGGGCGGTCGTGGTGATCGGCGGTGGGGCCATCGCCTTCGTCACCGGTACCGCGCTCAGTGCCCGCCGCTACTTCGAGTTGCGCGACAAGCCGCTGCCCCAGGCGGCCTTCGTCGCCCGCAGATCACCCGGTTTGCGCTCGGCCGCGCGCGCCCCTATCCAGCGCCTGATCCGTGCCGAACGGGCGCTCTACGACCTCGGCGCCCAGATCGCGCGGACCCGCCGCCTCCCCGAAGACGAACTGCGCGACCTGCTGGAGACGGCGCGCTCCGGCGCGGGCGCCCTGCACGCGCTCGCCGCCGACGTCGTCGCCATGGAACAGGCCGCCGACACCGTCGGCCGTGCCAACCCGGACACCGTCGCGGCACTGAAAACCACTGTCGCCGGGGTACTCACCCGCCTGGAGACCGGCGTGGTCGAATACGAACAGCTCGTCGCCGCCGCGGCCCGCATCCTCGCGGTCCCTGAGGACTCGGTGCTGGCCTATCAGTTCAACGGCATCGTCGCCGACCTGCGCGAGGCCGCCGACCGGCTCGACGGCTGGGCCCAGGCGCTCACCGACATGGCCGACCGTGGCCCCGACCTGTTCGCAGGCGGAACGGATTCCGTCCGCTAGAGCGCATCGGCTCGCGGTCGACACGCCGGTCCGGGACACGGCGTGTCGACCGGAGTTCAGACCGCGGCGACAGCCTCACGCAGGGCCGCGAGTTCGGTGGCGCGAGGATCGGTGACGGTGGTGGACTCGGGGCTGTCGAAGATCCGGACGGTGCGCTCCTCGGTCGTGAACGGTGCCCAGCCGGTGGTGCCGTCGGTGGCGAAAGCGACCCAGGCGGCGTGGATTTCGTCGGCCAGCGCCTGGGGTGGGGTGGGCCCGGTGAGCGAGTGGGCGTCGTCGATGGTGTCGAAGACGAACGGGATCTCCAGCACGTGGCAGGCGCCGAGTCCGGGAAGACTTGTCGGCCAAGCGAATTCGTACACATGGGCGGTGGCTGCGCCCGCCTCGGCGAAGTCGTAGGTGCCGGAGCGGAAGCTCAGGTCGGTGAGGATGGCGTTGAAGATCTCGGCGGGGCCGGCGTCGGGGCGCTGCGCCGAATAGGTCTGGGCGACGGCGGGATCGATGCCGTAGCGGGTGAGCACGAACGGGAGGGTGTCGGTGGTGATGGCGGCGGCCAGTCCTGCCGGAACGGTGAAGAAGCGGAACTCGTCGGCGGTGGTGCCCGCGATGAGAGGGACCGCGCGGTCCGGATGAGCGCGCAGAACCTCGGTCGGTGGGCCCTCGACGATGTCGTTGTCGGTCACCGGGAACAGACTCATGATGCCGCCGCCCAGCCGGATCACCGAGTGGCCCCAGCGCTGCGGATCGGGGTCGGTCATCACGGCCAGCGCGACGGCGTTCTGCGCGGCGCGCAGCTGATCCGGGCCGAGTCGGCCGAAATCCCGCGCGGTCGGTGCGATCCCGAGCTCGGCGGCCAGCGCGGCGGAGACCTTGCGCGCATCCTCGGGATCGGCCGCGACAGCGCCGTTGCCGCTCTGCATGATCGCCCGGCGGAACAGCCCGGCCGTGCTCGGTGCGGCGATCAGCGCCGCCACGCTCATCGCGCCCGCGGACTCGCCGAAGATCGTCACATTGTCGGGGTCGCCACCGAAGGCGGCGATGTTCTCGCGCACCCAGCGCAGGGCGAAGATCTGGTCGTGCAGGCCGCGATTGGACGGTGCGCCTTCGAGCTCGGCGAAGCCCGACACCCCGAGGCGATAGTTGATCCCCACCATGACCACACCATCGCGCGCGAACGCTGTCCCGTCGTAGATCGCGCGCGCGTTGGAGCCACGCACGAACGCGCCGCCGTGAATCCAGACCAGCACCGGTAGACCCGGGGCGGCCGGGTCGGGCGTCCAGACGTTCGCGTTGAGGTACTCGTCGCCGGGAATGTAGTCGCTGCCGAGCAGAGCGTGGATCGGTGCGGGGTAGGGCGGCTGCGCGCAGGTGGCACCGTGTTCGGTCGCGTCTCGCACGCCTGACCAGGCCGGTGCGGCCTCGGGCAGCTGGAATCGTTTCGGCCCGACCGGCGCCGCCGCGTAGGGCACCCCGAGAAAGCGGGTGACCCCGGCCTCGGTGTGGCCGCGGATCGCGCCACTGGTGGTCGTGACGATGGGTTCCATGGAATTCCTCCTACGCGCGCTGAGCCCCGATTATGGGCGCTTGTCCGGTTCGTCGTCGGTCGTTTGCCTATGGAACGAGCGGTCCGGCCAGCACACGCTCACCCGCCGCGCGGTCGCCGTCCCAGCGCAACTGCGGGTCGTCGCCGGTTTTTCGAGCCCACAGGGCCAGGAGCAGGTCCGACGCGGTGCCCGTCAGTTCGGCGACCGACTCACCCGGACCGTAGGTCCAGTCGCTGCCCGTGTCGGTGGCGCGCAGTCGCAGGGCCACCTCGGGTGCCGCCGCGAGGCCGCGCTGGATCATCCGGGGCGCGAACAGCGTGAAGACTTCGTCGATGCCGTCGACGGCGAGATCGGGGTCGAACGGGTCGGCCTCGCCGAGCGTGTGCTGGCCGTCCCACAGGTGCATGAGCGTCTCGTGGGCGCGGCGGCGCCGCCAGAAACCGACGGTGCGCGGCATGGACCGGGTGAAGGTCCAGGCCTGCTGATCCTCGTTCGCCGACAGCGTGCTCACCATGGCGTCGGCGGTCGACTCGTACCACTCCCGCAGGGCCACGGGATCTTTCGGAGCCGGCTCGCCCTCGGCATCGCCGCGCAGCTCGGTCACCGCGGTGACCACCCACAGATTGCCGTTGCCGACATGGTCGACGAGGTCGTAGAACGTCCAGTCACCGCAGGACGGCACCCGCGCGGTGAGGTCGGTGTCGGCAGTGATGAGCTCGCCGAAGGCGGTGAGCTTCGCACACAGCAGCGCCAAGTAGTCCATGCCGATCACGGTAGTCCGGACCTGGCGACGATCTCGGGGTGAACCCTGATCTACACCCGGATATCGGTGCTGACCTGGTGATCTATCGCCGACTGGGTGGGAGTATCGAGAGGTGCCGGATCGCCGAAGGGCGGTCGTGGAAACAAAGGAGTCGTCATGGTCTTGAAAGTCATCGGCATCGTGGTGGTCGCGGTGATCGCGTTCTGGATTCTCGGCGCGCTGATCGAGGCGCTGATGCCCATTCTCGTGATCGGGGCCATCGGCACCGGCGTGTATCTGCTGTACAAGGCGATGTCGAACAGCGACAAGACCCCGATCAGCTAGTCGTCGGTGGTTAGCATGGCGGGGTGGAACAGGTACCCGAGGACTGGCAGCGCGGTCTGGTGATCGTCGCGCACCCCGACGACATCGAATACGGCGCCGCGGCGGCAGTCGCGCGATGGACGGCGCAGGGCAAGGACATTCGCTACCTGCTCGTCACGCGCGGGGAGGCGGGGATCGCCGGAATACCCCCCGCGCAGGCCGCGCCGCTGCGTGAGATCGAGGAGATCTCGGGCGCGCGCGAAGTCGGCGTGCACACCGTCGAATTCCTCGACCACCCCGACGGGCGCGTCGAGGAAGGTCTCACCCTGCGCCGGGAACTCGCCGCCGCGCTGCGCAGACATCGCCCGGAGATGGTGGTGCTGTTCAACTTCGGTGACACCTGGGCGCCCGGCGTGGTCAACAGCGCCGATCACCGGGCCGTCGGTCGATCGGCGATGGACGCGATCGCCGATGCGGGCAACGAGTGGATCTTCCCCGAGATCGCCGATCTGGCACCGTGGTCGGCGCGTTGGGCGGCCGTCGTCGGTCCTGTCGTCACCCACGCGGTAGATGTGAGCGCTCATCTGGAGCAGGCGCGCGCGTCGTTGTCGGCGCATCGCCGCTATCTCCAGGTCTTGAGCCCGGTCCCGGTGCCGGAGCAGGTGCGCGAGATCGTCAGCTTCGCGACGGGGCCCAAGGAAGGGTTCCCCGCCGAACACGCGGTCGGGTTCGAACTGTTCACCTTCGGCGGCTGATCAGCGGCTTCGGCTCGATATTCGGGCCGACTACGCCAGCGGCGCGCCGGGGGTCGTCGCGTCAGCGCCTTCGGGCCGCGATCCGTTCGACGAGGGGCCGCCAGTCCCGCAGCGGCGCGACTCGCAGGCCGATCACCTTGCCCGCGTCGTCGGCCCTGCGCAGCGCCAGCGCCGCGGCGAAGTCGGGGTCCGCGCGGAAGGAATCGATCTCGGCGGGCGTCATCGGCCCGCCCTGCGCGATGAGCGTGCGCCGGCTCGACTCCGACAAACCGGCGGCGTGCGCGGAATCCGTCGCCACCAGAAAACGTTTCGCGGTCACGTGCAGTTCGATCAGGCGGGCCACGCGGGGACCGAGCAGGCCACGCACCGCCGCGGCACCGTGCCTGCCGTGGTTGGCGTCGTCACCGGGGAACAGCACATGGCCGATATCGTGCAGCAGGCCCGCGACCTGGAGCTCTTCGTCTTCGGGGAAGTCGCGGCGCAGCGACTGCGCGCACTGGCGATCGTGATCGAGGATGTCGACCGGATCGCCGGTGCGGTCTGCGGTGTCCCAGGCGTCGGCGCACTGTTCGAGTAGCGCGAACAGGTCGTCGACGGTGTCGATGCTGGCGTGTGGCACGTGCTCGCTCCTGTGGCTGGCGTTCGACGGTCTCGGTCTCGCGGCGGTCAAGATAGCGCGGAAATCGGGGTTGGGTCGTCCGAGGTGGGCGGAGCCCGGGGGTGTGGCAGGGTGGGCGAATGCGAATAGCTGTGGTGGCCGGACCCGATCCGGGGCATGCGTTTCCCGCGATCGCGTTGTGCCTGCGATTGCAGGCCGCGGGGGACGAGCCCGTGTTGTTCACCGGGTCGAGATGGCTCGACCAGGCGCGTGCGGCGGGGATCAGCGTGCGCAAGCTCAAGGGTCTCGCGCCGCGCCCCACCGACGACGACACCGACGCGGGCGCCCGGATCCACGAGCGCGCCGCCCACATCGCGACCGAGAACCTGCCCGAACTCAGCGCGATGCTGCCCGACCTGATCATCTCCGACGTCCTCACCGCGGGCGGCGGATTGGCGGCCGAGCGGCTGGGGCTGCCGTGGGTCGAATTGTCACCACACCCGCTCTACCTACCGTCGAAAGCCCTGCCGCCCATCGGTAGTGGCCTGGCGCCGGGGGAGGGTGTCCGCGGCCGGATGCGCGACGGCGTCCTGCGCACGATGACCGCGCGTGCGGTCCGCAACGGGCTGCGTCAGCGCTCGGCGGCCCGCGAAAGCATCGGCCTGCCCGCCGAGGACCCCGGTCCCACCGCGCGACTCGTCGCCACGCTGCCCGCGCTGGAACTGGATCGCCCGGACTGGCCCGCCGACACCCATGTCGTCGGGCCGCTGCTGTGGGAACCGACCGACGCCGTGTTCCCTCGGCCCCCCGGCACCGCCGCGCTGGTGATGGTGGCGCCGTCGACCGCGCACACCGGGGTCACCGACATGGCCGAGGTCGTCCTGTCCGGCCTGGCCGGACTCGGTGTGCGAGCGGCCATCTCGACGCTGGACGCCCCACCGGCCGATCTGCCGGAGTGGGCTACCGCGGGCTTGGGCCGCCAGGACGAACTGCTCACCCACGCCGCGGTCGTCGTCGGCGGCGGCGGACACGGCCTGCTCGCCAAATCGCTGTCCGCGGGCGTGCCGGTGGTGACGGTTCCCGGCGGCGGAGACCAGTGGGAACTCGCCAATCGTGCGGTGCGGCAGGGTAGTTCGGTGCTCGTGCGCCCGCTCACCCCCGAGGCGGTCGGCGCGGCGGTGCGGCAGGTGCTCGACGACCCCGCCTTCGCCGAGGCGGCTCGCCGCGCCGCCGCCGGTCTGGCGCAGGTCGCGGACCCGGTCCAGATCTGTCACGACGCCGCCAAGCGGTAGCGGTGCTCGAACGCGCCCGTCCCGGCCGATCCCGGGTGCACTGAGCGGGGCTCTGTCGGCTGTTGCCGAGCGCGAGTATCTTGGGCAACGTGCGATTGACCGAATTCCAGGAGCTGATGCACACCGAGTTCGGCGTGGCGCGCGCCGACGCCATGCTGACCGATCACGTGATACCCCAGCTGGGGCGCACGGGGGCGGTGGCGATCGACAACGGCGTCGACCCACGCGATGTCTGGCGGGCGCTGTGTGCCGACTTCGACGTACCCCCGAATCGGTGGTGACCAGCCCATGGCCGTGACAGCGCAGAAATCGGACACTCGACCGTACCGGTTCGACGAGCGGCTACGGATGATCCCGGTCGACGCCGAGACGCTCTCGGCCAGGGTCGCCCTCGCCGACCCGCACGATTTTCCCGGCCTGCGCAGGCTCGGCATCGCGCTGATGCTGCTCGGGCGCTACGACGAGGCCCTCGACCGGCTCGATCAGGCCCTGGAACTGGCCGATTCCGAGCGGCGCCGGGTCACCGTCTGGATCAACCTGGGCGATGTCTACCGGTACCAGGGCGAGCCGGGGCACGCGGAGATCCTCTACCGCCGCGCGCTGCACGCCAGCCGCGCGCTCGACCCCGAACTCGTCTCCTTCGCCGCCCACCACCTGGGCAAGTCGCTGGCCGAACAGCACCGTCCGCTGGAGGCGCGCGAGCTGCTCACCGAGGCCATGCGCCTGCGGGTGGCCGACGGCGATTCCGAACTCATCGAGTCCACCCGCGCGGCCATGGACCATCTCGACGAGCTGGCCCTGCCGCTGCCGCCGGTGATCGAGGAGCTGCTCGGGCCGGTGCCGCAGTGGTCGGATGAGCACGAGGGCTGTGACGGGAATCTGGTGCGCTCGGGTGGGTACTGGATCAAACGTGGTCCGCGCGCGGTGGCCGAGCACGCTCGGCTGACCTGGTTGCGCGACAACGGGATCGCGGTGCCGGACGTGGTCGCGTTCGCCGAGGACGTGCTCGTTCTCGCCGACGCGGGTGAATCGCTCGCGGGCCGGGCCGACGCGGCCGAGGTCGGCGCGCAGATGGGTCGTGCCCTGCGGGCGTTGCACGAGCTCCCGCTGTCGAACTGCCCCTTCGACGGTGGTCTGGACAACGTCCTCGCGCTGGCTCACCGCCACGTGGTCGAGGGTTTCGTCGACGTCACCGATTTCGACGACGACCATCGCGACCTCTCGCCCGCCGCGATACTGGAGCGCCTGCGGGAGCGGCGCCCGGCCACCGAGGATCTGGTCGTCACGCACGGCGATTTCACGCTGGGCAATGTGCTCACCGGCGGCCTGCTGATCGATGTCGCGGCGCTGGGCCCCGGCGACCGCTATCACGATCTGGCGCTGGCCGAGCGCGATCTGGCGGGTGACTTCGGCGGCGCGGCGGTGACGGCGTTCTATGCCGCCTACGGCCTGACCGAACCCGACCGCGCCAAGCTCGACTACTACCGGCTGCTCGACGAACTGTTCTGACGCCGGCGCTGCTCAGGTGGTCTTGGCGTAGTGGCGCGCGGCCTTGACGCGGTTGCCGCAGGTCGCCATCGAATGCCAGCGCCGGGTGCCGTTCTTGGACGTGTCGTAGAAGAACAACACGCAGTCGGGATGCGCGCATCGGCGGATCCGCTGCGGCGCCCGCGCGATCAAGTGCAGCAGGTTGTCGGCGGCGAGCCAGCCGGGTAGCCACGCCGGGTCGTCGACCTCGGGGATATCGCGTGGTCCCTCGTCGGTCAGCTCACGCCGGATTCGCCCGTGGTCGAGCACCTTGTTCAAGGCGGTGTGGTCGGCGCGGGTGACGGCGTCGTGGACGGCCGCCCGCGCGGTGTGCAGCGCGCTGAGAGTGTGGTCGTCGCCGGGTACTCGATCGGCGAGCCCGATGATCGCCAGCCAGGTGCGCAGCCCGTCGAGATCGGTGAGCAGATCGCCGGGTTCGGCGCCCGCCCATCGGGTGTTGAGCAGGTCGAGAGCAGGGGGTTCGCCGGTGTGCGGACGGGGATCGCGCATGACCGAGGTTATCAACACGACCCTCCTAACTGTCTAAATTGTTTTCAAGGGTTGACGAGAGGGGTGTGCCCCTCTTATGTTCTAACTGTTAAACAACTAATAGGCAGTTAAACATCCCGGGAGGAAACCATGACCACCGTTGCCGCGCCCGCGCTCACCACCGGCCATATCGGCCTCAACGTCGCCGACCTAGACCGTTCCGTCGACTTCTACCGACGAGGACTCGGGTTCGACCAGCTCGGCACCGGCGCCGACGGCGAACAGCGCTGGGCCTTCCTCGGTCGCGACGGTGCGCTGATGCTCACGCTCTGGCAGCAGAGCGACGGCGAATTCTCCACCAGCACGCCGGGACTGCATCACCTGTCGTTCCAGGTCGACGATGTCGATACGGTGCGCGCCGTCGAGTCGGCGCTGCGCGCGGTCGACGCCGAGTTCTTCCACGACGGGGTGGTCGCGCACGGTGAGGGCGCCTCCTCCGGCGGCATCTTCTTCGCCGATCCCGACGGTATTCGGCTCGAGGTGTTCGCGCCGCTGGGCCCCGACACCGCGCCCGCGCCCACCGGACCTGCCCCGACGTGCGGATTCTTCTGATCCACCGGCAACCCCCATAGGAGAAGTGGAGGACGAGGATGTTTCACGCCGGCGAACTGGCCGTGCAGCGACGCATGGGACAGGCCGACGCGGCCGCTCGCGTGGGCCGTTCGATCCGGACCGGGATTCCGGCGGTCGCCGCGTCCTTCCTGGCCGAGCAATCGATGGTGGTGCTCGGCGCCGCCGATCCGGCGGGGCGGCTGTGGGCGAGTCCGCTCACCGGTCCCGCCGGATTCGTGCACACGGTCGACGAGACGACGATCGACATCGACGCGGCACCCTCGTCCGACGATCCGCTGTCGGCGGCGCTGGCGGGTGACAGCGAAGTGGGGATGATCGCCCTGCAGCCGCAGCGTCGGCGGCGGATGCGCGTGAACGGCACGTCGGCGGTGCGCGGCGATGGGCTGCGGATCACCACCGAGCAGGTCTACGCGAACTGCCCGAAGTACATCTCGCGCAGGCATATCCGGGAGTTCTGCGCTGGTGGGCCCGGCCTGGTGCGGCGTGGCGTGGCGCTCACGCCCGCCGCGATGGCGATGGTGGCGGCCGCCGATACCTTCTTCGTCGCCACCGCCGACGTCGACGGGCACGCCGACGCTTCGCACCGTGGCGGCGATCCCTGCTTCCTGCGCGCGCTGTCGCCGACGCGGTTGCGCTGGCCGGACTATCGCGGCAACTCGATGTTCATGACGCTGGGCAACCTCGCCGTGCAACCGCGCTGTGGGCTGCTCATCGCCGACTGGTCGACCGGCGCGCTGCTCCAGCTCACCGGCCGCGCCGAATTAGTCTGGGACAGGGCGGCATTCACCGCCGGGGCGCAATGTGCCGTCGACTTCTCCGTCGAGGAGGCGATCGAACGACCCGGTGCGCTCGCTGTGCGCTGGGGTCCGCCCGAGCTCTCCCCGAACAATCCCTGATCGCACCGAAAGGCCTTCCATGCGTTTACCATTGCCACCCTTCGATCTCGACTCCGCGCGCGCGAAGGTGCTCGCCGCCGAAAATGCCTGGAACACCCGAGATCCCGAACGCGTCGCCGCCGCGTACACCGAGGATTCGGTATGGCGCAACCGTGACGAGTTCTTCACCGGCCACGCCGCGATCGTCGACTTCCTGACCCGCAAATGGTCGGCCGAGAACGGCTACGCGCTGCGCAAGGATCTGTGGGCTTTCCACGACAACCGCATCGCCGTGCGCTTCCAGTACGAATGGCACGACGCCTCGGGGCAGTGGTGGCGCAGCTACGGCAACGAGCAGTGGGAGTTCGCGGCGGACGGGCGGATGGCGCGGCGCGAGGCCAGCATCAACGACGTGCGCATCGACCAGTCGCAGCGGCGGATCTTCGGCCCGCGCGTAGAGGGGGACGACTCGGTGCTGCCGCAGCGCTGACGGCCGGTATCGCTCCTGGATTGCTGGTCGCGGCGGCTGCTTCGCGTGTTGGCGGGCGCGTCGCTTGACTCGAATGGGTGTTCGACTAACCTGGGCGCCAGAACTTGTCGGTGCCGGCCTCTACTGTGGGCGCCAACCAGAGAGACACTCACCTCGAGAAGGGGCACACATCATGGCACCGCAGGCCTACGATCGCGACAAAGCGCTGGAACTGGCACTGGCGCAGGTGGAGAAGAGCTTCGGCAAGGGCGCGGTCATGCGCCTGGGCGAAGAGACCCGCCAGCCGATCGCGGTCATCCCGACCGGTTCCATCGCGCTCGACGTCGCACTCGGCATCGGCGGGTTGCCGCGCGGTCGCGTCGTGGAGATCTACGGTCCGGAATCCTCGGGTAAGACCACCGTCGCGTTGCATGCCGTCGCCAATGCCCAGGCCGCGGGCGGTGTCGCCGCCTTCATCGACGCCGAGCACGCCCTCGACCCCGACTACGCCCGCAAGCTGGGCGTCGACACCGACGCGCTGCTGGTCTCCCAGCCCGATACCGGTGAGCAGGCCCTGGAGATCGCCGACATGCTGGTGCGCTCCGGCGCCATCGACATCCTCGTCATCGACTCCGTCGCCGCTCTCGTGCCGCGCGCGGAGATCGAAGGCGAGATGGGCGACAGCCACGTCGGCCTGCAGGCTCGCCTCATGAGCCAGGCGCTGCGCAAGATGACCGGTGCGCTCAGCAACTCCGGCACCACCGCCATCTTCATCAACCAGCTGCGCGAGAAGATCGGTGTCATGTTCGGCTCCCCGGAGACCACCACCGGCGGTAAGGCACTGAAGTTCTACGCCTCGGTCCGCCTGGATGTGCGCCGCATCGAGACCCTCAAGGACGGCAGCGACGCGGTCGGCAACCGCACCCGCGTGAAGGTGGTCAAGAACAAGGTCGCCCCGCCGTTCAAGCAGGCCGAGTTCGACATCCTCTACGGCCAGGGCATCTCCAAGGAGGGCTCGCTCATCGACATGGGTGTCGAGCACGGCTTCATCCGCAAGTCCGGCTCCTGGTACACCTACGAGGGCGACCAGCTGGGTCAGGGCAAGGAGAACGCCCGCAAGTTCCTGCTGGAGAACACCGATGTGCGCGACGAGGTCGAGAAGAAGATCAAGGAGAAGCTGGGCATCGGCGCCGTACTGACCGCCGAGGCCGACGCGCCCGCCGACTTCTGAGCCGGTGACCACGCCGAGCCCCGGCGGCCACCGCGATTCGGCCGACCCGGTCGAACAGATGCGCAGGCAGCTGGCTCGCCTCGGCATCGAGGTCGAACCAGAGCCGGTCCTGCCGCCCGCGGTAGGGCGCGGCCGAGGTACGGCCGATGGACTCGTCCGGTCGGCTCGTGACACACGGGCCGACATGGACGCGGAGCGGATTCGGTCGGGTGCGGGCGATCCGCAGCGCGCGCACCCGACCGGATTCGCCGATGGTGACAAACCACCGCATTTCGCTGCGCGGGTTGATGATGATCATGAAGAGTGGGGGAGTGCGGGTCGGCGACGGCCCCGCGGCGCACGACGCGAACGCAAGTCCGCGCGGCGCGACGAAGTCTCCCTGCCGTCCGTCGTCGGTGGTGACGACGGACGGCAGGTGGATCCGGTGGCGGCCGGATCCCAGCCGGGAGAGCCCGACAGGCGGGCCGGCACGCGCCGGCTCGCCCCGGGCGACCGTCCCGATGCGACCGTGGAACAGGCCAAAGACGTGTGCCTGCGATTGCTCTCGGTGCGTGCTCGCAGCCGCGCCGAGCTGGAGAAACGCCTCGGCGAGAAGGGTTTCCGCGTCGAGGTGACCGAGGCGGCGCTCGTTCGTCTCGCCGAGGTCGGCCTGATCGACGACATCGCGTTCGCCGAACAATGGGTGCACGAGCGGCACACCTATTCCGGTAGGGGTAAGAAGGCGCTACAGCGCGAGCTCCGGGACAAGGGTGTCGCACCCACCGACGTCGACAATGCCCTCGCCACCGTCACCGACGAGGCCGAACACGCCCGCGCCGCCGACCTGGTCCGCCGCAGACTCCGTACCCTGCCCGAGGACGTGGACCGCGACAAGGCGGTCCGCAGGCTCGTCGGCATGCTCGCTCGCCGCGGCTACGACCAATCCACCGCCTTCGCCGTCGTCACCGCCGAGTTGGCGGGGGCGGGGTTCGAACGCGCCCCGCTGCGCCCCTCCCTGGCCGCCGTCGAGAGCGAGCGGACACCATCCACCGACGAGTCCAGCGGTGCCGGGCCGACGCGCCGCCCGCTGTCACGCGGTATCGGTTCCACGGATGCCGACGCGACCTTCGGTGACACGGCAGAGCCGGACAGTGCCCGCCGCTCGCGCCCGACGCCCGGCGACGAACAGGCCGCCATCGATCTGGTTCGGCGCAAACTGCGTTCCATGCCCGCCGATCTGGACCGCGCCAAAGCCACCCGTCGCCTGGTCGACCTGCTCGCCCGCCGCGGCTACAGCTCGTCGACGGCGTTCGCGGTGGTGAAAGCGGAACTGTCATAGGCGGGCGTCGAACTGCCGCGAGGGCTGTACGCGGCGCGTAGAATGATCGCGCGCGGCGAAACCTGTTTCGGTACAGGTTGATTCGCCGCATCGGTGGTCGCGTGGATGTGGGGACGGGATGTTTCACCCCTGTTCGGGGTGGGAAATCCGGGGTGCAGGGCCGTAGGCGGCCGCCGAACGACGGGGAGGTGGACCCTGGACGCGTTGTGGTCGTTCGTGGTGAACCGGCGAGAGCAATTGCTGGTCGATTCCTATCTGCATGTGTCGGCGGTGGTGCAATCGCTGGCACTGGCGACCGTGATCGCCGTGGCGCTCGGCGTGCTGGTGTACCGCAGTCCGCTCGGGTCCGCCGCCGCCACCGCGATGGCGGGCGCGATTCTGACGGTGCCGTCGTTCGCGTTGCTCGGGCTGTTGATTCCGTTTCTCGGGCTGGGTGTCGGGCCGACGATCGTGGCCCTGGTGCTGTACGCGCTGTTGCCGATCCTGCGCAATACGGTGCTCGGGTTGTCGTCGGTGGACCCGGCCGTGACCGATGCCGCGCGCGGTGTCGGCATGAACCGGATTCGCCTGCTGACCACGATCGAACTACCGCTGGCCTGGCCGTCCATTCTCACCGGGATGCGGGTCAGTACCCAGATGATCATGGGCATCCTGGCGCTGGCGGCCTACGCCAAGGGCCCCGGCCTCGGCAACGTGATCTTCTCCGGACTCTCCCGTCTCGGCAGCCCGAACGCGGTGCCGCAGGCACTCACCGGCACCGTCCTCATCGTCGTGCTCGCGCTCGCGCTCGACGGCGTCCTGGTTCTGCTCGGACGGCTCACTATCCCGAGGGGAATTCGTGACTGACATCGAAACCACCACGCCGGCCCGCGCAAGCGCGGTCTCCGGGGTCGAGATCGTGCTCGACCGGGTCACCAAACGCTATCCCGAACAGCCCGAACCCGCGGTCGACGAGGTGTGCCTGACCATCCCGGCCGGGGAGATCGTGGTGCTGGTCGGGCCGTCGGGCTGTGGCAAGACCACCACCATGCGGATGATCAACCGGCTGATCGAACCCACCTCGGGCACCGTCACCATCGGCGGCCGCGACGCGAGCGCGATCGACGCCGACGAATTGCGCCGCGGCATCGGCTATTCGATCCAGCAGGCCGGACTGTTCCCGCACATGACCGTCGCCAAGAACATCGCCACGGTGCCGGGCCTGCTCGGCTGGGACCGCCGCCGCACTGCCGAGCGCACCGACGAGATGCTCACCCTCGTCGGCCTCGACCCCGACACCTACCGCCATCGCTACCCCCGCCAGCTCTCCGGCGGACAGCAGCAGCGCGTCGGCGTCGCCAGGGCGCTCGCGGCAGACCCGCCCGTGCTGCTCATGGACGAACCGTTCGGCGCGGTCGATCCGATCACTCGCGGGCTCCTGCAGGACGAATTGCTCCGGCTACAGAGCGAACTCGGCAAGACCATCGTCTTCGTCACCCACGACTTCGGGGAAGCGGTGAAGCTGGGCGACCGCATCGCCGTCCTCGGCGACCGGTCCCGCATCCTGCAATACGACACCCCCGCGGCGATTCTGGCGGCCCCCGCCGACGAGACGGTCGCCGGCTTCGTCGGCGCGACCGCCACGATCGACCGACTCGGTCTGACGGTCCTGGCCGATCTCGACCTCGACCGAGGCGTCACCACCACCGAGGACACCACACCGACAGCTCTCACCGCCGCCCTGCGTGACGCGGACCGCGCCTGGGGCATCGTTCTCGATTCGCGGCACCGGCCATCGCGGCGCGTGACGACCGGCGAACTCGCCCACGCGGATTCGCTGCGCGAGCTCGGCACTCCGATCGGTGCCACCCTGCCCGCCGACGCCACTCTCCAAGACGCGCTCGCCGCGCTGCTCACCGAACGGACCGCTTCCGCCGTGGTCGTCGACAACGCCGGCGCCTACCTCGGGATCGTCACCGTCGACACGCTGATCGACCACCTCGCCGCGACCGAAACGAGGACGGCATGATCACCGCCCGGCGGCCCGGTGTCACCGTCAGCGGTTCCACCGATCGGCCGGGGGTGACTCCATGGTGACGAAAACGGTTCCCGGACAGTCACGGTCGATCGGGGACGTGCCCGTCGCCGCAGCCCCGGCGGCCCGCCGACGTGCCGAGTTCTGGCGCCTGCTGGCCCAACCGGCGATAGTCCTGATCCTCACCGTCGGGGTGCTGGTCTGGGCGTTCCGGCGCGATCTCACCGTCACCCAGCAGGCCAGCATCAGCGTGCGCAATATCGCGCACGTGACCTGGCAGCACATCCTGATCACCGCGGCGGTGGTACTCATCGTCGTGGTGCTGGCCGTGCCACTCGGCACACTGCTCACCAGGTCCCGGTTCCGGCCTCTCGCACCACTTTTCGTCGGCATCGCCAATATCGGGGCGTCCGCTCCGGCGATCGGGCTGATCGTGCTGTGCTACCTGGTCACCCGCACCACCGGGTTCTGGGTGGGTGTCGCGCCGATCGCGTTCTGCTCGCTGCTGCCGGTGCTGCGCAACACGATCCTGGGCTATCAGGAGGTCGACCCCGCCCTGATCGACGCGGGGCGGGGACAGGGCATGTCGGCGGGACTCGTGTTGCGCCGCATCGAGTTCCCGCTCGCGGTGCCCTACATCCTGGCGGGCCTGCGGACCTCGTTGGTGCTGGCTGTCGGCACCGCCACCCTGTCGTTCATGGTGAGCGCGGGTGGACTCGGCATTCTCATCGACACCGGCTACAAACTGCGCGACACCGTGACGCTGACGCTCGGCGCGGTCCTGGCCGTCGCGCTGGCGCTGCTGGTCGACTGGCTGGGCGCGCTGGCCGAACAGTTCCTCGGACCGAGGGGGTTGCGGTGAGGCTTGCCGGATTGTCGCGCGGGCTCGCCACGATCCTGAGCGTGCTGGTGCTCGCGAGCTGCGGTCTGCAGTCGGGTGGTTCGGTGCCGCTGTCCGTGGGGCCGGGCAGTATCGAGCCGGTGCCCGAACTCGACGGTGTCGCGGTCACGGTGGGCTCCAAGGACTTCACCGAGGCCAACATCCTCGGCTACCTGATCGAGTTCGCGTTGACGGCCGCGGGCGCGAATGTGCGTGACCTGACGAATATCCAAGGCTCCAACAGCCTGCGCGACGCGCAGCTGAACGGCCAGATCGACATCGCCTACGACTACACCGGCACCGGCTGGATCAACTACCTCGGCAAGGAGAAGCCGATCCCGACCGAGGCGGCCCAGTTCGACGCGGTCCGAGACGCGGATCTCGCCGAACACGACATGGTCTGGGCCGCGATGGCGCCGATGAACAACACCTACGCCCTCGTCACGAGCAAGGGCACCGCCGAGGCGACCGGGGTGCGCACGCTGTCGGACTACGCGAAACTTCTCGCGAAGGACCCCGGCGCCGCGGCCACCTGTGTCGGCACCGAGTTCAATGTCCGCCCGGACGGTTATCCCGGTCTGGCCGCCGCCTACGGGATCGACCAGGGCAGGGCCCAGCGCCAGATCGTCCAGGACGCGCTCGTCTACCAGGCCACCGCCGACGCGAAACAGTGCCGCTTCGGCTCGGTCGCCGCCACCGACGGCCGCATTCCCGCCCTCGAACTGGTGCTGCTAGAGGACGACAGGGCCTTCTTCCCGAAGTACAACGCGGCCCTGGTCATGCACCGCGGCTTCGCCGACGCCCACCCGGAGGTCGCTCGGGTGATGGCCCCGATCTCGGCTCGCCTCACCAACGAGGTGATCACCGAACTCAACCGTCAGGTCGATATCGACGGCCGCGAACCGGCCGAGGTCGCCCGCGACTGGATGGTCGCCCAGGGCCTGGTCACCGCGGGCTGACCGACTGCGGCGGTGTGCCGAACTGTTATCGGCGTTTGCCTGATATGTCGGGAACGCGCGGGTCGCTCACACCACTGCCTCAGCTTCGGCGGCCATGATGGACTGCGCAACGACAACCGGAAACCGGGACGCGCAGCGGTGGGGGTGGCGCGTCCAGACTGGGAGGCTCACGCATGACCATCGAATTCCGCAAGGTGACTGTCCTGGGGACGGGGGTGCTCGGATCCCAGATCGCCTTCCAGACGGCTTTTCACGGGTTCGACGTCACCGCCTACGACATCGACGAGGCGGCGCTCACCGCCGCGCGCACCCGATTCGACGGACTCGCCACGGTGTACCAGCAGGACGTGGCGGGCGCCGACGCGGCCAACACCGCGGCGACCGCGGCGGGCATCACCCTGACCACCGACCTGGCTACCGCGGCGGAGGCGGACCTCATCATCGAAGCGGTGCCGGAGGTGCTCGGGATCAAACGCGACCTGTACGGCAAGCTCGGCGGGCTCGCGCCCGAACGCACCGTGTTCGCGACGAATTCCTCGACGCTGCTGCCCAGCGACATCGTCGACTCCACCGGACGCCCCGATCGGTTCCTGGCGTTGCACTTCGCCAACCATGTCTGGAAGTTCAACACCGCCGAGGTGATGGGAACCGAGCAGACCGATCCCGCGGTGTTCGCCGCCGTGGCCGCGTTCGCGAAGGCGATCGGGATGGTGCCGATCGAATTGCACAAGGAGAAGGCGGGTTACGTCCTCAACTCGCTGCTGGTGCCGTTCCTGAACTCCGGAATCGAGCTCGCCGCGGGCGGATACGCCGAGCCGGCCGCGGTCGACGAGACCTGGCGCATCGCCACCGGCGCGCCCATGGGTCCGTTCCAGATCCTCGACATCGTCGGCCTGACCACTCCGTACAACATCCTGATCAACGGCGGCGAGTCGCACAAGAAGCTCGCGGCATGGCTCAAGGAGAACTACATCGACAAGGGCAAACTCGGTGCCGCCACGGGCGAAGGGTTCTACCGCTACAGCGCGTAGTCGCGCTCGTCGCCGGTGGGCATCGCCCTGGGAACAACAGTGGGGCCCGATCCATCTCGTGGATCGGGCCCCACTGTTGTAGGCGCGCGACTACTTCTTGGTGATGTCGACGCCGGGTGTGGCGTCGGTGAGGACGGAGTCGGCGGCCAGCACCGCGCCGCCCTTCTTGCGTGATCGCAACCGCTTCTCCAGCGTGGTGGCCACAAAGCTCAGCGCCATATTGAGCGAGATCATGATCAGCGCGATGACGATCAGCGCGGGGATCGTGTTCTGCAACGAGGCGCCCTCCTGCTGACCCGACCGCACCAGCTCCACATAGGTGATCTGGTAGCCGAGCGCGGTGTCCTTGAGGACGACGACCATCTGCGAGACCAGCGCCGGCAGCATGGCGGTGATGGCCTGGGGCAGCAGAATCAACCGCATGAGCTGGTTCTTGCGCAGACCCAGTGCCATGGCGGCCTCGGTCTGGCCACGGGGCAGGGACTTGATGCCCGCGCGCACGATCTCGGCGATCACCGCGGAGTTGTAGATGATCAGCGCGATGACCACCGCGGCCAGCGCCAGCTGATCGGAGGGGAACAGGTCGTAGTCGCCGAACACCGCGAACAGGAAGATCATCAGGATCAGGACCGGGATCGCCCTGGCGAGCTCGACGATCGTGCCCGCGACCCAGCGCACCCACGCGTGGTCCGACAGGCGCAGGATCCCGAAGATCATGCCGAAGAACACCGAGCCGACGATCGAGATCACGGCAGCGGTGAGGGTGCCCTCGAGACCGGGCAGCAGATAGGTTTCCCAGATCTCGGCCTCGAGGAACGGCTTCCACTTGGCCGCGGTGAACTGGCCCTTGTCGGCGAAGGCGTCGTAGAGCCACCAGCCCGCCGCGACCAGCACGACGACGACCAGCACCGAGTACAGGTTGTGCCGCAGCCGCGCGCGGCGCCCCGGAGCGTCGAACAGAACCGAAGCGCCGCTCATCGTGCCACCTCGTATCGCTTGGCCAGCCAGCCGAACAACAGCCCGGTCGGCAGGGTGAGGACGACGAAGCCGAGCGCGAAGATCGCACCGATGGAGAGAATGGCGGCTTCGTTCTCGATCATCGCGCCCATCAGGTACGCGGCTTCGGCGACGCCGATGACGGAGGCGACCGTCGAGTTCTTGGTCAGCGCGATCAGCACACTGCCCAGCGGCGCGATGACGGCCCGGAAAGCTTGGGGCAGCACGATCAAGCGGAGGTTCTGGGCGAATCCGAAGCCGAGCGAGCGGCCCGCCTCGGACTGGCCGAGCGCGACGGTATTGATGCCCGAGCGCAGCGATTCGCAGACGAAAGCGGCGGTGTAGACGCTGAGCCCGATGATCGCCCAGCGATAGTTGATGACTTTGATCTCGTCACTGCCGAGCTTCCACCCGAGGGTGCTGTACAGACCGAGCGAGGTGAAAACCAGGATCAGGGTGAGCGGAGTGTTGCGGAAGACCGCAACGTAGGCCGCGCCGACCCAGCGCGCGACCGGAATCGGGGATACGCGCATGCCGGCCACGACGGTACCGATGACGAGCGCACCGATCGCCGAGAAGAAGGTGAGTTTGATGGTTACCCAGAACGCATCGAGGATTTGGTTGTCATACCTCGAGATCAGGTCGAACACGGACGCGCGTCCTCCGATCGGTGTGAAAGCCAGCAGGACACCACCGCATCGGTGACCCGGGAAAGCCCGGGCCACCGATGGTCAGTGGTTGATCAGTAGCGGTCGATGGTCGGCGGCGCGGGCACCGCGATGCCGGTGCCGGCGAAGTTCTTCTCCTGCGCGGCCTTCCACGAACCGTCGTCGATCATCGCCTGGATGGCGTCGTTGACCTTGGTCCGCAGCTCCGAATCGCCCTTCTTCAGGCCGATGCCGTACTTCTCGGTGGTGAAGGGCTTGTTCACCAGCTTGAACGTGCCCGGTGACTGGGCGGCGTAGCCGGCGAGGATGACGTTGTCGGTGGTGACCGCGTCGATCGCGCCGCTGCGCATCGCCTCGATGCACAGCGAGTAGGTGTCGTAGGTCTGCAGCTGTGCCTGGGGGTAGTTCTTCTCGATGTTCTGGGCCGGGGTGGAGCCCTTCACCGAGCAGACCTTCTTACCCGCGAGGGAATCGGGGCCGGTGATGTCGGTCTTGGCGGCGGGCACCAGCAGGTCCTGGCCCGCGATGTAGTACGGGCCGCCGAAATCGACCTTCTCCTTGCGCTTGTCGTTGATCGAGTAGGTGGCCACCACGAGGTCGACCTGGCCGTTCTCGATCAGCGTCTCGCGCTGCGCCGACGGCGATTCCTTGAAGGTGAGGTTCTCCGGCTTCACCCCGAGCTTGTCGGCGACGTACTTCGCGACATCGACATCGAAGCCGCTGTAGGTGCCGTCGGTGTTACGCAGGCCCAGGCCCGGCTGGTCGAACTTGATACCGATGGTGAGTTTGCCGTCCTTGGCGTTCTCCAGGGCCGACTTGTCGTCGCCGCCGCCGCAGGCCGCGGTGACGGTGGCTGCCAATACCAGTGCCGCTGCGCCGATTCCGACGCGCACTGCACGATTGATCCTCATGGGTTTCCTTCTCCTTGTGACAATGGTGCCGCGAGTCAGTGACTGAGAATTTTGCCCAGGAAGTCCCTGGCGCGTTCGGATTTCGGTGCGGTGAAGAATGTTTCGGGTGCGGAGTCCTCGACGATCTCACCGTCGGCCATGAACAGCACGCGATCGCCTGCTCGGCGGGCGAAGCCCATCTCGTGGGTGACCACGAGCATGGTCATGCCGTCTTTGGCCAGGGAGACCATCACGTCGAGGACCTCGTTGACCATCTCGGGGTCG
Source organism: Nocardia alba NBRC 108234 (assembly GCF_001612665.1). GTDB lineage: Bacteria > Actinomycetota > Actinomycetes > Mycobacteriales > Mycobacteriaceae > Nocardia > Nocardia alba. The sequence continues at coordinate 77 of NZ_BDAX01000052.1, read as the reverse complement.
AGCGCGGAGGTCGGCTCGTCGAACAACATCACCTTGGGGTCCATCGCCAGCGAGCGGGCGATCGCGACGCGCTGCTG
>NZ_BDAX01000051.1 GCF_001612665.1 Nocardia alba NBRC 108234 | reverse complement strand
GCAACAACGCGTCGCGATCGCCCGCTCGCTGGCGATGGACCCCAAGGTGATGTTGTTCGACGAGCCGACCTCCGCGCTCGACCCCGAGATGGTCAACGAGGTCCTCGACGTGATGGTCTCCCTCGCCAAAGACGGCATGACCATGCTCGTGGTCACCCACGAGATGGGCTTCGCCCGCCGAGCAGGCGATCGCGTGCTGTTCATGGCCGACGGTGAGATCGTCGAGGACTCCGCACCCGAAACATTCTTCACCGCACCGAAATCCGAACGCGCGAGGGACTTCCTCGCCAAGATTCTCACCCACTGAAATACCCCCGTCCCGAAGAGTTGAGGAAACCCCATGAGAATCAATCGTGCGATGCGCGTCGGAATCGGCGCAGCGGCACTGGTATTGGCAGCCACCGTCACCGCGGCCTGCGGCGGCGGTGACAACAAGTCGGCCCTGGAAAATGCCAAGGACGGCAAACTCACCATCGGCATCAAATTCGACCAACCCGGCCTCGGCCTGCGCAACACCGACGGCACTTACACCGGCTTCGATGTCGACGTCGCGAAGTACGTCGCCGACAAGCTCGGGGTGAAGCCGGAGAACCTCACCTTCAAGGAATCGCCGTCGGCGCAGCGCGAGACGCTGATCGAGAACGGCCAGGTCGACCTCGTGGTGGCCACCTACTCGATCAACGACAAGCGCAAGGACAAGGTCGACTTCGCCGGCCCGTACTACCTGGCCGGTCAGGACCTGCTGGTCAAGGCCGACAACACCACGATCACCGGACCCGACTCCCTCACGGGCAAGAAGGTCTGCTCGGTGAAGGGCTCCACCCCGGCCCAGAACATCGAGAAGAACTACCCCCAGGCACAGCTGCAGACCTACGACACCTACTCGCTGTGCATCGAGGCGATGCGCAGCGGCGCGATCGACGCGGTCACCACCGACAACGTCATCCTCGCCGGCTACGCCGCCCAGTCACCGGGCACGTTCAAGCTGGTGAACAAGCCCTTCACCACCGAGAAGTACGGCATCGGCCTGAAGAAGGGCGATTCGGAGCTGCGGACCAAGGTCAACGACGCCATCCAGGCGATGATCGACGACGGTTCGTGGAAGGCCGCACAGGAGAAGAACTTCGCCGGCACCGGCTTCGCCGTGCCCGCCCCGCCGACCATCGACCGCTACTAGTACCGACCGGAGGATGCGCGTCCGTGTTCGACCTGATCTCGAGGTATCACTCCGAATTCCTCACCGCGTTCGGAGTAACCATCCAACTCACCGTCTTCTCCGCGATCGGCGCTCTCGTCATCGGGACCGTCGTCGCCGGCATGTGCGTATCCCCGATTCCGGTAGCGCGCTGGGTCGGCACGGCGTACGTCGCCGTCTTCCGCAACACCCCACTCACCCTGATCATCGTGTTCACCTCACTGGGCCTCTACACCACGCTCGGCTGGAAACTGGCCGGTGATTCGTTGCGCGAGAACAATTTTCGCTGGGCGATCGTCGGCCTGAGTGTCTACACCGCGGCGTTCGTCTGCGAATCACTGCGCGCGGGCATCAACACCGTCGCCCTCGGCCAGTCCGAGGCGGGTCGTTCGCTCGGCTTCGGGTTCGCGCAGAACCTGCGATTGATCGTGCTCCCGCAGGCCTTCCGCGCGGTTATCGCCCCGCTCGGCAGTGTGCTGATCGCGCTCACCAAGAACTCGACAGTCGCCTCCGTTATCGGCGTAGGCGAGGCGGCGTTGCTGATGAGTTCGATGAACGAGAACGAGGCAGCCGTCCTGGCCGTCGGCGCGATCTTCGGCCTCGGCTTCCTTGTGCTGACCCTGCCGACCGGCCTGTTGTTCGGCTGGCTGGCCAACCGATTCGAGGTGGTTCGATGAGCACCGCATCGGTCCTGTTCGACGCACCGGGCCCCCGCACGCGGCTGCGCCACCGGGTGTACTCGGTCGCCGTTGTGCTCGTCCTGCTCGCCGCCGGCTGGTCGCTCTACTCGGCGTTCGCCGAGAAGGGCCAGTTCACGGCGGCGAAATGGCGGCCTTTCCTCGACTCCGATGTCTGGCAGACCTACCTGCTACCCGGTTTGCAGGGCACGCTGACGGCGGCGGCGATCTCGATTGTCGGATCGGTGGTCTTCGGCATGATCTTCGGCGTGCTCCGCCTGTCGGATCACCGCTCGGTGCGCGCGGTAGCGGGCACTGTCGTCGAGCTGGCCCGGGCGGTTCCCGTCTTGATTCTGATGATCTTCCTGTTCGCGGTGTTCGGCGACTACAACCTGTTCCCGTCCGAACAGCTCGCCCTGGCCGCCGTGGTGATCGCGCTGATCATCTACAACTCAGCGGTCATCGCCGAGATCGTGCGCGCTGGAATCAAGTCACTGCCCAGGGGACAGACCGAGGCGGCGGCGGCACTCGGGTTGCGCAAGAACCAGCTGATGCGGCTGATCCTGCTCCCCCAGGCCGTCACCGTGATGCTGCCCGCGCTCGTGTCGCAGATGGTGGTCGTGCTCAAGGACACCGCGCTCGGCTACCAGATCACCTACGTGGAACTCGTGCGCTCCGGTCAGCAGGAAGGCGCCGCGCTACAGAACACGATCTCGGCCCTGATCGTTGTCGCGGTACTCATGATCTCGCTCAACATGGCTCTGAGCTTCCTGGCGACCAGTCTGGAGAAACGCTTGCGCGCACGCGGTAAGAACACCAAGGCGGTGCTCGCGCCCGATTCGATCGTCACCGAGAAATAGCCACCACCGACGCGGGGCCCGTTCCCATCAGAGCGGGCTTCGCGTTCACTTGTCTTCGATTTCGGCCACAACGTATCGGTCCGACGCGAAGACCGGACCGGACTACGTCCAGAGATAGATTCCCAGCAGGCTCGCCCACAGCACGATCAGCCAGACATCGGTCGCCACGCGCAGCCATGGCGGCGCGGTGCGGACCTCCATGAAGTAACGGATGATCAAGCGGCACTTGATCGCCGCGATGACAACGATCGTGCAGACCAGCTCGTCGCCGAGGGAGGTCGTCACCTGTGTGTGGCCTGGTACCAGCTGCCAGGACACGATCGTGCTCGCGGCCAACACGAGCCAGACGTAGACGAACACACGCTTATTGCGAGACGGCGATCGGTCAACGGTGATCATGAATTCACCTCATCAAATACAGGATCGCGAAGATCACGATCCACAGCAGATCGATCATGTGCCAGTACAGCGCGCCCTGTTCGGACAGACTCACCGCACCCGCGCGGCCCCGCCGCAGGTGACCGACCACGATGCCCAGGATCAGCAACCCGAGTGCCAGGTGGGCCGCATGCACCCCGGTCAGCACGTAGTAGAAGCTGAAGAACTCCTCGGCCACGGTGTGACCGTTGTCGAGGAGATGGTGCCATTCATAGGCTTTCAGCGCGATGAACAGCACACCGCAGACCCCGGTCGAGGAGACCAGTCGCAACGCACCGGCAGCCGAGCCGTGGCGAACCTCGTTCACCGCCAGCGCGATGAACATCGAACTGGTCAGCAGGACAACGGTATTCGTGACACCGATGCCCATGCTGAGGTGCTGCTGCCCGGCCGCGAACTCCTCGGCCGATCGAGCCCGGAACACCATATAGGTCACGAAGTAGCAACCGAAGAAGAACAGGTCGCCCAGCACCATCACCCACATGTGGATGTCGCCGGGCAATCGTGGCGCGGTGGCGGTGCCCGGCGAGTCGGCCGCAGCGGGTTGTTCGCGTTCGGAGACGGTCATCGCGACACCACTTCGCTGTAAAGGGCTGGGGTGGTGCTGGTTTCAGCTCGCAGGGAGTTGCGCATGATCGGCAGCAGACACGCGATCCAGAGGCCGAAGACGACCACCGCGATGTAGAAGGTGATCATGCCGTTCCACGAGAACGCGCCCGACCGGTAGACCCACATCTGCGTGGCGATGACCTCGGTGACGATCTGCCAGATCGAGATGTAGGCGAACCACTTCGGGAAGATCTGGTTGCGGTCGTAGAAGATCGCGATGGCCAACACCGCGTAGGCGGCAGTGAAGCAACCCAGCGAACCGTTGTAGGACAGCATGCCCAGGTCGTAGAGCATGTACTGGACCTCCGGGCTGCGATCAGGCCGAAAGGTGGCAGTCAGCCAGCAGACCAGCAGCAGGTGGAATCCGGGCAGCGCGCCCACGCCCATGGCGGCGATGAAGCCGTAGGCCAGCACGGGGCCCGAGGACATCCGCTTCATGAAGTAACCGATGATGCCGTTGGATACCGCCGCGCCACCGGCGACAACCAGCAGGACTCCGAATCCGAACTGGATCCCCCACTGATGCTGCTCGAACCAAGCTGCCGCCTGAGTCGCTGTCACATCGGGTCGCGGCGGGGGTGTCGCCCGGCCGAGGAACACAACCCCGATCGAGAGCACCGCGTAGAAGATCGCGAAAGCCCAGTAGGTGATCCACACGTCACGACTGCCGCCGACCTCGGTGTCCTGCGAGAGCACCGCCGAACTCATGACGGCACCGCTTCGATCCGGGCCTGTTCGCGCAGCGCCGCGCGCACCACGAAGAACATCACACCGACGAACAGCGCGAAGACGCTGTTGCGCAACCAGAACGAGACGAACCCATCCCACGCGAGTGGCCCGTCCCGAAAGACCGCCGCTCCGGCCGACGGCGCCATGGCCACCGCGGTCGCCAACGCGTACGGCGCCACCCAGCGCGGAAACACCGGCCGTTCGCGATCATCGAACCAGACCGCCGCCGCCAGCAGGACGAACTGGGCGACCAGCATGCCGATCGGCGCGATGAACAGGATCCAGGCCAGGTCGTTGAGCACCTGCACCAGTTCGGGCTCGCGTTCGGGCCGGAACGCCGCGACGGCGAAGAGGATGTTCGACACCGCGAACAACGTCGCCCCGGCCACGACCCCGGATAGATAGGAGAACGCGAAGATCCGGCTCTGTCCGCGCATGCGGGTCATCTGGGCCATGATCAGCACGAAGAACGGCACGATCATGATCCCGCACAGATTGAACCCCACCATGCTGAACCGGGTCAGCGCGGTGTTGTCACGGTAGAAGGCCGCTACCTGCTCGGGGCTCATGTTCGGCGACATCGGTGGGAGGAAGCCCGGAAACGCCACGAACAGCACGGCCAGCACCAGAGCGACCACGGGGGTGGACCACAGGATCGTCTGCTGTGCACGCAGATTCGAGCTGATCTCCCCCTCGTCGTTCTCGATCGAGCGTTGCATGTCGACTTCCCTTCCCTCGGCGACTTCCCGAGGATCGCAACTTTTCTGACGGTAGTCAATAATTGGTTCCGCTAGAATGTCCAGCTATGACAGTTGATTCCAGCGAAGAGAAAGTTGACAAGCGTCAGAATCGGCGAGCTGTTCCGGTGCGGGCTCGTTCCCACGCCAGCCGCGAGGCCATCATGCGGGCGGCCATGGCGCTGTGGCGCACCAAGGGATTCGCGGACACCACCGTCACCGACATCTGCAAGGCCGCAGGGGTGTCCAAAGCCCTCTTCTACGTGTACTTCGCACGCCGGGAAGACGTGCTGCTCGAAGTCGAGATCCTGACCATGCGGGACGCGCACGCAGCTGCCGAGAAGGTCGTCTCCAAGCCCTATGAGCTGCTCGATGTGATCACCCTCGTCATCGACGCCCTCGAGCAACGGGCCCGGCACTTTCCGCCGGAACTCATCTTCGAGACGGTGCTGGAAACGTATCGTCTCGAACAGCGCACGCTCGCCGGCGGCGGCACCGACGCGGACATCGCCTATCTGTTCCTGGATCCCTTCCGGCAAGCACAGCGGGACGGGAAGCTCGCGGCGCATGTCGATGTCGTCCGGGTGGCGCGACTGGCCCAGATGCTGGTCGCCGATGGCGTTCGATGCTGGGCAGCCACCGGGTTCGGCAACGAACCGCTGGCCCCGAAACTCGCCGCCGAGGTCGACACCATCATCAGCGCGTTTCAGCAGCCGGACGCACATCGCCGACTGTGAGGTCGATCCGCAAAGATCTCGAATACATCACTTGTCGGACGATCCGATTTCGGTCACGGGCGATATCGTCACGGCAGCGCCGCCTGTCGGGTGCTCGTCAGAAAGGACAGCCTGTGACCGACACACCCACTCACGCCCCTTCGACTCCGACCGAGCGTGGGACAGGTCGCGAGGTCGTGCGCCTTGCCGCGATCGTCGCGGCACTGGGCGTGGTATTCGGCGACATCGGCACCAGCCCGATCTATACCCTGCAAACGGTGTTCAACCCCGCCGATCCGCACCCGGTGCCGGTGAACCAGGACAACGTGTTCGGGATCGTCTCACTGATCTTCTGGTCGGTGACGGTGATCGTGACGATCACCTATGTGACGCTGGCGATGCGCGCCGACAACGACGGCGAGGGCGGCATCATGGCGCTCATCACGCTGCTGCGGCGCTGGAGTGCGCCGGGCGGCAAGCGGACCGCGGCTTTCCTTGCCGCGCTGGGGATCTTCGGTGCTTCGTTGTTCTTCGGCGACTCGATGATCACCCCGGCGATCTCGGTCCTGTCGGCTGTCGAGGGATTGAAGATCGTCGAACCGTCGTTCGAGGAATTCATCATCCCGATCACCGCGGTGATCATCGTGATCCTTTTCCTGGTGCAGCGCAAGGGAACCGCGGTGGTCGGACGGGTATTCGGGCCGGTGATGATCGCGTGGTTCACCGCGATCGGGGTGGCCGGGATCGCGGGCATCAGCGACAATCCGGAAATCCTGAAGGCGATCTCACCGACCTACGCGTTGGGATTTCTGTTCGGCCACTTCGGGATCGCGTTCTTCGCGCTCGCCGCGGTGGTCCTGGCGGTGACCGGCGCCGAAGCCCTCTACGCTGACATGGGTCACTTCGGGCGACGCCCGATCGCCCGGGGCTGGCTGTTTCTGGTGTTCCCGGCATGCATGCTCAGCTATATGGGTCAGGGTGCGCTGATCCTGTCCGACCCGGCCAACATCACCAGCCCGTTCTTCCTGCTCGTGCCCGGCTGGGGTCGGCTCCCGATGGTGCTGCTGGCCACCGCGGCGACGGTCATCGCCGCTCAGGCCGTGATCACCGGCGCGTTCTCCGTCGCGTCCCAAGCCGCTCAACTCGGCTACCTGCCGCGACTGCGGATCGTGCACACCTCCGATTCCACCATCGGCCAGATCTACGTCCCGTGGATCAACTGGCTGCTCATGGTCTCGGTGCTGACCTTGGTCTTCGCGTTCCGCAGCTCGCACGCCCTCGCCTACGCGTTCGGGATGGCGGTCACCGGCACCATCACCATCACCACACTGCTGTTCTTCTATGTCGCCCGCGCCCGCTGGGGTACCCCGATCTGGCTGCTCGCGCTCGGCGCGGTGCCGCTGCTCGGTATCGATCTGTTGTTCCTCGGGGCGAACCTCACCAAGATCGTGCACGGCGCGTGGCTACCGCTGCTCATCGGCGTCATCGCGTTCACGGTCATGACCACCTGGGGACGCGGCCGCGACATCGTCACCGCGGCACGCGAACGACGTGAGGGTTCGCTGCAGGAATTCGTCGACGAACTTCGCGCGGGGCGACCGAGCACCTTCACGGTTTCCGGCACGGCCATCTTCCTCAATCGGGGCAAGCAGACCACCCCGCTGGCCATGCGCGCCAATGTCGAGAACAACCACGTCCGACACGAGCACGTCGCGATCGTGAGCATCGCCACCGACCCGGTTCCCCGTGTCCCGTTCGCGGAGCGGCTCACCGTCGACCACCTCGGGCACGGCGACGACGGCATCATCCATGTCACCGCCCGCTACGGTTACGCCGAACGCCCCGATATCCCCGCGGCGTTGCGGTATCTCGATGCCTCGGCGACCGAGGGCAGGCTGGATCTCGACCGCGCCTCCTATTTCGTCTCCAAGATCGAACTCCGCCGCGGTGACCAGCCGACCATGGCGACGTGGCGCAAACGACTGTTCATCGCCACCTCCTACATCACCGCCGACGCCGCCGACTACTTCGCACTGCCCCGTGACAGGACGGTCATCATGGGCTCCCACATCGAGGTCTGAACTCTGATCGACGGCCCGCGAATTCGCTTGTCCTCGAACGGTCCGGTGACCATCTCGATCCAACGCTCGACAATCCAATATTCACTGAATACAGATTTTGATGTACCGTTTGCCCATGGAGACCGCCCTGCATACCGACGCGCTTGCGCGTTTCGGGCACGCCCTGTCCGACACCACCCGCACCGGCATCCTGCTCGAACTACGCGACGGACCGGCCTATCCGGCGAACCTGGCCGACAAACTCGCCGTCTCTCGCCAGATCCTGTCCAACCACCTGGCGTGCCTACGCGGCTGCGGACTGGTGGTAGCGGTACCGGAGGGACGGCGTTCCCGCTACGAACTGGCCGATGCCCGCATCGGCGCCGCACTGGGCGACCTACTCGGACTGGTGCTCGCGGTCGACCCGGCTTGCTGCCCGGTCGCCGACGCCGAGGGGTGCTGCTGATGGCCACCCTGGGCATGCCATCGATGATGGCGAGCGGCCCAGAAGCGGCCCGAAAAGCGTTACTGTCCCAGCGAATACGCTGGTTCGTCGCCGCTACCATCACCTACAACGTGATCGAGGCGATCATCGCGTTGGCCGAGGGCGCACGGGTGTCCTCGACCGCGCTGATCGGATTCGGCCTGGATTCGGTGATCGAGGTGTCCTCGGCCGCGGCGGTGGCCTGGCAGTTCGCCGGTCGCGATCCGGAGAAACGGGAGAAGGTCGCACTGCGGGTCATCGCACTGTCCTTCTTCGCCCTCGCCGCCTATGTCAGCGCCGACTCGATCCGGACCCTGCTCGGCAACGGAGAAGCCCAGCACTCGACGATCGGGATCGCCCTCGCCGCCGCGAGCCTGGTGATCATGCCGGTCCTGTCGTTCGCTCAGCGCCGCGCCGGGCGTGAACTCGGATCCGCTTCGGCGGTGGCCGATTCCAAGCAGACGCTGCTGTGCACGTACCTCTCCGCAGTGCTGCTGGTCGGACTGCTGCTCAACAGCCTGTTCGGCTGGTCCTGGGCCGACCCGATCGCTGCCCTGGTGATCGCGGTCATCGCGGTGAAGGAAGGACTCAACGCCTGGAAGGGCGACACCTGCTGCCCTACACCGCCGATCGGCCGCATTACGACCGCGAGTGCCGCTGACTGCGACAACGACTGCTGCGTCATCGACAAGGACTGAGCACGCAACGATATTCGGGTTGTTGCGCCATATTGTGTTCGGCCAGCTCATAGACCATCTTGCTACCGACGCACCGCCTACGATCACGAGCGGCGCCGCCGGAATTTCCGGAGGCGCCGCTCGGGCACTTCGCACCGCGTCAGGGATCAGGCTTCGCGCATCGCCGTGACGATCGCGACGACCGCCGCGGACAACGCCGCGATCACCACCCCGCCGAGGACAACCGCGGCGGCGGCGACCGTGAACTGATCCCAGCCCACCATCAGCGCGGCCACGCCGAGGACCACGAGTACCGCGTCGACGCCGACTGCGGCCAGGACGGTGTCGTCGCGGACCAGTAGCCGAGGAGTCAGCGCGACGGTGGCCAGGCCGAGCAGGATGGACACCGAGCCGACAACAACGAAGACGGGGACTGCGATTCCGGTGCCGACATCGGCCCCCAGGATCAGCGTGGCGAACAGGACGAGGCCGTACAGGACGCGGATCGCGCCCACTCCGCGCAGCGTCCACGAGGACGCATCGACGGGGGCGCCCCCGGTGGAGGTCTTGGTCGCGTACGCCATGCGCGCAGTTGCTACCTGGCTGGTCATATCCCGCTCCTTCGACATTTTCACACCTACGTGCAATTGCACGCAGTTGTGAAACTACGTCCATTGCACACCAATGTGCAAGAACTCGTGAAGGGACTCACAGCCACCCGGGTTCGTGCCGGAGAGCACACCCTGGAACCATTCGGGGACAGCCCGTTTCGACGCGCGATCGCCCGACGAGCACACCCGCGATCAGGGCCGCGCGGCCTCGGCGGCGGACTGGGCGATCTCGGCGGCACCGGGTCGGTCGACGCCGACCGCGATCAGGCAGGCCACGGCAGCGTCGCGCGCCGCCTCGGCAGCGACCCATTCACCATCGCTGTGCGCGTTCAGCAGCGCGAGCACCAGCACCGTGAGCACCCTGGCCATCGCCGCGGGTGGAAGGTGAACAGCGAAGGTTCCGTCGGCCTGACCGGCCGCTATCAACGTGATCAGCCGGGCGCGGACGGGCGCGAGCCGGTCGGTCATCCGGGCCCGCGAACCGGCTTCGTCCAGGCGTAGCAGCAGCTGGAACTCGTTGCCGACAGCCCACAGTGCGACCGTCATATCAGCGGTCGCCCGGGCGGGCGGTTGCGTCGTGTCGATACCGTCGAGCGCGCGACCGACCTGTTCGAAGGCCTCGTCGAGCATGCCGTCGATCAGCGCTTCCCTGGTGGGGAAATGACCATAGAGGGTGCGGCGGACCATCCCGGCGGCGGCGGCGATATCTTCCATGCTCGCAAAGGGATTTCGCAGCAACTCGACCCCGGCGACGGCGACGATGCGTCGCCGGTTGGCCAGTGCGCGCGGCCCGAGGCCGACGGTGGTCGAGTGCGTCGTCGCGGTCACGTCCGTCCTTTCAGCTCTCACCATCCCACACCTGCGCAAAGGTGCGCAAAGGCCGCCCGCGGCTCACCGGCCCGGCTTCAGCTCGGCGGACTGCCGGCCGCAGCCAAGGTGGTCGCCGCGTTCCCGCCGCACAGTGCCTCTTGCCATTTCGGCTCACTCGATCCTATATTTGTTTCTCGCCTTTACAAATTATCCCGACAGTCCGGAGCGAACCTGTGAGTCGATTGACGCCAACCCCCGCCGACAAGTTCAGCTTCGGCCTCTGGACGGTCGGATGGCAGGGGCGCGACCCGTTCGGAGATGCCACGCGTCCGCCGCTCGATCCGGTCGAAGTCGTGGGGCGGCTTGCCGAACTCGGCGCCTACGGGGTGACTTTCCACGATGATGACCTGATCCCGTTCGGGGCTTCGGAGGCAGAGCGAGCAGCGATGATCAGTCGCTTCCGGGCGGCGTTGGATGCCCATTCCCTCGAGGTGCCGATGGCAACGACGAATCTGTTCACGCATCCGGTGTTCAAGGACGGTGCTTTCACCGCCAACGACCGGGATGTGCGCCGATACGCGCTGCGCAAGACCATCCGCAACATCGATCTGGCGGTGGAACTCGGCGCGTCGGTGTATGTGGCCTGGGGTGGCCGCGAAGGCGCGGAGTCCGGTGCCGCCAAGGATGTTCGCGTGGCATTGGATCGCCTCGCGGAGGCTTTCGACCTGCTCGGACAGTACGTGACCGAGCAGCGGTATCCGATCCGCTTCGCGATCGAACCGAAACCGAACGAGCCGCGCGGGGACATCCTGCTGCCGACGATCGGGCACGCGCTCGCCTTCATCGGCGAGCTGGAGTATCCCGAACTGGTCGGGGTGAACCCCGAGGTCGGTCACGAACAGATGGCCGGGCTCAACTTCGCGCACGGTATCGCCCAGGCGCTGTGGCACGACAAACTGTTCCACATCGATCTCAACGGTCAGAACGGACCGCGATTCGACCAGGACCTGCGCTTCGGCGGCGGGGACCTGCGCCAGGCGTTCTGGCTCGTGGACGTACTCGAACACGGCGGCTATCAGGGGCCGCGCCACTTCGACTTCAAGCCCGCGCGCACCGAGAACGCGGCGGGCGTGTGGGAGGCGGCAGCGGCCTGCATGCGCAACTACCTGATCCTCGCCGAGCGTGCTCGCGCGTTCCGCGCCGACGAGCAGGTGCGACAAGCGCTGCGTGACTCCCGGCTCGACGAGCTCGCGAAACCGACCGCGGCTGACGGCTTGGCCGCATTGCTCGCGGATCGTTCGAGTTTCGAGGATTTCGATGTCGAGGCCGCGGGTGAGCGGGGCATGGCCTTCGAACGGCTCGACCAATTGGCCCTCGAGCATCTGCTCGGCACCCGCTGACGGCGCAGGAGAAACCGATGACAGACGCCGTGTACGAACCCGGCACCGCCTTCGCCGACGCCGTCGACACAGTGGCCGCCGGAGAACTCGGCGCGCGCGAGGCCGCCGCCGCCCTACTCGCCCGCCTGTCCGAGGCCGAGAAGTTGTTCCTGCTCGACGGGGATCTGTCGATGTCGCGGGGATTTCTTTCGGCGGCCAAGGGATACAACAGGATTCCGTACGAGGCCGGGCGGATCGATCGGCTCGGCATTCCCGGCATTCGGTTCAGTGACGGCCCCCGCGGGGTCGTGATGGGGTCCTCGACCGCGTTCCCGGCCGCCATCTCCCGAGCCGCGTCCTGGGATGTGGATCTGGAAGGCAGGATCGGCGCGGCGATCGGCGCCGAGGCACGCGCCCAGGGCGCCAACCTCTTCGCCGGCGTCTGCGTCAACCTCGCGCCCGCGCCGGGATGGGGACGATCCCAGGAATCCTACGGCGAGGACCCGATCCTGTTGGGCGCCATGGGCGCGGCGCTGGTTCGAGGGGCACGGCCGTGGGTGCTGACCTGCGTCAAGCATTTCGCGCTCAACTCCATGGAAGAGGCTCGCTTCCAGGTCGACGTCCGGGTCGCCGACGATGTCATGAGAGAGGTCTACCTCCCCCACTTCCGCACCGTGATCGAGGCGGGCGCGGACGCGGTGATGAGCGCCTACAACTCGGTCAACGGCGAGTGGGCCGGCCAGAACCGGCATCTGCTCACCGAAATCCTGCGCGAGGACTGGGGTTTCACCGGTTTCGTGATGACCGACTTCGTCTGGGGGCTACGAGATCCGATCGGATCGGTAGCCGCCGGACAGGATCTCGAGATGCCGTTCCGTCAACAGCGGGCCGCCGCGCTGCCGCGAGCGCTGCGACAGGGCCGACTCCGGACGGCCGATGTCGAGCAGGCCGGTATCCGATTGATCACGGCACAGGTCGCGCTCGCACTACGGGCCGAACCGACACCCGACCTCGCTGTGGTCGCCGGTGCCGAGCATCGCGCCCTCGCGCGAGAGGCCGCACGCCGCGGATCGGTCCTGCTCCGCAACGAACACGTCGCGGGTGCGCCCGCGCTGCCGTTGAGCGGTGATGCGGTGGACCGGGTCGCGGTACTCGGCAGACGCGCCGCGACAACCAATCTCGGTGACAACGGTTCGTCCAAGGTTCATCCCCCCGTGACGACCAGCGTCCTCGAGGGGATGCGAGCGCGGCTGGGCGACCGGGTCGTGCATGCCGGTGAACACACCGCGGCGGTCGCGGCGGCGCAGTCGGCGAGCGCCGCCGTCGTGGTCGTCGGTCTCGGCGCCGAGGACGAGGGTGAGGCGCTGGTGGCCATGGACGCCGACGCCGTCCGGTTGTTCGGCGGTATCACCCGCTGGCGACCGGTGGCCGGGGTACTCAGCAAGCTGGCGAGCAGGCTGCTCGGGCGCGCGAAAATGGGCGGTGACCGCCGTGATCTGCGACTGCATCCGGACGATATCCGGCTCATCGAGGACGTGCGGGCGGTCAACGACCGCACGATCGTCGTGGTCGTCGGCGGCGGCACTGTCGTCCTCGACCCCTGGGACAGCGACGTCGCGGCGGTACTCCTCGCGTGGTATCCGGGCATGGAAGGCGGTCACGCCATCGCCGACATACTGCTCGGTGACAGCGAACCGGGCGGCAGGTTGCCCGTCGTCATTCCACGTCGGCAGGCAGATCTTCCCGCCCCGGATTGGGCGGCACGCGTCATCGAATACGGTCGGTGGTGGGGTCAGCGCACACTCGATCGCGACGGGATCGAGCCGGCCTACCCGCTCGGTTTCGGTCTCGGCTATACGACATTCGCGTTCGATGACCTCGAGATCGGACCGGTGCACGGCGATCGTTTCGGCGCCCGCGTCACCGTGGCCAATACCGGTGACCGACCGGGCCGTCATGTCGTCCAGATCTACGCGGTCCGCGCCACCGACTCACTCGCGGTCCGGGAACTGGTCGGATTCCGAACCGTTCAGCTGGACCCCGGCCGGATCCTCACGCTCGAGATCGATTGCACGACAAGACCATTACAGCGATGGAACGGAACCGCCATGGTGATGCCGACAGCGGAGTTCGCCATCGAGGCCGCGGCGTACTGCGGCGATCCCCATGCCTCGACGGCAACCTTGTCGCTCGCCAGATGAGCGGACCGTGTGAACCACCCGATCGGTCAGGAGCGAACGACGACATGGCACATCCCCGCATCGTGATCGGCGTCGACAGTTCGACGCAGGCAACCAAGGCATTGGCCGTCGATATCGACACCGGACGGATTCTCGGCGCAGGCCGAGCCGCGCACACCGTCAACACCGGCGCCGCCCGCGAATCGGACCCGGACCGCTGGTGGGACGCCTACTGCGAGGCGGTCGCGGCCACCGGTTACGCCGACCGTGCCCACGCGGTGGCCGTCGCGGCTCAACAGCACGGGCTGGTCACCCTGGACTCCGCGGGCAACCCGGTGCGTCCGGCAGTGCTCTGGAACGATGTCCGTTCCGCACCACAGGCCCGGGCGATGATCGACAGGTTCGGTGCCGAACGGCTGGCCGCTCGGATCGGTTCGGTACCGACCGCGTCGTTCACGGCCACCAAGTGGGCCTGGCTGCGGGCCGCCGAACCCCGCAACGCCGATCGCACGGTGGCCGTGCGACTGCCCCACGACTATCTGACCGAGCGGCTCACCGGCGCGGCGGTCACCGACCGCGGCGACGCGTCGGGCACCGGCTGGTGGAACGCCGACGGCTACGACCACGAGATACTCGACCACATCGCACTAGACCCGGCCGCACTGCCGACCGTCCTATCGCCCGGTTCTCCCGCCGGTGTCACCAGATCCGGCGGTCCCACACGTGCGGGAATCCCGGTCGCGGCCGGAACCGGAGACAATATGGCCGCGGCGCTCGGACTCGGGCTCGAACCCGGCGTACCCGTCCTGAGCCTGGGCACTTCGGGCACCGCCTACACCGTGGCCCGAACCCGCCCGAACGACCCGACCGGCGTCATCGCCGGATTCGCCGATGCCACCGACAGCTGGTTGCCGCTGGCCTGCACACTCAACTGCACCCGCGCTGTCGACCACGTCGCCGGGCTCCTCGGCCGCGGCCGCGAGGATGTCGAATTCGGCGGTTCGGTCACCGTGCTGCCGTACTTCGACGGGGAACGCACCCCGAACCTTCCGACCGCCACGGGCTCGATCCACGGGCTGCGCCACGACACCACCGCGGGCCAACTGCTCCAAGCCACCTACGACGGCGCGGTCTTCTCCCTATTGACCGCACTCGACCGGGTACTGGCCTGCGACGGCGACACCATAACTCCGAGCACGCCACTGCTGGTGATCGGCGGCGGCGCGCAAGGTATCGCGTGGCAGAACACGGTGCGGCGCCTGTCCGGACGGCCGCTGTTACTGCCCGCCACCGCGGAACTGGTCGCCCTGGGCGCGGCCGCCCAGGCAGCGAGCCTGCTGACCGGCGAACGCGCGGACGCCGTCGCCCGCCGGTGGCGGACCCGCCACGGCACGACCCTCGACCCGATACCCCGTGACACGGCCACCGTCGAGCGGCTGGCCGCGACCCTGCGCGCGTCCGGGGCCCTGCCGGCCCCCGACCGATACCAGGTGCGCGACGCCACCGGGAAAATGTCGGAATGAGCGACACAACACCCGTACCGGCCTCGCAGCTCGGGATGCGACGGCAGAACCTGGCACTGGTCCTGCGCCTGGTCGCCACGCACACGCCGATCTCGCGTGCCACCGTCGCCGCACGGAGCGGGCTGACCAGGGCCGCGGTCTCGAGCCTCGTCGACGAACTGATCACGACCGGTCTCGTGCGAGAAGGCCCGGCCACCACCAGCGGCCGGGCCGGACGCCCCGGCCGGATACTGGCCATGAACGACCGTGGACCGGCCGGACTCGGCATCGAAGTCGGTGTCGGCCACCTCGCCGTCTGCGTGGTCGACCTGCGCGGGGATATTCGTGTTTCGCGCCGGGTCGAGGTCGCCAACGCGCGGCGCGAGCCCACCTCTACCCTCACCGCGCTCGCGCGACTGACCGACGAGGCCTGTGCTGAGGCCGCCACCCTCGATCTGCGGCCGCTCCCACCCGTCCTGGCGGTACCCGGACTTCTCGCCGACCGATCGGGAACGGTGGTCCACGCTCCCAACCTCGGCTGGCACAACGTGCCGACAACACAGTTGTGGCCCGGAACCGCGCCGGCCAAGGTGGACAACGAAGCCAATCTCGGCGCCATGGCCGAACTCTGGACCGGACACGCCGCAACAGACTTCCTGCACGTCTCGGCCGAGATGGGTATCGGTGCGGCACTGGTCGTCGACGGACACCTGCACACCGGATCCCGCGGTTACGCGGGCGAACTCGGCCACGTTCCCATCCACCCCGAAGGACCACCGTGCACCTGCGGTGCCCACGGCTGCCTCGAGCAGTACGCCAGCCAGGACGCCGTCCTGCGCGCGGCCGAATTGACCGAACGAGCGCTCGATGCCGATCCGATCACCCTTCTCACCGAACGCGCCGCCGCGGGCGACACCGTGACCTTGCAGGCGATCCGGCGCGCCGGTGACGCCCTCGGCATCGCACTGGTCACCGCGATCAGCCTCGTCGACCCCGCGGCGGTCGTCCTCGGCGGTGCCTACGCCGAATTGGCACCGTGGCTGCTGCCCCACATCCGCAACCAGATACGGTCCCGGCTCACCGTGCGGCCCTTCGACACCGAGGCCATCACGGCGTCCGCACTGGGACGTGGCGGTCCTGTACTCGGCGCGGCCCTGACCGGAATACAACGAATTCTCGCCGCCCCCGGCACTTTCGACGCCGAACAGCCACCAGGTAGGCAGTCCACATTCTGCGGCTCGGAACCGCCGGTCGAGTAGTTGTCGACGATCCGGAAGGTGTTCTGGCAGTCCTTCGATCTCGGTGAACAGGAGCCCCCTCAACACCACTGCCCGGGCACGCCTTTTGCGCGCAAGGGGATCTCAAGGGGTGTGCTCGCGAGCCCACCGACACAGAATCCTCCTATGAATCGTGGTGCGCGGTAGCCGGGTGAGTAGCGATGTGGCAGTACCCGCGACGACCCGTGACGCGCTCCCGGCGAAGTCCGCCACGCGGGCGACGCTGTGGTGCTGCTACGGCGCCGGATTCGCGACACTGTTCGACGCCGCGGTCGTCGCTTTCACCGCGCCCGCGGTGCGATCCGCGCTGCATCTCGCCGACGACGACATCCAGTGGTTCCTCGCCGCTCTGTCGCTGACTTTCGGCCTCGGGCTGGCTCCGGCAGGCCGGCTCGGCGACGCTTACGGCCGACGCGTCCTGTTCGTCTCGGGACTGACCGTGTTCCTGATCGGCGCGGTGGCCGCGGCCCTGGCACACGACGCATCGCTGCTGATCGGCGGTCGCCTGATCCAAGGTTTCGGTGCGGGCATCCTCAGCGCACAGGTACTCGGTGTCATCCAGGACACGTTCCAGGGTCCCGAACGGCTTCGGGCGCTGGTCGGATACACCATCGCCGGTGCCTTCGCCGCCGTCGCGGGTCCGATGATCGCAGGTATCGCGTTGTGGCTGCTGCCCGCCGATTTCGCCTGGCGGGTGATCCTGCTGCTACAGACACCTTTCACGCTCGGTGCCATCGTTCTCGGCCTCTGGGGCATACCTCGAACGCCACGGCTGCACCGCAGGATCGACCTGGATCTGCCCGGGATCGCTTTCCTCGGCGCACTCGTGGTCTTGGTGACGATCCCCGCCATCGACCCCGGCCTGCCCGGGCGGACGCTCATGGCCATCGGCGCCCTCTGCGCGCTGCTCGTCGTTGCGCTCGTCCGCTGGGAACGCGGCTATGCCCGCCGTGGGAAGACGCCGCTGTTCGCGCCCGCGCTGATCGGCTCGCGAGGGTACGTGACGGGAAATATAGTGGCGCTCTTGTGGTTCGGTTCCGTGCTCGCCTTCGGCACAGTGACGACCGTGTACTTCCTACAGGTGTACTCGATCCCGGCGCTTGCGGTCGCTGCGGCGCTGATCCCGGCCGCCGTAGCCCGGATGGTGGCCGCGCGGTGGAGCGAGAGGTTGTTCGCGCGGAGCGGACCGGCGCTGGTCACCCACGGACTGGTCGTCCAGACGGCAGTGCTGGCGGGCAGCGGTGTGGCCGCGCTGTGCTGGAACGGCTGGGCTCTGTTCGCGATCCTGTCGGTACTCCAGTTCGCCGCGGGCGTCTCGTCCGGCGTGGTCGAGCCGCCATTGCGAACAGTGACACTGTCGTTCGCGCCGCGTTCACTGCACGGTGTGGCCGCCTCGTTCCTGCAACTGACGCAACGACTTTCGGCGACCATTTTCATCGCCCTGAGCACCGGTATCCTGCTCGCCGTAGGGGGCACGACGTCAACCGCGGCACTGCTATGGGCGACCGCACCGTGTGCGGCGGCCTCGCTGCTGGCGACGACGGCGTCGCGGGGGCACGCCTTCCGCACCAGTCGGCACACCGACAATCCGACGACATCACCGGCTGCGGTCAGCCAGGAGGCCTGAATGAGCACCATCGTCATCACCGGCGGCACCGACGGCATCGGCCGCTACCTCGCCGAGGAATATCTCGGCCGCGGCGACCGGGTCGTAGTGATCGGCCGGGATCCGGACAAGGGCCGCGCCTTCGAGGAGAAAGCCGGCGAACTCGGCACATTCCTGCAGGCCGATCTGGACTCGGTGGCCGCCAACCGGGCCGCGATCGAACAAATCCGCGCGACCCATCCGGTCATCGACACACTCGTGTTCTGCGCCCGCTTCTACCGTTCGTTTCGCACCCGCACCGTCGACGGGCTCGAGGCGACCTTCGCCCACTTCTATCTGAGCCGCTACCTGTTCGGTCACGGGCTCCGCGGCGCGCTCGAGCGAGCACCCCACCCCGCGATCGTGAATGTCGCCGGGCCGGGAGCATCACTGGCGGCAGCCGACTTCGACGACCTGCAATCAACTCGGCACTACAGCGGCGGCGCCGCACTGGGCCAGGGAGGCAAGCTCAACGACCTGCTCGGCGTCGCGTTCGCCGAGCAGTATCCGCAGGGACGCACACGCTACATCCTGGTACATCCCGGCGTCACCGCCACCGCGCAGACCGGCGCCTATGATCCGATCACCGCCGCCATGGTGGAGAACATGCGCCGCAACGCCAAACCGATTGCGGCAGCAGCGGATCCGATCGTCGAACTGATCGACACCCCGCCCGCCGAGCCGCTCAGCGCCTTCATCGAGGGCAGGCGTATCAGCGTCGCGGACCGGGGATTCGACGCGGCCGCCGCTCGCGAACTCGACGCCTACACGCGGGACCTGCTCGCATCACTCTGACATGACCGATCTCGCAGGGCGAGTGCCTTCACCCCGTTCGCCAACCTTCAGTTACACTGAAGGTTATGGATCCTCTGCCGTTGTGTCACCTGCGCAGTACGCCGGGAGCCCTCCGTCTCGTACGAGGAGCGGAGCGCCGCGCGTGAGCTTGCGTCATTACCTACGCCGACCCCCAGCCATCAGCGCCACCGAGGCGGTGCGCCTTGTCGCGCAGGGCGCGGTCATCGTGGACGTCCGCCGTGAGTTCGAGTGGAATCGAGTGCACATCCCGGGTGCTGTGCACATGCCGCTCGAAATGCTTCTCGCGCGCTGCATGGAACTTCCCGAGGACCGTCTGCTCATTACCTTCTGCACCGGCGGCCTTCGCTCCGCGGGCGCGGCGAACCTCTTGGTCGAGAACGGCTTCGAAGCGGTCAATATGAGCCGCGGCCTGATCGACTGGCGCGCCGCCGGTGGACCGCTCACTCCGTGAGGAGCACATTCGCCACGGCCCCACTGAACCGGCTCTTTCCCCCGCAGCGGGTGTTTCAATCCCGAAGTCCGGAAATATCACCAAACCAACATCATTGACTAGTTCCGGTTTATTCGCGTCCGCGACGGTCAACCCTGCGCTCATGACCAACACACGTAATCGGGCACCGAGTACGTCGCGCGTGGATCTGACCAGCACCACCATCGTGTTGGCGACCTGCGTGTTCTTTGTGTCGGGTCTGACCGCCTCGCCGCACGTCGCCTCCTTCGGTGCCGTCAGCCTCGGCGTGGCGATGACGATGTTCCTCCAAAATGCTGGGCCTCAACGGCCTCTCAGTCACCTCCCGTTGAGCACTACGAACGCCAGGAGCTGATCCGCATGCCCACCACCGCCGCCACCTACGAAAACGCCGAACCCCTGTTCGTGCACCTGGCGCTGACCGACCCGCGCAGCCCCGAACACGCTGCCCTGCGCGATCAGATCATCGAGATCTGCCTGCCCCTGGCCGGGAATATCGCCCGCAAATACGCCGGCCGCGGCGAAGTGTTCGACGACCTGCTCCAGACCGCGCGCCTGGGCGTGGTCATGGCCGTCGACCGCTACGACGTGCGCACCGGATCACCGTTCCTGGGTTTCGCGGTCCCCACCGCGATGGGTGAAGTACGCAGACACTTCCGCGACCACATCTGGCCCCTGCACGTGCCGCGTCGCGAAAAGGAACTCCAGGGCAAAGTCAGGGCGACGACCGACGAGCTGACCCGTCGACTCCACCGCTCCCCCACCGCCCAAGAACTCGCGACCGAACTCGACGTTCCGGTCACCGATATCGCCCGCACCCTGGTGGCGGCCAACGCGTTCCAGACGCGCAGCCTCGACACCCCAGCCCGGGAGACCGACGGCGACCCCAGCATGACCATCGCCGATACCTTCGGCGACGAAGACCCGCGCTTCCAGATGGCCGAGGACACGATCACGGTCGCGCCCTTGTTGGCACAGTTGTCGCCGGAGGATCAGCAGCTGCTGATCTGGCGGTTCTACGACACACTCACCCAAGGTGAGATCGCCGAGCGCCTCGGCGTTTCCCAGATGAGCGTGTCTCGCAAACTCACCAGACTGCTGGGTGAGCTGCGTGCGCAGACCACCGACGACCACCTCGCGCTCACGGTCTGAACCCGTCTTCACCAGAAATGGCCACTATCAGGTCATTTCGCCCTGTTGGACGCCGTCGACCGGGAAGCCCCGAAGAGTCGAGCGACCGAGGAACCCGATTCATCACGCCGCGTGAGCACCTCGCGGTCCCTGCCCGAGGAGGACGAAGCGACCGGGCGTGCCGCGCCACCCGGGCGTCGCGTCAGGCGGACACGCGACCCGTGCAGGGTCACCGTGGCCGAAATCTCCACCAGCACAGTCGGTCTCAGTGGATACTGTTGGTGCGACAGGTCTCGCATCGCTGGGCGGGAGTGGCTCGTCGGCGGGGACCGAAGAGGGGTGCGGGCATGCTGCTTCTGGTCAACAATCAGCGCCGGGATCTGTCCAATGCCGAGCTGCGTTTCGCCAACTGGGTCCAGGCCAGCCCGCAACAGCCCGGTGTCGCGGTACTCAACGTCGAGGTCCCCGGCCGCGGCCGCCGCTTCCGTCAGGTCGACGCCCTGGTCTGGACACCGCAACGTTGTATCGCCACCGAGATCAAGGGCTTTCGCCGACGCCAGGACGGAGTGCTGGTCGTGCCACCGAACGGGCCATGGCTCATGGACGACGGCAGTGTCGCCGACATGTACGGCAACGACACCACCCATAACCCGGTCGAGCAGGCCCGCGCGGCGAGCCTGGCCACCAAGAACTGGATCACCGAGGTGACCGGCGAACAGCACATCATCCACGGGATGGCACTGGTGATGTTGCTTCCGAGACAACAGATTCCACGCCTGGACTGCGCCCACACCCCACCGATGATCGACATAGTGATCGAGGACTACGACGTGTGGCGCTACTACCTGCATTTGGACCACGCCGAACCAGCCCGCTGGGACAGCGGTCAGATCGCGCGCGTGCTGACCAGCCTCGGCCTTGGCCCGCTGTTCCAGCACAACCCCAACATCCTTGCCGACGCGCTCGGCGAGCCGATCCGTTGGAGCGCATGACCCAGGAGCTCGACGATCCAGCGTGGACGTACATGCCGATGGCTGCGCACCCCAGGGTCGTCTCCTGCTGTTCTCAGCTGTCGTACATCACGATCCCGAGCCCGGAATCCACTGCCGCGGAGTAGAAGTCGATCAGTCGTTCGAGTTCTGTGCGGATGGTCTCCGGACCTTCCTCGGGGGTGATCAGTTCGAGTTCATAGAGCTCGTGCTCGTCGACGAGGTCCGCGAAATCAGCTCGCCCGACGGCGATGCCGACAGCTGTCACATCGAGCCCGCCCAGCAGTGTGGCGAGTTCGACTACCCGCGGCGGCCATATCACCGAGAATGAGCCGTTCTCCAGGGTCGCGCACGGGGTGCTGTCGGTGCCGCCGATCACCGGCCACAGTTCGTGATGTTCGGGTCCCGGCCACGTCTGGCCGGTGAGGAAATAGTTGAGCGCACCGCCGAAGTGGGTGAGGTAGAAGTTCGGCTTGTCGAGTTCGTGGATTCCGGCCGGTGCCCGCCGGAGTGCGCGGATCTCCTCGTCACTCACCGCTTGCATCCAGGTCGACGGTGCCATCTGTGTCTCCTTCGTCTGCTTTCCTATGCGACGGCATTGTCGCTTACGAAGCAGTTCACCGCCGGGCGGCTGCGACGGTCCTGCCGGTCAGAGAGCGGTACCGCCGCTGGCGTCGATGGTTTGACCGGTGATCCACCGAGCGTCGTCACTGACGAGGTAAGACACGATGTCGGCAATATCGGCAGGGCGCCCGACGCGACCGAGCGCGACATTGGACGAGGCTTCACGCTGACCATCAGGGTTGTCGATGAGCCAGGCGTTCATATCCGTGAGTACATACCCGGGAGCGACAGCGTTGACAGTGATGCCGCGCGGGCCGAGAGCCTGGGCCAAGACACGGGTGAAGCTGTCGATAGCGCCTTTGGTCATGGTGTAGGCCAGGATGTCGGGAATCGCCAACCGGGTAACGGCCGAAGACAGATTCACGACGCGGCCGCCGTCACGAATCCGGTCGAGGACGCCCTGCACCAGAAAGAACGGGGCGCGGACGTTGGTGGCGAAGAGAGTGTCGAATTCCCCGGGCGCCATGGTGTCGACGCCCTTCATGACGGTCATGCCGGCATTGTTGACCAGGATATCCAGACCGGCCGGAGCGCCGAGTCCGGCGAACCCCGCGTCCACGTCATCGAGGAGCGTGGCGAAGTCGGTGGAGCCGAGGTCACCGCGAACCGCGAAAGCCCGGCCACCTTCGGCTTCGATCCCGGCTACGACGTCTTTGGCCGCGGCATCGTTGTGACCGAAATGTACTGCTACCAGTACACCGTCTCGCGCCAATCGTTCGGCGATCGCACGGCCGATGCCCCGGCTCGCACCGGTTACCAGTGCCGTTGTGGTTGTGGGGGTGTTGGTTTCGCTCATGCAAGCTATTCAACGCAGAGGGTTCTCCGATGTCCGGCAGGAATCGGACATGGCATTCAGATGAGGTTTCCCGCTCGTCCGGCGAGCAGATTACGTAGTTTTAGCCGGAATTCGAGCAGTTCACCCGAAAGCTTGACGCGGTCGAGTCAGCAGCCATGGTCGTCGAACATCGTTGCGAGGCAATCCAACACAGCCGCCCAGCGAGCGGATTGCCGGTGGCGTCGCCCCCTCGATGGGGAGTATCAGGTCGCGACTGCCCTGGTTGCCGAGGCAGTCAAGAGACGGGGCGTGACCCTAACGAAGATCGGTTGTTTCGAGGTGCCACTAGGCATTCGTTTGGACCGGCTGGTCGCGGAGTCGGGGTCGATACCCGAGTGACTCGTGCACGCTATGGCCGCAGTTCTCGCCGAATCGCTCCGTCCTCCACGTGCTA
>NZ_BDAX01000050.1 GCF_001612665.1 Nocardia alba NBRC 108234 | reverse complement strand
TGCCTGACCGGCGGCCCCCAGGGGCCGCGACTCGAGCGCGCCAGCGCTCCAACAACACAGGCGAGCGCCCTCCCAAGCGCCATTCGTGTGCCGACTGCCCCGGACGTCGTTGGCCGGGGGTGACCACCGTGGCAGTCGTGAATGACGCTCGCCTGCATCCTCCAGGTACCCGTTGCCAGGTGTGAGAAACACTTGCCCAGCCGAAAACCCGCCCCGACTAGGACTGATACGAGACCTTTCCGGATGTGGTTCTGATCTCAGCCGTGCGAGGCGGTGACTACGCGCGGTACTCGGTACCGTGGGTATCAGCACGTGGCTTTCAACGATGCGGGCCCGCTCTACTCGGGTATACCCACAGCCACAGGAGGGAACCGCATCGTGACCGCACATCGGCCTGCTCAGATCCTTCGCCTGTCCGCGATCATCGTCTCCGGCGCCGCCAGCCTCTGCCTCACCGTGGCCGCGGGCGCCTACATCGTCAATCACATGCCGAGGCTCGACCCGCCACCGACCGAGTTCGCCGGGCCTGCCGCGGCACCGAACCCCGGCCATCACCGCCCCTTCCCGGTGGAGGACTCCGCGCCCCGCGACGGTGGTGTCGAGCTGGCCATGTCCTGGCGCGAGCCCGCGCTGTCCACCGAACGTTCGGCCCCCGCCGCCACGCGGACACCGGTCACCGCACAGCAATCCGGAGTCGGTGCGCGACCGGATAATTCACGGCTCACCGGTCGGGTGGGAATCGGCGGCACCTATGTCGGTGCGCAGGTGGCGCCGCCGCGCAGTGATTCCGTGTCGTTCACCGTGGACACCAACCTCGTGACGGTGGCGGCGAAATACCTGGGCCTGACTGTCGATCCGGCCGCGGTCACCGCCCTGCACACCGAATTCGACGCGCGCCGTGGTCAATTGGTGTTCGTGCTGTCGGACCCCGGTCTGGGCGACCACACGCTGCGGGTCGAGGGGACCGGCACCGAACCGGTCGAGAACTCCCACTCTGCCACGGAATCGGTCGCCGACGAGGGCAACGCCGAGACTCCGTGGTCGGCGACCGAGGACTTGCCGACTACCGTCGGCGTGTGACTCCTCGCGGCACCTCGGGTGCGTACGACTACTGCGTGGTCGGCGGCGGCATCGTCGGCGTGGCCACCGCGCATCGGCTGCTGACCGAGTATCCCGGGGCGAGCCTGGTCCTCATCGAGAAACAGGACTCGCTCGGCGCGCATCAGACCGGCCACAACAGCGGCGTCATCCATTCCGGGATCTATTATCCCCCGGACAGTTTGAAGGCACGGCTGTGCCGGGCCGGTGCGCGGTGGACGAAGGAATTCGCCGCGTCCCACGACATTCCGTTCCGTGAGTGCGGAAAACTACTGGTAGCCACCGATACCGCCGAACACCAGCGGATGCTCGCGCTGTACGAGCGCTCGATCGCCAACGGCGTGGCGGTCGAGGCGATCGACGCGGCCGAGTTGCGGCGGCGCGAACCACGGATCGCCGGGGTGGGCGCGCTGTTCGTGCCCGACACCGGCATCATCGACTACACGGTGGTCACCGCCGCGCTCGCCGCCGAGGTCGAGTCGATGGGCGGAAAGATCATGCTCGGCACCGCTGTCGACGACATCACCGAGAGTGCCTCCGCCGTCACGGTTTCGGGTCCCGGCGGTTCGATCACCGCGGGCACCCTGATCGTGTGCGCGGGGCTGCAGGCCGACCGGATGGCGCGAAAGGCCGGGATCGACACCGATTTCCGGATCGTTCCGTTCCGTGGTGAGTACTACCGGCTCCCCGCCGAGCGGTCGGATCTGGTACGCACGCTGATCTATCCGGTGCCCGATCCCGCGCTGCCGTTCCTCGGCGTTCACCTGAGTCCGACCATCGACGGCGAACTCACCGTCGGCCCCAACGCGGTGCTCGGCCTGTCCAGGGAGGGTTACCGCAAGGGCAGCGTGAACCGGCGTGACGCCGTCGACGTGCTGAGCTTCCCCGGCGTGCGCCGGGTGGCCCGCGCCCATCTCGCCACCGGGATACGCGAGCTCCGCAATTCGGTGTTCAAGCGCGGCTACCTCGCCGAATGCCGCAAATACTGTCCCGAACTCACCATCGACGACCTCCTTCCGCACCGCGCGGGCATCCGCGCCCAGGCGGTACTGCGGGACGGCACGTTGGTGCACGACTTCCTCATCGAGCGCACCCCACGATCCGTTCACGTGCTCAACGCTCCGTCCCCGGCCGCCACCTCGGCGATGCCGATCGCGCGATACCTGGTGGAACAGCTCCATTCTCCTAAATAAAGAGGACATTTGTAGTACTTTTAACACCTGTACGTGTGGGCGCGAAGCCCACCCGGAACAGGGAGGGCCGATGGGCCACATCAGGTTTGCGAGCGACGTCGGCGCGCCGGTGGATGCCGCTTTCGCCTACGCCGAGGATTTCCGCAACGGGCCGCGGTGGATGTTCGGCATCACCGACGCAGCACCGCAGGGCGAGCCGGATCAGGGATTGGGTGCCGCGTTCGCGGTGAAAGTCCGGCTTTTCGGGGTGATCCCGCTGCGATCATCGGTGGAGATCACCGAATATCGGCGAAATGCCGTCATCGGGTATACCCTGCGTGGGCGGGTATACGGAACCGTTACCCTGCGGTTCGATCCACTCGGCTACGAGCGGTCGGTGCTGACCTCCGAAGCCGACTATCCACCACCACGCGGCATGTTCGGCCGCCTGTGCCAAGGCCTCGTCGACGCGGCCGCGAAATCGGCACTGCGCCGAACGGAATCGCGGTTGCGAAGGGAGATCGAGGCATTTCACGGTACCGATCTTGTCGGCCGCATCGCCTAGGGTGGCGGTCATGATCATCGTGAGCACCGACGGGTCCTGCCTGCGCAATCCCGGTGGTGCCATCGGCTGGGCATGGGTGAATCATTCCGGACCGGCCGACAGCGGCGGCGCGGCCAGCGGCACCAACCAGATCGCCGAACTGCGCGGAATACTGGAAGCCATCCTCGCCCACCCGGGCACCGAACCGATGCTCATCGAAAGCGACTCGCAGTACGCCATCAAGTGCGCCTCGGAGTGGATCACCAGCTGGCGACGCAACGGCTGGCGCACCTCCACCGGCGGCGCGGTGAAGAACGTCGAGATCATCAAACAGATCGACCGAGCCATCACCGACCGCGAAGGACCGGTGCGTTTCCGCTGGGTTCGCGGGCACGTGGGCAACTACTTCAACGAACAAGCCGACAAGCTGGCGGGCGAAGCGGCCAGAGCGATTCGCGAAGGAACGCTCGCCCCCACACCGCCGGCGGCCAAGAACCCGGTTCTCGGCCGCCTCGATTCTGGACTGACCAGAGGGCGCGACGAAGGAGTGCCCGCCGGGAGGGAAGAATCGAGGCTTCGGGGCCGAGAACCCGCGGCGCCAGCCGCCAAGAACACGGTTCGGGGCCGAGAACCCGCGGCGCCAGCCGCCAAAAATACCGTCTCCACAGGGAAGTCGGTCGCAGTCGACGCACCAACGGCAGGGACTCTCACCCTGTTCTAGGTGCCGGGCGACCGGAGTGGGACCGGACGACGAAACGCCGCGGGCGTACCTGCCCGCGGCGTTTCGATCGGCTCAGTTTTCCGGTGCGCTCAGTTTCCCGGCTTCGGGGCAGGAGCGGGGGCAGGCGAGGGAACAGCCTGACCGGGCGCCGTACCACCGGTGGCGTCGCCGCCGCCGTTCTTGAGCAGCGGCGAGTCCAGCTTGCTGACCAGCCACTTGTCGCCCGAGCGCTGCAGGCTCATCTCGATCGCGAACATCATCCGGTCGGGCTGGGTCTGGGTGAAGTTGGTGCGGTACTGGGTCATGGTGACCATGGCCTTGACATCGTCGGTGCTGCCCGAGATGTACGCGCACTGCACGTCTTCACCGGTCGACTTGACCTGTGCCTGCACCATGGCGCCCTTGAGCGCGTCGCTGGCGTCGCTGAACTCCTTGAGGTAGTCGCCGGTGGCGCCCGCCTTCATCGACGCGATGTAACCGTCGAGATCTTTGGAGTAGTCGTAGTTGGCCAGGATGGCGCCGTAATCACAGGCGGCCTTGGTGGACTCGGCGATGGCGTCGAGCTTCTCGGCCTTGTTGCTGTTCTGCAGGAAGAACACCACACCGGCGGTGATCGCGCCGACCGCGACCACACCGGCCACACCAGCGGCGATCCAGCCCTTCGAGGTCGATGCCGCACTGGGGGCAGCGGCCGGAGCCGGAGCCTCGGTCACGGACGGTGCTGTGACAGTCGGCTGGTCGACCTCGGGAGTCGCCGCCGCACCCTTCACGGTGTCGTCGGCCTTCGCCAGATCGGGCTTGTCCGCCTCGGCAGCATCGGACTTACTCTGGGCATCGTCGCTGGTCATCGAATCAATCCTGCTCTTTCCCGGCGCACATAACGCACCGATTTCCTGTGTGTGACCCGTGAGCCGGGCCACACATGTCCCCGCGAGTATGCCCGGTCAAGCTGTGAACAACCTGGCCGGGCGTCCACAATCGCTACTTGGCGGGAATGGGCGTGCGCTCATTCGGGTCGACACCCGGGGGCATCTGCGCGCCGTTGTTGGGCACATTCGGACGCGGCGCGTTGGCCGAACCACGGATCTGCAGGTCGGAGGTCGGGTTGGTGCAGTAGTTCCACTTCGGAATACTGCCGTCCTGTACCTCTTCGTTGCGGCGGTACTGGGTGTCGTAGTTACACGTCGGACGCGGCCAGATGTCGATGATGGTGTGGAACTCGCCGTCGTGCGCCGGGGCGCTGATCGACCCGAGTCCCAGTGCCAGCGACGGGAACAGCAGCCGCAGCGCGGGCGTGCGCAGCTGCGCGGCCTTGGTGATCGCCACGAAGTTGGCCGCCAGCGAACTGATCGGATCAGCGGTCGTGTCGAGCACCGCGCCGAGCATTTCGAACTGCGCCGGCGCGTTGTCGAGCACACCCTGCAACTCGGCGTTGGCATTGTTGAACTGGGTGAGCAGCGCACCCGAATTCCGGGTGAGCGTCTGCAGATCCGGCTGGGCATGCGAGGTGGTCTCGGCGATCACCCGCAGGTTGGCGATGAGGTTCACCGTCTGCGGAAGCAGGTTGTCCAGACCCGCTACCACCAGGCTGACGCCGTTGATCAGGCCACGCAGCTGGTCGGGACCCGCACCGAGCGCGATATCGAGCTCGTCGAGGATCACGTCGAACTGCTTCGGATCCACCTGGGCGATCAGCGCGCTCGTGTCGTCGAGCACCGCCCACACCGGCACCGGCGTCTGGATCTGCTCCGGGTTGAACTTGATCACCGCACCGTCACTGAGGAACGGGCCGACATCGCTCTTCGGACGGAAGTCGATGTACTGCTCGCCCGCGGCCGACAGCGCCGCGACCTGGATCATGGTGTCGACCGGGATCTTGAAATCCTTGTCGATCTGGGTCTTGGCGGCGATCGCCTCGCCGTCGTTGATCAGCTCGATCGAGGTGACCTTGCCGATCCGGAATCCGCGCATGGTCACGTCGTTGCCCGGCTGCAGACCTCCGGAGCGATCCAGGTTCACGGTGACGTCGTACTCGGACCGCAGCGGATTGACCCGCATCACGTTGACCAGCAGGTACGACCCACCGAGCAACAGCACGACTACGAGCGCGCAGTTCGCCAGCAGGACTTTGCTGCCGGTGAACTTCTTCAGCCTGCTCATCGGTGGCCTCCCACTCGGCCCTGAACGATCTGCAGCACCTGGATGAAGCTGCCGACGAAATCGTTCACATCTTTCAAATCCCAGAGCTTGCTGTTCGCCGGGTCGGTCAGCAGGCCCACATCGAGGTTGGTCAGCGTCGCGTACGGCGCCAGGCTCTTACCCTTGAACGTCTGGTTGGCGCCGGGGCGGATCGCGTGCAACTGATCCATCACATAGCCGAAGTCGCTGCCGGTCGCGGCCAGCGCGTTCATCAGGTTGTCGAGATTGGTGAGCAGCTCCGACAGCTGGTCACCGGTGGTGTTGGAGTAGTCGCCGATGGCGGCCGTGGCCGTGGCCAGCTTGGTGAGCAGGTCGCCGATCGCCCGGTTGTTCTCGGCGATCGCGCCGATGGCCTGGGGCAGAGTGTCGGCCACCTGGCCGAGCTGACCCTTGTTGGCCTCGATGGTGTTGGCGAGGGTGTTGAACTCCGTCAGCACCGTGTCGACCTTGGTGCTGTTGGCGTTCAGTTCGCCGATGACACCGGTCATCTCGTAGATCAGATGGCCGAGTTCGGTGCCGTGCCCGTTGAGGATCGAGCCGAGTTCGGTGCCGAGCCTGCTCAGGCTGGCGACACCGCCGCCGTTGAACAGCATCGATACCGAGACCAGCAGCTCTTCCACCGTGGCGCCGGCCGAGGTTTCCGCCAGGGTGAACGTGTCGCCCGCGGCCATCTCGGGCGCGCCCGCCGCGTTCTTCGGCGTGTTCAGCGCGATGAAGACGTCACCGAGGGGAGTGGCCTGGCGCAACTCCGCGGTACTGCCCTTCGGCAGCTTGAGATCGGTGTTGATCTCCATGTCGACCACGGCTTCGAAGTTCTTGGTCGTGATCGCCGACACGACGCCGACATCGGAACCACCGACCTTCACCTTGGCCTGATCGGGCAGGTTCAGCGCGTTCTCGAACTTCGCGTGCAGGGTGTAGGTTTCGCCGCCGGTGCCGGGCTTGGGCAGCGGCAGGTCCTCCACGGTGAAGCCACAGGCGGTCGTGACCGTGACCGTGGCCAGTGCGGCCGCGCAGAGCAGCGCGCGGCGGGCCTTCATCGTCATTCGTCGGTTCATTTCGTCAGTCCGAGCAGTGCGGCGGTGAGCCCGTAATCAGGACCGAAGTCCTTGACGTTGCCGGTGCGGCAACCATCGGACTTGAGCTGGATACGTTCGCAGAAAACACTGACCGTCTCGCCCGAGAGGAAGGTACCGATCAGCCCTTGCAGGCGGACGAAGCCCTTTTCCTTGTTGATGGCGCCGTCGATGTTCTGCATGAGCAGCGGCACCACGTCGACGATCTCGATCATCGCGCCCGAGTTGGCGCGCAGCTGGTTGGTGACGTTGGTCAAACCGGTCAGCGAGGCCGCCAGTTCGTCCTGATGCCCCGCGAAGGTCGTCGAGGTGTTGGCCAGGAACTGGTTGAGCTGATCGAGGGTGGCCTGCAGACCGGGCGCCTGGTCGGCGAGCAGCCCCGACATGGCGGTCACCCGGTCGCTGAAGTCGCGCACCGACTGATCGTTGTCGGCCAGCATCGTCGTGAGCTCGTTGAGCTTGATGATGATGTTGGCGATGGCGTCCTTGTTGTCGACACCGACCTTCAACGCGCCCGAGAGCGCGTCGAGGGTCTCGCGGATCTTCTGGCCGTTGCCGTTGAGCACCGGGTAGAGCACCCGGCCCGACAGCGGGCCGAGACCCTCCTGGCCGGGCTCGGGCTTCAAGGCCGCGGAGAACTGGTCGATGGTCTTGATCATCGTGTCCAGCTCGACCGGTGTCCTGGTGCGCGCCTTGGGCAGGTGATCGCCGGACTTCAACGTCTCACCGCCGGTGAAGGGCGGGCTGATCTCGATGTGGCGGTCGGTGACGATCGAGGGCGAGATGATCGCGGCGATCGCTTCCTTCGGGATCTCGGTGCCCGCGTCGATGGTCATGTGAACCTCGACGTAGGTGCCCTTGGGCACGATCTTGTCGACCTTGCCCACCGCGAGGCCGAGGACCATGATGTCGTTGCCCTCGTACATGCCCGCGATGTTCTCGAAGTCGGCGGTGATCTTGGTCGAGCGGCCGAGCGCGTCGTCGACCTGGCTCGGCAACAGCGAGCAGCTGCCGAGCGCCAGCGCGGTGGTGGCGATCATCATGGTCCGCGCGACGCGGAGCTTGTTGGTCAGTTTCATCCTTGGCACCCCTGGATCACCTGAACGAAGCACAGCCAGTTGTCGGGGAACAACCACGGCAGGCCGACCGAACCGTAGTTACCGTTGCCGAGCGCGTTGTTGAAGTAGCGCGCGGTGGGCTGACCGATCTGCAGCAGCTTGTCGAGATTGTCCTTGTTCTTCTGCAGACCCTCGGCCATGGTGTTGAGCTGGGTGATGGTGCCGCCGAACTGGTCGCCGTTCTGGGCGCCGATCTCCTCCAGCTGACGGGTCAGCGTGGCGACGTTGTCCAGCAGCTGGCGCAGCAGGTTCTGCCGTTCCATCACCCGGTTGGCGATGGCCTCGCCCTGGGTGATGACGAGCAGGATCGAGTTGCGGTTGTCGGCGAGCAGCTGCGTGACCCGGTTGAGGTCCTTGAGCAGACTGTCGACCTCGCCCTTGCGCTGGTCGACGACTTTCGCGACGGCGCCGACGCTGTCGAGCGCCTGGGCCACCAGCTCCGGCGAATCACCGAGCTGGGAGTTGATGGTGTTGAGCGAGGCGGCGAGCTTCTTGGTGTCGAGCGCCTCGAACTTCGGCGTACCGACCTGCACCACATCGGCGATGTTGTACGGCACGTCGGTGTTGGCACGCGGGATCGTCTTGTTCTTCAGACCCGATCCGTCGCCGGGCTGCAGGTCGACGTAGCGCGCGCCGAGCAGGGTCGCCATCTTGATCGCGGCGTGCGCGTCGGGACCGAGTTTCAGCGAACTATCCACGTCGAGGGTGATCACCACGTGATCGCCCTCGATCTTGGCGCCGGAGACCGTGCCGACCTGCACACCCGAGACCGCGACCTTGTCACCGGTCTTGATGCCCGCGGCCTGCACGAATTCCGCGTCGATGGACTGTTTCCCGAGCCCGATGAACTGGTAGATGCTCGAACCGACCAGCAGCAACACGATGCACAGCGCACCGATCACTCCGAGCCAGAAGTTGCGGTTGCCGACGAAGGCCGACTTGATCTTGCTCATCTGCACACCTCGGAATGGCCGGTGCCACCGATCTGGCTGACCAGGCCGCGCGGGAAGATAACCCCGTACAGCGAGATGTCCAGACCACAGAGGTAGGCGTTGGCGTGGGTGCCTTCCGATGTCATCCGGCCGAGGTCGGCGAGCATGGACGGCATGTCGATCGCGACCTGGTCGAGCTTGGCACCGTTGGCCAGCAGCAGGTTCAGCGCCGCGGTGGTCGAGTTCTGGGTCGCGGCCAGCTTCGGCTGGATCTTGGTCATCATCGAGACCAGCGCGGTCGTGGAATCGGCGAGGGAGACCGTCGACGCCTGCAGCGACTGACCCTGGTCGTAGAGCCCGCCGATCAACGCCCTGGTCTGGGTAATCAGGGTCTCCAACTCATCCCCTCGCTTTGCCAACCCGGCCATCACACCGGACAGGTTGGTGATCACGTCGGACAGGATCGCGTCGCGACGCTGGAAATCGGTGGCCAGCTGGGCCGCCTGAACGATGAACGCCGACAGCGAGACTCCGTCACCCTGCAGCGCCTGGATCAGGGTCTCCGACATCGCGTTGACCTCAGCGGGTTCGAGCGCCTGGAAGAGCGGCTGGAACCCGTTGAGCAGGGCCGAGATGTCGAACGAGGGCTCGGTGCGGTCGAGCGGAATGGTGGAGCCGCTCTCGAGTGCCTTCGGGCTCGGCGTCTTGCCCGGGGTCAGCGCCACATAGCGCTGACCGATCAGGTTCTGGTACCTGACCAGCGCCTTGGTGTCGTTGAACAGCGTCTGGTCGCTCTGCACGATGAACGACACCTTGGCGTCGTTCTTGCCGTCGAGCTCGATCGTCTCGACCTTGCCGACGCGCACGCCTGCCATGCGGACATCGTCGCCGGGCCGCAGCCCGAGGACATCGGTGAAGATCGCGGTGTACTTGCGGGTGTCACCGTCGACCGTGCGGGCCAGTGTGTTCCACACGACCACGGTGACCAGCAGTGAGACGAGCGCGAAGATACTGAACCCGATCAGTGGCTTGCGGATACTCATGCGCCACCCCCGTTTTCGGACACTTGCAGGGTTCCGCCCTTCAAAATCGGACCGAGCAGCAGATATTCGGACGCGTTCGGCTTGCGACCGAGCAGCTGAGTCATCGCCGCGCCACCGGAGTAGGAGATCGGTGTCGCGGTGGGCGCGCTCGCCGGAGCCGGAGCCGCGGCCGGAGCGGCCGCCGGAGCGGGCGCGCCACCCAGCGCACCGGGCAGGCCCGGAATCCGGATCGACGGCACGAGGCCCTCGAGCGGCGTGCCATGGAACGGCTTGACCTCCGTGCCGTTGGCCGTCTGCATCGGCGCGACGCCGGGACTGGTGAGACCCGGGATGTCGGGCATGCCGGGGATCGACACCAGCGGCGGCAGACCCGCGGCCGAGTCGAGCTTGCGCGGACGCAGGTTGTCCGGCAGCGGCGGCAGGGACACCGTGGCCGGTGCGGTGAAGCAGCTCGGTCCGAGCAGATCGCCGTAGCGCGGGCAGTCGGCGACGGTGTTGGGCTGGTACGGCGTGAGCGTGATGCCGGCGTTCCACACCATCTGCTTGCCGCTCGGGCCCCCGTGGAAGGTGGTGTTGAGCTGGGCCAGCGAGGGACCGAAGACCTGGAAGGTCCTGGTGATCGACGCGGGGTCGGCGGCGAGCGCACCCAGGGTGGCGTTCATGCCGACCGTGACTTCCTTGCCCACATCGGGATTCGACGCGAACAGATCGTTCACCTCGTCGGTGGTGGCGCTCGCACCGGCCAGCAGCGCGATCAACTGCTCGCGCTTGGTGGCGATGGTGTTCGCGGTCTGCACCGAGGAGCCGAGCACGTCGAGAAGTTCCGGCGCCGACTGGTTGAGCGCGTGCGCGGAGTCGGAGAAGTTGTCCAGCATGCCGCCCAGGTTCGGGCCCGCGTCGGCGACGGTGGTCAGCCAGTGATCCAGGCGCTGGATGGTCGAGCCGGGAACCCGGCCGCTGCCGTCGAGTGCCTGGGTGAGCGTGCCGAGCACGCGCCCGAACTGCACCGGATCGACCTCGTCGAGGATGTCGCGCACCGTGGTGAGGGTGTCCTGCAGCGCGATCGTGCCCTGGCTGCGGTCCTCCGGGATCTGTGAGCCCTCTTTCAGGTGCTGGCTGTTCGCACCGTTGTAGACCAGCTCCACGGACGTCACCGCGAACAGGTTGGAGGGCACCACGCGTGCGGTGACGGTGTTGGGGATGCCGTCGGCGAACTCGGGCTTGAGCTCGATGTTCACCTTCTGCGCGGCGTCCTCGCCGATCTCGACGTTCTTCACCACGCCGACGAGCACGCCGCGGAACTTCACGTCGGCATCCGACGGCAGGCCGTCACCGGTGGTCGACAGGTTCGCGACCACATTGACCTTGGGTACGAAGTAGCCCTGGTACCTGGCGGTGAGGAAACCCAGGACGATCGCGAAGACGATCAAACCGCCGGAACCCGCCACGTACAACTGCTTCATGGTGGGCCCGCGCCCACTCGGATCGATGATCATCGCGCCCTTACCCCGAGATCCTGATACCGGGGTTGATGCCCCAGATGGCCAATGTCATGACGAGGTCCGCGAACACCACCAGGATGATGCACATCTTGATGGCGCGGCCGGCCGCCACGCCGACGCCTTCGGGACCGCCCGAGGCGAAGAAGCCGTAGTAGCACTGGATGAACGTCGTGATCATGACGAAGATGATCACCTTGAGCAGCGAGTACAGCACGTCCGTCGGCACCAGGAATTGGAAGAAGTAGTGCGAGTAGGTGCCTGCCGCGGTACCTCCGATCAACTGCACGGTGACCGAGCAGGCCAGGTACGCAGTCGTCAGACCAACGGCGTACAGCGGCACGATCGCCATCACCGCGGCCGCCATCCTGGTGCTGACCAGGTAGGGCAGCGGGCGGATGGCGATCGATTCGAGCGCGTCGACCTCCTCGGAGATCCGCATGGCGCCCAGCTGTGCGGTGAATCGACAGCCCGCCTGGGCCGCGAAGGCCAAGGCCGCCAGCAGCGGGCCGAGCTCGCGGGTTGTGGCGAAGGCCGAGATCGCACCGGTGATGGGACTCAATCCGAGCAGGTTCAGCGAGGTGTGGCCCTGGATCGCCACCGTCATCCCGCCGAAGGCGCTGATGATCAGGATGACGCCGATGGTGCCGCCACCGACAACGATATTGCCGTTACCCCAGGTGACGTCGGAGAGCAGACGCCAGACCTCCTTCGGATACTGCTTGAAGGCCAGCGGGATGGACCCGACCGAACGCAGGAAGAAGAAGACCTGGTGGCCGAGGCGGGCGAGCAGGTCGCCGGGCGCCTTGCTGGCCTTCTGCAGCGACCGGATCGGTCGCAGCAGCGGAGGTACGTATGTGGATGACATGGCTCAGACCACCTGTGGGGGGAAGACGGCGGCGTAGATCTGGGTGATCGCCACGTTGACACCGAGCAGCATGACGGTGGAGCTGACCACCGCGGAGTTCACCGCGTTGGCCACACCACCGGGACCACCGCGTGCGTTCAAGCCGCAGTCGCAGGCGATGATCGAGGCGATCAGACCGAACAGCACCGACTTCAACAGCGCCACCGCGAGGTCGCGGGTGACCGCGAACGAGGCGAAGGTGCTCATGTAGGAGCCGGGCGTACCGCCCTGGGCGAAGATGTTGAACATGTAGCCGGTGAGGAAGCCGACGAAGACGACGAAGCCACACAGCAGGAAGCTCACCAGCATCGCGCTGCCGAGGCGGGGAGCCACCAGGCGGCGCAGCGGGTCGACGCCCATGACCTTCATCGCGTCGATCTCCTCACGGATGGTGCGTGAGCCGAGGTCGGCGCAGATGGCCGAGCCGACGGCGCCCGCGATCATCAGCGCGGTGACGAGTGGGGCGCCCTGCTGGATGATGCCGAGGCCGTTGGCCGCGCCGATGAACGAGGTGGCACCGACCTGGCCCGCGACCGCGCCGACCTGAATGGAGACGATCACCGCGATCGGGATGGCGACCAGCAGCGTCGGCGCCGCGGCGACACTGGCCATGAACGCGGACTGACGAACGAACTCGTCGAAAGGGAAGCGCCGACGGAAGATCGCGACGATCAACTCCGTGATCGCTTCGATACCCATCGTGATCTGTCGACCGAAGGTTTCCAGCGACTTCTTCGGGTGGTCGTCCCAAAGGCCCTTCGTCCAGTCGACAGCCTCGCTGACTCGTGAACGTGTGGGCGGACTCTCGGTCGACTGCACTGCATAACCCCTCTCGACGCCGGGCCCTCAACGCCCCGGCGACTTGTTTGCTTGACGCACCTTACTACGGAGTAGCGCCGAACACATCACTGACATGTGAGCGTCGTCATAGATAGAGGTCACTGTTCGAATCCACTATGAGTCCGGCCATACCGGACCCTACATCCCGTAATTCCTGACCTCGCGGGTTTACGCCCGAAGATCATTTCCTGCATGGTTTCCCAGTACCAGCGGTCGCGGTAAAGGAATTTCGCGGAAATTTGTCATTCATAACGAAGTTCTCGTCGAATTATCCGAACACATCACGCGAGAAACACGAACGACGCGCCGAGACGGGATTTCAATAGGGAATCGCTATGGCAACCGGCGGGGGAAGATTCGCGCGACACGGCGGCGAACGTACCGGTCCATGGGCGCGCCCGGGACCGAATACAGGCACGATAGGCAAAACGCATTGCTACTGTGCGAACTTCCGACATCTGGAGGGACATGTTCAGCAAACTCGCCAAGGTGGCCAACACCGCCTTCGCCCTCGCCCTCGGTGCAGCGCTACTCGGCACCGGCGCGGCCACCGCGCAAGCAGGCCCCCCGGTGATCGGCGGCGGCTCCGGGATCATCATCGACAACGCGTTCGAATGCACCGTCACCACGGTGGGATACGACGGCGCGGGCAGGCTCGTCGGACTGACCGCGGGTCACTGCGGCGACGCGGGCGCGCCGGTCAGCGCCGAGGTGGATCCGGGCTACGGCGAGATCGGCCGGTTCGCGTACAGCAACCCCGAACTCGACTACGCGGTCATCGAGTTCACGCCGGGCCGGATCACCCCGGTCAACCGGGTCGGCAATGTCACCATCACCGGTGTCGGCGGACCGGCGCAGTTCCCGACGATCGTGTGCAAGGAAGGCCGGACCACCGGCAACACCTGCGGCATCACCTGGGGCGACATTTTCGCGACCGGCGCCGAGACCTGGTCACAGATGTGCGTGGTCGAAGGCGATTCCGGCGCGCCGGTGGTGGTCGGTTCGACGCTGGTCGGCATGGTCAACGCCTACCTGGCCGTGGCCTGCTTCGGGCCCGAGGTCGGCACGAACATGAACTCGATCATGGCCGATATCAATGCCCGCGGTGGCGTGGGTGCGGGTTACCGCCCGATCTAGCCACTTCGTCTCCCCGGATGTCAGCGGGTCGCGTGGTTGTCCACGCGACCCGTTTTCGCTATGCGGCCGATGATTTCGGTGCCAGCGCGGGCCCGTCGACGCCCGCGCAGTGCGGCAGGCAGTCGACGCGTTCGAGCTGAGCGGGCTGACGCGGCACGCGCAGCAGCACCGCCGCGACGCCCGCGCCGATCAGCAACAGCACCGCGCACCAGCGCATCGCGGTGTCGAAGCCGGCGGCGAAGGCCACCGGGTCGTCGAACGCGCCGGACAACCCGGCCAGCCCCGGCAACGCCGCCACGGCGAGCAGCTGGGCCGTTCGCGCCACGGCGTTGTTCACCCCGGACGCGATGCCTGCCTCGCCCTCGCGCACCGCGGCGAGCACCGCGCCGGTCAGTGGCGCTACCAGCACCGAAAGCCCGAGCCCGAAGACGAACACGCCGGGCAGCACATCGGTGAGATAGTTCGCGCCCGGTCCGATCCGCTGCAACGCGAACACCCCGCCCGCGGCCAGCAGCGGACCGAACGTCATCGGAATTCGCGGCCCGTGCCGCTGCGCCCACCGGCCCGCGGGCGCCGAGAGCACCAGCATCAGCAGGGTGACCGGCAGGCTCGCGGCGCCCGACGCCATCGGCGAGTACCCGGCGACCAACTGCAACTGCAGCACCAGCAGGAAGAAGACGCCGCCGAGCGCGGCGTACACGAGCAGGGTCACCAGGTTCGCCACCGTGAACACCCGCGACCGGAACAGTGACGGCGGCACCAGGGGGTTCGGGCTGCGCCGTTCCACCAGCACGAAACAGGCCAGCGCGGCGAGCCCGACCACCACCAGCACCACTCGGAAATCGATGAGGCCCAGCGTGAGGGCCCCGAGCGCGAGGGCGACGATCAGCGCACCCGGTATGTCGATCCGCGTCGGCGCCAGCGGATCGCGACTCTCCGGCACATGTTTCAGTGCGACGACGGCGACGACCAGCGCGAGTGGCACGTTGAGCAGGAAGATCGCCCGCCAGCCGACCAGATCGATCAAGCCACCGCCGAGCAGCGGCCCGAAGGCACCGGCCACCCCGCCCAGACCGGACCACAGTCCGATCGCGCTGCCCTGGTCGGACCGATCGATCGACGCCGAGATCAGCGCCAGGCTCCCCGGCGTGAGCAACGCGCCCGCGACCCCCTGGAGCAGGCGCGCGGCCACGAGCATCTCGATGTTCACCGCGGCCGCGCACAGCAGCGAGGTGATCGCGAATCCGATGATCCCCCAGACGAAGACGCGTCGGCGGCCGAGCCGGTCGCCGAGCGAACCGC
The DNA here is from genome assembly GCF_001612665.1 of Nocardia alba NBRC 108234. Classification (GTDB taxonomy): domain Bacteria; phylum Actinomycetota; class Actinomycetes; order Mycobacteriales; family Mycobacteriaceae; genus Nocardia; species Nocardia alba. The sequence goes on along the minus strand of NZ_BDAX01000050.1, from coordinate 11,985 downwards.
CGAGCAGGATGAAGGAGGCCAGCGTGAGGGTGTAACCGTTGACGGTCCACTGCAACCCGGCCACATCGGTGTGCAGCGACTCGCCGATCCGGGGCAGCGCGACGGAGACGACGGTGGCGTCCAGCGAGGCCATCGAGGAGCCGAGGATGGTGGCGAGCAGAATCCACCGGCCCGCGGCCGACTTCAGCGCAACCGTCTGAGGCACCACTCCAAACTAGCCGCCACGCAGGTCTTTCGTGGGACTACAGGCTCTGCACGCAGACGACGACCCGGCGCTCGGCGTACTTGAAGCCGGAGTCGGCGATGTCGGGGCAGTCGTCGACGCTGTCGGAGTTCTTGTTGATCGTGATCACCTTGACCGGTTCGGTGCCGTGCTCACTGCACTCGATGCGCTTGGGTTCGTCGCCGCCCACGTCGATGCAGCCGCCGACCACCCAGTCGATGTCGAGGCACAGGGCGCCGGTCTCGATGCCGTTGAGCGTCTCGGCGTAGAAGTTGTCGCGATCGCCGACGCAGCCGGTACTGGTCTTGGCCTTGCCGATGACCTTGTAGTTCGACGAACGGCTACCGCACGCGGCCTTCTCGATGGTCGCGTCGTTGACCGTGCCGCCGAGCGCGACGCAGTCTCCGACATTGGCCTGGAAGTCGGTCTTGCCGCCCTTGCTAGACGTCGGCGCGGGCTTGCTCGCGGTGGGTTTGCCGGTGGTCGGCTTGCCCGGCTTGGTGGTCGGCGTCGCGGTGCTGGTCGCGGGGACGACGTCGATCGCGGGCTGGGCATGGCCGTCGATGGTGCTCGCGCACCCGGTCGAGACGAACGCGGTCACGGTGATGGCGACCGCGCCGACGAATCGTCCGATGCGCCGAGGCGTACCCGATCGCGTGGCGGACCGAGCTGATGAACTGAGTCGGCCCTGATGCACATCTGCAAACACTCACTGTGAATACACCACTGGAGCCACCCCCGTCGACTCCAGCCCGGCGGGTCCGCGCTGCGATAGGCTTGGGATTCCGGTCGCCCTGTGCGGCACGGGGCCCCCGATCGCTTGCATCAGGAGGTATCCATCGTGTCAGCACCGGTCGGCGACTTCGCGGCGCCACGGCAGATGGTGGTCGATCCGCGCTTCATCCGGCTGGCGGATCACTTCTTCGGCATGTTCGCCCAGCCCAGCCGTGGGGGCGGTGCGCTGGCCATCTACCTCGACGGTCGCCCGGTCGTCGACATCTGGGCGGGCTGGGCGGCCAAGGATCAGCGCTGGACCGGCGAGAACGTCGCGCTCACCTTCTCCACCGGAAAGGGTGTCGCCGCCACCGTGCTGCATCGGCTGGCCGAGCGCGGGCTCATCGACTACGAGGAACCGGTGGCCACCTACTGGCCCGAGTTCGGATCGCACGGCAAAGACGACATCACCGTGCGTGACGTGCTGTCCCATCGCGCCGGCCTGCACCGGGTGCGCGGGCTGGTGCCCGGCCGTGAGGGCATTCTCGACTACGACGCGGTGGTGACCGCGCTCGCCGAGAGCCCCGCCGACCCGCGCCGCGTCCGAACCTCGGGCTATCACGCGATCACCTTCGGCTGGCTGGTCGCCGAGATCGTGCAGCGGGTCACCGGCGATTCGTTCACCGCGGTATTGCGCCGAGAAGTGGCTCAGCCCTTGGGAATCGACGAGTTCTGGTTCCAGGTGCCGCCGGGCGAGCGGCATCGGATCGCGAAGATCTTTCCGCATCTGGCGCCGCCGGGAATCCGCTGGAACACCGCGTCGTCGGTGCTGTCGTGGGTGCGACCCGCGCGCGGTCTGGCCGAGGCGGGCATGCCGGAGAGCTTCGACGAACTCGTCCGCGACCCGCGGGTGCACGACGCGGTGATGCCCGGCTGGAACGGAGTGTTCTCGGCGCGGGCGCTGGCCAGGATGTACGGGGCGCTCGCCAACGGCGGGCAGGTGGGCGAGGTGCGATTCCTGCGGCCGGAGACGATCGAGACGATCAACCGCACCCAGCAGACCAGCAGCCGCGACTATGTTCTCGGGCTGCCGTTGCGCTTCACCCTCGGCTACCACCGGCCGGTCCTGATGACCAAGCAGCAACCGCGCAATGCCTTCGGCCACTACGGTGTCGGCGGTTCCGGGGCCTATGCCGATCCCGATCTGGGGATGTCGATCGCGTTCGTCACCAATCGGCTCGGCGGGGCGGTCACGGCGCTCGGTGACGCGCGGTTGGCCAAGCTGGCGGCGATCGCGCAGGGGACGGTGCGCGGTGATCGAACCCCTCGGCCGGGTGCGACGTAGTACCTGGCATGAGTTCGCCGAGCCCCGCGCCCGCCGCGCCGCGCTTGTCCCTGCTGCACGGGGCGGCCGCGGGGCGCGATTTCGAGGGCTACCTGCGACGGCGCGCCAGGCGCGGTGATCCGTTCACGGTCGGCTTTCCCGGGTTCCCGCCGGTGCTGTTCACCGGAACGGCCGAGGGCGCACGCGCGTTGTTCCGGGCGCCGATGGCGCTGCTCGAGCCGCCCCGGCCCAATCCGATCGAGCCGATGGTCGGGGCCGCGTCGCTGATCCTCAGTTCCGGGACGCGGCATCGGACCGACCGCGCGCTGTTGGCGCCCGCGCTGCACGGTGCGCGGGTTCGACTGCTCGGCACCGTGATCCGCGAGGCGACGCGCGAGGAGATCCATCGCGGCGCGGCCGGTCCGTGGCGACTCGGCACGCGGATCGACGCGCTCGCGGCCGCGCGCGCCATCACCTTGCGCGTCATCCTCGCCGCGGTGTTCGGCGCCGATTCCGATCGCGCGGCCGAATACCGCGGTGTGGTCACCGATTTCCTCGGCGCTTTCACCACCCCGCTCCTGGTGGCGCCCGTATTGCGCCGTGACATCGGCGGTTTCGGTCCGTGGGAACGGTTCACCGCGGCCAGGGCGCGGCTCGACGCCCTGCTCCTCGCTGACGTCGCCCGCCGACGCCGCACCGGTCCCGCCGACGGTGACCTACTCGATCTCCTGCTCGCCACCCGCTACGACGACGGCACCGCCCTCACCGACGCCGAACTGTGCGAACAGCTGCGCACCCTGCTCGTCGCGGGCCACGAGACCACCGCGACCACGCTCACCTGGGCGCTCTACCACCTGCACCGCGAACCCGGCCTGCTCGCTCGCCAGCTCGCCGAGCTGCCCGCCGCGGGCGACGACCCGGACGAACAGGTTCGCCTACCGCTGCTCGACGCCGTCTGCCGGGAAACCCTGCGCCTGCATCCACCGGTGCCGATCGTGCTGCGCACGGTGACCGAGCCGTTGCGCTGGCTCGGGGTCGACGTGGCGGCGGGCGACACCATCGGACTCGCCGTCGGCGTGCTGCACAGCAGTCCGTCCACCTGGCCTGCCCCGCACCTGTTCCACCCCGACCGCTTCCTCGACCGTACTGTCACGCCGTTCGAGTTCGCCCCGTTCGGCGGTGGTCATCGGCGCTGCATCGGCGCGACGCTGGCCGACTACGAACTGCGGATCGTGCTCGCGACGCTGCTGACCGAGGTCCGGTTGACCCTGGATCCCGCGCTGGCACTCGGCGGGCGACCACGCACCGTGCCGCGCAATCTCGCGACCGCGCCGGATCGAGCGATCCATTTCACACGCACCGGGTGATCTGCCTCACGTGAGGTTTGAGAGTCACACCGATGTGTTTCCCCGCTGCTCGGACGCACCGCCGACGACTCACCGCTGTGAGCGCGGCATTTGCCGGAACCCGGTGAATAACAGCACGTTATGTGACCCAGAGCACATAGTTGCCGGTCTGTTATCACTGCTGTGTACGGCTGGCACCGTGTCACCGGGTGCGGGTAGTAATGGAGGGTCTGGGTCGGGGAAGTCGTTACCCCGTGGAGACCCGTTGCGGCCTCTACGCCACTTGAGAACGAGCGTCACTGAGTAGATCTCGCGCCGCCGCACGCGGAACGAGAGATGGAATGGACGAGAAACCTATGCACTACGAGGCAAATACGCGGCAATCGCGCTGGCTCCGCCGGGGCCTGCTGCTGTCGGCGGCGATCGCGGCGACCGGCGCGTTGATCGCCGTGCCCGCGCTGGCTCAGCCGACTCTGCCGGACCTCGGCGCCGGTTCCAGCCGGCCCGCGGTGAACGAGCCCGCCGCACCGCAGGCGCCCTTCGCGCCGCCGAACATCAACATCGCCGACGGCGAGACCGTCGGCGTCGCGCAGCCGATCATCATCACCTTCAAGGAGCCGGTCGAGGACCGCACGGCCGCCGAGCGGGCCATCAAGGTCACCTCGAGCACCAACGCGCCGGGCTACTTCTACTGGACCTCGAGCAAGCAGGTCCGCTGGAAGCCCACCGAGTTCTGGCCGGCCAACACCAACGTGACCGTGGTCGCGGGTGGCACCTCCAGCGCGTTCCACATCGGTGACGCGTTCGTCGCCACCGTCGACGACGCCACCAAGATGATCGTCGTGACGATCAACGGCGAGGTCGTGCGCGAGATGCCGACCTCGCTCGGCAAGAAGGGTCACGAGACCCCCAACGGCACCTACATCGTGGGTGAGCGGCTCGAGAAGATGACCATGGACTCGTCCACCTACGGCGTGCCGGTCACCGATCCCGAGGGCTACAAGCTCGAGGTCGAATACGCCACCCGCATCTCCAACAGCGGCATCTTCGTGCATGCCGCACCGTGGTCGGTCGGGCAGCAGGGCTACTCCAACGCCAGCCACGGCTGCCTCAACGTGAGCACCGAGAACGCGAAGTGGTTCCTGGAGAACTCGCATCGCGGCGACGCCGTTGTCGTCACCGGCACCCAGGGCGGAACCCTCAGTGCGGGCGACGGTCTCGGCGACTGGAACTGACGCACAAGGGAACTGACAGGCTGAACAAAACCCGAACAATACGATCAATAATGGTCGTACTGTTCGGGTTTTCGCTGTCATCGGCACTGTCTGCCCGATGTTCAGGAAATCGGCGGACTCGGTTAACCGGTGGTTCGCCATGCACCGTAAAGCTGCCGCCGTGCGAAAGAGTCCGGAGCGGGTACTCCCGGGGAGAAGCCGTCCGTGGCAGGACTACGCGCTGTTCGTAGTGCTCGTGGTGCCCAACCTGGCGCTGCTCACGCTGTTCGTTTACCGGCCGCTTGCCGACAATATCCGGCTCTCGTTCACCGACTGGAATATCGCTGATCCGGTGGCGAATTCGGTCGGGTTCGACAACTACATCGAATGGTGGCAGCGCGACGACTCTTGGAAGGTCGTCGGCAATACGGTGATCTTCACCGTGGCGGCCGTCGTGGTGAGTATGGCGCTCGGACTCGCGCTCGCCATGCTGCTCGATCGAAAACTGTTCGGGCGCAACGTAGTACGCTCGGCGATTTTCGCGCCGTTCGTGATTTCGGGCGCGGCGATCGGCGTGGCTTTCCAATTCATCTTCGATCCGAGCTTCGGTCTGGTACAAGACGTTCTGCACCGGCTCGGCGTCGACAATATCCCGGATTTCTATCAGGACCCAGAATGGGCCCTGTTCATGGTGACGCTCACTTACATCTGGAAGAACCTCGGCTACGCCTTCGTGATCTATCTGGCCGCGCTGCAGGGCGTGCGCGCCGAATTGCTGGAGGCAGCCGAAATGGACGGCGCCGGCGGCTGGACCCGATTCACGAAAGTTCTTCTGCCACAACTACGTCCGACAACCTTTTTCCTGTCGATCACCGTGTTGCTGAACTCGCTGCAGGTCTTCGACCTCATCAATGTGATGACGCGCGGCGGACCGCTCGGCAACGGCACCACCACGATGGTGTTCCAGGTGTACGAGGAGTCGTTCCGCAATTTCCGGGCAGGCTACGGCGCCACCGTGGCCACGATCATGTTCGTGGTGCTGCTGGTGGTCACGTTGATCCAGGTGCGCGTGATGGACCGAGGCGAACGATGAAACACATAGGCCCGCAGACTCTTTCCTACCGGCGGCGCGAACGCGCGGTCACCGTCCTCGGCTACGCGGCGATGGTGTGCGTGTTGATCATCGTGGGTGTCCCACTGTTCTGGATCGTGATCACTTCGCTCAAGGACCGCTCCGACATCTACACCCAGCCCGCGGTCTACTGGCCACACAGCTGGCACCCGGAGAACTACAGCCACGCCACCACCACGGTGCCGTTCTGGACGTTCCTGCGGAACTCGCTGATCGTCACCGGGGTGGTGTCGGTGGTGAAGTTCGCGCTCGGGGTGTTCAGCGCGTACGGCCTGGTGTTCCTGCGCTTCCCCGGCAAGAACATCGTGTTCCTGGTGATCATCGCGGCGCTGATGGTGCCCAACCAGATCACGGTGATCTCCAACTACGCGTTCATCGCCCAGCTCGGTTGGCGAAATACCTTTCAGGGCATCATCATTCCGCTCTGCGGCGTCGCCTTCGGCACCTTCCTGATGCGCAACCACTTCCTGTCGCTGCCCGCCGAGGTGATCGAGGCGGCGCGGATGGACGACGCGAACTGGTGGCGGCTGCTCATCCGCGTGGTGCTGCCCATGTCGGGGCCGACGATGGTGGCGTTCGCGGTGGTCACGCTGGTCACCGAATGGAACGAGTACCTGTGGCCGTTCCTGATGGCCGATTCCGCCGAGGTCGCGACGCTGCCGGTGGGGCTCACCCTGCTGCAGAACACCGAGAACCCCAGCGTCACCAACTGGGGGCCGGTGATGGCGGGCACCGTGCTCACCGTGTTGCCGATCCTCATCGTCTTCCTCGCCCTACAGCGTCACATGATCAAGGGCCTCACCTCCGGTGCGGTCAAGGGATAGTTCTCGAACAGGAGTTCGCCAGTGTCCAACTCACGATTCCCGGCGTTGAGTCGCCGTGGCTTCCTCGGCCTGACCGGCGGCGTCGCCGCGGCGGCGGCACTGTCCGCGTGCGCGGGCACCGGCGGCGGATCCGGAGATTCCGGTGACGCCAGCACCATCACCTTCTGGTCCAACCACCCCGGCACCTCCAAGGAACTCGAACTGGAGCTGATCAACCGGTTCCAGGCCGAGCACCCCGAACTGAAGGTGAACCTCGTCGACGCGGGCAAGAACTACGAGGAGGTGGCGCAGAAGTTCAACGCCGCGCTCACCGGCGGCGACCTGCCCGATGTCGTGGTGCTCTCGGATGTCTGGTGGTTCAACTACGCGCTGAGCAAGGCCATCGAACCGCTCGACGGGCACTTCGGCGCGGCGGGTGTGCAGCTGAGCGACTACGTCGACTCGCTCGCCGCCGACTACCTGTTCGACGGCAAGCACTACGCGCTGCCGTACGCCCGCTCGACGCCACTGTTCTACTACAACAAGGACGTCTGGGCGAAGGCCGGACTGCCCGATCGCGGCCCGAACTCCTGGCAGGAATTCGACGAGTGGGGCCCGAAGCTGCAGTCCCTCGTCGGCGCCGACAAGTTCGCGCACGCCTGGGGTGACGCCAAGAACTACCTGGGCTGGACCTTCCAGGGCCCGAACTGGACCTTCGGCGGCGCCTACTCCGATCAGTGGAAGCTGAAGTTCACCGATCCCGGCTCGATCGCCGCGGCCACCTACCTGCGCGACTCGATCAACGTCAAGAAGTACGCCGCGATCCGCCCGCAGATCGCGGTCGACTTCGGCACCGGCGTCGCCGCCTCGACCATCGCCTCCACCGGCGACCTCAGGGGCATCAAGAAGAACGCCGACGGCAAGTTCGAGGTCGGCACCGCGTTCCTACCGCACCCCAACGGGCCCGGCGTCACCACCGGCGGCGCAGGCCTGGCCGTGCCCTCGCGGATCTCGGATGCCCGAAAGGTGAACGCGCTCAGGTTCATCGAGTTCGTCACCAACGCCGCCAACACCGCGTACTTCTCGCAGAACACCGGGTACATGCCGGTGCGCAAGTCGGCGGTCACCGATCCGAGCGAGGTCGACTTCCTGGCGAAGAACCCGAACTCCAAGGTCGCCATCGACCAGCTGGCCGTGACGAAGTCGCAGGACTACGCGCGCGTGTTCGTGCCCGGCGCCGACCAGATCATCGGCACCGGCTACGAGCAGATCGGTCTCCAGAACGCCGATCCGGCCACGGTTCTCGCCAAGGTCGCCGCCGATGTGCAGACGATCATCGACCGGCAGATCACCCCCAAGCTGCCCAAGTAGTTCCGCCACGGGCCGGTGGTCGATCGTGACCACCGGCCCGTCTCGCTTTCCCTCCCAGGAGTACTCGCCATGGCGACAGTGCAGTTCGACGGTGTGACCCACCGCTATCCCGGCGCCGACGCCCCCGCCGTCGACGCACTCGACCTCGACATCGCCGACGGCGAATTCCTCGTGCTGGTCGGGCCCTCCGGCTGCGGCAAGTCGACGAGCCTGCGGATGCTGGCCGGGCTCGAATCCGTCGAGTCGGGCACGATCCGGATCGGTGAGCGCGATGTCACCGAACTCCCACCGCGTGCTCGCGACGTGGCGATGGTGTTCCAGAGCTACGCGCTGTACCCCAATATGACCGTCGCGCAGAACATGGGCTTCGCGCTGCGCAACGCGGGAATGTCGAAGTCCGACACACTGATTCGGGTGCGCGAAGCCGCCGCCATGCTGGAACTCGAGCCACTGCTCGACCGCAAACCGGCCAAGCTCTCCGGCGGCCAGCGCCAGCGGGTGGCGATGGGCCGCGCCATCGTGCGCCGCCCCCAGGTGTTCTGCATGGACGAGCCGCTGTCCAACCTGGACGCGAAGCTGCGGGTGAGCACCCGCTCGCAGATCGCCGCGTTGCAGCAACGACTGGGCACCACCACGGTCTACGTCACCCACGACCAGGTCGAGGCGATGACGATGGGCCACCGGGTCGCGGTGCTGCGCGACGGTACGTTGCAGCAGATCGCCTCGCCGCGCGAGCTCTACGACAACCCCGTGAACACCTTCGTCGCCGGCTTCATCGGCTCACCCGGCATGAACCTGCTCGAAGCCCCCGTGATCGACGGCGAGGCCGTACTCGACGACCTGCGAATCCCACTGCCCCGCACGATCTCCGAGCCCCGAGTGATACTCGGCATTCGCCCCGAGTCCTGGACGGTCACCAACGAACCCGGCGCGATCACCGTCGTCGCCGAACTCCTCGAGGAACTCGGCGCCGAATCCTTCGTCTACACCCACGGCACCGGCACCGACTGGTTCGCCCGCTCCGGCAAACTCGTCGTCCGAGTCGACCGCCGCTTCCACACCACCCTCGGCGAAACCCTGCACCTACGCCCCAAGCCCGACGAGGTCTTCTTCTTCGACGCGGAGACAGACCTGCGCCTGCGGTAGGTCGCTGCTCGATGAGATTGCCCCCGACGGTGCCCGACGAATGCTCGCTGCCGCATTGACGACCGAGGTCACCGCCTACATTGCCCAATTCGCCGATCAGCTCGACGAGAACGGCCACCGCTTGATGGTTCGCAACTGAAACCACGCCGAACGGGGGTCTGCCCGGCGCCAGGTTCGGTGACGGTGGTCCGAAGTCAGCATGGGTAACTTCCAGCCGCGATAGTAACGTGCCATCACGTGGTCAAGTACACTGCTGGCGAAACAGAAATTACCGGGGAGGGTATCTGATGAGTCTCAAGGTAGATTCAATTGCATTAGAGGCTTGGGCTAAGTGGTTAACTGGAGTTTCAGAAGAGGTGAAATTACTCAGCAAAAACTCCATACTGCCGAATTTGGCCGACGGCAGAGAAGGCATATGGATTGAGGGAACGGAATTGGATGCCGTTATGAGTGAGGCGGATAATGCTATTCGCAAAGCTTACAATTCATCCGCTGCCCGACAAGTAGAGATGGCCACTATCGCCGCCGGGGCTAAAGAAGACTACGAGATTACCGATACCACCTTCGCAGAACGACTAAAATCCATGGGCGGTCTCGCATGACCCAGAGTTCGCTACGAATCGGCCAGATCTGGAGTTGGGACAACCCGGCGCGCACTTTTCAGGACCTATCTCATAGCAACGAAAAATTTCGACAGTATTTGTCTGACATGCTTGTCGAGCAAGATGACCTGGCTGAGTCATGGTCAGGAGCAGGAGCAGAATCGGCGGCCTCCCGCGTAGTTAGCGAGACAACCGCCGGTAGTCATATCGCGAACCAGGTAGACGTTCTTCGAACGGTGCTCACCAACGGCATCCAAGAACTATTTGCCGCCGGATCGACTGCCACTGCGAAAGCTCGGTCATTCGAAGATCAAGGGTTCGAAGTAGACGATAGAGGTATCGTCACTGCGAACGCTAAAATAAAGGAGCTACACCGTACAGGAACAAGCCAGGCCGCTACCACCGCCGGGTTTGAACTCATGGCAGAAGCTGGGCGGTACTCGCTCGAATTACTTGCCGCGCTACAGCATGCTGCGGATACGGCTTCCACAGTCGCAGCAGCGGCACGCGCTGAGATCTCAATCTTATCTGGCCTGGTCCAACGCGAATCCCCTGCTAAAGCAGACCGCCCTCCCTTGCTGAATTTCGTGGACATTGGTGATACGAAACTTAGCGAGTTTCGATTCACCGAGACCGAGAAGTATATTTATGACGAAATGATGACTAATCTAACGTCTAAAGATGTGGCCAACATGAGCGAGCTCAATGAAGGTCGCCACTGGTACGAGTTGGCGTCGCAAAATCCGGATGCACGTCATATCGCAGCGAAGGTCGAATTTATGAACCTGGTACAAACAGGAGGCGACTGGGATCATAAGTGGCAACTGCAGGAGAAATTCGGTCTTGAAACTGGCGAAGACTTTTATTTCAAGGATCCCAGCCAAGACAGAGCGGTATCGTATGATATCTATTCAAACATCCACTACGGGTATGTAGGACGTGCTTCCGGGTTCGATACACCTACGCTAATTTCATTTGCCAACCTCGGCGATGGAGTAACTGGCACAAATGATAGCGGCGATGACATCAGCATGAACATCGGCGCCGCTCTTTATGATAAATACGGATCCAACATGACCCAAGAGCAGTTCCACACCGGTGTCCAAGAAGCAATGCAGCAAATGGAAGCGGGCGTCTTGAGCGGGGATAACATTACACAGATCCGGAGAACGAGATGACCGAGTCGGGATCCAATAATCTGGCAAAAAAACTCACCGGCATCGATTGGTTGATAGCCCTCACCGCAAGCTTGACAACGGCAGTTGTGGGTGCATTACTACTGCTGAATTCATGGGCGACATGTGATGTCGGCATAAATAATGGCCTCAATACCGCAGGTCTTATAGTATTCTATCTTCCGTTGATTGCTGCGACATCATTCATAGCATGGGCGACGATTCTGCGATTCACCGCGGGTTCGGAAACAGGGCCACGCCTCGGCGGTATAGCCGCTGCTATTTTTGTTTCACTTCTGTTGATATGGTTTCTATTTTCCTGGCGACATAATCCCGGTGGGCACTATCCTGCTCCGGTTTGCCCACCCGATAACGTTCCCTCGTGGTGGCCGGCATGGATTCCGGTATAGAACCCAACTGGATCGCCAGCTAGGGCTGATTCCGGAGGCGCACGAACCACCCGAGCACAGGTCAAATATCAGCTCGGTATCGAAGTGCGGAGATTCGCCCCGAGTCCTGGGAGGCCATCAGCGAACCAGGCGGGATCACCGTCGTCACCGAACTGCTCGAAGGACATGATCGAGGGAACACGCGTCCCATCCGCGGATGTCGCCGCGCTTGTCCACGATGGTGTGCCACCCGAGCAGATCTGTGACTACTACCCAGCAGTCAGCGCCGAAGCCGCGCGTGATGCCGCGGACTTCGCGGAGTACGTCGACAGCTACGACGACCGACCCACTCCGGCGGTCGCTTCTTGAAACTGCTCCTCGACGAAAATGTCCCACGACCAATGGTCGACATCATTCGAATTATCTTGAAGCAGCATGTAATCGACCAAGTCAACGACCTACACTCGCTCGCGCGGGTCGACTCTCCCCGCGACATGTCGTCATCGGAAGTCCCCTTGTGCGATCCCCGTATGGAGCACCCAGGGG
>NZ_BDAX01000049.1 GCF_001612665.1 Nocardia alba NBRC 108234 | reverse complement strand
AGGGAGCGCCGAGCCGTTGCATGTAGGATTTCACCCTACGGTGCGAACAGCTGTTGACTGTTTCGTACCCAGGCCGTTCGGTGAGTTGGTAGCTCGCCGGGCGGCCGTTCTTGTTCGTGTGACGCTACACACTCCCGCGCAGCGTAGCAACTATCGAGTTCCCTTTCTGGCCAGCGACTTCCGCGAAATATGCGGTTCCCGCGATCATCGATCAATCGTTGAGCACGCTAGGACAGGCCCGCTGTGGTGCGGCGGCCGATCGCGGCGTTGAGGGCGTCGAGTTCGGCGAGGATGTCGGTGGCGGCCCAGATGCGGTTTCGTTTGGAGTCGGAGACGACCTCGAGGATGCCCGCCTCGACGAGGCGTTCGAGGGCTCGGTAGGTGGCCGAGTCGGTGGTGGTCGTGAGGGCGTTCGCGCCGGCGATGGTGAGGATCGGGTGGTCGAGCAGGTTCGCCAGGAGGGCCTCGTCGGCGGAAGCGGCGCGGGGGCGGGCGCGGTCTCGCCATTGCCTCGGGAGGGTGGTGAGGGTGCGGGCCGAGTCGATCGCGCCCTCGCTGGCGTACACCGCCGCGAGCGTGAGGTAGAGGACGAATTCCTCGGCGGCGCCCGCGCGGTAGGCGGCCAGTTGGGCGAAGTAGCGCGAGGTGTCGGCCAGCATCACCGATGACAGGGGAACGGTGACCCTGTCGGTGAGACCGCGGCGGCGCAGCACGGCGCTCACCAGGGCGCGGCCGATCCGGCCGTTGCCGCTGACGAAGGGGTGGATCGACACGAACTGGGCGTGCGCGATCGCGGCCTGGACGAGGATCGGCACATCGCCGCGCGCGACGAAGGCCAACAGGTCGGCCATCAACTCGGGCACGAGTTCGGGCGGCGGCGGTACGTACAGTGCGTTCAGCGGCGTGTAATCACTTCCGCCGATCCAGGTTTGGACCGTGCGATAGCGCCCCGCCTTCTCCCACTCCGGGGCGATCAGCACGCGGTGCGCGCTGAGCAGGCTCGCCTCGGTGATCCTGCCGGTCGCCGCCGTCTCCACCAGGCCCGCCAGTGCTCGCACCGCGCAGACCTGAGACTGCGCCTCCGGCCGCGAGGCCGCGCCGCCGAAGGCTTTGCTGAATGCTCGCCAGCCCGCGTCGATGTGCTCGATTCGCGAGGACGCGACGGCCTCGCCGCGCAGCAGGAACTCGCGCAGCGGCGGCGAATACTGGCCCTGGCCGGCTTCGAGATGCGTCACCGCGATCAAGGCCGCCTCGCTGGCCGAGATCGTTCGTTTGGCGGCGAAATCGAGTTCGGCGATGCGCGCAGGGATCGACACCGCGACCTGCTCCGGCACGACGCCGACGCGCGTTCCGCGCCCGTTTTGCGCCGTCCAGGGGCGCTGCTCTGTGCGGTGAGCCGGCCAACTCATGTGCTTCAACGATACTTTCGCTATCAAAAACGCCACTAATTCGCGAGCTACTCGCGTTTGTCGGAGAGAACGACACTAGCGAGCTGACTAGTCGCTGCTTACGTCATCAGGTGAGATCGGTTGCCGCGTGCGCCCTGGCTCGCTGAACGGCCTGCCCGATGCCCTCGGCGAAGGGTTCGCCATGACCGGGAAGAACCAGATCCGCGGCGAGTGATTCGAGGGCGTCGAGGGCCGCCAAGGTTGCCGGGGTCGAGTGGTTGAAGAAGTCGGGAAGCACCTGGGGGCCTTGGATTTTCGAGGTGGGGTGGGAGGTAACCAATGTGTCGCCGGTGGCGACCGCACCGACGTTCGGCACGTAGAAGGCGCTGTGCCCGGAGGTGTGGCCGGGGGAGGGGATCGGGATCGGGTTGCCGGGGAAATCCAGGGCGCCATCGACGGGGAACGGCTGAATGTGGGGGACCGGGTTCTGGCGAAGGCCGCCGGCGGCGGTGATGCGGGCCGCCCAGCCGATCGTGTCGAGGTCGGTGAGACGCTTGATCACGTCGAGCGGAGTGGCGGATTCGTGGACCTCGCCACGGGCATGCGCGACTTCGGTTTCGCTGGTGAAGGCCGGGATCCCATAGTGGCGATGCAGGTGATTCAGTGCGCCGACATGGTCCAGGTGGGCGTGGGTCAGCAGGATCGCCTTGATGTCCTCGGGCCGGTGGCCCAGCGCTCTGATCGACTTCTCGATAGTGGCGACGTCACCGCGCCAGCCCGCGTCGATGAGCGTCAGGTCACGGCCGTCGCGGAGCAGCACCATGTTCACATGGGTGCCCGCGATGGTGAAGACATTGTCGGCTACCTGCTGATGGCGCATGCGGAACGTCCCTCTCTGGAGCAATGGATTTCGGCCCCGCCGGGGGCAGGCCACCGGCAGGGCCGAGTCGCATCACCAGATTGTCACGCGCTGCTTCGGCTCGAGGAACAACTTGTCCTCGGGGGTCACCTCGAAGGCTTCGTAGAAGCTGTCGATATTGCGGATCACCGCGTTGCAGCGGAATTCCGGCGGGGAGTGCGGGTCAACGGCGAGGCGACGGATGGCCTCCTCGGGGCGGGCCTTCGTGCGCCAGACCTGTGCCCAGCCGTAGAAGACACGCTGGAGGCCGGTGAGGCCGTCGATCACCGGGGGCTGTTCGCCGCCGAGTGAGATCTTGTAGGCGGCGAGGGCGATGGACAGGCCGCCGAGGTCGCCGATGTTCTCACCGATGGTGAATTCGCCGTTCACGGTGTGCTCGTCGGCGAGATCGGCGGGGGAGAGCACGTTGTACTGGTCGATCAGGGCCTTGGTGCGCTTGCCGAACTCGGCGCGGTCCTCGTCGGTCCACCAGTCCTGCATGTTGCCGTCGCCGTCGTACTTCGCGCCCTGGTCGTCGAAACCGTGTCCGATCTCGTGGCCGATCACGGCACCGATCCCGCCGTAGTTGGCAGCGTCGTCGGCGTTCATGTCGAAGAACGGCGGCTGCAGGATCGCCGCGGGGAACACGATCTCGTTCATGCCGGGGTTGTAGTAGGCGTTCACGGTCTGCGGGGTCATGAACCATTCGCCGCGATCGACCTCGCCACCCAGTTTGCCCAGGTCGCGATCGTGGTCGGCGGCGTGTCCACGGCGGTAGTTGCCGACGAGGTCGCTCGCGTCGATCTCGACCGCGGAGTAGTCGCGCCAGGTGTCGGGGTAGCCGATCTTGGGGGTGAACTTCTCCAGCTTGGTCAGCGCGGCCGCGCGGGTGTCGGGGCCCATCCACTCGAGGTCGGCGATATTGCGGCGGTAGGCCTCCTGGAGGTTGGCCACCAACTCCACCATGCGGGCCTTGGCCTGCGGCGGAAAGTGCCGGGCCACATACAGTTTGCCGACAGCCTCGCCGAGCAGCTCCTGCACCAGCGACACCCCGCGCTTCCAGCGCTCGCGGTTCTCCTCGGCGCCGGTGAGGGTGCGGCCGTAGAAGTCGAAGTACTCCTCGGCGGCCTCGTCGGTGAGGAACCCGGCGCGCGCGTGCAGCACCTGCCACGCCGCCCACGCCTGCCAATCCGCCTGCGGCACTTGCGCCCACGCGGTGGCGAAGGTGCGCAGGTAATCGGGCTGGCGGACGACCAGCTCGGCGAACAGGTCCTCGCCGTCGCGATCGAGACCCGAGGCGATGCCGGCTACCCAAGCGGCCCAGTCGAATTCCGGATTCTCGGCGACCAGGTCGGCGAAAGTGGTGAGGTTGTAGCTCTTTTCGGCATCGCGACGCCGTACGACATCCCAATGACCCGCGGCGAGTGCGCGTTCCAGCTCGAAGACGCGGTGGGCGGCGTCGGCCGGGTCGGCGGGGAGCAGACCTTCCAGGGCCGCGTCGGCTGCGGCGATGGTGAACGTGTTGGTGATGTGCGCGAGGTAGGCGGCGCGGATCGGCGCGAACTCCTCTGAGCGGTAGTAGGACTCGTCGGGCAGCCCGATGCCCGACTGGGTCGCGTGCACGAGATAGCGGGTGGAGTCCTTGTCGTCGGTGTCCACGTAGTAGGCGAGCGCGCCACGGACTCCCGTGCGCTGCAGGCGCCCGAGCAGCGCGGCGAACGCGCTCGGATCGCTGACCTCGGCGATCGCGCGCAATTCCTCGACGACCGGCGTGAACCCCGCCGCCGCGACCACATCGGTGGCCATGAAGCTCGAGAACAGATCCCCGATCTTGCGGGCATCGGCGTCATCGGCCGCACCGGACGCGCTGTCGGTGATGATCGCCTGCACATCCAGCTCGGCCTGGTCGTACAACGTGCGAAACGCACCGTCGACGGCCCGGTCGGGCGGAATCTCGTACCCGGCCAACCACTGCCCGTTGACGTGCGCGAACAGATCGTCCTGCACCCGCACATCCTGATCGCGGAAGGACAGATCGATACCGGAGGGGCTGCTCAGATCCGAAGTCACGCGCTCCAGTATGCCGAAACATCGACGGATGAGGCTGCGAGTGGCAGCGCTACCGGTAGCGTCATGGCGATTCGGGTCCGGGCGCCGACCGCGATTCCATCCTGAGCGCCCTGGCGGACACACGTGGTGAATGACGTCAACGGCTATCGAGGACTGCCGCCTAGACGCAGGCGAACTCTTCGTCTCGGACGCCGGCTACGAAGGCGTTCCACTCTTCGGCGGTGAAGTGCAGGTGGACGGCTTCGTGGCGGAGGGTGGTCGAGCCGTCGGGGGAGGTGTGGACCACCAGGGCCGGGTGGGGGTGGCCGGCGAGCAGGCGGTGGAGGAAGGCTGTCCACACGGGGGCGGCGACGGTGATGATGGGCTCGTCCAGGCCGGCGTTGTGCGAGTCGCGGTGGAATTTGCTGTCTCGTATCTGGACGGCGCTTTCCACGAAGCGAACCTCGACACATTGGTTGCCGTTATTGGAGTGCGACGAGGAGAACCAGCCGTGTTCGGCCGGGTGGCGACGAGCGGTGGTGGACATACCCCGAATCTTACACGCTCACATACTCCCTGATCAGGGCGAGAGATTCGGTGCGGGAAAGGGATTGCTCGCGGGCGCGCACGTAGGCGAAGCCGAGATCGCGGACCTGTTCGGCGTCGTCGACATGGCCGCCGAACACCGCGCTCTCAGCCCAGGCGAAAGTAGGTAACTGATCGCTTGCGAAGTCGAGCAAATGGAAGCTGGAACCGCCGAGCACCGCCCCCTCTGGCGCACTGAACGGGATGACGCGCACATCGACGGTGTCGAGATCGCGAACCAGCGTGACCAGGTGCCGCAGCTGCTCACGCAGCACCTCGCCACCGCCGGTCTGCTGACGCAGAGTCGCCTCACCCAGCACCGCCGTGAGTTCCAGCGGATCGGCGCCGCGCAAGCGCTGCTGGCGACGCAGTCGTATTGCGACTAATTGGTCTACTTGTACCGGACGGATCATCACGTCGGCGCTGATCAGCGCCCGTGCGTACGCCTCGGTCTGCAAGAGACCCGGCACGATCATGCTGTCGTAGCTGCGGATACTCTGCGCGCCCGCCTCCATCCCGTACAGCCGCTGCAACTCCGAACCGATCAGCGCCGAGGGGGCCGTGGTCCACCAGCCCCGCTCCTTACTCGCTTCGAGCAGGGCGAGCAGTTCGCGCCGTTCATCGGGCGCGACATCGAGGACGTCGAGGACCGGCTCGATAGTGGTGCGGGTGAGCACCCGCCTGCCCTTCTCGACGTGCGACCAGTTCGCGGGCGTGAACCCCACACGGCGGGCGAACCCGGCCGAATCGAATCCGCGCTGCTCGCGGAGTTCGCGCAGACGCAGGACGAGTTCCCACCGCGCGACGGTCGGCGAAACGGGAGCCATGGGCCCATATCGTACGCCCATCGACACACTAGCTACTGACTATTGTCAGCGCGGTTGTGCGGCTATAGGCTGTGCGAAGCAAACTTTTTCGCTCTCTTCCTGCCGTTATGAAAAAGTTTCCCGCGTTACCCGGTAGTGATACTCCACCGCGCACCGAGATCCTCCCCGAGTTAGCAAAATCCCAGCTACATCCGAATCACCGTCGACAGAGACGAGGTCGTGATGAGCACGTTGCACACTGATGAGGACAAAGGCGGCTTCACGGTGGCCGAGGAATACTCGGCCACCCAAGATGCTCTTGCGCGCTGCCGCCGATACCGCAAGGACCATGGTCTCTACGGCGTCGTCGACGCCGCACTGGGACGGATCGTCCTCGAGGTAGGCGCGGTCGGCGCGGTGGTGATGCCATCGGCGCTGGGCGAACGAGTCCGCGGGCTGCTCATCA
This sequence comes from Nocardia alba NBRC 108234, assembly GCF_001612665.1. Classification (GTDB taxonomy): domain Bacteria; phylum Actinomycetota; class Actinomycetes; order Mycobacteriales; family Mycobacteriaceae; genus Nocardia; species Nocardia alba. The sequence goes on along the minus strand of NZ_BDAX01000049.1, from coordinate 26,494 downwards.
CGCGAGGCATGCAGTGCGGGCCGATCATCGCCCACCCACGCTCCGGTCGCTGGACCTTCCTCACCGGACCGGTCGATAACTCCTACCTCGACACCGTGCTGTTCGCCGAGCTGTTCCGGGTGTGCGCCTCGGTGGCCCTGCCCGGCAGCGATGTGGTGCTGCCCTCGCCGGCCGACGAACGCAGCGGATACCGGACCTGGATGCAGCCGCCCGACGGCGATTTCCGACCCGAATTCGCGCAGATCGTCGCCGCTACCAGAACGAATGCCAAGTCCGCGACCTTGACCCAGCAGCCGGGTTCGGCCTGAATCTCACCCGCCGCCGAGGCGCGCGTGCATCTCCCAGACGAGCACCTCGGCGTCGCCGTGCGGACGGATCGACTGCCCGCCGGAGCGGGTCAGCCGGATCGCGTCGCCCTGCGACAGCGTGCCGAGACCCTCGACGTCGACCTCGCCGCTCGCGACGAAAACATGCAGGTACGGGGCATCAGGAAGGGTGATGGCGGGACTGTCGGCGGTCATCCTGGCCACGTGCATGGCCGCGTGCGAGGAATTGATCGCGATGGCGGTGCGGTCGCGATAGCGGGGTAGGCCCGAGGCCACCGTCACCAGATCGCCGCGCGCGAGTTCGTCGTCGATCTCGAGTTGCTGGTAACCGGGATCGACGCCCGGCTCATCCGGGACCACCCACATCTGCACGAAGTGCACTGGCTCGTCGTGGGACTTGCCGTCCAGGCGCCACGAATCGTTCTTCTCCGAGTGCATGATGCCGGTGCCCGCGCTCATACGCTGGGCCAGGCCCGGGTAGATGACACCGTTGTGGCCGAGCGAATCCTGATGCACGAGACTGCCGCCGAGCACCCAGGTGACGATTTCCATGTCCCGATGCGGATGGGTGTCGAAGCCCTCGCCGGGCAGCACCACGTCCTCGTTGTTCACCAGCAGCAGCCCGTGATGGGTGTTGTCGGGGTCGTAGTGCTCGCCGAACGAGAACGAATGCTTGGAGTCGAGCCACGGGATCCGCGTCTTCATCCGGTCGCCACCGCGGTGTAGTTCGATCCGCGGCGGTGTCGTCGATGTGGGCGTCACCCTTCAATTCTGGCACCACTATGGTCATGACGTGTCGACTCATCCCCCTGACGGCTCGAATACGGCGGATGAGCAGCCGATCTCGATGAGACATCTCCTGCACGACACCCGCGCGGTGGTCCGGCACAACCCCAGGATGCCCCGCCTGGCCCTGCTCAGGCTGGCCGCGCAGTTCGGTGACGGGATGTTCCAGGCTGCTCTGTCGGGCGCGATCCTGTTCAATCCGGAACGCGAGACCGATCCGCTCGCCATCGCCGCCGGTTTCGCCGTGCTGCTGCTGCCCTATTCGGTGCTCGGGCCGTACGCGGGCGCGCTGCTGGACCGCTGGGATCGGCGCAATGTCCTGCTGGCGGCGAGTGCGGCGCGCGCGGTGCTGATCGGGGTGGCCGCGATCGGGTTGTTCGTCGGCGTGGGGGAGACGCCGCTGCTGGTGCTGGCTCTCGCGACGGTGGGGATCAGCCGGTTCGTGCTGGCCGGTGTGTCGGCGGCGCTGCCGCGCGTGCTCGAACTGCGGTGGCTGGTGCCGATGAACTCGGTGCTGGCGACGGTGGCTTCGGTGTGCGCCGGCGTCGGCGCCGCGGCGTCGGTGGCGGTGATCGCGCTGATCGGTGCCGGTGACGCGGCCTCGGCGATCGCGGTGGCGTTGAGCGGAATCGGCTCGGTGGTCGGCGCGGTACTGGCCTACGGGTTCGGATCGCACGTGCTCGGGCCCGACCGCGGCTCGGCCGGGACCGAGAGCACCGTGCACGCCATCGCGACCGGTCTGCGCACCGGTGCGCGCGCGGTGTGGCACTCGGTCCAGGTGACGACGGCGATGATCGGCATCGGCGCGCACCGCGTCGTCTTCGGGATGAACACGCTGATCATGGTGCTGGTGTTGCGTCAGCCCACCGGCGACGCCGAGATGAGCGGTGGACTGGTCGGCTTCGGGGTCGCGATCGGCTTCGCGGCGGCGGGCATGCTGCTGGCCGCGATCGCCGCGCCGATCCTGATCCCGCGCCTCGGCAGGCCGCGCACCGTCCTGCTCGGGCTCGCGACGGCGGTGATCGTGCAACTCACGCTCGTGACGCCGATCGCCCTGGCGACCGGGCCCGCCGTCGACAACGCCCACCGGCTGCTGTTGGCCGGCGCGTTCGGGCTCGGCCTCGCCGGTCAGACGATCAAGCTGACCGGCGACGCGAGCATGCAGATCGATATCGACGACGATCAGCGCGGGCAGGTATTCGCCCTGCAGGACACGGTTTTCAACGTCTGCTTCGTCTCGGCGATCGCGGTGGCCGCGCTGGTGATCCCGGCCGACGGACGTTCGATCGCGGTGGTGCTGGTCGGCGCCGGGGTGTACGCCCTCGGCATCGTGGCCATCGCGCTCAATTCCCGTCGAGCCAGGGTGGACTGCTGACCTCGCCGGCGGGTTCCTGGGCGAGCACGGTCCGATGATCGGCGGTGGCCAGCGGGATATCGGGGAGGAAGGCGTCGTAGTCGACGCCGGTGTCGTAGTCGATCCAGAGCGTGTCGCCGGTGTCGGCCAGTTCGTTACTCGACCAAGGGTGCACGACCGCGTCGCCGATGCCGAAGACGTACTCGATTTCGTTCACATCTGCTTGGACGCACGGCAACAGCGATCGGTTCCGGTAAGTTCGCACAAGATCACAGGTGTTCCTCGCCGCCGCCGATTCGAGGGAGCCAGATGCGCGCACGACCGGTCTCACACGCAACCGCCACCGTGGGCGTTGCGCTGTCCGCCATCCTCGCCGTCCCCGCGCAGGCGGGCCCGCTGCCCTGGCTGCCGCCGCCGGTGAACATCTGCGGCGAAACAGGATTCGACCCGGTGAACCGGCTGCCGGACCCGGCCGCGCCGCCTGCTCCGGTCCTGCCCCCGAGCATCGATATCCCGATCTGGGTGCCGCAGCTGACGCCGGTGCCGATTCCCGACCCGCCGCACGACAACACCCGTGTCGCGCAGGTGCCGCTGCCCGCCGATCCCTGCCGAAACCCCTGCCCCGAGGTCCGTGACACGCCGGAACCCGAGCAGGAAAGTGAAAGTACAGACGAGTCCACCTCGACCGGCTCCGCGGTGGCGTTGCCGCGGATCCGGATCAACCCGGAGATCGAGCCGATTCCGATCCCGGTGCCCGGCGGCGAAGGCGAACCGGCCCAGGAGGCGCCGGAGCCGGTGGTCCGGCCGATCGAGCGCGGCCCGCTCGGGGCGCCGGTGCTGCCCGCGCGGGTGGAGTCCGTTCGACTCGTCGACCAGGTCACCGGACACGGCTCGACCAACCGGACCGATATGCGCTGGCAGGTCGACGGCACCGACCTCGGGCTGTTCTGGGAAACCGAACCGGGCAGGGTGGCCATGGTTTTCGGTGACACCTTCGGTGAGGGCTGGGCCTACGGTGGCGCGGGCTCGGACGCAGCCGACTGGCGGTCGAACGTGCTGGCCTACAGCACCGACACCGACCTCAGCGACGGAATCACCATCGACACGATGGTGCAGGACAGCGCCTGCCATGCCGCCGAACTGCTCGGCAGCCGCAAGATCAAGAACTGGGAGACCACCACGATCCCGACCTCGGGATTCGCGCTCGGGAAACGGCAGTTCATGAGCTACATGTCGGTGAACCACTGGTCGAAGGTCCCCGGCATGTGGCTGACGAACTACGGCGGACTCGCCTACTCCGACGACGGCGGCCAGACCTGGACCAAAGACCAGCACGCCCGCTGGGAGAACCTGTTCGGACTCGGGCGATTCCAGGTGGCGGCGATGGTGCCGCACGGCGACTACGTGTACATGTTCGGCACGCCCAACGGCCGGGTCGGGATGATCGGCCTGGCCAGGGTGCGCAAGGCCGACGTGCTCAACAAGACGGCCTACCAGTACTGGGTGGACGGCAATTGGGCGCCCGCGGCGCAGAATTCAGCGACACCGCTCGTGGCCGGCACGGCCAGCGAGCTGTCGGTGCGGTTCGACGCGGAGAGCAAGCAGTGGCAGATGGTCTACCTCGACTCGGCCGCGGGTCAGATCGTGTTGCGGACCGCGAGCCAGCCACAGGGCGCCTGGACGTCGACGGTGCCGCTGGTGTCGACCGAGATGTATCCGAAGGCCTACGGCGGTTTCATCCACCCCTGGTCGACCGCGCAGGACCTGTACTTCACGATGTCGGCATGGGACAGCTACAACGTGTACCTCATGCACGCGCGGCTGAATCCACCGCGCTGAGTCAGCGCGCCGGTACGAACAGCAGCTTGTCGCCGGGGCGAGCCTGCGCGACGCGGTCGACATCGGCGTCGAGCACGACGGCGATCACCGGATAACCGCCCGTGATCGGATGATCGGCCAGGAAGACGACCGGCTGACCGCTCGGCGGCACCTGCACCGAGCCCAGCGCCACACCCTCGGAGGGCAATTCGCGATCTATCGACCGCACCAGCGGCGGTCCGTCGGCGCGATCGAGCCGGGCGCCGACCCGGTCGGTGTCGGCGGACACGAGCCAGGAACCGCGGAACAGCTGATCGGGATCGGCGAACCAGTCGGCGCGTGGACCCGGACACGCCCGCACCGTGAGCACGCCGGGCGGCAACGCGACCGGTGCGAATTCCACGATCGGGAGGGTGCGCGGCGGGGGACCGACCGGCAACTGTGTGCCTGCCGCCAGCGGGTCTGGACCGATGCCCGACAACGTGTCGCGGCTGCGCGAACCCAGCACCTTGACCACATCGATGCCGCCGCGCACCGCCACGTAGCTGCGCAGACCGGTGTTCGTGAGGCCGAGGCGCAACACCTGGCCCTCGTCGAGTTCGAGCACACTCGCGTGCCCGACCGGGGTTCCATCGACCGTGGCGGGGGCGGGCGCGCCGGTGACCGCGACGGTGAGGTGACCGTCGGCACGCAGCACGAGACCACCGAGCAGCACTTCGATCGCGGCGAAGTCCTCCGGATTGCCGACCAACCGGTTCGCCAACCGCAGTGAGCCGCGGTCGGCCGCGCCCGCCTGGCCGACGCCGGAATCGAACCAGCCCTGTCTTCCCAGGTCCTGCACCGTCGCGAGCGGCCCCACCCGCTCGATGAAGATCAGCATCCGATCTCTCCCCGATTCGCTGTCGAGGCGGCGCGTCGTTGAGCAGCCCTGTGATTATCCGCCGAGACGGCTATTCCTCGGAAGCGACGAACCTGATCGCCGAACCCGCCCGCACCAACGCGGGTGGATCGCGGTCCACCGCCCACATTCGCAGATCGGTGGTGCCGATCAACTGCCACCCGCCCGGCGTCCCACGCGGGTAGACCGCCGAATATCCGCCCGCGAGCGCCACCGAGCCCGCCGGAATAGCCGTGCGGGCATGGACGCGGCGCGGCACCGTGAGCCTGCCGTCGGGCGAGGTGAGGTAACCGAAACCGGGCGCGAAACCGACGAACGCACACCGCCAGACGATGCCGGTGTGCGCCGCGATCACCTCCGGAATCGACAGGTCGAGCAGCCGAGCGACCTCCGGCAGGTCCGCGCCGTCGTAATGGACGGGGATCTCGACGACCGGCTCGGCATCCGGGGTTGTTCCACGGGAAACATCCGGCGAATCCGCCTGCGGTAGCTCGTGATCGAGCCGGTCGAGCAGCGCGACGAGTTCGCGGCGGACCTGCACGCCATAGCTCACCGAATGCATGGTGACCAGCACCGTTTCCGCCGCGGGCAGCACATCCTCGACACCGGCGATCGCGTGCACCCGCAGCGCCGAGGCCAAGCGCTGCACCGGGCGTGGGTCGTCGAGGGTGATGAGCACGGCGCGATCACCCGCGGGTCGGATCCGCGCGTTCCAATCGATGTCCATCGTGCCTCCCGCCCCTCAGCTGAACGGCTCCACCGGTATCCCGGCTTCGTCGAGCGCCCCCCGAATCCGGCGGGCCATCTCGACGGCCGCCGGGGAGTCGCCGTGGACGCACACACTGGCCACGGACACGGCGACCGTACCGGGACCGTCTACGGTACGCGCGGTCCCCGACAGCGCAAGAGTTGTCGCCTGGGCTACGGCGTCGTCGGGCGACAGCACCGCCCCGGCAACTCCACGCGGGGCCAGCGAACCTGTTGCAGTGTAGGCCCGGTCGGCGAAACCCTCACCGACGAAACGCACCCGCTCGGCGGCCCGTTCCAATTCGGTGCCCATCGGACCGAGCAACGCCAGACCCGGTTCGGCCTCCGCCACCGCGGCGACCAGCGCTTCGGCGAGCAGACGATCGCGCGCTGCCGCGTGATAGAGGGCGCCGTGCGGTTTCACGTAGCGCACCCGATCGCCCGCGGCCCGCGCGAAAGCCGCGAGCGCGCCGATTTGATAGAGCACCTCGTCGCGCAAATCGGCAGGGGCGATGGCGATATCGCGACGACCGAACCCGACCAGATCGCGATAGCCGACGTGCGCGCCGATCCGCACGCCCTTGGCCACCGCGAGTTCGCAGGTGCGGCGCATGATGGTCGGGTCGCCTGCGTGGAAACCACACGCGATGTTCGCGCTGGTCACGATGTCGAGCATGGCGGCATCGTCGCCCATCCGCCACGGGCCGAAACCCTCGCCCAGATCACTGTTCAGGTCCAGCGGCATGCGATGCCCTCCGGTCTTCGCGGGTCACTCGTCGCCGAATGTACCCCGGGAATTCGAGCGTGAACGCACAGATTCATACCGTTATCACCGGGGCGTGCGGAATCGGGTCACACTTCATGGCCGTCGGCCACGCGGCCAAGTACGCTCAGAGCCATCATGGCCACGTATTTCGATCCGAAGTCCTGGTCACTGGCAGGTGCTGTCGACATGGGCAAACGCCTGCTCGACCCGTCCTGGATCGACCAGTGGCTCGGCTTCACCACCTCATGGGCCGACCCCGTAGCCGACCTGGGTTCCGGCACCGTCACCGCGCTCATGCCCGATGTGCTGATGACCGTGCTCAGCGAGGGCATCCTCAGCCGTTTCGGCGGCCAGGAAATCAAGGCCACGCTGCTCGGACACGACCTCACCGCCACCCTCGACACCTTCAAGCTGCGCAGACGCGGCGCTCACTTCCAGAGCAAGACAGTGCTGTCGAACCTGATCTGGGACTCGCATGCATTCGACACGGTCACCGTGGTCGCGCACGGCGTGCGGCTGATTCCCGGTGTGCCGACCAAGATTCGAGTCCAGCAGCTCGACATCGAGGGCACCATCGGCATCGGCGCGCTGACAGCCTGGGTCGACGCCCAGAACCTGGACTGGCGAGTGCGTCTCGACGAACGCGGACAGATCGTCGCGACGCATCGCACCCGCAAGATGCGGGCCGTCGTCGACGGGCAGGTCTACGACAACCTGCTCACCATCGATATCCGCAAAGCCAGTTGGTACGGCATCCGGCTACCCAGGCGCGTGGTTGCCGCGCCCGCGCTGCTCCTCGACGACCTGCCCAACCGAGCCGACATTTCCTACGCGCACCGGCGCGGTGACGTGGTGAAATTCCGGCTCGAACTGCCCGCGACCACCGGGTCGTTCGACCTGACCCAGATCCGCGACGCCATCATCGCGGGAACGACACTGATCGTCTTCTGATCAGTGCTGCGTGGCCCACCATTCGCGCAGCGCGGTTTCGGCCTCTTCCCGGCTCATCGGGCCGCGGTCCAAACGCAGATCCTTCAGGTACTTCCACGCCTTGCCCACCTGCGGGCCCGGCGGCAGATCGAGCAATTCCATGATCGCGTTGCCGTCCAGATCCGGGCGCACCCGGGCCAGATCCTCCTGCTCGCGCAGCGCCGCGATCCGCTCCTCCAGCTCGTCGTAGGTCGAGCGCAGGGCCGCCGCGCGGCGCTTGTTGCGCGTGGTGCAGTCGGCGCGCACGAGCTTGTGCAGGCGATCGAGCAGGTCGTCGGCGTCGGTGACGTAGCGGCGCACCGCCGAATCCGTCCACTGCCCCTTGCCGTATCCGTGGAAGCGCAGGTGCAGGAACACCAGCCGCGCGACCTCCTCGGTGAACACCTTCGGGTACTTCAGCGCCCGCATCCGCTTGCGCACCATCTTCGCGCCGACCACCTCGTGGTGGTGGAAGCTCACGCCGCCCGCCGGCTCGTTGCGTTTGGTGTCGGGCTTGCCGATGTCGTGCAGCAGCGCCGCCCAGCGCAACACCAGGTCGGCGTCGCCCTCCTCCTGGTCGATCGCCTGCTGGAGCACCGTCAGCGAGTGCTGGTACACGTCCTTGTGCTGGTGGTGCTCGTCGATCTCGAGCTTCATCGCGGGCACCTCGGGCAGCACGCGCTGCGCCAGACCGGTATCGCACATGAGGTTGATGCCGTCGATCGGGTGGTCGGCGCCGATCAGCTTGTCCAGTTCGGCGCGCACCCGCTCGGCGGTGATCCGGTCGATCTGGTCGGCCATCTCGACGATCGCCGCCCGCACCCGCGGCGCCACCTCGAAGCCGAGTTGGGCGACGAAACGCGCGGCCCGCAGCATGCGCAGCGGATCGTCGTCGAACGAATCCTGCGGCGCCGCCGGGGTATCCAACACGCCCGCGAGCAGCGCGTCGATGCCGTTGAGCGGGTCGACGAATTCCAGCGACCCGTCAGCGGCGATCTTGACCGCCATGGCGTTCACCGTGAAGTCGCGGCGCACCAGGTCACCGTCGAGCGAGTCGCCGAAGGTGACCTCGGGATTGCGCGAAACCCGGTCGTAGGTATCGGCCCGAAAAGTGGTGATCTCGAGCTGCTGATCGTTCTTGGCAGCGCTCACCGTGCCGAACGCCAAGCCGCCGGTATCCCACAGATGATCGGCCCACCCACGCATCAACTCCTGCACGACCTCCGGCCGCGCATCGGTCGTGAAATCCAGATCGTTGCCGAGCCGCCCGAGCACGGCGTCGCGCACACTGCCACCGACCAGATAGAGCGTGTGCCCCCGCTCCGCGAACATCCCCCCCAACGGCGCCAAAACATCATTGAGCTGCCCCAACGTCACCGCCGCCCCCGCCAGCAGGCGAGCACGACGATCCGCCACAGCATCAGGGACAACATCGGGAGAAACCACACAGGCACTTTACCGACCCCGTCGAACCCTTTCCCCGCAGTCCACCACACCCGCGCCCGCACTCGATATGCACAGCTAAGCTGACGGAGTGTCTCCTCCGGCCGATCGCGCGAACAGTCGACGCCGCCAGCCGCGGCGGCGCGGTTCGGCGAACAACGCCGGCAAACCCCGCATGCGCACCGTCCGGGAGACCTCGGCGGGCGGTCTGGTCGTCGAGGGCCTCGACGGCCCCAAGGAGCAACGCACCGCCGCGCTGATCGGCCGCACCGACCGACGCGGGCGCCTGCTGTGGTCGCTGCCCAAAGGACATATCGAGCAGGGTGAGACCTCCGAGCAGACCGCGATTCGCGAGGTCGCCGAGGAAACCGGCATCGACGGGGAAGTGGTCGCCGAACTCGGCAGTATCGATTACTGGTTCGTCACCGAGGGCAGACGGGTACACAAGACCGTGCACCATTTCCTGCTGCGGTGTCTCGGCGGTGAGCTGTCCGACGCCGATGTCGAAGTGACCCAGGTTGCGTGGGTTCCCTTGAGCGAGTTGGATTCCCGATTGGCCTACGCCGACGAACGGCGGTTGGCCGAAGTGGCGAACCGATTGATCGACCGGATGGAGACCGGCAAGCGATGACGGGTGGACTGATCCGGCTGATCACGGCGGTCCTGACCATCTTGGGTTCGATGACGCTGCTGCCCGCGGTCGCGCACGCCCAAACGGACGGGTCGGGAACGCCGAAGTTTCTGAAGCTGACCTTGGACGCGGTGGCGCCGGGCACGGTCACCACCGGCAGCGACCCGAAGCTGACCATCTCCGGCACGGTCACCAATATCGGCGACCGGGTCGTCGACGATGTGAGCGTGCGGATTCAGCGGGCCGGCGCGGTGGAGTCGCCGAGCGGGTTGCGCAGTTCGCTGCGGCTGGACCAGGTGAACTACGAGGTGACCGGGCCGTTCCAGGATGTGGCGCCACAGTTGAGTCCCGGCCAGCGCAAACAGTTCTCGGTGAGTATCGCGTTGCGCGCCGGCTCGGAGGCCTCGCTCGGGCTCACCGAGCCGGGGGTTTATCCGTTGCTGCTCAATGTGAACGGGGAACCCGCCTACGGCACCCAGGCCAGGCTCGACGACGCGCGCTTCCTGCTCCCTGTTCTCGGACTGCCACCCACCGGTGTGGACGGCAGCGCGGAACCGCCGGTGACGCCGCCGCCCGCAGCGTCACCGATCGCGACCACGATGATCTGGCCACTGGCCGACCGGCCCCGCATGGTCGCGGGCAAACCGGGCTCGGTGCACGGCCAGGCCGAACTGCTCGACGACGAACTGGCGGCCTCGGTCGGCAAGGGCGGACGCCTGGAACAGCTCGTCGCGGCGCTGGAATCGGTGGTGCCCGCGCCGGGCAGGGACCGGGGTGTGGCCGGATCGGTGTGTATCGCCATCGATCCCGACCTGGTCTCGACCGTGCAGACCATGACGCGCGGCTACCGGGTGCTGGCCAGTCCATCGGACCCGGGTGGGGCGACCAGGGAGGGAGCCGGCGCGGCGAACGCGCAAGCGTGGCTCGACCGGTTGCGCGCCCTTGCCGGATCGATGTGCACGGTGGCGCTGCCGTTCGCGCAGGTCGACTTGTCGGCATTGGCCGCGGTGGACGAACCGGGACTGTCGGCGCGGGCCCTGCTCGCCCCCGCCGACGTGGTCGACTCGATCCTCGGCACCCAGACACTGCGCGGAGTGAGCCTGCCCGACGCGGGCAGCATCGACGATCCGGCGGGGATGCTGCTGCGCGAGCACGGATACGGGACGGCGGTCCTGGCCGGTTCCGCGGTGTCGGGTGACGGGTCGCCTGCCGACACCGACAACGCGCTCACCTCCGCCCCGACAACGCTCGCCCCCGATGTGGTGGTCGGAGGGGAGCACGCCGCACCCGATGTGGTGCGCGTGCCGGGAGTGAGTGCCACCCCGCTCGCGGGCGCCGCCGCCGGGGCCGATCCCGCGCTGCGGGTGACCACCTTCGACATCTGGACGGCGACCGCGCTGGCCGCGGTCGGTTCGAATCCGCCGACGCCGTCGTTCACGCCGTCGAAGGTGCGTTTCGATGTCACCAACGACTCGCGGGCGGCCCGATTGCAGGACGCGCTCGGCGCGATGGCATGGAGTGCGCTCAACCCGTCACCGGACCGGCCGCGCTCGCAGCTGCTGATGCCGCCGCAGCAGTGGGGCGCCAACCGGGAGGAGGGCGGCGCGCTGCTCAAACAGCTCGAACTGCTCACCCGCAACAACCTCGCGAGCCCACGCAGCTTCACCGATCTCGTCGCGCAAGCCCCCGATCCGCGGCCCTTCGCGCTGGAATACCTGCCGCGCGCCGCCCAGGACGCCGCGCCGGAACGGTTCATCGAACCGGTGCGCGACCAGGGCACCCGGATCACCGAGCTGATGCGCGCGCTGGTCGAACTGCCCGAATCCGAACTCTCCCCGCTCGCGTTTCTCACCCCGGCGCGCGAGGACCTGCTGCGCGCGCTGAGTCTGTCCGACCGCAGAGCCGACAACGACACGCTCGCCGACCTGCACGCCCAGCGACGCATCGACCAGGCGACCCGGGAGCTGGACACGATGTTCTCCTCGGTCTCGGTGCTGCCGCCGGGCGGGGTGTACACGCTGGCCTCCGAGCAGAGCCCGTTGTTGCTGGTGGCGCGCAATGAACTGCCCGTCGCCATCCGGGTGATGTTCCGGATCGAAGCGCCTGCCGAGACGAACATCACCGATATCGGCGAACAGCTGCTTCCACCGTCGGGAACCCGGTCGTTCCAGATCCCGACCGAGGTGAGCGACAGCCGTAAGCTGGTCATTCCGATCGCTCTTACCACCCCGGACGGAATAGCGCTAGGAGAGGCGACCTCGGTCTCGGTGCGCTCGAACGCCTACGGTCAGGCGCTGGCCATAATTACCGCATGTGCCGCGATACTGCTGTTGCTGCTGGCCGGGCGCCGACTGCTGCGGCGGTTCCGCGGGCAGCCCGACCCCGCCGACGACGGGTTCGCCCCGGAGACGGTCGAACGGGCCGGTCGATTGCGGCGCGCGCGTCAGCGACTACAACGGCAGTGAACGCCCGCGCCTGACGCGCGGTCAGGGCACCATGGCAGACAAGGACGAGAGTGGCACTGATGAGCGAAACGCTCATCGGACCGGCGGGATTCGCGGGTTACGCCGGGTACAGGAGGCATGATGGGCGACGATGATTCCGCTCATCGGCGCAACCACGACGACGACCCGACCCTGCGCCGGGCGCCGAGTGCGCCGTGGGAACGCGGGATGACGGCCGGACAGGACGCCGACCGCGACGAGGCCGCGCCACCGGCGGATCGACGGCCGGGTCATCGCCCCGATGCCGCCGCGCCATGGGAGGGCCGTCCGGCGGTCCGGCCCGGCGATCCGCACGGGGATCCTCGTCATGCCGCCGCGGGTCAGCCCGGCGTACCCCGTCAGCCTGGCGATCGTCGTGCGGACTACGGCCCTCGACCCGACCTGCCGGGACCGGCGGGTCATCGTCCCGATCAGCCGCCCCCGGGTTCGCGGCCCGCTGAGCCCTCCAGGTACCGACCCGGCTCGGCCGACCACGGCGCACCGCAACCGCCCGCCGCGCCACGGGCCCCGCAGCCCGGACGGCCGGCCTATCGCCCCGAAGCTCCCGCCGAGGGTGTCCGCCCACCGGCGGGATACCCCGCACCGCACCGCCCCCCGGCCGGATACCGCCCGGATCAGCAGCCACCGCAGCGGGATCAACCCCCGCGCGGCCCGGCCCTGCCTCCGCCATTCGATCCGGCGCACCGCTCCGGCGAGTTCCCACGCCAGCAACGTCCCGGCCCGGCACCACAGCACCCTGGCCCGGCGCCACAGCACCCCGACGCGGCACCACACCGTCCCGGCCCGGCACCACAATCTGCTGGCCAAGCCCCCCAATCTGCTGGCCCGGCAGGACACCGTCCCGGCCCGGCGCCACAACGTCCCGGCCCGGCACCGCAATCTGCTGGCCCTGCAGCACACCGTCCCGGCCCGGCACCACACCATCCAGGCTTGGCACCACAGCATCCCGGCGCGGAACCGCAGGCCCCTGGCGCGGCGCCACAATTCCCAGCTGGTTCACCCGGCCGCCCAGGCGAGCCACCGCGTCCTGCGGCATACGGCCCCGAGGGTCGCCCCGCACCGCCGCAGCAACGCCGCGCGCCTGGCTCCGGCGCGCGCTCGGGCGAGTTCCCGCAGCAACAGCATCCCGCTGGTCCCGGTGCCGCTGAACGTTCTGGCGAATTTCCGCAACAGCAGCGCCCCAGCCCGAGCGCCGGCCGTTCAGGTGAGTTCCCGCAACAGCAGCGCCCCGGCTCGGGGGCCGACCGTTCGGGTGAGTTCCCGCAACAGCAGCGGCCCGGCGCCGGACCGGACGGGTTCGCTCCGCGCCGGACCGGGCCGAACCCATCGGGCGAGTTCCCTCAGCAACGACCGGTCCCGCCGCACGGGGGGCAGTCCGGAGCCATTCCGCGCCAGGCACGGCCCGATCAGGTCGGCGGGCGCAGGCCGGAGCACGCGCCACCGCGCGCGAGTTTTCCCGGAATGCCCGCCGCGGATCTCGCACGGGATGGGCGGCGAGCAGGGGCCGGATCGGGCGAGCGTGGACGGGTCGCGAACGGTTCTCCCACCGGTGGCGATCGGTCGTCGGAGCGGACGCAGGTCATCGCCCGGCCGAAGAAGGTAGCGGCCGAGCCGGACACGAAAGCGGGCGCCGCCCCGAGCGCCAACGCGAAACTGCTCAAGGACTCGGGTTCGATCGCGGTCGCGACACTGATCAGCCGCATCACCGGATTCGCCAAGCAGCTGTTGCTGCTGACGGTCCTCGGTCCGGCCATCGCGAGTGCGTTCATCTCGGCGAACCTGATCCCGAACATGGTCGCCGAGCTGGTCCTGGGCGCCGTTCTGACCGCCATCGTCGTGCCGACCTTGATCCGCGCCGAACAGGAGGATGCCGACAACGGCGCCGCTTTCGTGCGCAGATTGGTGACAGCGGCCTTCACCGTGTTGTTCGCCGCCACCGTGCTCACCTTGGCCGCCACCCCGATTCTGGCTGGTCACGTGCTCGTCTCCTCGGACGGCAAGGTGAACACGAACCTGACCGTCGCGCTGACCTATCTGCTGGCCCCCGCGCTCCTCTTCTACGGCATGTCCGCGCTGTTCACCGCGATACTCAACACCAGGCAGGCCTTCAAACCGGGTGCGTGGGCCCCGGTGATGAACAATCTGGTCGCCTTGACAGTGTTGGCGGTCTACGCGCTGACACCGGGCGAGATCACCCTCGATCCGGTACGGATGAGCGATTCGAAACTGCTGGTCCTCGGCCTCGGCATCACCGCGGGCGTGGCGACGCAGGCGCTGTGTCTGCTGCCCGCGATCCGCAGGCACGGAATCAATCTGCGTCCGCTGTGGGGAGTCGACGCGCGCCTCAAGCAGTTCGGCAAGATGGCCGTCGCGATCATCCTGTACGTGCTGATCAGCCAGGTCGGCCTGGTCGTCGCGAACAACGTGGCCTCCTCGGCCGACGAGGCGGGTCCGGCGATCTTCGCGAACGCCTGGGCGCTGTTGCAGCTGCCCTATGGCGTGATCGGGGTAACCCTGCTCACCGCGATCATGCCGAGGCTGAGCCGTAGCGCCGCCGACGACGACACCCCAGCCGTGGTCGACGACCTGTCCGTGGCGACCCGACTGACGATGATCGCGATGATCCCGATCGTCACCTTCATGACCCTCGCGGGCCCGGAGATCGGCCAGGCGCTCTACGGCTACGCACGATTCTCCGGGGACGCCGAACGGCTCGGCAGCGCCGTGAGCTGGTCGGCCTTCTCGCTCATCCCGTATTCGCTCGTGCTCATCCACCTGCGGGTGTTCTACGCGCGCGAACAGGCGTGGACGCCGACCTGGATCATCCTCGGCATCACGACGATCAAGATCCTGATCTCGGCACTGGCCCCGGTCATCGCCCGCGACAGCGACGACGTCGTGATCGTGCTCGGCGTCGCCACCGGCCTCGGATTCACCGCGGGCGCGCTGATCGGCGGCGTGCTGCTGCATCGCAGTCTCGGCGACTTGCGCATGGTCAATGTCGGCCGAACTGTGACCAGAGTGTTGCTCGCCTCGGTCGCGGGCGGCGCGGTGATGCTGATCATCGACCGGGTCACCGGACTCGACCACGTCACCGGCGGCCCCGGCTCGCTGCTGCGTGTGGTCATCGATGCCCTGGTCATGTTCTCGGTGGCCTTCGGTCTGATGCGGCTGGCCGGTATCCCCGAGGTCGTCGCCATCACCGTCGCGATCTCGCGCAAGCTCGGCATCACCCCGCCCGCGCCGGATATCGCACTCGACGACACCCCGGCGGACGACATCTACGCCACCGCCGTCCTGCGCCGCCCCGATACCTATGGATTCCCCGCGTACGGGCAGTCTTTGGACACCCAGACCATGGTGCTTCCCGTGATTCGACCAGGTGCTGTTGACAGCACCGGTAAAGCACAGTTCCCGTACGCTGTTCCGCAGACCGACACGGGTTTTCAGGCCGAAGGAGGACCGAGGGTGAGCGATGACGCGGTGGGCGGCGTCCCGGCCGCTGATTCTGCGGCGCGCGCGGCAGCAGGAATGTCCACCGAGGTCGGGCCCGATGCGCCGAACTCGACGGATTCCGAGCATATCGACGTGCCCGACGAAAGCGATTCGCACGAGAAGAACGCGCGTTCGGCCATGCCGCCGAGCGATCCGACCTATGACACCGGCATGTTGCCAATCCCACCGCAGGTGCCCCCCAGCGCCGCGGCCAACCGCGGGCAGCGCGGGCCCAAGCTCATTCCCGGCGCGTCCGTCGCCGGTGGCCGGTATCGGCTGCTGGCCGGTCACGGCGGTGCGCGTGGGCTGAAGTTCTGGCAGGCGCTCGATATCAAGCTCGACCGCGAGGTCGCGCTGACCTTCGTGGACGCCGACCAGACCTCCGGTGAGAATTCCGGTCACGACGGCCCGCAGGCGGTGCTGTCGCGCACGTTGCGGCTGGGCCGGATCAATTCGCCCGGCCTGGCCAGGGTGCTCGATGTCGTCCGTGGCAGCTCCGGCGGCATTGTCGTGGCCGAGTGGACCCCCGGCCGTTCACTGCGTGAGATGGCCGAGACCGTGCCATCGCCGGTCGGCGCGGCCAGGGCCATCAGGGCACTCGCCTCGGCGGCCGAGCTCGCCCATCGTGGCGGCGGCTCGCTCTCGATCGACCACCCCGACCGCATCCGGATCAGCGCCTCCGGTGACGCTGTCCTCGCGTTCCCCGGCACCCTCGGCGATTCCGACGCCCAAGGCGACGTCCGTGGTCTCGGAGCGATGCTCTACGCCCTGATCACCGCGCGCTGGCCGATTCGCGTCGGCGGCGTCACCGGGTCGGCGGCCACCATCGGCGGTCTGCACCTGGCCGATTTCGGGCCCGACGGCACGCCGGTGGAACCCCGTCAGATCCGGCCGGAGGTGCCGTTCGAGATCTCGGCCGTCGCGGTTCGCTCGCTGGAATCCAACAAGGGCGTGCGCACCGCTGCCACCGTGCAGCATGTGCTCGAGCAGGCCTCCGTGGTCGATCAGAAGACCGACTTCATTCCGGTCCTACGGCTGGGTCAGCGGGCTGTCGCCCCCGGTGCCGATTCCCTCGCGGACCCGGAACTGCTCGCGGCGGAACGGGAACGTTCCAAGCGGATGATGTGGATCATGGTCGCCCTCGGCGTGCTCGCCGCGCTGGTGGTCGGCGTGCTGATCTGGTGGATGGTCAGCATCTTCGCGCCCGGCGCGTCGGACAAGCCACTGGACCAGCAGATCAACATCGGGCTCACCTCGAGTGTGGCGCCGCCCGCGGCGTCGGCACCGCCCGCCGATGAACCCGCGGCGGCGCCGACGAGTGTGCCGGTGCCGGTCACCGGCGTCGCGGTGTTCTCCCCGGAGGGCACCCCCGACGGCGCCGCGTCGGCGGGCGCGGTGCTCGATCACAACGCGGCGACGCTGTGGCGCACCGATCAGTACTTCCAGCAGTTCCCCGCCCTCAAGAAGGGCGTGGGGCTGCTGGCCACGCTGCCGACGCCGGCCAAGCTCACCAATGTGTCGATCACCTCGCCCAGTGCGGGCAGCACCGTCGAGATCCGTACCTCGCCCACCGAGGCGCCGACCCTCGACCAGACCCAGCTGATCGGTTCGGCCAAGCTCAGCGACGGGGTCACCGATATCGCCGTGCACACCGATCAGGCCGCGCGTTTCGTGCTCGTCTGGATCACCGGACTGGCGAATTCGGGGGGCCAGTTCCAGACCGCGATCGCCGACGTCCGCTTCGACGCGGCCCCTTAGTCTGCACGCGCCGTAAAACCCTCCCACCGCGCTGTTCGCGCAGGTGGTCGATCATTTCCGGGCCCGTTGACGATCTTCGTCGAACCGCGGTCCGGTTGGTGCGCAATTGTTATCGACGTTATGATCCCCCCGCGCTCTCGGTTGAGGGTTACCCAGGATTTGTCGACGTCGATCCTGGACGCCGCGTGGTAGTCAGGTGATGGATCGGCCTTGTTCGTCGGCTCGAAGTCGCCGTAATGAGTGCTGTCCGAGGGGTCAGGTTTGTCGCCGGAAGTCAACGAGCAGGTCCGCGGTGTGCCACCGCGGCAGGACGCGGCAGGCGTCCGCTCGTTCTTGGAGAACGGCAGCGACAAGCAACTGCTCGCCGCCCACGTCCGCGGGCAACCGCATGCTTTCGCCGAACTGCTGCGCAGGCATTCCGACCATCTCTGGCAGACCGCTCTTCGTACGTCCTACAACCGCGAGGACGCCGCCGACTGCCTCCAGGACGCCCTGTTCTCGGCCCATCGCACCGCCGACTCGTTCCGCGCCGAGTCCGAGGTACGCAGCTGGCTACACGCGATCGTGGTCAACGCCTGCCTCGACCGGATCCGGCGCAACAAGACCCGCCGCGCCGTCTCGGTGCTGCCCGACACGATGCCGGAGGCGGTCGATCCGCACGACGCGTTCGCGCACTACGAACTGTCCACCGTGGTGAGTGAGGCGCTGTTCACCCTCCCTGACGAACAGCGGTTGGCGCTGGTCATGACCGAGATGGAGGGCCGCAGCGTCGCCGAGACCGCCGCCGCGCTAGGCGTGGCGCCGGGCACGATCAAGAGCCGATGCGCCCGAGCGCGCGTACGTTTGCAAGAACGTTTGGAATTTTTCCGCGATCCAGGGAACCGGATGTAGTCGGGATGCGTCACTAACAATGACGACCAAGTCAGCGATGTAAATCCTGCGATCCGATATCGACAGAACAGGGGAGGTGCGAGGGTGTCTCGATCCGTGCCGCAGCCTCCGTTCCCGTCGGAACTGCTGGCCGATCTGCATGCCGACAACCTCGCACCCGAATTGTGCGAGCAACTGTGGCCCGTGGTCCGCACCGACGAAGACGCGCTGCGCTACCTGAACAAGCTCGACGAAGTGAACACCCACCTGCGCGCGCTCGCCACCGACGAGCGGGTCACGCACCGCATGCCCGACGATGTGGCCGACCGCATGTTCCGATTCGTCGCCGAGCTCGACGCGGGGGAGGCTCCAACCGAGCGCGGCACACCGCTCGTCGCCCAGCTACCGCCCGCCGAGCAGGTATCCACCGACCAGGCCCCGATCTCCTTGGCGAACTACCGCTCCCGGCGCCGACTCGGGCTGCTCGCCGCGGCCGCCGCCGTGGTGGCCGTCCTGGCAGGCGTGGGCGCCGTGTTCAGTACCTTCGACACCACCGAGGGCACCCCCACCGCAGCGCCGTTCACCGAGCCGGCGCCCGCCGACGAACTCACCACCGCCGCCGCGCTGCGCGCGCTGGGCAAACGTGACGTGGTCGGCCCGCTCGCCGACGAAGCCGCCCTCACCCGCTGCGTCCAAGCCAACGGGATCGACCGGGCGGTGCTCGGAGCGTCGAATATCACTTTTCGTGGCACGGAATCGGTGCTGATCCTGGTTCAGGGTGCCAAGGCCCCCACGATCACCGCGCTGGTGGTCGGCACCGGTTGCACCACGGGCACGCCCGCGCAACTCACGCTGCGGGACATCGGCTGACAATCGGGTAGCACCGGCAGTCAGGGAACAACACCGATTATGGTGTTGTTAACCGACACATCCCCAGCTTCACTTCTCGGAAGGTCTCCATGAGCACGCCAGTTCGCGACCTGATCATCGTCGGCTCCGGACCCGCCGGCTATACGGCGGCCGTCTACGCTGCCCGCGCGGAGCTCGCGCCGCTGGTCTTCGAGGGCACCCAGTTCGGTGGTGCCCTGATGACCACCACCGAGGTGGAGAACTTCCCCGGCTTCCGCGACGGCATCATGGGCCCCGATCTCATGGAGCAGATGCGCGACCAGGCCAAGCGCTTCGGTGCCGAACTGCGCACCGAGGACGTCGACGCGATCGATCTGTCCGGCACGGTGAAGAAGGTCACCGTCGGTGACGAGACCTTCGAGGCCTACGCCGTGATCCTCGCGATGGGTTCGGCCGCGCGCTACCTGAACGTGCCGGGCGAGCAGGACCTGCTCGGCCGCGGGGTGAGCGCCTGCGCCACCTGTGACGGCTTCTTCTTCAAGGGCCAGGACATCGTCGTGGTCGGCGGCGGCGACTCCGCCATGGAGGAAGCGACCTTCCTCACCAAGTTCGCCGCGAGCGTCACCATCGTGCACCGCCGCGAGGAGTTCCGCGCGTCGCGGATCATGCTCGAGCGCGCCAAGACCAACGAGAAGATCAAGTTCCGGCTCAACTCCGAGGTCGTGAAGGTCAACGGCGAGAAGAGCGTTACCAGCCTCACCCTGCGCGACACCCGCACCGGCGCGGAGTCCGAGCTCGACGCGACCGGCCTGTTCGTCGCCATCGGGCACGACCCGCGCAGCGAACTCGTCAAGGGCCAGGTCGCACTCGACGGTGAAGGCTATGTGCAGGTAACCGATCCGGGCACCGCCACCGATGTGGCGGGCGTGTTCGCCGTTGGCGACCTGGTCGATCACACCTACCGGCAGGCGATCACCGCCGCGGGCACCGGTTGTCGCGCCGCCATCGACGCCGAACGCTGGCTCGCCGAGCAGGGCGATATCACCGCCAACACGCTCGAGCACGCCGACGGCTCGGCCGCGGCGCGCACCAACTGATTGCGCACCAACTGATTTCGAGTTCCACCCCTGTCGAGGAGACACCCATGGCCGAGAGTGCCAACACCATCACCGTCACCGACCAGTCCTTCGCTGACGACGTTCTGCTCAGCGAGAAGCCGGTGCTCGTCGACTTCTGGGCCGACTGGTGCGGCCCGTGCAAGATGGTCGCCCCCGTGCTGGAGGAGATCGCGGGCACCCACGCCGACAAGCTGACCATCGCCAAGCTCGATACCGAGGCTAACCCCGGCACCGCCCGCGACTACCAGATCCTCTCGCTGCCCACGATGATCCTGTTCCAGGCCGGCAAGCCGGTGAAGCAGATTGTCGGCGCGAAGGGTAAGGCGGCGCTGCTGCGCGAGCTCGAGGGCCTCATCTAGCACAGAGCATCCGACAAAAGCGCCTCCTACCGGCCGACGCGCCGTAGGATGCCTTGACCCGGGATTCTCGCAAAGCGGCTTGGGTCTGAGACAATCGACGGACGCTCCGGCCGAAGGAAAGGCTCTCACGCATGCACCGACTTCGTCACGGCGATTCAGGACCAGCCGTCGCAGAGGTTCGGAGCACCCTCGCAAGCCTAGGTTTCCTGCATCTCCCACACGTCGAATCCACTGACGGACCGGAGTATTGGAAGGATACCGAGGCGGTGTTCGATCGGCCCCTCGATTCGGCGATCCGCGCGTTCCAGCAGCAGCGCGGGCTCCTCGTCGACGGGGTGGTCGGTCCGGCCACCTATCGCGCGCTGAAGGAAGCCTCCTACCGGCTGGGTGCTCGCACATTGATCTACCAATTGTCGGCGCCGCTCTACGGTGACGACGTGGCCACCCTGCAGCGCAAGCTGCAGGATCTCGGCTTCTATGTCTACCGGGTGGACGGGCACTTCGGTTCGCACACCCACGACGGTCTCAGCGCGTTCCAGCGCGAGATCGGCCTGTCCGCCGACGGTATCTGTGGACCCGACACCTTGCGCTCGCTGGATCTGCTCGGCGCACGCGTCACCGGCGGCAACCCGCACCGCATCGCCGAAGAGGAAGTGGTGCACCGGGCGGGCCCGCAGCTCACCGGCAAACGGATCGTCATCGATCCCGGATTCGGCGGCATCGACAAGGGTTTCGCGGTACCGACTGAATTCGGCGATGTCTTCGAGTCGGAGATCCTGTGGGATCTGGCTTCCAGGCTCGAAGGCCGGATGGCCGCGACCGGCATGGAAACCTTCCTGTCCCGGCCGTGGGGCGCCAACCCCACCGATGTCGAACGCGCCGAGACCTCCAACGCCTTCGACGCCGATCTGATGATCTCGCTGCGCTGCGCGACCAGTGACAACCCGTCCGCGAAGGGAGTGGCCGGTTTCTACTTCGGCAACTCCCACGGTTCGGTGTCGATGATCGGCCAGGTGCTCGCCGGCTTCATCCAGCGCGAAGTGGTGGCCCGAACCTCGGTGCAGGACTGCCGGACCCATCAGCGCACCTGGGACCTGCTGCGCCTGACCAAGATGCCGACCGTCCAGGTCGACCTCGGCTACCTCACCAACGAGTACGACGCCTCGATCCTCGCCAATCCGCGCATGCGCGATGTGATCGCCGAAGCGATTCTCATCTCGGTGAAGCGGCTCTATCTGCTCGGCCAGGACGACCAGCCGACCGGCACCTACACCTTCGCCGAGTTGCTCGCCGAAGAACTGGCGGCCGCCGACGCGGGCAACGGTTCCGCTCCGCGCGTCTAGTTCCAGCACGAACGAAACGGCCCCGCGAATTCCCGCGGGGCCGTTTCGCTGTTCGTCGCTAGATCTGGCCGGAAGCCACCGGAACGCGCAACTGCGCTGCCGCCAGGAGTTGGTCGAGTGCGTGCTCGACGTCTTCCTTCCAGCCGTGATCGGAGTCGAGTTCCAGGCGTAGCCGGGGGAAGCGGTGATGCGGGGCCACCACTTCGAAACCGACCTCGGCGAGGAAATCCGCGTCGATCATGCAGGTTTCGGGGGTGCATCTCGTCGCGGACGACGGGTCGCGCAGTGGCGCCGCGATCCGTTCCATCAGCCGCATCGACGATCCGAAGCCGCGGTCGGCCACCGAACTGGACGGTGGGCCGTTCCGGATGCCGAACGCCTCCAGCGCTCGCACGCCACGACGCACCAGATCGGCCACCACGGCCTGAACCAGGCGGTGGGCTACATCGGCCTCGTCGTAGGGGAATTCGGCCTGCAGCGTGGTCAGCAGGACCGCGTCCGGGCTTACCGGGGAGGTGGGGAACAAGGCGGAACGCGGCACCGCGCTCGGCGGGGAGTACAGCGCGCAGCCCGCGAGGTTGTTGTCCACGTGTGCGACCTGTCCGCAGGAACCCCACTCGAGCATCACCGTCGAGAGCCAGGCTTCCTTTTCGAAGACCGGATCGCTGAACGCGTGCGAGTCGGCGGCGACGGCCGGGTCGAGTTCCCAGAACACACACCGCCGGGTGTGTGCCGGGAGCTGACCGAGCCCGTCGAGAGTCAAAGCCGTGACGCTGGTCGACACCGCCCTGTTCAGCCTCCAGCTATCGGATTCATCCACGCTCACGCCACATCACTATCCACAGTACGTGTCGCCTCTTTCAGTCACAGTGACGTTTCGGGGCCGACTTGCTCCATCAGCGCCACGATGCGCTCGAGATCTTCGACGGACCCGAACTCGACAACGATCTTGCCCTTGTTCTTGCCGAGGCTGACCGTGACCCGGGTGTCGTAGGACCCCGACAGTCTTTCGGCAACATCTTGCAGACCCGGCATGTGGATCGGTTTACGTTTCGGCGCTGGGGGAGCGGCCGGAGAGGGCTCGCGGTTCGCGAGTTGCACCGCTTCCTCGGTAGACCGAACCGACAGTCCCTCACGGACGATTCGTGCAGCCAACTCTTCCTGTGCGTCCGCGCCGGCATCCAAGCCGAGCAGCGCCCTGGCGTGTCCGGCCGAGAGCACCCCGGCGGCCACCCGACGCTGCACGGGAATCGGCAGCTTCAGCAGACGAATCATATTCGTCACCACCGGCCGCGAGCGACCGATTCGCGAAGCCAATTCCTCATGGGTGACGTCGAATTCCTCGAGCAGCTGCTGATAGGCCGCCGCCTCTTCGAGCGGGTTCAGCTGGACGCGGTGGATGTTCTCCAGGAGGGCGTCGCGCAGCATCGAGCCGTCGTCGGTGTCCCGGATGATCGCCGGGATCGTGGCGAGTCCGGCCTCTTGGCAGGCGCGCCACCGGCGCTCGCCCATGACCAATTGGAACTTGTCCACGCCCGGTTCGACGCGGCGCACGACGATCGGCTGCATGAGACCGAACTCGCGAATCGAGTGCACGAGCTCGGCGAGAGCGTCTTCCTCGAAGACCTGACGCGGCTGCTTCGGGTTCGGCTCGATCAGGTCGGCGGGGACCTCGCGGTACACCGCGCCGCCGGGGGAGACCAGATCGGGTTCGGGTTCGGGCTCCGGTTCGGGCCCCGGCTCCACGTCCGGAACACGATGCAGGAACGCCTCGGCCGGCTGCGGGCCGATCGGATTGATCCCGATCACGCTCGCCGCGGCACTGCTCAACCCCGGCGCCACGGCAGGACCCGTCGGGATCAATGCCGCCAACCCGCGACCGAGACCGCCCTTTTTCGCCTGACTCATCGGCTACCGATCCCTTCTTCGTTCCAACTCACGCTCAAGACGCGTCTTGCTTCAGCTGCGCACGAGACGCGAGCTCGCGACCCGCGTCCATGTAGCTCATCGCACCGCGCGAGCCTGGATCGTAATCGAGCACGGTCATCCCGTAACCCGGAGCCTCCGAAACCTTCACGCTGCGCGGGATCATCGACTTGAGGACCACATCGCCGAAGTGGTTGCGCACTTCCTCGGCCACCTGGTCGGCCAGCTTGGTGCGGCCGTCGTACATCGTCAGCAGGACGGTCGACACGTGCAGCTCCGGGTTGAGGTGCGCCTGCACCAGCCCGATATTGCGCAGCAACTGACCGACGCCTTCCAGCGCGTAGTACTCGCACTGGATCGGAATCAACACTTCTTTGGCCGCCACGAGCGCGTTGACCGTGAGCAGGCCGAGCGAGGGCGGGCAGTCGATCAACACGTAGTCGATGTCGAATCCGACCATGCCCGCCTCGCGGATCGCGGTCTTCAGTCGGCCTTCCCTGGCGACCATCGACACCAGCTCGATCTCCGCGCCGGCCAGGTCGATCGTGGCCGGGACGCACAGGAGGCGCTCGCTGTGCGGGCTCACCTGAATCGCGTCCTTGACCGCCACCTCGCCGATCAGCAGCTCGTAGCTGGACGGCACACCCGAGTTGTGTGCGACGCCCAGCGCCGTACTCGCATTGCCCTGCGGATCCAGATCGACCACCAGGACCGTCATTCCCTGGTGCGCTAGCGCCGCAGCGAGATTGACCGTCGTAGTCGTCTTACCAACGCCACCCTTCTGGTTGGCGATAGTGATGATCCGTTGCTCGCGAGGTTTCGGCACATTGACCTTTCCTGGATGCAGAATCTGGCTGGCGCGTTGCGCTTCCGCCGCGATCGGGGTCTCGGCCGGGGAGATGTGCCCGAAAGGAGTGTTCCCGAACGTCTCCGCGTCGAAGCTGCTGGAATCCAGCATCCCCGGGACCCGCGACGTTGTTTCCCGTGAAACATTCGCCGGACCGCTCGACATAGATTGCTCCTAACCCGAGAAACTTCAGATCACGTATCCCCGACGAGCGTCGGCGCCGTGTCGTCACAAACAAACTGTGTCGGTGGAGAACTCGAAGACTCGAGGAGGGTGGCTCACTCCCGCCCGACTCTGACAGCTTGCCAGCACCGAGACAGTTAGGAAAGCTGAATCGCGGCACGCCGAGAAGGACACACCCAATACTCGAGAATTAACACCCGAGTCCCGATGTTTCACGGGAAACAACGGGGGAGCGGTCCTGAAAATCCGAGTACTCATCAAGCAATCCACCCGCCCGGCCGACCCTCCAGTCGCCCCACCCCCCAGTCCTCGCGCCTTACCAGTCACCCCAGCCGACCGGCTCCCATGCCCCACCAATCCCTCGGTGTCGCCGGACTACCGCCCTTTCAGCACACCCGCCTCGGTGCCGTCAGACCGCCACCCTCCCAGCCACACCCGCCACTCAGGGCAATCGGACCGCCGCCCTCCCAAGCTCACCCTCCACCTCAGAGCCGCCGCAACACCGCTGTACCAACCACACCGCGCGCCATCCACCGGTGCGACCGACCGCCGCACTACCGCGATACCACCACACTGCGGTCCGCGTAGACCAGGCAGCCGCCGCCACTACCAGCCAGCGCACGCACCTCGATTCGACCGCCAACGCAACACCTGCCAGTCACACCCCGGCCTTCGGTTCGACAGGGAACCGGGCGACGGTCACACCCCTCAGATCGGTTCGACCAGGCCGCGCCGCAGCAGCAGTTGTCTGATGATTCGACCCTGACGCCGTTACCGTTCCTCGAAATGCCACCGCCGCGCCCTCCCAGCGGCCGCGCACGACACCGCAGGACAGCTGCGCGACTGGGGCGAATTCGGCCAGGATTTGGGCGACAGCCACTCGGGTGGACGGTGCAGCTGGGAGGTGCGGTCGCGCGCCGCCTGGAGGATCGGGTTCCTCGTGCCTACCGTTTCCTAGGGGCGCGAGTTCGTGGGGTGAGATGTGGGGTTGGACGACGCGTGCGGGCTGAGGTGGACGGGACGGTGGTAGGTAGCGCGGTAGTCAACGGAACAGCGCCGGTGCGGAGGAAAAGTGCCGGCCTGGTCGTCGACGGAACCGCGCGGCCTGACTATGGATACCTGGCATGAGTGCCTGGAGCGCGGTGGCTTTGGGTGCGGATGTCGATGGAAGTGCGGCTGTCCGGCCGAACCCCGGGCTCGCACGGTGCGAGTGTTGTGCAGTCACCTGGCCGAACCGGGGTGCGGTTGCCTATCCCCGTCTTCGGCAACCCCAAACAACCCGCCCCGCGCACCTCGAGGGCCGGCGGCCACGAAGTGGCCGATCCGCGCGCGACCGCACCTCCCAGCCACACCCGTCCACCCCAGCCTGTCCTCCACAACCCCGCACTCCCAGCCCCGCCCCCGCGACCCCTAGGGAGCGGCGGCCACGAAGTGGCCGGTCCGCGGCCGGGCCGCCGGTCAGCGCTCGAAGCGCACGCGCCGCAGGCGCAAGTCTCGAGCGCTG
>NZ_BDAX01000048.1 GCF_001612665.1 Nocardia alba NBRC 108234 | reverse complement strand
TTGCAGTTCCAAAACTGTGCAGTAATAAAACTGTACAGCGCGACGCGGCAGACTGCTACAGTTTTGGAACTGCAAATTTGTCGTAGACTCGTCGGCAACGCCGAGAAGCCCTGACAGAAAGCGAAGTCCGAATGCCGGTCGACCCGACCCGAACACGCCCGGTCGAAGACCTCGACCTGGCGGATCGCTCCGCGCAGATCCGCCAGGCCCGCGCCGAGGGCGATCAGCCCCCCGCCGGGCGTCTGCTCGGTCTGCCGGAGCTGGCAGACGGGGATGTGTGGGTCGACATCGCCGGGGTTGAGGCCATCACCGGAATCCCCTCGCGCACCGTCACGGGATGGATGGCGCGCGGCGGGCCGAAGAAGGCGCCCTTCCCGGCCCCGCATCGCATCCTGTACCGCCTCTACTGGCCGCTGTCGGTTCTCGAGCAGTGGCACCAGGACTACACGCGAGGAACCTGATCCTCCCGGCCGATCGGCTACTTCGACCTCCCGCCCGCATCGAGACGTGCTCAGTGCTCTTGGTCGCGTCGAGAGCGGATACGCTCGGCGCGTGGTCAATCCGGATCCTGCGGGTGAGGCAGCTGTCGATGCGGCGCTGCGCTGGCTGAGCGAGACCAGCACGAAGCAGCTGCGCGCTGCACTCGCGAGTGCGGCCCTGCCGAACGACCTTCACCCGCACGAAGGGTTCGTTCGAGAACGCCTCGAGGATCCGTTCAAGTGGACTCAGGAACATCGCGTCGCCGTGGCCAAGGCGATCCTGGCCGCCGCCGCACTGCCGGAGTGATGCAGCTCATCTTCAGGTGCGGCTGCGTTGCCACCACCGTGCCCGCTTCTCACCACCAGCCTCGACCGCGGTCACCAGGGGTGGCGACCAGGGGAGGTCGGTGGGGTCGGTTTCTGGCCAGCGGCCCCACTCGTCGGAGATCGTGAACCGCACCGGCCCTTCGCCGGTCACCCGCACCGCGATAGTCCACCGAGCTGGCGGCTCGTCGAGATCTTCGGCGGTGAGTCCGCGGCCGGCCAGCAGCGAGGCCTCCCAGCTCGGGTGCAGCGACAGGTGCACGACCTGCCCGCCGACAGCGGTGATCACCAGCGTCCAGACTGCGGCACCGGCCTTGTCGCGGGCCAGGACAGCCTGGTGGTGCAGCACCCCGCCGGGGCTGGCGCCGAACCGGTCGACCACCTCAACTCGGCTGTTCGTCAGCCCCAGGACCAGGCAACGCCGCGCGACCGCATCCTCGCGCACCCCGAACCGCTCACACCAGTACGGCATCCGCGGGCAGTCCTCGGCCGCCCATGCCTCGATCAACGCGCGATCGTCAGCGGTCGACCAGTACGGGATCCCGGTCCGTTGGTGGGCCTCGACGATGAACGGCTCCCACTCGAACCCCGGTTGTGTCGCGATCCGGCGGAGGAACCCCAGGGCCTTCATCACGCCGGTCGCTTCACACACCAGCATGTGCGCCCGCTTCGCCAGCGCCCGCGAGCTGCGGCCGATGGAGTCGGCGACCTCGTCGTCGGGCAGCTCGCTGGCCAACGCCTCGAACAGTCGCCGGTAGTCGTCCTCGCACCAGATCGCCCCACCGCGGTCTATTTCAGTCATGGGCGAATGATGCAGCACCCCAACGACATCACGAGTTCTCCGCACCCTCTCGCATCATCTACGTGAGCACACGAAAACCGCCCAGCATGCAGACATCTGGCATCTCGGACAGCGCGGCCGCGCCCGCGAGCGAACCAGCCGAGTACAGGTGGCGAGATCGGCGCGAGCGACAGCGTGGCTGCCCCCGCGTCTCACCTCCCAGCACCGTGAAAGCCCACGCCACTCACTGCCACTCGCCCTCTACACCTGGACTTCGCCACTCACGCGCCAGCGACATATCGACTTCGCCACTACACCTGTACTGAACACCCACCTCCACACCCTCAGTTCTCAAGCACACCTCTTGCATCCCGGGGGCACACCTCTTCCACCATCAGTGTCGACCAGGGTTTTCGTCCTGAATTAAGTGTCCGAATCGCGGACACACCTCCTGCACTTCGTGAAGTCCCAGCAGGGTTTTCGTCCGAATAAAGTCATAGGCTGGGCGAATGCACCCGCCCCGGCCCTGCACGCAATGCGGCACGCTCGTCACCTACAGCGGCCGCGGCCGCCCTCGGATGTGGTGCTCGGATGACTGCCGCAAACGCGCGTTCGAGGCCGGTGCGCGCATCGATACCGTCGTCGTCGAACGCGAAGTCGTGCGCAGCGAGCGGATCTCCCCGCAGCGCCAGATCGAACGAATGCTCGACGACCCCGAATCCACCGCACTGCTGATGCGCGTGATCGCGCACCGCTGGCGCACCCAGGGCATCGCCGCCACCGAGAACGAACGCCGGGCGATGGCACCGATACTCGGTGAGATGTGGCAGGCATTCCACGCCGGAAGCAACTCGAAAACGGTGCCGAGTCCGCCCCCGAAGCTGCCCTCGGTCGCGGCGGAGTACCGCGCGGCCGTGGACAAAGTGCTGTCTTCCCCACGCTCGATCGCGCAGGTGCTCAACCGGGTGAAGGAGATGCTCGACAACGACGAACTCTCCGACACCAACGCCAACGCCCCGGTCTACTCCGCGATCATCGGGCTCACCGGGTGGCTACGCCATATCCGCTGATACCGACGTCCACGCAGTTCTTCCGGACGAGTACCCGACCCGGATCGCTGACGTGGCCGGTGGCTGTGGGGGCAAGCGTGCGAAGCAGGCGCGGCAGCTCGTGTGCCAGGCCGGCCGCGCTGGGACTCAGCGACCGCACCCGAACTACAGCTCAGGCCCGCCTCCGCGTGCCGGACCGAGATCGGGTGGGAGATGCCCGCGGTACGTCTCGGGCCCGGTCGACGGCGACTTCGTCGAGCGCGGCCTCGTCGGGTTCTTGCGTTCTTGCGCGCGCCGGGCCTGCTCGGCGGTGCGCTGCTGCGGGGTGAGTTCGGACCGGCGCGTGTGCTCGGTTTCGAGCTTGTCGAGGTTGGTCCGCAGATACCGCTGCAAGTAGCCGGTGTCCGCGTCGAACTCCCGCTTGTCGTTCCGCTGGGCCTGGGCCAGGAGCTGCGCTTCGCGTCGAGGATCGGCGGTTGCTTCGATCCCGTGCCACTCCTCGCGCGGCGACCCGGTCGCCTCGGCGGCGGCGGCCGCCGCCGCACTCGCGGTCGCGGCTTGCGGGGTCAGCTCCGCGATCGTGTTGCGAGAAGCTGCGATGTCCTTCTCCAACTGCTGGCGGGCCAGGAACTTCCGGCGCGGGGTGCCGTCGAGATCCTGCTGCAGCTTCTGCAGCGACCAGTCCTGTCTCTCCTTCTCCCGACGCAGCTTCTCGGCCTGCTCGTCGGCCTCGCGTGCGGCCTCGATCAGTGCGGCTTTGCTGCGCGCGACAGCGATGTCGTCCTTGGCCTTGCGGGTGTGCGGGCCTTCGTCGCGGCGCGCATCCAGGTCGCGGGTCAGCAGCTCGACCTCGGTGCGCAGCTGGTCGAGCTCGCGCTCCAGGGTCTCGTCGTTGAGAGCGCGGGGCTTCAGATCCCTGTCCGCGATGGCGACGGTGGCGACCGCGATCGTGCGAACTCGGGCCTTTTCCTCCGCAGTCAGTTCGACGTAGAACGGTCCCCGCTGTTCCGGCTCGGCCGTTCGTTTCGGCGCCTTCGCTGGCGGCGGGGTCAGCGGGCCCTGCGCGGCCGCGACTTTGGAGCCCTTCGACTTCGGGGGCGGCGGGGTCTTCGCTTCGACTTCGGTCTGTGGTTCGCCGCGACGCTCGGCCGCCCGGATCGCGATCGCGGAAAACACCTGGGCGGCGTCGCGGTCCCACTGGTAGCGCCGCTGCTCCAGCGACTGTTCCCACCGCTCACGCACCGGAAGCAGATGCTGTCCGGTCACGCCTTCGACGGCCAGAGCGCGGGAGAGCTCACCACGGTGCCGATGCGCGCGAGCGACCTCAAGCAGCGCCGCGATCGCGGCGAGCAGCAGGATCAACAACAGGGCCAGAAGCGCCACAGCGACTGTCGCGACGGCGGCGTCTCGGCCCTGATAGCGGTCCGGGCGACGGGGCAGGCGCGTGCCCGCGTCGAGCGGTGTCGTCGACAGCAGCAGCTTGGTCAGGTCCCCGATGGGACGGTCTTTCGCCGTCGGCCGATACCGACGCCGCCTGTCCTGCGCCTGCGCCGACCGGGTCAACTCCTTCGCTGCGGCCGCCAGCGCGCCCGGTGTCTCGCCTTCGAGCTGCTCGCTCCACGCCGAGAACGCTCCCGCCGCTTGGCCCGCGACCCACGCCCACCGCGCGCGATCCTCGCGCGGGATCTCGGCCAGGTGCTGCTGCCAATCGCCGAACTCGACGGCAGCTTGCTGCCACAGCTCGGCCTGACTCTGCGGCCCACGAGACCGTGTCCGAGACCGGCCCGGCCCGTTCGGCGCGGCTGCCTTGTTCTTCCACACCGCGCGCGCGTCGGCGCGACCCTGCTCGGTGTCGGCCCACTGCTGCTCGCGCAGCGCGGTCAGGGTCAAGTCCTTGGCGAGCGTTCCGCCACCGAGCCACGGCCCGGCCTCAGCGCCCTCGCGCAGCAACCGCACCTTGTAGCCGGTCACCTCGTTCTGCCCGCCGGCCGCCCAACGCGGTGCCACCGAAGCCCCGGACTCACGCAGCGCGGTCACGAAATCGCTCTCGCTCTCGGCGCCGACTGCTGCCGTGCGCACCAATCGACGCAGACGATCCCGCTCCGACTCCGGGGTGCGCCCGGACTGGGTGCGCTCGTACTCCGCCCGACTGTCACCGGAGAGCGCACCACCTTGCTCGCGGGAGGCGAGCACCTTCAGCCCATGCCGGTGTTCGAGAAGGTTGCAGACTTCCTGCGAGCGCGGCCAATCTCCTTTGGCCTTGCCCAGCCCGTAGTCGTAGGTCGACACCCGCGACCCGTCGTCGCGAATGAGGGTGGCGGCGATGTGGACGTGGTCCTGGCCGTCGCCGAGCTCACCGGACAACCCGTGCCGTACCGCCGCCCATCGCGCCTGCGCGCGCTTGGCATCCGGTGAGGCGTTGAAGCCCATCTCGGTCATGAAGTCGTGCACGACCGTCGACCACTGCTCGTCGGTCAGCGACTCCCCCGGCTCCAGCGACAGCACGCAATGCCAGACCGGGGCGTCGCGCATCACGCCCGCCTCGCCCTTGTCCGGGCGCTCGATGACATCGACGCCCTTGCCGCGCGCGGCGGTGGCGGCCTTGGCCTTCATCCTCGCCTGGGTGCCGTAGAGCTTGCGTGGGATGTCGATCTCGTGGGCGACCGCGAGCGCGGTGTCACGCGAGGGCCGCTTGGCCTCCGCGCCGTCGAAGTGGTCGAGCCATACCTCGCGCATCACCGTGGGCGAGCCCGCGATGATGTGTCGGTCCTTGTGCTCGTTGTGGTCGCCCTCGCCGAGCAGGTAGACCATCAGCCCGCCGACCTTCTGCCCGCGGCTCACCTTCGGAATCATCGGCCCGCCCTCACCGGCGCGTGGTGTCGCGCGCCAGCTGCTGCAACTCCGTCGCGCGCTCGCGCAGCTCGTCGATCAGCTCCCGCACGTCGTCGAGCACCTCGCCGATCTCGTCGGAGGAGATCACCCCGTTGCTGTTCGCGACGCGGGTGAGCTGGTTGAGGTTCGACCCGATCTTCGACAGGTGCTGCAACCGGATCATGTCCAACGCCTCGGTCGCCGAAAGCACCAACGCCGCGAGCGCTTGACGCTTCGGCCACGTCAACCACGCCCGCGGCTTGCCCGACTTGGTCCTCGCGGGGGCGACTGGATTGACCGCGCACTCACCGAGATACCGGGGCACCGTCATCGACGCTTCCTCGGCCGCCTCGGCCACCTTCGCGTACTCGGCATCGGTCAACCGAACCTTCACGATCCGGCGCCCTTCCGCTGTGTCGATGTTGGAACGCCGACGACGCGAACGCTCACGCGTGATCTCTTGCGAGCGGCGCTCGCCCGTCTCCGTCGGCTCCGCCGCGACCTCCGTGCTCACCCGCAACCACCTCCCTCGTCCGGCCCCCGCCGACAGCCCAGCGCAGCGCCCACCCCGTCTGGGTGGTGACCTCACCCCGAAAGGGTGAGCACAGATACGGGCCCGTATCTGTTAACTTGCTCCGTCGGGATAGCTTCAATAGTAGCGGTTCTGTAGGTGGTGTGTCGCGTTGTGTGTCGGGCTGCAACACAGATGGTTTTCAGCGTGGTTGAGTTGTGTGGGTTCTAGCGTTTCGGGCATGGATGGGTCACATGCTTCGCGTGCTGATGAGCTCGCGAATGAGGCGTACAGGATGTTGAAGGTGGCGTTGGAGGTGTCGGGTGATGTGCCTGAAAGTGGTTGGGCTGGTCAGTACGCGGGCAGCGGCCGCGAGTCAGCCGACCGTGTGATGTGGGAGAGGCTACGGGCGGTCCAGGCGCAAGCGCAGATCCATGCCACGCTCGCGCTCAACGCCACTGCGGGAGCGAGGTGAGCACCGCTCCCGAGTAGTGTTCGGACGCGACAGGGCCCTGGCGGATACGACCCGCCAGGGCCCTGTCGCGTTGATCGGGGGGATCTACTGCTGTTGCGGCTTGCGCAGCTCGATCACCCGCCCACCCCCACCGGTGGTGTCGGCGGCCGCCCGGACTCGCGCCCCGGTGTCGCGGATGCGCTCGATGGTGGTGCGGTGAACCTTGGTCGCCGAGTGCACCGCGTTGACCGTGGCGTCGGCAGCGAGCATCTCCAGCACTTGCGCGACAGTGCCGAGCGGCAAGCGCCGGCCGACGTTGTGCGCCCGCACTTGCTCCGCGAGCGCGGTCCACAGTTCGGCCGCGTCGCCCGCACTTGTCGACGGGTCGAGCGCGAGCGCGGTCGCTACCGGTGTCGGAAGTGCGGGCACACGGTCCGCACTTCCCGTCGCCGTAGTGCGGGCGCTCGCTGTGGTGCGGGCGGCAGGTGTGGGGCGTGGGGCCGAAGTGCGGGCAGCCCGCACCGGGTCCGCACTTACCGCCGGTGCGAGGTCGTCGGCGTCAGCATCGGTCGGGCTCTGCTCGATCGACGCGGCGGTTCGCTCGTCACCGCGCAGCCGGGCGAACATCTCCGCGAACGGCTCTTCGGACTGCGCGTTGGGCACGGTGTCATCGCTGGTGCGGACAGGGAGCTTCGGGGCTGGTGCGGGCTCGGTGACCTGGTGATCGTGCTCGTCGGTGACGCGCACTTCGCCGTCATCGGTGCTTGCGGTCGGCGCCTCGACGGTGTCGACCGCGACCTCGACGGCGGCGAGTGCGGCCGCACTTTCGGCTGGTGCGGGGTCCGCACTTCCCGCACCAGCGGAGTGCGGTGCGGGCACAAGTGCGGACGCGAGTGCAGGCTCGACGGAAGTGCGGTCGACCGTCGAATCCGCATCAGCGGCCCGCACTTCGTCCAGCACTTCGGCGATGTCGGTGACGGAAGTGCGGGGCGCGGGGACCTCGGTGCGGGGTTCGGGGGCGCCAAGTGCGGACGCCTCGGCGCGGGTGCTGATGGCGAAGTGCGCGGTGCTCGTGAGCGCGGACATCCGCTCGGCGATGTCGTCACCGGCTGCATCGGCGGCATCGACTGCCCGCTCGATCGCGAGCCCGTACCGCCGCATGATGGCGGTGTGGGCGAACAACGCGACGCCGACCATCACCGGCGCTACCGCGTGCACCACGGTGTTGTAGACGTCGCCCTTGCCGACGTAGGGGTAGACGTTGAGCCCGATACTCATCGCCAGCAACGTGCCCTCGATCCAGCGGATCGTGGCCTCGCTGTCGGTGACTCGCCACCGCGCCACCGACGCGCTGTTGACCATGAACGCGACCAGCACGGTGGAGATGAACGCTTCGAGCAGGTAGCTCGCCCAGTACAGCGGTTCGCTCGGACCGCCGGGGGCAAGGTTGTGCTGGACGTTGACCGCGCTGTAGAGCATCGCGCCGATAACCACTCCCGCCAGCGCCCGCTCGGACCAGGTCTTCTTGCGGAACAGGTCGGCCACCTGCGCGTGGGCGCTGCCTTGGCGTCGCTGCTCGGCGAGCGCGCGACGGGCGGTGACCAGGTCATCGGCCTCGGCCCGGATCAGTGCTTCCTGCGCACGGCGCATATCGCCCGCGATCGACTGTGTGGATGCGACCTGGGCGAGGCGTTCGTGGCGGTCGTGCTCGCGCACAGCTTCGGCGACCGAACGCTCATCGCGCAGCTCGCGCTCGGACAGTGCGGCTAGCAGTGCCGGGTCGTGCTGGTGGGCGAGACGGTCGTGGGCGGCTTCGATCCGGTCGGGCAGCTGCGCGGTGAGCAGCAAGTCGACTTCTTCGGTGGGTTTGCGTCGGAACATCATCGGGTTCCTTCCGGGCTGGAATCGGGCATGTTGCCCTCGGCGTCGGGCCGCGGTACGCCCGCAGCGTCGAGATATGCGTTGATCGCGGCGTCCACGGTGTCAGTCAGCACGTATCCCTGATTGACGATCCAGTCCAGTCGCGCCAACGTGGCGGACTCCAACTGCGTCGAGAACGGGCGCTTCGATCCGCGCCGCCTACCTCGGCGTGGAGGCAGGGCAATCTTCGCGGATTCGGAGGGTTCAGGCATACCCAATTATAACATGTATGTTATGCATGCATTTGAAACATGCACGCGAAGTGTGGATAAGTATTACGCGCCCATACCTCGCCCATACACGAGTAGGCGGCGTTTGCACCTCGGTATGGGCGTGTGGAGGCAGTACGGTCCTGGCCATGCGGATCTATGCGATGGCCAACCAAAAGGGCGGTGTCGGTAAGACGACCACCACCATCAATCTGGCGGCCGCGCTCGCGAGTTATGGGCGCCGCGTGCTGACGATCGACTGGGACCCACAAGGGCATCTCACCGACGCGATCGGCGCACAGGTGGCCGCGCAGGACGCCAGCCTGGCCAAGGCGCTGCTCGGCCAGTGGAGCGGCGAGCTCGCCGAGCTGGTTCAGCAGGTTGGTGAAGGGCTGTTCGTCATACCGACCAGCGATGACATGTTCCTGCTGGAACCGCAGATGTATGCCCGCACCGGCAGGGAGTACATGCTCTCGCGATTCCTCGACACCTTGGTCGGGATCTTCGACGACGTGGTCATCGACTGCCCGCCGTCGCTGGGCGCGCTCAACGACAGCGCCCTGGTCGCGACTCGTCGACGCCCTCCTCAGGATCAGGTCGAGGGCACCATCATCGTTCCGGTACAGGCAGAGGACTCGAGCATCCGGGCGCTGCGGCTGTTCCTCCGCCAGGTCACCACCTTGCAGGAGGCGTTGACGGTCGATCTCGATATCGCCGGCCTTGTCGTCAATCTCTACGACGGCCGCAAAGGCCGCATCGCCACCTCAACGCTCGCCGCGTTCGAGGGCCACCCGCTGGGTGTGCTCGCGGTGTTCAAGGATCTCAAGGAGGTCCGGGAGTCCTGGCGCATGCACACCACGGTCGTCGAGCACGCGCCGACTAGTGAGACCGCGGACGGATTCCGGGCACTGGCTCGCCGTCTCGACCCGACGTTGGACGCGGTCGCATGAGCGGGCGTCGAGAGCTACCGGGCCCGGACCTCAGCGGCACCGAGATGAACGACGTGCTGCGGTCCCGCATCGACTTCCGCACTCCCCCAGCCGACCCAGTGCCCACACCTGCCCATACACCGACCGCACCCGCCCATACGCAGGTGGAGGCGAGTAAGGGCGGTGTCCGGTCGGGTAAGGGAACCAGGCCAGATCCGGACGGGATGCGACGCGCCTCGTTCTACATCACTCGCGAAGCAGCCGAAGCGCTCGAGCGGGCGGCTGATCGGATCGTGCAGGTGCTCGGTGATGGCACACCGCGCCACGTGGCGCTGTCTGCATTGCTGTTGGCCGGTGCCGGTCAGGTCGACGTAGTTGCGCAGGAACTGGCACGGCAACGTGCTGCCGAGCTGACGGCGCGACTGGCAGCTTTGCCACCCATACCTGAGTAAGGCCTGCCCATACACGCCCGCACTCACTGTATGGGCAGATGTGGACCGGGTGGGCGCCATTGCCTCTGGTCGCGGCTACTCGTCGGTCACTGCCCGCAGGTGCCGCCCGTCTTTGTCGGCACGCAGCTCGGCTGCCAGCGCGCGAGCTTCGGCCGCCTGCTGTGCCGCTTCGGGGCGGTTCTGCTCGGTCGCGATCCGATCGAGCAGCGCCGCCTTCCGGTCGAGGAGCCGCGCGCGTTTGGTGTCGTCGACCCGGTCGAAGGGGTTGCGGTAGAGGTGCGCGAGCGCGTCGAGGACCTGGGTCAGTTCCGCGGTGATGCTCAGTTCGGGCAGGCCGCCCGTGACGGTATGGGCGTCGCCCTCGAGGCCGCGTTCGAGTACCCATGCGTCGAGTCGGCGACCGGTTTCGGTCGGCCGGAAGGCGGCGTGGGGCAGGCGCAGGTTCCGCAGCGGCCCGTCCTGTTCGTAGAACGGTTCATGCAGCGCCTCTTTCCATTCGGTCACGTCGTCGCTGTAGCGAGCGTGTGCGGACTGTCGGCTGATGTCGCCGAGATTCTCGCCGATCCGGTCCCATGAGGAGCTGCGCTCACGTTCATAGATCACCGCTCGCGTGAGCACATCCTGTGCCTGCTCGACCAGGCGGCGGGCGGCGTCGACGATCTCGCCCGGGTGCCAACTGGCGTCGCTGACAGTTGGGACGAGCGAGCCAGCGTGGTCAGCCAGATCGCGCAGTTCCTCGGAGAAGACCAGTCGCGCGAGGGCTGTGGTGCTGTAGGAGTAGCGGTCGTCTTCGTTCGTTTCCATACTGTCAGTCTAGAGCTGACAGACAGTCAATGTCAGGCAAAAACTGACATGTACACATGCCCATACATACCCGTACTAGCGATAAGGGCGTGTATGGGCGTGTATGGCCGCAGCCATCAGTGTTCGCGGGCCAAGCGCGCGATCTCGCGGCAAGCGTTCTCGGCGGCTGCGCGAGAGGCTGCTGCGGTGCTGATCGCGTGCTGGCCGGCCGCGGCCGCTATGGCCCTCGCGGCCGCGCGAGCGGGGGAGTCCGGTGCCGCCGGTACTTTCGCCATAGCCTCGGCGCGTAGCTGCTCGCGGTGAGCGCGGTCCCGGTCGAGCTGTTCGAGTTCGAAGGCGACCTCGCGGGCCCGGTCGAGCAGCATCGGCGGCTCGTCGATGGGGATGGGTTTGAGCAGCCAGGCCAGGTACGCGTACGGATCTCGCGGCCGGTCGAAGATTTTCTTGCCGGACAGGTAGACCTGGTCGAGCGCGGCGTGGACGTCGTCGACCGTCCATCCGCCGTCGACCACACGTCGGGTCAGGACGGCCGCGAGCCCCTGGGGGCCTAGTTGCCGTACCCAGAGCGGAAAACGCTGGTCTGTGCGGCATCTGGAGGCCACTAGCAGGGCACGAGAGTCGTAGGATCGAGCCTTCCGGCGCGGCCGGTTGGTGTCCGTGCCGCGCGAAGCGCGTCTGTCGATCACGTCCTGTGGGGGAGTAACCGAATTCGATGGTGAGATAAAAAAAGAACCATCGCTACGCTCTGGTGGGGTGCCAAAACCCTGGTCGAGGAGTGTTTCGACGAGGTCGTTATCCACAGGGAAGAGCCGGGATTCGTGCAGGGCTGAGACTGCTGCCCATCCGCGCCCCTGGTCCTCACGGTCCCAGGAGTCCAGCCGCTCGGCGCGGGTGCGCTGGCGGCCGGTGAAGACGACTGTCCGGGTGGCGAATACGGCCGTCATTCGCCTGCACCGGTGCACGGTGCTTTCGCTGCGACGGGTGAGTAGCTGCAGCCGACGGACGGTAGCTCGGCTGTTGCGGCCGGTGCTGTAGTCAGCGACTCCGGCCTCGCCTTTCAGATACGCCAGGAAAGTTCTGCGGCTGACGGACTCGATCCTGCCAGCGGCGCGGAGCTCGGCGTAGTAGAGGTCGTAGAGCGCCAGGTTGTAGGCGATCCACCGGTCGGGGGACCACCAGCACGCTGGTACTTCGGAGTACGCGTCGTCGGGCAGCTTCAGCCGCAGAGGCGGGATCTGGATAGGGAGAACACCCGCACGGCGCCTCTGGCGCCGACGTCGGGGAGAGGCGCTACAGCCTCCTGAAATGCGAGAAGGTAGCCCGCGCCGATCGTTCGCAGAATCGTGACCGATCGAACGGCTCTCGATCCTTTGTTGCGAACGCCCAGCTGAGCTACCCTTAAGACCGCTATCCAAAGCGTGGTCCTTCAGGGCCTAGAAGTGCCCCCGGCTGCAACCGGGGGCCTTCTGCGTTTATGGGGTAGGTGTTCCGCGCGTTCTAACCGCGGAACGCTCGGCTAGGCCGAGATCGGAAGCGCCTCCTGTCCAGGAGGAGGGCCCGCAGGGTAGTCAGGCAGGCCGAGCTCGCGCCTCAGCGCGATTTCGAAGAGGGCACGCTTGCTGAGGCCACGGTTGATGACTGCGGCCTCAAGCGCGGCACAGACCTCGTAGCTGAGGTTTGTGCCGACCGGTTTCGTCGGCGGAAGTCTGCGGGGCTGCGGCATAGGTACCAGTACTAGTACTTTTCGGGCCGGAAGGGTAACCGACACGCCGCCTACTGAGCGACATTTCGCGGTGCAGGCTTTCCCGACTCTGCCCAGAACGGGCGTACGGAACTCCAGGAGTCGACCCCGCCTTCGATCTCTTCGGGCGGCACAACAGCACGGATGAGTCCCCACGTTGCGAGCAGCCGCGGGATCACCAGCCGCCGGTCACGGTCTCGCTGTGGACGGATGACGTCTTGGATCCAGCGGTAGGACTGCGCAACCTGGCATTGCAGGGTCTCGAA
This sequence comes from Nocardia alba NBRC 108234, assembly GCF_001612665.1. Lineage (GTDB taxonomy): Bacteria > Actinomycetota > Actinomycetes > Mycobacteriales > Mycobacteriaceae > Nocardia > Nocardia alba. Next base: position 25,992 of record NZ_BDAX01000048.1, on the reverse strand, counting down.
CCGGCTGAGCCACTTCCGGTCGTATGCCCGCCTGGAGTTGAGGCGGAGTACTTCGCGCCACAGGGTGGCCTTGTCGCTCCGGTCGTGGCGGTAGTGAAATTTGTTGACGTAGTGGGTCTGTCGGCCGAGACGTGCCAAGCGCTGCTGGAGGTCGATCTCTTCGTAGAAGAGGAAGAACCCCTTATCGAATCCCCCGGCGAGCACGAATGCCGCTCGGGGGATGAGCAGGAACGCACCCATGTTCCAGTCGACGCGGCGATCGTCGGTGTAGCCCGCAGGGGAGCGCTGTAGCAGTGGCTTCTTTCGTGCCTTTTGCCACTCCAGCGGCACCGTGGGGAACTTGTCCCAGGACCAAACAAGGTCGCCGTCGAAAGACTGCTGCTGAATGCCGACACATCCGAATTCGCCGAACCGCGCGACGTATTCGAGTAGATCGGCCAGGTCGCAATCGATCGATGTGTCCGGATTCAGGAGCAGGACCATCTCTACGTCGGGCCCGAGGCTGTCCACTGCTTCGTTGCAGGCCGCTCCAAAACCCACGTTCGTCCCGGCGAGGACTTGGTTCACGACCGGGTGCCGCTCGGCGATCTCGATCGTCAGATCCGATGAGCCGCAGTCACGTACAACCACCCATGCCTCGCCCGCATGGGACTGGAGTGCATCCAGACACTGAGGCAGGTCGGGCGCATTGTTGTAGGTCACGATCACTACACCGAGGGCGGTGGTAGGCGTCGACATGCTGTCCCGTTTCTATGGTTCGAGATCGCGGCCGATTTTCCAGACGCTTTCGAACCAGCGCTGGCATTCCTCGATGAACTGGGATTGGAACGACTCCCGATCAGCTTGGTCGGTCTCGAGGTGGAACAAGTTGGCGTTCTTGCCGACTAGGTCGAGCATCACGGTGTCCTCGCCATCGAGCGGCAGCTGGTGTTCCTCGATGGGGTAGAAGCCGAAGAAGGCGTCGATCTGATTGATGACGTAGAGCTTGAACAGGGGTGCGGCCGGGTAGACGCGGATCTGCACAGACGCGGACTCGATCAGCCCGATGCGCTTGAGTTCCAGCACTTCGTCGTGAATGCCGAAGGCGTGGCGCTCCATGATCCGTTGCATCCGGCGACGGAACGCAGGACTGTCTGCGAGGTCCGAGGCCCGGGAGGGGAGCGACCATGGCGTTCCCGGGTCCGGGACGAGGATTCGGACGTCGATGGACTGGGGCCGGAATCGTCCATCGCGGATCTTGTCCAGCGGCTCGGAGATGGCGCCATGCAGGGTCTCGGCGGCGAATCCGGCGAAGTCCACTGTCACCTTCGGCTCTACGAAGGCCCGCTCGAGGTGAGGGCGTAGCCCAACCGGCTTGCTCGTGCGCTCCTTCACGAACACTCCGGAGCCGGCGCGACTGAAGACCAGTCCCTCAGTGCGGAGTTCGGCAACTGCCTGTTGCGCAGTCACTTTCGACACGCCGTACCGCTGAGCAAGTTCGGGCCCGCTCGGCAGCTTCTCTCCTGGCTTCACCTTTCCGGTGATGATCGCGGCGCGTAGCAGGTCAGCGAGCTGCCGCCTAGGCGGGCGGGGGTCGTCAGGGTCGATCGCGCTCATGCCTATCAGCATAGAACCTGCCTAAAACCTGCATAAGCGACCTATCCAACTCTTGACCTGCATATGCAGGTTGGTGCACCATGGACCTGCATAGGCATCACGGAAAGTTCCGGAATTACCGCAGCAGGAGGCCCTTATGACTGTCGATCTCTCCACCGCTTCGAGCCCCGAGGATCTGGTCCCCGAAGACCTGATCCCCGCGAGTACGGCAGCCGCCCTCGTCCATGTGGACGCGAAGACCATCAAGAACTGGATCAAAGCGGGTGACCTGCGCGGATGGCTCCTCAACGGCCGTCACTACCGCGTACGACGTAGCGAGCTTCTGAGTCTCGTTCAGCCCGTCGCGACCGTGAGCAGGGACCACTGATGAACATCCCGACCACTCGGCGCCGCGATATTTGGCGTCGCGCAGCAGCTCCCACCATCCCCGTCGTGTACGTCGCCGACGGGCACATGGTCAGCGAGGTCACCGCGCACCACGCCGACGTGACGGTCACCGGCCGCTGGGTCGTCGACTACCTGCCGGGCCGCCACCTCACCCGCGAGCAGGCCATGGCCGCCCTGCAGATCGCGATCGCTCCGGACAAGCCGGAGGTCGAGCGCTGGTCTGCCACGTTGGGATTGACCAGCGCCGAGGCTCTCGGCTACCTCGCCATGTCGGTGGGGGTGTGACCGCGATGAGTGACACCTACACCACCAGCAAGGGCGTGCAGTTCGCCGTCGGGCAGCTGTGGACCGACATCTACCGCGACGGTGCCCGCGTGCTGCTGGTCACCGATATCGCCGATCCGACAACGGATTTGAAGGGCCGCCAGCACGCGCAGGTCTCCTACCGGGTGGTCGTGCGTGAGGGTGCGCGGATCACCTCGGCGCGGGTGCAGCGCATCGATGCCGACCGTCTGGCCGATCCCAAGCTCTACGCCCAGGTGACCGACCGCAAGCTGGTCGCCTGGGTGCGGGGGACCAGCGTCGCGGAATCGCCTGCGGCCGTTGACATGCCCGCTGACGTGACCGGAGCACAGGTCACGGTTGCCCGCGGCTACGTGCGCGCCTGCGTCGAGTACGTCACCGCCGAGCCCGAGCATCACGCAGCGGTCGAGGCCACGTCCGCCGATGCCGTGGTCCGCAAGGCGCTGCGGATGTGGCCCGATGGCGACTGGGCCCACTTCTGCGAGTACTTCGCCAGCGACATCCGCACCGCCGAGCAGGAGGCGCGGTCATGAGCCCCCGGACCCGCTACGTCGACTACTACCTCCCTGTCGGGCCCGGCGCGGGCGGCAACACCGTGGCCACGATCTTCGCCGCGTTCGGCCTGATGATCGCGTTCGCGCTGCTGGTGCTGGTCGCCGTGGTGATCGCGTTCCCGGGCTCGGACTACACCTCGGTGGAGTACACGCCGGTTCCGGTGACCTCGGCCCCGGTCGGGGGTGAGCACCGGTGAGCGCCCGAATCTCTATCGAGCCGATCTTTCTTGTCGGCCAGGCGTGCAGCGGCGTCTATGAGGAGGCGTTCTTCCCGGAGACGCGCAAGTTCTCCGAGCGTCGCCCGGCGATCCGGTTGTGCCAGGCCTGCCCGGTGCTGGGTCAGTGCGCGGCCTACGCGGCGCAGTTGGTGGAGAGCAGGGCCATCTCCGGGTGCGTGATCGCCTCGGTGTACGTGCCGAACGTCGCCGACCTCGCCCGCGGTGCGAAGGAGCGCGCGGTCGCGGTCGCGCAGCTGAAGGCCATCGCCGCTGACGCGCCGGCCACGGGCGAGGTGGCTGCGTAATGGCGACCGAGACCGCCCGAGTGCGGGTGTTCCAGCTGGTCCGCGACGTCGATGTCACCGGGTTCTCCGGGATCGGCGTGGTCGCGGACGGCGTGATCTGGCCCGACGGTGCGGTCTCGATGCGCTGGCGCGGCGCGGTCCGCACAACGGTCGAGGCCCAGCGCCTGGCCGACATCGAACTCATTCATGGCCACGACGGCGCGACTCGCGTCGTGCTGTCGGCCGATCTCATGGAAGGCGTCCTGTGATGGACCGCAGTGTGAAAGCCCCTGGAAGCCAAGGCAATTTCGAGGACTGGAAGCCGGTCATCGCGGTCGGTACCGGCTTCGGACTGATCGAGTCCGGTGCGATGTCGATGCGGATCGGCACCGCCCTCTACGGCGGCCCGATCCAGGACGTCCCGGTCAATCCCGTCAACATCCTGGTCGGACTGGCCACCCAGCAGCTGCACTGGACCTGGGCGGCGACCGGCGGCGCAGCGACTCTGCTCGCGGGCACCGCCGCGACCGTCGCGGGCAGCGTGTGGGCGTGGGACGCGGCGTGCGAGAAGTGCCGCGAGCTGCTCGACGAGCGCCGCAACCGCAAGGTGCAGGGCAAAGCTGCCCGCGGTAAGACCCCGCGTCGGGCTCGTCGGAAGAAGGAGTCGATCGACGAGCGCGCGAAGTTCATGGCCCGCGACGGCGAGCTGACCGACATGAGCCGACAGGCGATGACGGCCAAGGCCGCCAGCTTGCAGGTCGCGCTCGCCGAGGGCGACGAGCCCGGCGTGCTGATCGGGCGTGCGGTCGTCAACGGCACCGAGCTGTATGCCTCCTACGAAGACCTCCACGTCGATATCTGGGGCCCGCGTCAAGGCAAATCGACTTCCCGCGTGATCCCGGCCGTGCTCGACGCGATCGGCCCGGTGGTCGCGACGTCGAACAAGCGCGATGTCGTCGACGCGACCCGGGAACTGCGCAAGCAGCGCGGTGGCCGGTCGTGGGTGTTCGACCCCCAGGGCGTCGCGGCCGAGCCGGTGAGCTGGTACTGGGACCCCATCGAGTGGGTGCGGGGAACCGACGACGGTATCGGCGCCCAGGAACGCGCCGCCGAACTCGCCGGGCACTTCGCCGACGGCGGTGAAAGCACCTCCAAGGACTCGTTTTTCGAGCCCGAAGGGGAGGACCTGCTCGCCGGGCTGTTCCTGGCGTGCGCGATCGCGAAGCGCCCGATCACCCAGGCGTTCGCGTGGGTGACCAAGTTCGACAACACCGAGCCGGTCGAGATCCTCGATGCCGCCGGTTACGAGCTGCTCGCCGGTGCGCTGTCGGATCAGTACCAGGCCCCGGAAAAGCAGCGCTCCGGGGTGTTCTCGACCGCGAAGAAGATGGCCAGCTGCCTCAAGTACAGCCGGGTCCGGCCGTGGGTGACCCCGCCCGAGCAGGACGAGGCACCGCGCGAGGCCTTCGACGTCGATGCGTTCGTCACCTCCCGCGACACCTTGTTCCCGCTCTCGCGTGAGGTCAAAGGCTCGGCGGGCCCGCTGGTGACCGCGCTGTGCGCGGCGATCGCGGGCGCTGGTGAGCGTGAGGGCACCCGCAACCCGGGCGGGCGGCTGCCGGTTCCGCTGCTGATGGTGCTCGACGAGGCCGCGAACATTGTTCGCTGGCGCGATCTTCCCAAGCAGTACAGCCACTTCGGCTCGCGCGGGATGGTCGTGATGACGGTCTTGCAGTCGTGGGCCCAGGGCGTGCGCTGCTGGGGCGAGGACGGCATGAAGGCGCTGTGGTCGGCCGCGAACGTGAAGGTTCTCGGGTCCGGCCTGGACGACGCGAACTTCCTGCGCGACCGCTCGTCGCTGGTCGGTGACCACTACGAGCTGGTCAACGCTGTCTCGCGCAGCCCGCAGGGTGACCAGTCGACCTCGACCTCGCGGATCACCGAGCGCACCCTCACCGAGTCCGACCTGGCCGCGATCCCGCGCGGGCGTGCGGTCGTGTTCAGCGCTGGTCGCCGCGCCGTGCTGATCGAAACGGTGCCGTGGATGGCCCGCCCCTACGCCGCCCAGGTCTCCAAGGCGATCAAGGCCGCCGAAAGCGCCACCGCCGCACAGGTTTCCGATCCCAAGTCCGCACGGGCGCGTCTGCGCATCGTGCCCACCACCGAGGAAGGCAAAACCGCATGACCACGACCGAGAACATCACCGAGATCCCCGCCGACCACCCCGCCGATGGCGAGCTGCTCGGCACCGAAGCCGCGGCGGCCGCCGCCAAGATCGTCCCGCAGATGGACCTGTCCGAGGCCATCGAGGCCGCGATCCGCAAGGCGGTGAGCAACCAGCTCTCGGCAACGGCCAAGACCGTCGCCGAGGGTGTGCTGGGCGAGCTGCTCACCGATGAGGTCCTCGCGGGGATGCGGGAGACCGCGATCCTCGAGGCCACTGCCGCGATCGACCCGATCCCGGCGCCGGAGCCCGAACCGGAGCCGGAACCGGCCGCTGAACAGGCACCCGCCGACGAAGAGGCGGAGGAGGAGCCCGCTCCGCAGCTGCGGTTCGAGAACGCGCGCAAGTTCGTCGAGGGCTATGTCGTGGAGGTCTATGCCCGTGAGGTCATCGTGCGGGGTAGCGAGCAGCGTCTGCGCTGGTGCCCGCAGTGGTGGGAGCACGCCGAGGTCATGGCGCGCATGGAGGTGCTGTGGCGGGCGTTCGAGCACCTGCGTCAGGGCAAGGGCGCCGAGCCGTCGGAGTTCTGGCTGTTGCACCTGGACCCGCACATGTCGCGCATCCTCGATCCGGAGGGCCCGTTCAAGTACTGCACGGTCGCCGGTGGGCATGTCGAGAAGCTCCAGCCGCTGCCCACCGGCGACGACGCGCCCGCGGCGACCTTCCCGTCGGGCTACTACGAGCGCCCCTCGGGCCTGTTCGTGCGTGAGGCGACACCCAGCAAGGCCGCGAAAGTGCCTACGTCGTGGGAGTTCCCGTGACCGAGCAGACCACGGGACCGCGCAGCTGGGTCACCGTCACCACCAAGCTGGAGTCGGTGATGGGTCCGGGCCGCACGGCTGGGTCGTGGACCCAGTACTGCTGCCCGGTGCACGAGGCCGACGGGCGCCGTCACCGGCCGAGCTTGGGCGCGAAGTACCTCGCCGATGCCGGGCGCACGAAGATCGAGTGCTACGCCGGTTGCCCCGACGAGCAGATCCTCGACGTCCTCGGGCTGCAGGTCCGCGACCTCTACGACACTCCCCGGGGCCCGGGTCGGGGTCATGGCTCGCGGGCACCGCAGCCCACCCGAGCACCGTCGCGGGCCGAGCGGGCGATCGAGGCGGCCGGGCTGCCGCTCCAGTCCCACAAGCCCGACCTGGGCGTACAGCGGTCGGGGTGGCGTTCGACCGCTGGCTATGAGTACGTGCGCGCCGACGGCAGCGTCGCGGGTGCTGTTCGGCGGCGCGAAGCCCGGTTCGAGCACGGCACCGGCAAGCAGTTCGTGCAGCACTCCTGGAACCCGGGCACCGGTGCTTGGGATCCGACCGGCTTCGAGAAGATCCCCTACCGGCTGCCGCAGGTCCTCGACGCCATCGCCGACGGCGACCGGGTGCTCTATGTGTGCGAGGGCGAAAAAGACGTCCACGCAGCCGAATCCGCTGGCCTGGTCGCGACGACGAATGCGGGCGGCGCCTTGAACTGGACCGCCGAGCACGCCCAGTGGCTCGAAGGTGCGCCGACGGTGATCGTCGTCGTCGACCAGGACGCCGCGGGCTATCGCCGGGCCGAGAAAGTCATGTCCTCGCTGGTCGGGTTGGTCCCGCGTGTGCGGGTCGTCGGTGCGGCCACCGGCAAAGACCTGCACGACCACTTGCAGTGCGGTCACGAAATCGCCGATCTGGTGCCCGTTGCGGGCCTGGACCCCTTCACCCCTATCTCCGAGCCCACGCCGCCGGCGGCGGGCGACAACGTCATTCCGGGAGGAACCCCTATGTCTGAATACCTGCTCATGCCCTCTGGCGATGCCCCGGCGCAGCAGTCCGACGACCTCGACAGCATGAGCATGCAGTGGCGGATGTTCATGCAGGCGATGATGCAGAAGCTGTTCGAGGCGGTCAGCGAAGCGATCGAACAGAAGATCCGCTACGACGAGTGGAAAGCCCAGCTCGCCGAGGAAGACCGGCGCAAAGCCGATGCCGAGCAGGCCGCGGCGCGGGCGGCGGCCGAGGCCCGGCTGCGCAAGCTGCGTGAGAAGGGCCTGACCAACGCCTCGCGGACCGAGATCGCCGAGGCGGTACGCGATGCCGCGATCTGGGCGGGTGACTCGGCTTTGGCCAAGCAGTCGCTCGACGAGCTCGCCGTCCACGTCGAGAAGCGTTACGGGCTCCACATCGATGCCAGCACGGGAACGGTCACCCCGTCGGCACAGACCGAGCAGGCGCCGGAACTGCTGGTGGCGTTGCGCCAGGCCGAGATGGAGCGCGCCGATCAGGCCCGGCTGCGTATCGCGCAGAACCGGATGGTGCAGATGATCGCCGCCCAGGCCGATCTCACCGATGAGGTGAGAGACGAGCTCTACGGCGAGATCGCCAAGTGGGTCGACAATCCCACCCCCAAGCAGCTCGACCTGCTCAGCAAGAAGCTCAAGGCCACCGGCGTCGGCGAGGAGACCACCACCAAGATGCGCCTGGTGGCGGTGTATCTCGGCCAGCCCGGTCAGGTGGTCCCGCTCGGGCAGCTGGGTGAATACGAGTCCGCGGTGGCCACCCGTGAGCTGCGTCGACTGCCCGAGGCGCTGGTCTCCCACGGTGAAGAGGCCAAGGCGCGGGTCGACGAGCTGCTGGTGCGCTACCAGGATGCGCAGCGGGTCGGTGGGCCGACCGCCTCGCTGCGCGAACGTCTCGCCGAGACCGTCGCGGTGATGGACCCCGAAGATCAGCAGCTCGCCCGCGAGCGTGGCACCGCGATCCGGTCGGACCCGACCGGGAAGTTCGCGAAGCTGTGGCCTGAGCATGTCGACCGTGACGAACTGACCAGCGCGGTCCGGGTCTACGCCACCGTGGCGCCCAAAGCCGATCTGGCTGCGGGCAAAGCCGCCGCCGAGGGCAACCCGGCCGATCCGGACGCGGTCGCGCTGGCCAAACGTGCTGCGGTGCACCGCAAGACGATCGAGAAGGCGATCGACAAAGGCAAGGGCCTGCACGAGCTGGAGCGTGATCAGTTGCGGCTGATGCTCGCCGACATCGAGGCGGGCAAGTCGGTGACGCCGGAACTGATGTGGCTCGACGAGCGCACCGCCGCCTCGGTCGACCGGGAACGGGCCGAGCGGATCGCGCAGCAGACCGCGCGCACCACCGAGCGCCAGGCCGAGCAGATCCTCGAATCGGGAACGACGCCGATCGGCGCCACCCGCAGGTCCGGGGTGGAACTGAAGCGGGTGATCGACGCCCACACCCAGCTCGCGACAGGGCGGGCCAACCTGCCCGACGTCGAGCAGTCCGGCCGCCTCGAGCAGCTCGACGCCAAGCTGCAGACCCTGCGCGTGCCCGAGGGAGTGCGCAACCGGCTGCACCATCACCTCGACCAGAGCGCCGGAGACGCTTCTGTCGTCGGCAAGCAGGCCCGACGGATCGCTGAGGTCTGGGCCGAGCGCCGCGATGCGGTCGTCGAGGCGAACTCGCCCCAGCCGCAGGCCGCTGCTGGCTACGACTCCGAGGATCGACGTGCCCAGATGGCGCGCGACCTGAAATCGGCGGGCCTGAGTCCGGCCAAGGTCGCGCAGCGGATGGCCGCCGACGCGGGTGCCGCCCACCCGGCGGCCGCGGCGACCCAGACCAGCGCGGGGGGCAAGAAGCGCACCACCCGTCGTGGTGCGGGTGTGCAGCGCACTCATCACCGGGGTAAGGGCCAAGGCCCGTCGATGGGCCGCTGAAGACCTCGGGGGGATCTGCAATGACCGAGCTCGACGTCTATCCGTGGATGGCTGCTCCCTCGCACTTCAAGACCCGCCGCCAGCTTCGTGCGGCGGGTCTTCGCCCCAACGGCCAGGAGCCCGTCGCCGTGATGCGGCGGATGCGGCGCGGCCGCGAGGTGACTGCCTACCTCTACGACGTCACGAAAGCGGCGCCGAAGCGTACCGCCTCACCTGCCCAACTGCTCGCCGTCGCGAAAGCCGTGCGGGCACACCAGATCCGCGCTGCCGAACGGCGCGGGCTCTCTGTCACCGACCTCGACGCCACCGGAGATCCCGGCTCGGCGTGGACCACTGAGAAGGGAAACACCATGTCCGATAACACCGAAGCCGCCGCAGAAATCTCCACGATCCTCGCCGAGGTCGACCAGCTCGCCGCCGGTGGCGTCATCCCTGCCCATCTGGCGCAGACGGTGCACGCCACCGTCAACGGCGACTTGCTATCGGTGCCGGAGCAACTGGGTGTCCCGACCGGGCCGGGCCAGCAGCTGGCGTACCTGTTCGCGGCGCAGGCCCTCGCCGCGGCCGATCATCGACAGGCAGTGATCGCCGAACGCGATGAGCTGCTCGGCACCGCCGACGGCGAGCAGGCGGCCGGCCTCGATGCGGAGCGGGCCGCCGAGCTCGCCGCCGCCGAGCAGGAGCTGGGCGGTGACTCCCAGTGGTGGCGCAACCAGTTCGCCACGGTCGAGGCCCTCACCACCGCGTTGACCTGGCACGAAGAATCCGATGTTGCGGCCGCGACGCTCACCAAGATCCTGGACTCGTTCGAGTCCTCGTGGGGTGTGGTCATCGACATGCAGGACCGGACCGTCAGTATCGACCCCGGTTTCGACCCGGCCGCCAACCAAGCACTCGCCGAGGCCGCGAGTTTGTGGGCACGGGAGTCTGCCACGATGGACTTCGTCGCCACGCTCCCGCTCGACGCGACCGCGAAAGCTGCTGTTGTGGCTGCGGTCTCGACGTGGCGGGGCGAGACCCTGCCGGGTGAAGATCCCGGTGAGCACCTGACCGACGCCGGTACCCGTCGAGCCCAGCTCGCCGCCGACCTCGCCGCGGTGAGACTGACCCCCACCCAGCGCGAGCAGGTGGAGTTCACCGTCGACTACCTGCGCGGCGATGTGGCTGGAGTCGACCTGCTGGCGACCCCGGTCTATGTCGATCCCGGTGAGGAGATGCGCGGCCGCGCCGCGAAGCTGCTGGAAGGGTTCGCGACTGGCAAGGTCGAGGGCACCGACGTCGCCGAGCAGATCGCGGTGATGGTCCAGGCCGACCAGGAGACAATGCGTGGTCTCGGTCGTGCGTTGCACGCGGGCACCGCCACCGAGGAATCGTTGCGGGTGTGGTCGGAGTACGCCGATCGCGAGGTTCTCTCCGCCCAGCTCGCCGCCTACGTCGAAGACCACGCAGCCTTCCGTGAGGCTGCCGTCGATGCTGTCACGTCACGCAACGTCGGCGCGGACATGGCGATGGCGGTGTCCTACGCCGCATCTCGGCGCGACTACCTCGACAGCGCGGTCAACAGCGAAGGTCTCGCACCACTGGAGCGCGCGCAGATCCGGCTCACTGTCGACGACATCGAGTCCGGGCGGATCACCCGCACCCAGGACCTGCCCGAACTGCTGTGGGTCGACGAGCGGTCCAAGGCTCAGGTCGATCAGCAGCGCACAACCACCACCGCCCGTGAGCTCGCCGACGGGAAGAAGGAGATGATCACCGCGCTGCTGGCGGGCGCGGACCTGACCGGAGGCAAGGACAACCACCTGCCCCACACCACCAATGCCTTGGCCGAGACGTTCTACACCGTCGCCGTGGGCGCACCGAACGGCGTCGACGAGCAGGTCAAACGATTCAAATCCCAAACCGGGCAGCTCGGCAACGAACTGCGCTCCGCGCGGGCGGGCGCCGACGTCCGAACCGGAGTGCAGCAGGTGGTGGACTCCGGCATCCAGTCCGCATGGCAGATGGGCCAGTCTGCCGCCAAGCGTGAGGCGGGATGGAAAACGAAGATGGGCGGGGTCCTGACCACCCGCGACAACAAGCTGGCCCGCCAGGCCGCAATAGACGCGACCGCCAGCCACGCACCGTCGGCCCGCGACCGGTCGTGCATAACCCGCCCCGAACGATCCGCTGCTGCTCGCGCGGCCGCTGACCCCGCGCGAGTGGGCGGGCGCCGCAACTTCCGTGAAGGGATCGAGCGGTGACCGAGCACGAAACCGTCGACCTGTATGTGATCGCACGCCTCGACGACGACGGCAACGTTGCCATCGCAGACCTGTTCACCACCGAACTGTTCTTCACCACCGACGGGGCACTCGACGGCCGCGGTGTGGGGTCATGGTGGGAGTCGGTCTCGACCGCACAGGGCGAGGCGGTAACCCTCGAAGCCCTCGACGGCGCCCTCGCCACCTGCGGCTACGTGCGGATCGGAGAGTGGAGAGAGCGGGTAACCAACTCGGGCAACACCCGGTTCTTCGCCGACGCGGTCACCCGACTAGAAGCCCTCAACTCCTGAACTCGAGATACAGGTGAGCCCCAGAGCTTCGGCTCTGGGGCTCACCCGTATCTCGGGGTGGGACTACACCGAAAACATCAGGAACAGCAGGACCGCGCCGATACCGACCATGACCGCCAGGGTGAGCAACTGCCGGTGCAGCGGTGCACGGATGCTGCGGGAGCGGGCGCGCTCGTCTTCACGGACCTGCAGATACACGCGGAAGGCCCGCAGCTCGCCGGGCGTGATCGGTTTGGGCGCCGGCCGACGGTTCGGACACGTCGGGGTGTAGTGCCAGGCATAGACACAGGTGATGTTCCCGCACAGATACCGCAGCATGATGGACCCCTCCTCTGCCCGACCAGGCGTGACGAGCGTAGGCGCCGCAGACACGATCACGCAGAAACTGTTCCGGTGCCTGGGCGTTTGGCGACCACTACGGCGCCCTCACCCACATCGAGCAGCAGCTTGCCGAGGGTCTGCTCGTCGACCGGATCCCCTGCGATGAGCACCGTGCCGTGCGTCTCGGTGTCCTCGGCGTTCAGCTGCATCCCCGATTCGGCCCAGCTCAGCAGGGCGCGCGGGACGTAGACGGCCGAACCGTCGATGCTGGCGATGCCCTGCACGATCAGGTGATCGCCATCGGTGTCGTACAACGCAGGGAACCCGCTGTCTTCCGAACCGCAGCCGAGCAGACGCAGCATGGGCATGAGCCCTCCTCCAGTTCGTGTGGTCACTACGGCTGTGATCGTTGCAGACCGTTCAGGCCGCGATGTCGAACAGCGTCAACTCGGCCGCGGCCGCCGCCCGCTGGTCGGCACGTTCACGGGCCGCGCAGGTCGGCCCGATGCCCTCGGCCACCGACTTCGTCGACAGCAGCCATCCGTGGCACCTCCTGCAATGCGCGACAAGTCGGACTTCGGCGCGATCTTCAGGCTCGGTCATGCGGTTCTCCTCCAGCCGGTGAGCAATCGGCGGACCCACGATCGCACAGGACACCGACACGAAGAGAAGCCGTCGCGATCCTGACCTGCGACGTGTCCGGTTTCGCGCACGAAATTGAGGCGCCTGGCACGACACCGCGTGCCGAAAGCCGAATGCGATGGCCATGACAGTGTCTCGGCCATCGCATTCGACAGTTCTGGGCGCTTTCCGCTGGTCAGTTCTGGCTAGCGACGACCCTGGAAGGCATCGGTTCGCTATTCCCGATAGGGATGCCCTCGTAGGTCGGGGTCGGACGCTCGACGCGGAAGGGTGCGTGATGGATGGCGCGAGCCAAGTTGGTGATCCCCTCGTGCACCCGCCTCACCGCGATGCGGGACTCTTCGCCGCCTTCCCGCGCCGCGCGCTCGGGGTCCATGTAGAAGATCGCCCCGAAGAGACGGCTACTCAAGAAATCGGCTGCCTCTCGCACATCCGGGTCGGGGTGGCCATGGACCAGGCTCAGCAACCTGGACCGGATCTCTCGCCTCCACTCAGCGTCGAGTTCGGCTTCAGGCAGTTCCAGCGGATCGGGACCCCGGTCGATCCCGGCGGCGTCGCGGGCAGACACCGCGACGACCGACGGGAACAGCTTCTGCTTCCAGAACGCCTCGACCGCGACGAACGTGTCAACGGTGGCGGGGTGAAGAGCCTTGATGAACGCCCTGTACTCGGCGTTGAGAACTTCCGAATCACTCATGGCGCCAACCGTATCCACGAGGCCCGACAGACGGCGGCGGCACCCTTGCCGCCCCGCGCTGACCGATTCAGGTCAGCGCGGACCCGGCGGCCGGACTCTTTGTCTCGAACCCGAATGCGCTGGTGCCCGTGTAGGAAAACGCCGACGGAGCGTTGCGGGCTAAGACGGCGCGGGTGATCACCTGGTGCAGCTCGCTGTCGGAACCCGCGGCCAGCGCAGTGAGTTCGTCGCCGGTCAGTCCGCTCACGGTCAACCTGCGCTCGCGGGGCTTGGTCGGTTCGGAGTCTGCCCAGGTGTAACCCTCGAGCAGCACGGTGAAGTCAGTCGGCGCGCACCCGGTCTCAACAGCAGCTCTCAGCTCGGCGGCGAACGTGGCGTAGGAATCGGTCTGCACGTAGTACCGACCACTAGGCAGGTTGATCCTCGGCGACGGCTCACTGGTCACGGGCATGCCTTTCGTCAGTTGAGTTGGCCGTGGTCGCGCAGCAGTTCGTCGACGGCGGCTCGGGTCTCGTCGTCGAACTGTTCGATTCGCTGCTATAGCGGGAGCTCGTGTTCGGGGGAGCGCACAAACGGTGACCTTCGCAGGAAGTCGGTGTACTGGCCCATCATGTACTCGGTGGCCTCCTCCAAGGAGGGCTCGTGACTGCCCTGAGGTTTCCGCCATGGCTCGCCTACAAGGCTCTCGTGTGCGGCCAGCGCGCGTGTAGGCCACGGTGAGGAGCCCGCCTCTTGCAGTGCTTGGTGGGCCGCTGAGGTCATGCCCGGACTGATTCTTCGTAGCTGGAGTGGGTCGATGATGGCTAGTACCGGTTGAAGGCTCGCGGGTGGGTTGACGCCGATTCCGACGTGGCCCGCGTTGGTCAGCAGGAACATGACGTCCTGTGGTGGAGCGTGCTTGGCGGCACGCTCCCACTGCTGCAAGCGGTGCCACCGCGACATCGCGTGCGCGGCGTCTTCCGGGCCGGTGAGGTTGAGGCTCTTGACGTAGGGCACGACCCGCTGCCAGTACTGTTCCTCGGCATCTCGGGCCGCTTCGGCGAACGTGGTGAGGTTGTCGAGCACAGCCTCACCGGGTAGCGCGATGCTGACCGGGTCACCGTCGATGTCGCTGACCCGAAGGGTGACGCACCCGTGGATGCTTCGTACCTCGACTTGGTTGACTACCAGCATGGTCCGGATTCGAACGTGAGGTCCGGGTCTTCCTGCGCCACGGCGTTTTTTATGACTTTTTGCCATCTGTCGATCCCTTCGAAAACACCAGAGTGGAAGGCGAAGAGCTATCGAACGCGGTTACCGTACTCCGAGGCGGTGGTTGGGCTGTACGGAGCTGTTCCCGAGGATGCGCAGGGTAGTCCGCGACGCTGACATCCCCGACCTGAGACAGCGAGTCGGACCCGGGAAATAGGGCCGCTCGACGCGGAGGGCGAAGGGATTGACGGGATGCTGTGCACTCACGTGCCGGACTGGTCTCTCCAGGCGGTCATCGCCGGGCAGGACAGGGACACCGACATTCTGGTGATCCCGACGTGTCAGGACTGCGTGCTCACGTTGAGCAAAGAGATCGCGAGAGCGACCAGCCTTCCGGTCATCTTCCGGCGCTTCAGTCCGGGTGATCTCGACTCGCCGAGGCTGTGACCTGCGTAGTGTCCTGTTTCGCGCACAAGAATGAGGTGGCGTGCCAGCTAGGAGAGCCCCTGTGCACTGACAATCTCCGGTGCTGTTCGCCCGGTCCGGGATATGTCAGAACCCGGGAATCTGAGTGCTGGAAGCTCGAAACGATCGTCGCCCCGGAACTGAAATGCAGTCCAGGGGCGACGATGTGGATGGATATCCGGGCCAACGGAGTCCATCACCCGGTGCTCGGCTGTGTCATTGCGATCATCCGGGGGCATACGACCGGCGGACCGCCGCCGGTTCTTCAATGACTGTAGGCCACGAACAGTGTCCAACGAAGCCCGACCCCGACTGTCCAACGTGTCCTGAAGTGCGGGAATGACGGAAAAATCCGGCTGAGCTGCACTGCGGTCCTATTTTGTGAATTTGAGAAACTCGTCTCGCTGGACGGTGCCGTTGGACTGAAGACAGCCCTGAAGACAGCATCGAGTGAGCTGGGCACCAAAGGTCATTCACAAGCTATTTCGGCGAGTTCGAGGCCGATGCCGCAGTGATGCCCACTCGGCGGCGACACCACTGCGGCCTTGAAGCGCGCGGCCGCGCACCTGCGGAAGCTTCTAGCGCCGCTGGACATTCGCCCGCACCCCGGCGTTCGGATTCGTGATCGGAACTGGCAGAATGAATTGCGCAGGCTCCGGTCCATGTGCTGGAGCGGCTCGCCTCCGAAGGCCAATTCGGAGAACGGGTTTCGAAACGCAAACCTTTCATTAGGGTGCTCGGCTGTGTCACCGGTGTCCGTGCGGGGTGAAGTCCCGCCCGGGTGATTTGTCGTCGCTGAGTTGTCGCGACGACGGACCGCCCGGGCTTCTCTATCCCCGCACGGACACCTGCCCTGGAGGTATGTCCGATGGCGGCGTTCTTCGTACGAAAATCCAAGCCCGTGAACGGGCCGATCGAGCAGCCGGTACACGCTGCACCCACACCACCCCTACGGGGTAGAGCCGCGGTAGTGACCTGGCCGGCCGCCTTCCTCGTCTTCGTGGGAATGGCCTACAGCCTGGCGCTGGTCTTGCTCGGTGTTCCGCCGGAACAGGCCATGTGGACCGCGGCGCGGACCGTCGGCCTGCTGCTGGCGGTGGTGGTGGCCGCGCCGCCGCTGATCGCGCTGGGCAAGGAGGTCGGTCGCCGAATCGGCACCCCCCGGCTGGAACAGGGGAACCAGGCGTGAACGCGTTCGAGCGCCAAGAGGCGGCCGGTGGACGGCGAGCGCCGTTCGTCGTGCCTTCCGACATTCGCGACTCCGCGGGCTTCATGCAGATGATGCGCGAGATGCCGAACCATGTCGGCCTCACCGGTGGACAGATCGCGTCCTACACGCAACTGCCCAGGTCGACGGTGTACCGGTTCCTCCACAGGGACAACAACACCTTGCCCAAGTCCCGCGAGCAGGTAGCGAAGTTCGCCACCGTCTGCAAGCTGGGCCCTGGGCAGGTCGGCGCGGTCCTCGCGATCTGGGATCGGCTGTCCGCCGAGGCTGAGGAGGTGACGCCCCCGCGACTGGTCGCTATTGACGGCGGGGTGGTGACCTCCCTCGAAACAGTGGCCACCCACGGCGATGTGGCCAAGGCAGTCGGAAAGCTCGTCATTGCCGACAACACACTGATCGGCAACGACAACGTGCTGATCACCGCTGACGGCAGGGTGATCGCCTTCGACGAGGAACACGCGGACGAACCGGCGATCCCCCACGTGCGTGAAAGCGCGGATTTCGCAGACGAGCCAGGGGGCGATCGTCGACAGGACGGCCGCCGACAGCGGGAGCAGAGCGGCCGTCGCCGACGGGGCGAAGCCTTCTCGCCCCTCGTCCGGCGGGCGACACTCGGGGGGGACGGAAGCCGGGATGTCTTCCGTACCGCCCGGCGGACGATGTTCCAGCTGGTCGTGGCCGTACTGCTGCTGGTCGGTCAACTGCACGGTGCGGAGTGGCTACCGCGGCTGGACTCGGTGCCACGCCACAGTTTGTGGGTGATGGTCATCGTGCTCGCGGTGCTGTCCTTGAACCACGGAATTGAGGGGTTGTCCTACGACAGGGCGGTGCCCGGGTGGGTCTCCAAGTTCAGGGTCCCGCTCGCGGGGGCGCTGGCGACCTTTGCCTCTGCCGCGGTGATCGCCGGGACCAAAGATCCCATCCTCGCGGGCGGTTTCGCCCTGCTGGTTTTCGCCGCGACGCCGAGCTTGTTCGAGGTGTGGTCGAGCTTCTTCGCGCGCACCACGTCCAAGTCCAAGGTGTCGAGGCTGGAACTGATGCAGTACATCGGAGTAGCCAGCGTGGGGGTCGGCGCCACCATGACGGCGCTGGTGTACTCGATCGGCGTACCGGTGCCGGTCGCCGTGCTGGCCGGCTGTGTCATCGGAGCCATGATGACGCTCAGTATCACCAGCGCGTTGCGCACCCGCGCCAAGCGGTAGCGCGACAACGCTGTTGTCCGGTAGGGCACGCCCGCAGGGCCGCGCTCTACCGGACTCTGCCGCAAGGCATTTCGATCGAGAAGTGCACGGGGGAAGAGGAATCCGGCGAGAGTTCGACAACCGTGGCACCGTGAGCAGCAGCGGATCGCTCGTGCCACGAGTTCGGGAGCACCGCGCCGACCCTCGACGACTACCAGTTCGACGAGGATGGGGTCGGAGACATCCGTCGCCAGCTCGCCGGTGAGTAGACGTGGCGAGGCTGAAATACGCTGCCACCTCGATGTTTGCAGGTGGACTCTTCCGCGATTCGGAGCAGGCTTGCTGCCGCTGGCCGGTACGGTACCGGCCCATGGCCCGTCGCAAACCGACCATCCCCGAGCGCGCGGAGCTGGCCCGCGCCGCGGTGAAGTACATCGCGCACCACACCGAGCGCGAGCCAGACCAGGAGCCCTACGATCTGGCGTTCCGGGGGCTCGGCAAGATCATCTGGCTACACGCGCAAAGCCGCGACGGAATCGCCGCCTACGCCGCGACCTGCTGGATCACCGGCGAGGAACCGTACGCCGGGATGGACCAGGCGGACCTCGCCGACGCTGAACGCGGCCGCCAGGCCCAAGCCGAGCACAACCGCGCCGTCGCCACCCGGACCAACGAGCGCGTTCAGACCCGGATCGACGTCATCGACCAGACCAGCGTGCGCTGCACGGCTCCGACGAAGTCCGGTCGGCCGTGCGGCATCGAGCCACTCGCCGGCCGCAACCTGTGTCATGTCCACGCACCGGATCTGCAGTGCGGTGCGGTCAAGGCAGATGGGAAGCGCTGCGCGATCCCGACCGGCGGCCGCGGTGCCTGCGCGACTCACCAGAACCCCGCAACGTCGTGATGCAGTACCTCGAGGTCGCCGACCGACCTTGTAGCCGGTGTCGAGATCGATCACAACGCGGAGATGGGCTACCGCTGGCACGCTTCAGTTGAGGCGGCCGCGAGCTCGACGCAGTTCGTAGACGTGGGCGCGGTCCTCGTCGTCGTCGAGCCCATGGGCCTCGCGGGCGACCAGGCGCATCTCCGCGCCGAGTAGCGCGCGCTCGATCGTGGTGCCGTTCGCGAGCTCGAAATTCGACTCGGTCGTGATCCAGCCCCACCGGTCGAGGCCTGGCGTGGGTACGGTCGCGATCAGCTCGCAGACCGGCTGCGCGGGACGGTAACCCTGGTCGATCAGTTCCTGTTCGGCGTCGGCCCAGTCCTGGTGTTGTTCCGGTGTCCAGTGCGCGCGCGGGTCCGCGCCCCATGGCAAGTCGTGGTGTTCTGACCCTTCGCTCATAGCGTCCTAAGATCGTGGGCTGACCAGGGGAGACCTGGTCAGCCGCGGTTGTCGCGGTGGCGGGTGGTCGCGGCTTGGCGCACGGTGGGTTTGGTGTCCATGCCGCCCAGCGTTGTGTCGATGTCGCGCAGGCCTTCGACGGTGCTGACGGAGTCGGTGATCCGCTCGATCAGCGCCAGGAGCTGGTCGCGCTGTTCGAGCACCGTGTCGAACTCCTCGAGCAGGGTGGGCTGGTGAGGGTCGTGCCGTTCCAGGCGCAGGCCTCGCTCGGCCAGCGCGGCGTCGATCGTGGCCAGCGTGCCGACGCCGAAGGCGGGAAGGCTGTCCAGGTCGTGGTGGGTGTAGGTCATCAGGTCGGCGAGGGTGCGGATCCCCTGCCGTGCGAGCATGTTCGACAGGCGCGGAGTGAACATCGTCTTCAACTGGATGGTCGCCAGATCCTGCGGCGCGGTGGCCTCGCTCATAGGCATCACCGTAAACCCTGGTCGCGCAGCCGAGTTCGGGTTTGGGTGCCGGTTCGTTCTACTCGCTGTGGTCCTGGAACAGCGGAAGTCACCTAGTGTCAGACCACTGACCTGCCGTCATCCCGGTCTGGTCGGGGATCGGACGGCTACTCGCCAGCCAGGAGCAAGCCGCGGCGTTCAGCCTCGGCCCGGTATTCCTCAGCCTTGGCACGAACCTTGGCAGCGACCTCGTGCTCACCCTGCTGGTCGTACATCCGCGCCCTGGCCTTGTAGAAGCTGATGTGCTGTAGAACGTCGTCATCCTCTTTGGTCTCCGGTCTACCGGTAGACGGTTTCCACGGTGGCATGCCTGAAAGTTTGCGCCGCGCGTAGCTGCCGCCGTTGTTTCGCCACGCGGTGGGCGTTGATCGACGGCGGCCGCTCGGGAAGGGACACTAGTTCTTGGGCGCAGCAATCCACTGGGAACGAGTCCCAAGCCTGCAGCGTCTGGAAGGAGGAAATGGTCGTGCACACAGCTGCAATCCCGACCCGCGTGAGCAGTTAGCCACTGGGCCAGGGTTGTCTCGAAAACCGCAGTTGCGGGCGGGGCAACGGCCACCATCTTGGCCAGTGACGCGAAAGAGGCGATGATCCTCGTCGGCCTGCCAGGGCTCTTGGCAATCCTGGTAATGACGGGCGTCATCCTCCCAGCAGTGTGGTCGAGGAAGAGGAGCCGTCGACGTGCGGCGCTGGAAGTACTCGACACCCTGATGCGTTGGGCCGGAGGCGACCCCAAAAGTAGGTCGCGGGGATGACGGCCCGGAGAAGAGCGAGGGGCCCGCCCCACCGTGCCGCCCGAGAGGGGCGGTGTTGCGAAACGATCAATTCTTCGACACTGCGGGGCTCGCACTGTTGAAGTTATCGATGCATTCGATGTGCATCTTGCCCGTCCTGGGGTCCTTGACGGGGTAGCACGTGCTGTGGCCCGGAGCCGATGCGCTGACGCCCTCCAAGAGTGGAGCAATCGACAACGCGCTTGCGATAACCCCCACCGTGAGAGCGCCGGACACGATAAATCGCCTCATATCACTAGCCTTTCGCAGTCTTCTTGTCGCAGGCTTTGACGCGCCGGCGTACTCCGCCGAGACCGCTCGTCGCCTGATTGGATTGGCCGAATCCGAACGGTGGCTAGCTCGGTCCCACGTAGACGCACGCTTTCAGGACATCGTCGTATTGGTAGTAGACGCCGCAGGAGCCGATTCGATACGTACCGTCGGACTCGTCCGCAGCGCTGACACCAACCCCGATACTTGCCAGCAGACCCAATGCGAGGGTGCTGGACGCAATGAAACGCTTCATGACACTTGACCTTTCGTTCATTTCCCTGTCACACGCTTTGACGCGACGCGCAGCTGATCGGTTCCATGATCTTGGAAATTGGCCGCTGACGGTCGCGCCGCTGCCGCCTACGGAGTGAGTGTCGAGAACCGTTCGTTTTATCGACACCGGCCGCCGGAACCCGAAGCGCCAGGACGGGTCCGCCGATGTGGTGTCGAGAAAACGTGTTGCAAAGTCGGAGTGTTCAACAATCCGTGTCAGCCCTTTCTCGTACAGTTCTGGGCATGGCCGCCAAGTCGAACGCACTCGATCTCCCGGAACCGCTTGTCCTCGACGGGGATGCGCTCGATCCGATCGGCGGTGGGGGAGCGCTCGTCGGGTATGGACGGGTCTCTACGGCCGGCCAGCTGCTCGACCGTCAGCTCGCCGCGCTCACCGCGGCCGGGTGTCAGAAGATCTTCACCGACAAGAAGTCGGGCAAGGACACCGAACGCGAGGAACTCCGGCGATGCCTGGAGTACCTGCGGCCTGGCGACACCTTGGTGGTGCCGTCGCTGGACCGACTCGGTCGATCCCTGCAAGACCTCATCACGATCGTCACCGGACTGCGCAAGCGCGGGATCGGGTTCCGGTCCCTGCACGAGGCGATCGACACCACCACACCCGGCGGGCGGCTGGTCTTTCACGTCTTCGCCGCGCTGGCCGAATTCATCCGTGAGCTGATCGTCGACGGCACAAAGGAGGGTTTGGCCGCTGCCCGCGCCCGCGGGCAACGGCTCGGCCGGCCACCGGCGATGACCGCCGAGCAGATCCGCCAGGCCCGCGCGGCACTCACCCGGCCGGAAGAGACCGTTTCCTCGATCGCGCGACTGCTCGGCGTCTCACGATCGACGATCTACAAGTACCTGCCCGAGGTCGGGCCGATCAGCATCGACACCGAGACGGGTGAGACAACCCTCGATATCAGGCACCCGCTGTTCCACTCGTAGGTCGATTCAACGTCGGTTCATGCGATTTCGTTGTTTTCCGCGCGATTACTACCGGCCCACCGTGTTGCGTACCGACTCAGTGGGCGGTGGCACGCAACACGGCCTAGCCACTACCGACTGCGGTAACCCCGCAGGATCTCCGGGTCAACGTCCCGAGCCTGCAGACCGATCGTCGTCTGCGCAATGGCCCGATCGATTTCCGGCTGTAGCGCCTCAATCACGCCCGCGAACAGTTCACCTCGACGGTCGGCGATCACCTTGTTGATCGTGTCCTTCACCGATTCCGGTATCGGCGTATCGAACGGGAACATGTCGTTTCACTCCTTCTTGCGATCCGCAGCTGGATACGGCCGCACCCGTCACGTCGTGGATCCGCCGGACCGCTGATCAGAGCCTGTTTCGGGCGCGCGGAGCGCACAGTAACGACCAGGGGTGCAAAGGCCTGCTCACCTGACCGCCGCCGAAGCGTTTTCAGGCAGTGAGCAGATCAGCCTCTTCTATCCAGCGCGCAAGCAGACTCAACGCACAGAGGCGCTCCAATGCGGATTGTTCGTCGAGTTCGACTTCGTCGTTGGGCAGGTGACCGATCGGGTTCCGGATGGCGCCGAAGCACCCTGCTCCGAAGTCCATCACCCCGATGCGCATGGACTTGGCCGTCTGTTCGTTGCTGATGCGGTCGTAGCGCAACCGCGGCTTGCCCTGCTCGGGCGGATTGTGGGAAAACGCCTGCTTGATCAGTTCGCCCTCGGAACAATCTCGGCGCCTGGTCTTCTTCTGCAGCAGCGAATTCACCGCCTTCGCCGCCGCCAAGACTGCCTCGTGTCGGTGTCCGGTCGACCATTGAGCGGTAGCGGCCTTCCACACCAGCGGGTGCAATGACCTCGCACTGATCTGCGGCTCGGTATCGGTTCCACCGAGCCGCTCGATCAGCTCGTTCTGGTAGTCGAGGCGCACGATCAGTCGGCGAACCGCGTCCCGCACTTCCTGCTCTGGCTCGTCGGCTCCGAGTTCAGGAATATTTTGCTGAGCCCAGTCCGGATAGAGCCGATCGAGGATCGCCCCGGCGACCTCCATCAGCTCGACAAATCTGCCGCGGCTGCAACGCAGAACCCAGGAGTTGGAGTTGTCCTCATAGACAGGCTCTGTCTCGTCGAGGAAGTTCTGGAGCTGACCACGAACCCATTCGACGTCGACGCCTTCGAAAGCCATGACGCTATCTTTGCGCACCGGGGTTTAGCGACAGCAACTTTCCGGTGGCCGACAGGACCTGTCACCGGATATCTTTGTCGATCTGGTCGAGCGCGTCGGCAACCAAGGGCAGCAGGGCCGAGCGGATGAAGTATCGCTCGATCGCGGCGTCCTGGTTGTTGTTGGTGTGCTTCTTCTCGATGAGCCATCCGGGTGGCCGCGGCTGCAGGGGCATCGACCGGAACGCCTTCTGCTGTGCCGATTTCACGCCCGACAGGCTCTTCATGCCGATGAGTTCCTTGATGCGCGCGGGTGTAGCGCTGCCTCCCTCGGCGACCAAGGCCCGCAGCGTTTGCATGCCGGTCCCGGGCAGTCTCTCGAGGAAGCGCTTGATCGTGGGCAGGTCCCACTCGCCGACGGTCACTGGCAGGTGGGGGACCTGCTGCTCTTGTAAAAGGTCTGCAGGAAGCGGAAGGTCGGCAGGAAGTCGTTCCGCCAAGGCGATCTGGGCGGCCAGCAGACCCAGCTGCAGCCGGAGCTGCGGATCATCGAGATACGGCCCGTCCGCGAGATGACGGAGCTGCTCGCGAGCGATAGCCAAAGCGTCGAGATCCCCCGATGTCATGACGACAGGCTAACCCCCGGTCAGGGTGCTCGCTGTGGCGCCGAGAATCCCCAAGCTGCAGGTCGTACCGATTACGGGTTGAGAGAGAATGCGACTGGTGGGACCGGGGTGTTAAGGGCACCCCGGTCCCACCACCTGGTCAGTTGACGAAACGCTCGATCGGTTCGCCGGTGATCGCCTCGGCCAGTGCGCAACCCAGCACCTCCGCGGTGGGCGGGGTGACCGCGTTGCCGTACCCGGCGGCCTGGGTGCGCTTGTCGCCGATCGGTTTGAAGGTCGAGCGGAAGGCCATGCCGTCGCGGATCTCGTCGGGGTCGAGCATCCGGAAGGTGCACTCGGCGAGCAGCCGGTCCGGATCGACACCGAGCAACCCGAAACGATCGCGGGTGGTCAAGGTCCCCATCGGGTCGGTGACCGGCCGCGTGACGCCGGTGCGGTAGTAGGGCACCAGCAGCTCCTCCCGCCCCTGCTCGGTGCCAGGAGGCGAGACCAGGCCGTGGTGGAAGCCGCTGGCGGAGAATGTGGCCAGCGGCTGGTCGACGCCGTAGACGAGCTTCTTGCTGCCCCCGCCGCGTAGCGAGGTCAGAAACGGTGGGATGGCCACCCCGAGCTCGCGGCGCGTGGTCTGCGTCGGCATCGGCATTCCCGCGGTGCGGGCGTGCTGGGTGGAGCGCTTGCTGGTCTGCACCACCATCGGCGGCAGCACCAGCGCGTCGGTCTCGCGGGTCGTGCGCGTCGACATCGGCTCCGACAGCGGGGTCGCCGCGGTGCGCCAGGTCCCACCGGCCGGGCTCAGCATCGCCTCGCCCGCGTACTTCTCCAGTCCGATCCGGATCCGGTCGAGCGTCGCGGCCGCGAGCGGTTTGGTGCGCTCGCCGATCTTCTGGCCAGGGTCGAGATCCCAGTTGATCGCCGCCGACGCCGGGGTCGTGAACGGCTCGACGACCTGGTAGGCGCAGGTCTTGGACGGGCACCGGTACACGTACTGGCCGTGCGCGCCGTAGCGGCCCATTTCGACCCCGGGCTGCTTCCACGACTGGATCGCGTCGACGACCTTGTCGCAGCGGTCGCAGAAGGCGCGCGGGCGCAGCCACTTGTCCAGGTCGGGCCGCCGCCCCAGCGTTTTCAACCAGTACATGACGTAGAGCCGGTCACGCGATTGCGGCGCCGGGGAGCACACGCGCGGCATCGCGTGCATCGAGTTGAGCGCGATGACGGCGACCTCGTAGCCGGGGCCGATCTCCTCGATCGAACGCCGCCACTCGGCCCACTTGTCCCACCGTCGGCACTGGATCACGTTCTCCATCACCCCGCCCAGCACGGGAGTACCGCGACCGGCCATCGCGCGCAGGTAGCGCGGGATCTGCTCGATCAGCGCCCGCGAACGCGCCTCGGCCGGATCCTCGACCAGCTCGCCGAGTTCGGTGTCCTCGATGAGCGTGTACTGATTCGACCGATCGAAATACCGCTTCTTGCCCTTGGCGTCGGTCCACGCAGGGCACGCCGGCGACGCCCAGAACAACTCGGTATAGGGCAGCGTGGCCAGGTCGATCTTGCGGACATCACCAGGCGGAAGATGAAAGGTGTCAGGGAAATTGAGCGCATGGACCTCGACACAGATCGGGTTGTGATTGCCCGCCAGGCTGGTCGTGACACCGGGGACCGCGTCGAACCCCTGACTGTCCCCGCCCCATCCAGCGAAGAACACCGTGGATCGCAGGCTCATCTCAGACGCCCATCGCGAAGTCGGACAGCTTGGCCAGCGCGCCGGACACGGTGTGGCGCCAGCGCATTTCGAGATCAGACAGGCCCTCGCTGTTGGCGTAGGCCAGCATCGCCGACTCCGCACGGGTCAACCGGCGGGGAGAGCCGAGCAGCTCCCACACCGAACGAGTGACATCAGCGTGGACGTAGTGGCCCGACCCGTCACCGGCGACACCGAGGTAGACCAGGTAGGTGCCATAGCGCAGCTGAGGCGTACGCGTGCCGTGACGGCGGCCGCGGTCGAGGACCTCGATGTGGTCAGCGTTGGTGGGATTCAGTCCGTGGGTGAGCACGAAGCGGCGCAACGCCTTGCGTGCACGGCGACGGGAGCGCCAGGGCGCGGTGATCACCTGCTGGATGTGCCATTCGAGCAGCAGCGGGCTGGGATCGCAGAAGTACTCGACCAGCTCGGCCGCCAGCCGGTACGCGCGGGCCTCGGCGTCGGGCGCCGACGTGAAGTCGCCGTTCGATGTCAGAGCGAGTGCGGCGTTGTGCAGGTCCAGCGCCGCGACGTTTTTGAAGCAGCCGTAGAAGCCGTCATCGACGACATCCCACAGGGTCTGGGCATCGAGGGTGTGTCCGAGCAGCTCGGCACGGACCGCCTCGCCGACGAATGCCGCGACCAGGGCGACATCGGCGAACCACAGCCGGTCGTCGCTGTCGTGCCAGTCGCTGACGAAAGGACCCTCGTAGTGGCCGGGTTCGGTGGCGGGGCAGGGGCAGTAGGGCGCAGTGGTCGAGTCACGAAGGGACATGAAAACTCC
>NZ_BDAX01000047.1 GCF_001612665.1 Nocardia alba NBRC 108234 | reverse complement strand
ACCCGAGCCCGCCGCGCAAGCGCCCGCCGCCGAGGCTCCCGCCCCGGCCGCCGCGCCTGCCGCGTCCGCTGGTTCGGGTACGCCCGTGAAGATGCCCGAGCTGGGCGAGTCGGTCACCGAAGGCACCGTGACCCGCTGGCTCAAGGCCGTGGGTGACTCTGTCGAGGTCGACGAGCCGCTGCTCGAGGTGTCCACCGACAAGGTCGACACCGAGATCCCGTCGCCGGTCGCCGGCACGCTGCTCGAGATCACGGCGCAGGAAGACGACGTCGTCGATGTGGGTGGTCAGCTGGGTGTGATCGGTAGCGGTCAGCCCGCGGCCGCCGCACCCGCACCCGCTCCTGCTCCTGCTCCTGCTCCTGCTCCTGCTCCTGCTCCTGCTCCCGAGCCCGCACCGGCTCCCGCGCCCGAGCCCGCACCGGCTCCCGCGCCCGCCGCCGCGGCGCCCGCGCCGAAGCCCGCACCGGCTCCCAAGCCCGCTCCCGCGGCCAAGCCCGCTCCGGCTCCGGCTTCGTCCAACGGCAGCACCCCGTACGTCACCCCGCTGGTCCGCAAACTGGCCGACGAGAACAACGTCGATCTGTCGACCCTCACCGGTTCCGGTGTCGGCGGCCGCATCCGCAAGCAGGACGTGCTCGCCGCCGCCGAGGCCAAGAAGGCGCCCGCCGCTCCGGCTCCGGCTCCCGCCGCTGCCGCAGCGCCCGCACCCGCGGCCAAGCAGTCCGCCGCGCCGAAGCTGGCCGCCCTCGTCGGCACCACGCAGAAGGCGAGCCGGATCCGGCAGATCACCGCGACCAAGACGCTCGAATCGCTGCAGAGCACCGCGCAGCTGACCCAGGTCCACGAGGCCGACGTCACCAAGATCGCGCATCTTCGTCAGCTCGCGAAGGCCTCGTTCAAGGCACGCGAGGGCGTGAACCTGACGTACCTGCCGTTCTTCGCGAAGGCCGTCGTCGAGGCGCTCGGCGTGCACCCGAACGTGAACGCGTCCTACAACCAGGACACCAAGGAGATCACCTACCACGCGTCGGTGCACCTGGGGATCGCGGTCGACACCGAGCAGGGCCTGCTCTCGCCGGTCATCCACAACGCCAGCGACCTGTCGCTGGCGGGTCTGGCCCGCGCGATCGCCGACATCGCCAACCGCGCGCGCACCGGTGGCCTCAAGCCCGACGAGCTGTCCGGTGGCACCTTCACCATCACCAACATCGGTAGCGAGGGCGCGCTCTTCGACACCCCGATCCTGCTCCCGCCGCAGGCGGGCATGCTCGGCACCGGCGCGATCGTGAAGCGCCCGGTGGTGGTGACCGACGAGGCCGGTGGCGAGTCCATCGGCGTGCGCTCGATGGTGTACCTGCCGCTCACCTACGATCACCGTCTCATCGACGGTGCCGACGCGGGCCGGTTCGTCTCCACCATCAAGCACCGCCTGGAAGATTCGGCGTTCGAGGCCGATCTCGGCCTGTAGCCGAGGAATTCGATGAAGGTGGTCATCGCCGGTTCGTCCGGCCTGATCGGGACTGCGCTCGTCGCGGCACTGCGCCGCGACGGGCACCAGGTCTGTCGTCTGGTGCGGCGCGCTGCCGCCGCACCGGACGAATTCACGTGGGATCCCGCGCACGCCCGCCTCGACGAGCGGGCGTTGCGCGGGGCCGACGCGGTCGTGAACCTGTGCGGCGCCGGCATCGCCGACCGTCGCTGGGACGGCCGTTACAAGCAGTTGCTGCGTGACAGCCGCATCACCCCCACCGACGTCCTCGCCACCGCGGTGGCCGCCGCGGGCGTGCCGACACTGGTCAATGCCAGCGGCGCGCACTACTACGGCAGCGAGACCGGTGACGCCGTCATCGACGAGACATCGCCCGCCGGAACAGATTTCCTGGCCAGGTTGTGTCAGGACTGGGAAGCCGCCACCGAAACCGCCACCGCGGCCGGTGTGCGCGCCGTGCTGATCCGCAGCGCCGTGGTGCTGGCCCCCAACGGCGGCATGCTCGCCAAACTGCACCCCCTGTACTGGGCCGGCCTCGGCGGACGGCTCGGCAGCGGCCGCCAGTACTTTCCCTGGATCTCCCTGGACGACGAGGTGGGCGCCATCGTTTTCGCGCTCACCCACCCCGAGATCTCCGGCCCGCTCAACGCTACCGGCCCAGCTCCCGTCACCAACGCGGAATTCACCCGCGCCCTCGGCCGCGCGCTGCACCGGCCGACCCCGTTCATCGTTCCCGGTTTCGCGGTGCGAGCCCTGGTCGGAGAGCTGGCCGACTCGATCCTGCACGGCCCACGCGCCATTCCCGCGGTGCTCGAGGACGCCGGGTACACCCACCGACACCCGACCATCGGCGCCGCGCTGTCCGCCGCCGTCGACCGAGGGTGAACCGATGCTGATCCGCGACGCCGACAAGGACGATCTGCCCGCCGTTCTCGTCATCCACAACACCAACATCGCCGAGTCGACCGCGATCTGGGACACCGACGAAGTCGACCTGGACGACCGCCTCGCCTGGTTCGACACCCGCACCGCCGCCGCCATGCCGATCCTGATCGCCGAGATCGACGGCGAGGTCGCCGGCTACGCCTCCTACGGCCAGTGGCGCCCCAAATCTGGCTACCGGTTCACCGTGGAGAACTCCGTCTATGTCGACAGCCGGTTCCACCGCCGCGGCGTGGCCACCACATTGCTGACCGAATTGATCACGCGCGCAATAGATTCCGGCCGCGTCCACGCCATGGTCGCCGCCATCGAAACCGGCAACAGCGCCTCGATAGTCCTGCACGAACGCTTCGGTTTCATCACCGTCGGCGAACTCCCCGAGGTCGGCCACAAATTCGGCCGCTGGATGGACCTCACCCTCATGCAGCGAAACTTCCCGATCGAACCGTGAATCGGCCCGCTCCCCACGAGTGCGCGGTGCCGGGCGCTCACCGGACAGGACACCTCCGCAGGGTCTGAGTGCCGCCAGCGGGCGGGCAGACCGGCCCGACCCCCGAGGCGTAACGTCACAGGCGTGAACGACACGCGCCCCACCGCGTCCGCTCGATTCGATACGACCCCGATCGTGGTCGAGGATCTCGGACTCATCGATTACCACGCCGCCTGGGAGCTGCAACGGCAGACCGCCGATCAGCGCGCCGCCGGAGCAGGTTCCGACCGGCTGTTCCTGCTCGAGCACCCGTCGGTCTACACCGCGGGCCGCCGCACCGAGGCCGAGGATCTGCCGATCGACGGCAGCCCCGTCGTGGAGGTCGATCGCGGCGGCAAGATCACCTGGCACGGTCCGGGTCAGCTCGTCGGCTACCCGATCATCCGTCTCGCCGAGCCCGTCGATGTCGTCCACTACGTCCGGCGCCTGGAAGAGGCACTGATCCAGGTCGTCAGCGGTTTCGGGATCACCTGCGGCCGCGTCGACGGCCGCTCCGGGGTGTGGCTGCCCGCCACCGACCTGCTCGCCGAGCGCAAGATCGCCGCGATCGGGGTGCGGGTGCAGCGCGGTGTCGCCCTGCACGGCATCTCCCTGAACTGCGATTCCGCCCTCGACGGCTTCCAGGCGATCGTGCCCTGCGGCATCAAGGACGCGGGCGTCACCACCCTGACCCGCGAACTCGGCCGCGAAGTCACCGTCGCCGAAGTCAAGCCGCTCGTCGCCGCCGCGATCGTCGCCGCGCTGGACGGTGAAATTCCCGTCTCGCCGCATGACATTGATCGCACCACCGCGCCGACGAACACGCAGGCCCCGAGCGTAGAGTCGGTGCGGTGAGTTCCGTAGACGCCTCTGCCCCCGCCGGACGCAAGCTGCTGCGCATCGAAGCGCGCAACGCGCAGACCCCGATCGAGCGCAAACCCCAGTGGATTCGCACCCGTGCCACCATGGGCCCCGAATACACCGAGCTCAAGAGCCTGGTGAAGTCCGAGGGCCTGCACACCGTCTGCGAGGAAGCGGGCTGCCCCAACATCTTCGAATGCTGGGAAGACCGCGAGGCCACCTTCCTCATCGGCGGTGAGCAGTGCACCCGCCGCTGCGATTTCTGCCAGATCGACACCGGCAAGCCCGCCGCCCTCGACCGCGACGAGCCCCGCCGCGTCGCCGAGAGCGTCCAGTCGATGGGCCTGCGCTACTCCACGATCACCGGCGTCGCCCGCGACGACCTCGACGACGGCGGCGCCTGGCTCTACGCCGAGACCGTGCGCGCCATCAAGGCGAGCAACCCCGCCACCGGCGTCGAACTCCTCATCCCCGACTTCAACGCCGACCCCACCCAGCTGGCCGAGGTCTTCTCCTCGCGCCCCGAGGTCCTCGCGCACAACCTGGAAACGGTGCCGCGCATCTTCAAGCGCATCCGCCCCGCCTTCCGCTACGAACGCTCCCTCGCCGTGCTCACCGCCGCCCGCGAGGCGGGCCTGGTCACCAAGTCCAACCTCATCCTCGGCATGGGCGAGACCCCCGACGAGGTCACCGAGGCGATGCGCGACCTCCACGCAGCGGGCTGCGACATCCTCACCATCACCCAGTACCTGCGCCCCAGCCCCCGCCACCACCCGGTCGACCGCTGGGTGAAGCCGGAGGAATTCGTCGAGCACTCCCGGTTCGCCGAAGAACTCGGCTTCGCCGGCGTGATGGCAGGCCCCCTGGTCCGCTCCTCCTACCGAGCAGGCCGCCTCTACGCCCAGGCGATGACCCATCACGGCCGCGAGATCCCCGAAGCCATGGCCCACCTCGCCAAGGAAGGCACCGCCTCCCAGGAAGCCAGCGCGGTCCTGGCCCGCTTCGGCAGCTGACCTAGACTAAGGGTCCCCTCACTCCCTCGGAAGGACCCATGTCGAAGTTCGAGAACGTCTCCGTCAGCAAGAAGGCCAACGTCTACTTCGGCGGCAAGTGCGTCAGCTACAGCCTCGAGTTGCCCGATGGCGCCTCGGTGTCGGTCGGCGTGATCCAGCCGTCCTCGCTCACCTTCACCACCAACGCTCCGGAGATCATGGAGCTGGTCGCGGGCGAGGCCAACGTGACCCTGGCCGGCACGACCGAGGCCGTCACCTACCGTGCGGGCGAGTCGTTCAAGATCCCCGGTGACAGCTCGTTCGACATCGAGGTCGTCGACACCATGCACTACGTCTGCTACTACGGCTGACGAACCGGTGCCGGGGCGACCAGCTCGGTCGCCCCGGATCGCCGACTACTTCACCAGGAACTCGTCCTTGTACAGCCGGTTGGGCCGCGGGGCCGTGGCCTCGCTCAATTCCACCTGAAAGTCACTCTCACGCTTGGTCCTCGGCCGGTAGCTGCCACCGAAGGTGACCATCACCGACCCGCCCACACCGTTCGCTCCGCGAGCCGACGTGGTTTCCCGGCCCGCGTTGAACACCGTCGCCACATCGCGACCGTCGTTGCCGACAGCGATCTTGCCGTCGTGGAAGAACTGCACGAACGTCCCGTTGTCCGCGCCGACGGTGGCAGCCACCGTGTGACCCTTCGCCGGGTCCAGCTCGAACTCCGCGTCACACTGCTGACGCCGATCCACGGGACCGGGCTCACCGAGTGTGCGCCCGATGCCGAGCAGCACGGTCTCACCGAGAGCGTTGTGCCGCTCGCGGCTTTCCTCGGTCCACAAGTGGGTGGTCGACCAAACCTTCACGCGCCCGTCATCGAAAAGCGACACCCGGTCGTCGGTGCCGTTGCTGATCAGATATTTCGCACTGTTGGGGGCCATACTCCCCATCTTCCTCGCTTTCGCGCGCCGAGATCACCCGTTCGGGTGCGCCGATCACCCACAAGCGCTACGCGCCAGGTCAGAAGCTCTTGTGCGGTACACCGACGGTGAGGCCGCCGTCCACCACGAACTCCGCGCCGGTCGAGTACGAGGACTCGTCCGATGCCAGATAGGCCACCAGCGTCGACACCTCGTCCGGCTCGGCCGCGCGCGCGAGCGGAATCTGCAAGAAGTCCGCCGGAATCCCCTCGGTCATCGGCGTGGAGATCATCCCCGGATGCACCGAATTCACCCGAATTCCCTGCGGCGCGAGCTCGAGTGCCGCCGACTTGGTGAGCCCACGCACCGCGAACTTCGTCGCCGTGTACCCGTGCAGACCGGGACTTCCCCGCATCCCCTCCACTGACGAGATATTCACGATCGAGCCGCCACCAGCGGCCTTCATCGCCGGAACAGCCGCCTGCATCCCGAGAAACGTCCCGGTCAGATTGATATCGATGATCCGCTGCCACTCGTCCAACGCGAAGTCCACCAGCAGATTCCCATTCACGATCCCCGCGTTGTTCACCAGCACATGCAGCCCACCGAACTCCTCGACCGCCGCCGCCACGATCCCCGCCCACTGCTGCGGATCACGAACATCGAGATGCCGATACGCCACCGCGTCCCCGAGTTCCTTTGCCACTGTGGCACCTTCGTCATCGAGCACGTCCCCGATCACCACCGACGCCCCCTCGGCGACAAACCGCCGAGCGTGCGCCGCCCCCATCCCCCGAGCCCCACCACTGATCACCGCGACCTTGCCGGCCAACCGTCCCATGTCCGCATGCTCCTTCGTCGAATCGAACCTCCTCCCACCGTAGGAGCAGGCCCGCCCGAATGGGCAGCATTGCTAGAACACGTTCCACTTTTGCTCAGTGGACTTCGACGCTCACCAGAGCGCCGACCACGAGTCGAGATCAGCAGGCGATATTGGCCGCGTGCGACGACTGGAACGAAATATGCACGTGGTCGTAGTGATTCTGCGTCGGGCTGCCGCGATCCTCCATGTAGGACCAGCCGTTACCGTCGTTGTACCGCTGCTGCCAGATCACATACGTGACACCGAAGCGCGCCTTGTTGGCCAGGACGAAATCCGCGATGGTGTTGCCGAGCGCGAGGTTTCCCGTCATCACATCGAGCGCCTGCCCCGCGCCGTGATCACCGTCGTAGCGACCGTGCGCACCACCGATATCGGAGACCCCGAACATCTTCTGCAACAGGTTTCCGACCTGCGCCACGTGCGGCAGGGTCCCGTTGAACTCCGTCCCGCACAACACCTTCACCTTCAGCGCCGACAACGCCGCCATCTCGTCGTCTGCCCGGACGATCGGCCCCGGCTGCGGAGCGTCGTGCATCGGCGCGGCGGCGATCGGGTCGAGCTCGATGGCCGACGTCGACAGCGGCTCGACCGAAGCCACCGCCTCGACCTCCGCCGCACCCGGTCGCATCACCATCATCAACATGCCGGGAACAGTCGCCGCGAGACTGCACACGGCCAGCGGCAGCCGGCTCTTGGGAGCCGACGGTTTGCGATGCGAAGCAGTCACGATGTAGATCACCAGTCGTTGTCGAGAACAGGTCACTGTAAGATTACGAAACGGTCGCGGAAATGTCACGCCCACACGCACACTACACAGTCGGACCAGCATCTATCACCCGAAGCGATCCCGCAATCCTTTCGCCGCGTGTCGTTATCAAGACGGCCTGTCGCGCCGACCGCCGACTACCTTCCCGGTTGGACCCGTCGGGGTACCGAGAATCGGTATCTCCAAGATCCCGCGCCCGCGCAGATGCCCATCGACCATCGCCGCGACCCCCTTCGGGTGAAGTATCCACAGGCAGATGAGAGCCGCCAACGTGCCTGTTCACCGGCCAGAAGGTTCGGTGCCGGTCGGACGGCATTCGTTCCATCCGCGGGCGACCGGATAGCCCGCGCGGACGAGCGCCGCGTCAATGTCGGTGCCCCTTGCTATTTTTCGTGCATTCGATCTCCACGAGCTCAGCGAGGACGCATGACCGCCGAAACCACCTATCTCGAACTGTCCGACGACGCGGGCTCCTCGCACAAGTTCTACGAGGTAGTCGTCACCGGAACGAACGTCAATATCCGGTACGGCCGGATCGGCGAGCAAGGCCAGTCCAAAGCGAGTTCCTTCGCCACCGAGGACAAGGCGAAGGCCGCCGCGCAGAAGAAGGTCGGCGAAAAGGTACGCAAGGGCTACGCCCCCGCTGTCATGGGCGCGCGCGAACGCCGCACCGTCACCCGCCGCACCATCACCAGCCAGCGCTCCACCGCCAAGTCGGCCCCCGTGCTGTGGCGCTTCGACTCCGGCGCCTCCGCCTTCGGCATCTTCGTCGACGACCAGCGCTGCTGGGTCGGCAACGAGGACGGCGAGGTCTTCACCCTCTCCCCCGCCGGCGTCGTCACCAACAGCTACAAACTGCCCGACGCGGTCAAATGCATCGTCGCCGACGACTTCTGGATCTACGCCGGCTGCGACGACGGCCGCGTCTACGACCTGTCCGGCAAGGTCCCCCGCGCCGCCTACGACGTCTCCGCCGACGACGTCTACTGGCTCGATATCCACGACGGCATCCTCGCCGCCTCCGACTCCGCGGGCGGCCTGACCGTCATCGACCACGAAGAGGAATCCCTCTGGTCAGCCCGCAGCAAGGGCAATTCCGGCTGGATGGTCCGCGTAGACCCCACCGGTGTCTACCACGGCCACAGCGCCGGCGTCACCAAGTACCACCTGGAAACCGGCCGCTCCCAGTGGAATTCGTCCACCCGTGGCGCGGTCCTGTTCGGCTGGCAGGAATCCGACACCGTCTACGCGGGCACCTCCCACAACCAGGTCGAGGAGATCACCAAACAGGGCAGCGCCACCCGCACCTACCAGTGCGACGCCGCCGTCTTCTCCTGCGCCGCCTCCCCCGACGGCCGCTACGTCTTCGCCGGCGACTCCCACTCCTCGGTCTACTGCTTCGACGCCACCGGCACCCGCCTGTGGAAACTCGCCACCGGCTGCGGCTCCGCCTACTCCATGCAGTACCACAACGAAAAGCTCTACCTGGTCACCACCTCCGGCGCCCTGGCCTGCCTGGACGTCAGCGAATCCGCCATCCGCGACGCCGACCAGGGCGTCCTCCCCACCACCCGCTCGGTGAAAGCCCCCGAATTCTCCGCCGTAGCCCCCAGCACCACCCTCGAACTCACCACCGACGCCGGCACCGGCGTCATCGTCGAATGCCTCCAACACGGCGACTCCCTACGCGTCCACGTCATCTCCCCCGGCTACGACCCCGCCTGGAACGTCCAATTCCCCCGCGACATCCGCCTCGCCGGCGCCCGCTACGTCGTCGACGCCGTCTCCGAATCCGCCCGCGGCGGCTTCTACCGAGTCCGCGGCGACATCCGCCGCCTGGGTTGAGTGCCCGGTGACATCCCCACCGCGGCCCAACCCCGCCGCCATGCCGAGACACCGCCCGTCACCCGTCGACAAGCCGGCGACGATGACCTGGACCCCGATCACCGAATCGGAACACAGCCACGAACGCCGCGGACTCGCCACCATCCTCGAACGATTACCGTCCACGAGCCCGTGGCGGGCCTGGTCCAATTTCGAGTTCCCGGCAACCGGCGCGAAGCCGTTCGAGATCGATCTGTTGCTGACCACCCCGAGCGGCCTGCACATGATCGAGCTGAAAGCCTGGTCCGGCTCGGTCGACGTCGAGACCGACCATTGGATTCAGACCGCGGCGAACGGTCGCCGAATCGACCACGGAAACGTGCTGGAGCTGGCACATTTCAAGAGCATGCTGTTGATGAAGCAACTGCAGCGTGCAGGCGAGGCCGCGATCGTGCGCACCGGAGTCTGTTTCACCGACAGCCGTGTCCACCTGAACCTGCCCGCGCTGAACCGCCGCCACGTCCACACCGTCGATGAATTGGTGAGTCGCCTGTCACGACCGACACACGACGCACGCCATCGCATGCCACCGGATCGTGTCGAGCGGATCGAGGAGGCGCTCGCGACATTCGCACTTCCCCACCGGCCGCGCGACTGACAAGATGACCCGTCCGGCGACTCGAAGTTCGCCGGGCGGGTTCCGGCATACCGCACCTGTGGCGGGTTCACCCGGCAGTCGAGCCCCGGGTTGTGCCACGTCGCCGATGCCTCAGACTTCGCCCGCTTCCGGGTTCAACGCCGCAAGGGTGACAAAGATCGGCACCTCTGGATCTGCCGCGATCCCCCGCCCGCGCAGAAACGCATCGATCATCCCCCACACCAATTCGTGCACCCTACTCATGAATTCACCGGAATCCGGCTCCGCGTCGCTCAACCACAGGTCTGTCAGCACGATCATCACACCGACGATCGCCCGCGCCAGATATTCGATCCCCTCGGCATCCACAGGAATCGAATCCGCCACAGCCCGAGCCCTTTCCGCGAATCGACCCGCCACAGCGCCGGCGAGGTCGTACTGACCCGTCACTCCCTCACGGTTGGCACTCGTCTGTGTCAGAAACCGGAAAACATTGGGGTGGGCAAGAATTCCGACGGAATAGTCGGTGAGCGCACGATCAATGGCGGCGCTGGGCGGCTGCAACAGCAGGGTCAGGTCGGTTCCCGTCGCGGCGAATGCCGAGTCGGCGAATCGTGTACCGATGGCGGCGTAAAGGTCACCTTTGTCGGTGAACTGCCGATACAACCGCGGCTTCGTGATCCCAGCCTCGACCGCGAAAGAATCCATGCTCGGATAAGGCCCGTCCCGATCGAGCACCCGAATCGCGGCGTCGACGATGACATCCCGGCTCACCGGCGGAGGTCGTCGACTGGCGCGGGTCACGGTCGGGAACATTACACGTACCAGCAGTACGATTGGGACTTCCAACATACTGCGCATAAATTGCTCTTTACATATGACATCGCGTACCGGCAGTATCGCTGCTCGTACCGGCAGTACGAACTTCCGGACATCGCATCGAAGGAGACGGTCCGTGTCGGATGCCCTGCGCCAACTCACCGCAACACTCGGCGCCCCACCACCACCCGACTTCGCCACCCTCACCCCCGACGAGCTGGCCCTCCTCGACAACTACGTCCGCGCCGCCCTCGACCACCGCAAGGCCGCCCTCGACGACGCCCTCGACTCCGGCATGCGTCTCATCCCCCGCCTAGCCCGCCCCGCCGTGAAGAAGGTGCTCGGACTATGACCGCGACCCACCACACCACCGTCGAACTAGCCAAACTGGCCCGCGTCCTAGACCGCGACCCCGCCGACCTGGACTTCCTCGCCGCCCTCCGACCCACGGCCCTCCGCGAATTCCGCGACCAGATCACCGATCTCACCGCCCGCCGCGAAGCCCGCCGCATGCAACGAGTCGGCGCCGCCGCCAAGCTCGTCCCCGCCCCCATCGCCGCCAAGATCACCGAAGCCGCCTTCGGCCCCGTTCTCGCCGCCGCGCTCGCCGGCTCCGTCGACCCAGCCCGCGCCGTAGCCATCGCCAGCGCCCTCTCCCCCAGTTTCCTAGCCGACGGCACCCTCACCCTCGACCCCCGCCGAGCAGTCGAACTGATCGCCCGAGTCCCCGGCCCGATGGCAGCAGCCGTCGCCAGCGAATTGATCAGCCGCGGCGACTATCTGACAATGGGCAACCTCGCAGGCTCGGTCCCCGACTCGGTCCTCCGCGCAGCCCTCCCCCACGCCTCCGACCTCGACATCCTCCAGGTCGGCTACTACCTCGAAGAAACCTCAGC
The DNA here is from genome assembly GCF_001612665.1 of Nocardia alba NBRC 108234. Classification (GTDB taxonomy): domain Bacteria; phylum Actinomycetota; class Actinomycetes; order Mycobacteriales; family Mycobacteriaceae; genus Nocardia; species Nocardia alba. Next base: position 29,927 of record NZ_BDAX01000047.1, on the reverse strand, counting down.
AGCCGACCGCCTCCTCACCATCGTCACCGACCGAGTCCCCGGCGTCATCCGCGCAACCCACGACGCCGACGAATGGCCCAAAGCAATCACCCTGCTAGCCCTCCTCGGCCCCACAGAACGCTCCAAACTCGCCAACGTCGTAGCCGCCCAAGATGACGAAGTCATCGACGGCCTACTCGCCGCAGTAGAAGAAGTCGACGCCTGGGACACCCTCCTCCCCGTAGCAGCAGGCATGTCCCCCCAACCCCTACAACGCCTGGCCCAACGCCCAGCCATGCAAAACCCCACCCTCCTCACCAAAATCGCCGACCTAGCCTTAACCCAAAACCTCTGGCTCTCCCTACTCCCCCTAGCCACCCACCTCTCCCCCACCCAACTCCACACCGTCGCCGCCCGAGTAGCCACAGAACCCGACGAATCCCTAACCACCCTCATAGAACAAGCCCACACCGAAAACCACTGGCCCACCCTCCTCCCAGTAGCCCTCGCCCTCTCCACCCCGGACCGCAAACGCCTGGCCTCCCTCCCGGTAATGCACCGCCCCGCCTACCTCACCGCCGCCATAGAAGCCACCGCCACTCACAACCTCTGGCCCGAAGCCCTCCCCCTCCTCAACGACCTACCCGCCGCCACCCACGACACCCTCGCCACCGCCATAAACACCCTCACCGACAACAATTTCCGAGAAGCCCTCGAAGCCGCCCCCACCGCCGACTGCACCACAACCCTGATACAAATCGTCCTCCGCCAGGACGTCTCAGCCCGACTCCGCTCCCTGACTCTCCTCAACGAATCCGACAACCTGGAACTCTTCGTCGCCACCATCACGACGCAGGACCCGGCGATCTGGCAATCGATTTCCGAAGCCCGCGAGGAAATCCCCGAACCCCTCCGCACACTCCTCGCCACCCAGGCAACCCAGTGCGGCCGAACCGAACTCGGCATCGACCTGACCACCGGCTGAGCCGCCGCCAATTACCCTCTGCCCATGCACGCCATCGGCAGCCGCCGGCGAAGCCAACCCGCCCCACCTCACGCAGTCTTCGCCGCCCTCACCAACCCCGATCGCGACCCCACCCGCCCCTGGCTCATCTTGCGGACAGACGAGCAACGGCCCGAGGTCCTCGAAAGCACCTACCCCAGCCTCGTCATCTGGACCACCCTGTGGCCCAAACACCCCACCGCCCAACTACATTTCGACCTCCCACCTGACAACCACGGCGGCACTCACCTCCGCTGGACCCTCTTTGTCACCTCCCCAGACCTCGACACCTCAACAGTCGGCCACCTCCGCCACCGCATCAACACCCTGATCAACGCAAACCTCCGACGCTCATTCGGCCAATGATCCGAACATGTCGGCGACCCCTGTCACACTGCCCATATGACGGTCTACGGACGCAATGCTTACCCTGATGTATTGGCGGACAAGCACTCCCGCATCCGCGCACCCCACGTGCGCGCGCTGAACGACCTAGCCGACAGGATCGCAGACGCCGAGGGAATCCCGCACGGGCACGTGCCCTACATCGATCCCGATCTAGGTGGCATCAAGGCACGAGCACTCGTACTGCTCGACAACCCGTCCACGAAAGCCGAAGCTGCCCGCAACGGAGGTTCCGGCCTGATCAGCCCCGACAACAACGACGCGACGGCAAGAAACTGCCGCGAGGCCTACGCCGCCCACGGCGTCGACTGGCACTCAGTCGTCAACTGGAACGTCTGCCCATTCCCCACCGGCCGCGAAAACGGAGCGTCCCTGGCCTCCGAACGAGACCGAGGCACCCGATGGACCCGCGAATTCATCGCCCAGTGCCCCGACCTGGAAATCGTTCTGTGCCTGGGCAGAGCAGCCGAAGACGGCTGGCGCCGCGCCGCCATCCACCGCCCGGACCTGTACGTATTCCCGGAAGGCGTGCCGCACTGTTCCCAGCGGGGCTTGGCCCCAAAGGCTGCCCGACACCGCTTCGATGTAGCGATCGGCCAACTGGCCGCAATGTTGCGCCGCTAACCACCGAGAGCAAGGACCGTGCGGGTGTCCCAACGGTAGGTGTGGTCTTCTCGTCTGAGGACAACCAATTCGACTTGGTTCACCCGCACGTTCACGCGCTCGGCCCCGCGCAACTCTCCGACAGCGTCGACAACCTCAACAGCAGTACGGTCAATGTTGTTGTAGGCGATACCTAGATGCGGCCGGAATCGTGCAGCACTCGGAGCGCTCGCGACGCTCCGCAATACTTCCCCGGTACAGGTCGACAACAGCTGCTGCAGATCGAGGAGCGGGTCCCACGGTGCGACGGAGAATCTGATCGCACTACGTGAGCCACTGAGCGGCCCTACGGTTAGATCGAACGGCTTCACATCCGAAAGACGCTCACGCGCAACGGAGATCAACCCATCAATCTGCCCCTGTGCCACATCGTCCGTGGAGCCAATCCCCATCACGGTGATGTGCAGGGCATCCAGTGGAACTGGATCGATCCCGCCGATCGCCAGGGCCTGCTGGCATTCGGCAGCGAGTTGGGTCAGATCGGTGTCGTCGAAGGTCAGGTACCAGTAGTAGCCCGTGCGCCCCGGTGCCCACTGTTTCACGGTCCAGTGATCACGAAGGGCACTGATTTCGGAGAAGGCGCTCCAGTCGTTTCGCGCGATGGCTTCCGGATCCGATGTCGAGTCCGGCAGCAGTCGAGGGAACGGGCCGTTCGATGTCATGACCGGCTGCTCAACCTTCCCCGGTGACGTGCTGGTAAGCGAGTTTGCTGACCACCGGCCGGACGCAGCACTGAGGTGCTGAACACCCCGGCCCGGTAGTCACATTCGTTGCGGTGCAGCCATTCCCACTGACTCACACCCCGCTCCAACGTACGGGCAGCAATGACGTGGCCTCCGCGACAACGGCCATAAGTTATATGAGTCTCACCGCGCGGGCCACTCGTCGCGTGGTGGTCGGCGTGTCCATGGCCGCGAACGAGTTCGTCAGAGCGCGTTCCAGCGCCAAGGTCGGTCAATTTCGCCCCGCAAGCAAGCAAGACGATGGCGCACCTCATCTGCTGCGCCCTCGCTGGCCTCTGACAGCGACAGCGAGAAAACAGTCCAGCGTAGTTCTTGGATGTCGGCAAGCGGCCGAAATGCCGGATCCGTGGTGACGTCAGCGCCATAGGCATCGACGAACGCTAGGTAGTCGGCCTCCGATAGACGGTCGAAATCGGTGTGATCAGCTGCAATCTGAATGAGGTCCCACCCGGGTCGGCTCAGAGAGACGCGGTCCAGATCAACGAGTATCGGCCTTCCTCCAACCGGAACGACTAGGTTGCCTTGCCACGCGTCGCCGTGAATGACGGTTTTCCGAGCAGGCGGCTCGAGCTGAGAATACTGTTTCCACAGCCCGTCGTGGTGGTCGAGAAGCCAAGCACGGTCCTCAGCGGCCAGGCGACCTGTCGAAGTGATTGCTCGGCGAAGCCCGGCGAATGGTTCGTGCTCCGGGAGCACAAACGTTGTCGGCGGCGCGAGGGCGTGAAGTTGGCGAAGAGCGGTCGCCAACTCGGTAGTTGTCGCTGCGCGGTGGTCCGGAATCCGCTGCCACCAGGTGATCGGACGATCATCTACCACGGCCAAAGGATTGGCGACGTCGGCAACGTGAACCGTGAGCAGTCCAGAGGCATTGAGCCACTGCGAGATTCGCAGCTCTCGTACGGCCGCATCAGTTGTTCCCGTCTTGCCGACCCGCCCGATGATGTCGCCCACGCGGTAAATCGTGTTGGACCCGGCCCGGACGAGTTCCGCACGAGTTGGATCGATGCCGCTGATAGCCGCCGCTTTTTCGAGAATTGCCAGCGAGCTTTCCTCGATAGGATCGGGGCGGCTCATGAAGCTGGCTCCCTCGATGTCGTTGTGACGATGAGCGCGCGTAGCGCACCGACCTCGGTGATGCGGCGGTGTGTGCTCGCGACCGCTGCCAACCCGCGAAGCTCGGTCGCGATACGCGCTGATCTCAGTGCGCGGCTGCGGACCACCGCTTCCATTCCGATCGCGGCCGCGTCGCGGGGGTCTCCAACCGTCATCGTCAACACCGCTAACCGAATCTGTGAGAACGTTCGCGATCGAGGGTATTCGGAGCCTTGCATGTCGATGGCGTAGCGCAGCCGAGGCGCGGCGACGTCGATCGAGTTGAGTGCCTCGGCTGCCAAAGCGAGTGCCTTTCCAGTACTTCCGAGGTGTTCGGCTGTGTCGTAGAAACACATCCAGGGCGGGTCCGCGTCTGGTTCGCGGGCTTCGAATAGCTCATCTGCGCAGGCGACCTCCGAAACGACCTCATGGGTACGTCCCGAAGCGGCCAGATACTGCGCTCGCATGGCGCTCAGCATCGCACGAACGGTGAAGGTCAGGCGGTCGGACCGGACTTGGGCGAGTTCGATGAGGGAGAGAGCACTATCCGGATCCCCGACGAACGCCGATCGTCGCGCCATATCGGCAAGAGCGCTAGCGCGAAGATCCCACGATCCCGCCGAATCCGCGCACCACAGCGCGAATTGGAAGTATCGGTCCGCATCTGGAAACTCACCAGCGTCAAAAGCGGTATACCCCACGACACTGCTGAGATTGCCGACCGCCTCGAACAACGAGCGCCGCAGACTGGCACTGACGGCACCGTGCACCATCGGCGCGAACCTCGTCAGCGCTTGGTTTGCGGCCACGATCGCCGAGGAGCCGCCACCGTGTAGGTTTTCGGTCGATGCGGCAGTCTGTGTCGCCGCGCGGACAGCGTCGATCTCGGTATTGCCTACCCGACCGGATTGCGGTCCGGAGAAATCGGATCCTGGTAGGAAACCGATTGCCCCGGTCGACGGGCCGAACGGACTGAACAGATTCACCGCGAGAGCGCGGTCCGGTCGCTCATCGACGGGTTGGCGCCGGCGAGACCGAACAAAGCCGAGTTCCGAATCTGACGCCCCGAGGACATGGTTCATGGCGCGGCGATAGTCAGCACTCGGCCACCGCACAACTCCGCGTTCGTACCTGGCGATCGCGTGCGCGTCGAGATCTCGTCGGACGCCAGTCGTTCGCCACACGTGTTCGTTGATCGCGTCGGCGAGTTCAGCGCGGCTCATCGTCGTATTCGGGACGACCCGCGACGGCGTCCCTTCTCGACGTTGCTGTAGCTGGATGTTGGGTGACACGCCACCTCCGTATGACTACGGGACGTGACCGAGTGTAGTCGGCTGTCCCGTCGTGAGTGGCGGTCCTTTTTGCCCCATAACTTGCCCTCTTCCTTCAGCTTTCAGCGGCGGATGCTTGGACGTGCACTACCCCCGAACACTGGGGTTTCACGCAAACGCTCGCGACATCGACTGCTACGACATGCGACGTCGCCGCTGTACCTACCAGGGGGAATGATGAGCACGGCAAACCTGACCGATGTCGAGCGACAAGTGCTCGACGCCCCTGAACCCGGTGGCCTGATCACTCCCGACATCCGTGCCCTTCAAAGCTGGCCAGAGGGTGCAGGAGCGGCGCGCCACTACGTCTCGGCGGCTGAGGAAGTCTCCGTCGGTGGATCGGCGCGGGCAGTAGCGTGCCCGGCGACCGGCACGCCCGGCCGACTCGGAGACGGTCGATATGTGGCGCTGCTCGGTGCCTTGTCCGGCCTCGAAAACGAAGGTTTGGTCTGCGCTGTGCCACTGCCCCCGGCAGAACTGAACCAGCGCGCCAGCGATTGTGTCCGACCCAGACCAACAGCCCTGGCCGAGGGCGACCTCACGCCGTCGCTCGCCGACCTCGTAAAGGCGTTCGATGCGATGAAACAAGCCGGTTGGTTGCGATGACCCAGACCAACCCCACCGCGGCCTTTGCCGAGACACCCCGGACACGATGCGAGTTCTACCGGGGCATGTGCTCGCTACCGACCGTCATCGACCCGGCAACGGGGCGAATCACGATGCGGGCCGGATTCGTCGGGGCGGTGATGATGCCGATCGGTTTGGCCCAGCAGGTCAAAACCAACCTCGATGTGCGCGGTGTCGCGCCGTTGTCGATCATCGGGCACCCGCGCGCCAACATGTGGACCTTCCTAGCAAGGGCCGATATCCAGCCGATCGGCGACCCCGACGAGGTGGCGCGATTGTGGAAGGCGCGGGTGGTGGTAATCCGCGATGGCGATATCGCCTTGCCGTCCCCGGTACCCGACCCGCTGATGATCCGCACGTGGGTGTCTCCGGCTATCAGTGCGTTCCGCCCGTCGGGGGCCGTGGTGATCGAATGCGCGTTATCGATCTTGAGGCAGACTCGACGATGAAAACCGGCGGCCACTCACCATGCCCCGACGAACCCGACATTCGCATATCTGTCGAATTAGCCGGTGTGCGAATACATTTCGCCGCCTGCTTGGCCGCTGCACTGGTGTTCGTCTGCGATGGGCCACCAGCCGCCCCGGCACGGTCACCGTCTACCCCGGTCACTGCGCCGGAATGCACCGCCTTCCCAACGAGCGGCTGTTCCTACAGCCCTGACCAAGGCACCGCGTGCCTTTCGACAACCCACTGACCTTGGCACGGCCCAGTGAGACCACACGAATTCTCACTCGGCCTTCCCTACGGATTCAGCACCCAGCTGCCTGAAACCCGTGCGCCTACGCCGCCATCGGCAACTCGCCCTCTGAATAGTAGCAACTAGATACCCCTTAATGGCTTGCAGTACAGCATCTTTCGCTGGCACATCTCTATATAACGAAGCCGCGTCCAGCATCTCAACCGCTCGCGCCGCGGCAGACACCGCGATCCGGCACATGACAACGGAGGACTCGATGAGCATCCACCAACTGGTCGTTATCGGCTACGACGAGATCGTTCGCAACAAGTACATGCCCGTCATTCGGGACGCGATCGCTGAGGGCCACCTCGATTCCTGGTCGCTGATAGACCTCGAATCCGAGCGAGAGGTCGTCGAAGCGCGGCTTGTCGGCGCGGACCCGCAGCCGCGCACGAAGTTCTTCGTCCAGTCCGATCGGGGCGACCCCGCACTGGCTCTGGAAACAGCCCAGACAGCGCTGCGTTTCCTGCGGCTGCCTGGCCTGCCGATGCTGGCCTACATCGCCACCGAGGTCGGCTCGCACGAGCAATATCTGCGCCGGTGCGTAGCGGAAGGAATCAACTCGCTGGTAGAGAAACCGGTTCTGGCTCCGATGATCGATGGAGCGTTCGAACCCGCACTGATCTCTACCACCATGGCCGAGCTGATCGCCGACGCCTCAGGAAGGACAGCGCGGCACTCGGTGATGACCTTGAGCCGCTACCACAGCATCTACAACGACCGCCTCATCCAGCCGCTACGCGATCGGATGCTCGCGTGGAAGGCCCCACTGACCTCATTCCATCTGCGGGCCGCCGGCGGAGTCTGGAATCTGTCACACGAGTTCGTGACCCGTGATGACCACCCGTACCGTCATGGGTACGGGATGTTGATGCACGGCAGCTACCACTACGTCGACCTCGCGGTCCAGGTGCTCGCGCTCAACAAGCCGCTTTTCCGGGGCCGGCCGCTGCGATTGCAGGTGTGCTCCTTCGACGCTTTTCCCGCGGACCAAGGCCAGCGAGTGTCTGCCCCGGCAACGAAGATGCTCGGCGGACACTCGAAATGCGCTGCGCTGGCACGTGAACCGCGCCGCTACGGCGAAACCGACATCACCTCCACGTTCCGACTGATCGACGCCGAAAGCGATACCACGATCACCCTGGGCACTCTGTCTTTCGAGCAGACGACACCGTCGATTCGGAGCTGGCGAGCCTTCCCTGACGGGGTGTACAACAAGAACGGCCGGACCAGCAGCGTCGACTTGGAAGCGCAGCTCTCGACGCTGTACTCGGTGCACATCCACTGCTACGACGTCCCGCGCGGGCCCGATGCCGACAAGATAGGCGCGGTCGCGGAGATCCTCACCCGCGCCAATGCCTCGTTGCTCACCGACGATGAGTACGTCTCGCGTGAGACTTTCGACGGCCTCTTCCACAGCGATAGTAACCGAGCCTTGATGCAGAACTGGTTGCGCGGCACGGAAACCCGCAGCCGACTGCAGGACCACTACCTGCCGATGCGTGTCACCGAAGCTCTCGCCCTATCGCTGCGCATCCCTGGCCAAATCGTCGAAGTCGACGGATTCTAGGAACCACACGTGTACCTAGCACGCTCTCAAAAAGACGTCACCGCCTTCTATCTCGCGGCACTGGCCAGTGAAGCGCCGACCGCGGAGCGGCTATCGGCACCGGTTTCCGACAGGTTCGCCGAATTCCTGAACGCTATCGACGTCCGGGCTCCTCGAACCGCCCTCGACCTCGGCTACGGCAGAGGCACCTACGCCGTGGCCTTGGCCCGAGCCGGCTTCGAAGTCGTGGCCGTCGACCAGGTCCCGACCCAGATCCTGCGTTCACGGCTAGCGGGGCTCGCGGACCTGGCCGACCGGATCAATGTGGTCCAGCAGAGGATCGAAAACTTCTCCGTCGAAAGGCAATTCGGCGTGGTCGTCGCCAAAGATGTCCTGCACTACCTGCGCCAGGATCAAGTCCGCGAGACCCTGACTCGCTGCATCCAGCGTGCCCCGATCGGCACAGGGCATTTCCTCGAGGTGTTCACCGACATCATCCGCACCGACCGGCAAGGACGTCGAGTGTTGATCGAGGACGAAGCCGCCTACACCGCCGACACCTTCCGCACCACGATCGAACGCCTCTACACCGGATGGAACTGCCACATGAGCTTGACCCGACACCGCGAACGCAATACCGACTCTGCCCACAACTATTTCGAAGCCAACAGGATCACTGTCCACGGGCACCGCACCACCGACCATGAGCCCCGTCGATGAGAAAACACCCGCTCGGCCTCACGGTCATCGTGCCTTGCTACAACAGCGGACAGTTCGTTCTGGAGGCGGTCGACTCTGTTGCGCGACAACCGATGTCGAATCCGCTTGAGATCATCGTGGTCGATGATGGCAGCGACGACCCAGAAACGCTGACCAGCATCGACGCTTGCCGCGAGTTCCCCGATGTCCGCGTCGTGCGGCAAGGCGCTAACGGTGGCGCCCAAGCCGCCCGCAACGTCGGCCTCGACATTGCCCGCTACCCCTACGTCCTGCCACTGGACTCCGACGACCGGCTGTCCACCGATCCAGCCCTCCTCGTAAACGGCAGCTACCCCGAACAAGCGGTCCAGCTCCTGGCCTCCTCACCGCACCTAGCGTTCATCCACACCTACTCGCAGATGTTCGGCGCGTTCAACGGGCTAACGATCTCGGCCTATCCCTGCCGTGAAGAGCTGCTGGTCCGCAAACACCACGCACCGATGTCGATCGTCTACCGGCGCGCCGATGCCCTCGCCGCGGGCGGATATAACCGGGAAGTCCGCAAATGGCAGGACTGGGCGTTCGCGATCAGCCTCCTCGCCGCCCGCCACCGGCGCGGCGAAACGAACGAGATCAGCTGCATACCGCGCCCGTTCCACGGGTACCGCGTTCACAGCCGTTTCGCCCGTCTGTCCGCCGCCCAGGTCGATGAACTGGAATCAGTGCGCCTCGTGGTCGAGAAGAACCTCGACTACTTCCATGCGGTCCTCGGCGACGATCGCCCTTCCGCCGAAGTGGCAGCGTTCGTCTGCGCTAGCAAACCCGACCGGTTGACCGACCTGCTGCACATGGCCGCCGCCGACCTCGACCAAGCCCTGACGCTGGTTCGAGGTCGCAAAGCCACCCTCGGCAGTCCTGTCGACGTTCTGGGAATCCCATGACCGACACGAATGCGACGCCACCTCCCACCGGCACCGAGGAGACCAGCGATGGGCAGGCAATATGCTGGGCGACTGTGACCGATACCCACCGCCCCGACAGCGCCGACCCCACAACCCTGCCGACGACTTTCGTACCGGTAGAACTAGAGGGTGAGCTGTATGTACGGTGGGTAGCCAACGGCTACTTCAAAGCCGACGAGACCAGCGACAAACCCGCCTACACCGTCGTCATCCCGCCCCCTAACGTCACCGGCCGCCTGCATATGGGCCATGCCTACGAGCACACCCAGATCGACGCGATCACCCGCCGCAAACGCATGCAAGGCTTCGAGACCCTGTGGCAACCCGGTATGGACCACGCGGGCATCGCCACCCAGAACGTGGTCGAACGCGAACTCGCCAAAGAGGGCCTCTCCCGCCACGATCTCGGCCGCGAAGCGTTCGAGCAGCGTGTCTGGCAGTGGAAAGCCGAGTCCGGTGGCGCCATCTCCGATCAGATGCGTCGCCTCGGCGACGGCGTCGACTGGGACCGCGAGCGGTTCACCATGGACGAGGGGCTCTCGCGCGCCGTCCAGACGATCTTCAAACGCCTCTACGACGACGACCTCATCTACCGGGCCGAACGCATCATCAACTGGTGCCCGCGCTGCGCGACCGCGATCTCCGATATCGAGGTCGACCACAAGGACCTCGACGGCGAACTGGTCTCGATCCGCTACGGCGAGGGCGATGACCAGATCGTTGTCGCGACCACCCGCGCCGAAACGATGCTCGGTGACACCGCCGTGGCCGTGCACCCCGACGACCCCCGATACAGCCACCTCGTCGGTCGCGAGATCGAGCTGCCGCTGACCGGCCGCCGTATCCCCGTAGTCGCCGACGAGCACGTCGATCCCGAGTTCGGTTCCGGCGCGGTGAAAGTCACTCCCGCCCACGATCCCAACGACTTCGAGATCGGCCAACGCCACGACCTGCCCTCGCTCACGGTGATGGACGACCACGCGATCATCACCGCCCCTGGCCCGTTCCAAGGGCTCGATCGTCTCGAAGCGCGCAGCGCCGTCGTCGCCGCGTTGCGAGCCGATGGACGGATCGTCGCGGAGAAGCGCCCCTACTCGCACGCTGTTGGGCACTGCTCGCGCTGCGGCACGGTGATCGAGCCGCGCCTGTCGATGCAGTGGTGGGTCAAGGTCGCGCCGCTGGCCAAGGCTGCCGGTGACGCCGTTCGTGACGGGCACGTCGCCATCCATCCGCCCGAGTTGGCTGGCCGCTACTTCGACTGGGTCGACAACCTGCGCGACTGGAACATCTCCCGCCAGCTGTGGTGGGGACACCGCGTCCCGATCTGGTACAGCCCGACCGGCGAAACCAGGTGCGTCGGCGCTGACGAGACCGCCCCGGATGGTTGGACATCGGATCCCGACGTCCTCGACACCTGGTTCTCCTCGGCACTATGGCCGTTCTCGACCATGGGCTGGCCCGACCAGACCGACGCCCTGGCGAAGTTCTACCCGAACAGCGTGCTGTTCACAGGGTATGACCTGCTGTTCTTTTGGATCGCCCGGATGATGATGTTCGGTCTCTACGCCACAGGGCAGCCACCGTTCACTGAGATCGCCCTGCACGGCATGGTCCGCGACAAGCACGGCAAGAAGATGTCCAAGTCGTTCGGGAACGTGGTCGATCCGATCGAGTGGATGGACTCCTACGGCACCGACGCACTCCGCTTCGCCCTCGCACGCGCCGCCAACCCCGGCACCGACGCACCGATCGCGGAAGAGTCCGTTGCTGGCAGCCGCAACTTCACCACGAAGCTGTGGAACGCAAGCAGATTCGCACTCCTCAACGGTGCAACCACCGCCGGGCTACTGCCGCCGGTCGACAACCTCTCAGTCACCGACCGTTGGATTCTGTCGCGCCTCAACGTCGTGATCGCCGAGGCCGACGGCTACTACGAGGACTACCAATTCGCGAAACTGTCCGACCTGCTGTACCACTTCGCCTGGGACGAAACCTTCGACTGGTACCTTGAACTGTCCAAAGCCGTATTCGCCCAAGGCGGGCCAGCCGCAGAGGTATCGCGTCGGGTCCTCGGACACGTGCTCGACACACTGCTGCGGCTGCTGCACCCGCTCGTGCCGTTCGTCACCGAGAAGCTGTGGACCATCCTCACCGGTGGTGAATCGGTCGTGATCGCCGATTGGCCGCAAGATTCGGGCTTCCGGGACCCGGCCTCCGAGGCTACGGTGGCTCAGTTGCAGCAGCTCGTGACCGAAGTTCGGCGGTTCCGGTCCGAGCAGGGTGTACGAACCAGCCAGCGAGTGCCCGCCGAACTCACCCTCACCGACGCCATGGCGGGCCACGAACCGGCAATCCGGCAACTACTGCGCCTCGATCCCCCGACAACCCACTTCCACTCGACCGCGGCACTGCCCATAGGCGACTCACGGATCAGTCTCGACTTGTCGCAAGCGATCGACATCGATGCCGAGAAGCGTCGCCTCGAAAAGGATCTCGCCGGCGCCGTCAGAGAAGTCGAGGCTGCGGCTAAGAAGCTGAGCAACGACAGCTTCCTCGCCAAAGCGCCCGATGACATCGTCGCCGGTATCCGCACCCGTCACCAGAACGCCGAGCTGGACGCCCAGCGAATCCGCGAGCAACTCACCGTGCTGCTCGGATAGCCCTTCGACCGACCGCGAGGCCCGGACACTGTCTGGCCGTACCCTCGTCACAACACAGGACAGCGGGCCTCGCGGCACCCAAATCTGACATTTTCATACCGGGACCGAGTTTGGTCCGAGCAGGTTCACCGCCGAGCGTGTAACTAGTGGGCCGTATTTGAAGTTCTTCGGCGGTCAGCCTTGGCCAGGATCTGCTCAGCGGTCTTGGTCCAGACGAAGGGCTTCGCTCGTGGGTTCCAGCCGTTGATGAACTCGCGGATCTTGGTCGTCAGCTCGCGGACGTTGCGGAAGGTGCCGCGGTGGATGGCTTGGCGTTCGATGATGCCGAACCACACCTCGACCAGGTTCATCCACGAGGCCGACGTCGGGGTGAAATGCACCCGGATACGGGGGTTTTCGGCGAGCCAGTCGCGGACCTCGGCCTTCTTGTGGGCGGCGTAGTTGTCCATCACCAGGTGGAGCTCACCGTGGGGATAGGCGCGGGCGACATGGCGGAGGAAAGCGAGAAACTCCTGGTGGCGATGGCGGGGCTTGCAGACGCCGGTGACCTTGCCGGTGGCGATTTCCAGCGCCGCGAACAGGGTGGTGGTGCCGTTGCGGATGTAGTCGTGGGTTTGGCGTTCGGGGACCCCGATCTGCATCGGCAACGTCGGTGCGGTCCGGTCCAGCGCCTGGATCTGGGATTTCTCGTCGACACAGAGCACGATCGCGTTCTCTGGTGGGTTCAGGTAGAGCCCGACGATGTCGGTGACCTTGCCGGCCAGTTGCGGATCGGTGGAGAACTTGAACGTCTCCGACCGCCACGGTTGCACCCCGTACTCACTCCATACCTTCGACACGGTGCCGTGCGCGATACCGAGGTGATCGGCCAGCAGTCGCGAACTCCAGTGTGTGACACCGTATTTGCGGGGCGGAGGGGTCAAGGTTGTGGTGATCAGTTTGTCCCGGTCCAGGGTCCGCGGCCGCCCCGATCGGTGCTCGTCATGCAACCCGTCGAGCCCGAGGGCGAGGTAGCGGGACCGCCAGTTGATCACGGTCTGCCGCGAGATATCGAACCTGCGGGCGATCTCGGCATGGGCCACACCATCGGCGGCCAGGGTGATGATCCGGGCTCGTAAGACGAGTCCGGACTTCATCGTCGTCGACCGAATCCAGGCCTGCAGGATCTCTCGGTCACCACCACGCAACACCAGAGGGGCGGCTCGCACGCACCGATTCAACCAGACCACATACTGCCCAACAACTTTGGAATCACTCCACTAGGATGGAAAGTCTTGAAACGCGAGCCCTTTCCTCCGAGCTACCGGCTTCTCTTACTGACGCCGGTGCGATCAGAAGCGATGATTAATCGGCGTTCTCAGGGGTGACTCACATGGAGGATCATTTCAACGTCGAACCCTGGCCCGGCAGGTTCTCGGCGTACGACTGGTATCTGACATTCGAGGACGCCGAGCTGGTCTCCTTGGCTCGACATTACCAACAGAACTTGAGTTCTGCTGCAGCATCGCCTCCGGTCCGACACACTCAGATCACCAAGTTTCTGAGGCGCCATGCCCCGGAGAACTCGTGAATCGTCGATCCGACATGCCTACGGCCGCCGAAGCCGCTATCGGCCACCACACCGAGAAACTACGGGCGAGGCACCAAATGGGGTTGTGCCCTGCACGTCAGGCCGGACGCTCACCCGTTTGGTTGGCGATCCGGTGGCTCATGCGCCTTCCCGTAAGATTGGGTTGATCGGGCTCTTCTTTCTACGCACCTCCGTCGGAAGCCAGTCCAAAATACCGCTCGAAGAACCACACCAGTGTCTCGACGACGCGCTTTTTCTTGTCACTGTGGCCGGACTCGCGATTGAAGCGTGAGACCGGCGGGAGGATCTTCGTGATCTCCGTGCCTGTGGTGCGGACCTGCCCGTCTCGGAATGCTGCTTCTATAAATGCACGGGTCTTATCGGGCTTGAGCTTCTGCTCCTCAATTATCACTGCCAGCTCAGCGTCGCGCTTGGCATCGATGTATGCCTGCCACTGTTCATCCACAGCGCTGTCCACAGACAGAGAGTCGACGAAATCCTCGACCAAGTCGCGTTTGCTACGCAGACTAGGGCTGGCATCGACGGCGCGTGAGATCTGGGCGCGGATCTCCCTGTTCTCGCCGTCACCTCGCTCGGAGCGCATCTTCTCGACGAGCATCAGAATGTAATCGACGTTGATCTCGACCTGCTTGACGAGCTCGATCTCGAAGACAACATCTTCGTTGATGCGCTCTTTCTCCCCGTCGGTAGTCGCGCGGAATTCCGCATACAGGTTGAGGTAGACGCTGCGGTAATTCTGATGCTGGCGCTCCGTCAGCAAGTCCTGGCCTTCGAAGTCATCGAACTCAGTCAGGATGTTGTGCAGTCGAAGGACGGCACCGAACAGGTTGATGAAGTCCTTCTGTGCCTGCTCACCTTCGATTGGCGCATCAGCGGGGAACAACTGCAGCAGCTCGGTGACTTTCCCTGAGTACTCGCCGTAGTACTCGCCGTACGAGGGCACGACGACGATGCCTTGCGCATCCTTGTTACCAAACAACTCCAGCGCCGCGTTCGTCTCTTCCTCAAGACCACGGAAGACGACCACGTTGCCATGTCGCTTCACCGAGTTGAGGATGCGGTTGGTGCGCGAGTACGCCTGGATCAGGCCGTGCATGCGCAGGTTCTTGTCGACGAACAGGGTGTTCAGCGTCGTCGCGTCGAAGCCTGTAAGGAACATGTTGACCACTATGACAAGATCGATCTCGCGGTTCTTAATTCGCTGCGACAGGTCCTTGTAGTAGTTCTGGAACTTGTCTGCGCTGGTGTCGTAGGTCGTGCCGAACATCGCATTGTAGTCCTGGATCGCGCCTTCCAAGAACAAGCGCGCGTCGCCCGCCAGCCCATCGGTGTCGAACGCCTCGTCGTCGAGGATGCCATCGTCGGCAGCCTCGTTGGCGCCGTAGGAGTAGATGATGCCGACCTTGAGACACCTGTCCGGCGTGAGCGACTCCTGCCGCATTTTGAACTGCTGATAATAGCGCTGCGCCGCCTGGATCGAGGCGGTAGCGAACAGCGAATTGAAGCCACGGACGCGCTTTCGCTCCTTGAGCACCTCTGCCCGGCGTCGTGTGCGCGTAGACTCTGCCACGTTGGTGACAACGAGATGCTCGTAGCCGGTCTGGCGCTTCGTCTTCTGGTCGAAATGCTCCAGGACATACGCAGTGATATCGCTGATGCGGCGCGGATCGAGCAGCACCTTCTCACGGTCGATCGCCGAGATCTGCTTGTCGTCAGGATTGCCGACCTTGAACGTGTTGATGTAGTCGATCCGGAACGGCAGGACGTTCTTGTCCGTGATCGCATCCATGATCGTGTAGGTGTGCAGCTTGTCGCCGAATGCCTGTTCCGTGGTCTTCAATAGGAGGTTGCCACCACTGCCGGAGTTAGCCGCGAAGATCGGTGTGCCAGTAAAACCGAACAGATTATAGCGCCTGAATGCCCGCGTGATGTCCGTGTGCATGTCACCGAACTGCGAGCGGTGACACTCGTCGAAAATGATCACCGCGTGACCCGAGAACACCTCGTGGCCCTTGTTTGCGTTGATGAACGTCGACAGCTTCTGGATCGTCGTAATGATGATCCGCGCGTTCGGATCCTCCAGCTGCTTCTTCAGGATCGCTGTCGACGCGTTCGAGTTGGCCGCGCCCTTCTCGAAACGGTCGTACTCCCGCATGGTCTGGTAGTCCAAGTCCTTGCGATCGACTACGAACAGCACCTTGGCAACATCGGGCACCTTCGATGCCAGCTGCGCGGCCTTGAACGACGTCAGTGTCTTGCCGGAGCCCGTGGTATGCCAGACGTACCCACCGGCATCGACGGTGCCCAGTCTCTTGCAATTGGTGGATATATCAATCTTCTGCAGGATCCGCTCCGTCGCCACTATCTGGTACGGGCGCATTACCAGTAGATCGCGGTCTGCGGTCAGAACGCAATACTTTGTGAGGATGTTGAGCAGGGTGTGTTTGGCGAAGAACGTCTTGATGAACGCCGTGAGGTCGGCAATGGGTTTGTTGTTGGCGTCTGCCCACCAGGACGTGAACTCGAAGGAGTTGCTCGACTGCTTCCCCTTGGCCGTGCCCCTTGCCTTCTTGGCCTCGTCCAGGCGCTTCGCGCGGGTGCTATTCGAGTAGTACTTCGTCAATGTGCCATTGCTGATTACGAACAGCTGCACGTACTCGAATAGGCCCGAGCCAGCCCAGAAGCTGTCGCGCTGGTAGCGGTTGATCTGATTGAATGCCTCGCGGATATCGACGCCGCGACGCTTGAGCTCGATGTGCACCATCGGCAACCCGTTGACGAGGACCGTCACGTCGTAGCGGTTCGCATAGGTCGCGCCGCCCTCACCCTGCCCGACCTCGTACTGGTTTATGATTTGCAGGCCGTTGTTATGGACATTCTTCTTGTCGATCAGCGTGACGTTCTTCGTCGACCCGTCGTCCCGCTTCAGGATCTGGACGTGGTCCTCCTGGATACGAACCGTCTTCTCAACGATGCCATCGTTCTGGCTGGCGATTTTGGTCGAGAAGAACGTCTCCCACTCCGTGTCGCTGAACGTTATGTGGTTGAGCGCCTCAAGCTGGGCACGCAGGTTCGCGACTAGCTGCGCCTCGCTGGCGATGGGGAGGTACTCGTACGCCTGCGTCTCGAAGAGGCGAATCATCTCGCGTTCAAGCGCCGCCTCCGACTGATACGCCGAAGCCTTCGCAGGCTCCGGAACATATTCCGCGACGACCGTGCTCTCAGAGGAGATCGCGATCGGGTCGAACTTGCGTACGCTTGCCGCACTCATTCTGCCAGATCCTTGAACGTCAGAAGACGGTCGCGATAGTGTGCGTACTGCTTGCGGCGTGCGCTGAGCTCGGCAGGGAGGCCGATGCTGATGTCGTTAACGAGGGCGTGGAATCTGCCAAGTACCATGACGATCCGTTCCTGCTCCTGGATTGACGGAACAGGGATCTCGATCGCACCGAGCCCCGCTGCGGACAGCCGCTTGACCTTCGCTCGCGCCACATGGCGCTCCTTCTGCCTGTGAAAGTCGGCAGTCTGGACCGCGTATGCAACGTACGTGGGGTTGAGATCGGACGCGAAGATGAACGTGTCATCGTGCGCCGCGATCGGCTCGTTCCCGAGCCAGGCGACAGCCTTCCCGACGTCCTCCACAGTCTCTCCGACGCCGGCAAACACGACACTCCCGGGCTCCGCGTATCGAAGCTGGTCACGAAGCTCGGCTCGGACTTGGCGGAGGGCGCGGTCCGCCCACGTACCGTAATCCGTGTAGATCTCGCCGTAGTGAAGGCTCGGGATCCCCGACTCGACAACATCGCTCTTCGTGAATCGGCGCCCTCGGACGAACGTGCCAAGATCAGCGAGACGTGCGCGCTTGGATCCCCCATCGCGCACCAGTGTATCTCTGTAGTACGCGTACTGGCGGCGTCGAGCCTCCCGCTCCGCGGCCAGCTCCGCGGCCAGCTCCGCCTCCAGCTCAGTGAACCTATCCAATACTCGCACGATCTCCTGTTGCACCTTGAGAGGCGGAACGGGAATACGAAATCCCAGTAGCTGAGGGCTGTTGATCGATGTGACCGAACCACCCGACTTACTTGTCGTCCGAAGAATCTCCGCCCCACAAGCACGCAGCGTGTGAGCCAGATATGCAGCAAGCACATCCTTCCGCGGAACAACTGCCTTCATGTCCTGATTGAGCGCGACCGGCACCGGTACGAGTGCAGTCGGGAACGTATGGTCAAGGATGCTGGAACGCACAACCATTGCAACTGAGGTCGGCGGTACGAGCTTCGTCGCCGACTCCCTGATTGCGGCCTCCGTAATGGTGTCAACTGACGAATCGACGATTCGTCGTCCCATGTCTTTTGGCGACACCCACGGGATCGAGCCATCCAACCAATACTCCGGCTTAGTCTTCGACGGCGTACCTCCACCGTACCACTGCCCGATTGCCGAAAGTGGCTCGAACGGCACACCCCCTGGACACAACTCCTGGATCAGCTCGTTTATGCGGTTCATGCTCATACCTCCTCACCCGCAAGCGCACCAACGTTTTCAATGTTCCAGCCGAGTTCGTCAATTGCTTGAGCAAATACGTTGTCCCGGTTGACTTCGTCGACGACTCCAAGAACCAACTGTAGGCATGGCTTAAATTTCTGAAGTGCCTCAGCCTCACTAGAATCACCGTGAATGATGCCGCTCAACTCCCGAAACAGCTGATATCCATCACTTGAAAATCGTTGGGGAATAATATTACGAACACTGTTAACCTCTTCGAGAATGACCGCGAATGGCCGCGGATTCCCGTTCCGTTTCACGGTCTCCAATCCCAATATCTCTGCGACTTCCCACGTGACCTTCTCGAAGATCTTGCGCAAGTAGATCACCGAACCAGCACCAAGACCATTCTCGTATGCGAGATATGCACGCTTGACAAGGTCTGCGAACGGGCCAGCAGCGACATCGACACGTTCGGCTCGGTCCCTCAGGTTCTCGGTATATCTCTCGACTCGAACCTCTGGGGCTCTATGGTGGAGCAGCCCAGTCGAAGCAACCAGGAACCAGGTCTCTACCGATGAACGACATACCATGCAACGCAGAGTCGCGTCGATGCTGACCTGATTGTCCCCCACACCCAAACATGAGAGCTCATCAGCCGACTCGAATGGCCTCACATCACTGCATTCATGGCAATGAAAATTATGGATGACTTTTCCAACTCGAATCCTCTTGTGCTTCCCCCACCCGAGCGGGCGATCTGAAAGGAAGCCCTCAACCTGAGCTGCCGTAACATCGGGCGCCTTGGAAAGGAGGTCAGACAACCTCATATCCTCCTGCTTCCAGATCTGCCACGATCTCGTCGATCGACGTGCGTAGCTCCGCCTGACGTTTCACGATGCGCGCGATCTCTGCGTTCAACTCTGTGATGTCGACTTCCTCGCGCGTGTCCTCGGCCTCCACATACGACGACACGGCAATGTTGTAGTCGTTGGCGGCGATGTCTTGGTTGCTGACGAGTTTCGTGAAATGGTCCTCCGGCTCGCGCGTTGTGAACGCCTTGAGGATCCTGCCCTGGTGCTCTTCGAACATCTTGTTCTTGTTGCCGACACGATGGCACTCGCCAGAGGCGTTGATGAACAGCACGTCGTTGGTCTTCTTCGACTTCTTCAGGACCAAGATGCAGGTCGCGATCGTGGTGCCGAAGAACAAGTCGGGCGGCAGCTGGATAACCGCGTCGACGTAGTTGTTGTCGACGAGGTACTTGCGGATCTTCTTCTCCGCTCCGCCGCGGTACAGCACACCAGGGAACTCGACGATGGCCGCCGTCCCATTGACAGCGAGCCAGCTGAGCATGTGCATCGTGAAGGCGAGATCCGCCTTCGACTTCGGCGCCAGCACGCCGGCGGGCGCGAACCTCTCGTCGTTGATCAAGAGCGGGTTCGCGTCCCCCTCCCACTTGATCGAGTACGGAGGGTTGGACACGATCGCCTCAAACGGCTCGTCATCCCAATGCTGCGGGTCGATCAGGGTGTCACCGTGCGCGAGGTTGAAGTCGGCGTAGTTCACGTCATGCAGGAACATGTTGATCCGCGCGAGGTTGTACGTGGTCAGGTTGATCTCCTGACCGTAGAAGCCCTGGCGCACGTTGTTCTTGCCGAGCACCTTGTCGAACTTCAGCAGCAGTGACCCTGAGCCGACAGCTGGGTCGTAGACCTTATTGACCTGCTTCTTGCCGACGACGGCAATGCGCGCAAGCAGCTCGGAGACCTCCTGCGGCGTGTAGTACTCACCACCGGACTTGCCGGCGTTGGCGGCGTACATCTGCATCAGATACTCGTAGGCGTCGCCGAACAAGTCGATCGAGTTGTCCTCGAACCGCCCCAGCGGCAGATCACCAATTGCGTCGAGCAGCTTCACCACCTTCTGGTTGCGCTTGACGACGGTCGCTCCCAGCTTGTTGCTGTTGACGTCGATGTCATCGAACAGGCCCTTGATGTCGTCCTCGCTGTCGGTGCCAAGCGCCGAACCCTCGATATTCTTGAACACCCGCTCAAGTGTCTCGTTGAGGTTCTCGTCGGCAGCTGCACGCTTACGAACGTTGGCAAACAGGTCGGACGGCAGGATGTAGAAGCCCTTCTCCGCGACCACCTCGTCGCGAGCGAACTCCGCTTCCGAGTCGGACATTCGAGTGAAGTCGAACGACTCGTCACCTGCCTCATGCTCACCCTTGTTGATGTAGGCCGTGAGGTTCTCGGAGATGTACCGGTAGAAGAGCATGCCCAGCACGTAGGACTTGAAGTCCCACCCATCGACGCTGCCACGCAGATCGTTCGCGATCCGCCAGATCGTCTTATGCAGCTGGGCGCGCTGTCCTTCTTTGGTTGTGGTTGCCATGTTGCAGTTGTTCTCCTCCGCGCCACGGCGCGATTACGTTGCTGTGAGGTGGTGGGCACAGGCTACCGGCGGCCGCCGACACGACGTGACTGCCGCGCCAGCTCTGGACGCCTGGAGCCGCGATGCGGCCCGGGAGACCATGAACGCTGAGGCGACGCCCTGTGCGGTACGGGCTACGGACAACGCAGCGACGACGGGGCCCCGACGGGGCCCGATCCACGCCTACGGCTCGGCAGGGCACGTGTACGGGGTCGGCGGCCGCCTGGATGTCCACTCCATTGAAAGATATTGCCTACCTGCCGATTACGATCAACGATCCCTCACCCATCCCCGTATGATCGGTCCGTGGCCACCGCCGACTGGTGTACACGATCGGCTTGGGGGTACGGGGCGTCAGGGTCTACGGACTTGCGTTCATTGTTCAGCTCCGGTGGCGATGACGTCGCCGCCGTCGACGTCATCGCCAACCGCCACGACGAATAAGCTTCGGTCGTGGACAGCCTCCGCGCCCACGTCGCCTCACGGTCCACGGTGCGGGTCGACGACTTCGTCAGCCCCCGTACCAATGTCCTGGTCTTCTACGGCGTCGGCGGCATCGGTAAGACCACATTCTCGAAAAGCTCGAAGCCCAAATGTGAGGTTTCCCCGCTTTCTACTTAGCTGGTAACGATTGGATTCCGCGTGTCGTGTGGGTGCGCTGAGAGCGCGAACAACTCATCGGAGGCCAGCCCAAAGACTTCGTCATCGGTGCCGAACGACATGCCAGTATGGGGTCGATCCTTCGGCTTCGTCATCCCCCAGCATCGAAGGGCGCAATGATCGAGACCCTCATCCGGCCACGGCTCGAATCCTGATGCACCAC
This sequence comes from Nocardia alba NBRC 108234, assembly GCF_001612665.1. Lineage (GTDB taxonomy): Bacteria > Actinomycetota > Actinomycetes > Mycobacteriales > Mycobacteriaceae > Nocardia > Nocardia alba. The sequence goes on along the minus strand of NZ_BDAX01000047.1, from coordinate 8,137 downwards.
AACAGTTAGAGCTGACAGATCCACTCCTGTCGGCTGGGCTCCGCGGCCGCGAGGTCGTACAGGTGAATTCCTTGAGTTGTGTCGCCTCTCGGCGGTCTGTGATCGTGGCCCAGCAGATCTCGGTTGGATTCACCGGGCAGACTTGCCATTCGCCGCGAGCCAGCCCTCCAGATCAGCTCGGGACGGCCGGTGCTCGAAAGCTTGCTCGTACGCCTGGGTCAGCGCCGCACTGTCGTCTGGTTCAGGGAAGTCGATCTCATCGACGGACACGTCCAGCACCCATGCTAGGCGCTCGGGCGAGACATCACCGTCTTCGACCCGGCGTTGTAGCGCCTCGGCGAGGATCGGCGGCATTGCGCGAGTTGAGGATTCCTGCTGCCGGAGAATGATCGCTCTTCGGCGCTCGAAAGTGCCCTGCTCAGCACCAGCGTCAGCTCGAACGGCAACAGGGGTTGACCGCTTCAACGCCACGGCCACCTCGGTGGAGTATCGAATCTTCAGCTTGGCCAAACGATTCTTCACCGCGATGGTCGACACACCCGTCTCCCACAGAAATCGCGCGAACCCCTTGCTCCCCCATCGCCTGCCAATCATGCTGCCTAACAAGCTCCTCCGGAAGCAAGGGGTTCGCCGCGAACTCGTCGGCAGGAAGCTCTTCTGCCTCACAGGGAAGCTGGTCGCCGTTGTGATGACCGAGCGCCAGATGTGCGAGCTCGTGTGCCAACGACCAGTTGCTCCGAAACCAATTGGGAGTGGTGGCGAGCGCGATGATCGCGCGCGAACCGATGGTCAGCGAGTAATCCGTGGAGAGCATCGGCAGGCGGATCACATCGACTCCCAGTCGCGACTCCACTACCGAACCGAACTGCCGCACAAAGCTCCCGCCAACGTGGTCCGCATGTCGGCGGGATCATCGGGCAGCGGCCTACTCGGCGGAGGACCGTCAGGAAAGGCTGCGTTGTACGCGTGAACCACTTGGCCGAGGAGCTTCTCGTCATGCGCCCGTCCGGGATTGACTCGCACTCCGCGGTTGCTATCCCATGTGTGCCGAGCCGCGATTCTGACCCGCCTCGGAGCCACCGCACCGGTGACGAGCCAGTGCAGATCAGCTCCGGTCTCATCGGCGATACGCGCGAGCTCCTGTGAGGAGAACCCCCGCTCCCCGACCGCCCTCAGCTCCTCGTCCATGTTGACGATCCGACCTGCGATATCGGGAAATTCCCAACGCTTGCAGGCCCAGGATTTCGTCATGCGACGATGGCAGCCATGTCCGAGACTGCAACGATTGCTCCCATCGAGGGAGGCTGGCTGGTCCGTAGCCCTAAAGGTGCGGAGGTGGTCGTCGAGGACATCCGTTTCGCGACTTTCGACATCGCCAGGCTGATCGATCCCGCTCGCTGGTACGAGATCGCGGGTGACCTCGTCCTCGTCGATACGAGTGGCACGCCAGTGCACGCCTTCACGCTGTTCTTCGACTGGAACAACGACGATTCGCGGCTCTCTGCGGTTACCGACGGGGCGCCGCCGGAAGGATGCCGGTGGTACTCCGCAGGACCCGGTCTGCACTGTCTGCGTCCGGGCGCGACAAAGCTGGACGCAATAGCTGTGCTCGCTGCGGAACTTCGCGAAAACTATGAGGTCACAGTCGACTTCGGTTACGAAAAGGATGAATGGGACAACCAGCCGGACCGTATCGCGCACCTCCTGCTGAACGCGATCAACCGGGCGGAGTCGAGTGGCGTCGATAAGAATCAATTGATGCGCTTCATCGCCACAGTGCTCGGCCCGCGGGAGCCCACTGGCGCTGTCGGTGGTGCGGCGTAGTGTCACGCATGTCGGCGTTGCGGTGACCAATCGGAGGTTCGCGATGGACGTACTGCTCGGAATCGGAACACGTAAGGGTTTGTTTCTGGCTCGTAGCCGGGACGGGCGGGCCAGTTGGACGGTGTCGCCGCCGCAGTTTCCGGTGGCAGATGTGAAGGCGTTGGCGATTGATACCCGGCAGGAGACGCCGCGGGTGCTCGCCGGGGTGTTGAACAGTCATTTCGGGCCCACGTTGGTGGTCAGTGATGACCTTGGGGAGACGTGGAGCGAGCCGGATGACGCGCCGCTGGCGTTTCCCGAGGAAACCGGGGCCGCATTGGGCGGCGTTTGGCAGATTACGCCTGCAACTGATGCTGAGCCGGATGTCGTGTATGCGGGCGTCGAACCGTCAGCCTTGTTCCGCTCGACTGATCGCGGCCGGACGTTCGATCTGGTCAGGGGCTTGTGGGAACATCCTCATCGGCCGCGGTGGGAGCCGGGCGGTGGCGGGCTGGCCATGCACACCGTGCTGCCGCATCCGGTCGATACGCAGCGGATGGCAGTGGCCATGTCCACCGGTGGGGTGTATCAGACATCCGACGGAGGCGAATCATGGACGCCCACGAACAAAGGCGTCACCGCGGATTTCATGCCCGGCGAATTGCCGGAATGGGGACAGTGCGTGCACAAAGTCGCCCTCGATGCTGAATCGCCGAGCACCATGTATCTGCAGAACCACGGTGGTGTGTTCAGGAGTACCGACGCAGGCGTGAGCTGGCAGTCGATCGACGGTGGGTTGCCGCCGTCCAACTTCGGCTTCCCGATCGTCGCGCATCCGCGTAAGCCCGGGGTTATCTACACCTTCCCCCTGGTCGCGGACATGGAGCGCTTCCGCTTTCCGCCCGATGCCACCTGCGCGGTGTATCGCAGCGAAGACGGCGGCGAGACATGGTCGAAGCAGAACGATGGGCTCCCGCAGGTTCCCTTCTGGGCGGCGGTCATGCGCGATGCCATGTGTGCCGACGACGCCGACCCGACCGGCATTTTTTTTCGGCACCCGCAACGGCGAAGTGTATTGCAGCGCAGACGAAGGCGACCACTGGCAGCTCGTGGCCGACAAGCTGCCGGACGTGCTGTGCGTGCGTGCCGCAGTCATCGGTTAGCGCGATGGCTCGTGTCTGTCTGCCTTCCACGCTCCGCACCTACGTCGACGGCGCCAAGGAATTGGACGTCGACGGTGCGACTCTGAAGCAGGTTCTCGATGCGCTGCGCGAACGGTCGCCCGGGTTGGAACGCCGACTCCGCGACGAGCGCGGGGCGTTGCGTCGGTACGTGAACTTCTATGTCGACGGTGACGAGTGCCGTCTGCTCAACGGCCAGGACACTGCTGTCGGTGCGGGCACCGAGGTGATGATCATTCCTTCGGTCGCCGGTGGATGATCCGTATTCTGTTGGAGCACGATGCTTACCGGAAATAGGGCGTGGCCTGCACCCATTGGAACCCTCGTGAGACAGCCGGGTACTGCGCGAGGTCGACCTGGTCCAGTTGCATTCGCACCGGTCGGCCGCCGAGCGAGCCCTCCAAGATCAGCCGATCCGGTTGTGGCTGAACGTAACTGAATGTCGCGAGCTTCCATTGGTGTGTCGTGTCTTTCGACAGCGTGATGGCGTGTTGGTCGGTGTCGATCCGGGCAGGGAACGAGACAAGTGAATCGTCGAGCAGCTGCATGGTTATCCCCTGGGGGATGTCGAAGATGATGCGGCGAAATCGGTCGGTGGCGTTCGGTATTCCGCCGTTGGGCCGTGATTCGCGGAAGTCGACCAAGGCGGGCACTTCCTCGCTGCCAATCGAGTACACGGTGACGTTCCAGATGCCGTAGAGCGGTGACTTGGGACGAGCGTTGCCGTAGGTGTGCCAGCCGTCGTATGCCTCGACGGTAGTCGCGCCGAGCAGCCATACCCCCATCAGTACCTGGGCTGTCAGAAGAATTCGGCCACCGCGTGGTGTGGAAAGCAGAGGTACCTGCGGTCGAGCTTCTACGGCCTGGCCGAGGAGGGCGCGAACGATGCGCACGATGTCGGGTGCGGCCAATACCGCTACGTACAGAAACAATTGCAGGGCGAACAGCTTCACCGGCACATCGAAGGTGAGATTCATCAGCAGCACCTGAAGTGCCACGATCACGGCGAGCACAGACCCGAGCCCAGCGGTCACCGGCAGGATCAGCAGCAGCGCCGCAGCGACTTCCGCCGCACCCAATGCCATCTCATACGGCTCCGACAGCGACGACTGCGCCCACAGCACCGCCATCGGGCTCATATGGCCGAACGGTTCGACCAGCCGCTCGAGGTTGAACGACATCTGGGACGGCAGCACTTTGATCATCCCGTACAGCAAGAGAGCGCTGACCAAGGAAATACGCAACAGCAGCCGGAACCACTCGTACAGTCGCACGTAGTTCGGGCGGCGCCGGTCGATGACCGACCAGGCAGCGGTGACCGGTACAGCGACCAGGAGCAGAGTGAAGACCGCCACCCACTTCGCAGCAGTGTCGCCACTGCCAGTGACCGTGTAATCGATACGCACATCGAAGATTTGGGTGCCGACCCAGTCTGTGAATGGATGCAACGCCGTCCATTTGGCGACCTCGCTCACCGTCTCCTGCGGCACACCGAAAGTACGTAGCAACGCGTGCAGCAGCCACACCCCTGCCATCCCGATTCCGAGAACAACGAACCCGAACCGGAAGAGCACTCGGACAACCGAATGCCACCGCTTTACGACTTCCGGTTCGACGTCGACGATGGGCTCCCGCTGAGCCAACACCCCTGTCACCATCCATCACTCCTACGGTCGAAAGCCGTGCGGGTGAAACGCTATGGCAGCAAGCATGATTCGGAAATCCAGCAAAGTCGTTGCCCCAGGCATTCGGGTCACGCGTCAATTCAGAACAGTCCACACATTGCTGTCCGGCCCTTGGCCGAGGCAGAACATTTCCTCACCGTCAGGTGACGTCGCTACTCCCGAGCCCACCTCACAGGGACTACCAGGGGTACGCGTGCCGAGCAGCGGCGCTGATTGCACCCATTTCGCACTCGGCCCGCCCGCCTTGGTGCATTTGAGGGTGCTGCCGTCACCGGCGGTGGCGTAGTTGTCACCGGGCGGGGTGCAGGGGACTCCGACGGCGGGAGTCGCCTTCTTTGGTGCGATCTTGGTAGTAGTGACCGCGGTGGTGGTGCTTTCGGGCACGAACTCCGTGGTGGTGGCGGAAGTCGGTGGAGCGGAGGTCGGCGGCCGAGTCGTTACGGTGGCGGGTACCGGAGCGGTCGCGAGTGCGATTGTGATCTGTGCCGGTGCCGGTGCCGAGGTGATGAAACGCGGCGCGTCCATCGGAGCGCTGACTTCTTGGACCAACGGAACGAACTGCAGCGCCACCATTTCAGGTAATGCTTGCACCACCGATCAGCCCTCGACTTTGGTTCCCGCCCTGGGAGACTCGCTGTACGAGTACGACTCGAAACAGTCGTCAATGAGGATGGCGTGCTCGGTCCGCTGGGCGATTCCGGCGCGGTCCACAGTACTGAGCAGCCACTGGTCGGGTTGCGACATCCGACTGATCCCGATGCTCTCGACCTGGGGCGCGAACCGTCAAAGCGACGCGGCCCGGAAGCAGCTCGGTCACGCACTCCGCGGGTGCGAGCGCACTTCGGTGAACGTAGTGACGCCCACTTTCGCGCCGTTGGACGCGTCGGTGAACGCGAAGGAAGTGCCGAGACCCGGCGTCGGCGCGGCACCGGCCGAGGTGGTGGTCGGCGAATCGGCGCTCCCGCACCCGGTGACACCGACCAGAACGACTGAGACGGCGATAGGCGCCAGGTAACGCTGCATGATTGAAACCTCTCGTACGGATGCGAACCGGAAAGCATTGCACGACGCGGCATTCTGCTGAAAATGCGCCGAACACATGACCAGGGTCAGGCCGAGGCTCGTATCGCACGACGCGCCGACAGCGGAAGACGTCATCGACGGTGACGAATGCCGTCTACTCGACGGTCTGGGGACGGCGGTGGACGCGGGCACCGAGGTCATGATCATTCCGTCGGTCGCCGGCGGATAGCGAAGCGACGCGACCGTTGTCGGGACCATAGACTCAGCCGGTGAGTTCGGGTCGAGTAGTGATCGACCAGCGTTTCGAATTGATCGAACCGCTGGGTAAAGGCGGCATGGGCACCGTGTGGCGGGCCTACGACGTCGCGTTGCATCGCGAGGTGGCGCTCAAGGAGGTCCGCGATCTCGACGAGTCGGGCGCCGACCCCGGCATCCATCGCGAGCGGGTGTTGCGGGAGGCACGGGCCTTGGCGCGGATCGCGCATCCGAATGTGGTTGCCGTGCACCATATCGTCGATTCCGACCAGTACGACCATCCGTGGATCGTGATGGAGCTGGTGCGGGGCCGCGCGCTGTCGGATGTGCTGGTGGCCGGTTCGTTGCCCCCGGCGCAGGTCGCCGAGCTGGGACGGGGAATTCTCGGAGCGCTGCGGGCCGCGCACTCGGTCGGCGTGCTGCATCGCGACGTGAAGCCGGCCAACGTGATCGTGCGCGACGACGGCTCGCCGGTTCTCACCGACTTCGGGATCGCCGCTATCCACGGGATGACCGCGCTCACCTCCACGGGCAGCGTGGTCGGATCGCTGGACTACGTCGCACCGGAACGGCTGCAGGGGATCGAAGGGAATCCGGCGTCGGACCTCTGGTCGCTCGGGCTGGTGCTGTATTACGCGGTGGAGGGGCATCAGCCGATGCGCCGGGAGTCCTCGGTCGCGACACTGGCTGCCGTGATCGGGGGTCAGGTGCCGACGCCCCAGCGGGCTGGACCGCTATCGGGGGTGTTGGGCGCGTTGCTCGTCACGGATCCGGCGCGACGGCCCGACCCCGCACAGCTCGACTTCATGCTGGCCGAGGCCGCTGGACGGAACGCGCTCGGCCAGAGCGGACCGTACTTCGCGGTACGTCCTCCAAGCTCGGGACAACACCGCATTGCGGGACCGCCACATCAGTCCGGATCGCACAGCGCCGTACCCTCACCGATACATTCCGATCCCCGATTCCCTACCCCACCAATGGCATTCGCGACACCGTGGCCAGGATCGAGCCAACCGAACCACCCAGCCACTTGGCCGGAACCAGCCGCGAGTGTGATGTCGGGGCAGCCGACGACCGGATGGCCCACACCGGCCTCCCCTGTGCCGGCCTCAGCAGGTGGGGTGATGTTCCGCGAACACACACCGACCGGCCGCCGATGGGGCATTTTCGCCGCGGTGGGCACGGTCGCCGCGGTCGTCGCATTGACAGCTGCACTGCTTCTGCGCCCGGACAGCGCGGTGTCAGCCGTCGGCACCTCTCCCACCGCGCCGACGCCCTTTGCGGCCCCACTCAGCACGACCCCGGGTTCACGACCTTCGACGGCCCCGATCGCGAGTCTGCACGATCCCAAGAACCTGCGCGCCGCGCTCACCGCACTCGAATCCGCTACAGGCGGTAAACAATTCACCAGAACCACGATCTATCCGACGTTCATCTCCACCGGCGCACCCGTAGCCGCCCGCCCGAGCGTGTACGACGAGTTCACCTTCCGCGACGGCCGCGCCACCCGCACCGGCCCCGGCGGCGACCTGTCCGAACCCACCGTGGCACTCGGCATCTTCAACTGGGACGCCGTCCCCGAATTGTTCCGCGTCGCCGAACGTGACCTCGGCGTACCCGCACCGACCGCCCGCTACTTGATCATCGAGCCAGCCTGGACGTTCAACGATGACCGCCCGACCCTGCTGGTCTACGTCAGCGATGACTACGGCGGCGGCTATCTCGCCGCCGACACCGATGGCACTATTACCGACAAAGTTCCCCGCTGAGAGTCTCGTCGACACACGAAGCCGAAGGCTGTCGACCGCCCGACAATTCGCGACAGCCCTTGCCCACTGCGTCGACTACCGCTGCCGCGTTGGGGTCGGTGGGATCAGCTCCCCCACTTCACCTTCACGGCATCGCCCCGCCGAGTCGGATGCGCCGCGAGACGGTTGTTGATATTGGTGAAGGTGCGAGCGGTGTAGTCGAGTCGGTGAGCCGTTTGTGCTCGAATTCCAGTGTCTCGATACGCGTTTCGATAACGCCCTTACGGGCGATCCGTTGTTGTTGATCCTCGCCCGATACCGCCCGCGCGGTATCGCCACCGCGGCCGCATCCTGCGTCAGCGGTGGACGGTCGATCGCGTCGCGTCTATCTGCGTGCCGATTCTTCTAGTAGCCACCGAACGCAAAAAGGCCCTCAACCAAT
>NZ_BDAX01000046.1 GCF_001612665.1 Nocardia alba NBRC 108234 | reverse complement strand
ACTAGGACCTGCGGCCCGGCGCGAACAGGCTCCGCGACCACAGAACCTCAGGCACTCACCACGGGTCTGCAGTTCCGCGTGGAGCCATGCCTGGAACAGCCGCCGTCCGCCCGGATCACGGCCGACAGACTCACGCGCGCGGCGGCGGGACCGACATTGGCGCAGTGGACAACGGCGTGCCGCAGTCGCGCTGTCGCCCAACGGGCGATATGCCTATGTCACCGCGGAACCCACTGCGACGATCTGGAGGTGGACATTGTCGCGCACATCGACCGGATTCGGGTGGCGCGCGAGCGGTCGACGATGGCGGTCTCCGCAGACGGCAAGCACCACCTGTACGTCGGCTCCCGAAACGACTGGTGGCACCCTATATTTTATTTCTCTCCCGACGCATCGCTTCCGTAGATTCGCGAGTCTTCTGCTGGATACGCCATGAATCTCGCAGGAATTCAATGAATCCATCTGCAAGCTTTTGATCCTCGGAAGAACCTTCCTGGTAGGCGTAGACAGCACCTGACCCGCGCTTAAAGAAGTAAACTTTGTAACCTTGGTGATGACCGAAGAAGAACTGTCCATCCAACGCTAATCCCTTGCCAGAGATGTCTTCGGCAGCTTCTATGGCATCGAGCATACGAGGAAAGAATAGGTCACTTCCTTTGAAGAGCGTGCCAGCCTTCTTCCCCATATACTCAAGAAATGCCTGGTACTCATCAGAGATGGGGAAGCCATCGGGTGCGACGGAGCGGACCTGTTCGATCTCTGCTGCATCGCACCCTATGATCGAGTCACTCGTTGCGAATCCGGAGCCTATCAACTGACGACCGAAGGTCTCTATCTCGCGTTTACTATCCTCACGCCCCATAGGTAACCTTCACTTTCACTCCAGGGTATTTCTTCATGAATTGTTCCACCACATTATCGCAAGCATCGCAAGGTTCACGCTCAGTATACAGGTTGATTGTTCCCGTTGCATCCGGGCCAAGCTGTTGCGCTAAGCTATCAAGAATTTTGAACTCGGAATCGGTAGGGCGGACCGTTAGTCCATCGTCCGAACGCGGCTCCAGGACCGGGTTCTCCGGTTTTGACACCGTGCCCGTCGGAGAATCGTCGCCACTGACGGCATCCAGGCTAATTTGCTGTCCGTTGATCTCGCCTCGCGCTACGGCGACATTCCGAGTCTTCTTTATCGTTTCTCCGCTTGCAGCCAAGCGTTCGCGAACCTTTTGGGCTTCCTCTGCTCCGTTGATTGGAGAGTGCCCCTGGTCGGTGAGCGCTACACCATTCCGCTCTGTGATCAGTATTGGCAGTGCGACGATGGTCAGTAGGTCGCCATTGGTCAGCTCTGCTGCGGTGAAGGTGAGACCACCAAGCGTGGTGAGGAAGATGTTGGCGGGCCCGGCTATGGCCCCGGCGGCATCGTTGAGGAAGTCGATATCTATCTCGACTTTGTTCTCGTTGGGGTTGGGTGATTGTTGCTTGCTCGGTGTTTTTGTTTTTGTAGGTGGCTCTTTGACGGTCACCGCCGAACGCCCGATCGAGATGGCGGTGACGACCACTACCATCGCGAACTGGGTGTTGATGTCCGCCCGCATTGTCGCCAGGGCGACCTTATGAGCCTCGACCGACGCCGCGATATCGTGGGCCGCGGTACGGATATCGCGGAGGCTATGAGCGAGCCCGCGAAGGTTGGTAGCGTGGTTCGGAATGTCTCTTGGGACCTGGGATCCGAAACCGCGCTCCAGCCCGGAGGCAACCGTGAGCAGTTGCGACACACCGTATTCGAGCGGATCTGAATTGGCGAAGGTCTTCCACGCGGTTGCCACACGCGCGAGGTTTTCGGTGTCGCCGTCAGGGACTTGGCCGCCAGAGACAAGCACGGTGACCCTATCTTGTAATTCGGTCCAATCTGTTTGCAATCCGTTACTGTACGTGCCCGACGAGGCGACACCGACCACTATGCCCGGACCATAGGGGAGTTCCGTAGGAAATCCCGTTGGCAATGATGGGGGTTGGCCTTTACTGGGGTCGATGTTGGCTATGTATTCCCCGAGCGCCCAGTTGTAGTTGGATGCGGTCAGAATATCGGCATAATTTCGCAGAGCGCGCGCGAAATTGTTCGAAACCATGGCCACTGCGGCGGCACGGCCGTCGCATGTCTTCGACCATGGCTGGACAGCTTGATACCCACCGGCCATCGCGGGGGCGGCTAGAATTATGGTCTGCAGTGAGTTGTAGACAGTTTGAAATTTCTCCGATAGATCGTAGCATGCCTTGGCTGCGGTCTCATAGGACTGCGGGGAGATCGAGGCCACGGAAGCTCTAGCCGCCGCTCATTCTCAAGTTGGTGTCCGCTGCTTGACTGTAGGCGTCGCGGGCGGTGACCGCGGCGTTGTACATCTGGGTGAGCCCATCGATTACTGCTGCAGCCCCACTTGCCCATTCTCGATAGGCATCCTCTTGAGCGACAGCAGCAGATCCGTGCCAGTTCTGCTGGATGGTGGCGATTCGATTGTTGATGCCATCGAGGCTATCGGCGAGAAAACCGATAAATCCATCGGAGCGACTGATGAGCTGGTCTAGCTCATCGATATCGAATGCGAAGTCGCGGGAGTAGTCGACCATTACAGATTCAGCTCTGGTAAATCGAGCGAGCTCAGGGTATTGGAATTGGAGATGTCCTGGCTGACAATGGCTTTGCTCGCGTCACTCAAGAGTTCACCCATGGTATTTAGGGCGTTCAATACGACGGCTGCACCCTTCCTGGTTTCGGCCCAGCCTTCTCCGAATGCCTCTGCCGCCGACCCGGTCCAGTTATTGAGGACGCCAGATACCTCCTGGTCAAGCGAACCGAGTCCATTGATCAGGGACTCGGCGACTTGCTGAACGTAGCTACCCGCGTCGGTCACTTCGGCCGGAACCATCGCGAAAACTGTTGCAGCCGTATAGTCCTCACCTGACACGCGACCCCCTCATCAAGACAACGAAGCCCAGCCTAGCCATGACAGGGTTGGAGCCGCAACAACCTGTCGAGAGTTGGCCGCACAGGTGCATCCCCTCGTACGCGGATTTCGCCCCAGCACCAATATCTGGAGCTCCCCCGGCGAATTCTGCTGCTCTGATGCTAGCGCATCGGTCAGCAAGGTTGCCTCGGTATCCGGGTGCCGAGTTGATCGCGCGCCCGCGACCGGAGATGCCCCCGAAGGTTGATGCGGGCGCCAAGAACCGGAAGTGTTTGTGCGAGAGGTAATCCCGGACGAGGGTCGCCGACTGAGAAGCTCACGAAAGCGAGCAACCAACCGATCAGGATGCGGCGCGATCGTGGTGATGGTCTCGACGCAATGCCAGCCGGTCCCCGCGATCGCGCGGTTTATACAGGTCAGCGAAGCTGATATACGTCGACCCAGCGCCTTTCGCACGCTGCTGTGCGCGCTGTCGCAGCCGACTAGATACCGTGCCCGCACCGTGTGCTCACCCTCGGGTCCGGCGAGCACGGCGTCTACACCGTCCTCGTCCTGGGTGAACCCGACGGGCCGGACCCCTCCCGCAGGATGCCCATCGGCTCGAACAGTTCCAGCGTGCAGGGTTGAATGCCCACTACTTTCACGTACTGGAGCCGATCCGATTGCGCGTCGATGATCCGGGAGTGCCGCGACGATGCACCGCGTGCCATTCAGGGAGGTACTGGTTACCGTACTTGGTGGTATGGTCGCTCGCGCGGTGCCTGCGACGATGCGGGCCAGGGAAGGGCTCGAGCATGGAACATCCGATCGAACGCCGTCGATTCCTGCGGGCGGCCGGAGCGGGTTTGCTCGCCGCGACGCTGGCAGAGTCGCAGGTCGGCGCGGCCCCCGTCGCGCCACCGGAAGGACGCAGCCCCCTCCTGTTCCACTCCCCGGCGGTCGAACCGTTCGTCGACGAGATGCCGCGACTGCCCGTGGTGCGCGGCGACCGGCTCGAACTCGTCGCCGAGACCGCGACCCACCGGTTCCACCGTGATCTGCCGCCGTCGCCGTCACTGGGCTACAACGGCATGAGCTATCTGGGCCCGACCGTTGAGCATCGGGCGGGCACCCCGCTGCGCCTGCGTTTCGCCAACCGGATGACCACGCACCCGCTCGCCGCCGACATGGACACCAGCCTGCACGGCGTCGCCGAGAGTTTCCGTACCGCACCGCCGTCGTCGCTGCATCTACACGGCGGGGTGACGCCGCCCGACAGCGACGGGCACCCCGAGCAGCTCGTCTATCCCGGCGGTGACATCGACCACGACTTCCCGCTGGCGCAGGACACCGGCCACCTCTGGTATCACGACCACGCCATGGGCATCACCCGCGTGAACGTCTACGCCGGGCTGGCCGGAATGCTGTTGCTCCGCGACGATTTCGACACCGGCGAACCCGACAACCCACTCGGCTTGCCCGCGGGTGAGTTCGAAGTGCCGCTGGTCCTGCAGGAGAAGCTGTTCACCGCGGACGGGCGCCAATCGGTCCGGTCGACACCGGTGGTGCCCGAAGGCGGCTGGGAGGGTGGAGCCGTCGGCGACATCGGTCTGGTCAACGGCAAAGTCTGGCCCTATCTGCCGGTCGCGCGCGGCCTCTACCGCTTTCGCGTGCTCAACGCGGCGTCGTTCAGCGTATGGAATCTGTTCTTCGGCAACCGGATGCGGTTCTGGGTGATCGGCAACGATCACGGCCTGCTCGACGCGCCGGTCGCCACCCACGAGCTGCGGCTGTCGCCGGGTGAACGGGTGGATCTGCTGGTGGACTTCGCCGAACTGACCCCGGGCGAGACCGTCGAACTGCGCAACGACGAGGCGCCGGTCTTCCAGGCCGCGATCCTCGGCGAGGTCGCGATGCCGCGGTTCTGCCAGTTCCGGGTGGAGGATCGGCCCGGCTTCGCGGGCGGCCTGCCTGCACGGTTACGCGGCGGAGCCGGACTGCCGCCGCTGCTGCCGCCGATCGAAACGCCGACGGTGATCCGCGATGTCACCGTCAGTCAGCCCTACGAGCTGCGCGTGCCGCCCGCGATCATGTCGCTGAACAATCTCACCTTCAGCAGTCCCGATATCGAGATGCCGCGCCAGGGCACCGTCGAACAGTGGAACATCATCAACATCACGCCCGATCCGCACCCGATTCACCTGCATCTGGTCACCTTTCGCATTCTCGGCCGGACCCCACTGCGCACCGTCGACTATCAGCTGGCCCATCCGCAGCCGCCCATCGGACAGAAATGGGCGCCGTCGGCCGAAGGATTCCTGGCCGGTCCGATGATGGCGCCGCAGCCGTGGGAAGCCGGCAACAAGGACATCGTGCGCGTCGACGGCGGCACCGTCACCAGCATCATCGTGCGGTTCCCGACCGCGGCGGAACTGGGCTTCGACCCAGACGCGCCGTTCCCGCGCCGGGTCGCGACCGAACGCGTCGGCGAGGATACCCATACCGGTCACCGCGCGCCGGACCATGCCGGTCATCAGCACGACGACCTGCGCGGATACGTGTGGCACTGCCACCTGCTCGACCACGAGGACCACGACATGATGCTGAAGTACCGCATCGTGAGGTGACATTTCCGTACTTTCAGGTACGGAAAGAGATTCAACATAGTATGGTCGACTTCGATCGCAGTCAGCGAGTGGACGTCAGATCAGGAGGCCGGCAGTGGTCGATGCCGTCGAACGTCAGGTCGAGCACACCCGCTCCGAGCTACCGGTGAAGTGCCCCAACGCTTTTCGCTATTGGGAAGCGCGCGACACCCCACTGGTACGTCGGCTCGAGCGTGTCTTCACGACCGTCACCCGGCAGCGATTGTTTCCCAGCGACGAGCAGGCGAGTGCGCTGTGCGAGGACCTGTTCACCGGTGACCCGGTAGCCGAACGGTTCGTCGCCGAGGTGATGCACGGCGCGATCGGGTCGAAAGCCGGGCGCGCGATGCTGGAGACGGCGCTGACCGAGGGCATCGATGCGGTGCCGGACGCGCCGGAATCCATGCGCGCGTTGTTCGCCGAGTTCGAGACAGTGCCCGACTGGGTGGTGCCCGAACTGGTGGAGCAGGGCGCGGCGATCTGGCGGCGCTGGGGCACCATGCTGTTCAGCTTCGCCGGTGCCGAGACGCTCGAGATGTACACCGAGGCCGCGGTCGCGACGCCACTGTCGCTCGCGGGTGGTTACGCGGGCGACAGCGCCCTGCGCCGGTTCCTGGAGACCACCCGCTTCTGGATCGACGTTTCCGAACCCGACGCGCTGCTCACCCCGGGTTCGGCGGGTCGGGCCACCGCGCTGAAGGTGCGGGTCATGCATGTCTCGGTGCGCGCGAAGGTCGCGGGCCACCCAGAATGGGACCTCGAACGCTGGGGGTTGCCGATCAGTCAGACCTACCAGATGCTCACCCTGTTGGCGGGCAGCGTGACGCCCGGCCTCGGCTTGTGGGCACTGGGCTATCAGACGACTCCGTCGGAAATCCGTGCGCTGCTGCACTTCCAGAAGTACATGGGTCACCTGCTCGGCGTGCGGGTGCGCTGGTACCCGGAGACGGTCCTCGACGGACTGCGGGTACTGGCGATGACCATCGTGTCCCGGTCCTACGACGCCGGACAGCACGGGACGGAACTGATCGAGTCCTATCCGGCGGCCTTCGCGCCCCGCGACGGCCACCGCGGTCTGACCAGGTGGCGCGAGAAGTACAACTATCGGATCAATTCCGTGTACTCCGCGATGTACATGGCCCCCGGTACCCGCCGTCACTACACCATGCCACCCGCGTTCCCGTGGATCCTCATCCCGATCCTGCGCTTTCCGCTGATCACCGCGATGGAGATCGTGCGCCGGATCTGCCCGCCGTTCGCGCGGGCGCACGAAAAGCTGATGCTCGCCCATCGCGAGAACTGGTATCGAGCCCAGATGCAGGGCCGCACAGCGGCATTCGACGCCAGCGGTGCCCTGCGCCGATGAACCCACCGAAAGCAGCCATGACTACCGCAGACATCGTCGAAGTATGGAACGGGCCGGGCCGTCGCGACGGCGAACTGACGCCGGTCGAGCCGCGCCACAACGGATTACATCCCTCGCCGAGCAAGCTCGCCTTCGAACACTGGTATTTCGACGCGCACCTCGATACCGGCCACGTGGTGATCGGCTTCCTGACCAAACGTCGACCCGAGGACCTGCCGTTGGCCCGGCCCTGGGTGGAGATGATGGTCTACGCCCCCGACGGCACCCGCCGTCAGGTGTCGCGGCGCTATCCGCACTCGGCGACCTCGTTCTCGCCCGACGCCTGCGATGTACGCGTCGGCGCGAACACCGCGCGCACCGAGTTCCGCGACGACGGCCTGCCGGTCCATCACCTACGGATGGCCGAGGACGGTCTCGTCTTCGACCTGCGGTTCCACAACGAGGTCCCCAGCTGGATGCCCGGCAAGGGGGAAACCCGCTTCGGCAGTAAGGATTCCTTCGGCTGGATGGTCGCCGCGCCGCGTGCCGCGGTCACCGGCTCGATCGAGCTCGACGGCGTGCGACACGAGGTCACCGGACGTGGGTATCACGACCACAACTGGGGCGTCGGCGACATGAAGAAGATCATCGAGCGCTGGCACTGGGGCAGGCTGTACGTCGAGGACTACTCGCTGCTGTTCGCCTCGGTGCTCACCCAGCAGCGCCGAGGCGGACACGAGATCAGCCCGCTGATGCTCGCCCACCACGCCGACATCGTGCTGTCCACCGGCGAGACCGTCCTCACCGAGGGGCCGACGCGCTTCGACGCCACGGCGGGGCGGGACTACCCCGAATGGGTCGCACTGCAGGTGCCCGGAGAGCTCGAACTGCGCCTGGACGTCGAGCGGGTCATCCACGCCCACGACCTGCTCGACGATCTTCCGATCGCGCGTTCGCGCCTGGTCAAACCCCTGATCCACCGCCTGGTCGGGCACCCGGGCTACTTCCGATTCGAGTCGAGCTTCGAGCTGACCGTGCACACCGAGAGCGGACCGCAGCGACGCAGCGGGACCACACTGCACGAACTGGTCGCGCTGACATGACCCTGCGCACCGTGCTCATCGGGTGCGGAACCCATTGCGGTGCAACGGACCTCAGCGAGGCGGCTCGGTGCTGGTGATGAACCGAAAGAACTCGCGGCGCTGATCCTCTGTCGGCACCGGCAGGTTCTGATTGCCGTGCACGAAGCCGATCCCGGCGAAGCACATCAGCCCGGCGCGCATTTCCGCCTGTTCCGCAGAGAATCCCATGTCGACCAGGGTTTTCGACAGGGTGTGGAAGATCCGCTGATCCAGCGCCTTCACCGCCTCGGCCACCTTGGCGTTCGTGCGCGCCCAGTCGCGGACCGCGAGCTCCACCTGCCAGACCCGCTCCCCGGTGAGCAGGGCGCCCATCCGGGCCAAGCGCTCCTGCGTCGGCAGTTCGTCGAGGTCGGTGAAGCCGCGGGCCGCGTCGTTCTGATCGGCGCACCAGAACTGCGCGGTGGTCTCGAGCAATTGGTCGATACCGTCGAAATGCCAGTAGAAGCTACCTTTGGTGACGCCGAGCTCATCGCAGACCTTGGCGATGGTGATGGCGGCGACGCCGTCGCGCAGCAACACGCGCAGCGCCGCGTCGGTCCAGTCCTCGACGCCGAGCCTGCGCGCCGCCCCACGCGCGGCCGCCGCTTTGCGTTTGGACACCGGCGCCGTCGGCCGGGTACTGCCTGACTCGTCGGTCATGGTCGTCTCCTCGCCGCTGGCGCCATACTTCACCGTACAGTTAAACCTACCAAAAGGTATGTCCGATCCTGCCGACATCCGAATGATGGACGGCCGCGAGAAAGCGCGCGCAGTACATCCACGAGAACCCGTCGACGATAACCGTGTTATCGTGTAGCCCGTGCTGTTGAGCCCGGGAGAACCCGGCGACGCACAGCACAGTGGCAGATCAGCCCTGCCTCCGGTCGATATTGCGGGCGAAGATCACGTCCGCCGTAGGCGGCGATAACCAATCCGACGATCGGCGAGTCATACGGCCATCGTCCGGCCGCGCAACGACCGACCGTATTCACCACGTACATAAGGCGACGCATGAACACAGAGCCTGTGCGCAGATCGCTCACAGCGACAATTTCCCAGCGGGCGCTGGCGAAAGCTGTGGACGGCGGCAGTCCGGTTCTGACGGATACCGCCCCCTGGCAGCATCCGACCCGGTCGGCGCCCAGATCGCTGTCATCTCCACCCACCTGGACCGACCTCCGCGTCGACATCGCCTCCGGCGATTCGCGGTGGTTGCGCAACACGGTCGTAGGTGCCACCGAAGGCCGGGGAAGGTTCTGATGTCACCGCCCGTATCGCCTCGCCCCGCCGAGCCCGACACCCACCTCCGAGTAATCACGGGCGGCCTGGTGGTCGACTTCTGCGGTTGCCGCACCGCCGTGCGCAACTTTCTTCACCACTGGCTTTCCCGTCCTCATCCCTCCATCACCGCCAGCGAGATCATGGACGGATTCCTCCCCCACCAACGGATGCCCTGCGAAGCGCTGTGGTTGAACCCCTGATCGCGGCCACGCTGGGCGCGCCCGGCTGCAATCCCACAGCGCGGGATTGTGAAGCTGCGTGGCTCGGTCCGCTGTTAGCGTGCGATAGATGAAACGCGTTACTGCATCTCTGGTCGCCGGTGTCGCGGCCGCGCTCCTGGCCCCCTTGCCCGCCGCGGGCGCCGACACCGGTTCCGCGGCCCTGCCGGGTGGTGGCTCGTCCTCCTTGTCGGGCAATCAGTCCGAGCTGCCGCCCTACGCTCAGTGGATCGGCGAGATCACCCCCGTCGTGGCCGAGGCGAAGATCTATCTCGTCGGCCGACTACCCAGCGCGACCCGACCCGCGATCGTCTTCGACATCGACAACACGACGCTCGAGACTTCCTACAACACCGGCCTGGTCATCCCCGCGATCCAACCGGTCCTCGACCTGGCCACCTGGGCGAAACAGAACGGCGCCGCGATCATCTTCGTCACCGGCAGACCTGCCCTGGTCAACGCCTACTCGCAGGCGAACCTGACCTCGGTCGGCTACCCGGTCGACGCGCTGTACGGCAGCGCGCCGACCACGCTGTCGGCGGGCAATGCCGGCCTGGCCGAGTACAAGACCGCGAGCCGGGCAGACATCGAGAGCAAGGGCTACACGATCGTCGCCAATATCGGCAACAGCGCATCGGACCTGTCCGGCGGGCACGCCGAGCGCACGTTCAAGTTCCCGGACTACAACGGCGCACTGAACTGATCCGCGTGAGGTGGCCTTCCGGCGCCGAGTAGGTCAGGATCCGCGCGGGGCACCGAGCATTGTCTTCACCCGAACGAAATCCTTTGCTCGCGGACAGTTTTCGTGTCCGAATGGGTGTGGCGACCAGGGAAACGGTCGGTGACCAAAGCTACGCTCGCCGAAACCGCAGCTCAGCCATTCAGGGGGAACGGCCATGTGCGGCCTCCCTCTCGCTTGGAAAACGGTCCGGATAGCGATCTTGCTTATCCCAGCTAGCCGGACAGGGCGTCTCGCCTCAGCCGATCGCTCGACGAGGCGAGACCTTCCCCTACATGCCTACACCGCCGCCACGGCGCAGGCACGATCCAGCTTATGCATGGCATGGCCGCGAACGCGGAAACCGCGCCAAGCCATGCTCGAATGCGCTGCCATGTCGTCCGAACACACATCAGAACCGATCACAGCCGGTGCCTCCGTCGATGCACACAGCGGCAGCCGCTCGCGCACCGACTCGACGATGGCTGACCGGCTACCGAGGAGCGCCGCTTCGACTCAGCACTGGACGCTTGATCAGAATCGAACCTGTTGAGTTTCTGTGCAGTTCGGCCACAACACGCCGTCGACGTCCGACCGCACCGCTGCCGATGCTCGGCTGGATCGACAAAAAGGTGCATCTACCAGTCGATTAGTACTCTCGCCAAGAGGTGAGGTAACCTTTTCGAGCACCCGGAGACGGGGGCAGGAACGGGCTGTGGCGCAGCTTGGTAGCGCACCTGACTGGGGGTCAGGGGGTCGCAGGTTCAAATCCTGTCAGCCCGACAGTGAAAACCCCCTCTGACCTGGGTCGGAGGGGGTTTTCTTATACCTGGGGATTCGACGTTTTTCGGCCGAAGTGCACACTTATTGCACATTTATTGCTTTGAGCAGCCGCTGTCCGATCGTCTGCGCACCTCATGATTCGCGTTGGGGAGGCCCTCTCGGGGAGCTGAGATGGACGTCACACCACATCGAGCAGAGTGGCGGGGCAGCATTCGAAGAGACCTCGTGGCCTATCGATGTACTCGACGATGAACTGTGGGACAACGATCGACCGGCAGCCCGCCTGCGTCTTCGTACACTCCTGGCGGACAGCCTCCATGCCGTCGGCTTGGGCGGCCACCCGGTCGAAGATCTCGATGACGCGCATCGCCGTGGCGACGCCGTCGAGTCCGTGGCGATCGTGCAGCGCGACGAGCAAGGCCGTCTTCCGGCAGACCTTCTGCAAGCGCAGCAGGTCCCCCACCTGCCAGTGACGGTCGGCGAGTGGGACCTGCCCACGATCAAGCGCTTCATCGAGGGACTGCCCGGGACCGGCATGCAAACGCTGCGGGCCCTGGTCGCCGAGGGAGGCAGCGCTACACCCGCGCGCATCAAGGAACTCATCGGCATGAAGAGCCTGTCGGGGGTGAAATCGGCACAGCAGAAGGCGTTCCGGTCGATACCCCTGCAGCCGCGGCCACCCGGATGGCTCATCGAGAAGAAACACACCAACAACAACCAAGACGCCGTGATCGAGCGATACTTCATCCGCTCGAACCTGCTGCCCTTGGTTGTCGAGGCGCTCGACCAGATCGACAGTGACATCCGGTGACAAGTCTGTCGGCCACCGGAAAGCCGAGTTCCGAGCGGATGGGGGTTCCGGTAGTAGCCGCCGAAAAATCAACGGATATGGCGTAGCCGAGGCTGAATGCTGGTGAGGCCGGGTTCGACCTGCGGTGGGGGCGAGTTGCTGGCGGCTTGGCTCCCAACACTGTTGGTTGGTATGGGAAGTCGGTTTCGTGGCGACGCGGGGCGATGCGCGCCCTCGCCTCACTAGTCGGGCCGGTAGCCGACCTGCGCCGCTGACCCGGCTACAGCCACCCATCCCGCTCTCGCCCCACGGACACCGCGAAGAACCGGCGACCAACCCATACCTTTACTTTACCATCCGGATGGTAAAGTAAAGGTATGGGTACGAGTTCACGACAGCGGATCCTCGACGGCGCGGTGGAACTGCTTCGCACCACCGGCGGCGCCAACATCACCCTGGAATCGGCCGCCAAGCAGGCCGGACTGAGCAAGCCGGGACTGATGTATCACTTCCCCACCAAGGAAGCGTTGATGCTGGCCGTGGTCGATCACGTCGCGTCACGCTGGGAGCAGATGTTGCGCCGGCGGATCGGTGACCGGGATCCCGGACAGGTCCCGGTCACCGCGCGGGTCCGCGCCTATCTCGAGACGGCCCTGTACGAGAAGTTCGACCGCGCCGACTTCGCCATCTACGCCGACGCGGCCTACTACCCCGCGCTCACCGATGCCTGGATACGACGGCTCACACCGTGGCTGGCCCTGCCCCCCGAACTCCCCGCGCCCGAGCGGGCGCGACTGAGCGCGGCACGAATGCTGGCCGACGGCTACTGGACGGCCCAAGCGACTGGAGTGTTTCCGGTCTCCGAACACGACCGCGCCGCCCTCGCCGCGGTCGCCGAACAACTCCTGGAAGGTGGAACGAACCGATGAAAACCTGGCTGCTACTCGCCACCGCGATCACCGCCGAGGTCGTCGCGACACTCTCACTACGCGCCGCCCAGGACAACCCCGGCTGGTACGCGCTCGTCGCGACCGGCTACCTGAGCGCTTTCGCCGCCCTGTCGGTGGCCTTGCGCACCGGACTCGGACTCGGTGTCGCCTATGGCATCTGGGCCGCGAGCGGCGTCGCACTCACCGCGGTCATGGCCGCGGTGCTCTTCGGTGACCCGCTGACCGTGCTGATGGGTGCCGGGATCGTCACGATCATCGGCGGAGTGCTGTGCGTCGAACTCGGCGCCCACCCGCCGAAGAAGGCCACCACCGCGACCGAGGGAGGCCCGAAATGAGCTGGATCCTGCCGATCGGCGCGATTCTCAGCGAGGTCGCGGCCACCCTGGCACTACGCATGGCCTCCCAACCCGGCGCCCGCAAGGCCTGGTTCGCCGCTGTCGGCGTCGGCTACCTCACCGCCTTCACCTTCCTCGCCCTGACCCTCGCACACGGAATGACCATCGGTGTCGCCTACGGTATCTGGGCCGCCAGCGGCGTCGCACTCACCGCCATCGCCGCACGCCTGCTGTTCGGCGAACCCCTCAACCGCGTCATGACCGCCGGAATCGTCCTGATCATCGGCGGGGTACTCATGATCGAACTCGGCGCCGCCCACTGACCCACGTGCGCGACAGAAAGCCACGCCATATCCGTTGATTTTCGGCGGTTACTACCGAGACCCCGAGTCAGAGCCGCAGGCCCCGGTCGGCGGGAGCGGTCACTGCTTCCCGTTCCAGGCGGGGTGCTGAGCTTCACGCGGTGGCCTTCTCCTCAGCCGCGCGAGTCGCTGACTTCACCTGCTACGCAGGCGGACTTGTCGGACCGACCGCGTAGCGTTCTCCAGATTTGTTCTTTCAGCACAGGAGGATTGAGCATGGCGGAGTCGGGTCGAGGCTCGCGGGGCAGGTCTACGCGTTGCCTGTCAGTCAGGTGATCTCGATCGAGCGGGTTGAAGCGACGGCGTAGCGGCAGCCTCGAATCTGGCTTCTGGCCGCCGGCAAGGCCCATATCCTGGGCGATATCGGCGGCTAGCTCACTTTCCGCGTTGTGTAAGCCACGCTTCCAGGGCGGCATCGGCCACCTCGGCACGGTTGAGCCCATCCTCGAGCGTGGCCTGCTCCACTCGCAATGCCAGATCGTCGTCGATGTTTGTCGCGAAATTCGCCTTGCCCGCCGGCGCCGGTGTCGGAGGCGTCGCGAGTTCGAGCCAGGGGAACTTCTCGATGATCTCCTTGAAGTGGGTGTGGTCCAGCACGATCGGGTCGCCCGCTTCGAACCACTGCAGGATCTCGCAGGTGGCCGCGCCTTTGGCGCGCGCAACGCCACCGCGGTGAGCGATGTCGTTGCGCAGTTTGCGCAGGTCGCCGAAGAACGGGATTTGGAAGTCTCGCGGCTTGCAGCCGTGTGCGTCGGCGAGCCGGTGTCGGTAGTCCTCCTCCCACCGAGAGAAGAACGTCGGCAACCACATGCGCCCGCCCCAGGCGTGATGCTCGCTGCCGTGGGCGAGGGCATCGAGCAGCAGATCGGCCGGGATGGTCGTCGAGGATCCCTTCCACACAGGAAATAGCCCGCTCGGATCGCATACATCGAAACCTGCGGGGGTACGGATATTCGTCCTGTTGTAGCCGTAGGTCTGCCCGAGGAACGGGACCTGACCCCTGATCAGTTGAACGGCTGCCGCGCCGGCGCGCGGTGCCATGCGAGCTACCGCGATCGTGAGCAGCAGCTCGGTCTGCATGTCTGCGAGGATCGCGACGACAGCGTCGCTGCCGACTGCGTCTGTACCTTCGTCGGTGTTCACGTCGCGATGGTCCCATCCGGCACCGACGCCCGATACCGGCTGCGCCGATAGCAAGGGGCTGTCCGAAAGCGCTTTTGGCCCTCGCCCGGAGCTGGGCGAGGGCCAAGGCGAGGCAGGCGCTCGAGGCCACGAGCGCGCTGCCGACTGGTGTACCCGAGGCTTCGACTGCGTCGCTTGTGCGGAGGAGTTCCGGGGCAGTGAGTGAAGCGTCTACGACGCATCAAGTTGTGCTTCATCAAGCCACACCGAGATTCCGATACCTGCCACCGTCAAGAACGCGACCAGCACCCACATCCACCACGGCCCGTCTCCGGTAGCCAAATTCACCACGATCGCCAACCCGGTGCTCGCCGCTCCCGCCACCGCGATCGGCACCGCAACCGGCCACCACGACCCCGAACTCATCCAGCCCCCTATCGAAGCGCGACAGGCAACGCTAAATCTAGCCGAAAAGCGCCCACCCACAACGCTGTTCGAATGCCCAAGCCGCCGCCCTCGCCCACTACAGCGGACCGATGAACCGAACTCGAACAGTCGAAATTCTGGCCGCTCACCCACCAAGCCGATGGCCCAGTAGCTGACAGTGCAGACGACTGCGAGCATCCGCGCAGATGACTTCAGGAATCGACAAGGGTGGAATGGCGCTCGTCGGTCTCGTACGGGTCAGCACTAGCAGACAGGAGACCCGGCGGCAGCACGACGACCTCGATCCGATCTGCGTGCGGGTGTTCGAGGAAAAGGTGAGCGGCAAACTGAGAATCGCCGATCGGCCGGGCCTGCGCGCCGCGCTGGACTTCATGCGCCCCGGGGAGGACATGCTCACCGTCCAGGAAGCCGACCGGCTCGGCCGCAACTTGCTCGAAGGGCTGATCGTGCTCAACGACCCGTTCCGGCAAGGCGTCGCGGTGAAAATCCTGCACGGAATCGCCGCTGGCGAGCACACGGAACGCAGCCTCATCCTGGATCTGGCGCTCGCCATGGCCGAGGACCGGCGCCGCGACATCGCCCGTAAAACCCGCGATGGCCTCGACGCCGCCGCCCGCCGCGGCCGAAAAGGCGGACGTCCCAGGGTCGTCGATGACGACAAACGCCGCGCGATCCTCGCCCGCCGCGCCGAAGGGCAAGCCCTGCGCGAGATCTCGCGCGGAGTCGGGATCAGCCTGGCCGTCGTACATGGTGAGGTGAAAGTCGCCGAGGGCGCAACCGCTGCGGCGGCGCCCGACTTCACCTCAGGCGGTACAGCAGTCGGCACGGCTCAGCATCGCACCATCGTGCGACGCCGGTGCCGATCAGTGGCACCACCGAAGAGATATCCGGACGAGTTGAGTGTTCGGGCGGTCCGGCTGTATCGAGAGTCCGATCCCAAGCCGACGATCCGGAAGCTGGCCGCGCAGCTGGGGGTGCATCACGAGGCGTTGCGGAACTGGATCCGCCAGGCCGAAGCCGATGCCGGCCAACGTCATGACCGCCCGACAACCGATATGGCCGAGGAGAACGAGCAGCTCCGGAAACGGGTTGCCGAGCTGGAGCGGGTCAACGCTGCATTGCGTGATGCGAGTGCGTATTTCGCCTCGGAGCTCGGCCAGACCCGTCGGTGATCGTGCGGTTCGTCAGCGAACATCCGCAGCACCCGGTCGAGCTCGTATTGCGTGTCTCGGCATCGCGTCTTCGACGTACGAACGCTACGCCTACGACGACCAAAATCGCCGTCGCGGCTCCCGTGCCAGGCGAGAACCCGCCGATGAGAAAGATAAGTAGAACCAGGCCCAGCAGGACCCTGAGGCCAGCGATTCCCCGAATGATCCGCACAGCACCCGCAGAGCGTTCGGCGCCGACTGGAGCGACGGATCCGGCCTATGGCGCTTACATTGGTGTTACAACCCTCGCCCCGCTCGGCATGCGCCTGCACGGCTTCGGCCTCTCCCTCGAAGCACTCCGGCTCGTCGGGCATCTGCTCTCGAGCAGCGATAAGAGCTATGGGCATGACCTTCTTCGGTGGTTCCGGTTGTTGTGGTTGTTGGGGGTCGCGTGGGATCAGCGTGCGAGCCCGCCGCCCGGCTCGTTGCCGTACCACCTTCCGCTGGAACGGATCTCGGCCGTGCGACAGTGAGTAATGAGGCGTTCGCGCGACGATCTGTCCAGCGAGCACATCCATGAGGAGGGGCCACGGGCGCCGTGACGGCAGCGCAACCGGTGATCACCAAACCACTGCCGCCGACCTCGGGCGCGTCCGCGCCGAACTGACCGGAGACCGCCTCGGCGCGCCTGCGCCGAGGCGAAGCCACCGGGGCCGTGCGCTTCCTCGGTGCGGGCGCACCCGGCGTGATCGACACCGGTGCGGATTCGCGCAGGGCCGAGATTTCGGATCCCGAGACGGGCCCACCCGGTCGACGAAAATCGTTCCTTCCCTGCGGATCCGGGAGTCCGATCCGGCGATCGGCCGCGACCTCCTCCGGCGGGCACCTGCCGTCACCCCGTGAACTCGCGACCTGTCGAGAACTCTTGCACCACCGCACCACAGCTCGATACAGTCATCTGGAAGAAGTAGTTGAAAACCTTTCCCACACATGGGGTTTCGTGCTACCCGCCGCCCCTTCTGTGGCGGTTCCCGAGGAGACGTCGTGCTGCTTTCCCCGCAATCCTCCGCCGGACCACTCGTCCACCGCCGCAATCCGGCACCGGCCGACGTCAGCAAGGCCGACCTCAGACAAGATATCTATACCGAGGTGGATTTTCCTTGGTACACCATTCATCTGAGCGAGCAGGCGGTCACCTGGATCGACGGCATGGGGCAATTCTTCGAGGAAGTCCTGAAGGAGTCGATGGAAGCCTTCGAGGAGTTCGTGCCCCTCTTCGCGGCCATCCAGGCGTATATCGACACCGAAGTGGAATCGATCAAGTCGGTATCCCGCGGGGTATCGGACCACAGGGTCAAATTGGAAGGCACCTTTCCCTCGCCCATCGTGAACCCGGTACCCGATCCCGGCTACAATCCCCCCGGTCCCGTCGGGCCCCCGGATACCGTGAACGGATTGCGATGGTGGACGGTGAACTCCATCAACGCCTACAAGGGCCGCTGGGCTTTCACCGCCACCAATACGAATCCGGACGAGCGGGTGTCGTCGATCTACTTCTCCACCGATTACAACGGCAGTACCATGCACACCAGCCCCAGGGACTTCCGCGACACCTACGCGTGGACCGCGTTGCGGGGGCATTCGGAATTCGACAGTGGATTGGATACCTGCGCCTACAGTCCCCGCACCGGTATGTGGTGGCTGTTCAACGGCCAGTACTGCGCGCGGACGAACGGCAACGGCGACACCCTGACCTGGTCGCCATCGAAACTGACGACGGTGTGGAGGGGACTACAGCGGATCGCCGACGGCGAATTCGGCGACGACGAGCGGAAGCAATGGAGCAACGGTATCTCCTGCGCCACGGCCGTCAACGAAAGTTACGTGTTCATCGCGGGAAACCGGCTCGCCATTCTCGACGCGACCAGTGGAGATTTCCACTCGTATCTCCCCTCTCCCGTCGGCGTGACCGATATGTGGCCGACTCTCGCGGGTCTGCCCACGGTCGGCGTGATGGACGGACTCGGCCCGAAAGCCCTGTCCTTCAACACCGCCGAGGGCAGCAACAAGTGGTTCCTGGTCTACCACAGCACGCTCTTCGTCAACTATCCCGACGGCGACTATCCGACCGGTTTCGGATACAACTTCATCGCCTGCGAAGGCGACCCGTCGACCTACGGCTACTACGCCTGGAACGCCATGTTCAACTACCTGCAATTCGAATGGCCGTATCCGGGCTGTATCTGACCCGCACCAAGCCCTCGAGGGTGTAGGCCAGGGCGAGGTACGCTGCGGGCGATCACGACTCCGGCTGGGTAGCCGATCCCGAATTCCACTGATCGTCACCAGTCAGCGACCGCCGCGCGGTCCGGACTGATCGGCATCCGGTGGATACCCGAGCGGCTTCCCGGCAAGATGAGAATCGTGTCCGAGGGGAATGGCCGAAGCGCGATACCCAGGTCCGCCAACCAAGCCGCAGCCTCCCGGCCCATCCGTTGTGAGATCCTGAGGCTTTCCTGGACCGAGCCTCGGTCTTGCGTGACGGTTTCCAGCGGATCCTCGGCTCGGGACCGGGTTCAGGATGCACCGAATCGCCCAGAGCTCTGCGGTGATCCGATCGGCGAGAAGAGCGAAAGCACAGCGGCCCTTCGCGGCCGTGCGTCCCTCGCAGGCGACTCGGCCGGTCGCGGGAATCCACCGTATCGGCCGCCGCGATCGTCGGCGCGGACATACCTCGGAGCCGACATCGGGCGACTCGCGTCCGTGTCTTTGGTGCTCAGGAGGGCAGCGGCGAGCTAGCGGCCCTGCCACATGGTCGACAACCTTGCCTCACGGATGCCGACCTGCCCGGTCAGAACAGGATCACCGCCCCCCGGTCCCGGCGGCCGAGCCTCAGAGAGTCGGCGATCAGGCGCACGCGCGGCGCGTAGTCGAGAGAACGGCATGGCAGTAGCCTGAGCAGGCTCGTTGCCTCTGTCCGTTGTTCGTTACATTGACAACCCCCAGGGAGATTCGATGCAAAATTTGGAACCGGTCGGGCTGCACTCTGCGATAGATGTGGACGAGTTTGTCTCCGAGTCCACATCTGCGACGATCATCGATTCACACACGTTTCGCGACGGTGAGTGGCGCGCCCTCACAATGCAGGAAAACACCGCTTCGGGTATCACGAAATGCGTTGTGCCCGTCGATATCTCATCCGCGCAGTTCTTGGTAATGACCGAGGTCGCCCCACGTACCGCAGTGGAGTCGCACCGGCACGGTGAGCCGATTCTGCGTCTTGTGGTCTCGGGGTCGTTAACGCTGAACGGTACCGAATATCGCACCGGTGATTGGGTATATGTGCCCGCTGGAGTGGACTATCGCATCGATACTGAAGCTGGTTATACCACTGTGGCCGGGTACGGAGTCCCGTGCGACTGATCGATCGACCCGACCGCTACCGCGCCGAGGCGGGTGCGGTGTATGCCAGGGTCGGGCCGATGACAGCCCGCGCGCCGGGGTTGGCCACGCAGCGGCATCACGTGTCGGTTCCTGGCGCTAGCGTGATCCCTCGCAGGGATCCCAGGTTCTTCGGAAAATTCGAGAGTACGGAGACAGCACGGTGGATGACGAAATCTTGACGATGGCGTCCGGCGGGGAAGCCGTCGAGACGACCCCGACGTGGACAGAATGGGTGTCGCCGGAACGCCAACGCGCACAAGCGCACAGGTTCTTGGAGTCCACCGGTGTGACGGAGCCGCCTGTGGGCCCGTAGGACGAGGATGCGCCGGAAGTACGCCAGCTCGAGGCGTACTGCGCTCGCGTCTTTCCGGACACGCCGACGGCGACGGCCGCCGAGAACTCCGACATCGCTGACCAGTTCGAGTCGAAACGCCCCGCCCGGGACGCCCTCGTCAGCCACCTAGTGCTCGCGCTTGTCAGCCGTGAGCTCCGGCCCCTGCCGGGACGCATTGACTCCCCCGTCCGGTTGAGCGAGGTCAATCCCGAATGCAGGAGCGGTCGGCACGTCGTGCATTCGCGCGAAAAGCCTTTTGCGCTTGCGGTTCTCATGCCACAGGCGGGCCCGGAACAGCTTACTCGGTGGCAGCACAACTGCACGAGCCCACCGGTGCGGGTCATAGAGCTGCTCGGCGGTGAGTCCTGTGGCCTCGACCAGCGCCCCCGGAAACACCTTGTCGTAGGCATGATTGGCCGCCGCTGCCTCAGCCGGCGGAAGCAACATCCACTCCGCACACACCCGCCGCAGTTGCCACACGTCCATGAAGTCCGGCCGTCGCGGGTCGCCGTCGACCTCAAGAAGGCCTCGCGCTCGCAGCCCCATATATAGCGACGCTACACGCCCGAACCCCGCACCAAGGGCATCCGGACCCGGGTGATCGGGGTGATCGATCACGATCAGCGGCCGCGGCAACTGACTGATCTTGACCAATGCCATCACTGGCAGGCCGAACACCCGCGCAAAGTGCGCGCGGTGCGTTCCGTCGGCGCGCAGCTGGTGTACTGGCCCGGCTGGGCCCTCGACACGAACCAGCTGCACGGGCTGGCGCAATCTGCCGATGGTGAAGTCATCGATCCAGGCCTCCAGCAATGGCGCCGAGTCGGCCGCGCGCAGCGACAGGCAGAACGCATCCAAGGACCGCCGATGCCGTTCCATCCGGTCGAAACTGCCCCAGACCCGGTCCACCGTGGAAACTATCGTCTGCGAATCCACCCACTCCAGACACTCCGACCAGGCCGGGAACTCGGGCCCGGGATCACACCGGACCGGACTGCCACCCTGGAACACCGCGACCCGATCGACCTGCGGTGCCTCGGCATTCACTACCTCGGCGCGTTGTGCCAACCATCGTCGAAGTTCAGCGCCGTCGGCGGGGATCTGATCTCTCAACGCGACCAGAGCCTCGCGCAGCTGAGCGCGCTGGGGTCCATCTGCCCGCGACCGCAGCAATCGGTTCCACTCGTCAATGTCGTCATCGAGCCGGCCCGTACGCACCTCTTCGGGGTTCTCGACCGTCATGGTCGACACGTCAGGGTTGGTCAGGTCGGGGTCGGGGATGCCGTAACGGTGAAGAATCGTCGTCAACTCGTCGGCCGTCGCCGACCACCCCCTCATGAATCGGTCGCCGCCCCATCGCACCTCGAACACACCCTGCTCGTCTCGGCCTATCACAGCCAACCCCCTTCTACCCCAATGGAAACCGCCTCGACGAGGATCGCACGGTTGCTCAGGGGGAATGTGGCTGACCTCGCCTGACCGGCCCTACCAACGCGCGTGGTCGAGCTGAGCGAGTCGGGCAGTGACGACGCTCGAACATCTCCGGGGCCGGAGCATGATCCCCGCAATCGTCACGCCCCGACCCGCTGCGTCGGCCTATACCGCTCCGCTTCTCATCCCTGATCCCGACCAACCCGGTACCTGGATGGTCGGGGTTGGTTGATCAGGCGTTCTCCGCGGTCGTGGCCCTCCACTCAAGGAATATGCGGCTGAACGGCCCAACGGAGAACATCGAGGAAGGTTCCGTCGGCGTCGTGACCGCTTCGAGGGCGAAGCCGCGCAGGTCGCACTGCATCTCACCGTGGCGGTTGTCCAAGAACTTCTGCTGGACAGCAGCCGGAAGGCCGGACCACCATTCAAGCAGGTGCTGGCGTCGTCGGTTCAGCAGACGGGCATGGTGCGGTGTCAACCGCAGCGGGCCGGGAGGCTGTCCGACCCAGTACGCCGTCGATGCGGTTCCACCGAGGGTCGTGATCCGTTTGACCAGCGTCAGCGGCAGCGCCATTTCCGGGTCGGCAATCAGCTGCACCTGCTCGTCGAGATCCAAGGCGAAAAACCATGCCAGCTGTGCCGGTGAGGGGTCGAGATCGGTGTCTTCGTTCACCTCGGCAACGTAGACCAGATCGGGTTCCGACGAACACGGATCGGCGCCTGTTGCAGGCACCGGAGACTCCGGTCAGTGATAGAAGGTGACCAGGTCGCTGCCATCCTCAGTGCAGTGGTGTATCCACTGCTGTATCTCTGCAATGGCCCCTCGCACGTAGGGGTCGCCGACGACGCTCAAGTTCGCAGCGTCCAGGGCCGGGGCGAGCTCGTTCATCCGCGCACAGGTCAGGTAGCCGATGCCTGGAAAGTCGTCGACCTCCGGGATCGGGACGGGTGCGCCGGCGAAGGCGAGATCATCAGCGGGGTCGAGCTTCACCCCAAGCCTTGCCAGTTCCTGACCGACCGTGTCGAGCCCGCTTGATCCGATCGGATACCAGTACTCGTTGTTCAACGAGCCGCCGAACCGCTCGCAAAGCACCTTCAGCGCGTACCCGTAGTCCGCCCCGTCGGTGCCCGAATGCGGCTCACTGAAGAACAATTCGCGTAGCGCGGTGCGTCGCTGCGCTGAGCTGATCGCGGACGAATGAAGCCCTACCATCCAGTCGTAGAACGCCGCCGGTTCTGAGGCGAACGTCGAAGGCGCGCGCAAATGTTCGATCCGAACCGAGTACGCCATGATCCCGTACCCCACAACCACTCCCCTACGTTCGCGCCGATCCACGGTTTGTGCCACCCGCTCGGGCGGCTACCACCATGAAGGCTACCGCGGAGCAGCGACCACCCGTCTACGGCGGACGCAGGCGGTTTACCTAAAGGGGTTTCCCACCTTGACATTTGGTCACGATCCTCTGGCAGGCCCCTGCTGTCGGGACGCTGGGGCGCACGATGATTCTGCGCCCGATGATCTGGCCGGCATCGGCCAGTCGGTGACGTGGGAGCGCCCTCTCGGCGGTGCTCAGGCCTTCCCGGAGCCGGAGCCTACGCACTGGGTATTGATCCGCAGCGTGGCGCTGCTGGGGCATCGACGGCGACTACCGGGGCCCCGGTAGTCGGTGAAGCCCAAACACCAGTGGGCTCGGCTGTCGGTCTCGATGACCAGGCGTTCATGCCCGGGGATCTCGCAGGTGGTGCCGGCGTCGGCGAAGAGGCCGTGGCACCAACTCTGTTGGTGCCACCGGATTCCGGCGTAGAGGTAGGTGCCGGAGCGGTAGTCGGTTGTCGCGGTCACGAGCCCCCACTTGCCGCTACCCGATGCGTAGCGGCAAGCGCTGGTCGACTAAGGCTTCGATGCGTAGTTGGGTGCGTCCGTGGTGATCGCGACGTCGTGGGGGTGGCTTTCGCGCATCCCCGCTGCTGTGATCCGCATCAGTTGTGCCCGCTGCAACTCGGGAATCGTGACGGTGCCCGCGAATCCCATCCCCGCGCGCAGCCCGCCGACGAGCTGGTGCAGAACATCTTCGAGCGGGCCGCGAAACGGCGTGCGGCCCTCGATGCCTTGGGGCACGAGCCGTTCTTCGGAGAGCAGCGATCTCGAGATGACCGAGGAGCAAGCCGAAGGCGTGCAGCGCGTCGTCGCCCTGTATCTGCCCGCCGCGGGCGGCCAGGGATGAGCCGCCGCGGCCAGCTGCCCCGAACTCCCGAGTACTTCCCACGCATGAAACACTAGGCGCGAAAATGCAACGCGCACAAAGACTTTGATCGAGCACTGCTCACCTTCGTAGGGTTCGACCCGACTTCGCAACAGCGCTCGGCACCCGCCTCGGTGTATTCGTCGACCAACTCAAACGGCTCGCTGTCAGCGCGCGAACGATGCAGGCCGCACTCGAAGCCGACCACACCGCACGTAACGCCAGCACGCGGCGCCCATGGTTCGAGACCCTGGCCGACGCCGAAGCTCGTGGCGCACACGGAAGCGGCGCGATGGTTGCGCCCAATGTGACTGCGACACATGTGAAAAGGCCCATGCCAAACGATTCGAGCGCACACCGATCGAGGCGATCATGCACGACTATCAGGACAGGGAGACGGGAGCCGAATCGTGCGCGTGAAACAAAACCGCCTGACCGGCAACCCGGTCAGGCGGAGATGTGAGTTCTGTGCGAGGACCGGGCGCCCACCTTCGTCAGGTCGGCAGCACCCGGGTCCCGGGCAGTTGGCCTTAGTAGGTGTAATGCCTGAACAGAACCTGGCCGTCGTACCTGCCGCCCAGACATACCCCTTGCGTGCCCTTTTTGGGGTAGGGGGCCGTCTGAATGTGAACGCGTCCTCCGCCTTTCACGCAGATGAGGGAATTGTCCGCCTGTGCAGGTCCTGCGGTGATGAGCATGACGCCAGAGCCGATGAAGACGGTCGCAACGGCAAGTATGGCTTTTCGCATCGGATTCCCCCGTGTTGGATTCGAGCTCGCTCTGCCTTGGGGGCGGTGCCTCCCGGCGCACCCGAGACGAGCGAATTGGCAAGCGCAACATATCAGTTCGCGCCTACCGTCACCAGATCGAATCCGAACTCAAGCCTGGCATCAACACCGGTGGACCAATTGCCCTCCCGCACCGTCCGGATCAACGCCGCAGCCAACACCACACAGGAGATCAACGGATGATCGTGGTTGGGATCGACCCGAGCCTCACCGGCACCGGCATCGCCGTGCTCACCGCCAACGGCAAACGCATCCACACTGCGTTGCGCACAGTCGGCTCGACCTGAGGTTTCGACTTATATGGCTGGCAGCGGTTCGTGGTCGGATTTGCTCCCCGTAGCGTGCCGTAGCAGACCGGGTGGTTTGACTCCTGAGGTTCCTGTCGCCGAGGTTTTCGGCTGACTCAGCGTGGGGTATGTCGCACCACCCGGTCTGCGTTCGCGACGTGACTGAAGAGAGGCGTGACCACAAGGACGGGCAAGGTGCTCGAAGTCGGATTGTCCGCCGCGGATCCCCGCCCACCATGCGAGAAGGGACCCGTGCTCGATGATTGTCATCGGTATCGATCCGCACAAACGCACCCACACCGCCACCGCGGTGGATCCGGTCAGCAACACCGATCTCGGCTCGATCCGCATCGAGTCCACCCTCGCCGACTACAAGCGGGTGATCGCTTGGGCCAAGCCGTGGCCGGTGCGCCGATGGGCGGTCGAGAACGCCGAGGGCCTGGGTCGTCATCTGGCACGGTGGCTGATCGCTCGCGGCGAGATCGTCGTCGACGTGCCGACCACCGCGACCGCGCGGGTACGGGAACCCTCGCGCGGTGGGCGACGCAAAACCGACCGCATCGACGCCGCGGCAGCGGCGGTCTGTGTTGCCGCGCTGCAGGGAGACTGTCGACCGATCACTGTCGACGATCATTCCGACGCTCTGAAGCTGCTGGATGAACGACGACTCAACCTGTCCCACAACAGGACTCGGACGGTCAACCAGCTGCATGCACTGTTGCGGGACTTGCTTGCCGGTGGTGCTCCGACCAGCCTGACCGCCGCCGGTGCCGCGGCGGTCCTGCGCGGGTTCCGCCCACAGGTGAAGGCCGACCGAGTGCGTGTCGAGTTGTGCAAGGAACTGATAACCGACGTGCGTCGGCTCGATCAGCAGCTGGCCGCGAACCAGAAAGAAACCGAGCAGCTGCTCGACGAGCATGGCACCCGGCTGCGCGATATCGACGGTGTCGGTCCCGTTCTGGCGGCCCGATTGATCGGCCGCACCGGGCCGGCGGCCCGGTTTCCGTCGGCTGGCGCCTACGCCACCTACAACGGCACCGCCCCGGTCGAGATCGCCAGCGCCGATCACCAGCGCCACCGACTCAACCGCTACGGCGACCGCCAACTCAACTCCGCGATCCACACCGTCGCCATGGTCCAGATCCGAATGCCGGGCAGCGCCGGCCGCGCCTACTACGACCGCAAGATGGCTGCAGGAGCGACGCCACGCGCGGCCACGCGCTGCCTGAAACGACACCTGTCCAACCACATCTGGCGGACCATGAGCACCGACGAGAACCGGCTACGACGACAGACGTCACCGAATCCTCTACAGCAGCTTGACAAATAGAGAGGCACCCCCGTTTTCACGGAGTGATGTTCCCCCGGTTTCGTGGAGTGGCCTGAATTCTGGTATCTCGACTCCACGAAACCGGGGGAACATCAACTTCATCGTCGTGGACCGGATCCAGGCTTGCAGGATCTCTCGGTCACCGTCACGCGACACGAGAGAGGTAGCTCGCACGCACCGATTCAACCTGATCGTCTACTGCCCAGAATCTTTGGAATCAACCGACCAGTTGGCTGAGAACGTCGTGGCGCACTCGGCCCCACGACCTGCGGTGCAACGCACCCATCGTCATAGGAAGTAGTGTCAAGGTATGCATGCCGATGTTGCAGGTGCACTCCACATTGCGAGACTCGCATCGACCTTCAACTGGACCTGGACCCATCAGAACCTTGATAGCTTTTGTCGGGTTGCTGGGTGGACCAGGCCAGCTGTCGGCGAGTCTCACATGCTGCTAGCCACAGCGCTCGATCTTGTCTACCCCAGAGCTTTTGCACACACAAATGGAGGCTCGGTATCTGGTATTGCGAAAACCGGAATATCAGTGATATCTGTGCCTGTGTCTGGACAATCGACGGCATCCGGCAGCGGATGGTTCGAGTCGGATGGGGATGCATTCGCCGCAATAGCGCAGCGATTGATGGGCCTGTTTGGTAGTTCGGATCGGTATGCCACTGGTCCGGTGCAAGCCATTACATGGCTCGGTCTAGCTAGTGTCGTGGTAAGTCTTGAGGTTAGCGATGGCGAAATCGTATTGTGGCTTAGGAACCCACGATATCAGGACTGGCTAGACAATGCTATTGAAGTAGAGGCGGACGACGAGGATGAAGACGAGGAATTTTACGCGGATCGGGATTCTGACAGCGGAAAAGGCCAGATAAATGACAATATTGCTGGTGTAACTACCGCGCAAGTTTCCTCGACAGACTGGCGGTTGCTATCACGCGGCCTAGTGAAAACATTGGTCAGGATGCCCTACCATCAGGTACTGATTCTTAGCGCGCCGGGTGAGCGATTCATTCAGTTCGAATTCTTACATCACGCGAGACGCGGTGTCGAATTGCTGTGCCAAATTGCTCCGAATACTGAGATCGATCACCGGTTTAGAATGTCAACTGCTGGTGAGGATCAGTTGGAGGCCGGTGGCTGGGCAAGGCCGCAGGAGGACGGCGATAACTGGCGTAAATCGATTTCCTGGCCAGCTATGAGGAGTGACTATGATGCTTTGGCTACGAACGCGCTGTCGATCCTTCGCGACAATCTGCATGTTGCGAACCCTGCACAGCTGAGCGTTGAAGCATGGATCAATTGGTCGTCAAGGCTGCCGGATCTTACCGACCTCGACATTGATATCGAATAGTAGCGACCGTTGGAGTGACGACCGGAAGTCTGTACTATGCCTTCCGCCCCATACTTGGTCGCGCTTACATAATTCTGACTCAGTCAGCCTTCAGCCTGAGTTGCACAACTGAAGCGGATTTTGACTGACCGGAGTGAGCGGGCCCCGCTAAATGAGCCCGCCCCGGACTAGAGCCCTATTCGGCCTGGTGAGGACCGAGAAGAGATGGGAATCGGAGGTCAGACGCCTGCTTGGAAGGTTGTCCGAGCCGTATCGGTTGTTCGAACGACGGTGCGGTGGCTGGTTTTTCGCTATCTTGTGCAGGGTACCCGTCCAGTGTTCGTGCCGGACTGGTTCGATGTCGAGAAGGGGTGGTTCGGATGGGTCCGGAAATAATGGCTGCGGCAGTAGCATCGGCTTCCGTGGTAGCGGCAGGTCTGGCAGCGGGGGTGACCGAGACCGCGAAACTGGCAGTGGGCGATGCCTACAAGAAGGTGAAAGAACTGCTGGAGCGGCGGTATTCGTCTGTAGACGTGGAAATCGTCGAAGCCCGGCCACAGGCGCTGAAACGCCAAGAGGTGCTGGCCGAGGAACTGGAGGCGGCAGGCGCGGGCGCAGATACGGAGCTGGCGGCCGCCGTGCAGGTACTGCTGGGGGTGATCGAACAGCATTCACCCCAGGCCGCCGAGCTGGTAGGTGTGCGACTGGAACGCGTGGAGGCCGGGCAGATCGAGGTCCGCGGGATCCGGGCCGCCGGCGCGAGCGGGGTGATCGCGAAAGACGTGAAGACCCTGGGGGATTTCTCGGTGACCGATGTGCAGGTGGTCTCGGCGCGGCCGGACCCTCACTAAGCGCGGCGGCACCCAGGCCCGCCCCCGCCGCGCAGGCAATGTTCTCGGCTACCGGAGTCAACGTAGACGGCAACTTCATCACCCAGATCAGTAGCACCCGGGTGGTGCAGCCTCCGGCAGAAGCCTTCCAGCCGATGGCCGAGGTCGAGGCACCCGCGGGGATCGACAACCTGGAGTCATGGCCGAGATGGTTCGTCGGTCGCGAAACCGAACTGGAGCGCTTGGACGCCGCGGTCATCGCCCAGGAGTCGGTCGTCGTGGCCGCCGTACACGGGTTGGGCGGTGTCGGTAAATCCAGCTTGGTCGCCTACTGGGCCGGCAAGCATCCACACGGATGCGCGCCGATCGTGTGGATCCGCGCGGATTCCCTCGCCGGGGTCGAGCAGGGCCTGGCTGGGTTCGCGGCCCGACTGCAGCCCGCGTTAGCCGAGGCGTTGACTGTCGAGGACCTCGCCGAGCGGGGATTGCAGTGGTTGGCCAGCCATACCGGGTGGCTACTGATCCTCGACAACGTGGAAGACCCCGCCGATATCGACGCACTGCTGGCACGTGCCCGGACAGGCAGGGTGTTGATCACCGGTCGTCTGTCGGTGCCGTGGCAAGCCGACGCGATGGTGATCTCGCTCGATGTCCTCGCCGTCGACAAGGCCGAAGAACTGTTGACCGGGTTGATCACCGCAGGCGGCCCCCGTGATCTCGACGGTGTCGCGGAGTTGTGTGAAGCATTGGGGTATCTACCCCTGGCGGTCAAGCAAGCGGGGGCGTACCTGGCCCAGGCGCGCTTCACCTCCCCGCACGCCTACCTGCAGTTGTTGAACGACCAGCCCGGCCTCACCTTCGACCGAGCCGCTGCCGGTACCGACCCGCAGCGCACGATCGCCAGGATCTGGCGGGTCACCCTGGACCGTATCGCCGAGACCGACCCCGCCGCGGTCGAGTTGCTGCGGATCCTTGCCTGGTACGCACCCGACAACATCCCACTCCCCCTGTGCCGCAGCACTACCGATCCGGTGACCGGTGATGCTGCACTCGGGCTGCTTACGGTCTACAGCATGATCATCCCCGACCCCACCGGAAAAGGGCTCTCGATTCACCGACTGGTCCAAGCCGTGGCCCGCACCCCCGACCCCACCGACCTGCACCGCGACTCTGTCTCGATCGAGCGGGCTCGCACTGTCGCCGCTGACACCCTGCACAACACCTTGCCCAATTGGCAAGATCCGACCACGTGGCCGATCTGGCGCTCACTGCTACCCCACATCGAAGCCCTCACCAGCCATCCCGCCAGCGACGATATCGATTCGCTAACAGTCCAGATCGCGGCGATACGCAACACCGCCGGGCTGTTCCTGGAGGGGCAGGGCCAGCACGCCAGCGCTTCGAACTATTTCCACCACGCCCTCACCGCCCGCCGGCGGATCCTCGGAGACGACCACCCCGACACCCTGCATTCCCGGAGCAACCTAGCCGGCACCTATGAGTCGGCCGGGCGGATCACCGAAGCCACCACGCTCTACAAGCAGATCTTCGAGGACTCCGAGCGGATCATGGGCTCAGATCATCCCGACACCCTGAACTCTCGCAACAACCTCGCCGGCGCTTACGAGTCGGCGGGCCGGGCTGCCGAAGCCATCACGCTCTACAAGCAGACCCTCGCCGATCGCCAGCGGATCCGGGGCTCAGATCATCCCGACACCCTGGGGTCGCGCAACAACCTCGCCAGCGCCTACGAAACGGTAGGCCGGACCGCCGAGGCGATCCTGCTCTACGAACAGACCCTTACCGACCTCGAACGAGTCCTCGGCGAAAACCACCCCGACGTCTTGGTATCCCGCAACAACCTCGCCTACACCTACGAATCAGCGGGGCGGATCGCCGAAGCGATCACACTGCACGAGCAAACCGTCGCCGACTCCGAGCGGATCCTCGGAAACGACCACCCCGACACCCTGCTCTCCCGTAACAACCTCGCCAGCGCATACGCGTCGGCGGGACGGGTCGCCGAAGCGATCACACTGCACAAACAGACCCTCACCGATCGCCAGCGGATCCTGGGCTCAGATCATCCCGACACCCTGCGTTCCCGCAACAACCTCGCCAGCGCCTACGAATCGGCAGGCCGGACCGCCGAAGCGATCACGCTGTACGAGCAGACCCTTGATGACCGCCTGCGGATCCTCGGAGTCGACCATCCCGACACCCTGCGTTCGCGCAACAACCTCGCGACTACATACGGGTCGGCGGGGCGGGTCGCCGAAGCGATTCTCTTGTTCGAGCAGATCCGCACCGATTCGGAGCGGATCCTCGGAGTCGACCATCCCGACACCCTGCGTTCCCACAACAGCCTCGCCGCGGTCTATCGGGAGGTGGGACGGATCAACGACGCGATCTTGCTGCACGCGCAGACCCTCATCCACCGGCAGCGGGTCCTGGGGCCAGACCACCCTGACACTCTGACATCCCAGCTCAGTCTCGCCACCGACTACCGCGTGGCAGGACAAGAACAAGAGGCGATCCCGCTTTACGAGCGTGTACTGGACGATTGTGTGCGGGTGTTGGGACCGGATCATCCCCTCACCGTGAGGGCCCGTGAGGATCTCGCTTCTGCGAGAAAGTAGCGAGCGCAACGACCCCGATCAGTGCCTGTTTGGGACAGACCTCAGACAGACAAATCAACTCCTACGACGAAGTCGATTCCGCGCCGATATGAGTAATTCGCGGTACATCGCGCTATGCGGATGGTCAGCACCGAGGCCCCGCTCGGAGTCGGTGAAGGTCCGCTCGTACAGCGCGATCGCCTCGGCGAATCGTCCCGCCGATTGGTAGGCGGCGGCGAGGTTGTTGCGGGTGGTCAGGGTGTCGGGGTGGTCATCACCGAAGACCCGCTCACAATAAGTAGGGGCCCGCTCAAGCAGCGCGACCTGGGTCTTCCCGCACCCAGCACCCAACAGCCCCACACCACCACCGCTCCTGGACCGATCTCCTGCACCTTCCGCACTTGACCGACCTGGACACGGTCCACGTAATACTGTCTCGCTATGGATATTTCTGAGGGTGTCCACGCTCGGCTCGCGCTCCACAACGCCACGATCGAAGACAACGACGATGAGCTACGTGCCGAACTGGCCGAGACCCGCGCCGTCACCTCTGAGACCGAACTCGCAGCGGCTCCCCACACCCGCGAAACAGGCGACGGCACACCGTCATCGAGCCCGGCGGAGGATTTCGACGGTGCGGGCTTCCACACCGAGACGATCGTTGCCCGCACGGGCCGCCCCGTGCTGACCATCCACCGTGACGCCGCGCAACTAATCTTCACCGATCCCGACAGCGAGGTCTGGCGGACCCGCCTGAGCGCGGCTTCTGAGACCCTGATCCGCGCCGCACGCGCCGTCGGCAGGATCGAGGTCACCGGCCACGACGCCTCCTGGCTGGGCACCGGGTGGCTTCTGGCACCGAACGTGATCGTCACCAACCGCCACGTCGCACAAGAATTCGGGCGCGCCACTGGCGGCCAATTCGTTTTCCGTCAAGGCATTCTCGGACCGATGACCGCCTCCATCGACTTCCTCGAAGAAGCGAACCGTCCCGAAGACCTGACTTTCGCGATGACCGAGATCCTGCACATCGAAGACGACGCCGGACCCGACATCGCACTGTTACGGGTGGATCAAACCGGTCCGGGCACACCCTCACCGATACCGATGTCCCAAGACCCGGTAGTGGATGACTTTCTCGCGGTGATCGGATACCCCGCACGTGACAGCCGGATACCCGATCAATCGCTCATGGAGCAGATCTACGGCAACCTCTACGACAAGAAACGCCTGGCGCCGGGGCGACTGACCCGCAAGCAAGGACCGGTGATCCTGCACGACTGCACCACCCTCGGCGGGAATTCCGGGTCGGTCGTGGTGTCGTTGACCACCGGCGAAGCGGTCGGGCTGCACTTCGCCGGCCGCTTCCTCGAAGCCAATTTCGCGGTCGCTGCCCCGGTGGTCCAACAGCGCCTGGCCGCGGTACTGGGCAGGCCGGTAAGACCGGCGACTCCCGCGGTCACTGTGAACACGGTCGGTGCCGGCACGTTCGACAGTGCCACACCGACCGCAGGCGGGCCGACACGGTTCAGTGCTGTCGTGCCTTTGCGGATCACCGTCGAGATCGGAGATCCCTACGCGGACAACCTCTCTGCGCTCGCTGCTGCAGGTCCCACAACGGTCGCTTCCCCTACGCCCGGGATTTCGGCCGCAGACGTCGTCGTCGAGGGAGTCGCCGCGGATTACCTCGGCCGCAGCGGATTCTCGGAAACATTCCTGGGCTCGGACGCGGCCGTCACGCTGCCCGTGGTCAACAACCGCGACGATATCCTGGTCTTCGATGACAACGGCCGCGACGGCACTGTGCTGAACTACGAACACTTCTCGGTCGTGATGAGCAGAACACGGCGCATGTGCCTCTACAGCGCGGTCAACATCGACGGCAAGCAACGAGCCAGAGCCGATCGAACGCAGTGGCGGCGCGACCCCCGCATCCCCGACCACGCCCAGATCAGCAAGGAGTGCTACGGGCTGGCACCCAAGTTCTCCCGCGGCCACATGACTCGACGCGAAGACCCGGTCTGGGGTCCGGAAACCGTCGCCGCACGCGCCAACAACGACTCCATGCACGTGACCAACGCTGTCCCGCAGATGCAAACCTTCAACGCCGGAGTCTGGCTCGACCTCGAGAACTACGCGTTGCAGAACGCACGCCGGGACCAGATGCGGATCTCGGTGATCACCGGCCCCTTCCTCCACGACGACGACCCGATCAAGTTCGACGTGCGAATTCCCGTGGCGTTCTGGAAGGTGATCGTCTTTGTCCATGACACCACCGGGGCACTCACCGCGACCGGTTACAGCCTCTCGCAAGGA
Source organism: Nocardia alba NBRC 108234 (assembly GCF_001612665.1). GTDB lineage: Bacteria > Actinomycetota > Actinomycetes > Mycobacteriales > Mycobacteriaceae > Nocardia > Nocardia alba. Next base: position 13,894 of record NZ_BDAX01000046.1, on the reverse strand, counting down.
GAGTTCCTCTCCGAGCACGAGTTCGTCTTCGGTCAGCACAAAACCACCCAGCGCCGGATCGAATGGATCGAGCAGAAAGCAGGGCTGTCGTTCGGTGACCTCACCGCGTTGGACCCGTTCCGCGAACCGGAAAGCCCTGACACCGAACTCGACAACGTTCATCAGATCCAATTCGCCTGATGGCAGGTACACCCGATCTCCCACCACACCGACGAGGCCGTAGGGCGATTGTCGTGTTCGAGGCCGCATTCTGCGGAGGGTGTCGACAACTCGGAGGAAAGAGGCAACCGAAGCCTCGACCATCAGAGAGAACTACGGCGCGGACAGAGTTGGCGCCGCTGCACAGGATCCGAGTAGTCGGGTACTCGCGCGCACCGCCCGACGCTAGGGCCATCATCGAGGTGACCCTGCCGGGCAGAGGATTTAACCACATCCTCCAGGTGGACGAGATGAGCAAACAGGCGTTGAGTTGACAGGGCCTCAGGACGCGGGAGTGCGAACCGGCCGCGCGACAGAGGTCCCAGCCGCGCACTGTTCCATCAGGAACGCGGCGTAGCGGGAGCGTCATTTAGCTTCGGACAAACCTTCGTGGAGGGACTCGGACATGGACCGCACACTCAAAGTGATCGCGAACAAATCTGAGCAAGCCGCGCTCGCGCGAGACCACACCGTGACAGCCAACTACGACGCGTTCGCGCTGATACAGGCCAACGAGGCCCAAGCGCGAGAGCTGAACCAGCGCTACCTCGTCGAAGACATCACCGCGCAATACGAGATCCCCCTCGGACCGGCCACGCAAGACTCGATCGACACCAACCTGCCGCGGATCACCGGCGCAGCACGGCCTTCAGCCCATCCCGCCTACCACCGCACCCGGCGCCTGGACGCCGGACCGCACCACTACCTGGTCCAGTTCGTCGGTCCGATCAAACCGCAATGGCGCGCAGCGGTCGAAAAGACAGGTGGATCGATCGTCGACGCCCGTGCTGGTTTCACGCTGGTCGTGCGCGCCACAGCCGAGCAGATCACGGCGATCGCCGCGCTGCCGCACGTACGCTGGGCCGGTCACCTGCCCGACCGTGCACGCGTCGACGTGACCACCGAACCCGTGTTGCCTCGAACGAAGCTGCTCCCCGACGTCCTCACGGTCGAGTTCTTCACCCCGGCCACCGCACGCACCGGCAAAGCGAAGATCCGCAAACTCGGACTCAAGATCATCGGAGAGGGCCCGGCCACGCTCATCGTCGAAGCGCCCGAAAGCACCGATGCCGCTCGGCGCAAGCAACTGGCCGCCCTGTCGGCGGTCCATGGTGTGCGCATGGTCCGCAACCGGCCGATCAACCGCATCAGCAACGACGTCGCCGCGACCATCATGCGCGGAACCCCGGCAACGCTGGGCGGGGTTTCTGGTCTCGACGGCGACGGTGAGACCGTCGCCGTGTGCGACACCGGGTTCGACACCGGCACCACCTCCCCCGTCCACCCCGATTTCGCCGACCGCGTCAAAGCCGTCATGAGCTTTCCGATCACCTCGGAATACTCCCCCTACATCAACAACGCCGGCGCCAACGACGGAGCGGCCGACCTCGACTCCGGCCACGGCACCCACGTCACCGGATCGGTACTCGGCGACGGCACCGCAAGTGCCGTGGTGGCGGGGCACCCGACGATCCGCGGTCTGGCCACCAAAGCCAAGCTGGTGTTCCAGGCCGTTGAGCAAGCCTTGGACTGGAAGAACCCCGCCTTCGTGGCGAAGTACGGCCGCTACCTGCTCGCGGGAATTCCGGTGGACCTCGCCGACCTGTTCACACCCGCCTACAACAAAGGCGCACGCATCCACACCAATTCGTGGGGTGGCGGCGACCCCGGGATCTACGACGACCAATGCCGCGCCGTCGACACGTTCATGTGGGAACACCCCTCCTTTTGCATCCTGTTCGCCGCGGGCAACGACGGCAGCGACTCCGACGGCGACGGCCAGATCAACCTCGGCTCGGTCACCTCACCGGGCACCGCCAAGAACTGCCTGACCGTCGGCGCCAGCGAGAACCTGCGACGCTCCTTCGACAACCAGCACTACGGCGACTGGTGGCCACAGGACTACCCGGCACCCCCGTACAAGAGCGCTCCGATGGGCGACGACCCCGATCAAGTCGTCGCGTTCTCCAGCCGCGGCCCGACCGCGGACGGACGCATCAAACCCGACATCGTCGCCCCGGGCACCTGGATCCTGTCGACGAAGTCGACCATGCTCAGCCCCACCGCAACAGGCTGGAAACCATTCCCAGGCTCTACGAAGTACTTCTACATGGGCGGCACCAGCATGGCCACACCGCTGACCGCAGGCGCGCTCGCGCTGCTACGCCAGCACCTTCGCCGCGACCACAACATCGCGACACCGTCGGGGGCGCTCCTCAAAGCCGTCGTGATCGCTGGCGCTCGTCGCCTGCCAGACAGAGCACCTGCAGGCGCCGTGTCCGATAGCCACCAGGGCTTCGGTTGCGTCGACGTGGCCGCGGTCGTTGCCCCGACAGCGCCATCCGCGCTGCGGGTGCGCCAAGGCAAGAAGATCTCGACCGGACAACTCCACACCCTCGAGATCGAGGTCACCTCGGCAACGGTTCCGCTGCGGGTCGTGCTCGCCTACAGCGACTTCCCCGGCGAGACATTGGTCAACAACCTCAATCTCGTTGTCCGAGGACCGGACGGAACACCCCGGGTCGGAAACGGTGAGCAGGGCGCCGGGCTCACGATGGACTCGACCAACAACGTCGAGGTCGTCGAAGTCGGCACACCCGCGGTCGGTCCGTGGACGATCGATATCATCGGCTCGAACATCCCGCAGGGGCCTCAGCCCTATGCGCTGGCGATCCTCGGCGCGGCAGCGGGCTGATTCCCGGGCGGAGTCTCCGAGAATAGCGTTCACCGGCCAGGTGGCTCGCTCGGTACGGATGGTTTCCAGATCCGTCGGCACCGATCGATCCTGCGTGTGCACCGACTACCAGATGCTCGGCAACAGCTGGTTCCATAGGGCCGCGAGCGGAGCACGGGCACAGAGCAACGCGGCGTCCACGATCAACACCGCACCCCGCGGAGACCGGGCGCGGGGCCGCAGCGCCAACGCCGGCCCCAGATCCTCGATCACCCGGGCCGCGACCGACTTCGACACCCCGAACACCGCCGCGAGCTGCCGCATCGTCAGATTCGTGCGCCAGTAGGTGGCCACCAGCAGCACCCGATCTTCGAAACACAACGCCCAGGGCCGACCTCGCAGCGGCCGGTCGACGCCCTCGCGCCGCAATCCGGTGATCAGGCGAGCGAACGTGCGAGGCCGCAGCCCGGAGAACAACTCCACCATCACTGGATCGGACGCCGAGATCACCACCGTCGACACGATATCTGTTGCCGTTCAACGACTTACGGGACATCTCTTAATCGCTCATAATTGACGAGAATCCGCCACTTGCGGGCTCGCACTTACACGCCGCTTTCGAGCTGCGTGCACATACTCTGAAAGATTCCGCCCCTTTGCACCGATGCATGCAACACCGGGGACAGCGCGACAATTACGTTCTGGACATGGCTGCTGGAACCAGGTCGGAAACTTCGAGATGTCTCTGATGTCGGTCGCCGTCTGCGTTGCAATTGGCTTCAGCTCCGAAATCGCATCGCTCACGATCTCCTTCGTGAAATCGCTCGGGTGACGAAGCCGATTCAGCCAATCACGCGCGAACCAGGACGGTGCACCTCCGAGAGGGACAAGCTTTTCGACGAGAGCCTGTAAGAACTCCACCTGTTTCGGCGTCGCAAAGCCGTCAGCGTGCCAGTGCCTGCAGGCAGCTTTGGCTCTCCAGTGCGCAGGCAGGGGTGACCACGGCGTCGGCAGTTGCGGTTGACCAAAACACGCAAACGACACCGGCAAGAGCGGGCTCGGCGGCTGCCCGGATACAGCCCTTTCATCGCCTTCAAACATCATCCAGACCGCCTCGATCGACGTAGTTCATAATTATTCCAGGCAGACCACCATATATTCGCGGCGGGATCCCTACACTCAAGGAGGCGACATGGCGCGCAAGCCTAACACCGGGACCCGGATGACCCTCTACCGACTCGTTGGCTATCCCGTTCTGGCAAAGTGATCCGGGACTAGTTGCGCACGGCACCATCAATCGCTTGATCGACTCCGTAGACACCGAGTTCGAGCAGGCGATCAAGGATATCGAGTAGCGCCGTAATGCGCTGTCGGTTGCGAGTCTGCGCCAACCCACGGACCACTAGATCCGAGATGTAATGAGCATCCCCGGCAGCACCGGTCCTGATGTCGGCCACGTCATCACCATGGATGTTCAGAAAGTGGTGTGCAGCGAGGTCGATGAGATCGTCGACCTTAGCCGGCGCTTCCTGCAGCGTGATGAGCAGTTGCGTGGCCGCGTGTACGTAGCTTGGTGACGCGATCAAGTCAGTCAAGAACTCGGCGTAAGGGCGCAGGTCGTCTCCACGCAGGTGACCGGCCAGGCGGCCAACCTTTTTCCGAACCTCATCGTCCTCGTCATGCATCAGCTGACGCAGAGTAGACAGCACGAGTTCTGAATCGGCGGATCGACCAACCCTTGCTGCGCACATCTCAGCCAGGCCGCGTCGAACTTCTACATCGCTGGCCAGAGCTCGCTCCATTAGCGCTGGACGCCCCCATTGCGGCGCAGCAAAAGCCGCCAGGCGACCCCCGGCTCTCCGAACCTCGACATCTGTTGAGCTGAGCATGCGATTGATAACCGGATCGATCACTTCTGGATCGGCGTTGCCGATATAGATCATCAAGTCGTCCAACTTGCCGGAGGCAAGTAGGAGATCGTGGGCGTCGATGAGGCGTTCGAAGGCTGCATAGGCCGCTTGCCGTGCATGCCGCAGGCAGGCAGCGATGGTGTGGGCGACACAGGCGCGGACGCTCAGTACTGGATCGCTCGCCAGCTCGGCGAGGTGAGGGGCCACGAGGTCCGTGCGCGTGCCGTCAAGGTCGTGGACCAGGAGGTCACCTAGCGACTCAGCCAAGCTTCCTCGCGAGGTGTTGTATCCGTTCTGGAACATGTCACGTCCGGGTTGGTGGTCGTCTCGGCGTACGAAGACTGGCGAGTTGTCGACAGGGTCAGGAGCGTGCAGCGCTCGGTCGAGGACTATCTCAACGATGTCCAAAGGTGCCTCGTCATAGACGCGACGGACCGCCCAGCCCAGCCAGCGGTCACAGTCATCGAGGCCGAGGCTCATGATGTAACGGATCGCGTCGAAGACGGCGTGTTGCGCTTCTTCCGGAATAGATGCTTCTCCGAAGCCCAACAGGATCGCGCTGGGATAGGCCGCGTTGATCTCGGGCATCAACTGCATGGCCAATCCAGCGAATCGAAGAGGATCCTCAGCCGTATGCGCCTGCAGTTGCTGCGCCAACTCGCGAGCCCCGCCTACCTCGCTGCCGAAGTCACGGTCGTCGTTGCCATGCTTTGCCATGGCCTGCAGCCACTGCGTGTTGCTCATCTTGGCTGTGGCTGAGTCACCGATCGGCGACCCGACCCTGTAGGTGACGATGCCGGTCGGTGGCTCGGGCAAATCGCAGTCGAACTTGCGCTGGTACTCCTGCAGCCGTCGAAGTCCCAACGGTGTCAACCGCCCGGGGTCGAGCGCTGATAGGAACTTGAAGGCGGTGTAGCCGAACGACCGAAGCCTGTGATGGAGGTCGGAAGATTGGTATGTCGCGGGAAGGTCTCGGAGTTGCTCTTCGAGCTGAAGGTGGACCTCGTCGCTGACAATCGGCGCTATGGCCTCAACGACCTCGCGCGAGAGCCAGTGCGAATCGGACAGATAGCCCGCTTTCAGGCGGTTGCCGCCTTGGAGAATCAGCTCGGCTGCCCACGAGGCAAACGTCACGGCCCCAGCAATCAGTGCGCGATACAACAACGACTGCGCTGCATCGTATTCGTTAGCGGCCAGGAGCCGCAGCATCGACTCGATGGCTTCCGGCGACGTCTGCGCACACTTCCCGAGCGCGTCCGCCACGCCGTTGTACAACGCGTCATCGACGTCGCCGTACCCTGGCTCCGCTCGAAGCCTCAGACTGAAATGCCGGTCACGAAGAAGATCCTGCTCGAAGCGGTCATAATGCGTGACCTCCATGATTGCCAGCAGGTGCGGCACGAACGCCTCGGCGAACGCTTGAGGTTCTGCTTCGCATGCTGTCTCGATCATCTGAGTGGCGCCGTACTCATGAATGCCGAGGAGCGTTACTTTGTCGTCACTACCGAGCGCCAGGGCAGACGGACTCTCCACGAAGCAGGCCTTGAGCATCTCGATTGCCCAGAGTGGCTGGTGTTCCGCCAGCTTGTGTATCGACAGCCAGTGGTTGCGATCGGCTGGGTCGATCTGGCCGGCACGGATTGCGTCCAGCAACAGCTCGAATAGCCGCCGGTGGAGATGCAGGTCGGCGAGCTGCGCCACCCAACGGAGCCACATCACATAGTCGGGTGACTGCTTCCGCGCCGTCAGGAGGTCAGCGACCTCGGCGGAATGTACGGCGCCGGCGTTGCCCATCCAGTTGACGCTCCTATCGCGTAGTGCGGCGTCGTCGCCATCGAGCCACCTTTCGATGTGACCCTGGGCGTAGAACGGGCCGAACCACGTAGGGCGTGCGAGCTGCAACAAAAGCCGTTTCGTGAGCGTGGACTCCCTGTCGGCAAGGCGCAGCACGAGTTCGACATCCTCGACAGTTGGAGCACTGACGTTCGCGAAGACGGCAACCACCATCTCCTTAATATGGAAGCGAATATCTGCGCTACTCAGGGCCGCCTCGACCTCAGTCCGGAACCGATCGGGATCTCGCTCACGGAGAAGCTCGAGGATCTGCCGCACCTGCGCGCGTCGGAACAGTTCTTGCTCTTGGGCGGAAAGGAATTCGACCATCGACTGGTGTCGTGACAGCCACTGACGGGCGAACGTGAAGTCGAAGAACGTCTCGTGAAAGAAGGAGACCCGGTCGTCTTCGATCGCAATGACCTGTTCGGAGGCGAGGACCCGAGCGTGTTTGATGAAGTCGCCAGGACCAAGGATCTCGACGGGTACGGACAACGTCTGGTTGTCGCTCGCGGCGTGGGCGATCCGGGCCAGCACGTCGTTGAACAATGTTCCGGGCCGTCGTTCCTCGGAGGTCTGCTCTTTGCGCAGCCAGAAGGCTTCGAACAGCGATCCGCGAGAGGTGAAGTTCAGGGCACCTGGCTGGTCGGCGATCGTCTCCAGCAAGACGAGGTTAAGCGGTGACCGGAGGAGTGCACGTTGCGTAGCAGTGAGCAAGCCGGGATCGAGACCCATGGCTGAGACGGCGCCCGCCGCGGCTTCGTCAGGTAGCGGCTCGACGGTCAGGCGCTCGACATCGTTCCGCGCATCGAGTTTGCGGATGCGGTGGTCGTTCTCGACGTCGAATAGTCGGCAGGCCAAGATGACGCGCACCCCGTCAACCGCCGTTGCTTCTTGAATGAGATCGGCAATGACGTCGTAGCGCTCCGAGAGGCGCCCGGACACTAGCGACACAGCGTCGAGTTGATCGATGATCAGGAAGGCGTCGCGGCCGTCTGCCGCCTGTCGCAACGCCGCAACCGGCGAGATCGAAAGACCCAGCTGAATGCCCAGTTCGACGGTCGAACCGAAGGCGCCACGGCGGTCAAGCCGGAACGCCAATACCTCGGCGTCCCGCGCCTCGAACTCGCGCGCAGCCTGGTAAAGCACAGTACTTTTTCCACCACCGCCAGCCCCGACGACAAGTGCAATGCGGGTCGCAGCCATGAGGTCGACGAGAGTTGCAGATTCTTGCCTCTTGATAGATGGCGAGAGCAGTTCGCGCTCGATCGTGCCGCGCCAGCTCTGGGTTGTTGCCACCGCCTGCTCATGGGACGTTCGCGTGGCCCGGGAGCCGCGCCTTGTGATGCCGTCGCGAGCAAGGGCGTCAAGGAGGTCGCGTTGCGTCATCCGCGTGCGCAGGTTATCGAGGAGCACCGCGCCTATGGCCACCGCCATAAGTTTGCCGGTCGCGCCCTCCAAGCTCTCGTCGGCGAGCATGGCGTTGGTCATGATCAGCTGCTCTTCGACTTCAATCTCAATCCACATGCCGCGCAGGGTCTGCCAGGCCACCTCAGTGCTTCCGAAGACATTCGCCGCGGTCAGCTCATCGAAGGTTGGTCTCAACTCGCGCGTGAGCTGATGCGCAAGGAACTCCTGTACGTCGTCCGATTGCCGTGACAGGCCAGCCATGACCCGAAGTGCCCCACTCGGAGTCATCGAACTGAAGTGGAACTCACGCCCAGCAGCAACGTGGCGAGCAGCTGCCGACAAGACTCCGCGGCCTCTGAGGGCTGCGATTGTCCAGTGATCGGTGATGTTGTTCTGGCGCTTCACCTGGGTCACCGCGGTGTCGCCGTGCTCGTTGACATAGGTGAACTCTGAGCCGTCAGCCAGTTCAGGGTCGATCTCTTCGAGCGTGAGACTGCGGCGCTCGTTCTGGATGCAGAGCAGAGCGTGACGGATGGCCCAGGCCAACTCGTATTTATTGCCTAGCTTGTCCGCGACGCCACCACTGGCGCCGGCCATTCGGGGCCGCGCCGGATTCTGTGGCATGGGAGTTGCCGCGCTGCTCGACTGTACGGATTTCTCGATCTCCCCATCATGACAGTTGCTCATGGCATTTCAGCTGTCAGCCCCAATATTCGCCGGGACACCCGTTCCCGCGCCGACACCATGGTGGAAGTCCAGCGCTTCACCGGGCAGTTCGTAACCAGCTCCACATCGACTCGCCCGAATCTGTCGGCTGATGCTAGCGCGGCCTGTCACCCGCGGCACTGGCGTCCTCGTCGCCGCGTCAGCATGGCACACCGGTCAAGGCCAGTGCGCCGTGGTTAACGAGCTCGGCAGCGAGGGTTTGCTCGACTGGTCACGCGTCGTGGTCGACGGTGCGTCGGTTCGAGCAAAAGAGGAGGCCCGATGACCGAGCCGAATCCTCGATCGGGGCAAGTCGGGCTCGAAACTACTCGTACTGTCGGACCGGGCGAAGATACCGTTGACAGTCGCGGTCTCGGCGGCCAACACACCTGACGCCGCTGCTGTGCGACCGTTGGTGCGAGCGATCCCGGCGATCCGTTTCCGATGCGGTCCGTGTCAACGCAAGCCGGGAAAGTTTCACGCAGACAAGGCTTTTGACCACCACGAACTACGGGACTGGGTGCGGGATCGAGGAATCGGGGTTCGCATAGCCCGCAACGACACTCACTACTGAGGGTTCCTCACACTGGCAGCGGCGTTGACCTGTTACAAGAAACTGGTGAAAGCCCGATCAGCGACATGAGACACGCTCTTAGACTGTGTCTTACGTCGTAACCGGTTGTGGGGCATGATGTTCAGTCGTGGTGGACGAGTTGTCACGGCGGTTGGTGCCGGATGAGTTGTGGGTGATCGTCGAACCGTTGCTGCCGGTGTTCCGGGCACGTAGTCAGGGTGGTGGTACCGCGCCGACCGATCAGCGGGCAGTGTTCACCGCGGTGGTGTTCGTGCTGACCATCGGTTGCGTGTGGCGGTTATTGCCGCCGTCGTTCGATGTCAGCGTTCCTACCGCACATCGCCGGTTCACGGTATGGACCCGAGCCGGTGTGTGGCGGCGTCTGCATCACGCTGTTCTCGACGAACTCGGCAGCTCGGGCCTGATCGACTGGTCACGAGCGGTGATCGATGGAGCATCGGTACGCGCGAAAAAGGGGGTCCGATGACCGGGCCGAGCCCAGTCGACCGCGGCAAACCCGGCTCCAAGCTGCACATCCTCACCGACCGCGCGGGAATCCCACTGGCCGTGGCTGTTTCGGCGGCCAACACCAACGACGCGGAAGCACTGCGACCGCTGGTGCGGGCGATTCCGGCGGTGCGGTCACGACGCGGGCCACGGCGGCGTAAGCCTGCGAAACTGCACGCGGACAAGGCTTACGACATCACTGATCTGCGCCACTGGGTCGCCGACCGGGGTATCGGAGTCCGTATCGCCCGCAAAGGCGTCGAGCGCAGTGACCGCCTCGGGCGACATCGGTGGGTCGTGGAACGGACCTTCTCCTGGTTGACCGGCTACCACCGGCTCAACCTGCGTTACGACCGCAAAGCCGAACACTTGCTCGGATTCCTGACCCTCGCTGCCGCCCTCACCTGTTTCAAGAAACTGACCAAGGCTCGATCCGCGACATGAGACACGGTCTTAGTTGCGTCTTCCTTCTAAAATGCCAGTGGCTGGTCACACTTCGATGTCAGTGGGCCGCACGGCCTCCGCTGAGTGGTGTCTCTGTCTACCCCGTTGGCGCTGCCGAGTCCGGGGCAATTGTGTTCATGACATCGTTGAATCCTGCTGCGTGCTGGTTGTTGTCGTTTTCGGGCTGCTTACCGGCCTGCACGTTGTCTTCGCAGTTCAATCGGATGCGTGGGTTAAGGACGGTACGCAACTCGCGGACCGCGAGCACGACGCGCTTGCTGGCGTGCAGGAAGTCGGCCAACGCGCCGGGGACGAGGATCGCGGCTTGCAGGATGAGGACAAGTGCGCCGATTCCGGCGAGGATCTGAGTGGTCATGAAGGCAACGATCGGCGCCACCGGCCATTCAATGCATCCGACGTTCTTCCCGCCGCGAGCACTGCTGGTCATGGGGTCGGTCCCGGGGTGTTCGGCCGAATACTCTGGACGCACCGAATGACTCGATTGCCACGAAACATGGGAGCGCAGATCATCGTGGACCCGGATGCAGTCACTACACGCGCGGAGCTGAGCGCGGCGTTGCAACACCTGCACCAGCAGACTGGTCTTAGCTACGAAAAGATCGCCGCACCGCTACTGGCTTCGACGTCTACGCTCTATGGCACTGTCAAAGGCACCAGTTTTCCCGCCTGGATGACACTGCGTGAGATCCTGCTCGGCTACCAGGTCCCCGAAACAGCGCTGCCAACATGGGAACTCGCCCACACCCGCGCCGCGGCCGACACCCCGAGCAGGCGATCTCGCTCGCGCACCGATCTTGCCGGGCTGCGCAGCTCCCTCTACGTGCGGCTGGTGCGCGAATCCATCGCGCCGCCCGAACTGCTTGACCGCGGCGCCGAGCGCGCCATGCTGGAACAGTTCTGTCGAGGCGACGAGCGGTATCTGTGGGTCCAAGGTGAACCGTGGGCGGGAAAATCGGCGTTGCTGTCGACCTTCGCGCTCACCCCGCCCTCGGATGTGACAGTGGTCTGCTTCTTCGTCACCGATCGGCGCGCGGCCCAAAACAACCACACGGCCTACACCGCCGGACTCCTCGACCAGCTCTCGGCCTTGTTGCCCGATCAGAAATCCCGCATTGACACCACACCGCTCTACCGCGACGTCCTCTGCAACGAACTGCTCGCCACCGCTGCTCGTCAGGAGGCTGCGAACCGGCGGCGGTTGGTACTGGTAGTCGACGGCCTCGACGAAGACACTGGCGCACCGCCGATCGTGGAACTGTTACCGACGCTGGCCGAGGAAGGCCTGCGGGTCGTGGTCGCCTCCCGCTACGGTCCACGCCTGCCCATCCCGCACGGCCATCCCCTCGCATCGGCTCGCCGGTATCGGCTCGCGCCATCGGAGTACGCAGCAGGGCTCCGTGACCGCGCTGTCGCCGAACTCGATGCCGTGCTCGACGGGCCTGAACGAAACCGGGAACTGCTGGCGTTGATCACGGCCGCACAGGGTCTGTCGATTTCCGAACTCGAAATGCTTACCGACATGCCACCATTCGAGATCGACCGACTGTTGCGCGGGACGGCAGGGCGGAGTTTCCGAGCGGTTGCGGAACCGGTCGGATCACACCACGAGCATGATCCGGTCTACGCTCTGGCGCACGAGACATTGCAGCGCATTGCCGAAACCCGGCTCGGTGCCCTGGTAGCCGTAAGCCTGGATCGACTGCACGCCTGGGCCGAGCGCTATTGCGATCTGGGCTGGCCAAATTCTACCCCGGACTTTCTGCTGTCTCGCTACTTCGCGGTGGCGCAGCAACATGGTGCCTCTGCACGTATGGCGACCCTAGCCCTGGATGCCGCGCGCCACGATGTGATGTACACACGTACCAGGGCCGACTGGGCTGCGTTGACCGAGATCGGTGTTGTACAGCGAATGCTCTGCGAGCACCACGCCCCTGACCTACTTACCGCCGCGCAATTGGCACGCCACCGCGACGATATCGATAGTCGCAACGAATACCTCGATGAGTCTCTGCCGGTTCTGAGGGCACGACTCGGTCAAGTCGATCGTGCCGAAGCGTTGGCCCGCAGTTTTCCCCAGCCGGTTCGGCAGTCCCGCGCACTCGTTAGCCTGAGCGAGGAAATTGCGGGAGATGATCCAGACCGTGCTGAGCGCATAGTCGGCGAGATCGAACACCTGCACATCCGGGCTGACGGATACGCTCGGCTTGCGAAGGTGCTCGAAGGGGCAGACCAGGCTAGAGCCGTTGAACTCGCTGAGCGCGCTGAAGTTCTGGTCGATGCGATCACCGATCCCGGTGCACAGGCTACGGTGCTCTTCTACGTGGCTAGGGTCGTTGCCGATTCCGACAATTTGCGCGCCGAGCGAATCGCTGACCGAGCCGACGCTATCGCCCGCAGCCTTCCTCGGAGTCCCTACGGTGAAGGTGTCTCGCTCCAGCCTGTTCTCGTTGCCTGCGCAGGGTTTGACCCGGGCCGCGCCGAGGCGCTCGTTCGCGAGCTGCTTGAGTCCGACTCCTGGTTCCGAGGGATGACTCTCGCCCATATGACCGCAGTCGTCTCAGACACCGACCCGGTACAGGCATTTGGACTGGCCGACCGTGCCGAGGCCGCTGCTCGCGAGGTCTCAGCAACTTGGTTGCAAGCCCAGATACTCGGCACTCTCGCTGACGCGATCGCCGGCATTGATCAGCTGCGGGCAAATGATCTGGTCAAGCGTGCCGAGCTGGCAACCCGCAAATTCACTGATCACATACCGCAGGATTCCGCTCAGACACAACCGGGCAGCGCAAGTGTCAACGCCGACCCGGGCCGCACCGACGCCGCCCCCGGCGATGTTACCTCCTACGGACTAACAGCTATCATGCAAGACCAAGCGCGCATGCGGCTGGCCTATGCGATCCTCGGCGTCGACCCCGACCGCGCCGAAACCATCGCCAACGAAGTAGTCGATCATGGATTGCGACCAATGGTACTTGCGGCGGTGGCCAAGGGAATGGCCATAACCGACCCGTCCCGTGCCGCAAGACTCGCTGATCAGGCGGAGGCTATCACCCGCAAGATCGCCTCTTCCTCAAGGCGCGCATCTGTGCTCGCGCAGTTCGCTAGCGCAATCGCCAGGATGGACCCTGACGGTGCCGAGTCAATCGCCCGCGGACTCAGCGGCGTTCGGCGGGACGATGCTCTCGCCGAAGTAGCGATAGTGATTGCCGAAACCGATCCGGACCGTGCCGAGACCATTTGCGCGGAAATCCGAACCGTTTGGCCGAGTGATCGCGTTCTCGCTCGCGTGGTGAAGAGCGTCGCAGCGACCGATCCGGACCGTGCAGAAACCCTTGCTCACCGCATTAGTATTCCGCGAACGCGGGACAGAGTCCTTGCTCACCTAGCGGGGGTCATCGCTGAATCAGACCCGGACCGTGCCGAAACCATCGCACACAACGCAACCGATCCAGCGACACAGGTCGCAGTACTTTCCCGCTTGGCCAAGATCGATGGCATCGCGGATCCAGAACGGGCGGCTCAGCTCACAAACCGAGCTGAGACCATTGCACACCGAATTACCGAGGCATACAGGCGAGACGACGCATTAACTCACCTGTTTGCCGTTTTGGCCAAGAC
>NZ_BDAX01000045.1 GCF_001612665.1 Nocardia alba NBRC 108234 | reverse complement strand
TTTTGCCGAAGCGATCGCCGAATCAGACCCCGATCGCGCCGAAACCATCGCCGACGACGTCGTCGATTCCAAGACCCGGGCCGACGCCCTTTCAACCCTCGCCAAGATAATCGGCCGCCAAGGCCGGGATACGGCTGAAACCCATAGCGCTGATCCTGGCCATCATGAATCCGAAACCACAACCAGGACCAACCATCAGCGGAGCAAGTGCCTCCTGGCGCGAGCCTGGGCCACAGCCGGATGGGAAATCCCGATCGGTGCGTTGCCCACTGTCGACCCCGCCCTCCTCCAGAAACTCACGCACGACGTGACTAGCGAGCAGCCGGCCGCCGCTGCACTACCCACGAATACGCGGATCGGCAACAGAGATAGAAACCATAGGCGCCGTCCGGCCTGATTACCGCCTTCTCCGTCTACTGACCACTAGTTGTCCGGGTACCGGAACCTGCTAGTGCGGGGCCGACGTGGCGCCCTGCCATTCCTTGCCGGTGATGGTCGGACCATCCCCGCGGGGTGAGGGGCCGACAGCGGGCGGTCAGCCTCGATCAGGACCTCGGGCGAACGATCCCCGCGGGTGCGGGGCCGACATCGCGCCGGTGTACTGGCCCAGTTCGCCAACGGACCATTCCCGCGGGTGCGGGGCCGACCCGACATGGAGCCCGGACGAGTCCGCACCACCGGGACCATCCCCGCGGGTGCGGGGCCGACCCCGGCTGTAGCGATACGGCCACTGTCGCGGGAACCCGACCATGTCAGGCCTCCCCCACCGCATGCGTCAACCCACCACACGCGACGTCTGCTGTGTTAGTTGGTGTGCGTAGTGGCCGAATCGCCGTACCGCCATATCCAATTCGACGCTGTCGAGCGGTTAAGGGTGAGCCCACCTCCGTCAGAGTCACTGCTCCTTGAGGTAGCCTACGGGCGCTGACGCCCGCGCGGGGTCGAGTTGATCTCTCGTTGCCGACGCTCCCGCAACGCCTTCCACGCGCTGCTCGTCGACTTGCCGGTAATCCAAGCGATGGCGTTCAGCGACTGCTTCTCACCATAAAGTCGTGCTCGCCGGGCGGAAGCGGCAGCGAGTCGCCAAACGCAGCACAAATATTGCACATAAATGATCGGAATCAACGGGAACCGATGGGTGCTGACCGGAACTTCGCAGGAACCAATCATTTTGTGCACCAGTAGTTTTGGGAGGTATTGGGTACGGTTCGGACAACCGGAACCCGCGTCAGGGGGTCGCAGGTTCAAATCCTGTCAGCCCGACAGTGAAAACCCTCTCCGACCTGGGTCGGAGGGGGTTTCACATTTTCGGAGATTTGACGTTTTTTGGTCAATTCCCACAGAAACCCCACGTTTTTGAACTCCGAGGCCTGTCGAGAACCCGCGAGTAGCCTGTCTCGCGGCGCCTGTCGGCGAGTTCAGCGGATCACCTTTCCGCCCCTTCACGCCCAGGGCTTGTTGGTCTGGAACCGACGCTGCGTACGCCCCCGTCGGGGCGGGCGCGGCTCGCATGATCGAGCTGCTGACTCGACTGAGGTCGAGCGTGCCCCGCGATATGGCGGCAACGTGTGGGTGCACGGGGAAGGTTTCGCCTCGACCGGCTGGCCCGGTCGAGGCGAACCGCGCATCCTGGAACGCGCGGTCAGGTTCAGCAGATCCGGACCGGCCAGCATCCGAGTGCTGCCGAAAGTTTGCTCAGCCTGCTGCACCGGTTCGACAGCACGCCGTGGGTGAGGAAACCGCGATTCATGCTCTGCAGCTCCTGAAGCGCTGCTCCGCCTGTAACGCTGACCATCGGTCCGTCTCATTGCATCGGGTCGGCGCTGGAACACCGGGATCGTCGACTTGATCGATCTACCGTCCGATACTCAGCTGCGGCCGTGCCAAGTTTCGCCGCCGTCGCGATCAAGGCGGCCGACTCGCCCTGGTACTTCTGACCCCCTA
>NZ_BDAX01000044.1 GCF_001612665.1 Nocardia alba NBRC 108234 | reverse complement strand
CCGCGACAACTGATTTCGCGAGCACATGGGTAACTCACCGGGAACTTCCGGCCCTGTACCACCGTCACGCCGCCGGCCCGCCGACAAACTCCTGAGAACTCTTCGACCGGCAAAAGTCGCGGAGTGGCGGAACAGCTAGAGTGCTTGGGTGCGCCTTGTCATTGCTCGTTGCCAGGTCGACTATGTCGGTCGACTGACCGCCCACCTCCCGATGGCTCGTCGGCTATTGCTGATCAAGGCCGACGGGTCGGTGCTCGTGCACTCCGACGGCGGCTCGTACAAGCCGCTGAATTGGATGAGTCCGCCGTGCTGGTTGGTGGAGCAGGAAGTGCCGGAGGCGATGCCCGCCGAATTGCCCGACGGCGTACGGCCGTTGCGGGAGGGGCAGACACCGGAGCCGGTGACGGCGAAGGCGCTGTGGGTGGTGACCAACAAGGCCGGCGAGGAATTGCGGATCACTATCGAGGAGATCGAGCACGATTCCTCACACGACCTCGGTGTGGACCCCGGGCTGGTCAAGGACGGCGTCGAAGCGCACCTGCAGGAGCTGCTCGCCGAACACGTGACGAAGCTCGGGGAGGGGTACACGTTGGTGCGGCGTGAGTACATGACCGCGATCGGCCCGGTCGACCTGCTGTGCCGCGACGCGGACGGCGCCACCGTGGCGGTCGAGATCAAGCGTCGCGGTGACATCGACGGTGTCGAGCAGCTCACCCGGTACCTCGAATTGCTCAACCTCGATCCGCTGCTGGCGCCGGTGGCCGGGGTGTTCGCGGCGCAGCAGATCAAGCCGCAGGCGAAGACGCTGGCCGAGTACCGTGGAATTCGGTGCCTCACGCTCGATTACGACGAGCTACGCGGCACGGAGAGCAACGTTTTCCGGCTGTTCTAGGAGGAGAGTCTCATGCCGCGACGTAGACCGCGCAGCGGGCGTCCTGCGGCGCCCCGGGCGATCGGGGACGTGTACGGCCGCACCGAGGACGGCCCGGGCGACGAAACCTATATCGTGCGAACGGTTCCCGGCGCGCGTGCGGTGAAGACCTATCGGTGCCCCGGCTGTGACCACGAGATCGCGACCGGAGTCGCCCACATCGTGGCCTGGGCCGCCGAGGGCGGCGAGGACGACCGCAGACACTGGCACCAGGGGTGCTGGAACGGCCGACGCACCCGCGGTATCACGCGTCGCTGGTCGTAACGGCAGAGACACCGAAAAGAGACACCGAAAACCGAAGGCCGCCTCGATGATTCGAGGCGGCCTTCGGTTTTTCCGAGTGAATGTCGTGACGAGTCCGACAGATGATCAGTTGACGTCGGCGCTCTCGCGGTCCTCATCGACGATGTCCTCGTCGGCGACCTCGGGGATGGCCTTGTTCTGACGCGAGCTCGACACCGACTTGTTGCCGTTGTTGCTGATCGACTTGCGCTCTGGCGTGCCGTCGAGCAGTTCGCTCTCGCGGTTGACCGCGGCGAGCATGGCGGGCACGGAATCGAGCTGACCGCGGATACCGAGCAGCTGGGCCAGGACCCGGCCGCGCAGCACGCGCATCTCCTCGGCCAGTTCCTTCGCGTGCGCGATCTTGCGCTCGGAGGTCTGGGTGGCGGAGCTGATCAGGCGGTTCGACTCGTCGGTCGCGTCCTTGATCCGCTGGGCGGCTTCGGCGCGACTGGTGGCCTCGAGCTCCTCCATGGCACGGGTCAGCTTGGTGCGCCGATCGTTCATGGTGGCTTCGAAGTCCTGCTGGGTGGCCTTGCGCTTGGCTTCGGCCTCCTTGCCCAGACGTTCGACATCGGCTTGGGCGGCTTCGATGATCTTGGCCGACTCGGTGCGCGCGTTCGCGAGGGTCTGCTCGAACTCGATCTCGAGCGCCTCGCGCTTCTCCTTGGTCTCCGCGAGCAGCGACTCGTACTTGCCACGCATCTCGGTGGCCTGCTGCTCGGCGATCGACACCATCTCGGCGGCTTCGGCCTGCGCCAGCGCGCGGACCTCGGACGCTTCGTCCGAGGCCAGGCGCAGCATGCGCGAGATGCGGTCGGACATACCTTCGGCGGTGGTCGGCGGCACGGAAAGCCGGTCGACCTCCTTGCGGAGCTCATCGATCTCGTCCCGGGCATCTTCCAGCTGGCTGGCGAGATTGCGGGCCTGCGCTGCGGCAGCGTCCCGGTCGGTGGCGGTGACGCGGAGCTCAGCGTCGAAGCGGTCGAAGTAGTTGCGCACCTCGTCTTGCGCATAACCCTTGCGCACAACGGTGAAGGGCAGTGCAACGAAGCGATTGCGATCGGACTCAGGTGACGACATGGCACACAAAATACAGCCTCGAGCGGATGGATGGAGACTCGACCGTGATTGTGATCTCGCCGAGATTTACCGACAGTACCGGTGTACTAGTGCGTAACATCGGGGTTCGGCTCCACTAGCTCGACCAGCACACCGCCAGCATCCTTCGGATGGATGAAATTGATGCGGGAATCGGCGGTTCCGTGGCGAGGAGCCTCGTACAGCAAACGCACGCCGCGCCCGCGCAGGAAATCCGAAACCGCCTCGATGTCGGTGACCCGGTAGGCCAGCTGCTGCAGTCCGGGGCCGCTGCGGTCGATGAACTTGGCGATCGTCGACTCCGCGGTGAGCGGGGCCAGCAACTGCAGGGCGGTCGCGCGGTCGGCGGCGGCGGGGCACGAGAGCATGGCCTCGACGACGCCCTGGGCCTCGTTCACCTCGCGGTGAGTCTCGACCATGCCGAGATTGTCGGTGTACCAGGACACCGCGGCGTCCAGGTCGGGCACGGCGATGCCCACATGGTCGACGGCGATGATGTAGTCGGCGGGGATGAAGTTCTCATTGGTCACCCTACGAAGTTAGCGCGGACCTGCGTTCCCGGCGCGGGCTTCTACGGGTTACCGTGGAGTCCAACTCCCGAGTACGCGCGGTGCTGCTGTGTGCGTCCGGCGAGGATCGACTCAATGAATGCGAGGCTTTCGTGACCACTTCTGTCATCGTGTCCGGTGCGCGTACCCCGGTCGGTCGGCTCCTGGGCGGTTTGAAGGGCTTCAAGGCCTCGGATCTGGCCGGTGTCGCGATCAAGGCCGCGCTCGAGAAGGGCGGCGTCGCACCCGAGCAGGTCGACTACGTGATCCTCGGCCAGGTGCTGCAGGCGGGCGCGGGACAGTTGCCCGCGCGCCAAGCCGCCATCGCCGCGGGCATTCCGATGGATGTGCCGTCGATCCTGATCAACAAGGTCTGTCTGTCCGGCATCAACGCGATCGCGCTGGCCGATCAGCTGATCCGCGCGGGTGAACACGAGATCGTGGTCGCCGGCGGCATGGAGTCGATGAGCCAGACCCCGCACCTGCTGCCCAAGAGCCGCGAGGGCTTCAAGTACGGCGACACCACCCTCGTCGACCACATGGCCTACGACGGCCTGCACGACGTGATCACCGACCAGGCCATGGGCCTGCTCACCGACGATCGCAACGACCTGGACAAGGTGAGCCGCGAGGAGCAGGACGCGCTGGCCGCGGCTTCGCACCAGCGCGCCGCCGCCGCGTGGAAGAACGGCCTGTTCGAGAACGAGGTCGTGCCGGTCGCCGTGCCGCAGCGCAAGGGTGACCCTGTCTACGTGACCGAGGACGAGGGCATTCGCGCCGACACCACCGTGGAGTCGCTGAGCAAGCTGCGCCCGGCCTTCCGCAAGGACGGCACCGTCACCGCGGGCACCGCCTCGCAGATCTCCGACGGCGCGGCCGCGGTGATCGTGATGAGCAAGGCCAAGGCCGAAGCGCTCGGGCTGGAGTGGATCGCCGAGATCGGCGCCGCGGGCCAGGTGGCCGGGCCGGATTCGACCCTGCAGGACCAGCCGGCCAACGCCATCCTCGCCGCGTGCGCGAAGGAGGGCATCACGCCCGCCGATCTGGATCTGATCGAGATCAACGAGGCGTTCGCGGCCGTGGGGGTGTCGTCGACCCGCAAGCTGGGCTATGACCCGGAGAAGGTCAACGTCAACGGTGGCGCCATCGCCATCGGGCACCCGCTCGGCATGTCAGGTGCGCGCATCCTGCTGCACCTCGCGCTGGAGCTGAAGCGCCGCGGTGGCGGCGTCGGCGCTGCCGCGCTGTGTGGCGGTGGCGGCCAGGGTGACGCGCTGATCATCCGCGTACCCGCCTGATCCTGTTCGACCACGAAAGCCCTGGTATTCCGTCGGGAATGCCAGGGCTTTCGTGTGACCGGTCCAACTACATGGTGTCGTAGATCATGCGGCACAATGGGGGGTATGGGTTTCTTCGATTTGCGGTCAACGGCCAGTCGGTTTCGGTTCTTCGCGGTGCTCGAGGCGCTGTCGTGGATCGGGTTGTTGGCGGGAATGGCGTTCAAGTACCTGCCCGCGGAGGGCAACGAGATCGGGGTGAAGATCTTCGGGCCGGTGCACGGTGGGATCTTCGTGCTGTTCTTGCTCTCGGCGCTGCTGGCCGCGCGGGAACTGAAGTGGAGCTGGAAGACCACGGTGCTGGCGCTGGCGTCGAGCATTCCGCCGCTGTTCACTGTGATCTTCGAGGTCTGGGCGGTGCGCACCGGACAGCTGGGTGAGCTGAGCGCCGACGCGAGCAAGGGCTCCGCGGCTGCTGCGCCGGCGGCTTCGTGACAAACTGGAAACCGTGACTCGACCCGCTGCCCGTCGTCCTTCGCCCGCCGCTGCCGCCGCCATGTCCGGCGCGGTGGATTTGTCCGCGCTGAAGCAGCCGCCCGCCGCTCCCGGTGGCGCTGCTGCTCCGGCTTCGGGGAACCATACGGTCACCGAGGCGGACTTCGAAGCCAAGGTGATCCGGCGCTCGACGCAGGTGCCCGTGGTGGTCGCGCTGTTCTCACAGCGCAGCGCGGGCAGTGTCGAGCTGGTTCGTACCCTCGAACGGTTCAACGCCGAAGACCGGGGCGCCTGGGATCTGGCCGTGATCGAGGCCGAAGCCAATATGAACATCGTGCAGGCGCTGCGCGTGCAGGGCATTCCGACGGTGATCGCGGTGGCAGGCGGGCAGCCGCTGGCCGATTTCGAAGGCGCGCAGCCGGATCCGCAGGTGCGGCAGTGGCTCGACGCTGTGCTGGACGCGACAGCGGGCAAGCTCGAGGGCGACCCCGACGCGGCTCCCGCCGAGCCCGAGATCGAGGACCCGCGCTTCGTCGACGCGGAGGACAAGCTCTCCGAAGGTGACTTCGCCGGCGCCGAGGCGGCCTACGAGGCGATCATCGCCGAGGAACCCGGCAACGAGGAAGCCAAAGCGGCCCTGCGCCAGCTGCGTTTCCTGACCAGGGCCCAGCAGCTGGACCCGGCCGTGGTCGCCACCGCCGACGCCGACCCGGCGAATCTGGATGCCGCACTCGACGCCGCCGATATCGAGATGTTCGAGCAGCGACCCGAGGCGGCCTTCGATCGGATCATCGCGATCGTCAAGCGCACCGCGGGCGACGACCGCACCAGGGCCCGCACCCGTCTGCTCGAACTGTTCGAGCTGTTCGACCCCGCCGAGCCCTTCGTGATCGCGGCTCGCCGCAAGCTCGCCGCCGCGCTGTACTGACGACACCTACGAAGAGGCCGCCCCGGCCGTGCGACCGGGGCGGCCTCTTCGTTTCTCGCCCAGCTACCTCGCGCGAGGACTAGGCGGGCGAGCTCAGCCAGAGGGCGCTGTGCGGCGCCAGGGTGACGGTCGTCGAGCAGGGCTGACCGTGCCACGGGGTGCCGTCGGTGATGACGGCGCCCAGGTTGCCGATGCCGGAGCCCGCGTATTCGGCGGCGTCGGTGTTGAGGATCTCGCGCCAGGAACCGGGGTGGGGCAGGCCGATTCGGTAGTTCTCGCGGATAGCGCCGGAGAAGTTGAAGACGGCGGCGACCGCGCTGCCGTCGGTGGCCCAGCGCAGGAAGGCGAAGACATTGGCGGTGCTGTCGTCGGCTTCGATCCAGGAGTGGCCGCCGGGGGTGGTGTCCTGGGTCCACAGCGCCGGGTGGGCGGTGTAGGTGCGATTGAGGTCGGTGACCATCGTCGAAATGCCTTGATGGAGTGGGTTGTCCAGTTCCTGCCAGTCCAGGCCGCGGTCGTTGTCCCATTCGCGGAACTGGCCGAATTCCTGGCCCATGAACAGCAGTTGTTTGCCCGGGTGGGCCCACATGTAGGCGAGCAGGGCGCGCACGCCGCTCGCCTTGGCGAAATCGTCGCCGGGCATGCGGGTCCACAACGTGCCCTTGCCGTGGACTACCTCGTCGTGACTGATCGGCAGGACGTAGTTCTCGCTCCACGCGTAGACCAGTGAGAACGTCATCTCGTTGTGGTGCCAGGAGCGGTGGATCGGGTCCCGGCCGAGGTAGCCGAGCGTGTCGTGCATCCAGCCCATGTTCCACTTCATGGTGAAGCCGAGGCCGCCCACGTCGGTGCCGCGGGTGACGCCGGGCCAGGTGGTCGACTCCTCGGCGATGGTGACCACGCCGGGATGGGCGCCGTGCACGGTGTCGTTGAGTTCCTGCAGGAAGTCGACCGCTTCCAGATTCTCCCGGCCACCATAGATATTGGGCTCCCAGCCGCCCTCGGGGCGGGAGTAGTCCAGGTACAGCATCGAGGCGACGGCGTCGACGCGCAGGCCGTCGATGTGGAATTCGGAGATCCAGAAGGCCGCGTTGGCGACCAGGAAGTTGCGGACTTCGTTGCGACCGAAGTCGAAAACGTAGGTGCCCCAGTCGAGTTGCTCACCACGGCGCGGGTCGGGATGTTCGTAGAGTGGGGTGCCGTCGAAGCGGGCGAGCGCCCATTCGTCGCGGGGGAAGTGCGCGGGGACCCAATCGAGCAGTACGCCGATGCCCGCGTTGTGGAGGTGGTCGACGAAGTAGCGGAAGTCGTCAGGACTGCCGAAACGCGAGGTCGGAGCGTAGTACGAGGTGACCTGGTAGCCCCACGACCCGCCGAAGGGGTGCTCGGCGACCGGCAGCAGCTCGACATGGGTGAAGCCGGTGGTCCGCAGGTAATCGGCCAGCTGGTGCGCCAATTCCCGATAGTCGAGTCCGGGTCGCCACGAACCGAGGTGGACCTCGTAGGCGCTCATGGGGGAGCGAACCGCGTCGGTTCTCGCGCGTGTGTCGAGCCAGGCGCTGTCGGTCCACACGTGGTCGGCGCGCGCCACCACCGAGGCGGTCGCGGGCGGTACCTCCGTCGAAAAGGCCAGGGGGTCGGCATGATCCACGACGCGACCGTCGGCGCCGTGGATGCGGTACTTGTACCGCGTGCCCGGCCCGACGCCCGGCACGAACACCTCCCACACGCCGGAACCGCCCAGCGCGCGCATCGGGGCCGAGGTGCCGCTCCAATGATCGAAATCGCCGAAGACGGTGACGCCGCGGGCATTCGGGGCCCACACCGCGAAGGAGGTGCCGTCCACTTCGCCGTCGAGGGTGGTGTAGTGGCGCGGATGGGCGCCGAGTACTTCCCAGAGACGGGTGTGTCTGCCTTCGCCGATGAGGTGCAGATCGAGTTCGCCGACGGTGGGCAGGAAGCGGTACCCGTCGGCGGAGACCACCGTCTGGCCGCCCGGGTACTCGGCGCGGATCCGGTAGTCGTCGATCTGTGGATAGGGCAGGACGGCGTCGAAGATGCCGTGGCCCAACGACTTCAGCCGATGCTGGGACGTTCCGACCAGCACGGTCACTGTTTCGGCGTGGGGGCGAAGGACACGAACCGCCGTGCCGTCGGCGTGGGCATGCGCGCCGAGGACAGTGTGCGGGTCGGTGTGGGTGCCCGCGGCCAGCAGCAGGAGATCGCGGCGCTTCATCGCAGGGTCTCGCGGTAGGCCAGCGGCGCGCGAGCGGCAGCCGCGACGCCGGGCAGCGACAGGATGTGCGCGACCGCACGGGTGGGGTCGAGGCGCACGAAATTCTGCTGGCCCCAGTGGTATTCCTCGCCGCTCACCTCGTCGAAGACCACCGGATGGTCGTGCCATTCGCGGCCGATGGCGGGCAGGTCGAGCGAGATATGGCCCTGCTCAGCGGCATAGGGGTTCAGGTTCACGACGACCAGCACCGCGTCGCCGGTGGCCGGGTCGACCTTGGAGTAGGCGATCAGCGCGTCGTTGTCGACGTGATGGAAGTGGATGCAGCGCAGTTGTTGCAGCGCGGGGTGATTGCGGCGGATCTCATTGAGACGAGTGAGCCACGGTTCCAGGGATTCACCGCGTTCGAGGGCGCCGGCGAAGTCACGGGGACGCAGTTCGTACTTCTCCGAATCGAGGTATTCCTCGCTGCCCTCGCGGACCGCCTCGTGTTCGAACAGCTCGAAACCGGAGTACACGCCCCAGGTGGGCGACAGGGTGGCGGCGAGCGCGGCGCGGACGGCGAACATGCCGGGGCCGCCGTGCTGCAGGCTCTCGTGCAGGATGTCGGGGGTGTTCACGAAGAGATTGGGCCTGGCCTCGTCGGCCTTGGCGGCGATCTCGTAGCCGAACTCGGTGAGTTCCCACTTGTGCACGCGCCAGGTGAAGTAGGTGTAGGACTGGCTGAAGCCGCGGCGGGCCAGGCCGTAGAGGCGGGCCGGGCGGGTGAACGCCTCGGAGAGGAAGATCACGTCGGGGTCGGTGCGGCGCAGCTCGGTGATCAGCCACTCCCAGAAATCGGCGGGCTTGGTATGCGGGTTGTCCACGCGGAAGATGGTGACGCCGAGGGAAATCCAGTGCCGGACCACGCGCAGGATCTCGGCGTAGAGGCCGTCGGGGTCGTTGTCGAAGTTGACCGGGTAGATGTCCTGGTACTTCTTCGGCGGGTTCTCGGCGTAGGCGATGGTGCCGTCGGGCAGGGTGGTGAACCATTTTGGGTGGGCGGCGACCCACGGGTGATCGGGGGCGCACTGCAGAGCCAGGTCGATGGCTACTTCGAGGCCGAGAGCTGTTGCCGTGGAGACGAACTCGAGGAAATCTGCCTCGGTGCCGAGCAGTGGGTGCACGGCATCGTGTCCGCCGTCCGCCGAGCCGATGGCCCAGGGTGAGCCGACGTCGCCTGCCTCGGTGGTGAGAGTGTTGTTGCGGCCCTTGCGATTCACCTCGCCGACCGGGTGGATCGGGGGGAGATAGACCACGTCGAAGCCCATGCCCGCGATGCGGGGGAGTTCGCGGGCCGCCGTGGCGAAGGTGCCGTGGATCGGCGCGCCGTCGGCGTCACGCCCGCCCGTGGAGCGGGGGAAGAACTCGTACCAGGACCCCACCAGGGCGCGACGGCGTTCGACCAGCACCGAGAACTGGGTGCCGCGGGTGAGCATCTCGCGCAGCGGGGTGGCGCGCAGGATCTCGGCGACCTCCTCGGAGAACGCGGGTGCGACCCGCGACGGCAGTTGTTCGTCGCCGCGCAGGGCGGCGGCGGCGGCGCGCAGGCGTTCGAACTGCTTCTTCGGGACGGCTTGGGCGGCGCGCTCGAACAGGAGGGCGCCGGTCTCCAGATCGTTGGCGAGGTCGGCGGCGGACTGGCCGACCGACAATTTCGCCTCGACCGCGCTGCGCCAGGTGGCGATGGGGTCGCTCCAGCCCTCGACCCGGTAGGTCCACACGCCGGGGAGGTGGGGGGTGAAAAGGGCATTGAAGACGTCGGGCTGATAGTCGGGCGACATCCGGATGCGGGTGATCCGGGAGGAGCCGGGGGCGCGGACCGCCAGGGTGGCGGCTACCGCGTCGTGACCTTCGCGCCAGACGACGGCGCGGACGGGGAACACCTCGCCGACTGCGGCCTTGGCCGGGCGGCCGCCGGGAATGGACGGGGCGATGTCATCGATGGCAATCCGGCCGGTCACTCGGCTAACTTACTGCATTTTCGCTGGGCTGCAGCGTTGGCGGCGGCCGGTGGCGGCGGTGGTCAGCGGGTCTGTACCGCCTGTGGGCGGGCATGATCGTTTATTCTTCCGGGGTGAAGGCACTTCGTCGGTTCACTGTCCGTGCCCATTTGCCGGAGCGGCTCGCCGCGCTGGGTGAGTTGTCGACAAACCTGCGGTGGTCGTGGCATGGCCCGACACAGGATCTGTTCGCCGAGCTCGACCCGGGGCTGTGGCGGACCGTCGGCCAGGACCCGGTCCGGATGCTGGGCGAAGTGCCCGCCGAGCGGCTCGATGAGCTCGCCGCCGATCCGGCGTATACCGCGCGAGTCGACGCGGCCGCCGCGGGCCTGCGCGACTATCTGACGCGACCACGGTGGTTCCAGGAGCAGACCGGCACCGACATCGCGGGGATCGCCTACTTCTCGATGGAGTTCGGTGTCACCGAGGTACTGCCGAACTATTCCGGCGGTCTCGGCATCCTGGCCGGTGATCATCTCAAGGCCGCCTCGGATCTCGGGCTGCCGCTGATCGGCGTCGGTCTGCTGTATCGCTCGGGGTATTTCCGGCAGTCGCTGTCGGCCGACGGCTGGCAGATGGAGCACTATCCGGCGCTCGATCCGCAGGGTCTACCGCTGCGTCTGCTCACCAGCGACGGTTCGCCGGTGCTCATCCACGTCGGTATGTCCGAGGGGCGGGTACTGCGGGCCCGGGTGTGGATCGCGCAGGTGGGCCGGATTCCGTTGCTGCTGCTGGATTCCGATATCGCGGAGAACGATCCCGAGCTGCGGGCCGTCACCGACCGGCTCTACGGCGGCGACCAGGACCACCGCATCAAGCAGGAGATCCTGGCGGGTATCGGCGGCGTTCGCGCGGTGCGCGCGTACACCCGCGCCAACGGGCTGCCCGATCCCGATGTCTTCCACATGAACGAGGGCCACGCGGGTTTCCTCGGCGTCGAGCGCATCCGTGAATTCATCGCGGGCGGACTGGATTTCGAGACCGCGCTCGCCGCGGTACGGGCAGGCACCGTATTCACCACGCACACCCCGGTGCCCGCGGGCATCGACCGTTTCCCGATGCCGTTGGTGCGCAGGTACTTCGGCGGCGCGCACGGTGAATCCGAATCCTCGCTGCTGCCAGGGCTTTCCGTCGACCGGATTCTGGCGTTCGGGCGGGAGGGCGATCCCTCGGTGTTCAACATGGCGCACATGGGTCTGCGGATGGCTCAGCGCGCGAACGGTGTCTCGAAGCTGCACGGCGAGGTCAGCCGGGAGATGTTCGCGGCACTGTGGCCCGGGTTCGACGCGGCCGAGGTGCCGATCGGCTCGGTCACCAACGGCGTACACGCTCCGACTTGGGCCGCGCGCGAATGGCTCGACAAGGCGCGCGAACTCGTCGGGCCCGAACTGGTCGAGGAGGCGCGGGGTTGGGAGAAACTCAGCGACGTCGACCTCGGCCAGCTGTGGTCGACGCGAAACACGTTGCGCGGCGTGCTGATCGAGGAAGTGCGGCGCAGGCTGCGCGATTCCTGGCGACAGCGCGGCGCCGCCGACGCCGAACTCGGCTGGATCGACGACGTCTTCGACCCGAACGTGCTCACCATCGGTTTCGCCCGCCGCGTGCCCACCTACAAGCGGCTCACCCTCATGCTGCGCGACCCCGAACGGCTGCGCGCGCTGTTGCTGCACCCCGAGCATCCGGTGCAGCTGGTGGTGGCGGGTAAGAGTCACCCCGCCGACGACGGCGGCAAGGCGCTGATCCAGCAGGTGGTGCGGTTCGCCGACGACCCAGAGGTGCGTCATCGCATCGTGTTCCTGCCCGACTACGACATGTCGATGGCCCGCTACCTGTACTGGGGTTGCGATGTGTGGCTGAACAATCCGCTGCGCCCGCTCGAGGCGTGCGGTACCTCGGGCATGAAGTCCGCGCTCAACGGCGGCCTGAATCTGTCCATCCGCGACGGCTGGTGGGACGAGATGTTCGACGGCGAGAACGGCTGGGCGATCCCCACCGCCGACGGCGTCCGCGACGAATCCCGCCGCGACGACCTCGAGGCCTCGGCACTCTACGAACTCGTCGAACGCACCGTGGCGCCACGTTTCTACGACCGTGACGGCAGCGATGTGCCGGTCCGCTGGACCGAGATGGTGCGCCACACCCTGCAGACCACCAGTCCGAAGGTCCTGGCCTCGCGCATGGTGCGCGACTACGCCGAGCAGTACTACGGACCGGCGGCCGCCGCGTTCGGGCGCGCCGCCGCCGACACCTTCGCGGGCGCGGCGCGGGTCGCCGAGTACCGCAGGCGCGTCGATGCCGCGTGGCCTTCGGTGCGGATCGCGCAGGTCGACAGCTCCGGCCTGCCCGACACCCCCGTGATCGGCGCCCCGCTGTCGCTGCACGCGCGCATCGACCTCGGCGGGCTCGCGCCATCGGATGTGGTGGTGCAGGCGATACTGGGCCGGGTCTCGCCGACCGACGATCTCTCCGATACGACCACGATCGAGATGGGCCACACCGGCACCGACGACGGCAGCGAGCTGTATTCGATCCACGCGCCGGTCCCGCTGTCGGGCGCGGTCGGCTACACGGTGCGTGTGCTTCCCCACAACGAACTGCTCGCCGCTGACGCGGAACTGGGCTTGGTGGCCGTCGCGGGCGCGTAACCGTCCTCGGCGACCCGTGCGCCGGGTTCTTCGATTCAGTGAACTTTCCGCTACCGTTCCGGGGTCGATCATCGAGGAGAGTCATGGCCAGCGACGTCCCAACCCGTCCCGTAGGGCGCATCGACGAATATTTCGGTATCTCGTCGAGTGGGTCCACCTTCAAGCGCGAGGCGATGGCGGGCACGGTCACGTTCCTGGCGATGTCGTATGTGCTGGCGGTGAACCCGTCGATCCTCGGTGACGAAGGCGCGCTCGGCGACAAGGGCATTCCGATGCAGGCGGTCTTCACCGCCACCGCCGTCGCCGCGGTCTTCGGCACGCTGGTCATGGGTATCTGGGCGAAGTACCCGATCGCGCTCGCGCCGGGCATGGGTCTCAACGCGTTCTTCGCCTACACCGTGGTGCTCAGCATGGGCATCCCGTGGCAGGTGGCGCTGTCGGGCACCTTGCTCTCGGGCATCATCTTCTTCGTTCTCGCGGTCACCAGGGTTCGGGAACGGATCCTCAACGCGATCCCGTTGCAGATGAAATTCGCGGTGGGCGCGGGTATCGGTTTGTTCGTGGCGTTCCTCGGTTTGAAGAACGCGGGCATCGTCGTCAACAGTGACTCGACGCTGGTGACCCTCGGCGATTTCACCGAGGGGACCACACTGCTCGCCCTGTTCGGTTTGATCGTGACCGTGGTCTTCCTGGTGATCGGCTGGCACGGCGCGGTGCTCTACGGCATCGTCGCGACCACGATCCTCGGCATGGTGACCGGTCTGGTCGGCGTGCCGGACGGTATCGCCGAGATGCCGAAGGGCCTGGATGAGACCTTCGGCCAGGCGATCATCCATCTGCCCGACGCGTTCACCGGACAGATGATCGTGGTGGTGCTCACCATGCTGTTCGTCGACTTCTTCGATGCCTCGGGCACCCTGATCGGCGTCGCCAATCAGGCGGGTCTGCTGAACAAGGACGGCACGCTGCCGCGCGCGGCGAGCGCGATGGCCGCCGACTCGGTCGGCACCACCGCGGGCGCGATCATCGGCACCTCCACCACCACCGCGTACGTGGAATCGACGGCGGGTGTGTCGGCGGGTGGCCGAACCGGCCTCACCGCGGTGACCACCGCGGGCTGGTTCCTGATCGCGATGTTCTGCTATCCGATCTTCTCGGTGGTCGCCGGGTCGGCCGAGATCACCTCGGCCGCGCTGATCGTGGTCGGCATCCTGATGGCGCGATCGCTGGGCGATATCGACTGGCAGAACCTCGAGTACTCGGTGCCCGCGTTCATCACCGTCATCATGATGCCGCTGACGTACTCGATCGCGAACGGCCTGGCCATGGGCATGATCTTCTACCCCATCGTGATGGTCGCCAAGGGCCGCATCAAGGACGTGCACCCGGCCATGTGGGCGTTGATGGTGCTGTTCCTCGCGTACTTCTTCTTCCTGGTCGAATAGACATTCCGGCCGTAGGTGTGTCTATACTCGGGCTAGCCTAGGCTTGCCTAACTAAGAGGAGATCCACCCATGAAGCGCTCGCTCGTTGCCGCGTCGATGGCATTCGCCACCATCTTCGCGCCGGTTACCGCTGCCGTCGTCATCACCGCTCCCGCCGCGATCGCAGCCCCGGCCACGCCTTCGGTCGGTGAGCTGTACGGCAAGCTGCAGGCGGCCATGAACGGATCGTCGGCCGAGCTCGAGTCGGGCAACGGCGGCAGCCTCGCGGTCGTGCGCGACACCGTCAACCGGATCCCCGGCTACAGCTGGGATGTCTCCGGCCCGGTCACCGTGGACGGTGACACCCTGTCGGCCACCCTGAACAGCCGCCTGGGCGACTACGCCTTCCCGATCCCCGTGACCTGGAAGAACATCGGCGGGATGTGGAAGCTGTCGCAGGAGTCCGAGCAGACGCTGGTCAGCTACGCCACCATGGCGTGGTGATCTGAGGAATTCCGATCAGGGCCGCCCCGATGGGGCGGCCTTTTTCGATCGATAGTGATCGGCATTACAGAATTGCCCGGGAGGGCGTGAAATAGTGGCACTGGACTCAGGGTTGTGATCGAGGAAGGCAACCGGACCGTGGTCCGGTTGTGTGGATGTTCGAATCGCAGATGAGGACACGATGACCGATACCGCTACCCGCCTCACTCCTACCGCCACCACTGACGAGACCACCGCCGTTGGCATCGGCCTGCTGGTGCTGCGCGTCGGCTTCGGTGGACTGATGGCCGCCTACGGAACCCAGAAGCTGTTCGGCTGGTTCAACGGACCCGGCTGGCGCGCCAATGCCGACAGCTTCACCGCCATGGACTACAACCCCGGCGAATTCTTCGGCACCCTGGCCGGCGCCGCCGAACTGGTCGGCGGGCTGCTGCTGGTGTTCGGGCTGTTCACGCCACTGGCCGCCGCCATCGTGCTCGGAACGATGATCAATGCCATCAATGTGCTGTGGAGCGGCGGCCTCTTCCCGGCGGATCCGTCGGTGCCGGGGTTCACCACGCCGCTGCTGTTCGCGCTGGCCGCGGCGGCGCTGGCGTTCACCGGGCCGGGGCGTTTCTCCCTCGACGCCGGGCGCCCCTGGCAGCGCCGGGGCGTGGTGTGGGGCGGTGCGGCCGTGGCGCTCGCCGTCGTGACCGCGGTGGTGACATTGATCTTCAAGGCCGTGCTGTGATCTGACGCGACACCCCGGATCAGGGATAGCGAGGCGGGGCGGTGACCGGTATCCGGTTGCCGCACCGCCTCGTTCGCGCCGCGGTGAGGCGATTCGTCATCGCCCGTATGTCCGAGGTTCCACGGAGCTGGCGCGAGGAGTCGGTGGCAGCGATTAACCTCGTGGCGGCGCCTGTGCACAGCGGCGCGACGCATAGTCCGCGGATGGAAGAGGAGAGCTGCGATGAAGGCTTACGACCTGGGTTTCGGAGACTCGGCGGACAAACTGGCCGAGACGCCCGAGGGTGATCCGCTGGTTCTCGACGCGCCGGTACGCTCCGGCTGGATCGGCAGTGAGGGCCCGGCCATCGACCCGGCCACCTGGCCGCGCGGACCTGTCACCGGCCTGCCGATGATGCACGCGCTCACTCTGCGTCTGCCCGCCGACTTCCAGCGCCGCGGGCCCGGATTTCCCGCCATCGCGCTCTTCCAGGGCGAGGGACAGTTCGCCGGTACCGATGCGGTCGAGGCCGACGCCTCGTCGCAGGACCCTCTTGCCCGCGATCTCGTCGCCACCCGCGCGCACCCGACGTTGCAGATCATGCACGACGAGATCGGCGGCGCCTTCGCGCTGATCTGGCTCACCGACAAGGAATTCGCCGACGGCCCGGTGGCCCCGCCCGCCGATGTCCGCACGCCGGGTTCCCCGACCGCGAGCGACGAAGGCCGCAACGCCTGGGACGACGTGCATCCCACCCTCGGCGTCTGGCTCGCCGAGCGCACCGCCGACCCCAACGTGGGCATTGCCCCGGTCGAATACGAGCCGAACACCAATTACCAGGACCCGCTCACCGAGGATTCCGGCTGGACCACGTGGGCCGAGCCGCTCTTCGGTCGCTCCCACCTCGGCGGCACCGCCTTCCCGGTGCAGGCGCTGCCGGAGGGGTTGACCCCGTACTACCTGGAGATCGAGGAGATCTCCGGCATGAACTTCGGCGGCGGCAACGCCCAACTCGATCTCGACTCCGGCGTTTTCGATTGGTCCTGCGGATAGCTCAGTTCATCATCGCCGGGCGGTCGTCGTCGGGGTGCGCGACGGCGGCCGTTCGGGTTCGTGGTGAAAGCTGTTCGTAGGCGCGGAGTTCGATGGCGGGCTCGATGGGCGCCGGCGGGAGTTCGCGTGTGCGGATGCGCACCGCGATACCCGCGAGGGTGATCAGATAGATGATCACGTAGATGTTCATCAGGACCTGCGGCAGCGGCCACCACGGGGGCAGCAGGAAGGTGCCCACGCTCACCCAGGTGGGGGTATAGGTGTAGGTCCAGGCGGCGGTGGCCAGGTAGAGCGCGAACGCGGCGAGCCACCAGGGGGCGCGAGTCTGAGCGCGGTGGATCAGGTACACCAGCAGCGGAACGAACCAGACCCAGTGGTGGCCCCACGAATACGGGGAGATGGCGCACGCGGTGAGGCCGCCGAGGGTGACCGAGAGCAGGGGTTCGCCCCGGCGAACAAGGACGGCGGCCAGCCACAGCGCGACCAGCGCGACCGGCACGGCGATCAACAGCCACAACCACACCGGTGCGGGGCCGTGGCCGAGATGGGCGATGGCGCCGCGCAGAGACTGGTTGGCGGGGTGGACATCCGGGGCGATGCGACCGGAATGGAAGAACGTCGACGTCCAGTACTGGTACGAATCGCTCGGCAGGATCAACGCGGTCACACCGATCGAGGCGACGAAGGTGGCAGCGGCGGTCGCGGCCGCGCGCCACTGCCGTTGGGCCAGATACTGCGCGATGAAGTACAGCGGAGTCAGTTTGATACCCGCGGCGATGCCGATGCCGATCCCACGCAATCTGCTGTTCTCGGCGCGGGAGAAATCCCACAGCACCACCAGCATCAGCACCAGATTGATCTGCCCGTAGTAGAGCGTGGTGCGCACCGGCTCGGCGAAGGCGCAGGACAGGGTGAGCAGTGCGCTGACGGCGGCCAGCGCGGGGGTGGCGCGATAGCCGAGCATCCGAAAGCTTTGCAGCACAACCCCGAACAGCACCAGCAGATTCAGCACCAGCCAGGTCGTGGTGACGTGGGCCCACGGCACCAGCAGCAGCGGCAGGAACGCCACGGCCGAGAACGGCGTGTAGGTGTAGAGCAAGCCATAATGCGTCGGCTCGATGTAGAGCGCCCGGTCGTGCACGAGCCGCCAGCCGCCGTCGCGGTAGATGTGCACGTCGAGACCGCCGACGAGAATGCCGCCGTTGTTCATCCACGGATCCATGGTGGTGAACAGCAGCGTCACACCGGCGACGGCGGTGCCGAGTAGCAGAAGCAGCGTCAGGGTCGTGCGCGGGAGTACCACGCCTCGAGATCTCTCCGCCACGGCCGTGCTACCGGCCGACCCAGATCGTATGCACGACTAAGAACCTACCGCGCCGGGTCGAGCGCGCTCGATGGCGGATCGACTTCGGTAGGAAAACGACATGAATGCGGGTAAGGCTGGCGGCGAACCCTTCTCGTGCGTGCGTGTCCCACCTGTCAGGCCGCTGGTCGCAGCGTCAACATGGTGTCGGCGCCGTGGTGGAACTCATATCCGGTCTTTTGCAGGGACGTGGCGATGCCCTTGTCGAGAAGTTCGGCGCGCAGGTGCTCGATGAGATCGTCGAGCGGGGCGCCGGTGTAGTCGAGCAGCGGATAGACACGGGTTTCGACGGTGGCGACGCGCGCCAATTCCAGCAGGGCGGCCAGATGGAAGTCGGCGTCGAGCCGGTCGGCGTAGCTGAACAGCAGGTGCGAGCTCAGGGCCAGATCGAACGCGTCGTCAGGGCAGGGGAGCGCGGGAAGGGAGCCGGCCAGATACCGCTCGGGCGTAGCGCGCACGTCGTCGGCGAAGCGGGCGGCGGCGCCGCGGCGGATCGCGGCGTGTTCTGCCGTGGAGCCGTACCAGTCCCAGCGGTAACGGTCGGCGTGAGAGTGCGCCCAGGCCACGGCGCGTTCGGTTTCGGGGGTGGCGCGGGCGGCCAGTTCGGTTGGTGGAGTGGCGTAGATGGGATCGATCGCGGTGACTTCGGCGCCCAGCGCGCTCGCCTCCGCCGCGAAACTCGCGGCGCCGCCCGGACAGTCGAGGACACGGCGCCCGGACAGATCATCGTCGCGAAGTTGGAACATAGCGCGGTACTCGGCCAAAGATCTTGCGCTGACCAAAAATTCGCCGAGTACCTCGCCATCGGCGTGGTGCATCATCACAAAACGTTCTCACGACTTGCGTTCGCACGCTCGCGAATTCCTGAGTGTGGTCACCTCGATTGCAAGACCCGACTTCGCAAGTGTTGCTTCGCTCACGCGGAGTCGGTGAGCCGGCGCAACGCCTTGGTGACCACCTCGGGATCGCTGGTCTCCCAGTACGGCGGCAAGGACGCGCGCAGATAGCTGCCGTAGCGGGCGGTGGCAAGGCGGGAATCCAGGATCGCGACCACGCCGCGGTCGTCGACGCTGCGCAGCAACCTGCCGGTGCCCTGGGCCAGCAGCAGCGCGGCGTGATTGGCTGCCACCGCCATGAAACCGTTGCCGCCGCGCGACTCCACCGCTCGCTGACGCGCGGTGAGCAGCGGATCGTCGGGGCGGGGGAACGGAATGCGGTCCAGGATAACGAGACTCAGCGACGGGCCGGGGACGTCGACACCCTGCCAGAGGGTGAGGGTGCCGAACAGCGAGGTGGCCGGATCGTCGGCGAACTTGCGTACCAGCGCGCCCATCGAATCGTCGCCCTGACACAGCACCGGGGTGTCGAGCCGTTCGCGCAGCGCCTCGGTGGCGGCCTTGGCGGCGCGCATCGACGAGAACAGGCCGAGCGTGCGACCACCGGCGGCGGTGATGAGCTGTTCGATCTCGGTGAGATAGGCGGGGGACAGGCCGTCGCGACCCGGGGCGGGCAGGTGTTCGGCCACATAGAGGATGCCGGACTTGGCGTGGTCGAACGGCGAACCGACGTCGAGGGCGTTCCAGCGCACCGACTCCAGGTCGGCGGGCGCGGTGGCGCCGTTGGCCATGGCCGGATCGACCCTGCCACCCGACTGCGCCGGCAGGCCCCAGGCGATCGCGAGCCCGTCGAACGAGCCGCCGATCTGCAGGGTGGCCGAGGTGAGCACGACGGTCGCGGTGCCGAACAGTCTGCTGCGCAACAGCCCGCCCACCGAGAGCGGCGCCATTCGCAACGTGCGACGGGCGACGCCACGGACCTCGTCAGCCGACAACCAGATGACATCGCGACGGGCGGCCGGGTCGGCCTCCTCGAACGCGGTGAGCGCGCGGACCGCGGCGTCGTGCACATCGTCGATGGCGGCCACGGCCATGGTGCGGGCGGCGGCGTTGTCGGGGTCGTCCTGGGCTTTGACAGTGCCCTGCGGTGCGATGGCGGTGCGCGCGTTCCAGGCGGAATCGCGCACCAGGGCCAGAACCGGGGCGATGCCGTCGGGCATCTGGTCCCAGCGGCCGGGCGACAGTTCCTCCAGTGCCTGGTGGAAGGCCTCCGCGGCACCCTCCAGCCGGTCGACTTCGCGTTCGTCGATCAGCTTGGTGCAGCGGCGCGCGGCCGCGCTGATCGCGGTCGCGGCCAGCTCGGCGGTGGCGACGCCGGTGACGCGGTCGACCAGTTCGTGCGCCTCGTCGATCACCACCACATCGTGCTCGGGCAGGATCTGGATGCCGCTGATGGCGTCGATGGCCAGCAGCGCGTGGTTGGTCACCACCACGTCGGCCTGGGCGGATTCCGCGCGGGCCTTCTCGGCGAAGCAGTCCTGCCCGAACTGACACCGAGACTTGCCGAGGCATTCGCGCGAGCCGACGCTGACCTGACGCCACGCGCGATCGGTGACGCCGGGGGCGAGCTCGTCGCGGTCACCGGTCTCGGTGTCGGAGGCCCATTCGTTGAGGCGCTGGACTTCGCGGCCGAGGCGGGAGATGGCGAAGGCGTCGAACAGCTCGGCCTCGCCGCCGGTGTCCTCCGGGATCACGCTGTTGATCTTGTTGAGGCAGAGATAGTTGTTGCGGCCCTTGAGAATCGCGAACTGGGGGGCCCGGCCCAGCGGCTTGGTGAGCGCCTCGGCCAGCCGCGGCAGATCTCGGTCGACGAGCTGGCGTTGCAGTGCGATCGTCGCGGTGGAGACCACCACGGTGCGGCCGGTGCGGACGGCGTGGCGCAAGCTCGGGATGAGATAGGCCAGCGACTTGCCGGTGCCGGTGCCCGCCTGCACGGCCAGGTGCTCCTTGGTGTCGATCGCGTGGTCGACGGCGGTGGCCATGGTGGTCTGCCCGGTGCGTTCCTTGCCGCCGAGGGCATGCACGGCGGTGACGAGCAGGTCGGCTACGGGGGGGAGTTCGGGCACGGTGGCAGCTTATCGGTCGGGTCGGACAGGTTTGGGTGTGCTCGGGGTGAGGGTGGGGCTGGGGTTGGGGTTTGTGGTGGCGGGGGTGTGGGTCAGGACTCGCGGACGAAGTCGTCGATGTGGGCTCGGATGTAGTCGAGGACGCGCTGTTCGAAGTCCGGGGGTTCGTTGATGTCGTAGATCTCGTCGGGGTCCTCGGCGCGGTCGCCGGTGGGGCGGCGGATCTGGTCGGGGGTGGCCAGGGTGCGGTGTTCGTCTTCCCAGAAGCGGTCGAGGTCGTCGTGGGGGGAGCTGGGGGAGGCGTCGCGGGCGGCGATGATGGCTGCTGCGGCCAGTTGGGGCATGCCTGCGGCTCGCAAACCTCTTGTTGCCCAGGGGAGTTCGCTGCGACGGGTTTTCAGGTAGCTCGAGAAGCCCGCGTCCAGGACGCTGGTGTGCAGGCTCGACAGGGCCAGCAGGTGGGAGAACGCGGGCGGGAGGTGGCCGAACGCGCCGATGCCGAGGCGGTGGAGGTCGTCGGTGGCGGGGTTGGACCAGAAGACGGTGTCGGCGGCGTCGTGGATGCTGTCGGTCTCGGCGAGTGCCTTCGTCAGGGCGGGTCGGGTGTGCGCCGGGAATCGATAGTCCATGGGAGAAGTATTCAGGGCCGTAGGCGCACGCCCGCATCGCGGAGGGTGGTCAGGGCGGTCTCGGTGGTTTCCGGGGCGACGCCCGCGGTGAGATCGAGCAGGACGGTGGTGTCGAAGCCTGCCTCGGCGGCGTCGAGCGCGGTGGCTCGCACGCAGTGGTCGGTGGCGATGCCGACCACGTCCACAGCGTCGATACCGTGGGCGCGCAGCCAATCCGTGAGTGCGGTGCCGTCGGCCGCCGCGCCTTCGAAGCCGGAGTAGGCGGCGGTGTATTCGCCTTTCGAGAAGGTCTCCTGGATGGGCGAGACGTCGAGTGCGGGGTGGAAATCGGCGCCGGGGGTCCCCACGCGGCAGTGGGGCGGCCACGAGTCGACATAGTCGGGTTCGGTGGAGAAGTGCGGTCCGGGGTCGATGTGCCAGTCCCGGGTGGCCACCACCGCGTCGTAGTGCTCGGTGGCGAGGAAGTCGGTGATCGCCGCCGCCACGGCCGCGCCGCCCGCTACCGCGAGGGAACCACCCTCGCAGAAGTCGTTCTGTACATCCACGATTATCAGCCCGCGTGCCATGTCTTCCTCCGCCTCGTTCGAGGTGAACCATTCTCCGCCGTGGAACACCCGGAAGCCACCCGGGCCGGCGCGGCCGACCGAAGCACCGTCACTCAGCCGAGGAACGTCGTCGGCACGGCCGGCTCACCCGCGGAGAGCTTCAGACCTTCCCACGGCAGGCTGACCAAACCGCGCGCGACCAGGTCACGGCTCTGTGCCAGGGTCGCGACATCGTCGACCACCTTGCCGCCGCGTACCAGCGGCACCTGCAGCTCTCGCACCTGGAAACCGTTGGTATCCGGTGCTTGCGTACCCGCGGGGTAGACGATCTCCTCGACGATCGTGCCGGTGGCGCGGGCCAATCGCACGGCCTTCTTGGTCCCGCCGCGTGACTGCTTGTGACTCGATCGCTTGGCCACCGGAATGCCGTCGACCTCGACCAGCTTGTAGACCATGCCCGCCGTCGGGGCGCCGGAGCCGACGACCACCGAGGTGCCGACGCCGTACACATCGACCGGCTCGGCCCGCAGCGCCGCGATCGCGTACTCGTCCAGGTCGCCGGAGACCACGATGCGGGTGCCGGTGGCGCCGAGCTCGTCGAGCTGTCGGCGGACCTGTCCGGCGAGGACGCCGAGATCGCCGGAGTCGATGCGCACACCGCCCAGCTCGGGGCCTGCCACCTCGATGGCGGTGGCGACGCCCCTGGTGATGTCGAAGGTGTCGACCAGCAGGGTCGTGCCGATGCCGAGCGCGTCGATCTGGCTGCGGAACGCCGCGGCCTCGTGTTCGCCGTCGGCGCCGCTGTGCAGCAGGGTGAAGGCGTGGGCGCTGGTACCAGCGCCGGGCACGCCGAAGCCGCGTACGGCCTCGAGATTGGACGTGGCGTCGAAGCCGGCCAGATAGGCGGCGCGCGAACTCGCGGGCGCGGCGAGCTCGTGGGTGCGTCGCGATCCCATCTCGATCATCCGCCGACCCGCGGCCGCGCTCACCATCCTGGCGGCGGCGGAGGCGATGGCACTGTCGTGATTGAAGATCGACAGCGCGAGGGTCTCGAGCAACACGCATTCGGCGAAACTGCCGCGCACGGTCAGGATCGGCGAACCGGGGAAGTACAACTCGCCCTCGGCATAGCCGTCGATGTCGCCGGTGAAGCGATACTCGCGCAACCAGTCGACGGTGGCCGGGTCGAGGAACTTCGCGACCACGGCCAGCTCCTCGGGCCCGAACTGGAAGTGGGTCAGCGCGTCGAGTAGCCGACCCGTGCCCGCCACGACGCCGTAGCGGCGCCCGTTCGGCAATCGCCGGGCGAACACCTCGAAGGTGCACTGTCGACGGGCCGAACCGTCGGCCAGCGCCGCGGCCAGCATGGTCAGCTCGTATTGGTCGGTCAGCAGCGCG
This sequence comes from Nocardia alba NBRC 108234, assembly GCF_001612665.1. Lineage (GTDB taxonomy): Bacteria > Actinomycetota > Actinomycetes > Mycobacteriales > Mycobacteriaceae > Nocardia > Nocardia alba. The sequence continues at coordinate 28,236 of NZ_BDAX01000044.1, read as the reverse complement.
GTGCTGGCGAACTCGTCACGGATCTGCACACCAGAAACTCTAGTCACCGCGGGTGTTGATTCCGGTGGGCGTCGTCGTAGGCTGGTTTCCATGTCCGTGTGCAATACCGTTCGGGCCGGCGCCGTCACCGACGCTGTGAACGCCGCACTGCCGGCACCGCAGGCGACACCGGAGACCACCGAATACGCCGAGATCCTGGAGGCCGAGGACCGGCCCTGGGTCACCGTCGTCTGGGACGATCCGGTGAACCTCATGCACTACGTCACCTACATCTTCCAGAAGCTTTTCGGCTACAGCAAAGCCAAGGCGACCGAGTTGATGATGCAGGTCCACAACGAGGGCAAGGCGGTGGTGTCGTCGGGCTCGCGCGACAAGATGGAGCAGGACGTGCGTCGGCTACACGCCGCGGGGCTCTGGGCAACCATGCAGCGCGACTGACGACCTGAGTAACCTGGGCCCTGTGCGTAAGTGGAGCAGGAAGAACTCACTGAGTGGCCTCAAGCTTCGATCCGAAATGGACGAGCACGAAGCCACCGTCCTGCGCTCGCTCATCGGTGCGGTGTCCGGGCTGCTCAGCGATCGTGCCGCCGACGCCCCCGAAGACGAACTCGCCGCGCTCACCGGTCTGCGCACCGGCAATTCCACCCCGCCCGACGACCCGCAACTGCTGCGTCTGCTGCCCGATTTCCACCGCGCCGAACCCGGTTCCCCCGATGCCAAGCGCGCCGATCTCAACAGCGCGCTGCGCAGCCTGCACGAGCCGGAGATCATCGACGCGAAACTGGCCGCGGGGCAGACCGTCCTGGACAGCTGCCCGGAAATAGGCGGCAAGATCGCGCTCACGCCCGAGCAGGCCGATGCGTGGCTGGCCGCGCTCACCGACGTCCGTCTCGCGCTGGGCACCCTGCTCGACATCGACGACGACACGCCCGACCACTTCGACCCGGAAGATCCGCGCGCCCCACATCTGGACGTCTACCACTGGCTCACCTGGATGCAGGATTCCCTGTTGCAGGCACTGGCCCCCTGACCCGCCGTGGCGGGCGTGATCAGACAAGGACGAGACGATGCGCAGTAGCCAAGGGGCACGTAACTCGATCACCGATGTCGAGGGCGTACTGGTAGGCCACTGCCAGGCCATCGACGCCGAGGTCACTCTCGGCACCGGCGCTGCGACCGGCTGCACGGTGGTGCGGGTCCCCGGCGGCGCGACGGCCTCGGTCGACGTCCGCGGTGGCGGCCCCGGCACCAGGGAAACCGACCTGCTCGACCCGGCCAACACCGTCCGCCGACTCAACGCCGTGCTCCTCACCGGCGGCAGCGCGTACGGCCTCGCCGCCGCCGACGGGGTGATGCGCTGGTCGGAGGAACACGGCGAGGGCATTCCGATGGACCCGACCGACGCGAGTCGCGTGGTCCCGATCGTGCCGGGCGCGGTGATCTTCGATCTGCCGGTCGGGGACTGGGGCATCCGGCCCGACGCCGATTTCGGCTATCGCGCGGCCGCGGCGGCCTCGACCGAGTTCGCCAGGGGGACCGCGGGTGCCGGTGTGGGGGCGCGCGCGGGTGCGCTCAAGGGCGGAATCGGTTCGGCGAGTGTGGTTCTCGCGGACGGACCCGGTGCCGGGGTGACGGTGGGCGCGGTGATCGTCGCGAATCCTGTCGGATCGGTTGTCGATCCGCGCACCGGGTTGCCATGGGGTGCGGGCACCGACGGGCCCGACTTCTTCGGGCTGCGCCCGGGAACCCCCGATGAGATCGCGGCGCTGGTCGCGCTGCCCGTCAAGAGCATGGTCCTCAACACCACGATCGGTGTGGTGGCGACCGACGCCGCCCTCGACCCGGCGGGGTGCCGGCGGATGGCAACGACCGCGCACGACGGACTGGCCCGCGCGATCCGGCCCGTGCACTCCCCGCTCGACGGCGACACGCTCTTCGCGCTCGCGACCGGGACTCGCGAAGTCGCGCCCGCCGAGTTGCCCGCCGCTTTCCCCGCCGACCTGCTCCTGCTCGATCAGCTGTGTACCGCCGCCGCCGTGGTCGTCGAACGCGCCGTCGTCGACGCGGTACTGCAAGCGACCTCGATCGCCGCGATCCCGGCCTACTACGACCTGTTTTCGCGTTGATCGCCGCACCCTCGCCCCGGAACGCCGCGCTGACCAGCCCCGCGACGACCCGGCCGGGACCGGAGTGTGTGCCTCGCGGAATACCCGAATAGGGTGAGTCGTTGTCGAGGAAGGTGCTCGACAGCGCGCACGCAGGATGTGGAAAGGGTCGACAAGTGCTGGTGATCAGGGCCGATCTCGTTGACGCGATGGTGGCGCACGCCCGCGCCGATCACCCGGACGAGGCCTGCGGCATCATCGCCGGCCCCGAGGGCAGTGACCGGCCGGAACGTTTCGTCGCGATGGTCAACGCCGAGCGCTCGCCCACCTTCTACCGGTTCGATTCCGGTGAACAGCTACGGGTGTGGCGCGCGATGGACGACGCCGACGAAGTGCCGGTCGTGGTCTACCACTCACACACCGCCACCGAGGCCTACCCGAGCCGCACCGATATCTCCTACGCCGCCGAACCGGACGCGCACTATGTGCTGGTCTCCACGCGCGACCCGCAGACCCACGAACTGCGCAGCTACCGCATCGTCGACGGCGAGGTCACCGAAGAACCGGTGCGCATCGTCGATTCGTACTGAACCGTCCGAGAAAAGTCACCACCCCGAGGAGTCCCCATGCCGGTAACCGTGTCCATTCCGACCATCATGCGTGGTATCACCGGAGGTGAGAAGCGGGTGCAGGGCGAGGGCTCGACGCTGTCCGCGCTCATCGCCGACCTCGACGCGAACCACCCGGGGCTGGCCGAGAAGCTGCTGTCGGACGGCAAGCTGAACCGTTACGTCAACATCTACGTCGACGACGAGGACGTGCGCTTCTCCGGTGGGCTGGAAGCCGAGGTGCCCACGGGCGCGTCGGTCACCATCCTGCCCGCCGTGGCCGGCGGCGCCTGACACCGTGGCCCGCTACGAATCGCTGATCGCGACGCTCGGCAATACGCCGCTGGTCGGCTTGCAGACACTGTCGCCCCAATGGGACGGCGACGATCACGTGCGGCTGTGGGCCAAGCTCGAGGACCGCAACCCCACCGGATCGATCAAGGACCGGCCCGCGCTGCGGATGATCGAACAGGCCGAAGCCGACGGGTTGCTCACCCCCGGGTGCACGATTCTGGAGCCGACCAGCGGCAATACCGGGATATCGCTGGCCATGGCGGCCAAGCTCAAGGGCTACCGGATCGTCTGTGTGATGCCGGAGAACACGTCGGTGGAGCGTCGGCAATTGCTGACGATGTTCGGCGCCGAGATCATCGACTCGCCCGCGGCGGGCGGATCCAATCAAGCGGTGGCGATGGCCAAGCAGATCGCGGCGCAGAACCCGGACTGGGTGATGCTCTACCAGTACGGCAATCCGGCCAACGCGCTCGCGCACTACGAGAACACCGGCCCGGAACTGCTGGCCGACCTGCCGGAGATCACGCATTTCGTGGCGGGGCTCGGCACCACCGGGACGCTGATGGGCACCGGCCGGTATCTGCGCGAGCAGGTGCCCGATATCGAGATCGTGGCCGCTGAACCCCGCTACGGCGAGTTGGTCTACGGCCTGCGCAATATCGACGAGGGATTCATCCCGGAGCTCTACGACGAGAAGGTGCTCACCACGCGATTCTCGGTGGGCCCCTACGACGCGGTGAAACGGACTCGTGAACTGGTCGGCGAGGAGGGAATCTTCGCCGGGATCTCCACCGGGGCGATCCTGCACGCCGCGCTCGGCATCGCGAAGAAAGCGAAGAAGGCCGGGAAGCGCGCCGACATCGCGTTCGTGGTCGCCGACGGCGGCTGGAAGTATTTGTCTACCGGGGCATACGACGGCACGCTGGACGAAGCCGAGGAGAAGCTGGACGGACAACTCTGGGCCTGACGCGATGTCACCCGGCTTCGGTATCCTCTGGTCAACGGGATGTTCTCGGCCTGTTCTGGGCCGATGGCCCCTTGCCGGAGTGGAGGCGATGTCGGTGAGCGCTGGGGTGGGATCGCAGGGTCACGCGAGTTCGGGCATCGGTGCGTCGCGAGGCGGGTCCTTGGTCCGGGCCGCAGCGGTGATTCTGAGCTTCGTGGGCGCGCTGTACGTGATCGAGGGCGTCGACATGGTGCTCTCCTACGATTCGCCACCCGGATCGGTCGGCGAACTCGACTCCGCGGGCATCGAGCCGCGCGAAGTATCCGGGCTCGACGGGATACTGTGGGCGCCGCTGCTGCACGGTGGGTGGGATCACCTGTTCGCCAACACGCTGCCGCTGCTCGTGCTCGGTTTCCTCGTGTTGCTCTCCGGGGTCGGGCGGGGGATCGCCGCGACGGCGATCATCTGGGTGATCGCGGGCATCGGCACCTGGCTCACGGGGTCGGCGGGGAGTGTGCACCTGGGGGCGTCGTCGATCGTGTTCGGCTGGCTGACGTACCTGATCTGTCGCGGGTGGTTCGCGCGCAATGTGGGCCAGATCGCGGTGGGACTGGTGATCCTGCTGTTCTACGGCTCGATGCTGTGGGGCGTGCTGCCGAGCGACCCTCGAATTTCTTGGCAGGGACATCTTTTCGGGGCGGTGGGTGGAGTGCTCGCGGGCTGGGTACTCTCGTCAGATGAACGTCGACGCCGCCGCGGAGTATCGGTCGGCCGCGCATTGCCAACGCGGTAGCCGGGGATCCGGTCTGAAAATGGGGGGGATCCTGCAGTGAGCACCAGCACGTCGTGGCAGCATGGAGGCATGCGCCTTACCGTCCTCGGGTGCTCGGGCAGCGTGTCCGGCCCGGACACCCCAGCGTCTGGTTACCTGCTGACAGGCCCTGATATGCGGCCGACCGTCATCGACTTCGGTCCCGGTATTTTCGGCGCGCTGCAGAAACATCTGAACCCGGGCGACGTCGATGTCTTCCTCACCCACCTGCACGCGGATCACTGCCTGGATCTGCCCGCACTGCTGGTGTGGCGTCGCTACCACCCGAATCCGCCGACCGGCAAGGCGCTCGTGCGCGGGCCGTCCGACTCGGCGCTGCGGATCGGCAATGCCTCCGCGGAGATCGGCGGCGAGACCGACGACTGGTCCGATGTGATCGACTCGCAGGCGTGGGTCGAGAACACTCCGATCCCGTTCGGGGCCGGTCACACGGTGGAAGCTCGGCGGATGTACCACCCGCCGGAGTCCTACGGGCTGCGGATCACGGCTGCCGACGGTCGGGTGTTCGTCTACACCGGTGATACGGCGATGTGTGACACGGTGGTCGAGCTGGCGCAGGGGGCGGATGTGCTGATGTCGGAGGCGTCGTGGACACACGATCCGGCGAATCGGCCTCCGGGGATTCATCTTTCGGGGACCGAGGCGGGGGAGATCGCTACTCGTGCGGGGGTCAAGGAGTTGTTGCTCACGCATATTCCGCCGTGGACTTCGCGTGAGGATGTGATCGCGGAGGCCAAGGCGGCTTTTTCGGGGCCGGTGCATGCGGTGTCGCCGGGGGAGACTTTCGATCTTTAGGTTTGGTCTGGGGTTCGGGGACCGGCCACTACGTGGCCGCCGCTCCCTAGGGGTCGCGGGGGCGGGGTAGGGGTTAGTCTGTCCAGCGTGTCTAGACGAGCTGATGGTAGGGCGGATGACGAACTCCGCGACGTGAAGATCACTCGGGGATTCACCACGCACCCGGCGGGGTCGGTGCTGGTGGAATTCGGGCAGACGCGGGTGATGTGCACCGCGAGCGTCACCGAGGGGGTGCCGCCGTGGCGCCGGGATTCGGGGCTGGGCTGGCTCACCGCGGAGTACGCGATGCTGCCGGCGGCCACGCACACGCGCAGTGGGCGGGAGTCGGTGAAGGGCAAGGTCGGTGGGCGGACGCAGGAGATCAGCAGGCTGATCGGGCGTTCGCTGCGGGCCTGCATCGACCTGGCCGCGCTCGGTGAGAACACGATCGCGCTCGACTGCGATGTGCTGCAGGCCGACGGCGGCACGCGCACGGCCGCGATCACCGGCGCCTATGTGGCGCTCTCGGACGCGGTGACCTATCTGGCCGCCGCGGGCAAACTGGCTGACCCGCAGCCGATCTCGTGCATGATCGCCGCGGTCAGCGTTGGTGTGGTCGATGGGCGCGTTCGCCTCGACCTGCCCTACGAAGAGGACTCGCGTGCCGAGGTGGACATGAACGTGGTGGCCACCGACACCGGAACTCTGGTCGAGATCCAGGGCACCGGCGAGGGCGCGACGTTCCCGCGCTCGACCCTGGACAAGATGCTGGACTCGGCCTTCGCCGGTGCCGAGCAGTTGTTCGCGATCCAGAAGGCGGCGCTGGCGCTGCCCTACCCGGGCACCCTGCCCGAGCTGTCCGCGAAGAAGTAGTCGTGGCCGTGCGTGTGCTGGTCGCCAGCCGAAATGCCAAGAAGCTGAAAGAACTTCGCCGGATTCTCGATGACGCCGGGGTGGCGGGCATCGACCTGGTGAGCCTGAACGAGGTGCCCCCGTACGAGGAGGCGCCCGAGACCGGCGCCACCTTCGAGGAGAACGCGATCGCGAAGGCGCGCGACGGCGCTGTCGCTACCGGATTGCCCTGTGTGGCAGACGATTCCGGCATCGAAGTCGACGCGTTGAACGGGATGCCGGGTGTGCTGTCGGCGCGCTGGGCAGGTGGCCACGGCGACGACGGCGCGAACAACACCTTGCTGCTCGCGCAACTGGGCGACGTTCCCGACGAGCGTCGCGGCGGACGCTTCGTCTCCACGTGCGCCCTGGTCCTGCCCGACGGCACGACCACGGTGGTGCGCGGCGAATGGCCCGGCGCCATCGCCCGGGAACCTCACGGCGACGGCGGTTTCGGTTACGACCCGCTGTTCGTCCCCGAGGGCGGCACCGGCAGCGCCGCCGAACTCACTCCCGCCGAGAAAGACGCGGTCTCCCATCGTGGCCGCGCTCTCACCCAGCTCATCCCGGCCCTGGCCGCCCTGGCCTGAGCCGCCGACAACGACAGCGCCGCCGCTCCGGATTACCGGTGCGGCGGCGCTTCTCGTAGAGGTCAGAGGCTGTACTGCTGCTTCACATCTTTGGCATTGCGGTGTTCGACGAAGAACGACAGCAGCGGGATGGTGCCGGCGATGAGGGTGCCGACAGTGCGGCCGATGGGCCAGCGGACCTTCACGGCGAGGTCGGCGGTGACCAACAGGTAGGCGAAGTACACCCAGCCGTGCACGACCGCGATCCAGCTGGGGGTGTCGACGCCGAAGCCGTACTTGGCGATCATCTCCACGGTCAGCAGCAGCAGCCACAGGCCCGTGACCCAGGCGAGCACGCGGTAGCGCTGTAGGGCCGGGGCGATCTTGGCGGTGGGGGCACTGCCCGCGGGAACGGCGGTGTCTTTGTCCAGCGACGGTGCGGTGGCGTTGTTGTCGGTCACCCGGCGTTCCTCTCGGGGGAGTGCAAGCCCGCGGTGCGGACCTGCGCGTCGATGTCGCTGGCGTGCAGTCGCGCCAGGTACTGGTTGTAGGCGGCCGTTTCCGGATCGTCGGACTTGGCGGCGGTGGGGCGTTCGGGCAGGATGCCCGCGGGGATCTCGCGCGGGGCCTCTGCCTTGCCCGGACGCGGCGGCGCGGGCTCGTCGGCCTCGCGTTCCAGCCGCACGAACCGCACATAGGCGAACACCGCGAAACCGGCGAACAGCGGCCACTGCAGCGCGTAGCCGAGATTCTGGCCGGTTCCCGACGAGGATTCGAACCGCTCCCACTGCCACCAGGCCAGCGCCAGGCAGCCCAGCGCGACGACGCAGACCAGCGCGATCAGGGCCGGTCGATTGTGCGCCGGGCGAGGAGGTGGAACGGACACGCGCTCCACGGTACCCGCCTACTACAGAGCACGTAGGAGCAGGTCGCGGCAGCTCGCTGGATCTCGTGAGCAGGGCACACGAGACCCAGCGACAACCGGTGCACCCGGGGCGAAGGTCATCGTCGCGGAATGCGCATTGTCAGAACTTGAAGCTGATCCCGGTCATCCGCTCCGATTCCTCCCACAGCCTGCGCTGCAGCTCGGGATCGCGCGAGATCTTGCTCGACGGGCACGCCTCGACCGGTCCCTGTGACTGCATCAGCCGGTTGGGGCCCCAGTACACGGTGGGATCGGCGTCGGGCTCGGTGGCCGCGAACAGGGTGGAGTGGGCGGCCTTGTGCGGGGCGTGGCCGATGAGCTTGATGAACGGCTTGCTGATTTTGTCGAGGGGTGTCTCGGTGCGGGCGAACAGGTCTGTCGCCGAGACTCCGGGGTGCACGGCGTAGGACTTCTTCGTCGATGCGGCCTCGGTGAGCCTGCGCTGCAGTTCACGGCCGAACATCAGGTTGGCGAGCTTGGCCTGCGCGTAGGCGAGATTGCGCTGGTAGCGGCGGTTCTCGTAGTTGAGATCGTCGATCCACAGCTTCGGAGTCTGCTTGTGGGCGATACTGGCGATCGATACCACCCGGTCGCGAACGCGGTCGAGCAGCAGCGCGGTGAGCGCGAAGTGGCCGAGGTGGTTGACGCCGAACTGGGTTTCGAACCCGTCGGCGGTGCGCGAGAACGGGATGTTCATCAGGCCGGCGTTGTTGATCAGCACATCGAATTCGCCCTGCTGCGAGGCGAATTCGCGCACGGAAGCCAGATCGGCGAGGTCGAGCGCGGCTACCCGGACATCGCCGGGGATGGCGTCGGCGATCGGCTGGGCCTTGCTCGCGTTGCGGCAGGCCATGATTACCGTGGCGCCTTTGCTCGCGAGCACTTTGGTGGTCTCGGCGCCGAGGCCACCGTTGGCCCCGGTGATCACGAACGTGCGCCCGGACTGGTCCGCGATGTCAGTTGGTTTCCATGCCATGCTCCTATCTTACTCTTGAGTAAGATAGGAGGAAAGATCAGCCCGGCGATCCCGTCAGCGTACGGGTGCGGGCGGGTTCACGCAGTTCGGTCAGGGCTTTCGCTTCGATCTGGCGGGGCGAATCTTTGCGAATGACACGCATAAAATTAGAGCAATACTAAAAATATGACAACACTAATTTTATGCTGAGTTCAGATAAGCTGGGGGCATGACGACGCGCCAGGGGCTTCGAGCCAGGAAGAAGCAGCAGACCAGGGAGCAGATCTCGGACCGGGCGACCGAGCTGTTCCTGGCTCGCGGATTCGACCAGGTGACCATCGCCGACGTGGCCGCGGCCGCCGACGTCGCGAAGATGACGGTCACCAACTACTTCCCCCGCAAGGAAGACCTCGTCCTGGACATCGGGGAGACCCACGTCGATCAACTCGCCGCGATCGTGCGCGAACGCGCGCCCGGCCGATCGGCGTCGGCCGCGCTGCGCCACGCCTGCCTGACCGCGATAGCGGCGCAAGACCAGCTCATCGGCTTCAGCGGCAAGGCATTCGCCAGGATGATCGCCGACAGTCCGGCGCTGCTGGCGCGCGGGCGCGAGCTCCACGATGCCCGCCAGTCGGCACTGGCCGACGCCCTCGCCGCCGAGACCGGCGCCACGCCCGAGGACATCACCCCGCGTATCGCGGCGGCCCAGATCGCCGGCGTGTGGCGGGTGCTGTGCGACGAGATCACGCGCCGCACGCTCGGCGGCGAATCCAACACCGCAATCGCCGCCGCGCTGACCCGCGATGCGGTGATCGCGTTCGACGCACTCGAGTCCGCCCTGGGAACCTACGCCGTGCGCTGAGATTGCTGCCGTGTCACTGAGGGTGGGCCCCGGGCCGGAAAGCCCATACTGGGGCAATGCCGGATGGTGTTGCGGTGGACGAGCCCGCGGAGCCGATGAGCAAGGCGAAGATCAATATCGTCTTCGCGACGGTCGTGCTCGGCATGCTCATGGCCGCACTCGACCAAACCATCGTGTCGGCGGCGCTGCCCTCGATCGTCGCCGACCTCGGCAGCGCCGGTCACATGGCCTGGGTGGTGACGTCGTATCTGCTCGCCGAGGCCGTGGCGACCGTGCTCGCGGGCAAACTCGGCGACCTGTTCGGCCGCAAACTGCTGTTCCAGATCAGCGGCATCATCTTCATCGCGGGTTCGGCGCTGGCCGGTGTCGCGGGCGGTATGGGCGTGCTGATCGTGGCGCGCGGCATCCAGGGCGTCGGCGCGGGCGGACTGATGGTCACCTCGATGGCCCTGATCGCCGACACCATTCCGCTGCGTGAACGCGGCAAGTACCAGGGCGCGCTCGGCGCGGTGTTCGGCGTGACCACCGTGGTCGGGCCCACCCTCGGCGGGCTGTTCACCGACCACGCGAGCTGGCGCTGGTGCTTCTACGTGAATGTGCCGATCGCGATCATCATGGTGGTGATGGCGGCGCGTACGCTGCCGCACCTGCGCGCGGTCACCCGGCCGGTGATCGACTACCTCGGCATCGGCCTGATCGCGCTCGGTGTCTCGTCGCTGATCCTCGGGCTCGAGTTCGGCGGTGGCGAGTATCCGTGGCTCTCCTGGCAGATCATCGGATTGTTCGCGCTCGCCGCCGTGCTGATCACCGGGTTCGTGCTGGTGGAGAACCGGGCGAAGGAGCCGATGCTGCCGATGCGGTTGTTCCGCAGCCGCGTGTTCACTGTGTCATCGGTGCTCAGTTTCATCGTCGGTTTCGCGATGCTGGGCTCGATGACCTACCTGCCCGCCTATCTGCAATATGTCGACGGCGCGACGGCGACGATCTCCGGTGTTCGCACCCTGCCGCTGGTGGTCGGGCTGTTCGTCACGTCGGTCTTCTCCGGGCAGGTCGTGGGAAAGACGGGGCAGTACCGGTACTTCCCGGTCGTCGGCATGGCGGTGATGGCGGTGGGCCTGGCCCTGATGTCGACGATGGGGCGCGGTACCAGCGTGTGGCTGGAATCGCTGTACATGCTGATTCTGGGTGCTGGGCTCGGTCTGTCGATGCAGGTGCTCACCATCGTCGTGCAGAACACCGTGCCCTATGCCGATCTGGGCACCGCCACCTCGGGCGTCACCTTCTTCCGCACCCTGGGCAGCGCGTTCGGCACCGCGGTCTTCGGCACGCTGTACAACAGCAAGATCGAGTCCGCGCTGGCGCAGGCATTGCGGCAGGCCCCGGGGATCTCACCGGAGGTGGCGGCGAATCCGAAACTGTTGCGCGAGTTACCGCTCGCGCAATCGGAGCCGATCATCGACGCGTACGCGAGTTCGATCGACTACGTGTTCCGCTGGGTCGTTCCGGTGGCGCTGGTCGGCTTCGTCGTCGCCTGGTTCCTGCCGCAGGTGCGCTTGCGCGACAGTTCTCGCCACGGTGCGGGCGATGTCGGGGAGGGCTTTTCGGTACCCGATTCGCACGACCGGGTGGTGCAGCTCGAGCGCTCGGTCGCCACGACGGTGCGCAAGGCCAGGGCGCAGAAGCCGCTGATTCCCGAGCTCATCGCGGCCTCGGGCAGCACGTTGAATCCGGACTCGGCGTGGGCGCTGGGGCAGGTGTACCTGTACGCCAAGGAGCAGGTGCCCGCCACCGTGTACGCCATCGCCTACCGGCATCGGCTGCCGGTGGAGGTGTTGTCGCCGGTGTTCCGCCAGGCCGTGGAGGCGGGTCTGTTGCACGACGACGGGGGCACCCTGTCGCTGACCGGCGACGGCGACGCCGAGGTCGACAAGCTGCGAGTGGGCTGGCGGCGGTGGCTCGGGGCTCGCCTCGACGACTGGAACTCCGAGGATCCGGTCGATCGCGCGCTGCTCGACGAGGCGCTGTCGAAGATCGCGGCCAAGCTTCTCGATCAGGGCGCTGACAGCGGCGAGGTCTCGAGAGTCTGAACGCGGTCGACGCCGGCGACCGAGCCTTGCCGCCGAATACTCGTAGACGTATATTCGTAGACGAGTAAGGAGGACGGTCATGGCTACCAAGCGCAAAGTGAACAATCTGCTGGCGCTCGCCGTGCTCTCGGTGATCGTGCAGCGTCCGATGCACCGCTACGAGATCGCCGCCACCCTGCGCGCGCACGGCAAAGACCGCGATATGGACATCAAGTGGGGCTCGCTCTACACCGTCGTGCAGAACATGGCGAAGGCCGGATTCCTCGAGGTCGTCGGCAGCGAACGTGAGGGCGCGCGCCCCGAGCGGGTGATCTACCGGATCACCGACGCCGGGCGCGCCGAGATGGCCGACTGGACCCGCGAACTGCTCGCCGCGCCCGAGCCCGAACACCACCGCTTCACCGCGGGCCTGTCGATTCTGGCAGTGTTGCCGCCGGACGAGGTGATCGTCCTGCTCGGTACCCGTATCGCGGCGCTGGAACGCACCATCGAGACCACCAGGGCCGAACTCGGCGCGCTGACGCTGCCCCGGCTGTTCCTCGTCGAATCGGAATTCGGCCTGGCGATGCTGGAAGCCGAGGCCAATTGGGCGCGGGCCCTGCGCGACGAACTGGCCGAGGGCACCTTCGAGGGCCTCGAACTCTGGCGGCAGTGGCATGTCGATGGCATGCCCACCGAACAGATCCCCGAACTCGGCGAGAGGGGGACCGACTAGCTCCCGCCCCGAGACCCCGGACCCGGTGAAGTGCGGCAACACCTCACCGAGCCCGAGAAACCGTCCCGAAACCAGGCGTGCCCGGCCCGAGGCTGGCAACCACAGGATAGCTGGGTGACGCCGACATCAGATCTGGAGATCACCCATGTCCACCACCCGTTCCGCATTGATCATCGGCGGCGGCATCGCCGGACCCGTCGCCGCCACCGCCCTGCACAAGGCAGGCATCCACGCCCACGTGTACGAGGCCTATTCCGGTCCGTCCGAGGGCATCGGCTCCGGGCTCGCGCTGGCGCCCAACGGTGTCGCGGCACTCGACCTCATCGGCGCGGGCGACGCCGTGCGCGAGATCGCGCTGCCGGTCGCGCAGATGCGACTGCGCGTGGGCGGTCGCGAACACGTCATGCCGGTGCTGGCCGATCAGCCTCCGCTGATGGCCGTCGACCGTGGCGAATTGCACCGCGCCCTGCACGATCACGCGGTCGCCGCCGGCGTCGCGTTCAGCTACGGCAAACGGCTGTCCCACGTCGACGAACACCCCGATGGTGTCACCGCGCACTTCACCGACGGATCCACCGCCACCGCCGATGTCCTCGTCGGCGCGGACGGAATCCGTTCGACCGTGCGAGGTCTGATCGATCCGGCCGCGCCGGGTCCCGACTACACCGGAATGCTCGGATTCGGCGCGATGGTGGAATGCGACCTGGACCTGCCCGACGACACCATGGTGTTCGCCTTCGGGACCAACGCCTACTACCTGTATTGGAAGCTGGCCGACGGTCGCGCGGTGTGGGGCGCGAATCTGCCGAGTAAGCAGTATCTTTCGCTCACCGAGGCGCGAGCCCTGCCGGCGGAGCACTGGCTGCGCGTCCTGCGCGAGACCTATGCACCCGACTCGCCGGGCGGCGAATTCGCCCGGCGCACCACGGCGGAGAATCTCGAGATCGCCGGCGCGCTGCACATCATGCCGCCGGTGCCGCACTGGTATCGCGATCGGATCGTCCTGGTGGGTGATTCGGTGCACGCACCGTCGAACAGCTCCGGACAGGGCGCCTCGCTCGCGATCGAGAGCGCCGTGCAGCTCGCTCGCTGTCTGCGCGATATCCCCGCGCCCACCGAGGCTTTCGCGAAGTATGAGCAGCTGCGCCGGAATCGGGTGGAGGGCATCGCGGCCCGCGCGGCGAAGATCAACCACAGCAAGACCCCGGGACCGTTCGCCCGCAGGGTGATGAACGCGGTGATGCCGCTCATGGTCAAGACCGTGATGAACCCGGAGAAGACCATGGGCGCCGAACGGCGCTACCGCATCGATTGGGACGCGCCGGTGCGGGCGGAATCCGTCACTGCCGCACCGTGATCCGGGCGGCCCTCGATCGTCGCTGATCGAGGGCCGTCACGGTGTCGATCGGTGACGTGCCGCGCGCAGCCGCAGGATGCGCGCGGTGTCCGCGTCGGCGGGCAGAAACGCTTCCAGGTGGAGTTCGGCGATGGTGACGTCGGTGGCGGTCGCGAAGGAGGTGAGAGTGGTGATCAAGCGGAGGTCACCGTCGGGGGTGCGCAGGTGCAGCGGGACGGCGAAGCCGACGTGGTCGGGCCCGGGGCAGGGTGGGGGCAGGTAGCTCGACAGCTCGGCGATGAGCTCGTCGAGGGCGGGATCGGGGGTGTGCGCGGCGCGGCCACGCAGCGAATCCATGATGTGCCTGCCCCATTCGGGGAGGTTGCGCACCCGGGGGGCGACACCGTCGGGGTGCAGGGCCAGTCGAAGGACATTGATCGGCGCGCGCAGCAGGTCCGGGTCCACGCCCTCGGTGAACAGGTCGAACGCGGCGTTGGCGGTGACGAGTTCGCCGCGCGGCCGGGCCACCAGCGCCGGGTAGGGCAGGTGCCCGTCGAGGACCGCGCTGATCGCCTCGCGTACGGGCGCCAATTCCGGTGCGGCCAGATCGCTTTCGGGGAAGACCGGCGCGAAGCCCGCGGCCAGCAGCAAGGTGTTGCGGTCGCGCAGGGACAGCTCGAGCGATTCGGCCAGCCGCACCACCATCGTGCGACCGGGCTGCGACCTGCCCTGCTCGAGAAAACTCAGGTATCGCTGGCTGGTCTCGGCACGGATCGCCAGGTCGAGTTGGCTGACTCGGCGCAACGTCCGCCAGTGACGCAGTTGCGGGCCGAACCCCGTCGTCGGCAGCGCGGTTGTCATGACAGGACTGAACAGCGTCGACCACCGCCGTCATTCCCGCCGACAAGGTGGCTCCCATTCCCTGGAGGGAATCGCACGGTCGCACCGTCACCGACAGAGTTGTTCCCATGTCCGACAACGAACTCCATTCCGATCACGCCTACGCCTATCACCTCGACGGTGGTCTCACCCGGTCCGCGCAGCAACGGCCGGAACCGGGTCCGCATCAGGTCCTTATCCGGGTCCGCGCGGCTTCAGTGAACCGCCGAGACCTGATGCTGATGGACGGCACCTACCCGCTACCCGCCACCGCGGGCGTCATCCCGCTCTCCGACGGCGTAGGTGAGGTGATCGCGCTCGGCCCCGGAGTGACCCGCGCGGGAATCGGCGACCGGATCACCGCGAGCTACTTCGTCCGCTGGGTCGACGGTCCGCAAACCCTCGCCACGGCCGCCGAGCAATACGGCGCGAACTACGACGGATTTCTCGCTACCTACGCGCTGATCGAAGAGGACTCGATCGTGCACGTGCCGGCGCACCTCACCGACACGGAGGCGGCGACCCTGAGTTGCGCGGGCATGGTCGCCTGGTCGGCGCTCACCACACCCGCTCCGCCCGCGTCCGGCGCGCGCGTGGTCACCGTCGGCAGCGGCGCGGTGGCGCTGTACGCGATCCAGTTCGCGAAAATCCTCGGCGCCGAGGTCATCTCGATCACCTCCAGCCAGGCGAAGGCGCAACGGTTGCGGGCGCTGGGCGCCGACACGGTGATCGATCGCACCGTCACCGGGAACTGGGGTGACGCGGTGATGGACCTGACCGGGACCGGTGCCGAGCATGTCATCGACACGGTCGGGCTGCCCACGCTCGAACAATCGGTGCGAGCGGGCGCCTACAACTCGACGGTGACGATGGTCGGCGCGATGGCGCCCGCACCGGGAACCAGCCTGCCGGACAACCCCTTCGGCTCGTCCTACCTGTCGATCCGGCGCATCGCGGTCGGCAGCCGCGCCGGTTTCGAGGCGATGAACCGGGTGATCGCCGAGCATCGCCTGCGCCCGGTGATCGATCGCGAATTCGATGCCGACAAGGCCGCCGACGCCTACGACTACCTGCGTTCGGGCGCGTCGTTCGGCAAGGTCGTGATCGCGGTGGGCTGAGGGCACAGCACGCGGGTGAAGGCGGTGACGCACAGGACCAGCCACAGCAGCCCGATGATCCAGCCCGCGAGCACATCGGTGGTCCAGTGGACACCCAGATAGATCCGCGACAATCCGACGGCGATCGGAAAGGCGACCGCGAACACGGTGGCGCACACCCGGGCCCAGTGCCTACGCAGACGGGGGATCACCACGATCGCCACGATGCCGACGACCACCGTGGAACCGAGCGTATGTCCCGAGGGATACGACAGGCTCGGTTCGAAGACCAGCCGGGACGCCTCGGGCGGTCGCTGCCGCCCGACGAGGCGTTTGATCACCCACACCAGCACACCCGCCCCCAGCGAGGTGCCCGCGACCAGGGCGGCCACCGGCGGATTGCGCCGCAGCAGGAACCCGGTGATGGTGAGCACCGCCAGAATCGTCATCGACAGGGTGCTGCCGAGGTCGGTGATCACCGTGGCGATATCGGTGAGCGTTTCGCCGCGGTGCGCGATCATCCAGTCGAGCACCGCGGTGTCCATCGCGCTGACGCCGCTGGTGACCTCCCAGGTGAGGGCGGTGATCAGCACCGCCGCGCTCGCGATCATGGTCACCACGATCGGCGTGCGACGACAGAACGAGGACCAGGCGACCTCGGTGGGCGGTGGTTGTCGAGAGGCAGGCGGCATAGCTACCAGATTGCCAGCTCGCGCCTCACGCTTCGAAGACCACGGTATTTCCCGCGACGTCGCGGGTGCCCGCGTCCTTCTTGATCGCCTTGACCAGGTCGGCGACACAGTCCCAGGTGCGCGGCGGATCGCAGGCGATATTGCCGATCGTGTACCAGGTATCGGTGCCGCGATAGCGGACGAGGCCCTTGCCCGCGTCGTCGAGCATGACATCGAGCTCGCCGGACACCGTCCCTTCCTCTTCGGTCATGACGGCGCTCTCGGCGGTGATCTCGATGGGGTCGCTTATTTGAACTCTCCTCGGCGTAGGCAGTCGTCGACTGCGGTGCGCAACGCGGTGTGCTCTGCGGTATCAACGGTCAACGCGTATTTTACCTTCACCTTGACGTAGTGCTCGACATAGGCACACCGGAACTCGCCGGGCGGCAGGTAGTTCGCGGGGTCCTGATCACCCTTGGAACGGTTGGCCGAGGGGTCGGCGGCGACCAGGTTCATCGAGTCGTTGGCGATGCGGCGGCGGGTGTCCTTGTCTCGGTCGGCGGCGCCCGATCGCCACGCTTCGGCAAGGGGCACAATGTGTTCGGCGTCGACCTTGGCCGGATCGGTGATGAATTTGTAGGGCCCGAGTTTGCCGGTCGCCTTGTCGATGAAGCCGTAGTGGTCCTGCCAGCCACCACCGGCCGCCACCTTCAGATCACAGGTCTTGGCGTCGAGGGTGACCTTGCCGTTGGCGTCACGCAGCATCATCACCTCGCGGCTGGTGCATTTCGAGTACTTGGCCAGGTCGCCGGTGAAGCCGTGCTCGGGCTTGTTGGTGTCCCAGTGCGGGAACTCCTCGCGCGTGTAGCCCGTCATCGGGCCCTCCTGCGCGACAACGAGGGTGGCGATCAAATCGCTCACCTCCTTGCCCGACGCCGTCGCCGCGCCCGCGGCACCGGGACCCGGATTCACCTTGTCCAGCACCGGATTCGAGCAGGCGGTCACCACGGCCAGGCCTAGTGCCGCGGCGAAGGAGAGCACGGCTCGTCCCGTGGTAGTGCCGCTGATCGAAGACCACTTCATGCCCGTACCGCCCAGACGCATCGTCGAAAAATGAACCGGCACAACCTAACGGCCGCACCGGGTGTCGTCAGTGATTGTCCGCTATGAGGTCGCGCACAGCACAGCGTGATCTGATCGCGGATCGATAGCGTTCATCTATCGGCGGAGGTGACCCTCGCCGTCGACAGGCAAACCCTAGGTGATGGATATCACAATGAATCAGTCGGGCAGGGATCCCGATTCGGGCGGAATGCCGGTGTCCAGGAAGCGGATCAGGCGTGCGATGCGGGCGGCGTGATCGACACAGCGCTGGAATTGACTGCCCAGCAACGCCATATCGATCGCGGCCTCGGTGCTCACGTCGGCCTCGGTGAGCGCGGTGCGCAACTGCTTGCACAGCGTCTCCATCGCCTCGATGTCGGTGCCGTCCTCGGCGGTGAATCGACCGTTTGCCACCGACGCGCTCACCCGTGCCACGCACCGGGTCGCGAGCGTGCCCATCGACACGAGTTCGGCGATCACCGGTTCTGGCGCGACCGCGGCCGGATGGGCCCGATAGACGTACTGGCCAGCGGTTTCGGTACGCCGACCGATCCGTGACAGCTCGCCGGCGACCTGAATCGCGGTCACCACATGCCGTAGATCGCGGGCCACCGGGGCCTGTAGCGCGAGTAGCGCCATGGTGCGCGATTCGCACGCGGCGAACATCTGCTGTAGCTGCTCGTCGAGCGCGAACACCTCGTAGGTGGCGGCGAGGTCGGCGCCGGCCAGCGCCTGGGTAACCCGCTCGGTCGCGTCACCTGCGACGCGCGACATCAGGGTGAGCTCGTTGGCCAAAGCGACGAGCTCGAGGGTGAACTGGGTCCGCACCCGCTGAATTGTTCCCCATCGAGGGGGTGTGAGTGAATCCCTCGTCGAGATCCCGCGACGACGGATCCGGGTGTGCCTGTTCCCAGCTGGAAGGATGGGAGCCATGATTGCCGCGTTGACGACCAAATGGACCATGTACGTGCCCATCCTCGCCGCGCTCGTGCTCGTGCTCAGCTGGGGTCGTTCGGTACCGGGATTGATCGTCGCGTTGGTGAGTGTGGCGCTGGTCGGCGCGGTGCTGGCGGCGGTCTATCACGCCGAGGTGGTGGCCCATCGGGTCGGCGAACCGTACGGCTCGCTGGTCCTCGCGGTGGCGGTGACCGTGATCGAGGTGGCGCTGATCGTCACGATGATGATCTCCGGCGGCGACAAGGCGGCCTCGCTCGCTCGCGACACCGTGTTCGCCGCGGTGATGATCACCTGCAACGGCATCTTCGGTTTGGTGCTGCTGATCGGCGCGCTGCGCAGGCGGGTGGCGGTGTTCAACGCGGAAGGGACCGGCGCGGCGCTGGCTACCGTCGCGACCCTGGCCACGCTGAGTCTGGTGCTACCCACCTTCACCACCAGTGCGCCGGGCCCGGAGTTCTCGTCGGCGCAGCTCGCCTTCGCCGCGGTCGCCTCGCTGGCGCTGTACGGGCTGTTCGTGATGGTGCAGACGGTGCGCCACCGTGACGACTTCCTCCCGGTGGAGGACGGTGGCGCGGTCGACGAGAGCGACACCCATGGTCACGTGCCGTCCACCAGGATCGCGCTGATCAGCCTGGGGATGCTGGTGCTCGCCCTGGTGTGCGTGGTCGGCCTGGCCAAGGTGGTCTCGCCCGCGCTCGAATCGGCGGTGGCCTCGGCCGGCTTGCCGCAGTCGGCGGTGGGTGTGGTGATCGCGATGCTGGTGCTGTTGCCCGAGACGATCGCGGCGGTGAACTCCGCGCGCCGCAATCAGGTGCAGATCGGTCTGAACCTCGCGCTCGGCTCGGCGATGGCCAGCATCGGCCTGACCATTCCGGTGATCGCGATCGCGACCATCTGGTTGAGCGGACCGCTGGTGCTGGGTCTGGGCGCCACCCAGATGGTGCTGCTCGCGCTGACCGTGGTGGTGAGCACGCTCACCGTCGTCCCCGGCCGCGCGACCCTGCTCCACGGTGGCGTTCACCTGGCGTTGTTCGCCGCGTTCGTGTTCCTGGCCGCCAGTCCGTAGCTGGAGTGTTGCGGATCACATGGCAAGTGGATCTGTCATGGAATCCGCGAAAAAGCGACCAGGGTCACCCATGGGTAATTTTGTTGTGACGCAGAGTACCGGTTAACTTGCTGGGGTTGGCACCGACGCCGAAGCCAGAGAGTGCGGTATGAAAATCACCAAGCCCCGTGCTTCACGAGCGGCCCGGAGGCATTTCTGATGCCCACCGATCTGCGCTCCGCGAAGCCGGATTCCGCTACCCGGATCGTCCGCGAGAACTTCACCGACACCGTCGTGTCGTCGCTGCGGACCTTCGGGCGAGCGGTGGATCTCGCACAGCAATCGGTCGGCGGCTCGTTCTCCGACATCGCCCGCAGGCAGTTCCAGTGGCGGGAAACCCTCGTGCAGGCCTGGCGCCTGATCACGGTCACCGCCATTCCGGCGATCCTGATGGCGATCCCGTTCGGCGTGATCGTCTCGGTGCAGGTCGGCAACCTGATCCACAGCCTGGGCGCCGACTCCATGCTCGGCGCGACCGGCGGCCTCGGCGTGATCAAACAGGGCGCGCCCATCGCCACCGGCTTCCTGCTCGGTGGCGCCGGCGCGGCGGCGATCGCGGCCGACCTCGGCGCGCGCACCATCCGCGAGGAGATCGACGCGCTCAACACCATGGGCATCAACCCGGTGCACCGGCTCGTCATCCCGCGCCTGGCCGCCATGCTGCTCGTGGCACCGATGCTCAATGTGCTGATCATCTTCGTCGGCGTACTGGCCGGATACGCGGTCGCCGTCGGCGGGCAGGGCGTCACGCCGGGTAGCTACTGGTCGACCTTCGGTTCGTTCGCGACCGCCGGTGACGTGTGGGTCTCGCTGCTCAAGGCACTGATCTTCGGGTTCCTGGTCGTGATCATCTCCTGCCAGCGCGGCCTGGAGGCCAAGGGCGGCCCGCGCGGGGTGGCCGACGCGGTGAACGCGGCGGTGGTGCTCTCGGTGGTCTCGATCGCGATCGTGAACCTGCTGGCCAGCCAGATCAGCGCCATGTTCCTGCCGACGAAGTTGGCGTGATGGCTGCCTCGTCGTATATCCCCACGTCGCTGCATTGGCTGCGCAAGCCCGCTCGCCTCGGCAAACGGATCGTCACCGCCGGGGAATCGCTCGGCTTCGTCGCGGTGTTCGTCTGGCAGGTGTTGTCCTCGGTGCCGCTGACATTGCGCCGCTATCGGGACGAGACGCTGCGCGCGGTCACCGATATGACCTGGGGTCGCGGGTCGATCATCGTCGGCGGCGGCACCGTCCCGATGATGATCGTGCTCGGCCTGGTGATGGGCGCCTCGGTGGGCGTCGAGTCGTTCGCCTCCCTCGACATGCTCGGCATGGGCCCGGTCACCGGCGTCATCTCGGCCTACGCGACCACCCGTGAACTGGCGCCGATCGCGGCGGCCATCGGCTTCGCCGCCCAGGCGGGCTGCCGGATCACGGCCGAGATCGGCGCGATGCGCATCTCCGAGGAGATCGACGCGATCGAGGCGCTCGGCCTGCGTTCGGTGCCCTACGTCGTCACCACCAGGGTGATCGCGGGCGCCATCGCCATCGTGCCGACCTTCCTGATCGCGCTGATCCTGGCCTACGGCGCCTGCCGTGGACTGCTCACGATGGTCTACGGGCAATCGGCCGGGGTGTACGACCACTACTTCTTCCAGTTCATCTCCGGCTTCGACATGATCGCCGCGGTGATCAAGGTGGCCGTGTTCGGCACGGTGGTGATCCTGGTGCACGCCTACTTCGGGTTCTTCGCCACCGGCGGCCCCGAGGGGGTCGGCATCGCGTCCGGGCGCGCGGTGCGCGCCAGCTCGGTGGCCATCATCGGCATCGACATGGTGCTCACGATCATGCTCTGGGGCTTCAACTCGGCGATCAGTTTTACGGGGTGAATTAGATGCCTAACTACGGAATGCCCGGCGTCGCGGCCGATCGGCGCACCTCGCGGTTGACCGGCGTGATCATCCTGTCGGTGATCGCGGCGATCGCCCTCGGCTACCTCACCTACACGAATCTGCGGTCCGAAGACGGCCTGCGCATCGCCCTGCGCACCGAACACCTCGGCGACGGCATCAGCGCGGGCAGCCAGGTCCGCGTCGACGGCGTGACGGTGGGCGAGGTCGCCGAGGTCACCCCCGGCGCGCGCGGCACCCAGCAGATCGCGCTGCTGCTCGACACCGAGCGACTGGTCGGCATCGACGACAGCCTCGCGATCGACTACGCCCCGACCAACCTGTTCGGCATCGCCGAGATCGAATTGCGCCGCGGCGCGGGCGGTTCGCCACTGCGTGAGGGCGCGGTGCTCGACCTGACCGGCACGAACAACGACCGGGTCTACGACGCGACGATGAGCGCGATCCTGCGCAGTCTCTCGCAGGTCGGGATGACCGTCACCAGCCCGCAGATGGCGACCGTCATCTCCCAGCTGGCCGCCGACTTCAAGGCCTTCACCCCGCTGGTCCAAGCCCTGATCACGGTCTCGCGGACCATCGCCGACAACCAGGACGTCATGCCCTCGGAACTGGCGGGCAAGCTCGGACCCGCCTTCGACGGCGGCGGCCAGTTCGCGAGCGCGACGATGAAGGTGATCGACCAGCTCAGCGAGATCCGGGTGACCCAGGTCGACAAGCAGCGCTACGACATCGGCGTCGGGGTGATCGGCGGCGCCATCCTGCCCGCGCTCACCACCACCGTGAGCACCGCGGGCGCGCACTTCGCAGAGACCACGGACATGCTCGCGCCGATGCTGCTCGCGCTGGCCCAGATGTCGCCGAACCCGCGCCGGACCGGCGCCGATCTCACCGCCCTGCTGCGGAACCTGCGCGGTGCCATGCCCGATGGTCCGAACGGACCTGTCGTCAATCTGGACGTCGAGCTCAGCGGGGTCCCCGGCATCGCGGTGCCGCTGCTCGGAAAGGCCGGTGCGCGATGAAGATTCGCGGAACCGCACTGCGCCTCGGCGTCTTCAGCTTGGTGATGATCGCCATCCTCGGCATGGTGTTCACGCTGATCAAGCGCCCGGTCGACGGTGACACCTTCGCCCACGACGCCCTGTTCACCGACGCCAACGGCCTCAAGGTCGGCAACGACGTGCGGATGTTCGGCGTGCAGGTGGGCAAGATCGAGAAGATCGGCCTCGAGGGCGACAAGGCCAAGGTCGCGATCACGGTCAAGACCGACACCCCGATCTATGACAACTCCAAGCTGGCCATCCGCTACCAGAACCTCACCGGCCAGCGCTATATCGACCTGCAGCAGGCCCCGAACCCGGGCAGGACCATCGCGGCGGGCGCGCGGATCGGCGCGAACATGACCGTCCCGTCCTTCGACGTGACGAGCCTGTTCAGCGGCCTCAAGCCGGTGCTCGCCACCTTGTCGCCGGAAGCGATCAACCAGTTCACCGCGAGCATGCTCGCCGTGATCGAGGGCGACGGCACCGGTCTCGGGCCCGCGCTCACCGCGATCGACAAGCTCGCGAGCTATGCCGATGACCGTCAGCAGGTGATCAGCACCCTGATCCACAACCTGTCGGAGCTGTCGGAGCGCCACGGCGGCAAGGTCGGGCATCTGGTGCCGCTGCTGGCTCGGCTCACCGACATCTTCGAGGCGATGCAGCGCAATATCGGTGGCGTCGCGCAATTCGCGATGACCGCGCCCTCGGTGCTGGCGCCGGTGGACCGGTTGCTCGCCTCGCTCGGCCTGGTCGAGGGCGGCGGCGCCGATGTCGACGCGATGATCCGCGCGCTGTTCCCGAATCCGCAGGAGGCCGTCGAGGTGTTCGGCAAGCTCCCCGGTCTGCTGGCCACGGTCGACGCCTCGCTCGCGCGCGGTTTCGCCGACTTCACGCCGCACTGCAGCAACGGCGCCGCCGAGGTGCCCGTGCCGCTGCAGGTGCTGATCGCCGGACAGAAGGTCACCGTATGCAACCGCTGAACAAGCTCACCGCGATGTTCGCCGGTGACCGCCCGATCCCCGACGAAGCGGGCAAACGCGCACGGGAACTGCGGATGGGGATCATCGGTCTGAGCCTGGTCGTGCTGTTCATCATCGGCGCGGGCGTGGTCTACGTGGTCCCGCTGGGCAAGCACACCTACACCGCCGAGCTCAGTGAAGCGCAGTCGGTGCGCGAGGGCGACGACGTGCGCCTGGCCGGTATCTCGGTCGGCAGCGTCACCTCACTGGCACTGAAGCCCGACAAGGTGCTCATGCGGTTCACCGTGAAGAACGATGTCTTCGTCGGCGATCAGACATCCCTGGATGTCCGCATGCTCACCGTGGTCGGCGGTCACTATGTGGCGCTCTACCCCGCGGGCTCGAAGCCGCTGGGCGACAAGGCGATTCCCGCTGATCGAATCCGCCTGCCCTACAGTCTGATCGAGACCTTCCAGGACGCCACCGCCCCGCTTGCCGCCGTCGACGGCGACACCGTGCGCGACAACCTGGCCGCCGCGAACTCCGCGATCTCGACCTCGCCGGAGGCGCTGCGCACCACCCTGGACACCGTCGGCAAATACGTCGACATGCTCGACCGGCAGCGCGCTCAGGTGTCGAAGTCGATCGCGGTCGTCGACGAGTACATCACCATGTACGACGGCGCCAAGTCCGATCTGGGCAGGCTGATGGACAACGTCAACCTCCTCGAGGATTTGCTGCTGAGCAAGAAGGCCGAACTGGCCGAAGCGGTTCGGCTGCTCACCTCGGTCGTGAATCGTCTGGCGGTCCTCGCGCCGACCTGGGAATCGACGCTGAAACCACAGGCGCAGGCTTTGGCCGACGCCCTGCCGCGACTGGCGGAACTCGGCGGTCGGCTCGAGCCCGTCCTCGGGACCGTCGGTGCTTTGCAGACGAAGTTGTCGCAGCTGGCCACCCCCGAAGCCGGTGTCGTGGTCGACCAGTCGAGCGCCCGCGTGTGCGTACCGCTGCCCGGGAAGGCGTGCTGATGCTGAAACGACTGCTCGGATCCCAGGCGTTCATGTCGATCGCCGGTGTCGCGGTTCTCGTGGCCCTGGTGACCGGCGGCTACTTCGTCGCCTTCGATCCGCTGAAGAAGACCGAATCCTATTGCGCGCTCATGCCCGACGCGATCGGCCTCTACCCCGGCAACCACGTCACCATGCGCGGCATGGATGTGGGCGAGGTGACCGCGGTGCGCAACGAGGGCGCCAAGGTGCGGGTCGACTTCGAGGTCGACGCCGAATTCGATGTCTACTCCGACGCTTCCGCGACCACGGTCGCGTATTCGGTCGCGGCGGATCGCAATCTGGCAGTGCTCACCAGCGGCAAGGCCGCGCCCCCGCTGGCGGGCGGCTGCATCACCAAAACGCTGACCCCCAAGAGCATCACCGAAACTCTCACCGCGCTGGCGAGCCTGTCCGATCAGCTCTCCGGCGGCGCCGCGGGTGCGCCGAGCGCCCTGGCCGACGGCCTGTCCTCGCTCGACCGCGCGACCGAGGGCACCGGCCCCACGGTCAACGAGCTCATCCACACACTCGGGTCGGCGATGAACAAGCCCGATGCCGACATCGGCCATCTCGCCGGTCTTTTCGACGCGTTCGCCTCGGTCTCGAACCGGGTCGCCGCCAACTGGGGCGACCTGCAGACGATGCT
Organism: Nocardia alba NBRC 108234; assembly: GCF_001612665.1. GTDB lineage: Bacteria > Actinomycetota > Actinomycetes > Mycobacteriales > Mycobacteriaceae > Nocardia > Nocardia alba. Next base: position 2,938 of record NZ_BDAX01000044.1, on the reverse strand, counting down.
GGTCCGGCTGGCGCCGCTGCTCAACATGGCGTCGGACGACCTGCTCGGCCCGGCCACCTCGCTGTTCGACGGTCTCGGCGAGGTGTTGCCGATGCTCAACGACATCGCCGTCATCCTCGGCGACCCGCTGATCGGCGCGCTCGACGACACGGTCCCGCTGGTGAAGCTGTTGCGCGCCAACATCGGCTCGCTCAGCGAGATCGTGGCGAAGATGCCCGCGCTCGCCTCCGCCTTCCGCAGTGCCACCGATCCCGCGGGCGGCACCGCGATCACCTACGCGCCGCCGAAGGTCGTCTTGCCCGCCGGTGCGGCCGACCAGGTGTGCAACGCGGTGAACGAGCTGATTCCGGGGCAGTGCCCCGACCCGGCGCTCGGACTGGCCGATGTGAATCTCGTGCAGGTTGTGCTGGGAATGGCAGGTGCTCGATGAATGCTCGAAAATTGATGCGACACAGCGCTTCAGCGCTTGTCGTCGCGGCCGGACTCGCCGTCGGCGGCTGCGGGTTCGACCCTGCCGAAGTGCCCGTGCCCGGCTCGACCGTCAGCGGTTCGACCTACCGGGTGCAGATCGAATTCAGTAGTGCGCTGAACCTGCCCGCGAAGTCGAAGGTGATCGCCAACGGCGCCGAGATCGGCATCGTCGACGGTGTGCGGGTAGTTCAGCCCGCCGACGCGCCCGCGGGCCGAGGCGGTTACGTCATCGTCGAGGCCGACATCCTCGACACCGTGCAACTGCCGGCGAAGTCCATCGCCGAACTGCGCCAGGACACCATCCTCGGTGATATCCACCTCTCGCTCACCACACCGAAGGACGGCTTCGGCGACCTGCTGCGCGACGGCGCGACGATCCCGATCGAACGCACGAAACCGCCTGTGCAACTGGAAGACACAATGGCCACCATGGCGCTGTTCGTGCAGGGCGGCGCGATCGGCCAGCTGCAGGAGATGCTCGGCCGGATCAACTCGGTGATGCCATCCGATCCCAGAGAGACCGCGCGTATCTCCGCGGTGATGGGTGCCGACGCGGCGGACCTGGCCGCGCACCTGGACCAGCTAGACCTGCTGGTCGACGGACTGTCCCGCAACGCGGCGATCCTGCACGACGACACCGAAGTCGCCTTGACGAACATCCTCACGCCCGAGGCGGTCGCCTCGCTGACGGGCACCCAGGATTCGATCGCGAAGACCATGAAGATCTTCGACGCGCTCGGTCCGGTCGGTTCCTCGCTCACCTGGCTGGCGCCGATCGCGAGCTCCGGCGACGCCGCAGCGAGCGCGTTCCTGCCGCTGGCCACCGGTGGCTCGGCCGATCTGCGGTCCTCGACCAACATGGCGCTGCTCACCGCCCTGCTGCGCGACAAGATCATCCCCTTCGTCGAGCGCGGGCCGAAGGTGAACGTCACCGGGGTCGAGGTGTCCGAAGAAGACCAACTGGCGCAGATCGTCACCGCGCTGCGGATGATCGGATTGGTGCGATGAAGATCGGTGCACTGGCGTCCCTCGGCGGCATCGCCGCCATCACCGTGCTCGGCGCGACCTATCTGACCTTCGGGGTGGTTCGGGTCGACCCGTTCGCCGACTACACCGCGGCCTCGATCGAGATCGCGAATTCCGGTGGTCTCAGCGTGGGCTCGCCGATCCTGCTGACCGGTATCGAGATCGGCGAGGTGACCGGTGTCGACACCTCGGCGAGCGGCCGCGTGCAGGTCGGGTTCCGGTTCGGCGCCGAGCACAAGGTGCCGATGAGCAGCGTCGTCACCATCGAGCACCTGTCCTCGCTCGGCGAGCCGTACGTGCAGTTCGTGCCGCGCGACGCGAGCGGGCCCTACCTCACCGACGGCCAGCGTCTGTCCGGGGAGAACGTGCGGACTCCGATGTCGATCCCCGAGGTCGCGCGGCTGGTCACCAAGACCGTCGAGCAGCTCGACCCCGTGGTGGTCGGCTCGCTGGTCGACACCCTCGGCACGGCGATGGTCGGCACCGAGAACGTCGTCCCCGAACTGGCGAGGGCGGGCGACCTGCTCGCCGCGGCGCTCATGAGTCGCGTACCGGCGATCGGTGAGTTGCAGAACAACTTCGAGTACGTCTCCGGCGATATCGGTTGGGCCGGGCCCGCCACCTCGGCCGCCGCGCCCGCTTTCATCCGGTTGAGCCAGGTGATCGACCAGTTCGTCGAGTCGGTCGGCCGGGCGACCGAGGGCGATCCGCGGATGTACCTGCGCGAGGACGGCCTGGTGCCACTGCTGCGGCAGCTCACCGCCGCGCTGAACGAGCTCGGCCCCGAGCTCTCGGCCCTGTTGCCCGGACTGCGCCCGCTCACCGAATCGGTGACCGCGACCGCTCCACAGCTCGACTTGAGCGCACTGATCGCGCAGGCCCTGCACAACACCGACGCCGATGCGGTGAAGGTCCGGGTCGCGATCAAGTAAATATCTGGCAACCATCAGATATCGGTATCTGCCCTGGCCAGTGGATGTTTCGCCGAGCCTGGCGATCTGCGAGCAACCTTGCGGTAGCGTGACGGATCGAGGGGAGACCTGGTCCGCGGCGAAGGCGGTGCGATGGCAGAGAGCAGCGAGGGTCCGCGCACACGGGCCGGCAGCAGTACTCGAATGATCGCGATCGCGGCGGTGCTCGCCGCGATACTCGGGCTGGTCACCGGGCTCGGTCTGGTGATGCGCGCCGACCACGGTGGTGCGGACAACCCGTCGGTGAACCCGATGGGAGCCGATGCCGACAACCTCCCGGTCGCCGGGTCCGATCCGGACCAGGGATTCGCGCCACCGTGGCCGGCCAGGCGGGTCGGCGGCAACTGCTCCGCCGGTGGCATCGTCGCGCATTGGCGTGTTCACGACGATGGCGATTGGCAATGCACGGCCACCACCCCCGACGCCCTGCCACCGGCCTCGGCCCCCGCGCCGCCCGCCCCGCCCCCGCC
>NZ_BDAX01000043.1 GCF_001612665.1 Nocardia alba NBRC 108234 | reverse complement strand
GGGTGGGGGCTGGTGGTGCGGTCATGGCGGATTGGGGATTGGGGATCGGGGTGCGGACGGAGGCGGGTCCGTACGCGCCGTGAACCGTCGAGATGGGCACCTACTGGGGGATTGTGAGTCGAGGGTCGGTTGGGCGGTGCGGTTGGCCTTCCCCGTGGGTTGACGCCAGAAAGGCCGGTAGCGGGAGCGCTACCGGCCTTTCTGGGGCTGCTCTGTGCCTACATGGTGGTGATCAGTTGGTACGCACCGACAGACCCGGGTTGTCCGAGAGGACGACGCTCAGGGGCTGGGCGAACAACTGAGGGGTGTCGCCGGTGAGGGCGCCGATGATGTTCGGGATCTCGCAGATGGGGAAGTCCGCGACCGAGGACGCGCTGGAGATGCCGAGGGCAAGGCGGCCGGTGACGATGGCGCCGCCGGAGTCGCCGGGCAGGGCGCAGATGTTGGCCGAGAAACTCTGAGTGAGCTGGCGGTCGCCGACCTGGACGGTCTGGTCGATACCGTTGATCACGCCACAGCTGAAGCCGGTGCGGGCGCCGGACTTGCAGACGGGCGCGCCGACCACGGGGGTGGCCACGCCGTCGACGGCGATGGGGGCCTGGCCGGGGATGCGGACCAGATTGTTCTCGAAGCGGGCGCGCGCGTTGTCGTTGACGCGGATGATCGAGTAGTCCTGCGAGCCGAGCACCGACTTCTGGAAGGTGCCGAGCTGGGCGCCCGCGCGGTCGCCGTTGATCTCGTAGATGGCGGCTGCGTTGCCGGTGCCCGCGGCGTCGATGTCGGGGTTGCAGTGGCCCGCCGTGATGTTCACGACGTGGCCCGCGCGGTCGGTGCCGTTGAATCCGAGCGAGCAGCGCAGCGAGCTGCGGCCCACGATGGAGGCGTAGGCGTCGCCGCCGGCCAGCGCGCCGTTGCCGTCACCGGCGATGGGGGTGGCGCTCAGGTCCACGCGCTCGCCTGCCACCGGCGGCGCGGTGACGATGACGCGGGAGGGGTCGATGAAGCTGGGCAGCGGAAGCCCGGCCTGCTGCACGCGGACCGCGATCGAGTTGTTCACGGTGTCGACGACGACGCCGCGCACCAGTGCGGAGATCTCCGGCGGTGCGGCGGCGAGCCAGTTCTCGAAGGCGGTCTTCTCGCCGCGCAGGGTGGACTCGCTCTTGGCGACGTTGCGGACCTCGAAACCGGCCGACTGAGCGGCTTCGCGGGCCTGGTCGGCGCCGGGGCCGTGCGACAGCGCGACGACGGCATTGCCCTGGTCACTCAGCCAGGAACCGGCGAAGACCTGCGGGAACTGACGCTGTGCGGTGGTGGAGAACGCGGCGACCTGCTGCGCGACATCGGCGCGGCGCAGGTATTCGTCGGGGGAGATCTTCAGATCTCGGGTGACCGCCTCGATGAGCTGGGCGGGCAGATCCGCGGGCGCGGGCTGCGCGTCGGCAACCGCCATCGTGGGGCCGAACAGCAGAAACGCCGCCGAAGCGGCGATTATCGATTTCCGAGCTCGTGTCGAGCTTCGCGCGGACGGGGTACGACCCATACGTGGCAGGAGCATGGTGCGAACTATATTGGCTCGAGCGAGTTATGCCTACTCGGACCGGGCAAGAGATTTCGCTCACCCGGTCCGGTCGGTGATTCGTCCCCGCCTCAGCCCGCGTTGGGCTTGGTGCGCACCGTGATTCCGCTCCCGAGGCCACCGCCGGAGGTGGCGTCGATATCGGCCAGAATGGGCCGGATCGGGACGCCGAGCGACGCGGTGCCGCCGTAGGGAGCGAGCTGGGTGTTGGCTTCGGTGCAGTTGGGCGCGCCGGAGGCGTTCGAGCCGCTGGTGATGCCGAGCGCGAGCGTGCCGGTCACGATGGCGCCGCCGCTGTCGCCGCCGAGCGTGCAGGCGGTGCTGGCGAAGCCGCGGATCGTCTTGCTGACGCCCGCCTCGGTGAACAGCTGGGTCTCCACGTGATCGGCCGAGACGAAACCACAGGTGAAGGTGGAGGACTGGCCGGTCTTGCAGACCGGTGCGCCGGTGACGGGAGCGGCGGTGCCGGTAATCGACAGGGTGGTGCCCTCGGCGCCGCGCACGCGAGGCTGGTCCATGCCCGCGTTCACCGCGCGGTCGTTGAGCTTGATCACCGAGTAGTCCAGCGAGGCAGGGCCGCCGAGCACGGCGCGGGCGAATGTGCCGACCTCGGGGCTGTTGGGGATATCGCGCACGTTCGGGACGTAGACCGAGGCCGTGCCGCCGTTGTCGACGTTCGGGTTGCAGTGGCCCGCGGAGATATTGAGCGCGTTGCCCGCCGCGTCGGTGCTGTTGAACCCGAACGAGCACACGTCGACGCCGTGCAGGTCGGCATCGTGCAGGTTCTTGGCCGAGGTGATGTAGGTGTCGCCGCCCATCGGCTTGTACTCCACCGGACCGCCGCCGCCGGGCGAGAGCACCACCTTGATGGTGGCGATCAGGGTGGGCAGGTTGAGCATGTGGCCGGTGCCGGTGTTGGCCACGTTGAGTACCAGCTGGCTGTTGAGCGCGTCGATCGCGATCGAGCTGATCGGCGCGGAGATGGCGGGCGGCAGGCTCGCGATCCACTGACTCAGCTGCACCAGCGCGCCTTCCAGTCCACCGGCCGAGATCGGCGCGAGGTGGGTCTGGTAGCCGGCGGCGGTGACGAGCTTGCCCGACTCGGCATCGGTGGTGGCGACGACGGCCTTGCCTTCCGGCGTGAGCCAGGCACCGGCGAAGGTGTCGGGGTTCGCGGCGCGGAAGTCGGTCGCGTAGTCGCGCAACTGCTGAGCGCGCGCGGCCCGGTCGAGGTACTCGGTGGGCGTCATCCCGAGATCGCGCGACAGCGCGGTCACTAACCCACCGGGCAGCGCATCTGCCGAAAGTTGTAGCGGCGCAACAGGTTCCGATGACGCGATGCCGGATCCGAGCAGGGGTGCGAGAAGAACAGTCGCGGCGAACCCGGCGTAGGCTGCCTTGACCGCGGCGCGACGCGCCACCAACTTGCGCATGAAATCCCTTCGTCGACAACCAGTGACCGAGAACACCGCCGGCGGCGATTATGTCGGTCAGCGCATCACTCTAGGGCACGCTCGCCCAGCGGGCGCGGTTACCGTCCGGCTGCTGGATTCAGCGCTGACCCGGGATGGTGAGAGGCGCGGGCAGAACGCCCGGCGGGTAGGTGCCGAAGGGCGATTGTGGACGGGTGGTGGTGGGGCTCGGCGTGGTCGTCGGCGGGGTGGTGATCGGTGGCGGGGTGGTCGTCGGCGGCGCCTCGGTGGTGGTCGTCGGCTCCGGTTCGCGGGTCGTGGTGACCGGCGGGGGCGTGGTCGACTCCGCGACCGGCGCCGGGGGCGGCGGCGCGGGTGCCGCGGTGGGCGACAGCGTTTCCGGGCGGGCATCGGAGATCGTCGGCGGCGCGACGGTGTCGGGATCGCGAATCAGGACCGAGACCGCCACCCCGCCGAGCAGCAGGCCGATGAGTGCGGCGGCGGCGATCAGCAGCGGCGTTTTGTTGCGCGCGGGTCCGCCGGCGGACACCACCGCGGGCGCGGCGATCGGGGCTGCGGACGCGATCGATGCCATCGACTTCGTCGGCAGCGGGGAGACCGGCAGCGCCGCCGAGTACGCCTGGGCGGTCACCGCCGGGGCCTGCAGCGCGGGCATCACATCGGTGGCGACCGTGGCGTTCTCGGTGACGATCGAGTCGGGCGGGGTCGCGCCCGCGGGGGTCGCCAGCACCGCGACCAGCGCGGCCTGGGCGGCGGCGTTGGCGAAGGTCTTGCCCGGATCCGCGCCGTCGGTGGGCTGGGGCAGTTCGTCCTCGCCGAGCAGGGCCACCGACTTCAAGCCCAGATAGTCCAGCGCCTCGCGCACACCGCGCACGACCTCGGTCGACCAGCCCGCGGGATGAGTCGCGTAGAACTCCGCCGGGCCGCTGAGGTGCTCGGTGGTGAGATCGATCAGGCAGAACATGGCCGTCGCGAGGAGGTCTTCGGCGCGATAGGCCTCGCCGCCGTCGACATCGACACCGGCCGGATCACCGATCGCGCGCACGAAACCGGCGATCGAGTGGGCGTGCCCGGTGGGTGCCGGTCCGCCGAGTGCGGCGTCACCGTCGTCGGACATGTGCAGGATCGAGGCACGCTCGATCACCTGAATCGTGCCGTCCTCGGTGACCACCGCGGCGATGCACTCGTCATCGGCGATACGCAGCCCGACCCCAGTGGCCATCGGCGGAACACCCCTCACTTCGGCGTCTAGTCGTGCGCGCGAGTCACACCAGCAGTTGGCCGTGTCCCATCGCGCGCAGCATTGACAGTAATTCCGATCGTGAGCGCGCGCCTATCCGACGGCGGATACGCGCGACGTGATGCTCCACGGTCTTCGCGGAAATGTACAGCCTCGCGCCGATCTCGCGATAGGTCAGACCGAGCAGAACCAGTTCGGCCACCTCGCGCTCGCGGTCGCTGAGCGCGCCGGACTCGCCCGTCAGGGGCGCGGGACCGGCTGTGGGCGGCAGCTGCGGGGTGGTCGGGCGCGACGGCTCGACCGGCTGGGATCGGGTGCGCACCGAACGCGCGAGCTTGAGCAGGGCGGTGGCGGTCGTCGAGTCGCTCGCCGCGAGGGCGGCCTCGCTGGCCAGGCGTGCCGCGTCCCAGGTGAGTCCGAGCTCGGCCAGGGTCGAGACCGCGGCCTGCACATCGGCCGCGACCACTTGTCCCCGCAGCACGAGCACCCAGGTGCGGCCCGCGTCGGCCAGCACGCCCGCCTGCCTGTCGCCCGCCTGCGCCGCCGTCTTGAGCGCGTGGGCGTGGGGCAGCAGCGCGCGGGGCGATTCGTCGGCCAGCGCGGCCTGCACTCCGTACCAGTGGAAGGAGTTGGTCCAGGCGGGCGCGCGGCCCAGTTTGCGGACCAGTGCCTTTGCGGCGTCGACGAGCGGCTCGATGCGGCGCGCGTCGCCGACGCGGAGGCCGGCCAGCCACAGTTCGCCGATCGGCAACAGGCTCAACAGGTCGGCTTCCAGCTCGTCGAACAGGGGGCAGGCCGCGTGCCACGCGTGAGCCAGTGCGGCGTGATCGCCACCGCGACGGGCCAGTCCCACCGTCAGCGCGTGGGCAAGGAGTTGATCGCGGGGCGCCAGTGCGGCGATATCGATCTCGGCGAGGGTGCTCGCGGCACGGCGTTCGTCGCCGCCGAGCAGCGCGGTCCACGCGGTGAGCACCGCGAGCTGTCGGCCACCGCCGAGGCCGGCCGCTCGGCGCAGCGCGTCACCGGCGCGGCGGGGCTCGCCGCTGCCGAGGCAGAGCAGCGTGGCGACCGAGACCGCGGAGCAGGGTAGATAGCGTTCGTCGTCGGTGTTGCCCGCTTGGATCAGCGTGGAAATCGCCGCGGCCGTGCCGGTTCCGTGCGGGTCGAGCGATTCGTCGAGCGCGCTCGCGATCAGTCGAGCGCCCGCGTCGGCCTCGGTCGGCGGCCAGTGCTGTGCCGATTCGGCCATGCGCGCGGCGGCGACCTGCTCACCGGCGAGGGTGAGGACCATGGCCGCGGGCGCCCAGTCGGCGCCGATTCGGTCAGGTCCGAGCCAGTTGTACAGTGCGGCAGCGCGACTCACCAGTCCGCGGCGGATGAGCACGCTCGCGCAGATGCGCACCGCGGCGACGAGGTCGGTGCGGGCCACGTTCTCGGCGGTCAGCAGCGGTTCGGCCAGGCGTAGCGCGGTGTCGGTGTCGCCGGCGTGCGCGGCGGCCTCGGCCCAGCGCACCGCGATCGAGTCCACCGGTGTGCCCGCCGCGGCCGCCGCCGCGTAGCAGCGGGTCGCCTCATCGGATTTCTCGGCGGTGCGGCAGAGGAATTCGGCGAGCCGGGCATCGACGACGCCGGATTCGGCCAGGATCAGCGCGGTGCGATCGCGTAGTAGCCCGGCGTCTAGGCGCGCGGTGAGTAACCTGCGCTGCACGTCGACATAGCGACGATCGCCGAGCAGCATCCGCAGCGGCCCCACGGCGGGCGGGAGGAGCAGATCGGCGTCGGTGACGAGGGCGCCCGACCTGGCGCGGTCGATCAGCGCGTGGGCGGTGGCGGTGTCGACGCCGAGCACCTCGGTGAGTTCGGTGGCGTCCAACCCGGTTCCGGTCGCCGCGATGACCAGCGTTTCGAGCAACTCGGGTTCCACCGTCTCCAGCAGCCGCCGCGCCCAGGCGGTGACGGCTTCGTCGACCGCTGTTCGACAGGTCTCCAGCGACGCGGCGTGGGCTCCCTTCAACGCCGCGACGACGCCGCCGGGGATGCCCGCCGTGAGCTGATGGATATGCGAGGCGAGCGGCTGGGAAACGGCCACACCGAGTTCCCTGGCGAACGAGGAGATGTGGGCACTTCCCAGTGCGCGCAGGTCCACCGTGCGGCCGTTGCGCGCCACCGCGGCGGCCAGCGCGCGCAGTTGGGGATCGTGTGGCCGGGGCTGGGTGGTGAGTACCACGGAGCGTTGTCCGGTTTCGACGATCGCGCAGAGCGCGCGAAGCTCGGCGTCGGTGTAGCTGTGGATGTTGTCGGCGACGAGTACCGCCCGTTCGGGAACCCCGTTCTCGACATCGTCGATCGCGGATTCGACGACCGGTATGCCGCGGCGACGCAGTTGTGCGCGAACGGCATCGAGCAGGAAGGATTTCCCGGTTCCGGCTCGGCCGCGGATCAGCAGCAGCACCGTCTGCTGGTCGGCGGTCTCGAGATCGCGGAAGACGGTTCGGGCATGGGGGAAGGTGTCGTGCGCGAGGTCAGCCACCATTTCCTCCCAGGATCTGGCCGGGCAGTTGCGTGCCCGATTCGAGGGTATCGCCGACCGCGCCACCCACGTCGTCGAGTAGGCCGCCTGGGTCGACCTTGATGGTGGGGACCTGCGGCCGGGTCGGCGCCGGCACCGGCGCCGGGGCTGGGGCTGGGGCAGGTGAAGGTGCCGGGGCAGGTGACGGAGCGGGGGCAGGTGCCGGTGCCGGGGCGGGCGCCGGGGACTGCCCTGCGGGCGGTGCCGGGGCAGGTTGCTGCGCGGCCGGACCCGGCTGGCTCGCGGTCGCTGGCGTTCCGTCGGCGGGTGCGCCGACGGCCGGTGCGCCGCCAGGTGCCGGGGTTGCGGGTCCCGATCCGCCGCCCGGCGCCCCGGCATCGGTGGTGGCGACCGGGATAGCGCCCGACGACGCTGTGGTGCCTGCCGCGCCCGGCTTGGCGGGGTCGGTGCCCACCGAGTTCGTGGCATTCACTGTCGCTGCCGCGCCACCCGCGCTGGTCGATGCGGGGGCGCCGGGGATCGGCGGGGCGTCGGTGGTCGCGGCGGGTCCGGTCGGCGAGAACTGGGTGGCGCCACCGAGCGCGAGGGTGCCGGTGGCGAGCGCGGCCATGGTGAGGGCCGCCGCCCCTATGATCGCCGCGCGTTTGGCCGTGAACATCTTGGTTCGTACCGGCGTCGACGGTGGCAGCGCGAGCTTGTCGCCGGTCGGTGCCACGACTGCCGACGCGGGTGCCACCGGCACGACCGCGATGGCCTCGGTGGGCACGCTGATCGCGGCGACATCGAGGGCGATCTCGGCCGCACCGCGTGCTGTACAGGTCGCCGGGTCGGCGCAGGCCACCACCGGCAGGCCGAATTCGGTGGAGATCAACTCGGCGACCAGGGGAATCGCGCCACCGCCGCCGGTGAGTAGCACTCGACCGACATCGCCGAAGGTGAGGCCGGCGCGGCGCACCGCGTCCTGGAGCAGGCTCATCGCGTCGAGCAGGCTCGGACGCAGGAGATCCTCGAGTTCGCCCCGGGTCAGCCGGACCTGTTCGGTGTGGACCGAGGAGGTGAGCAGGCCGACCGGAATCGCCGTAGCGGTAATTCTGGAGAGATCTTCTTTCGCAATTCTGCAGCGTTCGCGCAAGGCCGACAATTGTTCCTCGACAACGGGGTCGAATGGATCGATGTCGGTTCCGTTCAGAACATTTGCCAGCACATAGCGCATCGTCAGTAGATCGAATTCCGAACCCGCGATCGCGGTGCTGTGCGCTGGGCTGCCGAGCAGACCGGCCTGCTCACCGGTGCGCAGCACCGACACGGTCGACCCGCTCGCGCCGAGGTCGTACACGACCAGTGCGCCGTCTTCGAGCTGTCCGTTCTCGATCTCGTATCGGCGCACCGCGGCCAACGGCTCCGGCACCAGGGTCACCTCGGACAGGCCGGAGCGCGCGAGCGCGGACCTGGCGGCCTCGACGGTGTGCTCGGGCCACCACGCCGGGTAACACGCGACAGTGGTCGGCACGCCGGTGGATTCGGTGGTGCCGCCGACGAATTCGGCGATCAGTTCGCGGGTCGCGGCGGCGACCAGATCGGCTGCGTCGTGGGTGGATCCATCCGCTGCCAGCAGGTCTACCGGATCGCCGACCCGTGACATGTAGTCGTCGACGACCACTGCCCGCGGGTGGCGCATCGTATCGGCGAAGCCCACCGATCCGTCGGCACCGAGCATGAGCGCGCTGCGGTGGGTGCGAACGGCGGCACCCACCCCATCGGCTGTCGTGGCCGCGGCGGCCGAATTCGCCGCTCCGACAGTAATGCCGAGCGCCAGACGCTGTGTCATTGGACAACCCCGTTCGCAGGCTTCCGGTAGGCCGGTAGCGCTTGTGTGCAGCGAGATCGCCGATGGTGGGCGTCCCACTCGATCTGTCGGTTGCTGGCGGGCAGCTGTTACCTCCGATGGGACAAGTACGGGGAAATTCCCCTAATCGGCGGTCGGCCCCTAATGGGGGACGTCCGGCAGGACTAGGTATTCGCCCCGTTATCTGTAACGACGGACCCGCCTAGCGTGAAACACATTCCAACGACAAACAGGTCGGGCGTTACCGTCCATGATCTGGAGGAGCTGATCTCGATGACACCGAACGCGATTCTGGAGTTCATCCTCAATCTGCTGCGCGACCCGGAGGCCGCGGCGAGCTACTGCGCCAACCCGTGCCTCGCGCTGGCTGAGGCAAACCTGGCGGTAACCCCGGAGGACATCTCCGCCGTCGCCCCGATGGTGGCGGAATCCGCGCTGGTCAGCGGCGGCTCCCAGCTGCAGTCGATCGTGGCCGCCGGCGCCGCGGCGAGCACCAGCGCGGCCCTGGCGGGCACGGCCACCGCTGCCGCCGCCGTGACCGCCGCCGCGGCCGCCGACGCCGAACTCGGCCTCGGTCTCGACGGGGGCCTCGGCGCCGTAGCCTCGGCGGTCGCCGGCGCCGCCGCCCAGGTGGGCGCGGGCTTCGATGCCGCACTCGGGGCCGTCACCGGCGCGAACGCGGATGTGAACGTCGACCTCGGCGCCGACCTGACCGGCGCCCTCGGCGCGGGACTCGGCCTCAACGGGGCCATCGACAGCGCCCTCGACCTCGGTGCGAACCTCGGTAGTGCGGTTGGCGTTGGTGGTGACTTGGCCGCTGGGCTCGGTGGTGCGCTGAATGGTGCGGTTGGCGTTGGTGGTGACTTGGCTGCTGGGCTCGGTGGTGCTGTGAACGGTGCCGTCGGTGTCGGTGGTGACTTGGCTGCTGGGCTCGGTGGTGCTGTGAATGGTGCCGTCGGTGTTGGTGGTGACTTGGCTGCTGGGCTTGGTGGTGCGCTGAATGGTGCGGTCGGTGTCGGTGGCGACTTGGCTGCGGGCCTCGGTGGTGCGCTGAATGGCGCGGCCGGTGCCGGTGCGGGTCTCGGTACCGCGCTGACCGGTGCGGTCGGTGCCGGTCTCGGCGGTGCGTTGTCGGGTGTTGTCGGAGCGGGTGCTGATTTGGGTACTGGCTTGACCGGCGCTGTCGATACGGGTGCTGACCTGGGAACCAGCCTGACCGGCGTAGTCGGCGCGGGTGCCGGACTCGGTACCGGGCTTGATGCGGCGCTTGGTGGCGCGGCCGGTGTTGGTGCCGATCTCGGTACCGGGCTTGATGCGGCGCTTGGTGGCGCGGCCGGTGTTGGTGCCGATCTCGGTACCGGGCTTGATGCGGCGCTTGGTGGCGCGGCCGGTGTTGGTGCTGAACTCGAGACCGGGCTCGATGCGGCGCTGGGCGGCGCGGCCGGTGCGGGGGTGGGCCTCGGCGGTGCGCTCACGGGCGCGGCAGGCGCTGGCGCGGATCTAGCCGCTGGTCTCGACGGCGCGGTGGGTGCCGGAGTCGGTCTCGGTGGTGCGGCCGGTGCTGGTCTCGGTGGAGCGTTGTCGGGAGTTGCCGGTGTAGGCGCTGGTCTGGATGGCGCGGTGGGTGCTGGGGTCGGTCTCGGTGGTGAGCTCGGTGGTGCGGCCGGTGCTGGTCTTGGTGGAGCGTTGTCGGGTGTGGCTGGTGTGGGCGCTGGTCTGGATGGCGCGGTGGCCGGCGCGATGACCGCGGGTGACGATGTCGCCGTCGGTCTGGGCGGTGGCCTCGATGCCGGTCTGAGCGGTGCGACAACGGCAGCCGGAGGACTCGGCGCCGGTGTCAGCGGTGGGCTCGGCGCGGTCGCCAACGCGGGCGCTCAGGCGGCCGGTGGACTCGGCATCGCCGCGACCACGTCGGCGATCACCGGTCTTGACGGTGTGGTGGGTGCGGGTGCTGACCTGGGTGCCGGTCTCGATGGTGTGGTGGGTGCAGGTGCGGACGTGAGTACCGGTCTCGATGGTGTGGTGGGTGCGGGTGCGGGTGCGGACCTGGGTACCGGTCTCGAAACCGGGATCGGTGGGGCCGCGTCGGCCGGGACGAATCTGATCGGTGGCTTCGGCGGCGAAGCCGGAACCGGGTTCGGTACCGACGAACTGCTCACCGGCGGCGGCTCCGGCCAGATCTCGACCGGTCTGGAATCGACGCTTTCCGCGACATCCGGCATCGGGCTGACCACCGGTCTGCAAGGCGGCCTCGAGTCCGCGACGTCTGTCGGCCCCGGCGCTGTGGCCTCGGGCCTGCAGGCGGGAGCGCAGGGCGCCGTCGAGTCCGGTGTCGATCTGGCCGGTGGCGCTCACACGGGCCTGAACGGTGTCGCCGACGCGGGCGCCGGTCTCGCGGGCTCCGCTGTCGGCGGTGCGCAGGCAGGGTTGACCGGTGCCATGGACACCGGCCTGACAGGTTCGGTGATCGGCGGTGCCGACACCGGAACCGGCCTCGAGACCGGCCTCGGTGGATACGGCAACGCGGGACTGTCGAGCGCGGTGGAGGGCGGTTTCACCTCCGCCGTCGACACCACAGCGCAGGTCGACACCACAGCGCAGGGCGGCACCACCGCGATCGGCGGCCTCTCCGGCCAGAGCATGTCGACAACTCACCTCGACACGTCCGGCGCCGCGGGCGCGACGACGCACGGCGCGGTCACCACCGCGGCCGACACCTGGTCCGGCGTCGACGTATCGAGCGCGTTCGGTTCGGGCCTGCACGGTTCCACTCTCGGTGGCGGCGAGACGTCGCTGTTCGGTGAATCGAGCACGGTCGCCGAGACCGGCGCCGACATGCATACCGACGGACTGTTCCACTGAGTGAAACGGGCGAAGCGATGACTGTTCTCGCACCGAACGAGGTGCCGCTGACGACGGTGTTGTCCGACACCGTCGCGGCGGCCCACGCCGCGGGCCGTGACGACCTGGTCGGACGCCTGGAGAAGGTGGCCGCGCGGGTGCGCGATCCGCGGCACCGGATCGTCGTCACCGGTCAGCTCGGTCAGGGCAAGAGCAGATTCGTGAACGCGCTGCTCGGGGTGGATGTGTGCCGGGTCGGCGACGACGCGACCACTGTGTTGCCGTTGCAGCTGTCCTACGGCGCGCGGCAGCGGGCGTATCTGGTACTCACCGCGCCGGGCACCGACGAGTCGCGGGTGGAGATCCCGTTCGACGAGATCGGCGCGATCGATACCCGCACTCCCTTGGCACAGGGCAGGCAGGTGGTGCGGATCGAGGCCGAGCTCCCCAGCCGGCTGCTGGCCGACGGCATCGTCCTGATCGATACACCCGGCGTCGGCGGACACGGTAGTGCTTGCGCCGCAGGCGTTCTCAGCCTCGCCGCAGCCGCCGATGCCGTGCTCGTGCTCTCCGATGCCTCCACCGAGCTCACCGAACCCGAACTGACCTTCGTCCGCCAGATTCGCGAAATGTGTCCCGCCGTAGCCGTTCTGCTCACCAAGACAGATCTGTACCCACACTGGCGTCAGGTGCTGGAGGCCGACCGGGCCCACCTGGCACGCGCGGAATCCGATGCGGCCTTGATCCCGGTCTCGGCGTTGCTCCGCGCGCACGCGCTGCGCTTGCAGGATGCCCAGCTGGGCCTGGAGTCAGGTTTCGGCGTGCTGTTCGGGTTCCTGCGAGATCGGGTCGTCGCCCGCGATCAGGCCGTCACCAGGCAGGCGGTGGCTCGTGAATTGCATTCGGCGGCAGAGCATCTGGCGTTGGCTTTGGGCAGCGAACTGGTCGCGCTACGCGATCCGGCCGGTGGCGCGGCAGCGGTCAACGAGTTGCAGTCGGCGCGCGCGGCCGCCGAGGAGTTGCAGCGGCGCACCGCGAGCTGGCAGCAGACCCTCACCGACGGCATCACCGACCTCGTCGGCGACGTGGACCACGACCTGCGCGAGCGTCTGCGCGATGTCGCTCGCACGGGCCAGGAGTGGATCGACGAGAACGACCCGGGTAGGCATTGGGGCGCGATCACGGAATGGCTGTCCGGCTCCGTCGACACCGCTCTCGGCGACAACCTGTTGCTGACCCACCGTCGAGCCGAGCTGCTGGCCGAACGCATCGCGGGCCATTTCACCGAGGTCGGCGCGATCGATCTGCCGGAGGTGCATGCCGGGATGGACGAGGCGAGCGGGCTGGTGAGCTCGGGTTCGCTGGCCGATCTGGAGCCGGATATCGGCTTCACGAGCAAGGTGCTGGTCGGGATGCGTGGCTCCTACGGCGGCGTGCTGATGATCGGCCTCGCCACGACCTTCGCGGGTCTGGCCATGCTGAACCCGATCTCGCTCGGCGCGGGTCTGATCGTCGGCGGCAAGGCCTATCGCGACGACAAGTCCGCCCGGCTGGCGCGTCGCCGCATCGAGGCCAACGGCGAGGTGCGCCGGTTCCTCGACGATGTGGCGTTCCAGGCCGCCAAGGACACCAAGGACCGGCTGCACCGCATCCACCGCGCGCTGCGCGATCACTTCGCCGGGGTGGCCGAGCGCAGTCTGCGTTCGATCGACGCTTCCCTGCGGGCCGCGCAGGAGGCGGCGGCGATGGCCGCCACTCACCGCGCCGAGCGCACCGCCGTGCTGGAACGTCAATTACACGCGGTCGCGCAGTTGCGCCGCTACGCGGAATCGATGCAGGTCGAACCGAGACGGGCTGACGGTACGGTATCTGGGTGACCCACCGCTTCGACACCGCCGCGCCCGGCGACCGGACCACACCGAGGATTCTGGCCGAAGCGCACGAGCTGATCGGTGCGGCGGCGCGGGCGTTCGGGCACGACGAGTACGCGCGCACGCTGCTGGCCCACTGCGAATACCGGTTGCGGGAGCCGCTGCGGGTCGCGCTGGCCGGTTCGATCAAGGCGGGCAAGTCGACGTTGCTGAACGCCCTGGTGGGTCAGGCTGTCGCCCCGACCGACGCCACCGAGTGCACTCGCGTCGTCACCTGGTATCGCGACGCCGCCACCCCCACGGTCACCGCGCACGCGGCCGACGGATCGCGCGCGAACGTGATCGTGCGCCGCGGCAGTGGCGCACATGGGCTCACCTTCGATCTGAACGGTCTGAACTGGAATGCGCGTGGTCCGCGCGAGGTGGACCATCTCGAGGTCGGCTGGCCGTCGGCCGCGTTGTCGCAGACCACGATCATCGACACCCCCGGCACCTCGTCGCTGTCGCGGGAGGTGTCGCTGCGCACCGCGCGACTGCTCACGCCCGCCGATGTCGAGGACGATGCGCGCGCCACGCCGCTGTCGGTGTCGGGCGCCGATGCCGTGGTGTATTTGTTGCGCCGTCTCGATGCCGCCGATGTGCGCTTCCTCGAGCAGATCGGCGCGGGTGCCGGTGGCGCGGGGCCGCTCGGTGTGGTCGGGGTGGTCTCGCGCGCCGACGAGATCGGTTCGGGTCGGATCGACGCGCTCCATTCGGCCCGCGATGTCGCCGCTCGGTTCGCGGCCGAGCTGGAACGAACCGGTCTGTGCCAGGCGGTGATTCCGGTGGCGGGCTTGCTCGCGTTCGCCGCGGCGACCCTGCGACAGCCGGAGTTCGCGGCGTTCGAGGCGCTCTCCACGGTGCCCGCGGAGGACCTCGGGGTCGCGTTGCTCTCGGCGGATCGCTTCGCCCGCGCCGATATCGCGCTGCCGGTCGCGCCGGAACTGCGTGCGCAGCTGGCGGATCGCTTCGGCCTGTTCGGTATTCGCATGGCCACCATGCTCATCAGGCTCGGCGCCCGCGATTCATCGGCGCTGGCAGCGGAATTGGCGGCCCGCAGCGGCATCGAGGAACTGCGCTCGGTCCTGGAGGTCCAATTCGGCCAGCGCGCCGGGGAATTGAAGGCGCATTCAGCCCTGAGCACGCTGGACCGAATCCTGGCCGCCTACCCCGGAACCGAAGCCGATCGCCTGCGCCCCCGCGTGCGGGCCAGGCTCGCCGACGTGCACGGCTTCACCGAACTCCGGCTGCTCGGTCGCCTGCGCACCGACGAACTACCCCTGCCGCCACCGGTTCTCGCCGACCTGTACCGAATTCTCGGCGGCGCCGGCGTCGCAGCCCATCTTCGCCTCGGCCTGCCCCCCGAGGCCGACCCGAATACTCTGCGCGCCACAGCTTTCGCCGCGGTCCGCACCTGGCGAGGCCGAGCGACCCACCCTCTCGCCGACCGAGCGACCGCCACCGCCTGCCGCGCCGCGGCTCGCAGCGCCGAAGGAATCCTCGCCGAACTCCCTCAGCCCTCTCACAGTCAGAGGAAGTAAGCAGTCCCCGAGGAACTTCCGGTCCCGTACCCCAGGCTCTTCGCGAACTCCCGAACCGCGATCAACGCGTTGCCCACCGGCCCCGGATCACTGCACGATCCCCCGACCGACGAGAACGTGCACCCGTCGTCGGCGACGGCGATCCCGCTGTCGGCCATGGCGTTTCCCGCCGACGCGATCATCGGGCCCCCGGTTGCGGCGGCGATCACGGCCACCGCGCCGAACGTCCGCTTCCACTGAATTCTGTCCATTGATGCACGCATACTCTGAAACTAGTGCCCGGCCGGACCGGTCGGCACCCCTACCGTTGCCCCGAATTCTCGGGGCAACGGGCGGTTCACTCCTGTTTCATACCGTGACGATTTCCGGCTCGTCATCGAGCACACGCTGTTCCAGCTTGGCTTCCTTCGGCAGTGCGAGGAATCCGAGACATACCAACAGCAGCATCCCGGCGCCGAAAAGCAGCGTGTACCGGAACGACTCGGCGAAGTTCACCGCGTTGGCCTCGGTGCCCGCCTCGGAGAGCACTCGCGAAATCGCCGGGTCGACAGCAGGATTCGACTGACAGCTGACGGGTATCACGGCCGGGTCGTCTTCGGCGGACCGATCGTGCACGCACGCCGCGAATCCGGCCACGATCTGATCCTGGACCGGTACCGGCACTGCCTCGAGTGTCAGCTCCGCCCGGATGTCGGGTGTCACGGCGGCCACCCCGAGATCGGAATCCCGTTCCAGGACAGTGAAGAACAGCACGCCGACCAGCGCGACGCCCAGCGCGGTCCCCAACTGCTGTCCCGTGTTCAGCAGCCCGGACGCCGACCCCGCCTCCCGCGGCGGCACCTGTCCGAGCAGCAGATCGAGGGTCGGCGCCACCACCATCCCGAACCCGGCCCCGGTGATCAGCAGCGGCAACGCCATCTGCCATGAGGTGAACTCGCTCCCGTACCGCACCCCCATCGCCGCGTAGAGCGCGAACCCCGTCGCGTTCACCAGCACCCCGGTCATCAACACCCGTCGCCCGTATCTGGCGGCCAGCACCCCGACCGAGAGTCCCGCGCCCAGCCCGGCGCCCACCGCGAACAGGGCCGAGGTCAGCCCGGCCCGCATCGGCGACCAGCCGAGTCCGCCCTGCATGAACAACGTCCACACCAGGAAGAACCCGCCCATGGCGATCCAGAACAGCAACCAGGTTCCCAGCCCGATCGCGAACGGTCGCGATCGGAACAGCCCGAGGTCGACCAGCGGCGAACGCCCCGCCCGGGTCAGCCCACGCTCGTAGCGCAAGAACCCGGCGAACACCGCGAGCGCTACGCCCATCATCGCGAAAGTCCATGCGGGCCAGTCGAGTCGACGTCCTTCGGTCAAGGGATAGACCAGCAACAGCACGGCGGATATCGCCAGCACCATCCCGATCGGATCCAGCCGGGGCGGCTTCGCCGACTTCGAATCACTCATCACGAACCATGCCGCGATGAATCCGGCGATGCCGACCGGGATGTTCACCAAGAAGATCGGTCGCCAGGACAACCCGAGCAGGTCGGCCTGCACCAGCACGCCGCCCAGCGCGAGCCCGACCGCCGAGGCCGACCCGCCGACACCGCTGTAGACGGCGATCGCCTTGGCTCGTTCCTCCTTCGGGAATGTCGTCTGAATGATGGCCAGGATCTGGGGCACCATCAGCGCGCCCATCGCTCCCTGTGCGAAGCGCGCGCCGATGAGCACGGTGGGATCGGTGGCCAGACCGCACGCCGCCGAGGCGATCGTGAAACCGGCGATGCCGGTGAGGAATACGCGCTTGCGACCGTAGATATCGCCCAGGCGTCCACCGGTGATGAGGACCGCCGCGAAGGCGAGAACGTAGGCGGCGATGATCCATTCGAGCTGTGAGTACTCGGCGTGCAGGTCGTTGCGGATGCTCGGTACGGCGACGTTGACGATGGTCACGTCGAGTAGGTCCATGAAGCCGGCGGCCAGCACCACCGCGAACGCGATCCAGCGCCGCGGATCCGCGGCGGGGGGAGTGGGTGAGGTAGTCACGAGGATCTCTCTTCGAGTAGGGGGACTCCTCAAACTATGCACCTCTAGTGATTATCAATCAATAGGGCAATCCTGAGCGGTGCGTTGATCGGCGTATCGTAGGGGGTGTGACCGACCCGACGCAGCTGTCGACCCATGCCGGATTCCTCCTCGGCCAGCTGGGCTTCCATACCGCCTACCGCTTCAGTGATCTGCTGGCGCCGCTCGGCATCAAGCCGCGCCATTTCGGCATGCTGAAACTCCTGAGCGCCCACGACGGCCGCACGCAGCAGGAGCTCGGCGAGGCGCTGGAGATCCACCGCAATGTCATGGTCGGACTGGTGGACGACCTGGAGAAACGCAACCTCGTGGAACGTCGCCGTCACCCCAGTGACCGCCGGGCCCATGCCCTCCATCTCCTGCCCGCCGCGCATGCGCTCCTGGCGAAAGCTGAGCAGCGAGTAGCCGAGCTGGACGCCGAGCTCCTGTCGCCGCTGTCTCCCGAGGACCGCGCCCGCTTCCTCGATCTCCTGCGCCGCACCGCCGAGGGCAACGGCCTGCGACCCGGCGTCCATCCCGGCCTCACCCGATAGCCCGGTCTCGGACCGTCACGATCCAGTATCAGGAGCTGCGGTTGAGCGCACTCGTGGCAAGAATGGCTCGGGGATCGAGAAGATTTTTCGGGTGGCGGGAATGAATCGCCGCAGCTGCTGGTTGTGCCCAGCAAGAACCTGAGCGAACCGGACTCAACTCTGGGTTGACTCGTGGCGGGTATCGCAGGCAAGATTGAGCCCACTACGCTCAGCTCGTTAACGATCAGCCCGTTATCGCTCAGTGTTGCAATAACCGAAACGTCAAACAGGAGGAAACCACTATGGCTCGTGCGGTCGGAATCGACCTCGGGACCACGAACTCCGTCGTCGCCGTGCTCGAAGGCGGCGAGCCGGTCGTCGTCGCGAACTCGGAAGGCTCGCGCACCACCCCCTCGATCGTCGCCTTCGCGAAGAACGGCGAGGTTCTCGTCGGTCAGCCCGCGAAGAACCAGGCGGTCACCAACGTCGACCGCACCATCCGCTCGGTCAAGCGCCACATCGGCACCGACTGGAACGTCGAGATCGACGACAAGAAGTACACGCCGCAGGAGATCTCCGCGCGCACGCTGATGAAGCTGAAGCGCGATGCCGAGGCCTACCTGGGCGAGGAGATCACCGACGCCGTGATCACCGTTCCGGCCTACTTCGAAGACGCCCAGCGTCAGGCCACCAAGGAAGCCGGCCAGATCGCCGGTCTCAACGTGCTGCGCATCGTCAACGAGCCCACCGCCGCCGCGCTGGCGTACGGCCTGGACAAGGGCGACAAAGAGCAGACCATCCTGGTGTTCGACCTCGGTGGCGGTACCTTCGACGTCTCGCTGCTGGAAATCGGCGAGGGCGTCGTCGAGGTTCGCGCGACCTCCGGTGACAACCACCTCGGTGGCGACGACTGGGACGAGCGCGTCGT
>NZ_BDAX01000042.1 GCF_001612665.1 Nocardia alba NBRC 108234 | reverse complement strand
CAGAGCACCTCGATCAACCTGCCCTACATCACCGTCGACGCGGACAAGAACCCGCTGTTCCTCGACGAGCAGCTCACCCGCTCGGAGTTCCAGAAGATCACCTCCGATCTGCTTGATCGCACCCGCGCGCCGTTCCAGTCCGTGATCAAGGACTCGGGCCTGAACGTGGCCGATATCGACCATGTCGTGCTCGTCGGTGGCTCCACCCGGATGCCCGCCGTGTCCGAGCTGGTCAAGGAACTGACCGGTGGCCGTGAGCCGAACAAGGGCGTGAACCCGGACGAGGTCGTCGCCGTCGGCGCCGCCCTGCAGGCCGGCGTGCTCAAGGGCGAGGTCAAGGACGTCCTGCTGCTCGATGTCACCCCGCTGTCGCTGGGCATCGAGACCAAGGGCGGCGTGATGACCAAGCTCATCGAGCGCAACACCACCATCCCCACCAAGCGCTCGGAAACCTTCACCACCGCTGACGACAACCAGCCCTCGGTGCAGATCCAGGTTTTCCAGGGTGAGCGCGAGATCGCCTCGCACAACAAGCTGCTGGGCTCCTTCGAGCTCACCGGTCTGCCCCCGGCCCCGCGCGGCGTGCCGCAGATCGAGGTCACCTTCGACATCGACGCCAACGGCATCGTGCACGTCACCGCGAAGGACAAGGGCACCGGCAAGGAGAACAAGATCAAGATCCAGGACGGCTCCGGTCTGTCCAAGGAGGAGATCGACCGCATGGTCGCCGACGCCGAGGCGCACGCCGCCGACGACAAGGCGCGCCGTGAGGAGGCCGAGACCCGCAACCAGGCCGAGTCGCTGGTGCACCAGACCGAGAAGTTCATCAACGAGCAGAAGCTGAGCGAGGGTGGCGCACAGGTCTCCGCCGATCAGCTGGCGAAGGTGGAGAACGCGGTCGCCGAGGCCAAGCAGGCGCTCGAGGGCACCGATATCTCCGCGGTGAAGTCGGCCGTGGAGAAGCTGGCCACCGAGTCGCAGGCCCTTGGCCAGGCGATCTACGAGGCCAGTGCGGCTGCCGACGCCCAGGCGGGCAACGGCGCGGGCGCGAGCCAGGCCGACGACGATCAGGTCGTCGACGCGGAGGTCGTGGACGAGCCGGTCGACACGGACAAGAAGTGACCGAGGCGAACTCCTCGGAGCAGGAGTTGGTCGAGGAAATCTCCGACGAGGACGCGGAGGCCGCCACGGCGGACTCGGTGCTCGACGTCGACGCCGAGGTTGTCGAGCCCGAGCACGACGAACTGGCCGAGCGCACGGCCGACCTGCAGCGGTTGACCGCGGAATACGCGAACTACCGCCGCCGGGTCGAGCGTGACCGGCAGGCCAACATCGATGCCGCCAAGGCGTCGGTGGTCACCGAATTGCTCGCGGTGCTGGACGATCTGGATCGGGCGAGGGCGCACGGCGACCTCGACTCCGGCCCGTTGAAGTCCGTCGCCGACAAGCTCGAGACCGCGCTCACCAAGCAGGGTCTCGTCGAATTCGGTTCCGCCGGTGACCCGTTCGACCCCACGCTGCACGAGGCAGTGCAGCACGAGGGTTCGGGCGCCGACCCGGTGATCGGCATCGTCATGCGCAAGGGCTATCGGTTCGGCGACCGGGTGCTTCGGCACGCGCTGGTCGGGGTAACCGATGCCGAGGCCGCGGGGGCATCGGACTCGGATGCCGACGCCGACGATAAATAGTGTGAGAGGAGGAGATGCCCGGTGAGCCAACGGGAGTGGATCGAAAAGGACTTCTACAAGGAGCTGGGTGTCTCCTCCGGCGCCTCGCAGGACGAGATCAAGAAGGCGTATCGCAAGCTCGCCCGCGACCTGCATCCGGACTCCAATCCGGGTGACACCAAGGCCGAGGAGCGGTTCAAGACCGTGAGCGAAGCCAATGCGGTGCTGTCGGATCCGGCCAAGCGCAAGGAGTACGACGAGACGCGCCGCATGTTCGCGGGCGGCGGTGGTGGCGGACGAGCCTACGGCAGCGGCGGGTTCAATCCCGGTGCGGGCGGCGGCTTCTCGCAGGACTTCAACATCGGTGACATCTTCGGTCAGGCCGGTGGTGCGGGCGCCGCGGGTGACGGCGGGCTCGGCGATCTGCTGGGCGGGCTGTTCAACCGGGGCGGTGCCGGTGGCCGGGCGGCGGCTCGGCCGCGGCGCGGCTCCGACGTGGAGACCGAGACGACCCTGGGTTTCCGAGAGGCCGCCCAGGGCGTCACCGTGCCGTTGCGGATGACGAGTCCTTCGCCGTGCACCACATGTCACGGCAGCGGTGCCAAGCCGGGCACCAGCCCGCGCGTGTGCCCGCATTGCAACGGTGCGGGCGTGGTGAGCCGCAATCAGGGCGCGTTCGGTTTCAGCGAGCCCTGCGACGACTGCCGCGGCACCGGGTCGATCATCGACGACCCGTGCACCGACTGCTCCGGCACCGGTATCCAGAACCGCACCCGCACCATCACCGTCCGGATCCCTCCTGGCGTCAGTGACGGTCAGAAGATCCGGCTGGCCGGTCAGGGCGAGGCGGGTTTGCGCGGTGCGCCGTCGGGCGATCTGTATGTCACGGTGCACGTCAGCCAGGACAAGGTCTTCGGCCGCCAGGGCGACGACCTCACCCTGGTGCTCCCGGTGAGCTACAGCGAATTGGTGCTGGGGACAACGATTTCCGTGCCGACGCTGGACGGCCGGGTCGGCGTGAAGGTGCCCGCGGGCACCGCCGACGGGCGTATTCTGCGAGTGCGTGGTCGTGGCGTGCCCAAGCGCGGCGCGGCGGGCGGCGCCGGTGATCTGCTGGTCACGGTGAAAGTCGCGGTGCCGCAGTCGCTCGATTCCGACGCCACCGATGCGCTCAAGGCCTATCAGGAGGCGGAGAAGGCCAGCGGCTTCGAACCGCGTGCGGGATGGGCAGGCGCTTGATGTCCCCGCACATCGAGTTCGGCGCCCGGAGGAGGTAGCGCAGCGTGAGCACGGAGGGCGCAGGGACAGGCGCGGACAGTCCGGATCCGAAGTCGGTTTCGGGTGCTACCGCACGTGCCGAGTTCTTCATGATCTCGGTGGCGGCTCAGCTGGCGGGGATGCACGCGCAGACGTTGCGTACCTACGACCGGCTGGGTTTGGTCACCCCGCAACGGACCTCGGGTGGCGGACGCCGATATTCGGCTCGCGACGTGGAGGTGCTGCGCGAGGTGCAGCGCCTGTCGCAGGACGAGGGCGTCAATCTCGCCGGCATCAAGCGCATCATCGAGCTCACCAATCAGGTGGAGGCGTTGCAGCAGCGCGTCGAGGAGATGAGCACGGAGTTGGAGCGGTTGCGGGCGGGCTACCGGCCCGATCTGTCGCCGCCTGTTCGCAGTACCGCGCTCGTGGTGTGGCAACCACGGCATCGGCGCTGAGTCGTCTTCGACACGACGAGCCTCCGGTTCGGCTTCCGCTGCGGTGGATCCGAGCCGGAGGCTTGTTCGTTTCCGGTCAACCCCCGGCGACCGGCTGGTGACTCTCCAGCAACCGCTTTATTCGCGACCTCGTCGATCGAAAGTAGCGTCGCGGCACGCTGAGGTGGGGATTTATCGCCGCCGAGGTCCCAGTGTTTGCTGTAGAGATGCTGAATTCGGATCGAACGGAGGGCAATTCGCTGCTCTCGACCAGTCACTCTGGTATGCCGACTCGCGTGTCGTGGCTCGGCGCGTCGGAACATCGCACGTGGCCGACGTAGCGGAAGGATCGCTCTACCAGGGCCATTGGTCACCAATTGGCTGATGCACCGGGAGTTTTCGTGAATCGTGAGCAGTTGTTCATCCACAATTTGCGGGATCCGAGTATGTTTTTGTGGGAAAATGCTGGAAACCGCCTGGTATTTCGCGAATTACATGCGTGATGTTTAAGAGTACGATTCCGAAGCTGGCAAACCTCGCCTAGACTTCTCGCATCGGCTGCTGACGAGTGTCCTCCCAGCCCGTCACTCGCCGGCGCGGCTAGCGTTCGATGGCGAAACGAGGTTGTGACACATATGGATTCGCGGACTGTCGCTTTGATCCGTACTACGTTCAAGGCGGTTGCCGCGGAAGAAGGCGGACCCGAGAAGTTGTCGAGGTCGTTCTACTCGATCCTCTTCACGGACTACCCGGGTGTCCGCGATTACTTCCCGGCAGCCATGGATGCGCAGCGCGATCGGCTCATCACGGCGATCGCCTATGCCCTCGAACGGCTGGAGGAGCCCGACAAGCTGCTGCCGTTCCTGGCCCAGCTCGGGCGCGACCATCGCAAGTACGGCGTGCAACCGGCGCACTATGTGGCCGTGGCCAACTCGCTGAAATCGGCCTTGCGGTTATTCGCCGGCGCGGAGATGTGGACCGACGAGGTCGCCACCGCCTGGGATGAGGGCCTGGCCACCATCAGCGGTGCGATGATCAGCGCCGCCGACAAGGAGATGACCCCGGCCACCTGGACGGGCACGGTCGTCGAACATCGCGAGGTGCTGCGCAATCTCTCGATCATTCGGGTGCAGCTCGACACGCCGATGCAGTACGCCGCCGGTCAGTACCTCAGCGTGCAGATCCCCTCGCGGCCGCGGATGTGGCGCTATCTCTCGCCCGCGAATCCGGCCAATCCCAACGGCGAGATCGAGTTCCACGTGCGTGGCGTCCTCGGCGGCTGGGTCAGCCCGGCCTTGGTCGCGCACACCGCCGTCGGTGATCAGTGGGCGCTCGGCTCACCGCTGGGCGGCCTCGGCGTGCCACGCAACACCAAGCGCAAGATGCTGATGGTCGGCTGCGGCACCGGCATCGCCCCCCTGCGCGCGCAGATCATGGCGATGGCCCAGCGCCGGGTCAACCCGAAGGTCCACCTGTTCGTCGGCGGCCACCACCCCTGCGACCTCTACGACCTCCAGGTGCTGAGCCAACTCGCCATCGCCAACAAGTGGCTCACTGTCACCCCCGTTACCGAGAGCGACGAAAACCCCTGGTGGTACTACGATTCCGGCGAACCCCACCCGAATCTACCCGGCCTGGAACCCCGCGTGACCGGCCAAATCGGCAAGGTGGTCGCCGGCTACGGCCCCTGGGCCGACCGCGACGTCCAAATAGTCGGCTCCCCCTCCATGGTCCAAACCACCAAGTTCCGTCTCATGGCGGCAGGCACCCAAGCCCAGTCGATCCGCCACGACCCCCTGTTCTGACCCGCGAGCCGATCGCGAAACCGGCCCGTGGGACTCAGGCGCCTTCGGAGATGATGTTGGCCGGGGGAGTTCCCGCCTCGATCAGGCGATCGACGGTGGTGCGGACCATCGCGGGCGAACCGCAGATCAGGACCTGGTTTTCGGTGAAGGGCCCGTGCGCGGCGGCGACATCGGCGAGCGTGCCGTGCAGCATCTCGTCCGGTCCGAAGCCGACATCGGAGCGGGTCTGCTCGTGCCATTCGTCGCGCACCGCGGGGTCGTCCGGGCTCTCGACCACCGGAATGACCGAGAGCCACGGCAATTCGCCCGCCAGCAGGAACAGCATGTCGTTGGCGTAGAGGTCGCGCGGCGTTCGGCCACCGAAGAACAGATAGGTGCGCGGCGGGGTGTCGCGCCGGGCCAGGTCGAGGAGCTGGGCGCGCATCGGCGCCAGACCGGTACCGCCGGCGATCATCACCAGCTGCGTCGCGTCCGGATCGACCGCGAAAACCCCACGGGGAGCGTTGATTCGCCACTGGTCACCGGGTTTGGTGTCGGCGACGATGGAACTCGAACACCACCCGCCGGGCACCGTCCGCACATGGAACTCGATCTTGCCGTCCAGCGAGGGCGGCAACGCGGGCGAGAACCGCCGCCGCACGCCCGGATGCTGCGGTACCTCGACCTCCACCGAATCGCCCGCTTCGAACGGCACGAAATCGCCGATCAGCCGGATGACGGCGAGGTCGTGGCGCAAGCGATGGTGGCCCACGACGGTGGCCGTCCAGGCGGGGTCGGGAAAAACGTTGCTCATCAGCCTCTTTCGCGATGTCGCGGGCGTTTCAGACGGGGTCGGCGGCGATGATCTCGCTCGGTGTACCGGCCCGTTGCAGCGCGTAGCGGGTGTTGGCGATCATCGACGGCGATCCCGCGATCTGGATCTGACGGTCCGACCACGCACCGAAGCTGGTCACCACCGCTCCTAGATTACCGACCAGGCGGCGCGGCATGCCCATCGGTGTCTGGCCCGAATCCTGGGGATACCACCAGGGATTGGTGTGTTCCTCGCACACCGGCACCACGGTCAACCACGGGTTGGACTGCGAGAGCTGCCACATGTTGTCCACGTCGTAGAGGTCGCCGGGATAGCGCCCGCCGATGAAGAAGTGCACGCGCGGATTGATCCCCCGCTGGCTCATCTCGATCAGCTGCGCCCGCAACGGTGCGATGCCGGTGCCGGAGCCGATCATCAGCACGTCGCGGCCGGACTCGCGGTCCACGTGCAACCCGCCGAGCGGCCCGGCGATCTTCCACCGGTCCCCGACCTTGGTGTCGTTGACGATGGCCGGGCTCACCCAGCCGCCGCTGATCCGCCGCACATGGAATTCGATCTCGCCATACGGGTTCGCGGGGATGGCGGGGGAGAAGTAGCGCCACATGTTCGGGCGCTGCGGCACCGCGACCGGCACATACTGTCCGGCCTTGAACGGAATGGGCCCGTCGGCCTGCAACCGAACGATCGCCAGATCGTCGAGTACCCGCCGATGACCCACCACGGTCGCGTCCCAGTACGGCTGCGAGGTGTCCTCGTTGGCGCCGATCGCCATCGACGCCGAGATCAGCAGCGTGATGTCACGCCAGCCGTCATCGAGTTCTCTGGTCCAGCGATTGCCGTGGAAGGTGCGCAGCGCCGCGAGCAGCGCGCGTCCGGCCATGTCGTAGTGGTCGGCTTCGACCCCGTATTTGCGATGATCGCGGGCCAGTTGCTCGAGGAAGCGTTGCGCACGTTCGAAGTCCTCGAGATGGTCGAGGACGAACTGCACCGCCGTCGTGATCCGCTTGGCCTGCATGTCCATGGCAGGCGGAAACAGTTCACGCAACCTCGGGTCCTGGGCGAACAGGTGACCGTAGAAAGCGCTGATCAGCCGCTCAGCACCGCCAGGTGTCTCCGACACCCCGCGGAAATCGGCGCGGACCAGCGCAAGAGAACGCGCATCCACGTCGTCAAGCTCCATTTCTCTGTAAATTGCAGCTCTGTAATTTGCCGCAATGTGGCTCACCCGCGGGTTTCGCCCTCACCAGTATCCCTCGAAACCGCCGTCTCGGGGCAGGGATGCTCATCACGCCGGTACCCGACCGCACGGATCGTAATCCGCTCGCCCCCGATCGGCACGATCCCCCCGTCATCGATACGCGTCGGTGATCTTGTCGCCGGCCCGGCGCCGCGGGACCAGCCGCCGCTCACCGCGTGATCGATGCGGTGCGACCGGATCGGCGGTGGCGTTCCGATCGGGCGAAGGGTGCGTGAGAATCGGGGCATGGCGAGCGACAACATCATGCGGATTCACGATCCCGAACTTCTGGCCAGGGGCGAACGGGTACTCGGGGCCGAGTTCCAGGCGATGCACGAGCGGGTTCTCGAGGTCAGCGCGTTGACTTCCCGCCTCAACCTCTTGCCCTTCGACGATGAGGTCGGGAAGGTGGCGCTCCTCGAACAGATTCTCGGCCGTCCGCTGCCGGCCGGTCTGACGATCTATCCGCCCTTCTATACCGATCACGGCCGCAACCTCGACCTGGCCGAGGGCGTGTTCATCAATCAGGGCTGCACGTTCCTCGACTACGCCGGAATCCGGTTGGGCAAGCGGGTGATGATCGGACCGAAGGCCACCTTCATCACCGTGGGCCATCCTGTCGACCCGGAGGAACGGCGCGAATACCTCACCGGCGCGCCGATCGACATCGCGGAACGGGTATGGATCGGCGCGGGCGCGATGATCCTGCCCGGCGTGAGTATCGGCCGTGAGTCGGTAATCGCCGCGGGTGCGATCGTCGCCGACGACGTTCCGGCGAACAGCCTGGTCACCGGTTCCAAGGGGACTGTGGCGCGCAGCTGGTAGTCCGGTCGCGCAGCTCGCGCCGAGATCGGGTCAGCCGGCGACCTTGCGCACCGCCGCCTGCCGGGTCGCCTCGTCGACCTCCCCGATCTCGAACCCCTTGCCGACGATGTGCTGGACCAGCGCGGGCTCCGGCGGCAATCCGTACTTGCGCAGGTAGTAGGGGACAGCGCCCGGCCAGACGAAGGAGCCGTCGGTGTGGAAGTTCAACGGCACGTCGCGCCGGGCGGGGTCGAACTCGTCGGCGTCGTGGCTGCGGGCGCTCAGAATCACCGGCGCGTGCTCGAGGTAGGACAGCACCCGATCCTGGATATCGGAGTCCACCGCCGACCGGTTCACCACCGGTTTGCCCTCGGGATCACGGCCGTCGAAAGGTCCCGAAAATCGAAGTTCGCTCATGCTCGAACAACTTACGCGGCCCCGCATCTGGTCGGCTGACCGTGCTAATGTCCCTGGTCAAGGCAGTACTCGGCGGTAAGGGGTGGGATGAAACGCGCAGGTACGGCAATAGTGATTGCCGGTTTCGCGGTTGTCGGGCTGGTCGGGTGCGACTCGGGGGAGTCGACGTCGAAGGGGGCGACGAGCACAGCCAAACCGGTGTTGTGGAATCCGTGCACGGAGATTCCCGATGCTGCGTTGACGGCGGCGGGGGTGGATCCGGCTACGGAGGAGAAGGGTGTCGCTGGGGTTCCGCAGCCAGGTTGGGAGATTTGTGGATGGATGGCCCCCAAGTATGGATTGACGGTCTACACGTCTGCCAAGTCTCTCGCGGAGTTCGAGGCCAAGCCAGGCAACGCCGACTTCGCTGACACCACCGTCGCTGGTCGCCCCGCACGGAAGTTCAGGGTCGCGGGCGACTCTCGCAACCTCATCTGCGATGTGGTTTTCGAAACTCGAGACGGAGTTGTGCAACTCGAGGTCATGAATCGCGCGAGCCTCGACGGCCTCGAAGAACCGTGCGTCTATCTGAATAGCGCTGCGAGCGCACTCGTACCGACCTTTCCTCGATAGCGGGGAGGACGAATGGCTGACACGACGGCATACAGCACACTCTTATCCCAGGCTCGTGCGGGCGAGGTCTACTTGAACGACGAGGCGGCGGCTTATCACATGTTCAAGGCATGCGATCAGCGACTGGTCGATCTCGACAAGATACTGATCACCTCTCAAAGAGCCCAGAACGTAAGCGGTTTCGGCGACTTCGATATCGCCAGACAACTCGAGGGGAAGTTCCGTGCTCAAGCTGGGAACGATCCGAACTCGATATACGAGGTCATACTCAAGGATATCGAGGCAGTGAAGCAGTTGCGCGAGGTCTTCTCCATTTCCTTCAAGCGCATCGCAGGCAAGGACATCGAGAACGCAAATGCCCTCGACTACGTCACCGGGCAGGTGAGCTGAATTGACTGGTTTCCACAGCATAACCGGCCTCGACCTCATGGGCGGCCTCAAAAATCTTGTTACCTCTCCGTTCTCGGATGACGACGAACTCGAGAGCTCCGAAATCGCCGACATCCAGAACAAATACAACACCCAGCGTGACGACAATCGGAAGAAGGCAGGTGACCTCGGCTTCGACGGTGAGTACCGACCGACAGTCGTGACGAAGAACAACCTGTTCCCTGGGACCGTCCAGGAACTGCGCGCCAAGGTCGACAAGATCGATCTCGACGCTGTCGCAGCCTTGATCGCCGCCTGGAACGAAATCTCCACCCGTAACAGCACATCCCTAGACGAGTTCCGCAAGCAAATAGCCCGAGGCATGTCCCCGGACGTCTGGTCGGGCTCCGCGGCGAACGCGGCAGCGCAAACCGTCGCCGCATACGACGCCACGGGAAAGAAGGTCACCACCGCCGCGGCGCTCACCAGCACCAAACTGGACGAACTGCGCACCGGCCTCGAGCCGACGAAACGCCTCGTCCCGCACGAGCCCGAACACCGCAGCGGGCTCGACAATGTCGGCGCCCTGCTCACCGGCCGTGGCTGGCGCAATGACGATGTCGCGCAAGAGAACGCGCGAGTCGAAGCTGTTCGTATTCTCCAAACCGTCTACGCCCCGGTGATTTACGAGTCCGACAACAAAGTCCCGGTGATTCCCATCCCGACGACTGTCGAGAACGGCGGCGGCCAGCCCGAAACCAAGCTCAGCACAACGCAATCCACCACCCAGGGTTCGACAACTCAGCCCACCACCCAGTCCACGACCACGCAGCCGACCACCCCGGCCTCAACCAACCCCACCACCGACCCGGACGACACCGACTCGGCCGACACCGACGATTCGACCACCCCCGAATCGACCACACCCCAGTCGACGGAACCGGGCTCGACCACCCCCGCCTCGACCACCCCGAGCGCGACCGTCCCCGGTTCCGGCTCGCCGTCCGGATCACCGAGCGGCGCGGGCTCACCCGGCGGTGGGTCGCCGGGCGCGGGCACGCCAGGAGCGGGAACACCCGGTGGTGCGGTTGCCGCGAGCCCGACGGCTGCCGGCGCGGCCGGGGGTCGTGGCACCGGTGCGGGCACGACAGGCCGCGCCGGTACGCCCGGCATGATGAGCCCCGGCGCGGGCAAGGGCGGCGGCAAGGACGACGAGTCGACCAAAGCGATCCCCGACTACCTCATCACTCAGGAAAACGGTGACGAACTCACCGGTCTGGACACCCTGCCCAAGATGGTCCCGCCCGTCATCGGCGCCGACTAGTCGCCAATCCTGATGGAACAGAGTAGATCTCCTGTGCGTACCTGGCATCTCACCGCTTTAGATTTCCGCACTCTGTGGGAGGCCGCCGGCCGCGACGTCCTCCCGTATCCCCTGCATCATCGCCACACCGACGTCGAGACCCACGCCGAGGTCCTGCGCCTGCGCAGCAAGGCCGCGGAGAATCTGATGGCCGAATTCGACAGCGATCTCGACCGTGCCATGGCCGCGCTGCTCGCCCCGTACGCTCGCGTCGAGGTGGCGGGCGCGGCCAAGGGCGTCAAAACGATTCGCGCCCACGGCGGCACCCGCGACAGCTATGCCGCACTCGCGGTGCAGGCCCCCGGTGACGATGCCAACCCCGGCGACATCATCCTCCACCTGTTCGACCCCGACGCCCTGGCCGCCGCGGTCCTGTCGACCCTGCCCAAGGTCGCCCCCGGCAAGGGCCGCGAAATCCGCGTCACCGCAGCGGAACTCGCCGCCCCCCGCCCGCACGTCCGCGACCGCTGGAACCCCACCCCCCGGGAACAACTCGAGTCCTTCCTGGCGAAACCCACCACCACCCTCACCCACATCGGCGTCTATGCCCACGCCAGCGTCGACAACCGCCATACCGAAGGCCGCGACGACTTCCAGCTGCACGACATCCCCGGCGACGGCCGCTATGTCTTCTACGGCGAAACCACCTTCATCGCCAAACCCACCACCCCCACCCGAATCCAAGCCACCCTCGCCACCATCCTCACCACCACCGCCACCAAGGCCCGCACCGGCACCTACCTCCCTCGCTGACCTCCGGTCGGTATCGGCTGCCATCAAGGCTGATCGGCCGGCCCGACCAGTGGGAAAGGGCGACCGTCGCGCCGGGCCAGTCCGAGTTCTCGTACCGCCATCAAGACGGTGCAGGTCCAGTTGTCGACGTGTGTCATCAGCCCGTGCCCGTCCTCCACGACCAGCGCCTGCGAGGAGACAACCGTCAGGACATCGCCGAGGAACTCGGTGACATTGCCCCACACCGCTTCTCGATCGGAGTCCACGTCCAGGTCGCAGAACAGCACCTGCCCGACATGCCCTGTCGCACCGGGATGCGAGTCGACCGCCACCGCCCAGTCGCCCGATGCGTGCAGCGGGCACCAGCCCCGGTCCCACCACACCATGCGAACCGCCCCATCGGCCGAACCGTCCAACTCCTCGTACGGCACTCCAGGACCACTGCTCTCGGCTTCACCTGCCCGTGCGGCGCACCACCGCCCCGCCGAATTCGCGCCTTCCAGATTCATCCCCAGAATGTCCCGCCCACCGAGCACCGCCCACAACTCGGCAACCTCCGCCGGAGCAGGCACTCCCGTCTGTTCCTCGTAACGGATGGCGTCCCCGGACCCGCGCCGCAACACCGGCTCGAAACCCCTCTCCACCATCACATCCCAGATGCGCTGCGCCAAGATCGCTACTTCGCCCATAGATCACTCCGAATCGCTCGGACCGGTCACAGTTCTTGTGGCCGAAGGACTTCCACCGTTTCTTCCGGAGTGAGTCCGCTGAAGACCTGGTTCGCCCACTTGATGGCTTCATCGATGTCGTAAGAGTAGTCGATTCTGAATTTTCCTGATCGGGCAACAATACATTTGATTCCTGCGCAGTCCTGTTCCTGCGCATCGTACAGCTGTTCCGAATAGTTTTGAACACGGCGACTGATTTCGCGATGGCCGAAAAGTCTTACCACCGCACCTTCGTCACCCCGATAGGCGACCACACCCCATGTGCCGACACCCTGGGACGGGTAGACCCTGGTCGAAACCGCGTAGGTCCAGTCCGGAAATGCGAGCGCGGCAGCCTCTCCGGTTGCTTGCACCAGCTCCGTAGCTGCCTCGACGTCGTCGATTTCTGACATCAAACTCTCCTAATTTTGGCTTTCGGTATGTCTCAAAAAGTCTTTTCGTTCGATTCCGTAATTTTTTCGTGTGAAGGTGTTTCCGCCGCGATTGCTGAAATCGACTGGGAATTCGCGAAATACTTCACCGTTGGCATCGACCATGCTTACTTCCCCGGTCACTCTCTCTGGGGTGACGGAACCTGGAGGGTCGGTCTCGAAAAGGATGTGAGTTTCTCTGCCGGTGCCCGTCGTAGTCCAGGACGCGATGGCGGCCTCCAACACCTTGAACTCTTGCTGATTGAACCACCGCTCCTGCGCGAAGAGGTTCACCAATCCTCTGTCCAGAGTGGTTCGGTAGCTGGACGCATGCCCGCCATCGTACTGGAGCCCTGTGCCGGCCGGAGCCACGCCCTCATGGCCAGTATTGGTCGCTGCGGTGCTTTCCGCGCTGTCGCCCTTGCGCTTGACCTTATCGGTGCTGGAGAAGTCATGCCGTATGACACCTGTGGTCGAGACATGGCGGCCATTGAGCGATTCGGTGAGTACGACATTGTCGCCCACCTGGGATCGCGAAAACGACCGAACGTTGCCGTCGGCGTCCGGCGGATAGATGACGTGCTGCTCATGGCGTAGCGCTGTGAAAGTACCGCCGGTCCGTGTCTTGTACTCAACTGCGCGTGGTGGATAGTCGCGAACAACTGTGTGATTGGGGGGATCCCCGTAAACAGTGTCAGTGAAATGTGCGCCGCTGGGTGTCTCGCCGTCCACGACTCGGGTTGGGTCGCCTGGTGGTATCGGCAGCGTGGGATCGTCGGAACGCAGGGTGCCGCGGATGTTCGCGTGATCCGGATTGTTCGGGTCGAGCAAAGGCCCGTCCACCACCCGCCGTGGGGGCGTAATTCTGTTGCGGACCGCATCGCGGCTGTCATTGAACGGAGTCTCTTGAACGCGTGGAGAAGGGGTGGTCGAGGTATCCGGACTGGGGCCGGTGGGATTGGTATTCGGCGGCGTCGGCTGTGAGCGATCGACTGCGGTGTCGGCGTCGATCGCATTCGTCGGCGTGGTTCCTGGTGGGTTGGACGCCGTGCCGTGAGGTGTGGTGGTGCCGTTGGGATGGTGGCTCTGCCATTGGCCGTCCGGAGGGATACGGGGGCTGCGGGATCCATCAGGGTTGGTGACCGCGCTTGTGCTGAAGACATTTCCGTTGGAATCGGTCCACGCGCGCTGGTTCGGAGCAAGCACCTCGACGCCCAGGTTTCGAGCTAGGCGGTCGGCGAAGCCGTTGGTGGCGGCGTCGCAGCCGAGGAGACGGATGGGGGTGACGCCGTCCCAGCCGGAGCGGCGAAGAAGGTCGCCGTATTGCTCGGGGGTGATGGTTTGTCCGCCGACTACGGCGTGGCCGTCGGGGGTGATGTGGGTGTCGGCGGTGAAGCGGTTGGGGTCGGCGGGGACTCGGTGGGGGAGGTCGCCCATGGTCGGGTCGCCGCGGTGGTGGGAGACGCCGGCGGGGGTTTGTTCAGCGTGGTTGTTGTGGATTGCGTCGAGGTCGACGGTTGTGTCCGTGTCCGGGTCGGGGTTTGTGTCGGGGGTGGCGGATACGGTGCTGTCTACCTGGGTTGTGGGGGAGGCGTGCTGGTCCGCCCAGGAGGGGACTGTCGTGCGGGCGAGGTCGGCTCGGGAGATGTCGGAACCGAGACGGTGCATGTCATCGGGAGTGACGGTGGGGTTGTCCCGTGGGGGTAGGCCGAGGTTGGTGCGGATCGTGTTGGCGAGGTCGGTCAGGGTCGGTGTGGTGTCGGCATCGATCGTGAGGTCAGCCGTTGCCGGGTCGGTGGTGGGGACGACATCGACCATGAGCCAGTCGCCGAGGGGGAATTGGTGGCCTTGGTTGAAGGCGATATCGGTCGCTGTTTGGGCGTTCTCGGCGACGGTGTCGATGGTGGTGGGTGGTGTCGCGGGAGAGCCGGTGACAGCGACACTGAGGCGGATGACCCGGACGGGTTGGGTAAAGGTGTTCGGATAGTCGGCGGCTCGGTAGGGGCGGCCGGTGGGCGGGTTGACCTGTAGGGCTTGGTTATCGGCGGGCCTGACGGGGCGCAGTGATTCGCGAGCTCGGCGTGCCTGGTTGGCGGATTCGAGCGACTGGGGGGTGAGAAGCGGGTCGGTAGGTGATGTCGTATTCGTCGGCGTCGGGTCCGATGCCGGCGTGGTTTCGGTGGCCGACAGAGGGTCGGTCGCGGGGGTTGTATCCGCAGGCGTTGCTGGGTCGATGTGTCCGGCCGGCTGATCCGTTGTCGGGGAGTCCGCGTTGCTGCTGTGCTGGTTCGAGTTGGGGGCCTGGGTGGAGGTCGTGTTCGGCGGAGTAGGCGGGTGGCCGAGTGCCGGCGTGCTCGGGTGGGCAGTGGACGGCGGCGGTGCTGTGTCGGTCGTCGGGTTGGTGCCTGTGGATGAGTGGGGAGCGTTCGGTGTCGCCGGGCGTGTGGCCGATGGCGGTGTGCGGCCTGTGGATAGCTCGGGATTGTTCGGTGTGGTCGGCTGGGTGGCGGAAGGCGTCTGCCTGGTGGTTGTGGACGGCTGGGGATTGTTCGCCGTCGGCGATTGGTGCGCGCTCGGGGCGATCGGTGCGCTGATGGGCGGGGTCGAGTTGGTGGGTGTTGTCGAGGTGGGTGTCGCGGTGGGTGTCGCGGTCGGTGCTGTGCTCGGTGCTGTCGCGGTGGCCGCCGCGCTGGTTGTCGATGGGTCTGTTTGTTGCGGCTGGCGGGTGCCGTCGGAGGGTGAGTGAATGTTCGGGGTGGATGTTGGCGTGCCGGTGTTCGGGCTGCCCGGCGGCGGCATAGTTCCGGGTGCGGATGGTGTGGTGGCAGTCGGGTTGTTGCTGGTCGGTGTCTGGGTGTCCGCGGTCGGTGCCTGGGCGGTGGTCGGGCTTGATGGAGTCGGTTGAGCCGCGGACGAATCAGTAGGTGCGGGAGTGTCGGCCGGCGGGAGGTCGAGCGATGAGCGAGGCGCCGGTGAGCTGGGTTGATCGGTAGGGTTCTGAGTTTCGACTGGAGCCGTTGGGGTTGTGCCGTCGGGGGATCCGGTCGGATTCCCGGTGGTACTCGGCGATGAAGGCGTGCCGCTGTCGGCGGGCGCCGAGGGGGTGTCCGTCGTCGGACCGGTGTTGCCCGGCGAGTTCGGTGAACTCGGGCTGGATGGGTTGCCGCTATCGGTGGGAGCCGTCGAACTGGGAGAGGCCTCGCCAGGCGTGCTGGGGCTGGGGGTGCTGCTGCCCGGTGAACTCGATGTCGGCGCGTTGGTGTCGGGTGCGCTGGAACTGGGCGAATTGTCGCCGGGTGAGGCGGGATTGGACGAGTTGCTGCCCGGTGTGTTGGGGCTGGGGGAGTTGTCGCCCGGCGAGCTGGAACCCGGCGAAGTGTCGCCAGATGAGCTGGTGTCAGGCGAGTTGTCGCTGGGCGTACTCGGGTTGGGCGAGTTGCCATCGACTGAACTCGGACTGCCGGTCGGCGGAGAGCTATCACCAGGGGAGGAAGGCGAGCCCGCTCCGGACGGCTGGGTCGCGTTGTCCCCATTGGGTGTTGACGGCGTGCCCTCGGAGTTCGGCGCGGTGGAACCAGGTGTTCCCGTCGACGCGGGCGAAGTCGAGCCCGGGGTACCACCGGTCGGCTGCGCTGGAGGCGAACTCGAGTCCCCGGTACTGGCGGGGCTGGTCGGCGAGCCCGTATCGCCCAACTCGGGAACCGTCGGCGCCGCGGAGTCACCGTTGCCGTGCAGGCTGGACTCCAACCCACTCTGCAGCCCACCAGCACCAGCGCTGGTGAATGTATCCACCCCGATATCGAGTTCGAAATCCTGACCCATCAGCAATGACGCCGCACTCGCCGATGCGACCTGTGCCGACAGATCCGCACCGAGTTCCGTCGCCGCACCTGTCGCGGACTTGGCGGCCATCTTCCCGAGCCCGGAAGTGATGTTGTCGCCGACACCGCCCAGCTTGTCGCCGAGACCGCCGCCGACCGCACCGCCGACCGCACCACCGAAAGTCGCCAAACCCAGGTCGGACCAACCGAAGTCATCCATCGAACGATCACCCTTGGCGACCTGGATGGTACGGGCGAGCGCGTCGATCCCGCCCTCTTCCAGCGCTTCGAACGCCGCACCGCGCAGCGCGGCGCGAGATGCCGCTTTGGCGATGCCGCGCGCGATCATCCGAGTGAGCAACTGCTTCATCGCGATCTTGACCGCGACCTGTGCCGCGACGCGAGCGGCCACACCCGCCGCCGCGCCGACTCCGGTCCACGCCGTCGCCAACGCGATACCGATCTCGACCGCAGCGACGATCATCGTCCCGATGATCACCAGTTTGGTGTGCTCGATATCGTTGGCCCCGTCTTCGAGCAGCTCGGCCTGCTTCTCACACCACTTGCGGATCGCGGTGAACGCGGCCTCGTCACCGGCGAGGAGCTTGTCCCGATAGGTCGCGATCGCATCGTGCGTCTCGCCCTCGGACAGGGCACTCAGTGCTGAGTTCAGGGCCCGCGCCGCGTCCTCGTCGACTGTGTTGAGGGTGTTCGCGGTGGTTGTCCACGCATCAGCGAGCCGCCGCATCGCGGTCTCGTCACCGTCGGGCCAATCACCCGCCCCGAGAATGTATTTCGCGACCCACTGCAGGGAGTCCGGGATCTCGATGCCCACGAACTACGACCCCGTCGACTGCTTCAACTGGGCCGCACGCGCGGTGTCCTGCTCGACCAACTTATCCGCGACAGTCACCATGTTGGTCCCGAGTTGCGTCATCGACTTCGCGAGATTGCCGACGGCGGTCTTGCCCTGCTCGACGCCCGGGGTGTAGTTGCCCGCGAAGGCCTGTCCGGTCTCGTCGCCGCCCCAGCATTCGCCCTCGGCCGCCAACGCCGCGGCCAACGTGGTCAGTGCCGCGGACAGCGTCGACGCGACCGAATCGAAGGAAGTCTGCGTACTGCGCAACGCATCCGGATCGGCCTTGATCGAACTCATCGCAAATCCCAACCTCGGTAACGGTGCTATCGAGGTATTGGACGCACGAGACCGGACTTCGGATCCCTATTGTGTGGTATGTCTCATTTTCCGAGCCAAAGCTATCGATGCGAGGAGGCGGGCAGGGATGGTGTCGACACCGCCCTCGGGCGATCCTCGTAGTGGAAGCCGACCGAAGCGCAGCGGATCGTGTCAGCCCAATGTGACTGCTATGGAATCGGACTCAGTAGACGAATAAGACGTACTTCCGTGCGATCCGAACAACTCCGGGTGGGTTAGATGGTGAGGACGGTTTTTCCTCGGGCGCTGCCCTGGCCGAGCACGGCGGGAGCGGCCTCCAATGGCACGGTCATCTGGACCGGAATGACCACGTCTCCTGCCGCGACCCGCGACAGGAGACGGCTCAATTCCGGTGAGCGGCCTTTGGATTCGAAGTTGCCGCCGGTGATGTCGCGTTCGCGCAGTGCTGTTTCGTCGGCGGCCCAGGTTGTCGAATAGGCGTGTCCGCCGCGGCGGACCAGCGTGGCATGTGATGCGAAATCGGCTGCCGCGCTGATCAAGTCGAACAGGACGTCGATCCCGTCGGGGTGGGTGAAGCGGACCGCGTCGGTGACGCTCGAGTCCTGGCGGGTGGCCGGGTCGGGGTCGGGGAAGTTCGGGTCGGCGGGGCGGATCCGGGTGTAGTCGACGGTCTCGGCGGCACCGAGACGGGCGACCTGATCGGCGGCATCGCCGCGGGCGGTCGCGATCACATGGGCGCCCGCGATGTTGGCCAGCTGGACGAGGAAGGAGCCGACGCCGCCGGTGGCGCCGACGATCAACACGGTCTGGTCGGGTTGGATATGCGCGGCATCCACCAGGTCCTGGGCTGTCACGCCGGCGATCGGGAGCGCGGCGGCGGCAACGCTGGTGACGCCGTCGGGAATCGGGACGAGGGTCGCGTCTTCGGGGACCGTGGAGTACTGCGCCCAACTGCCGTGGCCCGCGGGCGCGGTCAGGAACTTGCCGACCACCCTGTCGCCGACCTCGAACTTGGTGACGCCGCTGCCGATCGCCGAGACGCTGCCCGCGCCGTCGACGCCGAGGATCATCGGGAAGTCGGTCGGCATCTTGCCCTGGAGCAGACCGTCGGCCATTTTCAGGTCGAACGGGTTGACCCCGGCCGCGTCGAGCGCCACCTGAACCTCACCCGGACCAGCCTCGGGCACCGGCACATCGGCAAGCTCGGGTGTGGCGCCGAACCTGTGAACCACGATCGCGCGCATAAGGCGGTGAACTCCTCGCATCTTCGGGTGAGCCGGGCATCGCAATCCTAGGCGGATAGCCGTTCGACATGCGGTGATTGATCGTCTTCGGTGGTGTCGCGGCGTAGCGTGA
This sequence comes from Nocardia alba NBRC 108234, assembly GCF_001612665.1. Taxonomy (GTDB): domain Bacteria; phylum Actinomycetota; class Actinomycetes; order Mycobacteriales; family Mycobacteriaceae; genus Nocardia; species Nocardia alba. The sequence continues at coordinate 15,842 of NZ_BDAX01000042.1, read as the reverse complement.
AGCCCGGATCAGAGGTCCGTGAAAATTTTTGGAGTTGAGCGGAACAGACTCAACTTTGTGAGCGTTGAACAGGTCGATACCGGACACACACAAGGGGAGATTCGTGGACTCGTTCAATCCCACCACCAAGACGCAGGCGGCATTCAACACCGCCCTTCAGGCCGCGGCGGCGGCAGGCAACCCGGAGATCCGTCCGGCGCACTTGCTGGTGGCGTTGCTGGATCAAACCGATGGCATCGCCGCACCGTTGCTCAAGGCCATCGGCGTCGATCCGGCGACAGTCGAACGTGAGGCAGGCGCCCTCGTCGACCGTCTGCCGCGCGCCACCGGCGCCACCACCAAACCACAGCTCGGTCGCGAGGTACTCGCCGCGATGACCGCTGCCCAACAGCTCGCCACCGAGCTCGGCGACGAGTTCGTCTCCACCGAGAACCTCCTGGTCGGATTGGCCCAGGGCGATTCGGATGTCGCCGCGCTGCTGCGCAAGCACGGCGCCACCCCGGAGGCCCTGCGCGACGCGTTCACCGCGGTCCGCGGTGGTAGCGGGCGGGTTACCAGCGCCGATCCGGAGGCGAGCTACCAGGCGCTCGAGAAGTACTCGACAGACCTCACCGAGCTGGCCCGCGCGGGCAAACTCGACCCGGTGATCGGGCGCGACACCGAGATCCGGCGCGTGGTCCAGGTATTGAGCAGGCGCACCAAGAACAATCCCGTCCTCATCGGCGAACCCGGCGTCGGTAAGACCGCCATCGTCGAAGGTCTCGCGCGGCGCATCATCGAAGGCGATGTGCCGGAGTCGTTGCGCGACAAGAAGGTTGTCTCGCTCGACCTCGGCGCGATGGTGGCGGGCGCGAAGTATCGCGGTGAGTTCGAGGAGCGGCTCAAGGCCGTGCTCGATGACATCAAGAACAGCGCGGGCGAGATCATCACCTTCATCGACGAGCTGCACACCATCGTCGGCGCGGGCGGCACCGGCGACTCGGCGATGGACGCGGGCAACATGATCAAGCCGCTGCTGGCTCGCGGCGAGCTGCGGCTGGTCGGCGCCACCACCCTCGACGAGTACCGCAAGTACATCGAGAAGGACGCGGCGCTCGAACGGCGATTCCAGCAGGTGCTGGTCGGCGAGCCGTCCGTGGCAGACACCATCGGCATCCTGCGCGGCATCAAGGAGCGCTACGAGGTGCACCACGGCGTCCGGATCACCGATTCGGCGCTGGTGGCGGCCGCGACGCTGTCGGACCGCTACATCACCTCGCGATTCCTGCCCGACAAGGCGATCGACCTGATCGACGAATCGGCCTCGCGGCTGCGGATGGAAATCGACTCGCGCCCGGTCGAGATCGACGAGATCGAACGGGCGGTGCGTCGCCTCGAGATCGAGGAGGTGGCGCTGGAGAAGGAGACCGACGCCGCGTCCGAGCAGCGGCTCGAGAAGCTGCGCCAGGAACTTGCCGACGACCGCGAGAAGCTCAGCCAGCTCACCACCCGCTGGCAGAACGAGAAGAACGCGCTCGATTCGGCGCGTGGGCTCAAGGAACAGCTCGAGGCCCTGCGCGGGGAGTCCGAGCGGGCGGAGCGCGATGGCGATCTCGGCAAGGTCGCCGAGCTGCGCTACAAGCGCATTCCCGATCTGGAGAAGGAACTCGCCGACGCCGAGAAGGCCAGTGCCGGAGCGTCCGACGGTGACGTGCTGCTCAATGAGGAGGTGACTCCCGACGACATCGCCGATGTCGTCTCGGCGTGGACCGGCGTGCCGGTCGGCCGCATGCTCGAAGGCGAGACCGCCAAGCTGCTGCGGATGGAAACCGAAGTCGCGGGGCGCGTTGTCGGGCAGGAAGAGGCGGTGCAAGCGGTCTCCGACGCGGTGCGAAGGGCGCGCGCCGGGGTCGCCGATCCGAATCGCCCGACGGGCTCGTTCCTATTCGTCGGCCCGACCGGTGTCGGTAAGACGGAGCTGGCGAAATCCCTCGCCGACTTCCTGTTCGCCGACGAACGCGCCATGGTGCGCATCGACATGAGCGAGTACAGCGAGAAGCACTCGGTGGCTCGCCTGGTCGGCGCGCCGCCCGGATATGTCGGCTACGACCAGGGCGGCCAGCTCACCGAAGCGGTGCGCAGGCGGCCGTATTCGGTGGTGCTGTTCGACGAGATCGAGAAGGCGCACCCGGACGTCTTCGATATTTTGTTGCAGGTTCTCGACGAAGGCAGGCTCACCGACAGCCAGGGTCGCACCGTCGACTTCCGCAACACGATCCTGATTCTCACCTCGAATCTCGGCGCAGGCGGCGACCGCGATCAGGTGATGGAGGCGGTGCGGCGCGCGTTCAAGCCGGAGTTCATCAACCGGCTCGACGACGTGGTGATGTTCCACGCGCTCGATGCCGAGCAGCTGGAGTCGATTGTCGACATCAACCTGCGTCAGCTGCAGAAACGGCTCGCCCAGCGCAGGCTGACCCTCGATGTCACCACCGAGGCCAAGCAGTGGCTGGCCGTGCGCGGCTATGACCCGGCCTACGGCGCGCGACCGTTGCGCAGGCTGATCCAGCAGGCCATCGGCGACAGCCTGGCCAAGGAACTGCTCTCCGGTTCGGTCGCCGACGGCGACACGGTGAAGGTGAGTGTGGACGACGCCGCCGACAAGCTCGTCGTCGAACGCGAAGTTATCCACAGCTCGTGATTTATCCACAGCCCGGTGCGTAGCGACCTCCCAAACGCACCGGGCTGTCCTACCCTGGAGCGCATGACGAACCCGAACGATCCGTGGGGGCAACGCCCGGAGGATTCGCCGACCGAACGGCTGGGTTCGCCGGGCACCGACTCGACCACGCCGTACGGAGGCAATTCGTTCGACGAGTGGGGTCAACCGTCGAACCCGACACAGGCGTTGCCGCCGCACGACGCGCAATGGGGTGCCTACGAGAGTGGCTACCCCGCGGCTCAACCCCCGCCACAGCAGGCGCCGCCCGGGTACGACCAGGGCTACCAGGCGCCACCCGGCTACGGCCAGGGCTATCCCGGCGCGCCGCCGCCGGGTTATCCACCGCGTCCGCAGGACGGCGACCAGGGCGAACCACCCAAACGCCACTTCGGTTTGTGGTTCGCTCTCGGTCTGGGAGTGCTCGCGTTGATCGCGGTCGGCGGCGTGCTCGCCGGTCTCGTGCTGAGCGGCAACGACTCGGGTGACAACACCGCCTCGCCTGCGACGACCAGCCAACTGCTCGTCCCGCCGACACCGCGACAAACCACTCCGGGCTCCCCGCCGAGCGCGAGCGGGCTCCCCGGCCTGCCCGGTCTCGGCGGCGAAGATCTCGGCGCCAGCATGGGCAGTATCACCGCCAATACCGGCACCGAGATCACCATGAGTACCCTCGGCGGATCCGATGTGCGGGTGCTGATCGACGATGCCACCCAGGTGATTTCGCTGACCAGCACGAAGGCGAGCGAGCTTCCCGTCGGGGACATGGTTATGGTGCAGGGCGACAAGAACCCAGACGGGTCGATCCACGCCAAGATCATTATCAGTACGGCGTTGCCGGGCGGCCCCCGATGAGCGACCCGCGCGACGAATCCCCGGTGCTACCGGGCAATCACGGCGACGGCTGGATAGGCTAGGCGACGATGACGGCTATGTGGTTCGGGTTAGCAGCGATCGCACTCGTGGGTGCGATAGTCCTGCTGTATTTCGATCGGGTCCAGCGGCAACGCACCGGACACGCGAGACAGGTGTGGGCGAAGTCCCAGGGCTACACCTACGTGTCGGTGGAGCCTGCGCTCGCCTCGACGTGGCGCCGTGGCGCGCTGGCCAAGCTCGGCTACCTCTCGGCGGTCGACGTGGTCTCCGGCATCCGCAAGGGCGAGAAGTTCGTGCTCTTCGACCTCGAGGACGCCGCGACACTGGTGGCTGTGCGACGCCAGATCGGCTCCGAGATCGATGTGGACATGCGGCTCAAGACCGCAGCCCCGCCGAAGGACCACGATCTGGAACTGCTCGGCGCGATCGGCGACCGGGTCGTGTTCGCCACCGATCCCGAGATCGCGCGTCACGCGGTGGATCAGCGGATGGTCGGCTTCATCGAGTCGCTGTCCGACACCGTGCAGATGCTGTGGAGCGAGGGCAACTGGACCCTCGGCATGCTCCCCGTCGGCAGCGGATCCAAGGACTGGGAGACCGCCATCGACGTGGTGCTCCGCCTGTCCGGCCTGCTGCACGTGCTGCCCCCGGTGGCCGAGCCGAACGAGTTCACTCGGCCGCGCTCGAGCGCCAATCTCGCGCCCGGTTTCCGCCCCGAGTACGACGAAGAGGACGACGCTCGCGAATTCGCCGCAGGCCGTAGTGAATACAGCGACGCGGAAGAGCACGGCCGCGCGCGTTTCCCCGGCCCCGACGAACTCGATTCCGAGGACGAGCCCTACGCCCCGCGCGGCGCGGCGGCCCGTTTCTCCGAGAACGGGCCCGTCGCGGCCCGTGGCGCCACGGCTCGCGACGCCGATCGTGCCCCGATCGGCGGCCGCGCCCCCACGCTGCCCGCCGACTACGACCCCGATCTCGACGACCCAGAATTCGAGGACCAGCCCGCCCCGGGCCGTCGCCCGCTCGGCGAACCGCCGAAGCGCCCGTCGCTGGCCGTTGTTCCCGAGCCGCGTCCCCGCACCGAGCCACCGCTCGACGACGCGGAATCGGGTCAGCCGGGTGGACCGTTCCACCCCGGTTTCCGCCCCTACCAGGGCCCTGTTCCGAAGTGATCTACCTGCCGCGGTAGTCGTCGCGGCACTCCGTCGACCGGAATCGACCAGCGATGTCTGATACCCCTCTGCGCCTGCCCGGCGCACACCGTCCCGTCGCGATGATCACCGGACCGACATCCGGCATCGGGCAGGGCTTCGCCCATCGTCTCGCCGCCCTCGGCTACGACCTGGTCCTCGTCGCCAGAAACGCGGAACGACTACGCGAACTCGCCGATGAATTGACCCGTCGTTTCGCCACGTCGACCGAAGTCCTCGTGGCCGACCTGGCCGATGACGCCGATCGCGCTCGCGTCGCGGCCCGTGCCGCGCGCGGCATCGAATTCCTGGTCAACAACGCGGGTTTCGCGCATTCCGGCGAGTTCTGGACGCTGGAGCCCGCGCAGCTACAGGCCCAGCTCGATGTCAACGTCACCGCTGTCCTGCAACTCACCAGGGCGGCCCTGCCGTCGATGGTCGCGGCGGGCGCGGGTTCGATCGTGAATGTGGCGAGTGTGGCCGGGTTGATCCCCGGACGGGGGTCGACCTACTCGGCCTCCAAGGCCTACGTCGTATCCTTCACGGAGGGTTTGGCGGGTGGATTGGTGGGCACCGGTGTCCGCGTCCAAGCGCTGTGCCCCGGATTCGTGCACACCGAGTTCCACGAGCGCGCGGGCATCGAGATGGGTTCACTGCCCGAGCGCCTGTGGCTCGACGTCGATCAGGTCGTCGACGGGTGCCTGCAGGATCTGGACTCCGGCCGGGTGATCAGCGTGCCCGGCGTGCAGTACAAGGTGCTCACCGCGGTCGCGGGCTTCATCCCGCGCACTCTGGTGGCCCGCATGAATCGCGGACTCTTCAACGCACGCGGAAGGACATGACTTAGATGATCGACCAAGCACGTCAGGCGCTCACGGAGGCCGATCGCGACCAGCTGGCCGCCCTCGTGCGCGAGCTCGCGGTCGTGCACGGCAAGGTGACGCTGTCCTCGGGCAAGGAGGCCGACTACTACGTCGACCTACGCCGCGCCACCCTGCACCACCAGGCGGGGCCGCTGATCGGAACGCTGCTGCGCGAGCTCGTCACCGACTGGGACTTCGACGCTGTCGGCGGACTCACCATGGGCGCCGATCCGGTCGCGATGGCCGTGATGCACGCGCCGGGCCGCCCGATCGACGCGTTCGTGGTCCGCAAGGCGGCCAAGGCACACGGCATGCAGCGCCAGATCGAGGGCCCCAACATCGTCGGCAAGCGCGTGCTCGTCGTCGAGGACACCACCACCACCGGCAACTCGCCGCTCACCGCGGTTCGCGCATTGCGCGAGGCGGGCGCGATCGTGGTCGGCGTTGCCACTGTCGTCGACCGGGAAACCGGCGCTGACCAGGTGATTGCCGAGGAAGGGCTGGAATATCGATCCATCCTCGGCCTCGACGATCTTGCCCTGGGATAGCCTGAACATCGCCGAACCCGGACGACGATGTGGTCTGTCCGGACAGTCTGAAGGACGTGTGAGTCACCTGTGGTGAGCATTGCAGTAAACAAAGGTCGCGACAACGTTGCGATGCTCGGGATCGGTGCCTACCGTCCGCAGCGCATCGTCACCAACGCCGAAGTGTGCGAGACCCTCGACTCGACGCCGGACTGGATCTTCGAGCGCACCGGTATCCACAACCGGCGCTGGATCAGCGGCGACGAGACGATCCGGTCGATCTCCGTGGCCGCGGGTGAGCGCGCGCTGACCAATACCCCGATCGATCGAAGCAAGATCGGCGCGGTCATCCTGTGCACCTCGAGCTGGCTCAAGCTCACCCCGCACGGCGCCCCCTCGGTGGCGTTCGACCTCGGGCTCAACGGTGTCGCCGCCTTCGATTTAACGTCCGGGTGCGGTGGCTTCTGTTACGGGCTCGGGGTCGCGGCCGACCTCATCCGTGCCGGTTCGTTCGACTACGTGCTGGTGATCGGCGCCGAGACGATGACCGTCGGCCTCGACCCCACCGACCGCGGTACCGCGATGATCTTCGGTGACGGCGCGGGCGCTGTCGTCGTCGGTCCCGCTGAGGACAACGGGATCTCCCCGACGGTCTGGGGCAGCGACGGCGAGAACGCCGAGGCCATCGCCCAGGACGTCGACTTCCTGGCGTACATGAACAAGGCGCAGGCGCTGCAGGGCACCGATCCGGCGGTCGAGGCCGTCGGCCGGATGTCGCTGCACATGGAGGGCCCGAAGGTCTTCCGGTGGGCCGCGGTCACCCTGCCGCGCGCGCTCTCGGCGGCGCTCGAGTTCTCCGGCGTGGCCAAGGATGACATCGAGGTGTTCATTCCGCACCAGGCCAACGCCCGGATCAACGAGTTGATGAAGAAGAACCTCGGCCTGGCCGAGAGCGTCCCGATCGCCAACGATATCGAGAACACCGGCAACACCTCCGCCGCCTCGGTGCCACTGGCGATCGAGGAAATGCTGGTTACCGGCAAGGCGAAGGGCGGTCAGCTCGCGTTGCTGCTCGGGTTCGGCGCGGGTCTGAGTTACGCGGGCCAGGTAGTGACCCTGCCGCCCGCGCCGAAGGAACCGAGCTTCTGATATGCGAGGGCTGCGCGTGGCTTACCTCGCGGCGGCGGCGGTCACCGTGTTCGGTGCCGTCACCGGCCGCGACCGCCTGCAAGGGGTCGCCAAGCCACTGCTGATGCCGCTGCTCGCCGCCGACACGGTGACCAGCGGCGTCGCGCTCGATCCGGCCGAACGTCGTCTCGTGCTCGGCTCGCTGGCGGCGGCGACGGTCGGCGATGTGCTGTTGCTCGACCCCGACGACGACCGTCGCCTCATCGCGGGCGCGTCGTCCTTCGCGATCATGCAGACCGGCTACTCGCTGCTGTGGTGGAAGCGCGGTGCCCGGCCACGCCCCGAGATCGCCCTCCCGCGAGTGGTGGCCTGGGTCGGCGCGGCAGGCTTGCTGCGCGCCAAGGCCCCGAACCTCGTCGTCCCGCTCACCGCCTACGGCGCGACTTTGGGTACGGCCGCGACCCTGGCTTCGGACCCGGGTCTCGCCCCGGACGCGAAGAACATCGCGGGCCTCAACATTCCGAACGCGGACCCCCGCAGCCGCTACGGCGTCGGGGCGCTGCTGTTCACGATCTCGGACGCGCTGATCGTCGTGCGCCGCCTCTTCGCCCGCGACGACCGCACGCGCCGGCTCGCCGAAGGAGTCATTTTGGCTACCTACGCCGGCGCGCAATACCTGCTCACGGAGCCGGTCGGGCATCGCGACCGCTGATGTCGCCGGCATTCGGGTAATCCGTCGGGTGCGGGCGGACTCGACCTGATCAGACCGCCAGGCGTCAATGCCCAACCGTCGCCCGAAGTCGCGGGGGAGGCGGAACAGCGCTCGGTGTCACATGGCGCTAACGCGGGTGTCGTCCGGGCGCAACACCTCGAGCGCACGCTTCGGAGATGAGTGGGGAAGCGCAGTTCATCGAGGTGCACGGGTATCGCCGGGCGTTCCGGATGGCCGGAACCGGTCCGCCGCTGCTGCTCATCCACGGCATCACCGACAGCTCCCTGACCTGGGCACCGGTCTTCGACGCGCTGGCCGAGCATTACACCGTGATCGCGCCCGACCTGCTCGGCCACGGTGATTCGGATAAACCGCGTGGCGACTACGCCGTGGCGGCCTACGCCAATGGCATGCGCGATCTGCTCAGCATCCTCGGGATCGAACGGGTCACCCTCGTCGGGCACTCGCTCGGCGGCGGGGTAGCCATGCAGTTCGCCTACCAGTTCCCCGAGAAGGTGGAGCGGATCGCGCTGGTGTGCCCGGCGGGGATGGGCGCGGGCGTGCATCCCGCTTTCCGGCTCGCGACGCTGGCGGGTGCGGGCCCAGCCTTGAAGGCGATCACGTGGTGGCCGGTCCGCACCGCCGTGCGCGCCGCGATCCCGGTGGTGACGGCGGCAGGTGGCCTCGGCCTCGGTCCCGACGCCGAATACGTGCTCAGCCTCTACGGCCACCTCTCCGACGCGGGCGCTCGCAACGCCTTCCTGCGCACCATTCGCGCCGCTGCCGACCGTCGTGGCCAGACCATCACCATGCTCGACCGCGGCTACCTCGCCGCCCACCTCCCGACGCTGGTCGTCGGCGGCACCCGTGACACCGTCATCCCGTCGGGTCACTCCGATCGCGCCCACCGAGCCTTTCCCGGCAGTCGCATCGAAATCTTCGTCGGCGCGGGCCATTTCCCGCACCACTTCGACCCGCCCCGCTTCGTCGAACTGATCCGCTCCTTCATCGAAGAGACCGAGCCGGCCGTCTTCGACCCCCTTCGCTGGCAGCGCACTCTCCGTCGTGGCCGCCCGATCGTCGGCCTGCCGTCGCCGTCGAACGCGCCCGTGCCGTCGGTCGAGCCCGCGCCCACGGAAGCACCCGGGCCCACGGACGCACCCGCGCTCACAGCACCAGGATGATCCGATCGCGGTCCAGCGGGTCGACCCGAATCGAAACAGTCTCTCCCACAACCATTCTCGCCTTGTATACCGGCATCACATCCACGACGATCGTCCCGTGGTAACTCTCGGCGCCCGGCACCGTGAGCTCCACATCGAACTCGGTCAGTTCGCTCGCGTGATCGGTCCGGCTCAACGGATGCACACCATCGATCCGCGCCCACCCCTCCAGCCCGTGTTTGCGCAGCCGTCGATCCGCCCGCGTCGGCATCGATGCCAGCGCCATCGCGATCCCGCACGCCGAGCCGAACAGCCCCACCATGATCATCACCTGATACGGCGCGGTCCCCGGCGGCGCGTGCGGAGCCAGCCACCCCAACCACACCGCGAGCACGATCAGATACCCCGCCACGACGCCGACCAGCGCCCGCGATACCCGCGCATGATCCATCACGCTCACCACCGAAAAGATCCCGTTCCTCCAGGATAAGCGGCGATCGCGGGCCGTCGCGATTACGCTTCGGTCATGAGTTACCCGGACAACGGGCCCCAGGGCTATCCCCAGGCCTATTACGGCCCGCCGCCCGAACATCCGCAAGCCACCACGGTCCTCGTCCTCGGCGTGCTCGGTATGTCGCTGTGCAGCTTCTGCGCTCCGTTCGCCTGGCTCAAGGGTCGCTCGGTGCTCGCCGAAATCGACGGTTCCGGCGGTCGGATCGGTGGCCGCACGCAGGTGTACGCCGGCTACATTCTGGGCATCGTCGGCACGTGCCTGCTGGTCTCGATGGTCCTGATCGTCGGCGCCGCCGTGGTACTGATGATCGTCGGCGCGATGGCCGATTCCTCGTCATAGCCGACCCCCGCCTAGCATTGCCGGGTGGATGAAGCAGAGGTCGCGGGCCCGACCGAGTGGGGCGAGCACCCGCACGGCCTCGGCCCGTGGGAGCAGGAATACGACACCCCCGTCCCCATCGACGCGCGCTACGACCCTGTCCTGCTGGCCGAGGGCGACCGCCGCAACGTTGTCGACGCCTACCGCTACTGGACTCGTGAGGCGATCGTCGCCGACATCGACGCCCGCCGCTTCCCCTTCCACGTGGCTATCGAGAACTTCGGCCACGACGCCAATATCGGCACCGTGGTTCGCACCGCCAACGCCTTCGCCGCCGCGGCGGTGCATATCGTCGGTAGGCGGCGCTGGAATCGTCGGGGCGCCATGGTCACCGATCGCTACCAGCACCTCGTCCACCACAGCGATCTCGCCGAACTGCGCGAGTTCGCCGAGCGCGCGGGTTTGACGGTGGTCGCCGTCGACAATGTGCCCGGCGCGGTCCCACTGGAGACCGCCGAGCTGCCGCGCGACTGCCTGCTGCTGTTCGGCCAGGAGGGCCCCGGCGTCAGTGAAGACGCGAAAGACGCAGCGGCACTGACTGTTTCGATCGCCCAGTTCGGTTCGACCCGCAGTATCAACGCCGGCGTCGCCGCGGGCATCGCCATGCACGCCTGGATCCGCCAACACGCCGACCTGTCCGTAGCCTGGTAACGGAATGGGTACGGAATGTCGGTACCACCTGGCACCATGTGTTCATGACCTCGCGCAGCGGCCGGCGCCCCCAGCCCTCTGATCGCGCCGGATCCGTGCCGACCCCGGCGCTGTGGTCCGAGCGTGCCGATATGGCCGAGTCCGCGATCATCTCGCGGCATCTGCGGACGCTGTGGGGTTTTCCGGGAACGGAATTGGGTGTCGTCGGCTGGCCGGCGACCAATCGCGAACGGGCGTTCGCCGGGTGGCACTACTGGTGGCAGGCCCATCTGCTCGACGTCGCGGTCGATGCCGCCAATCGGGTACCCACCCCGGCCCGCCGCAGGCGGATCGGCGCGATCGCGCGCGGCATCCGGCTGCGCAACCTCACCGGCTGGACCAACCGCTACTACGACGACATGGCCTGGCTGGCCATCGCCCTGGAACGCGCCGAGCGCACGCAGGAACTCACCTCCGCCCGCAGCGGTCTGGTCGCCCTCGAACAGAAGCTCTACAGCGCCTGGGAACCCGAGGTCGGCGGCGGCATTCCGTGGCGGATCAAATCGGACTTCTTCAACGCCCCCGCCAATGGTCCGGCGGGCATCGCGCTCTTACGCCTTGGCCGGGTCGAGCGCGCGCGAGAGATGGCCGACTGGCTCGATGCCACCCTGCGCGACCCTGAATCCGGTCTGATCCTCGACGGTATCCACCTACCCTCCGGCGAGATCGAACGCCCGGTGTTCAGTTACTGCCAGGGCGTCGTGCTCGGTCTGGAAGCGGAACTGGCCGTGCACACCGACGACGACGAACGTCACGTCGACAGGGTGCGCGCCTTGCTGGCCGCGGTGGAAGAACACATGACCACCCGCGGGGTGATCAATGGCGGCGGCGGCGGTGACGGCGGCCTGTTCAACGGCGTGCTGGCGCGCTACCTCGCGGTGGTCGCCCTGATGCTGCCCGGTGAGGACAAGCAGGTCGAAACCGATCGGCGCACCGCGGCGGCCATCGTGAAAGCCTCGGCGACCGCCGCCTGGGCCAATCGACTCGAGTTCGAAGGCGAGCCGCTGTTCGGGTTCGACTGGAGCAAACCGGCCAGGCTGCCGGGCGGCACAACGGGCGCGGGCAAATTCACCGCGGGCGGTTCGGTGACGGCCTCGGCGGTGCCCGAACGCGACCTATCCGTGCAGTTGTCCGGCTGGATGTTGATGGAAGCGGCCTACCAGGTCACCGCGGCCGGGCTGTAGCGCAGCGCGCGGACAGCCTCGGTACGCGGACGACTCAGTGCTCGGAATCGACCGCGACGGTCGGCTCGAGGTCGTACTCCTCGAGCGGCTGCGCCATCTCCTGGCGATAGTGCCGGATACCGAGGATGGTGCCGATGACGAGACCGACGATCAGCGTGCCGATCACGGCGGGCATCAACCACGGGACCTGCTCGAGGAACTCGCCCGCGTAGTACCCGATCAACAACAGCACCGGCGCCCAGATGATCGCGCCGAGCGTGCTGGCGACGGTGTAGCGCCGATGGTCCATCCCGGCCGCGCCCGCCACCATCGGGCACAGCGTGCGCACCCACGGAATCCAACGGGCCACCAGTACCGCCAAAAACCCGTGCCGTTCGAGCAGACCGGTGACCTTGGCCAGATTCTTGGTGTTGATATATCGGCCGTTCTTGCGCGCGACCAGGCGATGCCCGGTTCGCGCTCCGACGACATAACCCACCTGGTTGCCCGCGATCGCGGACAGCATCGTGCCCACCGACAACGCCCAGACCTGCGCTTCGCCGTTGGCGTGCGAGGCGAGCACGATGCCCGCGGTGATCAGCATCGAATCACCGGGCAGGAACAGCCCGATGATGAACGCGCATTCGAGAAAGACGAAAACCAGCACCACCGTGCAGACCACAGCGGGGCCTGCCGAGATCAGCGGATCGAAGCTGCCCATAGCGAGGGTCGACGGTACAGCGGTCACGCCGGATCAGTGAGTCTCGTTCGTCGAAGCAGCCAGCTCACCGCTCTGCGCCGGCACAGCCGGTGCGTTGCGGCGCTCGAGCACCTTCTTGCCGACCGTGATGATCGCGGGCAGGATCGAGACGAACACGATCATCAGGAAGATTCCCTCGATGTGATCGCGGATGAAGGGCACATTGCCGAGGAAGTAGCCCAGGATCGTGACGCCGCCACCCCACAGCACCGCGCCGACGATGTCGAACGCCACGTACTTGCGGTAGCTCATCTGCGACACACCGGCCAGCACCGGCATGAACGTGCGCACGATCGGCACGAACCTGGCCAGGATGATGGTCTTGGGGCCGTGCTTCTCGAAGAACTCGTGCGTCTCGGTGACGTAATGCTTCTTGAAGAAGCGGCTGTCTTCCTTGTTGAAGATGGCCGGACCGATCTTGCGGCCGATCCAATACGCACACTGGTCGCCGAGGAACGCTGTGAGAATCACCAACGGTACGAGGACCCAGATCGAGAGGGTCGAACCCGGTTGCGCGGCGAGCATGCCACCGGTGAACAGCAGCGAGTCACCTGGCAGCAACGGGAACAGCAGACCCGTCTCGATGAAGACAATCGCCAGGATGGCGGGCAGTACCGCGTTCGCGAGCCAGGTCTCCTGGAGTAGATACATCGGGTCCAGCAACTGCGTCAACGCAAGGTTGGTCGTCACCGCATCGGATACCGCCAGCAAAGTCACGGCCCCCAGAGTACCGGTCCGATCTGTGACATGAGTGCCCTGCGGGTGAACCTCGGCCACCGGGTGATCTCGCGTTCGCCTTCCTAATTTAGGGTGTGGCCTGACAGAATTGGTTTTTGCTCCCCACAAGACGGAGGTCACTGCTGTGCCTATCGCGACCCCGGAGGTCTACGCCGAGATGCTCGGCCGGGCCAAGGCGCACTCGTTCGCGTTCCCGGCTATCAACTGCACGTCGTCGGAGACGATCAACGCCGCCATCAAGGGCTTCGCCGACGCGGGCAGTGACGGCATCATCCAGTTCTCCACCGGTGGCGCCGAATTCGCCTCCGGCCTCGGCGTGAAGGACATGGTCACCGGCGCGGTGGCGCTGGCCGAGTACGCGCACGTCATCGCCGCGAAGTACGACGTGACGATCGCGCTGCACACCGATCACTGCCCCAAGGACAAGCTGGACACCTATGTGCGTCCGCTGATCGCGATCTCGCAGGAGCGCGTGAACAACGGTCTGAACCCGCTGTTCCAGTCGCACATGTGGGACGGCTCGGCCATCCCGATCGACGAGAACCTCGAGATCGCCAAGGAACTGTTGAAGGCCTGTCAGTCGGCCAAGATCGTTCTCGAGGTCGAGATCGGTGTTGTCGGCGGCGAGGAAGACGGCGTCGAGGCCGAGATCAACGACAAGCTCTACACCTCGCCCGAGGACTTCCAGAAGACCATCGAGGCACTCGGCGCGGGCGAGAACGGGCAGTACCTGCTGGCCGCCACCTTCGGCAACGTGCACGGTGTGTACAAGCCGGGCAACGTGGTGCTCAAGCCCGAGGTGCTGGCCGAGGGGCAGCGCGTGGCCGCGGAGAAGCTGGGCCTCGAGTCCGGTGCGCAGCCGTTCGACTTCGTCTTCCACGGTGGTTCGGGCTCGCTGAAGTCCGAGATCGAGGACTCCCTGCGCTACGGCGTGGTGAAGATGAACGTCGACACCGACACCCAGTACGCCTTCACCCGCCCGATCGCCGGTCACATGTTCGCCAACTACGACGGTGTGCTGAAGATCGACGGTGAGGTCGGCAACAAGAAGGTCTACGACCCGCGCAGCTACCTGAAGAAGGCCGAGACCTCGATGGCCGAGCGCGTGACGGAGGCCTGCAACGACCTGAAGTCGGCCGGACGCTCCGTCAGCGGTTCCTGATTTTCGTACCGAACAACGGGGCCCGAGCTCATGAGTCTTGATGTCCGTGTGCTCGGGCCCGTACGACTGCTCGTCGGCGGCGAGCCGGTAGCGGTCGGCGGGCCCAAGCCGCGCGCTCTCCTTGCCGCGCTCACCGTCAACCGGCGGCGCGCGGTGTCTTCTGCTGTGCTCGCCGAGATGGTCTGGAACGAGGATCCGCCGGATTCCTACGCGGCCAGCCTGCAGGTGTTCGTGTCGAATATCCGCAAGGCGATGCGCAACGCGGGGATCGATTCGGCGCAGGTGTTGCGGACCGAGGGTGCGGGCTATCGGCTCGAAATCCCCGATACCGCATGCGATCTCGGACGTTTCGAGAGCGCACGCGAAGCGGGCGCGCGGTGTCTGGACGTCGGGGACCACCCCGGTGCCGCCAATCTCTTCGGCGCGGCACTGCGGGAGTGGACCGGGCGGGCGCTGGCCGATCTGGCCGGATTGCAATTCGCCGACGGGTTCGCCACCGCGATGAACGAGGAGCGGCTACTCGCTGTCTCCGCCCGCGTCGACGCTGAAATCGCCTGCGGGCGAGCTTCTTCGGTGATCGGCGAGTTGGTGTCGATGACCAACGAGCATCCACTGCGCGAGCCGCTGTGGGGTCAGTTGATCACCGCGCTGTACCTGTCCGGGCGGCAGGCCGATGCGTTGGAGGCTTGCCGGCGGGTGCGTGGTGTGCTGGCCGAGGAACTGGGAATCGATCCCGGAGCCGCGTTGATCGAACTGGAGCGTCAGGTTCTGCGGCAGGAGCCGTTGAATGTGTTGGCGTCCAGGCGATCCGATCAGGTGGCCGCGGCGATGACCGAGACGGTGACCGAGGTGCCGCAGTCGATTCGCAACGGCAATCTGCGGTTCGCGGATGGGCGGACGTTGCCGATTCCGCACGGGGGGATTCGGATCGGGCGGATGACGGATAACGAACTGGTGCTCGATGATCCGAAGGCCAGTCGGTATCACGCGCACATCATGCCCAGCCGGGCTGGGTTGTTGATCAAGGATTTGCACTCGGCCAATGGGGTTTACGTCAATGAGGTGCCGATTGATAATGGGGCGTTGTTGGCCGATGGGGATGTGATTCGGATCGGGGGGACGGTTTTGGTGTTTATCGCTGTGAAGTAGGGCTGGGGTGGAGCTGGTGGCTGGGGTGATACGGGGTGGCGCGGGACGGGGGAGTCCTGGGGTAAGGGATTGCCCGGGGAGGTTGTCCTGGGGCAAGGGATATCGGGGTTCGGTAGTCCCAGGCTGTATAC
>NZ_BDAX01000041.1 GCF_001612665.1 Nocardia alba NBRC 108234 | reverse complement strand
GGGGGCGGGGCTGGGAGTGCGGTCATGGCGGACTCAGGGTGAAGGTGGGGCTGGGTGCGGTAGGAATGTGGGCTTCGGGTTGGGGGTGGGGTTGGTGTGGTTTTTTGGGGGGCTTGGCTAACGGATGGGCTGGGGTGCGGTACGGCCCCGCCGAGAGCCCGCGGTGGGCGCCTGCGGTGAGTGCCTCGGCGAGGTGACCGTCGGCGCGGGCGTTCTTTCGGTGTGCGGGGTCGGGAGGGGTTGAGTTGTCGGATGGCGGGATGGAGTCGCGGAGGGGGTGGGACAGCTGTCAGCGGGTGCGGCCGTAGCGGTCGGCTAGGCGGGCTTCTGTGGTGGGTTGGGTGGGGGTGTCTGCGGTTGTGGTGCGCGTGGGGGGTGTCGGTGCGGAGGGTTGGGGGCGGTCTCGGCGGCGGGCTTTGAGTTCGGCTACTACGAAATAGCCGAGGCCTAGGGGGGCCATCAGGCCGAAGGCGAGCCATTGGAGGCCGTAGGAGAGGTAGGGGCCTGCGTCCAGTTGGGGGAGGGGGGTGGGGGTGAAGGCGCCTGGTTGGTCGGCGGCCAACTGGAGGTAGCCGCCCTTGTCGGTGCCGGTCGGGATGGGGGTGAGGGGGGTGGCCAGGACCGTGGATTCCTGGGTGGTGTCGACCGTGTACACCTGGCGGAAGCCGTCCTGGGTGCTCGGCGTTTTGTCGGGGACCACGCCCTCGGAGGCCCGGACTCGGGCTTCGATGCGTTGCGGGCCCGCGGGAGGGGCGGCGATCGCGGGTGGGCGGGTGCCGTCGACGGCGGCGACGAGGCCGCGGTCGACCAGGAGGGTGCGGCCGTCGTCGAGGCGGAAGGCGGCGAGGACCGCGTAGCCGGGGGCGCCGTCGAGGTGGCGAAGGCGGACCAGGACCGTCGACTCGGGGACGAAGGTGCCGGTCGCGGTGACCTTGCGCCACTCGGTGTGGTTGCCGGAGTCGCCGTCCAGGACGTCGGTGACGGCCACGGGGTCGGCCTGTACGGAATCGGCGATCAGCTGGTTGCGGTGTTCGGTGCTGTTGTTCTTACCGAGCTGCCACGGCGCGAGGACGGTGAAGCACAGGTAGGCGAACGCGGCGACGATCACGGCGAGGATCAGCCAGCTGGGGCGCAGCAGGAAAGCGAGTTTGCGCATCATAGCCGCACGTCGGCGGGGTCGCGCGCGTCCAGTTCGGCGTGAACCCAGTCGAGCAGGCCGGGGATGGCGGCCTCGATCTGGTCGCGGACGAGGTCGAAATCGGACTGGTCGCCGTAGTACGGGTCCGGCACGTCACGGCCCTCGGCCATGGGGTCGAAGCTGCGCAGCAGTCTACGCTGGTCGGTGGGGACGCCGCGGTGCGCGAGCTCGCGGTCGTGGCCGGTGTCCAACGCGATGATCAGGTCGGCGTCGCTGTGCTCGGGACCGAAGGTCGCCGCGGTGTGCTCGGTCGGGTAACCGGCGCGGCGCAGGGTCGCCTCGGTGCGCGGGTCGGCCGCGTCGCCGACATGCCACGAACCGGTGCCCGCGCTGCTCACCCGCACGCGGTTCGCGAGACCTGCTCGGTAGAGGTGCGCCTCGAACATTTTCGCGGCCATCGGTGACCGGCAGATATTGCCTGTGCAAATGAACGAGACATGTAGTAGACCCACGGGTGCCATTCTCGCCCGTGGCGCCGAATCGCCGCCACGTAGGGTGTGCAGTTGTGCTCGAGGACTCCGTAGACCCCGCGATGTTGCGCCACCACGGTGACGTGGAGGCACGCCCGGGCATGCTCGATTTCGCGGTGAACGTCCAGGGCCTCGCCCCACCCGATTGGCTGCGCGATCGCCTGACCGCCCGCCTCGCCGACCTCGGCCGCTACCCGAGCGCCGATGACGAGCACGCGGCCCGCGCGGCTGTCGCCGCCCGCCACGGTCGCTCGCCCGACGAGGTGCTGCTGCTGGCGGGCGCCGCCGAGGGCTTCGCGATGCTGCCACGCCTGACACCGCGCCTCGCCGCCGTCATCCACCCGTCTTTCACCGAGCCCGAACTGGCCCTGCGCGAGGCAGACGTCCCGGTCACCAGGGTGATCCTGGATCGCCCTTACACCCTCGACCCCACCCTGGTTCCCGAAGACGCCGACCTCGTCGTCCTGGGCAACCCCACCAACCCCACCTCGGTCCTGCATGCCGCCCGCACGATTCAGGCACTGCGCCGCCCTGGTCGGCTCATCGTGGTCGACGAAGCCTTCGCCGACGCGGTGGTCGAGCGCGCGCCCTCCGGCCTCGCCGACGAGCCGGAGTCGCTGGCCCGGCTCTCGGCCCCCGATGTCATCGTGTTCCGCAGTCTCACCAAGACCTGGGCACTGGCCGGTCTGCGATGCGGCTACGCCCTCGGCGCTCCCGAGGTGCTGGCCCGTCTCGCCCATGGCCGCCCGCACTGGCCGCTGGGCACCCTCCAACTCGAGGCGATCATCGCGACCGCCGAACCCGCCGCCGTCGCCGAGTCCCGGCGCTGCGCCGCCCGTATCGCGGTCGACCGCGCCGCGATGATCGAGCGTCTCGCCGCGCTCGGCCTCGACGTCCACACCCCGGCCACCGGCCCGTTCCTGCTGCTGCGCGCCCCCGATGGCGCGCTGCTGCGTAAACGTCTCGCCGACCGCGGCATCGCCGTGCGCCGCGCCGACACGTTCCCGGGCTTGGGGCACGACCACCTCCGCGTCGCTGTTCGAGGCGCGGCCGAAGTGGACCGGTTGATCGACGCGCTGAACGCGGCACTGTGGTGAACCGGGGATATCGACTCGGCGCCGGAGCGGCGCGCGTGAGCACCACGACGAGCATTCCCACGCAACGAAGGAGGCGGCGGTGACCGACCTGGCCGAACTGATCGCGGTACTCGACGCGGCATATCCGCCGAGACTGGCCGAGTCGTGGGACTCGGTGGGGCTCGTCTGTGGTGACCCCGCGCAGCAGGTCACCAAGGTGGTCTTCGCCGTCGACGCGACCGCCGCTGTCATCGACGAGGCGATCGGTTGGGGCGCACAGGCCTTGGTGGTCCACCACCCGTTGCTGCTGCGCGGCGTCGACACCGTCGCCGCCGATACGCCGAAAGGCGCGCTGCTGCACCGGCTGATCCGATCCGGCTGTGCGCTGTTCTCCGCCCACACCAACGCCGATTCCGCCGACCCCGGTGTCTCCGACGCGCTGGCCGCAGCCGTCGGCCTCACTGTCACCGGCCCTCTGGATCCCAAACCGATCGCCTCCGTGGACAAGTGGGTCATCCAGGTGCCGCAGACCCACACGGCGTCCTTGATGTCGGCCCTGTTCACGGCGGGCGCCGGCTCGATCGGCGACTACCGCGAAGCAGCCTGGTACACCACTGGCACGGGCCAGTTCCTGCCCATCGCGGGCGCGAACCCGGCGATCGGCGCGATCGGCACCGTCGAGACCGTCGCCGAGGACGCGGTGGAGGTGGTCGCGCCCCCGACTTCCCGTCTCGCTGTGCTGGCCGCGCTGCGTGCCGCGCACCCCTATGAGGAACCGGCCTATCACGTCACCGAGCGGGTGCCGCTGCCGTCCTCGCGCGGCATCGGCCGCATCGGTGAGCTCGCGCAACCCGAAACCCTGCGCGAGTTCACCGCGCGCGTCGGCGTCGGCCTGCCGCGCACTGTCTGGGGCGTGCGCGCCGCGGGCGATCCGGAACGCGTTATCGAACGCGTGGCCGTCTGCGGCGGCGCGGGCGACTCCTACCTCGACAGAGCCATCCGCGCCGGCGTCGACGCCTATCTCACCTCCGACCTGCGCCACCATCCCGTCGACGAGCACCTCCGGCGCGGCGGCCCAGCCCTCATCGACGCCGCGCATTGGGCCACCGAGTTCCCCTGGTGCGGTCAGGCCGAACAGTTCGTCAACGCCGCGCTGCCCTCGGTGCGGACCCGCGTCTGCGCGTTGCGCACCGACCCGTGGACGGTCAGCGGCTGAGCGGTATCACCGCTGCTCCTGACCGGACCACGATCGGGCGAAGTCGGGATGCGCGCACACGGTGACCGAACTCGCGTCCGGTGCCAGCGCCGCTTCGAGGTAGCGGTCGGTGCGCGCGAACACCACGGAACCGAGCATCACCGCGAGAAGGACGAGCCCGACTCCGGCCGCGCAGAGGATCATCGCGAACGCGGACGGACGAGAGAACATCAGCGCCACGCCGACGCACAGGGGTACGAGACTGCCCACGTAGTAGACGATCAGCTTCTTGACGCGCGCGTCGGCCCGCGCCGCGCACCGCTCGCATTCGGGCCACCGCGCCTTGACGATCGCGAGCGGCTCGTTGCGATCGATCACGAAGACGCCGAGCGCACTCTTCGGCAGCTCCCACAGCAGCCGACCGACACCTTCCTGTCGGTAGGCGCCCGGCTTGCCCCAGAACCGCAGGACCTGCTCCTTCGGCTCGACCGCCGCCTGCCCGTGCACGAGACACACCGGGGGCAGCGGGGTCGCCAGAGTCAGCTGGAGCTGGCGCGGTTCGGCATGGCGATCGAAGACGTGCGGGCGCAGCGGCAATGCCAGGTCGATTCTCGGGTTCGATGGGGTCACACTTGCTTGGACGCGGCCGGGACCCGTTCGGTTCCCGCCTTCGGACATCTCTTCGGGTCATGGCGTGATCACCGTCCGCGGCGCGGTACGGTTGACCGATCCATCCGTCCACCGTGTTGTAGGAGTTCGTGCGCGTTGAATGTCGAACCGTCGGTCCAGACCAAGCTGTTGCAGCTCGCGGGAGTCGATGCCGAGTTGACGCGCATCGCCCATCGCCGTTCCGCCCTGCCGGAACAGCAGGAAGTGACACGTCTGACGGGCGAACGTCACGGCTACAAGGACGCGGCCGTGGCGGTGGAGATCGGCATCGACGATCTGGACCGCGACATCCGCAAGCTCGAGGGCGAGGTCGACGCCGTCCGCAAGCGTGAGGACCGCGACCGCGACATGCTCACCTCCGGCACCGTCGCCGCCAAGCAGCTCTCCGAGATCCAGCACGAACTGGGCAGCCTGGAGCGTCGCCGCTCGGTGCTCGAGGACGAGTTGCTGACCGTGATGGAGCAGCGCGAGGCGATGCTCGCCGACCACGACCACGCCGGTGCCCGGCTGAGCAAGGCCGACCAGGACCTCGAGGATGCCGAACGCCTGCGCGACGAGGCGATGGCAGACCTCGAAGTGGCACAGCAGCGCTGCGAGAAGGACCGCGCCGAGCTGATCGGCCTGTTCCCCACCGACCTGATCGCCGTCTACGACAAGCAGCGCGCGGCGCACGGTGTCGGCGCGGCCCTGCTGCAGGCCCGTCGCTGCGGCGCCTGCCGGATCGAGATCGACCGCGGCGAGATGCAGCGCATCGCCCAGGCCGCGCCCGACGCGGTCCTGCGCTGCCCGGAGTGCAGCGCGATCATGGTGCGTACCAAGGAATCGGGGCTGTGATCGCGGCGGTGCGCCGATGAGCGAGGTGATCGTCGAAGCCGACGGTGGCTCGCGCGGCAATCCCGGCCCGGCCGGGTACGGCGCGGTGGTGTTCGCCGCCGATCACGTGCGGGTACTCGCCGAACGCAAGGAGTACATCGGCGTCGCCACCAACAATGTGGCCGAATACCGTGGTCTCATCGCGGGTTTGGCAGCCGCGGCCGAGGTGGGCGCTACTGCCGTCACAGTGCGAATGGACTCCAAGCTCGTCGTCGAACAGATGTCGGGGCGCTGGAAGATCAAGCACGCCTCGATGATTCCGCTCGCCGAGCAGGCGCGGGCGCTGGTCGCCGGATTCGATCGGGTGAGCTTCACCTGGATTCCGCGCGCGCAGAACTCCCACGCCGACCGGCTCGCGAACGAGGCGATGGACGACGGTGAACTCACGGGGACCGTGCGCGAGGCCGTCGCGGCCGGCCATGCCGCCGGTGACGAAGTCGCGGTGCCGAAAACGGCTGACGCGAACAGGGTTTCGCCCGGCTGGACCGGCGCCGTCGGCAAGCCCACCCGCCTGTTGCTGCTGCGCCACGGCCAGACCGCGCTGTCGGTGCAGCGCCGCTACTCCGGTCGCGGCAACCCACCGCTGACCGACCTCGGTCGCGAGCAGGTCGAACGCGCCGCGAAAATGCTTGCCGCCAAGGGGGATATCGCCGCCGTGGTGAGCTCCCCGTTGCAGCGGGCCCGGTCCACCGCCGAGGCCGCGGCATCCGCTCTCGGCGTCCCGTTGCGCATCCTCGACGGCCTCACCGAGACCGATTTCGGCGACTGGGAGGGTCTCACCTTCGCCGAGGCCGCCGAATGCGATCCGCTGCTGCACCGCGACTGGCTCGGCGACCCGTCGATCCCCGCACCCGGCGGCGAGAGTTTCGATCAGGTTCGCGAACGCGTCGAAGGGGTGCGCCGCGATCTGGTGGCGCTGTATCCGGGGCAGAACGTGGTGGTGGTGAGCCACGTGACCCCGATCAAAACCCTGCTGCAACTGGCGCTCGGCGTCGGGCCGTCGCTGCTGTACCGCCTGCACCTCGACCTCGCGTCGCTGTGCGTCGCCGAGTTCTATCCCGACGGCGGCGCCTCGGTGCGCCTGGTGAACGACACCTCGTACCTGTGAGCTAGCCGCTTGTCACCCGGGCACGGTACGGTCGCCCGGCGCACGGTCGGCGTAACGACGACGCCGCATCGCCCGAAATATCCTCGGGCGTGCCGAATGTGCGCGGCCACAGGAAGGTACTTGATGAGGTTTCTACGGATGGCGGCATGTGCGGCGGCCATCGCGGGGGTGCTCACCGCGTCCGCGGGCGCGGGTAGCGTGACAGCCGACCCGAGCGTGGTGCTCGGCGCGGCCTCGGGCATCGTCTTCGACAACAACTCCGGTTGTTCGCTCACGGCCATCGGCCACGACGGTGCGGGTCGCCTCGTCGGCCTCACCGCGGGACACTGCGCGCCGACCGGTTCGCGTGTCGGCGCCGAGCAGGCGCTCAAGGCGGGCGTGATCGGGACCGTCGCGTTCTCCGACGACGGCGACTACCTGGATTTCGCTGTGCTGCAACTGGATGCGTCGAAGGTACTGCCGGTGCGCACCATCGGCCAGACCACCGTCGCCGGCATCGGCGGCGCGCCCGGCCCCGGCACCACGGTGTGCTCGGACGGCCGTACCAGCGGTCGCAGCTGTGGCGTGGTGTGGGGTGAGCTCGAAGGCACCTCCATCAACCAGTACTGCTCGCAGCCGGGCGATTCCGGCGGCCCCGTCGTTGTCGGCGACCGTCTCGTCGGCATGAACCAGGGCCGTCTCACCGGCCTCGGCCCGGTCGATTTCGACGTCCCGTGCACCGGCGGCGCCAACCCGATCCACTCGCCTGCCTACTTCCAGCCCATCCAGGTGATCCTGGACGTGCTCAACCGCGCGGGCGGCGTAGGCGCGGGCTTCCAGCCCATCTGATCGATCGCGAGACGACAGGGGGCGCGGCACCGATCGGTGCCGCGCCCCCTGTCGTCTCCCCCGGCCGCTGGAAGTCCGGGCTGTTCAGGGCCGAAGGACCGACACGAGGAAATCGGTCTGGTCGCGCACCACCTGTTCGAAGACATCGTCGAAGTACACGTCGAAGTGGCCGACCGGATATTGCTTGACCACGGCGTGTTTGGTGCGCTGCGCGGCCTTGCGGGTCGGGCCCGCGGGCGCGATCGTGTCGTTCTCGGCGATCGCGTAGAAGACGGGAATCTTCACCGACTTGGCTCGCCGGCCGGGGGAGTCGAAGAGGGTCGAGAAGGCCACGCGGGCACCGACTTTGGGGTCGTAGGTGGCGCTCTCCTCGGCCAGTCGGCCGTAGCCCTCCGGCACATCGGTGGCGCTCATCAACGCCGCGGAGCGTTTGCGCCCGGCCAGGCGGATGCGGATCGGTTTGCGGCGAATCGGGCCGATGAGCAGGTCGGTGGCGGCGATGGTGGCGACCTTGGTCAGGCTGATCGGGCCCTTCGCCATCCCCGAGGCCCGGCCGCTGGTGAACGGCACCTGGGCCACCACCGCGGCGAGATAATCGTCGTCGGGTGCCACCGCGAGCACGTGCCCACCGCCGAACGAGGTGCCCCACAGCGCGATCCGCGTGGCGTCGAAGCCACGGATACTGCGCGCGTAGGCGATTGCGGCCTTCCAGTCCTGCCGCTGACGAGCGATGTTGATCACCTGTCGCGGCGAACCCTCACTGGCGCCGAAATTCCGGTAATCGAACGCGAGCACCCCCATCCCCGCGGCGACGAACCGCCGCGCATACCGATCCAACCCCATCTCGCGGGTGGCCCCCAGCCCGTGCCCCATGATCACCAACGGTCGCGGACGAGGCGCGCCGTCGGGCAGGTAGAGCCACGCGGCGCACTGCTGCTCACCCGAAGGGAAACTGACGTCGACACGTTCCATGAGTCAATACCGTAGCGAGTACTCTGTACCGGCGGGCGAGTCGGCCGGGCGACCGCGGTGACGAGAACGGGCACGAACAGTGTCGCTGCTCGGTACCGAGGAAAGTCCGGACTCCACAGAGCAGGGCGGTTGTTAACGGCAACCCGGGGTGACCCGCGGGACAGTGCCACAGAAAACAAACCGCCGCACGCACGTGCGGTAAGGGTGAAACGGTGCGGTAAGAGCGCACCAGCGCCCCGGGTGACCGGGGCGGCTAGGTAAACCCCGCCCGGAGCAAGGTCGAAGGTCGCATCGGCAACGGTGCGGCTGCGCAGGTGTTCGAGGGCTGCTCGCCCGAGCCTGCGGGTGGACTGCTCGAGGCACCCGGTGACGGTGTGTCCAGATGGATGGTCGCCCCCCGATGCGAATCGGGGACAGGATCCGGCTTACAGGCCGGCTCGCCCGCTCACGAACGAGAACGGCGGCGGTTCCCACCGGGAGCCGCCGCCTCGCTTCGCCGGAAACCGGCTCAGCACATCAGCGTGGACATCTGGTAGACGGCCGTGGCCTCTTCGGTGGTTGCCTCGGTGTTGCCGTTCTTGGCGGCCTTCTTGATCGTGGCGACCGTGTCGGCCTCGGACTTGCCCGCCTTGATCTCGGAGCAGGAGTGGTTCAGCACCGCGGCCACGGCGGCGTCGTCGCGCCCCTGGGCCAGCTTCGGGAAGGCGTTGCGGTAGCTCACCACGAACATTCCCGCCTTGGTGGCCTCGACCTGGTAGGTGGGCGCGGGCATGGTGGTCGCCGCGGGGGCGGCAGGGGCGGCAGAGGAAGAGTCGTCGCTGCAGCCGGCCAGAAGCAGGGCGAAGACGGTGGCGCTGGCCGCGATGGCGGCGGTAGTTCTACTCACGCAGCGGGATGCTAGCTGCCCAGGAAACACGCCGCTTCCCCTGTGGTTAACGGGAAGCGACATGTTCTGGATCGAAGCGGTGAGCTACCCCGGGTTAATCGCCAGTAGGTGCGCCCAATAGCTGGCCGCGTCCGGTCCGAGGATCGGCGACAGGTAATCGAAAATCAGCCACGACATACGTTCGCAAACTCCCATTTATCGACGTGAGTGCCGCGCGACCCGGCAGCTGCCGAGTGCGCCGCCGCCACAGTAACAATCGCCGGGAATCTCGCGGCGATCGTGTGTCGAGACGGGGAATATGCGCTGGAACTCGCCGGGAACGTGAGCGAGGTCATAGAGTGATCGCCGTCGGCAGGGCTCGCTGCCATCTCCTCGAGCCCATCACATTCGATCGCGGAAGCAGGTCATATTTACATGCGGGTAGTTCGTTCCATTGTCGCCGGTGCACTGATCGCCGGAGCCGCTGCGGTTTTCGCATCGCTTGGTGCCGGTTCGGCGAGCGCGGTCGCGGTGACTCCGCTCGCGGGCGGGGTTCAGGTCGACCTCAGCCCGGCTGATACCGCCTGGGTGCACCAGTCCCGATTCGGCCTGACCGTGGCCGGTCTGCCGCACCCGTCGGCGGCCTCGTTCGGTCAGGCGCTCGACGCGGCCGCGACCGTGTCCTCCGCCGAACCCAACGGCCGGGTCACGTTCACGGTGTACGGCCCGCTCGACCAGCTCAACGGCACCATGCTCGCGCTGAAGTAGGAAATCGCTACTCTGCGAGTCATGGAACTCCATCAACGGATCGTCTCGGCGCCGGTCGACTTCGGCGCCATCCGTTCCGAATTCGGACTGGCCTCGGAGTATCCGACCGAGGCCGTCTCCGACGCCCGCGACGCGGTAGACGCGTTCGCGGGCATTCGGGTCGATCGGACCGATATCGAGTTCGTGACCATCGACCCGCCCAGTGCGCTGGACCTGGACCAGGCGCTGCATATCGAACGCACCCCCACCGGCTTCACCCTGCACTACGCGATCGCGGATCTCGGCGCCGTGATCGTGCCCGGTAGCGCGTTGGCTACCGAAGCGGAAACCCGCGGGCAGACCTTCTATCTGCCCGACGGCACCGTTGCGCTGCATCCGACCGTGCTGTCCGAAGGCACCGCGAGCCTGCTGCCCGGTGTCGACCGGCCCGCCGCGTTGTGGACGATCGAACTCGACAATGACGCTGTGCCCCTGAGCTTTTCGGTGACGCGCGCGATGGTGCGCTCACGGGAACGGTTCGACTACGCGCAGGTCCAGGCCGCCGCCGATGCGGGGACTCTGCCGCCGCCCTTGACCGCGCTGCCCGAATTCGGCCGGCTGCGGATCGAGGCGGGGCTGGATCGCGGCGCCATCTCCTTGCGGCTCCCGGCACAGGAAGTGGTTCCCGACGGCGACGGGTGGCGCCTGCGACTGGAACCGCGCACCGAGGCCGACGACTGGAACGAGCAGGTTTCGCTGCTCACCGGAATGTGCGCGGCGCGAATCATGGTGGAACACAGGGGAATCGGCCTGTTGCGAACGATGCCGCCTCCGCCGGGGAGCGCGATCGATTCGATGCGACGCACCGCGACGGCATTGGGCGTCGAGTGGCCCGCCGGGGTGCCGGTGGGGCGGATGCTCGCCGGGCTCGACGCGAATACCCCCGCGGCGCTGGTGTTGATGTCGGAAGCGACCGGGCTGCTGCGTGGCGCGAGCTACGCGCTGCTCGCCGAGCTCGACGACCCGTCACCGGAACAATTGACGCACAGTGCGATCGGTGCGCCCTACGCGCACGTCACAGCGCCGTTGCGACGATTGGCCGATCGTTTCACCACCGAGATCTGTCTCGCGCACTGCGCGGGGGTCGAGGTGCCGGAGTGGGTGGTCGACGGACTGAAGAGCGCGGCCGAGACGATGCGGCGCACTGATTCCGTGGCCAACAAGGTCGATCGCGCCTGCGTGGACCTGACCGAGGCCACCGTCCTCGCCCCGCGCGTCGGCACCGAGTTCTCGGCAGTGGTGCTGCGTGCGGCGAACGGTTCCCGAGGCGCCGAGATCTTCATCGCGGATCCGCCGATTCTCGGCCGCTGCGACGGGGCCCCGCTGGAGGGCGCGACAGTGCCGGTCCGGCTGACGGTCGCCGACCCCGACACCCGCACGATCGCCTTCGCCTACGACGCGGACCGGTCGCACTGATCGACTCTCGCCGGTTGTGGTCGCCGCGACGGCGGAATTCCCCGCCGTCGCCGATCCGAAGGTCAGTCGGTCGCCGAAACGAACGCGGCCGCGGCGGGGTAGCGCGACAATGCCCGGCCCGCGGCGGCTTCCTCGGTGTCGGCCAGCAGCTCATAGACGGTCGCTGCCGCGCTGTGGGTGCCCACCGCGACCGCCATGATCGCCTCGCGGGATTCGACGGCGTCGCGGTGGTCGCCGAGGACCGTCTGCAGGCGCTTGGCTCGGCTGCCGAGGTCGGTGGCGTCGGCGCCGAGGACGGACCCGGCGGCTTCGCAGGAATACCGTAAACGCTTGGCGCCCTTGCGGATGTCGTGGAGCAGTTCGACGCGATCCGCCGGGGTGGCGGTGGGCTCGGCGAAAACGAGTTTGCGCAGCCGTTTGCGGTCGCGCCGCAGGACCTTGTCGAAGACCTCGGTCGCCTTGTCGCGGGCGAGTTCCGGGGCGAGCGGGGGATCGGTGCGCCAGGTCTTCAGGACTTTGCGCAGGCGACGGTATCGCTTGGTGTCCATCGCGCTCAGTACCTGTGCGTGCGCATCGGTGTAGGCAGAGCGGGAGGCGCCGACGAGGGCGTCGGTGACCTCGGCGGGGGCTCGGTCGAAGTCGGCCAGCAGGTCGGTGAACCGTTCGGCGCGGACTTCGGCGTCGCGGGCCACGCCGAGCAGGTCGGCCAGCCACTTGAGTTCGGCTGCGGTGACGGCGGCTTCCTCGGCGTCGAACAGGATGCGATAGGAGCGCAGCACACTGCGGAGCCTGCGCGTGGCCACCCGCATCTGATGGACCGAATCGTCGGCGTCGGCGCGCACCTCCGGTTCGGCGTCGAAGAGCCGGTCGATATCCTCGCGCAGTGCCGCGACGACGGCTTTTCCGGCCTTGGTCGCCATGATGTCAGCCTCGTTTCCCGAACGCGTCGGTCGCCTCCACCAGATGGCCGGTGATGCCGGGCTCATGCGCGGTGTGCCCGGCATCCTCGACGATGTGCAGCGTCGAGGCAGGCCACGCGTTGTGCAGATCCCATGCGCTCACCGCGGGGCACACGATGTCGTGGCGGCCCTGCACGATCACGCCGGGGATGTCGGCGATCCGATCTATGTCTCGCAGCAACTGTCCCTCCTCGAGGAATCCACCGTGGCGGAAATAGTGGTTTTCGATCCGGGCGAACGCGAGTGCGAAGCGGGCCTGCGCGGTCTCGGCGACCCGATCCGGTTGCGGGAGTAGCGAACTCGTCGCACCTTCCCACGTCGACCAGGCCACCGCGGCATCGAGCGCGACCTGCGGATCGGGGGAGTGCAGCAGTCGGTGATATACCTCGACCAGGTCCTCGCCGCGCTCCTCCACGGGGACCGGAGCCAGGAACTTCGCCCACTCGGCGGGGTAGACGTTGCCCGCGGCGCCGTTGTAGTACCAGTCGATTTCCTTGCGCCGCAACAAGAAGATGCCACGCAGCACGAGTTCGGTCACCCGCTCCGGGTGGGCCTGCGCATACGCCAGGCCGAGAGTCGACCCCCACGAACCGCCGAACACCTGCCAGCGCTCGATCCCCAGATGCTCGCGCAGTGACTCGATATCGGCGACCAGATTCGGCGTGGTGTTGCTGTCCAAGGACGCCCCATCGGCGATATGCGGCATGGACTTCCCGCATCCGCGCTGATCGAACAGCACGATCCGGTACACGGCCGGGTCGAAGAAGCGCCGTTGCAGTGGACTCGTGCCGCCGCCGGGCCCGCCGTGTACGAACACCACCGGCTTGCCATCAGGATTGCCGCTGACCTCCCAGTACACCGACTGGCCGTCGTCGACATCGAGCAGGCCCTGCTCGAACGGTTCGATCTCCGGGTAGAGGGCACGCATCAGAACGCCAAACCTGCGGCGAGAGAAGGCAATTCGAGGGCGGTGAGCGCCTCGGTCCGTACGTCGGCGCAGCTCTCGGTGGTTACCCGGTCGATCATCGCCTTGTCCGCGAGTACGTGGCCGTTGATGCCGCCGTTGCGGAATCCCCAATCGTGCACCATGGCGTTCAGTGAGATCCTGCCGAGCGTGGGGCCCTGCACGCGGAAGTTCGACAGCTCAGGGCGGATCATGTCGCACAGTTGTGCCGCGGACGAGGGGCTGATCGTCAGGGTCCCGGCTGGTGCGGCTGTCGTCGGCGCGGCCGAGGTGGTGGTTGCCGCGGTGCCGGTCGAGGCGGGTGGGGTGCCCGCGCAGGCGGTCAGGGTGGCGGCGGTGAGGGCGGTCGCCATCAGCAGTACGGAACGGGGGATCCAACGGCGTTGCGGCATCGGTACCTCTGTTTGACGAAATGGGTCGCCATCGAGTCTGCCAGTTCGTGGTGGGGGGTGTCGGGTTCTGGGGGCGGGGCTGGATCTGATGTGCGGTAGTCCCAGACGGTTTGGGGCTGTGTTTATTGGCGCGCTGGCGCGCGGGTGTCCGCGGC
>NZ_BDAX01000040.1 GCF_001612665.1 Nocardia alba NBRC 108234 | reverse complement strand
GGGTGGGGGTTGGGAGTGCGGTCATGGCGGACTTGGGGCTTTGCCGACGCTCTCTTGGCGTCACCTCGACGCCTTCAGGGTGGCGGAGGGCGTCTTTTGGTCAGAAGCTGTGTTCGGGGCCAGGGAAGGTGCCTTGGCGGACTTCTGCGGCGTATGTGGCTGCGGCGGTGCGGAGTTCGTCGCCTACGTTGCCGAAGCGTTTGACGAACTTGGCGGTTTTTCCGCTGGTGTAGCCTGCCATGTCCTGCCAGACCAGCACCTGGGCATCGCACTCGGCGCCGGCGCCGATGCCGACTGTCGGGATGGTCAGTTTGCGGGTGACCTGGCCTGCGATCTCGGCGGGGACCATTTCCATGACCACCGAGAACGCGCCGGCTTCCTGCACGGCGATCGCGTCGGCTACCAACTGCTCGGCGCCGTCGCCACGACCCTGCACCCGGAAACCGCCCAGGGTGTTCACGCTCTGGGGGGTGAACCCGATGTGGGCCATTACGGGGATGCCGGCGGAGGTGATCAGCGCGATCTGCTCGGCGACGCGTTCGCCGCCCTCGAGCTTCACCGCGTGCGCGCCGCCCTCCTTCATGAAGCGGATGGCGGTCGCGAGGGCCTGCTGCGGCGAGGACTCGTAGGTCCCGAACGGCAGATCGGCGACGACCAGCGCGTGCGGTGCGCCGCGTACGACCCCACGCACGAGCGGGATGAGTTCGTCGACGGTGATCGGCACGGTGGTGTCGTAGCCGTAGACGACATTGGCGGCGGAATCGCCGACCAGCAGCACGGGGATGCCGGCTTCCTCGAACAGTCGCGCGGACGAATAGTCGTAGGCCGTCAGCATCGACCAGCGCTCACCGTCGGCCTTCATCTGCTGTAGATGCTGGACGCGGGTCTTGCGGCGTGGCTTGTTGTCGGCGGGCGTGGCACCGTAGGCAGGACTCTGCTCATCGGATACGGACATCATCGTCCCTTTCGTCTGGTTCCTCGAGGCCCATTCCGGGTCCCCGGGCTTTTCTGACCATCCCAGTGTGCCACCTGCGCCCGCGCCGGTTTAAGGCCCGGCGTCGGTGTGATCGGTCACATCGATCGATTCGGCTACCGTGAAGCGAGCCCAGTCGGGCGCGTTGATGCGCCGCGGGGCGCGGAAAGGTGGGCCAACTGTGCAGCGAGGCCGGCTCGTCGTGCTTCTCGGCGCTGTCTCTGCGTTGATCGTCACCGGATGCGGCACCGACCGGGACAGCGCACCGCGTGCGGAACTGCCCCCGCCCCCACCGGGCCTGAACAGCTTCTACGATCAGCAACTCGACTGGGGTTCGTGCGAGGGCTATGGCAGCCCGGACGACCGGCTGCCGCCCAAGACCGAGTGCGCGCGGATCACGGTGCCGATCGACTACGCGCGCCCGGACGGCCCGACCGCCCAGATCGCCCTCTCGCGGATCCCCGCCACCGGCGAGAAGATCGGCTCACTGCTGATGAACCCGGGCGGACCCGGTGTCTCCGGGCTGTCGATGGCCGGAATCGGCAACCGCACCGAACTGGCGGCGAAGTTCGATCGGGTCGGGTTCGATCCGCGCGGTGTCGGCTCGTCGCTGCCCGCGATCGTCTGCCTCACCCCGCAGCAGGCCGACGCCGAACGCGCCGAGCCGCCCACCGACAACACCCCGGCGGGCATCGCCGAGGCCGAGGCCGACAACCGCGAGTACGCCGACCGCTGCGCCCAGCGTTCCGGCGCCGACCTGCTCGGCCACGTCGGTACCCGTGAGGTGGTCCAGGACATGGATGTCATGCGGGCCGTGCTCGGTGACGCGAAACTGAGCTACCTCGGTTACTCCTACGGCACCCGCCTCGGTTCGGCCTACGCCGAGAAGTACCCGCAGAACGTGCGCGCGCTCGTCCTCGACGGTGCGGTCGACTCCTCGCAGGACCCGGTCCAGGAGTCACTGCGGCAAGCGGCGGGCTTCCAGGGCGTGTTCACCGCCTATGCCACCGACTGCGCGAAGAACGCCGACTGCCCGCTCGGTACCGATCCCGCCCAGGCCGTCACCCGTTTCCGCGAGCTGGTCGGGCCGCTGGAGCGATCCGCGGCACCGACCGCCGACCCGCGCGGCCTCAGCTACAACGACGCGATCACCGGCGTCCAGCAGGCCCTCTACAGCGACGACCTGTGGCAGATCCTCACCCAGGGGCTCACCGAACTGCGCGCGGGCAGCGGCGACACCCTGCTGCAGCTCGCCGATATGTACGACGGCCGCCGCCAGGACGGCACCTACGCCAACACCCAGGACGCGTTCAACGCGATCCGCTGCGTCGACGATCCCCGGGTCACCGATCCCGCGGTGACCGGCCGTCAGGACACCGAGTACCGCAGGGCAGCCCCGTTCCTCGACGACGGCAAGGGCACCGGCGCCGCCCCGCTGGAACTGTGCGCCGCCTGGCCGGTGCCCAACACCAGCACCCCGCATCGCGTCTCGGCCCCGGGACTGCCGCCCACGGTCGTGGTCTCCACCACCGACGACCCGGCGACGCCGTACCAGGCCGGTGTCGACCTGGCCGCACAGCTGGGCGCGGATCTGATCACCTTCCGCGGCAACCGGCACACCGCCGCGCTCGTCGCGGGCGATCGGTGCCTCGACACCGCGGTGATCGACTACCTCGTCGATCTCGCCACGCCCGCTCCCGGACTCACATGCTGAGCGCCACATCTGCTCACTACGCGCTGTTGTGGCCGGTGAGATGTGCGATCCAGGTGACGAGATCGCAAACCCGTCTCCGTATGTAACACGGATTTAACGCCGGGTGCTTACGCTCGCCGGTATGGATCGCCAGAAGGAATTCGTGCTGCGGACGCTCGAAGAGCGGGATATCCGTTTCGTCCGTCTCTGGTTCACCGATGTGCTGGGCTACCTCAAGTCCGTCGCCATCGCTCCCGCTGAGCTCGAAGGCGCTTTCGAGGAGGGCATCGGCTTCGACGGCTCGGCCATCGAGGGCTTCGCGCGCGTGTCCGAGGCGGACATGGTCGCGCGGCCCGATCCGTCGACCTTCCAGGTGCTGCCGTGGGCCAGCTCCAAGGGCCACCAGCACTCGGCGCGCATGTTCTGCGACATCACCATGCCCGACGGCTCGCCGTCCTGGGCCGACCCGCGCCACGTGCTGCGCCGCCAGCTGAACAAGGCCGCCGACGCGGGCTTCAGCTGCTACGTGCACCCCGAGATCGAGTTCTTCCTGCTGGAGAACAACCTCGAGGGCGGCTACGAGCCGACCCCGGCCGACAACGGCGGCTTCTTCGACCAGGCCGTGCACGATTCGGCGCCGAACTTCCGCCGCCATGCCATCGACTCGCTCGAATCGATGGGCATCTCGGTGGAGTTCAGCCACCACGAGGGCGCACCCGGCCAGCAGGAGATCGACCTGCGCTACGCCGACGCGCTCTCGATGGCCGACAACGTGATGACATTCCGCTACCTGATCAAAGAGGTGGCGATCGACGAGGGCGTGCGCGCGACGTTCATGCCGAAGCCGTTCTCCCAGTACCCCGGCTCGGCCATGCACACCCACATGAGCCTGTTCGAGGGCGAGAACAACGCCTTCGCCGATCCCGACGACCCGAACAACCTCTCGGGCACCGCGCGTTCGTTCATCGCGGGCATCCTCGAACACGCCCCCGAGATCAGCGCCATCACCAACCAGTGGGTCAACTCCTACAAGCGCCTGATCCACGGCGGCGAAGCCCCGACCGCGGCCTCGTGGGGCCGGTCCAACCGGTCCGCGCTGGTGCGGGTGCCGATGTACACCCCGAACAAGTCGTCCTCGCGTCGCGTCGAGATCCGCAGCCCGGACTCGGCGTGCAACCCGTACCTGACCTTCGCGGTGCTGCTCGCCGCCGGTCTGCGCGGCATCGAGAAGGGCTACACGCTGCCTCCCGAGGCCGAGGACGATGTGTGGTCGCTGACCGACGCCGAGCGTCGCGCCATGGGCTTCCGCACCCTGCCCGGCACCCTCGACGAGGCCCTGCAGGCGATGGAGCGCTCGGAGCTGGTCGCCGAAACGCTGGGCGAACACGTCTTCGACTTCTTCCTGCGCAACAAGCGCCGCGAATGGGCCGATTACCGCTCGCAGGTCACCCCGTGGGAGCTGAAGGAGTACCTGAGTCTCTGAGCGGTCCTCGGCCGGAAACTCGCGGCCGCCAGCCGCTAGGATCTACAGCTATGGTCCGGCCACCGACTGCCCGTTCCGCTGTACCCGGTGTGGGTCGGCTCGGTTTACTCGAACCGACAGCGGCGGCTTCCCTGCGCGAACTCGGCTGGGACAACGTCGACGGGGTGCCGGTGCTCTGGGCACTGTCGCGTTCGCCCGATGCCGATCTCGCCCTGTGCACACTGGTGCGGCTGCGTGAATCTCTCGAAGATCAGTGGCCCGAACTGGATTCGGCGATCCGTACCGATACCACCTTGCGCGGCAGGCTGTTCGGGCTGCTCGGCTCGTCGACGGCGTTCGGTGACCACCTGGTCGCGGTCCCGGCGGCGTGGAAAGTGCTGCGCGAGAACGAACTTCCCAGCCGTGACGAACTGATCGCCGATCTGCTCGACGCCGTCGACGCCGCGCCGGAGACCGGACCCAACGCGGGGCCGATGCTGTGGCGCGCCGCGACAGCGGGTCCGGAGGCGGTCGCCTTGCTGCGCAGCAGGTATCGCGATCAGCTGATGCTGCTGGCCGCCATCGACCTCGCCTCCACGGTCGAGAACGAACCGGTGCCGCCCTACCTGGTGGTCGGCAAGCACCTGTCGGATCTGGCCGATGCCGCGCTCACCGCCGCCCTGTCGGTCGCGGTGGCCAGGGTGTGTAAGAACGGTCCGGTGCCGGTGCGCCTCGCGGTGATCGCGATGGGCAAATGCGGTGCGCGAGAACTGAATTACGTCAGCGATGTCGATGTGGTGTTCGTCGCCGAACCGGCCGACGCGACCGCCACCCGGCTCGCCGCGGAGATGATGAGCGTCGCGAGCTCGGCCTTCTTCGAGGTCGACGCAGCACTGCGCCCCGAGGGCAAGGCGGGCGCCCTGGTGCGCACCCTCGACTCTCACCTCGCCTATTACAAGCGGTGGGCCCGGACCTGGGAGTTCCAGGCGCTGTTGAAGAACCGGCCGATGACCGGCGACCTGGAACTCGGCAAGCAGTACCGCGACGCGCTGATGCCGATGGTCTGGACCGCCTCGGAGCGCCCCGACTTCGTCGCCGACGTGCAGGCGATGCGCCGCCGGGTCGAGGACCTGGTCCCCGCCGACATGCGCGCGCGCGAACTCAAGCTCGGCGCGGGCAGCCTGCGCGATGTCGAATTCGCCGTGCAGCTGCTGCAATTGGTGCACGGTCGGGTCGACGAGGCGCTGCACGTCACCAATACCGTCGAAGCGCTCGCCGCCCTCGCCGCGGGCGGCTACGTCGGCCGCGAGGACGCCGCGAACCTCACCGCCTCCTACGAATTCCTGCGCCTGCTCGAACACCGGCTGCAATTGCAACGGCTCAAGCGCACCCACACTTTGCCCGCCTCCGATGACGAGGAGGGCATGCGCTGGCTGGCCCGCGCCGCCCACATCCGGCCCGACGGCCGCCAGGACGCGGTCGGCGTGCTCGACACCGACATCCGCCGCAACGCCGTGCGGGTTCGGCGGCTGCACGCGAAACTGTTCTATCGCCCGCTGCTCGACGCGGTCGCCCGGATGGACTCCGACGCCTTGCGCCTGAGCCCCGACGCCGCCGTCCGCCAGCTCGCCGCCCTCGGCTACGGCGCGCCCGCCAACGCGCTCGGCCACCTCAAAGCGCTCACCGGCGGGGTCTCGCGCAAGGGCCGCATCCAGGCGCTGCTGCTGCCGACGCTGCTCGAATGGCTCGGTGACACACCGAATCCCGATGCCGGGCTGCTCGCGTACCGCCGGGTATCGGAGGGACTCGACGACCAGATCTGGTTCCTGCGCGTGCTGCGTGACGAGGGCGCGGTCGCCCAGCGTCTGATGATCGTGCTCGGTTCCTCGGAGTACCTGCCCGATCTGCTGATCAACGCCCCCGACACCATCCGCATGTACGCCGACGGGCCCGGCGGTCCGCAGTTACTCAGGACCGAACCCGAAGACGTCGCCCGTGGCATGCAGACCGCGGCCGCCCGCTACGACGATCCCCACCGCGCGGTCGCGGCGGCACGTTCACTGCGTCGCCACGAACTGGCTCGGGTCGCCTCGGCCGACGTGCTCGGCATGCTGGACGTCGCGCAGGTGTGCGCGGCCCTGTCGTCGGTCTGGGTCGCGGTGCTGGAGGCGGCGCTGAGCGCGGTCATCCGTGCCTCGGAGGCCGAACGCGCGGCGCCGGCGCCCGCCGACTTCGCGGTGATCGGCATGGGCAGGCTCGGCGGGATGGAACTGGGCTACGGCTCCGACGCCGATGTGCTGTTCGTCTGCGATCCGCGCCCCGGCGAGGACGAGGCCACCGCTGTGAAGTGGGCCAACGGGATCGCCGAGAAAGTCCAGCGGCTGCTCGGCGCCCCGAGCGTCGACCCGCCGCTGCAGGTCGACGCGGGTCTGCGCCCCGAGGGCCGTAACGGCGCGCTGGTTCGCACGCTGGCGGCCTATCAGGCCTACTACACCCAGTGGGCCCAACCGTGGGAGGTCCAGGCGCTGCTGCGCGCTCACCAGGTGGCGGGGGATCAGGATCTCGGCTTGCGCTTCCTGCACGTCATCGACCCGATCCGCTACCCGACCGGTGGGGTCTCGGAGGAATCGGTCCGCGAGATCCGCCGCATCAAGGCTCGCGTCGACGCCGAACGTCTCCCGCGCGGCGCCAACCCGGCCACCCACACCAAACTGGGACGCGGCGGCCTGGCCGACATCGAATGGACCGTGCAGTTGCTGCAACTGCGCCACGCGCACGAGATACCCGCGTTGCACAACACCTCGACCTTGCAAACGCTCGACGTGATCGAGGCCGAGGGCATTCTCGAACCCGAGGATGTCGCGCTCCTGCGGGAATCGTGGATCACCGCCACCGCCGCCCGCAACGCGCTCGTCCTGGTCAAGGGCAAACCGACCGATCAACTCCCGGGCCCTGGGCAACTGCTCTCCGCGGTTGCCCGGGTAGCGGGCCGACCCAACGACGACGGCGGCAGCGAATTCCTCGATTCGTATATGCGCGTCACCCGGCGTGCGAAGGTTGTCGTCGAGCGGGTGTTCGGGGGATAGTCACGGCATGAAAAAGCCCCGCACCACTGGTGCGGGGCATTTTCAGTTCACGCCGAAATCAGATGGCGCGGACGTCCTGGGCCTGGGGGCCCTTCTGGCCCTGGCCGACCTCGAACTCCACCCGCTGTCCCTCTTCGAGGGACTTGAAGCCCGAGCCGCCGATAGCCGAGTAGTGAACGAAGACGTCGGGGCCGCCTCCGTCTTGGGCGATGAAGCCGAAGCCCTTTTCGCCGTTGAACCACTTGACGGTGCCTTGAGTCATGTTTTAAAAGTCTTTTCCGTAGGTGAGCCATGGCGATCACTTGCGATCAGCCCAGTCTCAGCAACTTAGTATGCCATACTCGCCAGCAAACCGCGCGATGTGGTTTTTCGCACCGCATTGTGGGCGGGGTATGCCGAGGCAACCGGCGTGTCGTGTGCGTCGGCGACCAATGCGCGCGAGCTTTTCGCGTCGCGTCGCGGACTGTGCCAATCTGGGCGGCATGGGTGAGATGAACGAGGGGCACGGCTCGCACGTCGATCTGGCCGTGCGCGTGCTCGACGCGCACGTGGCGTTCACCAAACAGCAGCTGCTCGAGCCCGCCGGGTTCCTCGAGTTCGTCACCGAGGAGATCGACGGCGCGCTCGACGAGGCCGCGCGGCTGACCCTCGCGCAGGCGGTGACCCGCGAGCAGATCAAGGCGGTCGCGCACAAGTTCGCCGTGCAGGTTCCGGTCGAGGGCGCGATTCCCGAACTCGTCGGCGAGATCGCCACCCGCCTGTACAACCACCGCGCCAACGACGAGATCGAGGTCGGTGAGCTCGTCGACAACCGGCGCTTCGACGAGCTGGTCGACGCCGTAGCCGAGCTCGATCTCACCCATCGGCTGGTGCGCCTGGTGCTCAACAGCCCGGTGACCGTCGACGCGTGCGTCGAGGCGGTGCAGCGCGCGGTGGTCACCGCGGTCGACGACGGTCTGCACCCCGAAGGCAGCGGCCTGGCGCGTTCGCTGCGCGGTGCGCTGTCGCGGTTGGCCGAACCCGCGATGCCGGCGATCGAGAGCGGCATCGGCGCGATCACCCGCACCGGCGCGCGATTCGTGTTGCGCGGCAACAGCAGTGATGCCGACGAGGTATTGCTCGACAGCGCCCGCGAGACCTGGCGCAAACACACCGGCGACGCGGTCGGCTCGTTCCGCGATGTGGTCTCGGCCGAGGATGTCGAGGATATCGTCGTGCTCGTCTTCGAATTCTGGCGAACCTTCCGCGAGACCGACTACTTCCACGCGTTGCTCGACGAGGGGGTGGACCACGTCTTCGACAAATACGGCGACACCCCCCTTGCCGAATTGCTGGCCGAGCTCGGCGTCGGACGCGCGGACATGATCGAGGAGGCGCTGCGGTTCGGCCCGCCGATTCTCGAGACGCTCGACGAGCGCGGTTATCTCGATACCGTGCTGCGTCGCAGACTGGCTCCCTTCTATGCTTCGGATGCGTTCCGGTCCGCGGTGTCCGGGATGGCGTAGCCGCGCGAGTTCCGTTCGGCCGCTGGTATGTCGGGATGTGTCGGTACGATTCATGCGACGATAAGGCGCTTGTCTGCCACTGGATCTCGATCGAAAGGCTGCCGTGACACGTCTGTCCACCCTGCTCGACCAGATCGACTCCGGTGCTGTGTTGCTGCCCGAGTTCCAGCGTGGCTACGTGTGGAACCGCGACCAGGTGCGTGGACTCATGCGGTCGCTGTACCTCGGGTACCCGGTCGGTGGGTTGCTGGTGTGGGAGACCGGGTCCGAGGAGATCGCGGTCCGAGGGTCGACGACCGGCTCGGGGCTGCGCCAGTTGCTGCTCGACGGGCAGCAGCGCATCACCACCCTCTACGGAATCATGCGGGGGACAGCGCCGTCCTTCTTCGAAGGCGACGAGATCGCCTTCACCGGTCTGCATTTCGATGTCGACCGTGAGCTCTTCGAATTCCAGGTGCCCGGTCGCGATACCGCCCCCGCCTGGATCGACATCACCGAACTGTTCGCTCAGGGCCCGATGCACTACCTGGCCAGGTTCCCCGACGAGTCGCCGGAAACCCTTGCCCGCTACCTCGATCGGCTCAACAAGGTTCGCGAGGTCGCCAACCGCGAGTTCAATGTCGAGACCATCACCGGCTCGGACCGCACGGTCGACGAGGTGGTCGACATCTTCAACCGGGTCAACTCCGGCGGCACCAAACTGTCCAAGGGCGACCTCGCGCTGGCCACCCTGTGCGCGCAGTGGCCGCAGGCCCGCGGCAACCTGCGCGATCACCTGATCCGCTGGGACAAGGACGGGTACACGTTCACCCTGGACTGGTTGCTGCGCAACGTGATCGCCATCGGCAACGGACGCGCGCACTTCGACGCGCTCGGCGATCTGGCGCCCGCGGAATTCGAGCAGGCCCTGGTGGCCACCACCGAGCAGGTCGACACCTTCCTCGACACGGTGGCGGGCCGGCTCGGCCTCGATCACGACCGAGTCCTGATGGGGCGCTACGCGATTCCCGTGATCACCCGCCTGCTGTTCCTCAACGGCGGCCGCTTCGACGACGATCTGCACCGCGACCGGGTGCTGTACTGGTACGTGCATTCCGCGCTCTGGGGCCGGTTCAGCGGCTCCACCGAGACGTTCCTGCAACAGGACTACGACACGCTCGAACGCGGCGGCATCAACGCGCTGATCGGTTCGCTGGAACGGCTGCGCGGCGGCTCGCTGGACCTGTGCGCCGACGACTTCGCAGGCGCCACCCGAGGTTCGCGGTTCTATCCACTGCTGTACATGCTCACCCGCGTCGACGGTTCACGCGATCTCGGCACCGGCTCGGAGCTGGGCATCGAGCAGTTCGGCGAGCGCACCCCGGTGCAGGTGCACTACCTGTTCCCGAAAACCCTGCTGCGCGATGCGGGCTACGAACGCAACGAGATCAACGCGATCGCCAATTTCTGCTTCCTGAGCCCAGGTTCCGAGGCCGAGCTCGGCGAGCGCGAGCCCGCCGACTACTTCGCCGAGGTGGAACGGCGCAACCCGGGTGTGCTCGCCTCGCAGTGGATTCCGACCGACCCGTCGCTGTGGCGGGTGGAGAACTACCGCGAGTTCCTGCGGGCGCGCCGCAAACTGCTCTCCGCTTCGGCGGAGGCCTTCCTCGAGAAGCTGCGCACCGGCAAGCTGCACCGCCCGACCCTGCTGACGGTCGGCGTCGCCGGGGTGACCCTCGGCGATCCGGCGGTAGACCAGGTCAACGCGCTGGTCGACGATCTCGTCGCCGACGGCTTCGGTTTCCCGCTGCTCGACAGTGAGGTCTCCGATCCGGTCACCGGCCGTGAACTCGCTGTGGCCGAAGCCTTTTGGCCCGAAGGGCTCCAGCAGGGCGTCGGTATGCCGGTGGTGCTCGTGCTCGAGCCCGTCAACGCCGACCTCACCCGCTTCGCGCAACTGGGCTACGCGGTGTTCACCTCCGTCGACGCGCTGCGCGGCTATGTCGACAACCTGCGGGTGGAAGCCTCCGGTGACGCCTCCGTCGACGGTCCGGTCGGCGATCTGGCCGCCCTGGCCGACCGGCTGCCCGCCACCTGGGTCGGCAACTCCGAACAGGTCTGGTTCCGCTTCGCCTGGAACCAGCTGGAGCGCGACCGCGCGGAGGGCCCCGACGCGCTGCTCGGCGCCGAACAGCTCGCCCTGCGCTACATCGCCCTGTGGGCGATCACCCGCACCTTCTACATCCACGCCTTCGACCAGGGCAACCCCGGCGAGTGGCGCTACTACCTCGGCGACGCCATCGGCCCCAGCCCGCTGGTCCCGCGTGCGTGGCTGGCCCAGCGCGCCGTCGAATCCGGTGCGCTCGCCCCCGGCATGTCGCCCGGCGACGAGGACATCGCGATCGCTCTCGTGCACGGTGTTCTCGCCACCGTCGACGAGGTAGCCACCGCGCTGTCGCACCTGCTCGGCGGGCCCGGCCTGTTCGCCTCCCTGTGGGCGTCGGCGGGTGCGGCCGAACATTACGGCTACCCGCTGTCCACCGAGCAGATCAACGACCTCATCAACCAGGTGGTCAACGATCCCGAGTCCCGAAAGATCCAGGCCTACAACTGGATCGAGGCGGGGCTGCCGCTCTAGGGCTGATCGGTCGCGCGCTGGAAGGTCGTGACGAAATCGGTCAGCGCGGTGCGGTCCTCCAGGTCGGCCGGTCGGTGGCCGCGGTCGGCCTCGACGGTGATCGTGGTGCCCGCGCGGACACGCAACTCGTCCCAGCAGACCGGGAGAACCGGGAGCTGCACGGTGCGGTCACCGACGGTCATGGTGATCGCCGAGGTGTATCTGTTGGCGACGGTCATCAGCTCGTCGACCGCCTGCTCGGTGAGTGGACCTGCGGCGGAGAACTCTTCGATGTACACGGTCACCTCCCTTCCATCGGCCAGTGTAAGTGCTCGCGCGGGTCCCAAGACCGTCGCAAGGGACCTGAAAGTGCAGCCGCTTAGGGTGGCCTCATGATGCGTAAACGGGTGGAACGGGCGTTGCTCGTCCTGGGGTGGGGCGCGGTGGTCGCGGCGGTGGCCGGGATCGTGTTGCATGTCGTGGACTGGCGCCAGAAGTCGATGGTGCTGTTGGCGTCGGGGGCGATGTGGTTGATGCTCGGTGCGGTCGTCGGCCTGGTGCTGTTGCTCCTCGCGCGGGGCTGGCGCAGCTCGGGGGCGGCGGTGCTGGTGCTGGCCGGTGCCGCGTGGTTGGTGGTGCCGTCCTACATTCCGGAGGCCAGGGCCGCCGATGGGCCGGAACTGGTGGTCATGCAGTCGAACATCCTCTTCGGCCAGGCCGATCCGCACGCGGTGGTCGGCGCGGTGCGCGACAACAACGTCGACGTGCTCACCGTCGAAGAGTTGACCGTCGACTCGATCACGGGTCTGCGTGGGGCCGGACTCGAGGAGCGACTGCCGTACTCCTATCTCGAACCCGCGCGGTCCGGCGGTGGCGGCACCGGCATCTACAGCCGATACCCGTTGCGCGACACCAGGAAATACGACGGCTTCATCATGAGCAACATCTCCGCCACGATGCAACATCCACAGCGCGGACCGATGTCGGTCTTCGCCTTCCATCCGATTCCGCCGAACCTCGACTTCGGCGCCTGGTCGGCCGAGATGCGCCGGATCGACGAGATCCTCGCCGCGAGCAGCGCCCCCGCCATCGTCGGCGCGGATTTCAATGCGACACACGATCATTCGGCCTACCGCGCACTGCTCGACGGCGCGTTCGCCTCGGCCGCCGACCAGACCGGCGACGGTGTCCTGCTCACCTACCCGGCGGATCGCCGGTGGGGGCCGGTGCTCGGGATCGATCACATCCTCGTCGCCGGTGGGGTCGCCGAACAGATCCGCACCCTCACCATCCCCGGCTCCGACCACCGCGCGGTGCTGGCCACGATCCGAATGGACCTGTGACAGCAGTCGTTTACCATGTGATCGCTCGATCGCGGACCGCACGGCGTCCGCACGATTTCCGGGGAGGACTGCGCATGAGAAGACATCGGTTCGGCGCGACCGTGGCAGCTTTGATGAGTATCGGCATGCTCGTATCCGGTTGCGGCGCGACAACAGTCGCGAGCGACCAGGCGCAGCCGGTCGTGGACAACCCGTGGGAGGTGGCGGGCGCGGCGTCGTCCACCGGCCCCAGCGGGTCGCGTCCCGGTGTGCCCGACACGGACAAGAAGGCCGACAACGGCGACAACGGCAAGATCGACAAGCTCGCTCTCAACGCCATCGCCGACATCGAAGAGTACTGGCAGACAGAGTATTCCAAGACCTTCCGCGGCAGCTTCAAGCCCGCCTCGAAGTACATCTCGTGGTCGGCGAAGGCGCCGGAGTCGGAGGCGGTGCAGTTCTGCAAGAGCAGCACCTACAAGCTGGTGAACGCCGCCTACTGCCCGCTCGACCACACCATCGGCTGGGACCGCTCGGTCCTGCTGCCGCTGCTGGTCGACAAGTACAAGGAGATGTCGGTGGTGATGGTGCTGGCCCACGAATACGGGCACGCCATCCAGTCCCAGGCCGACCTGCTGCGCGGGCTCCTCACCGACACACTGGTCAAGGAACAGCAGGCGGATTGTCTGGCCGGAGTGTTCCTTCGCCATGTGGCAGAAGGCAATTCGAAGCACTTCACGCTCAACACCACCGACGGTCTCAACGGCGTGCTCGGCGCGACCGTCGCCGTGCGCGACCGCGACCCCAACGATCCCAACGCCGTGCACGGTTCGGCGTTCGAGCGGGTCACGGCGGTGCAGATGGGGTACACCCAGGGCGCCAAGTCGTGCAAGGACATCAACAAGGACGAGATCGAGAAGCGTCGCGCCGGCCTGCCCGTCACCTTCGAAGAGGGTGAACGCGACGATCAGCTTCCGGTGAACAAGGACACGCTGACCACCCTGGCCGCCCAGCTCGGCAAGTCGATGCCGGTGAAGAACGCGCCGAAGTTCGACTACGCGGGCGTCACCCGCAACTGCGCGTCGACGACCACCACCGAGCCGGTCTCCTACT
Source organism: Nocardia alba NBRC 108234 (assembly GCF_001612665.1). Lineage (GTDB taxonomy): Bacteria > Actinomycetota > Actinomycetes > Mycobacteriales > Mycobacteriaceae > Nocardia > Nocardia alba. Next base: position 26,492 of record NZ_BDAX01000040.1, on the reverse strand, counting down.
GCCCGGGGTCGAATACCATCGGCACCGACGTCCCCGCCATGGCCAAGCGCGCGGGGGAGGGCGCGAGCACGAAACAGGAGCCGCTGTCGGCGGTGGTCACCGGCGATTACAACGCCGCCGCGGTCTTCGTGTCCCGCTATGCCCTCGCGGTGCAGCAGGATCGCAAGCTGTCGCTGTCGGGTGCGGAGTCAGCGGGTCTGCGCACGGCGTGCCTGACCGGCGTACTCACCACGAAACTCAGTGAGCCGAGCAGTGATCCGCGCCTGTCGGCCGGTGACCTCGACGAGGCGGTCTCGGGCCTGCTCGCCGACGGCCTCGCCGCCGCCGACGTCAACGGCAAGGTGGTGCCGAGCGGATATCAGCGCCTCGAAGCGTTCCGCACCGGTGTCCTCAGCGGCGAGCAGGCCTGCCTGAACCAGTTCAAGTAGTTCTCGAGTAGCTCAGCTCAGTGGGAAGCGGGCAGTGACCGCAGGGAGCTGAGGGTGTTCGCCACCGCGCGGGCAGCCTCGGCTCCCTTTGTCACGAAGTGGTTGGTGTAGTAGTCCACGTGCTCGCTGTGCTCGTGGAAGTGGTGCGGAGTGAGCACCACCGAGAACACCGGCACATCGGTGTCGAGCTGCACCCGCATCAGGCCGTCGATCACCGCGGAGGCGACGAAGTCGTGACGGTAGATGCCGCCGTCGACGACCAGGGCCGCGGCGACGATCGCGTCGTAGCGGCCGGTGCGCGCCAGGCGCTGGGCGTGCAGCGGGATCTCGAAGGCGCCGGGCACATCGAACACCTCGACGACCTCGGGATCGAACCCGAAGCCGGTGTATTCGGCGAGGAAGCCCTCGTGCGCCTTGTTGACGATGGAGCTGTGCCAGCTGGCGCGAATGAAGGCAACGGCGCCGGTAGACGTGGTCATGAGTCCTGAGTCTACTAGCCTCGCCCGCGCGATAACTTACCGTTCGGTAACATGTGTCGTCAGCCACCCGATGACATCGCCGAGCACCTCGGCACGCTCGGGCTCGTTGAACACCTCGTGGTAGAGCCCCGGGTAGCGCAGAACCGTCACATCGGTCGAGCCCGCGTCGCGTTCGAGCAGATCGGCGCTCGACGGTGATGCGATCGCGTCGGCCGTGCCGTGGACCACCAGTAGCGGCGCGGTGAGCGCGCTCAGACGCTGCTTCACCAGCGCGGTGTGCTGCAGGATCTCCACCGCGGTGCGCGCGGGCAGCTTGCCGCGGAAGACCAGGGGGTCGTCGTCATAGGCGCGTACCACCTCGGGATCGCGGCTGATCATCGACGAATCCAGGGTCAGCACACCGAGATTCGGGGCGAACCGGGTGAGCAGGGGAGCGGCGAGGCGCTGGACCGGATTGCCGACCGCGATGTCGAGGGGCGGCGCGGAGACGATGACGCCCGCCACGTCGACCGGGCCGCGAGTGGCCAGATGCAGCACCACCAGGCTGCCCATCGAATGCCCGAGCAGAAACCGGGGCACGCCGGGATGGGCGGCGCTCGCGAGGTCGAGCAGGGTCGCGACATTGTCGGCGGCGCTCTGCATCGAATCGATATTGGCCGCCGAACCCGCGGAGCGGCCGTGTCCGATGTGGTCCAGCGCGTAGACCGCGAAACCCGCGTCGGCCAGCGCGGCGCCCACGTGTTCATAGCGGCCCGAGTGCTCGGCGACGCCGTGTACCAGCGCGACCACCGCGATCGGTGCGGTCTCGGGTTGCCATGCGCGCCAGGCGATCTTGCCGCCGTGGCCCGCGAACTCGCCGGTGTCGGTGGTCATCGTGGCGCTCCTCCTGCTTCGGGCGCCGCGGCGAGCCGCTCGATGAGACGCCGGTTGAACTCGATCAGGCGAGCGTAGTTGAGCCGCGAGATCCGCTCGTCGGTTCCGTGGATCCGTTCCAGATCCGCCGCGGTCAACACGATCGGCGCGAAATTGCACCGGGTCGCGGCGAGACCGTCGTAGTGGCGCGAATCCGTGGCGCCCGGCACGATCCCGGTGGTCGTCACGATCCCGGGCACCACGCTCGACGCCAGCTCGGCGACCATGTCGAACGCCGGACCCGGCGCCGTGAACCGCGAAGGCTCCGACACCGGTCCGACGAGATCGATCGCCACGCCGATATCGCGGATCACCCTGGTGCAGTGCGCCAGCACCGCCGCCACCGAATCACCGGGCAGGATACGGAAATTCACCAGTGCCTCGGCGCTCTGCGGGAGCACATTGGCCTTCACGCCGCCGCTGATCACGGTGGGCGCGGTGGTGGTGCGTACGAGTGCCTCGGTGGTCGGGCCCGTCGCCATGACGCGGGCGACGAGCGGTCCGGCCAGCCGGGCCAGCCCGCGCGCGTCGGTGAGCTCGAGCAGCCGACGTCGTGGTTCGGGCAGTACCTCGCGCATGCGGGCGAGCATGTCGGCGATCACGGGGGTCAGCCGCAGCGGCATCGGATGGTCCTGCACCCGCGCCACCGCGCGTGCCAGCCGTCCCACCGCGGTCTGCTTGCCGGGCATCGAGGAGTGACCGCCGGTCTCGGTGACCGAAAGCCGTACCGTCGCATAGCCTTTCTCGCCGAGCATGATGCTGGCCACCGGACGGTCGACCCCGTCGGCGACACCCTCGGTGATCACCCCGCCCTCGTCGAGCAGCAGTTGCGCCCGCACGTCCTGATCGCGGAGGTACCGGGCCATCCGGACCGCGCCGCCGTCGCCGAAGACCTCCTCGTCGTGACCGAAGGCGAGGAACATGGTGTGGCGCGGACGAGTTCCGGCCGCCAGTGCCGACTCCACCGCCTCGAGGACGGCGAGCACGCGGCTCTTGTCGTCGATCGCGCCGCGACCCCAGATGAACTCGTCGTCGACGACGCCGTCGAACGGGGGATGGGTCCAGCGTTGCGCGTCGTCGACCGGCACCACGTCCTGGTGGGCGAGCAGGATCGCCGATACGGGGCCCGCCTCGGCCCCCTGCCAGCGGTAGAGCCTGCTGTGGCCGAAGGTGGTCAGCGCCAGCTCGGCGTGCACGCGCGGGAACGACGTCTCGAGGTGGGCGGCCAGGCGCGCGAACTCCGCGTCGGCGGTGTGCGCGGGATCCTCGGTCGACACCGTCACGCACCGCAGCGCGAGGGCCAGCCGCTGGGCGACCTCGTCATCGACGCCCTCGGTGACGGGGGACAGGGCGGGATTCTCGGTGATCGGGCGCATCACAGCCATTGTGGCCCGTGGCGAGGGCCCGCGCCCGTCGAACGTCGGCGAAACGCCGCGATCATCGCACCGCGTGATGCGGTCAGACGCGTCGGCGGCACGCCATCTAAGCTGGCAGCATGGCAGGAGGCAAGGGCGGCAAGCCGTCGAAGGAAGCCAGGGCCGCGGCTAAAGCGGCCCGTAAGCAGGCATCACGTGAGCGTCGTCAGCAGTTGTGGCAGGCGTTCAACATGCAGCGCAAGGAAGACAAGGCGCTGCTGCCGCTGATGATCGGCGCGCTGGTCGGCACCACGGTGGTCTTCTTCCTCATCGGGCTGATCTTCGACATGCAGTGGTTCCTGCTGCCGCTGGGTCTGCTGCTGGGTGTGCTGCTGGCATTCATCCTGTTCGGGCGCCGCGTGCAGAAGAACGTGTACCGCAAGGCCGAGGGTCAGGCGGGCGCCGCGGCGTGGGTGCTGGAGAACCTCCAAGGGAAGTGGCGGGTCGCCAACGGCGTCGCCGCGACCACCCAGCTCGATGCCGTGCACCGCGTGATCGGTCTGCCCGGGGTGATCTTCGTCGCCGAGGGTTCGCCGCAGCGGGTCCGCTCGCTCATCGCGCAGGAGAAGAAGCGCACCGCCCGCCTGGTCGGTGACACCCCCATCTACGAAGTGATCGTCGGCAACGAGGAAGGCCAGACTCCGCTCAAGGAGCTGCAGAAATACCTCACCAAGCTGCCGCGCAACATCGACGTCAAGCGGATCGACCAGATCGAGGGCAGGCTCACGGCCCTGAGCTCGCGCAGCGGTCCCGCGATGCCGAAGGGGCCGATGCCCCCCGGCGCGAAGATGAAGGGCATGCAGCGCGCGATCCGTCGTCGCTGATCCGCACTATCGTCGGCGAGCCCGTCACCTGATCGCAGGTGACGGGCTCGCGGCGTTTGTCGACCCGGGCGTGGCCCGGACAGCTCAGCGAGCGTTGACCAGCGACGTCCCCGTGGCCCGGTCGTGCATGCCGCGCCCGTCGGCATCGGTGAACAGCGCGGGCACCACGAACACCAGCAGCAGCTGCCTGGCCAGCGCGCGCACGAATCCCACCGCGACCGGAGCGTCGATCCGCAGCACCCGAAGCTTCATGAAGTACTGGCCCGGCGTGAACCCGAACAGGGTCACCGCCGCCACGCCGACCACGAACCACACCAGCAGCGGCACCGACGACGACACGAAGCTGCGAGTGATCACCGCGGCGATCCCGACCGCGATGAACCAGTCGATGAACAGCGCGACGACACGGCGCCACGTCGGGGCGAGCGAGCCCGCTCCCTCGCGCGGCAGCCCGTAGAGCTCACCGGGGTAGCCGGAGATTTCCGAGTCGCCGGGTTCGCCCGGGGATCCGGAGAGCCATGTGCCGGTTATACGCGCCATGGGACCAGGATAGTGGCGCGCGATCGGCCGCCCACGACCGCATTAATGGAGGTCACGTCAGCGCGGGATCGCGCGGATGGCAGGATTAGCGTGGAGATCGCGCCCGGATGGCTGACATCACCCAGGCATCCGGCTCGCGTAACACTGGCGAAACATAGCCTTGACTGTTGGGAAACACCGCGTCCTTAGCGTCAGGTCGCGACGAACCCCTTCGTAGCGACTGCGCGCAGGTCGTTCGAAAGGGCCAGCATCGCGACTGGCTGGGAACCGATTCGTAAGGAGAGCAAGTGACGTTCAGCACGGCCGAAGAGGTCATCCAGTACATCAAGGAAGAGGACATCGAATACGTCGATATCCGCTTCTCCGACCTGCCCGGCGTCCAGCAGCACTTCTCGATCCCGGCCAAGGCGTTCACCGCCGACCTGGCGGAAGAGGGTCTGGCGTTCGACGGCTCCTCGGTGCGTGGCTTCCAGTCGATCGACGAGTCGGACATGCTCCTGCTCCCCGACTTCAGCACCGCCCGGATCGACCCGTTCCGTGCCGCCAAGACGCTCAACCTGAACTTCTTCGTGCACGACCCGTTCACCCGTGAGGCCTACTCCCGCGACCCGCGCAACATCGCGCGCAAGGCGGAGGAGTACCTGCGTTCGACCGGTATCGCCGACACCGCCTACTTCGGTGCCGAGGCCGAGTTCTACATCTTCGACGGCGTCCGTTACGGCTCCGGCATGAACGGCTCGTTCTACGAGATCGAGTCCGTCTCCGGCTCGTGGAACACCGGCAAGGAGTTCAACCCGGACGGCAGCCGCAACCTCGGCTACAAGGTCCGCAACAAGGGCGGTTACTTCCCCGTCGCCCCGTACGACCACTACGTCGACCTGCGCGACAAGATCTCGACCAACCTGCAGAACGCGGGCTTCGAGCTCGAGCGTGGCCACCACGAGGTCGGCACCGCCGGTCAGGCCGAGATCAACTACAAGTTCGGCACGCTGCTCTCGGCGGCGGACGACCTGCAGCTGTTCAAGTACATCGTGAAGAACACCGCGTGGCAGGAAGGCAAGTCTGTCACCTTCATGCCGAAGCCCCTCTTCGGCGACAACGGCTCGGGCATGCACGTGCACCAGTCGCTGTGGAAGGACGGCAAGCCGCTGTTCCACGACGAGGCCGGCTACGGCGGCCTGTCGGATCTGGCGCGTCACTACATCGGCGGCATCCTGCACCACGCCCCGTCGCTGCTGGCGTTCACCAACCCGACCGTCAACTCCTACCACCGTCTGGTGCCGGGCTACGAGGCCCCCATCAACCTGGTGTACTCGCAGCGCAACCGCTCGGCTGCCGTGCGTATCCCGGTGACGGGCAACAACCCGAAGGCCAAGCGCATCGAGTTCCGCGCGCCGGACTCCTCGGGCAACCCGTACCTGGCCTTCGCCGCCATGATGATGGCGGGCCTGGACGGCATCAAGAACAAGATCGAGCCGCTGGCCCCCGTCGACAAGGACCTCTACGAGCTCCCGCCGGAGGAGGCCAAGAACATCCCCCAGGCCCCCACCAGCCTGGCCACGGTCATCGACCGTCTCGAGTCGGATCACGACTACCTCACCGAGGGCAACGTCTTCACGCCTGACCTCATCGAGACCTGGATCCAGCTCAAGCGCGACAACGAAATCGCGCCGGTCAACCTGCGTCCGCACCCCTACGAGTTCGAGCTGTACTACGACGTCTAAGTCGTACCTCGGCTCTGAACTGCGGGTTACGCAGTAGCACTACCGAAATCGCCCGTCCCACGTGTTCGTGGGGCGGGCGATTTCGCGTATCCGGGCCAGTTCGGGCGGTGGCGTCAACTGTGTCGAGGGATAGTTTCGGCCAGCGCCGTGCGGGCGTCGGTCAGGTGGTGGGCGAGGTCGCCGCCCGTGTGGAGCCAGACGCGGTACGCGGAGAAGAAGCACGCCATGCCGATCTTCGCCCAGAGGGCCGGGCGAACGTCGCTGTCGACGGCGACGCCCAACTGGCGGGCCAGGTGGTGTTCGATGAGCTGTTCCACGGCGGCCTGCTTGGCCAGGTCGCGGGCTCGCAGGGCTGGGGTGGCGGTGATCAGGGCGTCGCGGGTGCGTGCCCTGGTGAGTTGTTCACCGCCGAACCTGCTGATCAGGGGCGTGATAACGACGGCGAGGGTGGTTTCGGGGTGTTCACCCGCGGGGCGTTCGGCGAGAAGTCGGGCCAGGTCGGCACGCAGATCGTCGTCCTCGGGGAAGACCAACTCTTCCTTGCTGGTGAAGTAGCGATGCAGCGTGCGGGTGCCGACTTCCGCGGCTGCCGCGATCTCGGCGACGGTGACGCCGTCGAAGCCTCGTTCGGCGAACAGCCGGAATGCGGTATCGACGATGGATCGCCTGGTCCGTTCCCGTTTGAGATCCCGCAGCGACATCGAAACAGTGTCGCATGTGCGCACAAGATGGCAGACTGTGCCATATGACATCAAGTGACAGAACAATCGTGATCACCGGCGGCACGAGCGGGCTCGGTTACGAATGCGCCAGGAACCTCGCGCGTGACCCACACAACACCGTGGTGATCACCGGTCGTGAGGCGAATCGAACTCGGGAGACAGCCGCGACCATCGGTGCGCACGGCATGGCACTCGATCTGTCCTCACGTCGGTCGGTGGGTGCGTTCGTCGCCGAACTCGTCGCCGCCGACCTGCCGCCGCTGGCCGGCCTGGTCTGCAACGCGGGCGTGCAGTTCACCCGCCGGGCCCTTACCGCGGACGGCATGGAGGCGACTTTCGCTACCAATCACCTGGGCCATCTCGGCCTCATTCTCGACCTGCTCGACCACTTCACCGCACCCGCGCGGATCATCCTGGTGTCCTCGGGCACGCATGATCCCGACCAGCTCACCGGGATGCCGCACCCACTGCGCGCCACCGCCCGCGAACTCGCCTACCCGCCACCGCCGACCGAATCCGCGCAGCGCGACGCTCGCCGCTGCTACACCACCTCGAAGTTGGCGAACCTCCAGACCTCCTACCATCTCGCTCGCGAGTTGGCCCCCCGCGACATCACCGTGAACGCGTTCGACCCAGGTCTGATGCCCGGAACCGGTTTGGCCAGGGACGCCAGTGCTGTTCAGCGAATCGGCTGGAAGACGATCGCCCGCGCCCTTGTCGTACTCCCCGGTGTTCGCACGCCGCGTGGGTCCGGCGCGGATCTCGCGTGGTTCGTCGCCGCACCGGAACGCGCGCAGATCACCGGTGAGTATCTAGTGGGCCGCAAGCCGGTTCGATCCTCGGTGGCGTCCTACGATGAACAGGCGCAGCAGGCGCTCTACCGAGACAGTCTGGAATTGCTCGCCGAACTGGATGCGCGAGCGGATCACTGACCGGCGACACGCCCCGGATAATCGGGGCTGGACGACGCGGCCGGGACCGGCGATAGTCCGGGGGTGCGATGGGGTGTTGTGGTGGCCGGTGTGGCGTTGGTGCTCGCGATGACGACGCCGGCGACGGCTGAACCGGTGAATGTGGCGTTCACCTGGACGCAGGAGTATCTGACCGCGCCCGACGGGACTCGGCTGCACGCCGATGTCCTGCGCCCGCCGGGTATGGCCGCCGACGCGCGAACGCCGGTGCTGCTCACGGCCAGTCCGTATCGGGCGCATCTGGCGTACCTGTCCCAGCCACGGCCGGGTGGCGGGCCCTCGACCGACAACCTGCCGGTCGAGTGGGCACTGCGGGCCGGGTACACGTATGTGATCGTCGATCTGCGCGGATTCGGCGGGTCCAACGGATGCCCGGATTTCGGTGGCCCGGGGGAGCGCTCGGATGTGGCGGCGGCGGTGGAGTGGGCGGCGAGCAGGCCGTGGTCGACGGGGCGGGTCGGGGTGGTCGGCACGTCCTATGAGGGATGGACCGGGATGATGGCGCTGGCCGCGAAACCGAAGGGGTTGGCCGCGGTGGCGGCGTTCGAACCGGTCGTCGATCCGTACTCGTACCTCTATATGCAGGGCACGGCGTGGAAGTTCGGCGGAAAACCGTTGACCGACGACGGTATCCGCCCCGCCGACACCGCGGGCGCCGAACACCTGGCCATCGCCTCTACCCCCGGCCACCCCGCCGACAGCGACGAGTACAGAGCCAATGCCGTCCAGATGACCCAGGACTGTGCCGCTCGCTACCTCGCTCTCACCACCGACCACAACGGCGCCGACCCGAACTGGCGCGAACGCGACATGGTGGAGGCCGTCCGCGGCACCACCACCCCGATGTTCCTCGGCCAGAGCTTCCTCGACTCCAACACGCGCGCCGACCGCATCATCGAGGCATGGGAGGCCAGAGGTCCCGGTGAGCATCGCGCCTGGTTCGGGCAGTGGGGCCACTCGGACTGCCGCGAGAAGTGCGGCACACCCCAGTTCGCCTCGGAGCTCTACGCCTTCCTGGACCGGCATGTGGCGGGCGCCGATGTGGAGGTGCCGGGCCCGCCGGTGACCGTCGGCCAGTTCGACGGTGGTTGGCGTAGTGAAACCGCATGGCCGCCCACCGATTCTCGGCGCGTATCGGTCGCGCTGCGCACCGGTACCTTCAACGACCGTGGACTGTTGCCCGGCGCGGATCGGGAAATCTGGTCGCTCTCGGCGCCGGTCACCGAACCGGTGCACCTCGCGGGCCGCGCGAGGGCCGCGCTGACCCTCACCGGACCGCCGGAAGCGACTGTCGCACTGGAGCTCTACGATGTCGCCCCGGACGGACGCGCCACTGTCATCACCCGCGGTATCGCCCCGGTCCGCCCCGAATCCGAGATCCGGCTGCTTTGGCAGGACGCTCGCCTGGCCACCGGCCATCGGCTCGGTGTCCGGATCACCAACGCGGTCGACGACGTGTGGTCGCACACGCCGACGAACGCCGCCGTCACCGTCACCTCGGCCCGCCTCGACCTACCACTTCTCACCACCCCGAGAGAGCCGAATCTTCCCGGTGGGGTGCCCAGCTGGCACGCACGATGGCGAACCGAGGAGTCCGTCGCGCTGCCGCCGCAGATGGTGAACGACCCCGCACTCCGGATCGAACTCGCGGCTCCGGCCGGATGAGTGTCGCGGGCAGATCCGTCGGTCGTCGCGAAGTCCGAGATCGATTGCTCCCGAGCCGGTTCCGCTAGCTACTGCTCGTCGTGTGGTGGTGCGACGCGGCGGAGACCGAATCGCCACGCAGGAAACGCGCGACCAGATCCGGATGGGTCAGCTGCGGATAGTGCCCGGTGCCGGTGATCGTCGTGACCGGCCGATCGGTCGACTCGATCAGTGGATCGTCGGATCCGACGATGATGTCGACCGGAACGGTGACCCGGGTCAGTGCGGCGGCGAGCTCGTCTCGCGAGGCGCCGGCGGCGCGCAGGGCCGACCAGGTGCGCTGGGCGACGCCGGGTCGCCGCAGATCGGCGAGCGCGGAGGCGAGGGCGGGTCCTTCCGGGATGCCGAGTCGCGCAGCGATTGTCGCGGCCGACATTCGCTTGACGACCTCGGCGGCGATCGGTGAACCCGTGAGCCGCGAGGCGGGCTGCTGGAGGAAGGCGGGCGCGATCAGCACCAGCCTGGACACTCGGTCGGGATGACGCAGCGCGAATTGTATTGCGGCCCATGTCCCCAACGAATGACCGACGATGACCGGTCGTGTTCGCACCGGCGCCATCAATTCCTCCATCCAGTCACCGAACTGCCGCGCGGACACCGCCGAGCGTCCGAGTCCGGGGAGGTCGGCGGCCAGCGCCGGGGCGTTCAACTCGCGTATCACCTCGGCCCACGAGTCACCATTGAGCGGAATGCCGTGCAACAGGACGTATTCCGGGTCGGTTCGTTCGCCGGTCAGCCAGGTCCCGTCCCGGAATCCGGCTGTCGGTGTGGGTGGTACAGCGCCGTTGCGGCCGGCGACTATCCCGTCGGCGTAGGTACGGAGTAGTTCGTCGACCGGCGGATGGCTGATGCCGAGCCGCCGTGCGATGACATCGCTGTGGCTGGTGTCGTACCGATCGCTGCTGAGGAACGACAGCGCCTCGGGATCGGCATGGGTCACCGCCCGGGGCAGCCGACGGACCAGCGCGGTCGGCAGCGTGAAGCGCGGCGCGGCGACACGCAGATGGTCCGCGACGAGCCGAATCAGGTCGGGCAGGGTGGGAGTCGCGGCATCCAGCAGCGGAAAGGACCTGCCGACGGTATCGGGCTGGGTGGGCAGCGCCACGATGAACCTGGCCACGTAGTCGAGATCGACCACCGGAACGAAGGTATCGGCCGAGCCCGGCAGCGCGGGCAATCGGCCCTGCCACAGATTGTCGATGATGTCGGAGAGCCCGAAGTACTGGCCGGGTCCGAGCACACCGGCAGGATTGGCGATGGTCAGCGGAATCTCACGCGCGTCCGCGATCCGGCGCAGCAGGCCGTCGGCCTCGACTTTGGACGCCTCGTACGCGCCGTTGCCGTAGTCCTGCTCGCCGCCGCCGTCGGCGGCGCGATAGCCGGTGATGTGCACGATTCGCCGCAGGTCGGGTTGCCGTGCGGCCCATTCCAATACGTGCACCGCCCCGTCGAGATTGACCCGACGCGCGACCTGCGCGTCCAGTCCGAACTTCATCAGCGCGGCCGCGTTGTACACATCGCGGACGCCGTCGACGGGGCCGCCCAGCGCGAGATCCGGTTCGCCGATATCGGTGGTGGTGATGGTCAAACCGCCGATGTCGACATGCTGCCCGGCGAGCCACGTTCGCAACCGATCCTGACTGCCCGCGCGCAGGGCGGCGGTGACGGTGTTCCCGTTGCGCAGCAATTCGGCGACCAGCGAACGCCCGATGAACCCGGCGGCGCCGAAAACGATGGAGTCGGTGTGTGGCATCTTGCCCTACTTTCAGTAGACCGATTTACATATTTTGTGGATATGACGGAGACGTGGAGAGGAACGGCTCAGATCAGTACGTCGATGGTGTCGGCGAGGTGCTGCAGTGGTTGGCGGGAACGGTGGGTCCGCGCCAGCACGAGCCCGCCTTCGATCAGCGCGAGCGCGACCGTGGTGATCCGTTCGGGTTCGGGGTGACCGAAGGCGATCAAGCGTTCCCGGATCGCGTCCTCCCAGAGTCGATACGTCGCCGAACAAGCCTGCTGCACGGCGTCGTTGGTGGACGCGGTGTCCAAGGCGACCGCCGCCACCGGGCACCCGATGGTCCAGTCCGACGCCTCGAGTTGATCGCCGAGCAGGTTCATCATCCGGCGCGCGAAATCGCGCGCGTCCGTCGCCTCGACCGTGCGGATGATCCGCGCGATGTCGGTGCCGCTCTCGGCGAGCGCCGCCGCCACCAATTCGTCCTTACCGCCGGGGAAATGGAAGTACAGCGACCCGCGCGGGGCACCGCTCTCCTGCACGATCTGGTTGAGCCCGGCGCCGAAATATCCGTGCGACTCGATCAGCGACCGCGTCGCACGGATCAACTTGCACCGCGTCTCGGCTCCCTTTTTGCCCACTGCCTAAAACTAGACCGATCTATATATTTTTGCAACGATCCGTCGGTTTCCCGACCGCGGCCCTACCGGTGGTGTGCCGCCAGCAGCTCGGTCGCGCCTACACACAGTCGGTCGATCACAGCCGCCGCGGGCTCGATGTGGGTCACCGATCCGACCCCCTGACCCGCGTCCACCGGCGCGAGCCGAGGATCGTCGGCCGCGATCGCCTCGCGAAGACGCGCGGGATCGGGTACCTCGTCGACCTCGGGCCGCGACCACGGATCGGTGAACTCGTTGCGCAGGACACGCGCCGGATAGATCGGTGGCCATGGCAGATCGAGCGCCTCGTCGAACGCGGTGGTGACCGTGGTGCTGCCGGAGTCGGCGGCGAGCATCGCCAGGCGCGCGGATTCGGGCAGTAGCGATTCCTCGGTGGCGGCCAGGCAGGTCCCCAGCCACGCGCCCGCCGCGCCCGCCGCGAGCACTGCCGCGAGCGTGCGCCCGGAGCCGATGCCGCCTGCGGCCAGGACCGGGACGGTCGCGATGTCGAGGACGACGTCGAGCAGCGGCAGCAAGGCCAGCCGGTCGGCGCCGTGACCACCACCTTCGCTGCCGCGCGCCACCAGAACGTCGATCCCCGCGTCCTGAGCGCGATGGGCTCCCGGTGCGTCGTACACCTGGGTGACGGCGAGGATGCCCGCCGCCCGCACCCGTGGGACCCAGGAGAAATCGGTGCCGAAACTGACCGAGATCATCCGTGGACCCGCGGCGATCGCGGCGTCGAGCAGCCCGTTCTCGCGAGTGCGAACCCAATCGACGAGTCCGATCCCGGCCGGCGTTCCCGCGACAGCCAGTTCGCGGCGCAACGCCGCCACCGACCCCGCACTGCCCATGCCGATCATTCCGAGTCCACCCGCGGCGCTCACCGCCGCCGCCAGCCGGCCACCGGCCGCACCGCCCATCGGCGCGTTCACCAGCGGCACCCGCAAACCCAGCGATCGCGACCACTGTGTCGACAACGTCTGCTCTGACATCGGTGCACCCTTCGCCACGGCCATGACCCGACCATCATGGCAGCTGAGCGCCGGAGCTTTCTCCAGGCAACACCCGCGTCGGTGTCCCCGCCGATGTGAGGTTCGGAAAAGATTGGGTGACAACGCTATTCGCATGGCTATTACGACGTCTATCGGCGGCGCGCCGCGCGCAGCGATCCTCGACGGCGCGCTCGCGGTGCGCGTATGTTCGACGGCAATGCCGGACGACGAGACAGGACAGCGATGACGATCAGAGATCGCGTCGAACAGCTGGTGGCCGAGCCGCCGATCGTGTTCGGCGAGCCGATCGACACGGCCGACGGCGCTACGGTCATTACCGTCTCGAGCGTGGGCGGCCTGCTGCGGCACCCTCGTCCGGTCGGTGTGTTCGTCGTCCACGAAGGCCGCGCGCACTGGACGCCCGCGATGGACGCCAATCGCATCGCGCAGCTCGGCGAATGGATCGGCCTGCTCACCGGGGTCATCGCGGCGTTGGCGTTGCTGCGTCGCCCGCCGTGGCCGGACCTGGGCCACCGGCCCGTCTGAAACCGGTCGTCCGCCACCGATCCCGGCAACCTGTCGGTGCCCTCGGCTAGGGTCGATCTCGACACGATCACCAATCGAGCACGGGGGTGCGGCATGGAGTTCGAACAGCGCGCGGGGATCGATCAGCGCGAGGCCCGAGCGCGGGATTTCGCACTCGCGGCCCATGGTGATCAGCGCTACGGCAACCATCCCTACGTCACCCATCTCGCGGCCGTGCGGGGCGTGCTCGACGATTTCGGTTTCGGCGGAGACCTCGTCGTCGCGGCCTGGCTCCACGACGTGGTCGAAGACACCCCGGTCACGGCCGAGGACGTCGAATCCCGTTTCGGCCGTTCGGTTCTCGATCTGGTGTGGGCGGTCACCGGCATCGGCCCCGACCGCAAGGCGCGAAACCAGAACGCCTACGACAAGATCGCGGCACACCCGAGGGCGGTGATCCTCAAACTCGCCGACCGCACGGCCAACGCCGAAGCCAGCCCGCCCGACAGCAGTTGGATGGGCATGTACCGAACCGAGCACGCGAACTTCAAAGCCCATCTCGGCGGATTACTCGCCGACGACCCCACCGTGGCCCGCATGTGGGAACGCCTCGACCGCCGCCTCGATCTCTCGGTGGCCCCGCCCACCGATCAGTGGGCCGATATCGACCAGCTGGTGGCGGCAGGCGAACACGAGAAAGCCATCGCGGCGGTCCAGGCGGCATTCGACTGCGATACCGGTGAGGCGCAGTTGATCTTGGCCGAGCGCACCTGATCCAGCTGGGCGGTGGTCGCGTCAGAACGACTGCCAGGCGGGCTTGTTGGCCAGCGCGTACCGGTAGTAATCCGCCAACCTCAACTTGCTCGCCGCGGCCTCGTCGATCACCACCGTGACATGGGGATGCCACTGCATGACCGACGCCGGGCAGAACGCCGACAACGGCCCTTCGGCGGCGGCGGCGATCGCGTCGGCCTTCCCCGCGCCGAGCGCGATCATCACCAGATGTCCGGCCTCGTTGATGGTGCCGAGTCCCTGCGTGAGCACGTGATGCGGCACGTTCTCCGGTCCGTCGAAGAAGCGCGCGTTGTCCTGACGCGTCTGTTCGGTCAGCGTTTTCACCCGCGTGCGCGAGGTCAGCGCCGACCCTGGCTCGTTGAATCCGATATGCCCATCGGTGCCGATCCCCAGTAGCTGCACATCGATTCCACCCGCCGCGGCGATGGCGGCGTCATAGCGTCGGCCCTCGCCCGCGACATCACCGGCCTCCCCGTTCGGGCTCAGCACTCGCGCCGGATCCAGGTTCACATGGTCGACGAATTCCGACCGGATCACCGAAAAATACGACTGCGGATGATCTTTCGGCAATCCCACATATTCGTCGAGCAGGAAGGCGACGGCGGTAGTGAAGTCCAACTCGCCCGCGCGGTACCGGCGCGCCAGCTCCCGATAGCTCCCCAGCGGCGACGACCCGGTCGCCAAGCCGAGGATCGCGTTGCCGCGCCGTACATGGCCGCCGACGATATCGGCGACCGTGCGCGCCACTTCGTTCTCGTCAGCCCGGATCACGATCTCCATCAGATTCCTTCCGTTCCGGCGACGAGCACCCGCCGCGGCCGCAATGACTGGTCGGTGACAAGAATGTCGGCACGCGCACCGACGGTGAGGCTGCCGCGTTCGCCCTCCAAGCCGAGGACACGAGCGGGGGTCCGCGTCGCGGCGGTCACCGCGTCGGACAGGGGGACGCCGGCCTCGACGACGGTCCAGCGCAGCACATCGACCAGCCGTGCCGTGCCGCCCGCGATCGCCCCGGGCGACCCGTCCTCGGTGACCAGTCGGGCGACGCCGTCGTGTACCTGAACGTCGAGGGCGCCCAGTCGATAGTCACCATCGCTCATGCCCGCCGCCGCCATCGCATCGGACACCAGCGCGATCTGATCCGGCCCGACGGTATCGAACACCATCGCCACCGCCTCCGGCGCCACATGCACACCGTCACCGATCAATTCGACCACCATCTGGCCCCGCCCCGCCGCGGCCAGACAGGCGGCGACCGGCCCGGGGGAGCGGTGATGCAGTGCCGGCATCCCGTTGAACAGGTGCGTAGCGGTGATCGGGCCGCCACGGGCCCCGGCGATGCACGCCGTGGTGGTCGCGGCATCGGCATCGGTGTGTCCGAGGCTCGGCAGCACGTCGTGTCGGCGCATCGCGGCCAGCAGCGCGTCGAAACGCGCGGTCTCGGGCGCCAACGTCATCGACCGCACCGTGCCGCGCGCGGCCGCGTAGATCCGCTCGAACAACCCGGGATCGCCGGGAATGATCGCCGCGCGATCCTGTGCTCCACAACGGGCGGCATTGATGAACGGCCCCTCGAGGTGCACCCCGAGCAGAACGCCGTCCTCGACGAGATCAGCCAACATCGCCGCCTGCGCGATCAGTATCTCCGGCTGATCCGACACCAAGCTCCCCATCAACCCGGTGGTGCCCTGTCCCCGATGGTGGGCCGCCGCGACTCGAGCGCCCCGCGCATCGGCGTTGGGAAACCCGAACCCGGCCCCACCGTGGCAGTGCAGATCGATCAGTCCCGGAAGCACCAGGTCAGCACTGGATTCTGGAAGTCGTTCGGGTGACGAATAATTCGTCGCTTCGCCGACCCAGGTGATTCGCCCACCCGCGAATTCGACGACGCCGTCATCCACTTCCCCCGCGCCCGCCCCGACGAGGCGACCGCGCACGATTCCCGTCACGACGAACCTTTCACCGGGAGCCAATACCTGCCCGAACACCCGAGGCGGTATCCATCATTGCGACCGCAGACCACCGCAGACCGCCACACCGCGATCCGCCCAACAACTGAACCACTTGCGCGACAACCTTTTTCACGTCCGCCCGATGATCGCTGCGACCGCCGCACGTCCCGCCTGCGGATTGCGCGCCGCGCGCGCCGCATCGGCCGCATCCTGGCACCGCTGCATATCCACCGCGGCCAACGCCGCCCGCACCGCGGGCAGCGCGGGCGCCGACATCGACAAACTCGTCACGCCCAGCCCCACCAGCACCGGTGCCAACGTCGGATCCGACGCCGCCTCGCCACACACCCCGACCGACTTGCCCGCGGCCGCACCGGCGGCACCGACCATCGCGATCAGATCGAGCACCGCGGGCTGCCACGGATCGAGCAGTTGCGCGAGCCCGCCCGCCAGCCGATCCACCGCGCAGGTGTACTGGCTCAGATCATTGGTACCGATACTGACGAAGTCCAGTTGCGCGAGCAGGTCGGCGGCGCGCAACGCGGCCGCCGGGATCTCGATCATCGCCCCGACCTGGGTCAACCCGGATTCCCTTGCCAGCGCGGCGAACCCGGCGGCCTCGTCTACGGTGGCGACCATCGGCGCCATCACCCACAGCTCGGCCCCGGTCGCCTCGCCCGCGCGGGCGAGTGCCGTGAGCTGCGTGGCGAGGGTCTGCGGGAACGCGGTGCCGATCCGCAGCCCGCGCACGCCGAGTGCCGGGTTCTCCTCGGTACCGAGATCGAGAAACGGCAGCGGCTTATCCGACCCGGCGTCGAGGGTTCGCACTACCACTCGTCGTCCGGCGAACTGTTCGAGAACCGCTGTGTAGGAGGCGGTCTGCTCGTCCAGCGACGGCTCCGAGGTCTTCCCGAGATACATGAACTCGGTGCGCAACAGCCCGACACCCTCGCTGTCGATCGGTCCCGTCTTCGTCGCGTCATCGACGGTGCCGATGTTCACCAGCAGTCGCACCGGCGTCCCGTCAGCGGTATGTCCGGGCCCGCTGACCGCCGCGATCCGCGCTGTGCCCGCCGCTGCCTGTTCGAGGGCTGCCCGCTGACGGACGGGGCTCGGATCGATCACGACCTCGCCGGTCGCGCCGTCGAGCAGCACCGGCGCGCCGTCGACGAGCTGATCGGCATCGGGACAGTTCACCACCGCGGGCAGGCCGAGGGACTTCGCGAGAATCGCGGTGTGGCTGGTCGGCCCGCCTTCGGTGGTGAGCAGTCCCACCACCTCGCTCTCACCCAGCATCGCAGTGTCGGCGGGCGCGAGATCCCGCGCGACCAGCACGAACGGATACCCCGGCTCCGGAATGCCAGGCATCGGCCGCCCGAGCAGGACCGCGACGGTCCGCCCGCCGATGTCGCGCAGATCGGTCGCCCGCTCGGCCATGTACCCGCCGAGCGCTTCCAGTTTCGCGCAGAATCCCTCGAATGCCAGGTGCACCGCGTGCGCCGTCGGCATCCCGGCGGCGAGCTCCTTCTCGGTGGCGGCGACGATGCCCGGATCACGGGCCATCATCGCCGACATCGAGAGAATCTCCGCCGCCACACCGTTCACGCGCGCGGCCCGCGCGGTCATCTCGTCGGCCACGCCACCGAGCGCGTCCTCGACCCGGGCCAGCTCGTCGGCGACCGAGCCGCCGACGCGGTCGTGCGCCGACGTCGCGAGCGGCGACCCGAACCGCAACCACGGCGCGCACACCACGCCGGGACTCACTCCGAGTCCACGGATCACCCGCTCGGGCATCAGGCAGAGTCCAGGTCCGAGGCGATGAGTTCGGCCAACTGGTCCAAGATCGCGTCGGCGTCCTCGGCGTGCAGGGTCACCTCGTCACCGTGGCCGGCGCCCAGCGTCATCACCGCGAGCACGCTGGCCGCGTCGACGGGTTCGCCATCTCCCAACGAGATCCGGACCGGCACCCCCGCGGCCTGGACTGCCTGCGTGAGTTTCGCGGCGGGCCGCGCGTGCAGCCCCACCGGGGATCCGACGATGACGGTACGGGTGCTCATTGCCTCACTCACCTTCCAGTTTCTTGTCCAGCTTCGTTTCGACTTCGGCGACCGACGGGGCATCGGTTCGAGTATCGCCGGTGGCTGTCAGCGCGGTCCGCGCTTCGACCAGCGCCGCGTCGGGCAGGCCTGCCTCGACATCGGTTTCCGCTTCGCGCCCCGGCGTGCGCAGGTTCCACTTCTTGATCACGAAGCTGAAGAGCGCGTAATAGATCACCGCGTAGCCGAGTCCGATCGGGATCAGCAGCCAGGCGTCGGTGGCCTTGCCGAAGTTCAGCAGATAGTCGATCGCGCCGGCGGAGAACGTGAATCCGTCGTGGATGCCGAGCGCGTTCACCAGCGCCATCGACGTGCCCGTCAAGATCGCGTGCACCACATACAGCGGCCACGCCACGAACATGAACGAGAATTCCAGCGGCTCGGTGATGCCGGTGACGAACGCGGTCAGGCCGGTGGAGAGCATGATGCCGCCGACCAGCTTCTTCTGCGACGGCCGCGCGTTGCGCCAAATGGCCAGCGCGGCAGCGGGAAGCGCGAACATCATGATGGGGAAGAAGCCCGTCATGAACGTGCCCGCGGTCGGATCGCCGGCGAAGAAGCGGTTGAGGTCGCCGCGTACGAGCTGGCCGGAGGCGTCGGTGTAATCGCCGACGAGGAACCAGACCGTGGAGTTCAGGATGTGGTGCAGACCGGTGGGGATGAGCAGGCGGTTGGCCGCGCCGTAAATGCCGCCGCCGACGACCGCGTTGTTCGCGACGGTCTCACCCACCCAGGTGAGCGCGGAGTTGAAGGCCGGGTACAGGAACGCCATCCCGACACCGACGATCAGGCCGGTGAACGCGGTCAGGATCGGTACCAGTCGTCGGCCGTTGAAGAAGCCGAGGAAATCGGGCAGCTTCGTACGGTAGAACCGCTGCCACAGTATCGCCGACAGCAGACCCATCACGATGCCGGCGAGGACGCCGTAGTTGATCAGCGCCTGTGCGCCCTTCGGGTCCGTCTTTCCCTCGAGCACGATCGGTGACATGGCCTCGAATACGCCGTTGATCACCATGTAACCGACGACCGCGGCCAGCGCGGTCGACCCGTCGGCCTTCTTGGCCCAGCCGATCGCGATACCGACCGCGAAGATCAGCGGCAGCCAGGTGAACACCGCCTGCCCGGCCGCCGAGATGACCGACGCGGTGCTCTGCAGCGCGGAGAAGCGGCCGAGCAGGTCGTCCTGGCCGATGCGCAGCAGGATGCCCGCCGCGGGCAGCACCGCGATCGGCAGCATGAGGCTGCGACCGAGGCGCTGCAATCCCGCGAACACCTTCGACTCTCGCTGTGGTGTGTCGGTAACGGCAGTCATGGCGACCTTCTTCGTGCCGGCTTGCCCGGCGGTCTCGGCGAGGGAAGACCGGCTTGCCCGCCGATCCGGGTTAACTGTTGTGAACCGGTGTACCCGACGGGTACTGTCCGGTCATAACCAGTTGCAAGTTTGACCAGGTGAGAGTCGGATGTCAACCGCTGAATATGACGTGGCGCACATCCGAGGCTCCCATACTGGTACTGGCAACCACCGCGGAAAGGGAGAACATATGTCCAAGGCGGAAGCGATCGTCCAGGGCTTGGGCGGCGCGGACAATATCGTCGAGATCGAGGCCTGCATCACCCGACTGCGCACCGAGGTGAAGGACGGCGGCCTGGTCGACGAGGCCGCGCTCAAGGCCGCGGGCGCCCACGGCGTCCTCAAGTCGGGCACGGTCGTGCAGGTCGTCGTCGGCCCCGAAGCTGACACCCTGGCCGACGATATCGAGGACATTCTGTGAGCATTCCGGTCATCGCGCCGCTGCCCGGCAAGGTCGTCGACCTGTCCGAGGTGCCCGACCAGGTCTTCGCCGACCAGATCATCGGCTCCGGCGTAGCGCTCGACCCCGACCGCACCCGCGGCACCCTGACGGTGACGGCCCCCATCGCCGGCAAGATCCTCAAACTCCACCCCCACGCCTTCGTTATCGTCGGCAAGGGCGTCGGCGTCCTGGTCCACCTGGGCATCGACACCGTGAAGCTCGGGGGCGAAGGCTTCGAACTCCTCGCCACCGAAGGTGACACGGTAGAAGCCGGCGCCCCCATCGTGACCTTCGACCCGACGAAAACCGCAGGCACCGGCTACTCGGTCATCTGCCCCGTCGTGGTCATGGACTCAGCGAAGAACTCCGTCCACGCCGACACCATCGGCACCACGGTCGAATCCGGCGCCCCTTTGTTCGATTCGCCGTAGGGCGCGCGGCTGTACACCGGGCGAATCAGCCGAGTTCACACCCGAATCCGTCATTGTTGTCATCGAGCCCGTACTCATCGGGCCCGATCACGCGCACGGGCCCGGTGAACATCGGCCCGTCGCCGCCAAGGCCTTCGCAGTCCACGTCGCTGGCGATCGGGACGCACGGGTCGTAGGACGAGTGGCAGTGGGGGCCCGGCGGCTCGGCGGTGGCTGCCGGTGGCAGCGCGATGCCGATAGCTACTGCGATGCAAGCAGATGGTACGAGTAATATCGCAGGTCTCATGACTTCTCCGATCATTGGAGACGCATTGGTTATTATCTCGCTAACTATCGGCAATGGCTAGGTCGTAGACCGAATCGTTGACCCGTGTGAACCGTTGGTCTCGGTTTTCCGTAGTCCGTATCAGCGGGTCGGCGTCGATTCCGTGTCGCATCGACAGGAGGACGACCGGTGAGTGGAGCGGACCAGACCAGTGAGCAGTTCGCCGACCGGTTGTTCGGGGCCGCGCTCGGGACGATCGACCTCCTCGCGGTGCATCTGGGAGATCGGCTCGGCTGGTATCGGGCGTTGGCCGAGGGCGGTCCCGCGGA
Organism: Nocardia alba NBRC 108234; assembly: GCF_001612665.1. Taxonomy (GTDB): domain Bacteria; phylum Actinomycetota; class Actinomycetes; order Mycobacteriales; family Mycobacteriaceae; genus Nocardia; species Nocardia alba. The sequence goes on along the minus strand of NZ_BDAX01000040.1, from coordinate 5,198 downwards.
CGCGGGTGAGTTGATCGCGCGGGCGGGCGGGGATCGCCGGTATGCGCAGGAGTGGCTCGAGCAGCAGGCGGCGACCGAGATTCTGACGGTGACCGAGGACAAGCGGTTCGCGCTGCCCGCCGGTGCCGCCGAGGTTCTCACCGACCCGAACAGTCTCAATTACCTCGCGCCACTGGCTCGTATGCTGGCGGGCGCCGCCGCGCAGATGCCCGCGCTCGTGCGCGCCTACCGCGACGGTGGTGGCATCGGGTGGTCCGAGTACGGCGCCGATATGCGCGAATCCCAGTCGGACATGAACCGCCCCTGGTTCGAACAACGCCTCGCGACGGATCTGGCCGGGGTCCCCGATATCCACGCACTGCTGTCGCGCCCCGACGCGAAGGCGGCCGACATCGGTTCCGGCGGCGGCTGGTCCACGATCGCCCTTGCCCGCGCCTACCCCGAGCTATCGGTCGACGGCTACGACATCGACGAGCCCTCGGTGCGAATGGCCGCCGACAACGCCGCCGACCTCGGCGCTCGCGTCCGGTTCCACCACGCCGACGCCGCCACCGACCTCCCCGAATCCGCCTACGACGCGCTGTTCGCGTTCGAATGCCTGCACGACATGCCACACCCCGTCGAGGTGCTGACCTCGATGCGCGCAGCGCTGCGTCCCGGTGGCGCGGTGATCATCATGGACGAGGCCGTCGCGTCGGAATTCACCGCGCCCGCGAGCGATCTCGATCGCCTGATGTACGGCTTCAGCCTGCTGGTCTGCCTGCCCGACGGCATGGCGCATCCCGATTCCGCAGGCACCGGCACGGTCATGCGCACAGCGAAACTGGGGGAGTACGCCCAGCAGGCGGGTTTCACCGCCGTGGACATTCTCCCGATCGAGGACTTCGGATTCTGGCGTTTCTATCGGCTCACGGTCTGATCGGCGAATTCCTCGATCTCGACCGTCCACCGCCTGGCGAGGTCGTCGAAATAGCGCTGGCTGCTCCACAATCGGTAGTTGCCGATCACATAGACCCGCCGCCGAGCCCTCGACACCGCCGTGTTGAGCACATTCGGATTCGTCGCCGCCCACCGTCGCGATCCGCCCGCGGCGGGTGATGTTCCCAAGATCAGCACCACCACCTCGGCCGAATTGCCGTGCATCGCATGGACAGTGCCCACCTGGCGCTGCGCGAACTCCGCGCCGAGTACCTCCCGCGCGATCTCCTGCGCCCCGTACGCGACATCGCGGAACGGGCTCACCACGCGAATATCGGTCGCGGCCACCCCGTCCTCGGTCAGCCGCGCCAGCAGCGCGGCGAGCGCTTCGCCCTCCCCAGGAATCCAATTGCCTTCGGCCCGTGCGGATCTCACATCGATCCACCGGTCGTGACCGGGGAACTCCGGTCGATCCGGCGTGGCGAACACCAGCAGATCATCGTCATAGGCGATGTGGTGGGTGAGCTCGAAGATCGGCCGGTCGCTGCGCCGATGGACCCGCAACGGCGTGCCGACCCACACCGGGGCGACCGAATCCGACGGCATCAGCCAGGTTCCGTAGCGCACTCCACGATCGGCCGCCTGGCGCGCCGACGCCTGATCCGGCATCCATTCCGCGTCGAGCCCGTACTGCTGCACGAATGCCTCCTGCGCCGACGTGGGCAGCACGCCCACAGGCCCCAGCTGACGATGATCACCGACGATCACCGCCCGCCTGGCCCGCCACAGTCCACCGGCCACCGACTGCGGCGCGGCTTGGCCGGCGTCATCGACGAACAACCAGCCGAGAGCCTCGGACCGCAGCCCGGCGAACAGCCGAGGCAGCGCGGTGAAGGTCGTGGTGATCATCGGCACCGCGAAGAACAGCGTCTGCCACGCCGCCGCGACGGTTTCGGGCTTCGGCTCGGCGGCGAGCTCACCACGGATCAACGCGATGGCGACGATGAGATTGTCGCGAATCCTCGGGGCCGCGTTGAGCAGGAACGCGCGATGCAGCTTCAACGCCGACAGGAACAGCGCTCGCCGCGCGCTCGCGTACTGCTCGTCCGCCCACGGATTGCACAGCTGGAACTGTTCGTCGTCACACGCCACGTCACCGAACGGTATGGTGCGCGACCAGCTCTCGCGTCCTCGCTCGATCACCTCCAGCGCCGCCGCCCGCCGCAGCGTCAACTCGACGTGTTCGCGAATCAACGTTCTGCCGTGCTCGGCCGCCGCCGACCACTGCTCCCGGGTGTAGTCGACCTCGGTCTGTCGCCGCCGCACATCCGCCTCGGCGATGTGTCGTTCGCGCAGCAACTCGTTACTGCGCGCGCTCCACCGCCGTCCGGCCCGAAATCCCGTCGACAGCGATGCCATGAATCCCGGCTTCTGCCCGCCGTGCTCGCCGAGGTACTTACCCACCCGGTGATGGGCGGCCTGCGCGGCCCGCAGATGCTCGGTCGCCAGCTGATGACGTTCACGCCAATGCGCGTGTGCGTCATCGGCATCGGTGATCTCGGCGGCCCTCGACTGCAACCCCGCGTTCATGACCGGCAGCTCGGCGACCGCGTCGGCGACGTTCTGGCGCGCCTGCGTGAGCCTGCGCACCTCGGCGCGGCGAGTGGTGAAATCGCGCACCGCGGTCGGCCAATCCGGAATCGAATCCGGGTCGGCCTCCGCCTGCTTGAGGATATCGAGCATCCCGCCGCTGGGCGCTCCTGTCTTCCGCTCGGCGGCGAAACGGTCCCCGAACCAGAACTGTTCGGCGAACGTCCGTCGCGTCCCGCCCAGTGCCGCCGCGACCAGTCCCCACGCGGGCGCGCCGCCGACGAGTTCGGCCAGGTCGGTGAAGTGACGCAGCTCGCCGTCGATCGCGTCGCGATGCTGGATCTCGGCGACCACATCGGCCGCGGTGGCATCGCTGCCCGTCGCCAGTACCACTTCGAACCCGGTCACGCAGTTCGCCAATCGATGCGCGCCCACCGTGTAGTTCTTCGCCACCTGCACCTGCTCGGTGATCCCGGCGAACACCGCCATCGGATCATCGAATGCCACCAGTTGCGTGGCCCGCTCGACCAGGATCGCGGCCAGCAGGTCTCGCAGCATCGTGGTCGTCCCGGTGCCCGGAGCGCCGTGCACCGCGAAAATACCCGCGTCGTCGCGCAATTCGGACAGTGCGCGATCGACGGCGAACTGCTGTCCGGATACCAGCGGATCGCCCGGCCAGCGTCCGTCCGGAAGGAGACCGGGCAGCAGGCCCTCGACGACCGCGTCCTGGCGTCGACGGACATCGATCCGTTCATCGAGCGGCAGTGATTCCGCGGCCGCGAGGTAATCGCGCAGCGCCGCACCGATATCGCCGCGCTCCACCGCCTTCGCGAGTTCGGCGAGATCCGGGCCGAGTCCGCTGTTCAGACGATCCTCGGTGGCGTCACTGTCGGCGTCACGCGCGGCGACCTGGAGGCACGCCACCCGCACACCACCGGCCCGCAATTCCGATCGAATGCCCAACGCGGCACACAGTTCACCGGTGAGAGTGTGCAGGTCGCGGCCGGTCAGCCGGGGGGCATCGTCACCGGGTTGTCCGGCGAACCGCTCGGCGAACGCCAACGCCGACATCCCGGCGAGCCCGGGCGAGATGACGCCGTCGGCTCCCGCCGCGATCACCGAAGCCGCGACACCACGGCCCGCCACGTCCAGCGCCCGCCACCGCGGCGCCGGACCCATCTGTTCGCCATCGGGGTCGGCATCTCGCGTCAGCATGTCGAGCGCGGCGGTGAACGCCGCGGAGTCATGGTCGAATCCGTCGGCCCACCCGGTGTCGCCGGGCCCTGGTGCGCGGAGCCGGTTCACGGCCCACGCCAATCCGGACAGGGTCGCCGAGCCTTCGACAACCCGTCCACTGTCGGTGAGCGTCAGCGCGAAAGTCGCTGTGGTTCCGGCCCGTCGAGCGTCCGCCTCCAGCTGGTCCTCGCCGAATGTCCGCACCAGCGCTTCGCGCGCGCGCCCCACCTCGAACAGTCCGCCGTACACGACGAACCGCCACACCCGCCCGGTCTTCAACGCGGGCAGCACGGCGAGGTTTTCCCACGGCGCCGGGTCATCGGGCGCGAGATCGACCACCAGGCCGTCGGTCTCGACATCGGGAACGAGCTGCGGACCGAACAACTCCACGGTCTGCCAGAAACATACGAGCCGCGCAGCGTGCTCGGAACCGCCCACGATGCACCCCAATCCGGTCGGCGATCATTGCAGACAACCCCGATTACGGTACGCGACCCGGATTCCGCCAGCACGTCACCCCGGCGGTCGCGTCGGCCGCGGCGAGCCCATCGGCGCTGGTCCCGCCGCCGCGGCGCGCATCCGCCGCCCACAACCGCCCATGCAGCATCTGCGCCACGGCCTTCGGCGCCGCCAGCCATTCGCGAATGTTGTTGCGTGCCTCGGTGACCTGTCTGCACTCGCAAGAGGCGACCACCCCGTCGGCCTCGATGCCCGCGACCCGGCACAGCGCCACCGCACGGGGGAGATGCTGATACTGACTCACGATGATCGCCCGATCGATGCCGAACATCGACTTCGCCCGCTCACAGGTCTCCCGAGTGGAAAGCCCTGAACCATCGGATCGGACGATGGCGGGGTCGATGCCACGGTCGAGTAGATAGGCAATCATCGACGCGATCTCATCGCCCGACGAGCCGCCGGCATCCCCGGACAACAGAATCTCCTCGGCCTTACCCGCTTCGATCAACTCGATCGCCACATCGAGGCGTCCCCGTAGGTACGCCATCGGAGTTCCGTCCGGCGCGACCTTTGCCCCCGGGACGATAACGACCGGTGCGCTGGGTGCCGCTGCCACATCACTTCTATGGCCGGCCGACAAAGTCCACATAGCGATGTTCGCCCCGGCCGTCACCGACACCAGGCCACCCGCCACGACAAGTCCGGCCCTCGCGATACGACGCAACCGCCGACGCTTCTCGCTATGTTCCTCCGCCATGCGCACTTTCATACATGAGCACCGCGAAAATTACCCCTGACTAGGGGATTTGACTTTGCAATTGTCGGCACGTAACTTTATTCCAGTCAGAGCGACACGGACACCGACTCAGCCGCCAGCGGCCGAGACACGAGGTAGGACGATGAGCGCCTGACTGACTGCGTGTTCAGAGGAACATGGTACGGATTTGCTTCCGACCGGTTGCCTGAGCTAAGTTTGAACCCTTGCCTCACTGAAA
>NZ_BDAX01000039.1 GCF_001612665.1 Nocardia alba NBRC 108234 | reverse complement strand
TGCCTGACCGGCGGCCCCTCAGGGCCGCGACTCGAGCGCGCCAGCGCTCCAATAAACACAGCGTCAAACCTCCTGGGACTACCGAACCCCAGGTCACCCTCACACCCGCGACTACCAGCCACATCACCGACGATCCGCGACCGGCAACCACGTCACCGACGAACCCGCACCACCGAGCCCCCGCACCACCGACAATTCAGTCGACACCCAAGTAGGCCGACATCACCGCGGGATCAGTCAACAACCCCGCCCCCGGCCCCGACTTCGTGACCTCTCCGGTCTCCAGGATGTACGCGCGATCGCTGCGGGTCAGCGCCTGCTGAGCGTTCTGTTCCACGAGCAAGACCGTCGTCCCCTGGCGGTTGATCTCGCTGATGATCCGGAAGATCTGCTGGATCACCATCGGAGCCAGACCCATCGACGGCTCGTCGAGCAGCAGCAGCTTCGGCCGGGCCATGAGGGCGCGACCGATGGCGAGCATCTGCTGTTCGCCACCCGACATCGTGCCGCCGACCTGCTTGCGACGTTCGGCCAGGCGGGGGAACAGTTCGAAGACCCAGTCCAGCGTCTGCTGGTATTCGGTCTTCTTGCCGAAAGGCCTGCCGTAGCAACCCATGTCGAGGTTCTCCGCGACCGTCATGCCGGGGAAGACACCACGACCCTCCGGCGCCTGGATGAGACCTTCGACCACCCGATCGTGGGCCTTCATAGTGGTGATGTCCTTGCCCTGGAACAGGATTCGCCCCGAGGTGAGCGGCAGCAGCCCCGACATCGCCCGCATGGTCGTGGTCTTGCCCGCACCGTTGGCGCCGAGCAGGGTCACCAGTTCGCCCTGGGCGACCGAGAGCGAAATGCCGTGCAGCGCTTCGATCCGGCCATAGTTCACGACCATGTCCTGAACCTCGAGCAGCGGCACCTCGGTCTCGACCACGGCCTTCGGCTCGTCCCGCAGTCGCACCTGCAGGTTGTCGGCCGTCGCCCCCTGCTCCGCGGCCGCGACCGATCCCTCGCGCACTTCCTCGACGGTGTCCGCGTCGGGCACCCCGAGGTAGGCCGCGATCACCGCCGGGTCCTCGCGCACCGCGGCGGGGAGACCGTCGGCGATCTTGCGCCCGAACTCCAGGACCACGATCCGGTCGGTCACGCCCATCACCAGGCGCATGTCGTGCTCGATGAGCAGCACGGTGTAGCCGTCGTCGCGGATCTTGCGGATCAGATCCATCAGCGCCGACTTCTCGCTGGGATTGAAGCCGGCAGCCGGCTCATCCAGGCACAGCAGTTTGGGCTCGGTGGCCAGTGCCCGCGCGATCTCGAGCCTGCGCTGATCGCCGTAGGACAGATTGCGCGCCTTCTCCACCGCGCGCGGTGCGATGCCGACGAACTCGAGCAGCGCCATGCCGCGTTCGATGGCGTCACGCTCCTCGCGTTTGAACTTCGGGGTCCGGAACACCGCGCCGGGCACCGAGGTGGTGTGGCGCGCGTCGGTGCCGACGACCACGTTCTCCAGCGCCGTCATCTCACCGAACAACCGCACGTTCTGGAATGTGCGCGCGATGCCCATCCGGGTGATCTCGTTGCGTTTGGTCTTGGCCAGCGGCTGACCGTCGAAGTGCACGCTGCCCGCCGCGGGCTTGTACACCCCGGTGATCGCGTTGAAGCAGGTGGTCTTGCCCGCGCCGTTGGGGCCGATCAGGCCGAGGATCTCGCCGCGGCGGATCTCGAAACTGACCCCGTCCAGCGCGGTCAGACCGCCGAACTTCACGGTCAATCCGTCGGTGCGCAGCAGTGGCTCGCCCACCGCGGTCTCGATCTCGCGATGCGGCGCGACCACCTCGGCGACGGTCTCGGCGTCGGCGAGTTCGGGCAGCACCGCGGTGACGTCGACCTCGCCGGCCGGCTCGATCTCGGGCGGCGGCCGGTAACCGGCTTTCATGTCTTCGTTGTCGTACAGCGCGTCTCCCGCGCCCGGCCCCGTCATCGCCCTGCTCCGTTCGGTTCGGCCGTCGGCTTGCGCACCGGTGTGCGCGAGACGGCCTGGTACACCTGTCTGCCGTAGGCGAGCAGCTTCTGCCGCACCGGGAACAGACCCTGTGGCCGCAGAATCATCATCACCACGAGCGCGATGCCGAAGTAGAGGTACTTCAGGTCACCGAGGTTCTGGGCGCCGCCCGGACGGAACAGCAACACGCTGCCCAACAGCAGCAAACCGAGGATCACCGCCACGATCGACACGCCGATCACCGCCCGCCGGACCCACGCGCCCAGCGCGTCCTTCTTCCACCGCCACAGCAACCACAGGACGATCAGCAGCGCCACGTCCAGGCCGAGCAGCAGGTAACCGGTCGACTCGGTGGACACCAGCTTCACCGACTGCAACCGCATCGGCAGGTAGGCGATGAGGAACGCGCCGACGATCACGCCGAGCTTGTTGCCCGAACCGCCGAGCACCACCGCGCACAGGAACAGCATCGACAGGATGATGTCGAACTGTTTGGGGTTCACATAGGTGACCTGACCGGCGTACATCGCCCCGGACAGACCGCCGACCGAGGCGCCGATCACGAACGCCCACAGCTTGAACTTGAAGGTCGGCACGCCCATGATCTCGGCGGCGTCCTCGTCTTCGCGGATGGCCACCCAGGAGCGGCCGACCCGGCTGCGCTCCAGGTTGCCGATGATCAGCAGGACCACGATCACGAAGACCATGCCGAGCCAGAACCACCAGGTGCCGTTGCTGGCCCGCTGGAAGGGATTCCAGCTGCTGGTGTCGCCGAGGTTGCCCGGGGAGAAGAAGCCACCGGGATGCTCCTGCGACTCGCCGACCGTGGGGTAGGCGATCTTGGACAGGCCGAGGCTGCCGTTGGTCAGGTCGCCCAGGTTGTCGGCCATCAGCCGGACGATCTCACCGAAGCCGAGCGTCACGATCGCGAGGTAGTCACCGCGCAGCCGCAGGGTCGGTGCGCCGAGGATGAGCCCGGCCAGCGCGGTCAGCGCGACCGCGATCGGCAGGCAGGCCACCCACGCCCAACCCGGCTGGAGCCAGCCGCCGTCGGTTTGGTTCCACGGACTGTTCGGGCTGGTCAGCAGGCCGACGGTGTAGGCGCCGACGGCGTAGAAGCCGACGTAGCCGAGGTCGAGCAGACCGGCCTGGCCGACCACCACGTTCAAGCCGATGGCGATCAGCGCGTACATGGCGAACTGCGCCATCACACCGCCGAAGCTCACACCCGGAGTGTCGAGCAGCGGCGGCGGGAACAACGGCATCAGCGCCAGCAGGGCGATGATCGGTACGCCGACGGCCCACTGGGCCGGGCGCGAGAGCCCGTCCCACCAGGTTCGGATCGCGTCGCCGAGGCCACGCCGATCCTGCTGCGCGACAGGCGCTTTCGGGGTTTCTGTCAGGTCTGTCATGCGCGTGCCCTCCCCAGGCTCTCGCCGAGGATGCCGGTCGGCCGGAACATCAGCACGGTCACCAGCAGCACGAACGCGACCACGTCACGCCATTCGGTGCCGAACAGGATCTGCCCGTACTGCTCGGCGACGCCCAGGATCAACCCGCCGAGCAGCGCGCCGCGCAGGTTGCCGATGCCGCCGAGCACCGCGGCGCTGAACGCCTTGATACCGAGGATGAAACCGCCGGAGAAGATGATGCCGGTGGGAATGTAGAGCGTGTACAGCATGGCGGCCGCGCCTGCCAGCAGACCGCCGATGAGGAACGTGAGCACGATGACCCGCTCGCGCGAGACACCCATCAGGGTGGCGGTGTCGGGGTCCTGGGCGACCGCGCGGATGGCGCGGCCGAAGGTGGTTCTGTTGATGACGATTTCGGTGGTGATCGCGAGCACCACGGCCGCGGCGATGATCACCAGCGCCACATTGGTGACCTGCGCGCCGAGGAAGGTGAACTGCACCTTCGGCTCCACCAGCCGGATACCGGTCTGGGCATTGGAACCGCCGAGACCCGGCTTGATCTTGGGCAGGATGTAGTGCACGAACTCCTGGATCACGAACGACATCCCGATCGCGGTGATCAGGAAGGCCAGCGGTTTCGCGCCACGCTTGCGCAGCGGCCGGTAGGCGACTCGTTCGAGCCCCACCGCCGCGATGCCGGAGACCGCCATGCCGAACAGCATCGCCAGGCCGAGGTAGACGACGGTCAGCAGCACGCCCTGGGAATACACGTTGCCGCTGGGCGCGAAGCCGAGCAGCTCCAGTCCCACGTAGGTGCCGAACATGCCGAGCATGAAGATCTCGGAGTGGGCGAAGTTGATCAGTCGGAGCACCCCGTAGACCAGCGTGTAGCCGACCGCCACCAGGGCGTAGATCGAGCCGTAGGTGAGACCGTCCACGGTCAGTTTCCAGAACTGGTCGATCACCCCGGAAATGTTGAAATCGATGGACCCCTGGGACAACAGGGTCACACCGAGCGAAGCCGCTGATGTCATGGTTACTCTCGCGTCAGGCGCGCGGTGCGCGTGGCAGCACAGCCACGCGCACCGCTGCACACGTCATCGGAACTACTTGACCTGGTACATCCAGATCTGGATGTTGGCCAGCTCGCCGGTCTCGCCCCACTTGTACTGGCGGGCGACACCGGTGCCGTTGTAGTTGCGGACGTAGTCGACCAGCTCGGCACGGGTGACCTTGCCCGCGTCGATGCCCTTGAGCAGGATCGTGGTCAGGTCGTAGCCCTCGACGGAGTACACGCCGGGCGCCTGGCCGTTGAGCGCCTTGTAATCAGCGGCGAACTTCTCCGGCGCCGGGCTGCACGGGCACGACAGCAGCGCGTCCTTGGACGAGGAACCGGCCTGACGGACGAACTCGGGATCGTTGCTGCCGTCGGCGGATACGAAGGCCGCGGTCACGCCGCCGGAACGCAGCTGCTGCACGAACGGGGCCGCCTCGGCGTAGTAGCCGGCGTAGAAGATGGCGTCGGGCTTGGCCGCCGACAGCTTGGACACCGCTGCCGAGAAGTCCTTGTCGCCTTCCTTGACGCTCGTCCCGCAGGAGGCGTCGGCCGCGGGGCCCGCGGCGGTGATGAACGCCTGCGCCAGACCGGCACCGTAATCGGTGTTGTCCTGCACGACGCAGATCTTCTTGAAGCCCTTCTCGCCGGTCAGGTAGTTCGCGACCGCCGGGCCCTGCGAGTTGTCGTTACCCAGGCCGCGGAAGAAGGTCTTCCAGCCGTTCTGGGTCAGCGTGGGGTTCGTGGCCGACGCCGTCAGCGTGGGCATGCCTGCCTCACTGAGGATTTGGCCGGTCGCCTTGGTCTCGCCCGAGAAGGTCGGGCCGACCAGCGCCACGATGTTCGGGTCGGCGACGATCGTCGGGATCACCTGGCTGGCGATCTGCGGCTTGCCCTCGGTGTCGAACTGCTTCACCGAGACCTGACAATCCGGGTTGGCCTTGTTGTGCTGGTCGAGCGCGAGCTTCACGCCCATGATGATGTTGATGCCGAGGGCGGCGTTGCCGCCGGTCAGCGGGCCCGCCATGCCGAGAGTCAGTGGCGCGCACTTGGCCTTGCCATCGCCCGCGGGGTCCGCGGCGGCACCGGCGTCGGTGGTGGCGACGGCCTTGCCCGCGGTGTCGAGCTGAACGACCGACTGGATGGAGAGATCGGTGTTGCCGCCACCGCCGCCGTCTGACGACTTGTCACTGCATCCGGACAACACCAACGACGCGGCAGCTCCGATTACCAGAACTCCCCGCGTCGACCGACTGCGCCATGTCGAACTGAGCACGTCTCACCTCTATGTCCTGTGCTCCTCGGGTTCACCGAGGGGGCCGACCACGTTCAGCCCGCAGAGAACATATCGCCGCTTTGTTAGATCCGCATCACATTCGCATCATGTCGGACGCCTCTTGTCCAGCAATAGTTCACATTATTGTTTCGCTTGCGTAAACATTTACGGCTTCCGGCCTGTTCGAAGTGCCGAAGCGCGTCACTGCGGAGTGAGGTTCTCCAGCACGACCTCGGCGACGGCCTTCATGGTCGTGCGGCGATCCATCGCGGTGCGCTGAATCCATTTGAACGCCTGCGGCTCCGAGAGCCCCTGCGTCTGCATGAGCACGCCCTTGGCCCGCTCGACCAGTTTGCGTGTCTCCAAACGGTCCGAGAGGTTCGCGACTTCGGTTTCCAGCGCGGTGATTTCATGGAAACGACTGGCCGCGAGTTCGATCGCGGGAACCAGATCGGATTTCGTGAACGGCTTCACGAGATAGGCCATCGCACCGGCGTCACGCGCGCGCTCCACCAGGTCGCGCTGACTGAACGCGGTCAGGATCACCACGGGCGCAACACGTTTCGACGCGATCTCGGCGGCCGCGTCGATGCCGTCACGGCGCGGCATCTTCACGTCCATGATGACCAGATCGGGGCGCAGTTCCTCGGCGAGCTCCACGGCCTGCTGACCGTCGCCCGCTTCACCGACGACGTCGTAACCCTCTTCTTTGAGCATCTCGACCAGGTCCATCCGGATCAAGGCCTCATCCTCGGCGACGACGACCCGCTTGGCCGCGGCCTCACGCGTAGCGCCGGCTGCATTCGTGCTCATAGGTTCGACCCCTCTGGATTCCGATGCCTGTCGCATCACACCACGACCGGCGATGTAAAGAGTACCTTTTCGCCTCCGCGCAGAATGCGCGCACACCCTGGGCCGGATACTCCCCCGCGGAGCGCGGCTGCCTTCGCCGCGCTTCCGCCGTGGTGCCGAGTGTGGGACTCGAACCCACACGTCCTTCCGGACAACGGTTTTTGAGACCGTCGCGTCTGCCAGTTCCGCCAACCCGGCGCACCGCGGTCACTATAGCGTCTCGGCGCGCCGGGAAGCGAACCGCCGGTCGAACCGGACGTCCGCGTGCCACGTAGTACCCCGAAAGAGCACCTTGGAAGGGGCTGCGATCATGCGTGTGCACAGAACTACGGTCGACCTGGATGACTACCCCGACCTGGTGATGATCCTGCTGGGGATGCGGGTGCGCACCCCGCGCGGCATGCTGCGGCTGCTCGGCGTCGGACCGAAGTTGTATCGCTCACACCTCGACCGGCCCGACGGGTTGCTGCGGCACGAGGACATCGTCTGGTCGATGTTTCCGCCGCATTGGGGCGCCCGGCAGTACTGGCGCGATCTGGATTCGCTGGAGCGCTGGACGCGCTCGGACCCGCACCGGCAGTGGTGGGGCGAATTCCTGCGCGATTCCGGCGGCACCGGCTTCTGGCACGAGGCCTACTTCCGGCGCGGCGGCATCGACGCGGTCTACGACGACATGTCCGCCGCGACGGGACTGGCGGCGTTCGCGCCCGTCGTCTCCGCGCGCGGCCCGATGTTCTCCACCAGGGGCCGTGTGCACGGCACCCCACCGACCGTGCCACCGGTTATTTCCGAATCGAATTATTACGACGATAAAAAGTGACGACCGACACATATCACTCCGAGGTTTCCTGCTCCTATCTCGCGGGTATCACGGTCACACACAACAGATTTGCGCGTCGTGAATGATGTACAGCGTTCAACCGAAAGGTGAATAAGTAGTACCACGTTTGTGATGGTTACAATTCCGGCCTACTCCGTGACAATCGACCCGATTACGGTGTCGGTATGCACGTGCTGTTCGTCTGCAACTCCAATGTCTGCCGGTCGGTGATCGCCGAACGGCTCACCCGGGCGTTCGCGGCGGATCACGGCCTGCCCGGCCTCACCGCGGAGAGCGCGGGCACCAGGGCCCTGGTCGGCTTTCCCCCCGACCCGATGGCCGCCGAGACCATCGTCGGCCTCGGCGGGAACACCTACGGCTTCAAAGCCCGAAAGCTCAAGCCGGAGATGGTCGATCGCGCCGATCTGGTGCTGACGATGACCGATTCCCTACGCGACCAGGTCGGCGAATTGGCCTTCGGGATCGCCCCGCGCACCTTCACCCTCGCCGAGGCACATCGCATCGCCAAGGTCACCGGTGCGAAATCGATTGCCGCACTGCACCACGCGCGCAATAACCTGGCCTATGTCGGCCGCGAGAACATCGCCGACCCGATCGGCCTTTCGCCCGCGGCGTTCCTGGAGGTCGGCGACCGGATCGCCGATTTACTGTTCCCCGTACTCGGCGCGCTCGCCCCACACGAGCAGACGAAACTCTCCGACGGCAGTGATCGCCCCGGCCTCGTGATCGGCCCCGGTGGACCCGGCCGTCCGCTGTCGGCATTCCTCGCCGCACAGCGCGGGCGCTGAAACAGGGCTGTTCGCCACGGCGCGCAGGCATTAGACTTCGGCGCGGACGTGGATGGTTACCCCCTGCAGGTTCGACACACGACGGGACGACAGACTTGCCGAAACGCATTTCGGATGTTTCGCTCCATGTGTATGTGACGCCGGAGATCCTCGACCGCATCGTCGCCAGTGTCCGGACGGTCCTCGACGACCACGTACACGAGCGCGATGTCTACGCCTGGCGGTTCACGATGCCCGTCGACGCGAGCGATCCGGTTCATCACGACCTCGAATCACAGTGGCGCGGTAGCTTTCCCGGCCTCGAGCCGGGCGCGGAGCGCACCTACGAGATCGCGCTGAGTCTGGTCGGCGAGCCGGCCGATCTCACCGACGCCGACATCGCCGACCTCGAGCGCGGACTGGCGCTGGCCGTCTACGGCGCGGCCCCGCCGCACCACACCCACGGCGTGCCCTTCACCCTGTGCGCGCATCAGCGCACCGACGTCGTCGCCCCGGAACTCGACCACGAGCTGCGTTGAGTTGCCCAGCGCGGCGACACCGCGGCGCTCAGCGGCGCGCCGGGAAATGCCGGATGACGCCTTCCTGCACGGTCGTGGCCAGCAATTCGCCTGTGCGCGAATAGAACCGGCCCGTCGCCAAGCCACGCGAGCCGGCCGCGACCGGCGACTCGGTGGCGTAGAGCACCCAGTCGTCGAACCGGAACGGGCGATGGAACCACATCGAGTGATTCACCGTCGCCGCGAGAATCCGGTCCAGCCCCCACGACAAACCGTGGGTGGTGATGATCGAATCGAGCACGGTGGTGTCGGAGGAGTAGCCCAGCGCGGCCACGTGCAGCAGTGGATCATCCGGCAGCGCGCCGTCGGTGCGCATCCAGACCCGGTTGTGGTTGAGCTTCTCGCCGGTGCCCTTGAGGATCCACGACGGATCATTGGTGTAGCGCATGTCGATGGGGTGCGGCGCCTTGATGAACATCTCGAGCTTGTCCTCGAAGCCGACGAAGCTCTCCTCCACCCGGGGCAGGGTTTCCGGATCCGGCACGTCCGGGCCCTCGTGCGCGTGCTCGAGGCCCTTGCCCCAGTCCTGGAAAGCGGCCAGCATGACGAACAGTTCCTGACCGTCCTGGCTGGCTGTCACCGTTCGGTTGGCGAGCGCGCGGCCGTCACGGTGGCGCTCCACGTGGTATTCGATCGGCTTCTTCACGTCGCCGCCGCGCACGAAATGCGCGTTGATCGCGTGCAGCGGCCGATCCCCCGCCGTCCGCCCGGCGGCGACGATCGCCTGCGACACCAGCTGCCCGCCGAAGGTGCGGCTCCAGACCTTCTCCGGGTGGTTGCCCACGAAGACGTCCTCGCCGATCGACTCGAGGTCGAGCAGGTCGAGCAACACCCGGAGATCGGGTGTCGGCTCGCCCTGCGTGGTCTCGATGTCGATCGAACTGCTCACTATCAGTGGTCCTCTTCGCCGATGCGGTGCACATGGATCAGGTTGGTGGAACCGACGGTACCCGGAGGGGAACCGGCGACGATGACCACCAGGTCACCCTTGCGGTAGCGCTCCAGCGACAATAGCGCCTGATCCACCTGGTGGATCATCGCGTCGGTGGTGTCCACCATGGGCACGATGAACGTCTCGGTGCCCCAGGTCAGCGTGAGCTGGCTGCGGACCTCCGGCATCGGGGTGAACGCCAGCAGCGGCAGCGGGGTGTGCAGGCGGGCCAGGCGACGCACGGTGTCACCGGACTGGGTGAACGCCACGAGCGCCTTGGCGTTGAGCCGCTCACCGATATCGCGAGCGGCGTAGGAGATCACGCCGCGCTTGGTGCGCGGCACGTGGGTCAGGGGTGGTACCCGCGACGTCTCGGACTCGACCGCGGTCACGATCCGGGCCATGGTGCGCACCGCGTCGATCGGCCACGCGCCGACCGAGGTCTCGCCCGACAGCATCACCGCGTCGGCGCCGTCGAGCACCGCGTTGGCGACATCGGAGGCTTCCGCGCGGGTCGGGCGCGAGTTCTCGATCATCGATTCGAGCATCTGGGTGGCCACGATGACCGGCTTGGCGTTCTCGCGCGCCATCTGGATCGCGCGCTTCTGCACCAGCGGCACCTGCTCGAGCGGCAGCTCGACGCCCAGGTCACCGCGGGCGACCATCACCGCGTCGAAGGCCAGCACGATCGCCTCGAGGTTCTCGATCGCCTCCGGCTTCTCCAGCTTGGCGATCACCGGGACCCGGCGACCGACCCGATCCATGATGTCGTGCACGAGCTCGATATCGGACGGCGAACGCACGAACGACAGCGCGATGAAGTCGACGCCCAGTTCGAGGGCGAATTCGAGGTCGGCGACGTCCTTCTCGGACAGGGCAGGCACCGAGACGTTCATGCCGGGCAGCGACAAGCCCTTGTTGTTGCTCACCGGGCCGCCCTCGGTGACCCGGCAGACGACGTCGTTGCCCTCCACCGATTCCACCGTGAGGCCGACCTTGCCGTCGTCGACGAGCAGCCGGTCACCGGCCTTGGCGTCCTGCGCGAGCTCCTTGTAGGTGGTCGAGACCCGGTCGTGGGTGCCGTCGACCTCGTCGACGGTGATCCGCACCTGTTCGCCGTTGGCCCAGACGGTCTTGCCCTCGGCGAAGCGGCCGAGGCGGATCTTGGGGCCCTGCAGGTCGGCGAGAATGCCGACGGCGCGGCCGGTCTCGTCCGAGGCCGCGCGGACCATCTTGTAGTTGTCGGCGTGGTCGGCGTGGTCGCCGTGGCTGAAGTTCAGCCGGGCCACATCCATGCCGCTTTCGACGAGCTCACGAATACGATCCTGGGTAGCAGTGGCCGGCCCCAGAGTGCACACAATCTTCGTCCGTCGCATCACGGTCCCCAGCCTAGTGCTTGTCCCTCGCTCCGCGAATTTTACGGGTCGCGGGGTTGTCCTCGCCTATCGACCGGACCGGCGGTTATCGACGGAACGGGGCCGAGCGTTCCCGATGAGTTACCCATGTGTTCACGAAATCATGTGCCACCGACCTGCTACGGGTGGCGGAAAGCCTTGTCCCCTGACGAGTTCGGGCGAAGACGAGTACACGAAACGGGTGCCCCGCCGTAGCGGAGCACCCGTTTCATCCCCGTGTGAGCGGCGATCAGTCGCGCAGCGGGCGACCCTGCGGGTCGGGCACCTTGCCGGTGAGCATCATGATGCCGTCGATCAGCGGCCAGATGGCGCCGAGACCACAGGTCAGCCAGGTCACCGCGATCTGGGCGATGCCGAGACCGGTGTAACCGAGGTAGAAACGACCGACGCCGAAGCTGCCGAGGAAGATCTGCAGCAGACCGGCCATCAGCTTCTGCTTGTCCGAGAACGGCACACCGTACATGTCCCGGCCGTAGGGCGCTTCCGGATCGTTCGGGTTGAAGCCCTGCGGCATGGCCCCGTACGGCGCGGCACCGTAACCCGGCTGCTGCTGCTGGGCGTACGGGTCAGCGGGCTGACCGTACTGCGGCTGCGGCGCACCGTACTGCGGCTGACCGTAGCCGGGCTGCTGCTGCGGCTGCTGGGCGTACGGATCGGAGGTCTGACCGTAGGCGGGCTGACCGTACTGCGGCTGCGAGCCGGAGTCGGGCTGCTTGCTCAGGTCAGGACCGTACTGGGGATTGGGGTTATAGGGGTCGGTCACTCATGTCCTCCATCATTCGTGCGGGTACCCGTCGCGGCCCCCGGCCATAGGCGATCGGCCGAACGGCGATGCGCCCGCGACGATCACGGGACATTGTTGCCGGTCCTGCCCGCTGTTGTCTTGTCGGGTGCCACCCGGTCGGCTCTCGCCGTACATCAGAGACATCGCGGCGGGCGCCCGCAATGTTGCCGGGCGCCCGCCGATTCCACGAAAACTGTCGTGGATCAGGACTTCTTCACAGCTGATTTCGTCGGTTCCGCGGGGTCATCGGTGGCCGAATCGGCAGCCTCGCCGGTCACCGGCGCGGTGTCCTTCGCGGCGCTGACATCCTTCGCGTCATCGGCATCCGCGAGCTCGGTCACGTCCTCGTCAGCTGCCGAATCATGTTCTACCGCAGAGGAATCCGACTTCTTTGTGACGTCGACGCTCGCTGCCTCGGAGTCCGCTGCCGTCGCGTCGTTGTCGGCCGCGCCTGCCGCCCGCAAGGCGGCGAACTGCCACGGCCACGGGCGCGGGTGCGCCGCTGGCTGCAACTGCGCGGCGGTCTCGCGGCCTTTGGTCGCCAGGGCGAAATAGGCCATCGCGCCGAGGAAGACGAGCGCGGCGGTGAACGAGTTGATCCTGATGCCGAGGATGTGAGTTGCTTCGTCGTTGCGCAGCAACTCGACGAAGAACCGGCCGAAGCTGTAACCGGCGACGTAGAGCGCGAACAGGCGCCCGTGACCGATCTTGTAGCGCTTGTCGAGCAGCACCAGGCCGATGACGACCAGCACGTTCCAGACGAGCTCGTAGAGGAACGTCGGCTGCACGACCTCGAGCACCCGCCCGGTCGACACCCCGTTCATCATGTCGCGCGCGCCGGTCTCGGGGTCGAAGCGCTCGTAGATCTCCAGGCCCCACGGCACCTCGGTGGCGCGCCCGTACAGTTCCTGATTGAAGTAGTTGCCGAGCCGGCCGATGGCCTGGGCCAGCAGCACCGCGGGCGCGACGGAGTCGCCGAGCGCGGGCAGCGGGATCTTGTATATCCGGCAGCCGATCCAGGCGCCGATGGCGCCGAAGAACACCGCACCCCAGATACCGAGCCCGCCCTGCCAGATGTAGAGCGCCTCGACGGGGTGCTTGCCCGCGCCGAAGTACTTCTGCCAATCGGTGGCCACGTGATAGATCCGGCCGCCGACCAGACCGAACGGCACCGCGAACATCGCGACATCGAGCACCGCACCCGGCTGACCACCGCGCTCGCGCCACCGGCGCTCACCCCACCAGATGGCGACGACGATGCCGAGAATGATGAACAGCGCGTACGCCCGCAGCGGGAAAGGTCCGAGGTGCCAGACCCCCTGGGGCGGACTCGGAATATAGGCCAGGACTGAGTTCACCGGCCCCACGTTAGTGGAATGGCTTACGGGCGTGTTGCCGCGACCCGGACAGCACACGGCGTCCGGCCCGCCGCTACGTGAACACTGGGGGATCCACGGGGCGTGGCGACCAAACCTCGCGGCAGGGCCGAGAGCGAGCGATAGGCCCGGCCCCGCATCAGCGAGGCGGGGCCTATCGTCTCCGAGCTAGGACCGGACGGTCGCCGAGCGCACGCCTTCGGCCAGTTCGGCGGTCAGCGCACGGACCGCGTCGAGACCCTCCGGCACCGCCGAGACCAGCGCCGATCCCACGATGACGCCGTCGGCGTACGCGGCGATCTCGGCGGCCTGCGCACCCGAGCGCACGCCGAGGCCGACGCCGATCGGGATGTCGGAGTGCGCGCGGATGCGCGAGCACAGCGCGGGCGCGGCCGAGGAGACCGCGTCGCGGGCGCCGGTCACCCCCATGGTCGAGGCCGCGTAGATGAAGCCGCGGGAGGCTTCGAGGGTCTTGACCAGACGCTCCTCGGTCGAGGACGGCGCGACCAGGAAGATGCGATCCAGGTTGTGCGTGGCCGAGGCGATGAACCAGTCGTCGGCCTCGTCGGGGATCAGGTTCGGCGTGATGATTCCGGCGCCGCCCGCCGCGGCCAGATCACGGGCGAAGGTGTCGACGCCGTACTTGAGTACCGGGTTCCAGTAGCTCATCACCACGGCCTGACCACCGGCGCCGGTGATCGCCTCGACGACGGAGAACACATCGCGCACGCGCACCCCACCGCGCAACGCCTGTTCGGCGGCGGCCTGGATGACCGGGCCGTCCATCACCGGATCGGAGTAGGCGACGCCGACTTCGACGATGTCGCAACCGGATTCGACGAGCGCACGGCACGCGGCGATGGAGCCGGCGAGATCGGGATAGCCCGCGGGCAGGTAGCCGATCAGCGCGGCCCTACCCTCGCGGCGCGCGGCGGCGAAGGTGTTCGCAAGACGGGACTGCTGACTCACTGGTTGTGCTCCTCGGCATCATCGTCGAACAAACCGAACCAGCGTCCCGCCGTGTCCATGTCCTTGTCGCCGCGACCGGACAGATTCACCAGGATGACCGCACCCTCGCCGAGCTCGACGCCCAGCTTCAGCGCGCCCGCCACCGCGTGCGCGGACTCGATCGCCGGGATGATGCCCTCGGTGCGCGAGAGCAGCAGCAGCGCGTCCATCGCCTCGGTGTCGGTGATCGGCCGGTATTCGGCGCGGCCGATGTCCTTGAGGTGGGCGTGCTCGGGCCCGACACCCGGGTAGTCGAGACCGGCCGAGATCGAATGCGATTCGATGGTCTGGCCGTCCTCGTCCTGCAACAGGTACGAGTAGGCGCCCTGGAACGCGCCGGGCGTGCCCCCGGCGAAGGTGGCGGCGTGGCGGCCGGTTTCGACGCCGTCACCGGCCGCTTCGAAGCCGACGAGGCGCACGCCGGCGTCGGGAATGAAGGCGTGGAAGATGCCGATGGCGTTGGATCCACCGCCGACGCAGGCCACGACGGCGTCGGGCAGCTTGCCCGCCTGCGCCGGAAGCTGGATCTGCTCGCGCGCCTCCAGGCCGATCACCCGCTGGAAATCACGGACCAGCAGCGGGAACGGGTGCGGGCCCGCCGCGGTGCCGAAGCAGTAGAACGTGTCGTCGGCGTGGGAGACCCAGTCGCGCAGCGCCTCGTTGATCGCGTCCTTGAGCGTCTGCGAACCCGTGGTCACCGGAATCACCTCGGCACCGAGCAGCCGCATGCGCGCCACGTTGAGCGCCTGGCGGGCGGTGTCGACCGCGCCCATGTAGATGACACAGTCGAGGCCGAGCAGCGCGCACGCGGTGGCCGTGGCGACACCGTGCTGGCCCGCGCCGGTCTCGGCGATGACGCGCGTCTTGCCCATCCGCTTGGCGAGCAGCGCCTGGCCGAGCACGTTGTTGATCTTGTGCGAGCCCGTGTGGTTGAGGTCCTCGCGCTTGAGGAAGATCCGCGCGCCACCCGCGTGCCGCGCCAGCCGGGTGCATTCGAACACCGGCGACGGACGGCCGGTGTAGTCACGCTGCAGCCGGTCGAGCTCGTCGAGGAAGCCGCGGTCGGTGCGGATCTTGTCGTACTCGGCGGTGACCTCCTCGATCACAGCCATCAGCGCCTCGGGGACGTGGCGCCCGCCGTAGACGCCGAAGTGGCCGCCCGCGTCGGGTTCGTAGTCGGAGTGCTGGGCGACGCCGGCGCTCGCCGGGGGAAGCACCGTCACCGGATGCTCCGCCGGGCGGGCTTGGGGCAGGACGGGTGCGTGCCCGCGGTCACCAGTTCCGACACGGCCGAACGCGGATTACCACTGGTCACCAGGCCTTCGCCGACGAGCACGGCATCGGCGCCCGCACCGGCGTAGGCCAGCAGGTCGGCGGTGCCGCGGATGCCGGACTCGGCCACCCGGATGACCTCCGAGGGCAGGCCGGGCGCGATCCGCGCGAACACATCGCGGTCGACCTCGAGGGTCTTGAGGTTGCGCGCGTTGATGCCGATCACCGTCGCGCCTGCCTCGAGGGCGCGATCGGCCTCTTCCTCGGTGTGCACCTCGACCAGGGCGGTCATGCCGAGGGATTCGGTGCGGTCGATCAGCGAGGACAGCACGTCCTGCTCGAGCGCGGCCACGATCAGCAGGATCACGTCGGCGCCGTGGGCACGGGCCTCGTGGATCTGGTACGGGCCGACGACGAAGTCCTTGCGCAGCACCGGGATGTTCACGGCGGCGCGCACGGCATCGAGATCGTCGAGCGAGCCACCGAAGCGGCGGCCCTCGGTGAGCACGCTGATGATGCGCGCGCCGCCGTCCTCGTAGGCCTTGGCCAGTACGGCGGGATCGGGAATGTCGGCCAGCGCGCCCTTCGAGGGGCTGGCTCGCTTCACTTCCGCGATGACACCGATCCCGTCCTCGTGCAGCGCGGCGTGTGCGTCCAGCGGCCCCTTGACCGCGGCGGCAGCAGCTTTGATCGCTTGAAAATCGAGGAGGGCTTCGCGAGCGGCAACATCCGCCCGGACCCCGTCGAGAATCGAGTCGAGTACCGTCATCTGGCTCGAATCCTTTCTGGGGAGACGCACTTCTCGCCCGAGAGTCCCCTCGGGCGCTGTCTCACCGATGCTGGTAAAGAATAAATGCCCGCCGCGCGTGTCACTGCGGCGGGGGTGCTGCTGGTCACTTGTTCTCCCCGGTCGGCCCGTGCTCGGCGCCGGGAGTGTCGGGAGTGTCGGTCGGGTCGGTGCCCGCGTCGAGGGCGTCCCACAGCACCCGGTCCGACAGTGGCGCCGCGGAACCGGTCGCCGCGTGCTGTTTGCTCACCGCGGCGCTGGCGTCGGCCTTGCGGAACACCGGGTTGTCGTACTTGTCGGAGACCTCGGCGCGTTCGCCGGTGCGGCGGGTGAGCAGGATGCCCGCGGCCAGCGCCAGGCACGCCGCGACGATCGAGAGGATCGCGGGACCCAGGTGGGCCTCGGCGGAGTCGACCACCGCGCGCACCGGCAGTTCGGCCAGCGTGCCCGCGCGATCGGCGGTCCTGCCCGCGCCGACGGTCAGCGCGAAGCCCGGCACGGCAGCGGCCGCGGCCACCACCGCGATCACCACCCCCAACAGTTGCCGCAGCACCCCCTTCACCGCGAAGACCGCCGCGATCGCGGCGACCAGCACCAGCGCGAGCGGGGTGAGCGCACCGAACCACACGCCGCCGTCGAGGTCGTCGGTGCGCGGTTCGGTGAGCCCGTCGGCGGAGTGCACCGTCACCCACGTCATCCGCGAGGACACCCACAGACCAGCGGCCGCCAGTGCGAGCAGGACGACCGGAACGATCGGCTTCGCCGTGGCGCCCGCAACCGGCACGTGGGCGTCCGGCACGTCGGCGTCCGCCACGTCCGTGTTCAGCACGTCGGCGTCCGACAGGTCGGTGTCCGCCGTCGCATCGGTGTTCGCCGACGTGCCGGTGTCCGTCGCGTCGGCGGACCGACCGAGGTCGTCCTCTCCGGGCGTGGCCGTCATAAAGCCCCGCCTTCGTAGGTGCGCAGGGTCTGCGCCGCGGCGATCGCCTTGAGTACCGCCATGGCCTTGTTGCGGGCCTCGGTGTCCTCGGCGACCGGATCGGAGTCGGCGACCACGCCTGCCCCGGCCTGGACGTAAGCGGTGCCGTCTTTGAGCAGGGCGGTACGGATGGCGATGGCGGTATCGGCGTCGCCGGCGAAGTCCAGGTAGCCGACCACACCGCCGTACACGCCGCGCCGGGTCGGTTCCAGTTCCTCGATCAACTCCATCGCGCGCACCTTCGGCGCACCGGACAGCGTGCCCGCGGGGAAGCAGGCTCGGACCGCGTCGAGCGCGACCTTGCCGTCGGCGAGCAGCCCGGACACTGTCGACACCAGGTGCATCACGTGGCTGTACCGCTCGACGTGGCGGTACTGGGTGACCTTCACCGTGCCGGGACGGCAGACCCTGCCCAGATCGTTGCGACCCAGGTCGACGAGCATCAGGTGCTCGGCGTTCTCCTTCTCGTCGGCCAGCAGATCCTTCTCGAGCAGGATGTCGTCCTCGGCGCTCTCGCCGCGCCAGCGGGTGCCCGCGATCGGGTGTGTCGTCGCCACCCCGTCTTTCACCGTGACCAGCGATTCGGGACTCGAACCGACGATCGAGAACGCGGTGCCGCCCTCGCCGTCGGGGATGTGCATCAGATACATGTACGGGCTCGGGTTCGAGGCCCGCAGCATCCGGTAGACCGCGAGCGGGGACCCGGTGTAGTCCATCTCGAAGCGCTGCGAGAGCACCACCTGGAACGCCTCGCCCGCCTCGATCTCCTTGATCAGGCGGCGCACGCCCGCACCGAATTCCTCGGTGGTGCGCCTGCGCAGGAACTGCGGTTCCGGCCGGTCGAAGACCGACACCGTGGAAGGCGCGGGGGTGGCCAGCGCGGCGGTCATCCGGTCGAGCCGGGCGACGGCGTCGTCGTAGGCGTCGTCGACCCTGGAGTCGGTGCCGTCCCAGTTCACCGCGTTGGCGATGAGGGTGATCGCGCCTTCGTGGTGATCGAACGCGGCCAGATCGGTGGCCAGCATGAGCACGAGCTCGGGCAGACGCAGGTCGTCGGTGGCGAGCTCGGGCAGCCGTTCGATCCGGCGCACCGCGTCGTAGCCGAGGAAGCCGACCATGCCACCGGTGAGCGGCGGCAGACCGGGCAGCCGTTCGGTGCGCAGTAATTCGAGGGTCTCGTGCAGCACGCGCAGCGGGTCACCGCCGGTGGGCGCGTCGGCGGGCACCGTGCCGAGCCAGGCCGCCTCGCCGTCGACGACGGTCAGCGCCGACGGGCTGCCCGCGCCGATGAACGACCAGCGCGACCACGAACGCCCGTTCTCGGCGGATTCGAACAGGAAGGTGCCCGGCCGGTCGCCCGCCAGTTTGGAATAGGCCGAGAGCGGAGTTTCGGAGTCCGCCAGTACCTTTCGGGTCACCGGGACGACCCGGTGCTCGGCGGCGAGCAGCCGGAACTGTTCGCGGGTCGTGGTGGTTGGTGTCGACGCGCCCTGCATAGGCCCATCATCCCAGGCGTGCCGCCGCCGACGCGCGCGGACCCGATCCCGCGCCGAATCGCGCGGTGACCGGCATCACTACACTCGCGCGCGTTCCCTGTCGCACGCGGGACCGCGGGTCGTTACTGTCTGGGCATGCAGCCAGGCCAGCGCGCTCCGCAGTTCGAGCTCCCCGATCAGTCCGCCCAGCTCCGCTCGCTCGACGACTTGCTCGCCGACGGCCCGGTGGTGCTCTTCTTCTATCCCGCCGCCAACACCCCGGTGTGCACCGCCGAGGCCTGCCACTTCCGTGATCTGAGCGGCGAGTTCGCCGCGCTGGGCGCCTCGTGTGTCGGCATCAGCACCGACAGCACCGAGGTGCAGGCCGGTTTCGCCACCAAACAGCGCCTGGACTACCCCGTGCTGTCCGATGCCGACGGCGCGGTGGCCGCCGCGTTCGGCGTGAAGCGTGGGCTGCTCGGCAAACTCGCCCCGGTGAAGCGGCACACTTTCGTCATCGACACCGACCGCACGATTCTGAAGATCGTCACCGGTGAGCTGCGGGCGGCCGTGCATGCCGACGAAGCACTGGCCTTCCTGCGCGAACGCAGCACCGCCGCCGAGTAGTACCGGTCGGCGAATCGCCGGGCGACGCAACGACGCCCGGCGAATCGCCGCACCTACGCTGGGCGGATGACAACCGGCGAGGTGCAGTCGAGCAGTCAGAAGTCCACCGCCGTCGTCTGGCGTAACCGGGCGATCGGCGCGGTCGCCACGGCGGTGGTGCTGGTGCTCGCCTATGTCATCCTGTCCTCCTTCATCCCCCGATGGTGGGCGCAGCGGCTGGCAGGCACCGTGCACGGCAGTTTCAGCTCGGGCATCTGGTGGGGCCTGGTGTACGGGTTCGTATTCACCCTGGTGCCACTGTTGCTGCTGGTATTCGCGGTGTGGGTATGGAAGCGCAAGGGCGGCAAGTTCATGGCGGGCGCGGCGGTGATCGTCGCGCTGGTGTGCTCGCTGCCGAATCTGATGACGTTGACGATCGTGCTCGGCGGCAACAATGCCGCACACGCCGGTCAGCGCATTCTGGACGTCGACGCTCCCGCGTTCCGCGGCGCCTGTCTGGTCGGCGCCATCATCGCGGCGGTGCTGTTCGCGCTGGTGCTCGCCCTGATGGGCAGGCGCGGATTCAGCCGTCGCCGATCCACGACCGCCGCACAGCCCCCGCCGACGACACCGCCGATGACCGGCGACCACTGACCCTCACCGGCAGTCCCGCGACGATGTGAGTGACCTCACCACCACCACCAACTCGCGGACGCCGCAGCGACGTCGTGGCAAACTCTTTACTGTGCGCGCCTCACTCCACCATGTCCGCTGTCCGGCCGCGAGGCAGTACCGTCGATGACCCAGTGGCTCGACCCTGTCGAACAACGCGCATGGCACGCGGTCGTCGCGCTCATGACCCGAATTCCCAGCGCACTCGATACCCGGCTGCAACGCGAGTCCGGGCTCACCCATTTCGAATTCCGCGTGCTCAGCCTGCTGTCCGAGGAGGCGGGCCACCGCCTGCAGCTGAGTGATCTCGCCCACAAGGCAAATGCGTCGCTATCGCGGTTGTCGCATGTGGTCTCGAAGCTGGAACGCCTCGGCTGGGCGCGGCGCGACACCACCCCCGGCAGACGCGGGGTGTACGCGGTCCTCACCGACGCGGGTTTCGAGAAAGTGATCGAGGCGGCCCCCGGCTATGTGGACGCCGTGCGCGCGCTCGTTCTCGACGGTCTCACCGCGCAGCAGACAGCCCAGCTCGCGGTACTCGGGGAAACGCTGTCCGACCGGCTGCGGCGAATCCTGGTCGAGGACGGCGACTAGCCGGCGGCGAGCAGGAGGTCGGCGTCGAAGCAGGTGTGGGTGCCGGTGTGGCACGCCGCGCCCTCCTGATCGACGATCAACAGCAGCGTGTCGCCGTCACAATCCAGGCGCACCTCGTGCACGTACTGGGTGTGCCCGGAGGTCTCGCCCTTGATCCAGTACTGCTGACGCGAACGCGAATAGTAGGTCGCCTTGCGGGTTTCCAGCGTGCGGGCCAGCGCCTCGTCGTCCATCCAGGCCATCATCAGCACGTCGCCGGTGGCCTTCTCCTGCGCGATCGCGGCGATCAGTCCGTCCTCGGTGCGCTTGAGGCGGGCGGCGATAGCGGGGTCGAGGCTCATGCCTCGTTTATAACAGCAGCCAGTTCGATGGCCACCAGCAGTTCCACGAGGTCGTTCACGCTGCGTACGTTGCGACCGGTGAGCTCCTGGATCCGGCCGAGCCGGTACTTGGCCGTATTGAGGTGGATGTGCAGGGTGTCGGCGGCTTCGCGCAGATTCATGTCCGCGGCGGCGAAGGCGCGGATCGTCTCGGCGAGAGTTCCGCCGCGCACCCGATCCTCGGCCAGTGCGCTGCCGATGCGCGGGTCGACCAGCTGGCGGGTCGTGTCATCGGCACGCAGGAGCAGATATTTGAAGGGCGTGAGCTGTGGCAGCGCCAGCACCCCACCGCCTTCGGGTAGGAGCTCGAGCGCGGCCTGCGCCTGCCGGTAGGCGCGCGGAATCTGGGCGACCTCGGTCACCGTGGTACTCACCCCGATGGCGAGTGTGATGCCCTCCGCGCCCAGTTCGTCCCCCATCGCGCGCAGCCGCTCACACAGTCCGTCGGCCGCGGTGCCCGCACCGAGCGCGGGCACCGCGACGATCTCGGATCCACGCACCACCGACAAGGTCCGCAATCCGTTGACCGTGCAGCGCGCCAGCGCCGCGGACACCGATTGTCTTGCCTGGAGCAGACTTTCGGAGGATTCCTCGCCCCGATCCAGGACCACCGCGGTGACCACGACCACCGGCGTGGCGCGTTCGGCCCCGATGCCGTGCGCGGTGGCCACCGACAGGTGCGGACCGCTCGCGGGCAGCGCCCCATCGAGCAACGCGTCCATCAGCGCCTGCGAGTCGCGCCCCGATTCGGCGGCCACGTACTGCTGGAATTCCAGGTACGCGTCGGTGGCCTGGGTACTGATCAGGTCGGTGTAGCGCGCCAGCGGACCGGCCAGCGACAGCACGGCCGCGCGGCCCGCCTCGGAATCGCCCGCGTGCGCGAGCAGCGATTTCCAGATGGCCCGCTGCCCGAGCCGGAACGCGGCGATGTAGTCGACCAGCGGCAGCCCGGTACGGGCCCGCCGCGCCGCCGCCTGCCGGGCATAGGCGACGTCGGACGGGCAGACGCGGCGGTGCTCGAGCAACGCGCCGAGCCCGGTGCGGCTCAGCCTGGCGAGCTGATCGTGCACGTCATCGAGCAGACCGGGGCCCGCGCAGGCGTAGCCGGGCAGCTCGGCGCGGATCTTGGCCATCACATCGTCGGCGATCTCGTCGGCGTGGTCGTAGGCGGCGCCCGCTATCCGGTGACGCTCGGCCCGCACCTGATCGGACTCGGTCGAAACGGATAAAAGTGATCCAGCTGACATATTTCGGGAGTGTGCAGGCAATGCGCCCACAGTGTCAACCACGTCACACTGTCCGCAGCGGACGAGCACCGCCGCCAGTTCTTGGTCCGCAACGTCCGATGTGGGCTCCGACCTGCGGTCTTAGTGTTCGTCACATGCTCGAGATAACCAACCTGACGGTGCGCTTCGGCGGCATCACCGCTTTACAGGACGTCGGGTTCACGGTCGCTGCCGGCGAGATGGTCGGCCTGATCGGACCCAACGGCGCAGGCAAGACCACCCTGTTCAACTGCATGACCCGGCGCAACCGGCTGACGTCGGGCACCATGCGTTACCTCGACACCGATCTGTCCACGGTGCGACCCGACGCACTGGCCGCGCTCGGCATCGCCCGCACCTTCCAGAACCTCGGTCTGTTCCCCCGCCTCTCGGTGCGCGAGAACATCCTCGTCGGCGCGCACCACCGGGCCTGCGCGGGCTTCGTCTCCGCCGGACTGCGGTTGCCGAAGGTCCGCAGGGAGGAGAAGCTGCTGCGCGCCGAGGCCGACGAACTGCTCGAACGCCTCGACCTGACCGCGGTCGCCGATCACCCCGCCGCCGGTCTGCCCTTCGGCACCCTCAAGCGCATCGAACTCGCCAGAGCGCTGGCGGTGCGGCCACAGCTGCTGCTGCTCGACGAACCGGTGAACGGCCTGAGCCACGGGGAGGTGGACGAATTCGCCGCCCGCCTGCGCGGCCTGCAAGCCGACCTCGCGCTCACCGTGATCGTCGTCGAACACCACATGGGTTTCGTGATGGGCACCTGCGATCGGGTGATCTGCCTCGAGTTCGGCCAGGTGATCGCCGAGGGTGAACCCGAAGCGGTGCAACAGGATCCGGCCGTCATCCGCGCCTACCTGGGAGCTTCGGCATGAGCGAGCACTGGCCGACGGCCGACAACGCGTTCCTGACGGTCACCGATCTGCGTGCCGGTTACGGTGCGGCGAAAGTCCTGCACGGCGTCAGCTTCTCGGTCGAGCAGGGCACCGTGTGCGCGATCCTCGGCCCGAACGGCGCGGGCAAGACCACTCTGCTGCGCGCCCTGTGCGGGATGATCAAGGTGCGCGGCAGCCTGGTCCTCGACGGTGACGAAGTATCCGGTCGCGCACCGGAATCGATGGCGCGCCTCGGTGTCGCCCACGTTCCCGAGGGGCGCGGGACCTTCGCCCCGCTCACCGTCGAAGAGAACCTGCGCCTCGGCGCCTACCCCCGCCGTGACCGCGCCGCCGTCGATACCGATCTGCGCCGCGTCTACGACTACTTCCCGATCCTGCGCGACAAACAGCGCGACGCCGCGGGCGGCATGTCCGGCGGCCAGCAGCAGATGCTGGCCATCGGCCGGGCGCTGATGCTGCGGCCGCGCTTGCTGCTGCTCGACGAACCCTCGCTCGGCCTCTCACCACTGGTCACCCAGGAGCTGTTCGGGATCGTGGCCACCATCAATCAGGAGGAACGCACCACGGTGATCGTCGTCGAACAGAACGCCCACCTGGCGCTCGGTATCGCCCAGCAGGCGCACGTCCTGGAAACCGGGCGCATCGTGTTGTCCGGCACCGCGGCACAGATCAGGGCCGATGAGCAGGTCACCCGCTCCTACCTGGGAATCCAGGTGAAGCCGTGATCGAATTCCTGCAGCAACTCGTCGAGGGCCTGTCCGCGGGCGCTATCTACGCCGGTCTCGCGCTGGCGCTGGTGCTCATCTACCGATTCACCGGGATCGTCAATTTCGCCCAGGGTGAGCTGGCCATGTTCTCGGCGTTCCTGGCCTGGCAGCTGAGTCAGATCATGCCGTTCTGGGCGGCGCTGATCCTGACCCTCGCCCTCTCCTTCGTCGGCGGCATGCTGATCGAACGGGTGGTGATCCGTCCGGTCGAGGGCGCGCCCGAGATCACCCTGGTGATCGTCACCGTCGGGTTGTTCTTCACCATCCACGCCGCCGCGGGCTGGATCTGGTCGTATCAGACCAAGTCGTTCCCGAATCCCTTCCCAGAGGGCGCTTTACGTGGGGGCGGTCTGAGCGTGGGCTACGGCAGTCTCGGCGTCCTGCTCGTCGTCGGTGTGGTCATGGCGCTGCTGTATCTGCTGTTCCGCTACACCAGGATCGGGCTCGCGATGCGGGCGGTGGCGTGTAACCCGCAGTCGGCCAAACTCGTCGGCATCCGGGTCGGCACCGTGCTCGCGCTCGGCTGGGGTCTGGCCGCGCTGGTCGGGGCGGTCTCGGGCGTGCTGTCGGCGCCGCTGCTGTTCCTCGAACCCAACATGATGGGCGGAGTCCTGATCTACGCCTTCGCGGCGGCGACGCTGGGCGGGTTCGACTCCCCCGGCGGCGCGGTGGCGGGCGGTCTGATCGTCGGCGTCGCCGAAACCCTCACCGGCGCGTACGTCGACGCGATCGGCACCGAACTCAAGATCGGTGTGCCGCTGGTGATCATCCTGGGCGTGCTCCTGCTACGCCCACAAGGTCTGTTCGGACACGCGGCGGTGGAAAGAGTATGAGCGAAGTGAACATCGCGGCCACGCCTACGGCGGCGCCGGTCGCGAAACCCGACCCGAAACCGCGCCGGCTGACTACGCTGCGCCTGCCGATCATCGCGACGGCCGCAGTTCTCCTGGTGGCCTGCGTCGCGCCCTTCGAGCTGGCGCCCTTCCACACCTTCCAGCTGGCCATGGCGATGATCTACGCGGTCACCCTGCTCGGGCTGAACCTGCTGGTCGGTCACACCGGCCAGATCTCGCTCGGCCACGGCGCGTTCTTCGCGGTCGGTGCCTATACCGCCGCGATCGCGATGGAGCACTGGGACACACCGTATTTCGCGACCATCCCGATCGCCGCGGCCATCACCTTCGTCCTCGGTTTCGCACTCGGCGTCCCGGCGCTGCGACTGCGTGGGCTGTACCTGGCACTGGTCACCCTGGCCATCGCGATCTTCCTGGTCCCCCTGCTCAAGCGGTTCGACAGCCTGACCGGCGGCTCGATGGGACTGGTCGTCGACAAGCCGGTGCCGCCCGCGTGGACCGGCCTCGCCGAGGACCAGTGGCTGTACTTCCTGGCGCTGGCCACCACCGTGCTGAGCTTCGTACTGGTCGCCGGGATGCTGCGCTCCCGAGTCGGCCGCGCGCTGCACGCGATGCGCGACAACGAGATCGCCGCCGAGGTGCTCGGGGTGAACCTGGCGCACTACAAGACGCTCGCCTTCGCGTGGAGCGCGCTGCTGGCCGGGGTGGCCGGCTCGGTCTACACCTGGGTGATCGCGTTCGTCTCGCCCGACTCGTTCGCGCTGACGTTGTCGATCACCCTGCTGGCCGGGCTGGTGGTGGGCGGCCTCGGCACCACCTGGGGCCCGCTGCTGGGCGGACTGTTCGTGATGTTCGTGCCCAGTTTCGCCCAGGACGTCAATCAGGCCGCACCGGGCGTCATCTTCGGACTGCTGATCATCGCGGTCATGTACCTCGCGCCGAAGGGTTTGGCCGGCCTGGCCACCCAGTGGACGCAATGGCTCGGACATCGTGTCCGGAAAGGGAAAAATCATGCGCACTAGGGCAATTCGCTCCATCGGTGTGACGGCCGCGCTGCTCGCGACCCTCACCGCGTGTGGTGGTCGTGGCGAGGAGACCGGCTCCGTCGGTCAAGGCGACTGCCAGGGCCAGCAGACCATCGGCATCACCGACAGCACCATCAAACTCGGCGGAGCGTACCCGCTGTCGGGTCCGGCCTCGGCCTACAGCGAGGTCCCCAAGGGCGCCAAGGCCTACTTCGACTACATCAACGCCGAACAGGGCGGCATCAACGGACGCAAGGTCGAATACATCGTCCGCGACGACGGCTACCAGCCGCCGAAGACCGTGGAGGAGACCCGCCGCCTGGTCGAACAGGACCAGGTGTTCGCCGTCTTCCAAACCCTCGGCACGGCAACGTCTTCGGCAGTCGCCGACTACCTCAACCAGCGCAAGGTGCCCCAGGTCTTCGTCGCCACCGGCGCGAACAAATTCGGGGCGGGCACCGAGCACCCGTGGACCATCGGCTGGCAGCCCAGCTACCGCACCGAGGGTCTGGCCTACGCGCAGTACGTGAAGGCGCAGAAGCCGAACGCGACCGTGGCGGTGCTCTACCAGAACGACGACTTCGGCAAGGACCTGCTGGCGGCGTTCACCGAGGGAGTCGCGGGCAGCGGGGTGAAGGTGATCGCCGAGCAGAGCTTCGAGGTCACCGACCCCACCGTCGACGCCCAGGTGCGCAACCTCGCCAACTCCAAAGCCGATGTGCTGCTGAACTTCTCGACGCCGAAATTCGCCTCGCAGGCACTGGCCGCCGATGTGCGCAACGCCGACTGGAATCCGTTGCACGTGCTCGCCGTGGTCTCCAACACCATGGCCACCCTGCGACCGGTGGGGCTGGCCAACGTCCAGGGCACGGTGACCGCGGCCTTCCTCAAGGACGCCGCCGACCCGCGCTGGGCCACCGACGCGGGCATGCGGACCTACCGATCCAAGCTCACCCAGTACGCCCCCGGCGCCGATCCGGAGAACCAGCACGCGATGGCCGGATGGACGATGGCCGAGAGCTTCCGCAAGACCATGGAGGCGGCGAAGTGCCCGACGCGAGAGGGCCTGCGTGACGCGATGCGCTCGCTCGACAACGTCTCCGCCGACCTGATGCTGCCGGGCATCTCGATGAAAACCGGTGCCGACGACGGCTATCCACTCCAGGCCGTCGGGATCCAGACCTTCGTCGGCGAGCACTGGTCGCTCACCGACGGCGGCCTGATCGACACCACCGGCAAGTAGTCGCCCCAGACGTCGCGCAGCGCAGCCCAGCACGCGCGGCAGTACGAAATATCCGAACGATGAGGATCCGAATATGAAGTTGTCAACCACTCTGGCCACGGCGGCCATGACGACCGCGCTGGCGCTGTGCGTCAGCACCGGGACCGGCACCGCCGATCCGGCACCGCAGACCGAGGTCCGCTACGAGGTGAGCAGGCAGGGTGACTCCGCGGTGCTGTCCACCGACGGCAAACTGCAGGTCGTCGACGGTCAGCTGCTGCTCACCACCGGCGCCGACACCCCGGTCGCCGCGCTGCCGCTGACCTACCGCATGGACGACAAGGTGTTCCCGATCGCGGCCACCATCGACGGCGGCACCGCGACCCTGACCCCGTCCAGGGAGGGCGGCGCCCCGGTGGCCGCGGCCACGAACGTGATCACCCAGGACGCGGCCGCTCGCCAGATCGCCGAGTCCTTCACCCCGCGTGATCAAGCCGCGCTCGGCGTGCTCAGCCAGCGCCTCGGCGTCGGCGGCGCCGTAGCGGCCATCGTCGGCGCGGTGGTCGGCGGCGGCGTCGGCTGTCTGGTCGGCGGCGCCGCGGGTGCGGCCATCGCCAGCCCGGTGATCGTGCTGCTGGTGCCGTGGGTCGGTGCCACGGTGGCCGGTTGTGTGCTCGGCGCGGCCACGCTCGGCGCGGTCGGCACGATGCTGGGCCTGGTCACCGTCGGCGGGCCGCTGGCCGTCTTCTCGGCCTACCAGTACTTCTCGACGATTCTCGCGCCGTGCCCGGCCGATCTCGGGGCGTACTGCAAGGACCCCGCGGTTCCCACACCGCCGAAGTAGACCACCACCGCCGTTCTCGCCGGCCCGCCCGACCACCTCGTCGGGCGGGCCGGCTCGTGGCCGTTGCCGGCCGGTAAGGAAATCCCCATGCGCAGAACAGTCTTCGATGCCGAGCACCGCGCCTTCCGCGCGACGATGCGCGCGTTCATCGACGCCGAGGTCGTCCCGAGTTTCGGGAAGTGGTACGACGAGGGACTGGTGCCGCGCGAATTCTATTACCGGCTGGGCGAACTCGGAGTACTCGGCATGGAGGTGCCCGTCGAACACGGCGGTCGTGGCCTCGACTCGTTCCGGTACCGGGCGGTGCTCGCCGAGGAGATCGCCCGCGCGGCAGTATCTTTCGGCGGTTCCAGCGCTCATGTGTCGCGCTGTCTGCCGCTGATCAACGACCTGGCGACCCCCGAGCAGCGGCGGCGCTGGCTGCCCGGATTCGTCACCGGCGAAACGATGTTCGCGCTCGCGGTCGCCGAGCCGGGCACCGGCACGGAACCGGCGGGTATGCGCACCACCGCGCCGTTGTCGCTGGACGGCGGCGAATACCTGCTCAACGGTTCGAAGACCTACGTCACCGGCGGAGTGCACGCCGACCGGGTCATCGTGTGCGCGCGCACCGCGCCGCCGAGCGCCGACGACCCCACCTACGGCCTGTCCCTGCTGGTCGTCGACAGCGCGACCCCCGGCTATCGGGTCGGACGCGCCCTCGACACGCTCGGCCGAAAGGTCTCCGACACCGCCGAACTCACGTTCACCGATGTGCGGGTGCCGGTGACCGATCGACTCGGTGAACCACACCGCGGCGACGACCATCTCACCGCCCAGCTGCCCAGGGAACGGCTCACCATCGCCGTCGGCGCGCACGCGCAGGCCAGGGCTGCGCTGCGTTTCGCGCGACGCTTCACCGCCGAGCGCACCGCGTTCACGCATTCGGTGGCGAGCTTCCAGAACACCAAGTTCGAGCTCGCCGCGTGCCGCGCCGAGGTCGACGCCATCGAGGCGGTCGTCGATCGCGCGCTCGCCGCCCACGATCGCGGCGACCTGACCCCGGCCGACGCCGCCTCAGCGAAGCTGTTCTGCACCGAGTCGGCGGGCCGGGTGATCGACCGCTGCCTCCAATTGCACGGCGGGGTCGGCTATCTCGCGGACTCCCCCATCGCTCGCCTCTACGCCGACCACCGCATAGATCGCATCGTGGGCGGCACCAGCGAGGTCCTGCGCACGGTCATCGCCGCCGAGATGGGGTTGTGACGCCTGCTCAGCGGGCTCGTGCGAGCTCGCCGAGCAGGCGCCAGGTGCGCTGCTGGTCCTCGGGCGTGGTCAGGTCGGTCTGGGTGAACACCACATCGGTGGCGCCCGCGGCGAAGTAGTCGGCCACGCGGGCGGCGACCGTCTCCTCGTCGCCGATCACCACGAGTTCGGCGGCCCGCTGGGCACCCGACAGCGCGACCACGCGCTGATACGACGGAATCGTGTCGTAGAAGGCGGTTTTCGCCTCGGCGATCTCGCGCGCCGCGCCGACATCGGCGGTCACGACGCCGGGCACCATGGCCACGATGCGGGGGTGCGGCCTGCCCGCGGCCGTCGCGGCGGCGGTCAACGGGGCGACGATGTGCTCGGCCAGCGCGTCGGGGCCCACCAGGAAGGGCAGCGTGCCGTCGGCCAGTTCGCCGGTGGCCCGCAGTGCCTGCGGCCCCATGGCCGCGACCAGGACCGGCACCGTCGGGTCGGCGCCCGCCACCGCCGTTGGCATCGGATTGGCGGCCGTCAGCGTCTCACCGCGGAAGTCGACCTCACCCGTGTCGAGAATCGACCGCAGCGCGGTGAGGAATTCGCGCAGCCGCAGGGCCGGCCGGTCGAACTGCCCGCCGAACGCGCGTTCGGACAGCGAGCGGGCGCCGAGCCCCAGCCCGAGCACGAACCGTCCGCCGGTCGCCGCCTGCGCGGTCTGCGCCTGGCCCGCCACCAGCAGCGGATGTCTGCCCGGCACCGGCACCACCGAGGTGCCCACTTCGATCCCGGGCACCGCCCGACCGATCAAGGCCGTCAACAGGATCGAATCACTGTTGAAAGCCTGGCCCGACCACACCGAGCTCAGTCCGGCCGCGGCGGCCGCCCTCGCCTGGTCGATGGCCGTGTCCACACTGTTGGCGGCAGGGTCGGTACTGAACGGGGACAACGCGATTCCGATGCTCATCCCCGTGACAACGCTGTCGATCACCGCTGTCATAGCGATCGGCGCACGCTGATTCCATCGCCCGCGCGGCCGTGGAATCAGCGTGGTGCGAATTCGGGCGCGACCGAGTTCGGGTCAGCGGACGGTGATGCCGTCCGCGCGCATCGCGTCCTTCACCTGGCCGATGGTGAGGTCGCCGAAGTGGAAGACGCTCGCGGCGAGTACCGCGTCGGCACCGGCGTGGACGGCGGGCGGGAAGTGTCCCACCGCACCCGCACCGCCGCTGGCGATCACCGGTACTCGCACCGCGGCGCGCACCGCGGCGATCATCGTCAGGTCGAAACCGGCCTTGGTGCCATCGGCGTCCATCGAGTTCAGCAGGATCTCGCCCACCCCGAGTTCGGCGCCGCGGATAGCCCATTCGACAGCGTCGATGCCGGTACCGCGCTTGCCGCCGTGGGTGGTGACCTCCCAGCCGGACGGGGTGTCGGGCTGCCCGTCGGGCACGGTGCGGGCGTCGACCGAGAGCACGATGCACTGCGCGCCGAAGCGCTGCGACATCTCGAACAGCACCTCGGGGCGCGCGATGGCGGCGGTGTTCACCGACACCTTGTCCGCGCCCGCGCGCAGCAGCCGGTCGACGTCTTCGACCGTGCGTACCCCGCCGCCGACGGTGAGCGGGATGAAGATCTGTTCGGCGGTGCGGGTCACCACGTCGAGCATGGTGCCCCGGTCGCCGGTGGAGGCGGTGACGTCGAGGAAGGTCAGTTCGTCGGCGCCCTGGGCGTCGTAGGTCGCGGCCAGTTCCACCGGATCACCCGCATCGCGCAGGTTCTGGAAGTTGACGCCCTTGACCACGCGGCCCGCGTCGACATCGAGGCACGGGATCACGCGAACCGCCAGGGTACTCGGCGCGGTGGTGCCCGCTCGTTCGTCGGTGCGCGGTGTCATCGGGTTCACCCTCGTTCTTCTTCGCTGACGGTGCAGATCATGTCCAGCAGTTCTTTGTGCACGCCCGGCGCGGCGGCCAGCACCGAGCCGGAGGTGATCGTCCACGGCGCGCCGGCCAGGTCGGTGACCACACCTCCCGCGGCGCGCACCAGGGCGACTCCGGCCGCGTTGTCCCACGGGTGGTGGCCGAACACGACCGCGCCGCCGAGCGCCCCCGACGCGGTGAACGCCAGGTCGATACCGGTCGCACCGTGCATGCGGACCCGGGAGGACAACCGGCTCAGCGCACCGAGCAGGTCGAATCGGAACTGGCCGGGGATCCGACCGGCCGAGTCGAGGTTGAAGGCGCCGAAACCGATCATCGAGTCGGCGAGTTCGGCCGGGGCCAACGGCGGCAACGCCTCGCCGTCGAGGTACACCGGACCACCGCTCACCGCGGTGTAGCGGCGACCGAGCGTGGGCAGCCAGGTGAGGCCGATCACCGGCTCGCCTTCGTGTACCAGCGCCAGCAGGGTGCCCGACATCGGGTGACCGGAGGAGTAGTTGAAGGTGCCGTCGATCGGATCGAGCACCCAGGCCGTGCCCGACGTGAGCGCGGGCCCGCCGAACTCCTCGCCGTGCACCGCGATGCCGGTCCGCTGCTGGAGATCGGCGGAGATGGTCCGTTCCAGTTCGAGATCGAGTTCGGTGGCGAAGTCGTTGCGGCCCTTGGTCACCGCGCTCGGCGCACCGAGTCCTTCGACGAAACGCGGGACCACGCCGTCGAGGATCTGGGTGGCGACGGTCAGCAGGTCGGTCAGTTCGGCGGTGCTCAGCGCGGCGGTCATCAGTGTTGTCAGCGCACCGCGGCCAGGGCTTCGGGCAGCGTGAAGCGGCCCGCGTACAACGCCTTGCCGATGATCGCGCCCTCCACGCCGTCGTCGGCCAGGCCGGCGATCGCGACGAGGTCGTCGAGTACCGAGATGCCGCCGGAGGCGACCACCGGCGCCTCGGCGGCGTTGGCGACCTCGCTCAGCAACCCGAGGTTGGGGCCGGTCAGTGTGCCGTCCTTGGAGACGTCGGTGACCACATAGCGCGAGCAACCGTCGCGCTCGAGGCGTTCGAGCACCTCCCACAGGTCGCCGCCGTCGGTCACCCAGCCTCGACCGCGCAGCCGCCACTGCCCGTCGATCTGCTTGACGTCGAGCCCCACCGCGATCCGGTCGCCGTACTCGCCGAGTACTCGTGCGCACCACTGCGGGTTCTCGATCGCCGCGGTGCCGATATTGACCCGCGCGCATCCGGTGGCCAGCGCCGCCTTCAGCGAATCGTCGTCGCGGATCCCACCGGACAGTTCGACCGACACGTCGAGCTCGCCGACGACCTGGGCGATCAGTTCGCGATTGCTGCCCTTACCGAAGGCCGCGTCGAGGTCCACCAGATGCACCCACTCGGCCCCCGCCTGCTGCCATGCCAATGCCGCGTCCCGAGGCGACCCATAGCTCGTTTCGCTACCGGCCTCCCCTTGCACGAGGCGCACGGCCTCACCATTGGCGACATCGACAGCGGGCAACAGCACAAGACTCACGCATTCAGACTAGTGGGTCTGTGTCGCCGTTCCCGCAACGGTCCGCCGCCGATGAGGTCCGTGTCACCCGCACCCCGCGCACAGACGTGGTGCGGCGCGCACGTCAGGCACTGCCTGTGCGGCATGGACGTCATCGACACGGTCTTCGCGGGTCCGCGTCGACGACAGCTCGGTCACCGGACTCCGCTGTCGTCGGCGACCCCGCCGCACCGTCGAGGACGGCTACCGCGGCCACCCTGTGACGTCGACCTGGCCGACCTTCGCCACGACGTCATTGGAGCCGAATCCTGGTGAACGGCGGTCGATTACAGGTCATGTCGGCGGTGCTGGATACAGTTCGTTCCGGCGCGGGAGATCCGCGAAAACCCTTTTTCGATCGAAGGAAAATCGTGTTCCGTACAGGTGTACTGGGTAGTTTGCTGGGTTCGATCGCCGTGGCGGCGGTGATCGTGGCGCCGAACGCGGCAGCGGGCCCCCCGGACACGGCGCGGCTCGCGGGCTGCGATTTCGGCCGTGAGGTTTCGACCTACGACCACGCGCACGACCTGGACGGCTACTTCCAGCGTGTCCTCGACCGCAGCACGGGCACATTCCACGCCGAGTTCACCCAGTCCAGGGACGCGCTGGCGGCGGCCATGCGTCAAGCGGAGGTTCGCTCGACCGCCGAGAACATCACCTGCGGCGCGGTGAGCGGCGATCTGCTCAACGCCAACATTCTGGTGACGTTGACGCAGATCCGTACCAACGCGAACTCGCCCGAACCCCAGCGCCTGAACTTGGCCATCAACGTCGAACTGACCAATGTGTGGGGCCGTTGGCTCGTGCGGGAACTCGATTCCCCGATGCTGTAGTAGTTCAGCCGAGGCGGCGGCGGAGTTCGGGGAGTCCGCCGCCGGTGAGGTCGTCGAGCGCGGCGGTGCGGCCGACCATCGCCAGCGCGATGGCCTCGCCGGGGCCGCGTACTTCCGGTCCGTCGCCGCCGGACCAGACGACATCGGTGGCGAGAAAACGCAGGCCCTTGGCATATCTGGCCGGGACGGCGAAGGGGTCGGGGTAGTTCAGGACCGCGATGAGACGGTCGGCGGGGATCGTGCGTGGACGACCGAGGGGACGGCGGATGTCCTGCTGATGGACGACGAGGTCGGAGAGCATGAGCCGGGGCGAGAACCTCGCCAGGCGACCCGACTCGGCGGCGAGCTTGTCCACCAACTGCTCGGTCGTCAGCGCCGAGAACATGGTCGCGAGCGCGTTGTTGGTGCGGTTGATCGAGCCTCGGCTCTTCACCACGAGCCCGGCGTAGCCCAGCGGGCTCAGCGTGTCCTGCAGCAGGTGCGCGACGACATCGCGAACCCGCCACCCCGCGCACAGCGACGGCGTCTCCCATTCCTGCTCGCTCAACCCCCGCAGCAGTTCGACCAGTTCGGCTCGTTCGTCGAGCACCATCCCCCGATAATTCATGGCGCCAGCCTAAGGTCACCGGCCGACTTCCAACACCCCCTTCGCGCAGTTCCCTTGGGCGAGTGACGATTACGAGCGCACATCCGGAAGACTCACCCGGCCCGGCGCGAGGCGTTCGACACCGGGCCCGATGACGACGAACCCGCCCGGGACCGATGCGCGAGAATGGACGCCGCGAACACCACCCACCCTCGTTTCGACGGTGGCACCTCCACGAACAGGATCGACGCGACCCCCTTGGCCAAGCAGAACCGTCGGCGCCGGACAGGCCGTAAACCGGCAGCCGCTCCCGAACTTCCGATCGATGCCGCGTTGTCGGGCGACCGGTCGCGGATGGCCGACGCGATCGCGACCGTCGCCTTCCTCGCCGCCCAGGGCGAGGCGAACACGATCCGGCGATTCGTCGACGGCGTCGCGGACGCCGACCTGGGCACCGGAGTGGACCTCGCCGCGGCACGAATCATCTTGCGCGCCTTCGAGTTCGGCTGGCTACCCCGTGACGTACACGAGGCCGCGCGCAGGCGGGTCGACGAGTTCGCGGTGCGCTATCTGACCGATCTGATGGCTGAGCACCGCTCCGATTTCCCCGCCGACTCCGTCGACGAGATCTGGCAATCGCACCTGGACGAGCTGCGCGCCACCCGCTGGTGGACCGCCGAGCGCCCCCACTTCGACCAGTGGGCCGACCGCGCGCTGCTCACTCGCGACGAGGCGCTCACCACGGCCATGACCGCGCTCGCCCTGCTCATCGGACTCCCGAAACTCGAGCAGATCGTCGCGCTGCCCGGGACCAGCAGGCAGACCACCGCCCACCACCATGTCGACGCCAGGACCCTCGGCCGGGTACGCGGCCTGCTCGCCAAGGCCGAGTCGACTTCCTTCGCCGAGGAGGCCGAAACCCTGTCCGCCAAGGCGCAGGAACTCATGACCAAATACGCGATCGACCGTGCCCTGCTCGATGCCGAACGCACCGATCCCGATCTCCCCGCCGCTCGCCGAATCTGGCTGGAAACCCCCTACACCGACGCCAAGGCCCTGCTCATCGACATGGTCGCCCGGGCCAATCGGGCCCGCGCGATCTTCGTGGCCGACTGGGGTTTCGTCACGATAGTCGGCGACGACCCCGACCTCGACGCCGTCGAGATCCTGTCCACCTCCCTGCTCGTCCAAGCCACCCGCACCATGATCGACAACGCCACCACCGAGGAATCCCGCTCCCGCCACTACCGCAAGGCCTACCTCACCGCCTACGCCACGCGAGTCGGCGAACGCCTTACCGCGACCGCCGAAGCGACCATCGCCGACGCCGCCGACCCCGCCCACCTGCTCCCGGCCCTGGCCGGCCACCGACAGCGCGTGGACGACGCCTTCGCCACCTACTTCCCCACCGCCCGTACCCGAGGCATCACCATCCGCAGCGCCGAAGGCTGGACCGCGGGCACCGACGCCGCCGACCGAGCCCATCTCGACAACCGCTGATCACCCGGCTATCGGTTCGTCCGATCGCGGAACAGCTGGTCCAGGTCGGTCACGGTCCGCGGCTGCGGACCGCTGAGTTCGAAGTACTCGGCCCCGGACACGTGGTGCAGCGAGGCGACCAGCCTGGCGGGCACGGATTCGACCTTGGTATTCAAGGCACGCACATTCGCGTTGTACAGGCGTCGGGCCGCCGCGATCCGGTCCTCGATGTCGCCCAGCTCGCGCTGCAGTGCCGCGTAGTTACGCACGGCTCCCAGCTCGGGATACCCCTCGGCGAGGGCTTGCAGGCGGCCCAATGCCGTGGTCAGGGCGTTCTCGGCGGTGGCGACCGACGCCACGTCGGCCCCCGGCTCGGTGCCGATCCGGGTCGGAGACGCGGTGCCGGTGAGTGCGCGCGCACGGTGTCGAGCCTCGATCACCGCTTCCAGGGTGCCGCGCTCGAAGGCCGCGGCCCGCTCGACGGTGGCCACCACATTCGGTACCAGGTCGTGGCGGCGCTGCAGCTCGACGTCGATCTGTTTCCATGCTTCGGCGACCAGGTTCCGGAGCCGCACGAAGTCGTTGTAGGCGGCGAAGTACCACAGAACCACGATCAGCCCCACGACGACAACGGTGATGATGACAGCGGTACTCACGCGATATTCCCTTCTGTGACAGCGTCGGAGCCGACCCGCGCCGACCGGGTGAGCGGGGTCGCGTAGTCGGTCCAGACGAACCCGGGGATGCCGTCGGCCACTATCCGCATCGCCTCGAACACCGTGGTGATCTCGTGGGGTCGATTGCCGAGAATGGTGACCCCGACCAGTTGGTTGCCCACGATCTCGAACTTGGTCGCGCTCGCCGCCGGACTGCGCAGCCCGAGGTGCACCAGCCCCTCGATCGTGCGCGGTGTGAAGATGGCGTGGGCGAACGCCGGATTCGACGAATGCACGAAGAAGCGCTCGTTGAAGTCCGCGGATTCGAACTCCACCCGGTCACCGGTGGTGAGGTCCGATGTCAGCCCCACAGTCAATCGGGGTAGCGCCGCGGGCAGGTCCACGACGAAGACGTTGCGGTAGTGGGTGCTGATGTTGATCTTGTTGTTGTTGAGCCACGTCAGGTGGAAGAAGCCGGCGGGGTACCTGCCGATCCTGCCTCGCATCGCGTCGCGGACCCGAAAGCGCCGTGCCCGGCCGATAGTGAACGGCGGGAAGTCCCACTCGGGCACCGGCCAGGCGGCCGCGCGCTGATAGTCGAAACCGTGCTCATCGGCCCATCGCGCGGTCCACCGCTTGCGCATGGCCTTCACGACGATCCCCGCGGGCAGGAACGCCAGCGCCGGTGTGGCGAGCAGCAGGACCCACGAGAACGGGCGCCCATGATCGCGCCACCACCAGTACTGCGCGAACACCAGCGCTACCAGGGTCACCACCGTCACCGCGTTGAGGAACCGCTGCCCCGACCAGAACGGATCACTACCGCCGCCACCGACCGTTTCGCCCACAATCTCTCCTACCGTCCACGCACCTCCGAGAGGAGGACGCGTGAACGATCGCAGGGGCCGCTTGCAGACTCCTTACGGCGGACAAACCGACTACAGCGACCCGATCCAGTTGCGCAGCAGGTGCGCGCCCGCGTCGCCGGACTTCTCCGGGTGGAACTGGGTGGCCGACAACGGTCCGTTCTCGACGGCGGCCAGGAAGGGGACGCCGTGTTCGGCCCAGGTGAGCTTCGGCGGCGCGATGTGCTCGTTGTCGGGCAGTTCCCACTGTTGGGCCGCGTAGGAGTGGACGAAATAGAAGCGGGTGTCGGCGTCCATACCGGCGAACAGGGTGCTGTCGGCGGGCGCCTTCACCGTGTTCCAGCCCATGTGTGGCAGGACCGGAGCGTCCAGTCCCGCGACGGTGCCGGGCCATTCGCCGCAGCCCTCGGTCTCGACACCGAACTCGACGCCGCGGTCGAACATGATCTGCATGCCGACGCAGATGCCGAGCACGGGACGTCCACCGGCGAGGCGCTGACCGATCATGCGATCACCGCGCACCGACAGCAGCCCGGCCATGCAGGCCGCGTACGCGCCGACGCCGGGGACGACGAGCCCGTCCGCGGCCAGCGCGGCGGTGGGATCGGCCGTCACTTGCACCTGCGCACCGGCACGCACCAGCGCGCGTTCGGCGGAGTGCAGATTGCCGGAGCCGTAGTCCAGCAGCACCACCGATTTCACAGCACACCCTTCGTGGACGGCACACCGGTGACCCTGGGATCGATTTCCACGGCGACGCGCAACGCCCGTGCGACAGCCTTGAACTCGGCCTCGGTGATGTGGTGCTGGTCGCGGCCGTAGAGCACCCGCACGTGCAGCGCGATGCGGGCGTTCTGCGCGATCGACTCGAAGACGTGCTTGTTGAGCACCGTCGAGTACGAAGCGCCGGGGCCCGCGCTCGGGATGATGGTGTGTACGAGGTGTTCGGGCTCACCGGTGAACACGCAGTACGGCCGGCCGGACACATCGACGGCGGCGTGCGCGAGGGTTTCGTCCATCGGGATGAACGCGTCGCCGAAGCGGCGGATCCCCTTCTTGTCCCCCAGTGCCTGTCCGAGCGCCTGGCCCAACACGATGGCGGTGTCCTCGACCGTGTGGTGCGCTTCGATCTCGATGTCCCCTTCGGCCCGCACGACCAGATCGAACCCGGCGTGCGCGCCGAGCGCGGTCAGCATGTGGTCGTAGAACGGCACCCCGGTGGAGATCTCGGTCTGCCCGGTGCCGTCGAGGTTCAGCTCCACCAGAATCGAGGACTCCTTGGTGACGCGTTCCACCCGCGCTGTTCTGCTCATGATGTGTTCCTCCACAGGTGGATTCAGTGAGTAAGGTCGGTGCCCGCGATATCGCGGCTCACGCGCAGGAATTCGTCGTTCTCGGCGGCGAGACCGATGGTGGCGCGCAGGTACCCGGGGATGCCGACATCGCGGATCAGTACACCCGCGTCGAGGTAGTGCTGCCACGCGGCGCTCGCGTCGGTGAACCGGCCGAACAACACGAAGTTGGCATCGCTGGGGATCACCTCGAACCCGAGCGCGGCCAATGCGGCGGCGACCCGGTCGCGCTGGGCCGCCAATTCCGCGACGCTGCCGAGCGTTTCGTCAGCGTGACGCAACGCCGCGCGCGCGGCGGCCTGGGTGACCACCGACAGGTGGTACGGCAAGCGCACCAGCAGAATCGCGTCGATCACCGCCGGCGAGGCGGCCAGGTAGCCCAGGCGCCCACCCGCGAAGGCGAAGGCCTTGCTCATGGTGCGGGTGACCACCAGCTTGGTCGGGAACCGGTCGATCACCGTGATCGCGCTGGGTACCGCCGAGAACTCGCCGTACGCCTCGTCCACCACGACGATGCCGGTCGCGACCTCGAGAATCCGCTCGAGCTCGTCGATCGCGATGCTGTGCCCGGTCGGATTGTTCGGGCTCGTCACGAACACCACGTCGGGTCGGCGTTCGGCGATCTGCGCCACCGCGTAGTCGATGTCGAGGGAGAAGTCGCCGCTGCGCTTCGCCTCGACCCACTCGGTGTCGATGCCTTCGGAGATGATCGGGTGCATCGAGTACGAGGGCACGAAACCCAGTGCGCTGCGGCCCGGTCCGCCGAACGCCTGCAACAGCTGCTGCAGGATC
Organism: Nocardia alba NBRC 108234; assembly: GCF_001612665.1. Taxonomy (GTDB): domain Bacteria; phylum Actinomycetota; class Actinomycetes; order Mycobacteriales; family Mycobacteriaceae; genus Nocardia; species Nocardia alba. Next base: position 42,873 of record NZ_BDAX01000039.1, on the reverse strand, counting down.
TCGTTGGAGCCGTTGGCCGCCCACACATTCGCGGTGTCGACCGCGATGCCGGTCTGCCGGGTCAGGTACTCGGCGAGGTCGTGGCGCAGCGCGACGGCGTCGCGATCGGGGTACCGGTGCAGATCGGCCGCGGCGGCGCGCACCGACTCGGCGACATCGTCGATCAGCGCCGTGCTCGGCGGGTGCGGGTTCTCGTTGGTATTGAGCTGCACGGGCACCGTCAATTGCGGTGCGCCGTAAGGAGACTTGCCCCGCAGGTTGTCGCGCAGCGGTAGCTGGTCCAGGGTCGCCGAGGCGCCGGGGACGGTGGGAGTACTCACGACAGCGCCTCGAAACGCGCCTGCACGGCCTGGCCGTGGGCGGGCAGATCCTCCGCGTCGGCCAGGGCGACGACGTGTCCGGCGACATCCTTCAACGCCGCCTCGGTGTACTCCACGATGTGGATGCCGCGCAGGAACGTCTGCACGCTCAGTCCCGAGGAGTGCCGCGCGCATCCCGCGGTCGGCAGCACGTGGTTCGAACCGGCGCAGTAGTCGCCCAGGCTGACGGGCGCCCACGGGCCGACGAAGATCGCACCCGCGCTGCGCACCCGCGCCGCGACCGCGGCCGCGTCGACGGTCTGGATCTCGAGGTGCTCGGCGGCATAGGCGTCGACCACTCGCAGGCCCTGCGCGATGTCGTCGACGAGCACGATGCCGGACTGCTTGCCGCGCAACGCTTCTCGCACCCGATCGTGGTGCTTGACCACGGCGAGCTGAGCGTTCACCGCGGCGTCGACCGCGTCGGCCAGCGCGGGCGAATCGGTGACCAGCACACTGGCGGCGAGCACATCGTGCTCGGCCTGGCTGATCAGGTCGGCGGCCACGTGCACCGGATCGGCCGTGGCGTCCGCCAGTACCGCGATCTCGGTGGGGCCGGCCTCGGCATCGATGCCCACCAGCCCACGGCACAGCCGCTTGGCCGCGGTGACGTAGATATTGCCCGGTCCGGTGATCAGATCGACCGGTTCCAGCGCCCCACCATCGGTATCGACACCGCCGTAGGACAGCAACGCCACCGCCTGCGCACCGCCGACCGCCCACACCTCGTCGACGCCGAGCAGCGCGGCGGCCGCCAGGATCGTCGGGTGCGGCAGCCCACCGAACTGCGCCTGCGGCGGCGAGGCCACCACCAGCGACTCGACGCCGGCGGCCTGTGCCGGCACCACGTTCATCACGACCGAGGACGGATACACGGCATTGCCGCCGGGCACATACAGCCCCACCCGCTCCACCGGCAGCCACTTCTCGGTGACGGTGCCGCCGGGCACGACCTCGGTCACCGTGTCGGTGCGCCGCTGATCGGCGTGCACCTTCCTGGTCCGTTCGATCGCCACCTCGAGTGCGGCGCGCACCGCCGGGTCCAGCTCGGCCAGGGCTTTGGTCAGCTCACCGACCGGCACCCGCACGACAGTGGGGCGCACACCGTCGAACTTCTCGCTGTAGTCCAGCGCCGCCTCGGCACCCCGGTCACGAATATCGGCGACGACCGGCCGCACATGATGCAGCACCGAGTCCACGTCGACCCCTCCGCGCGGCAGCGCGGTGCGCAGCTCGGCAGCGGAGGGAGTACGACCGCGCAAATCGACGCGGGCGAGCTCGATGCGGGAAGTCATATCGGGGTCGGTCCTGTTCTGTGCTGGGGCTCAGGTCAGCTACCAGCCTAGTGGTCGGCAGCCATCGCTTTTCCACCCACATCCCGCCGAGGCGACGGACCCGACCGGCGGATCCGTCGCGAACACCGACTAGCGGGTGTCTCCGTCGATGCGCAGACTGCCGCCCGCGCTCACCACACGCATGACCATCGCCTTGGTCGAGCCGTTGATGGTGATGCTGGCCAGACGCATATTCGTGGAACCATCGGCGTTGTTGCCGCTGACCGCGGTGATGCTGGCGAAGGTGTCGACGGTGCGGGCGTTCCAGTACTCACGGAACGCGGCCTCACTGCCGTAGACCTGCTGCGCGGCGGGGGTGAGCAGCGACCACGAACCGGACGGGTTGCTGAAGAAGTCCTCCACCAGCAAACCCGCCGACCCGATGTCGACGGTGCCGACATTGCTCGCCTGCCCGAGCTGCGGAACCGCCGCGCTGGGCTTGGGCGCCGCCGAGGACTGCACCGAGGTCGCCGGACCGGCCTGCACCGGCGGCGCATCCGAGTCCGAGCTGTTCATCGCGCTGAACGCGATGGCGACCGCCGCGACCACCGCACCCACCGCGGACCCGATCAGCACCGCGCGCCCCTTGCCTGCCTGCTTACGCGGAGGGGCGGGCATGGGATGGGCCTGGGTGTGCGGGTGCGCGGCGGTGTCGTGACGGACCTGCGGGCGCGGGTTCGAGCGGATCTGGCGGGTCGTGGCGGTGGACGCGCCCGCGTGCGAGGCTCGACCACCGGACTGCCGGATCACCTGCGTGGTCGCCGCGTTGTTGCGGCGGTTGAAAGCCTCACTGGCGGGGATGAATCCGGCGGGCACCGCGTTGTCGTCGTCGGCGAACGCCGCCAGCGCGTCCCTGGCCTCGGTCATCGTCGGACGGTCGAGGGGGTCCGGGCTGAGCAGGTCGAGCAGGAAGTCGGTGGCCGGGCCCGCGTTGTGGGGCTCGCGCACCTGTCCGTTCGCGGCGGCGTAGAGCACCGCGAGCGGATTGGCATTGGCGCCGTAGGGCGGTTCGCCTTCCAGCGCGTGGAAAAGCGTTGCGCCGAGGGCGAATACGTCGGCGGCGGGGGTCGGATCGGCACCACGCGCGACCTCGGGCGCCAGGTAGGCGGCGGTACCGCAGATCAGCCCGGTCTCGGTGAGCGTCACGTCGCCCGCCGCGCGGGAGATGCCGAAGTCGGTGATCTTCACCTCACCGTGGTCGCCGAGCAGGATATTGCCCGGTTTCACGTCGCGGTGCACCAGCCCCGCCTGGTGCGCGGCGATCAGCGAGGAGGCGACCTTCTCACCGATGCGGGCGACCTCGAGCAGCGGCAGCGGGCCCTTCTGGCCCAGCTCACCCGCGAGGCTGACCGACTTGAGGTACTCCATCACCAGGCACGGGTCACCGTTGTGCTCGGTGATGTCGAACACCACGATGGCATTGGGATGCTGGAAGCGCGCCGCGTTGCGGGCCTCCCGAATCGCGCGCTGGCGCAACACATCCCGCTCGCCCTCGGGCAAGCTGGGTTTGATGTGGATCTGCTTCACTGCCACGGAGCGTTGGAGGCGTTCGTCGACAGCACGCCATACAACGCCTGTGCCGCCGCTACCAATACGCTCGACCAGGCGGTAATGCTCCGCGATCTTCTGACCGGTATCGATGGCGCCTACTCCGAACCTTCTCGAAATTGTGACATCCCGCGTATTGACCATGGGTATGGTCCGCCGCCGATTGTAGCTGGCTGTGTGATGACCGCGTGCGGCAGCGGGGGGATTGCTCGCCTGCGGGGGGAAAGACGACTCATGGTGTCACACGTAGCATCCGTCCCGCTGCCTCGACCGCCGGTCCGGAGCTCCCGGCGTCGGCGACGAACACCGCGAACGCCAGGTCACCGTCGATGCCGACGAACCAGCCGTGGGCGTGGGTGTCGTCGAGGTACTCGGCGGTACCGGTCTTGCCGAGCAGACCGGGGATATCCCGCAGCGCGGTGGCCGTTCCGGCACTCACCGTCTCGCCCATCATGGTCTCCAGCTGCGACATCACCGTCGCGGGCACCGGCGCCGACGGTCGATCGGCGGTACCGGGACGACCCCGGATGATGCTCGGAGCCGGGGCGGATCCGTGCGCGAGGGAGGCCGCGACCAGCGCCATGCCGAACGGCGACGCCGTCACCGTGCCCTGTCCGATGCTCGATTCGACCCGCTGCGCCGGACTTTCGGCGGCGGGGACTTTCCCGGTGACAGTCGTCAAGCCGGGTGTCACATAATCCACCCCGAGACCCAGCTGCTGGGCGGCCGCGGTGAGTCCGTCGGCAGGCAATCTCACTCCCAACTCGGCCATCGTGGTGTTGCACGAGCGTGCGAACGCGGTGTGCAGGGGCACCATACCCAGGTCGAAGCCGTTGTCGTTGGGAATCGTGCGGCCCTCGATGGTGGCACGGCCGGGGCAGGGCAGTACGGAGTCGGGTGTGAGGCCGCCGGCCTGCAGTGCCGCAGAGACGGTGACGGTCTTGAACGTCGAGCCCGGCGGGTAGAGCCCGGTGAGCGCGATCGGGCCCGCAGCGTCGGCGGGCGCGTTCTGGGCGACGGCGAGCACCTCGCCGGTCGAGGGGCGTAACGCGACGATGGCGGCCGGTGTGGCGATCGGGGTGAGCGCGTCCTCGGCGGCGTGCTGGAGGTCGATGTCGAGGGTGCTGGGGATGTCGGCGGTGGGCAACGCGTCGGGTCCGGCGATGCGCTGGGTGCCTTCGGCGGTCTGCGCGCGGATCGCCCAGCCCGCGGCGGCGTCGGCCTGCTCCTGCCAGATCTCGGCCAGTCCCCCGAGGCTCGGTCCGGCGAGGGTCTTGTCGACGGCGAGCAACCGGGTCTGCGGCGCGAGCGTTACCCCGCGCACACCTGTCAGCGTCTGCCGCACCGGCGCGATGTCGCTCTCGCGCAGGGCGACGGCGGTGATCGGTTTGCCCTGCGCCGCACCGAGATCTGTCCGCAGCGTGGTCTCGGTGACGCCCTGCGGCGCGAGCAGCGCGGCGACGGCGGGCAGGTCGGCGTCGGGTGCGACGTTCACCAACGTCACCACCTGCTGGGTCATCAGGTCACCGCCGGAGGCATCGAGTACGCGGGCCGGTTTCGCCGCGACCGGGCTGTAGCTGAGCGCGCCGAGGTCGAGGCCGGGCGCGACGGTGCTCGGCTGCCAGGCGATCTTCCACTCGTCGTCGCCGGTGGTGGTGCCCGCGCTCGCGTAGGTCCACACGTTTGCGCCGTCGGGGCCGAATTTCCAGGTGGATTCCAGGGTGAAGGACTTGTCGTCGGTCGACGACACCCGCACCGTGTCGTTCTTGCCGAGGTTGTCGAACAGCGCGGTCAGGACCGGGCGGGCCTGCTCCGGTGCGTCGGTGAGTGCCGCGGCGGCGGACGCGTCGCCGCTGGTGAGCGCGGCGGCGAAGGATTCGGCGACCGTCTGCGGCTGGTCGGGACCGGAGGAGCAAGCCAGGGGCAGCGCGGCGAGCGCGACGAGCAGGACCGATGCCTTCCGTGGTGTGCGCACGGGTCCGAGACTAGCCCGATCCGTGGTACCGGTGGGGTTGTCGTTTCTGCTGTGACGGGCCCATCCGCTACCACCAGCCGGTGATCGCCCCGATCTGGCGGCCGAGTTCGGGCGCGAGCGAGCGAGCGTAGCTGGCGGTCAGGTGGTGTTCGTCGCGATAGATGAGCACATTTCCCTCGACCACCCGGCAGCGCTGCGGTCGACAGACCGCGTCGGACAGGTCGAGCCGATGGACATTCGGGTAGCCGGCCGCCGGTTCCTCGGCGGGATCGTGCGGATCGAGAACGTCGGTGCGATCGAGCCCGCAGCTGTCGGGGTCACCGCGGTGGGCCAGACAATCGGTGGCGCGGTAGAGGACACCGTCGCGACGCAACCGCGGCGTGTCCCGCAGGGCGAGCACGTTGAGGCCGCGGTCCTGCAGGGCCGTCCACACCTCGAGGTATTCGTTGGGCACCTCGTCGCCGGTGCCGTTCTGGCGGTAGCGGGTGGACAGCGTCAGCACCCAGTTCGGGGGGTCGGCGGCCAGCCGGTCGAGCACCTCGACCGACCACTCGTGGCATTCGGGGAACGGCCACTCGGCGTAGGACGGCTGATCGGCGAGAACGACCGGACAGCCCTCCTTGAGATAGGACACCACCCGGAACCCGTGTTCGCGGGCGAGCGGTTCCAGCGCGGGCAGCCAATGCTCGGAGTGCGACCCGCCGACCAGCGCGATCGAGCGGGCGGCGGTCGGGTCACCGTAGGTGCAGACGCGGACTTCCCGGTTGGGCGTGATACAGCCGTCGGTGGTCGGCGACGGGGTGTCGGCCTGTCCTTCGAAGACGGTGGGCCGCATGGGTTCCGGCGAGTAGTCGGCGCCGGTGAGCAGCGCGGCGGCGCCCGGATAGCGGTGGGTGTCCAGTGCCTGCGGCGGCACGGCCGGGTTGGCCACGAGCACCACCTGCCAGCCGAGCGAGGCGATCAGGACCGCGACCGCGGTGGCGGTGACGAGGGCGCCGGTCATCGTGGGGCTCTCGACCTGCCGACCCCGCGGCGGCATGCGCAGTGGCGTCTCGATCAGCCGGGTGGTCGCGTAGGCCAGGACCAGCGAGGCGCCGATCACCACCACACCGTCGACGACGCCCGCGTTCGCCCGCCCGGTCTCACCGAGGTAGAAGATCAGGATCGGCCAGTGCCACAGGTACAGCGGATAGGCCAGCGCGCCGAGTTCGGTGCAGAACCGTCCGGCCAGCAGCCGGTTGGGCCATGCCCGCGCGGCCACGCCGATCCCCGAGACGATCACCAGGCAGGCGGCCGCCACCGGCCAGAGGGCGGCCACGCCGGGGAACTGATTGGCGCCGTCGAACAGCGGACCGCACGCCAGCACCATGGCCAGCCCGATCGCGGCGGCGAGCCCACGCAGCCGGTTCGGGATCCGCAGCCAGGGCGCCGCGACGGCCAGCATCGCACCGGCCAGCAGCTCCCAACCGCGCGCGATGCTGTCGTAGTAGGTCCAGGCCTGGTGCTGCGCGGTGCCCGACGCCGCGTACCAGAACGACAGCGCCGCCAGCCCGGCCAGCACGGTCAGCAGGGTGAGCCGCCCGGCCGAACCGCGCCGGCGCAGCCAGGCCCAGCCCGCCAGCAGCGCGAGAATCGCCAGGTAGAACTGCCCCTGCACCGACATCGACCACAGGTGCTGCAGCGGACTCACCGAGGGATCGGGTGAGAGATAGTCCAGTTCGGCGGTGGCCAGATACCAGTTCTGGCCGTAGAACATCGACGCCAGCGTCTGCGCGGCGGCCGCACCGAGTTGGGTATACGGCCGCAACACCACCGTGGCGACCAGAATCGCGGCTAACACCACGACCAACGACGGCATCAACCTGCGCAGCGTCCGTCGCGCCGTGTCCGCCGCGGACGCCCCGCCGCGCCGCTCCACCCCGCGCACCACCGCGCCGGTGAAGAAGAAACCCGACAGCACGAGAAAGACATCGACACCGCCGGATACGCGGCCCGCCCACACGTGGAACGCCACCACCAACGCGATCGCTACCCCGCGCAATCCGTCCAGATCCCGACGCCGTTCCACGGTGCCCTCGACCGTCGCACCCGCCACAACCGGCGATGCGGTCCGAACGTTCGGCACCAACGACCCCACAGAATCGGCCCCCACAAAGGAATTGTTTCCCGGCAAGTAACCATCAATTTGCCGTAGCGCCACCCAGGAAGCAAACCGCCGTGCCGTGTGGGGAGGGTGTTATCCGATTCGCCAGGGCGTGGTCGTCAGGGTGGTGGCATCGGATTCGTCGAGGTCGATGTCGAACACCTTCGCCAGCACTTCGGGCAGCTCCGTGGGATCGAGATCACGCGAGGTGGCCGTACCGTCGGGATATTCCGCGCTCAGCGTCAGGTCGTCGAGCACGTGGTGGACATCGGGCAGGAATCGCTGGAGGAAGGGGCGGGTGGTGAACGGTGACCGTGGCGAGGTCGACACGAAGTGGTTGCCGACCGCGTAGTCGATGCGGAACTGCGGGTTCTCGGTGAAGGTGTAGCGGTCGATCCAGCCGTCGCGGCTGAACTGGAACAGCACCCACAGCTCATCGGCTCTGTGCTCCAGCCGGTAGCGCCAGTCGCCGATCAGGAATTCGCCGCCGCCCTCGACCAGCTCGAACGGTGCGAGCGGTCCGAATCCGAAACCGACATCGCAGACCCAGACCCGGTCGTCATCGGGTGTGGTCACGCGCAGTAGCGCGTGGGTCGCCGGCCGCAGTGCGCCGGTGTCGGCCACGCCGTAGGTGACCCGCCCGCTGAGTCCCGCGACACTGAATCCGAACCGTTCGAGCGCGGCGGCGAAGATCCCCACATTCTCGTAGCAGTAGCCGCCACGACGGCGACGGATAAGCTTGTCCTGCAAGGCTTTCAGATCCAGCGGGATGTCGCGACCGAGGATGATCTCCAGGTTCTCGAACGGGATGGTGGTCGTATGCGCGCGCACCAGGGCGCGCAGGGTGTCGACCGATGCCGTGCGCGGCCCGTCGTAGCCGATCCTGGACAGATAGGCGTCGAGATCCAGCTCGTCGCCCTGCCAGCCGTGATCATCGGTCATCGCGTCCTCGTTTCCGGTCGGTGTCCCTCGCACAACCGTGGCTCATCGAACCTTTGTTCCCACCGCGCTCAGGCAGCGCACTTGGCACCCTCGGGCGCGGGCGGCGCGGTGACCACGCCGCGCTCGACATCGACGACATAGTCGCTGACCTGCGGCGCGAGCGGCTCGGCGCCCGCGAGCAGGCGCAACACCACACATCCGCCCTCGAACAGCGCGGGTCCGACAGAGTGATCACCCGCGACGATCGCGCCGGTCAGGTCGCGCCCGCTGACCACGGTGTAGAAGGAGAACGGTTTGCCCGCCGCGGTCAGCGCCGCGCGCAGTTCCACACTGGTGGCGAAGGGCACGATGGCGTCGGCGGTGCCGTGGATCAGGAAGGCCCTGCGCATGGTCAACCGGTCGGCGAGCAGCGCGGGCGAGCGCTCGATGTAGGCGAGCGGGCAGATCATCGGCACGCAGCCGCCCGCGTCGCGTTCGATCTGGCGCGGCAGCGCGGGATCCACCGAGCCCGCGGCCGCCCACATGGTGAAATCGTCGGAGGGGCCGTAGTTGTCGACCCAGTAGTCGAACAGCCCGGGCGGCCCGTGTGCCACCGCGAGCCCGCTGGTGATCCCGCCCTGACTCCACCCCCACAGCACGGTGGACGCGATATCGGGATGCTCACCGCGATACCACTGCGTCGCCGCCACCAGGTCGTGCCAGCCCGCCCAGAGATTCCAGTCGCCGGTGCGCCACGGTCCGTCGGCGCTGCGCAGGTCCATGAGCAGAATCGGCGACCCGCCGGTGCGCGCGAGCGCGGCCATATACGGGGCGAAGTCGGCCGACGATCCCCCGTGCCCGTGCACCGCGACCACGAGTTTCGTGGCCGGGCTGTCGCCGGGGACACAGCGGTACGGCTCGTACACGCGTCCGGTCGCCCGCTCGCCGTCCACGGTGATCGCGACCTGGCGCAGGTCCACGCCCGGTGCGCACGGTGGTTGCGCGCGCACGGCGGGTCCGACCACGGCCGACATCGCGACCAGCAACGCGCACACCGCCACGACGACCCCGACCCGCTTCATGTCGCGATTGTCCGTCACCCGCGGACCGGGGTCCAGCACATTGTCGCGCGTTCCCTCTCCGACAGACACGGCCCCGCAGCCCCCACGGTGCGGGGCCGCCGGGACAGCCGGAACAAGATGGATCCGTTCGCGGTGACCTCAGCGCAGCGCGACCTCCGCCCCGCGATGCAACAGCACCGGCGCCGTCTTGCTCGCGGTGTCGGCATCGATCCCCTTGGCGGCCGGATTGGCCTGTTCCAGTTGGGGTTTGCGATCCATCAAGGTCTCGGTGAGCACGCAAGCCAGGTTCGCGTCGAGGTCCTCGCGCACCACGAGCAGGTTGGGCACCACTATGGTCGGCGCGTCGGCGGGCAGCCCGTAGGTGGCGGCCGGGATCGAGCCCCGCTCGTAGACGGGGTTGATCTCCTTCAGTTTCGGCAGCACGCCGGTGATGTCGAGGAAACCGACCTTGTCCCCAGCGGTGGTGAACAGGTCGGTGATGCCCGGTGTGGGCAAGCCACCGGACCAGAACATCGCGTCGATGGAACCTTCCTTCAGCCCGTCGACGGTCTTGGTGAGGTCGAGGCGCTGAGCGGCGACATCGCTGTCGGGGTTCAGACCCGCGGCTTGCAGCACGCGCTGGGCGATCACCTCGGTACCTGATTTGGGCGAGCCGGTGGAGACCCGCTTGCCGCGCAGGTCGGCGAGGGAGTTGATGCCGGCGTCGGTGCGCACGATGACCTGGGTGTAGTTGTCGTAGAGCCTGGCCAGCGCGCGGATCGGCTGCGCGCTGGTGAAGCTGCCCGTGCCCGCGACCGCGTCGGCCGCGGAGTCGGCGAGCGAGAAGCCCACCTGATAGGTGCCGCCGACCACCTGCTGGATGTTCTGCACCGAGGCGCCGGTCTCGGCCGCGGTGGCCTTCACCGTGCCGCCGGTAACGGCCGAGATCTGCTCGGCGTAGGCGTTGCCGAGCGCGAAGTACACGCCGGTCGCGTTGCCGGTGGCGATGCCGATCCTGGTGTCCTGCTGCACCGCGCAGGTCACCTCGCCGCCCGCGTCGGCGGTCGGGGCGTCCTGTCGACCGCCGCAGCCGGTGAGCAACGCGGCGGCCGCGACCACGGCGACCATTGTTCTGACCATGAGGTCCCCTTCCGTCGACGGCCGGGCCGCCTGTCGATTCCCGCGGATCACGCTGTGTCCGTGGATGTTCTGTGCGCCCGGCCGAGCAGGCCCGCCGCCACCGCGACGACCAGCACGCCGAGCCCGATCCCGGTGGCGACCGGATCCGGATACAGCAGGATCAGGCCTGCCACGGCAGCGATGCCGCGCACGATCGGACCGATCGCGCCGATTCCGAACAGCCACCCGCCGGTCGCCGCCGCCAGCGCCGCGACGCCGACGCAGGCGGCCGCGCTCACCCACAGCACGTCGAGCACCGCACCACGCCCGAGCAGGTGCTGCCCGGAATCGGTGAGCACGAACATCAGCGGCACCAGGAACGCGGGCAGCGCGTACCGCAGTGCGTGCCACATCGTCGGCATGGCCTTCGCCCCGGTCACCGCGGCCGCGCCGACAGCGGCCAGCGCGGTCGGCGGCGTCACCTCCGAGAGCACCGAGAAGTAGAAGACGAACATGGCGGCGGCGGGTGCGGCGACGTCGAGGTCGAGCAGCGCGGGCCCGATGATCACCCACCCGATGACGAACGACGCCGTCACCGGAACCGCGAGACCCAGCAGCGACAACGCGATCGCCGCCAGCACCGCGGTGCCGGCCAAGACGACGGCGGGATCGTCGGACAGCGCCGATCCGGCCTTGACCAGGAGCGCGGCCACCTGCGCGCCGAGGCCGGTCTTGGTGGTCATCGCGGTGATCACGCCCGCCGCCGCGCACACCGCGACCACCGGCAGCGCCGCGCGCATCCCGTACGACAGCGAGCGCAGGGCCTCGATCACGAACCGCAGCGCGCTCTCGCCTGACCAGCGACGCCGATCCGCGGTGGCCGGGCCTGCCTCGGCTGACTCCGTCACGCGCTGTCCAGCGGGCGTCGTCGTGCGGTCGGCGGCCGCAGCCGACGCCGCATCGGTCGCCGCGGCACCGCGCAGCATCCGGTCCGGGATCGCGAGCAGCAAGGCGAGCACCGTCGCGTACACAACCGCACGGGTCGCGCTCACGCCGACCAGCAGGAGCACGACGATCACGATCAGCGACGAGAAGTGATACCCGAAGCGCCCCAGCAACTTCCACCACGGTGTCGGCAGCCGACCGTCGGCCGGATCCGCGAGCGCCCGCCCGTCCGCGTGGATCCGGCGGGCATCGATCTCGACCGACAGCAAAATGCCCAGGTAGTACAGCAGCGTCGGGATCAGCGCCCACCCGAGCACCGTCACGTACGACACGTCGAGGTACTCGGCGACGATGAAGGCCGCGACGCCCAGCGTCGGCGGCGACAGAATCGCACCGACGCCCGCCGCCGCGAGCATCCCACCCGCCTGCTCGGGCCGGTAGCCCGCCTTGCGCAGAATCGGCCAGGTCACCGCGCCGGTGCTCACCGCGGTCGCGGTCCCCGACCCCGAAACGGTCCCGAGCAGAAACCCCGACGCCACCGCCGTGCGCCCCGCCGCGCTGTGCGAGCGACGGAACAGCGACACCGACAGATCGACGAAGAACCTTGCCGCACCGGAGAATTCGAGTACCGCTCCGTACAGCGTGAACAACACGATGTAGCTGGCGGCCACATCCAACGGGGTGCCGTAGAAGCCGCTGCCGGAGTTGTACAGCGCGTCGACGATCTGATCGACGTCGAGGCCGGCGTGCGCGATCGACCAATCCTGTGGCAGCAGACCGCCGTAGTACCCGTACCCGAGGAACACCAGACACACCACCGGCAGGATCACCCCGGTGGTGCGCCTGCACGCCTCCAGCACGAGTACCAACAGCAACCCGCCCATCACGACGTCGAGCGGCGCGAGCATCCCCTGCCGATCGAGAAACGCGTCGTATCCACCACCCGCGTCACCGATTCGCATCGGCAGCACCGGATACAGGCAGACCACCAGGGTGATCACGGCCAGCACCCAGTCGAGCACCGATGGCCCGTCGGCCCGATCGAGCGGACCCCACCACGACCGATAGCTCAGGTACACCAGCGGCAGCGCGACAGCCAGGAAGATGACCAGGTAGTACTGGCTGCCCTGCGCCAAGGGCCGAAACACCTGCCACACCGACAGCAGCGCGAGTCCGAGCGCGACGACACCGACCAGCCGACCCGGGAATCCGGAGAGCACCCGAGCGGGCCGCTCCTCGTCGTCCACCCCCAAATCCGCCGCAGTGGCAACCGGTGGCGCTGCGTTCATGAGCGGACGATAGCAACGAGATTCACGCCCGGTGACGAAATCGACAACCGTGCGGTCCGCAGCCGCGAATACGTTGCCGCCGAGGCGAATCCGCGAGCCAGGCCGAACTACCGTGGATAATGCCATGGTGGCTGTGATGCGACGAATCGTGGTGATGGGGACTTCGGGGTCGGGCAAGAGCACGCTGGCCCGGCAGATCTCGCGGCGGCTCGACATCCCGCACATCGAACTCGACGCGATCCATCATCAGGCGAACTGGACACCGATGGCCGCGCCCGAATTCCGGGCCGCGGTGGCCGAGCGGATCGCCGGGGACGCCTGGGTGGTCGACGGCAACTACCGGGGCAAACTCGGTGATCTGGTGTGGCGACGCGCCGATGCGGTGGCCTATTTCGACCTACCCCGGTCACTGGTGATGCGCCAGATCGTCCGCCGCACCGTCGCCCGCGCGCTGACCGGGCGCGAGCTGTGGAACGGCAACCGGGAGCACTGGCGCGAAGTGATCTCGCTCGACCCGGCACGATCGGTGATCGTGTGGGCTTGGACGACCCACGCGAGGAACCGGGCGAACTACCTCGCGGCGCAGCATGACCCGGCATATCGGCATCTCACCTTCGTCCGTCTGGGTTCTCATCGCGCCGCTGCCGCGTTCCTCGACGGTCTCGCCCGCCCACTACCGCCGATGTAGCTCGACTCGGGCGTACGCCGTGATTGTCGGAGCCCCCGCCTACGATCCGCTCATGCTCTCGATCGATACCGCGCAGCGTCGCGCCCGGCTGGCGACCAGGCATCGGCTCGCGCCGTCGGCCCGTTCGAACGACCCCGTGGACATCGCCCGTTCGATGGTGGTGCTGCACGCCACCGACCCGGCGACGGTGTACCTGTCGGTCGGCGCACGCGGCATCGATCTCACGCCCGCCGATGTCGAGAAGGCGCTGTACGACGACCGGGCCCTGGTTCGCATGCTGGCCATGCGCCGCACGATGTTCGTCGCGCCGACCGGGTTACTCCCCGTGCTGCAGGCATCCACCTGCGATGCGCTGGCCCATAAGCAACGCCGCACGTACGGTCGCTATATCGAGCAGGCGGGCGTCGTCGAGGGCGACGTCGCGACGTGGCTTGCCGACGTCGAAGCCGAGACCCACGCGGCGCTGCTGACTCGCGGCGCGGCAACCGGAGTCCAGCTGAGCAAGGATGTGCCGCGTCTGCGCACCCAGATCGACGCCGCCCCCGGAAAGTCCTATTCCAAGCCGACCAGCATCACCACCTGGGTGCTGGTGGTGCTCGGCGCGGAGGGCCGAATAGTGCGCGGCCGTCCGAACGGCAGCTGGACCAGCAGCCAGTACACCTGGTCCCCCGTGGAAACTTGGCTCCCCCAGGGGTTTTCACCACTGCCGACCGCCGAGGCGCGCACCGAACTGGTGCGTCAGTGGTTGTACGCCTTCGGCCCCGCCCCGATCACGGACCTGAAGTGGTGGACCGGCTGGACCCTCGGCGACGTCAGGAAGGCACTGGCCGAGCTGGACACCGTCGAGGTGGACCTCGACGGCACCCCCGGCCTGGTCCTCGCCGACGACCTCGCCCCTGTCCCCACCCCCGAACCCTGGGCAGCGCTGCTCCCGGCCCTCGACCCCACCCCCATGGGCTGGCAATCCCGAGGCTGGTTCCTCGGCCCCCACACCCCCGCCCTCTTCGACACCAACGGCAATATCGGCCCATCCATCTGGGCCGACGGCCGCATCGTGGGCGGCTGGGCTCAACGCCCCGACGGCGAAGTGGTCACCCGCCTGCTCGAGGACGTGGACGCCGACACCCGCAGGCTGATCGACATCGAAATAGATCGCACCACAACCTGGTTCGGCGACATCCGAGCCATCCCCCGATTCCGAACCCCGCTCCAACGCGAACTCACCGCCTGACCGCCATTATTTCGGCCGTATCCCGCCGTTGCGGCACACCGGCGATTGTGACAGCCACGACATACCGCGCGCTCCAGCAAATCCGTAGCATCGAGGTGATGTCATGGCGTGTCCAACGGGAGTGAGCAGCGGTGAGTACCATCCGCGCCGACCTGGCGCATCGGCTCGAGCTGCTCTACACCGCCGCCGGAGCGCCGCCGTTGAAGGCTGTCAGCGCCCGCGCGACCCGGGAGATCCGCGCCCGCAATCCGCGCGCCCGCGAGGTCAGCGCCCAGCGGATCTCGGACTGGCGGCTCGGAAAGAGCGTGCCCGCGAAGTTCGACGGCCTGTCCGCGGTGCTGAGCGTGCTCGTTCCCGCCGCCCGCGCGAACCGGCCCGAGCCCGAACTACCCGGCCTCTACTCGGCGACCGCCTGGCGGAAACTGTGGTCACGCGCGCAACAGGAACCCACCGGCAACCGGACGGCGAACTCGACGGTCTGTCCCTATCCGGGTCTGGCCGCGCTGACCATCGCCGATTCGGAGTATTTCGCGGGGCGCGACAAACAGGTCGAGGCGATGCGAGCGTGGTTCACCCAGAACCTAGGAACCGGCGAGCCGCTGATCCTCGTCGGCGACTCCGGGGTCGGGAAGTCCTCGCTGCTGCAGGCCGGGTTCGCCGCCCGGATCCGGGACGAATTCGACGTGCTGTTGGTGACACCGGCCTCGGTGCCCGCCGACGAACTCGAATCCTGGGCACACGATCGGGCCGCCGAGAAACCGTATGTGCTGGTCGTCGACCAGTGTGAGGAACTGTTCCTGCCGCCCTTCGACGACGCGGGCGCCGATCGCTACCTGGAGATTCTGCGCACGCTGACCGTCGCGGGACCGGCGCGGCCGGGTCGGTGCGCGGGCGTGGTCATGTCCCTGCGCGCCGACTTCTACACTCACGCGTCCCGGCATCCGGCACTGGCGACCCTGCTGGAGACCCATCAGATGGTGCTCGGCCCGCCGACGGCACAGGCCCTGACCGCGGCCATCGTGGAACCCGCGGAGAAAGAGGGGCTCGGCGTCGGCGACGGACTCGTGGAGTTGATGCTGGCCGACCTCGGCGTCCGCGGCCACGACACCGCGATCCGCGCCGGTACCTTCCCCTTACTCGCCCACGCGCTGCGCAGTACCTGGCAGTTCCGCGACGGCAATGTGCTGTCGGTCCGCGCCTACGAACAGGCGGGCGGGGTACGCGGCGCCATCGCCGCCAGCGCCGAACAGCAGTGGGAGTCCTTCGATCCGCAGGAGCGCGAGACCGCGCGCACCATCCTGTTGCACCTGGTCACGCCGGTGCCGGACGGGACGGCGGTAGGACGCCACGTCGATCGCGACGCCCTCGTCCGCCGATGCGCCGATCCGTCGTCGGCCGGGCGGGTACTGGCCGCGCTGGCCGAGGCCAGGATCATCACCCACGATGCCTACGGCACGTCGCTGGCGCACGACGCGGTGATCGGGGCATGGCCGCGGCTGGCCGAATGGATCGACGAGGACCGCGAGGACGCGATCATCCGGCATCGGCTGCACACCGATGTCGAGGAATGGACGGGCTCCGGCCGGGACCGGTCGCTGCTCTACCGGGGCAGCCGGCTGACGGTGGCGCGGGAATTGCGTGCCCGAACACCGCACGCTCTCTCGGCGGATGGCAACGAATTCCTCGACGCGGCTACGGCCGTCCGGCGGCGGCAAACGGCCGCCAAACGCGTGCTGGTGTTGGTGCTGGTCTTCGCGGCGCTGGTGACATCGGCGCTGGCGGTGGTGTCGATGCGCCAGAGTCAACGGGCCGAGCGCGAACGCGCCGACGCGCAGTACGCCGCGCTGCTCGCGGCATCCGAACGCGACCAGGCCACGGATTCGACCGAATCGGCTCAGCTCGCGGTGGTGTCACAGGTCGAACGACCGGGCGATCCGCGCGCCCGCGGACTGCTGCTGGCCTCCCAGTCGTCCCCGCTGGCCGCGACGGTGTCCGCGCATCAGGGCGCGATCTACGGGTCGGCGCGCTCGAGCACCGGATTGGTGGCCTCGGCGGGTTACGACAACACCGTCCGGTTGTGGCGGCGTAGCGCCGAGCACGGCCTCGTCCCGGTCGGCGCACCGCTGAGCACCGGATCATGGGTCGCGTCGGTCGCCTTCTCCCCTGACGGCCGGACCGTGTACGCGGGCGGCGGCGCCGGTCTGGTGTATCGCTGGGATGTGGCCGATGCCGAGCGTCCGGTGGCCGGCCCCGATATCGACCTCGGTCATCGGGGCACTGTCTACGCGGTCGCCGTCCGTCCGGACGGCCGGTGGCTCGCGACGGCGGGCGACGACCGGACGGTCCGGCTGCATGATCTGGTCACCGGAACGACGCGAACGCTGACCGGCCATGGCGGCCCGGTGCGCACCGTGGCCTTCGCACCGGATGGGAACACCCTGGTCAGCGGTAGCGATGACCGCACCGCCCGCGTGTGGGACGTCACCGATCCCGACCGCGCGAGCATGCTCGGCGCGCCACTGGCCGACCAGGCGCTCACCGTGCACGCCGTTGCCTTCAGCCCGGACGGGTCGACCCTGGCCACCGGCAGCGACGACCAGACCTTTCAGCTGTGGTCACTGCGCGATCGCGACCACATCGTCGCGACGAGCGCGCCGATCTCGGCGCATGCCGCCGCGGTGTGGTCGCTGGCCTTCTCCCTCGATGGCCGGACCCTGGCCACCGCGGCCCGCGACGGGACCGCCGAACTGTGGAGCGTCACCGATCCGCGCGATCCCGTTCAGGTCGGGCAGCCGATGAACGGCAGTCGCGGTGCGCTCGCCACGGTGACCTTCCTCGACGATTCGACCGTCCTCACCGGTGGTCAGGCGGGCAATCTCCAGGTCTGGACGTTGTCGTCGGCCGTGGTCACCGGGCATACCCGCCTGGTCCAGGCGCCGAGCTATGACGCGTCCGGACAGCTGATGGCCACCGGATCGTGGGATGGCCAGGTGTTGCTGTGGGACACCACCGGCGCGACCCCACGACCGCTGTCGACGGTACTGCCGCTCGCCGACGATGTGCGGGTCGAGAACGTCGCGCTCGCACCGGACGGCCGGACCCTCGCGGTGACCTTCCTCGACACCGGTGACGTCGCCCTGTTCGACACGAGCGACCCCGCCGCGCCGCGCCGCCTGACCACGTTGCCGATTCCCCGCGCCCGCTACGCCCACGAACTGGCCTTCGCACCGAACTCACGGCTGCTGGTCACCGCCTACGACGACGTCAGCATGCAGGTGTGGGACCTGGCCGATCGCGCCGCCCCGATCCCCCGCCCCGCGCCGTTGACCGGACCGGGGGGCTGGGTGAACGCGGCGCTGTTCGCCCCCGACGGGTCGACGGTGTACGCGGCATCGGCCGACCGCCGCGTCCACCGATGGGATCTCGACGGCGCCACCCGATCGACCGTGGTCGCCGAGAACGGCGGCTCGGTGAACGCGCTGTCGATCAGCGCCGACGGCGCCCTGCTGGCCACCGCGGGCGACGACCAGATCGTGCGCATCCTGCGCGTCTCCGGGGACCATCTCGACGCCATGGCCGAGATCGGTGGGCACGCGAGCACCATTCGCTCGGTGAGTTTCGATCCGACCTCGCACCTGTTGGCCACCGGCTCCGACGATCAGGCTGTCCGGCTCTGGTCGGTCGAGAATCCCCGCGCGCCCCAGGCCGTCGGCGGCTCCCTCGCCCCGCCCGGGATCGTGCGCTGGCGGGTGGCCTTCAACCCGAGGGGCATGCTCGGCGCGGGCGGCGAGGACGCGGTGCTGCGGTGGTGGCACACCGACGCCGCCGCGGCGGCCGAGCGGGTCTGCACCGCGAGCCGCGGGACCGAGATCGATGCCGAAATTCCGCAGTGGAACACCGAGTTCACCAGCGCCTGCGAGCCGTGATCCGTCCGGAACGGAAGGTCGATTTTCGGCCATCTAGCTGCTGAAATGCTGATTCGGAACAGACACCGGATGGACCGGGGATGCCACTGTTGTGTTGCGCCGAACGGAGCGCATCTCCACCGGAACACCGAACGACAGGATCACCCATCATGCTCGAAGGATTCACTCAGCTGTTCAACAACTTCTACGCATTCGGCGGCGACTTCTTGAGTGTCGCCATCAACCTGGGTCTCTGAGGAATCCTCACCACGAAGCCCGCATGCCGAGCCCTCATCCTCGGCGTGCGGGCTTCGCGCATGTCTCCGATCTCCGGGTCCCTGCCACCCGACCTCACATGTCCAGGCCCAGATCGAGTACGCGGACCGAATGGGTGAGCGCGCCGATGGCGAGGTAGTCGACGCCGGTGCTCGCGTATTCGGCGGCCTGTTCGAGGGACAGTCCACCGGAGGACTCGAGTTTCGTGGCGGGGGCCGTCGCGGCGCGGCGTTGGACGGCGGCCTGGGTCTGCCAGAGCGGGAAGTTGTCCAGCAGGACGAGCTCGACGTTCTCGGCCAGGACCGCGTCGAGTTGTTCGAGGCTGTCGACCTCGACCTCACAGGCGATGTCCGGTGCCAGCGCGCGGACGGCGCGCAGGGCGTTCACGACCGACCCCGCGGCCACGACGTGGTTGTCCTTGATGAGGGCGGCATCGCCGAGGCCCATGCGGTGGTTGACGCCGCCGCCGACGCGGACCGCGTACTTCTGCAGGGCGCGCAGGCCGGGCAGCGTCTTGCGGCTGTCGCGGATCTCGCACCCGGTGCCCGCGACGGCGTCGACCCAGGCGGCGGTGGCGGTGGCGATACCGGACAGGTGGCAGACCAGGTTGAGCATGGTCCGTTCGGCCGTGAGCAGGCCGCGGGTGGGGGCGACGATGCTCAGCACCGAGGTCCCCGGCTCCACCCGGGCGCCGTCGGCGACCCGCGCGGTGATCTCGTAGGTGCCCGCGCCGAGCACCTCGTCGAGCACGAGCAGCCCCACGTCCAGTCCGGCGAGGGTGCCGTGCTGGCGGGAGACGATCGATGCTTTGCTCACCGCGTCTTCGGCCACCGTGGCGATCGTGGTGACGTCGGGCCCGTAGCGCAGGTCCTCGTCGAGGGCGTTGCGGATCAGCGTCAGTAGTTCATCACGGTCCAGGGTGGCGTCAAGTGCCATCACCGCACTCCTTGTTCTCGGGCGCACAGTGCGCCGTGGTCGATTCGATGGAGCGGGTCACCGCTCCACCGGCATTGCTACTGCGATTTCCGGGTGCGACCGGCCCCGCGTGCGCGAGCTCGGCGGGGAAGGTCGCCGGTCAACGCACGCCGAGGGGCACCGCGCACCGCGCGGGCAGGGCGGACAGTTCGAGGGCGCCGTCGGGCCGGAGCCGAACCGCCGTACTGTGCCGCTGGTCCTCGATCACGCCCGGCGACTCCGAACGCGTGTGACAACCGCGGCTCTCGGTCCGCGCCGACGCCGCGCCGAGTAGCGCCCGCGCGGTCAGCGTGAGCGACGCGTCCTCGATGCGCCGCAAATGCCGCGCCGCGGCGGGTGCGTCGGCGGTCGCCGAGTCGAGCAACGACACCGCCGACATCGCCCCGTCGATCCGCCTGCGCGCCGTCGCGAGTCCGGCGCCGTCTCGCACGACGGAGGCGTGCGCGGTCATCGCCTGCTGCACCACCGATCGCTCCGCGAATTCCACTGTCCACGAGGGGATCTCCTCGACCCGAGCGCGAACCCCGACCCGCTCGGCAGCCGCCGCCCCGGCCCGCTCCCCGACCACGAGCCCTTCGAGCAAGCTGTTGGACGCCAAGCGATTGGCGCCGTGCAGCCCGGTCCTGGCGACCTCGCCCGCCGCGTAGAGCCCGGCGACACCGGTCCGCCCGTGCGTGTCGGTGAGAACACCACCGCACTGGTAGTGCGCGGCGGGCGCGACCGGAATCAGCTGTGCCGCGGGATCGATGCCCGCGGCCAGGCACGAGGCGGTGATCGTGGGGAACCGCTGGGCGAACCCTTCGATGGCGCGCGCGTCGAGGAAGACATGGTCGGTTCCCAGCGCGCGCATCCGCTCCGCGATCGCCCGCGACACCACATCACGAGGCGCCAGGTCACCACGTGGGTGCCCCGCCGTCACCGAGGTCCCCTCGGAGTCGACGAGGATCGCGCCTTCGCCGCGCACCGCCTCGCTGATCAACGGTCGCCTGCCGACCCCGCCGGGGGTGTACAACACCGTCGGATGGAACTGCACGAATTCGAGATCGGCCACCGCGGCACCGGCCCACAACGCCAGCGCCACGCCGTCCCCGGTCGCCCCCGGCGGATTCGTACTCAGCGCGTAGAGCTGCCCGAGACCACCGGTCGCCAACAGCACAGCGGGTGTGTGCACCACGCCGAACCCGTTGTCCGACACCGCGATCACACCCCGCACACCCTCGGCGCCGGTCACCACGCGCAGCGCGGCGGCGCCGAACAATACGGGCAACCCCGCCGCGTTGAGCGCGCGCTGCACCTCGGCGCCCGTCGCGTCCCCACCGGCGTGGATGATGCGACGCGTGCTGTGCCCGCCCTCGCGGGTACGCGAGATCTGCCCGTCCCGGCCGAGGTCGAACACGGCGCCGAGGTCGGTCAGCGCTGCTACCGCCGCCTGTCCACCCTCGACGATCGACCGCACCGCGTCGACCTCGCACAACCCCGCGCCCGCTTCGACCGTGTCGTGCACGTGCGAGTCGACCGAATCACCGAGCGGTGCGACGACCGCGATGCCGCCCTGCGCATACTGGGTCGACGTATCGGTCGGACCGCCCTTGCTGAGGATGAGCACCCGCAGCCCACGCAACGAGGCCGTGCGAGCCGCCGTGAGTCCGGCGACGCCACCGCCGATGACGACCAGGTCGACCTCGGCCTCCCAGGAAACAGGAACCGTCATCGTCGTTACCGATTCGGTCGCACGGTGCCGGTCACTCGCCACCGCCGGAGTTACCGATGGCGATCATCCGCTGCACGGAGGCGCGACCGGCCTCGGCCATCGCCAGGTCGACGTGCACCTCGTCGGCGCCTTCGACCAGGCAGCGCAGCAGCGCGGCCGGGGTGATCATCTTCATGTACTTGCACGACGCGCGATCGTTGACGGCCTGGAAATCGATCCCGGGCGCCGCCTTGCGCAGCTGGTGCAGCATACCGATCTCGGTCGCCACCAGTACCTGGTTGGAGTGCGACGCCTTGGCCGCGTCGATCATCCCGCCGGTCGACAGGATGTGCACACGCTCGGCCGGGAACGCGCCCTCGCCCGCCAGATACAGCGCCGAGGTGGCGCAACCGCACTCCGGGTGCACGAACAATTCGGCGTCGGGGTGGGTGCGGGCCTGCTCGGTGAGCTCGTCGCCGTTGATGCCCGCGTGGACGTGGCACTCGCCCGCCCAGATGTGCATGTTCTCGCGCCCGGTCTCCCGCTTGACGTGCGCGCCGAGGAACTGGTCCGGCAGGAACAGCACCTCGCGGTCGGGATCGATCGATTCGACCACGTCGACGGCGTTGGAGGAGGTGCAGCAGATGTCGGTGAGCGCCTTCACCTCGGCGGTGGTGTTCACATACGACACCACCATCGCGCCGGGGTGCTCGGCCTTCCAGGCGCGCAGTTCGTCGGCGGAGATCGAGTCGGCCAGCGAGCAGCCGGCGCGCTGGTCGGGAATGAGGACGGTCTTGGCCGGGCTGAGGATCTTGGCCGTCTCCGCCATGAAGTGCACGCCGCAGAACACGATGGTGCCTTCTTCGGCCTCGGCCGCGATGCGCGACAGTGCCAGCGAGTCGCCGACGTGGTCGGCCACGTCCTGGATCTCGGGCAGCTGATAGTTGTGCGCGAGGATGGTCGCATTGCGTTCGCGCGCCAGCCGGCGCACCTCCTGCGCCCATTCCGGCGTCGCCTCGACACCCGCGTAACCGGTGGGTCCGTCGAAGACCGAATCCATCAGCGTCCGCTGTGCAGTCGTCGTCGCCATGGTGGCTCCCTTCATCGTGCGAGCGGCTCCATCGCCGCGATTCGCACCAAACCAGGTTTTCGACTTACAATCGAAAACGTGCCCCATAGTAACACCATCCACGAATCGCTCACCGCGGTGTTCCAGGTTCGCCGCTTCCCCTCGAGCATTTCCGCAGGTAGAGGCGCCAAGCACCCGGAATTGGCGGTTCTGCTGTGGGAACGCGCGCTCGATCCGCAGAAAGGCACCTGGTCACTACCCGGCGGCCGCCTGCGCGACGGTGAGGACCTCGACACCTCCGCCCGGCGCCAACTCGCCGAGAAGGTCGACGTGCGCGATCTGCACCACCTCGAGCAGGTGTCGGTGTTCAGCGATCCCGACCGCGTCCCCGCCCCGCGCCGCATCGCCTCGGCCTATCTCGGCCTGGTCCCCCTCACCACCGAACCCGAACTCCCGCCCGACACCACCTGGCACCCGGTCTCGAACCTGCCCGACATGTCCTTCGACCATCGCACCGTCGTCGACCACGCCCGCACCCGCCTGGCCGCCAAACTCTCCTACACCAACATCGCCTACGCCCTGGCCCCCGACACTTTCACCATGTCGACCCTGCGCGAAATCTATTGCGCCGCACTCGGATATGACGTGGACACCACCAATCTCCAGCGAGTCCTCACCCGCCGCAAGGTGATCACCCCCACCGGCGACACCGCCCCGTCCGGCCGGGCAGGCGGCCGTCCCGCGGCGCTCTACCGCTTCACCGACTCAGGCCTGCGAGTAACCGACGAGTTCGCCGCCTTCCGTCCCCCGACCTGACCGAAGTGCACACACCGCGCCGGATCACCGTACAGACCACGTAGCGGTGACAGTCGGTCGACGGCCGAAAGTTGTCGGTGGCCGGTGCCACACTGCGAGCATGGACAACGACGCGACGGGCGCGAAGCAGACCACCTCCTACGACGACCCGGATGCTCCCTGGAACAAGGAGTTCTCCGAGGAGGAGATGGCGGGCTGGAACGACGGGGTGATCACGGAGTTCCGGGAGAACCAGGGTCGCGTCGGGGGCGACTACGCGGGTGCCACCCTGCTGTTGCTGACGACGACGGGCGCCAAAAGCGGTAAGCCGCATGTGGTTCCACTCGGCGCGCTGTATCGCGGTGACCTGATGTACGTGAGCTCGTTCATCGAGGATCGGTACCCGGCCTGGTATCACAATGCCAAGGCCGACCCCCGGGTGACGATCGAACTGGGCGGCGAGAAGTTCGCGGCGACGGCCGACGTACTCACCGGCGAGCGCTACGTCGAGTTCGCGGCATGGGCACTGGCGGAGAACTCCTTGCTGGCCGAATACCAGGCCAAGGTCGACAAGCCGCTACCGCTGGTGGTGCTGACGAGAACTACCTCGCCGAGCTAGACCGCCCACGGCTCACCCTTCACGCGCGAGGCAGAATTCCGAGCAGCAGCGCGTCGATACCCGCGGCGAACACCGCGTCGTTGTCAGGCGGTGCTTCCCCGGTCGGCGCCGCACCGAACAGCGCGAGCAGATTCGGGTAGTCGCCGGTCATCGACGCGAGATCGGCACCGAGGCCACCGGTCGTCAGCCCCGCCGCTTCCTGCGCGCCGAAATTCGCACCCCAGCCCGACAGCATCGCCACGCCCATCATGGTCGCACCCGCATCGAGCCCCGCCGGTGCGAGCGCGCCGACCATCCGATCGAGGTAACGCACCGAGTTCGGGCCCATGGCGGACGGCTTGGCCTGCACCAGCCAGGAGTGCCGGCGGTTCAGCGTGCGGGATTGTCCGGCCAGCGTGAGCACGTCGGTGCGCACATCACCGGTCGGCTCCGGGTAGTCGTACTCGCCGGCGACACGGTCCACCATCAGCGCGATCAGGTCGTCCTTCCCGTCGACGTAGCGATACAACGACGCGGCGGCGGTGCCGAGTTCGTCGGCCACGCCGCGCATCGAGACCGCGCGCAATCCGCCGGCATCGGCCCGCCGCACACAGGCGTCGGCGAGCTGATCGAGCGTGTACGCCGGGCGCGGTCCCGGCCGTGGCGCCGCGGCGCGCGACCACAGCGAGGCTCCGGTCTTCGTCATACCTGCCAGCATGCCGCAGAACAATAGTTGCGAACACTGTTAGCAGATGCGTATCCTCCATTGCGAACACTGTTCCCAATGGAGGGAGATCGCCGTGCACGCCATCGAATCGGCCGCACTGACCAAGACCTACGGCAAGAACACCGTCGTCGACCACGTAGACCTGCAGGTACCCCCCGGCCAGGTACACGCGCTGCTCGGCCCGAACGGCTCGGGCAAGACCACCACTGTGCGCATGCTGGCGACCCTGTCGAGCCCCACCTCGGGCCGCGCCGCGATCCGGGGATTCGACACCGTCCGTCAAGCGAACGACGCGAAGCGACAACTCGGCTTGGTCGGCCAGTTCCACGCCGTCGACCCGCGCCTGACCGGACGTCAGAATCTCGTGATGCTCGCCCGCCTCAACGGCTTCCACGCCGCGAAGGCGCGCAAGCACGCGAACGAGCTGCTCGACCGATTCGAACTGGCCGAGGCAGCCGATCGCGTGGTCAGCACCTATTCCGGCGGCATGCGCCGCAGGCTCGACATCATCGCGGGCATGATCGTGCGTCCCGCGGTCCTGTTTCTGGACGAGCCCACAACCGGTCTCGACCCGCACAGCCGCAACGAGATCTACGGCTACGTCCGGGATTTCGTCGCCGAAGGCACCACGGTGCTGCTCACCACCCAGTATCTCGACGAGGCGCAGCGCCTGGCTGACGCCATCACCATCCTGCAATCGGGTCGGGTGATCGCGGCCGGCACACCGGAACAGATTCTGGCGACCGTACCCGCCGGTCTCGACGTCGTGATCGACGATCCACTCCGATACCACGAAGTGCTGTCGGTGCTCGACGGATTCGGCGGCTCACCGACGGATCCCCGACCGGACCAACAGCATTCGCCGATCGGATTGTCGTTCATGTTCTCCGGCGAAGCTCCCGGCCTGCTGCCGGTCCTGCGCGCGCTCGACGCCGCGGGCATCGCCGTCCGCGATATCGGTGCCCGCGTCACCACGCTCGACGACGCATTCCTCGCGCTCACCGGTCGTGATCGGATCACGGCATGAGCGCCACCGACACTCGTGCGGTGTCCCTGTTCACGGGCGCGTGGGTGCTGTTTCGGCGGGTTCTGACGAATTACCGCAATTCCCCTGGTCTGTTCGCGATCACGCTGGCCGCGCCACTGGGCATGATGCTCCTGTTCGGCTTCGTCTTCGGCGGTGCGCTGGCCGGCGGCGGCGATGCGAGCGAATACCGTTCCTACCTGGTGCCGGGGGTGCTCGTCCTGGTCGCGGCCATGGGCCTGACATCGACCGCGATGACCGCGAATGCCGACCTGCACAGCGGATTCACCGATCGGATCCGAGCCCTGCCGTTGTCGGCCGCGGCGGCACCGGCAGGATTCGCGCTGGCCGAGACCGTCGTCGGCACCTTGGCAATCGCACTCATGGCGGGAGCCGGCTATCTGATGGGCTGGCGGATCGATGCGACGCCGAGCGAGATCGTGGCGGCGCTGGTGCTACTGCTCGCATTCCGCTGCGCGCTGTCCTGGCTCGGCATCGCGCTCGGCGCGGCAGTCCGCGACGAGCAGATGCTGCAACAGACCGCGCCGTTGATCTTCGGCACCTTGATGTTCTCGAATGTCTTCGTACCGACGTCGTCGATGCCGACGGTGATCGCGGCGATCGCCGAATGGAATCCGGTGAGCAGTCTCGTGGCGGCGCTGCGCGAGCTACTCGGCGCCGGCCTGCCCGACCCGGCCGGCAGCGCATGGCCGATGCAACATCCCGTCGCGGCGGCGACCGCCTGGATGATCGCATTGTTCGCGGTCGCGGTCCCCATCGCGATTCGTCGGTATTCCACCGATTCCTGACGAGTCCTGTTCAGCCGTCCTGGCGGCGATCGCGGTGCTTCGGCGAACGCCGGTAGGTTCGCCCGCTGGGCACCGCGGTGGCAGCGGACGAGCTGCGCAGGGCGTGGCGGCGGCGCCAGGCGACCAGATCGGGTCGCTCGGCGGGCGGCTCAGTGGATTGCCCGGCTGTGGTCTTCATGGTCAAGGTCCTCCCCCGAAAATACGATGCCGCCAGGATAGGAAGCGGGTCCGACCACATTCCACTGGTTTTCCGGTGAACCGACCCGTGGCGCGCGCTATTCCTTGTCCATCGCCGTATCAGCCGCCGCGTGCTTGCCCGATTCCTTCCGCGGTGCGGGTTTCTGGTCGATCGGCGCGCCGATCAACACATCCGCCCAGCGCGTTGTCGGGTCCACGTCGAACAGCAGCGCCTTCACCAGCAACGTCAGCGGAATCGCCAGCAGCGCACCGAGCGCACCGATCACCCACGCCCAGAACACCAGTGACAGGAAGGTGATGGTGACCCCGAGGCCGACGGCGTCGCCGACGAACTTGGGCTGAATGATCGACTGGATCACGAAGTTGATCACCGAATAGACCACGATCACCCAGATCATCAGCACGGGTCCACTGTCGAGCAGGGCCAGCAGCGCGGGCGGGATGACGCCGATGACGAACCCGATGTTCGGGATGTAGTTGGTGATGAACGACAGCAACGCCCACAGGATCGGCAGCGGCACCCCCATCAACCACAGTGCGCCACCGTCGATCACGGCGACGATGGCGCCGAACACGGTGGACACGATGAGGTATTTGCGTGTCCCGTGGACGAACCCCTCGAGCGCCTGTGCGATCGCGGGTCGCTCGCGGGCCACGATCGATAGTCGATGGTCCATCGTCATCCCGTCGACGGCCATGAACAGCAGCAGGGCCACCACGAAGAACAGATTCGAGAAGACCCCGAGCACACCACCGACCAACTCCTCGATGATGCCGACGGCCTTGCCCATATCGATGCCGCTGAGCGCCTTGTGGATCTGGTCGGAGCTCACTCCGACACTCGACAACCAGTCGCGCCCGTGGTCGAGCAACTCGTTGAGCTTGTCGCCGTATTCGGGCAGCAGCGAGGCCAACTGGACCGCCGACAGCGCCAGGGCTCCACCGATTCCGAACAGAATCGCGATCACCGCTACCAGTGCCGCGGCCATGCCGAGCCACGCGGGCCACCCTTTGCGGCGCACCCAGGTCTGGATCGGTTGCACCGCGATGGTCAGCATGAGCGCGAGGAACACCGGTCCGACGATGCCGGAGAAGGCCTTCAGACCCCCGATGGTCACCACTGCCGCCCCGAGCGACAGCAGCACGATCAGACCGCGCGGAATCGACCATTCGACCGGAGGTGCGGTTTCGGCGCTCGACTCGGACATGCGCCGAACGGTAGCCACGCGAAGCGGGGACCACCTCCCCCGTTCCGGATGAGATCCGCGATCAGGCGGTCTTCATCTGTGGCGTCGGCGGCGGCGCCACCGTGCGGCGAGTGAGTCGTCCCAACGCCCAGAAGCCCAGCTCGACCACCCAGAACACCAGCAGCGCCGCGGTCACCACCAGCACCGGAATCGCCAGGAAGACCAGGGAGGGCGCCGCGATCAGCAACCAGCCGAGCACATCGACCGCGCGTGCCCCACGAAGCCGACTGCCCAGGCGCACCGCCGTCCACATCATCCAGCGTCGCGGCACCGACACCCCGGCCTCGTGCAGGCTGCGCCGGAAGATCCCGTCGGCGTCGGCGGGGCCGACTTCGTCTGTGCGGCAGAGATAGTCGTGCAGGATCGCCGCCCTGGTGTAGGCGCCGTAGCGCGGGATCAGCCAGACCAGCGCGCGCGGCACCGAGGCGAAGTCGGTGCGGAATCCGGCAGGCACCGTGAAGGTCTCGACCGCACCCTGATAGGTGAGCGGTTCGGTGAGCCGCCAGAATTTCGCGTCCAGTTCCTCGACGACCGGACCACTACCGATGAATCCCACGACCGCTCCTCTCCCGCACCAGCATGGTATCAACCTGCTGTTATAGGGAAATGGTATCGCTAGATCGCCGATCGTCCGCGCGGTTGCGAACTCGGATCGAAATCGCCGCTGCGCCGATACTGTTCGGCTCCATAGGGCAGGCGGTAGGTGTCGGACTCGTCGGTGGAGTCGGCCGGGCGTAGGTCGCCGAGCAGCCCGTCCGCGCCGGAATTCAGATCGACGGCCGGGTGCAACGCGGCGAGGAACAACAGCACGAGCCCGGCGAGGAACGGCTGGATCAGCAGGGCGAGATCGGTCCCGACTTCGGCGGGCAGCGCGATGAGCTGACCGATCGCCGGATCGACGGGGCGCGGATGACGCGCGCCCGCAACCCATTCCCCGATCCACATCATCAGCGCCGCACCCAACCCCGAGGCGAGCAGCATGCCGAGAACGAGCGCCGGCCCACGCGTGATCCGCACCCGCCAGGCCCCGACCGCGCTCAACACCGCGACCACCGCGCCGAGACACACGAACATCCCGACCGCGTCGAACAGATGCAGGCTCTCCCCGGTGAGCACCGCGGCGCGACCCGGCTGTGTCACCCGCAATCGCTCGGTCGGCGCGAGCAGACCCCACACCACCCCGGCCACCGCGCTCGCCACCAGCACCGCGGCCATGACGATGCCGACGCCGATGACCTCGCGCCGCAACAGCTCGGGGCGCTCCCCGCGGCCGAGCACTACCGGCGTTCCAGCTGTGCCGATTCGATGACGCCGTGGCGCGAGCACTTGGCCCACCAGCCGTCAGGACTGATCTGCACGATCATCCGGCGCCCGCACTGCTCACAGAATCGCGGCGGTTCGAGCCCGAGCGTGGCCGACGCGGGCGTGACATCGTCGATCCCCGGCACGATCCGCTTGCCGGTGAACGGGTTGTAGCGCTCGTCCAATGCGGTTACCGCCTCCGTGAAGTGCGACTCGGCGGTCGCCTCAGCCCTGCCGACCTGGGTCGATACTCGATCGTACACAGCGTTTTACAGGGTTTCGTTGAGCGCCTTGATCGGCATGCTCAGCTCACCGAGCAGATCGAGGTCGGACTCGGCGGGACGCCCGAGCGTGGTGAGGTAGTTGCCGACGATGACGGCGTTGATCCCGCCCAGCATGCCCTGTTTGGCGCCGAGGTCGCCGAGGGTGATCTCGCGACCACCGGCGAAACGCAGGATGGTGCGCGGCATCGCGAGCCGGAAGGTGGCGATCGCGCGCAGCGCGTCGGCGGCGGGCAGCACCTCCAGGTCACCGAACGGGGTGCCGGGTCGCGGGTTGAGGAAGTTCAACGGAACCTCGTCGGGGTTCAGCGACGCCAGCTGCGCGGCGAACTCGGCGCGCTGCTCGATGGTCTCGCCCATGCCGAGGATGCCGCCGCAGCACACCTCCATGCCCGCTTCGCGCACCATCCGCAGGGTTTCGAAGCGCTCCTCGTAGGAGTGGGTGGTGACCACCTTGGGGAAGTGCGACTTGGCGGTCTCGAGGTTGTGGTTGTAGCGGTGCACGCCCATCGCGGCGAGCTGGTCGACCTGTTCCTGGTTGAGCATGCCCAGCGAGCACGCGACCTGGATGTCCACCTCGTTGCGGATGGCCTCCACACCGGCGGCGACCTGCGCCATCAGGCGCTCGTCGGGGCCGCGCACCGCGGCGACGATGCAGAACTCGGTGGCGCCGGTCTTCGCGGTCTGCTTGGCCGCCTCGACCAGGCTGGGAATGTCGAGCCAGGCCGCGCGCACAGGCGACTGGAACAGGCCCGACTGCGAGCAGAAGTGGCAGTCCTCGGGGCAACCGCCGGTCTTGAGACTGATGATGCCCTCGACCTCCACCTCGGGGCCGCACCACTTCATCCGCACATCGTGGGCCAGCTCGAGCAGCGCTTCCAGGCGGTCGTCGCCCAGGCGCAGCACCTCGACGGCCTGCTGCTCGGTGAGGCCCTCGCCGCGCTCGAGCACCTGCTCACGGGCGATAGCCAGAATATCGGTCTGGACGGGTGCCTGCGTCACGACGTGATGTCCCTTCGACGGGTGCGCGCACGTGCCGTGGGTGTGATCCACCCGGCGTGGCCGTACGACTTGAACGGTGTTCAGGATAGGGTAGCGGCTACGAGTGAACCACGACACTCGGGTCGCAAAATCGTCGGAAGGACGCGCGTGCAACTGCGGAAGACGGATGTGGTCGATGCCGCCGTCACGATTCTCGATCAGTACGGGCTCGCCGACCTGACGATGCGCCGGCTCGCGGGCTCGCTGCAGGTGCAGCCAGGGGCGTTGTACTGGCACGTCAAAGACAAGCAGACCCTGCTCGGCGCGGTAGCCGACCGGATTCTCGCCCCGATGGACGAGCCGATCGCCGCCACCGAATGGCCCGCGCAGCTCACCGAACTGGCGCACCGACTGCGCGACTGCCTGCTCGCCTATCGCGACGGCGCCGAACTGGTCTCGGCCACCTACGCCTCGCGTCTGACCACCAGCAAGGCGCGTGAACGCCTGGCCGGCATCGTCATCCGAGCCGGGATGACCAGGGAGGAAGCCGATCTCACGGCCTACACCCTGCTCTACTACGTGCTCGGCCAGACCGTCGACGAGCAGTCACGCATGCAGATGGACTCCGTCGGCGCCCTGCCCGAGGACAACACACCGTTGCTCGACACTCCCGACCCGACCGCGCGATTCGACTTCGGCTTGCAGCTGTTCATCGCGGGCGTGCGGGCGGTCCTCGGGACCCGCGTGCGCTGACGATCAGGGCGGGTCGTGGCGATTGGCTTCCTGATAGCGGCGCACGAACGGCAGTACCTGCGCCTCGATGACCGCGTTGTACTCGGCGGGTCGCTGAATCGGATTCGCGTGCTCGGTCCCACTCGGCCGCACCACCGACAGGGTGCCGTTCACGCCGCCGGAGTTCTCGATCAGCACCCGGTGCGAATACTCCACGTCCACCACCTCGTCGCGCGACGCCTCGCGCGGCCGGATGAACACGATCGCCGGGTTTCGCTTGTCCGGATTCGGTTTACCGAGCGCCCGCAGATCCGCCGTGCCGCCGCCGGCGACGATCGCCAGGAACTGCGCCTCGATCAACCCGTTGCTCGCGGCGTCGTCGGAGAAGATCTTGTCGCGCAACACCTGCGCCGACGTTTCGCGCAGCGCGCGCCAGTCGATCTCGAAGAACAGCCCGTCGCGCTGCGCGAAACGTTCACGCCGAGCCGACATCTCGACCGCGAAGCGCAGGATCCGGCTCTCCCTCGCGCCGGGTAGCCAGCCCAGCCACCGCACCAGATCGGCGCCGCGACTACGACTCTCGGGGCGCACCGCGTCCAGATCCATCGGCGTGCAGTCGAGTACTACGGCCACCAATCGCCGGTCGCTGCTCTGGTGGATATGGCGCGCCACCTCCAGCGCGATGATCCCGCCCATGCTGTGCCCGACCAGCACGATATTGCGCACATTGCCGTACCGCGCGGCCCGCACGATCATGTCGGCGATGACCTTGGTGTCGATACCCGCGTTGTCGTAGCGCACCGCCCACACCACCCCGAGCCGGCTGAGCGCGGGCAGTGCCTTGGCGGTCGGCGTCGCGTTGACTCCCCCCAGCCCGACCAGATCGACGACGGCGGTGTCCCAATCCCGGGCGTCGGCGGGCAGATTCGCGGGCAGCAACTCCGGTGAGGTCTGTGCCAGCCGCTCGCGTTCGGGAACCACATCGTGAATCCAGTACTGCCCGAACACGATCAACGCGACCAGCAGGAACCCTAGAATTCGCAGCAGCACCAGCCTGGTCCGGCGCCAACCGCTCCAGGAGTGTCCGAGCCGGGTTTCACGCAACCGATTCCGCCGACGCGCATCGTCGAAGTCCGCGACGGTGGACGGATGCCGATCGAATGACGACATAATTCCACTGTAGGGGCAGTCGAATCGGAACGCTTCCGGCCGTCGCTGCTCAGTTGCTCTCCACCGACTCCCTGGTCTCCTTCGGACTCGGGGCTCGCTGCGCCACCACGGCCACGACCGGACGTCCGGGGAACCACCGATACATCGCGGCCGCCCCGCCGAGCCCCGCCACCGCCAGCGCCCCCGCCGCCACGCCGAGTACCGTCACCGCGCTGATCGCGCCGACCGCGATCGGGCCGGCGAACATCCCGATGTCGTGGGTGAGCCGCCAGGCGCCGAGGAACTCCGCGCGCTGGCCGGGCGGCGCCACATCGGCGCCGACGGTCATGATCACACCGTTGCTCAGCCCGTTGGCGAAGCCGAGCAGCACGGCCACGGCGGTGAGTCCGACCACCGACCCCGCGAACGGCAACGTGGCATACCCGGCGGCGAAGGCGATCATGGCGGGAACGCCGATCGCCTTGCGGCCGTACCGATCCAGCCAGATCCCGGCCGGATAGGACATCAGCACATCCACCGCGCCCGCGATGCCGAACACGATGCTGGTGGTCGCCGCGTCGGCGCCGATGTGCACCGCCCACAGCGGCAGCAGCGATTGCCGGGCCGCGCGCGCCGCTCCCATGAGCAACGCGCCGAGTCCAAGGGTGCTGAGCAGCCTGCGATGCTCGACCACTACCCCGCGAATCGTGTTGTCGCTGACCACCGTCGGCGAACCGTCGGTCTCGGGTATGGCGAACACCAGCGCGCCCGCCACGAGCATGGCGATGAGCTGGATCCACAGTCCGCCGATCGGCCCGAGCCAATGCACCGCGGCCGCGCCGAGGAACGGTCCGGCGAAGAACCCGAACCGCATCCAGCCTGCCAACGTCGAAAAGGCCCGTCCCCGATCAGCACTCGGCACCACGGCCACGATGTAGGTCTGTCTGGCCAGCCCCCACACCGCACCCGAGGCGCCGTTGATCAGCAGCCCGACCGCGAACACGGCGATATTCGGCGCGAGAATGGCCACGAGCAGCCCGAATGCGCAACTGAACGAGCCGAGCGCGATGGCCTTGCGCTCCCCGGTACGGGCCACGAGCCAGCCCGCGGGCAGATCGCCGAGAATGAGCCCGAAGCCCATCATGGCGACGACCACGCCCGCGGTGCCGACCGACGCGCCGAGTTCGAGCGCACGCAGCGGCAGCATGGGAGCCGCCGCGCCCGAACCGATTCCATAGATGGCGGAGGGAACGAAGACCGCCAACGCCATGGATCGCAGTCGAGTCACCGCGCCACCACCGAGCGGCACGCGCCGTGTCGGCTACAACAGCCCACCGTCATCCGGCCAGCGCGGCGCTGCGGGCGAACTTGCTCTCCGGCCGCGCGAGGCCGAAGTGCTCGCGCAACGTGGTCCCGGTGTATTCGGTGCGGAACAGGCCGCGCTCCTGCAGGATCGGCACCACCGTCTCGGCGAAGACCTCGAGCCCACCCGGGTAGTACGGCGGCATCACGTTGAAGCCGTCCGCCGCGCCCTGGGTGAACCATTCCTCGATGGTGTCGGCCACCTGCTCGGGGGTTCCCGCGAACACGCGGTGCCCGCGCGCACCGGCCAGCCGGTGCAGCAACCCACGCAGCGTCGGCCGTTCCCGCTCGACGATCCCCGCCACCACCTGCAATCTGCTGCGCGCGTTGTCGGTGACATCGCCCGCCCCCGCGAACACCTCCGCGGGCACCGGCTCGTCGAGCGCGAGCCCGCGCAGCGATGTACCGGTGATCGATTCCAGCTGCTTGATCCCGTATTCGGGCACCGTCAACTCGTTGAACTCACGCTCCAACCGCAACGCGGCGGCCTCGGTGTCGGCGATGAACGGGCTGATGCCGGGCAGGATCTTCACCTCGTCGGCGGAGCGCCCGAACTCGGCGGCCTTGGACTTGATGTCGGCGTAGAACGACTGCGCGTCCGAAAGCCGTTGGTGCGCGGTGAAGATGGCCTCCGCGTATTTTCCGGCGAAGGCACGGCCCTCGTTCGAGGCGCCCGCCTGCACCAGTACCGGACGTCCCTGCGGTGTCCGCGCGGAGTTGAAAGGCCCACGCACACTGAGGTGTTCGCCGACGAAATCGATCGGATGGATCTTGTCCGGATCGGCGTACACACCGGCGGCGCGGTCGAGCACGATCGCGTCGTCTTCCCAGCTGTCCCACAGCCCCACCACCGCGTCGACGAATTCTCGTGCGCGGGCATAGCGCGCGGCGTGATCGGGATGCCGTTCCAGCCCGAAATTGGCCGCGGCCAGATCTGTTCCGGTGGTGACGATGTTCCAGCCCGCGCGGCCACCGGAGATGTGGTCGAGCGAGGAGAACAGCCGCGCCAGGTTGTAGGGCTCGTAGTAGGTGGTCGACGCGGTCGCGATCAGGCCCAGATGTGTTGTCGCCGCGGCGATCGCGGTCAGCAGTGTGATCGGCTCGAGGCCGGGCGCGGCATTGTGGCGCACATCGGTGCGCAGGGCGGGACCGTCGGCGAAGAACACCGCGTCGAGCTTGGCCGCCTCCGCGGTACGCCCGATCTCCTGGTAATAGGAGACGTCGTAGATGCGGTCGGGCCTGCTGTCGGGATGGCGCCAGGCCGCCTCGTGGTGTCCGGACGGGTAGATGAACGCGTTCAGACTCAGTTGACGTGGTGCGCTCATGATGCCTGTTTCACTTTCTCTGAATCTGTGGTGTCGACGCCGAGCCCCGCCAGCAGCGTGTCGCGCAGCCGGACGAACTCCGGATGCGCGTGCCTGCGCGGGCGCGGAGTCTCGACGCGCTGGTCGATCGTGATCCGGCCCTCGTCGAGGACCAGCACCCGATCGGCGAGCAGCACGGCCTCGTCCACATCGTGGGTGACCAGCAAGACGGCGGGCCGGTGCCGCTCGCACAGCGCCTGCAACAGGGCGTGCATCCGAATCCGGGTGAGCGCGTCCAGGGCCCCGAACGGTTCGTCGGCCAAGAGCAATTCCGGCTCACGCACCAGCGACCTGGCCAGCGCTACCCGCTGCTGCTCACCGCCGGAAAGCTGACGCGGCCAAGCTTTTTCCCGACCGGCCAGCCCGACCTCGGCCAGCGCGGACCGGCCACGCTGCTGCGCGTCGCGCCCGGTCAACCCGAGCACCACATTGTCGAGTACGCGCGCCCACGGCAGCAGCCGCGAATCCTGGAACACCACCGCGCGCTGCGTCGGCACCGTCAGCTCACCGGAACCGGGTACCTCCGAATCCAGTTCGGCCAGTGCCCGCAGCAGAGTGCTCTTGCCGGAACCGCTGCGCCCGAGCAGCGCGACGAACTCACCGCGCCGGATCTCGACATCGATGCCGTTCAACACGATTCGCGTGCCGAAGCCGCGAGTCAGCGCGCGGGTGCGTACGACGACCCGCTCCTCGGAGCTCAGTCGCCCAGTGTCTGTCGCCACGCCAGCGCCTTTCGTTCCGTTGCCCGCACGGCGAGGTCGCCGAACAGTCCGAGCAGTCCGTAGATCACCAGGCCGACGACGATCACGTCGATCTGCCCGTACGTGCGTGCCTGCGTCATCAGGTAGCCGATGCCGCTGGTCGCGTTGACCTGCTCGACCACCACCAGCGCCAGCCAGGAGATGGTCACCGCCAGCCGCAGCCCGAGGAAGAAGCCCGGAAGCGAACCCGGCAGCGCGATCCGCCGCAGGAAACCCCACCGCGACAGCCCCACCGTCTCGGCGAGTTCCACATAGCGCGCGTCGACGCTGCGCAGGTAGGCATGGGTGTTGATGTAGATCGGGATGAGCACGCTGGTGGTGATCACGATCAGCTTCATCTGCTCGCCGATACCGAACCAGACGATGAACAGCGGGATCAGCGCCAGCGTCGGAATCGCCCGCTTGATCTGCACCGGACCGTCGACCACGGCCTCACCGATGCGGCTCAGACCCGCGATGAGCGCGAGCACCACGCCGATCGTCACGCCGAGAACGAGGCCGATCACGGCCCGCTGCAACGAGGTCAGCAGGTTGGACTGCAACCGACCGTCGGCGATCAGCTCGCCCGCGGTCTGCGCGACCGTCCACGGCGCGGGCAGTGTCTCCGGATCGATGGCGCCGATCGCGGACCCGACCACCCAGGTACCGATGAGCAGGGCCGGGCCGAGGGCGAAGCCGAACGGGATCGGCTTGCCCGGCCCCAGTTTGCGCCGACTCCGCCCACGCGGGGCGAGTGCTTCGACCGGGGCCGTGCTGGCCCTGAGCTTGCGCAGCGCCCCCGCGTCGATGGTGGCCATCAGCTCACCGCCGGTGCGAACGCGGCTCCGCTGGCAGTGACGGCCTCGGTGACCGCGGCGTCGAAGCGCAGGTCGAAACCGTCCACGGCCTTGATCTTCTTCGGCAGCTCGCCCACGGCGTCGATCGCGTCGATCGTGGTCTGCTGGCGGGCGATCAACTGCTGGTCGAGGTGCGGGAACGTGTATGTGCCCAGCGATTCGACGATCCGCTTGGCATCGTCGGCGCTGACCTTCTGGCTGCCGACGTAGTAGCGGGTGGCCCATTCCTCGCGATGGGTGTTGGTCCACTGCCAGGCCCGCACGAACGCGCCGACCAGAGCACGGGTCGCGGCGGCCTTCGCCGGATCCTGGACCACCGCCCGGCGCGCGTACAGGTAGGCGAGCCCGCTGTAGATGCCCGTGGTCTCCGAGTCCGGGATCAGCGAGGCGCCCTCGGTGCGGAGGAACCGGGTCACGTTGGGTTCGATCAGTGGCGCGACGTCGACCTGAGCGGTGCGGACCGCGTCAGGGAACTCGGCCAGCTGCAGCCGGACCAGCTCCACATCGGTGGGCTTCAGACCCGCCTTGGTGAGCGCCTTCAACACCGCCGCCTGCTGGGCGGTGCCCTCGGCGTAGGCGATCTTCTTGCCCTTCAGATCCGTGAGCTTGCTGATCGAACGGCCCGGCGCCACAGCGAGTTTCAGGGCCTGCGGGTTGGTCTGATAGGAACCGATGATCGGCACGTCCTGGCCCGCGGCCAGCGCGTGGATCGGCGGCACATCGCCGACCTGACCGACGTCGGCCGCGCCCGCCCGGAAGGCCTCGAGGATGGCCGGGCCGCCGACGAAGTTCGCGAACTCGATCTTGAACGGCAGCTTGTCCAGTTCTCCGGACAGTCGCAGCGCCGACTGCAGACGTTCCGACTGATCGGCGACGACGAGCGTGGTCCCCGGTGGAACCTCGGTGGGCAGTGGCGCGTCTGGAGTGCCGACCGGTGCGTCGTTGCCTCGCGCGCAGCCGGTCAGGCCGAGCGTCGCAACGGTTGCCATCGCGAGAAGTGCGGCGGTGGCGCGGCCACGCAGGCCGGGTCGAAAGGTGTTCGGTCGGTGCATGAACGAATTCAAGCAACCGTGATCGCCCCCGAACACCATTAAGGTTTCCCTGATTCGAAAGGCCCGACTCCACATTCGCACTGCGTGCTGTGGCGAAGTCCGGGCGAGCGGGTCGCTCGATATCGATGCCGCACAACAGCGCCGCAAGCGGCTCGAACGGTGGAACCCGACGCAGGCCGAAGGTCAGCCGCGCGATTCCCGCTCGGCCAGCGCCTTCAGTTTCGTCAACGCGTCGTGCCAGGTTTTCTCGTTGAGAGCCGAGCTCAGTCCCTCCGGAACTCCCTCGTGCACCGTGTCGAGGTGGGTGCCGCCGTCGGCATCGGTCAGGGTGAAGGTCACCGTTTGCGCACCTGTCATCCCCGGGGTCTCGGTGACGAACTCCAGCACCTCGACGACCTGCTCATTCGGCACGAGCGTGCGGAACTTCCCGAACAAGGCTTCGTGGTGCAGCACCGGCGTCTCACCTGTTTCGGTCGGCTCGTCATAGCTGAGGGTGACCGAGAACGATCCGCCCTCCTTCGGCTCGAACCGATGCACCGCGGCCGTCGCGCCCGGCGGAGGCATCCAGGTCGCGATCGCGACAGCGTCCAACATCAGGCGGTAGACAGTCGAGCGCGGCGCGTTGATCTGCGTGCCGATCCTTGTGGTCGCCATTCCTTCACGATAGCCGCGAGACCAGCGCCGATCGATCATCTGCCGTAGGCGCGTGCCAGTGTCTGCAGTGGGTCGGTCAGCACGTCGCCGAATGCCAGTTCCGCGGCCCCGATCAGCGGGGCGTCGTCGGCCAGCGCGGAGGTTCGCAGCCGGACGCGCTCACGGACCGCCAACAGCCCGTTCACGGCCAACCGGCTGCGCACCTGCGCGGCCGAGGCGAGGTAGATCTCGCGCAGTACCCCACCGAACACGACCATCGTCGGGTTGAAGATATTGACCAGGTTGGCCACCCCGAACCCGAGCCAGTCGCCGACCTGGTGCAGCGCGTCGCGGGCGGTCGCGTCACCGCGGGCGGCGGCGTCGACGATCGCCTCGACCGCCGCCCGGCCGGTGAGATCGGCCCGGCCCGTCACCGCGATCAGTGCCAGCTCCCCCGCCTCCGCCTCCAGGCAACCGCGCGAACCACACCGGCACGCCCGCCCGCCCGGATTGACGATCATGTGCCCGACCTCCCCGCCGTAGCCGCCCTCACCACCGAGCAGTTCGCCGCCCATGATGACGCCACCACCGATGCCGACCTCACCGTGCAGGTAGATCAGATCCGACACTCCCGCACCGACACCGCGCTCACGCTCGGCGAGCGCGCCCAGATTGGCGTTGTTGCCGACCACCACCCGCACACCGAGCCGCTCCGACAGTTTCGCGCCCACCGGCACATCCACCCAGCCGATGTTCGGCCCGTACCGCACCACGCCGTCGCCCTGCCGGACCATGCCGCAGAACGCGAGACCGACACCCACACAGACACTATCGGGTCCCGCCGCGCCGATCATCGTCTCCGCCAGCACCGCCAAGGACTCGACTACCTCGTCGGGATCGAATGCCGCACTGTCACGCGGTGTTTCGCGCTGGTCGAGGATCACACCGCCCAGACCGACCCGCGCCACCGCGAGCCGGTCCGCGCCGACGTCCAACGCGAGCACGAACACCCGCTCCGATTCCGGCCGCACCACCAGCGAGGGGCGTCCGGCCCTACCCGTCTGTCGTGGCAGTTCCTCACTCACCAGCCCGGCAGCGGCCAGATCGGTGGTCAGCGCCAGAATTGTGCTGCGGTTCAAGCTCATTCGCTCGGCCAGCTCCGCCCGGGAGACCGGGCCACTCAGATGGACGTGGCGCAGCAAGACGGCGAGATTGCGCGTTCGGATCTCGTCCGGGGCGGGTGCAGCCCTCATCCGGCCCAGCCTTCCCGGTCGATGGTCAACTTCCTGGCAGCGAACGCCGACGGGAGAGCGCGTCCACCCCCGCCGCGAGCAGCAGGACAAATCCTGTCACAACGAATTTCGTGCCCGCGCTGTAGCCCATCAGGCCCATGCCGTTGTTGATCACCGCGACCACCGCGGCCCCGAGTACCGCGTCGAGCATCCGGCCACGACCACCGAACAAACTGGTTCCACCGATCACCGCCGCACCGACAGCGGTGAGCAGGACATCGGAACCGCCGGTATTCGGATCGACCGAGTTGGCGCGCGAAGCCGCGATCAAGCCACCGACCGCGGCCATCGTCGAGCACAACACGAAAGCGCTGATCTTGATCCGATCGACCGGAATGCCCGCGCGCCGTGCCGCTTCCACGCTGCCGCCGACCGCGTAGATATGCCTACCGAACGAGGTCCGATTGAGCACGAACGTCCACAACAGCAACAGCGCGATGATGATCGGCACCACGATCGGCATACCCCGCAGCGAATTGACCTCCGGATTGCGACTGCGCTCGTCATTGAGCACCAGCACCGCTATCCCCGCGACAAGCGCCACGGCGGCGATCCGCAACGCGACCACCGGCGCCGTCTCGCCGGTCAGCCCGAGTGTGTTGCGCGCCCGCAACTTTCGGTACTGCACGAACGAGAACCCGCCCACCAGCACCAGATACATGACCCAGCCCAGCAGCGGCGGCACATTCTTGTTCGCGATGGCCAGGATCGTCTCGTCATGAATCGAGATATTGCGGCCGTTATCCATGATCTTCAGCGCCACGCCCTGCAGGGCAAGGAACGCGGCCAGCGTCACCACGAACGACGGCACCCCGATCTTCACCACGATCGCACCGATGCCGAGCCCGATCACGACGCCGGTGAGCAGCGAGACGAGCACCGCCGCATACCAGGGCCAGCCCTTGTCGGTGAGCAGCACCGCGAGCACCGCGGCGCACACGCCACTGGTGAAGCCGGCCGACAGATCGATCTCCCCGAGCAGCAGCACGAAGATCAACCCCATGGCGATCACCGCGATGGCGGCGCCCTGGGTGAGCAGATTCGCGATATTGCCCTGGGTCATGAACACCGGTCGCGCGATCCAGAAGACGACCGACAGCACGACCAGCGCGATGACCGAGGGCAGCGCACCCATATTGCCGCTGCGAATCCGCGCGACATAGCCGGTGACCAACTCGGTCACCGGTGCGGCCGGCGCCGCGGCCTTGTCCGTGACAACCGTGCTCATGCCCGCACCCCGATTCCGAGACTCCCGCTGCGGCCGGCGGTGATCAGTTCGACGACCTGCGAATGCGTCACATCGGCGGTCCGCACCTGTGCGGCCATCCGGCCCAGGTACAGCGCCGCGATTCGATCCGACACCGCGAAGACATCGTTCATATTGTGCGAGATCAGCACCACCGCGAGACCTTTGTCGGCTAGGCGGCGCACCAGTTCGAGGACCTGCTGGGTCTGCGCGACACCGAGCGCCGCGGTCGGCTCGTCCAGAATCACCACCTTGCTGTTCCACAGCACGGCCTTGGCGATGGCGACGGTCTGGCGTTGTCCGCCCGACAGGCTCGCCACCTTCTGCCGCACGGACGTCACCGTCCGCACCGACAGGCCGGCCAGGGTCGTGCCCGCGAGCTCCTCCATGCCGTATTCGTCGAGCACGATGCCGTGCTTCTTCTCGCGACCGAGGAACATGTTCTGCACGATGTCGAGGTTGTCGCAGAGCGCCAGATCCTGATAGACGATCTCGATCCCCAGCGCGGCCGCATCCCGCGGCGTGCCGATCTGCACCGGCACGCCGTCGAACAGCACTTCACCGGCATCGATCGCGTGGGTGCCGCCGATGCATTTGACGAGGGTCGACTTGCCCGCGCCGTTATCGCCGACCAGGGCCGTCACCTCACCGCGGTAGGCGGAGAAATCGATATCGTGCAGAACATGGACGGGGCCGAAACTCTTCGCTAGACCGCGCAGTTCGATGAGCGGGGTATCGGTCATCAGCGGACGCCGTTATCCGCGCAGAGCTTGGTGAACTCACCGGTGCACAGCTCGGCCTTGTCGACGAAACCGTCCGCGACGACGTCGTTGACGTTGTTCTTGAAGATCGCCTTCGGCTCGAGCAGCACAGCGGGCACCTTCGTCTTGGCCTCAGGATCGTCGACGGTGCTCGGCGCCTCCCCCTTCTCGCCCCTGGCCAGCGCGATCGCCAGCTTCGCGCCCGCGGCGGCCTCGAGCTTGATCGCCTTGTACACGGTCATGCACTGATCGCCCGCCAGGACGTTCTGCAGCCCCTGGACCGTGGCATCCTGACCGGTCACCGGAATCTGCCCGTTCAGCTTCTGCTTCTTCAGCACCGCGATGGCCGCGTTGGCCAGACCGTCGTTGGCCGCGACGGTGCCGCCGAGGTTCGGCGTACCGGTGAGCATCTGCTCGAAGATGGTGCCCGCCTTGGTGTTATCCCATTCCGGGACGGCCTGATCCGGACCCTTCAGGTACTCGCCAGCAGCGAACTTCGGCTTCAGCGCACCGTCGTACCCGCTCTTGAACAGGGCGGCGTTGTTATCGGTCGGTCCGCCGTTGAGGTAGGCCACGACCGGCTTCGCCGCCTGCTTGTCGGCCAGGCACTTCGCCAGGCCGTTGCCCATCAGCTCGCCGACTTTCACGTTGTCGAACGACACGTAGTACGGCGCGCCGCCGCCGAGGGTCAGCCGGTCGTAGTCGATCACGGTCACGCCCTGGGCCTTGGCCTTCTGGATGACCGCCTTGCCGGTGCCGCTGTCGAGGTTGGTGATCATCAGCACCGAGGCGCCGTTGGTGATCATCTGATCGGCGATCGTTTGAAAGGAGTTCTTGTCGCCCTGGGCATTCTGGATGTCGGCCTTGATCCCCGCGGCGTCGAACGCCTGCTGGAGGTACTTGCGGTCGGCCGTCTCCCACCGCGCCGAGGTCTTGCTGTCGGGCAGGATGACGCCGATCTCAGCGCCGCTGCCCCCCGAGTTGGAAGTGTCGTCGCCGCAGGCGGTGAGCGTGGTGAGAAGTGCGATCGAGACGGCCGCGATGCCGAAGATTCCCTGACGCATGAGCGTGGGCCTTTCGTGGAACCACCGCCTACGGGCGGTCGAGCTGGAGCGAATGTTGTTCTCGACAACATACTCCAGGGTGACGGGGCCCACAGGGGAATCGGACATAGTGGTCCGCCGGGGTTCCCGGG
>NZ_BDAX01000038.1 GCF_001612665.1 Nocardia alba NBRC 108234 | reverse complement strand
AGTGCGGGGGGTGGGTTGGGTGGGTTGTGGGAGACGGGGACAAGGTGGGGTTGGTGGTTGTGGGAGAGCTGAGGGGGCTGAACACCGACGGTGTGGGATTCGCCCGGACTGTCTGCGGCGCTCGCTGATCGCAGGTGGATTCACATCAGCTCGGGAACACGGAGGTGGGCGAAGCCGCGTCCGAATTTCGACTCCGATACCTCGAGTCGCCGTGTGGTGTGGGAGTGGGCGTGACGGAGTTCGGTGTGCTCGGGTGGGTGCTCGGGTTTGCGGACGTGAGGGCGCTGACCGGGAACGCGCGCGATCGTGAGGGGGCGCGTGGCGTGAGGGGGTCAGGCGTGGTGGGCGATCTGGTCTTGGGGGGTTACCAGGGGGCGCTGTTTCCAGTGGAGGCGGTTGGTGCGGTGGCGGTAGTGGGAGCGGGCCCACAGGGTCAGGTAGTGGGCCACTGACAGGGGGTGGGCCAGGGCTGCGGTGAGGTCGGGTGTGGTGGGGGGTCTGCGGGTTTCGATGGTGCGGGCGGTGAGGCGGCTGGTGACGGCGGCCAGGTAGCCGAGTGCGCCCGCGCGGCGGGTTCGGCCTCGGCCCAGGATCGCGGCCAGCGGGGGGAGCCAGTAGGCGAGGGCGGCGAGGGTCGCGATGGCGGCGCCGGTGTCGAGGCGGCCGCCGTAGGCCGACCAGAGCCAGCGGGTGTAGCCGTCGGTGAGTTCGGTGGTGCTGGTGTACATTCGGGTGCTCGCGGCGGGGCCCGCGGTCACCAGGGCGGTACGGTGACCCGCCCGGCGGATGGCACGGGCCAGGTCGAGATCCTCGGTGGCGCTGGCTGCTACGGCCGCGTGACCACCTCCCGCTCGGTACGCCTCGGCGTCGACGGCCAGGAACTGGCCGCACGCGACGACGGTGGACGGGCGCAGGCTGTGGTTGGCGGGGCCGACGGGCAGGGTCGAGGCCCACGACCAGGCGAGCAGGGGCTGGACGAGACGCTCGGAGGTCGACACCGCGATCTGGATCGGCCAGGCCGACACCAGACCCGCTCCGCGCCTGCGCAACTCGGTCACGGCTGCGGCGATCGCGTGGGGAGCCAGGCGCACATCCGCGTCGACGAAGACCAGCGCGGCCGCGTCGGCGCGGGCGGCCAGGCGCGCGCACGCGGCGGCCTTGCCGGTCCAGCCGGGGGCGGGGTGGGCGGCCGAGCGCAGGACGGTGAAGCGCTCGTCGTCGGCGATCGCGTCGAGTGCGGCGTCGTAGGTGCCGTCGGTGGACGC
Organism: Nocardia alba NBRC 108234; assembly: GCF_001612665.1. Lineage (GTDB taxonomy): Bacteria > Actinomycetota > Actinomycetes > Mycobacteriales > Mycobacteriaceae > Nocardia > Nocardia alba. The sequence goes on along the minus strand of NZ_BDAX01000038.1, from coordinate 28,404 downwards.
GTCGTCGAGAATCAGCACGCTCAGGCGGGGGACACCGACCTGCGCGCGCAGGTCGGCGATCAGCGCGGGCAGGCGGGCGGCCTCGTCGCGGGCGGGAACACACACTGTGACCGGCTCGATCACCCCGGCGACCCCGCGTGGCAGGGTGCGCAAGGTGACCAGGTTGTAGGCGGCGGTGGCCGCGCCGAGCGCGGCCAGACCGGTGCCAGCCCAGGTCAGGTAGCGGGCCACCGCGCCCATATCAGCGGCCAAGTCGGCGACTGGAGATATCGCGCCACATCTCGGAGGCGGAGAAGCCGCCGCGCGGCGCGTTCGGCGGTCCGGGGTTGCGGTCGCGGAACGCCAAGCCGGCGATCAGCGCGGCCACCGCGAGGGTGATGCCGCCGACGATGCCCGCCCAGCCCGCGAACGAACGGGTGTTGGGGTCTGCGTACTTCACCTCGGCGCGCAGGGTCGACACCTCGCCCGCGGGCAGCTTCCACGACACGGTGTTCTCGCTGTCGGTGGTCTCACGGGTGCCGTTGGTCTTGGCGACGCGGGCCGGGAACGCGACGGAGAACTGCACGTCCGAGCCGTGCGGCGGCACCGACTCCAGGTCGACCCGCCCGGTGAGACTCACCAGATCGCCACTGCGCTGGAATTCGAGGGTGAACATGCCCTGCGTCTGATCCGACAGCCCACCGAGCTGGCCGACCTCGCCGAAGGACAGATCGTCGAAGAACACCTGGGTGCCGATGTACCCGTCCTGGTTGTACTTCTCCACCCGCACCTTCGCCGCCAACTGCTCGGGCGCCTTCAGCTGGGGACCCTTGTCGTCGGGCCCGGTCGGCACCACCGCGGCGACGATCCGCCCCGACACGCGATCGTTGGACGACACCCCCATCGACACCTGCACCCGCAGGCACCCGGCCAGCGCGGGCACGAGCAGTGCCAGCAGGACGGCGACGGCCGCGACGCGCCGCGCGGGCACGAAACGACGCGGCGAAGGAGCGGGCATGTCGGCGACGGGACTCGGCTGCACGGTGACATCGTGCCAGGCTCAGGGCCCAGAGCCCACACGACGGGCCCAGCACTGCCCACCCACCCGTGCCGATCAGGCATTTCGCCTGGATCGGGGTGTGTCGCGGTGAGGTCGGCCGCTCAGGCGCGTCGCGCGGCCCGCGCCCGCAGCAGCAGGGGGATGCCGAGTACACCGAGGCCGACGAAACCCCAGAGCGCCGAGGCCGGAAGGCCGAGGAACACCGCGTGCGCGAGAGCCGAGCCGAGCCAGGTCCACCCGAACACCGCGACCGGGACCGCGATCGACGGGTCACGCGGTGGCGGCAGGACATGATCGAGCACGGTGAGCAGCACCGCCATGACCACGGCGACGAGCGCCCAGCCCAGGTAGTTGGTGTACGGGATCTCGGGGATGCCGGGCAGACCGGCGTCGGTGACCGCCCAGGTCCATTGGCCGTCGGCCACCATCTGTGGATCGAGGAACAGATCCCAGCCGACCGCGCCGAGGGCGAACAGTCCCGCGCGCACAACAGTGGGCCCGCCCAGCGATCGAGTGCTCGCGGCGCGGTGTGGCCGGGTATCAGCGACTCCGGATCCTCCCGTGCCCGCCGGGGACGCGAGCATTCCCGCGACGATCCAGATCGGGTACAGCCCGCCGGTCCACGCCAACGGCACCGCCAACGGAACATCGGCGAACGCGGGCCCGAGCCGGTCGACGGCATAGGCGTAGCCGCCGAACGGGAATCCGGTCGCGGTGCCGACGATCTCGGCGGTGAGCCCCAGACCGGACACGATGACGAAGAATCCGGTGGCCCACCGCAATCCACGAGTCGTCGCCGCGTGCAGCAGGGCGGTCGCGGCGGTCAGCACCACGACCGCGACGGTGATCCGGTCGCGCGCCACCCCCGCACTCAACGGGTACGTGATCTGCGCCAGCACCAGTGCCAGCGCGGTCACGGCCGGGATCGCCCGGCGTGGATCGACGCGCAACCAGGCGCGGATCGCGGCCACGGTACGACGAGCCGCGCCGCGAACCGTGCCGGTCACCGATGCCGTCGAACTGCCGACCCGGTTCTGTCGCGGAGCCGACTCCGGTGCGTCGTCCGTCATCGCTTGCGCAGCAGCGGGAACCGGCGCTTGCGGCCGTCGTCGAGGACCAGCCGGGCCGCACTACGACCGCTGGCGCCGGACACTCCGCCACCGGGGTGGGTGGACGCGCCGGTGAGGTACAGGCCGGGAGCACCGGGGACTCGCTGGCCCGACAGCTCGGGCAGCGGCCGCCACAGCATCATCTGATCGAACGACATCTCCACATGCATCACATTGCCGCCGCGCAGACCCATCTCGCGCTCGAGATCGACCGGCGTCTGCACGAATCGCCGGAGCACCGACGAGGCGAATCCCGGGGCGTAGGTGTCGAGTTCGGCGATGATCCGATCCGCCTCGTGCTCGGCGTGCGCTGACCAGTCGCTGCCATCGGCGAGTTCATAGGGGTGCCATTGGGCCCACAGCGAGAGCTGATGTTCGCCGGCGGGGGCGATGGACGGGTCGAGCGCGCTGAAACTCATCGCCAGCACCACCGGACGTGGCGGCAGCGAACCGGCGAGTGCGGCGCCGTGGGCCAGCCGCAGCTGTCGGCGGTCGGCGACGAGGAATTGCAGACCACGGGCGGAGTCGGTGGCGGCGGCGCCGGGGTACTCGGGTAGCCGGTCGGTGGCCAGCCGCACCACCATGCCGATGCCGGGGCCGACTCGGATGCGGCGCTGCCAGTCGTCCAGGACCGCCGGGTCGAATCCGCCCGCGCGCAACAGGTCGAGCGTCGAGAGGATATGGGAGCCCGCGATCACGGTGTCGGCCCGCAGTGTCCGGCCGGATTCGGTCCGCACCTGCCACCCGCCGCCGCTTCGGCGTAGCGAGGTGACGGCGTCGCCGGTGTGCAGCTCGCCGCCGTCGGCACGAAGGCGGGCGATCAGCGCCGCGCTGAGCGCCCCACTTCCACCTACCGCGCGTCCGGGCGGCAGCCTGTGCATGAGCGCGGCGAATCCGGCCATCGGCGCGGTCCCCGGCTCCGACATCGGCGGACCGGACTGCGCGCCGAACCACGCGAGCGAGGCCTTGAGCCTTTCGTCGTCGAACCAGAAGTCCAGCAGCGCGTCACCGGACTGCAGGAACTCCCGCGACAACGCCGATCCGCCCGCCCGCGCGTCAAGCCCCCAGAACGAGCGAACGAGCCTGCCCGGCGTCGGCGGCCCGCCGAACGATCGCATCACCCGCGCGCTGCGCTCACCCCACACCCCCACGAAGCGGCGATACGCGTCAGCGTCCTTGACACCGCAGGCGGTCGCGATCGACGCGCACGTCTCGTCGAGATCACGGTGGAACACGATCGGGGGGCGTACTCCGTCGGAGGGCGTGAACCCCCATGGATCACAGTCGAGATAGCGCAACCCGAACCGCTCGAGCTCGAGGTCCTCGATGATCCCGGTGTGCCGGATCATGATGTGCGCCGAAGAACCACGATCGACGAGATGGCCGGGAAACCGCTCCACCGTCGACACCGCGCCACCGGGCACCTCGTCCCGTTCGAGCACCTGCACCCGCTGCCCGGCCCGCGCCAGATAACAGGCCGCGATCAGCGCGTTGTGGCCGGAGCCGACCACCACCGCCGTCATGGGTGCGTGGGTGGCATCGGCAGCCTGCGCCCGAGGATGGCGAACGGCCGGGTATCGCCGGCGAACACGAAATCACGGATCACATCTGTGAATCCGGCCCGCCGGTACAACTTCCAGGCCCGGTTCGCCTCCTCCGGCACTTCCGGCGTCGACAGCAGCACCGCGGCCTCGGCGCGGTCGGCCAGCAATCGGTCGAGCAGGCGCGCGCCGATCCCACGGCCCTGTGCCGCCGGGTGGACGTGCAACTCGGTGAGTTCGAAATAGTCGGCGAGCAGGTCGCGGGCGGCGGCGTCGGGCCATCCGCAGCGCCGCATACCGGTCTGTACCTGCTGATGCCACCACTGACGCGGCGCACCGCTGTAGCCGTAGGCGATCGCCAGGATCGGCGCGGTGCGCAGGTCGACGCCGCCCGAATCGTCGGGCAGCACCGCGGCCACGGCCCGCCAGCCCGCCCTGGTGGTGTGTTCGGTCCACATCGGGGCCCGGTGATGCTCGGTGCCACGGGGGTAGTCCATGGCGGCGACATAGACCGACAGGGCGTCGTGCAGGCGTGCGCGCAGGGCGGCGACGCTGAGGTCGACGATGACGGGTGCGGGGGTGTGATTCGGCTTGACGGCTGTCATGGCTCTCGTCGATGGCGTGCGGACGCGGAAAGTTGTCGGTGGGTGTCCCTATATTCAATCTCAATTCAAACGTTCGAATGTCAGTTCGATCAGTGCGAGGGGCGAAAGGGGCAGCAGATGGCTGGTCACAACAATGCTCGAGACGACGGCCGAGCGCACGTGGGCCACGACGGGCGTGCCGGGGGACTTCTACGCCAGGCCGACGCGCTGCTCACCGATTCCGCCTGGGAGCACGAACCGGGGGAGCGGTTCCGTACCGCGTACCTGGCCGCGCTGCGCGGCGCGGGCTCGATGATCGCCCTCACCGGCGCCGACCGCGCGCCGCGGGCACGCTCGCGCAGCGCCTGGGTGTTACTGAGACGCGCCAGCCCGGAGTTCGTGATGTGGGCGGACTACTTCGAGGCGCACTCGCAATTACGGGCCGCGTTGGAGGCCGGATTGGACCGCGCGATCACCGACACACAAGCCGACGAGTTCTGCTCACGGGTGGGCGCATTCCTCTACGACATCGACGATGCGCTGGTAGCCGTGGCCAAGAGCCGCCCGCAGCCGAGTCGTGGCCGCGACATGACCGCTTAGTTATGACCGAGTAGGTGGTACGCCACCGATCGAACTCGTATTATGGGGAGCAGATAGCCGCCAAGGTCGGCTACCCGTCGCCTACCCGGAGGCGACCAGCCACGCCTAGTGCCGGGGGAGGTACCGTGCCACTCTCCGAGCACGAGCAGCGCATGCTCGAACAGATCGAGAGCGCTCTCTACGCTGAGGACCCGAAGTTCGCGTCGTCCGTCCGCGGCGGACGTCTTCGATCCACGTCGAGTCGACGCAGACTCCAGGCTGCGGCATTGTTCGCCGTCGGCCTCTTTCTGCTCGTCGCCGGCATCGCCGCCCCGTTCAAGCCGGGCGGTTTCCCGATCATCAGTCTCGTCGGATTCATCGCCATGTTCGGCGCTGGTGTCCTGTTGATGATCGGCAACTCGCGTCGCGCCGCCCGACCGGACGCGACCGAGTCTCCCGCGGCGGGCAGCGGCCCGACCACGGGGCATCCCGCCCGAGGCGGCCGCCAACGCAAGTCCGGCGGCTTCTCCGAGCGTATGGAAGACCGATTCCGACGACGGTTCGAGCAGGAGTAGCTCAGACCTAGCCGGTACGAGAGCGGCGCCACATCCGTCACGGATGCGGCGCCGCTTTCGCGCGTTCATGGGTCGGTGCCCACGCCGAACACGAGGCCAGGGCGGTTCCCCCACCTTCCCCACCGCTCCCCACACTTCCCCCACCCGGTCGCTCGACCGACCTCGCACCTGCGATGTTTGCTGAACGTTGTCGGAACGGGCGGTGGCCGACCCGCGCGGGTTGCTCGAACACGGGATAACCGCGAATCTCAGTGATAGCTGAGATGACCTGCGGAATTGCGTTGGCGGGGAGCAGGATCACTCAGAGTTTCGATTGAAAGTGGGGGAAAGTGGGGTAATGTGGGTCGCGCACTACAGGAGAGGCCGTACGGCGAGGTGAATCCAGTAGGGAGGTGGCCGAGATGTTCCTCGGTACCTACACCCCCCGATTGGACGACAAAGGGCGGCTGACGTTGCCTGCGAAATTTCGAGACGATCTGGCGGGAGGGTTGATGGTCACGAAAGGCCAAGACCACAGCCTGGCCGTGTACCCGAAAGACGAGTTCACCGCGCTCGCGCGGCGAGCCGCGTCGGCGTCCCGAAGTAACCCGCAGGCAAGGGCTTTCGTCCGAGCGCTGGCAGCAGGCACCGACGAGCAACGCCCGGACGCGCAGGGCCGGATCACGCTGTCGCCGGACCATCGGCGCTACGCGAACCTCTCGCGGGATTGTGTGGTGATCGGTTCGGTCGACTTCCTCGAGATATGGGATAAGCAGGCGTGGGAGACCTACCTCGAAGAACACGAGGAGGACTACGCGCAAGCCGGAGACGAGTCGCTGGGCGGAATCTTCTGACCCGAAGCACGCGAGTGCTGCGAGGCCTCTGCCCGGGCGTGGACCCTGACGTACTTCCCCGACGCCAGGTGCCTTGCCCCGGTCAGAGACCTCGAAGCATTCGCATCACACACTCGTTGGACAAGCACTCATTCGAAAGCACTGTGTGGCATGGCGACCCGTCTGCGACGCGAGGCAGTATCCCGGGAGGTCGAGGTGAACCATGACGCCGAGAACCCCCGTCATGTGCCGGTTCTGCTCGAGCGCGCCGACGATCTGCTCGGCCCCGCGCTGAGCGAGCCGGGCGCCGTCTACCTCGACGCGACCCTCGGATTGGGCGGGCACGCAGAGCATTTCCTGCGCACCTATCCGCAGGCACGGCTGGTCGGTCTCGACCGCGACACCACCGCGTTACGCATGGCGGGTGAGCGCCTGGCGCCCTACGCCGACCGGATCACGCTGGTGCACACGCGCTACGACGGCATTCCCGCGGCGCTGGCCGAAGCCGGACTCGACGAAACAGGTTCCGTATCGGGCATTCTCATGGACCTCGGGGTGTCGTCGATGCAGCTCGACGAGGCCGAGCGCGGCTTCGCCTACTCCGTCGACGCGCCCCTGGACATGCGGATGGACCCGACCACCGGGATCACCGCGGCCGACGTGCTCAACACCTACAGCCACGGCGATCTCGCCCGGGTGCTGAAAACCTATGGCGACGAGCGGTTCGCGGGCAAGATCGCCTCGGAGGTGCTGCGCAGGCGGGCGGTCGTGCCGTTCACCACCAGCGCCGAGCTCGTCGAGGTGCTCTACGCGACCATTCCGGCCGCGGCGCGCCGCACCGGCGGACATCCGGCCAAGCGTTCGTTCCAGGCGCTGCGGGTGGAGGTCAACGGTGAGCTCGACTCGCTGCGGGCGGCCTTGCCCGCGGCACTGGATGCACTGCGTGTGGGCGGACGGATCTGCGTCATGTCGTATCAGTCGCTCGAAGACCGGCTGGTCAAACACGAACTCGCACCACGGATCGTCTCCCGGTCACCGATGGATCTGCCGGTCGAACTGCCCGGCATGGGACCGGAATTCCGGATGCTGACCCGTGGAGCGGAAAAAGCGACCGAGTCCGAGATCGAGGTCAATCCGCGATCCGCGCCGGTGCGGATGCGCGCGGCCGAACGAATCGCGGAGAGGTCAGGGAGGACACAGGAAGGGACACGATGAGCGTGCGGACGAGCACAGTCGCGGTGCCGAGCAAGACGGCCCGGCGCGTCGAGGCGGCCGAACGAGTCAAGTCCGGTGCGGCACAGCGGGCCTACGCCCGCAAGCACACCAGGGAACAGCTGCTCGATGGCATCGAACTGCCCGAACGGGCCTCGACGATGGCGGGGCGGATCCCGTTCGTCACCGCCATCATCGGAATGCTCGGCTGCGGCCTTGCCCTGACCCTGTTGCTCACCACCCGTGCCGCCGAGGACAGCTACCAGCTGGGTGACGCCAGGGCGGTCAACCGCAAGCTCGACGACGAGCGGGCCGCGCTGCAGCGCGAGGTCGCCGCCGCCGACTCCGCTCCCGAATTGGCCGCTCGCGCAAGGGAACTCGGGATGATCCCCGCGAAGGATCCGGCCCGGCTGATACTCGGCGCCGACGGCGAGGTCACCGTGATCGGGAACCCGACGCCCGCGCAGGGCGCGCCGGTGCCGCCGCTGAACGGTCCGCCGACCACCGCCCCGACCCCGGCGCCGGGGCACGCCCAGGCACAGGGTGAGCGGGTGGTGCCGGTGCAGCCGGGCGCGGCCACCGCGAGTCCGAGCCCGCGGGCCACTGTGCCCGCGTCCCCCACCGTGAACGCGCCGCAGCCGACGGCCGCTCCGGCTCCGCTCGCCCCGGCGACTGTCCCCGCTCCGGCGAACGGTCAGGCGCCGGCATCGGCGAACGGTGAAGTCCTCGCCGCGGAGGGCGGCGGCGCCCCGGCTCCGCTCGCCCCGGCGACCGTGCCCGATCGCGTCGACGTCGCAGGTCAGGGTGAACCGCTGGTCGCGGCCGACCAGCCGCCGCCGAGCGAGCAGCCACGAGTCGTCGAATCACCTGACGGTCCTCGATGAGGCAGAGCGGGCCCGCGTCGCAGCAGCGACGCGGGCCGGTCTCGTCGAGAGGCCGCCGCGCGGGCTCGCTCTCTCCGGACCGGCCGATCCGCCTTCGTCTCGGCGTCGGCCGGGTCACCCTGCTGGCCACGTTGGCCGTTGTCGCGTTGCAGCTGCTCTACATTCAGAGTCTCGCCGCGCCGGCGTTGTCGGCTCAGGCGGCCTCGCAGCGCACCATCAAGGCCACCGAGGCGGCAGTGCGTGGCCCCATCACCGACCGGCACGGCAATCAGCTCGCCTTCACCCTCACCGTGAAAGCCCTGACCTTCCAGCCGGTGACGGTGCGTGAGCAACTGGCCGAAGCCAAGAAGCTCAAGCCAAGCGCGCCGGACCCGGAGCAGCGGCTGAAGGACATCGCGAAGTTCATCCACGACAAACTCGGCGCACCGACCGAGCAGGAACTGCTCGATAAACTGCGCAGCGACAAGAAGTTCCACTACCTGGCAAAGAACGTCGATCCGCGCGTGGCCGCCGAGATCACCGCCAAGTTCCCCGAGGTCGGCGCCGAACGGCAGGACCTGCGCGAGTACCCCGGCGGCTCGCTGGCGTCCAATGTCGTCGGCGCGATCGGCGGCGACCGACACGGTCAGATGGGGCTGGAATCGGCACTGGACTCGGTGCTGTCGGGGACCGACGGTTCGCGCACCTACGACCAGGGTTCCGACGGCGCGGTGATCCCCGGCAGCTACCGTGACCTGCAGCCCGCGGTGAACGGCTACGGCGTCGAGCTCACGCTCGACGCGGACCTGCAGTACTACGTCCAGCAGCAGGTGCAACAGGCCAAACAGGTATCCGGCGCGTCGTCGGCCTCGGCGGTGGTGCTCGACGCCAAAACCGGCCAGGTCCTCGCGATGGCCAACGACGGCACCTTCAATCCCGCACTCGGCCCGAATCATTGGGCCTCGGGCAAGATGGGCAACCCCTCGGTCTCCGAACCCTTCGAACCCGGTTCGGTTAACAAGATCGTCACCGCGGCGGCCGCCATCGAATACGGCGTGACCACCCCCGACGAGGTGCTCCAGGTGCCGGGCTCGATCCGCATGTCGGGTGTCACGGTGAACGACGCGTGGCAGCACGATGTGGCGCCCTATACGACCACCGGCATCTTCGGGAAGTCGTCCAATGTCGGCACTCTCATGCTCGCCCAGCGGGTGGGGGAGGACCGGTTCGCCGACATGGTCACCCGCTTCGGGCTCGGCCGGCGCACCGGCGTCGGTCTGCCCGGCGAGAGCGGCGGCCAGGTACCCGCCCGCGACCAGTGGTCCGGCGGTTCCTTCGCGAATCTGCCCATCGGCCAAGGCTTGTCGATGACGACCCTGCAGATGACCGCCATGTACCAGGCCATCGCCAACGACGGCTTGCGCATCCCCCCGCGCATCGTCAAGGCCAAGGTCGCCCCCGACGGCACCCGCACCGAGGAACTGCAACCCGACGGCGTCCGCGTGGTCAGCCCGCAGACCGCGCACACCCTGCGCGAGCTGTTCCAGGCGACCGTGCAGAAGGACCCGATGGGCGTCCAGATGGGCACCGGCCCGTCCGCGTCGATCGAGGGGTACCAGGTGGCGGGTAAGACCGGCACCGCCCAGAAGGTGGACCCCGCGTGCCGCTGCTATTCGACCTCGGCGTTCTACAGCACGTTCGCCGGGATGGCGCCCGCCGACAACCCCCGCTATGTGATCGGGATGATGCTCGACGCGCCCGTCCGCAGCTCCGACGGCTCCGGTGGCGGCTCGGCCGCACCGCTGTTCCACAGCATCGCCTCCTGGGCGTTGCAGCGCGACCGGGTACCGCCCTCACCGGAGTCCAAGCGGCTGGTGCTCGAGGCGGTGTCATAACAGGTGGTGCCGCGGTTCTCGGCTCCTGGTCGCCCGCCTCTTCCCGCCGTCGCAGCACTGGTTCGTAGCAGCCCGCGCTCGGTCCGGAGGTGGGCGGGCCGAGAACACATTTAACTCAACCCGCGTTGTCCGACCGACACCGCGCGTCGGTAATCTGACTGCTCGTCTCGCCCACGCGCTCGATCACTCTCAGAGAGGAGCCTTGTGCCCGCGCAGTCCAGCCCGCACGCGCTCCGGCCAATCACTCCGTTGTCGACATCGCTGCAGGCCGTGGCGGACCTCACCGGTGCCACGTCGGTCACCGTGTCGTCTGCCGAGGTGACGGTCACCGGCATCGAGCAAAGATCCAACGCGGTGCGTGCCGGTGACCTGTTCGCCGCGCTGCCCGGCGCGAACGCGCACGGTGCCCGATTCGCCGCCGACGCGATCGCCAACGGCGCGGTCGCGGTGTTCACCGATGCCGCGGGCGCCGAGTTGATCGGCGATGTCGCGGTACCTGTGCTGGTGCGCGAGCACCCCCGCGCGGTGCTCGGCGAACTCTCGGCCGAGATCTACGGCCACCCCAGCGACCGGCTGCGCATCGTCGGCATCACCGGCACCTCGGGCAAGACCACCACGTCGTATCTGGTGGAAGCGGGTCTGGTCGCGGCCGGGCTGTCCACCGGTCTGATCGGCACCATCGAGACGCGGATCGGTGGGCAGCGGGTGCCCAGCGCGCTCACCACGCCCGAGGCTCCGCAGCTGCACGCGATGTTCGCCGCGATGGTCGAGCAGGGCGTGGACGCTGTCGTGATGGAGGTGTCGAGCCACGCGCTCGCGCTGGGCCGGGTCGACGGGGTGCGGTTCGCGGTCGGCGCGTTCACCAATCTGTCCCAGGACCATCTCGACTTCCACGCCGACTTCGAGGACTACTTCGCCGCGAAACGTCGGCTCTTCGACGCGGATTCGCCGGTCGCCGCGCGCACCGCGGTGGTCTGCGTCGACGACGAATGGGGCACCCGGCTGGCCGCGGACCTGGTCGAGCCGGTCACCGTCTCGACCACTGGCGCGGCCACCTGGCAGGTCAGCGGTGACATCAAGACCACCGGTGGCGAACAGGAATTCACCGCCGCCGGACCCGACGGCGAACTGACGGTGCGCCTGCGTCTGCCCGGCCGCTACAACGTCGCCAACGCACTGCTGGCCGTCGCCACCTGCGCCGCCGCGGGCGTCGACCCGGCGGTCGCCGCGCCCGCGCTGGCCGTCGTCGACGTGCCGGGCCGGATGCAGCGCGTGGAGCGCGGCCAGGACTTCCTCGCTGTCGTCGACTACGCGCACAAGCCCGCCGCGATCGAATCCGTGGTGACCACCCTGCGCGGGCACCTCACCGACGCGGGCACGGGCAGGCTGGCTGTCGTGCTCGGCGCCGGTGGCGACCGTGATGTGGCCAAACGCCCCCTCATGGGCGCCGCGGCGGCCCGCGCCGACCTGGTGATCGTCACCGACGACAACCCGCGCACCGAGGACCCGGCCGCCATCAGGTCCGCCGTGGTGGCCGGTGCGCACGAACTTCCGGCCACCGAGCGCGGCGAGATCCGCGAGATCGGTGACCGTGCGGCGGCCATCGCCGCCGCCATCGCCTGGGCGCGGGCGGGCGATGTGGTGCTCGTCGCGGGCAAGGGCCACGAGGCGGGCCAGGAGATCGAGGGCGTCAAGCATCCCTTCGACGACCGCGAGGTGGTCGCGGCGACGCTGGATGCCCTGCGGAGACGACACAGTCCGCACACGGACTCGGAGGACTTGACGGTTTCATGATCGAAATGACACTGCGGGAGATCGCGGACGTCGTCGGCGGCGAGCTGCACGACGTCTCCGACCCCCAGGCACTCGTGACCGGTTCGGTCGAATTCGATTCGCGCCGAATCGGTTCCGGCGATCTGTTCCTCGCCCTACCCGGCGCCAACTCCGACGGCCACGACTACGCGGGGACCGCGATCGCCGCCGGGGCGGTCGCGGTGCTCGCGGCTCGCCCGGTCGGCGTGCCCGCCATCGTCGTCGCACCGGACCTCGGTTCGGTTCCGGCGACCTCGGTCGCGCTGAGCTCCGACGAGGACGGTTCCGGCGCGGCGGTTCTCGCCGCGCTGGCCGAGCTGGCGCGCGTGAGCACCGAGCGGCTCGCCGAGCGCACCGGACTCACCGTCGTCGGCGTCACCGGTTCCTCGGGCAAGACCTCGACCAAGGATCTCCTCGCGGCGGTGCTCGCGCCGCTGGGCGCGGTGGTCGCGCCGCCCGGTTCGTTCAACAACGAACTCGGCCACCCGTGGACGGCACTGCGCGCCGGCCCCGACACCAGGTTCCTCGCACTGGAACTGTCCGCGCGCGGCCGTGGGCACATCGCCGCGCTGGCCCGCATCGCGCCGCCGAGGATCGGCGTCGTGCTCAATGTCGGTACCGCCCACCTCGGTGAATTCGGTAGCCGCGAGGCGATCGCGCAGGCCAAGGGCGAGCTCGTCGAGGCACTGCCCGCCGAGGGCCTGGCCGTGCTCAACGCCGACGACCCGAACGTCGCGGCCATGGCGTCGCGGACGAGCGCGCGCGTGGTGAAGGTCGGTCTGTCCGGCGACGCGGACATCCGCGCCACCGATGTGCGCACCGACGACCAGGCCCGCGCCCACTTCACCCTGCACGCGCGCGGTGCATCGATTCCGGTGCGACTGGCTGTGCACGGCGAACACCAGGTCGGCAACGCACTGGCCGCCGCGGCCGTCGCCCTCGAATGCGGCGCCGACCTGGCGACGGTGGCAGCGGCGCTGTCCGGTGCCACCGCGGCCTCGGTCCGCCGGATGGACGTGACGACCACCCCCACGGGCGTCACCGTCATCAACGACTCCTACAACGCCAACCCCGACTCGGTGCGCGCGGCCCTCAAAGCGCTGGTCACGCTCGCGAAGTCGGCCGACGAACCCCGGCGCAGCTGGGCCGTGCTCGGTGAGATGGGCGAACTCGGCGACACCTCGGTGATCGAACACGACGCGATCGGACGCCTGGCCGTGCGCCTCGACGTCGACCGATTGATCGTGGTCGGCACCGGACGACCCTCCCACGGCATGCACCAGGGAGCGGTAATGGAAGGCTCATGGGGCGAGGAATCGATTCTCGTTCCCGATATCGACGCGGCGATCGCGCTGCTCGACGACGAGATCGCCGCAGGCGATGTGGTACTGGTCAAGGCGTCGAAGGCGGTGGGTCTGTGGGCCGTCGCCGAGCACCTGACCGGGGCAGCGGAAGGTAATACAGCTCGATGAGGCAAATTCTGTTCGCGGCGGGGATCGCACTGGCGGTGTCGATCCTGCTGACGCCGTTGCTGATCCGAGTTTTCGCCAGGCAAGGCTTCGGTCAGGAGATCCGGGTCGACGGCCCGGCCAGCCACCAGGCCAAGCGCGGTACTCCCACCATGGGCGGCGTCGCTATCCTGATCGGCATGTGGGCGGGCTATCTCGGCTCGCACCTGATCGGCATCGGCTACAACGCGGAAGGCCCTACCGCGTCGGGTCTGTTGGTGCTCGGCCTCACCACCGCGCTCGGCATCGTCGGTTTCCTCGACGACTTCATCAAATTGCGCAAGCAGCGCAACCTGGGATTGTCGGCCGCCGGAAAGTACATCGGCCAGATCGGCTCCGCGGTCATCTTCGCTGTCCTCGTGCTGCAGTTCCGTGACCAGAACGGACTCACACCGGGCAGCAAGCAGATCTCCTACGTGCGCGACATCTCCACGGTGGCTATGGGTGCGCTGGTGTTCGTGGTGTTCGTATGCCTGCTCGTGGTGGCCTGGTCGAACGCGGTGAACCTGACCGATGGCCTGGACGGTCTCGCGGCCGGGTCGATGAGTTTGGCGCTCGGCGCATACGTGATCATCACGTTTTGGCAGTACGACAAGGCGTGCTCGACCGATCCGGGCCCCGGCTGCTATGACGTGCGTGACCCGCTCGACCTGGCGTTGGTGTGTGCAGCCGCGGCTGCCGCGTGCATCGGTTTCCTGTGGTGGAACGCCGCGCCCGCTAAGATCTTCATGGGTGATACCGGGTCGCTGGCGCTGGGTGGTCTGCTGGCCGGTCTGTCCGTCACCACCCGCACCGAGTTGCTGATGGTCGTTATCGGTGCGCTGTTCGTCGCGGAGGCGGCCTCTGTGGTGTTGCAGGTGGCGGTGTATCGCACCACTCGCAACCGATTGTTCAAGATGGCGCCTTTCCATCACCATTTCGAGTTGAGCAAGTGGGCCGAAACCACAGTGATCATCAGATTCTGGATTCTGGCAGGCATCGCCGCGGCCGTGGGTCTCGGGCTGTTCTACAGCGAATATCTTTCCCAGGTCGGGTGAGGACGGACATGGTCGAACACTCGCCCCGCGCCCTGCGTTCCCCGGGCCCGATGCTCGAATTCCTGCGTGGACGTGACGTTCTCGTCGCCGGTTGGGGTGTCTCCGGACGCTCGCTGATCGAACCGCTGCGCGATATCGGCGCCCACCCCGTGGTCACCGACAGCGGCGCCAAGGCACTCGCCGAGGCCGCCGAACTCGGACTCGAGATCGCCACCACTGTCGAGCTCGAAAGGGCCGATCTGAGCCGGTTCGCGCTCGTGATCACCAGCCCGGGCTGGCGACCGGATTCACCGGTGCTGGTCTCGGCGGTCACCGAGGGCGTGCCCGTCTGGGGCGACGTCGAATTCGCCTGGTGGGTCGATCAGGCCCGCATCTACGGCCCGGTCCGCAAATGGCTGGTGATCACCGGCACCAACGGCAAGACCACCACCACCCAGATGACGCACTCGATCCTGCGCGCCGCCGGCATCGCCAGCGTGGCCTGCGGCAATATCGGCCTGCCGATCCTGGACGCGCTGCGCCGCAACCCCGGTCCGCAGGTCCTCGCCGTCGAGTTGTCCTCCTTCCAGCTGCACTGGGCGCCGTCGGTGCGACCGGAGGCGGGCGTCGTGCTCAATGTCGCCGAGGACCACCTGGACTGGCACGGCGGTCTCGATGCCTACGCCGCCGCGAAGGCGCGCGCGCTGACCGGTCGCGTCGGCGTCGTCGGGCTCGACGACCCGGTCGCCGGTTCGCTGGCCCGTAAGGCCAAGGCGCGGCGCACGGTCGGCTTCCGGATCGGTGTCCCCGCCGACGGTGAACTGGGTGTGGTCGACGGCAAGCTCCTCGATCGTGCCTTCACCAAGGCCGCGATCCTCGCCGAGACCAGCGACATCAGCCCGCAGGGACCCGCGGGCATCGCCGACGCGCTGGCCGCGTCCGCGCTGACCAGGGCCATCGATGTGGCGCCGCAGTTCGTCAAGGAGGGCCTGGCCGAACACAAGGTCGGTCCGCACCGCACCGCGTTCGTGCGCGAGCTGGGCGGTGTCGAGTTCATCGACGATTCCAAGGCCACCAACCCGCACGCCGCGCGCGCCGCCATCATGGCGCACCCGCAGGTGGTGTGGGTGGCGGGCGGCCTGCTCAAGGGCGCCGGTGTCGACGATCTGATCGAAGAGATCGGTGACCGGCTGGTCGGCGCGGTGTTGTTCGGGGCCGACGCGCCGGTGATCGCCGCCGCGATGGCGCGACACGCACCCGAAGTCCCGGTCATCGAGCTGGATGCGGGAGACGATGCAGACATGGAGTCGTCGAGATCGCAGCGAGCCGAGGCGGTCATGGGCCGCGCGGTGCGCGCCGCGGCGGGTCTGGCTCGCGCCGGAGACACCGTCCTGCTCGCGCCGGCGGCCGCTTCCCTCGACATGTACGACGACTACACCCACCGCGGACGCTGTTTCGTGGATGCGGTGACGGCACTGGAAGATGGTGACATCGGGCGGGCGCTGTGACGACGCTGCCGCGCCCGGCGCGCACGTCACCGCGCGAGAGGGGGGCAGCGTGATCAGGAGCCGGGGCAGCGTGGACGACAGCCGGGTCGGCAAGGGCCAGGCGAGTACCAGCCGCAAGAGCTCGGGACAGCCGAATTGGGCGGGGGAGCGCTTCGGCGCCTGGTTGGCCCGGCCGCTCGCGTCGTTCCATCTGATCGTCACCATCGCGACCCTGCTCACCGTGCTGGGCCTGGTGATGGTGCTGTCGGCCTCGAGCGTCGAAGCCTACGCCGGTGGCGGTTCGGCCTACTCGTTGTTCATCCAGCAGGCCATGTTCGCCGGGCTCGGCGCCATCGCCTTCTATGTGGCGCTGCGGTTGCCGCTGCGGCTGTTGCGGCAGTGGTCGTTTCCGATCTTCAGCATCTCGGTGCTCGCGTTGATGCTGGTGCTCATTCCCGGCATCGGGTCGGCGCACGGCGGCGCGCGACGCTGGTTCGACATCGGACCGCTGTCGATCCAGCCGTCGGAAGTGGTCAAGGTGACCCTGGTCGTGTGGGGCGCGCACCTGCTGGCCTCGCGCCGTGGCGCGGCGCTCAAGGACATCCTGGTGCCGTTGGTGCCCTCGGGTCTGCTGGTCTGCCTGCTGGTGGTGCTCGAACCGAACCTGTCGACCACGATCGCGCTGGGCATCGTGCTGATGGCGCTGCTGTGGTTCGGTGGGCTGCCGGTGCGGTTGTTCGTCGGGATCATGGTGACCGGCGTGGTCGCGGCGTCGGTGCTGGCGCTGTCGGCCGGGTATCGCTCCGATCGGGTGCGCGCGTTCTTCAACCCCGGTGACGATCCTCAGGGCGCCAATTATCAGGCGCGTCAAGCCAAGTACTCCCTCGCCGACGGCGGCATCTGGGGCCGTGGCCTCGGCCAGAGCCGCGCGAAGTGGAGCTACCTGCCCAACTCGCACAACGACTTCATCTTCGCCATCATCGGCGAGGAACTCGGCTTCCTCGGCTGCATGCTGGTCCTGGCGCTGCTCGCGCTGTTCGTCTACGCGGGCATCCGCATCGCGTTGCGTTCGGTCGATCCCTTCCTGCGCCTGCTCACCGCCACCGCCACCACCTGGATCACCGCGCAGGCGCTGATCAACATCGGCTATGTCGTCGGGCTGCTACCGGTGACCGGTCTGCAGTTGCCGTTGGTCTCGGCCGGTGGTTCGTCGCTGGCGATCACGCTGTTCATGTTCGGCATCATCGCCAGCGCCGCCCGGCACGAACCGGAGGCGGTGTCGGCGTTGAAGGCAGGCCAGGACGGCAGGCTCAGCAGACTCCTGCGACTGCCGGTGCCCGAGCTCTACACCCCACCCGCGCCACGGAAAGTCGCGCCGCGCGCCAGAACCGAACGCCCACGTCAGGCCCCTCGCCGCCAGCCGCCCGCCGACCGCAGGCGACGCGCGCCCGAAAGTCGCGGCACGAGTTCGCTACGGTCGACACGAGCATGGGAGCCGACCTACCCGATGCCACACCGGCCGGCGAAACGACGGACCGGCGGAGGCGGCGGCGCATGAGCGCGCAGGCTTTCGCGAGATCGATTCGAGACGACAGAGAACGAGGTAGATCCAGGTGAGTAACCCGCGACCCGGGTTGTCGGTGATCGTCGCAGGCGGAGGAACCGCAGGCCACATCGAACCCGCGCTGGCTGTCGCCGACGCGCTGCGCAGACTCGACGGCTCGATCCGGGTGACCGCCTTGGGCACCGAGCGTGGACTCGAGACGAAACTGGTGCCCGACCGCGGGTACCCCCTGGAACTGATCCCGCCGGTGCCGTTGCCGCGCAAGCCCTCCGCCGACCTGCTGCGGTTGCCCGGCCGGGTGCTCGCGTCGGTCAAGGCGACCAGGGCGGTGATCGACGACGTGCAGGCCGACGTGATCATCGGGTTCGGCGGGTATGTCGCGTTGCCCGCCTATCTTGCCGCGCGCGGCGGGCTGTTCGGTCGCCGACGCACAGTGCCGGTGATCGTGCACGAGGCCAACGCGAAGGCCGGGATCGCCAACAAGGTCGGCGCGAAGCTCGCGGCGAAAGTGCTCGCCGCCGTCGCGGATTCGGGGCTGGCGCACGCGCAGGTCGTCGGCATACCGGTGCGCGCGTCCATCACCGAACTCGACCGTGCCGCGCTGCGCGCCGAAGCTCGCGCGCACTTCGGACTGCCCGCCGAAGGGCCGGTGCTGCTGGTGTTCGGCGGTTCGCAGGGTGCGCGCAGCCTCAACGAGGCCGTCTCCGGGGCCGCGCCGCAGCTCGCGGCGGCCGGTGTGTCGGTCCTGCACGCGCACGGGCCCAAGAACAGCGTCGAGGTGAGCACCGCCGACGCACCCGCACCGTATGTGGCGGTGCCCTACCTGTCCCGGATGGACCTGGCCTACGCCGCCGCCGACGCGGTGGTGTGCCGATCCGGTGCGATGACCGTGGCCGAGGTGTCGGCGGTCGGCCTGCCCGCCTTCTACGTGCCGCTGCCGCACGGCAACGGCGAACAGGAATTCAACGCCAGACCCGTGGTCGCCCACGGTGGTGGCACAATTGTGGCCGATGCCGAACTGACCCCGAAATACGTGATCGATGAGGTGATTCCGCTGCTGCTCGACCCCGCCCGACTCGCGCAGATGAGCCGCGCCGCCGCAGGCGCAGGCCATCGCGACGCTGCCGACACGGTGGCCAGGATCGTCACCGAGGTCGCCCGATGAGCGAGCCGGGCCGCGAGATCGGGGAGTCCGCGAGTGCGGCGCTGCCCCCCGAACTCGAACGCGTGCACATGGTCGGCATCGGCGGTGCGGGCATGTCCGGCATCGCGCGCATCCTGCTCGCGCGCGGCGGCAAGGTCTCCGGTTCCGATGCGCGCGAGAGCCGTGGCGTGCTGTCGCTGCGGGCACGCGGCGCCGAGGTACGCATCGGCCACGCCGCCGACGCGCTCGACCTGTTACCCGGCGGTCCCACGGTGGTCGTCACCACCTACGCCGCCATCCCGAAGACCAACCCCGAACTGGTCGAGGCGAATCGGCGCGAGATCCCCGTGCTGATGCGCCCGACCGTGCTCGCCTCGCTGATGCGCGGGCACAAGACCCTGCTGGTCTCGGGCACGCACGGCAAGACCTCGACCACCTCGATGCTGATCGTCACGCTGCAGCACTGTGGCGCCGATCCGTCGTTCGCGGTCGGCGGTGAGCTCAACGAGGCGGGCACCAACGCCCACCACGGCAGCGGTGACATCTTCGTCGCCGAGGCCGACGAGTCCGACGGCTCCCTGCTGCAATACGACCCGGACGTCGCCGTGGTCACCAACATCGAATCCGACCACCTCGACTACTTCGGCACCGACGAGGCCTACACCCAGGTCTTCGACGACTTCGCCGACCGCCTCGCTCCCGGTGGCCTGCTGGTGGTGTGCCTCGACGATCCAGGTTCGCTCGCGTTGGCCCAGCGGGTCGCACCGCGGATGGCCGAACGCGGGATCGATGTCCTCGGTTACGGATCGGGCGATCTCACCGGCGCGCCGGTACCCGTCGGCGCTCGGCTGATCGACTGGCAGCCGCGCGATGTCGGTGGCATCGTCGAGTTCCAGCTCGACGGCGAGACCACCCCGCGCTCGTTGCGATTGTCGGTACCGGGCAGGCATATGGCACTCAACGCGCTGGCCGCGCTGCTGGCCGCCCGCGCTACCGGCGCCGATGTCGACGAGATCGTGCAGGGTCTGGAGGGATTCGGCGGCGTGCATCGCCGGTTCCAGTTCACCGGCCGGGAGAACGGCGTGCGCGTCTTCGACGACTACGCCCATCACCCCACCGAGGTCCGTGCCGTGCTCGAGGCCGCGGCGCAACTGGTCGCCCAGGAAGCCCGTGACGGCGCCCGCCTGCAGCGCGGCCGGGTGATCGTGGTGTTCCAGCCG
Organism: Nocardia alba NBRC 108234; assembly: GCF_001612665.1. Lineage (GTDB taxonomy): Bacteria > Actinomycetota > Actinomycetes > Mycobacteriales > Mycobacteriaceae > Nocardia > Nocardia alba. The sequence goes on along the minus strand of NZ_BDAX01000038.1, from coordinate 8,444 downwards.
CATCTGTACAGTCGCACCGCCACTTTCGCCACGGAGTTCGGCGCCGCGTTGAGCCTGGCCGACGAGGTGGTCGTGCTCGACGTCTACGGCGCCCGGGAAGACCCGCTGCCCGGCGTCAACGGCGCGCTGGTCGCCCAGTCGGTGACCGAACCCGTGCACTACCAACCGGATATGTCCAAGGTCGGCAAGCAGGTCGCCGGGCTCGCGGGCGACGGCGACGTCGTGATCACCATGGGCGCGGGCGATGTGACCATGCTCGGCAGCCAGATCCTCGACGGCTTGCGGGCCAAGCCGCAGCAGAGCGGCCGGTGAGATTGCCGATGCCCGCCGCGCGCGGGTGGCACGGCTACCGTCTCTGGACGGTGGTCGGGGTGGTTGTGGTGAGCCTGCTGGTGGTGCTGGCCTGGTTCACGCCGGTGCTGTCGGTGCGCACGGTGCGCGTCGACGGGCTGTCGGCGGTGCCGGAGACCGACGTGCGTGGGCGGCTCGAGATCCCGGATGGCCGTTCGATGTTGCGCATCGACACCACCGCGATCGCTCAGCGCGTCGCCGCGATACCCAAGGTCGGTTCGGTCCGGGTGCAGCGTAAATTCCCCTCGACAGTGCTCGTCACCGTCGTGGAGCGAACACCGGTGGTGTATTTCGAAGCTCCCGACGGCGCCCACCTGATCGACGCGGAGAGCGTCGAATTCGCGATCGAGCCCGAACTGCCCATCGGGGTGCCGAAATTGCTCACCGAGGGCTCGTTCACCGGGCCCGCGGCGACCAGGGCGGCGGTGGATGTGCTGGTCACCCTGCCGCCTGCCCTGTCGGTGCAGGTGGGCGAGGTTGTCGCACGGTCGATTTCGGACGTCTCGCTGAGCCTTCGCGATGGCAGGAAGGTAGTGTGGGGCGGCACGGGCGACGGCGAGCGCAAAGCTGCCGTCGTGTTGCCGCTACTGACCCGTGAGGGGACCGTGTTCGACGTATCGAGTCCTAATCTGGTCACGGTAAAGTGAGCGACATTCTTTGTGGCACAAGATTCTGGCTCTCATGTCGGCGCGCCTGCGCCGGGATCGCAGTGGCTGCGAATAGCGTTCCGCAGCAGTCGGATACTTGACATAACGCCAACCCTATGGTTGAGGTTGAGGGTTTAAGATCGAAGGAAGGCGAGAGCCCATGACGCCCCCGCACAACTACCTTGCAGTGATCAAGGTCGTCGGTATCGGCGGCGGCGGCGTGAACGCCGTCAACCGAATGATCGAACAGGGACTCAAGGGAGTCGAGTTCATCGCGGTCAATACCGACGCGCAAGCCCTGCTGATGAGTGATGCCGACGTCAAACTCGATGTCGGTCGTGAACTCACTCGCGGCCTCGGTGCCGGAGCCGATCCGGAAGTCGGCCGCAAGGCCGCAGAGGACCACAAGGACGAGATCGAAGAGGTGCTCAAGGGCGCCGACATGGTCTTCGTCACGGCAGGCGAGGGTGGTGGCACCGGCACCGGCGGCGCCCCTGTCGTCGCCAGCATCGCCCGCAAGTTGGGCGCCCTGACTATAGGGGTCGTCACCCGGCCGTTCTCCTTCGAGGGAAAACGGCGCGGGAACCAGGCCGAAGTGGGGATCAACCTACTTCGCGAGTCGTGCGACACCCTCATCGTCATTCCGAACGACCGGCTGCTGCAGCTGGGCGACGCGGCGGTGAGTCTGATGGACGCCTTCCGCTCCGCGGATGAGGTGCTGCTCAACGGTGTTCAGGGTATTACCGACCTGATCACCACCCCCGGCCTGATCAACGTCGACTTCGCCGACGTCAAGAGCGTGATGTCGGGTGCCGGATCGGCGCTCATGGGCATCGGCTCGGCGCGTGGCGAGGGTCGTTCGGTGAAGGCGGCCGAGACCGCGATCAACTCGCCGCTGCTCGAGGCCTCCATGGACGGCGCGCACGGCGTGCTGCTCTCGATCGCGGGCGGTTCCGATCTCGGGCTGTTCGAGATCAACGAGGCGGCCTCGCTGGTACAGGAGGCGGCCCACATCGAGGCCAACATCATCTTCGGTACGGTCATCGACGATTCGCTCGGCGACGAGGTGCGCGTCACCGTGATCGCCGCGGGTTTCGACGGTGGCGGCCCCGCTCGGCGGAGTTCGGAGTCCAGTGCGGCAACCAGCCGAACCGGGGCGAACCCGATCGGTTCCGGTCGCGCGGGCGAGATCGGCCAGAGCCGGACCTCCGAGGTGCCCTCGCGTCCCACCGAGCCCGCCACGGCCGGGGTGTCCGGTGGTCGGGCCGCGGCGCCGAACTACCGCGATACCGAGCGGTACCGGGAATCGGAGCGTCAGCGGGTCACCGAGGCGGCGATGAACCGCGTCAACAACCCGGAGGTTCGCGAAGGCGACGATGACGACGAGATCAACGTCCCGGACTTCATGCGTCGATAGACGCTCGCAGACGAAAGCGCCCGAACTCCTGTCGAGTTCGGGCGCTTTTCGCGCGGTAGGGGAATCAGTCCCTGGCCCTGCCGAGGCGGTCGGTGATCAACGGATCGTCGACCGCGAACCGTCGGCCGGGTGAGCTCCGCCCAGCGGCGCGAGCGAGGTCACTACGCGCGATGATCGGTAGACCGGGCGACCGCACTACCCTCGACTCCATGACTTCCGCACCTCCTACCGTGACTGTTCGCCGGGTGACCACCACCCGCGCCGGCGGCTTCTCCGCCGCGCCCTACGACTCGTTCAATCTGGGTGACCACGTCGGTGACGATCCGGAGGCGGTACGCCGTAACAGGATTCGGCTGGCCGAGGGCATCGGCCTCACCCCGGACCGGCTGGTGTGGATGGAGCAGGTGCACGGGCGCGCTGTCGAGATCGTCGACGGTCCGCGCGCCGAACCGGTGCCGGTAACCGACGCGCTGGTCACGACCGTGCCGGGACTGGCGCTGGTGGTACTCACCGCCGACTGCGTGCCGATCCTGCTGTCCGATGACGAGGCCGGTGTCATCGCCGCCGTCCACGCGGGCCGCGTCGGCGCCAGAATCGGCATTGTGCCGCGTGTCCTGGACGCGATGGTCTCGGTCGGCGCCCGAGTGGACCGCATCGGCGCCTTCCTCGGCCCCGCCGCCTCCGGCCGCCAGTACGAGGTCCCCGCTGCGATGCGCGCCGACGTCGAAGCGCACCTGCCCGGCAGCGCGACCACCACGGTCCGCAAAACCCCTGGTCTCGATCTGCGCGCGGGCATCCGCCGACAGCTCACCGAGGCGGGTGTCGCCGGAATAGCCGTTGACCCCCGCTGCACCATCGAGGACAAAACGCTGTTCAGTCATCGGCGCGGCGCCCCCACCGGCCGCATCGCCGGCGTGATCTGGATGGACCCCGCCGCGTGATGATCCGAGCCGCCCGCACGATCGCCGGAGAACGCGGATGACCCCGGAACCAGCGGCGGATACACGCGCCGCAGAGCTCTCGACCCGCCTCGATGGCCTGCTCACGCGCATCGACGCCGCCGTGCGAGCCGCGGGTCGCACGGCGGGTTCGGTGCGCCTGCTCCCGGTGACGAAGTTCTTCCCCGCCGCCGATGTCGCCATCCTGCACGCGCTCGGCCGCCGCGAATTCGGCGAGTCCCGCGAGCAGGAAGCCTCGGCGAAGGTCGACCAGCTGGCCTACGGGGATGTCGAATGGCACATGATCGGTCGTTTACAACGCAACAAGGCCCGCTCGGTCGCGCGCTGGGCGCACACCGTGGCCTCGGTGGACAGCGAACGCCTGGCAAACGCCCTCGATCGGGCCGCGCAGGACGCACTCGCAGCCGGTGAGCGTACCGCGCCGCTGGAGGTGCTGCTGCAGGTGAGTCTGGACGCCGACCCCGGACGCGGGGGTGTCGCACCGGCCGGCCTACTCGCTCTGGCCGACCTGGTAGCGAAGGCGCCCGGTCTGCATCTGGCCGGTCTGATGGCGATTCCGCCCCTTGACACCGCGAGTGATGTGTCGTTTGCGAATCTTGCGACATTGCACACTTCGCTGCTCGGGCAACACGCCGAAGCCACCGAGCTTTCCGCTGGTATGTCGGGTGATTTGGAGATTGCGGTCGAACACGGTTCGACGTGCGTGCGTGTCGGAACTGCCCTGATGGGCGCGCGACCGATAACCTCGGCGTAGCAAAGAAACCTCACCAGTCACATTCGACACATACGATTGGCTGCAGAGGCGCTGAGCAAGAACTTCAACACCCGGCCGCCACCGGGGCCGAAGGAAGGTCGACCAGATGAGTACCCTGCATAAGTTCAAGGCGTACTTCGGCATGGTTCCGCTCGATGAGTACGAAGACGACTACGTCGACGACCATGCCCCTCGCGGCGTCGAGGAGCGCGCGGGTCGCGCTCGTCCGCGCGGCTACGACCGCTATGCCGAAGACCGCTACGGCGCCGACCGTTTCGAGGACGAGGTCGACGACTTCCCGCAGCCGGCGTACAAGTCGGCCTACCCGGCGCGTCGCGACGACTACGTCGCCGACACCTACGCCGACGATCGCTACGACACGCCGCGTCGCCCCACCAGGATCGAAACGGCACCGTCGTCGGGCCGGTCCTTCCGGGCGGGCGGCGTCGCACCCGGTATGCGCGGCTCCACTCGTGGTGCGCTCGCGGTCGATCCCGACGCCGAGGAGCGCAGGCTGGAGGAGCGCATGCGCCCCGAGCCGGCGCCAGCGCGGCGTCCCGGGATCTTCGAGGACGGAGGTCCCTTGTCCAAGATCACCACGCTGCGTCCGCGCGATTACAGCGAGGCCAGGATCATCGGTGAACGGTTCCGTGAAGGGAATCCGGTCATCATGGACCTGGTCGATCTGAGCAATGCCGATGCCAAACGGCTGGTCGATTTCGCGGCCGGACTCGCGTTCGCGCTGCGTGGCTCGTTCGACAAGGTGGCGACGAAGGTGTTCCTGCTCTCACCCGCCGATGTGGACGTATCAGCGGAAGAACGCCGCCGGATCGCCGAAAACGGCTTCTACAACCAGAAATAGACAACGGACACCGCATACCGAGATGGCCGCCCGCGCACTGCGCGGCGCGGCCATTTTGCACCATGCCGATTTTGCGGCAGAGTGATGTCGTGGCCCTGTTCGCGGTTCTGTACCTGGTGCTTTTCATCTTCTGGCTGTTGCTCATCAGTCGGGTGATCGTCGAGTTCATTCGCAGTTTCGCGCGCGACTGGCGCCCGACCGGTGTGGTGGTGATCGTCCTGGAGGCGATCTTCACTGTCACCGACCCCCCGGTGAAACTGCTGAGGCGGTTGATACCTCCTGTGAATCTCGGGGGGATTCGTCTCGATCTTTCGATAATGGTCCTGCTCTTCCTCGTCTTCATCCTGATGTCGATCGTGGGTAGGCTCGGTCAGCCCGTGACCTCCGTGTGACATAATGAATCGAGTAGACCGCTTGCTAGTTCTCCAAAAGACGCGTGAAGGGATCATTCGATGCCGCTGACTCCCGCCGATGTGCACAACGTCGCGTTCAGCAAACCGCCGATCGGTAAGCGCGGCTACAACGAGGACGAGGTCGACGCCTTCCTGGATCTCGTCGAGCAGGAACTCTCGCGCCTGATCGAGGAGAACGCCGACCTGCGTCAGCGGGTCGCCGAACTCGATACCGAGTTGGCCGACGCCAAGCAGAACCGCGGACCCGCCCGGGTCAGCGATGCCAAGGCGCCCGTCCAGCAGGCACCTCCCCCCGCCCCGGAACCGGTGCCGCAGCCGGTCCAGGTCGCGCCCCCCGCCCCGATGCCCGTCGTGGCGCCGGTGCAGAACAGTGGCCCGGACGCGAACATGCAGGCCGCGAAGGTGCTCACCCTGGCGCAGGAGATGGCCGACCGCCTGACCACCGACGCCAAGACCGAGGCCGAGGGTCTGCTCTCGAACGCGCGAGCAAACTCCGAGCGACTGGTCGGCGACGCCCGCACCCGGTCGGAAGCGATGATCGCCGACGCGCGTCAGAAGTCCGACGCGATGCTGGCCGACGCGCAGAACCGTTCCGACACCCAGATCCGGCAGGCCAAGGACAAGGCCGAGGCGCTCACCGCCGATGCCGAGCGTCAGCACGCCGAGATCATGGCCACCATCACCCAGCAGCGCACGGTGCTGGAAAGCCGCATCGAGCAGCTGAAGACCTTCGAGCGCGAGTACCGCGTGCGCCTGAAGTCCTACCTGGAATCGCAGCTGGAAGAGCTCGAGAACCGTGGGTCGGCTGTGCCGGTCGACGGCGGCGAGTTCGCGGGCGAGACCAATGGTTCGGCCAACAGTCTGGCTCCGGCTTCCTTCGCCAAGGGCGGCAAGTAAACTAGTTTCCGAGTCGCGCGACGCAGCGCGTCGCGTGATTCGGGAATGCCCAGCTATCGTCGGGCTGCTCGGTTGGCTTGGGAGTCGCCATGCTCGTCTTGACGCTTGTTCTTGCGGCGATCGGCTTCGGACTGCTCGTCGCGGCGCTCGCCACCGGTTCGGTGGTGTGGGCGTGGGGGTGCATTCTGATCTGCGTTGTCGGTGCCGCGAGTTTGCTCGTGAGCGCGCTGGCCACCCGAAAACCCGAGAGCGAACCGGTTCCACCCGGCCGACACGCCCGGCGGAACTGAACGGGCGCGGAATATCGGCTGGACGCGCCCGGTTAGAATCGAACTACACACGGCGTTGATCCGGCCATCACCGGGGAGCTTTCGGAAGAACGGCGCGCACGCGCTCAGTAGAACCGAACGGGTGAGCCCGTCACAGCTCACACAACGAGAGGCCCGAACCCTCGCACCGAGTGGATCAGGCAAACGGGGTGGTACCGCGGTACGGCGCACCGGCGCCGACATCGTCCCCGTGCCCACATCTCGCGCCCACGGCGCGGCGGCACGAGGAGCAATCCGCGATGGCGGACGAGACAACTACCGGTAGCGCGTACCCCCGGGTCGATTTCGGTGCGGGTGCGGGCGCGACGTTCCCGGAGCTCGAAACCCGGGTGCTCGACTACTGGGCCCGCGACGACACCTTCCGCGCCGGCATCGACAACCGCGACGGGGACAGCGAGTTCGTCTTCTACGACGGTCCGCCGTTCGCCAACGGTCTCCCGCACTACGGGCACCTGCTCACCGGCTACGTCAAGGACCTGATCCCGCGCTTCCAGACCATGCGCGGCAAGAAGGTCGATCGCCGCTTCGGCTGGGACACCCACGGTCTGCCCGCCGAGATCGAAGCCGAGAAGCAGCTCGGCATCACCGACAAGGCCCAGATCGACGAGATGGGGCTGGCCGAGTTCAACGCCGCCTGTAAGTCGTCGGTGCTGCGCTACACCGGTGAGTGGCGCGACTACGTCACCCGGCAGGCCCGCTGGGTCGACTTCGACAATGACTACAAGACCCTCGACCTCGACTTCATGGAGTCGGTCATGTGGGCCTTCAAGTCGCTGCACGAGAAGGGCCTGATCTACCAGGGCTTCCGGGTGCTGCCCTACAGCTGGTACGAGCAGACGCCGCTGTCGAACCAGGAGACCCGCCTCGACGACGCGTACAAGATGCGTCAGGACCCCGCGGTCACCGTCGACATGCGCCTGAGCGTGCCCGCCGAGCATCCGTTCGCCGCGCTGGACGGCGCGAACGCGCTGATCTGGACCACCACGCCGTGGACCCTGCCGTCCAACCTGGCGATCGCCGTGCACCCCGACGTGCGCTACGTGCACGTGCGCGGCGCCGACGACAAGCGCTACGTGCTTGCCGCCGAACGTCTTTCGCACTACAGCCGCGAACTGGGCGAGGAGCCGGAGGTGCTCGGCGAATACGACGGTGCGGCCCTGGCCGACCTGTCCTACGCCCCGCCGTTCGACTTCTTCGTCGGCCACCCGAACTCGCATCGGGTGCTCACCGCCGACTACGTCACCACCGACTCCGGTACCGGAATCGTCCACCTCGCACCGGCTTTCGGTGAGGAGGACATGGACGTGGCCACGGCCAACGGTATCGAGATCGTCCAGCCGCTGGATCCGGCGGGCAAGTTCACCTCGATGGTGCCGCCGTACGAGGGCCTGATGGTCTTCGATGCCAATCCGGTGATCATCAAGGATCTCAAGGCCGCCGGGAAGCTGCTGCGGCACGAGACGATCGAGCACTCCTACCCGCACAGCTGGCGGTCGGGCCAGCCGCTGATCTACATGGCGGTGCCGTCGTGGTTCGTCGCGGTCACCAAGTTCCGTGACCGGATGGTCGAGCTGAACCAGCAGATCACGTGGGTGCCCGAGCACATCCGCGACGGCCAGTTCGGCAAGTGGCTCGAAGGCGCGCGCGACTGGAACATCAGCCGTAACCGCTACTGGGGCAGCCCGATCCCGGTGTGGGTCTCCGACGACCCGGCCTACCCGCGCGTGGACGTCTACGGTTCGCTCGACCAGCTCGAAGCCGATTTCGGCGTGCGCCCCACCGACCTGCACCGCCCCTACATCGACGACCTCACCC
>NZ_BDAX01000037.1 GCF_001612665.1 Nocardia alba NBRC 108234 | reverse complement strand
GCGCCAACCCCGATGACCCGACCGGGAATTCGACCATGCGCCGGGTTCCCGAGGTGCTCGACTGCTGGTTCGAGTCGGGCTCGATGCCCTACGCCCAGGTGCACTATCCGTTCGAGAACAAGGAGTGGTTCGACAGTCACTTCCCCGGCGATTTCATCGTCGAGTACAACGGGCAGACCCGCGGCTGGTTCTACACGCTGCACGTGCTCTCGACCGCACTGTTCGACGCGCCGGCTTTCAAGACCGTGGCCGCGCACGGCATCGTGCTCGGTGACGACGGTCTGAAGATGTCGAAGTCGAAGGGCAACTATCCCGACGTCAACGAGGTGTTCGACCGCGACGGCTCCGACGCCATGCGCTGGTTCCTGATGAGCTCGCCCATCCTGCGTGGTGGCAACCTCATCGTCACCGAGCGTGGCATCCGCGAGGGCGTGAGCCACGCGATGCGGCCGCTGTGGAACGCGTGGACCTTCCTGCAGCTCTACGCCTCGAAGCCCGGTGTGTGGCGCACGGATTCGCCGAACGTGCTCGATCGCTACATCCTCGCCAAGCTCGCGGTCACCCGCGATCTGGTCACCGACGCACTGGAAACCTACGACATCGCCGGCGCCGCGGACGAGCTGCGCGGGTTCGCCGACGCGCTCACCAATTGGTATGTGCGCCGGTCGCGTTCGCGGTTCTGGTCCGAGGATCGCGATGCGGTCGACACCCTGCACACCGTGCTGGAAGTCCTCACCCGTCTCGCCGCGCCGCTGCTGCCGCTGATCACGGAGGTGATCTGGCGTGGGCTCACCGGCGAACGCTCGGTGCACCTCACCGACTGGCCGACCGAGACCGAGTTGCCGCACGATCCCGAACTCGTCGCCGCCATGGACGAGGTGCGGGTCGTGTGCTCGACGGTGCTGAGTCTGCGCAAGGCGCAGAACCTGCGGGTGCGGTTGCCGCTGGCCGAGGTCACCATCGCGGCGGCCGATGCCGAGCGGCTCGCGGCGTTCACCGAGCTGATCGCCGACGAGGTCAACGTCAAGAAAGTCGACCTGACCACCGATGTCTCCGCGCACGGCCGGTTCGAGCTGGTCGTGAACGCGCGCGCGGCCGGTCCGCGCATCGGCAAGCAGGTCCAGACGGTGATCAAGGCAGTCAAGGCGGGGGAGTGGAGCGAGTCCGCCGACGGTGTCGTCACCGCCGCCGGGATCACCCTGCTGCCCGAGGAGTACACCCAGCGCCTGGTGGCCGCCGAACCCGAGTCCACCGCCGCGCTGCCCGGCAACGCGGGCCTGGTGGTGCTGAACTCGGTGGTCACCGAGGAGCTGGAGGCCGAGGGCTGGGCCCGCGACCTGATCCGCGACCTGCAGGAGACCCGCAAGTCCCAGGGGCTCGAGGTGTCCGACCGGATCAGTGTGGTGCTGGATGTGCCCGCCGAGCGGGCGGAGTGGGCCGCGACCCACCGCGACCTGATCGCCGGGGAGATCCTCGCCACCGCACTGACTTTCGGTGACGCCGGGGCCGATGCCGCCGAGATCACGGGCGGCGTGAAGGTGTCGGTCACGAAGGCCTAGTACCTCCGGACAGCGAAAAGGGCGGGACCTAGCAGGTCCCGCCCTTTTCGCGTGAATTCGGTTACTCGACAACCAGTTCCACGGGGATGTTGCCGCGGGTGGCGTTGGAATACGGGCAGACCTGGTGGGTCGCTTCGATGAGCTGGCGGCCCTGCTCGTTGTGCAGGTGCTCGGGCAGTTCCACGCGCAGCACGACCGAGAGTCCGAACCGGCCACCCTCCAGCGCGTTCAGCCCGACCTCGGCGGTCACCGACGCGTCATCGGCGTCCAGCTTCATCCGCTGGGCGACCAACTGCAGCGCGCTGGCGAAACACGCCGAATAGCCCGCCGCGAAGAGCTGCTCCGGGTTGGTGCCCGCGCCGTCGCCGCCCATCGCCTTGGGACGGGCGAGCGTCAGATCGAGCACGCCGTCGTCGCTGTAGGAACGGCCGTCGCGGCCGACCGAGGTGGCTACTGCGGTGTACATCGGTGCCATGGTGTCCTCCTAGACAGACTTGTCTGTTCGCTTGCGATCCAGAGTAGACAGACCTGTCTGATATCGTCAAGGGGAAGCGTTGATTCCCGGAAAGGACACAGGTCAGGCGATGAGTGCGGCTCGTGAACGTCTGCTCGACACGGCAACCCGGTTGTTCTACACCGAAGGGGTCCACGCGGTGGGCATCGACCGGATCATCGCCGAGGCCGCCATCGCCAAAGCCACCTTCTACCGGCACTTCAAAAGCAAAGACGACCTGGTGGTCGCCTATTTGCAGCGCGAATACGCGCGCCAGCGCGAGGTGCTGGAATCGGTGCCGGGCGAGGGCCTCGCCGCGATCACCACGATCTTCGACGCGCTCCGCGACATCAGTTGTGGCCCCGGTTTCCGCGGGTGTCCCTTTCTCAATGCCGCCGTCGAATTCACCGACCCGCGACATCCGGTCCGCCGCGTCGTCGACGACTACCGCACCTGGTTTCGTGAACTCATGGCCGAGCATCTGCGCGCCGACGGTCATCGCGCCCCCGAGAGCACGGCCCGCGTCCTGCTGCTCACCCGCGACGGCGTCACCATCAGCGGCGGCGTCGGCGACAACGACACCGTGCGCGCGGGCATCGACGCGGCGATGGCGCTCATCGCCTGAGCGTACGCAAATAGATGCTGGAAAGTTGCTGAACTCGGTGGCATCGGGGAATCGTTCATGCAGAATTGTGATGTTGCCGCTGATGCGCAGGGAACCGCTGAGACGGCAGTGACTGCTCGTGACGATTGTCCTGTGGAAATGGTGCCGCGCCGATGATGGCGACATCCCGACGCGGCAGCGGATCAGTGGGTGGCTCACCCGAGGATCAGGCGACGCCGCCCGATAACCGACCAGCCGGCAGCTCAGCTCCCGGCCGGAGGAAGGGCGCGCACATGAAGCGAAAACTCTTGGGGCGATTGGCCTTCGGCTTCGTCGCCACCATCACCACGATCGTCGTCCTGGCCGGACCAGTGTGGTCGCAGCCGGGCAGCTCGTCCGGCTCGGGCGAGTCGGGCTCATCGTCGGGTAGTTCCAGCGGCTCCGGCATGATCCCGTTCCCCAGCGCCACCGGCATCGGTGCGCTCACCGCAGCCATGACCCAGCTCGGCAAACCCTACGAGTGGGGCGCGATGGGCCCGTACTCCTGGGACTGCTCGGCACTGGTCCAATGGGCGTTCCGGCAGGTCGGCGTGATGCTGCCGCGCACCACCTGGGAACAGGCGAAGGTCGGCCTCCCGGTGACCTTCGGCGGTCTGGCACCCGGCGATGTCGTCATCCTCAACGGTGACGGCTCCCATGTCGGCATCTACGCGGGCATGGGCCAGCTCCTCGACGCCCATGACTGGGGCGTCCCGGTCGGCCTGCGCCCGTTGCGCGAATTCGATATCTACGCGATCAGAAGGTTTTGAGAATGTCGGCGGCTCAGTCCACCAGTTGACGCAGCAGCGGGCCGTATTCGGGGTGGGCCAGTGCCGAGGCGAACTGGGCCACCAGGTAGTCGGCCGGGTTGCCGGTGTCGTACCAGCGACCCTGGATGACCTGGCCGTACACCGCGTGCTCGGCGGCGTAGTTGTTGATCGCATCGGTCAGGTACACCTCGCCGGTCTGGTGGGTGTACCAGTTCTCGGTCTGGGTGCGTAGCTCGTCGATGATGCCCGGCGTCACCACATAGCCGCCGATCGCCGCGAAGGCCGACGGCGCGTCTTCGGGCTTGGGCTTCTCCATCAGGCCGGAGATGCGCAGTAGCCCCTCGTCGAGGTCCTCACGGACCACGGGCACGCCGTAGCGCTGCGATTCACCCGGCGCCATCGGCAGCAGCGCCAGGACCGGGCACCCGGTGGATTCGTAGGCGGTGATCAGCTGCTGGGCGCGCGGTACCTCGGCGACGAACACATCGTCGGGCCACAGCACCAGCATCGGTTCGTCGCCCAGATGCCGTGCGGCGTTGAGCACCGGCGTGCCGTTGCCGTACGGGCCGTGCTGGTCGAGGTAGGTGATGTGGCCCTCGCGGGAGAGCTCACCGACCTCTTCCACGGCGTCGGCGTAGGCGGACTTGCCGTCGGCGCGCAGCTGCGCGACCAGTGCCGGATTCGGCCGGAAGTGATCCTGGATCAACGACTTGCCGCTGCTCACGACGATCGTGATGTCGGTGATCCCGGAGGCCACCAGCTCACGCACCGTGTGCTCGATGACCGGTTTGTCCCCGACCGGCAGCATCTCCTTCGGCGTCGCCTTGGTCAGCGGAAGCAGCCGGGAGCCGATTCCCGCCGCCGGAATGACAGCCTTGCGGATCTTCATCTCCCGATCATCACATATTCGGCTGTGTGTTCGGTGTGTGACGGCTGGCAACGGGGGAGGAAGAATTGTCGGTGGCGCGGCGTAGATTGCGCTCGTGCGCTCCGACACCCCTGCCGCCGGGGCTCCGGCCAGGCCCGATGCGGCGGTCACCGCCCGTCGCTGGGTGCTGCACATCGATATGGATGCCTTCTTCGCCTCGGTGGAACAATTGACCAGACCCACGCTGCGTGGCCGCCCGGTCCTCGTGGGTGGGGCGAGTCAGCGCGGTGTCGTCGCCGGCGCCAGCTACGAGGCTCGCGTCTACGGCGCGCGCTCGGCGATGCCGATGCACCAGGCCCGGCGCCTGATCGGCGCGTCGGCGGTGGTCGTGCCGCCGCGTGGCGCGCTGTACTCGGTGCTCAGCGCGCAGGTGTTCGACGCGTTGCGTAGCCGCGTCCCGGTGCTGGAGACCCTGTCGTTCGACGAGGCCTTCGCCGAACCGGCCGAGTTGGCCGGGGCGAGTGTCGCGCAGGTCGAGGACTGCTGCGCGAAGCTACGCGCGCTGGTCCGGGCGCGGACCGGGCTCACCGCCTCGATCGGCGCGGCGACCGGAAAACAACTCGCCAAGATCGGCTCCGGACTCGCCAAACCCGATGGGATGCGGGTGATCTCGCCGACCGAGCAGGGCGAGCTGCTCGCCTCGCTGCCGGTGCGCAAGCTGTGGGGAATCGGCCCGGTGGCCGAGTCCCGGCTGCGCAGCCTCGGCATCGAGACGGTCGGCGCGTTCGCCGCGCTGCCGGAATCGGAGGCGGTCTCCGTCCTGGGCACCAGCATGGGCGCCGCCCTGCACCGGCTCGCGCGCGGGATCGACGACCGCCCGGTCACCGAACGTGCCGAGGCCAAACAGATCAGCGCCGAGAACACCTACGAGCGCGACATCGTCACCATGGCCGAGCTGCGCGCCGCCGTCACCGCGATGGCCGCGTCGGCGCATCGCAGGCTCGAACGCGACGGCCGCGCCGCCCGCACGGTGGTCCTCAAACTCAAGAAGTCCGATATGGGCATCGTGACCAGGTCTTTCACCCTGCCGTACGCCACCGCCGACCTGACCACCCTGGCCGCGGCCGCGCAGCGTTCGGCGATCGATCCCGCTGAGCTGGGCCCGATCCGGCTCGTCGGGGTCGGGTACGGGGGATTGTCGCTGGTGCGCCAGGAATCGCTGTTCCCCGAACTGGATCAGACGGTGCCCGACGATCCGAGCACTGTCGAAGATGCGCCGCCGTCTTCTCCCGATGAGCCGAATCCGGCTGTGGGACCGTGGTTTCCGGGAATGGATGTGCACCATCGGGAATTCGGGCACGGCTGGGTGCAGGGCGCGGGCTACGGCGTGGTGACCGTGCGTTTCGAGACCAGTTCGACAGGTCCTGGTGCGGCGCGTACCTTTCCAGCCGACGACACGGGGCTGACACGGGCCGACCCGCTTGCCAGTCTCGCGTGAGGAGTAGCCTCGGCTACCGCGATGGAATCTCCCACCTCGAACGTAAAGGACGAGCAGTTGAAGCTTCGTACGACCGGACGTGTAGCGATCGCCGGACTGGCCGTGGTCGCCGCCCTCGGCCTGAGCGCGTGCAGCGACGACAAGGGTGACAAGCCCGCCGCCAAGGCCACCACCAGCGCGAAGGCCTCGGCTTCGGCCGCGGCGAACCTGCCCCCCGTGCCGACGGTGGAACAGCTCAACACCCAGCTCACCACTGCGCTGGATCCCTCGATCCCCAACGACCAGAAGCTGGACTTCGTGCAGGGCGGCGAGGCCGATCCCGAGCTGCCCAACCGCTTGGCCCAGGCCGCCTCGGACGCCAATGTCCAGGTACAGGTCACCGAGGTGACCTCCTTCGGCGACAGCGTCAACGCGAAGGCCAACTTCACGGTGAACGGTCAGACCAATGTCGTCGACGTGCCGTTCGTGGCCGAGGACGGCAAGTGGAAGGTCCAGAAGTCGTGGGCCTGCGGCATGATGACCAACCTGGGTCAGACCTCGGTCGCCTGCCCCTGATCTCTCCCGCTCAGGCCCCGTTCGGATACTTCCGGGCGGGGCTTTCGCGTGCGAGTCGAGACGGTGTTTCGCCTGCTGTCGATGGCGCGGCTACTATCGGGCCCCGTGGTAGAGACGATCGTGCGGCAGGGGCATCCGCCCAAGGATGTGTCGGAGCCGGCGCGACGCGCTCGCCCCGGGTGGGCGCGCATCGTCGCGATCGTCGCGGGACTGATCGGCATTCTCAGTGCCGCCGTGATCCCGTTCCTGCCCGTTCGGGTCGACGCCGCGACGGTGTCGTGGCCCCAGCAGGGCTCGCCCGCCGCGGTCGAATCGCCGCTCGTCGCCTACGCGCCCGCCGCCCTGTCGGCCACGGTGCCGTGTGCCGCGTTGAGTTCACTGGCCGCGACCGGCGGTGTGGCGGTCTCGACCGTGCCGCGGCAATCGGCCGATATGGAGAAGTACGGTTTCGTCGTGAAGGTGGTCGCCGATACCGCCGAACGCCCCGGCCGGGTGGATGTGGTCTCGCGTTCGACCCTGGTCTGGACGGCTCCGCTCGCCGACGTACTCGACCGTTCCTGCGCGCTGACCATCGCGATCACCCCACAGGAATCCACCGTCACCACAACAGGTCTCGGTGACGGCGCCGCCGTGGCCGCCGATCTGCGTCCCCAGGTCGTCGGCGTGTTCAGTGAGCTCACCGGCGCCGCCCCCGCCGATCTCGCGGTGCGCGTCGACGTCGACGCCCGCTACACCTCGTCTCCGACCTGGCTCAAACTGGCCGCCATCGTGGTGTGCCTGCTCGCCACGGCGGTGTCGCTGCTGGCCCTGCACCGCCTCGACGCCCTCGACGGCCGCTCCGCGCGCCGGTTCCTGCCGCAGCGCTGGTGGCGGCTACGCCCGGTCGACTGGCTGGTGTTCTCGGTGCTGCTCGTCTGGCATTTCATCGGCGCCAATACCTCCGACGACGGGTACATCCTCGGGATGGCGCGCGGTGCGCGCAGTTCGGGCAACATGTCCAACTACTACCGCTGGTTCAGCGTGGACGAGGGTCCGTTCTACACCCCCTACGTCGACATCATCGGCTGGCTCACCCATATCTCCGCGGTCAGCCCGCTGGTCCGCCTGCCCGCCCTCGGCGCGGGAGTGCTGACCTGGTGGTTGATCAGCCGCGAAGTGCTGCCCCGCCTCGGTGTCGCGGTGCGTCGCGAACGCGTCGCCACCTGGACCGCGGCCTTCGTCTTCCTGGCCTTCTGGTTGCCCTACAACAACGGGTTGCGCGCGGAATTCGTCGTCGCGCTCGGTGTGCTGGTCACCTGGGTTTCGGTCGAGCGAACGATCGCGACGCGGCGACTCGTGCCCTTCGCCGTCGCGGTGATCGTGGCCGCGTTCACCCTCACCGGCGCACCGTCGGGATTGATCTGCCTCGGCGCGCTGGTCGCCGGTGCTCGTGTGGTGACCGCGATGATCGTGACGCGGTCGAAGTCGGTGGGCTACCTCGCCCAGTTGCTGCCGATTCTGGCCGCGGGCGCGGTGGTGCTCACCGTCGTCTTCGCCGACCGGACCTTCGCCGGTGTGCGGGAGATGTTCGCCGTGCACAGCGTGATCGGGCCGGGGGAGTCCTGGTTCTTCGAGTTCCTGCGCTACCAGTATCTGTTGCAGCTCAATGCCGACGGCTGGCTGACCAGGCGGTTCGGTGTCTTCGTGATGCTGATCGGCCTGGTCGTGTGCACTGTCGTCATGCTGCGGCGTGGCGGCCACATTCCCGGCACCGCGGTCGGCCCGGTCCGGCGCATGCTCGGGATCACCCTCGCCGCCATGGTGCTGATGATGTTCTCGCCCACCAAGTGGACCCACCAGTTCGGTGTGTTCGCGGGCCTGGCCACCTGCGTCGCCGCGGTGACGGCCGTGGCGGTGAGCGCGCATGTGCTGCGGCCGATGCGCAATCGCGCGCTGTTCGCCGCGGGCGTCTTCTTCGCACTCGCCATGACCTGGGTCGGCGCCAACGGCTACTGGTATGTCTCCTCGTGGGGGATCCCCTGGTGGGACAAGCCGCCGACGGTCGCCGGTTACGGCGTCTCGACCCTGTTCGTCGGCCTGACAGTGCTGGCGCTCGCCGCGGCCGGGTGGTTCCATGTGCACCCGAATCCGAACCCGAAGGCGAAGGTCGGGTGGTTCGCGGGGGCGCCCGTGCTCGCGGTCGCCGCCGCGATGATGGTGCTGTTCGAGGTGGCCTCCTTCGCCAAGGCCACCGTCGCCCAGTACCCCGCGTACACCCTCGCCGGCGCCAATCTCTCCGCGGCCTTCGCCGGTGGGTGTGCGATGGCCGACGAGGTGCTCGTCGAAACCGACCCGAACGCCTCGATGCTCGCGCCACTGTCCGGCGACCTCACCGCCACGTTGAACGGCACCGGCTCGACCGGCTTCCGGGCCGACGGCGTGGCGCCGGTGCTCACCTCCGACGAGGTGGAATCGACTACCGGCCAAGCGAATTCGGTGTCCGACGACCCCGACAAGCTGCGCGACGCCTCGACTTCGGCGGGCTCGGAATCGCGACAGGGTTCCTTGCAACTCCCGTTCGGACTCGACCCCGCGACCACCCCGGTCCTCGGTAGCTATCGTTCCGGCGCGCAGGAGCCCGCCGCGCTGACCACGGGCTGGTTCCGGCTGCCGGACGGTCCGCGTGGTCCGCTGCTCGCGATGTCGGTGGCCGGTCGGATCCGCTCGGTCGACGCCGACGGAATCGTCCACCCCGGTCAGGAACTGGTCGTCGAATACGGCACCGCCGCGACCGACGGCGACGTCGCGGTGGCCGGTCGGATCGCGCCGATCGACATCGGCCCGGCCCCGATGTGGCGCAATCTGCGTATCCCGATGGATCAGCTGCCGTCGCAGACGAATGTGGTGCGCGTGGTCGCCGCGGACAAGGATCTGGGTCCCGACCAGTGGCTCGCCCTCACGCCGCCGCGCATGCCGCAGACCACCACGCTCAACGATCTGGTCGGTCGTTCGGCGCCGGTATTGCTGGATTGGGCTGTGGGACTGCACTTCCCGTGCCAGAACCAGATGCCTACCTACAACGGCATCGCCGAGCTGCCCGAATACCGCATCCTGCCCGACCGCAACGGCGCCACCATCACCAACCTCTGGCAGGGCCACGACGGCGGCGGCCCGCTCGGTTGGACCCAGCTCCTGTTCACCGCCCGCACCCTGCCGACCTACCTGAACAACGACTGGGACCGGGACTGGGGCTCGCTCGAGCGCTACCTCCCTCTAGACGCCACCGCGAGCCCGGCGAAGGTGACGGTCGACTCCGGGAACCGCTGGGGCACCTGGACTCCCGGCCCGGTCATCACCGCCTGGTAGTCGCGAACCCGCCGCGCTAGCGGGAGTTGGTGGCGATGCGCAAGGCCAGGTCCGGGAGATCGGCGCCGGTCAGGCCGGGGTAGCCGTGCAGGAGGGCGCGCCAGCGGGCGGGAACGGCCGAGGCGCCCCAGCGGGCGCCGAGCAGGCCACCCGCGATGGCGGCGGTGGTGTCGGTGTCGTTGCCGGCGCGGACACACGCCGCCAGGGCCAGCGCGAGATGTTCGGGTGTCGACTGATCGGTGGTCGTGATCGCCCACCACGCGGTCTGCAGGGCGTGGACCACCCAGCCGTTGTTCGGGAAGTCGGCGGGCGTGCCCTTCTCCGCTTCGTCGAGGCGATCGGTCCAATACTCCGATTGCGGTGAGCCGCTGACATATTCGCGTACCCCGTCGAAATCGGCGTTCAGTACCGCATGCCTGATCGCGTAGGTCCAGATCTTGCACGCCTCGACAGCCTGCTCGTCGTGGTGGGTGAGCAGCCCGACCCGGCCCGCCGCCGCGACGCACGCGGCGGCGTCGTCGAGATAGGCCAGCGCGACCGGCGCGGTCCGCATCAGCGACCCGTTGCCCCCGGTTCGTCCGGTCAGCGACATCGCCACGGCCTGCATGTCCAGCGCCGAGGCCGGCCTGGCGGACAACACGTTTCGAGTCTGGTTCCCGATGTCGGGTGGCTTCGAGTCGTACCAGGAGACGAATCCCGCCGCGACGGCGTCGAGATCGATGCCGGGCCCACTGGCGGCCGCCACCGCCACGGCGACGGCCATCGACGTATCGTCGGTCCACTCGCCCGGTGCCCAGTCGAAGACGCCGCCGCCGATCATGTCGACCACCGCGTCCGGCCCCGGATGAGTGAACTCGTAGCCCGCTCCCAGCGCATCACCGGCAGCGGTACCGACCAGCACTCCGGCGACCCGATCCGAGTACCCCGCATCGTGCACAGAATCCACCCCTCTCGGGTGTGCCCGCTCTCCGATTCCTCCGGTGGGCAAGCCTACCGGTCGGCTTGTGATCCACCAGCGAGTCACGCCGGTGCGACACCGAATCGAGCTTGCGATGTGACACCGGATCGCCCTAGAGCGCGGCCGCCTCTGCCTCTGCCACCGAGAGTGCCCTGCCGCGGCGACCCCGCAGCAGGGCGTCGGTGGTGAATACCGCCAGCGCTGTCCAGATCAGCGCGAATCCGGCCCAGCGGGAGGCCGGCATGGGTTCGTGCATGACCGCGACACCCCAGGCCATCTGGAGCGCGGGGGTGAGGTACTGCAGGATGCCCATGGTCGAGAGCGGAACCCGTTTGGCCGCGACGGCGAACAGCAGCAGCGGCAGCAGGGTGACCGGCCCGGTGGCGAGCATGAGACCGAAATGGGCGGGGCTGGAGGTCATCTCGCTGCGGCCGGTGGCCATCAGGACGAGCAGCAACGCCAGCGCGAACGGCACGGCCACGATGCCCTCGGCGGCGATGCCGGGCAGCGCGTCGAGCCGGATCACCTTCTTCACCAGCCCGTAGGCGGCGAAGGAGCCGGCCAGGATCAACGCGATCACCGGCGGCCTGCCGTAGTCGACGGTCAACACCACCACGGCCAGTGCACCCAGCCCCAACGCCGCCCACTGCGCCCTGGTGAGTCGTTCCCGGAACAGCAGCACGCCGATGGCGACCGTGACCAGCGGGTTGATGAAGTAGCCGAGCGCGCATTCCACGATGTGCCCGGTGGTGACGCCGAGGACATAGACGCCCCAGTTCAGCGACAACGCCGCCGAGGCCGCGGCCGCCATCCGCCAGGTCCTGGCATCGATCCCGCGCACGGCGCCGAGCCGCCCCGTCAGCGTGAGCACGAGCAGCACCACCACCAGTGTCCACACGATCCGTTGCGCCACGACTTCGGCGGGCGAGGCGAACGACAGCAGGCCGAAGAAGGCGGCGAACGAACCCCAGATGAGGTAGGCCCCGGCCCCGAAAACGACTCCGGGCGGGGATGAGCTGCGCTGCATTCATCCCATGTTACGACCGGCTAATCTGGCGAGCATGTCCATTTCCGTGCAGGAACCCGCGGCTGCCGGGCTCACCGCCGCACAGGTCGACGAGCGCCGCCGCGACGGGCGCACCAACGACGTTCCCGCCAGGGCGAGCCGGTCGGTCCGCGAGATCGTCCGCGCGAACGTGTTCACCCGCATCAATGCCATTCTCGGTGTGCTGTTCCTGCTGGTGCTCTCGACCGGCTCGATCATCGACGGCATGTTCGGCCTGCTCATCGTGGCCAACAGCGCGGTCGGCATCATCCAGGAGGTCAGGGCGAAGCGGACCCTGGACGAGCTCGCGATCGTCAGCCAGGCCAAGCCGACGGTGCGCCGCGACGGCGTCGCCCAGCAGGTCGCCCCCGGCGAGGTCGTGCTCGACGATCTGATCGAGCTCGGCCCCGGCGACCAGATCGTGGTCGACGGTGAGGTCGAGGAGGCCGCGGCGCTCGAGATCGACGAATCGCTGTTGACCGGCGAGGCCGATCCGATCGACAAGATCATCGGCGCACCGGTGATGTCGGGCAGTTTCGTGGTGTCGGGTTCGGGCGCCTACCGGGCGACCAAGGTCGGCAAGGACGCCTACGCGGCGCAACTGGCCGACGAGGCCAGCAAGTTCACGCTGGTGCACTCCGAATTGCGGTCGGGCATCGACAAGATCCTGAAGTTCATCACCTACCTGCTCATCCCGGCCGGCCTGCTCAGCATCTACAACCAGTTGGTCTCCAGCGGGGAATCGTGGCGCCCGGCCGTCACGGGGATGGTCGCGGCGCTGGTGCCGATGGTCCCCGAGGGACTGGTTCTGATGACCTCGATCGCCTTCGCGGTGGGCGTGGTGCGCCTGGGCAAGCGTCAGTGCCTCGTCCAGGAATTGCCCGCGATCGAGGGCCTGGCCCGGGTCGATGTGGTGTGCGCCGACAAGACTGGCACGCTCACCGAGAACGGCATGCGCCTGGCGCAGGTCCAACCGCTCGGCGCGTTCGACGAGGCGCAGGTGAAAACCGCGCTCGCCGCGCTCGCGAGCGACGACCCGCGCCCCAATGCCAGTGTGCAGGCGATCGCCGAAGCGCTGCCCGACTCGCCCGGCTGGTCGCAGACCGCCATCGCGCCGTTCTCCTCGGCCAAGAAGTGGAGCGGCATTTCCTATGGCGCCCATGGTGATTGGCTACTCGGCGCCGCCGACGTGCTGCTCGATCCCGCCTCCGACGACGCCGCCGAGGCCGAGCGGCTCGGGTCGTCGGGTCTGCGCGTGCTGCTACTGGCGCGCGGTGACCGCCCGGTCGACGCCGCCGACGCGCCCGGCCTGGTCGAGCCCGCCGCGCTGGTGGTGCTCGAACAGAAGGTGCGTCCCGACGCCAAGACGACGCTGGAGTACTTCGCGAGCCAGCAGGTCTCGATCAAGGTGATCTCCGGCGACAACGCCGTCTCCGTCGGCGCGGTCGCCTCCTCACTCGATCTGCCCGGCGGTGACCACGCCGTCGACGCGCGCACGCTGCCCGATGACCCGGCCGCGCTCGCCGAGGTGCTCGATCACGAAACCACCTTCGGCCGGGTGCGTCCCGATCAGAAGCGCGCCATGGTCGGTGCTCTGCAATCGCGCGGGCACACCGTCGCAATGACCGGTGACGGCGTCAACGACGTGCTGGCGCTCAAGGACGCCGATATCGGTGTCGCGATGGGCGCCGGTAGCCCGGCCACCCGTGCGGTGGCGCAGATCGTGTTGCTGGACAACAAGTTCGCGACCCTGCCGTACGTGGTGGGGGAGGGTCGCCGGGTGATCGGCAATATCGAACGCGTCTCGAACCTGTTCCTCACCAAGACCGTGTACTCGGTACTGCTGGCCTTCCTCGTCGGCCTGGCCGGGGTCGGATCGCAGATCTTCGGCTACGACCCCATCGGGTATCCGTTCCTGCCGCGCCACGTCACCATCGCGGCCTGGTTCACCATCGGCATCCCCGCGTTCGTGCTCTCGCTCGCGCCCAACAACGAGCGCGCCCGCACCGGCTTCGTCGGCCGGGTGATGCGGTTGGCGGTGCCCTCCGGCGTGGTGATCGGCGTGGCGACGTTCGTGGCCTATCTCATCGCCTACGCCGGACCGGAAGCCACCGAAACCCAGAAGGTGCAGGCGGGCACCACCGCGTTGATCACGCTGATCATGATCGCGGTCTGGGTGCTGGTGCTGGTCGCGCGGCCGTATGTGTGGTGGAAGGTGGTGCTGATCGCGGTATCCGTGCTGGCCTACGTCGCGCTGTTCACGATCCCGTTCACCCGCGAGTTCTTCAAGCTCGACCCCTCCAACCCGCGTCTGACGCTGGCGGCGGTGGTCTGCGGTGTGATCGGTATCGTGCTGGTCGAACTGGCATGGTGGGTGCAGGCACGGCGCGCGGGTGGCGCGGGCAAGCTCTTCCCGCCGGTGGGTGCGCAGGGCGCGTGACCCACCGCTGAGCCGGGGCCGGGTGGTTTCGAGAACCCTTGTGCCGGACGGGTATTCGGTGTTGGAGTACCTTTGCCGGTTATGGAGGTATTGCTGCCGCTGTCGCACTGTCTCGGGACCACCCGGTGACCCCCGACGAATTGGATGATCTGTTCGCCGACCTCATCGCGCAGATCGATCGGCTCGACATCGACGCGCTGGAACTACTGGCAGCCGCGTACGACCAGGCCGGGGATGTCGACCGGGCCCGCGAGCTGTGGGTGATGGCGCAGACCCGTCGCGACGCGGAGCTGCCGTAGATAGTTGCCCGCGCATCGGCCCGGTCGCGGGGGGCTACTCGGGGGGAACCGGACCGTCGTCGGGTTCCGGTGTGACGGTATCGCTGCTGCCCGGCAGTAGCGGACTCACCGCGAACCGTCCCGCGATCGCGTCGGCCGGTAGCGCCTGCACCGCCCTGACGCCGGGTCGGTTTGCGAGATCGCGCAATTGGGGCAGGGTGCCGCGCACCACGATGCCCGCCGTGCACGCGCACCCGGCGCGCAGGCGGCTCTCGGTCACGTGGGCGATGGCGGCGCTGCGCGCGTCGCGGAACTGCTGGGCGGCGACCAACCCCGCGGCGGCCTCGCCGGACTTCACCGCGGGCTCGTCACCGGCGGGCGTTGCGACGGTGATCACCGGCGTCTGGACCCGGTCGAGCGGCACGTGCTGGACCACCCCGGAGATCCGCAACCCGTCGGCCATGGCCGGAAGCTGTTGGGGCGTGACGTATTCGGTGAACGACACCAGCGCCCAGTGCTGATCGGTATCGCCACGCTGATCGGTATCGCCACCGTCGAGGGAAGCCCGGGCGTCGAGCAGGTAGCGCTCGACCTGCTCGCCGGGCGCGGGTCCCAGCCGATCGGTGGCCACCGCCGACGCGGGCGGCGGTTCGCGAAAGGCGATCACCAGCAGGATCGCCACGGCGATCGCCGCGATCCCGAAGATCACCGGATTGCGCAGCGAGGCCCGTCGTTGCATCGAATTCCGCTCCGCGGCAGGCGATTCCGCGGGCATGTTCCCCAGGGGCTCGGCGGAATCATCCTTGCCGCCGAATGCGGCAGGTCCACGGCTGTCGGCTCGGGCCGGTGTATCCCCGCGGTCGTCCGACGCCGAATCCGGCGCCGGTTCGGACGACCGCGGGTCGTCAGGCATTGCGTAGTACGTCCAAGGCGCCCGCCAGATCGGCGGGGTACTCGCTGGTGATCTCGAGCCAGCGACCGTCCGCCGGGTGATGGAAACCGAGCTGACGCGCGTGCAACCACTGCCGTTCCAGGCCGAGGCGCTTGGCCAGCGTCGGGTCGGCGCCGTAGGTGAGGTCGCCCGCGCAGGGGTGGCGGACCGCGGAGAAGTGCACCCGGATCTGGTGGGTGCGGCCGGTCTCGAGGTGGACGTCGAGCAGGCTGGCCGCCTGGAACGCCTCGATGGTGTCGTAATGGGTGACGCTCGGCCTGCCGTCACCGGTCACCGCGAACTTCCAGGCATTGCCCCGCGCACGCCCGATCGGCGCGTCGATGGTGCCGCTGCTCGGATCCGGGTGTCCCTGCACGAGCGCATGGTATTGCTTGTCGACCGTGCGTTCCTTGAAGGCGCGCTTGAGCATCGTGTAAGCGTGTTCGGATTGTGCCACCACCATCACCCCGGAGGTGCCCACGTCGAGCCGGTGCACGATGCCCTGCCGTTCGTGCGCGCCCGAGGTGGAGATCCGATAACCCATCGCCGCCAGGCCGCCGACCACGGTCGGACCGGTCCAGCCGACGCCGGAGTGCGCGGCGACGCCGATCGGCTTGTCCACGGCGACGATGTCGTCGTCGGCGTAGAGGATGTTCATCCCGTCGACCGGAACGGGATCGACGGTGAGCTCGCGTTTGGGTTCGGGGAAGATCACTTCCAGCCACGCGCCCGCGGTGAGCCGGTCGGACTTTCCGGCGGCGACGCCGTCGAGCTGCACCGAGCCGTCCTCGGTCAGCGCTACGACCGCGGTGCGCGAGAGACCGAGCAGGCGGGCGAGTCCCGCGTCCACCCGCATCCCGTCCAGCCCGTCGGGCACAGGCATCGTCCTGGTTTCTCTCATGCGGTGTCCTCCGGCGTATGCCCGAGGGGCCCTCCGTGGTTACGCACGCTGCCTCCTCCGGGCCCTGACTCGGTCATACGGTGTCCTCTGGCGTATGCCCGAGGGGCCCTTCGTGGTTACGCACGCTGCCTCCTCCGGGCCCTGACTCGGTCATACGGTCTCCTCGGTGTGTTTGCGTCCGCTGCGGGTGCCGTCCGGTTCGAAACCGAACACGGTGAGCGCGACCAGCAGGATCGCCCCGCACACGATGGCGGAGTCGGCGACGTTGAAGACCGGCCACCAGCCGACGGCGACGAAGTCGACCACATGGCCCTGCAGCGGGCCCGGGTATCGGAAGAGCCGGTCGACCAGGTTGCCCAGCGCGCCACCGAGAACCATGCCGAGGCCGATGGCCCACCACACCGATCGCAGGGTGCGCCCGATCCGGATCACGCCGATCACCACCGCGGCGGCGATCAAGGTGAGCAGCCAGGTCATCCCGGTCGCCATCGAGAACGCCGCGCCCGGGTTGCGAACCAGGGTGAACCGCGCGAAATCACCGATGATCGGGACCGATTCACCCGGGTCGATGAAGGCGACCGCGAGGCACTTGGTCAGCAGATCGAGGCCGAACAGGGTGGCGGCGATGATCAGCAGCGTCGTCAAACGGCGGCGACCAGCGGGTTTCGCCGTCTCGGTGGCCTCGGGCACGGCAGCCGCGGACGGGGTGGCCGCGTCGTCGCCGGACTCGGGGACGGCGGCGTTGTCGGTTGGCCGGTCTTCACTCACGCGTCCATCATTCCCTAGTGGTGATCCGGCCCGCGCCGCGGTGCCGCGGAGTCCCAGGTGTTACTCAGGAAGCGGTCGTACCCTGATGGCTGTGACGGTGTTGTCTAGATCTCGCGTACCCCGCATCGCGCGCCCCGGGGTGTTACTGGTGGCGCTCGTGCTCGGGTTCGCGACCTTCGGCGCGGGGTGCGCCGACCGCTCTGCCCCCGCGGCGGAGGCCGACGGCACCGAGCCGCTCGGTATCGGCAAGGAAGTCACCGTGCCGATCTCGGCCGCGGTCACCACCATGGTCTCGCCCGGCGAGGAGCCGCGCGATCTGCTGCGGCCGCGCTACGCCGCGGGCACCACGCAGGAGGTGACGCTGCGCACCGACTACCGCATCCAGCAGCAGGTCAACGATCAGCCCACCCGCGATTTCTCGCCCGCCGCGCTGACCATCCCGATGACCGCGCGCACGGGCGCCGACGGCGTCGATCTCACGGTCGGTGCGGTCACCACGCCCGACCCCGCGCTCAACAAGGCCTTCACCTCGGCCGACGGTTCGCACGCGGGCTTGGGGATGAGCGACCTCGGCGCGATCACCGAGCTGCGCATGGCGCCGTCGCCGGACACCCCGAACACCGCGCGGGCCGCGCTGGAACAGGCCTTCTATCAGGCTGTGTACCAGTCGATCGCGTTCCCGGACCAGCCCGTCGGCGTCGGCGCGGTATGGACGGTGCACCAGAAGATCACCGGCGGGGTCACCCTCGATCAGGTCACCACCGCCACTCTCACCAGCCGCGAGGGCGACCGGCTCACCATCGATCTCCAGGTGAACCAGATCCCCACCGACACCGTGTGGGAGTTGCCCAACGACGCGGGCGAGCTCGACATCGCCGGTTATGTCATGGAAGGCGTCGGCTCGATCACCATCGATCTCGGTATGCCGCTGCCGGTGTCGGGTTCCATCGAGATCGGTGGACAGCAGACCTATCGCGACATGCGCAGCGTGAGCACCCTGGTGCAGACGCAGTCGACGCGCGTTACCTGGACGGAATGATGCGGGGTGACTCGCTGCGCGTAGGCGCGGTCGTTTCCGCGTGTGTCGGGTTGGTCGGCGTCGTGGGCTGCGGGTCCGACGACACGGCGGACTCGCCGGGATCGGGTCCGTTCTCCGCCGCCGTCACGGCCGCACCCGGAACCGGGTCCGTGATCCGCGATCCAGCGCGCCTGTCGGCGGGTCTGCTCGCCGAGACCGATCTGCCCGGCGATTTCGCGGTTGTGGCGCCGCGCGAGGAAACCGACCAGCCCGCGGTACCGCAGGCGGCACCGACGGATCCGCCGGACTGCGGGCGGCTGCTCTCGCCGATCGCGCAGCAGTGGCCGGGGTCGGCCGCCGCCGCGTCGGTGCAGTTCGCGGGGCCCAGCTTCGCCACCATCGACATCGACGCCGCGAGCTATCCGGACGCGGCGTTGGGTCCGGCGTTCGACGCGCTCCAGGCGCAGCCTCGACGCTGCACCGGCTACTCGGGCGAGGACGCGGGCGTACGGATCGAGTATCGAACCAGCGCGCTCGCACAGCCCCCCGCGGGCGACGCGGGCTCGGCCTTCGCCCTGACCGCCACGAGTGAGGGGCTCACCCTCACATCGGCGACATCACTCGTCCAGGTGGGCAACACGCTGGTTCAGGTCGTCGTCACCGCGCCCGAGGTCGTCGACCCCGGCGTGCTCGCCGACCTCACCGCCGCGCAGGTACGCAAACTGCGCGGCTGAGACCGGTTCACGCCGCGACGGCGAGTTTCCCGCCGAGGTAGCCGAGATACCCACGGACGTCGTCGGCACTCTTGTCCGGCAGACCGAAGACCACCTCGGTGACGCCGAGATCGGCCCAGCGGATGAGTTGCTCGGCATCGTGGCGGCCCGCCAGCGCGATCACCCTCGGGGTGCCGTCGCGGCCCGCGTCCTTCCACACTCGGTGCAGCAGTTCGATTTTGGCGCCGAGCTCACCTTCGGTGGGGGTGGTGATCCACCCGTCCGCGTTGGCCGCCAGCCAGCCGAACGACTTCTCGGTACCGCCCGCGCCGAGCAGGACGGGGACCCCGGCACGCACCGGCTTGGGCCAGGACCAGCTCGGGCCGAACCGCACGAAATCACCGGCGAATTCGGCTTCCTCGTTCGACCACAGTGCCCGCATGGCGTCGAGGTTCTCGCGCAACACCGTGCGTCGCTTGTTCGCGGGCACGCCGTGATGGGCCAGTTCGTCGGTATTCCAGCCGAAACCGACACCCAGTTCCACCCGGCCACCGGACAGGTGATCGAGGGAGGCGATGGTCTTGGCGAGGGTGATCGGGTGGTGTTCGGCGGGCAGCGCCACCGCTGTCGACAGGGTGATCCGCTCGGTGACCGCGGCGGCCGTGGCCAGCGCGACCCACGGGTCGAGCGTGCGCAGGTACCGATCGTCGGGCAGCGAGGCATCCCCGGTCTGTGGGTGTGCCGCGGCCCGCACGACCGGGATGTGGGTGTGCTCGGGGACGTAGAACGCGTCGAATCCGGCGTCCTCGGCGGCCTTTGCCGCATCGGCGGGCGTGATGCCCCGGTCACTGGTGAACAGCACAACCCCGTAGCGCACGTCCCGGCCCTCCGATTTCGGCAGCAAAACTGAAACAGGTTCTAAACCTGAGACCAGTTCTACAGGAGTAGAACGAGTTCTACTAGTCCGGATCGTCGAATGGCCGATCGACGGCCTTTTCCCGACCCGGTGAGGGGAATACGCTGGTGGTCGTCCGAGCATCACTCTCGACACGGAGGTATCCGATGTCTGATGTTTCCCCCTTCCCCGACGGCTATCCGCGGATCTGTCCCGGACTGGCGTGCGCGGGAGCCGGCGCCGCGATCGACTTCTACACCGCGATCTTCGGCGCGACCGTGCGGATGAAGATGGACGGCCCCGGCGGCACCGTCGTCCACAGCGAACTGCTCGTCGGCGACTCGGTGCTGATGGTCGGCGACCCGGTCCCCGAGATCGGTTTCGTCGACCCGAAGGCCGCCGGCGGCTCCGGGGTGAACCTGATGGTCTACGTCGCCGACGCGGACGCCGCCTTCGCCGCGGCGCTCACCGCGGGCGCCACCGCGATCACCCCGATGACCGACCAGTTCTACGGCGATCGCAGCGGCGCCTTCGAGGATCCGTGGGGTCACCGCTGGACCGTGGCCACCCACATCGAAGAGGTCTCGCCGGCGGAAATGGAACGGCGCATGGCCGAGATGATGAACCAGGGCTGATCGCACCGGCACGCCCGCACTGTCGGCGAAGGCCGCCGTGCGGGCGTGCCGCGTGTCTACGCCGGAACGATCGAGTCACCTTCGACGCGAACGGGTTTGGCGGCCAGCGGCTTGGTCGCGGGACCGCCGCGCACCGCGCCGTCGAGCTCGAAGCGGCTGCCGTGGCAGGGGCAGTTGATCGTGCCTCTGGCCACGGTGGCGACCTTGCAGCCGGCGTGCGTGCAGGTCGATGACAACCCGAGGAAAGTACCCGCGGTCGGTTGGGTGACGACGGTGTCGCCGACGATCACCCCACCGCCCACCGGAACGTCCGCCGCTTTGGTCAGCGCCTCCGCCGGCGCCCCCGGTGTGGGAGGAGCGGCGGCCGCCGGTGGGGGGTCGTCGTCGCCACCGCACGCGGTCAACGTCGCCGCGGCGGCCACCACGCCGA
This sequence comes from Nocardia alba NBRC 108234, assembly GCF_001612665.1. Classification (GTDB taxonomy): domain Bacteria; phylum Actinomycetota; class Actinomycetes; order Mycobacteriales; family Mycobacteriaceae; genus Nocardia; species Nocardia alba. The sequence goes on along the minus strand of NZ_BDAX01000037.1, from coordinate 35,144 downwards.
CGCCGACCACGACGGTGCGACGGTTCAGCGAGAAATCGTTGGGGGTCATCGGTCGTTCTCCGCTTCCGTTGGTGAGTACTCCGGTCCGCGCCACACGCCGACCGGCTCCTTCCCTGTCAACGGCCCACGCCCACTCCCGGTTCGACCGATTCCGAGGCGGAATTCGACCGCCGCATCGCGCGGTCGCGCGAAATCTCCGGACACATCGGGGGATTCCCTGATGTGGAGGTGCGGTCGGGACGCCTAGCGTTCTCGGTGTGAGGGCGATCGTGCAGCAGGTATACGGGTCACCGGCGATGCTGAGGACTGCCGAGGTCGAGCGGCCGCAACCGGGCGCTGGACAGGTGCTGGTTCGGGTGCGCGCCGCGTCGGTGAACGCGCGGGATTGGCATGTGATGCGGGGGGATCCGAAGATCGCACGATGGATGGATCGGTCGGTCTTCGGCCGTCGGGGACCGGCGAACCCGGTGCCGGGCGGTGACTTCGCGGGAACGGTCGCGCAAGTGGGCGACGGTGTCACGGATCTGGCTGTGGGTGACGAGGTCTTCGGTGAGGCGGTCAGCGGGGCGTTCGCGGAGTACGTCGCGGTGGCGCGGGGATTGCTCGACCGGAAACCGGCGAACCTGAGCTTCGAGGAAGCGGCGGCGGTGCCGTTGGCCGCCAATACCGCCCTGACCTGCCTGCGCCATGTCGGCGACGGCGAGCGAGTGCTGATCATCGGCGCGTCCGGCGGCGTCGGCACCTTCGCGGTGCAGATCGCCAGGGCACGAGGCGCGCGGGTGAGCGCGGTGTGCAGTACCCGCAATGTCGAGGCGGCGCGCTCGCTCGGCGCGCACCACGTCATCGACTACACCCGCGACACCGTGACCGGCCGCTACGACACCGTGCTCGACCTGGCCGGAACACGGACTCTGCGGACACTGCTGCGCCTGGTCGAACCCACCGGCACGCTGGTCCTGTCCGGCGGCGGCAACTTCGACGGCGGCAGCTGGTTCGGCCCGGTCGGCCTGCTCGCGCGCGGGCAGCTGGCCCGACCCTTCGTGAAACCGGCCATTCGCGCTCCGCTGGCGGAGCAGACGCCGCAGGCACTGACCGAGCTGCGTGACCTGATCGAGTCGGGCCTGCTCCGCCCGGCCATCGACCGGGCCTATCCACTGGCCGACACGCCCGCCGCCATCGAGTACATGGAGACCGAACACGCCCGCGCGAAGGTCGTGATCACCGTCGCGCCGGCGAGCTGACGTCACAGCAGGCGGAACTCCATCATCGCGATCGCGTCGTCGACGGACGCGGACAGGGCCGCCAGTCGGCCGTGCGCGTTCGGCGCGGACAGGGCCGCCTGGCGATCGGTCGGGCCGATCGGCAGACGCGCCGCGAGCTCGTAGGAGCGCGTGGTCGGATCGTCGGACAGATCGTCCAGCGATGCCGACGGTGGCGGACGACGGATGCCGTTGCGTCGCGCGAACTGGGCCGTGAGGGTGTGCAGGCGGTCCGCGCGTTCGCGCAAGCCTGCCAGCAACGCGCTGTCGTCGGTGCCGGGGTCGTCCGGCCATGTTTCGGCTTCCGCCTGCGGATACGGGGCGTCGGCGAGCCACTTCTCGATGCGGATGCGGTCGGTTCCCTTGCAGCGCAGCCGGTATCGTTCGCCGGGCAGCTCGATGACCTCGGTGATCCGGGCGACGGTGCCCACCTGCGTGCGCACCTCGCCGCCGCCCACCTCGTGTCCGCGCGCGATCAGCACGACACCGAATTCCGGCTCCCGCCGACCGTCCGTGCAGTCCCGCACCAGCGCCACATACCGCGGCTCGAAGATCTGCAACGACAACGATTCACCGGGTAACAGCACCGCGCCCAGCGGGAACATTGGTATCTCCACCGTCCCAGCATGCCCGGTGTCGTGCGGACTACGGTCATCCGGCGCGCTCACGCGGTGGCGATCGCCTCGAACACCGTGGGATCGACCAGGGTCGAGGTGTCGCCGAGTTCGCGGCCCTCGGCGACATCGCGCAGCAGTCTGCGCATGATCTTGCCGCTGCGTGTCTTGGGCAGCTCCGGCACGATGTGGATCTCGCGCGGCCGCGCGATCGGACTGATCTCCAGCGACACCGCGGCCTTCAACTCGGACACGAGCGCGTCGGCCGTGGTCGCCGATCCGGTGAGGATGACGAAGGCGACGATGCCCTGCCCGGTGGTCTCGTCGGACGCGCCGACGACGGCGGCCTCGGCGACGGCCGGATGCCCGACCAGCGCGGACTCGACCTCGGCGGTGGAGATGCGGTGTCCGGAGACGTTCATGACGTCGTCGACGCGTCCCAGGATCCACAGATCGCCGTCGTCGTCGAGCTTGGCGCCGTCCCCGGCGAAATACCAGCCATCGGAAGCGAAACGCTGCCAATAGGTTTCGCGGTAGCGATCCATGTCGTTCCAGATGCCGCGCAGCATCGACGGCCACGGCTGATCCAGAACGAGCAGCCCGGATTCGCCGTGTCCGAGGGTTGTGCCGTTGTCGTCGACGACCCTCGCGGAGATGCCGGGCAGCGGGCCCATCGCGGCGCCGGGTTTGGCCGCGGTGACGCCGGGCAGTGGTGCGATCATGATGGCGCCGGTCTCGGTCTGCCACCAGGTGTCGACGATGGGTGTGTTGTCGGCGCCGAACACGTCTCGGTACCAGCGCCAGGCTTCGGGGTTGATGGGTTCGCCGACGGAGCCGAGTACCCGCAGGGTGCTCAGGTCGTGTGCGTCGGGGATCTCGCGGCCCCACTTCATGAACGTGCGGATCAACGTCGGCGCGGTGTAATAGATGGTGACGCCGTACTTCTCGATGATCTCGAAATGACGATGCTCGTCGGGGAAATTCGGAGTGCCCTCGTACACAACCTGAGTCGCCCGGTTGGCGAGTGGACCGTAGACGATGTAGCTGTGTCCGGTGACCCAGCCGATATCGGCGGTGCACCAGTAGATGTCGTGTCCCGCTTTGTGGTCGAAGACATTGTGGTGGGTGTAGGCAGTCTGGGTGAGATAGCCACCGGTCGTGTGCAGGATGCCCTTCGGCTTACCGGTGGTGCCGGAGGTATAGAGGATGAACAGCGGATGCTCGGCGGGGAAGGCTTGCGCTTCGTGGGAAGGCGAAGCGACAGAGACGGTTTCGTCCCACCACAGGTCGCGCACCTCGGTCCACGGCACGTCCAGGCCGACCCGGCGCACCACCAGCACATGCTCGACACTCGACGGATCAGAACCCAGCGCCTCGTCGACGGCGTACTTCAGCGCCGCGGGCTTGCCGCGCCGCCACTGACCGTCGGTGGTCACGATCAGCCTGGCTTCGGCGTCGTCGACCCGCTGGCGCAGGGCCGTGGGGGAGAACCCGGCGAATACCACCGAGTGGGTGAGTCCGAGCCGCGCGCACGCCAGCATCGTCACGATCGCCTCGGGCACCATCGGCATGTAGATCGCGACCCGATCACCGGCCACCAGCCCCAGCGCGGTGAACGTGTTCGCGGCCCTGCACACCTCGTCGAGCAGTTGCGCGTAGGTGATCGCCCGCGAGTCACCGGGTTCGCCCTCCCAGTGGATGGCGACCTGGTCGCCGTGCCCGTCGATGACGTGGCGGTCGACGCAGTTGTAGGCGACGTTGAGTTCGCCGTCGCCGAACCAGCGCGCGACCGGCGCGTCGGTCCAGTCGAGGACCTCGGTGAAGGGTGTGTGCCAGTGCAGCCGGTTGGCCTGCTCGGCCCAGAAACCGTCGCGATCGGCGCGCGCCCGCTCCGACAGCGAGGCATCGGCATTGGCCTGCGCGGCGAACTCCGGGGCGGGCAGGTAACTGGTCACAAGAATCTCTCTTTCGAAGAACAGGGGTGGAACCCGTGCCGGTGGGGCGAACCACCGGCACGGGCGGGTGGCGTCAGTGCGAGATAGCCTTCTCCGCACCCACGCCGGTCAGTGACCGGACTTCCATCTCCGCGGCCTTGGCCTGATCGACCTGCTCGCCACGGCCACCGAGGAAGGTGCCGAGCACGCCGAGTGCGAACGCCAGAGGAATGGAAACGATGCCCGGGTTGGACAGCGGGAAGTAGTCGAAGTCCGCGCCCTTGATCATCGCGGTCTTGCTGCCCGATACCGCGGGCGAGAACACGATGAGCACGATGGTCGAGATCAGGCCGCCGTACATCGACCACAGCGCGCCGGTGGTGTTGAAGCGCTTCCAGAACAGCGAGAACAGGATCGTCGGCAGGTTCGCCGCCGCCGCCACCGCGAACGCCAGCGCCACCAGGAACGCGATGTTCTGGCCGTTGGCGAGGATGCCGAGGCCGATCGCGAGCACACCGATCACCACCGCGGTGATCCGCGAGACCCGTACCTGCTTGACCTCGTCGACATTGCCCTTCTTGATGACACTGGCGTAGATGTCATGGGCGAACGAGGCCGACGCGGTGATGGTGAGTCCGGCCACGACCGCGAGGATCGTCGCGAACGCGACCGCCGAGATCACCCCGAGCAGGACCACTCCGCCGAGTTCGAACGCCAGCAGCGGCGCCGCCGAGTTCTGACCACCCGCCGCGGCGAGGATCTTGTCCGGGCCGACGATCGCCGCCGCGCCGTACCCGAGCACAAGCGTGAACAGGTAGAAGGCGCCGATCAGACCGATCGCCCACACCACCGAACGCCGAGCCTCTTTCGCGGTCGGGACGGTGTAGAAGCGCATCAGCACGTGCGGCAGACCCGCGGTGCCGAGCACCAGCGCCAGGCCCAGCGACAAGAAGTTCAGCTTGGACGTCTCGCTGCCGCCGTATTGCGCGCCGGGCGCGAGCACATCGCGGGCGGCCACCGCCTTGTTGGCGGACTCGCTCACCGATTCCTGTGCGGCACCGAGGATGTCGGAGAAGTTGAAGCCGAACTTCGCCAGCACCATCACCGTCATCAGCCCGGCGCCCGCGATCAGCAGCACCGCCTTGATGATCTGCACCCACGTGGTGCCCTTCATGCCGCCGACCAGCACATACACGATCATCAGCACGCCGACGGCCGCGATGACGATGGATTGTCCGGTGCGACTGGAGATATCGAGCAGCAGGGCCACCAGGCCGCCCGCGCCCGCCATCTGCGCGAGCAGGTAGAACAGCGAGACGGTGAGGGTGGTCAGCGCGGCCGCGGTGCGGACCGGGCCCTCCTTCAATCGGAAGCTGAGGACATCGGCCATGGTGAATTTGCCGGTGTTGCGCAGCATCTCGGCCACCAGCAGCAGCGCGACCAGCCAGGCGACGAGGAACCCGATCGAATACAGGAACCCGTCGTAGCCGTACACGGCGATCGCGCCCGCGATGCCGAGGAAGCTCGCGGCCGACAGGTAGTCACCGGCGATGGCGATGCCGTTCTGCGGGCCGGAGAAGCCACGCCCACCGGTGAAATAGTCCGCGGCACTGGCGTTGTTGCGGCTGGCCCGGATCACCACGACCATGGTGACCGCGACGAACAGCAGGAAAATGGCGATATTGGCGACGGGGTTGCCCACCGTCGACGACGCGGCAAGGGTGACGCTCATGCCTGGGTTCCCTCGAGTTCTTCACGGATGGCCGCGGCGCGCGGATCCAGCTCACGGTTGGCGAAACGGACGTAGAGCCCGGTGATGAGGAAGGTGGAGACGAACTGCCCGAGGCCGAGCAGCAGACCCACGTTGATGTTGCCGAAAACCTGGCGCGCCATGAAGTCGTGCGCGTACGCGCCGAGCAACACATAGCTCAGATACCACACCAGGAACAGCGCGGTCATCGGGAAGATGAAGCGCCGCAGTCGGTGTCGAAGCTCTTGGAACTGCGGGCTCGCTTGTACCGCGAGCCATTCGTCGGCACTCGGCGTGCGCGGTTGCGGCGCCTCGGTGTCGGTTCGGGTCATGCCGGTCGTCCTAGCGTGAAGGGGGGTCGTGCGTGGAGATGACGGTAGGTCCCCGGACGCGGGCGCATGACGGTGTGGTGTGGGTCACTCGGTGAAGGTGGCCGCCCGTGCGGTGAGCGGTCGGTGTGGCGCGACGAACGGTCGCCGCGAGATCACCGGTGAGTGGCGGTTTCGGGGTCGCGATCGGCGCTCATCCCGAGCCGCTCGGGCGCGTGCATGCGCACGAACACCCCCGCCACCGCCCGCCGATCCTGTCCCGTGGTCGCGAGGCTGACCAGGATCGTGACCGCGAAGGCCAGTGGCACGCTGACCGCACCCGGATAGTCGACGATCGCGGCGGGCCAGCCGTTCGCCAGCGCGGGGGACACGCCACCGAGCACCGCGACGACGGTCGCTCCGCCCGCGGTGATGCCGCCGGTGAGCATTCCCGCGGCCGCGCCGGTCGCGGTGAGTCCGCGCCACCAGATGCCGAGCACCAGCAACGGGCACAGGGTCGACGCGGCCACCGAGAAGGCGAGGGCGACGGTGCGCGACAGATCCAGCGACGCCACGCTCACCGCGAGCGTCAACGGGACCAGGCCCGCGACCAGCGCGGCGAGCCGGAAGTCCCGGATCCGGCCGCGCAGCACGTCGGTACTGAGCACACCGGCCAGGCTGACCAGCAGTCCCGACGAGGTGGACAGGAACGCCGCGATCGCCCCGGCCGCCGCCAGCGCGGCCAGCAGCTGTCCACCGAGCCCGCCGAGCACGGCGCCGGGTAGTAGTACCACCGCCGCGTCGGAGGCGCCGGTGATCAGCAGTTGGGGCACGTAGAGGCGGGCGAAGACGCCGAGCAGAATCGGGAACAGATAGAAGACGCCGACCAGCCCGATCACTGTCAGCGCCGTCCGGCGCGCGGACGGGCCGTCGCGATTGGTGTAGAAGCGGACGAGCACATGGGGCAGTCCCATGGTGCCGAGGAAGGTCGCCACGATCAGGGAGAACACCTGGTACTGCGGATGTTGCCCACCGAATCCGCCGCCGGGCGCCACCCAGCTCGCGCCGTCGGCAGGCGCGCCGGCTACCACCGGAACGGCCGAGCCCGGCGCCAGGATCAGTTCGGTGCCTGCGGCGAGGGTGTGATCGCCCGGTGTCAGGACGACCGAGCCCGCGGTGGGCAGCCCGTCGAGGTTCCCGGTGATCGTGACCTCTTGCGAAACATCGAGGTGCACGACGACATCGGTGGAGATCTCGACGGTGGTGCGCTCGGCGACGGTGGGGGGCACCGGGGTGGCGACCGGTCGTTCGTCGGCGAGGAAATGCAGGCCGAGCACCAGCGCGGGCACCGCCACCGCCGTCAATTTCAGCCAGTACTGGAATGCCTGCACCATGGTCACCGACCGCATGCCGCCGCCGATCACATTGGCCAGCACGATCGCGCCCACCGACACCGCGCCCACCCAGTCGGGCACGCCGAGCAGAATGTGCAGGGTGAGTCCGGCCCCTTGGAATTGCGGGATCAGGTACACCGCGCACACCAGTACGACGAGACCGGCGGCCATGCGCCGCAATCGAATCGACCCCAACCGGAATTCGGCGAAGTCCGGCACGGTATACGCACCGGAGCGGCGCAGCGGCGCGGCCACGAACATCAACAGGCCCAGATAACCCGCGGTGAAGCCCACCGGATACCAGAGGGCGTCGGCGCCGTATTTGGCGATCAACCCGGCGACACCGAGAAAGGACGCGGCGGAAAGGTATTCACCGGAGATCGCCGCGGCGTTCCATCGCGAACCCACGGTGCGTGAGGCGACCAGGAAATCGGAAGTCGTGCGCGACAGCCGCACTCCGTAGAACCCGATACCGACTGTGGCGAGCGCGGCCAGCAGTAGCGCGGCGACCGTCAGCGCGGGGGTGTCGTGGCTCATCCGATCGGCCTACGGCATCGGAGACGGTGAACGCCGTGTGGCGACCGCGTCATTTCGCCGGGCACGGATCAGTCCCCGGCCACTTCGAGGAAGTCGTCCTCGTTGCGCTGCGCCAGGCGCACATACAACCACCCCGCCGCGTAGAGCGCCGGAAACGCGACGATGCCGAGGATCAGCCACGGCAGCCGCACGCCGAGCACCGCGGTCTCGGCGATCGCGTCGACGCCGAACAGCACCGGCAGCGCGCCGAACCCGACCACCACCACCAGCCCGAGACGCAACGCCAGGCCCAGTTGCGCCCGGATCAGCCCACCGATCAGCGCCGCGCCGAGATCGGTCTGCTCGACCACCTCGGTGCGGGTACGCACCTGACGCGCGCCCCGCCGCCGCGCCAGCACCACGCGTTCGCGCGGCGGTCGCTGCGGACCTGTCACCGTTGCGACCAGTTCTGCCGAGGTCCGTGCACCAACCGCTGTTTGAGTTCGCGCACCTGTCGTCGGCTCACCGGCAATTCCACCGTGCCCGCCGCCCCCTCGGTCCGCAGGCAGACCACCGTCGCGTTGCCCACGCTCCGCAATCCGGTCACCGAGCGCAACGCCACCAGATACGAGCGGTGCACCCGCAGGAAACCGGCGTCCTCCCAGCGTGATTCCAACGCCGACAACGGAATTCGCACCAAATGCGACCCGCTGCCGGTATGTAACCGCGCGTAATCGCCCTCGGCCTCGACCCACGCCACGTCGGCCCGATTCACCAGGGTGGTCACCCCGCCGAGCTCCACCGGGATCACCTCACTGGGATGGGCGGTGGCCGCCACCGCCGTGGCGGGCGCCGAAGTCCGTCCCGCCAGAATCCGTCGCACCGCCGCACCCAACCGAGCCCCTCGCAAGGGTTTGAGCAGATAGTCCACCGCGCCCAGATCGAAGGCGGCCACCGCGTGATCGTCGTGCGCGGTCACGAACACCACCGCGGGCGGCTCCGCGAATTCCGACAGGATTCCCGCCAGCTCCATTCCCGTGAGCCCCGGCATATCGATATCGAGAAAGACCGCGTCGATGGGATGGGCTCGCAACAACCGCAAGGCCCCGGTCGCCTCGTTCGCCCGGTGGATCTCGCCGACCCCCGCCTGCGTGCTCAGCAGATACACCAGCTCGTCGAGCGCCGGTTTCTCATCATCGACGGCGAGCACCCGCAGAGCGGTCGAGGTTTCATCGGTGTTCCAAGTCACAACCGATCCATCGTAACCGGCGTCGTCGGCGTCGGTGCGAACACCGTGAGAGACCGGGATCAGGCGCGGATACCGGCGCGGAACTTCGGCACCCGCATGCTGACCTTCGTGCCCGCACCGGGCGCGGTTTCCACGACCAGGCCGTAGTCGTTGCCGAAAGCGGCGCGCAGGCGGTCGTCGACATTGGCCAGGCCCACGTGGGCCGCCTCGCCGGTCCGGGCCGGTCCGGTGTCGGTGTCGACGGCGTCGAGGGCCCCGGAGCGCAGCAGGTCGGGGTCCATGCCGACGCCGTCGTCTTCGACGCTGATCAGGCAGTCGGTGCCCGCGTCGACGGCGACGATGCTCAGTTGGCCACCTCGGCCACCGCCTGCCAGGCCGTGCCGGACCGCGTTCTCGACGAGGGGTTGCAGGGCGAGGAACGGCAGCACGACACCGAGCACTTCTGGTGCGATGCGCAGCCGCACGTCCAGCGCGTCACCGAAGCGGGCCTGTTCCAACGCCAGATACCGCTCGATATTGCGCAGTTCGTCGGCGAGGACGGTGAATTCGCCCGCGGCACGGAAGGAATAGCGGGTGAAGTCGGCGAACTCGAGGATCAGTTCGCGGGCCCGATCCGGATCGGTCCGGACGAACGAGGCGATGGTGTTGAGCGCGTTGTAGATGAAGTGCGGACTGATCTGGGCTCGCAGCGCCCGCAATTCGGCCCGGTCCACCCGAGCCCTGGAAGCATCCAGTTCGGCCAGTTCCAACTGCCCGCACGCGTAGCGCGCCACCTCCGCGACCGCCCCGAGCATGCCAGGCCCCGGCTTCCCGGTCGTCACCATGCCGAGCACCCCCACCGCCGCCCCCGCGTCGATCAGCAGCGGTTGCGCGATCAACGAGTGCTCGTCGCCGGTGACCAGCACGGGCCGCTCATCGGCGACAGCCCGCCGCGCGGCCTCGGCGAACGAGGCGAACATCGCGGTGTGCGGACCGTCCCAGGCCAGCAGAGTCCCTTCGGCATCGGCCACGCCCAGCGCATCGGCACCGGCGAGCGCCCGTAGGTGTGGCGCGGCTTCGTTCGCCGACTCATCGGTCAGCCCCCGCCGCAGCGGCACGGCGGCCAGCGACGCGGTATGCAGCGCCTGATGCACGGCCCGCTGGGCGGGTGTGGTGACCACCCGCTGCGTGCGCCGCCACACCAGCAGGGCCACGACCAGCAGGGCGACGGCCACGGTGGTCACGATGACGGGGGTCATCGAGTCGGCCGATCGGTATGCACCGATCGATTATGTCGGTGTGGGCACCGAAAGTGTCAGACCCCAGTGCATAGAATGCCAGGGCCAACCCCCGCCGACTCTATGGGAGGAAGGACCGTCTTGGCTCCGTCCGGATCGTTCGTTCACCTGCACAACCACACCGAGTACTCGATGCTCGATGGAGCGGCGAAGATCTCGCCGCTGTTCGCGGAGGCGGAGCGGTTGGGTATGACCGCGGTCGGCATGACCGACCACGGCAATATGTACGGGGCCTCGGAGTTCTACAACTCGGCCAAGAAGGCGGGCATCAAGCCGATCATCGGCATCGAGGCCTACATCGCGCCGGGCTCGCGTTTCGACACCAAGCGGGTGAAGTGGGGCGATCCGGGCCAGAAGGGCGACGACGTCTCCGGCTCGGGTGCCTACACCCACATGACCATGGTCGCCGAGAACGCGACCGGTCTGCGCAACCTGTTCAAGCTGTCGAGCCTGGCCTCCATCGAGGGCCAGCTGGGCAAGTGGGCGCGCATGGACGAGGAGATCATCGCCCAGCACGCCGAGGGCATCATCGCCACGACCGGCTGCCCGTCGGGCGAGGTACAGACCCGCCTGCGTCTGGGTCACGACCGCGAAGCGCTCGAGGCCGCCGCGAAGTGGCAGGAGATCTTCGGCGCCGACAACTTCTTCCTCGAGGTGATGGACCACGGTCTGTCCATCGAGCGCCGGGTCCGCGAGGGCCTGGTCGATATCAGCAAGCAACTCGGCATCCCGCCGATCGCCACCAACGACTGCCATTACGTCACCAAGGACCAGTCGGTCAATCACGAAGCGCTGCTGTGCATTCAGACCGGCAAAACACTGTCGGACCCCACCCGGTTCAAGTTCGACGGTGACGGCTACTACCTCAAATCCGCCGCGGAGATGCGCGCCATCTGGGACGCCGAAGTCGAAGGCGCCTGCGACAACACCGAGCTCATCGGTGAGCGCGTTCAGTCTTATGACGACGTGTGGGCGCATCGTGATCGGATGCCGATCTTCCCGGTGCCCGAAGGTCACGACCAGGCCAGCTGGTTGCGCAAGGAGGTCCTCGACGGCCTCGATCGCCGCTTCCCGGACGGTCCCTCGCGCGAATACCTCGACCGCGCCGACTTCGAACTCAAAGTCATCTGCGAAATGGGTTTCCCGGCGTACTTCCTCGTCGTCGGTGACCTGATCAAGCACGCGCTCGAGGTCGGCATCCGCGTCGGTCCCGGTCGAGGTTCGGCCGCCGGTTCGCTGGTGGCCTACGCGATGGGCATCACCAATATCGACCCCATCCCGCACGGCCTGCTGTTCGAGCGGTTCCTCAATCCCGAGCGTGTGTCGATGCCCGATATCGATATCGACTTCGATGATCGCCGCCGCGGTGAGATGGTCCGCTACGCCACCGAGAAGTGGGGCAGCGACCGCGTGGCCCAGGTGATCACGTTCGGCACCATCAAGACCAAGGCCGCGATCAAGGACTCCGCGCGAGTACTGTTCGGTCAGCCCGGTTTCGCCATCGCCGACCAGATCACCAAGGCGCTGCCGCCGCCGATCATGGCCAAGGACATCTCGGTCTCGGGGATCACCGATCCCGACCACGAGCGGTACAAGGAAGCCGCCGAGGTCCGCGAACTCATCGGGTCCAACCCCGATGTCGCCAAGATCTACGAGACCGCGCGTGGCCTGGAGGGCCTGATCCGCAACGCGGGCGTGCACGCCTGCGCGGTCATCATGTCCTCGGAACCGCTCACCGACGCGATCCCGGTGTGGAAGCGCGCCCAGGACGGCGCGATCATCACCGGCTGGGACTACCCGTCGTGTGAGGCCATCGGCCTGTTGAAGATGGACTTCCTCGGTCTGCGCAACCTCACCGTCATCGGTGACGCCCTGGAGAACATCAAGGCCAACCGCGGCATCGATCTCGACATGGACCACCTGCCGCTCGACGACCCGGCCACCTACGAACTGCTCGCTCGCGGCGACACCCTCGGCGTGTTCCAGCTCGACGGCAGCGCCATGCGCGACCTGCTGCGCCGCATGCAACCCACCGGATTCGGCGATATCGTCGCCGTCCTCGCGCTGTACCGCCCCGGCCCGATGGGCATGAACGCCCACAACGACTACGCCGACCGCAAGAACAACCGGCAAGAAGTCAAACCGATCCACCCCGAACTCGAAGAGCCACTGAAGGAGATCCTGGCCGACACCTTCGGCCTGATCGTCTATCAGGAACAGATCATGCAGATCGCGCAGAAGGTGGCCGGGTACTCGCTCGGCCAAGCCGATATCCTGCGCCGCGCCATGGGTAAGAAGAAGCTGTCGGTCCTGGAAGAGGCCTACGCCGGTTTTCGCGACGGCATGCTCGCCAACGATTTCTCCGAGCCCGCCATCAAGGCGCTGTGGGACACGATTCTCCCGTTCGCCGGATACGCGTTCAACAAATCGCACGCCGCGGGCTACGGCCTCGTCTCCTTCTGGACCGCCTACCTCAAGGCCAACTATCCGGCCGAGTACATGGCGGGTCTGCTCACCTCCGTCGGTGACGACAAGGACAAGGCCGCCATCTACCTGTCGGATTGCCGCAAGATGGGCATCACGGTGCTGCCGCCCGATGTCAACGAGTCGGAGCTGAACTTCGCCTCGGTCGGCACCGATATCCGGTTCGGTCTCGGCGCGGTGCGCAACGTCGGTACCAACGTGGTCGGCTCGATCATCTCCGCGCGCAGGGAGAAGTCGAAGTTCACCGACTTCTCCGACTATCTGAACAAGATCGACGCGATCGCCTGCTCCAAGAAGGTCACCGAATCCCTCATCAAGGCGGGCGGATTCGACTCACTCGGGCATCCGCGCAAGGGCCTGCTGCTGATCCACTCCGATGCGATCGACGCGGTGATGTCGACCAAGAAGGCCGAGGCGATCGGCCAATTCGACCTGTTCGGCGGGCTCGGCGACGGCGACGAATCGATGGCGTCGGTGTTCAATGTCAAAGTCCCCGAGGACGAATGGGAGACCAAGCACAAACTCGCCCTCGAACGGGAGATGCTGGGGCTCTACGTGTCCGGCCACCCGCTCAACGGTGTCGAGCACGTGCTCGCCGCCCAGGTCGACACTCCCATTCCGGCGATCCTGGAAGGCGATGTCAAGGACGGCGCGCAGGTGACCATCGGTGGCATTCTCGCCTCGGTGAACCGCCGGATCAACAAGAACGGGTTGGCCTGGGCCTCGGCGCAATTGGAAGACCTCACCGGTGGCGTGGAGGTGCTGTTCTTCCCGCAGTCGTACTCGGTGTACGGCATGGATGTGGTCGAAGACGCCGTGGTGCTGGTGAAGGCCCGGGTGTCCGTGCGCGACGATCGCATCTCCCTGATCGCCAACGACCTCGTCGTCCCCGACCTCTCGGCCATCGGCGTGGCCAAGCCGGTGGCGGTGGTCATGACGACCCGGATGTGCACGCCCGACAAGCTCGGTGAGCTGAAGAAGGTCCTCACCCGCCACCAGGGCACCTCGGATGTCTTCATCCGCCATGTCGGCGCCCGTGAGAAGACCACCATGCTCAAACTCGACGACGCCTGGCGCGTGTCTCCGTCGTCGGCGCTGATGGGTGACCTGAAAGCGCTCCTCGGCCCGGGCTGCCTGGGCTGAGCGAGCCGAAGAGGTCGACACCACCGGCCGGTGGTGTCGACCTCTCCACGTCTATGGGTGGATGAGCGCGGGCATCGGCGGCTCGGAAGTAGCGGCGGCCGTGCGGTTTTCGCGTTCCAGCCGATGGGACAGCCCGACGGTGACGAGCATGGCCAGCCCGAGCCCGGCGCCGATCCAGCCGATCGAGGTGAAGCCGAGTCCGGCGCCGATGGCCAGCCCGCCCAGCCACGGACCGACCGTGATCCCGACGTTGAACGCCGAGTAGTTGGTCGCCGCGGCCAGGGTCGGGGCGCCCTCCGCCAGGGCGAAAACCCGAGTGTTCAAGGCCGGGTTCGTGGCGAAACCGAACGCGCCGAGCAACAGTACGAGCGCGATCATCGGCGCGGGGGAGTGCGCGGTGACAGCGATCGCCGCCGCGGCCACCGTCATCCCGGCGGCCCCGACGTACAGGGTGCGGAACGGGTGCGCGTCGGCGAATCGCCCGCCGACGGTGATCCCGATCAGTCCACCGGCGCCGTACAGCCCGAGCACGACTGGAATCCAGGCGGGTGCGATGCCGGTGGTGTCGGCCAGCATCGCGCCGAGGTAGGCGAAGATGACGAACGCCGCACCCGTCGACAGCGCGGTGGCGCCGTAGGACACCCACAGCCGAGGGTTCGCCATCACTCGCAGTTCGCCACGCAGGGGAGCGACCGTGGCGGGCCGACCGCCCGGAATCTTCGTGAACACCCCGATCATCGACAGCGCGGACAGTCCGGCGACCGCCCAGAAGGCCGCGCGCCAGCCCAGGTGCTGCCCGATCACGGTGCCGGCGGGTACGCCGATGATCGTGGCGAGGGTGAGTCCACCCGCGACGACGCTCATCGCCCGTCCGCGCAACCAGGGTGCCACCAGACTCACCGCGGTCGCCGCCGCCAGCGCCCAGAACCCCGCGTAGACGAAGGCGCTCACCACCCGGGTAGCGAGGATCACCCAGTAGTCACCGCTCAGCGCACCCACGACGTGGGCGGCGACGAAGATCGCGAGGAAGACCAGCAGCGCGTTTCGGCGTGGCCACCGCAGCGTCACCACCGCCAGCAGTGGCGCGCCGACCAGCATGCCCAGCGCGAAGGCCGAGATGAGCAGTCCCGCACGGGGAATGGAGACACCCAGGTCGGCGGCCAGGTCGGGGAGGAGCCCGGCCAGCATCAGTTCGGAGGTGCCCTGGGCGAAGATGGACAGGCCCAGGATGTAGACAGCGGTCGGCATGACAACCTCTCGTATAAAGATTGTTTTAGATCAATCGGTTCAAAATGAAGACATGGCGAGAGCTGTCGTGAGCCATGAGCTCTCAGAGGCAGCGCAGCGCGGTATCGGCGATCGCGGTGAGGGTGACGTGATCGGCGCCGCCGCGCGCCGCGACGCGCATGCCGCTGATCGTGGCGGTCAGGAACTGGGCGAGAGCGCGTGCGTCCCGGTCGGCGGTGAATTCGCCTGCGCGCTGGCCGCTTTCGATAGTCGCCGTGAGCGCGTCGAGACGGCGCGCACCGTCGGCGTTGAGGAGTTCGCGGGCGGCGTCGTCGTGCGGGGCGAGTTCGACGATCGAGTTGACCACCAGGCAACCCGCGGGTTCGGTATCGGGCGCGTCGGCGGTCCGGCGAAGAACCTCGGCGATCCGGTCCCTGGCCGGTGCGTCGCTGTCGAGGAGGTCGAACAGAGGGGCGTTCTTCGTGGTCATGTAGTGGCGCAGGGCGCGATCGAACAGATCGCGCTTGCTCGTGAAGGTGTTGTAGATGCTGCTGCGGCCCAAACCCGTCGCGGCGCAGAGGTCCTGGGTGGAAGTCGCCTCGTAACCGGCGGACCAGAACGCCCGCATGGCGGCGTCCACGGCGTGGTGCTCGTCGAACTCCTTGGGTCTGGCCATGTCGATGACCATAGCAGGTTTTGTACAGATCAGTCCAAAAATGTGCACAGCCGGACCATCGGCGACGCCCCCGGGGTGGGTCGTGATGGCCGCCCCGCGAACGACGAGCTAGCGTCGACAGACGTGACGTCCGTGCCGCTGCTCGACTCGCCACCGCACTCCCGCGACCCGTCGGGGCCGACGCCGACGCCGACGCCGATATCCGGTCGGGTGGTGCTGCTGATCGCGGCGGCGCTGATCGCGGCGCAGCTGGTATTGCGCGGCTGGGTGGCCGCGTCGGGATTCTTCTACTGGGACGATTTCCTGCTGATCGGCCGGGTGAGCAGTCAGCCGGTGCTCTCGACGGAATTGCTGTTCACCAGTCACGACGGGCACGTGATGCCGTTGGCGTTCGTGCTGATTTGGCTGGTCACCGAGGTGGCGCCGTTGAGTTGGCCCGCCGCGGTCGTGGTGCTGACCGGCTTGCAGTTGCTCGCTTCGCTGGCGGTGCTGCGACTGTTGGTCGTGCTGCTCGGGGTCCGCGCCCGCCTGCTCGGCCCCCTGGTGTTCTTCCTGTTCGTCCCGTTGACGGTGCCCGCGTTCGCCTGGTGGTCGGCGGCGGTGAACGCGTTGCCGTTGCAGATCGCGCTGGCCTGGGTGAGCGCGGACGCGGTGCTGCTGGTGCGAACGGGGCGGCGACGGTACGCGGCGTCGGGGGCCGTGGTGTTCGCGGTGGCGTTGATGTTCTTCGAGAAATCGGTGGTCGTCCTGCCGGTCGCCTTCGCGGCGGTGGTGCTGACCGCGTACGTGACGGGTGGTTCTGCGCGGGTGGCCGCTCGGCGTGGGGGCCTGCTGTGGACGGCGGCCGGTGCGGTGTTGCTGGCGTGGTCGGCGTGTTTCCTGTTCGTCATCCAACGTCCGAGGGGACTCTCGGCTCCCGAGCATCCCGGAACCCTGTGGAGCCGTGCGCTGTCCGACGGGCTGGTGCCCGCGCTGTTCGGCGGCCCGTGGCGCTGGGAACGCTGGCAACCGGCCACCCCGTGGGCGGATGCGCCGAGTGTGCTGGCTGTGCTCAGCTGGCTGGCACTGATCCTGTTCGCGGTGTGGACGATGCGCACCCGCCGCCGAGTCGCCGCGATCTGGGTGTGCGCCGCCGGATACGGGGTCCTGACCATCGCGCCGGTCGTCATCCTGCGCGACGGCCCCAGTACCGCGGGTCTGCTTCTGCAGTCGGTGCGCTATTTCGCCGACTTCGCTGTCGTCGCCACCGTGGCGCTCGCGCTGATCGCGCTGGCGCCCCGCCGGGCTCGGTCGAGTTCGATATCGAGATCGAATGCCCATGCGCGCCAACAGGTACCGACGAGCGTGGAATCGACACATACGCGTACCGAAGGCGGATCGGCTGCGATCGAGGCGAGTCGAGCACGGCGGATCGTCGGTATCTCGGCGATCGCCGCGTTCCTCGCCAGCAGCGTGTACTCGACGATCACCTTCACCAGATCATGGGAACCGAGCCCGGCCCGCACCTACGTCAGCGGCGTGCGCGCCGCGCTCCCCGGCGCCGCCGACGCGCCGTTGCTGCCGCAAGAGGTTCCCTGGAATGTCTTGAACCCGTTGGCTTTTCCCGAGAACATGACCGACCGCGTCTTCGCCCCCCTCGCGACGTCGACCACCTTCGCCCACTCGACCCCGCGCCTGCGGATGATCACCGACGACGGCGCCATCGTCGACGCGCGGGTCTGGTGGAACCGGGCCATCGTCGAGGGCCCCGAACCCCGCTGCGGATACCGCGTGCCCGGCACCGCGGGCGCCAACCTCCCACTCGACGGACCCATGCAGATCCGCGACTGGACCGCCCAGGTGAACTACAACGCCGCACGAGACGGCCGGATCGCCCTGTCCTTCGAAGGCGAGACCGAGACGATCGCCGACGTGCGCGCGGGCCTGAACACCGTGTACATCCGGCTGCTCGGCGGTGGTGACACGCTGCGGATCAGGTCGCTGGAGGAGGGTCAGTCGCTGTGCGTCGGCGCCGGGCCGGTCGGGGTAGCCGCCTACGAGCGGTGAATCGTTGATCGAGCGGACCGGCGCGGGGCATGCGATGCTGGGCCGATGAGGCAGTTTCGGGTGTGGGCGCCGGCGGCGGCAGCGGTGCGACTGCAACTGGACGGGGTCGAGCACCCGATGCGAAGAAACGGTGGCGGCAACTGGTCGGTCCGCGTCGATGCAGGTCAGGGTGCCCGCTACGGCTTCCTGATCGACGACGATCCGACGGTCCTGCCCGACCCGCGCTCGGCCCGCCAACCCGATGGCGTGCACGAAACCTCCGCCGTCCACGATCTCGACCAGGCGGTGTGGACCGACCGGAACTGGACCGGCAGGACCCTGGCCGGCTCGGTGTTCTACGAACTCCACCTCGGCACATTCACTCCCGACGGTACTTTCGACGCGGCGATCGAGCGCCTCGACCATCTGGTGACACTGGGCGTCACCACCGTCGAACTCATGCCGGTGAACGCCTTCGACGGCACCCACAACTGGGGCTACGACGGCGTCGGATGGTACGCGGTCCAGGAGAGCTACGGCGGTCCCGACGGCCTGCAGCGCTTCGTCGACGCCTGCCACGCCCGAGGTCTGGCGGTCTGCCTCGACGTGGTCTACAACCACCTCGGCCCGTGCGGCAACTACCTGCCGCGCTTCGGCCCGTACCTCACCGAGGGCCGCAACACCTGGGGTCGCAGCCTCAACCTCGACGGTCCCGGTTCTGACGCGGTCCGCGCCTACATCATCGACAACGCCCTGCGCTGGTTGCGCGAATTCCATCTCGACGCGCTGCGCATCGACGCCGTCCACGCGCTCGTCGACCGTACCGCCACCCACCTGCTCGACGAGCTCGCCGTCGAAACCACGGCGTTGGCAGCACATCTGGGCCGACCGCTCAGCTTGATCGCGGAGAGCGACCTCAACGACCCTCGGCTGATCACCCCGCGCGCGGCGGGCGGCTACGGGCTCACCGGGCAGTGGAACGACGACCTGCACCACGCCGTGCACACTGCCGTTTCCGGTGAAAGACAGGGCTACTACGCCGATTTCGGCTCGCTGTCCTGCCTCGCACAGACCCTCACCCACGGCTTCTTCCACGCCGGGACCTATTCCAGCTTTCGCGGCCGCACCCACGGCGTGCCGCTGCGTCGCGATCTGCTGCCCGGCAGCGCGCTGCTCGGGTACACCTGCAATCACGATCAGATCGGCAATCGCGCGATCGGTGATCGACCCAGCGCCTACCTCACCCCCGGTCAGCTCGCGGTGAAGGCGGCGCTGGTGCTGCTCTCGGCGAGTACGCCGATGCTCTTCATGGGGGAGGAGTGGGGCGCGCGCACCCCGTTCCAGTTCTTCACCTCCCACACCGACCCGGTCGTCGCCGCGGCCACCGCCACCGGCCGTCGCGCCGAGTTCGCCGAGCACGGCTGGTCGGGCGACGAGGTGCCCGACCCACAGGACCCGGCCACCTTCACCCGCTCCAAGCTCGACTGGACCGAGGTCGGTCGCGAACCGCACGCCCGGTTGCTCGCCTGCTACCGCGGCCTGCTCGCCCTGCGCAGGTCACGGCCCGAATTCGCCGATCCCTGGCTGGAACGGGTGTGGGCCGACTACGACGAGGCGCGACGCTGGTTCATCCTGCGGCGTGGCCGAATCTCGGTGGTGTGCAACCTCGCCGAGGACGAAGTGGTGATCCCGGTGCACGGTCGGGTGCTGCTGGCCTGGTCACCGGCTACCGAAAGCGGTGCGGGAATACTGATTTCGGGTCACAGTTTCGCCGTACTGGAGGAGGGTGACGGCGCGGGGACCGTGGTCACCGAGTGATGACGCCCGGCCACGGGTCGGCCACAGTCCGAAAATCGGCGTTGCCGAAGAGGCATAACGCCGTATAGTTGCATGATGAGCAACGACGCTTACGGGCAGGACAGCACTGCCCTCCCGGCCGGAGTCGGGGGCTACGCCCCGGCCGGGTTCGGTCCACTGGTGCGCGCTTTCGCCGCCTTGATCGGCCACCGCCGCGACGCGGGTGGGGCACTGGCGATCTATCGGCACGGTGAACCGCTCGCCCACTTCTGGACCGGTAGCGCGGGCGACCGACCATGGAACGCCGATACCGGCGCGATCGTGTTCTCCGCGACCAAGGGCGTCACCGCCACCGTCATCCACCGGCTCGCCGATCGCGGACTGATCGACTACCAGGCCCCGGTCGCCGAATACTGGCCGCGTTTCGCCGCGCGCGGCAAGGGCGCGATCACCGTCGCCGACGTGCTCACCCACCGGTCGGGCCTGTCGTCGCTGTCCTCGGTCGCGGGCACCGCCGCGGAGGCACTCGATCACGAGTTGATGGAGGACCGGCTGGCGCTGGCCGCCCCGGACCGCCACCTCGGCACCCCCACCTATCACGCCCTGACCTACGGTTGGCTGCTCGCGGGCCTGGCCAGGGCTGTGACCGGCCGGAACATGAGCGAGTTGATCCGCACCGAGGTCACCGATCCGCTCGGGATCGACGGCATCCACCTCGGGCGGCCCGCCGCTGACTCGTCGACCGAATACGCTCGGCTGTCCGGGGCGCACTTGAGTTTCGCCGCGCATCCGATCGGCGCCGGTCTGCTCGCGAATGTCGGTTTCCGGCTGCCCGGCCCGCTCGGTGCGGCCGCCCGTTGCCTGTTCGTGCCCGGTCTGGACGGCATTCTCGACGGTGACGCCCCGCCGATCCTGAACACCGAGATGCCCGCGGGCAACGGTGTCGCGACGGCCGCCGGGCTGGCGAAGATGTATGCCGCGCTGGCCGACGGTTTCACCGTCGACGGCACGCCGTACCTGCGGCCGAGCACGCACGCCGCGATCCGCCGGGTGCAGAGCTACCGGCTCGACCACGCGCTGTTCTACCTGCCGATGATGTGGCACCTGGGTTACCACTCGATGCCCGTTCCCGGTGCGCGGTCCGCCTTCGGTCATATCGGACTCGGCGGTTCGTTCGGCTGGGTCGACCCGCAGTCGGGCCTGTCGGTGGCCTACGTCCACAACCGCCTCGACCAGATCCTGCTGCCCTACGACCAGCTCGCCCTGGGTTGGCTGCTACCGCTGGTCGTGTCGGGCGCGCGCACGGGTCGCCCGTCCGGACGTCGTGAGGACCGCGCGGCGGCCTGACCACCGCGCGGTGGACCTACGTCAGATAGCGGTAGGCGGGAGAGCCCGGCTCCAGGCGTTCGGCCTGGATCGGGGACTCCTCGATGCGGTGCATGAGCGAGGCGAGATTGTCGGTGGCGCCGAGCTCGATACCGACCAGCGCGGCCCCGGTATCCCGGTTGTTGCGCTTGACGTACTCGAACATGGTGATGTCGTCGTCGGGGCCGAGGACATCGTCGAGGAAGCGGCGCAGCGCACCGGGCTCCTGTGGGAAGTCGACCAGGAAATAGTGCTTGAGTCCGCGATGTACCAGTGACCGTTCGATGATCTCGCCGTAGCGCGAGACGTCGTTGTTGCCGCCCGAGATCAGTACCACCACCGTGCTGTCGGGCTCGATGTCGATCTCGGCCAAGGCGGCGGTGGCCAGCGCGCCCGCGGGTTCGGCGATGATGCCCTCGTTCTGGTAGAGATCGAGCATCGCGGTGCAGATGGCGCCCTCGTCGACCAGCATCACCCGGAAAGCCGGTGTTCCGGTAGTGGATTCGGGCGTGGTGAGCAGGGGCAGCGAGGCGTGCGAGACCATCCGGCCGCCGAACGAGGCCGCCGCTCGGTAGGGCAGTTCGCCGATCCGGCGCACAGCGGCGCCGTCGACGAACGGGTCGATCTCGGGCAGCGTCACCGGTGCGCCCGCGACCAGCGCGGCGGTCAGCGAGGCCGCGCCCGCGGGTTCGACCGCGAGCAGACCGGTGCGCGGGGCGCGTTCACGCAGGTAGGTGCCGATGCCCGCCAGGCAGCCGCCGCCGCCCGCCGGGACGACCACCAGGTCGGGTGCGGCCCCGAGCTGCTCGAGGAACTCCGCGGCGATGGTCCCCTGACCGGCGGCGGTGCGCGTGTCGTCGAACGGCGGCACCATCGTGGCGCAGGTGCGGGCCACATCGTCGGCCGCGGCCGCGGCCGCGGCGTCGTAGGTCTCGCCGACGGCGATCAGCTCGACGAACTCGCCGCCGTGCACGCGGATGCGGTCGCGCTTCTGCTTGGGGGTGGTGGTGGGCACGTAGATGCGCCCGCGCACACCCATCGCCCGGCAGGCGAACGCCACGCCCTGCGCGTGGTTGCCCGCGCTGGCGGCGACCACGCCCGCCGCGCGCTCGCCGGCGGTGAGCTGCACCATCAGGTTGTAGGCGCCGCGAAGTTTGTAGGAGCGGACCGCGGTCAGGTCCTCGCGCTTGAGGTACACCTGGGCCCCGGTGCTCGCCGACAGTCGCGCGCTGTACTGCAGCGGTGTCGGCTCGATGATGTCGGAAATTCGCTTGGCGGCGGCGTCGATCTCGTCCGCGGTGAGCGGCGGACGGGTTACGGGCACTTCGGCGACGTCAGCGATGTTGGACACCTCGACAATGCTACCGAGGCTCCTCCCGCCCTCGTTCAGCGGAACCACCCGCCGGGGCAGTCCCGGCGGGTGGCTCCGACCTGCGGGTTCAGCGTGGGGTGAGGACGAAGACCGGAATCACGCGGTCGGTCTTCTTCGTGTACTCCTCGTAGTCGGGCCACGCGGCGACCGCGCGTTCCCACCACCGCGCGCGCTCGTCGCCGGAAACCTCGCGTGCGGTGTAATCCTTGCTGGTGGTGCCGTCGCGCAGTTCGACGTGCGGATGTGCCTTGATGTTGTGGTACCAGACAGGGTTCTTCGGCGCCCCGCCCAGTGACGCCACGACGGCGTACTCGCCGTCGTGCTCGACCCGCATCAGCGGCGTCTTGCGCAGCTTGCCGGTCTTGGCGCCCTTGGTGGTGAGCAGGATGACGGGCTTGCCCTGCATCGAGGTGCCCTCGGCGCCGCCGGAGTTCTCGTAGGTCTCGGCCTGTTCGCGTGCCCAGTCCGATGTGCTCGGTGCGTACTCTCCTGTGAGTGGCATGACCGCATAACGAACCCACGCTCTGTGATGTTCCCGATAGGGTCACTCGAATAAGTTCGGTGGACCGAACTTCGATGTGCGCCTATCCTGGTCTGCATGGCAGTGCTCACCTCAACGGCAGCGCCCGCGACCGTCGACATCGCGGGCAGCGCGTGGCCGATCTACAAGCTCGAGGCGCTCGTCGCCGCGCTCGTGGTGGCCGCGCTGTTGCTGCTGATCATCGGGTCGCCGCAGGTCGCGGTACTGGCCGGAGCCGCGGTCGCCACCGTTCGCTGGACCATCGGCGCCGCCCGCGCCGCCTCGCGCAGCTGATCCGGCGCGCCTTCATTCCCTCAGATCCAGCGTGCTCAACTCACCGCGCGACAGCACACCGAGCTTCGGATACGCCTTGTACAGGTGATGGCCGACGGTGCGATGGCTCAGGAACAGTCGCGCCGCGATCTCCCGATTCGATAATCCTCGCGCCGCCAGCCGCACGATGTGTGCTTCCTGCGGGGTGAGCAGGCTCAGTGGACCGTCGCTCGCGCGTGCCCCGGTTCCGATACCGAGCGCACCCAGTTCGGAGCGGGCGCGTTCGCTCCACGGTGCCGCGCCGAGCCGATCGAACAGCGCCGTCGCCTGCTCGAGCTGGGCCCGCGCGTCGGTCTTGCGCTTGTCGCGGCGCAGCCACTCGCCGTACAGCAACCGCGTGCGAGCTTCGTCGAACGGTCGGTTGGCGGCGAGCGCGGCCACGAAGTGTTGTTCGGCATCCGGGCCCTCGGCCAGCAACGCGCGGCCACGGGCGGCCAGCGCCGCGATCCACGCCTGCTCGGCCCGTTGCGACCAGGCAGTGAGCCGAGACAGCGCCTCGGTCGCGCGGTCGGTGGCGCCGAGCCGAACCGATATCTCGATCTGATCCGGGAGGGTGCGCAGTCCGATCACCTGGTGGCGCGCCGGTTCGATCGTCATCCGCGCGAGTTCGGTGCCCGCCTGCTCCAGCTTGCCTTCACCGAGGGCCAGCAGCGCCACGGCCGCGTGCGCCCAGGACGCACCGACCGCGCCCGACCCGCCGAATTCCTCGGCCACCGCACGATCGGCATGATCGTGACAGAGTGCCGAATCACCTTGTAGCGCGGCGAGATATGCCAGAAAGGCGTGGATCTGGCTCACCCACTGCGCCTGCCCGATATCGCCTGCGATGCGCAACCCCTCCTCGGCCGCGATCCGGCTCGCCCTCGGTCGCCCACCGAACAGCAGCCCCTCGGACCGGAAGAACAACAGCGGCGCCAGCGATCCGATCCGCCCCTGCTCCCGGCATTGCGTGATCAACTCGTCGGCCAACTCCTCGACCTGCCGGTCCTGTCCGACGACCAAACCGCTGCCACACAGTTGCACGAGGTCGGCCGGGTTGTCCGTTCCGCCCGCGCGCGCGGCGGCCGCCGCGTCCCGCAGGTCGATGCTTCGCCTGCCCGCCACCGAGTCGGTCAGATACCGCGCGATCGGCGTCGTGGGATCTTCCTCCACCAGCCGCAGCGTCGCCAGGACGGTGGCCACCTCGTCGACTTCATCGGGTCCGAGATACCACGCGGTGTGGACGGCCTCGGTCAGGATCCGGGCAGCCCCGCGGTGATCGGACTCGCGCATCGCGACGGCCGCCGACATCAGCCGTCGATAGGCGGAACCCGGCTTGCCGCCGGCGAATTCGGCCCGCGCTCGCACCAGGTCCAGCCGGAGTTCGAGCCCGCTCTCGCCGCTGCCGCGGAGTCGGATATCACCGATCAGGGCCGCGGCTCGCTCGGCGAGCTGTTCCGCTCGGTCGGTGAGGCCCGCTTCGATCGCGGTCTCGGCGGCGAGGACGAGTCTGCGCGCTCGGGCGTTCGTGTCGACGCCGGCGTTCGTGTGGATGTCGGCGGTTGCGTGAATGCCGGCAGTTGCGTGGATGCTCAGCGCCGCCGAGCGTTCGTAGGCTGCCACGGCGGCGTGGAGGCCGTGGCGGTGCCGGGCACGGTCGGCCGTTCGTTCCAGTTCGGTCGCGATGTCTTCGTCGGGACCTGTTGCGGCACTGGCGCGATGCCAGGCGCGCAGGTCGGCGGAGTCGGCACCGGTCAGCGCCTCGGCGAGGGCGTGATGAGCCGCGAGGCGGTCGGTGAGCGCGGCGCCCTGGTACACCGCGGACCGCATCAGCGGATGGCGCCAGGTCAGCACCCGGCCGTCGGTGCCGATCATGCCCGCGTCCTGCGCGGGTTGCAGATCCCGCAGCGACGCGTCGAGAAGCGCCGCGGCCCGCAGTATCGGCGCCAGGTCCGCTGTACCGGCCGCCGCCGCGACCAGGAGCGCGGTCCGCGTCGGCGCGGGCAGGCGGGTGACCCGGCCGTGGAAGGCCACCTGCAACCGCTGCGTCAACGGCAGCGGATTCGCGTCGTCGGCGCCGTTCTCGCCGACTGCGGCCGGAAGTTCCAGCAGGGCAAGGGGATTGCCGCGCGACTCGGCGAGCAGGCGATAGCGTGTCGCCGGTGTCAACCGGGTCGTACCGGCGTCGAGCAGGGCCGCCGCCGCCTCGGGACCCAACCCCGGCAGCGCGAGTTCCGCCAGCCCCGGCGCGGGAAAGTCCCGCGGACCGGAACGGGTCGCGAACAGCATCACCACCCCCTCGGCATCGAGCCTACGGGCCGCGAACAGCAGCGCTTCGCCGGTGGCTCGGTCGAGCCAGTGCGCGTCATCGATCAGGCACAGCAGCGGTCCCCGCGCCGCCTCCTCCGCGAGCAGGGTCAGCACCGCGAGACCGATCAACATCCGGTCGTCGGCCACGCCGTCGCCCAGTCCGAACGCGGCCTCCAGTGCGTCACGCTGGCGCGAGGGCAGGTGCTGTACCAACGCCATGCCGGGCCGGACCAGCAGATGGAGTGCCGCGAAGGGCAATTCGGCCTCGGACTCGATTCCGGCACTGCGCACCGTCGGAATACCTTGCGCCGCCGCGTAATCCAGCAGCGCGGTTTTCCCGATCCCGGCCTCGCCGCGCAGTACCAGGGCACCGCTGCGGCCCGCGCGCGCCCCACTGAGCAGGTCGTCGATCCTGGCCTGTTCGGTTTCGCGTCCGCGCAGCATGGGCTCCACCGTATCGCCGTGCCGACATCGCCAGTAGTCGCCAGGGGCAAAGTACCTATAGATGACTGATTCGACCGACCCCGCTCGCGCCATAACGTTGGAGTCATCGCAGGAACAACCCGCGAAACGCCAGCTCACAGCCTATTTCGGAGGTCGAAATGAACACCGTCGTCGCACAGTACCTGGAAGCGTGGAACACCCGCGAGCCCGCCGCCCGTCGCTCCGCCGTCGCCCGTCTGTTCACCCCGGGTGCCCGCTACGTCGACCCACTGGTCGCGGTCACCGGCCACGCCGAACTCGAGGCCGCCATCGCCGGTGTCCAGGCCCAGTTCCCCGACTGGACATTCTCTCTGGCCGGCCCCGTCGACGCCCACCACGACCAGGTCCGGTTCACCTGGGGTCTCGGCCCCGCCGACGCCCCCGCCGTCGTGATCGGCTTCGACGTCGCCGTGCTCACCGACGGCCGCATCGACAGCGTCTACGGCTTCCTCGACCAGGTCCCCGCCACCACCTAACCCTGTCGCAGCCAAGGAGATTCACCATGACCACCACCGTCCCGTCCCGCCTGTCCGCGTTGTTCGCCACCGGCGAGGACCTGCTGCGGCTGTCGCTACGCCTCGACGCGGTCGTCACCACCGTCAACGGCCTGGCATACCTCGCGTTGGCGCGACCACTCGAACGGCTGCTCGGTCTCGACACCGGCGTCGGCCTCGTCATCGGGGCTTTCCTCACCGTCTACGGACTGGCCGTCGCGGTCGTCGCCCGATCCGCGCCGATCAACCGGACTGCGGCATCGGCGGTGGCGGTGGGCAACACCGCATGGGTGGTAGCCAGTCTCGTGGCACTGTGCACCGGTGCACTCGGTCTCACGACGGTGGGCGCGGTATGGGCGGTGATGCAGTCGGTGACCGTCGGTGGATTCGCCGCGCTGCAGTATCTGGGACTGCGGCGTAGTCGCTGAGCCGGACACGAGGGACCGCCGCGCACAATGTCGGTCCCTCGCCGGTGGCCCACCCCGCGGGGTGTGTGCTGTCAGCGCACCAGCAGCGCGACAGGGAGCCGGGCGAACAGTTTGTCCACTCGCGCATTACCGGCGAACGTGTTTCCGGTGAGTCGATCGGTCCAATTGCCCTGCGGCAGTGGCAACGTGGTGTCGAGCCAGCCCGTCGAGCCGAGCCCGACCGAATACCGGGTCGCCGCCACGATCACCTCCGGCGCCTCTCCCGCGGGTCCCCGCCCATAGGCGATGAACCGATGCGCGTGCTCGCCGATGGCATAGAGCGGACGGTACATCCCACCGACGAAGCACTCCGGTCGCTCCCGGCGCAGCCACAGCGCGTAGGCGACCACCCACATCTTCGCCGCCCCGGTGGTATCCAAAGTTGGTGTGTCGGTGAGTGACTGGAGCATCCCCACCCGGGTTGCGAAGTTCACCGGCCGCCGGTTGTCGGGGTCGACGAGGGAGTCCTCCCACAGCTCGGTGCCCTGATAGATATCGGGAATCCCGGGCGCGCCCAGCTGCAAGAGCTTCTGCGCCACCGCATCCGACCACGCGTGGGGCGCGAGCTCATGGGCCAGATCGCCGATACCGGTACCGACCGGGCCGTCGATCACCGCGTCGAGCCAGCCGTGCACCGCCGCTTCGAACGACGCGTCGGGCTCCTCCCACGACGTCTTCGTGCCTGCCTCGCGAATCGACTTCTCCGCGAACATGTGCAGTCGATCCCGCAGTCCCGGCACCGACGACGCCGGTCGGCCGTCGGCGGGCCACACCCCGAACATGTTCTGCAACAGGAACAACGCGGTGGCACCGTCGGGCGCCGGGGTCGTCTCCAGCCAGCCGCGAACCCGCTGCGACCAGACATCGGCGACCTGCGACAGCACGCCGATCCGGGCGCGCACATCCTCCCCGCGCTTGGTGTCGTGGGTCGAGATCGTCGTCATGGTCGCGGGCCAGCGCTGCGCGCGCTCACTGTTGGACAGGTGGAAGTCGTTGACGGAGTGGCCGAATCGCGCGGGATTACCGCCCACCTCCTGGAGCGATACCAGGCGCGCGCCCTGATAGAACATGGTGTCCTCGACCGACTTGGCGGTGATCGCCCCGCACACCTGCGAGAACCGGGTCGCCGCTTCGCCACCCACCGACAGCGCGGTCACCAGGACCGACAGCGGCGCCGTCAGTTCGGCGTTGCGCTTCTCCACCTCCGCCACGACCGCGGCCGTCATCCCGGCCAGCGGCGCGTAGTCCACCCGGTACACCGGCATGAAAGCCAGCACCTCGATGGTCGCGTTGCTCACCGCGAGAGTGTCGAAACTCCCCGCGTTGCCGTCGCGTTTGATCGCGGCGACCAATCGCCGGATCTCCGGCGCCAGAATGGTTTCGGCGACGGCCCGCTTGATCCGATGCTCGGTCTCGCCGAACCAGGCACGGTCGCTGCCGTGCCCTGCGACATGCTGGGACAGTTCGGTCAGCGTCGTCTCGCCCGCCGGATCGATCAGCACCCCGCCGAGATCGGCCAGCGCGTCGTAGCCGGTGGTGCCGTCGACCGGCAGCGTCGCGTCCAACGGCTCGCGATTGGCGAGGATCTTCTCGACGAGCAGGAGCCGCTGGGGTCCGATCAGCCTGCGCAGCCGGGTCAGATACGCGCTCGGATAGGACAAACCGTCGGGATGGTCGACGCGCACACCGTCGATCAGATCGTGTTCGCACCAGGCCGCCAGCTCCCGGTGCGTCGCCTCGAACACCTCCGGGTCTTCCTGCCGGATCGCGGCCAGACTGTTCACGGCGAAGAATCGTCGATACGTGCACACGCCGGCTTTCCAGCTCACCAACCGGTAGTGCTGGCGGTCGTGGATGCGCAGCGCGTTGTCGCCGTCGGTGCCCGCCGCGATCGGGAATCGCAGATCGTGCAGGGCCAGCATCGGTTCCGCGCCGGACCGGTCGACGGTCAGCGCCGCCGGGTCGTTCTCGTTCTGCAGGACGGGCAGCGCCAGCCGCCCGCCCGCGCCGTTGCCCGAGCTCCAGTCGATGTCGAAGTACTTGGCGTACTGGGACTTCTGGCCGTTGCGCAGCACATCCCACCACCAGCGATTCTGCCGTGGATCGGCGACACCGACATGATTGGGCACCAGGTCGACGATCAATCCCATTCCCCGGCTTCGCACTTCGTCCGAGAGCGCTTTGAGGCCACTCGGCCCGCCGAGCGCGGTCGAGACGGTGGTGGGGTCGGTGACGTCGTACCCGTGCGTCGATCCGTGCGTCGCGGTCAGGATCGGCGACAGATACAGGTGTGAGATGCCCAGCTGCTGCAGGTATTCGGCGATGGCGCGGGCATCGGCGAAGGTGAGCGCGTCGGGGCGCAACTGCAACCGGTAGGTGCTGCGCACCGTGCTCACCCGGACGGGCGCGCGATGCAGCAGGGTCTGTGGGTCGGTCACATAGGTCTCGGTCATCGTCTCGCTCGGCGGCTAGGCGGTTCGGCGCAATACGAGCAGGCAGCGACCGGCTACCGGCAGCGTCGCCGCCGCGGCGTGCTCCGCGTCGGCCGCGCCGGTCGGGGTCGAACAATCGAGGGCGAGCGCCCATCGCGCACCGAACTCCGGTCCGGGCAGGACGAAATCGATCGCTTCGTCGTGCGCGTTGAAGCACAGCAGGAACGAGTCGTCGGTGATGCGCTCACCTCGTGGGCCGGGTTCGGCGATGCCGTCGCCGTCGAGGAGTACGGCCAGTGACTTGCCGAAGCCACTGTCCCAGTCGTCGTTGGTCATCTCGCCGCCGGCGGGTGTGAACCAGGCGATCTCGCGGCGGTGCCCCTGATCGTCGCTCGGACCGGCGGCGAGGAAACGCCTGCGCCGGAAGATCGGATGCGCGGTGCGCAAGGCGATCACCGTCCGGGTGAATTCGAGCAGGTCGGCATTGGCCCGCGCCAGTGACCAGTCCATCCATGCCAGTGGCGAATCCTGGCAGTACACATTGTTGTTGCCCAGCTGCGTGCGCCCGATCTCGTCGCCATGGGCGAGCATCGGCGTGCCCTGACTCAGGATCAGCGTGGCCAGCAGATTGCGTTGCTGACGGGCCCGCAGCGCGAGCACCCGAGGATCGTCGGTCTCGCCCTCGACCCCACAGTTCCACGACCGGTTGTGGCTTTCGCCGTCCCGATTGCCCTCGCCGTTGGCATCGTTGCGTTTCTCGTTGTAGGACACCAGGTCTCGCAGCGTGAAACCGTCGTGCGCGGTGACGAAGTTGATGCTGGCGCCGGGCCGACGCCCCGTCGACTCGTACAGATCCGACGACCCGGTGAGCCGGGAGGCGAACTCACCCAGCGTCGCGGGCTCCCCACGCCAGTAGTCCCGGACGGTATCGCGGTATTTGCCGTTCCATTCGGTCCACAGGCTGGGGAAATTACCGACCTGGTAGCCGCCTTCGCCGACGTCCCACGGTTCGGCGATGAGCTTGACCTGGCTCACCACCGGATCCTGGTGCACCAGATCGAAGAACGCGGAAAGCCGGTCCACATCGTGCAATTCGCGTGCCAGCGTCGCCGCGAGGTCGAACCGGAAGCCGTCGACGTGCATATCCAGAATCCAGTACCGCAGCGAATCCATGATCAGTTGCAGGGTGTGCGGATGCCGGACATTGAGGCTGTTGCCGGTGCCGGTGTAGTCGCGGTAGTGCTCGGGGGTGGTCTCGTCGAGCCGGTAGTAGGCGGCGTTGTCGATCCCGCGCAGGCTCAGTATCGGTCCGTTGTGGTTGCCTTCGCCGGTGTGGTTGTAGACGACGTCGAGAATCACCTCGATGCCCTCGGCGTGCATCGCGCGCACCATCGCCTTGAACTCCGCGACCGCGCCGTCGCCGCGTGGTCGGGCCGAATACTGGTTGTGCGGCGCGAGATAGCCGATGCTGTTGTAGCCCCAGTAGTTTCGCAATCCCTGATCGGTGAGCACGTGGTCGTGGAAGAACTGGTGCACCGGCATGAGCTCGATCGCGGTGACGCCCAACGACTTCAGATGGCCGAGGATCGCCGGATGCGCCAAACCCGCGTAGGTGCCGCGCAGGTCCTCGGGAATATCGGGGTGCGTCATCGTCAGACCCTTGACGTGCGCTTCGTAGATCACCGTCTCGTGGTAGGGCCGGTTCGGCGGCCGGTCGGGCCCCCAGTCGAAGAACGGGTTGATCACCACACCGGTCATCGTGTTGCCCAGCGAATCCAGCCCGTAGGTGTAGAGCGAGGGATCGTTGACGAACTCGCCGTCGAACGCCTTCCCGTACGGGTCGAGCAGCAGTTTGCTGGGATCGCAACGTAATCCGAGTTCCGGATCGTACGGTCCGTGGATGCGAAAGCCGTAGCGCTGCCCCGGCGTGATCGAGGGTAGATAGGCGTGCCAGACATATCCGTCGACCTCGTCGAGGTCGACGCGGGTCTCGGAGCCGTCCTTGGCGATCAGGCACAGCTCGACCGCGGTGGCGACTTCGGAGAACACCGAGAAGTTGGTGCCCGCGCCATCGTAGGTCGCGCCGAGCGGGTACGCGGTGCCCGGCCATACCTCGGGTCGGTCGTTCGGGCTCGACATGCTACGACAGTAATGGAACCCCGGGCTCCGCCGCGCACGATGTGACCGGCCGCTCGCCGACCCCGCTCAGCACGATGTGGTCGCGAGCAACCGTCGTGCGGTCGTGGGCTTCGCGAGCCCGGCCCATCCGGCGAAGATCCGCCGCCGTGGAAATGCGGGCGGACCGGGTGGCGTAGCCGACGTCAAGTGATAACTTGAACAGCGTTCAAGGCTGTCTCGTCGGCGGCCCCTGGCGATGACTGAGGAAACCCGTGGACCTGACCCCTGAGCAGATCACCGCCCTCGATGCCGAACACGTCTGGCATCCCTACGGCGGATTCCCCGCGACCACGCGGCCGCTGGTCGTGGCGAGTGCGGCGGGAACGCGACTCGCTCTCGCGGACGGTCGTGAACTCGTCGACGGGATGAGCTCGTGGTGGGCGGCCGTCCACGGCTATCGCCATCCAGTCCTCGACGCCGCTCTGCTCGCGCAATCCCAGCGTATGAGTCACGTGATGTTCGGCGGGCTCACCCACGAACCGGCCGCCCGGCTGACCCGATTGCTGGTCGAACTCACGCCCGACGGTCTCGACAAGGTCTTCCTGTGTGACTCCGGCTCGGTATCGGTCGAGGTCGCGACCAAGATGTGCCTGCAGTACTGGCGCGGCGTCGGGCGCCCGGCGAAGAACCGGTTGCTCACCTGGCGTGGGGGATACCACGGCGACACCTTCACCCCGATGAGCGTGTGCGACCCCGACGGCGGCATGCATTCGCTGTGGACCGACGTTCTCACCGAGCAGGTATTCGTCCCCGCGCCGCCGCGAGAGTTCGAACTCGATTACGTCGCCGAACTCGAACGCGCGGTGGCCGCCCATCGCGACGAATTGGCCGCGGTGATCGTCGAGCCGGTCGTGCAGGGTGCGGGCGGCATGCGCTGGCATGATCCGCGCTACCTCACCGAACTGCGCCGGATCTGCGACGACAACGAGGTCCTGCTCGTCTTCGACGAGATCGCCACCGGATTCGGCCGCACCGGCGAGCTGTTCGCGGCCGACCACGCGGGCGTCGCGCCGGACGTGATGTGTGTCGGCAAAGCGCTGACCGGCGGCTATCTCACCTTGGCCGCGGCGTTGTGCACCACGCGGATCGCCGAGACCATCAGCGCGGCGCACGGTGGGCTGATGCACGGGCCGACCTTCATGGGCAATCCACTGGCCTGCGCCGTCGCGGTCGCCTCGATCGAATTGCTCCGCTCGCGGGACTGGCGAGGCGAGGTGGCCAGGATCGAGTCGCAGTTGCGGGCCGGCCTCACACCGTTGGCCGCGCTGCCCGGCGTCGCCGACGTCCGGGTGCTCGGCGCGATCGGCGTCGTCGAACTCGAAGCGCCCGTCGATATGCGCGCCGCCACCGATGCCGCCGTCGACGCGGGCGCCTGGTTGCGCCCATTCCGCAACCTCGTCTACACGATGCCCCCGTTCATCAGCACCAGCGCCGACATCGCCACCATCACCGAGGCTGTGGGCGCGGCGGTGAAGGCCTCGATCGCGGGAGGCCGACCATCCTGAACGGTGTTCAAGTATGCTGCTCAACTGTGAGTACGGATCCGTTGAGCTGGTTGGACGAGCGTGCGGCCGAACGGGTCGACGCCGGGCTACGCAGGCAGCTGCGCGAGCGAGTGTCCGAGTCGTCCGCGATCGACCTCGCCTCCAACGACTACCTGGGCCTGCACCGGCACCCTGAGGTCGTCGAGGGCGCGATCGACGCGGTGCGTCGCTGGGGGACGGGCTCCACGGGCTCGCGCCTGGTCACCGGAACGACCACCGAGCACGCGCTCCTGGAACTCGAATTGGCCGAATTCGTCGGCGCCGAAACAGGATTGGTCTTCGCCACCGGGTATGCCGCCAACCTCGGCGTGGTCACCGCGCTGGCCGGACGCGGCACCCTCGTGGTCTCCGACGCGGGCTCGCACGCCTCCCTGGTCGACGCGTGCAGGCTCTCGCGCGCCAGGGTCGCCATCGCGGCGCACCGCGATGTCGCCGCGATCGAACGACTGCTCGCCGAACGCGCCGAAGAGCGCGCGGTGGTGCTGACCGATTCGGTGTTCAGCGCCGACGGCGATCTCGCGCCGCTGGCCGAGCTGCATCGCGTCACCCGCGCGAACGGCGCCGTCCTGATCGTCGACGAAGCTCACGGACTCGGGGTCCGCGGCGAAGGTGGACGCGGGCTCGTGCACGAACTCGGCTTGGCCGGCGAGCCGGACCTCGTGATCACCGCGACCCTGTCGAAGGCCTTCGCCGCCCAAGGCGGCGTTGTCCTGGGCGATGCCAGAATCCGCGCGCATCTGATCGATGCCGCGCGCACCTTCATCTTCGACACCGGCCTCGCGCCCGCCGCGGTCGGTGCGGCCCGTGCCGCCCTGTCGCTGCTGCGTCGCGACCCGTCGATGGCCGCCCGCGTCCTCGACCGGGCCGCCGACATCGCCCGGATCGCCGGGGTCGCCGAACCGGATTCCGCGGTGGTCTCCGTCGTCCTCGGTGAAGCCCAAGTGGCGTTCGATGCCGCCCAAGCGTGCCGTGCCCGTGGCCTCGACGTCGGCTGCTTCCGCCCGCCCTCGGTCCCCGCGGGTACTTCACGGCTGCGTCTCACCGCGCGCGCCGACCTCACCGCGACCGAACTCGAAACGATC
Source organism: Nocardia alba NBRC 108234 (assembly GCF_001612665.1). Taxonomy (GTDB): domain Bacteria; phylum Actinomycetota; class Actinomycetes; order Mycobacteriales; family Mycobacteriaceae; genus Nocardia; species Nocardia alba. The sequence goes on along the minus strand of NZ_BDAX01000037.1, from coordinate 932 downwards.
GCCGAGGTCCTCGGTGACGTTCTCGCGACGGCTCGCGGCAAGGAATCGGTGACGGCATGACCATCCTGCTGATCAGTGGTACGTCGACCGATGTCGGCAAGACCGTGGTCACCGCGGCCCTGGCCGCCGCCGCGCGGGCCGCGGGCCGCACCGTCGCCGTCTGCAAACCCGCCCAGACCGGCATCGCCCCCGGCGAACCCGGCGACCTCGCCGAGATCACGCGCCTGACCGGGGTGACCCGCACCCTCGAGCTCGTCCGCTACCCCGAGCCGCTGGCCCCCGACACCGCCGCACGCCGCGCGGACATGCCACTGCTGACCCTGGGCGACACCATCGCCGCCGTCGAATCGCTCGCCGATGCCGACCTGGTGCTGGTCGAAGGCGCGGGCGGACTGCTGGTGCGGATCGGCGAATTCACCCTCCTCGACCTCGCCCAGAAGATCGGCGCACCGGTGCTGGTCGTCGCCGCGGCGGGACTGGGCACCCTCAACCACAGCGAGCTCACCACCCGCACCCTCGCCGCGGCGGGCGTCCCCTGCGCCGGCCTGGTCATCGGCTCCTGGCCGACCGATCCCGACCTCGCTTCCCGGTGCAATCGCGATGACCTTCCGCGCGTCACCGAGACCCCCGTGGTCGGCGTGATCCCGGCAGGCGCGGGGCAGTGGGACCGGCACCGTTTCACCGCGGCCGCACCGAGCTGGTTCACCACCGGCCCGTTGCTTGGAAACCGCCCTTGACCAGTCGATTTGACTTAGTGTTGGTCGGCACGTAACTTTATTCGAGTCAGAGCGACACGGACACCGACTCAGCCCCTGGTTGAGACACGAGGTAGGACGATGAGCGCCTGACTGACTGCGTGTTCGGAGGAACTCGGTACGGATTTGCTTCCGACCGGTTGCCTGAGCTAAGTTTGAACCCTTGCCTCACTGAAT
>NZ_BDAX01000036.1 GCF_001612665.1 Nocardia alba NBRC 108234 | reverse complement strand
TCCGGCGCCGGCTCGGGTGCGGCGGGCGCGGAGGCGGGCTCAGGAGCGGTGGCGGGGGTTTCGTCGGCATCGCTGATCACGCCGAGCTCACCGCCGACCTCGACGATGTCGTCTTCCTGGGCGACGATCTTGGAGAGCACGCCCGCGGTCGGCGACGGGATCTCGGTGTCGACCTTGTCGGTGGAGACTTCGAGCAGCGGTTCGTCGACCTCGACCGTGTCTCCTTCCTGCTTCAGCCACCTGGTCACCGTGCCCTCGGTGACGCTCTCACCAAGGGCTGGCATCTGGACGGAGAAGGCCATGTCCTCTGACTCCTCTGAGTGTGTACCCGGCGGACATCCGTCGCGGGTCGCGGCTTGCGTCCACCCCGCCGGTATCGGCGGAGCACCCGGGAAACGTTGGTTCTTGTTCCGGCAACCATCCTTGCACTCGTCCGTCGCGGGTGTAGCGCAGGGCGTCGATCCGGGCGAAGCTGGCACCATGGAATGTACGGCGGTGAGCAGAATTCCGCCGGAACGGAGGAGGTCGAGCCGGATGGGTTTGCTGGATCGTTTCCGTGGTGGGCGCGGTGCGAGCAGGTCAGGCGCGCGCGAGACCGCGTCGGAGGTGAAGGCCTTGGGGGAGTGGGCGCGGACGCGGCGTGGGGTCGAAGCCTTCGTCGAGCCCCGAACAACTGTGACTGATGTCACAGCTGTGCTGGTGGCCGCTGACGGGGAGTGGACCCGCCGCATCGTCGGTGAGAAGGGCGCGCGGCGGTTGGCCGGTGCCTTGAAGATTCCGGTCTACGACGTGAACCGCACCGGCTATCCACAACGTATGCGCGACTTCGACGCCCGCCGCCGCATCGAGGAGCGGCGGGCTCGCGAAGCCGAGTTGGAAGAGTGACTACTCCGCGCCGATCTCCTCGATCACCGTGATGAGCGTGCGCACCGGAACGCCGGTGCCGCCCTTGCCGATGTAGCCGAACGGCCCGCCGGTGTTGTAGGCGGGACCCGCGACGTCCAGGTGAGCCCACTGCACGCCCTCCGGCACGAAGTCCTTGAGGAACAGCGCGGCCGAGAGCATGCCGCCCCAGCGGTGCGGTGCCACATTGGCCAGGTCGGCGACTTTGGAATTGAGGTCGGCGCGCAATTCGGCGGGAAGCGGCATGGCCCAGCCGTTCTCACCGACCGAGCGCGAGATCGCGGCGACGCGGTCGCGGAACTCCTCGGTGCCCATCACTCCCGGGGTGCGGGTGCCGAGCGCGACCATCTGCGCGCCGGTGAGGGTGGCGACGTCGATCAGGTAGTCGGGCTCGTCCTCGACCGCGCGCACGATGGCGTCGGCCAGGATGAGCCGGCCCTCGGCGTCGGTGTTGATGACCTCGACGGTGGTGCCGCCGTACTGGGTGAGCACGTCACCGGGGCGCTGGGCGGTAGCCGATGGCATGTTCTCGGCCATCGGGACCGTCGCGGTGACGGTGACCGGCAGGCCCAGGCGCGCGGCCAGCAGCACGGTCGCGATGACCGCCGCGGCGCCCGCCATGTCGGAGGTCATGTTCTCCATGTTGGCGGCGGGCTTGATCGAGATGCCGCCGGTGTCGAAGGTGACGCCCTTGCCGACGAGCGCGATCTTCTTCGCCCCGCCCGCGTAGCTGATCCGGATCAGTCGCGGCGGCCGGGACGAGCCCTGACCGACGCCGACGATGCCGCCGTAGCCGCCTGCGGCGAGCGCGTTCTCGTCGAGCACCTCGACCTCGAGGCCCGCCGCTTCGGCGAGCAGCCGGGCCCGCTCGGCGAACTCGGCGGGGTAGAGCGCGCTCGGCGGGGTGTTCACGAAGTCGCGCGCGGTGGCGATGGCCTCGGCGACCAGCTGGGCGCGCAGCAGCTCTAATGCGTCGAACTCCGGTTCGGGCACCAGCAGTTCGAGGCGGACCACCGGGCGCTCGTCCGGCTTGGGCGCGCTCTTGGATTTGAAGGTGGAGAAGGTGTACGCGCCGAGGTAGAACCCTTCGGCCGCCGCACCGAGATCGATGCCGGACAGGGTGGTGGCGACGAGTTCGGTGCCGCTGAGCGCGCGTCCGGCGACACCGGCGCTGCGGCGCACCTGTTCGGCATCGATCTTGTCGGCCGCGCCGAGTCCGACGGCGAGCACGCTGGTGACGTCGGCCAGGGCGGCGGGCGCGGGCACCCGGGTGAGTTCCTCGGGCTTGCCCTTGGCGCCGACCGCGCCGAGGGCGTCCAGCAGTTCCGCGCGGACCTCGGCGGTGAGCACGTCGCCGAACAGGTCGGCGGGGACGATGGCCGGTCCGTTCTCCGAGGAGGTCAACCCGATCACCAGCACGTCGGTGTCCGCGGTGATGGTTTCGGTGCGCGCCAACTCCGGTCCGAGTGAACGATCTGCAACAGCTGTCATTGCCCCAGGTTATTCGGTCGCTATCGGTGCTCGCATCACGAGTCCGGCTGTGCCGGTGCGCGGTGTCCCCGTAGGCCCGCGACCGAAATACTGGGAATTACTGGACAATACTGGTAGCTGTGGATACGCTCCGACTCGTGACGGACTCGGCCGAAGAGCTGGAGGTGCGCATCTCCGGTTTGCGGGCCGAGGTGCGACGGGCGGCCGCCGGTGGGGATCGGGCCGGGGCGCGGCAATTGCGCGCCGCTCTGCGCAGGGCCGAGTTGGCCTGGGACGCGGCGGTTCTCGGCTCGATGCCGGAGGAGGCCGCCGAGGCGCCGGGGGTTCCGGTGCGTGAACATGTGCATCGCGCGTTGACCCTGCTCTCGGTACCGTCGTCGCCGAAACTGGTGCTCGCCACGCACGAGGCTTTCTTCTCCGGTGAACTGCTGCCCGCCCGGCTGACGAGCCTGCGTCGCGACGAGGAACGGTCTTTTCGATCGGCGCCGTACGCCCGCCCGTACTACCTGTGCGCGGCGCTCACCACCGATCTGCTCGCACCGGCGCGCGGACTGATGGCGGTGAGTTCGTGGCCGCTGGAACGGCGAATGGTCGGCCCGTTGAGTCCGCGGGTGGGGCTGCTGGTGTCGGCAATTCGCCTGGCTGAACACCTTTCGGCGCAGCCTGCGGGAGATACGTCGGGATTGCGCGTATTGTGGCGGCTCGCCGTGTCGATTCCTGGCATCTCGACCGCTCCGGATTCGCTCGACCCGGCCGAGGTGATCGAGGCCGCGCGGCGCGAGCTCGCGGTGCACGAGGACGAGGACGCGAGGCAGCGCACTGCGGCGGCGCGTCGGGCGGCGGATCAGCTGGCGGATCCGGCCGCACAACTATTCGGTGTTCGGCTCGGCGTAGCCGATCGGCGACGAATCGAGGTGAAATGAGCACTCTCGCAGCACAGTTGGACGAGTTGCGCGGCGAAGTCCCCGCGACCAGGCACAATGCCCGTACCATCGCCGCGCTGACGGCCAATCCCGGATGTGCCCGCCGCGCCCTGCTCGACGCGGCCGCGGTGGACAAAACCGTGATAGCCCAATCATTGGGATTCCCGCCACAATTCGGTCAGTCCCAATTCGCCATTACCCGCGGCAACGCGTTCGAGGCGATGGTGAAGGCGAACGGCTGCGCGGAATTGCTCGCCCTGTTGCGCGACAAACTCGGCCTCACGATCCCCGAAGTCGCCTACCACGACCTGAATTCGGTGGGGGAGAACACCGGCAACGCGGTGCGTTATCAACGCACCAGGCAATTGTTGAAGAGCGCGATCGCGGCGGGCGAGGGCACCCTGTTCGATCACCCCATGCTGCGGCTCGATATCGCCGGTGCGACGGCCTATCTCGAACCCGATGTGGTGGCCGTGCAATTGGACGGCAAGTTCCATGTGGTGGAGGTGAAAGCCTTCCCGGTGATCGACGGACAGGCCGACCCGGCGCAGGTCGCGGCGGCCGCGCGGCAGTCCGCGGTGTATGTGATCGCCCTGCGCGAGCTGATGGCCGAGATCGGTGAGTCACCGGAGATCGTGTCGCACAATGTGATTCTGGTCTGCGCGCGGGATTTCTCGAATCGGCCGACCGCCGAACTCGTCGATCTGCGTAAGCAACTCGCCACGGTCTCGCGTCAATTGACCAGACTCACCGCGATTCCCGACCTGCTCGCCCTGCTGCCGCCCGAGGCCACCTTCGCGCCGGGCGAGAACCTCGAGAAGACGATCGCCGCCATTCCGGCTCGCTACGCGCCCGAGTGCATGTCGAGCTGCGAACTCGCGTTCGCCTGCCGCGACGAAGCCCGCACCTGCGGTTCGGTGGATGCGTTGGGTCGTGGGGTGTGCGATGTGGTCGGGGGGATCGAGAACATCCACACTGTGCTCGGCCTGGCCGACGGGACACTGGAACCCGGCCCCGAACACGCCGACATCACCGCCATGCTGCGCACCGCCCATCGGCTGCGATGGGAGATCGCCGGATGAGCGTGCTGGCGGCCCTGGCCAAGGCCGAGGCCGTACGGGCGGGCCGGGCGCAGGCTACCGCGGCGGTACGCCACCTCCACCTCGCCGAGCGCCCGCTGGTGGCGGTGCCGTTGCGGCTGGCGGGGGAGGCGGCGGCGCCGGTGGCGATCATGATCGGCACCTCGGTCGGCGATCAGAACGTACTGACGGTGCCCCAGCCCCGCGACCGGGTGCTGCGGTTGCGATTCATCGAGCAACTGGCTGATGTTGTGCTGCCCTATCTTTCGACGTTTCTCGTCGAGACCGAGGAGCTCACCAGCAAGGCGGGCGAGACCTACACCCGGTGCCTGGACGCGCCCCAGATGTGGACGCCGAACCCCGGCGGCGTGAATTTCCTGAAGCTGCTCGGGCGTTCGGTGCGGTTTCACCGGGTGGAGGGGGACAACCCGGTACCGGCGTCGATTCCGCTGCTCGGACGGTGGCTCACCTGGTTCGGTGATCGGGCCGAACATCCCGGTTCGGCGGTGCTGCCCGCGATGACGACAGTGCTGTCCGCGCATTGGGCGTCGGGCCAATCCGCCCTCGAAGACGGCAATCTCGCGGCCCTGCTCGGCTGGATCGACCCGCCGCCGGGGTTGACCGGCGCGCAAGCCGCCGCCATGGCGGAGGATCCGCTGTTGTCGCCGCCCGCCGGTCCGGCCACCGACCCCGGCTTCGACAACGAGGAACTCGCGCCGCTGATCGCCGCCTACAACGCCGCACTCGACGACTCGGCCAGATCTGTCGCCGCCGAACGGCTAGAGCGCTCGCTGCGCGGCCAGCTCGAACCCACCTGGCAGCTGATGTGGCGCTCGATCGAGCTGCTGAGCGCGCTGCCCGAAGGCGCCAGCGTCGAGAACCGGTGGACCGATGATCGCGGCGCGTTCTCCCGCTTCGCCGCCGATGTCGCGGAGGGGGTTCCGCAGGCCAGACGCGATTCCGCCGTTCCCGCGGTGCGCAGACTGCTCGAGCGCGAACGGGCGCTGGAAGCTCTGCAGGGGCAGTGCGCTTTCGATGATCCGCTGCGCATGCTCGAGCATCGCGTCAGCGGAGCGGCGCTGCGTGGCACCGTCACCCACAGTGAGCCCGAGCGACTCGATCGCACCGGGTCGCGCCCGAAACTGCGCCCGCACATCCATATTCGCACCACCGACCCGTTCCTCGCCGTGGTCGGGGAGGAGCTGACCTGCGTCGAGCGGCCGAAACAGTCGGGGCTCGTCGTCGAGGTCGACGGTGACACGATCGTGCTCGAACTATCGGGGGGAATGGGGCGCAAGCTCGTCGCCGAGCCGGGCAGCGTTCCCGAGGAGGGTGATGACCTCGGCTTCGCCCGCTTCAAACCGACACCGTTCAACGGGATGCTGAATCTGCCCGCGCGCGAGGAGACCCCGTGGACCCACGGCGGTCCGCCGCCGGAATGGACCCCGCCGACCGACGAGGAAGCAGACGAACTCCAGTGACCACACCGGACGAGGCCGTCGCGGGAATTCTCACCGACCTGCGCGATGAGAGTCATCGCGCGATCGTCGTCGACTCCCCGCCGGGCGCGGGCAAGTCGACGCTGGTGGTGCGGGCGGCTCGCCAGCTCGCCGAGGACGGCGATCAGCGGATGATCGTCGCGCAGACCAACGAGCAGGTCGACGACCTCATCGACCGGCTGGCCGCCGCCGACCCCGCGCTACGGATCGGGCGGTTGTCCAGCGCGGCCTACGTGGTGAGTGATCGCGTGGACCGGCACGGCAATGTCCGGGTCGCCAAGCAGCCCGGCGACCTCGCCGACCGCACCATCGTGATCGGCACCGCGGCCAAGTGGGCCACCATCACCGAGGGCAGTTGGTCGCACGCGATCATCGACGAGGCGTACCAGATGCGCTCGGACATGTTGCTGCGCATCGCGAATCGGTTCGATCGCGGGCTGTTCGTGGGCGACCCGGGCCAGCTCGACCCGTTCGCGACCGTCGAGACCGCGCGGTGGGCCGGTCTCACCTGGGATCCGACGATGAGCGCGGTGAGCGTGATGCTGGCCAACAACGACCACATCCCCACCCACCGGCTGCCGGTGTCCTGGCGGCTGCCCGCGACCGCGGCGCCGGTGGTGTCGACCGCGTTCTATCCCTTCACCACCTTCCAGTCCGGTACCGGATTCGGCGACCGGCGAATGGATTTCACCACTCGCGGCATGGGTGGGCCGGTCGACGCGGTGCTGGAGGAAGCGGCCGAATCCGGTTGGGGCTGGTACGAACTGCCTGCCCGGCACACCCTGCGCACCGATCGTGACGCCGTGGCCGCGATCGCGGAGATCGCGGAGCGGCTGATCGAACGCGGCGCCACCGCGCACTCCGAATCCGGCAGCCGCCCGGTGACCACCGAGCGGATCGCGATCGGTACCGCGCATCGCGACCAGGCCGATGCCATCCGCACCGCCCTGCGCGGCACCCGCGCCGAACCCGTCACCGTCGACACCGCCAACCGGCTCCAGGGGCGCGAATACGACGTCACCCTGGTGCTGCACCCACTCTCGGGGCGCCGCGACGCCAGCGCCTTCCACCTGGAGGCGGGTCGGCTGTGCGTGCTGGCTTCTCGGCATCGCCACGCCTGCATCCTCGTCGGCCGGGCGGGAATCCCCGAACTCCTCGACGCCCACCCCTCCGCCGACCCGGTGCACCTCGGGGTCCCGGTGAAGTTCCCCGATGGCTGGGAGGCGAATCAGGCGGTGCTGAGTCACCTGTCGAGGCATCGTGTCCGCGCGGCGGCGCGATAGTGACACCGCGAGTCACCCGTATTCGGCGCCACGGGTTCGCCTGAAATTAAGGGTGTTTCGACATTCGGCGACCTGGCACGCGCGGTCGGGTAGTCGGATACTCTCACGGCGAGACACGCGTGGCGGTGGCCCATGATCGGCGCCTGCCCGCAGCGGAGCGCCGTGGTGTTCCGGGGAGTGGAAAGATTTCAGATTTGACGATCAGGCGTACCGGTGTTCGTGGCCGGGTCAGTGTGCGTATTCGATTGCTGTCGATGGTACTCATCTCCAGCATCATGCTGCTGGTGGTCGGCGGCGGCGGCGCGATTTATCTGGTGAATTCGGCACGGGATTCCACCGATTGGGCCGAATTGGCGGGCAGTACCGCCGCGCCCGCGGTTCTGATGGTGTCGGCATTCCAGGAAGAGCGCAGGCTATCGCTGCTACGGCTGGCCGGTGACGTTTCGTCGGCTGCCGAGTTGGATGCCGCCAAGCAGCGTTCCGACGAGGCGCTCGCCGCGGTGCTCGCGAAAGGCGATGCCGCTCGCGCGCTGAATCCCGACGGTTCCCGCGAGGATATCGAGGGTTACAACAAGCTGTTCGCGATGGTGCCGGTGGTGCGTCGGGGCGTCGAAGCCACGCAGGTTCCGGCCGAGGAAGTGTTCGCGTTGTACACCGGCGTGATCGGCACGATCATCGCCGCGTCGATGCTGGCCGCCCGGGTGGCGCCGACGGCGAAGGTCGGCATCGAATTGGGTTATGGCGTCGACCAATTGCGGGCGGCCGAGGCGCTGTCGCAAGCGGACACGCTCGGCGCCGTCGCGTTGACCACCGCGACGATGAGTAGTGCCGCGCTGATCGATTTCGGCCGTCGGGTCGGTGAATTCCGTGGTGAGGCCGCCTATTCGGCGACCGTCCTGAAAGGACGGCGCCTGGCACAGCTTTCCGAGATCACCACGAGTTCACAGTGGCAGCAGGTGATCGCGATGCAGGACGCGGTGCTCCTGCGCGGACCTGTCACCGCGAAGGACACCGAAACCGAACTTCCGATCAGTCTGGCGCAATGGCAGGACGCGTCGAGGTTCGTCGCCCTGGCACTGCAGGAATTGTGGAAAGGCCAGAGCGCGGACGCTCACGCGATCGCCAGGAAACAGGGCGAACGAGACACCGACAGCGCGCTGCTCGGCGGTGCGCTGATCGCGCTCGCGGCGGTGGCCGCCTTCCTCGTCGCGTTGGTGATGGCGAATCGGTTCATCGAACGGATGCGCCGACTGCGCCGCGACACCCTCGAACTGGCCGATGAGCGGCTACCCGAGGTGATGCGCAAGGTCGCGGCAGGCGAAGTCGTCGACACCACGGCGCAGGGCTCACGCCTGGATTTCGGCACCGACGAGCTCGGTCAGGTCGCCGCGGCGTTCAACCGCGCCCATGTGGCCGCGATGTCGGCCGCGGTCGCCGAGGCCCAGACCAAGGCGGGGATCAGCACGGTCTTCCTCGACATCGCGCACCGCAGCCAGGTGGTGGTGCACCGCCAGCTCGCGCTGCTCGACCGCGCCGAGCGGGACGAGAGCAATGCCGATCAGCTCGATCTGCTGTTCCAGCTCGACCATCTGGCCACCCGGGCCCGGCGCAACGCCGAGAACCTCATCATCCTCGGTGGCGAACAGCCGGGTCGGCGGTGGCGCAAGCCGGTCCCGCTGATCGAGCTGGTGCGCTCCGCGGTCGCGGAGAGCCTGGACTACACCAGGATCGCGGCCAAGCAGATGCCGGATGTGCGTGTCTCCGGGCACGCTGTCGCCGATGTGATCCACCTACTCGCCGAGCTGATGGACAACGCGACCGCCTTCTCCCCGCCCGAGACCCAGGTCGTGGTGTCGGGGGTCGTGGTCGGTCGCGGGGTGGCGGTGGAGGTCGTGGACCAGGGCCTCGGCATGTCGGAGACCGACGTGGCCGACCGCAACGCGATGCTGGCCGACCCGCCCGCGTTCAGCGTCGGCACGCTGGCCGGAACCTCGCGGCTCGGTTTGTTCGTGGTCGCCACGCTGGCGGGCAGGCACGGTATCTCGGTGCGGTTGTCGGAATCGGTCTACGGCGGCGTGCGGGTGGTGGTGCTGATCCCGTCGGCGCTGGCCGAGGCGTCCGATCCCGAGTCGGCGATCTCGGGCCAGTTCCCCGCGGTCGCGCCGCGACCATGAGCGACGATCGCGAACACTGGTACGAGGACGAGGCGGGTCCGATGGTGCGGCTCTACGCCGTCACCGGCGGGCGCTCCAAGGCTCCACGCCACGACCTGGAGCTCACCACGCTGCTGGTCGACGCGCGTTCGGGCATGCGCTCGCGCCTGATCGCCCCCGAATACGACATGATCGTCACGCTGTGCCGCACGCCGCTGTCGGTCGCCGAGGTCTCCGCGCATCTGCGCCTACCCCTGACCTCGACGAAGCTGCTCATCGGCGATCTGATCGACGAGGGCCGACTCCACGCCCGCGCGCCACGAAACCAGACGAGCACCGCCCCGGACATCGATGTCCTGCGGGCGGTGCTCGCCGGGATCAAACGGTCTTAGACCGATTGTCGCGTAGGGGAATTCGTCAGGCCTTCGCCACCGACACCGACCGCGTCGACAGGTTCGCGAGTTCGGTATCGAGATCGGTGGGCTCGGCCGGTCGGCGTGGAATGGTCAGCGCGACACCGGCGGCGACGAGCGCCACCACGGCGCCGATCAGCAAGCCGACATGGAAACCGCGCTCCGACGGCACGGCGTGCCCGGCGAAGTCGGTCGTCATATTGGCCAGCACCACCCCGACCACGGCGGCCGAGACCGAGGTGCCGAGCGAGCGCATCAGCGTGTTGATGCTGTTGGCGGAGGCGGTTTCCGACAGCGGCACCGCGCCCATGATCAGGGCGGGCATGGCGCCATAGGCCAGGCCGACACCGATGTTGGTGATGCAGACCATCGTCATCAGGCCCCAGGTCGAACCCATCAGCACGGCAGACGACCCGTAACCGATCGCGATGACCAGTGCCCCGACCGCGAGGGTGACCCTGGGGCCGCGCGCGGCCGACAGTTTCGCGCCCGCCGGTGACAACGCCATCATCATCAGGCCACCCGGCGCCATCCACAGACCCATCCCCAGCATGGTTTGTCCCATGCCGTGGCCGGTGGCCGCGGGCAACTGCATCAACTGCGGCACGATCAGCGCCTGGCCGTACATGGCGAAGCCGACCAGGACCGATGCGATATTGGTCAGCAGCACCTGCGGTCGCGCCGTGGTGCGCAGATCGACGAGCGGGTCGCCGGTCCGCAGTTCCCACCATCCCCACGCGGCCAGGGTCACCGCCGAGGCGGCGAACAGCCCGAGGGTCGTGGTGCTGGTCCAACCCCACCCGGCGCCCTTCGACACCGGCAGGAGCAGGAAGACCAGTCCGGCGCCGAGCCCGGCCGCGCCGACGAAATCGAACCGTCCACCCGCGTCACCGCGCTTCGCCTCGGTCGGCACCAGGATCGCGATGAGTACGATGACCAGCGCGCTCAGTGCCGCCGCGGCCCAGAACAGGACCCGCCAGCTCGCGTATTGCGCGACCGCGGCCGCCACCGGCAGACCCAGCGCGCCACCGACGCCGAGCGAGGCGCTCATGAGCGCGATCGAGGAACCGAGCCGCTGCGGGGGGAGCACATCGCGCATCAGGCTGATCCCCAATGGGATCAAGCCGACTCCCATGCCCTGGATTCCGCGTCCGATCAGCATGGGAACCAGCGAGGAGGACATGGCGGCGACGGCGGCGCCCACGATCAGGAATCCACCGGAGACCAGCAGCATGCGGTGTTTTCCGTACAGGTCGCCGAGCTTGCCCGCGACCGGGGTGAACACCGCGCCGACGAGCAACGTCACCGTGATCACCCAGGAGGCATTGGCGGCGCTGGTATCGAGCAGGCTCGGCAGTTGGCCGATGATCGGCACCACCGCCGTCTGGGTGATCGCGGCGACGGTGCCGCCGAACGCGAGGACGCCGACGACCACTCCGGGTCGGGCCTCCTTTTCCGAAATCGCCACGTACTGCTCCCATCGACGAGCTAACTATGTACAGAGCACAAGATATGCATGCTGCATTAGATGTGTATCTTACACATAACTGGGCATGCGGAATCCATCGAGGAATCGTGATGTCGGTCGCAGTCGGGCTAGTGATCCGCGGGCAGGGTCGTGAGGGGGCGTGGCCAGTACTCGCCGGACCGGCGTTCGATATCGATGTTGAATCGCCGCAGGTAGTCGACGAACGCGGCCACATCCTCGGCGGACCAGTCCTCGAGGATGGAATCCAGGGCGTCGACGATCAGTGCCCGTTCGGCATTCAGCCGGCGCTCGCCCTTGGTGGTGACCCGAAACTTGCGCGCCATCCCGCCCTCGGGATCCGGAATCCGCTCGACCAGGCCGGTGCGCATCATGGCGGCGGTCTGCCGATTGAGCGTCGAGGCGTCCAGACCCAGCGCGTCGCTGAGCTGCCCGATGGACATCAGCCCGCCCATCCGCAGTCGGCTCAGCAAGATGTAGGCGCTGCGGTCCATGGCGTCGGACCCACGGCGCGACCTCAGGCTGTGACGGCCGAGCAGCATGGTCTCGAACTCGACCAGGTGCGTCGCCTTGTCCATCTCAGCCCCTTCCACGAGTGGCGCGGTTCTACCGCATATGTACCTGCCATATTACGTGTCCACTACACATCCGGGACAGCGCGGCCGCCCCACCGGCCCGTCGGCCGCCGGGGCATCTCGGGTGCTAGCGCAGTCGGGCCGCGAGCCGTTTCGCGTTCATGTAGCCGATCGCCTCGATGGTGACCATCGGGTTGACGCCGGGCGCGGTGGGGAAGCTCGACCCGTCGGCCACCACGATGTTCGGCACGTCCCAGGTGGCGCCGTCCGGGTCGGTCGCCGAGAGCTCCGGCGTGCCGCCCATCCTGGCCGAGCCCATGATGTGCAGGGCGCCCATCGAACACTGGCCGGGTCCATAGCCCGCCTTCGCGGCGGCGGCGTCGAACTCCGCCAGCGAGCCGCGCGTCCCCGGCTCGAACGAGACGCCTGCCTGGTGTCCGGAGTAGATCTCGCGCGCCCCGGCGGCTTCGAGAACCGAGGCAGCGCCGACGATGCCGGTGTGCAGATGTGCGGCGTCGTAGTCGGACAGGCGGTACTTCACCACCGGTTCACCGCCGCCGTCGATCGACACCGAGCCCGGATCCCGGTCGCGGGTGATGACGCCGACGGAGCTGGTTCGCGTGAAATCGAGCAGGCGGGTGCGATATTCGCCCGCGCCGCGCCAGTTCATGAAGCCCGTCGCCAGGCCGGGGTGATTGGGGCCGGTTTCGTAGATGACGCCGTACCCGTTGCCGTCGAGATCGGCGTGGTGCCTGCTGATCCGGGCCTGCAGCGCGCCCTCCCACGGCCGGATCTCCTCCTCGAACACGCCGAACACCGCGGCCGCCGGATGCAGGCGCAGATGCTGTCCGATGTTCTTGTTGCGCAGGCCGGATCGTCGCAACAGCGCCGGTGTCTGGATCGCCCCCGCGGCGACCACGACCGCCTTGGCGCGCACCGTGATCTCGACCCCGGCGGCGGTGACGGCCGAAACCGATTCGGCCCGGCCCGCTTTCACGGTGATCGCGCGGACATCGGCGTCGACCACCAGGCGCGCCCCGCGCTCGGCCGCATCAGCGAGCCAGGTCTTGGTCGCCGACTGTTTGGCACCGACCCGGCAGCCGTAACCACAACGCCCACATTCGATCCCGGCGTCGCAGGCATCGCTGACATTGCGTGGCAGGGTGTCGACGTCCCAACCCAGCGCACGCGCGCCGCGTTCGAGAATGCCGTCGCGCGCCGAGAGGGGCGATTTGGCGTCGGTGACGCCGATCCGCTTCTGTACGGCGGCGAGCGCGTCGCCGAACTCGTCGGAGGCGAACTGCGCCACGCCGGTCTCGGCCCATTCGGCGCGCACCGAGTCGGGTGTCGGTAGTGAGGTACTCCAGTTGACCACGGTGCCGCCGCCCAGGCAGGACCCCGCGACGAGCGTGATCTGGCCTTCCGCCGACGCGGCGGGACCGGGCGAATACAGGCTGGTCAGCGCGTCGAGTTCGCCGTTGCCGAAATCCTGGTCGTCGTAATAGTTGCCGCGTTCGAGCACGATCACGTCCAGGCCGGCCTCGGCCAGCACCGCCGCCGCGGCGCCACCACCGGCACCGGAGCCGACCACCACGACATCGCAGTCGAGCGCGGTGGATTCGGTGAACCGCAGTGGCGACAGCGGCGGTTTCGGCGCGGTCGCGAGCCGCCCGGCCGGGGCCGGGTAGTCGAGCCGCGTCCACAGCGGGTTGACCCCTGTGGGGCCGGGGCTCACGTTGTAGGCGAGCAGCGACGCCTGTTTGAGCGCCTGGAAGATCGCACGGGCCGGGGCCAACTTGGAATCGGCCAGACGCAGCAGGGCCGCCTCGCGTCGAGCCTGCGAGAGCTTGGAGAACCGGCGCAAGCCGTTGCCGGTGATCAGGCCGAAAGCGACGGAATCCCACATTCCCAACAGCGTTGCCAACTGCTTCTGCTCGGCTTCGCGAGGGTTGCGCCCCAGAATGCGGAAAATCGTATCGACCGCGCCGATCTCGGTCGCGGCGGGCAATCCGAATTCGTCGCCAGGGAGGAACGTATCGCAGATCATGCCCAGCGCGGCTCGCTGTTCGGCTGTTGGCTCCATAGCGGAAACCACCCCTTTTCACTCTGGGGTGAGTTGTATCACGGGACGCGCGAGCGCGCTGCGGGTCAACGAACTCCGGGCCGGGCGGTGATCGCCCGGCCCGGCAGTCCAGATCAGTCCGCGGTGAACTGGATCGTTTTGAGCGAGGGCGTCGGCAGATCGATATCGGCCTTGGTGACCGAGCGCGTCGCCGAGCTGTTGCGATAGGCGGTGAGCCGATAGCGGCCCGGTTGGAGGCCGCGGAAACTCACCTGACCGTTGACGCTGGTGGACATGTGCCGGTGGATGGAGTCGCCACACGCGTCGATGCCGGTGAGGACGATCTTGCCGCCCGCGATCGGCGCGCGGTTCGTCGCGGCGATCAGCACCGCGTCGATCTGACCCGCGGCCGTCGGACCGGCCGCTCGGACGCCCTGGTCGTTCTGGCGCGCCTGTCGTAGTTCCGCGCAGGGCCCCGCGTTCTGCGCGATGGTGTCGTCCGCGCCGGGATGCGCCGACGCGCTGCCCACCGCCGACCCCATCAGAGCTGTTGCCACCAAACCGATCGCCAAACACTGGGAAATGACAAACCGTGGCATCGCGCCGTCTTCCTCCTGCTTCCTGGATGACCCTGAAAGTGCATGTGGACATTGCTGAGGTAACGCTCGGGCGGCAACAATACTGACGGGAATTCCGGTGCGAACACCGGTGTTCCATAGAGACGGTTGTGGCCGATTCGTGCGACCGTAGACCCTTATGAAGGAGGATGTGTGAGCGACACTCGTAAGGCGATTCTGGCCGGTGGATGCTTCTGGGGCATGCAGGACCTGATCCGCAGGCAACCCGGCGTACTGGCCACCAGGGTCGGCTATACCGGTGGGACCAACGACAATCCGACCTATCGCAATCATCCGGGCCACGCCGAGGCCGTCGAGATCGAATACGACCCGGCGGGGACCGATTACCGCGCGTTGCTCGAGTTCCTGTTCCAGATCCACGATCCGACCACCAAGGATCGCCAGGGCAACGATCTCGGCGACAGCTACCGTTCCGCGATCTTCTATCTCGACGATGATCAGCGCCGGATCGCCCTCGATACCATCGCCGACGTCGACGCCTCGGGCCTGTGGCCGGGCAAGGTCGTCACCGAGGTCACCCCGGCGAGCGCGTTCTGGGACGCCGAGCCCGAGCACCAGGACTACCTGATTCGCTACCCCGATGGCTACACCTGCCATTTTCCTCGCCCCGGCTGGAAACTCCCGAAGCGCGAGAACACCGACAAGTAGCGTTTTCCATATGTCATGATCGGCTGTGTCGGCGTGACCGTGACGTCGGATCGGAGTACTCATATGAGCGGCATCGGCCGTCTCGAAGGATGAGGGGAAGCGATTCGGATGACATATGGACAGCAGCAGCCCGGCTATCCCCCGGCGGGACCGACGCTCAGCGTCGGTGACGCCATCGGATACGGGTGGACGAAATTCAAGGACAACGCGCTCGTGTGGATCGGGATGGTGATTGTCGCCTTCCTGATCCAGGCGGTGATCAGCTTCCTGTTCGGACTCGGAAACACCGACACCGACTATGACGGCGGTGTCAGTTTCGGATTCGGAGTGTGGCGGATCATCGGCACCATCGTGAGCTCCGTGATCGGCTATCTGATCTCGGCGGCGTTCGTGCGGGGCTCGCTGCACGAAACCGATGGGAACAAGCCCAAATTCGGGTCGTTCTTCCAGTTCACCAATGTGGCCGCGGTGATCGTGGCGGGTCTGCTGGTCGGTCTGGCGACCGGTATCGGCCTGGTGCTGTGCATCGTTCCCGGCCTGGTCGTCGCCTTCTTCACCTGGTGGACGATGCAGTTCGTGATCGATCGCGATCAGGACGGTGTCACCGCGATCAAGTCGAGCTTCGCGGCGATCTCGAGCAACGCGGGAACGCTGCTGCTGTTGGCGCTTGCGCTGTTCGGCATCAATATCGTCGGCGCGCTGCTGTGCGGTCTCGGCCTGCTCGTCACCATTCCGTTGACGATCATCGCCTCGACCTACGCGTACCGGGTTGTCACCGGTGGGCCGGTGGCCGGTGCGGCGACGGCTCCGGAACCGGGATATCCGCAGCAGTACGGCGGGCCCGCGGGCGGATTCGGCGGGCAGCCGGGGTACGGCGGTCCGGCGACCGGGCAGGGTTACGGCGGCCCCGGCTACGGCGGTCCCGAAGGTGGACCGGGTTACGGCGGGCCTGCCGGTGGTCCCGGTTACGGCGGTCCCGGCGCCGGTGGCCCGGGTACGGGCGGACCGGATTACGGCGGCACCGGGTACCCCGATGGTCCTGACCCGGGCAAGCCCGGTGACCAGGGCTGGGGGCCGGAAGGCAACCGCTGACAGTTGCTCACGAGGGGCGTGCGATGTCGTTCATCGCACGCCCCTCGTGCTGTTCACTCGCAGCCGATGCCGTCGCCGTCACGGTCGAGGCCGTAGTCGTCGGGGCCGATCACCGTGACGCGGCCGGTATAGACGGGGCCGTTGCCGCTGCCGCCCTCGCAGTCCACATCGCTGACGATGGGCAGGCACGGGCTGTAGGAGGCATGGCATTTCGAGGGCTGCGCTGCGGCGATGGTCGGCGTGGCGATCGCGAACGCGAAGGCGGCGACGGCGGCGGAACCGAGGGTTACGGCGTACTTCATTGTGCTCCATTCAATTGTCCAGCGGCGCACAGTGTTTCACGGATGGGCGATTTGTCGGACGTTTGCTTGTCGGTACCTGCCGGTAATGTCGGGGCTCACGGACAAAGGGGGAATGATGCGGGGGAAGTGGCGGGCGTGGTCGTGGTGGACGCGGGGCGCGGTGATCGCGCTCGCGCTGGTTCTGGTGGTGACATTGCCGGTGGTGGGGGTGGTAGTCGCGCTGCTGACGCACAACATCGGCGAACAGTCCGAACAGGCACGCACGCGCGGCAAGGACGCGGTCTGGCTCGGGCACGCGTGGGTGGACGGGCGCAAAACCGACGCCGATATCGACGGACTCGGGAAATTGCTGGCGGGTACCGGAATTCGGGATCTGTACGTGCATACCGGCCCCTTGGAACATGACGGAAGTCTGCGCGACGAACTCGCGCCGCGGGCGCACTGGTTCGTCGACGCGGTGCACGCGCGATTACCGGGGATTCGGGTGCAGTCGTGGCTGGGCGATCTCGTGCGGCCCGAATACGACGGCCTGGATCTGGAATCGGCGGCGTCGCGCGAGCGGGTGGTGGCATCGGCGCGGCGCGTGCTCGCCTACGGGTTCGACGGGGTGCACTACGACCTCGAACCCCGTTCGGTCCGGATCGCCAGGTTTTCTCGCGCTGCTCGACGCGACCCGGGGCGTGACGTCGGCGGCGCGCGTCCAACTGTCGGTGTCGGCGCCGGTGATCGATCCGCTGCCGGGATTGCATTCGGTGGGTCTGGCCGTGGCCGATCACGGGAAATGGTGGAGCCGGGCGTATTTCGCCGAGGTCGCCCGCCGTGTCGATCAGGTGGCGGTGATGTCCTATGACACGGCGATGCCCACCCGCGCTCTCTACAGCGGATATGTGGCGCAGCAGACCGAACTGGCCGCCGAGGCGACACCGGACGGTGTCGATCTGTTGATGGGTGCGCCCGCCTACTGGGCGGACGACCGAGGGCATCGCGGGGCTGCCGAGACGGTCGCCGCCGCGGTCCGGGGGATTCGTCTCGGTCTGACCGACGTCGACGTCGGCCGGTCGAGTTTCGGGGTGGCCATGTACGTAGATTTCGCTGCCACACCGCAGGATTGGGCCGACTATCGCCGTGATTGGTGTCGGATGGCCGAATGAGTTCGACAGACCGTTCGCGCTCTGGATCGGTGGCGTGGTCGCTTGTTCTCGGTGTCCGAATTATTCCGGGGGCGTGATGTCGGCCGGTGCCCAGATCTCGGTCAGCCATGGGTGATCCGGGTGCAGCCGGGTGAGCCAGGAATGGAGGCGGGCGAGTCGGTACCCGGGGAGTAGGGGGTGGATGCGGCGAAAGTCGTTGTGGTCCTTGGGACGGTCGGCTTTGGCCTTGAACAGCAGCACGACCTCGGGGACGAGATAGGGGATGCCGTGGGGAGTGGTGCCGATGAGTTCGGTGTAGGGCAGGGTGATCGTGGGGTCGCGGCGGCAGATCCAGGTGTCGCCGTCGTGCGGTTCGCGGAAGACATCGAGATGGAAGGCGCCGGTGAAGGGGTCGCGCAGCCAGGTCTGGTGGAGCTCGGGGGCGGAGGCCGCCAGAGCATAGGGCCACAGCTCGCCGCTGCCGACGACATCCCATTCGTATTCGGGGAAGGCGGCCGCGAGCTCGGGGAAATCCGCTCGGGGGACGGTGATTTCGATGTCGTCGTGCGCACGGGAGATCGCGCCCGCGAACAGGTCGAGGGCCCAGCCACCCGCGACGGCCCATGGCACCGGGCAGGCGGCGAGTCGGGCGGCGACCACACTCGGGGTCCACGGGTCCCAGCGGCGGGCGGCTTCGGTTGCGGTGATCGGACGTCCCCCGTCCGGCGAGCTCATCTGTCCATCCTCGATACCCGTGGCCTGGGGCGCAAGGCTGTTGTGGGCGATGGTGATCGAGACGAGACGGGTTTGTGAGAAAGTCAGCGGCGGCGGTCGGTGAGC
Source organism: Nocardia alba NBRC 108234 (assembly GCF_001612665.1). GTDB lineage: Bacteria > Actinomycetota > Actinomycetes > Mycobacteriales > Mycobacteriaceae > Nocardia > Nocardia alba. Next base: position 67,672 of record NZ_BDAX01000036.1, on the reverse strand, counting down.
CAGGCCAGGGGGCGGCGATGGTGCGGTCGTGGGCGGTTTTCCCAGCGCGGGTTGTCCTCGTCGCGACGGTAGGTCGGGATCCGGCCCGCGACGGAGAAGTCGAAAGTGGTTGCGATGCCGACCACTTCGCCGTCGGCGGCGACGGCGACGGGAGTTCTCGAGGTGACGGTGAGCTCGTGCATCTGACGTTCGCCGTAGACGCGGCTGTGCCCGATCGCGGCGAGCATCAGGGCGATGACGGCGCGCGTGCGGGAGAACCGGACGTCGGCGCGAAGCCAGCGGACGTCGAGCAGGCCCTCGTCGAGGCGGGACCGGAAAGCCGGTACCGCGCCGTGCGGGTGGTAGGGGCCGTTGCCGATGAACAGGAACCACATGTCGTGCCAACGGTCGTCGAGCCGGATGTGGATCGGTTCCGCGCGGCGCAGGGTGACGACGAGGGCGGCGGCGAAGGCGGGCCACTTGCCCCAGCGGTCTTCCCACTTCTCGCGCAGCCGGACCAGTTCGGGGTAGGCGCCGATGCTCGCGGTATTGATCCAGTGGTGCTGATACGGGCCGTCGGCGGTGTCGAATTCGACTGCGGCGATGTCGACTTCGACGGCTTCGCCGGCACCGGTGGCATCGGCCACCTCGCGCAGGTCGTAGACGCCGAGGTCGCGAGCGAAGTGATTGAGGGTGCCCGCCGGGATGACCACCAGGGGCAGGTTGTTGCGGATCGCGACAGCCGCCGCCGCGGCGATGGTGCCGTCGCCGCCCGCGGCGCCGACCGCGAGGACCGACGTGTGCTCAGCCGACGCGCCGACCGCGGCGCCGACCGCGAGGACCGACGTGTGCTCAGCCGACGCGCCGACCGCGGCGTCGACCGCCTCCTGCAGCAGCTCGACCGCGTCGCGGCCGGGTTCGGTGCGCACCAGCCCCGCCGCAGGCAGGGCTTGCGCGATGTCGTCCGTCGGGTCGTAGGAGGAGTCGCCCGAGCGTGGATTCACCAGGAGCAGCAGACCTTTGCCGTCGGCGAGGATCGGCGCGTCGTGCACGACGTGTGCGTCGGCCTCGTCGGATTCGCGAATCGGCCACCAGCGGCGGGTGGTGAGCGCGATGGCGGTGCCGACGCCCGCGCCGACCAGCACGTCGGAGGGCCAGTGCGCGCCGGTGTGGATACGCGAATAGGCCACGGCGGCCGCCACCGGCGCCACCGCGAGCGCGGTGCGCGGGCTCTCCAGGGCGACGGCCGTGGCGAAGGCGGCCGCATTGGAACTGTGGCCGGACGGGAACGACGATGACACCGGCGCGGTGACCAGCCTGCGACCCAGCGGCATCAGTTCGGCCGGTGGCCGACGCCGTGGGATCAGGGTCTTGAGTACGAGGTTGACGACGAAGCTGCTGCCACCCAGCGCGATGACGCCGCGCAGCGCGGCCCGCCGTGGCGGACCGGGCTTCACCGCGAGCGCCGCCGCCACGGCAAGCCACAGGCCGCCGGTATTGGCCGACCGGGTCAATCGCAGCATGCCGCGATCGACCACCGATTCCGGGATGCGGGATACCGCCCGGCTCATCGTGTCGTCGATCCGGGCGACATGGCCGAAGCGTGCTCGGGGCAACTCACTCACAGTTTGAACACTACCGCCGTTGGGCGTCACGATCTTTCGACGCGGACGACCTCGCCCCCAGATCTCGATGGCGGGGGCGGGAAGTAAAGGGGGCCGCGCCCGATAAACTCTGCCCATGACCGACACCGTGCTGCTCGATGGCCCCATTCACGCTGTGCACGTCGAACTCGGTGCCACCTTCGCGCCGTTCGGTGGGTGGCAGATGCCCGTGCAGTACGCGGGCACGGTCGGCGAGCACACCGCGGTGCGCACCACGGTGGGACTCTTCGACGTGAGCCACCTCGGCAAGGCGACGGTGGCGGGTCCGGGAGCGGCGGCTTTCGTGAACTCGGCGCTGACCAACGACCTGGATCGGATCCGGCCGGGCAAGGCCCAGTACACCCTGTGCTGCGCCGAGGACGGCGGCGTGATCGACGATCTGATCGCCTACTACGTCAGCGACGACGAAGTGTTCCTGGTACCGAACGCGGCCAACACCGCGGCGGTGGTCGCCGAATTGCGCAAGGTCGCTCCCGAGGGGATCACCGTCACCGACCAGCATCGCGACTACGCGGTGTTCGCGGTGCAGGGGCCGAAGGCCACCGAGGTGCTGACCGCGCTCGGCCTGCCAACCGAGATGGAGTACATGGCCTACGCCGACGCCCAGTGGCAGGGCCGCCCGGTGCGCGTGTGCCGAACCGGCTACACCGGCGAGCACGGCTACGAACTGCTGCCCGCCTGGGCTGACGCGGAACCGCTGTTTCGCGCCCTGATCGCGCAGGTCGAGGCCGAAGGCGGTCAGGCGGCCGGACTCGGCGCGCGCGACACCCTGCGCACCGAGATGGGTTACCCCCTGCACGGACACGAACTGTCGCTCGATATCACCCCGAACCAGGCCCGCACCGGCTGGGCCGTCGGCTGGAAGAAGCCGGAATTCTGGGGTAGAGCCGCGCTCACGCAGGAGAAGGCCGACGGCCCGCGCCGTACGCTGATGGGACTGAAGGCACTGGACCGCGGCGTGCTGCGCCAAGGTCAGACCGTGCTCCGCGACGGCGTACCGGTCGGCGAGACCACCTCGGGGACGTTCTCACCGTCGCTGAAGGTCGGCATCGCGCTGGCACTGCTCGACACCGACGCGAACCTGGAACCCGGCGACGAGGTGGAGGTCGACGTGCGTGGGCGCAAGCTGCGCGCCGCGGTCGTCAAGCCCCCGTTCGTCGACACCAAGACCAAGTAACTCCCCCGTAGTGGGGGCGAGACAGCACCGAATCGGCCCGGATAGGATTCTCACCATGACAGTCGCCGCACAGTTCACCCGTATCCCGCACCCCGCGCCCGTTCCGGCGCCGCGGCGGGAAGAGGTACTGGCGGCCCCCGGTTTCGGACGGTTCTTCACCGATCACATGGTGTCGATCGACTACGCCGACGGCCAGTGGGGCAACGCGCGCGTCGAACCGTACGGCCCGCTCTCGATGGACCCGGCGACCATGGTGTTCCACTACGGTCAGGCGATCTTCGAAGGGCTCAAGGCCTACCGCCAGCCCAACGGCGAGATCGCGACCTTCCGCATCGACGCCAACGCCGCGCGGTTCCGCCGCTCGGCCGCGCGCATGGCGATGGCCGAACTACCCGAAGAGCTGTTCATCGAATCCGTGCGTCAACTGCTCGATGTGGACGCCGACTGGGTGCCCGCGGCAGGTGGCGAGGACTCGCTGTACCTGCGCCCGTTCATGTTCTCCACCGAAGCGGGCCTCGGTGTGAAGCCGGCTTCGGCGTACAAGTACCTGCTGCTCGCCTCGCCCGCCGGGGCCTACTTCCCGCGCGGTGTGAAGCCGGTGCGGGTGTGGCTCTCGACCGAGTACGTGCGCGCGGCTCCCGGCGGCACCGGTGAGGCGAAGGTGGCGGGCAACTACGCCTCGTCGCTGCTCGCGCAGGCGCAGGCCACCGACGAAGGCTGTGACCAGGTGGTCTGGCTGGACGCCTGCGAGCGTCGCTACGTCGAGGAAATGGGCACCAACAACCTGTTCTTCGTGTTCGGCACCGGGTCGGAAGCGCGCCTGGTCACCCCGGAACTCTCGGGTTCGCTGCTGCCCGGTATCACCCGCGACTCGCTGCTCACTCTGGCGGCCGACTCCGGGTACCCGGTGCAGGAGCGCAAGATCTCGGTGGAGGAATGGCGCGAGGGTGCCGAATCCGGTGAGATCAGTGAGGTCTTCGCCTGTGGGACGGCGGCGGTGATCACGCCGGTGGGCTGGGTGAAGTCCGGGACGGGTGAATTCGCTATCGGTGGTGGCGAGCCCGGTGAGGTGACGATGGCGCTGCGGGATACGTTGACCGGGATTCAGCGGGGTACTTTCGCCGATCGGCATGGGTGGATGCAGACGCTGTAGGGGATCCGGGGCCCGGCCTGGGCCCCGGACCGGGGGTGAGTCAGCCCGGCATCAGGGCTTGCCATTCGGTGAGGGACTTCGGGCGCAGGACGTAGTTGGTGTCGCGGACCGAAGCGAGGGGGGCGCTGGGGGCTTCGGAGTACCAGTGGCCGGGGTAGACGACCGGGTTGCCGTCGAGGGCGGCCAGTTGGCGCAGGCTGCGGAACATCTCGTCGGTGTCGCCGCCGGGGAAGTCGGTGCGGCCGCAGCCGTCGATGAACAGGGTGTCGCCGGAGATGAGGCGGCCGTCGAACAGGAAGCACTGGCTGCCGGGGGTGTGGCCGGGGGTGTGGAGTAACTCGACCTCGAAGGCGCCGACTGTCACCTTGTCGCCGTGGTCGTGGCCGGTCAGCTCGCTGGGGGCGATACCGGTGGTCTGGGCGACCCAGTCGAGTTCGAGTTTGTTGACATGCACGGCGACGCTGGTCTTCTCGAGCAGCTCGGCCACGCCGCCGAGGGTGAAACCGAGCATGGTGCCACCGACATGGTCGGGATGGTGGTGGGTGGCGAGCACGCCGGATACGCGCATGCCGTCGGCCTCGGCGACGTCGACCAGGTCGGCCGCCTGGTAGGCGGGGTCGACCAGCAGGGTCTCGCCGGTCTCCCGGTCGCCGATCAGATACGCGAAGTTGCGCATCTGCGTGGCGATCGGATCGCCGACGGCGTAATCCCGGCCGGACAGCAGCTGGCGGAAGTAGAGGCGCTCGGATGACATGCGCTCCACTGTATTGCCACCGGTGTGCTGGCGACGCACCCGAGTACCGTTGACCGGACGGTCTGTGGGAGCACACAATCGCCCATATCCTGGACTTGTGACCAGTACGAATTTCCGGTAATCGAGCTATCCGCTATAACGCCAGTGAGAAGCCCGCTGCGGCAATCGAAACCGTGATCTCCACGACTGTGCCGAGAATATCTCCGGACAGACCTTCGAAACGGCGCACACAATGGCGGGTGAGCGCGGCGGCCATCGCGAGGGCGACGATCACGACAACGGGGCCGACCCAGAGGTTGCCCGGAACCGCCGCGAGCGCGGCGCCGACGGCGAGCGCGGGCCAGATCAGCACGGCGGCGCGCGGCTGCGTGCCCGCGACCAACGCACCGAAACCGGCGTCGGGGGCGGCGGGGATGCCGATGCGGCACACCGGCACGACGGCGACTCGGCCCGCGGTGACGGCGAGGGCGAGGGCGAGCCAGCGATGCTGATCGGCCAGTGTCGCGAAGGCCACCGCTTGGACGGCGATGGCGAAAACGAGCGCGGCCACGCCGAACGGGCCCGCCCCGCCGGACTTCATGATCTCGCGGGCCCGCCGGGGTGGTCCGTAGCTGCCGAGCCCGTCGACGGTGTCGGCCAGGCCGTCGAGGTGCATCCCGCGGGTGAGCAGGGCGAGCAGGCCGACGACGAGGAAACCGGCGAGCAGCGTGGTCATGCCGACGCTGACCAGCAGCCAGAGGGCGGCCGCCGCGACGGCTCCGAGCGCGAGACCGATCAGCGGGGCGAGGGTGATCGCGTGGCCCGCCGTGCGCCGGTCGACCGTCGCGGGCCCGGCGACCGGGACGACCGTCAGCCAGGAGACCGCCAGCCGTAGCGCGTTCACGCGGGGCTCCGATCCACGACAGGGTGCGTCGGCCCCGCGAAACCACCCGGGGCGGGGGATTCGGTGCGGATCACGGCGGCCGCGTTCGCAGCGCTCACTTGGCCAGGTCGATGGCGTCCGATTTCTCGGCCGAGGTGCTGACGCCCGCGTCGGCGAAGGTGGACATCTCGGCGAGGGTCGCGACCGCGGCGCGCAGGATCGGCAGGGCGGTCAGGGCGCCGGAGCCTTCGCCGAGGCGCATCTCGAGGTCGATCAGCGGGGTCAGGCGCAGGTGCTTCAAGGCCAGGTCGTGGGCCGGTTCGGTGGAGCGGTGAGCCGACAGCCACCAGTCCCGTGCACCCGCGGCGATGTCCTCGGCGACCAGGGCGGCGGCGGTCACCACGACGCCGTCGAGCAGCACGGGCGTGCGGCGGATGGCCGCCTGGGCGAGGAAACCGGCCATGGCGGCGAAGTCGGCGCCCGCGGCGACGCGGAGCAGGTCGACGGGGTCGGTGGCGACGGGGCGGGCGCGGCGCATGCCGTCGCGGATCGCGGCGACCTTGCGAATCCAGCCCTGGTCGTCGACGCCGGTGCCGCGCCCGACCGCGGCGACGGGTTCGGTGCCGGTGAGCGTGGCGATGAGGACGGTGGCCGGGGTGGTGTTGCCGATGCCCATGTCGCCGGCGATGAGCAGGTCGGCGCCCGCGTCGATCTCCTCATCGGCGATCGCGCGACCGGCGGCCAGCGCGGCGGTGACCTCGGCGTCGGAGAGGGCGTCCTCGCGGTCGAGGGAACCACTCGAGCGGCGTACCTTGTGCTGCGACACCGAGGGATCGGTGTCGCTGGCAACGGCGATATCGACGACCCGCACGGTCGCGCCCGCGACGGCGGCCAGCGCGTTCACGGCCGCGCCGCCGGCCTGGAAATTGGCCACCATCTGCGCGGTGACCTCGCTCGGATACGCAGAGACACCGTGCTCGGCCACGCCGTGATCGCCCGCGAAAAGCACCACCCTGGCGCGTTCGAACTGCCGGGGCGGGCACACGCCCTGGCACGCGGCGACCCAATTGCCGAGTTCCTCGAGCCGTCCCAGCGATCCGGCCGGTTTGGTGAGCTGCGTCTGGCGCTGCTCGGCCGCCGCGCGCACCTGCGCGTCCGGGGCCGCGACCGGGTCGAATCCGTGCGTCACTGGCATGCCTTTCGGAGGTGGTACAGGGTGTTCGACGCTCATCTTGCCCGGATCACGGTGCGCGACGGCGACCGGCCCGGCTCATTTCAGTCGAATCGGCAGCCCGGCGACGATGAGATACGCCTCGTCGCATGCCCGCGCGAGACGCTGGTTGAGCGTGCCGATCTCGTCGCGGAACAGCCGCCCCGAGCGGGTCGCGGGGATGACCCCCATCCCCACCTCGGGCGATACGATCACCAGTCGTTGCCGATACGCCGCGACGGCCGCGACGAGCTCGTCGCAGTCCGGTGCCACGGTGCCGCGCGGAGCATCCCATGCCCCGCGGGCATCGAGGCGGGCGGTGATCCAGGTGCCGATGTCGTCGAGCAGGGTCGCGGGGGTCTCGGTGGCGAGAACCGTCGCGGGTTCGATGTTCTCGACGGTGGTCCAGTGCGCGGGACGACGAGCGCGGTGGACGGCGATCCGGTCACCGAAGTCGAGATCGGCGAGGTCGAGAACGGCGGTAGCCAGGTAGCGAACCGCGGGCGCGTCGGTCAGCAGGGCCTCGGCATAGGCCGACTTGCCGGACCGCGCACCGCCGAGAACGAGGATGCGAGTGGACATCCGAGCACCGTAACCGCCGACTGGTCGCGCGGGAACAGGGGTGACTTCCCGCTGCCAGGAAGGTGATCCGGGCCGGCACGAATTCAGCGATCACCCGCTACCGGTGAAGTACCCGGAGAAAGGGAAAGAGCGTCCAGGATCATCGGGCGGGCGGAAGCGAGGGACTGTTGCCAGTACGGCCAGGTGTGGGTGCCGTTGGTGAAGTCGACCCGGGCGGGGATGCCGAGGGCGGCGGTGCGGTCGCGGAAGACACTCGCTGTGATCACGGCGAACGACTCGATCCCGGCCGCGTTGACGGTGTTACCGACGCCGCTCGGGAGATCGAGGGGACCGGGGACGCCGTTGCCGCTGGTCACATACAGCGGGAGTCCGCGCAACAGTTCGGCCTGGACGGTGGCGTCGTTGCGACTCCAGGCGGGATCGCCCGCGGCGCCCCACATGTCATCGATGTTGAACCGACCCTCGTCGAGCATGGCCGCGCGCATCACCTGGTTCCACATCGGGGCCGCCGGGTTGAGGAACCCGGAGAACGATCCGGCGAACCGGAACTGGTCGCGATGGTGGGCGGCCAGTGTCATGGCGGCATTGCCGCCCATGGAGACGCCGACGATGGCGTTGTTGGTGCGGGAGACGCCGTATCCGGCCAGGAAGTCGGGCAGTTCGCGGGTGAGGAACGTTTCCCACTTGTAGGTCGTCGGTTGGCCATTGGTGCTGCTCGGCCGGTACCAATCGGTGTAGAAGCTGGAGTTGCCGCCGACCGGGAACACCAAAGTGACGTCGTCACCGGCGAATTGGCGTAGTGCGTCGGTGTCGGTGGTCCACTGACTGTGGTCGGCCGGAGCGCGCAGACCGTCGAGAAGATACAACGCGGAACTGCCGCCGCGCGCCGCCCACTGCACCTGGACCTTGATCGGGCCCATGCTCGACGGAACGACCAGATCCTCGAGACCGCCTGCGGGCGTCCGCATCGCCGGTGCCGCGACCGGCACCGCGAAGGCTGTCGATGTGCTGACCGACGACGACACGGCCACGGCCGCGGCGACGATCGTGAGAACTCTGCTCAGCCGACGGAAACTACCCCACCCAGTGTGAAACACCCTGCTAGACGACCAGTTTGCGCCTAGCGCGTCAAGCATATTGTGCGGCTTCACAGCATCGGCGACAGCGCCGCGCCGCGCGGTACCAATCGGTCGGGACAGGTGTGGCCATCGGCCGCCGCGGAGAGCGGAATTGAACGTCGGCTCAGCCGGCCGCGCCGAAGCGGCGACGATATTCGGTGGGGGCGATGCCGACTTGGCGCTGGAAGTGGTGACGCAACAGTGCTCCGGAGCCGAAGCCGGACTCGTCGGCGATCCGCTCCAGGGCCATGTCGGTGGTTTCGAGCAGGTGCTTGGCGAACAGGACGCGCTGGGTGGTGAGCCACTTGACCGGGGTGGTGCCGGTTTCGGCGGCGAAGCGGCGGGCGAAGGTGCGGGTGGACATGCTGGAGCGGGCCGCGAGCTCGTCGACGGTGTGCGGGTGGGCGAGGTTCTCGCTGAGCCACGCCAAGGTGGTGGACAGACCGATCGAGCTGCACTCGGGGACCGGCTGCTCGATGAACTGGCGCTGGCCACCGTCGCGCTGCGGCGGAACCACCATGCGGCGCGCGATGCCGTTGGCGGCGGCGGTGCCGATCTCGCGGCGGACCAGGTGCAGGCAGGCGTCGATGCCCGCGGCGGTGCCCGCGCTGGTGATCAGGTTGCCCGCGTCGACGAACAGCACGTCGGGGTCGACGGTCGCTTCGGGGAACATCGCGGCGAGTCTGTCGACGTAGCGCCAGTGGGTGGTGCACTTGCGGCCGTCGAGCAGACCGGCCGCGCCGGCGAGGAAGGCGCCCGAGCAGACGGTGAGGACGGTCGCGCCCGCGTCGGCGGCACTGCGTACCGCGTCGAGCACCCGATCGTCGTACTGGTCGATCGGGGAGGCGGGGATGGCCACGAGATCGGCCGCGGCGAGCTGGTCGAGGCCGAACTCGGGGGTGACCGAAATGCCGGGGGTGGTGGAACGCAGCGGCTTGCCCGGGTCGGCGCCGCAGACCCGGAAGTCGAAGCCGGGCAGGCCGTCGGCGGTGCGGTCGAGGCCGAAAACCTCACAGACGACACCGAATTCGAACATTGCGAGCCGGTCGCTGAGGACTACGGCAACCTTCGACAGCATGCCTCATCGTAGCTGGCTGAATCTTTGCGCACAATGACAGAACGGCCACTTTCGGCTGAAAATCATCGAGCGCAAAATTACTGCCATGCTTACTTTTCTGATCGTCCTCACCGTGATCATCGCGTTCGCCGTACTGATCGGTCGCGGCACCGCCGGATCCACCGGGATCGTCGACCGCGACGCTCAGCGCATGAACGCCGAACTCACGGCCATCGCGGGTTACACCCGCCCCGACCATCGCTGAATGCGCGAATACGCCCCGAACTACACCGCCGCGCCGGGGCCGACCCGGGGCTTCGGGGCGCGCATCTTACGGATCTGCGAGGCACGGACGAAGGCGTACCAGCTGAGCTTGAAACCGGTGTCCGTGGTGTCGGGGAAGCGCTCGAGTACGCGGTTGTTCACGATCCTGCCGAGGACGAAGCCCTCGATGATCATGAAGAACATCATCACCAGCATCGCGAGCGTGACGATGGTCTGCAGGCCGGGGGCCACGAACATCGACAGGATCAGCACCAGCGCCATCGGCATGAACAGACCGACCAGGTTGCGGCGGGCGTCCACCAGATCGCGCACATACGCGCGAACCGGACCCTGATCGCGGGGCAGCAGGTACTTGTCCTCGCCGGCGAGCATGCGGGCGCGGCGGTCCTGCACGGCGGCGCGACGGTCGGCGGCGGCGGACTTGCGGTCCTCTTTGGTGCCCTTGACGGCCTTGCGGCGCGCGCGGGCTTCCTTCGCGGTCAGCGGAGCGGGCGCGATCGGACCGCGACGCTTCCCTTCCGCCTCACGCCTTTTCGGCGTCGGCCTGCCCTTACCCGGAGTGGTCGACGTGGTAGCGGCGGCCTGTTCGGATTCGGGCACCGAGGGGTCGACGGACTCGTCGATGGTGCTGGACTCGTCGCGACGAAACAATTTCACGTTCACCAGGCTATTCGATGATGGCGACCATCGGGAAATGCGGTCCGCTCAGCGGTGGGCCCGATCTCAACCGCGGCCGGGCTGCGACACAGATCACGCCGTCACAGGGCGTACTGTGGGCACAAGCACCCAGGTGGCGTCCACTGGCTGCGCCGAGGGTGGCAAAATAGGAATAGCAGTCGCTGCGACAGCGTTGGAATCAGTCGTGCGCTGTGCACCTGAGGTCCGTTGACGGGCTGAGTCGAACTAGGAGTGTCCATGACTGTGCAGAACGAGACCGCCACCGAGACCCACGGTGCGACGTTGACCGACGCTGCCGCCATCAAGGCGAAGGCGCTGCTCGACCAGGAGGGCCGCGACGACCTGGCCCTGCGGATCGCCGTGCAGCCCGGTGGTTGTGCCGGTCTGCGCTACCAGCTGTTCTTCGACGATCGCATCCTCGACGGTGACATCGTCGTCGAGTTCTCCGGCGTGAAGCTGGCCGTCGACCGCATGAGCGCCCCGTACATCGACGGCGCCTCGATCGACTTCGTCGACACCATCGAGAAGCAGGGCTTCACTATCGACAACCCCAACGCCACCGGCTCCTGCGCCTGCGGAGACTCGTTCAACTAGCGGCTGGTGCCGCGGGTTTTCGGCCTCGTAACCCCGAATCCGAGGGGCGATACTGCGCCTTCGGCGTTACGTATCGCCCCTCGGATTCGGGGCGGCCGAAAACGTGGTGGTCGGGTTGGGAGTTCGTAGGTGGTTGCGGGAGGCTCGGCGATTCGCTCGTGAGGGTGGTCGTGGAGTCCAGGGATGTGTTGCGGGGGAGTAGCGCTTCGCTTGTGGGGGTTGCCGCTTTCGACGCGGTTGCGTTCAGGTGAACCGTGGGGGTGTGGCGCTTGCTACCGTTGAAGTCCGGGATCTCGTGGTCCCGGACTTTCTCTGTTTTCCCCGCCTAGCGTCGAAGGGGCCCTGCCTCGTGCCTGTTGCCGTGTCCGCATCCATCGCCACCGACCACCTCATGCGCTTCCCCGGCCGGTTCGCCGATGCGCTGCTCGCCGATCAACTCGATCATGTGTCCCTGAGCTTCCTCGTCGACGATCTGCAGATCCGCCGAGGCGGAGTGGCGGGCAATATCGCGTACGCGATGGGCCTGCTGAAGCAGCGTCCGGTACTGGTCGGCGCTGTCGGCGCCGACTTCGCCGAGTACCGGCAGTGGCTGGAGAACAGCGGCGTCGACTGCTCCGCGGTGCATGTCTCCGCGACCTCGCACACCGCCCGGTTCGTCTGCACCACCGATGAGACGATGGCGCAGATCGCGTCGTTCTACCCGGGTGCGATGAGCGAGGCGCGCGATATCGACATCGCCGCGATCGCCGCCGCCCACGATGTCGACCTCGTGCTGGTCGGCGCGAACGACCCCGACGCGATGGTCGCGCACACCCGCCAGGCCAAGGCACAGGGCATCGCCTACGCGGCGGACCCGTCCCAGCAGTTGGCCCGCCTCGACGGCGAGCAGGCGACCGAACTGGTCGACGGCGCCACCTACCTGTTCACCAACAAATACGAGTGGGCTCTGCTGCAGCAGAAGACCGGCCTCAGCGAAGCCGACATCACCGCCAAGGTCGGCATCCGGGTCACCACGCTGGGCTCGGAAGGGGTACTCGTCGTCGACACCGACGGCACCGAGGTCCGCGTCGGCGTTGTCCCCGAGGTGGCCAAGGTCGACCCGACCGGCGTCGGTGACGGTTTCCGCGCGGGCTTCCTCACCGCCCACCGCGCCGGCCTGTCGCTGGAACGCGCCGCCCAGCTCGGCTCCCTGATCGCCGTGCTCATCCTGGAAACCACCGGCACCCAGGAGTGGACCCTCAACACCGAAGACGCCCTCGAACGCATCACCAAGGCCTACGGCTCCGACGCCGCCGACGACCTGGCCGTCCTGCTCTGACGGACAGAACGCGAACACCCCCTGGATCTTTCGATCCAGGGGGTGTTCGCTATCTGTCTACAGCGAGACGGGGTAGACCGGTTCCTGGATCTCGGGCTTGATGCGGTCTTCGACGAAGATGCCGTGCCAGACCATGAAGACCAGGACGGTCCAGAGGCGGCGGCTGTGGTCGGAGACGCCTGCCTTGTGGTCGCGCAGCATCTGCAGGACGGCCGGTTTGTGCAGCAGGTGGTCGGTCTGGGACTCGGCGATCTGGGTTTCGGCCCAGTCGTAGAGTTCGGTGCCGCGCAGCCAGTGCCGCAGCGGGACCGGGAAGCCGAGCTTGGCGCGATGCAGGACGTGGTCGGGGACGATACCGTCCAGGGCCTGGCGCAGCGCGTACTTCGAGGTGTTCTTGGTGATCTTCTGATCGAACGGGATGCCCTCGGCGACGCGCATGACCTCGTTGTCCAGGAACGGCACGCGCAGTTCCAGGGAGTTGGCCATGGTCATCTTGTCGGCCTTGACCAGGATGTCGCCGCGCAGCCAGGTGAACAGGTCGAGGTGCTGCATGCGCGCGACCGGGTCCCAGTCCGCGGACTGGGCGTAGATCGGCGCGGTGACGTCCTGGTGAGTCCACTCGGGACGGAAGTCGCGCAGGACCGCGCGCAGCTGGGCGTCGTTGAAGCTGCGGGCATTGCCGTAGTAGCGGTCCTCTAGGCGCAGCGAGCCGCGCTGCAGCAGCGACTTGCCGCGCTTACCGTCGGGGATCTTGTCGCCGAGCTTGCCGAGCAGCTTGCGCGCACCGGCGGGCAGGTATTCGAAAGGCTTGAGCGACAACGGTTCCCGGTAGATCGTGTAGCCGCCGAACAGCTCGTCGGCGCCCTCGCCGGAAAGCACCACCTTGACGTGCTTGCGGGCTTCCTTGGCCACGAAGTACAGCGGGACCAGGGCCGGGTCGGCGACGGGTTCGTCGAGGTACCAGACGATCTCGGGGATCGCGGCGGCGAACTCGGCGGGCGAGACCACCTTGACGATGTGGCGGGCGCCGATCAGCTCGGCGCTCTCGGCGGCCACGTCGACCTCGGAGTACCCCTCGCGCTCGAACCCGGTGGTGAAGGTGATCAGCTTCGGGTTGTGGCGCATCGCCAGCGCGGCGATGGCGGTGGAGTCGATGCCGCCCGACAGGAACGAACCGACGGTGACATCGGCGCGCATGTGCTTGGCGACCGAGTCCTCCAGCGCCGCGGCGATCTCGGCGTAGCGAGCCTGCTCCGAGCCCGCGGCGAACGGGCGAACCCGGAAGTCGGGGCGGAAGTAGCGGGTCGTGACCGGCTCCTGGCCGACCTGCACCGTGGCGTAGGTGCCGGACTCGAGGCGGCGGATACTGCGGTGCAGCGTCTCGGGCTCCGGCACGTACTGCAACACCGTGTAGTGCTCGAGCGCACGCGGGTCCAGCTCGTCGGACAGTTCCAGCGGGGTGAGCAGTTCCAGCAGGCTCTTCTTCTCGCTGGCGAAGGCGGTGCCGCCGGGGCCGGTCGCGATGAACAGCGGCTTGATGCCGAAGGGATCGCGGGCGAGGAACAGCTGCGAGGTCTCGGTGTCCCAGATGGCGAACGCGAACATGCCGCGCAGCTTGCGCACGGCCTCGGGGCCCCAGAAATGGAAGGCGGCCACGATGGCCTCACCGTCACCGTCGGTAGCGAAGATCCCGGCATCGGGGAATTCGGCCCCGTGCTCGGCCGCCAACTGCTCGCGCAACTCGAGGTAGTTGTAGATCTCGCCGTTGAAGGTCATCGCGTAGCGCTGCGGGTTGTCCGCCGGGCCCCAGCGCAACGGCTGGTGCGAGTGCTCGATATCGATGATGGACAGGCGGTTGAACCCGAAGATCATGTGATCGTCGTGCCAGGTGCCCTTCTCGTCCGGGCCACGATGCCGCTGGCAGTGCAGCGCGTCGTACACCTGATCGACCACCGCGGTCGTCGCGGAATCAGCTGTCAGGAATCCGAGCAGTCCGCACACGGTGTCGCCCAACCTTCTCTCGTTCGATGATGGGTGGCCACAAACGGCCGAAACGCTGTGTCCGAGTATGCCGCACGTCTGCCCGACACGCCGCGCTCGCCCGCTCGCGCGGGGTACGTAGCGACCAGACGAGGGCCAAACCGCAGGTCGCGATGATCGGTGAGAGCACGGCGGAGTGTCGAAAGTGACCCCGCGACAAGACAGTGCCCGCTTTGGTCTACGCTGCGTAGTACTCAGGTCCTTCTCAGGTGTGCAGGCGTCACAGCGGCAATACTTCGACAAGACCTGAAACTGCTGTGAAGAGGTGTCGGAACGGGCGAATCGCCGCCCGGACGACGCAATGTGTCGGAATGTGTGGCGACCAGGAAGGCGTGAGCGTGGCGCACAAGGCGAGCGAAGAGATCGGGGCACGACCCGAGAAGGGCCGGCAGGGCCGGGTCCTTCGGCGGGCCGGGCTGGCGGTGTCCCTGGGGATCACCGCGATGCTCGTCTCGGGCTGCTCGATCGACAATGTTTGGCTCCGGTTCGGCTGGCCGTCGGGTATCACCCCGCAGGCCACCCGCATGCGTGAGCTGTGGACCTGGTCGGTGCTGGCCGCGCTCGCCATGGGCGTGCTGGTCTGGGGCCTGACCTTCTGGACGGTCATCTTCCACCGCAAGCGCAAGAACTCCCCGGAGTTCCCGCGCCAGACCGGCTACAACGTGTCGCTCGAGCTGACCTACACGGCGATCCCGTTCGTGATCATCGCGGTGCTGTTCTACTTCACCGTGGTCGTGCAGAACTACGTGCACGAGAAGACCGACAACCCGGATGTCACCGTCGACGTGACCGCCTTCCAGTGGAACTGGAAGTTCGGCTACCGCAACATCAACAACGTCGGCGGACTCACCTGGAACGGCATCGACACGGAGAAGGAGCTGCTGAACGAAGAGCAGCTCGCCGAATACCGTGAGCTCAAGAACGACAAGGGCCACCCGCAGCCGGGTCCCGTGCACGGCAAGCCGGCCAACGACATCCTCTCGTACCTGCACTACGACAAGGTCGAGACCTTCGGCTCCACCGAAGAGATTCCGGTCCTGGTGCTGCCGACCGGTAAGCGCATCGAGTTCCAGCTCGCCGCCGCCGACGTGATCCACGCCTTCTGGGTGCCGGAGTTCCTGTTCAAGCGCGACGTGATGCCGAACCCGAAGGAAAACCATTCCGACAACGTCTTCCAGATCTCCGAGATCGAGAAGGAAGGCGCGTTCGTCGGCCGCTGCGCCGAGATGTGCGGCACCTACCACTCGATGATGAACTTCGAGGTCCGCGCGGTCACGCCGGAGAAGTACGCCAAGTACATGCAGGCGCGCATCGACGGCAAGACCAACGGTGAGGCGCTGGCATCGATCGGCGAGTCGCCGGTGGCCACCTCCACGTACCCCTTCAACACCAAGCGCGACGCCAAGAGCGCTTCGGTGAACGAGAGCAAGTGAGGATTCTGATATGAGGATCGAAGCGCGGATCTTCGAACTGCTCACGGCGTTCTTCATCCTGGTGGGCATCGTCTACGGCTTCTTCACCGCCCAGTCGCGCACCGGCATCGAGTGGGCGGGCACCACCGCGATCGTGCTGACCGCGGGCCTGTCGCTGATCATCGGCACCTACTTCCGGTTCGTCGCGCGTCGCATCGACCTGCGACCCGAGGACTACGAAGAGGCCGAGATCGTCGACGGTGCCGGTGACCTGGGCTTCTTCTCGCCCGGTAGCTTCTGGCCCATCCTGCTCGCGGGTGCCGGTTCGGTGACCGCGCTCGGCCTGGCGTTCTTCCAGTTCTGGCTGATCGGTCTCGGCGTGGTGCTCGTGCTCACCGCCGCCGCCGGCCTGGTCTTCGAGTACTACCTGGGTGCCGAAAAGCACTGAGATTTTGGAGCGCTGGCGCGCTCGAGTCGCGGCCCCTGGGCCTCGATGAAAAACGACCCGAGACTCGCACCTGCGGTGCATTGTCTCGGGTCGTTTTTCCTCGGGGCGGCCGCGACGCTCGCTGCGCTCGCGATGCCTCCTCGGGGTCGGCCCTCACCGGGTTGCGTTCGTGTGGAATGAGAAATGAGAAAGCCCCCACCGGGTTCTTTGTTTCGGTGGGGGCTTTCTTCGTCGTTGCCGGCTACACGCTGTAGCGCAGGCCCTGCTCCGAGCGGCAGATGTCGTCGATGCCGGCGACGATCTCGCGCAGTTGCTCCGAGGGCAGGGCCGAGGGGCGCAGGCGGCAGGTGAAGGTGATCAGGCCGTAGTCGGCGGGGGTGAGGCCGCGGGCGGCGGCTTCGGCGCGCAGGTACTCCGAGCGCACGCCGTAGGTCATCGCGGAGATGACGGTGAAGCAGCCCGAGCGTTCGCGGTGCGCGGAGAACAGGTCGTGCAGGCCGTAGAAGACCGAGCCGTAGTTGGCGAGCGGGGCGAACACGCCGACGCGGTAGGCGGGGCCGCGTTCGGAGGAGTTGATGACGGTATCGGCGAGGTACTCCGCGTCGCGCATCGTGAGGACCTTCGGGGCGAACATCAGCGCGCCCGCCGCCGCGTTGCGTACCGGCATGCCCGCGCGCCCGCCCGCAGCGGAAGCGATGGCGCCCAACGACTTCCGGGTCCGCGTGCCGACCTCGCGCCGGGCCCGCAGGCCACGGGTGGGGGCGGTGGGGTACAGGCTCGACCACTGGCCGAAACGGACGGCGCCGAGGGTCACCTGGCCGGTGCCGACCGGGCGCGCCACCTTCAGTGGGGCGGTATCGACCCAGCGGCCCACCTGCAGGGCCGCGCTGCCGGGGTTGGTGATCTCGTTGGTCGCGTGCTCGACGAAGGAGTCGAAGTCGAGGAACCGGTCGGCGTCGGTGGTGAGCATGGTGTGGTCTTTGTCGACCTCGACCACATCGAGGGTGAGGGCGGTGATGATCCCGGCGCGCCCGCCCGCGCCCAGGATGCGATGGAACCGCTCGGTGTGGTGACCGCGCCCGCAGGTGCCGATCCGGCCGTCGGGATCGACGTACTCGAGGTCGACGATCTGGTCGATGAACATGCCGTAGCGGTGCGAGGCGGTGCTCACCCCGCCGACCGAGGCGAAGCCGCCCGCGGTGATGTCGCGATGATCGCCGACCACCGGCAGGCCGAGGCCGTGCGCGCCGAGACGGCGGTCGATCTCGGACAGCTTCGCGCCCGCCTGCACGCGCACGGTGCGCCGACCCAGGTTGATGTCGAGCACCGAGTTCATCTTGCGCAGCGAGAGCGCCGCGCGCTGATCGGTCAGGCCATAGGACTCTTCGGTCTGTTCACCGCCGCGCACCGTCAACCGTTCCGACCGTCCGCGCGAATTACGCACAGTGCGAACGACATCCGCCGTATCGGTGGGGAGATATTCTTCGGAGATGACGGTATGCGGCGTGCCCATGACCGCATAGCTAACCACACGTGCGCGGTTCGTGCGCAGGGTACTTCGCACCTATTTCCGCGTAGGCGTCAGTTGCTTGGCGAACAGGACCTTTCCGGTCGCATCGCACAAGTTGACGGTCATTTCCGCGCTGCGGCCGTCGATTCGCACCTCGCCGAAGTGCTGGTACTCCG
This sequence comes from Nocardia alba NBRC 108234, assembly GCF_001612665.1. Taxonomy (GTDB): domain Bacteria; phylum Actinomycetota; class Actinomycetes; order Mycobacteriales; family Mycobacteriaceae; genus Nocardia; species Nocardia alba. The sequence goes on along the minus strand of NZ_BDAX01000036.1, from coordinate 49,655 downwards.
GATCCATCGGGGAGGTGTTCGCGGTGGGCGGCGCGTGGACGTAGACCGCTTCGGGTCCGAAGGTGGGATCGAGGGGGTTGGGGCCGAACGCGCCGGCGTTGAGCGGACCCGAGACGAACTCCCAGAACTCGTCGAAATCGGTGAAGGCGGCCCGGGCGGGCGAGTAATGGTGCGCGGCGGTGTAGTGGACATCGGCGGTGAGCCAGACGACGTCGGCGACCTTGTTCGCCTTGATCGCCGAGAGCACCCGGGCGATCTCGGTTTCACGACCCGAGGGTGCGCCGGGGGCGGCGTTGGCGGGGCCTTCGAAGTCGGTCTTGCCGTCGGGGACCACGACGCCCAACGGCAGATCGGCGGCCACGATCTTCCAGGTGGCCTTGGAGTCGCGCAGACCGTCGGTGAGCCACGTGATCTGGGCGGCGCCGAGGATCTGGCCCTGGGGCGCGGTGTTCGCGGTGTTGGCGTCCTTGTAGGCGCGCATGTCCAGGACGAACACGTCGAGCAGTGGGCCGTAGGAGATCTTGCGGTAGAGACGCCCGTCGACGGCCTCCTTCGGCTCCAGCGGCATCCACTCGTGGAAGGCCTGCCAGGAGCGCGTCGCGAGGGTGTCCATGCTGCGCTCGGCGTAGCCCTTGTCGGCGGCCACCGTGCCGCCGGGAGACCAGTTGTTGGTGGTCTCGTGATCGTCCCACCCGACGATCTGGGCGACGGCGGCGTTGAACCGGCGGTAGTTGTCGTCGGTGAGGTTGTAGGCGTAGTTGCCGCGGAACTGGTCGAGGGTTTCGGCCGGGGCGTTCTTCGCCTCGGCGGTGATGTTGCGCCAGATCCGGCCGTCGGGCAGCGTCACCGACTCTTTGAGCGCGTTGTCGGCGTAGATGCTGTCCCCGGAGTGCAGGAACAGGTGTGGATCGCGAGCGGCCATGGCGGAGAACACCTTCATGCCGCCGAGGTCGGGGTTGATCCCGAAGCCCTGGCCCGCGACGTCACCGGACCACAGCAGCGAGATGTCGGCGGGCGCGGTCGGCGCCGTGCGGAACACGCCGGTGAGCGTTTCCGAGCTCGCGCCGCTCTCGCCGTCGAGGCGCACGCGGTAGTGCACGAGCTGTCCGGCGGGCAGACCGTTCACCCGCACCCGCCCGGTGCCGTCGGTAGCGGGGGTGAGCAGCGGCCCGGTGAATCGCTTGACGTCGGTGAACTTCTCGCTCGCCGAGGTCTCCACCACCAGCGTCGCGGGGATGTCCGACCGCGCCCAGATCAGCGCGCCGTCGCTGCGCGGATCTCCGACCGCGATCCCGTGGGTGAGGGTGGGCCTGGCTCGCACGAGAGCGGGTCCACCATCGCCACAGGCCACCAGGGCGGGAGCGGTCACCACGCCGAGAGCGGTTGCGCGCAGCAGCGTGCGCCGAGATATCGCGAAATCCGGGACAGCCATGCACCTCACGGTGCGCCACCGGTCCGAACACGCGGTCGTTAGCGAGGCAACAGAACATGAACGATGCCGGACGACGGGCCTAACTGCGAAGGCTGGGTCTACAAACCCGCGGCGGCGGCGGTTTCGGGATACCAGCGGGTGCACTCGGCGCGCAGCGGGACCGCGGTGTGGAGTTGGCACAGCACAGCCACGCCGCCGAGGAAGGACCGCAGGATAGGGGTGTGGGCGGGGGGCATGGTGAGTTGGCGCAGGACGTTGGTCAGGCGGAGGTCGGTGACGAGGCGGACCTGTTCGCGCAGCCAGTCGGCCGAGAGCGGGTAGGTGGGGGCGAGGAGGGCGTCGCGGACCGGTCGCAGGCGCGCGACGACCGTGGCGATGTCGAGTTCGCGCCCGGGGGCGACGAAGCCGTGGCGGCGGATCGCGGCCTCGAGGTCGGCGGGGGAGTCGGCGATGACGGCGGCGCCCACGTCGCTCGCGACATCGAGAAAGGTACCGGGCCACGGGGTGCAGGCGCCGAAGTCGACGACGCCGAGGCGCCCGTCGGGCATGCGAAGGAAATTGCCGGGGTGCGGGTCCCCGTAGACGAGGGCGCCGCGGGCGGGGGCGGAGAACAGGAATCGCATGATCAGCACGCCGAGCCGGTCGAGTTCGTCGGCATCGCCACGAATGATCAACCGGGACAGGGGAGTCCCGTCGAGCCATTCGGTGACCAGCACGTCGCCGCGCTGGGCGATCACCCGGCTCACCACCACATCGGGGTCATCGGCGAAGGCGGCGGCGAAGGCGCGCTGGTTGACGGCCTCGCGGGCGTAGTCCAGTTCGTCGCGGATCTCCTCGCACAGCGCCTCCACGACCGGGCGGGTGTCGGCGCCGGGGAGCAGTGCGGTGAACAGCGGTGTCGCGCGACGCAGGGCCTGCAGGTCGGCCAGAACCGCGCGGCGGGCACCGGGGTACATGACCTTGACCGCCACCTGGGTCCCGTCGTGCCAGCGGGCGCGATGGACCTGGCCGACGGAGGCCGCGGCGGAGGCGCGGTCGTCGAATTCGAGGAACAGCGAGCGCCAGTGCGGGCCGAGATGGGTGGCGAGCTCGGCGTGGACTGCGCCGGGCAGCATCGCCGGTGCCGAATCGTGCAGTCGGGCAAGGGCTTGGCGGTAGGGCTCGGCCAGGTCGGGGGCGAGTCCGAGTTCGAGCAGGCCGAGGAGCTGGCCCAGTTTCGCGACACAGCCCTTGAGTTCGCCGAGTACCTGGAAGAGGTGTTCGGCGGTGCGAAGGCGGATGTCGCGGTCCACGGCGGCGGGGTCGCGACCCGCGGCGCGTTTGCCGAACCCCGCGATGCGGCGGCCCGCATAGGCCACCGGTACCGCGGCCAAGCGGGCGCTGCGTACTACCCGACCCGTGGGTGGATTACCGTCTCGCGGGGGCTTGGGCCGAGCGAACGGCATGACGCGACCCACATCGGATTCGCCTCCGGCCATACCCACCTCGCTGTTCCGACGCCCACCGCCTGTGGTGCCCGTTCGTGCCTGGCACAGGCTACCAATCGGGTACCGAGGTGTCCGGGCAACGGCGCACGCGGGCGCTGGGGGTGAAGTCGGTGCGCGCCGACGCATGGTGCGGCGCAGCAGGTTTCGAGTCAGCCGGCCTTGGTTTCGGGGATGCGGGTGGCGTCGATCTGATTGTCGGTGGGCGCGACGCCCTTCTTGAGGCTGTGCGCGTACACATCGACGTATTCCTGGCCGGTGAGCCGCATCAGCTCGTACATCACCTCGTCGGTGACGGCGCGTTCGACGAAGCGGTTACCGCTCATGCCCTCGTAACGTGAGAAATCAAGGGGCGCACCGAACTTCAGCGTGACCTTCTGGCGACGCCACTTGAACGGTCCGGGCGGGCTCACCTTGTCGGTGCCGATCACCGCGACCGGGATCACCGGGACACCGGTCTCGAGCGCGAGGCGCGCCATGCCGGTCTTGCCCTTGTAGAGGCGGCCGTCGGGGGAGCGGGTGCCCTCGGGGTACAGGCCGACGAGGCGCCCTTCGTCGAGGAGCTTGGTGGCGGCGGTGAGGGCGTCCTCGGCGGCCGAGGCGCCGCTGCGGTCGATCGGGTACTGGCCGGTGCCGCTGAAGAAGAACTTCTGCAGACGACCCTTGACGCCGGGGGTGGTGAAGTACTCCGCCTTGGCGAGGTAGTTGATCCGGCGCGGGCTCAGCAACGGAGCGAACAGCCAGTCGGAGAAGGAGAGGTGGTTGCCCGCCATGATGGCCGGGCCGTCGGTCGGGATGTTCTCGACCCCTTCGACCTCGGGCCGGTTGTACACGTGCATGAACGGTCCAACGAGAACGAACTTGAGCAGCCAGTAGAACATGGCGTCCTTTCCCCGGGACCGTGATGGTCGTGTAGAGCCTCGTCGGACAACGACTTTACCGCTGGTCGCAGGTCACAACCAACCCGAGTCGTTAGCCGGAGCACATGGCTGTGAGCCTTATCTCGCCGCGCGCCCGGTCACCGGCGCGTCGACAGCCGCCCTGGCCAATTCCGCGACACCGATCATGCCGGCGGCCTCACCGAGCTGGGTGGTGCGCAGGCGCGCCAGCGGTCGATGCCCGGCTCCGGTGACCGCGCTCGCGTAGTGTTCGCGGGCCTCGTCGAGGAACAACGGCGCCGAACTGCTCACCCCGCCCGCGATCACCACGAGGTCGGGATCGAACAGATCGCTGACGAAGGCGAGGCCGAGCCCCAGCCACCTGGCGAAATCGGACATCACCCGGACCGCGAGTGGATCGCCGTCCTGGGCGGCGCCCGCGACCCGGCGGCCGGTGAGCGAGCCGGGGTCACGCGAGACGTCGCGGGCCAGCACCGAACGCACGGGGTCGGTGGCGAGCATCTCGATGGCGGTGTCGGCCAGTGCCGTTCCGCTGCAGTAGCGCTCCCAGCAGCCGTGTTTGCCGCAGGGACAGGCACGGCCCTGCGGCACGACCTGGAGGTGACCGAGTTCGGGGGCGATGCCGTGGCTGCCTCGGTAGAGCCGGCCGTCGATGAGCAGCGACGCGCCGATGCCGGTGCCGATCGCGACCAGCACCACCGTCTGCCCACCCGCCGCCGCGCCGAAACGGTACTCGGCCCAGCCCGCCGCGTTCGCGTCGTGCTCGAGCAACACCGGCAGGCCGAGCCGCGCGCTGAGTCGTTGGGCGACCGGGGCGTTCTGCCACGGCAGGTGCGGGGCGAACAACACCGTCGACTGATCGGTCGAGATGAAACCGGCGACGGCCAGCCCGACCGCCGCGATCCGATGCCGCCGGGCCAGCTCGCGCACCGAGCGGTCGATCGCGTCCTCCAGCGCGCGCGCCGAATGCGGAGTCGGCGCGGCCACGGTGTCGAGCACCTCGCCGTCGGCGTCGACCACCGAGGCGCGAATGTTCGTGCCCCCCACGTCGATGCCGACGGTGAGCAGGTGTCGAGGGTCGATCCTGCTGGTCATCCCCGGATCGTCACCGGAATGTCGATATAGGGCGAGCGCGGTTCGCGGGTGGTGGTGCCGCGCTGTTTCGGGTTGTCGGCCGTCGGTGGCGCGGTGGCGGCGAAGGTGTCCGGGCCCGATGCGTCCGTGTCGGTCTCGGGGGTGATGTGCGGTGTGCGCGCGGTTCGCGGGGCGGCGTATTCGTCGACCCGGCGCGGTCGAGGGGCACCGGATCGATCCGGGCGAGGGGTCGCCGAACGCCGGCTGGACCCCGGATCCTGCAGACCGGTGGTGCCGTGCGGGTGTGGACCCTGACCCGTGGGTTCGGTGGCGGGTGCGGCGTGGTCGTCGGTCGAATCCGGGTGCCGCGCGCCGTGTTCGGCCCATTCCGGCGGGAAGACCGGTTCGACGGGGATACCCGCGAGGGCTTCGCGCAGGACGGTCACCATGGAGGTGCCGTGTTCGGCGAGCGCCGCGACGACATCGTGGTGGTCGCCGCGCAGTACGGCCGCGGCCGCGCAGACCGGGCACCAGGCACAACCGCCGAGGTCGGCGCGACCGTCGGCGGCAGTGCGTCGTAGCACGGGTTCGACCCGGGCGAGGAGAACTTCGGACAGTAGCCGCAGCTCCTCGGTGAACTCGGCGAAGCCGTCGTGGCCGTGACGCTCGGACTGGGAGTCAGTGCTCATCTGCGGTGGCCTTCGTGTAGTTCGGATCGGCGGGCCACACCCGCGGATCGGGCCGGAAGCGGACCACGAGGTGACCGGTGTCGAGTTCGGCGCCCGCCACCGTGCAGCGTCGCAGCACCGGCGCGAGCCGTACACGGGTGCGTATCCCGTCGGCTCCCACGATCAGATCGTCCTCCACTCGGCCCAGCCGCAAGGTGCCGGGATCGACCACCGGTAGCCGCAACCGCATCACGTACACGGAGTCGATACCGGAGCCGGACTCCCATCGAACCACCGGTTCGCCCGAATCCGTGCTCTGAGCGTCCGGGACGGGCAGCGTGTCGAGCGAACGCGAGAACGCCGCCAGCGAATTCACCCCCACCGGTTCGGCGCCGGCGTGCTCGGCGATCAGAATCGGGACATCGGTGATCTGTTCGTGCAGCCGGGCCACCACCTCGAGTTGCTCGGCGCGGCGGTTCAGGTACCAGTGCACGGCCGGGTGGGCGTCCTCGCCCGGCGGCGGCACCGGGGCCAGCACCTTGTTCACCACCACCGCGTCCATCCGCAGTCCGAGCAGCGCGGCCGCCGAACGGACCCGTCGCGCCTCCGCGACGGCCACCTGTTCGGGGCCGGTGATCAGGCGGGCGCTGGTGCGCGTGCGATCGGCGAGCAGATCGCGGACCCGGGTCACCGCGACCGCTACCCGTTCGACCGAGGCCGCGAGCACCGCCTTGCGCAGATCCAGCCCGATCGCGCTCATCGTGCGGGCGTGCTTGGGCCAGAGGCGTTCGAGATAGCTGAGCATCGTGTCGGGGGCGGTCACGATGCGCAGCATGTCGGCCGAGGGCGGGCAATCGACGACGATGACGTCCCAGTCGGTCTCCTCGGCGAACTGGGCGATCTCGACCAGCATCAGCAGTTCCTGCACACCGGGCAGCCCGGTCAGCTCGGCCGGGTCCAGCGCGGCCAGGTCGAAGCCGTGATCGTGGCCGCCGCCCGCGGCGAGCATCGCCACCACATCGCGGAACCGGTCCTCTAGCAGGGCTAGGGAGTCGATCTCGATCACTTCGATGCCGGTGGCCACCCTGGCCACCCCGGCGACGGTGCCCGGATCGTGCGGGAAACGGAAACCGAGCGCGTCGCCCAGCGAATGGGCCTGATCCAGCGAGGCGATCAGCACACGCTGACCCGAGCGGGCATAGGTCAAGCTCGCCGCGCAGGCCAGCGTCGTCTTCCCGACACCACCCTTGCCGACGAACAGTTCGACGCGGGTACCGCCCGGGGCGCTCAGCCTTCGACCCGCTTCTTGAGCTCGTTGAGCGCGGTGTCGGTGATGACTTTCTCGGCCTTGCGTTTGAACATGCCGATCATCGGGATGTTCAGGTCCACGGTGAGCTCGTAGACCACCTCGGTGCCGCCGCCGGGCCGATCCAGCAGTTCGTAGCTGCCGTCCTGGGCCTTCTGCAGGTCACCGCTGAGCAGGCGCCAGCTCACGGCCCTGCCGTCGGCGCGCCAGGTGTAGGACAGCACATAGGTGTCCTTCACGACGCCCGCGTCGAGCACGAATCGGGCGGTGGCGGCACGGCCCTCGCCGTCCCGCTCGATCACCTCGACCGACTTCGCGGCGGCCACCCACTCGGGATAGGACTCCAGATCCGCGATGACGGACATCACCTGCTGCGCCGGTGCGTCGATGAGAATCGATCTCTGAGTCCGGTCGGCCATGGCAGCCAAGCCTCTTTCTGTGTCTCCGGCGGCCGAGGCCGCGATTCTCGGTCTATCGACGGCAGGTGCGGCGGTTCTCGGTAACGCGCATCAGCGGGCGGCGGTAGCCGCGGGCGCGACGCCCGCGGGGCGACCGGCCTCCAGTCGTGCTTTGAGTTCGAAGGCCATGTCGCGACCCGCCACCCGACGGGCCCGATTGGCCGCGGCCAGCTCGCGCACCGACTTCGACGCGGCCGCGGTGGGCTCGGCATGCAGGAAGTAGTGCAGGATCGCGCCCTCGGGCACGGCCTCCAGCCATACCTCCATGGTGCCGGTCAGCGCGCCTGCCACCGTCCAGCGGATGCCTTTGTCGCCGCGATCCTCGCGCACGTCCAGGCGCAGGTCGGGCCACCAACGGCGCCAGTTGTTCGCGGCGCTCAGCACCTCGGCGATCGCGGTGCCGGGTGCGGCGAGGAAGGTCTGATCTGCGACCTGGATGCTGCTCACCCGGCTGAGCGTAGTGGACGCCACAGCGGGCCCGGCCACGGTGTCACCGCAGCAGTTCTCGCAGGCGGGCGCCCTGACGGTCCCAATGCCAGTTCCGCTCCACCCAAGCCCGGCCCGCGGCGCCCATCGCGGCCGCCTTGTCCCGGTCGGTGAGCAGCTCGACGAGGGCATCGCTGATCTGCGAGACCGACCGGCCGTGCACCACGATGCCGGTCTCGCCCTCGCGCACCGTCTCGGGGGCGCCGCCGGAATCGCCTGCCACGACCGGGACCCCGGTCGCCGACGCCTCGAGGAAGACGATCCCGAGTCCCTCGACATCGAGGCCGGCCCCGCGCGTGCGGCACGGCATCGCGAACACGTCGGCGATCGTGTGGTGGGCGGCCAGCTCGCCCGAGGGCACCCGCCCGGTGAACACCACACTGTCCTGCACTCCGAGCGTCTCGGCCAACGCGCGCAGGCGGGTCTCGTACGGCCCACCGCCGGCGATCACCAGCACCGCGCCGTCGACGCGCTCGCGGATCTCGCTCATCGCCACGATCAACATGTCCTGGCCCTTGCGCGGGACCAGCCGCGACAGGCACAGCACCGTCGGGCGCTCGCCGAGGCCGTAGCGGGCGCGCAATTCTTCCCGCGCGGTCGGGTCGGGTCGGAACTCGGTGGGGTCGACGCCCGGCGGCAGATGCTCGAGCGCCGCGCGCGGACCGAAGGCCGAGGCGAAACGGCCCCGGGTGTACTTGCTGACATAGGTCACCACATCGGTGTGCTCGCCGATCGACCGCAGCACCTGGCGCGAACCGGGCAGCATCGACCAGCCGACCTCGTGGCCGTGCGTACTGGCCAGAATGCGTTGCGCGCCCGCGCGCCGCAGCATCGGCGCCATCGCCGCCAGGGGCGCGGCCGCGCCGAACCATACGGTGTCGCAGTCGTGTTCGCGCAGCAGCTTGCTCGCCCGCTTGATAACCGCGGGGGTCGGCAGCATCAGTGTCGTCGGATGACGCACCACCGCGAACTTCTGCGCGGCGTCGAACTTCTGGTGGCTGTCACCGCGCCAGCGTGGGGCGTACACCACCAGGTCCTCGGGCGGCAGCTGATTCGACAGCGCCTGCAGATACGACTGGATTCCGCCCGGCCGAGGCGGGAAATCGTTGGTAACCAGCAGAGTTCGGGCCATGAGAGAACAACCTAATCGGTCGGCTGAGGGGTGGGCGGACACGGTCGGGCGTACCTGCGCCCGCGCCCGTCATGCGATGCGGCCGCGTAACCAGGCCCGCCACCCGTCCAGCACCTCGCCGCGCGTGGCACCGAGCACCGCGGTGAACGCCGCGTCCTCGGTCGCGGGGGACTGCGGTCCGGTGGCCAGGCGCTGGTACAACGTGGTGAGGGCGGTGATGCCGTAGCGGTCGGCGAGGAACGCGCAGGCGCTCCACGCGCTCTCGTAGGCGTAGGCCGCGTCGACCCCGGTGAAATCGGGATCGCTGACGAGTGCGGTGGGCAGGGCGCCGGCCCGCAACCGGGTGGTGAGCGTAGGCGCGATCTGGGAGAAAGTGGTCCGCTGATCGCGCTGAGCGACATACTCCGCGAAGCCCTCCAACATCCACAGCGGCGCGCCGTCGGTGGTGTCGGCTCTGGTGGCCAGGTGGGTGAGTTCGTGGCGCAGCAGGGTGGCCAGGCCCGCATCGCCGACTCGCCTGCGGGCGTCGGGGTTGAACACGATGCGCTGGTCGCTGGGCTGGGTGCCCGGGGTGTAGGACCCGGTGAGCGATACGGCGGCCACGTCGGTGCCGGTGGCGCCCGCGGACCTGGTGAGCGCGGTGAATTCGGCCGGAGTGCTCGCCACGACCACCACGGGCGCGCGATTCCAGTCGGTGCCCCACACCGCGCTCACATCCGAAATGGCTCGGCCCAGTTGCTGTTCGAGGACATCGAGGTCGGTGCTATGGCTGGGGTGGGCCACCAGCAACGCCTCGGCCGCGGCGCCGTCGGTGACGGTACGGACCAGGATCGGGCCGTAGGGTTGCAGCTCACGGCGCACGGGACTCAGGCGTGGATCATCGACGCCTGCCGAGGTATTGAGGACTTCGGCCTCGTCGGTGGCCGGCTGTAGCGGACCCGCGTTGCGCGGCATCAGGGTCAGGGCTACGCACGCCCCGGTCAGCAGCGTCACCGAGACGAGCGTGATACAGAATTCCAGGCGGCCGTTCGACGAGAGCCACGAACGCAGGCCCGAGCGGGCAGACGGATCGGTCACCGTCAGTATCGCCGGGCCGAGTGGTACGGAGTGGTGTTGATCGGTGCGACAGCGACCGGCACACCGAAGGTGGAGGCGTGCACCATCATTCCGTTGCCGGCGTAGATACCGACGTGGGTGATGTCGGGATAGAACAGGATCACGTCGCCGGGCAGGAGTTCGTCCTTGGACACCGGCGTGCCGTAGCCCGCCTGCTGCGAACTGGTGCGCGGCACGTTCTTGCCGACCTGCTTGAACGCCCACTGCACGAGACCGGAGCAGTCGAATTGATCGGGCCCGGTGGCGCCCCAGACATACGGATCGCCGACGCGGGTGAGGGCGGCGGCCAGTGCGCTGGTACCGCTGCCGGGGACCAGCCCCGCGAGCAGCGAATCACGGTCGAAGCCGGGGGGGAACGGCGAACCCGCCAGGGTCGACTTGTCGCGGGCCGAGAGTTGGCTCCACGCCTCGACCACGGAGGTGGTCGACGCGGCGAGATCCTGGCGTTTGCGTTCCACATCGGCACGCACCGCGTTGGCGGCGGTGGTCGCGGCGTGCGCGGTCTCGGCGGCGGTGCGAGCGACGGTGTCGGCCGCGGTGGCGGCGTCGGCGGCCTGCTTGAACTGGCGCACCGTATCGGCGGTCTGCTGGGCGAGCACGTCCAGCGTCGACATCTTGTCCAGCAACTGCTGGGGTGAACCGCTCGACAGCACGGCGAACATGCTGTTGGTGCGCACGCCGGTGTAGGCGGCCACGGCAGTGCGGTCGATCATCGGCTGGAACCTGCGCACTTCCGCGCGGGCGGCCTCGACGACCGCGGAGGTGGCGGCGACCTTGTCGTCGGCTTCGCGTTGCAGCGCGAGCTTGGCGTCGAGATCGTCCTGCGCGGCGAGGGCGAGCTGGTTGAGCTGTTCTGACAGGCGCGAGAGCGCGACCATCTGTGAGATCGCGTCGGTCGCGGTGGTCGGTAGGGCCACGGGGTCGGCGCCGGAGGGGCCGGCGGTGTAGATCGCGCACACCAGGATCGCGGCGGACAGGGTTCCGGCGAAACCACGCGTGGCGTGCGAATTCCGGTGGTGTGCAGTCACAGTGCCCCGTGCCCCGTTCTCTCGTTGTCCGCCGATCCAGCGCTTTACCCGAGCGCGATCTCCTCGTCAGCCGAGAAGATCTCGATCAGGTTACGGAACCGTGGGCATGCGTGTCCAGTAAAGGTACGTGCGCCGCCCAACCCGGTGGACGGCGCGTCTGCCCGAGACATCCCGCGGCCTCCGGTGCGCCCTTCCCCGCGAACGACGCACCGAGCCCGACCGCTCAGAAGCGGCGAGCGCCTGCGAACGGCATCGACGACAGCGACGCGATCTGGACCGGGGTGCCCGCGGTGGAGGCGTGCACGACATTGCCGTCGCCGGCGTACAGGCCCGAGTGGCCGCCACCGTAGAACGACACCATGTCGCCGGGCTGCAGGTCATCGATCGAGATCGGGGCGCCCGCACCCAGCTGGGCGTCGCTGGTGCGCGGAATGCTCATGCCGGCCTGGGCGTAGGCCCACTGGACCAGACCCGAGCAGTCGAAGGCGTTCGGGCCCGCGGCGCCGTAGACGTAGGGCGAGCCGATCTTGCTCAGTGCGGCATCGAGGGCGATGTCGGCGGCGGTGGCGCGCGGCGCGGTGAAAACCTGCGGCGCGGCCGGGATCTCGATGCCGGGGACGCCCTGGGGCAGCGGAATCTCGTTCGGTACCTCGAAAGTGCCGATGCCGGGCACGGTCACCGGCGTGGCCGATGCCGGGGCGGCGGGCAGGAGGAACGCGCCGATGGTGGCAGCGCCGACGGCTCCGACGGCAACGGCACGCTGCGCCTGACGCTTGACGGTGTTGTTCGCCATGATGCGGAACTTCCAATCTGCCCCACGACGCCGTGTCCGTATGACGCGGCGGGCTTCGTCTCGTCGGCCGTTTCCGGTCAGCGGGACTCCGTGAGGTCTCAAAAAGGTTACGAAGACATCACGGGGGTTTGTAAAGTCGGACATCGGTCCAAAGGCGTATTCGGCGGATATCACCGAAGAATGTGTGCGATCTGAGTCACATCCGATCACGAAACGATAACGCCTGGTCGCGTCGACCGAGATTTCTGAGTGCTACCGGCGCGTCGCCAATAGCCTGCGCGCGGCGCTTTTCAGCCTCGGAATCGGCAAACCGGCAGCTCGGGACCGTTCGAGGCGGGCCGTGCCTGCTCGGATAGCAGACTGCCTCGCGGGCGGCGCGCCGTAAGCTACGACGCGCACAGACCGGTAAGGCTGATTACCTGTTGAAATCTGGTGAATTGATGTGAACACGAAAAATATGTGAGCCCAGTCACAATTCAGTTTGATCTTGGCATTCTGTTCGGACCGGAACGAAAGTTTCGCGCCGAATCGCGGGCTTCGGAGATCACGGCCCCGCATTGTGTCGAGTCGCGGGATGGGCCGCCGGGTGGTATCAGCCCACGCGCCCGCATCGTGGGAGAGACACTGTGGCGGTGCGGGTAGGTCGGCTTAGACGGGGTGGGCTTGTCGGACCCCCGTCCTACGCTGCTCGCCGTGCCCGATCCCGTTGCGCTCCCAGCCGCCGCCCGGCAGTTGGCCTTCGATGAGCTCGATACCCCGCTGTATGCCACCACTTTCGTAGTCGTCGATCTCGAAACGACCGGGACCAGCGCTGATCGGGACGCGATCACCGAGATCGGGGCGGTGAAGGTGCGCGGGGGCGAGGTGCTGGGGGAGTTCGCCACCCTGGTGAATCCGGGGTACGCGATACCGCCCGCCATCGTGGCGATCACCGGAATCACCACGGCGATGGTGTACGAGGCGCCACGGATCGAGCAGGTGCTGCCCGCGTTCCTCGAGTTCGCCGCCGGGGCGGTGCTGGTGGCGCACAACGCGCGCTTCGACACCGCGTTCCTCAAAGCGGCCGCCGCCCGCCAGGACATCGCGTGGCCCGGTCCGCAGGTGCTGTGCACCGTGAAGCTGGCGCGGCGGGTGCTCACCCGCGACGAGGCCCCGTCGGCCCGGCTCGGTGTGCTCGCGCAGATCCTCGGCGCGTCGACGACACCGACGCACCGCGCGCTCGACGACGCCCGCGCCACCGTGGACGTACTGCACGCGTTGATCGGTCGGGTCGGCAATCAGGGCGTGCACAGCCTGACCGAGCTGCTCGACTATCTGCCCGGCGTCACCGGAACCCAGCGCGCCAAGCGCACCTTCGCGACCGATCTGCCCGCCGCTCCCGGCGTCTATCTCTTCCGCGGACCCTCCGAGGAAGTCCTCTATATAGGGACGGCGGTGAATCTGCGTCGGCGCGTGCGCAATTACTTCACCGGCTCGGAGACCCGTGGCCGGATGAAAGAGATGGTGGCACTGGCGATTCGGGTCGACCACGTGGTGTGCGCGCACGGTCTGGAAGCCGGGGTGCGCGAGTTACGGTTGCTCGCCGCGCACGCGCCGCCGTACAACCGTCGCTCGAAGTTCCCGCGACGTGGTTGGTGGCTCACGCTGAGTGAGGAGGCCTTCCCTCGGCTGATCGCGGTGCGCACCCCCACCCGAACCGCGTTGGGGCCGTTCACTTCTCGGATCGATGCGGTCGACGTGGCAGCGACGATCGCCGAATTCGCCGGAACGCGCACCTGCGCCACCAGGCTCACCCGCACCGCGAGACACGCCTGCCCGCCCGCGGTGGTCGGCGGCTGTCCCGCCGCACGCCACGACGGCGACCTCGACGCGGTGGCCTACGCCCCGGCCGTCGAGGCGGTTCGCGACCTGTTCGCCGGCCGCGCCGACACGCTGCTGGCAGCGATGGTCGATCGCATCGAAACCCATTCGGCCGCGCACCATTTCGAAGCCGCCGCCCGCCTGCGCGACCGCACTGCCGCCGTCGTCGTCAAGCTGTACCGCACCCAGCGTCTCGCTGCCCTGGCTCGCCTCGCCGAACTGATCGTCGCCCTGCCCGACGGCGCGGGCGGTTGGGAATTCTCCGTCATCCGCTACGGCCGCCTCGCCGCCGCAGGCACCGCCTCCCGCGGCACCCCGCCCATGGTGGTGGTCGACCACATCGTCGCCGCGGCCGAAACCGTGATCCCCGATCTCGGCGCGGCGGCGGCACGCGGCTCGACCCGCCCGCCCGGCACGCCGGCCGTCGAGTCCGCCGTGGCTCCTGTCATCGCCACGCCCGCCGCCTCGAATGCCACGCCTGCCGCCGCGAACACCATGCCCGCCGCCATCGTCGCCGACACATCGGTTGTCGAACACGAGGACGACATGCCACCACTGCGCGGCGCACCCCCCGAGGAGGTGGGCGTTATCGCCCGATGGCTCGCCACACCCGGCGCCCGGATCGTGCGGACCAGCGAGGGCTACCGCGAACCGCTGCACGGGGCGGGGCGTTGGGTGGGCTGGGCGCAGCTCGCGCGCACAGCCGCGACCACCAGGAGCGCCCAGGAGCAATATCTGGCGCAGCGGTGACAGCAGGTCGCTGCGGGCAGTTGGAGCTGGCGGGTCGCCGTGGCCCTGGCAGGTTTTCCGGTCGCACGGCAGCTGGCGGTACCGCGGCGGAGTCCGTCCTGGATCATGGACTTCGACTCCGCACACCGTGGCGGGGCGCGGAGAGTAAGGAGCGGCGGCCGATGTTCGTGAAGGTGTGCGGTCTGACCACCGAGGAGCAGATCGACTGGGCGATCGAGCTCGGCTACACCGCGATCGGCGTCATGACGACGACGAAGAGCAAGCGCTACCGCACCCCCGACCAGGCGCGCGCGCTCGCCGACTACGCCCGCGGCCGCATCACCACCTTCGCCGTCGCGCTCGAGGTGAGCGAGGTCGCCGCGGTGTCGGACGCGTTCGACGTCGTGCAGCTCTACCGGTGGACCGACCTGCCGAACCTGGCCTTCTGCTCCTCGAACCCGCCGGAACCAGGGCAGACCAGCGAATATTTCTTCTATGACGCCAGCGTGGGCTCCGGGGTCTTCGAGGAATTCCCCGATTGGGTTCGCGCGCAACCGGGTCGGGTGGTGCTGGCGGGTGGCCTCGACCCGGACAACGTCGCCGAGGTCATCGAGCGGCATCGACCCTTCGGCGTCGACGTGTCCAGTTCGCTGGAAACCGCGCCAGGGGTGAAGAGCTATGACCTGATGCGACGATTCAAAGCGGCCACCGAACGGCCCGAAGTTCTAGAGTGATCCCATGATTACCGCGATCGTGATGATCCAGGCGCAGAACTCTCGCATCCCCGAGACCGCGCAGGCCCTCGCCGACACCGCAGGAGTCGCCGAGGTGTACTCCTGCGCCGGTGACGTGGACCTGATCGCGATCGTGCGGGTCCGCGACCACGCGCAGATCGCCGAGGTGGTCACCTCGGGCATCGACAAGGTGGACGGCGTGGTCCGCACCACCACCCATATCGCGTTCAAGTCCTATTCCAGCGCCGACGTGGAAGCCGGATTCTCGCTGGGGGAGTAGGCGCTGTCAGTTCTCGTCGAGCACCTGGGTGAGCGCCGCCCAGTTCTGCAGCAGCTTCGCCGCCGCCCCGCTGTCCACAGCGGCGGCGGCCCGCTCGAGTCCGCGCGACAGCGCGGCGTCGAGATCGGAGTCGACATCGCCGATTCCGCGAGACAGGTCATAGGCCACGATCGCCGCGGCCGAGTTCAGCAGCACCGCGTCCCGAACGGGCCCCGGCGTCCCCGCGAACACCTCGCGCGCGACCCGGGCGTTGACCTCGGCGTCGCCGCCGCGCAGCTCGTCCAGATCCACCAGCGCGATGCCGAGCCGCGTCGGATCGATCACCGTCTGACGGATCCGCCCACCGCTGACCACCCACACATCGGTGCGGTCCGACGTGGTGATCTCGTCGAGCCCGTCGCGCCCACGCACCACCAGCGCACTGGCCCCGCGCGCCGCGAAGACGCCCGCGATCACCGGCGCGAGATCGGCGAACGCGCACCCGATCAGCCCGGCGCCCGGCTGCGCCGGATTGGTCAGCGGCCCCAGCACGTTGAACACGGTCGGGATGCCGATCTCCTTGCGCGCGGCCCCGGCGAAACGCAGCCCCGAGTGGAACAGCGGCGCGAAACAGAACCCGATTCCCGCCTCACGCACCGACCGGGCCACCGACTCGGGTCCGAGTGCGAGCTTCACCCCGAGCGCTTCGAGCACGTCGGCGCCACCGGCCTTCGATGAGGCCGCCCGGTTCCCGTGCTTGACCACGGGCACCCCGGCCGAGGCCACGACCACCGCCGACATGGTCGAGATGTTCACCGAGCCCGATCGGTCGCCGCCCGTGCCGACGACATCGACCGCGTCGCCATCGATGTGGACCAGCCGCGCGCGCCCGAGCATCCCGGCCACCATGCCGGCCAGTTCGGTCGGGGTGGGGCCCTTGATCTTCATGGCGACGCCGAACGCCGCGATCTGGGCCGCGGTGGCGTTGTCGGTGAAGATCTCGTCGATCACCCAGGTGGTGTCGTCCGCGGCCAGGTCGCCACCGTCGGCGAGGGTTCCGAGCACCTGGGCCCAGCTGCGCACGCTCATCTGCTCTGCTTCTCCTTCGACGACGCCGTTGCGCCACAGTAGATCGGGCACGCGGAGGCGGCGCAAAGCCTTTTGCGCCGTCGGGCGAAGTTTACGGGGTGGCGCGCGGGGGTTGCAGCGCGTCCCAACCGTCGGCGATGCCGTCGTGGCGCTGGGCCAGCCCGGCCATCCGCGAGCGTTCCTGCGAGCAGGTCAGTGGGTCGAGTCGTTGCACCCGCTGCAGGAGGACCGGAACCAGGTCCTCGGCCGCGGCAGCGGTCTCGGCACGCGCGTATCCGTCGTATCCGGCGATCTCGCACGCGGCCTCGATCTGCTCGGCGGGCAGCCGAAGATGGTGGCGCAACACCGCGTCGGCCTCCCGATCCAGCTCGCTCGCCCGATCCAGCGCGGTCGAACAAGCCTCGACATCGTCGAAACTCGACGCGACCACGACGAGATCGTCACGTTCGGGGTCCAACTCCCGCGCCGGCCCACCGAACAGCCGCCGCCACATCCGCACCACGACCATCGTCGCCTCCTCGTCTCAGCCTATCCACATCCAACGCTGTCACAATGAGTTGTCGCGCGATCGTCGCCAACACGCCGACGGAGGCGGTAGACCCCCTCTGTGCGTGGGTTTTCCGACTCGGGCCACAAACTTTCGTACCCGGGTACATGTGTCGTACTACGAAGAGTCATACTTACCCCGTGACGACCGCAGTAGGCACCCCAGGATCGGCCATTACTCAGCGTGTGCATTCGCTGAACCGGCCCAACATGGTCAGCGTCGGAACCATCATCTGGCTGTCGAGCGAGCTGATGTTCTTCGCCGGCCTGTTCGCCATGTATTTCGTTGCTCGCGCGCAGGCGCACGGGCACTGGCCCCCGGAGCCGACCGAGCTGAACATGAAGCTCGCGATTCCGGTGACGGCCGTGCTGATCGCCTCCTCGTTCACCTGCCAGATGGGTGTGTTCGCCGCGGAGAAGGGCGACGTGTTCGGCCTTCGTCGCTGGTACTCGATCACCCTGCTGATGGGCGCGTTCTTCGTCGCCGGGCAGGGCTACGAGTACTACCACCTGGTGGAGGAGGGAACTTCGATCGCCGGCAGCTCGTACGGCTCGGTTTTCTACATCACCACGGGCTTCCACGGTCTGCACGTGATCGGCGGTCTCATCGCGTTCGTGTTCCTGCTCATCCGCACCACGCTGAGCAAGTTCACGCCCGCCCAGGCCACCGCCGCGATCGTGGTGTCGTACTACTGGCACTTCGTCGACATCGTCTGGATCGGGCTGTTCGCCACGATCTACTTCGTCCGTTAGCGCGCGGCGCACACAGCTTTTGCACAAGTCGGTTCCGTCTACTCCAAAGGGACACAGATGAGTTCATCTCCCCCGTCGGCCCAAGAGCCCGCAGGCCCCGGCACCGGGCAGGCCGCTCAGGCCGCAAAGGCGCGCAAGCAGCGCCGTGCCCGTCGTCGCATCGCGGGTGCGCTCGCGCTGATGATCGGCTTGGTCGGAGCCGGCTTCCTGGCTACCGCGCTCACCCCGCAGGCGCAGGTCGCGACCGCGCACGAAGACCAGTCCGCGCTCATCCGCGAGGGCAAGCAGCTGTACGACACGTCGTGCATCACGTGCCACGGTGCGAACCTGCAGGGCGTCGCCGACCGTGGTCCGAGCCTGATCGGCGTCGGCGAGGCCGCGGTGTACTTCCAGGTTTCCTCCGGTCGTATGCCGATGGCCATGAACGGCGCGCAGGCCCTGCGCAAGCCGGAGAAGTTCGACGCGCACCAGACCGACGCGATCGGCGCGTACGTCGCCGCCAACGGCGGTGGCCCCTCGGTGATCCGTGACGCCAACGGCGAGATCGCCCAGGAGTCGCTGCGCGGCGACGATATCGCCCGTGGCTCGGAGCTGTTCCGCATGAACTGCGCCTCCTGCCACAACTTCACCGGTCGCGGTGGCGCGCTCTCCGGCGGCAAGTTCGCGCCGCCGCTGGCCGAGGCCAGCGAGCAGCAGATCTACCAGGCCATGGTCACCGGCCCGCAGAACATGCCCAAGTTCTCCGACCGGCAGCTGACCTCGGAGGAGAAGCGCGACATCGTCGCCTACGTCAAGAACTCCGCCGAGGAGAAGTCGCCCGGCGGCTGGGATCTCGGTGGGTTCGGTCCGGCGACCGAGGGTTTGGCGATGTGGGTCATCGGCATCACCGCCGTGGTCGGCGCCGCGATGTGGATCGGATCGCGCACATGATCGGTCAGCGCGCGGAGGCGGCAGCGCAGCGTAACCACGCGGCGCGCCCGAGCATGACGAATTGGATGCAGCCATGAGTGGACAGGAGCACAGCGACATGGGTCGCGAACCCACCGAAGACGAACTGGACGCGATGTCGCGTGACGAGCTGGTAGCGCTCGGCACCGGTCGCGACGACGTCGATGTCGTCTACCGCAACGAGCGGTGGCCCGTGCCCGGCACCAGGGCCGAGAAGCGCGCTGAACGTGCGGTCACGTTCTGGTTCGCCGTCTCCGGTCTCGCCGCCGCCGCGCTCATCGGTGTCTTCCTGTTCTGGCCGTGGGAATGGAAGGGCTACGCCGAGGAGGGCCACAGCGCCTACTCGCTGTTCACCCCGCTCGTCGGCCTCACCTTCGGCATCTCGGTGCTGGTCATCGGTATCGCGGTCGTGCTGATCCGCAAGCGGTTCATCCCCGCCGAGATCTCCATCCAGCAGCGCCACGACGGCCCGTCGGACGAGGTCGAGCGTCGTACCCTGGCGGCCGAGCTGCAGGACGCGCTCGACACCTCCACGCTCGGTCGTCGCAAGATGATGCTCGGTACGGCCGGCGCCGGTGTCGGTGTGCTCGGTATCGGCGCGCTGCTGGTGTTCGTCGGCGGCATGGTGAAGAACCCGTGGGCCAAGCGCGACAAGTCGCCGCTGTGGGTCTCGGGCTGGACCCCGGACTACCCGGGCGAGACCGTCTACATCCGCCGCGATACGGGTCGCCCCAACGACATCGTGCTGGTGCGTCCGGAAGACCTGGACGCCGGCTCGATGGAGACCGTGTTCCCGTGGAAAGAGAAGTGGCGCGGCGATGAGCACGCCACCCTCCAGTCGCTGCGCGGTATCCGCAACGCCGTCATGATGATCCGGCTGCGCACCGCGGACGCCGAGAAGGCGATCAAGCGCAAGGGCCAGGAGAGCTTCAACTTCGGCGACTACTTCGCCTACTCGAAGATCTGCACCCACCTCGGCTGCCCCACCTCGCTGTTCGAGCAGCAGACCAACCGGATCCTGTGCCCGTGCCACCAGTCGCAGTTCCTCGCGACCGAGTGGGCCAAGCCGGTCTTCGGTCCTGCCGCTCGCGCACTGCCTCAGCTGCCGATCACCGTCAACTCCGAGGGCTTCCTGGTCGCCGCGGGCGACTTCATCGAGCCGCTCGGCCCGGCCTTCTGGGAGCGTCGTTCATGAGCCAGGTAAACGAGATGGACGAGCGGTATCGCGCCGCAGCGTTCGTCAAGCGGTCGATCAACAAGGTCTTCCCGACCCACTGGTCGTTCCTGCTGGGTGAGATCGCGCTCTACGCGTTCATCATCCTGCTGCTGTCGGGTGTGTACCTGACGCTGTTCTTCGACCCGTCGATGACCCACGTGGTCTACGACGGCGCCTACCAGCCGCTGCGCGGCGTCGGCATGTCGCGGGCCTACGAGACCGCGCTGAACATCTCCTTCGAGGTGCGCGGCGGTCTGTTCGTCCGGCAGATCCACCACTGGGCGGCCCTGCTGTTCGCGGCGTCGATCATCATCCACCTGTTCCGCATCTTCTTCACCGGCGCGTTCCGCAAGCCGCGTGAGGCGAACTGGGTGATCGGCTCGCTGCTGCTGATCCTGGCGATGTTCGAAGGTTTCTTCGGCTACTCGCTGCCCGACGATCTGCTCTCCGGTACCGGTCTGCGCGCCGCGTTCTCGGGTATCACCATCGGTGTCCCGGTCGTCGGTACCTGGCTGCACTGGCTGATGTTCGGCGGCGACTTCCCCGGCGACATCATCATCCCGCGCCTCTACATCGCGCACGTGCTGCTGCTGCCCGGCATCATCCTGGCGCTGATCGGCGCGCACGTGGCGCTGGTCTGGTACCAGAAGCACACCCAGTTCCCCGGACCGGCCCGCACCGAGCACAACGTCGTCGGCGCGCGCATCATCCCGGTGTTCGCCGCCGATCAGGGCGCGTTCTTCGCGTTCACCCTCGGCATCGTCGGCATCATGGGTGGTGTCCTGCAGATCAACCCGATCTGGAACCTGGGTCCGTACAACCCGTCCCAGGTGTCGGCGGGTTCACAGCCCGACTTCTACATGATGTGGACCGACGGTATGGCGCGTCTGATGCCGCCGTGGGAGCTCTACCTGGGTCGATACACGATCCCGGCGGCGTTCTGGGTCGCGCTCATCATGGGTCTGGTGTTCACGCTGCTGGTGGCCTACCCGTGGATCGAGAAGCGCCTCACCAACGACACCTCGGCGCATCACAACCTGCTCCAGCGTCCGCGCGACGTGCCGGTGCGTACCGCGATCGGCGCCATGTCCATCGCGTTCTACGTGGTGCTCACGCTCTCGTGTGTCAACGACATCATCGCGCTGAAGTTCGATATCTCGCTGAACGCGACCACCTGGTTCGGTCGTATCGGTCTGCTGTTGCTGCCGCCGATCGCGTACTTCGTGACCTACCGGTTCTGCATCGGTTTGCAGCGCAGTGACCGGGCGGTGCTCGAGCACGGCATCGAGACCGGCGTGATCAAGCGTCTGCCGCACGGCGAGTACATCGAGGTGCACCAGCCGCTGGGCGGGGTCGACGACCACGGCCACGCCATCCCGCTGGAGTACCAGGGCGCTCCGGTGCCCAAGAAGATGAACAAGCTGGGTTCGGCGGGCAAGCCCGGCACCGGTAGCTTCCTGCGGGCCGACCCCAAGGCCGAGGGCGATTCCTGGGTCGAGATCGAGGAGCAGGAGGAGCACCGGATGCTCGCTGTGCTCGCCGAGCAGCAGGCGATCGCGAACAGCGGCAAACCGTCCGGTCACTGACCGACGGCACGAAGCACGAAGGCCCCGAGTCGAATTCGACTCGGGGCCTTCGCTGTGTCCTACAGGCGCGGGGTACGCCGGTACGTCTCGATGGCCTCGAACTTGGCCAGGTTGTGGCGGGCGTCGGCGAGGGCGTCGTGCGCGTCGTCGGGGATGGGCGGCAGGGCGGGGCTGCCGTTGACAGTCCAGTGCTGGCGCAGTTCGTTGGTGTAGCGCGGCATGGCCTTGGGCAGCGCGGTCATATCACCCCACAGTTGGCACAGCGCCACATGGTCGTACGCGCCGACCCACGCCCACAGCTCCGGCTGCACGCTGGGCCGGGGGAGGAAGAACTTGAACAGGTCGTCGCGAATCTGTTCCCTGGTGCGATACAGCGGCGACCCGGCGGTCGGCAGTTTCGGCAGCACGTGCTTGCGCACCCACGGCCCGGCCTTCGTCGCATCGAATTCGGTGGAGACGGCATAGTATTCGCGCCCGTCCTCGCAGACGACGCCGATCGAGATCAGGTCGATCGTCACCCCGTTCTCCACGAATTCCGAGTCGTAGAAATATCGCAAGTATCCTGCCTTCTCGTGAGGATCCGCCTCGGCTCATGCGAGGACCGGGGGCATCGCAACGGTTCGCCCGCTATCAAGTTCCGTCCTGGATTGTAGGCGCAGCGCCGACGCGCTCAGCAGGTGCCGGATGCGCCACGACCAGGACACCCCCGCGGCCTCCGGCCGAAACGCGGTGACGACCGTGATCGGCGCGATTTGTGTCGACCGAACGCGGAATGCGACGCGATGGGTCGTATTGTTGACTGGTGACCTGGACCGTCGACGTACCCATTGACCGCCTGCCGGAACTGCCGCCGCTGCCCGACGAGCTGCGCGGTCGCCTCGACGCCGCGCTGGCCCGCCCGGCCCTGCAGCAGCCGTCGTGGGATGCCGACGAGGCCGCCACCATGCGCACCGTGCTCGAGAGCGTGCCACCGATCTGCCTGCCGGCCGAGGTGGAAGACCTCAAGGCGCAGCTGGCCGCCGTTGCGCGCGGCGAGGCCTTCCTCATGCAGGGCGGTGACTGCGCCGAGACCTTCGCCGACAACACCGAACCCCACATCCGCGGCAATATCCGCACGCTGCTGCAGATGGCGGTGGTGCTCACCTACGGCGCGAGCATGCCGGTGGTGAAGGTGGCGCGCATCGCGGGCCAGTACGCCAAGCCGCGCTCGTCCGACACCGACGCGCTCGGCCTGAAGTCCTACCGCGGCGACATGGTGAACTCGCTCGTCGCCGACGAGGCTGTGCGCCGCCACGACCCGTCACGCCTGGTGCGCGCCTACGCCAACGCCAGCGCCGCGATGAACCTGGTGCGCGCGCTGACCAGCGCGGGCACCGCCGACCTGCACCGCCTGCACGACTGGAATCGCGATTTCGTGGCCCAGTCGCCCGCGGGCGCACGCTACGAGACCCTCGCCGAGGAGATCGACCGCGGCCTGCGCTTCATGGCCGCCTGCCAGGTCAACGACCCGAGTCTGAAGACCGCGCGCATCTACGCCTCGCACGAGGCGCTCGTCCTCGACTATGAGCGCGCGATGCTGCGGCTGAGCGAGTCCGAGACCGGCGAACCGCTGCTCTACGACCTGTCCGCGCACTTCCTGTGGATCGGCGAGCGCACCCGTCAGCTCGACGGCGCCCACATCGCGCTGGCCGAACTTCTCGCGAACCCGATCGGCCTCAAGATCGGGCCGACCACCACCCCGGACCTGGCCGTGGAGTACGTCGAGCGGCTCGACCCGAACAACGAGCCCGGTCGGCTCACCCTGGTCGCTCGCATGGGCAACGGCAAGGTGCGCGATGTGCTGCCCCCGATCATCGAGAAGGTGCAGGCCACCGGCCACCAGGTCATCTGGCAGTGCGACCCGATGCACGGCAACACCCACGAGTCGT
Source organism: Nocardia alba NBRC 108234 (assembly GCF_001612665.1). Classification (GTDB taxonomy): domain Bacteria; phylum Actinomycetota; class Actinomycetes; order Mycobacteriales; family Mycobacteriaceae; genus Nocardia; species Nocardia alba. Next base: position 26,131 of record NZ_BDAX01000036.1, on the reverse strand, counting down.
CCACCGGTTTCAAGACCCGCCACTTCGACCGCATCGTCGACGAGGTCCAGGGCTTCTTCGAGGTGCACCACGCCCTCGGCACCCACCCCGGCGGCCTGCACATCGAGTTGACCGGCGAGAACGTCACCGAGTGCCTCGGCGGCGCCCAGGACATCTCCGATCTCGACCTGGGCGGCCGCTACGAAACCGCCTGCGACCCCCGCCTGAACACCCAGCAGTCCCTCGAACTGTCCTTCCTGGTCGCGGAGATGCTGCGTTGATTTGGAGCGCTGGCGCGCTCGAGTTCGCGGCCCCTGCGGTCCCGACGATCAGGTGCCGTTGCTTGCTCCTTCGTCGCGTGCGCAACGGCACCTGATCGTCGGGACGGCCGCGAACCGCCGCTGCGCGGCGGACCCTCCTCGAGGTCGGGTCGTTCGGGGCTGGTTGTGTGGTTGGCGGCGGGGTGGTGGTCAGTGTGGTCAGCGGGGGCCGCGGCCGGGTTTTTCCTTGTCCTTCTCGGGATCCTTGCCCCTTCAAGGCAGTGCGGTGAGCGTGACGACGCTGCCTGCCTCCACATTCGAGCCGAAACCCGGCACCTGGCCGATCACCAGCGAACTGTCGGAATCGGTGAGGGACTTGACTTCCACCCGCAGGCCGAGCTGTTGCAGTTTGGACCGGGCATTGCCCACGGTCTGACCCATCACGTTGGGGACCTTCACCGCGTTCGACACGATCAGGGTCACGGTATCGCCCGATTGCAGGGTGGTGCCGACGGCGGGCTCGGTCGCCACCGCTTTGTCGCCTTCCACATTCTTGTCGAACTGCACGCGCGTTTCGCGAACGACCAGGCCCGCGGTAGTCAGCGCGCTGGCCGCTTCCTCGGTGGTCTTGCCTCGCACATCGGGCACGTTCACCGGCTGAGAACCCTTGCTGCGGTACACCTTCACCTGCGCGCCCATCGGCAGGATCGTGCCCGGTGCGGGCTCCACCTTGGCCAGTGAGCCCTTCGGCGCGGTACTGGCGGCCTCGCCGCTGTCGATCGGTTGCAAGCCGGCGTCGCGGATCGCCTGGTTGGTCGCGGCGAGCTGGTCGCCGGGCTTGATATCGGGCACCCGCGGCTTGCCGTTGGAGATCAGCACCGCGACGGTGGAACTCTTGGTGACCCGCGAGCCTGCCGACGGGTCGGATCCGACGACTCCGCCCACCGGGACCGTGTCGGAGGCCTTCTGCCGTAATGCCGTCTCGAAACCGGCCTCCTGCAGGACCGCGACGGCCCGCTCGGAACTCATGCCCGCGATCGGCGGCACCGCGGCGTAACGGCCGACACCGAGCCACCAGCCGCCGATGCCGACCAGCAGGGTCAGGGTGGCGACGATGCCCACCCACACCAAACCTGTTCGGCGCGCATGATTGTCGTTGCCACCGAACGCGCTCGCGGCGGGCGGGTACTCCTGCGGGCGTGGGCGCGGCGCGGTCACCACCCTGGTGTGCTGCGGTTCGGGTGCGTGGGAAGCGTGCGCGGCCACCGGAGGCGGGGTCACCGGGCGCTCGCCGGGGTGATGCGCGGCGCCGGTCCGGTAGCTCTCGCTGAGATGTTCGGCCGAATCCTGCGGTGCGGGTACCCGGTAGGGCGGCAGCTTCAGTTCCATCGCGATCGACTGCAGGGTCGCCGCCATCTCGTTGGCGTCGGCGAAGCGCCGCGCGGGGTCGCGGGAGGTGGCCTTGGCGACCAACGCGTCGAATTGGGGCGGCACGCCACCGATGAAGTTGCTCGGCGCCGGCACATCGTTCTCGACCCGCTGGTAGGCCACCGACAGCGAGTGGTCGCCGGTGAACGGCACCCGACCGGTGAGCAGTTCGAAGATAAGGACGCCGAAGGAGTACACGTCGCTGCGGGCATCGGCGGTGCCGGTGGTGACCTGCTCGGGGGAGAGGTAGGCGGCGGTGCCGAGGATGACGCTCGCGGAGGTGGTATTGGCCGCGGCCACGGCGCGGACCAGGCCGAAGTCGGCGATCTTCACCTCACCCGCGTCGGAGATCAGCACGTTCTCCGGCTTCACGTCGCGATGGACCAGGCCGGCGTCGTGGGCGGTGCCGATCGCGCGCAGTACCGGCTCGGCCACGGCCCGCACGGCGTGTGGCGGCATCGGCCCACGTTCGCGCAGCAGCTCACGCAGCGTGCCGCCCTCGACGAGCTCCATGATCAGGAACGGGTATTCGCCGTCGACGCCCTGGTCGTACACCGCGACCAGGGAAGAATGCTTGAGCTTGGCCACCGCGCGCGCCTCGAACTCGAAACGGCTGAGGAACTGCGGGTCACCGGCGAACTTCGGGTCCATCACCTTGATCGCCACGGGGCGATCGAGCCGGGTGTCGGTCCCACGGAAGACCATCGACATCCCGCCGCGCGCGATCGGCGCGTCGATGCGATAGCGCCCTTCCAGCATCTGGCCGATCAAGTGGTGTCCTCCGGCATTCAACCGGCCGCCGGGTGCGGCCACCACGATGGTAACCGGGTGATGTGGGCATGCCAGGCGATGCCTGCGCGCCGACACGTACTACCGTTGTTCGGGTGAGTGCCTTCCCCTGCAGCAGCGACGTGCTGCCCGACACCGAAACCATCGTCTCGCTTCCCGAGGCGGCCGACATACTCGGCGTCCCGGTCACCTCGGTGCACCAGTTGCTGCGTGACCATCAGCTCCTCGCGATCCGCCGCGACGGCGTGGCAGGCATTCCCTCCCGCTTCTTCGACGCCGAGGACGAGATCGTCCGCATGCTGCCCGGCGTGATCACCGTCATGCGCGACGCCAAGTACACCGATGAGGACATCCTCGGCTGGCTCTACACCGAGGACCCCTCCCTGCCCGGTCGCCCCGTGGACGCCCTGCACGGGCAGTTGGCCCGCGAGGTGGTCCGCCGCGCGCACGCCGAACCCTTCTGATCGTCGGAACGGATCGAACGGGTTCACCAGGGCGGCACCGGAACCTGCGAAGTGCTCGGTATTTCGGGTCGCGACTGCGTGATACGAGACGGGCGATCAGAGGCGGCCGGTGGGGGTGGTCAAGCCTTTGGCGGCGACCAGGATTCGGCGCCGGTGGGGGACCGTGGCGCGACTGGTGAAGACCTGGTAGTCGGCTGCTTCGATGCGGTCGAGGATCTCGGCGTAAAGGGTGGCCGCGGTGGCTATCGCCGGTCGGACCCGGGGGGCGAGCAGGGCGATGCCGGGCACTGCTCGCCGGTAGATGTCGCGGTTGACGGCGATCAGGTGGGCCAGCGCGCGTCGCAGGGGCGCGTCGGTGTGGCCGCGCTGATGGCAGGCGCGCAGGTGGGGTTCGTCTACGCCGAATGCGCGGAGTTCGTCGGTGGGCAGGTAGACGCGGTCGCGGTCGAGGTCTTCGGCGACATCGCGCAGGAAATTGGTGAGCTGGAAGGCTTCGCCGAGCGCGGCGGCCGCCGGTTCGGCTTCGGCGACGGGGACTACGGTGCCCAGAACCGGCAGCAGTTGCAGGCCGATGGCCGCGGCGGACCCCCACATATACTCGCGCAGCTCGCCCATCGTGGCGTAGCGGGTGCGGTGGGTGGCCGTACCGGGGATATCCATGCGCATGGCGTCGAGGAATGTCTGGATGTGGGTGTGCGCGATGTCGTAGCGGGTGATGGTGTCCGCGGCCGCGGTGATGATCTGGCGACGGCGGGTGTCGGTGGTGTCGATGTCGCGGTGGTCGAGGGCAAGCCGTAGTTGCTTCTCGACGATGTCGAGGTGCTGGGCGGGCTCGGGTTCGCTCGGTGCGGGCCGCTGGACACGCGGGGTTTCGGTGCGCCGGGCCGGGGCGCGACGGCCGACGACGGTGCTGCGGTGGGCTGGAGCGAGACCGCGACGGGTGCTGTCGAGTGGGTCGAGGACGCGGGTGGGATTGTCGGCGTGATCGACGATGTCATCGACCATCCGCGCGAACGCGTACAGCGCGTGTACCGCTTGTCGACGGTGCGGCGAGAGCAGCGTGGTGGCCAGGTAGTAGGTGCGTCCGTGCTCGGCGGCGATGCGTCGGCAACTCGCGTAGGCCGCGTCCAGATCGCCGGTCAGCGGCCGGCCGGGCACGTTCACGATGCCGAGTCGGAGCGCGCGAGGGCTCATGCTCGAACTGGCGGCGCCGATTCCGGGGCAGCGGCCTTCGAGCTGGCCGAACGCAGATGCAGCGGATCGACGGTGCGCAGCGACAGCGCCGCGACCACGGCGGCGAAGGTCGCCAGCGCGACGTGCCAGAAGTTGTAGAGCCCGATCGAACCGTCGGGCTGGAACACCAGCATCAGCCACGTGCAGATGCCGACCAGCCACATCAGGGTGCGGGTCGACATCGCGAACCCGGCGGCCAGCGCGAGCGGCCACGAGTAGTACCAGGGCAGCGCGGCGGGGGAGAGCAGCACGATCGCGACGAACGCGATGATGATGCCCATCACGGCCTCGCGCTCACTGTGCCGGAACCGCCACCAGGTCGCGACGAGCAACGCGACCATGGCGATCTGGCACAGCAGGCGGGTCACATCCAGCACGGAGTCGAACGCGAGTGGGGTCACCCAGGTGACCATGTGCGCGAGCAGCGTCGGCAGCGACAGCCAGTTGATGATCTTGTTGGAGCCCTGCAGCGCGGTGACCCAGCCGAAGCCGACCCCCGCGATCACCGACGCCGCGCCGAACACCAGCGCGAACACGCCGACACCGATGCCGGCGATCTTGGCGAAGACGAACAGCGGGTGCGGCATATCCGCCGATGGCCTGGCGGCGTCGGGGTGCTTCTGTTCCTCGGTGAGCGCGGTGTCGGAATCCAGTGCGGCCCGACGCTCGGCGGCTCGGCGTTCCTTCTCGTGCAGAATCCAGATCCACACCAGGAACGGCAGCGCTACGCCCGCCGTCGCCTTGATCGCGACGCCGATAGCGACCACCACGATGCCCGCCACATGATGACGTTCGAGCACGAGCGCGACGCCCGCGCACATCAGCCCGACCATCAGCATCTCGTTGTGCACGCCACCGATCAGGTGCACCAGCACCAGCGGGTTGAGCACGGCGAGCCACAGCGCGACCGTCGGCTTTCCGCCCAGGTGCTTGGTCAGGTACGGCACCGCCCACATCATCAGCGCCAGACCGGGCAGCATGACCACGCGCAGCGCGATGGTTCCGGCGATGACATTGTCGCCGGTGAGCGAGGTGATCGCGCGGCCCATCAGCAAGAACACGGGGCCGTAGGGCGCGGTGGTGGTGGTCCAGACCGGGCTCACGTTGTCCAGCAGCACACCGGGATTGGCGACGGGACCCACCTGGTAGGGGTCGAAACCGTCACGCAGCAGCGCGCCCTGGGCGAGGTAGGAGTAGGAGTCGCGGCTGAACATCGGCGCCGCGAACAGCAGTGGCGTGATCCAGATTCCGACGATCGCGCGCAACTCGTTCAGCGTGACCATCGAGTCGCCCTTGCCGAGGGTGGTGCGACCGAGTCGTACCCACGCCGTGATCATCAGCAGCACGCCGATCCAGATCGCGATCGTCGACAGCACATAGCCGTGGCCGAACCGCAGCCACGACAGGTGCAGCGCCTCAAGGAGCGGATCGCGCTTGCGCACGGCTCCCGCGCCGAAGCCGCCGAAGGTGATCATCATGGCGCCGAAGAAACCCATCAGGGCCGCATGGCCCTCGGGGCTCCTGGCGAACTCACCTGCGGTGCGCAGCCAGGTCCGGACGCCCGGGTCGCTCCCGGTGGGTAGGTGACGCTGGCGCTCGAGTGTGCGCGTGTTGTCCATGGTGCCTACGGTCGTCTCGGAGGGCGGCATGTTCGGTCGGTCCCCCCGGATGGTCGGCGGTCGCAACCGCGAGCTGATAAGTCGGCCGTCAGTTTACGGCTTCAAGTGGGAACACTAACCCGGTGGTCGGTACCGGCGTGTGCCCGGCTGCCGGTGATTCGCGCCGCGGCCAGCTTTCCCGACAGCAGTGTGGTGGGCACACCGACCCCCGGAGTGGTGCCGCAACCTGCGAGAACGACGTTGTCCACGCCCCTTGGCAGATTGCGTGGGCGGAACGGCCCGGTTTGCCGGAATACGTGCGCGAGGGAGAACGGCGTGCCCGCGATCATGCCCGCGGCGGCCCACGTGGCGGGCGTGTCGAGACGGTCGACTACGAAATGTTCGGCGATGCCGGTGTAGCCGCGCTGTTCCAGCACCGCGAGCAGCTCGCGCAGGTAGGCCGGGGCGAGTCGGTCCCAGTCGAGCGGGGCGGCGGTCAGATTGGGGCAGGGCGCGAGCACCGACAGCGGTTCGAAGCGTCTGCCCGCCCGGTCGATGAACTGGTCGGCGTCGGTGAGCGCGGGCCGGGTGAGCAGCAGCGACGGATCGCTCATGAGCCTGCCGCGGCCCGCGCGCGCGGCGATCTCGGCGAAGGTCTGTGCCCAGGCGGCGCCGAACTCGATGGTGTGATGGGCCCGCACGGGCCAGTGCGCGGTGACCTCGGTGGGGATGGTGCCGTGGGCGACGACGGCCGACGGCGAGGCGCGCAGGCCGCGACGATGACGCAGGCCGAACGTCGGCAGCGAGCCGATGTCGGCGGTGAGGACCACCGCGTCGCAGGGGTAGGCGCGCCCGTCGGCGGTGCGCACGGCTTCGGCGTGTCGCGCTGCCTGGCGGCCGCGTCCGGTCGAGATCCGGTCGGACCCCGCGCTGCGTCGATAGTCGATGCCGTCGACCTCGGCATTCAGTACCAGTCGACCACCGGCGGCCGTGAACGCCGCGGCGAGTGCCGCCGTGATCGCGCGCATTCCGCCTTCGGGGAAGTAGACGCCCATGCAGGTGTCCATGTTCGGGATCGCGCCGTAGACCGCCAGCGCGTCGTCCGGCGACATGCCCGCGTACAAGGATTGGAAGGTGAACAGCCTGGTCAGTCGCTCGTCGCGCAGATAGGACCGCACGCGGGGTCCGAGTCTGCCGAAGCCGCCGAGTCCGGCCAGCGCGACGAGCGCGGCCCGCGAGCGCGGCGTGCGCACCATATCGAGCGGCGAATCGAAATCGGCGTTCATGAATTCGTCGAATTCGGCCTCGTAGACACGACCGAGCCAGTCGCGCAGTCTGCGGTAGTTGCGCGCTTCGGCGGGCCCACAGGTACTTTCGACCTCGGCGGCCATCCGGTCGGCGTCGTCGAAGACGCGGATGTCGCTGCCGTCGGCGAAGCGTGCGTGATAAGCGGGGCTGAGCCGGTGGATGCGGAGATCGACACTGTCCCTGGTGTGCCCGACGGCGGCCAGCGCGTCGTCGATCAACTCGGGAAGAGTGAGAACCGTTGCGCCGCTGTCGATCTCGTAGTCGTCGAAGCGGTATCGACCCACCCGGCCGCCCGGGTGATCGGCCCGTTCCAGCACCGTCACCTCGCGACCCGCACCCCGCAGGTGCAGCGCGGCCGCGAGCCCGGCCAGGCCCGCTCCGACTACGACGACATGATTCGCTTGTCCCACAACACTTTTCCTATCAGGCCGCGCGGCGAGTGGCGGCCAGCGCCATGGCGTGGAGCAACTGCTTGGCCTGCGGCGTCGCGGAACTGGTCGCGATCGCGGCGAGTCCGGTATCGGTGAGTTCGGTGATCCGGCGCTCCACCTCGTCGACCGCGCCCAGTTCGGTGAGTACCGTGCGCAGCCGGTCGACGGCGGCATCGTCGAGGTCCGTGCCGAGGCCGGTCCGGATCAGGGCGGCCGCGGCCGGATCGGCGCGGCGCAGCGCCTCGGCGATCAACACGGTCCGCTTGCCTTCGCGCAGGTCATCGCCCGACGGCTTCCCGGTCACCGCCGGGTCGCCGAACACGCCGAGCAGGTCGTCGCGCAGCTGGAACGCGATGCCCACATCGGTTCCATAGACCCGCAGCGCGTCCACCAGCGCCTCGTCGGCGCCCGCCAGCGCCGCGCCCAGATGCAAAGGCCGTTCGATCGTGTACGCGGCGGTCTTGTACCGGTTGATCCGCAGCGCGGCCTCGACCGATTCGTCGGCGCCCGCCTCGCCGTTGATGTCGAGGAGTTGCCCGCCGAGCACCTCGGTCCGCATCCGCGCCCACACCGGCGCGAACCGGGCCAGCGCCCGCGGGCTCAACCCGGCCTCGTGCACCAGGTCATCGGCCCAGGCCAGCGCGAGATCGCCGATCAGAATCGCGACCGCCGAGCCGTACGCGGCGCCGTCGCCGGGCCAGCCCGCCGCGGCATGGCGATCCTCGAACTCGATATGCACGGTCGGGAACCCGCGCCGGGTGCGCGAGGAGTCGATGATGTCGTCGTGCACGAGAGCGCACGCCTGCACCAATTCCAGCGCCGAACAGGCGGTCAGCACCGCGGCGGCATCGGGCCCGGCGGGATCGCCGCCTGCCCCCAGCCAGCCGGTCCACGCGAATCCCGGTCGCGTGCGCTTGCCTCCGCGCACGACGAACTGGCCCAGCGATTCGACCGCGTCGAGGAAGACGGGCCCCAGCGGCTCGACGATCTCGCGACGGGTGGCGAAGAAGCTGGTCAGCACCTGTTCGACAGCGGCGACGAAGGCCGGCGTGCCCGGGGTCAGCGCGACGAGATCGACCGGGGCCAGCGCGTCGGCGCCGAACCGGGATAGCGGGGTACCGATTCCGGCGGACAGGGCGGCCTCCAGGGGCGAAGTGGGCGAACAGTGGGACCGGTTGGGCACTCGGTGGTGCGGTCACCAGCGTTGTCTCGAACGATACGCGGGCACGCCGGGCGCGCCCTCGGCGCACAGGGTCGCTGCGACGCAGCCCACACCCCGGGTTCGGGTGTGGCACGCCTACCGGCCTCGACGGATCGTCCGGTGTTCGGCTGCCGGTTTTCCAGTCGGTGCCGCGGCGTCATCGCCTCCCTCTAGACTGAGCCGGTGGATTTCGACAATGGACGGGGAAGTTCGACCCCAGATCGACCCGCCCAGCGGCCGTCGATCGTCTCGAACACCCCCTCGGTGGTGCAGAGTCTGCGCACCCATTCGGGTAACGGCGTGCCGTTCTCGGTGGAGTTCAACCCGCCGCGCGACGAAGCGGGCGAGGCCCGGCTGTGGCGCGCGGTCCGCGAGTTCGAACGCCTGCATCCCGCCTTCGTGTCGATGACCTACGGCGCGGGCGGTTCCACCCGCGACCGCACCGTGCGCATCACCGGTGAACTCGCGCAGGAAACCACCCTGCTCCCGGTCGCCCACCTCACCGCGGTCGGGCACAGCATCGCCGAACTGCGCTCCCTGATCGGCTCCTATGCCGACTCCGGCATCTGCAATGTGCTGGTCCTGCGCGGCGACCCGCCCGGTGACCCGTTGGGTGAATGGGCCAAGCACCCCGGCGGCGTCGAATACGCCGAGGAACTGGTCCGCATCGTGCGCGACCTCGGTGACTTCCACGTGGGTGTCGCCTCGTTCCCCCAGGGCCACCATCGCTCGCCCGACCTCGACCACGACACCCGCCACCTGGCGGCGAAACTGCGTGCGGGCGCGGAGTACTCGATCACCCAGATGTTCTTCGACGTCGAGCACTACCTGCGTCTGCGCGACCGGGTGATCGCCATGGACCCCATCGAGGGCGCCAAGCCGATCATCCCCGAGCTGATGCCCATCACCTCCTTGCGCACGGTCGCGCGCGCCGAGGAACTCAGCGGCCGCCCCGTCCCCGCCGACGTCGTGGCCCGGCTCACCCGCGCCGCGGGCACCGGCCCGGAAGAAGACCGCGCCGCCGTGCGCGCCGAAGGCATCCAGATCGCCACCGAAATGGCCCAGCGCCTCACCGACGAAGGCGCCCCCTGCCTGCACTTCATCACCTTGAACTTCGCCAAGGCCACCAGCGAAGTCCTCACCAACCTCGGCTACGGCGTATCGGCGGCCCCGCTCAGCGCGTAGATCCGCCCTACCTTGTGCTACTTTTTGTCCGAAAAGTAGCACAAGCGGTTGGTAGTGCTACTTAAGTACCATTACCCTTCATTAGTGATACTTTTCAGTCGAAAAGTATCACTGGATGCCGTCGTGAGGGGTTGAGCGGATGCTTCTGGAAGACTTCTGCGCCGCTCAGCAGGCCAATGTCGTGCGTGCGGACAATGGTTACCGCGCATTCTCGCCGCCGCCGTTGCCGCCGATCGTTCAGATGTCGCCGAAACTTGTCCGCAGACTGTCCAGTGCGGATCGGGCGGTCGGTGAGCTGGCCGGTCTCGGGCGCGGACTGCCGAGTCCCGAACTGTTCGGCCGGGCACTGGTGCGCCGCGAGGCCGTTTTGTCGAGCCGGATCGAGGGCATCGTCGCGTCGCTATCGGACGTGGCGATGTACGAGGTCGAGCGGCCCGCGCGGCCTCGGGGCGACGTCCAGGAAGTGTTCAACTACATGAGCGCGATGGATCATGTCCTCGATCCCGGCAGGCGCTTGCCGTTGAGTTTGTCGCTCCTGCGCGAAGCGCATCGAATTCTGATGACCGGCGTGCGTGGGGACTACGCCACGCCCGGTGAATTCCGGCGCAGCCAGAATTGGATCGGACCGCCCGGCTCTACCATCGACACGGCGAAATACGTTCCGCCGCCGCCGGAATCCCTGTGGCAAGGTCTGGATGCCTTCGAGAAGTTCCTGCACGCCGACGGAGAGCTGCCGCCGCTGTTGGCGATCGCCGCGGTGCACTATCAGTTCGAGGCGATCCACCCGTTCATCGACGGCAACGGCCGCATCGGCCGGTTGCTCGTGGTGATGCTCCTGGTCGAGTGGCAGTTGCTGCCGGGCCCCTTGCTCGACCTCTCGGCCTATATCGAGCCGCGTCGAGACCGGTATTACGAAGGCTTGCTGCGTGTTTCGACCGAAGGTGACTGGCTCGGCTGGTTCGACTTCTTTCTCGAGGTCATCGAGGAGCAGGCCCGCGACAGCCTGGCCCGCGCCGTGCGCCTGGACGCGCTGCGAACCGAACTCAGGCTGCGCGTGGCGAGAGCCCGTTCGTCGGGCCTACTCCCGATCCTGATCGACGAGCTGTTCCGTTCCCCGATCATCGGCATCGCGAACGCGATGAAGGCACTCGACGTCACCCACCGTTCCGCCACCTTGAATGTCGAGAAACTGGTGGAGGCGGGGATTCTCGTCGAAGTAACTCGAGCCCGTACCCGCTTCTTCGCCGCACCGGATGTGCTTGCGGTGATGAACGGCACCTGAATCCTGGCGCAGGTCAGGGGCGTCTTCAGCGCGGCTGCCGGTGTCGCGGAGATCGGCGGGTAGGGCTGGGACACCGTCGGGACAGGCGATGGACCTCGGACAGCCGAAGGGCGCCCCGAGGTCGAGTCGACGGTGCGGGGCGCCCTCGGGGCGCGGCGTGGTCAGGCGGCGCGGGCGGTGCGCGATTCCCACGCCTCGGCCAGCAGGCGGTGTGACTCGAGCCGGTCGGCGTGGTCGTGGGTGATGGTGGTGATGAGCAATTCGTCTGCGCCGGTGACCCGTTGGAGAGCCTCGAGCCGCTCGACCACGGTGGTGGGTGATCCGACGATCTGGGAGGCCAGCCGGTCCTCGACGAGGCGGTGCTGATCCGAGGTGAGCGGGGACGTCGTCGCGGGGTCGGGGTATTCGGCCGCGCCGCCGCTGCGGATGCTGTGGACCCAATGCCCGTAGGTGCTCGCGTGGTGGCGCGCGGTGTTGTCGTCGGCGGCGGCGACGACGTCGGCCGAGACGATGACATACGGTTCGGCCAGCTGCTCCGACGGCCGGAACGCCGCCCGATACGCCGCGACCGCGTCCAGTGCCGATCCCGGCGCGACATGGTAGGCCGCCGCGAACGGCAACCCCGACTTGCCCGCCAGCTCCGCGCTCTCGCCCGCCGAACTGCCGAACAGCCAGAGCTCGGTGTCGATCCCCTCGCCGGGAACGGCGTGCAGTTCGACACCGCTGCCGGTGAAGTAGCGGCCCTCGAGCAGCGCCTGAACCTCGGCCACCTGGTCGGCGAAGTCCAGCGCCTGCGCACCGGGCTGTTGCAGCGCCTCGACCGAGGCGAGGAACCTCGAGCGGTCGGTGACCCGGCGTGGATCGAACGGCGGCGGCACCACGACACCGTCACGCACCTCGGTCCGCCCGGTGACCGTGTCCAGCACCGGGTGCCCGCCCTTGGTGGTCGTCGCCGAGGCACCGAACTGGCTGCGTCGATGGCCCGACCGGCCCAGACCCAGGTCGAGTCGTCCCGGATACAGCGCGTCGACGGTGCCGAAGGCCTCCACGATCGAGGCCGACGTGTGATGGCCCACCTGCACCGCACCGGTCCCCACCCGGATACGCGAGGTCGCCGCGGCGACCAACCCGAGCAGCGTCAGCGACGACGAACTCGCCACCGACACGAAATGGTGTTCGGCCAGCCAGAATCGCCGATACCCCCACTGCTCGGCGTGCCGCGCCAGGTCGACGGTATTGCGCAATGCCTGTGCCGCACTCGACCCTTCGCTGATCGGTGACAGATCGAGAATCGACAGCCCGACGCTCATAGTTTCGGATCCTGTTCTCCCGCTTCGATCGCCACGCGCAGCCGGTTCTCGGCCGGCGCGACAGGGCAGGTGGCGAAGTCGGTGAACGCGCAGGGCAGGTTCACGGCCCGGTTGAAGTCGAGGGTGACGGTCCCGTCGGCCTCGACCGCACCGATCGCCAGCGATCTAGCGGCCGGGTAGGTGGTGATGCCGCTGGTGGCGTCAGTGAACAGCACCTTCAGGTTGTCGGGAGTGCCGAAGGCGAGCAGCGTCTCGTCGCTGTCGCCGACGCGGAACTCGATGATTCCCGCGGCGCTGTGGTGGTGCTCGAGCCCGTCGACCACGGCGCCGGTGGTGACGGTGCGGGCGTCCTCGAAGGCGGTGAAACGCCCGGTGACGACCCAGCGCGGGTCGACCGGGTAGGCCTTGACCCCGGTGAACGCGGTCAGCGTCGGCGTGGCCGGATCGTGCACGCGCACCGCGTACTGCCCGGAGCGCCGGATCACCTCGAAGATCTTCGCCTCGTTGAACACGCTGACCCCCGGCGCGCCTTCCACCGGCTTCACGATCTGCACGCCGCCGATTCGCTCGCCGTCCACATCGAGCCGGTCGGCGGGCTGCGCGGTGATGAACACCTTCTCGTCGGTGACCCACCAGGTGCCGGGGATGCCGTCGAGACGCTCGGGGCTGTCGGTGAGCCAGTGCAGGCCCGCCAGGCTGAGCCAGCCGAGCGGATCGCGCAGGGCGTCCTCGCGGGCGTGGTGCCAGCGCGACCAGTCGTCGGTGAATGTCGTGGTGGGGGTCGGGTTCTCGACGGTGATCGTCATGACGCGCGTGCTCCTTCGGCGACGGTGGGGTGGTGGGGGTGACGCAGACCGAGATGGTCGCGCAGGGTGGTGCCGGTGTACTCGGTGCGGAAGCTGCCGCGTTCCTGCAGTTCGGGGACCACGGTGTCGACGAACTCGTCGAGCCCGGCGGGTGTCAGGTGCGGGACGAGGATGAACCCGTCGGCCGCGTCGGACTGCACGTAGTGGTCGATCTGCTCGGCGACCTGGGCGGGGGTGCCGATGAACTGCTGGCGGGCGGTGACCTCGATGATGAGTTCGCGGATGCTGAGGTTGCCCGCCTCGGCTTGCGCACGCCAGGCGTTCGCCACGGCCAGTGGATCTTTCGTGTGCCGAACCCGGCCACGGGTGATCTCGGCGGCGGCGTCGGGCTCGACATCGGGCAGCGGCCCGTCGGGGTCGTAGCCGGAGAGGTCACGGCCCCACACCTGTTCGAGGAAGGCGATCGCGGTCTGCGGGCTCACCTGCTGGAGGCGGATCTCACGGGCCCGCTCGTGCGCGTGCGCCGCGGAATCGCCGAGCACGAAGGTGGCCGCGGGCAACACCAGCAGATCACTGTGCGCGCGACCGTATTTCGCCAGTCGACCTTTGATATCGGCGTAGAACTTCTGGCCCGCCTCGAGGGTGCCGTGTCCGGTGAAGATCGCGTCGGCGCTCTTCGCACCGAACTCGCGGCCTTCGTCGGAATCGCCCGCCTGCAACAACACCGGATGCCCCTGCGGGCTCGGCGGCACGACGAACGGCGCCGTGAAGTCGAATTGTGAACTCCGGAAAGCGGTTTCGGGGACCTCGTGAGCGAAGATCCCCCGCTCCCGATCGATCACCAGCGAGTCGGTGGGCCAGCTGTCCCACAGCGCCCTGGTCGCGGCGACCACCTGTTCGGCTCGCCGATACCGCTCACCGTGTTCGAGGTAGCCGCCGCGCCGGAAGTTCTCGCCGGTGAACGCGTCGGAGGAGGTGACCACGTTCCACGCGGCCCGACCGCCGGAGAGGTGATCGAGCGAGGCGAACTGCTTGGCCACCTCGAACGGTTCGTTGTAGGTGCTGTTGATGGTGCCGGCCAGGCCGAGCCGCTCGGTCACCGCCGCCACCGCGTTGAGCACGGTGAAGGTGTCCGGCCTGCCGACCACATCCAGGTCGTGGATGTGCCCGCGATGCTCGCGCAGCCGCAGCCCCTCGGCCAGGAAGAAGAAGTCGAAGAGGCCACGTTCGGCGGTGCGCGCCAGATGCTCGAAGGACTCGAAATCGACCTGCGATTTCGACGCCGGATCGGCCCAGACGGTGGTGTTGTTGACGCCGGGGAAATGCGCGGCGAGGTGGACTTGCTTGCGTGGCTTCGAGGTCACCGCGCTGCTCCTGTCGTGGCGTATCGGCTGAGGGGACGGGCAAGTCCGAGGCGCTCACGCAGGGTCGTCGCGGTGGGCGCGAGGGCGGTCCGGTGGGTGGTGAGTTCGATCAGCGACGCGCGCAGGGCCAGCGGTCGCAGGACTACGCCGTCGACGGCGTCGGCGCGGGTGATCTCGGCGAGCAGATCGTCGAGGGCGGCGGCGGTTCCGACATGGTGGAAGCGATCGGGACCGAGCGGCGGGTGATCCGGTGCCCAGCGCTCGAGCTCGTGCACCCCGGACCAGGCCGTGTCTGTCGAATCAGCAAGGTGGACAGCCAGATTTAGCAGGATCGCCACGGTGTCGGGATCGCGACCCTCGGTGGCGATCGCCGCGCGCAAAGCCTCGCGGTGCGCGGCGGCGGTGGGGAGGTCGGGGGCGTCGATCCGGATGAGGTCGGCGCGGCGGACAGCGACCTCGGTCGACTCGGGGCCCTCGGCACGGACCGTGACGATCGGCTGACCCTGGGGCGAACGCGGGGTGATCGCGGGGCCTTTGACCGAGAAGTTGTCGCCGGCGAAGTCGATGTAGTGCAGGCGGTCACGGTCGATGAACCGGCCGGTGGGCACGTCGCGGATCTCGGCGCCGTCCTCCCAGCTGTCCCACAGCCGGGTCACGACCTCGATCGCTTCGTCGGCCTCGTGCCACAGCGACTTCGGGCCTTGACTCTCCTTGCGCCCGAACGCTTTCGCTTCGGCATCGGTGGTGGATACGGTCACTTCCCAGCCCGCCCGGCCCAGGCTCGCGAAGTCGAGCGCGCTCACGGCCTTGGACGTGTGGAACGGTTCGGTATGGGTGACCGAGACCTGCGGGATCAGGCCGACCCGGCTGGTCAGCGGGGCGGCGCGGGCGGCGATCGCGACGGCGTCGAGCCTGCCTCGGGTCACGGCCGCGCCACCGGACTGGACGGCGAACGAGTCGGGCAGGAAGACGGCGTCGAATCCGCTTTCCTCGGCCGAGGAGACCACAGCTGTCCAGTAGTGGGCGGTGAACAGGTCTTCGGCGCCGGAATCGGCGCGCCGCCAGGACGCGGGATGCGTTCCGGTGCCGACCGTTTCGATGCCGAGGAACAGTCTGGGCTTGCTCATCGGGTGAGGTCCTTTCCGTCGAGGGGATCGATCCGGACGCCCGGCGTGGGGATCGCCGCGAGCAGCTCGCGCGTGTACGGGTGTCGCGGATCGGTGAACAGGGTCGCGGTAGGCCCGGTCTCGACGACGCGACCGTGGCGCATCACCGCGACCCGGTCGCTGATCCGGCGCACCACGGCCAGGTCGTGGGAGATGAACAGGTAGCCGAGGGAGAGTTCGTGCTGCAGCGTGTCGAGCAGGTCGAGGATCTGCGCCTGCACCGAGGCGTCGAGCGCCGAGACCGGTTCGTCGAGCACCAGCAGGTCGGGGTGCAGGGCCAGCGCGCGGGCGATCGCCACGCGCTGGCGTTGACCGCCCGACAGTTCCGCGGGCCTGCGCGCGGTGAAATCCGCCGGTAGCGCGACCTGTTCGAGGAGCTGCGCGACCCGCTCGGCGCGATTGCCGATCCCGTAGGCGCGCAGCGGTTCGGCGATGATGTCGGCCACTTCCCAGCGCGGATCCAGCGAGGAGTACGGGTTCTGGTACACCACCTGGAAGCGTCGGCGCAGCGTGCGCAGGCGGGTTCGGCGGGCGCTGGTGAGGTCGTGGCCGTCGAAGGTCACCGTCCCGCTGTCGGCGTCGGTGAGTCGCAGCGCGATGCGCGCCGTCGTCGACTTGCCGGAACCGGATTCGCCGACCAGCGCCAGCGTTTCGCCGCGATCGAGACTGAACTGCACATCGTCGACGGCGGTGATGGACCCCGATCCCGCGTGGAAGCGCTTGTGCAGCGCGTGCACCGAGAGCAACGGTGTCTGCGCCCTGGGGCGCGGTGGCCGGAATTCGGTGGGCGAGAGGGCAGGCGAGGCGGCGAGCAGGCGGCGCGTGTACGGCTGGGTCGGCTGGGTCAGCACCTGTGCGGTAGTGCCGGATTCGACGACCTCGCCCTGTTCGAGAACCACCAGCCGATCGGCTCGTTCCGCGGCGACGGCCAGGTCGTGGGTGATCAGCAGTACCGCCGTGCCGCGTGCTGCGATCCGCTCGGCGAGCCGGTCGAGCACCTGCCGGGCCACCGTCGCGTCGAGCGCGCTCGTCGGCTCGTCCGCGATGATCAGTTCGGGCCCGCAGGCCAGCGCGATCGCGATCAGCACGCGCTGGCGCTGCCCGCCGGACAGTTCGTGCGGATACTGGCGCGCCCGCACCCGTGGCTGATCCAGCCCGACTTCCTCCAGGAGCTCGAGGGCCTGGATCGCCGCGCCACGGCGATCGGCCAGCCGATGCACCAGCAGCGCCTCCGCCACCTGATCACCGACCCGCAGTACCGGATTGAGCGAGAGGCCGGGATCCTGCGGCACGAAGCCCACCCGCGCCCCGCGCAGCCGCCGCAATGCCTTCTCGTCGCCCGGATCGACCGGCTCACCGGCGAATTCGATCGTGCCCGCGACGATACTCGCCGAGTCGCCGAGCAGCCCGATCACCGCGTGCGCCAACGTCGACTTGCCCGAGCCCGATTCGCCGACGAGGGCGACGACCTCGCCGCGCGCGACCTCGATCGACACGCCACGCAGCGCCGGCACCGACGATCCCGTACCGGTCCGATACGCGATCCGCAGGTCCCGCACCGTCAGCAACGCGCGGTCCGCCGCGGCCGAACTCCGGTTCGGCGTCCCGTTCGTCTTCTCGCTCATCGTGTTTCGGTCCTTCCCACGAATCGGCCCAGCCGCTGGGCCGACAACACCACGGCGATGATGACCAGGCCGGGCAGCGTGGTGAGCCACCAGGCCGACGCCAGGAAATTGCGGCCCTCCGAGATCAGCGAACCCCATTCGGGAGTGGGCGGTTTGGTGCCGTAGCCGAGGAAGCTGAGCGAGGACACGGCCAGTACGGCCACGCCGAACTCGACCGCGGCCAGTGCCAGGACCGGCTGGAAGGCGTTGGGGAGAACGTGGCGAACCAGCACCGCGTACCAGCGCACGCCGGATGCGTGCGCGGCCTCGACATAGGGCGCGTGCCGCACCCGCAGCACCTCCGAGCGCATCACCCTGGCGAAGTTCGCGATCAGCGAGACGCCGACCGCGATCGCCACATTGCGGGTACCGAAGCCGAGCGCGGTGACCAGCGCCAACGCCAGCAGCAGCGACGGAATGGACAGCAGCACATCCACGACCCGCATGATCGCGGTGTCGACGATGCCGCCCGAGGCGCCCGACAGCAGCCCGAGCGCCGACCCGACCACCAACGCGATCCCGACCGCGGTGAGCGTGGCGGTGAGCGAGAGCCCCGCGCCGTGCACCATCCGCGTGTACAGGTCGCGCCCGAGATTGTCGGTGCCGAACCAGTGCGCCGCGCTGGGCGCCTGGAACTTCTGCGCGGGAACCCCGGTCAGCGGATCGCCGGAGGCGAACACCGAGGGCGCCACCGCCCAGCCGACCGCGACGGCGAGCACTATCCCCGACACCAGCAGGCCCAGGTGCGCGCGGGCCCATCGGGCGGTTCGGTGTCCGCGCTCGACGCCGTGCTCGGTCACCGATGCGGGCCTCGCGGTCGGCGCCGCGCGGCGCACGAGAATGTCAACCACGTTCACTCCTTTCGGTGTTCGAACCGTCCGAGTCGCCGGATGTCCCGGCGATCGACACGGCTTCGGCGGGGACGCTCTCGATCGGCACGGCACGGCTGCGCCGCGTCCCGGTGATGCGCGGATCGAGGAGCGGATAGAGCAGATCGACCGCCAGATTCACGGCCACGAAGATCAGCGCCGACAGCAGGACCACGCCCTGGACCACCGGAATGTCCTGGTTGAGGACGGAGGTCTGGGTGAGTCGGCCCACGCCCGCGCGGGCGAACACCGACTCCACCACCACCGACCCGGCCAGCATCGAGCCGACCAGCACACCCGCGATGGTGAACGCGGGCACACTCGCCAGCCGGGCGATGTGGCGACGCTGCACCCACCAGCGCGACGCCCCCTTGGCCAGCGCCACATCGGTGAACGGCTGCCGCCAGGTCTGTTCGAGTCCGGCGGCGAGGACCTGGGCGAGCACCGCCCCGATCGGCAGCGCCAGCGTCAGCGCGGGCAACAAGGTCCCGCGCAGCCCGGTCCCGCCGAAGGCGGGGAACCAGTGCAGCCGGAACGAGAACAGCTGCAACAGCAGCAGGCCGGTCCAGAACGTCGGCACCGAAACACCGAGCGGCGGTAGCGCACTCAGCGTATTGCGGAGCCAGGGCCGCCGCGTGTAGGTGGCGGCGAACGCGAGGATCGTGCCGCCGATGATCGCGAAAAGCAGTGCGAGAGCGGACAGTCCGAGGGTCGGCGGGATGGCGTCACCGAGGGCTTCGGTCACCGGCTGACCGGTGTTGATGGACCGCCCGAGATCTCCGGTGACGGCATTGCCCAGCGCGGTCACATATTGCTCCCACAGCGGCTTGTCCAAGCCGTAGCGAGCCTGCAACTCGGCGATCGCCGCCTTGTCCACCGGAACGCCGGTGCCCCCGCTGTCGGCCATCATCGAGATCGGATCCGTCGGCAGCAGGTAGAGCACCACGAACGAGATCGTGAACGCCGCCCACAGCACCCAGATCGCCTGGAGTACACGCGAACCCACGTAGCGCGCGAAGTCCGCGCGCTCGCTCGCGCCGACTCGCCGCAGACCCCCGACCAGCCCACTCATCTCAGTGCCCGCTCAACCAGGTGTCGAAGAACTGCAGTCGCGCCGAGGCCTCGAACTTCAGATCCTGGGTGTGCCCGGCGGCGCCGATCGCCTGGGACAGCTCGATCGTGGGGATGTAGAGCCCGTTGTCGAGCACCTGCCGCTGCGCGGTCGCGAGCAGTTCCTTCCTGGCGGCGGGATCGTTGGTGGCGAGCTGGCGATCGAGGGTCGCGTCGAACTCGGGGATCGGGCCACGCGCGTTGAGATTGCGTCCGGCCAGGCCGAACGAGGTGCGCAGGATGTCGCCGTCGGCGCGGGTGGAGTTGCCGTAACCGGCGTCCATGTCCTTCGCGTTCTGCCGGGCGATGGCCTCCGGGGTGGAGACGAGATCGAGCTTCAGGTCCACGCCGATCTGGCGCAATTGCTGCTGCACCAGCTCCAGAATCGCCTGATTGCCGGCGAATACCTGGCTGAACGTCACCGCGAAGCTCAGTCGCTCACCGTTCTTGGCTCGCACTCCGTCGGGGCCGGGCGCCCAGCCCGCCTGATCCAGGATCGACTTGGCCTTGGCCGGATCGTAGGTGACCCGGGCCGACTGATCCAGGTACGCCGGGGTCGCCGACGCCAGGCTGGAGGTGGCCGGCTTGAACTGCGGACCGAGGACGGTCTCGACGAGCTGCTTGCGATCGATCGCGGGCAGCAGTGCCTGCCGGACCGCGGGATCACGCAGTGGGCCACGAGTCACGTTGAGCTGCAAGCCGAACGGAGTGCCGGGGTTGGATGTCGACAGGATCCGTCCGCCGGTCGCCTCGATCTGCGGCGCGTCCTGGGGCAGCGCGTCGCTGACCGCGTCCAGCTGGCCCGACGCCAGGCTGCCGGTGCGCACACCCGATTCGGGGACGACGGTGAATTCGATCCGATCCAGGTACGCCTCGCCCTGATGGCCGAAAACCGCGGAGCCCCAGTTGTATCCGACACGTTTGGCCAGGGTCACCGAGGTGTCCTGCTTGTAGGCGGCATAGGTGAACGGGCCGCTGCCGATGTTGTCACCGGCGCACCGCGCCTCGGCCGGTTTGGCGTTGGTGGCCGCGGCCAGGATACCCAGCTGCGGGGTCGAGGACGCCTGCAGGAACTGGGCGTTGGGCTGATTGAACTCGACCCGGGCGGTGAGCTTGTCGACCGCCGTCGTTGCGACGTAGCCGGTGAGGTAGCTGGCTCCCAGCTGAGCCTTCGCGGCACCGAGTTTGATGATTGTGTCGAAGGTATCGCGCACCGAGTCGGCGGTGAGCGCGGTGCCGTCGCTGAAGGTGACCCCGTCGGCGAGCTTGAAGGTGAACACCTTGGCGTCGGGACTGACCTCCCAGCTCTTGGCCAGCCACGGGGTGATCGCGCCGGTCTTCGGGTCCTGATCGGTCAGTGAGTCGACGATCTGGCGGGCCACGTAGATGGTCTGGTTGGTGCCCGACTGCGCGGGGTCCGAGCAGGTCGGCGCACCCGAGAGCCCATAGCGCAACGTGCCGCCCGGCTGTGGGGGACCGGCCTGCGAGCCGGAGCTCCCGGTGTCGCCGCCGCACGCGACCACCGTGGTAGCGGCGGCGAGTACGCCTGCGAGAGCGGCGAGACGATGTCGGATCACGAGAGAACTCCAGAGAATTGACGGCCAACGGCCAGAGGACGACTGGGAATGCGGCGGCGCAACTCGGGCGCCACCTCGGCCTGGAACAGCTCGAGACTGCCCAGGTACGCGGATTCGGTGCGACCGTCACGTTCGGCCGACAGGTGGATCACCTCGTGGCCGAACTGTTCGTGATAGCGGCCGACCTTGTCGATCACCTGCTCTGGGCTGCCGACCAGCGCCGACGAGCGGGTGACGAAGTCTTCGATGGTCTCGAACACGACCGGATTGCCGACCTTGCGCTGCAGCGAGGTCCGTGCCTCGAACAGCGGGCGGAATGCCTCGACGGCCTCCTGCGAGGTCCGCGCGACGTGGAAACCCGCCGTGCCCGCGCCGACCAGCGCGTCGGCCGGGTCGTGACCGTGGTGCGCCCACTGTTCGCGGTAGTGGCGGATCAGCGCGGCATACGGCTCGATCGGGTTGGTGACATTCGCCGAGAACACCGGATCACCGTGGCGCGCGGCCAGTTCCACCGACTCCAGGCTCGTCGCGCTCCCGTGCCAGATCCGCACCCGGGGCTGCAACGGTCGGGGCAACGCCTTGGCCGCGGTGAGCGAGGGCCGGAACTGTCCCGACCACGTCACTTCCTCGCTGTCCCACAGCGCCCGGAACAGCTCGTACCCCTCCCGATTGCGCGCCCACTGATCCTCGGTGGTGACGTGATAGAGCTGGGCCTGCGCCGCGCCGTTGCCCTTGCCGATGATCAGCTCGAGCCTGCCCTCGGACAGGTTGTCCAGCGTGGAGTAGTCCTCGAACGCGCGCACCGGATCGAGCAGACTCAGCGTGGTGACCGCGGTGAACAGGCTGATCCGCGAGGTGAGAGCCGCGATATGGCTCAACACCACCGGGGGAGCGGCCGACAGGAACGGATCCTCGTGCCGCTCACCGACAGCGAACCCGTCGTAGCCGAGTTCCTCTGCGCGCCTGGCCTGTTCGACCACCTCGTGCAGACGATCACGCGTCGTCGGGACCACGCCGGTGACCGGGTCGGGCACCCGGGTGATCAGCGTCATCAGCAGGAACTTCATGCGGCGGGCTTCTTCGGCAGACCGGGCGGGTTGATCCGCGACTCGGTGACCTTCTCCGAAGCCAGGCCCCAGCGGTCGAGGACCTTCTGGTAGCTGCCGTCGGCGATCGCGTGCTGCAGCGCCTTGTGGATCGGGCCGATCAGGCCGTTGTTCTTCTTGGTGAGCGCCGCGATCTCGCCCTGCAGCTGCTCGCCCGCGCCGGAGAAGGTGGCGATGATCTTGCCGTCGCTGGTCGCGGAGTGATAGACGGCCGCGGGGTTCGGGCCGATGTAGCCGTCGATGCGCTTGGAGGCCAGCGCCAGGTAGTAGTCGGTGCTCTGCTGGTAGTAGGCGATATCGACCGGGGGCAGGCCCTCGGCGACATTCTTCTCGTTCCAGCTCACCAGCAGCTGTTCCTGATTGGTGCCCGCGCCGATCCCGATCCGCTTGCCCGCCAGGCTCTTGCGGTCGGTGTAGGTGAGCGTGCTGTCCTTGGGGACCTCGAGGGCGACAGTGTCGGTGCGGTAGGTGGCGAAGTCGTACTTCTCCTTGCGCTCCTCGGTGACGGTCACGTTCGAGATGAACGCGTCCACCTCGCCGGAATCCACCCGCACGAAGTTCTGCGACCAGTCCGCCACCTGGATGTCGAGCTTGAGGCCGAGGATGTCGGCCACCAGGGTGGCGAAGTCGACCTCGGAGCCGACCACGGTCCGGTCATCGGTGGCGTAGAACCGCAGCGGCGGCACGGAACCGGCGGGACCGGTCACCACCAGCGTGCCGCGGTCGCGGATGGCCTGGGGCACCTCGGCGGCGATCGCGGCGACCTTGGCGGCCCGCACCCTGCTCTGCTGGCCAGGGGACAGGTCGTAGGTGACCGCGCCGGCCTGCACGGTGTCGGCGGCCTCGGGCTCGGCGGTGCAGCCTGCCGTCAACAGCGTGGCCGCCGAGATGATACCGATCAGTGTGGAGAGCTTCATCTGTGTCGAAACCTGTTCGTGGGAAGGGATACTCAGCGCACGCGCGACAGGAATGCCTGCGTGCGTGGATGTTCGGGGTGGTCGAGAACGGCGGCGGCTTCGCCCTGTTCGACGATCAGCCCCTCGTCGAGGAAGACCACCGTGTCGGCGACCTCACGGGCGAACCCGATCTCGTGGGTGACGATCACCAGCGCGGTGCCGCCGTGGGCGAGATCGCGGATCACCGCCAGCACCTCGCCGACCAGTTCCGGGTCGAGCGCCGAGGTGGGCTCGTCGAACAGGATCAGGCGCGGCTTCAGGGCAAGGGCCCGCGCGATGGCGACCCGCTGCTGCTGGCCGCCCGAGAGCCGACGCGGGTAGGCATCGGCGAAATCGGCGAGGCCGACCCGTTCGAGTAGTTGTCTCGCCTCGGCGATCACCTCGGCGCGCGGGCGGCGCTGCGCCGAGACCGGGGCGAGGACGACGTTCTCCAGCGCCGTGAGATGCGGGAACAGGTTGAACTGCTGGAACACGAAACCGATATGGCTGCGCTGGGCGCGCACCGCGTGGTCGGGCAGCGGGCGCAGGGTGTTGCCGCGCTGCCGGTAGCCGATGAGCTCACCGTCGATGTGCACGGTGCCCGCGTCCTGGGCCTCGAGGTGGTTGAGCACCCGCAGCAGCGTGGACTTGCCCGACCCGGACGGGCCGATCAGCGCGACGACCTCGCCGGTCCGCACCGCCAGATCGATCCCACGTAACACCTCGGTGCCGTGGTAGGACTTGCGGATTCCTCGTGCCTGCACCGCGGCGGTCATCGGGTGGCTCCTCGGGGTGCGACGGCGATCTCGGCGACCTTGGCGCGTACCCGCTGCCACGGTGTCGGCGGCAACTCACGCTGCGCGCCCTTGGCGTAATGGCGTTCGATGTAGAACTGGACGATCGACAGCGCGGTGGTGAGCACGATGTACCAGACCGTGGCCACCATCAGCAGCGGCACCACCCGGCCGTTGCGGCCGAAGATCACCTGCACCTGGTAGAACAGCTCGGCGATCGCCATCACCGACACGATCGAGGTGCCCTTGAACAGACTGATCACCTCATTGGCCGCGTTCGGCAGAATCGACCGCATCGCCTGCGGCAACACGATCGTGCGGAACTGACGCCAGCGCGGAATGCCCAGCGCCGCCGCCGCTTCGAGCTGACCGTCGTCGACGGCGAGCAGACCCGCCCGGATCAGCTCGGCCGAATACGCCGCCTGATGCAGGGCCAGCCCGATCACCGCCGCGGTGAAACCGCTGATCACACCGTTGACATCGAACTCGTAGAAGCCGGGACCGAACGGAATGCCCACGGACAGGCGGGGATACAGGTAGGCGATGTTGAACCAGAACAGCAGCTGCACGATCAGCGGGATCGAACGGAAAGCCCAGATGTAGGTCCAGGCGATCACCCGCAACACGGGGTTGTTCGACACCCGCCCGATCGCCAGCAGAGTGCCCAGCACGAAACCGAGGACGGTGCCCCACAGGGTCAATTCGAGGGTCACCCGCAGCGCCGCCAGCACCGACTTCGCGGTGAAGTACTGGGCGAATGTGCCCCAGTCCCAACCCGGATTGGTGATCAGGCCGTGCGCGAACTGGGCCACCACCAGCAGCGCGATCGCCGCGATGACCCACCGCCACGGGTGCCATGACCCGGTGATCCGGGGAAGCTCGTCAGCGGACGCGGGCGCAACGGGGAGCACGTCGCCGGGTGGTGTGGGCGCGGTCTCGGCGCCGGATACGGCAGACGCGGTCATGGGAGTCCTTCGGAAAAACAGTGAAACGAGGCACATCGACCTCCACCCGGCCAGCGACGGGTTCGCGATCTGGCAGCGATCGGGTTCGACATGCCGTCGCGGTCACTCGGCACTGGTCGATATGTCGCCGGCGGTAGCCCACGATCAGCACGAAAATCTCCTCCATCGAACCCGGCAGAAGCACCCACACCCTCGACGAGGGCGGGTTGCTGCGACGTCGTAGAGCCAGGTCTCTCGGTCGCTCTGGATGGTTGCGCTCCGGCCTTCGGGGCCTGAGCTGAATCAGCATGTGGCACCGGCACAAGTGCGCGCAACGGTAGAAATCACCGTGAGCGCAGGGCTTGGAACCGGTCGCGCGCACGGGCACAATTGCCCCGGTTCCGCGTGGTAGGGATCCGTGAACCGGGGGGTCGACGGATTCGCTGTGAGATTGCGACGCGCCGAACGGCTGGTTACTTCACCTGTCCGGATTCTTCCCTCGCACGCGGTAGCGTCGGGCTCCTCTGCGTCGATGAGGAGTTTGTCGTGAACATGCCGCGTCGTTCCACCACGCTGATCGCGTCGACGGTGTGCGCCGCCGCGCTTCTACTCGCGGCGCCGTCGGTGGTTGCCGAACCGGCCGTGCCGGTGACGCCCGCTGTCACCCGCGACGCATCCGGGGTTACGCCCACGGCGGGGCCGGGGGATCTGCTCAGTGCCTATCAGACGGTGGTCGAGACGCTGAAAGCCATGGGTATCCAGCCATTTCTGTATCCGACGGTGGCGGCGAGCTGTAGCGGTGATGGTGCTGGGCTCGTTCCGGCGGTCGCGGGAGCGGTGCCGGGGCCGTGGCCGACGAATACGCTGCCGATTCCGGGGCTCGACCTGTCCGCTGTGAAATCCGGGCAGACGTTGTTCACGTTCCTGCCCTATGGGCTCGCTCCTGATACCGCGGGTACCAAGACCTCGGGGATGCAGGTGGCGTGGCTCAATATCAGTACGGGGCGTGGGGGGATGGCTTCGATGGGGTCGATTGCTGACATTGTGCGGGCGATGGTGCCTGCTGAGGTTCCTGGTGAGCTGCGTCCGCTCGCGGAGACTGCTATTCGGGAATTTCTGTTCGCGGCTGTTCCGGTGGGGGGTGTGCGGGCGGTGCCTGTTGATACTGGGCGGGGGACTGTGTTGGCTGCTGTTTTCGGGACTGCTGACAATGGGGGGCGGTCTTGCTTTTTCTTTCCGACGGTGGGGATTACCGAGGTGGCTTGAGGATTGCTCGGGGCTTGGGAGTTGTGGGGCTGGGAACTTACGGGGGTGTGGCAGTCCCAGGC
>NZ_BDAX01000035.1 GCF_001612665.1 Nocardia alba NBRC 108234 | reverse complement strand
GGCGCAGCGGTGGTGGCTGCGGCGGCGGCGTTCCCGTTCGCGGGTGCGGCGTCGTCGGTCATGGTCAGAAACCTTATGTCCATTCTGGAGAATTGCCCGGCTTTCGAAGACATGCCCAGGACGGCACGCCGAAACGACACCTGCTGGTAACCGGACGTCAGCCCGTTACCTCTGCGTATTATCGTGCGAACGCAACCGTGACGCGCATCACAGTCGGGCCTGCCCGTACCCTGGACAGGTGGATTCGACAGTTCAGGACGCGACAGAGGGCGCGACGCGGCACGGCTCTGTGGCGCAGCGCAGCTATGAGGTTCGCACATTCGGCTGCCAGATGAACGTGCACGACTCCGAACGCCTGTCCGGGCTGCTCGAGGAAGCGGGCTATATCAAGGCCGCGACCGGGCAGACGCCCGATCTGATGGTGTTCAACACCTGCGCGGTGCGGGAGAACGCCGACAACAAGCTCTACGGCACGCTCGGTCAGCTGGTCCCGGTCAAGCAGGGGCGCCCCGGCATGCAGATCGCAGTCGGCGGGTGTCTGGCCCAGAAGGATCGCGAGACCGTGGTGCGCAAGGCGCCGTGGGTCGACGTGGTGTTCGGCACCCACAACATCGGTTCGCTGCCGGTGCTGCTCGAACGGGCTCGCCACAACGAGCAGGCGCAGGTGGAGATCCTCGAATCGCTCGAGGCGTTCCCGTCGACCCTGCCCGCCAAGCGGGAGTCCGCCTACGCGGGCTGGGTGTCGATCTCGGTGGGCTGCAACAACACCTGCACCTTCTGCATCGTGCCCTCGCTGCGCGGCAAAGAGGTGGATCGCCGTCCCGGCGACGTGCTCGCCGAGGTGCAGGCACTGGTCGACCAGGGCGTCCTCGAGGTGACGCTGCTCGGGCAGAACGTCAACTCCTACGGGGTGAACTTCGTCGATCCCGAGCAGCCGCGTGACCGCGGCGCGTTCGCGCAGCTGCTGCGCGCGACCGGGCAGATCGAAGGCCTGGAGCGGGTGCGCTTCACCTCCCCGCATCCCGCCGAGTTCACCGACGATGTCATCGAGGCGATGGCGGCCACCGCGAATGTGTGCCCGCAGCTGCACATGCCGCTGCAATCGGGGTCGGACCGGGTGCTGAAAGCGATGCGCCGTTCCTACCGCAAGGAGCGCTTCCTCGCCATCATCGACAAGGTGCGCGCCGCGATGCCGCACGCGTCGATCACCACCGACATCATCGTCGGCTTCCCCGGCGAGACCGAGGAGGATTTCCTCGAGACCCTCGACGTGGTCCGTCGCGCTCGCTTCACCAGCGCCTACACCTTCCAGTATTCCCAGCGTCCCGGCACCCCGGCCGCCGATCTGCCCGATCAGCTGCCCAAGCAGGTCGTGCAGGAACGCTTCGAACGGCTGATCGCCCTGCAGGATCAGGTCTCCTGGGAGAACAACCAGGCGCTCATCGGCACGCGGGTGGAACTGCTCGTCGCCGAGGGCGCGGGCAAGAAGAACGCCGTGACCGCGCGGATGAGCGGTCGTGCGCGCGACGGCAGGCTGGTGCACTTCCGTCCCGGCGACGTGACCGGGATTCGTCCCGGCGACATCGTCACCGTCGACATCACCGAGGCGGCCCCGCACCATCTCATCGCCGACAGCGCGGTGAGCTCGCATCGGCGCACCGCCGCCGGTGATGCCCACGAGCGGGGTGTGATGCCCAAAACGGCGCCGATCGGCGTCGGGCTGGGGCTGCCCCGGATCGGCGCACCGGTCCTCGAGGCGGTCGAGAGCGGCTGTTCCACGGGGTGCTCGTCGTGAGCGACGACGAATCTACTACCGGTCGTAGTGGGTCGGCTGCGCACGACGCGTCCGGGGATGGCACAGTGGGACCCGCCAACGACCAGCCTGTGGACAGGAGCGGACACGCGGTGAACCCGGCGCGCAACGACGAGGATTTCGAACAATTCCGCGGTGAACTCGACGCCGTCGAGCGCCGCATCGCCGGTGAGATCGACCCCGGCGCGCGGGCGCTGGTGGTGGCGGGCGCGGTCTTCGCGCTGCTGATCTCGCTGGTCCTACCGACCGCGGGCGCAGCGCGCGGCTTCGACGTGCTGCTCGGCACCGATGCCGCGGGCGTGGAACACATCGGTCTGCCGTCGCGCATCTTCGTGTGGCTGGTCATCGTCTTCGGTGTCGGCTTCTCGCTGCTGGCACTGACCACCCGGCGGTGGGTACTGGCCTGGATCGCCTGCGCGGGCTCGGCCGTCGGCTCGGTGTTCGGTGTGCTCTCGATCTGGCACCGTCAGACCCCGGGGCTGGGCAACTACTCGGGCGCGGGTCCGGGTATCGGTCTCATCCTGGGCACCCTCGCGATCATGGTGCTCACCTTCCATTGGGTTCGCGTCGTCTGGAGCCGTACCGCCGTGCAACTCGCGGCGGAGGAACAGCGCCGCAACGCGGCCCGCGAAGCCGAGGACCGCGACCGCAAGCGCCTGCACGGCGAATAGCCCTGCGAGACAACGAAACCCCCGACCGATCCGGTCGGGGGTTTCGTTTCGTCACTCACAGATTGCTGACCGCGCCCTCCGCGGCCTCGGCCCACTCGCGCCACTGCTGTGCCTGCTCGAGCGCCTTCTCCGCATCGCGCTTCTTGCCCGCCGCGGTGGCCTTGGCGGCCTGCTCCTCGAACTGGGCCACCCGCTCGCGGAACTGCGCGGCCCGCGCGACCGCCTCGGGATCGGAGCGACGCCACTGCTGATCGGCCGCGTCGCGGACCCGCTTCTCGATGGCGCGCAGCTTGGCTTCGAGCTCCTGCATCCGCTCGCGGGGGACCTTGCCGATGGCGTCCCACTTGTCCTGCAGCTCGCGCAGCGCGTTGCGCGCGGCGTCGACGCCGTTGGCCGGGTCGATGTGGTCGTAGGCGGCCAGCAGCTCCAGCTTGGCGGCGGCGTTGTGGTCGAACTCGGCGTCGCGCTCGGAGACCGCCGCGTTGCGGGCGGCGAAGAACACGTCCTGGGCGCTCTTGAACCGCCGCCACAGCGACTCGTCGGCCTCACGGGGTGCCCGGCCTGCGGCCTTCCACTCGGTGAGCAGGTCGCGGAACACCGCGGCGGTGCCGGTCCAGTCGGTGGAGTCGGCCAGCTCCTCGGCGCGTTCGCAGAGTTCTTCCTTGCGGGTCTTGGCGGTGGCGCGTTCGCGATCGAGATCGGCGAAGTGGGCGCCGCGCCTGCGGTTGAACGCCTCGCGGGCCTTGGAATAGCGCTTCCACAACGCGTCGTCGACCTTGCGGTCCACTCCGCGGATCGACTTCCACTCGTCGAGGATCTCGCGCAGCCGATCGCCCGCGGCCTTCCACTGGGTGGAGTCGGCGGCGATCTGCTCGGCCTCGGCGGCGAGGGCTTCTTTGCGCTCGGTGTGCTCGTGGCGGGCGCGGTCCTTCTCCTCCTTGGCGTGCGCGGCGGCTTCCTCGGAGTGTTCGGTGATCACCTGCAGCCGGGCAGTGAGGCCGTCGATATCGCCGATCACGGCCGCCGTCGGCAGCGTCTCGGCCAGCGCCAGCGCGGCGGCCTTGGTCTTGCGGGCGTCGGCGCCCGCGGCCAGCCTGGCCTCGAGCAGCGCGACCTCGGTCGCGAGATCGTCGAAGCGGCGGCCGAAGTGGGCCAGGCCCTCGGCGGCGTCGCCCGCCTGCCAGGATCCGACCGTTCGTTCACCCTCGGCGGTCCGCACCCAGGCGGTGCCGTCCTCGTCGACGCGACCCCACTTGCCCGGGTCGGTGGCACTGGGCACGATCACGGCGTGCGGATGCGGTTGATCGGGGCCCGGCGCCGGCTTCACGGCATGTGGTTTCGGCGGGCGCGGAGCCTTTCCGCCGGGCTTGGGGGTACCGGACGGTCGCGGGGCCGGACCTGGGGTGGGCTTCGCGGTTCCGTTGCTGTCGGTCATTGCTCTCCGTCCCTGCCGCGCGTCACGGCTGCCTGGTTACGCCCTAGCACATCCCATTGAACCCGGTTCGAGTCGAGGAAACCATCGATCCGGACGATCGAGGAGCGGATTTCCTGGGTTTTCGTCCCGGGCGACGTGGGTAGTCGCACCTGAAAACAGTAGCAATCTCGGCGAGCATCACTACGTCGGACACTCGCAGACCGCCGCGCGTGCGCGCCGCGCCGGATGTGGGCTCCGCCGCGCGCTGCGGCTACGGTTACGGCGTGTTCTCGATAGCGGCCCTGGTCCCGTCGCCGCCGATGCTGGTGCCCGAACTGTGTGGGCGAGTCCCGGTGTCCGGCAGCGATCCCGACGATCCGACCGTGGTGCTGCGCGCGGCCGCCCTCGACGCCGTGTCCGCGCTTGCCGCGTCCGCGCAGCGGTGGGTCGTCGTCGGGGTCGGTAGCCATGATCGGACCTACGGTTCGGCGACGCGGGGAACCTTCCGTGGGTTCGGGGCCGACGTGGTGGTCGGGCTCGGTCCGGCCGACGATGCAACCGGTCCAGCAGACTCCCAGCTTCCGCTTCCGGTCCTGGTCGCCGGATGGTTGCGGGAGCAGGTCGCGCCCCGGATCCCGATCCGGGCCGTGCTGGTGGCCGCCGACACCTCGGCCACCGCCTGCGCCGCGGCGGGGGCCGCGTTGCGCGCCGAACTCGACAGTGAGCCGGACCCGTGCGCGGTGCTCGTCGTCGCCGACGGTGCCGCGACCTTGACCCGGACCTCGCCCGGCTATCTCGACGAGCGGGCCACCGCCGTTCAGCACGACCTCGACACCGCGCTGCGCACGGGTTCGCGCGCCGGGTTGGCCGCGCTGGAGCCGGATCTGTGCGCGGCGCTGCTGGTCGACGGACGCGCCGCCTACCAGGTGCTCGGTGGTCTGTTCGCCGCCGATTCGGCCGATCCGCGGGTCCGTACCCTGTACCAGGGCGCACCCTATGGCGTCGGCTACGACGTGAGCGTGTGGCAACCGGGCGGACGGGAAGGAATCGACGAGTGACGAGCAGACCGATCGCGGTCGTCGGCCCCACGGCCACCGGGAAATCCGACCTCGCGCTCGATCTCGCAGGCGAACTCGGCGGTGAGATCGTCAATATCGACGCCATGCAGCTCTATCGCGGGATGGATGTCGGCACCGCCAAACTGCCGCCCGACCAGCGCCGCGGGATCGCCCATCACCTGCTCGACGTGCTCGATGTCACCGAGACCGCCACCGTCGCCGCCTATCAGAGCGCGGCCCGCGCGGTCGTCGAGGACATCATGGCGCGCGCGAAGACCCCGGTCATCGTGGGCGGTTCGATGATGTACGTGCAGGCCCTGCTCGACGAATGGGACTTCCCGGCCACCGACCCCGAGGTGCGTGCCCGCTGGGAGGCGCTGCTGGACGAGGGCGGGGTGCAGGCGCTGCACGCGGCGCTGCGCCGGGCCGATCCGGTCGCCGCGGCGACCATTCTGCCCACCGACGGCCGACGCATGGTGCGCGCGCTCGAGGTGGTCGAGCTGACCGGTCGCCCGTTCGCCGCCTCGGCCCCGACCATCGGCGCCCCGCGCTGGAACACCGTGATTCTCGGCGTCGACCGGGAGACCGCCGCCCTCGACGCCCGCATCGAGACCCGCACCGCCACGATGTTCGACAGCGGTCTGGTCGAGGAGGTCCGCGGACTGCTCGATGTGGGCCTGCGCGAAGGCCAGACCGCCCGCCGCGCGATCGGCTACGCCCAGGTGCTGGCCTACCTCGACGACGAGTACGACCTCGACCATGCCCGCGAACGCACCCTGATCGGTACCCGCCGCTACGTGCGACGGCAGCGGTCGTGGTTTCGCCGCGATCCCCGGGTCCGCTGGGTCGACGGTGCCGATCCCGAGCTCGCCGCGACCGCGCTGGCCCTGCTCTGACGAACCAACCCCCGACTCGATAGGACGGACAGCGCAAAGTGACGCGACGAGTGAGTACCCGCAACGCCTCGGTGCAGGTGTGGCAGGCCTATCTCAACAACCGAACGAAACGTCATCGTGACGGCCGGTTCCTCGTACAGGGCGTGCGCCCGATCACCCAGGCGCTGGCCCATGACTGGCCCCTGGAAACGCTGCTCTACCGGCTCGGTGGTCCCGAGCTGTCGAGCTGGGCGCGCGAGATTCTCGACACCGCCGACGTTCCGCAGGTCGGCCTCGTCCCCGAACTCATGGCCGAGCTGGGGGAGAAGTCGGCGAGCGTGCCGGAGGTCGTGGCGGTCGCGGTCTCGCGACACCCCGACCTGGCCGACTACGCACCCGGTGAGCCGGGTGAGGACGCGCCGGTCGTCGTGGTGTTCGATCGCCCGAACTCACCCGGCAACCTCGGCACCCTGGTCCGCTCGGCCGACGCGTTCGGGGCCTCGGGCGTGATCGTGACCGGCCACGGCGCCGACCAGTTCGACCCGCAGGCGGTGCGCGCCTCGACCGGCTCGCTGTTCGCCGTGCCGGTGCTGCGTGCGGCGGGTCCCGGTCAGGTGCGCGAGTTCCGTGACCGCCAAGTGGCGCGCGGCATCCCCACCCGGATCGTGGGCACCGACGAACACGCACCGGGCACCATCTACGACCACGACTTCACCGAGGCCACGATCCTGGTCGTGGGCAACGAGACCACCGGGATGAGCGCGGCCTGGGCCGAGGCGTGCGACGACCTGGTCACCATCCCGATGGGCGGCACCGCCAGCTCGCTCGGCGCGCCGTCGGCGGGGGCGATCAGCCTCTACGAGATCGCCCGGCAGCGGCGCACCTTCGCCCGGTAGTGGATCCGGTGCGGGCGCAGAGGAGAATGGCCGACGTGTCCGACATCGAATTCAGCAAGGGCCACGGCACCCAGAACGACTTCGTGGTGCTGCCCGACCTCGAGGTGCGCCTCGACCTGACCGCCGACCGCGTCGCCGCGCTGTGCGACCGGCAGCGTGGCCTCGGCGCCGACGGCGTGCTGCGCGTGGCGAAGGCCGGGGCGTTGCTCGCCGCGGGCGTGCTGGCCGCGCTGCCCGATGGCGTCGGCGCCGACGACTGGTTCATGGACTACCGCAACGGCGACGGGTCGATCGCCGAGATGTGCGGCAACGGGGTCCGGGTTTTCGCGCACTACCTCAACGCCACCGCGCTCGAACAGCGCACCGAATACGTCGTCGGCAGCCGCGCGGGGGCTCGCCCGGTTGTCGTGCACGCCGCCGGTCCGACCGACGGTGAGGTCACGGTCGAGATGGGCGTTGTCCGTGAACTCGGTCCGTCCACCGCCACCCTGGCCGGCTGGGCACTGCCCGGAATCGGCATCGATGTCGGTAATCCGCATCTGGCCTGCGTCGACGACAGCCTGACCGTCGACGCGCTCGCCAAGCTCGACCTGAGTGTTTCCCCCGGCTTCGACCCCGATCTGTTCCCGCACGGGGTGAATGTCGAGATCCTCACCGCGCTCGACACCGACAACTCCGTGGACATGCGCGTGTACGAACGCGGCGTGGGCGAGACCCGTTCCTGCGGCACCGGAACCGTAGCGGCGGCCGCTGCCGCGCTGACCGCCGCCGGTGTGCCGATCGGCACCGGCAACGGCGAGGTCACCGTGCGGGTACCCGGGGGACAGGTGCGCGTCGGGATCGCCGACGGACGCGCCTGGTTGCGCGGCCCCTCGGTGCTGGTGGCCTCGGGAACACTGTCGCGTTCCTGGTGGGACGCGCAGGCGGACCGATAACCCCGTGCACGCTGTCACCCGGACGTGGCAGCATGGAGAGCGTATGACGAAACCAGTAGAACCCACAGAAACCACATCGGCCGAGCACACCACCGCGGCCGATCCCGATGTCACCGCCGATCGCGGCGACGTCGATGACGCGCTGGCCCGCCACGCGGCCCGCATGAAACAGCCCGGTTGGGCGGCCGATCCGACGGTCGGCGAGATGCAGCTCGACGAGCGCACGTCGCTGCGCCGTGTCGCCGGTCTGTCCACCGAACTCACCGATATCACCGAGGTCGAGTACCGGCAGCTGCGCCTCGAGCGCGTGGTACTGGTCGGTGTCTGGACCACGGGCAGTGTGGCCCAGGCCGACGCGAGCATGGTCGAGCTGGCCGCGCTCGCGGAGACGGCGGGCTCGGAGGTCCTCGAGGCGCTGATCCAGCGCCGCGACAAGCCCGATCCGGCCACCTATATCGGCTCCGGCAAGGCCGAGGAGCTGCGCACGGTCGTTCTCGACAGCGGCGCCGACACGGTGATCTGCGACGGTGAACTCACCCCGGCGCAGCTCACCGCGCTGGAGAAGGTCGTCAAGGTGAAGGTCATCGACCGCACCGCGCTGATCCTCGACATCTTCGCCCAGCACGCCACCTCGCGCGAGGGCAAGGCCCAGGTCGCGCTGGCGCAGATGGAGTACATGCTGCCTCGCCTGCGTGGCTGGGGTGAGTCGATGTCGCGTCAGGCCGGTGGCCGGGCGGGTGGCGCCGGCGGCGGCGTCGGCACCCGAGGTCCCGGTGAGACCAAGATCGAAACCGATCGCCGCCGGATTCGCGAGCGGATGGCCAAACTGCGTCGCGAGATCCGGGAGATGAAGACCGCCCGCGACACGATGCGCGCGCGTCGCAATGAGAGCGGAGTGCCCTCGATCGCGATCGTCGGCTACACCAACGCGGGCAAATCCAGTCTGATGAACGCGCTCACCGGCGCGGGCTTGCTCGTGCAGGACGCGCTGTTCGCCACCCTGGACCCGACCACCCGCCGGGCCGCGCTCGACGACGGTCGCGAGATGGTGTTCACCGACACCGTCGGCTTCGTCCGCCACCTGCCGACCCAGCTGGTCGAGGCCTTCCGTTCGACCCTGGAAGAGGTCACCGGCGCCGATCTGCTGCTGCATGTCGTCGACGGCGCCGATCCGTTGCCGCTGGAACAGATCAGGGCGGTGCGCGAGGTGATCACCGACGTGATCAGGGAGCAGGGCACGCCCGCGCCGCCGGAGCTGCTGGTGGTCAACAAGATCGACGCCGCGGACCCCAACGAGCTCACCCGGTTGCGGGGCCTGCTGTCGCAGGCGGCCTTCGTGTCCGCGCAGACCGGCGCGGGCGTGGAGGAGTTGCGCGAGCGGCTCTCGGAGGTACTCGGTGGACTCGATGTCGACATCAGCGTGCTGTTGCCCTACAGCCGTGGCGACCTGCTCGCCCGCATCCACGCGGACGGCCGGATCGTCACCGCCGAGCACGAGGAGGGTGGTACCCGGGTTCGCGCGCGCGTGCCGCACGCCTTGGCCGCGGCCCTGTCCGAGTACGCGCATTCCGGCCCCGCGGAGCCGGTGCTGAACTGATCTTTTTCGCTGATTTGCCCGCTGGTTGCGGACAAATGCCGATGCGACACAGGGATTTTCGGACGCTATGGTCGAATATCGACAGCAGGAGGGTGTTATGTCGAACGACCATCAAGGTAACAACGATGGGACGGGGAACGGGGTCGCGGTGGGCGCCCCTGTTCTCTCGGACCCTGTTCTCTCGGACCCTGTTCTCTCGGACGGAGCGCCGCTGAGTCCGGCGCCCAGTGCGGGCGATATCCGCGCGTTCGAGGCGGTACTCGCGCCGCTGCGGGCGTGGACGAGTCCGAAGTTCTACGGTCTGGAGAATATTCCGGCGCAGGGACCGGTGCTGATCGTGGCCAACCACAATCTGCTCGGCGCGATCGATGCGCCACTGCTCCTGCCGGAGATCCTGCGCGTGCGCGGCAGGCTGGTGCGCGGCCTGGCCGAGCACGTGCTGATGGTGCCCGGCGTGCGGGATTTCCTGCATCATTTCGGCGTGGTCCGCGGCACGCGCTCGAACTGCCTCGCGCTGCTCGAGCGAGGGGAAGCGGTGGTGGTGTTCCCCGGGGGCGGCCGTGAGGCGATCCGCCGCGCCGGCGAGAAGTACGAGCTGAAGTGGGAGGGTCGCACGGGTTTCGCGCGGATGGCGATCCAGGCGGGCGTGCCGATCGTGCCGCTGGCGATGATCGGTATCGACGATGCCTACGACATCGTCTTCGACGGCCAGCACCCGGTGATGTCGCCGCTGCGCTGGACCTGCCGCCTGCTCGGCATCAATCCTGAGCTGAGCCCGCCGCTGGTGAAGGGCGTCGGTCCGACGCCGTTGCCCCGCCCCGAGCGGTTCTACTTCTCGGCGGGCGCGCCGATCGACCCCACGCCGTGGCTGGAGGCCGACGATCTCGACGGCGCGTCCGCCGATCTGCGGGATGTGGTGCGTAAGGGGCTGGAGGAGGAACTGCAGTTCCTGTTCAACGAGCGTGACCGCGACCGCGGCCGCACGCTGGTCGGCCGCCTGCGCGACGCGCTGCCCTGGTGACCGCCATCGCCTGATCGGCGCCGACAGCCGCACTTGTGGGGGTGCGGAATGCGCGCGGCGCCGATTCCGTTACCCAGTTATGCGGACCAGGGTCCGGATAATGAGAGGGTGGCGATGACCGTGACCGAACACGTCCAGGTCGTGCCCGGCGCCGACCGCAGGCGCTGGCGCAACGAATGGCTCGACTCGCGCCAGTCGTTCCCGGTCACCGGCAACTTCGTGCTCGAGGACCACGCGCACGGGCTGCTGCTCGTGCACAACGAGGACATCGTCGACCCCGGCGAGGGTTTCGATACCCATCAGCACCGCGATACCGAGATCCTCACCTGGGTACTGGAGGGCACCGTGGTGCACCAGGATTCGGCCGGACACTCGGGCCTCATCCGTCCCGGCCTCGCGCAACGGATGAGCGCGGGCACGGGCATCCTGCATTCGGAGCGCAACGGGGCGGGCTACCGGGAGAAGGAACGCCTGCATGTGGTGCAGATGTGGATCCCGCCGGACACGACGGGCCTCGCCCCGAGTTATCAGGAACTCGATATCGAAGGTGAACTCGCCCGCAACGCGCTCGTGGCGGTGGCATCCGGGCTGCCGCGCCATCGGGGCGAGGCAGCGATCGGCATCGGCAATCGTCATGCCGCCTTCCATGTCGCGCGGCTGGACCCGGGGCGCACGATCACGGTCCCCGACGCGCCCTACGGTCACGTCTTCCTCGCGCGCGGCACCGCCGACTACGAGGGCTACGGCACCCTGGAGCAGGGCGACGCCGTCCGCCTCACCGCCACCGGCGGCCACCGCGTCACCGCGCTGACCGCCGTCGAGCTGCTGATCTGGGAGATGACCGAGACCGCGCGCCGCTAGACCTTGCGGATCACAGTGACGACCTTGCCCAGAATTTGCGCGTCGTTGCCGGGGATGGGTTCGAAGTGCGGGTTGTGCGGCATCAGCCACACGTCCTTGCCGCTGCGCTTGAAGGTCTTCACGGTGGCCTCGCCGTCGATCATCGCGGCGACGATGTCGCCACCCTCGGCGACGTTCTGCTGGCGCACCACCACGAAGTCGCCGTCGCAGATGGCCGCGTCGATCATCGACTGGCCGACGACCTTGAGCAGGAACAGCGAACCCTCGCCGACGAGTTCGCGCGGCAGCGGGAACACGTCTTCCACGGCCTGCTCGGCCAGGATCGGGCCACCGGCGGCGATCCGGCCGAGGACGGGGACGAACGTCGGTGTCGGGCGGCTCGGGTCGACCTCGTCGGTCTGCTGCGGCAGTGCGGTGACCGAGTGGACCGCCTCGTCGAGCCCGCGAACATTCACCGCGCGCGGTCGATTCGGATCCCGGCGCAGGTAGCCCTTGCGTTCCAGGGCGCGCAGTTGATGGGCCACCGAGGAGGTGGAGGTGAGACCGACGGCGTCGCCGATCTCGCGGATGCTGGGCGGATAGCCGCGTTCGGTCACCGAGGAACGGATGACATCGAGGACCGTGCGTTGACGCACGGTGAGATCCGTTCCGGATCCCGATGTGACGGTGCCGGTGCCGCTTTCGTCACCCGTGTCGTCTGTGTGGGTCACCGTGTCCCGCCCTTCCAGTTGTCGAATTCGCCATCTCGAGGCTAGT
Organism: Nocardia alba NBRC 108234; assembly: GCF_001612665.1. GTDB lineage: Bacteria > Actinomycetota > Actinomycetes > Mycobacteriales > Mycobacteriaceae > Nocardia > Nocardia alba. The sequence continues at coordinate 96,838 of NZ_BDAX01000035.1, read as the reverse complement.
CGTGCCACGCCGAACTATCAAACATCTGTTCGAGCATGTCGGGCGTTTCGTGCTGACAGCAGCTCGGGGATCTGGTAGAAATCGAACATCAGTTCATCGCACAGGTGTTCGAATACCGGGAGGCATTGCCGCCTCATCAGCACTTTCTCGCAGCAGTGGAGTACACCACCCCGGAGGTTCTTCCGATGAGCACAGCAACCAGCGCCCTGCGTACCGACGAGCCGGAGCCGATGCTCCGTCGGCGCCGGACCGCCCGCGCCCCACGTCCTTTCGCGGTGGTCCGATCGGCGATGCCGCGGCGGGCGGGCGCCGAACGGCACGCCGCCGAAGCGTCGTCGACCGAGTCCATCTCACTACCGGCCCCGCCTCGGCCCGCTCCTACGCACGCGCCGGCGGAAATCGTGCGCAGTATCGTTCGATCCGGCGTCCTGAGCGCGCCCGCGAACGCCCTGCCCGTTGTCGAACCGGGCGACATCGTCCGCGCCCCCCGGCGGATCGAACTCACCGACGCCGAACTCGATCTCGCCTTCGCCACCGTGCCCCGCGCCACGCCTGCGCACCGAACCCGCGACCTCGTACGGCCGCCGGCCGATCGCGGTCCGCGGCACCACGCGCCGCGCAGTGAACTCTCGCTCTACGCCCGCGGTCCCGTGCGCGCGGGACGTGCGCGAGGCGTCCATCCGCTGCGCCGGGTAGAGCAGGCCAAGGTCGGATTGGCCGCGCTGGCCGTCACGGCGCTGATGACCGCGCTGATCGTCGTGGCTTTCCTCGGGCTGGCGCATGTGCGTGCGGGCGGTTTCGTCGACCGGGTCGACTCGACCACCCCTGGCATTTCCGGGCAGGCGGGGTTCGGTACGCAGCTCACCCCGGGGCGATGAGTCGAATATCGCTGCGCGGACAATATTTTCGCGGCGCTGCCGGAAGTACGGCAGATCGGCGGTATCGACGAATCGCGTCCTGAAACTAGAACACGTTGCTACGGTGACGGGCATCCTGAATCGGGGCGGTGCCCCGATCGAACTCGGATGTGAGGTTTCGGTGCGCCGCTGCTCGATCGTTGTACTGCTCGTTGTACTGCTCGGTGCGCTACTGGCTCCCGCCGCGCACGCGGCTCCCGCCTACCTCGCCTACCTCGACCTGCCCACGCTCAACGGTGACGGCGAATACGGCGGCGGTCTGCACCCGGAGCTGCCCTCGACGCGGCAACCGCTGCGCGACGCGCTGACCCAGGCCCGTGCGGACGGCATCGACCCCACGCGGTACGCGACGCTGCTGCACCAGTACTGGCTCGTCGTGGCTACCGACAACGCCGCGATCGACCTCGACGCCTGGGCACCCGAGCGCGGCGTCGCGGCCAATTCCACCACCTTCAGCCAGGTGTATGTGAACTACTTCCGCCTCGCCGCCACGCGCTCCGATCTCTACTGGGCGGGCATGGCGGGCATCGCGGGCGCGTCCTTCGCCGCCGGCTTCTTCGACGTCGGCGATATCGGCGGCGTGGTGTCCGTCGGCGGGATACACGAACTGGGCAACGTCGTCGCCGACCTGCTGGGTGCCACCCCGCCGGAACTGCGCACCGGCGTCCCGGCCGATATCACCGACCTGGCCGTCCGCGCCCCCAGTCTGACCGCCGCCGACCTCGCCTGGTATCAGACGCGGCTGGCGATCATGCAGAAACACATCTTCATCGACCTGGTTCCCATGCACGAGGCCTACCTCGCCGACGGGATGGCGGGCATCGACGAGATGCACGCGGCCGGCCTGCTCGACGACGGCATGCGGGCGGCGTGGACGGGGATCGACGGCGGCACCGAAGCGGGCCGCGCCGCCGCGCTGGTCGCCATGGCCGATCGGGAACAGAACCAGATCGTCGCCGACCAGTGGGACGCGACCGCACGCGGTCGCGGCGGCATGGGGCGAGTGCTCACCTATGTCACCACGGTCGCGGGCAAGCCCGCCGTCCCCGGTACCCGCGCTCCCGGCGTGTACGCCCCGGTCACGGTGTGGTCGCCGGTCGCCGCGGGGCGTCCGCTCGGCCTGCGGACGCCGCTGCCCGCGTTCAATTGGGCCGACCGCGAATCTCGCTGGGATTACATCACCGCCGACCTGCTGCCGCGCCATCTCGAGCTCGCGACCGACGCGGCACGCGCGGCGACGGTGTATCGCGAACCGTTCGCCGTCAAACTCGACCGGGGCCGGATGCTCGCCCGACTTCCCGACATCATCGCGGACCTGACCACGCAGTGGCAGCTTGTGCCATCCTGACCGGTATCCTGTCAAGAGCCATGGAATAGAAATGCGCATCGACGAAGGAACCCTCGGATGCATTGCCCGTACTGCCGACACCCCGACTCGCGCGTCGTCGACTCGCGGGAAGCCGAGGAGGGTACGGCGATCCGCCGTCGTCGTTCCTGCCCGAGCTGCGCCCGCCGATTCACCACCGTCGAGACCGCGGTCCTGTCGGTGGTCAAGCGCAGTGGCGTGACCGAGCCGTTCAGCCGGGAGAAGGTGATCGTCGGTGTGCGCCGAGCCTGCCAGGGCCGCGAGGTCGACGACGACGCCCTGAACCTGCTCGCCCAGCAGGTCGAAGACGCGGTGCGCGCCAAGGGATCTCCGGAGGTGCCGAGTCACGAGGTCGGCCTCGCCATCCTCGGCCCCCTGCGCGACCTCGACGAGGTGGCCTATCTACGCTTCGCCTCGGTGTACCGATCCTTCACGAGCGCAGCCGATTTCGAACGCGAGATCACCGAGATGCGGGCTGCTCGCGCGGCCGCCGCGGTCGACTGATCCACGTCCCTGCCGCGCCGGTCAGCGTCGGATCGAGCCGATCGCCTTCTCGATGCGCTTGGCCGACACCGGATACGGCGTGCCCAGCTTCTGGGCGAACAGGCTGACGCGCAGTTCCTCGATCATCCACCAGATCTCGGTGACCTCGCGCGCGTTCTTGCGCGCCGGGGGCAGCGCGCCAACGAGCTTGTCGTAGGCGGTGAGCATCCGGTCCACCTCGACCATCGCCTGCCGGTCACGCACCGCCGACCCCGGCAGTGCTTCCAGGCGGTGGGCCGCGGCGAGCAGGTAGCGTGGGAGTTCGCGTAGCCGCACCCGGCCCCATTCGGCGACGAATCCGGGAAACAGCAGGTCGTCGAGCTGCTGACGCACATCGTCGGCGATATCGGCTTCGAGGGTGTCGGCCAGCGCGGCCCGCGCCTGCTGGGCGGCGGCCAGCACGGGCACGACGGTACGGATCAACGCGACGACCGCCGTCGACAGCTGCGGGCGGACGGCGGCCACCAGCGCGTCGAACTCCTGCGGCGAGCGAACCGGGCCGCCCGCCTTGGCGATCAGTTCGTCGGCGGCGGCGCTGCGGCAGTCCTCGACCAGCTTGTCCAGGGAGCCGTCGGGGTTCTGACTCAGTGCCAGTCGATCGCGAGCGGGCAGTCCGGCGGTGACCGCCCGGGTCGAGGTGGGGATCGCGGCCAGGAGCAGGGTGCGCACACCGGCCCGCATCGCGGCGGCCTGTTCTCCCGGTGAGCTGAGCACCCGCACCGCCACCCCTTCGCCCTCGGGAACGAGCGCCGGATAGCCGGTCACTGTCTGACCGGCGACTTCGCGGCTCACGGTCGGCGCAACCGAACCGAGGGACTCCGAGGTCCACACTGTCGCGGGCGCGCGTTCGGCACCGGCGGTGGCGCGGGCCACCGACGCCGAAACCTGTTCGGCCAGTTGTGCTTTCAGCTGCGGCAGGCTCTTGCTCTTGGCGAGTACCTTGCCGTCGCGATCGACAGCGGCGAAGGTCATCCGCAGGTGATCGGGCAGCGCCGTGGGGGAGAGATCGTCGGCGGTGATGGTCACCGAACCCAGTCGCGACAGCTCCCGCGACAGTCCCGTGCGCAGCGGTTCGGCGCGCGGGGTCAGCCCGCGTAACGCCGCCGACGCGAAGTCCGGTGCGGGAACGACCGCGCGCCGCAAGGTTTTCGGGAGCGTTTTGATGAACGCGGCGGCCAGTTCCTCGCGCATCCCCGGCACCAGCCAGTCGAAGCCGACCGCGCGCACGTGCGCGAGTTGTTCCACCGGGATCCGCGCGGTGACGCCGTCGTCGTCTCGGCCCGGCTCGAACTGGTAGGTGAGCGGAAAGCTGAGTTCACCCTGCCGCCACGCGTCGGGGAAATCGGTGGGGTCGAGGGCGGCGACACCGGCATTGACCACGGTGTCGGTCGAGAAGTCCAGCAGTGCGGGGTCGGCGCGTTCGGTCTTGCGCCACCAGCTGTCGAAATGGCGCACCGACACGATGTCGGCGGGAATTCGCTTGTCGTAGAACTCGAAGAGCACTTCGTCGTCGACGAGGATGTCGCGGCGCCGGGCCCGATGCTCGAGGTCGGCCACATCGTCGATGAGGGCGCGATTGCGGGCGAAGAACCCGTGCCGCGTCTGCCATTCACCCTGTACCAGGGCGTGGCGCAGAAACAGCTCGCGCGACTGTTCGGGGTCGATGCGCCCGAAGTCGACGGGACGCCCGGTCACCAACGGCACCCCGTACAGCGTGGCGCGCTCGTAGGCGCGAGCCGATCCGCGCTTGGCCGACCAATGTGGTTCGGAGTAGGTCCGTTTCACCAGGTCGCCGGCGAGCCGTTCGGCCCACTCCGGCTCCACCTTCGCCGCGATCCGCCCCCACAGCCGCGAGGTCTCCACCAGTTCGGCCGCCATCACCCAGCGTGGCGCCTTCTTGGCCAGCGACGACCCGGGAAAGATCATGAACTTCGCGTTGCGCGCCCCGAGGAACTCGCGCGATTCCGCCTCGCGGACGCCGATATGCGAGAGCATGCCCGCCAGTAGCGACTGGTGGATCTGGGCACTCGGCCACGGCATCGCATCCTCGTCGGCGGAATCCGAAGACGCCCGAAGGGATTTCACCGCGGCCCGGCCGGACTGCCTGCCACGCTGGGCCGGCTCGTTCCCGCGCCGCGCCCCGTCGTTTCCACGCTGCGCCGTGTTGTTTTCGCGCTGCGCCGGCTCGGTTCCGCGCTGCGCCGGGTTGTCTCCGTGCTGTGCTGCGTCGTTCCCGCGCTGGGGCCCGTCCTTCCCGCGTTGCCCCACGTCGGGTCCGCGGCCACGGGATCGTCGAGGCTGTCCGCCCTGGCGAGAGCCCTCGCCCGCTGCGGATCGGCCCGCTCCGGAAGCCGGCGCCTCGTGTTCGGAATTCGCCCGTGCGCCCGGGTCGTTCCAGCCCATCCCGCGGGCGATGGTGCGCAACTGACCGTGCAGGTCCTGCCACTCCCTGATGCGCAGGTAGTGCAGGAACTCGTCGCGGCACATCCGGCGGAACTGGTTGGACGACAGCGACTTGCGCTGCTCGGTGAGGTAATCCCACAGGCGCAGGTAGGCCAGGAAGTCCGAGCCCTCGACGACGAAGCGCGCGTGCTGGGCGTCGGCGGCCTGCTGATGTTCGACGGGGCGTTCGCGCACATCCTGGATCGACAGCGCCGCCACGATGATCAGCACCTCGTCGAGGCACCCGTTGCGCTGCGCCTCGACGAGCATTCGCGCCATCCGCGGGTCCACCGGCAGCTGCGCCATCTCCCGCCCGATCGGGGTGAGCGTGAGGTGCTTGCCCGAATCCGTGTCGCCGTCAACGGATTTCGTGCTGCCGTGCGCCAGCGCGCCCAGCTCTTCGAGCAGCGCGATTCCGTCGCGGATGGCCCGACGGTCGGGGGCCTCCACGAACGGGAAGCTCTCGATATCGCCCAGTCCCAGCGCCGTCATCTGCAGGATCACGGCGGCGAGGTTGGTGCGCAGGATCTCCGGCTCGGTGAACGCGGGCCGCGCCTCGAAATCGTCCTCGGAGTACAGCCGGATACAGATGCCGTCCGCCACACGGCCGCAGCGACCCGATCGCTGCCGAGCCGAGGCCTGCGAGACTTCTTCGATGGGTAGCCGCTGCACCTTGGTGCGCATCGAATAGCGCGAGATGCGCGCGGTGCCGGGGTCGATGACGTAGCGGATGCCCGGCACGGTCAGCGAGGTCTCGGCGACATTGGTGGCCAGCACCACCCGGCGACCGGTATGCGGGGCGAACACCCGGTGCTGCTCGGCGGCCGACAAGCGCGCGTACAGCGGCACGATCTCGGTGCGGGGCAGTTTCAGATCGCGCAGGGCGTCGGCGGTGTCGCGGATCTCGCGTTCGCCCGACAGGAATACCAGCACATCGCCGTCGCCTTCGGCGAACAGCTCGACAACTCCGTCGGCGATGGCGTCGGTGGGGTCGCGGTCGACGACACGGGTGTCCTCGTCCTCGTCGGATCCGGGCAGTTCCAGCGACAGCGGCCGGTACCGCAACTCCACCGGATAGGACCGGCCCGACACCTCGACGATCGGCGCGGGTGTGCCGTTCGCGTCGGCGAAATGGCGGGCGAACAGTTCGGGATCGATCGTCGCCGAGGTGATGATCACCTTGAGATCGGGACGGCGCGGCAGCAACTGTTTCAGGTACCCGAGCAGGAAGTCGATATTGAGGCTGCGTTCGTGGGCCTCGTCGATGATGATCGTGTCGTAGCGGCGCAGCATCCGGTCGCGCTGGATCTCGGCGAGCAGGATGCCGTCGGTCATCAGTTTGACCAGCGTGCGATCGGAAGCCTGATCGGTGAAGCGGACGGTGTAGCCGATCACGTCGCCGAGTTCGCCGCCGAGCTCGTCGGCGATGCGTTCGGCCACGGTGCGCGCGGCGAGCCGGCGCGGCTGGGTGTGCCCGATGGTGCCACGGATACCGCGACCGAGTTCGAGGCAGATCTTCGGGATCTGGGTGGTCTTGCCCGAACCCGTCTCACCGGCCACGATCACGACCTGGTTGGCGGCGATGGCGGCGGCGATATCGTCGCGACGCGCGGAAACGGGAAGTTGTTCCGGGTAGGTGATCTGCGGAAGCGCCGCGCGGCGGTTGGCCACGCGGGTGGCGGCGGTGGCGATCTCGGCCTCTAGTGCGGGCAGATCGTCGGGGCGCGCACGGTCGAGCTTGCGCTGGAGCCGATGTTCGTCGCGCAGCGAGACCTCCGCCAGGCGGGTGCGCAGCGCGCGGGTTCCGGTGCTAGCTGTCCTGGTCATTGCGCCTACCAGCCTAGCGAAGCCCGCCACCGGTTTTTCCCGCGCGTGTCTGCCCGGCATACTCGCCGAGACCGACGACACACCACAGCACCCACCCGTCGTGGTCCGCGCGTCGGGGCCCCACCACGGGACGCGACGATCTTGCGCGCACGAGGTCCCGGTCGGGGGCCCTCGCTCATGCGAGGATCCGGGAATGCGCGCCCGGCTGGCGCTTCGCGTCAGCACGCGGGTCGCCCGACCCTGTGAAAGGCACACAGCATGAGCGCATCGGTGCGAACGGCGTGGTGGATCAGGGCCTACCGGCTCGGTTTCGGGCTGCTCGGAATCGTGGCGCTGGTGTGGATACCGTTGCGCAACATCGACTCGGCGACGTTCTCGCTCACGAATTTCCTGAGCTACTTCACCATCGAGTCCAATATCGCGGCCGTGCTCGTGTTGCTGGTCGGCGGCCTGGCAGCGCCGCAGAGCTCGCGGTGGCAGATCCTGCGTGGCGCGGTCACGCTCTACATGCTCATCACGATGGTCGTCTACGCGGTCCTGCTGGCGAATGTCGACGTGATGCTCGTGGACCGGTGGATCAACGACATCCTGCATCGCATCCTGCCGCTGGTCCTGCTGTTCGACTGGTTGTTCGTCGCGATGGCGCGACGCCTGCGACCCACTCCCGAGCTGATCGGTCTGTGGCTGATCTTCCCGGTCGCCTACGGCGTCTACAGCCTGATCCGCGGCCCGATCGCCGACTGGTATCCGTACCCGTTCATCGACCCACGGACGCAGGGATACGTGTCGCTGACGATCGGGTTGGCGGTGCTGCTCGTGGTGTTCGTGGTACTCGCGGTCGCGATGGCGAGCCTGGGCGATCTGCCCGCTCGGTGGCGCGAACGCGAGTCGGCGGGCTGACCCAGCGGCGGGCCCGGCACGCGCCGGTCGGCGTGGTGGGGTAAATGTGGAGCCATGAATGCGCTCTGGCACGGATTCGCCGACATGGGTGCCGTCGATCGTGACGGTGCGTTCGTTATCGCTCGCGGTGAAGGCGCTCATGTCTTCGACACAGCGGGCACGCGGTATCTCGACGCCACCGCCGGGCTGTGGTTCGCCAACGTCGGCCACGGCCGCGGCGAGATCGCCGACGCCGTCGCCGATCAGCTGCGCACCATCGCGCACTACTCCAACTTCGGCGACCTCACCGAGGCGCCCACCCAGGAACTCGCCGAGAAACTGTCGTCGATCGCTCCCGTGGCGGGCAGCAAGATCTTCTTCACCTCCGGTGGCTCCGATTCGGTGGAGACAGCGGCCAAATTGGCCCGCCGCTACTGGCACGAACAGGGCCGTACCGACAAGAAGATCCTGGTCGGTCGCCGGTTGGCCTACCACGGCATGCACTACGCGAGCACCTCGCTCGGCGGTCTGACGCCGAACAAGGAGGGCTACGGCGTGCTGGTCGCCGACACCCGCACGGTCGAATGGGACGACGCGAAATCACTGCTCGCCCTGATCGACGAGGTCGGCGCCGAACAGATCGCCGCGTTCTTCTGCGAACCGATCATCGGCGCGGGCGGGGTGTACCTGCCGCCCGAGGGTTACCTGGCCGAGGTCCGCCAGATCTGCCGCGAGCACGACATCCTGTTCGTCGCCGACGAGGTGGTCACCGGGTTCGGCCGCATCGGCGGCTCCTGGTTCGCCTCCACCCGCTTCGATCTGCGGCCCGACCTGATGACCACCGCCAAGGGCCTCACCTCCGGTTACCTCCCGATGGGCGCGGTCTTCATCGCCCCGCACCTGGCCGAGCCCTTCTTCGCCGGCGGCACCTGGTTCCGCCACGGCTACACCTACGGCGGTCACGCCGGTGCGGCCGCCGCGGCCCTGGCCAACCTCGCCATCATCGAGCGTGAGGGTCTGCTCGAGGAGGCTGCCCGCCTCGAGTCCACGTTGCACACCGCGTTGGCACCGTTGGCCGAGCACCCCCGCGTCGCCGAGATCCGCAGCGGTCTCGGTGCGGTGGCGGCCGTGCAGCTCGTCGACCCGTCCGAGGGGCCCGCCCTGGTGAAAACCCTGCGCCAACACGGCATCTCCGGCCGCGCGGCCGGTGCGGGCGCCATGCAGATCTCGCCGTCGTTCGTCATGACCGATGCCCAGGTCGCTGAACTGGCCGACGGATTCGCCCGCGCCCTCGGCTGATTCGGCTGTCGATCCACACCGGACCTGTCGGCGAGACCCGTTGGTGGGCCCGGACTGGTACGAGGCCGCCGCGCTCCGTGCGGGCGAACACGGGTATCGGTGGTGGTGAGGCGGACGCGATACCGCCACATTGCGCCGATGTCCGCATGCGGGATCAGCCGGGTACGAGCCGCAGGGTGAAGAATCGGCTCAGCGGGTCGGCGGAGTAGTCGCCGAACGGGCCGCATTCGGTGAAGCCGTGGCGCAGGTAGAGGCGGCGGGCCGGGGCGAAGAAGTCCTCGGCGCCGGTCTCCAGGCTCAGCCGCCGGTACCCGCGTTCTCGGCCCACCGCGACCAGGTGGGCGAGCACGGCGGCGGCCACCCCGCGCCCGGTGTGTCCGTCGGCGGTGCGCATGGACTTGATCTCGGCGTGCTCGGCATCGAGTTCCTTCAGCGCGCCGCACCCGAGGAGGTCGTCGCCGGTCCACGCGCTCCACACCGTGACCGCCGGATCACGCAGGGCGGTGAGGTCGAGGGCGTGCATGCTCTCGGCGGGGGAGGTGTCCGCCATTTCCGCGTGATGCGCGGCCAGCAGGGCAGCGATAGCGGCGCCGGAGAGATCATCGGCCACCACCCGGAGTCGGCCGACCGCGCCGATCGGGTTGTCGGTCATCAGTCCAGTTTGCGGGTCGAGCTCGACGCCCGATGCACCGGGTCGGTTCCGCCCGGGGCGATCTCACCGGGGCGGCGAACGGAGGGACACCTCCGTCGGATGCGCGCGACCTCGGAAAACAGCCCGTGGCCCCCGCCGGGATGCGAGCATGGTGGGGCGGGTGTCGACTCGAAAGTGGTGGGGTGTGGCCGATTTCGTGGAGCAATACGCGTTCGTCCGGTGGCCGGTGGTCGTCGCGTTCGTGCTGGCAGCGCTGATCGTGGCGACCCGGTTGATCAGGCGAACCCCGTCGACATACCGGGTCGATACCGCGTCCGACAGCGCGCACCTGCTCATGTGCCTGGTCATGCTGGTGATGCTGGTGTTCCCCGCCGCCACCGACCCGCACGCGATGCGCGGGCTGCTGACCGCCCTCACCGTGGCCTTCGCGATCCTGCTCGCCGAACGTGTGCGGGGGTGGCGCGCCGGTTCGGCGCCCGACGGGGTGCTGGCGCTGGGCTACCACACCGTCGCCGCCGCGGCGATGCTGTACGCGATGGCCGGGCACACGGCGGCGCACGGCGCCGGCGGGGCGAGGTGGCCAGCCCTGGTGCTGGCGGTGCTGTTCGGCCTCGACGCGCTGCTGGCCCTCGGGTCGGCTGGTCACCGCTCACGCTGGCATCGCTTCGTCCATCCCGCCGGTTCCCACCCGCTGACCTCGGCGCTGGTGCCCCATGTGGTGATGGATATCGGGACCGCGTTCATGTTGATCGCCGCGATCGGGCGGTGAATACCGATCCACAACCGCTCGCGCTGCGAATTGCCTTAGTGCGGGCAGGAATTCGACGATGAGCGGGCAGCGCGGTCCCCAACCGCCACCGGGGTCGCGCGGCGGCGGTGCGCGGGTTCCGCCGATCCGGTCCGGTGCCGACGATCGTGAGGAGATGCGCGCGCTCTACCACGCCACCGGCGCCGCCGCGTTCGGGCTGGCCCTGCGGGTGCTACATCGCCGCGGTGCCGCCGAAGACGTTGTCCGCGAAGGCTATCGCCGTGCGAGATCGGCGCAGTGGATCGCCGCCGAGGACGACGCCGACCGGGAACCCGATTCGCCCACCACGGAATCCGGGGAAGACGCGATGACCGCCCCGTTGCCCCTTCCCGGGCCGGACCTCGGGACACCGTGGGGCCGTTCGGCGTTCGTCGCGACCGAGCAGCGGTCCGATCTGACGCCCGACTACGGTGCGATGGACATCGCCTTCGGCCGTGGCATCGTCTACTCACCCGACGGTTCCCGCCCCCTCGACCGTGTCGACGACTCCAGTTCTCGGGCCTCGGATCATCTCGTCGACTGCTCTGTCTCAGGGCGCGAGAGCGCAGATCCCCGCGACCGACGACCGCACTCGGATCACGCGTGCGAGGCCGCAGGCCAGGACGGCGTCGGAACCGACCAGGTCGGAGCCGACCTGCGGAGCTTCGGCCCTGCCGAGGTCGACCGACCGGGCGCTGCCTACCCCGGCATCGACTTCGAACATCTCGGGCGCGACCATGCCGACGCGCCCGGCCGCGACAGCCCGGCGTTCACCGCCGACCAGTCCTGGCTCCTGGCCCAGATCCATCGCCTCGCGGTCCAGCGCCTGCGCCTGGACCTGCGCGGCGACGACATGCCGTGGCTGGCAGCCGCGGCCAGACTCGGCTTCGAGGACCCGCTCGACAGCCACTGCGAGATCTTCGTCCTCGCCTACTACGGTGGCCGAACCTACCGCGCCATCGGCCGCGAACTGGGCATGCGGGTACCGATGGTCACGAGGCTGCTGGCCGAGGGCATCGAACGGCTCGCCGAACAGCGGATTCCCCGGTGGACGGCCAAACAGCCGTGGAGCCCGCCCGGCTCGGTGCTGTCGCTGGCCGACGCCTACGCGCTCGACGCGGTCGCCGAACTCGAACACCACCACATCGAGAACAAACTCGCCGCCACCACGCCGGACAGTCTGTCGCAGTTCGCCACCCGGGTACGTGGGGTGCACGATGTGCTCGCGCTACTGGCCGCGGACGACCAGCACACCCCGCCCCGCGCACTCGAGACCCGCATCCTCGCCGATCTGGGCACCGCGCCGCAGCGTCGCGGCCACTGGACGGCCAAACCGCCGTGGCTGCGCCGCTTCGGCGGTCAGCCGGAGGGTTAGAGCACCACCACGTGGTCTTCGGCAACGCGTCCGCCGAGGCGAACCCACCCGTCGGAGTCCCACTCGGTGTAGAGCTGTGAGCCTTGTCCCTGGGTGATGATCAGCCCGCGGCGCAACTGCGCGGTGAGCGCCACCGCCGCCGCACCGGTCGCCTCGTCCTCGGCGATGCCCATCGCGGGCGCGAACATCCTGGCGCGCAGCGCGCCGCGTGACTCGTCGGTCCAGGCCCAGAAGAAATGCTGGCCGTCGGTGAAGTCGACGGGTGCCAATGCCGCTAGCTCGTCGACCGAATCCAGTTGCTGGAAGGCGAATTTCGGCGCCCACTCGGCGCGCGCGGTGATCCAGGTCAGTCCGTCGGTGCGGTCGACGGGCACCGTCCCCGCGGGCACCCGCAGGGTGTGCACGGGCGTGCGCCGCAGATCGAGCCACCACGCTGTGCCGACAGTGGGATGCCCGGCGAAGGGCAACTCCACGACGGGGGTGTAGATGCGCACGTCGGCGACGCCGTCGACAGGGTCGGAGACCACCGTGGTCTCGCTGAATCCCAGCCGTGCCGCCAGTTCCTGCTTGTCGAGGGCGACGACGTCGTCGGAGCGGGCGATGCCGAGCGCATTGCCGAGATTTCCGGCCGGATCGGTGAACACTCGGACGACCTCGACCTGGATGTTCGGGGTATCGGGCACATCATGTGCGTTCATGATCGCGAGCCTACCGGCCGCGCGGCGGCGCCCATCGAACCGCGACGGGCCCGCCGCGAGCACGGCGGCGGCCCCGACCCGGAATCCGGATCGGGGCCGCTCAGCGCCTGAAAAAGGGTGCGAAAGGCGACGAATCAGACGGCAGCCGAGGCCAGCGCCTCGGTGGACGCCACCGCCTGGCCGACACCGGCGACGATCGCCGCCGCACGCAGCGACTCGAAGATCACCTCGCGTGACACACCGGCCTCGCGCAGGGTCTTCTCGTGCGCCTCGAGGCAGTGCGCGCAGCCGTTGATCGAGGACACCGCGAACGACCACAGCTCGAAGTCGGCCTTGTCGACGCCGGGGTTGCCGATGATGTTCATCCGCAGACCCGCGCGCAGATCGTCGTAGCGACCGTCCAGGAACGCCTTACCGCGGTAGAACACGTTGTTCATGCCCATGATCGACGCGGCGCCCAGCGCCGCGTCGTACGCCTCGGCCGAGAGCACGTCGGCGGCCTCTTCGGCGATCTCGCGCAGGGTGGTGTCCGAACGCGTGGCGGCGGCCGAGGCCAGCAGGGTGCCCCACAGCTGCTGCTCGTTGAGCACCGTGGTGCGTGCCAGCGACGACAGATTGAGCTTGAGGTCCTTGGCGTACTCGGGAAGAGAGTTCTTCAGGTTCTCGATGCTCATGACAGTGGGGCTCCTCTGGGATGTTTCGGTGGAAAAGGGTGAATCAGACGCTGGCCGAAAGGAGTTCGCCCACGTTGATCGTCGGGTCGCCCTTCTTCCAGTTGCAGGCGCACAGCTCGTCGGACTGCAGGGCGTCGAGCACGCGCAGCACCTCGTCGACATTGCGGCCGACCGAACCGGCGGTCACCGAGACGAACTGCACCTCGTTGTTCGGATCCACGATGAAGGTGGCGCGATCGGCGACCCCGTCGGCGTTGAGAACGCCGGTGGCGATGGCCAGTTCACGCTTGAGGTCCGACAGGATCGGGAAGGGCAGGGTCTTGAGATCCTCGTGCTGGGCGCGCCACTGGAAGTGCACGAACTCGTTGTCCACCGAGGCGCCGAGCACCTGGGTGTCGCGGTCGGCGAACTCGTCGTTCAGCTTGCCGAACGCGGCGATCTCGGTCGGGCACACGAAGGTGAAGTCCTTGGGCCAGAAGAACACGATGCGCCACTTGCCCGCGTGGTCGTCGCTGGTGATCTGGGTGAAGTAGTCATCGGGCTGCTGTGCGTCGACCTTGGAGAGGTCGCCTCCGATGACGGCCTTGAGGTTGTATGCCGGGAACTGGTCGCCGATGGTCAGCAGAGCCATGCGTCGTCTCCTCATTCGTGGTGTGGGGTTGATGTGAGCCTACTGAAAGGTAAAGCCGATTGCTGGACGTACACTGATAGGCGTGAGCGATCAGACTTATCAGCCAACCCTGTCGCAGCTGCGTGCGTTCGTTGCCGTCGCCGAATACCGGCATTTCGGCACCGCCGCAGCGCGTTTGACTGTGAGTCAACCCACGTTATCGCAGGCCCTGGCATCACTGGAAAACGGACTCGGGCTCCAGTTGATCGAGCGCAGCACCCGTCGCGTGTTGGTGACGGCCGCCGGGATGCGGTTGCTGCCGCAGGCCATCGCGACGCTGGAGGCGGCCGAGCGATTCGTCGCGTCGGCGACGGGCGACACCCTCGGCGGCACCTTGCGCGTGGGCATCATTCCGACCGTCGCCCCCTATGTGCTGCCCGAACTGCTGCCCGAGTTACGTCGCAAGCTGCCCGGGGTGCTGCCCCAGGTGGTCGAGGACCAGACCGCGCGGCTGCTGGACGGGCTGCGCACGGGTGTGCTGGACGTGGCGGTGCTCGCGCTGCCGACCGAGGCCAACGGCCTCGTGGAGATTCCGCTCTACAGCGAGGAATTCGTGCTGGTCACCCCGCGCGGTCACGAGCTCGCCGGCCGCACCGACCTGGCCGCGCCCGCGCTCGCCGACCTGCCGCTGTTGCTGCTGGACGAGGGTCACTGCCTGCGTGATCAGACCCTGGACCTGTGCCGCTCGGCCGACGTGCAACCGGGGACGGTCGGCGATACCAGGGCCGCGTCGCTGACCACGGTGGTGCAGTGCGTGGCGGGCGGGCTCGGGGTGACGCTCATCCCGGAGATGGCGGTGGCCGCCGAGACCACGCGCGCGAGCCTGGACACCGCCCGCTTCGCGGCCCCCGCTCCGGGCCGCACGATCGGGCTCGCCTATCGGGGGTCGTCCGCGCGCGCCGCGGACTACGAGTACCTCGCGGCGGTCATCCGGTCCAAGCGGCCTTTCTGATCTGTTCGAGCGACAATCGTCACCGACATCGTGAATTGTATTTCGCGCAGTGGTTTGTTCATCCCTCGCCCGTGGAGTATGGGCGGGGATTCTGCGGCGATAAATTTCCCTACTTCGGCCGGTCAAAAAATTTCGTCAGCTAACTATTGGCATTCTTTTGTTTGGGGGATCCGGTAGTCGGATGGGGAGTCCTGAGTCTCCCGCTGTATTCGATGCCCAACTGATGCTGGCGCGTTCGAAACAGGCCACGCCGTAGTTCGGTATTTCGCGGTCGACCGTGGGGTGGTGGACCCGTCGGCAGCGTGCACGTGACTGATCATCGGAACCTGTTTGCCGCATAGCCGCTGGTACACCGGTTCGTGCTCTGTTGTTGTCTCCCCATGGCCCCCACGACACGGTATAGCGATCATGGCGGCGCGGCAAGGGTCTGTGAAAAATTTGCTGATCGATTCTGAATCGTGCTGAATTCGGTATCGGATCCATGCGCGGCGAGTTGGTCCGACGATGGATCGGTGGTCGATCCGACCCGCCGGTGAGTGCGTCGATCTCGGTGCCGTGAGCGGTGGCGCCGAGCGGGATGTCCGCTGGTTCGTAAACTTCCGATTCTTCGTTCGTGACCATGTTGCAAGGTTTCTCCAAGCAAATATGGCAACTTTTCGGCTATATAATCGACCTCTTGAAACGAGCGGTATCAATGGAGGTCGAAATGGCCCGACAGAGTCGCATCGATGGCAGTACGGATGGGTCGAAGTGGCTGGAAATCGGCGCATTCCGTTCTTCCCGAAACGTGGAATCGGGCAACGGTTCCAGCGCCGGCTCCAACGGCAGTGGGGGCCCGTCACCCGATGTCTTTCCACTGACGGCGGCGCAGCGGGGGATCTGGTTTGCCCAGCACCTGACGGATTCGTCACCGATCTCGGTGGCCCAGTACGTCGAGATCGTCGGCGAGCTGGACGCCGAACTGCTCGCGCGGGCCTGTAGAACCGCCAGTCGCGAGTTCGGGTCCGGGCATACGCGACTGACCGAGGTCGACGGGGAGCCGCGTCAGTTCGTCGACGAGGAACGTGGAGCCCCGGTCTCTGTGATGGACCTGCGCCGGCACGCCGATCCGGTCGCGACCGCGCGCGAGCTGATGACTCAGGACTACTCCACGCCGCTGGACATGTCGAACGACGACCTCGTGACGAGCATCGTCTTCGAGGTCGGCGAGGACCATTACCTCTGGTACCAGCGCGCGCACCACATCGCGCTGGACGGATTCGCCGCGGTAACGATGCTGCACCGGATGACCGAGCTGTACAACGCCTGGGTGAAGTCCGAGGAACCGGCGCCGTGTGCGGCGCAGGACCTCGGTGTCATCGTCGAGCAGGATCTGGCCTACCGGGATTCCACCCGTTTCGACAACGACCGCAGCTACTGGCTCGAACACCTGGAGGGCGCGCCGCCCGCTGTCAGCCTGTCCGGTCGCGTCGGCAAGCCGACCATCCATCCCACGCTGGTCAGTACCGAACTGCCCGACGACACCGCGAGTCTGCTGAACAGCGTCGCGCTCGAACAGGGCCGCAGCGTGGCTCCGATCATCGTCGCCGCGTTCGCCGCCTACCTCGCGCGGATGACCGGAAGCGACGAAGTCATGCTGAGCCTGCCGGTCTCGGGTCGGCACTCCGCGGTGCTGCGCCGTTCCGGGGGGATGGTGGCCAACGTGGTCCCCCTGCGGATCGAGGTGGCCGGCCGCAACGTCGGTGAACTGATCGCCGCGGTACAGAGCGAGTTGACGAGTGCGCTGCGGCGCCAGCGCTACCGCCAGGAGGACATCTTCCACGACATGGGTATCGCGCGCGACGAGGCGGCGTCCTTCGGACCGGCCGTGAATCTCATGATGATCGAGAACGAGGTGGTGCTGGGCAACACCACCGGCCGCCTGAATGTCCTCACCTCGGGCCCCACCGCCGACCTCTTCGTCAATATCTACCCGGGCGCCGGCAAGGACAGTACCCATATCGACTTCCAGGGAAATCCGAATGCCTACACCCCGGACGAGCTCGCCGATCACCATCGGCGGTTCCGCATGTTCCTGCACGAATTCCTCGCCGGGGGAGCGCAATGCCCGATCGCCCGACTGTCGCTGCTCGATGGACCGGAGCGGTCCGCGTTGCCGCGGGTGCGGGGGCAACGCGGCGTGCGAACACGCCTGCTCCCGGAGATTCTGACCGAGAGCGCGCGCCGGAACCGGAGCGGGTGCGCGATCATCTCGGCCGGGCAGACGATGACCTACGGCGAGCTGGACGCCAGGTCCTCCCAGCTGGCCCGGCAGCTGAGCGCGCTGGGTTGTGGACCGGACACGGCGGTGGCGATCATGCTGCATCGCTCGGTGGAATCCGTCGTGGCGACGTGGGCGGTCGCGAAATGCGGTGCCGCGTTCGTCCAGATGGACCCCGAGTACCCGCGTAAGCGGGTGGAGCATATGGTCGCCGACAGCGGCGCGACCGTGGCGATCACGATCGACCCTCTGCGTGACCGGCTCCCGTCGGCGATGCGTGCCGTGGTTCTCGACGATGCGACCATGGTCGACGGCGACGCCGCGAGCGGCCCGTTCACCGAGGGCGACCGTATCCGCCCGCTCCGGCCGTCCAATATCGCCTATATCACCTATACCTCGGGTTCCACCGGCGCGCCGAAGGGCGTCCAGGTCACCCATACCGGGCTCGCGAATCTGGTTGCCGACCGCGCCGACACGTACGGAATCGACACGACCTCGCGGGTGTCCTATGCGCTCTCGCCCAGTTTCGACGCCTCCATGGAACAGTTCCTGACCTGCTTCGCGAGCGGATCCACGCTGGTGATCGTGCCGCCCGAGGTCACCGGCGGCGAACCGCTCACCCGGCTGCTGGCCGATGAGCACGTGACCCACCTGACGCTCACGCCCACGATGCTGTCGACCGTCGACCCGCAGTCGGCGACCGATCTGCGCGTCGTCGTGGTCGGCGGCGACGCCTGTCCTGCGCACGTCATCGAGCGGTGGACCTCGTCGTTGTCCATGTACAACGAGTACGGTCCCACCGAGGCCACCGTGACGGCCGTCGGCGCCCTGCTCAGACCCGGCCACGCCCACGAGGTCGGCGGGCCCCTGCGCGGCGTCTCGGCGATGGTGCTGGACCGGGCGCTGCAACCGGTGCCGAAGAACACCGTGGGCGAGCTGTACCTCGCCGGGCCGGGATTGGCCCGTGGGTACAGCCATCTGTTCGTCGAAACCGCCGCCCGGTTCATCGCGGACCCGTACGGCGGTTTCGGTGAGCGGATGTACCGCACCGGCGATATCGCGCGCTGGACCGGCGACAACGCCGAAATGACGCTGGAATTGGCCGGACGCAGCGACTTCCAGGTCAAGATCCGCGGATACCGGATCGAACCGGGCGACGTCGACGCCACGCTGACCACTCACGAGGACGTGGATCTGTCGGTGACGGTGCCGGTGCCCAACAACGTGGGCACGACCGTGCTGGCCTCCTACGTGGTCCCGGTCGATGGCCGTCGGATCGAACCGCTCGAACTCGAACGCTTCGCCCGCGACTCGCTACCGCCGCACATGGTCCCGGCGGTGATCCTCGCGTTGGACAGCCTGCCGGTGAATGCCTTCGGCAAGCTCGATCGCAAGGCGCTGCCGAAGCCGGAATTCGGCACCGCGCCGGTCGGCCGACCGCCGGCCACCGCCAGGGAGAAGGCGGTCGCGACGCTGTTCACCGAGGTGCTCGGCGCGCCCCTCGTCGGGGCGGACGACAGCTTCTTCGCCCTGGGCGGCGACAGTATTCTGTCTATCCGGCTGGTGGCGCGGGCCAAGGCCGAGGGATTGAGTTTCTCCACCCAGGACGTGTTCGTGCACAAGACCGTCGCGGGCTTGGCGGCCACGGCCACGGCATCGCAGGGCAGCGATACCCCCGTATTGGCCGAGTTGCCCGGCGGCGGCGTAGGACCGCTGCCGTTGTCGCCGATCATGTACGCGATGCTCGATCGCGGTCATTTCGACCGATTCGGGCAGGCCGCGCTCGTCCAGCTGCCCGAAGGGGTCGATCGAGCGGGTCTCGTGCGCACGCTGGGGACGCTGCTGGATCGCCACGACATGCTGCGCGCGGTCTTGCGCGTCGACGGCGCTGATCGGCACGTCGAGGTACTCGAGCCGAAATCGGTCGACCCGGACGCCGCGCTCGTCGACGTTCGGCTCGATCGACGTGACGCCGCCGAAGTCGACCGGCACCTGCAGAAGGCCGCGGATCGACTGGATCCGGGCAACGGTGTGCTCGTGCAAGCCGTCTGGATGCGGGATGGCCACGGTTCGGCACCCGACCTGATGTGGCTGGTGGTCCACCATCTCGCCGTCGACGTGGTGTCGTGGCGGATCATTCTCACCGCCCTCGCGCAGGCCTGGTCGCAGATCCGCGACGGCGGCGAAGCGCGATTCGGCCCGGCCACCACCTCGTTCCGGCGGTGGGCGCACGGATTGGTCGAGGGGGCGCCGGACAGACGGTCGGCGGAGCTCGACGGGTGGAAAGCCATCCTCGCGGGAGGCGACCAGCTACTCGGATCGCGGCGTCTGGATCCGGATCGTGACGTCGGGGCCACGGCGGGCCGGGTGCGTCAGCGCATCCCGGCGTCGGTCACCGAGGCGGTTCTCACGACCATTCCGGACCGATTCCACTGCGGTGCCAACGATCCGCTGCTTGCGGCGCTGGTCCTGGCACTGGGTGAGTGGCGGCGCAGGCGGGGCAAGACGGCGGCCGAAGGCGAGTTGATCTCACTGGAGGGGCACGGCCGCGAGGAGCGGGCCGTGCCCGGCGCCGATCTCAGCGCCACCGTGGGCTGGTTCACCACCCGCTTCCCGGTCCGGCTCGACTGCGACGAGGTCGACCTCGACGATGCCATGGCCGGCGGCGCGGGGGCGGGCCGGGCGATCAAGCGGGTGAAGGAGCAGCTGCGCGCGGTGCCCGGCGACGGCCTCGGCTATCAGGTGCTGCGTCATCTCGATTCCCAGGGCCGGGCCGAGCTCGCGGACCTGCCAGAACCCCAGATCAGTTTCAACTACCTCGGCCGGGTCGGCATGGGTGAACGCTCGATGCCATGGGCGCCCACCAGCGAGTTCACCGCCCTGACCGCGACGAGCGATCCGGCGATGGCGCTGGCAGCCGTGCTCGATGTCAATGCGCTCGCCGAAGAAGGGAGCGACGGCCTCGAACTCGACGTGACCTGGGAGTTCGCCGCACAGGTGCTGAGCGAGGACGAGGTCGACGAGCTCGCGCGACTGTGGGCTCGCGCGCTGGGCGCGCTGGCCGATCACGTCCGGTCCGACACCGGATTCGGCTTCACTCCCTCCGATTTCCCGCTCACCGAGGTCTCGCAGGACGACGTCGATCACTGGCTGGACGAATACCCGTCGATGCTCGATGTGTGGCCGCTCACCGCCCTGCAGTCGGGCCTGCTGTTCCACACGGTCTACGACCGGGACGGCGACGACGGCTACATCGTGCAGGTGGGGCTGACGTTCGCCGGGCAGGTGGACGGTGCGCGGATGCGGCGGGCCGCGCAGGTGCTCATCGACCGGCACGACAGCCTGCGGACCGCCTTCGTCGCGAGCGCCGACGGGCCGCGTCAGGTCGTGGTGCGCGACACCGAAGTCGATTGGGGCGAGTCGAGTATCACCGACATCATCGATCCCGGTCGGCGCGAACACGCGCTGCGGCGACTCGCGACGGCGGCGACGGCGCCGTTCGACCCGGCCCACCCGCCGCTGGTGCGTTTCCACCTCGTGCGCACCGATATCGATACCTTCCGATTGCTGGTCACCAACCACCATCTCGTGCTGGACGGCTGGTCGATGCCGCTGCTGATCCACGAGTTGCTCTCGCTGTACAGCTCCGACGGCGATACCGCCGCGCTCGCGCCCCCGCGTTCGTACCGGGAGTATCTGCGGTGGCTGCGAGCTCAGGATCGCGACGCCGCGATCGCCGCGTGGCAGCGGACGCTCGCCGGAATCGACAGTCCGACGCGGGTCACGGGCAGCCCGGATCGGTCGGTCACCGCGCAGGCGGGTGAGGTCGAACTGGACCTTGATGCCGCGACTACCGCCGCGCTGCTCGATCTGGGCCGCTCACACGGCGTCACCGCCAACACGGCCCTGCAGGTCGCGTGGGCCTTGCTGGTGGCCGCGCTGACCGGACGCTCGGACGTGGTGTTCGGCAATACGATCGCGCACCGCCCGCCGCAGATCCCCGATATCGAGCGCATGGTCGGGCTCCTCGTCAACACGCTACCCGTTCGCGTCCGACTCGAACCCGACGAAACCGTCGCCGACCTGCTCGGCCGGGTGCAGTCCGAGCAGGCCGCCATGCTGGATCACCAGTACATCGGGTTGGCGGAACTGCAACGGGCCACCGGTATCACCGAGATGTTCGACACCGCGACGGTGCTCGAGTCCTATCCGCTCGACCGGGAACTGCTGGCGCGCAATCTCTCCGAGGCCGGCCTGCGGTTCGTGGAGGTCACCGCACACGATGCCACCCCGTATCCACTGAGTTTGCAGGTTTCCCCGCCGAGTCGCGACCGTCGATCGGACGCCGCCGACAAGCCCGCCACCTTCACGGTGGCGCTGAAGTTCGCCACCGACCGGTTCGACGCGCCCGAGGTTCGCACGCTGCTCGAACGTTTCGAACTGCTGCTCACACAGATCATCAGCCACCCCGCGCGCAAGGTCGTCGAGATCTCCGCCTGCTGGGATTCCGAACGGGCCCAACTACTTTCGGGCGGCAACGACGAGCCGCCCGCCGCCGAACTCGTGCTGCGCGAGATCCTGTGGGACACCGCGCGCAAGTATCCGGATGCCGTGGCCCTGCGGTGCGGTGACACCGCCCTGACCTATCGGGAACTGGAGCGCCGCGCCGACGATTTCGCCCATCAGCTGGCTCGCCGAGGCGCGCGCGCCGAGTCGATCGTCGCGTTGGCCGTTCCCCGTTCGGCCGAACTGGTGATCGCGATCTGGGCGGTGGCCAAGACCGGCGCCGCATTCCTGCCACTGGATCCCGGCAATCCCGCCGCACGGATCGCGGAGTTGCTGGCCGACTCCGGGACACGCGTCGGCGTGACGACCGGCGATGCCGCGCAACGCCTTCCGGATACGGTCGACTGGTTGACGCTGGACGCCTCGGCTCCCGTCGCGGACGAAGGTATCGCCCGGGTGTCCGAGATCGAGGCCGCTCGGCTGTCGGCCGACAACGCGGCGTATGTGATCTATACGTCCGGATCGACCGGCAAGCCGAAGGCGGTCCACCTCAGCCATCGCGGGCTGGCCGACCTCGTGTCCGCGCAGGCCGACGCCTTCGACGTCGGTACGGAATCGGTGGTGTTGCAGGTCGCGTCGCCGGGGTTCGACGCGTGTCTGTCGGAATTGCTGCTGGCGCACGGCAGTGGCGCCTGTCTCGTGGTGGCGCCGCCGCAGGTGTACGCCGGGACCGACCTCGAGGAATTGATTCGGGCACAGCGGGTTTCGCACGCGATCATCACACCCACGGTGCTCAAGACCATGGATCCGTCCCGGACGCCGTCGTTGACGACGCTGGCGGTCGTCGGCGAAGCGACCGGGTCCGACACCGTGAATCGGTGGGCGCACGGGCGACGGCTGATGAATCACTACGGACCGACCGAAGCCACGATCTGGGCGACGGGATCGGACGCCCTCGCACCCGGCGAGGCGGTGACGATCGGCGGCCCGATCCGCGGCGTGTCCGCGCTGGTTCTCGACCGGTGGTTGCGACCGGCGCCGGTCGGGGTCGCGGGCGAACTCTATCTCGGTGGACCCGGACTCGCCCGCGGTTACCTCGATCGACCGGGTGTGAGCGCGTCGCGCTTCGTCGCGGATCCGCGATCCACGGGTGGCGAACGGATCTACCGCACCGGTGATTCCGTGCGGTGGGTCCGTGGCCGTGCCGGGTCGGAACTGGAATACCTGGACCGGCGCGATCAGCAGGTCAAGATTCACGGCCTGCGGATCGAGCCGGGGGAAATCGATGCCCACCTCGTCCGGCACCCGGACGTGGCGAGCGTCGCCACGGTCGTGGTGCAGGGGCCCGCCGGCGAACCGGTGCTGGTGTCCTATGTCGTCTCCGCCTCGGGTGCCGCGATCGATGTGGCGGCACTGCGCGAGGACCTCTCGGGCACGCTGCCGCACTATATGAATCCCGCGGCGATCGTGCAGCTCGAGGAGATGCCGCGTACTCCGACCGGCAAGCTCGACCGGAAAGCATTGCGGCAGAGGGCCTTCGACGCCGACTCCGGCGGCAGAACACCGTCGACGCCCACCGAGCGGGTGGTGGCGAAGCTCTTCGCCGAGGTGCTCCATCTCGACACCGTGTCCGCCGACAGCAACTTCTTCGCGCTCGGCGGGGACAGTATCGTCTCGATGCGTCTGGTGGCGCTGGCCAGATCCGCCGGGCTCACCTTCACGCCCCGAGATGTATTCGAGGCCAAGACAGTCGCCGCCCTCGCCGCGATGGCACGCGACGACGCGGCGCCGGTGGCGGAACGCGCCTCGGATTCGCCGCTCGTCGCGCTCACCCCACCCGACATCGCACGGCTAGAGCAGCGCTACCGCGGCCTGTCCGATGTATGGCCGTTGTCGCCCATGCAATCCGGGGTGTATTTCCACTCGACGTTCGACGCCGATGCCGGGGACAACTACACCGTCCAGACGATGATCGGATTCACCGGCGCGGTCGACGGTGAGCGCCTGCGCCGGGCCGCCGCGGCACTGGTCGAGCGCCACGACATCCTGCGGGCCGCCTTCGTGGAGACGACGAACGGGCCGTACCAGATCGTGCTCGACCACGTCGAGATCGAGTTCCGGGAGATCGATCTCGCCGGTGGTGGCGATGCGCGGTCCCCGGAATCGATCGCCGCGGCCGACGCGGCGGCGGGCTTCGACCTGTCTGCTCCGCCACTGCTGCGCCTGACGCTGATCCGCCTCGACGCGCGGTCCTTCCGGCTGCTCGTCACCAACCACCACGCCATCCTGGACGGCTGGTCGATGCCGTTGCTGATGCGAGAACTGCTCGACTACTACGGATCTCCCGACCACATCGATTCCGCCGGACCCGCTCCCTCCTACCGCGACTACCTGTCCTGGCTGGGTCGCCAGGACAGTGCCGCATCCAAAGCCGCATGGGCGCAGGCATTTTCGGATGTCGAAGCCCCCACTCGGGTGTCGCGCGACGTAGCCGCGGTGGGTTCGGTCTCCGCCGCCGAGGCCGTGGCCGAGCTGACCGCTGATCGTTTCGCGCGACTGCGCCGAGTCGCGGCGGAGGCGGCCGTCACCCTCAACACCACGGTCGCCGCGGCCTGGGCGCTGAATCTGCGTGTGCTGACCGGGGAGACCGATGTGATCTTCGGCTCCGCGGTGTCGGGACGGCCACCGGAGTTGCCGCTGGTCGAGCAGACGCTCGGCATGTTCTTGACCACGGTGCCCGTCCGGGTCCCGCTCGAACCCACCTCGACGGTGCGCGAGTTGCTGATCGGCATCCAGGCCGAGCACGCCCGCATGCTCGACCATCACCACATCGGCCTACCCGAGATCCACCGCAGCGTCGGTCTGCCCGAGCTCTTCGACACCGCTGTCACTTTCCAGTCGTTCCCCGTCGATCGCACGGTATTGCAGCGGCTCATCGATTCGGCGGGCCTGCGGGTGGACGAACTCAGCGGTGTCGACGCGACGCCGTACCCGCTGAGCCTGGTCGTGGAACCGAAGCAGTCCGAGCACGGCGAAGCGCAGGGCCTGCGGATCACCCTGCGATTCCACGACCGCGCGTTCGGCACCGCGGCGGCGCGGAGGATCCTCGACCGGTTCGTCGAGTTGCTCGCCCGGATCGCCGTCGACGCCGACGTCCGGCTGGGTGAGCTGCTGCTCGACGAGGAAACGGGGCCGTCGTGGCCGATTTCGGTTGCGGACCAGGCGATCCCGGACACGCTGGACCGAATCCTCGCCGCGCGGGCCGTCGCCGAACCCGACGCGATCGCCGTGCGATACGACGGCACCGACCTGACCTACCGTCAGCTCGACGAGCGATCCACCCGGCTGGCCCGAATCCTGCTGCGCCACGGCGTCCGGCGGGGACAGATCGTCGCTGCGGTGCTTCCGCGATCCCCGGCGGCCACGGCCGCCCTGTGGGCCGTGGCCAAGACCGGCGCCGCCTTCCTTCCGATAGATCCGATCCTGCCGTCGGAGCGGATCGAATTCCTGCTGTCGGACTCGAAGACCACGGTCGGGCTGACCGACGCGTCCACCAGGAAACACCTCCCCGACGACGTCGACTGGCTGGTCCTCGACCAGGAACCGACGCTCGATGCCGTGGACCCGGTTGCCACGCCGCCGATCACCGACGCCGAACGCGGCGGACCGATTCGACGCGATCAGATCGTGTACGTGAGCTACACCTCCGGGTCGACCGGTGTACCCAAGGGTGTGTTCGTCAGCCATCGCGGCCTGGCCGATATCGTCGCGGCGCAGCGGCGGATCCTCGGCGTCGACCCGACGTCGGTGGTGGTGCAGGTGGCCTCGCCCAGCTTCGACGCCTCGGTGTTCGAGTTGCTGATGGCGCACGGCTCGGGCGGCCGACTGGTCATCTCGCCCGCCGACGTCTACGCCGGACCGGAGTTGGCGGATCTGCTACGGCGCGAACATGTCTCACATGCCGTGATCACCCCTTCGGCGCTGGCGACCGTCTCGTGCGACGGTCTCGACGACCTGCGCGTACTGGCGACAGCCGGGGAGCCGGTCGGGCCGGAACTGGTCGACCGGTGGGCGCCGCGACGCACCATGATCAATCTCTACGGTCCGAGCGAAGCCACCATCTGGGCCACCGCAGGCGAGGCGCTGGTGCCCGGTGCCGCGATCACGATCGGCAGGCCGGTGGGCCCGGTCGCGGTCGTCGTCCTCGATACCTGGTTGCGGCCCGTGCCCTCCGGTGTCGCGGGCGAGCTCTACCTGTTCGGCGTGGGCCTGGCCGATGGGTACGCGGCCAGGATGGGGCTGACCGCGGCGCGGTTCGTCGCCTGCCCGTTCGCGGGGCCGGGGCAGCGGATGTACCGCACCGGTGACCTGGTGCGGCGCGGCGCCGACGGCGAGCTGGAGTTCCTGGGGCGCAACGACTTCCAGGTGAAGGTGCACGGCGTCCGGGTCGAGCTGGGGGAGATCGACGCGGTGCTCGACGCGCGTGCGGACGTGGCGTACGCGGTGACGGTGCCGCGTCACGATGGCGAGCGCGGGGTGCTGGTGTCGTATGTGGTGCCCGAGCCCGGGACGGAGGTATCGGGCGAGCAGGTGCGTGCGGCGCTGGCCGAGGTATTGCCCCGGTCCTCGGTGCCGTCCGCGGTGATGGTGCTGGCGCAGATGCCGCTCACCGTCAACGGCAAGCTCGATCGCGAGCGGTTGCCCGAGCCGGTTGCCCGCACACGAGAATTCCGGGCGCCGTCGCCCGGGGTGCAAGAGCTGGTCGCGCGGACCTTCGAGCAGGTGCTCGACGTGGATCGGGTGGGAGTGGACGACGACTTCTTCGCCCTGGGCGGCGATTCGCTGAGCGCTTCGACAGTGGTGGCGCGCCTGGGCGCGGCCCTGGACACACGTGTTCCGGTGCGGTCGGTCTTCGAGGCGCCGACCGTCGGCGGCTTGGCCGAGCTGGCGGCGGGGCTGCGCGGTGGGGGTCGGTTGCCGCTGCTGGCGGGAGTGCACTCCGACGCTGTGCCGCTGTCGCTGGCACAGCAGCGGATGTGGTTCCTGAACCGGTTCGAGCCGGACTCCGCGGTGCACAACATTCCGGTGATGCTGCGGTTGTCCGGACGCCTGGACACCGAGGCGCTGTCGGCGGCACTCGCCGATGTGGTCGGACGGCACGAGGTACTACGGACGATCTATCCCGAAACCGCGGGTGAGCCGCGACAGGTCGTGCTCGATGAGCACTCGGTGTCGGTGGTGCCGGTCCAGGTGCCCGCGGATGCGGTCGCGGAGGTGGTGGGCGAGTTCGTGCGGGGCGGATTCGACGTGACCGAGCGAGTGCCGATGCGAGTGGGACTGTTCGCGCTCGGCGCCGAGCGCGACGGTGGCACCGGGGAATTCCTGCTGGTGCTCGTGGTCCATCACATCGCCGGTGACGGTCAGTCGATGGGGCCACTGGCCCGTGACGTGATGGTGGCCTATGTCGCGAGACTGGCCGGGCAGGCGCCGGAATGGGAACCACTCGCCGTGCAGTACGCGGATTTCGCGTGGTGGCAACGGCAGATGCTGGGGGCCGCCGACGATCCGGGGTCGTTGATGTCGGAGCAGCTGGAATTCTGGCGCTCGACGCTCGCGGGTGCGCCGGATCGGCTGGAACTACCGACGGACCGGCCACGGCCCGCGGTCGCGTCGCTGTCGGGCGGCCGGGTGCCGGTAGAGCTCGATGCGAGCCTGCACGAGCGGCTGGTGGCCCTGGCACGGTCGCGGGGGACCTCGCTGTTCATGGTGATGCACGCGGCGCTGGCAACGGTGTTGGCGCGCCTGAGCGGCAGCGACGACGTAGTGATCGGCACCCCGGTGGCGGGGCGGGGCGAGCCGGGTCTGGACGATCTGGTCGGCATGTTCGTGAACACCCTGGCATTGCGGACCCGGGTGGATACGGGCGAGTCGTTCGCCGAGACGCTGATGCGCACCCGGGAGACCGACCTGCTCGCCTTCGAGCACGCGGACGTACCGTTCGAGCGGATCGTGGAGGAGCTGAACCCGGAGCGATCGGCGGCGCGCCATCCGTTGTTCCAGGTGGCCTTGGCGTTCCAGAACGTCTCGACGGTCGATGTGGCGCTGCCCGAGGTCCGGGTCGCGCGCGCGGACGTGAACACCGGGTCGATCCAGTTCGACCTGCAATTGGTGCTGGCCGACGCGACCGGCGATGACGGTGCGGCCCAGGGCATGTCGGGAATGCTGACCTTCGCCCAGGACCTGTTCGACGAGCCGACCGCGGCGTCGATCGTCCGGCGGCTGGTGCGGGTACTGGAAGCCGTCGCCGACGATCCCACCGTTGTCGTCGGCGATATCGACTGGCTGGAAGCCGATGAGCGCGCGGCGCTCACCTCGCGGGTCGGGACGCACACCGTGGAGGTGTCGGAGCCGTCGGCCACGCTGCCGGAGGTGTTCGCCGCCGCCGTCCGCGACAACGGCGACGGTATCGCCGTCGTCGCGGGGGACACCACGATGTCCTACGCCCAGCTGAGCGAACGATCGAGTCGGCTGGCGAGAACGCTGATCGGCCGTGGCGCGGGACCGGAGCGTCCGGTGCTGGTGGCCGTGGCGCGGTCGATGGAATCCGTCGTCGCGTGGTGGGCGGTGGTGCAGTCGGGTGCGGCGTATGTGCCCGTCGACCCGAGCTATCCCGAAGGCCGGATCGCGCAGATGATGTCGGATTCCGGTGCGACGCTGGGTATCACGGTGTCATCGGTGCGTGCCCAGCTGCCCGGTGCGGTGGACTGGATCGTGCTCGACGACCCGGCCGTCGCCGCGCGGATCGACACGGAGGCGAGCGGCCCGATCAGTGATGACGAGCGCCCGCGCCCGCTGCGGCCAGCGGACGTCGCCTACGTGGTCTTCACCTCCGGATCCACCGGAGTGCCCAAGGGCGTCGCCGTCACCCATTCCGGCATCGCCGACTTCGTCTCGGGGCGGCGCGCCGACCGCGCGCTCGGGCACTCGTCGAGGGTGTTGCACTTCGCGTCGCCGTCGTTCGATGCCGCGCTGCTGGAGATCCTGATCGCGGTCAGTGGGGCCGGTGCGTTGATCGTGGCGCCGACGGGGATCTACGGCGGCGGTGAGCTGGCCGAGTTCTTGCGCACGCGGCGGGTCACCCACGCCTTCATCACCCCGGCCGCGCTCGCGTCGGTGGATCCGGCGGGGCTCGACGACTTGCGGCTGGTGATGTCGGGCGGCGAGGAGGTCCCGGCGGATCTGGTGAGCCGATGGGCGGGTACCGACGTCGCGGGCGCCCGGAAGTTCCAGGTGCTCTACGGGCCGACCGAGGCCACGATCATCGCCACGGCGACAGGCCCGCTGGCGCCCGAGGATCGGCCGACGATCGGTGTCCCGCTGCCGGGGATACAGGCGCTGGTCCTGGACGCGCGGCTGCGGCCGGTGCCGGTCGGGGTAGCCGGCGAGCTGTATCTGGCGGGTTCGGCGCTGGCGCGCGGCTATCTGAACCGGGTGGGCACCGATGCGGCGCGGTTCGTGGCGCATCCGTTCGCGGAATCGGGACGCCGCATGTACCGCACCGGCGATGTGGTGCGCTGGAACGTCGGCGGCGAGCTGGAGTTCTTGGGGCGCAACGATTTCCAGGTGAAGATCCGCGGCTACCGGGTCGAGCTGGGCGAGATCGACGCGGTGCTGAGCGCGCGGGCGGAGGTGGCGTACGCGGTCACCCTGCCGTGGCGTGCGGGCGAGGGGCCGGCGCGGTTGGTGTCCTATGTGGTGCCCGAAGCCGGGGCGAGCCCGTCGGGCGAACAGCTGCGCGCGGCGCTGGTCGAGGCGCTGCCGTCGTACCTGGTGCCCGCCGCGGTGATGATGCTCGACGCGATCCCGCTGTCGCCGAACGGAAAACTCGACCGCGCGGCCCTGCCCGCACCCGTGGTGCAGGCCAAGCGATTCCGCGCTCCGGCGTCACCGGCGGAGGAGATAGTGGCGGGCGTCTTCGCCGACGTCTTGGGCAGCGACGGTCCCGTCGGCGCCGACGACGACTTCTTCGACCTCGGCGGCAACAGCCTGGTGGCCACCCGGGTCGCCGCGCGGATCGGCGCGGCGCTCGACGTGACCATCCCGGTGTCGGCGATCTTCGAAGCGCCGACGGTCGCGAGGTTGGCCGCGCGCGCCGAAACCCAGGCCGACACCGGTCGGGTCGCGCTGACCGCGCAGCCCCGACCCGAGCGCATTCCGCTGTCGTACGCACAGCAGCGGATGTGGTTCCTGAACCGGCTGGAGCCGGGCTCGGCCGCCTACAGCATTCCGATCGTGCTCCGGATGTCGGGGCAGTTGAATCTCGACGCGCTGCGCGCCGCGCTCGAGTACGTGCTGGATCGGCACGAAGTACTGCGGACCGTGTACCCCTATGCCGAGGGTGCGCCATCGCAGGTGGTGCTGTCGGGCGCGCCGGCATCCGCGCCGATGACCGTGCTCTCGGTCGCGGAACCGGAACTGGCCGAGTCGCTGTCGGAGTTCGTCTCGACGTCGTTCGACGTGACGGTCGAAGGGCCGGTGCGGGTCCGGTTGTACGAGCTCGAGCCGAACGAGTGGGTGCTGGCCGTGGTGGTGCACCACATTTCCTGCGACGGGTCCTCGCTCGGTCCGCTGGCACGGGACATGATGACCGCGTACGCGGCACACCTGCTCGGGGAGACGCCGAATCTGGCGCCGCTACCGGTGCAGTACGCCGACTACGCGATCTGGCAGCGCACGGTCCTGGGCGCCGAGGACGATCCGGAGTCACTTCTGCACGCCCAGATCGATTACTGGACAAGCGAGTTGGCGCAATTGCCGGTGCTGCTCGGGCTGCCGACCGATCGACCGCGTCCGCCCGTGCAGACCCATGCGGGCGCGAGCGTACCGATCACTGTCGACGCCGAACTGCACGCGGGATTGCAGCGGGTCGCGCGAGCACACAACACCACGCTGTTCATGGTCTTCCACGCCGCGCTCGCGGCCACGCTGGCCCGGTTGGCCGATACCGACGACGTCGCGATCGGCACGCCGTTCGCGGGACGTGGTGAGCCCGAACTCGACGATCTGGTCGGGATGTTCGTCAACACCCTGGTGCTGCGGACCCGGTTGACGCCGACGATGACCATCACCGAGCTGCTCGAACACCAGCGCGAGACCGATCTGGCCGCGTTCGGGCACGCCGATGTTCCGTTCGAGCGGCTGGTGCAGGAGCTGAACCCGGTGCGCTCGCACGCCCACCATCCGCTGTTCCAGGTGATGCTGGCGTTCCAGAACGTCACCGACGCCCGGTTCGAACTTCCCGAGCTCACGGCGTCGGCCGTGACGGCCGAGACCGACATCGCGCTGTTCGATCTGCTGATCACCCTGTCGGATTCCTACGATGCCGCCGGTGACCCGGTCGGCATCAGCGGCGGGCTGATCTACGCGAGCGATCTGTTCGACGCGACGACCGCGACAGAGATCGTCGATCGCCTGCTGCGAATGCTCGCCGCGGCGGTGACCGATTCGACACAGCCGGTCCGCGAGGTGGATCTGCTCGGCGCCGATGAGCGTGAAACCATTCTGACGCAGTGGAATTCGACCGAGCACCGCCTCCCGCGGGGCGAGACGCTCACCTCCCTGTTCGACCACTCCGTGCGCGTGTACGCGGACCTGCCCGCGGTGACCGCAGGCGAGCAGACGTTGACGTACGCGGAATTCGCGTCGCGGGTCGCCCGGTTGGCGCGGTATCTGATCTCGCGTGGCGTGGGTCCGGAGTCGTTGGTGGCGTTGCGGATGCGGCGTTCGCTGGACCAGTACGTCGCCGTCTACGCGGTGCACGCGGCCGGCGGCGGATATGTGCCGGTCGACCCGGACCTGCCTGCGGACCGCGTCGCCTACATGATGTCCATCGCCGCACCGGTGCTGGAGCTGTCGTCGCTCGAGGGGCTCGACCTGTCCGGATTCGATGACGGTCCGGTGACCGACGCCGATCGGCTCGCACCACTGCGAGGGCACAATGTCGCCTACGTGATCTTCACCTCGGGATCGACCGGACGACCGAAAGGTGTTGCGATATCGCACCGTTCGGTGGTCAACCAGCTGCGGTGGGTCGACGACACCTACGCGCTGACCCACGATGACGTCGTGCTACAGAAGTCCCCGGCTACGTTCGACATGTCGGTGTGGGAGCTGTTCGCGCCCATGGCGGTGGGTGCGCGACTGGTGATCGCCCGCGCGTACGGGCATACCGACCCGGCCTACCTCGCCGACATCATCGCCGCCCAGCGGGTCACCTTCACCGCGCTCGTGCCGTCGATGCTGGCGGTGCTCGCCGACATGGCGCCCGCGCGGTCGCTCGAGTCGTTGCGGACGCTGCTGGTCGGTGGTGAGGAGTTCAGCCCCGAGACGGTGGCCGCGGCACGCAGACTCGCTCCCGGGGTCGCGCTGCACAATCTGTACGGGCCGACCGAAGCCACCGTGTGCTCGACCGCGCATCGGGTGACCGACGCGGAGAGCGCGACCATGCCGATGGGCTCCCCGGTGTGGAACACGCGCGCCTACGTCCTCGACGACCGGTTACAGCCGGTTCCTCCCGGTGTCGCGGGGGAGCTGTACCTGGCGGGCACCCAGCTCGCGCGCGGCTACCAGTCCCGTCCCGGCCTCACCGCGGAACGGTTCGTGCCCGACCCGTACGGTGACGGCGAGCGTCTGTACCGCACCGGCGACCTGGTGCGCTGGCGCCGGACCGGGGAATTGGACTACCTGGGCCGCACCGATTTCCAGGTGAAGCTGCGTGGCCTGCGGATCGAACTCGGCGAGATCGAGTCGGTCCTGGCCGAGCACCCCGGCGTCGCGCGGGCGATCGCGGTGGTGCGCCCCATCGGCGTGATGGAGCACCTCGTCGCCTACCTCGTGCCCGCCACAGGCGGCACGGTCGACACCGCGGCGGTGTCGGCGCACGCGTCGACCAAACTGCCCGACTACATGGTGCCCGCCACGATGATGGTGCTCGACACCGTGCCCGTGAGCTCGTCGGGCAAGCTGGACCGGCTGCGGCTGCCGGAGCCGGTGCTCGCGGTAGCGGAGTTCCGCGAGCCCTCGTCGTGGCTGGAAGGCGAGGTCGCCCGGGCCTTCGGCACCGTACTCGGTGTGGACCGCGTGGGCGCGGATGACGACTTCTACGCCCTGGGCGGTAACTCGCTGAAGTCGGTGCAGGTGGTGAGCGAGTTGCGCAAGGAAATCGACTACGAGGTGCCGATCAGCTGGATGCTGTCCGATCCGTGCCCGGCCGACCTGGCCAAGCGAATCGAGTCCAGGATCAGCTCCGGTGCCGCCGTCGAGGGGACCGATGCCGGCTTCGACACGCTGCTGCCGATCCGGACCGAGGGTGCGCGAGCCCCACTGTTCTGCATCCACCCGGCCGTCGGCCTGTCGTGGTGCTACCGCACACTCGACCGCTACCTCTCCGACGGTCGACCGATCTACGGCATCCAGGCGCCGCAGATCGGCGGCGAGCTCCCCGGCCCGACCTCGATCGAGGAGATGGCCGCGCGCTACTTCGACGAGATTCGCGCGGTGCAGCCACACGGGCCCTACCACCTGCTCGGCTGGTCACTGGGTGGTGCGATCGCCCATGCCATCGCTGTCGAGATGCGCGCCGCCGGTGAGCAGGTCGCGCTGCTGGCGCTGTTGGACGCCGAGGTGGGCGGTGTCGACGAGTCGACGCTGCGCGCTGTCACGGCCGGCGAGCTGATCAGCAATCTCGGCCCGGTCATGGGCGTCGATGTCGTCAGCGCCGAGGCGACCGCCGAGGAGGCCGCCGAGCTGATCGAACGGCAGCTGGGCGGCAGCCTCGGTATCGACGCCGCGCGGATCCAGCGCCTGACCGATGCCTACAACCTGGCGATCCGGGCGGCCGGTGCGTGGCGTCCCGCGGTCGTGGACAGCGACATGCTCTATTTCACCGCCACCAGGGAGCGGCGATCCGACGCCGCGGGTCACGAGGGCTGGGCGCGAGTGGTTCGCGGGCAGATATCGATGTTCGACATCGACGCGGGCCACCTCGAAATGACCCAACCCGCAGCGATGGCCGAGATCGCCCGGATTCTCAACGCCCGGCTGGACCGATAACCGCGTTTCCGCTTTCCGCGCGGAGGCCGCCGCGGGCTTCGGCCGAACGCGGCCCGGTCACGCGCGCAAGCAGTTGGCGCCGGGGTAGTTCAGGCCCGGCGCTTGCAGTCGGTATGCCCCCGGTGCGACGTGCCCCACACCGTCGATGTGGTTGTGACACTGTCCTGGTCGCCTGCTATTTTGAACGTTGTTCAATTCTGTAGTGAAGGATGTTCGCCGTGCCCGAAGTCGAGAAATCCCCGAAGTGGGCAACCGCGTTCACCGCACGGGACATGGCGCAGATCGCGGTGTTCGCGGCCCTGATCGCCGCGCTCGGCCTGCCCGGCGCGATCACCGTCGGGTTCAGCGGGGTGCCGATCACGCTGCAGACACTCGGGGTGATCCTCACCGGTGCGATCCTGGGCGCGCGCAAGGGCACGGCCGCGGTGGCGGTGTTCATCGCGCTCACCATGGTCGGACTGCCGCTGCTGTCCGGTGGCCGCACCGGACTCACCGCGCTGGCCTCGCCGACCGCCGGTTACCTGATCGGCTGGATTCCGGCGACGCTGGTGATCGGGCTGTTGACCGCGAGGATCCTGCCGAAGTATCCGATCGTGTTCGGCCTGCTGATCAACGCCTTCGGCGGCATCGTGATCATCTACCTGTTCGGTACCGCCGGACTGCTGGTGCGCACGGATCTGAGTCCGTGGGCGGCGGTGTCGACCAACTTCGCCTTCATCCCGGGAGACCTGTCCAAGGTCGTGATCGCCACGGTGGTCGCCAAGGGCGTGCATCGCGCCTATCCCGGACTGATCCGTGCCTGATCGCGGCGCGCCGTGAGCGAGATCGTCATCGACGCGGTGGGACACCGCTTCGGTGACCGGACCGTGCTGCGTGCGATCGATCTGCGGATCACCGAACGGCGGGTCGGTTTCATCGGCGCCAACGGGTCGGGCAAATCGACGCTGGCCCGCATGCTCAACGGATTGCTGAAGCCGACCACCGGCACCGTCACCGTCGACGGGCTCGACGTCGCCCGCAAGGGCGCGCAGGTGCGGCGCAAAGTCGGCTTCGTGTTCACCGATCCCGACACCCAGATCGTGATGCCGACGGTCGCCGAGGACCTGGCGTTCTCGCTGCGCCGCAGTGGCCTGAGCAAGACCGAGATCGCGGACCGGGTACAGCGTGTGCTCGACCGTTTCGGCCTCGCCGCGCACACCGACCATCCGGCCCACCTGCTCTCCGGTGGGCAGAAGCAGCTGCTGGCCATCGGTTCCGCGCTGATCCGCGAACCCGAGGTGATCGTCGCCGACGAGCCGACCACGCTGCTCGATCTGCGCAATGCCCGACGGGTATCCCAGGCGCTGAACGCGCTCGATCAGCAGGTGATCGTGGTGACCCACCAGCTCGGCTTGCTCGACGGGTTCGATCGAGTCGTGGTGCTGGACAACGGCTCCGTCGTCTTCGACGGCCCACCCGCGGCGGCGATCGAGGCGTATCGGCACCTGATCGGATGATCGGCCTGTACTGCCCCGGCGACTCGCCGCTGCACCGCATGCCCGCGGGGCTGAAGCTGGCGCTGTTGCTGATCTCGATCCTCGCGATGACAGTGTTCGTCCGCGCTCCGCTCGGCGTGCTGGTCGCCGTGGCGCTGGTGGCGGGCTTGTTCGCGCTCGCCCGTGTCTCCTGGCGGGTGGCCTACGCCCAGGTGCGTCCGGTGCTGTGGATGACCGTGATCATCGGGGTCTTCCAGCTGCTCACCACCTCGCCGGCGCGGGCTGTGGTGGTCTGCGGGGTGTTGCTGGTATCGGTGGCCCTGGCGGCACTGGTCACGGTGACCACGCGGGTCACCGCCATGCTCGACGCGCTCACTCGCGCGCTCGGTCCGCTGCGACGCGTCGGAGTGAACCCGGAGCGGGTGGGTCTGCTTCTCGCGCTGACCATTCGGTGCGTTCCTTTGCTGGCGCAGATCGTCCACGAGGTCGGCGAGGCGCGGCGCGCGCGGGGGGTGTCCTGGTCGGCGACCGCGCTGGTCACCCCGGTACTGGTGCGGGCGCTGCGGACCGCCGACGCGATGGGTGAGGCACTGGCCGCACGCGGTGTCGACGACGACTGAGGTCGCATAGTTCCCACGATGAGAGGGTCGCTCTTGCCATTCCTAGACGACCGGTCGTATAGTTCTCGCATGGCACGACCACGGCGCAGCGACGACACGAGAGCTCTTCTCATCGAGGAGGGCGCGATCGGCCTGCTGTCCAACGGCTATCACGGCACCGGCATCAAACAGGTGCTCGACAAGGTCGGCGTGCCGAAAGGCTCGTTCTACAACTACTTCGACAGCAAGGAGAGCTTCGCGCAGGCGGTCATCGAGCATCACTCGCAGTGCGTGCAACGCACCCTCGCCGCCGCGTTCGCCGCGGCGCCAGACCCACTCGCCGGTATCCGTGCCTTCTTCGCGACCCTGACCGACGATTTCGTCGCCGCTGAATACACCGGCGGCTGCCTGATCGCCAACCTCGGGGGCGAGCTGGAAGGCAGTGAGCTGCTGCGGACGTCGCTGTCCAAGGCCTGGGCCGTCTGGCGCGACGGTATCGCCGGTGCGCTGCGTGCGGCACAGGCGCAGGGCACCGTGCGCGCCGACATCGACGCCGTGGATCTGGCGGATCTGCTCCTCGAATCCTGGGAGGGCGCGGTGATCCGGATGAAGATCGACCGCACTGTCGAGCCGCTCGACAAATGCCTTCGTCGGCTGCTCGACGACTACTTCCGACCGTAACTCCGGTCGGCGCCGATCCGGTGTCGGCCTCACTGTCATCATCGGCCCTTCGGGTCGTCAGCCTCGCGGTCGTCATTCCAAGACGACCGGTCGTATATTTATCGAGAGGAAAAGTTCATGTCCACATCGAAGACGGTCGTGGTGACCGGTGGTTCCAGCGGCATCGGGCGTGATGTCGCTCGGGCTCTCGTCGCTCGCGGTGACAATGTCGTCCTCGGCGGGCGCGACGCCGACAAGCTCGCCGCCGTCGCCGCCGAACTGGCGGCGCCCACGCGGGTGGCCGCCGTGGCCGGTGACATCGCCTCGCCCGCAACAGGTTCGGCGTATGTGCGCACCGCACTCGATCGGTTCGGCCGGCTCGACGGGCTGATCAACAGCGCGGGCGTCTTCGGGGCCACGCCGTTCGTCGACGTCACCGAGGCCGAACTCGATCGCTACCTCGGCGGAAACCTCAAGGGCACCTATCTCACCACCCAGGCTGTCGTGCGGCAGCTGCTGGCCCAGGGCGATGGCGGCAGCATCGTCAACATCGGCACGGTTCTGATCGACCACGCCCTCGCCGGTCTACCAGCCTCGGCCGCGCTCGTCAGCAAGGGCGGCGTGCACGCGCTCACCACCAGCCTGGCCGCCGAGCTCGCAGCCGCCGGAATCCGGGTGAACGCGGTGGCCCCCGGCATCATCCGCACGCCGCTGTTCGGTGACGGCGACGAGCGCGCATCGGGTGCGCTGGCGTTGCTGAACCGGATCGGCGAGGTCGCCGACACCACCGCGGCCGTGCTGTATCTCGTCGACGCCGAGTTCGTCACCGGTCACATCCTGCCGGTCGACGGCGGCTTCGTTGCCGGCCGAGCTGCCTGAATCAGCGAAAAGCGTTTCCACGCGACGGATTCGGGTGCGCAGCGGCTCGACTTCCGGTCATCCCTGTGAGAGCTGCACCATCGAAAGGACATGCTCATGCCGTACGTGAACATCAAGGTCACCGACGAAGGCGTCACCACCGACCAGAAGGCGCAGCTCATCAGGGGCGTCACCGATCTGCTCCGCGAAGTACTCGGCAAGGCACCCGACAGCACCTACGTCGTGATCGATGAAGTGCCGCTGACGGATTGGGGCGTCGGTGGCGTGAATGTCACCGAGTATCGCGCCCGTCGAGCCGCCACGGAGTGAATCATCGGTACCGGGCCGGGTGAGTCCCGGCCCGGGCACCGTCACCGGGCGAGAGCGCGGGGACGGCTCACAGCGGACCGTCGAACTCGATCGAGGCATCCAGGGCGAACCAGCCCATGGAGGTCAGTGTCGCGCCGCGCTTGAAGTAGCTGGGTCCCAACCACAGGCCCGGTTCTATCTCGCGCAGCTCGTCGTAGATCCGGCGGGCGGGTCCGGGCTTTCCGGCTCGGAGATCGTCGTAGTCCAATCGCACGGCCGCGCGTCCGTCGACCGCGGAGGCGCCGACCGTTGCCACGAAGTTCAGTGCCCGCATACCGCCGAGCAGACGGAAGATGTTGTGCCCGAATGCCATCCCGCCGTCCACGTGACGAAAGGACTTGCCTACCCAGAAGTAGGCGGGACGGTCCATCAGCGGTCCCAGCAACCGGGTGCCTGTCGCGGGGAAGGACCGCATCACCAGATCGCCGGTCAGTCGGCCGAAATCGGCTGCTGTCGTCTCCGGCGCGGTGGTGAACAACTCCGTGAACGCGGCGACACCCGCCGTGGACAGCGCGTCGAGGCGGGGGCGATGGTCGGATGGCCGGTGGACCGGCATCACGCCGTCCGTGGACGACTGCGTAGGGGGCACTGCGGGCTCGATTCGTCGCTGGCGGTAGCGCGCCGTCCGGCGGCGCGGTACAGACAGTGTCACCCGATCGCCGTTCGGTGGACCAATGAATCCGTGAACAGCATCGGATCGGCCCGCCGGACGACGAAGGCGGTGACCCGCAACCTCCGGATCACCGCCTTCGCGCGCGAGAATCAGCCGCGCAGGGCGTACGGCTCGACCGCGCCGCGCTCCAGCGCCCGTGCGTCGATGGTCGCGGCACGGTAGGGGAGCAGGGCGAGACGGTCGCGCATGCCGCGGACCGGGTCGTCGATCTTCTCGTTCAGACCGAACAGGAAGGTCCACTCGTGCTCGTCGCTGCCGTAGGGGACCACGGTGGCGAACTGCTCGTGGAAACGACCCCACGAACGCTTCAGCGTCTCGTTGCGCCACATGGTCGCGCAACCGGCCTGCGCCGACAGCACGCCGCCGGGAGCGAGCAGTGCCTTACATCGGGACAGGAACTCCGACTCGTAGAGCCGGTTGTGCTGGGCGTCCTCGACGCGCTCGTCGGGCAGATCGATGACGATCACGTCGTAGCGGGTACCCGCCGCCTGCGCGTTCGCCAGGAAATCCCAGCCGTCGGCGTAGTGCACGTGGACCGGACCCTCGTGCTTCACCGCGGCGGTGAGCTCGGCGGTGGTGTAGCCGTAGGGCAGGTGCTCGGCGCACAGCTCCACTTCGCGCTGATCGATATCGACGTGGTCGACCAGGGTCGCCCCGGCCGCCACCGACATCTGCGAGGCCACACCCTCACCGGAACCGATGATCAGCACCCGGTCGAGCTTCTCCGCCAGCACGAACGCCGGGACCATCATGGCCTCGTGGTAGGTGACCTGGGAGAACTCGGTGGACTGACGATCGTCGTCGGAGAACAGGGAGATGCCCTGATCGGTCCGCGCGATCACCATGTGCTGGAACGGGGTGTTCGTATCCACGATCACCTCGTGCAGATCCCAGATCCGGGTCAGGCCGTCGCCCACCGGTTCGTAGATCTTCTCGGCGCCGTGGCCACGCTGGACCGTCTGCATCCGAACTGTGGTGGGGGACAACTTGTCTCGGAGCAGTTCGACGGCTTTCGTCGCGCCCGCACCGATGCTGCCGCAGGTGAAGACGTCGACGAAGATGTCGCCGGACTCCGGATAAGTGTGAATCGAGGCGTGAGACTCCGACAACAGCGCGAGGACGGTCACCCCCTGCGGATCGAACTTTTTGTGAACGACTTCGCAGATGGTGACGCCCGCCGCGATCAGAGACTCACGCAACGCCGATTCGAGTCGTTCGAGATCGTCACACAGGGCTGTGTCGACGCCACCGAACTCGGCCAGCACGTGCCAACCGGTGAATTCCGCCGTCATGGGGCAACTCACTCTCGCTCAGCGCCCGAGACATGAACGGTCAAGGGCGGAAAACCATTGAAGGACACCGACGAGTAACTCGCGGTATAGGCGCCGGTGTGCAGGATCTGAATCCGGTCACCGGCTCGCAACGTGGTCGGCAGAAGGACCTTCGTGCGTTGATACAGTACATCGTCGCCGTCGCAGGTCGGACCCGCGACCACCGCCTCCGACACCGGATCGCCGTCGCGATCGGTGACGAAACGGTAGGCGATGTACTCGTTCTCGGTCTCGGCCATACCGTTGTATCGGCCGATGTCGAGATACACCCAGCGCCGGCCATCCGGCGCGAATCGCACGCCGACGACCTCGGCGTGCACAGTGCCCGCGTTACCCACCAGCGCGCGGCCGGGTTCCACGATCAGGCCGGTGGCCGCGGGCAGGAACTCGGCGGCGGCGCCGCTGATGGCGGCCGCGATCGCGTCGAGTTCGGGGGCGGCATCGGCGTAGGAGATCGGTAGACCGCCGCCGACGTTCACAGCGCCGACAGCGATGTTCTTGTCCGCCAGGGCTTTCACGATCTCACCGGCCTGCTCGATGCCGATCCGCCAGGCGGCCGGGTCGAGCTGCTGGGAGCCGACATGGAAGTACGGGCCGCCGACCTCCAGGCCCAGATCGCGGGCGCGCACCAGCAGCCGGAGAGCCTCGGCGGGCGCGCAGCCGAACTTGGTGCCGAACGGGGTGCGTGACTGCGGCGCGCTCGACAGGAAACGGCATTCGACCTCGGAGCCGGGGGCGAACTCGGCGATGCGGTCGAGGTCGTCCTCGGTGTCGAAGGCGTAGCGGCGCACGCCGAGGGCGAAGGCGCGCGCGATGTGGGCGCTCT
This sequence comes from Nocardia alba NBRC 108234, assembly GCF_001612665.1. Lineage (GTDB taxonomy): Bacteria > Actinomycetota > Actinomycetes > Mycobacteriales > Mycobacteriaceae > Nocardia > Nocardia alba. The sequence continues at coordinate 56,089 of NZ_BDAX01000035.1, read as the reverse complement.
TCTTGATCGGGTTGCCGTAGCAGAGCCGCTCGGGCGCGACACCGAGCCCGAGGCACTGGTCGATCTCGCCGATGCTGGCCACGTCGAATTCGGCGCCCTCGGCGGCGAGCAGGGTGATCAGTTCCGCCACCGGTGCCGCCTTGACCGCGTACCTGATCCGGGTGCCGACGGTGACGGCGGCGTCGAGGGTTCGGTAGTTGGCACGCACCCGCTCGGGGTCGATGACAAGGTACGGCGATTCGGGCACAGGTGAACTTTCGGTCGGCAGCCGAGAGAGACTATCAGCGGCGCCTACCCGACAACGAATCCGTCAAACATTCGTCATATTCGTCATAGGCGAACGGTATTACTCAACCCGCTATGACTGTGACCTCGTCGAACACGACCTCGCCCGCGGCATCGGACTCCTCGAGATCCACGATCGCCGTGATCGCCCAGCCGTGATCACCGGCTGGGTCGTCGAGCACCTGGCGTACATGCCAGAAACCGGGCCGCTGCTCGACGGCGAACAATCGCGGGCCGCGCGCGTCGGGGCCGGTGCCGATCGTGGCGTACTCGTCGAAATAGGGGGCAAGGTCCTGCGCCCAGTCGGGGCCGGTGCCGAGTTGGTCGAGGTCGTACCAGCGACGGCGCGACGCCAGCTCGACGCGGCGGAACATGGCATTGCGGACCATGATCCGGAACGCGCGTTCGTTGGCGGTGATCGGGCGCACGGTCTCGGCGCCGAACGCGACCTGCTCGGCGTCGTTCTCGGCGCCGGGGTTGGTGAGCTGCTCCCACTCGTCGAGCAGGCTCGAGTCGACCTGGCGGATCAGTTCGCCGAGCCATTCGGTGAGGTCGTCGAGATCCTCGGTGCGCACGGCGTCGGGCACGGTGCGGCGCAGGGCGCGGTAGGCGTCGGCGAGATAGCGCAGCACCACGCCTTCGGAGCGGGTCAGCTCGTAGTGCGAGATCAGCTCGGCGAAGGTCATCGCGCGCTCGATCATGTCGCGCACCACCGACTTCGGTGACGGCGCGAACTCCGACACCCACGGGTGCCCGGCCCGGTAGGTCTCGAACATCGGCTCGATCAGCTCGGCCAGCGGCTTGGGCCAGGTGACTTCCTCGAGCAGCTCCATGCGCTCCTCGTATTCGATCCCGTCGGCCTTCATCTCGTTGACGGCCACGCCACGGGCCTTGTGCTGCTGGGCCATCAGCAGCTGGCGGGGGTCCTCGAGGGTGGCCTCGATCAGCGAGACGACATCGAGTGTGTAGGTGAGACTCTCGCGATCGAGCAGGTCGAACGCGGCCAGCGCGAACGGCGACAGCGGTTGATCCAGCGCGAAATCGCGCTGCAGATCGACAGTGAGCCGCGCCATTCTGCCCTTGGCATCGGGTTCGGAGAGTTGTTGCACCACACCGGCATCGCGCAGCGACCGGTAGAGCCGCAGAGCTCGCAGGATGTGCTTGCGCTGTGCCGGGCGCGGCTCGTGATTGTCCTCGAGCAGATGACGCATGGCGTAGAAGCAGTTCCCTGGCCGGGCGATCACGTTGAGCAGCATCGAGTTCGTCACCGCGAAGCGCGACACCATCGGCTCCGGCGGGGCGGCGATCAGGCGATCGAAGGTCTCTTCGCTCCACGAGACGAAACCCTCCGGCGGCTTGCGGCGCACCACTCTTCGCTGCTTCTTCGGGTCGTCGCCCGCCTTGGCGATGAGGCGGGCGTTCTCGACCTCGTGCTCGGGGGCCTGCACCACCACGGTGCCCATGGTGTCGTAACCCGCGCGACCCGCGCGCCCGGCGATCTGGTGGAACTCACGGGCTTTGAGCCTGCGGGTGCGCACACCGTCGTATTTGGTGAGGCCGGTGAGCAGCACCGTGCGGATCGGGACGTTGATGCCGACGCCGAGGGTGTCGGTGCCGCACACCACTTTCAGCAGGCCGTCCTGTGCGAGCTTTTCCACCAGGCGGCGGTACTTGGGCAGCATGCCCGCGTGGTGCACGCCGATGCCGTGACGGATCAGCCGCGACAGCGTCTTGCCGAAGCCCGACGCGAACCGGAACTCGCCGATGGCGGCGGCGATCGCGTCCTTCTCGGCGCGGGAGGCGAAGTTCACGCTCGTCAGCGCCTGCGCGCGTTCCAGCGCGGCGGCCTGGGTGAAGTGCACCACGTAGACCGGCGCCTGGTGGGTGGTCACCAGCTCTTCGAGGGTCTCGGTGATCGGGGTGCGCACATACGAGAACGTCAGCGGGACAGGACGTTCGGTGCCCGCGACGACCGTGGTCGAGCGGCCGGTGCGTGCCTCGAGATCGGCGGCGAAGAAATCCACCTCGCCCAATGTCGCCGACATCAGCAGGAATTGGGCGCGCGGGAGCTCGATGATCGGCACCTGCCACGCCCAGCCGCGGTCCGGGTCGGCGTAGAAATGGAACTCGTCCATCACGATCTGGCCGACCTCGGCCGCCGCGCCCTCGCGCAACGCGAGGTTGGCCAGGATCTCTGCGGTGGCGCAGATGATCGGGGCGTCGGCGTTGACCGCCGCGTCACCGGTCACCATGCCCACGTTCTCCGCGCCGAACACCTCACACAGCGCGAAGAACTTCTCGCTGACCAGTGCCTTGATGGGTGCGGTGTAGTAGCTGCGCTGCCCGTTGGCCATGGCGAACAGGTGCGCGCCGACCGCCACCAGCGACTTGCCGGAGCCGGTCGGCGTCGCCAGAATCACATGGGACCCCGACGCCAACTCCATCAGCGCCTCGTCCTGCGCTGGATACAGGGTGGTGCCCTGCTCGGCAGCCCACGCCGCGAACGACTCGTAGAGCGCGTCGGCGTCGGTCCCGGGAATTTCCAGTAGGTCGGTCAGATCCACTCCGACAACCCTAGTGTGCGCGGCGAGCGACGCCCGCGTCGGCCGCGCGGGGCCGACGCACAGGTACGCCCGGTGCCGGTGGGGTCAGTCCTTGCCGTCGTCGGAGGTGTCGTCGTAGCCGCCCTGCTCGGCCAGGAAGCGCTCGAACTCGGCGCCGAGTTCCTCGCCACTGGGCAGGTCGCCGTCGGCGGCGAGCAGACTGGACTGCTGTTCCTGCGCGGTGACGAAACTGTCGTACTGGCGCTCCAGCGCTGTGACGACCGTCTCCACCTCCTCGTTGCCCGCGATGTGCTCGGCGACCTGCTCGCGCACCCGCGCGGCCGCCTCACCCAGCGCCGAGAGCGGCAGGTCGAGGCCGGCGTTGTCGGCGAAGTTCTCCAGCAGCGTCTGCGCGGCCTCGGGATAATCGGTCTGGGCCAGGTAGTGCGGCACATGCACCGAGAATCCGAGCGATTCGTGGCCGTGCTGAGCCATCCGGTACTCGAGCAGCGACGAAGCGCTGCCCGGCACCTGCAACTCGCCGGGCCAACGCTGGTGATCACCGATCAGCGAGCGATCCGAGGAATGTGCGGTGACCCCGAGCGGACGGGTATGCGGGATCGCCATCGGAATCGCCGACAGACCGATCGTGCGGCGCACGCCGAGCTGTTCGGCCAGCAGCCGCACCGCCGTGGTGAACTTCTCCCAGCGCAGGTCCGGTTCCAGGCCCGAGAGCAGCAGGAACGGGGTCCCCGCGGAGTCGCGCAGCGCCCACAGGTTCAGCTCCGGCTCCGCGTAGTCGGAGAAATGATCGGTCTTGAACGTCATCAGCGGGCGTCGCGATCGGTAGTCGAGCAACTCGTCGACATCGAACGACGCGACCAGCTCCGACTCGAGGCTCTCGCGCAGATGGGTGGTCGCCAACCGCACGGCGTGTCCGGCGTCGGTGAAACCTTCCAGACCGTGCACCAGCACCGGGCCCGCGCCGTCGTCCGAGGACAACTGCGGCGCCGGAAACTCCAGCTCGTACATATGCGACTGGTCATCCATCGCGTTTCTCCTTCCTGCGCGGTCCACCATCGCTCGCGGGGTGGGGAAGCGGATCTCCATTGTCCCCCACGCGAGCAGTGTCGTCACACACGGCCGGGGACGGCTCGTCCTGTCGGACAACAGCATGGACACCCCGCGCATTCCCGCCCCGCCGCCGCGACCGAGCGGTGCCGCGTATTCGGTCCGGCGTGGCGCGACCGGGGCGATCGGGGCTGTGGGGCACAGTGGAGGGTGTGAATGTGGCGCAGGCGACACCGATCCACCCGGGTGATCCCGGCCTGCGCCGCTGGTGGCCGGTGTTGTTGGTGGTGTCGTGCGCGCTCACCGGCTGTGCGCAGAGCGTCAGCGGGACCCCGGTCGCCGAGAGCGCGGTGGCGGTGCGCGAGATCGATGGTTCGCTGGCCGAGCTACTGCCCGCGCCGTCGCGGTTTCCGGCCCGGTATCCGGCGGTTGTGCTGCCCGCGCAAGCGGCGGCGGCGGCCGCGGGCGATCTCGACGGAGTGGGGGCGGGCGCGACGGTCAGCCCGGCGAAGTGCACGCCGGCCGAGGCCGAGCCCGGTGGGGAGCCCGCGGCGGTCGCGGTCGGGACCGATGACGCGACCCGGGCCACCCTGACCGTCGAATTGTCGAGGAGCGCCGAGCCGGTGGCGTCGCTGCGCGATCAGCTCGGTGAGTGTGGGCTGATCCAGGTTCGGCGGGCGGGCGCGGGGTCCACCGTCACGACCACGCTCGAGCCGGCCGCGCCCGCAGGCGCCGACGATGCGATCGCTTTGCGGCGCACCGTGGTCCCCGAGGTCGGTGGGGCGGGGCTGACCCAGACGATGCAGACCTCGATCGGGCAGATCGGCGACGTGCGTATCACGGTGACGTCGATGACTTTCGGTGCAGGACAACCGGATTCGGCTGCGGTAGCCGAGATGTTCGCGACCGCGGTGGCCGCCGTCCGCGGTAGCTGAGGCGCCTACCACCAGGTGGTGACAGGTTCGCCCGCGCCGCGTGTGCGGGACCGGGGTTACTCCACAGCTTCGGGGCTACGCACAGGGCGGATGAAAGCCCAGGTCGATCCACCGGCCGCGCGATAGTCGGCGGGCACCGTGGAGCCATGACGCCTTCGACGAACCCCACCCGCCGGGCCACCCGCACCGGACCGTTCCCCCGCGCACTCGGCTGCGCCGAATCCACTCCCCGCTATCCCGGCGGGCCGCCCCACCCCGCGCTGCGGGTCGACGAACCCGGTGAGTTGATCGCCGCGCTGCCTGCGATGCTCGGTTTCGTCCCGGAACGGTCCCTCGTCGTCGCCGTGCTGCACGAGGTGGCGGGCGGTGCGGCCGAGGCGATCGAGGCCGTGGTGCGTTTCGACCTCGATGTGGCCACCGACATCCGGCTCCTCGACGAGTTCGCCGCCTGCCTGGGGTCGATCTGCCTGCGCGAAGAGGCGACCGGGGTACTCGCCGTCTTCGTCGAGGATCGCGCCGAGTTCGAAGGCGAGGAAGTCGCGCGCACGGCCGAGTTGATCGACGTACTGGCCCAGGACGGGATCGCGGTCCGCGGCGTCTGGTCGGTGCCGGCGATCGCGGCGGGCGAACGCTACCGCAGCGTGTTCGGCGTGGTCGGGACAGGGATGGTCGCCGATCCGACGTCCTCGATCGTCGCCGTGTCACAGGTGCTGGAAGGCAAGCAGATTCGCGGCTCGCGCCAGGAGATGACGGCCCTGCTGGTTCCCGACGACCTGCTGTGCGCGCGGGTGCGGGCCCAGCTCGCGCCGGCGGACGCGCGATACCGGGGTGGGCTGGCGGCGGCGACCCGCGCCGGGTCCGCCATCGCCTACCAGCGGCGGGCACTGGAATGGGTGCTGTGGCAGATCGCCGACACCGCCTCCGGCGCACCGCGTGCCGCGCGCGAACTCGCGCGGCTGGCCGCGACCCTGCGTGACCGGCCGATCCGCGACGCCGTATACGGGCTCGCGGTGGGCGATCACGCCGAGGCCGCCGAGCGGCTGTGGGCGCAGCTGGCCAGGGCGACACCCGGTGCCGACCGCGCCGAGGCGGCGGCCCTGCTCGGTTTCAGCGCCTATCTGCGCGGTGACGGACCGTTCGCCGGCGTCGCTCTCGCCGCCGCGGTCGAGGCCGATCCCGAGCACGCGATGGCGGTGCTGCTGGAAACCTCACTCCAGACCGGACTGCGGCCCGAACGGCTGCGCGGACTCGCGCTGTGTGGCCACCGGATCGCCGCCGATCTCGGAGTCGGCATCGGCCCGATCACCCGGTGAGACAGGCAGATAGGCGAGGGCTCGTCTGTCAGCGAGCGCTGTGGGCCTTCGTCCCGAGCGAACGCAGGAAATCCCAGGCGTCGGAGACGATCTCGTCGAGGTCGTTGTGTTCGGGTCGCCAGCCCAGTTCGGCGACCGCGCGGTCACTGGAGGCGATCAGAACGGCCGGATCGCCCGCGCGGCGCGGCGCGTCGATCGTCTCGATCGGCAGACCGGTGACCCGCTCGCACGCCGAGATCACCTCGCGCACCGAGAAACCCGTGCCCGAACCCAGGTTGCAGATCCGGTGGGTGCCCGGCTGCGACGACGACAACGCGAGCAGATGTGCCTGCGCCAGGTCGCGGATATGGATGTAGTCACGCACGCATGTACCGTCCGGCGTCGGCCAGTCGGTGCCGTACACCGAGATGGCCTTGCGATGGCCCAGTGCCACCTGCAACACGAGGGGAATCAGATGTGTTTCCACCACGCGGTTCTCGCCGAGTCCGGCATAGGCGCCCGCCACATTGAAGTAGCGCAGGCTGGTCGCGGCCAGGTCGTGCGCCACCGCGTAGGAGGTGATGGCGTGATCGATGGCCAGCTTGCTCGCACCATAGGGATTGGTCGGGCGAGTGGGCGCGGCCTCGGTGATCGGGACCTGCTCGGGCTCGCCGTACACCGCGGCGGTGGAGGAGAACACCAGCCGCGGGGTCGCGGTCTCGCGGATCGCCTCGAGCAGCGTCAGCGTCTTCACGACATTGCCGTGCCAGTACTTCTCCGGCTTCTCCACCGACTCACCGACCAGCGATTGCGCCGCGAAATGCAGTACGCCATCGAAGGATTCGGTGCGCAGCAGATCGGGGGCGGCCACGGCGATGTCGCCGTCGACGAACCGGGCGCCGGCCGGCACGCCGTCGGCGTTGCCGGTCGAGAGGTCATCGACGACGACCACCTCGTGGCCCTGTTCGAGCAGAACGGCGGCGCAGCCGCCACCCACGTAGCCGGCGCCGCCGGTGACAAGGAGTTTCACGAATCAGACCAGCCTTACCTGGACGGCATGCGCCATCTCGTCGGACAGTTCGAAACCGCTGTGGCCCGGCACTGTGATCAGCACCGCACCCGGCTTGGTCTCCACGGTAACGCGCGCGTCGGGTACCACACCCGCCTCACGCAACCGCCCGATGACCTCCGGGTCGGTCTGGATGTGCTCGGCCAGCCTGCGCACGACCACCGCGTGCAGCGCGCCGTTGGGCAGATCGGAGAGCCGGATCAGCTTCTCCTCGGTGGCGGGCGCGTCGGCGAGGCCGAGTTCGTCCAGACCGGGAATGGGGTTTCCGTAGGGCGAGGTGGTCGGGTGATTGAGCACCTCGATCAGCCGCCGCTCCACGTCCTCGCTCATCACGTGCTCCCAGCGACACGCCTCGGCGTGCACGTTCTCCCAATCCAAACCGATGATGTCCACCAGCAACCGCTCGGCGAGCCGGTGCTTGCGCATCACCGAGACGGCCATGGAACGTCCTTTGTCGGTGAGCTCGAGATGGCGGTCGCCCGCGACGAGCAACAGGCCGTCGCGCTCCATCCGCGCGACCGTCTGGCTCACCGTCGGACCACTCTGCTCGAGGCGTTCGGCGATGCGCGCGCGCAGCGGCACCACGCCCTCTTCCTCGAGGTCATAGATGGTACGGAGATACATCTCCGTGGTGTCGACCAGATCCTTCACCTGATACCCCTTCGTCAGCACGATTCTACCCACGCGCGAACGCCGATCCGCCCGTCGGACCAGCGGCCCTATTTCTACTGCATGTCAACGCCGCACGGGGGTCGCTGCTTCCGGCTAGCGTGGCGACTATGGTCACGTCGCCGCACAGCGAAACCAGTGGAACCGTCGTGTGGACCGAGCGATTCCTCGGCTACACCTGGAGTCCGGAGCATCCGATGAAGCCGGCACGTCTGCAATACACCATGTCGCTCGCCGAAAGCTTAGGCCTTCTCGATGGTGTCGAGCCGCTGGCACCCGACGCGGCCACCCCAGCCGACCTCATGCGGGTCCACAGCGGCTCCTATATCGAGGCGGTGCGCCGGGCCGGGCAGGGGCCGCCGACGCCCGAGGACGCCGTCTACGGGCTCGGAACCGCCGATAATCCGGTGTTTCCGCGGATGCACGAGGCGGCGTCGGTGATCGTCGGCGGCACGCTCGCCGCCGCACGGGAGATCGCGGCGGGCCGGACGCGGCGGGCGGTGAGCATCGGCGGCGGAATGCACCACGCCATGCCGGATTCGGCGGCGGGGTTCTGCGTCTACAACGATGCCGCGATCGCCATCTCGTGGCTGCTCGACCACGGTTTCGACCGCATCGCTTATCTCGACGTCGACGTCCATCATGGGGACGGCGTGCAACGCGCGTTCTACGCCGATCCCCGGGTGCTCACGGTGTCGCTGCACCAGCATCCGGCGACGCTGTGGCCCAACACCGGCTGGCCGGAGGAGACCGGGGTGGGGGCGGCCGAGGGGACCTCGATCAATCTGCCACTGTTGCCGGGGACCCGGGATGCCCAGTGGCTGCGGGGATTTCACGCGGTGGTGCCGGGCGCGGTCGCCGCGTTCCGGCCGCAGATCATCGTCAGCCAGTGCGGTGTCGACACCCATCGTGAAGATCCGCTGGCCGATCTGGAACTCACCGTCGACGGTCAGCGCGCGGCATTCCTGGCCATGCGCGAGCTCGCCGACGAATTCGCCGAGGGTCGGTGGCTGGCCATCGGCGGTGGCGGATACGGCGTGGTGCGGGTGGTGCCGCGCGCCTGGACCCACCTGCTCGCCGCGGCACTCGACCGCCCACTCGCCCCCGAAACCCCGGTCCCCGCCGACTGGATCGACCAGGTGCGCGCGTCGGCGCCGCGCGTAGAACCACCGACGACCATGGGCGACGGCGGTGACACCGCCTATCGCGCCTGGGACGGTCCCGGCGGCACACCGGAGATCGGCGACGCGGGCCAGATCCGCGCGCAGCGCGCGATCGACACCGCCATCACCGCCACCCGGCGGGCGAGTTTCGGCCTGCTCGGGCTCGACCCGGAGGATCCTCGTGACTGAGCCCCTGCTGCCGGACACCGCCGACACGCCCGCGAATCCGCCTGCGCCGCCCCAACATTGGTACGGCGATGTGCTCGCCGCCGACGGCGGCGTGGTCCGGGTGCGCCCCATCGTGCCCGCCGACGCGGGCGCGCTCGCGGCCTTTCACACCGGCCTGTCCGACCGCACCCGCTATCTGCGCTATTTCGGTCCGTATCCGCAGATCTCGCCGAAGGACATGTACCGCACCACCCATGTCGACTACCACGACCGGGTCGGCCTGGTCGCGGTGCTCGGCACGGCGATCATCGCCGTGGCCCGCTACGAACTGCTCGCCCGGCAGGGTCCGCGCGCGGCCGAAGTGGCGTTCGTGGTCGCCGACGAGCACCAGGGGCGTGGGCTCGGCTCGGTATTGCTCGAACATCTCGCCGGCGCCGCCGCCGAGAACGCGGTGATCGCCTTCGTCGCCGAGGTGCTGGCCGAGAACGAGGCGATGATCACAGTCTTCCGGGAGGCCGGCTACCAACTGCAGCGCAGTCGAGACGGGTCCGAGGTCCACCTCGAATTCGCCATCGACCCCACCGAAGCGCTTCGGACCGTGCGGGATTCGCGGGAGGCGGCCTCCGAAGCCCGCAGTGTCGGCAATCTGCTCGCACCCGGTTCGGTCGCGGTGATCGGCGCCTCGCCGGAGCGGACCCGGGTCGGCGGCGCGGTTCTCGCGAATCTGCTCGCGGGTGGTTTCAGCGGGCCCGTGTTCCCGGTGAACCTGCACCGCCGCTCGGTCCGTGGAGTGCGCGCATACACCACCGTGAGCGAGATCCCCGACGAGGTGGATCTGGCGGTGGTGGCCGTGCCGCCTGCCGCGATCGGGGCGGTTCTCGACGACTGCATGGCCAAAGGGGTCAAGGGTCTGGTCGTGTTGACCGCGGGGTTCGGCGAGACCGGGGCGGCCGGGGTGGCCGCCGAACACGACCTGGTCGCCGCGGCGCGCGGACACGGGATGCGAGTAGTCGGACCCAGTGCGCTCGGCATCGCCAACACCGACCCCGCCGTCGGGCTCAACGCGACGTTGGCTCCGGTACTTCCCCAGCGCGGCCGAATCGGCTTCTTCTGCCAATCCGGCCCGCTCGGCGCGGCCATCCTCGGCGAGGCCGCGGCTCGCAACCTCGGCCTGTCGACGTTCGTCTCGGCGGGAAACCGGGCTGACGTCTCGGGCAACGACCTGCTCCAGTACTGGGACACCGCCGCCGACACCGAGGTGATCCTGCTGTATCTGGAGAGCTTCGGTAACCCGCGTAAGTTCTCCCGGCTGGCACGCCGGGTGGCCCGTGGCAAGCCGATCGTCGCGGTGAGCAGCGGTCGCCTCGCGGCCGGCGCCGACATGGACCGCATCGTGGTCCGCGACCTGTTCGGCCAGGCCGGGATCATCCAGGTCGACTCCATCTCCGAACTGTTCGACTGTGCCGCCCTGCTGGCCTGTCAGCCGCTCCCGAAGGGCCCCCGGGTCGCGGTGGTGGGCAACAGCGCCGCGCTGAACTGGCTGGCCATCGACGCCGCCCGCAGCGAAGGACTACGGGTGCATCGGCCCGCCACCGCGGTCGATCGAGGCCCCGGAGCCCGACCCACCGAACACGGCGTGCAGGGAGCTCGACCGCAGGAGCCGGACTCGCGTAGCGCTCGGCCGACTGAGCGCGCCGATCGTGCCGGGCGGACGGCCTGGGGGTTCCGCGGTGCTCGGCGGGGCAGTCGCGGCGACGATGTCGGCGCGACCGAACGTCCCGTGGACAGTGCTGGGTCGACCGATCGGACAGGGGACAGCGCTGGGCAAGCTGACCGCATCAAGGGCAGCCCTGGGTCGGCCGACCGGACCAGGGGCAGTGCCGGATCTGTCGATCGCATCGGGGACAGCGCCAAGTCAATCGACCGGACCAGTGGCAGCGCTGGGTCGACTGTCTGGACCAGGGGCAGTTCTGGGCCGGCCGACGGTGCCGAGGGCAGCGCTGGGCCGAACGACTGGACCAGTGGCAGCGCTGGGTCGGCCGACCGCGTCAGCGTCAGCGCTGGGCTGATCGACCGGGCCGGAGCGGAGGTCGACTCGACCAGCCGAACGGAGAGCGGTGGCGGGTGGACCGCGCGGAGTGGGGGCGGCGCGATCGTGGACGGGCCGGTGGACTTGGGACCGGAGGCGACACCCGCCGACTTCCGGGAGGCCGTCCTGGCTGCCTTGCGCAGCGACGAAGTCGACGCGGTGATAGTGGTGGTCGCCCCGCCGGTTCCGGTGCCGATGGAAGGCTTCGGGGACGCATTACGGGCCGCCGCGGCGGCGGCGCCGGACAAGCCGGTGCTCACCACGTTCGTCGCGGAGTCAGGTATTCCGCGACAGCTCGCGGTGCGAACCACCGCCGGCGCGCCGGCACGGGGGTCCATCCCGTCCTATCCGGACCCCGAGCGAGCCGCGCGTGCGCTGGCCAGGGTCGACCGGTATGCGCGCTGGCGGGATCGACCCGTCTCGCCGGTGGTGCGCCCGCCCGGAATCGACACCGTGACCGCGGCGGCCTTGGTGGAGGGCTGGCTCGCCGAATCGGGTGGTCGGTGGCTCACCGACGAGCAGACTGCGCGGTTACTCGGGTGCTATGGCATCGACGTAGTCGAGTTCCGGGCCGTGCGCGATGCCGAACAGGCGGTCGCCGCGGCCGAGGAACTCGGTTATCCGGTCGCGGCGAAGGCCACGGGGGAGCTGTGGCGGCGCCGGCCGGATCTGATCGGCGTGCGCTTGGATCTGTGGGGACCGGACGCGGTCCGGCAGGCCTACACCGATCTGGTGGAGATCTGCGGTGACCCGTTGCTGCACGTGCAGCGGATGGCGACCAAGGGCGTCGGGTGTGTGCTGCGCGTCACCGACGATCCGTCGTTCGGATCGGTCATCCAGTTCGGCCTGTCCGGGATGATCATCGACCTGCTCGGCGACCGCGCCTATCGTGCCCTGCCGCTGACCCAGCAGGAAGCGACCGCGCTCATCGACGCGCCCCGCGCGGCGCCACTGCTGTCGGAGGGCCCGGGCCGAACCGGCGTCGACAAGGCGGCTCTCGCCGAATTGGCGCAACGTATCTCGGCCCTGTTCGACGACATTCCGCAGCTGCGGGAACTCTCGTGTGATCCCGTGCTCGCGGCCTCGGCATCGGCGGAGATCATCTACGCCCGAGCCCGTATCGGCCCCGAACCGAGCCGCTTCGACACCGGCCCCCGCCGACTGGCCTGACGTTCGACGACCCCCCGCCCGTCGCCACGCGGCGGTAACCGAGGTGACCTGGGCCGAGGTGGAGCAGGGGGAACGAACAACGCCGACCGGCTCGCGACCCGGAGGGGAGAGTTCGCGGTCGCCGGTCGGCGTTTTCGCAGACGACCCCGCGGGGCCGTCGAGTTTTCGGATCAGCTGGCGTAGGCGCGCAACCGGTCGGCGCGGTCGCCCTTGCGCAGCTTGGACATGACCTCGCGCTCGATCTGGCGGACCCGCTCACGGGACAGGCCGAAGAGCTTGCCGATCTGGTCCAGGGTGCGAGGCTGGCCGTCGTCGAGACCGAAACGCAGGCGGATGACCTGCTGTTCGCGCTCGTCGAGGGTGGCCAGGACGCTGCGCACGTCGCGGTGCAGCAGACCGGCGATCACGGCGCTTTCGGCGGACGTGGCCTCGGAGTCCTCGATGAAGTCGCCGAGGGGAGCCTCTTCGTCGTTGCCGACGGGCATGTCCAGGCTCACCGGGTCGCGGCTGTGGTCGAGCAGATCGGCGATCTTCTCCACCGGGATGCCCGACTCGTCGGCGAGCTCGGCGTCGGTGGCCTCGCGGCCCAGCTGCTGATGCAGTTCACGCTTGATCCTGGCGAGCTTGTTCACCTGTTCGACCAGGTGCACGGGCAGCCGGATGGTGCGGCTCTGATCGGCCATGCCACGGGTGATGGCCTGACGGATCCACCAGGTGGCGTAGGTGGAGAACTTGAAGCCCTTGGCGTAGTCGAACTTCTCCATCGCGCGGATCAGTCCGAGGTTGCCCTCCTGGATCAGGTCGAGCAGCGGCATACCTCGGCCCGTGTAGCGCTTGGCCAGGGATACGACCAGACGCAGGTTGGCCTCGAGCAGATGTGACCGGGCGGCAGAGCCCTCGCGAACCAGGATCGCCAGATCGCGCTTACGAGCCGCCGTCAACCGCTTACCGGTCGATAGCAGGTTCTGGGCATACAGGCCCGCCTCGATGCGCTTGGCCAATTCGACCTCGTCGGCCGCCGTGAGCAGTGCCGTACGTCCGATTCCGTTGAGGTACACGCGTACCAGATCGGCTGCGGGGCTCTGGGCGTCGATATCGGCCTCGCTGGGGCGCAAACGAGTGGTGGCGGGGCTTGTCATGACTTGCCTCCTGTCGGTGGTGTCTCATCCCGATCAACGGATCCGACTTAGAGAAAGTTCCCGATCCCGCGGTCGATAAACCGCTCTGAGCTGCTGGTTCCCACCCCAACGGCTGAGAAGTTCCTGAGAAGAGCGCCGTGATCGCCACTCGCTGCCACCGGGAGCGGTTCAGACGGGCCGCACCAATCCGTGGCGGACGAGCCCGGCGACCACGCCGAGCGCACGCGCGGCGAATTCCGGTGTGACCTGCTCTGCTCCCTCGGCGAGGGCGAGTAGTTCGAGCAGTTCGTACAACGGCAGCCCCTCGGGCCGCATTCCCGCGACCAGGGCGACCGTGGACTCGTCCACCTCGTGCTGCCAGCGCGGTCCGTCGCCGCGATGCAGCCGGATCGCCTGCTCGGTCCAGCCGAACTCACCGGGCAGATACACCCGCTCCAACGCGGTCGCCGGGCTCGGCGCGAAGCGGGATGCCCACGCGAGGTTCTCGTCGGCGGCCACCGCGCGCAGCCACGCCGACCGCGCGAAGTACCCGGCGACCTCGGTACCGAGCGGGTCGTCGAAACCGTGGGTGAGGTCCTCGGCGAGGAGTTCGGTCGGCCCATCGATCGCGCGCAGGTAGACGAACCCGAACCCGACGCCTTCGACATCGGCGGCCTCGAAGGCGTCGAGCCAGCGCGTCGCCTGTTCCTGGGCGGCCGGGTCGCGCGGATCCAGGCCCGCGTCGCGCAGCCAGGTGCCGACGTAGAGGGCCGGATCGGCCACGTCGCGCTGCACGACCCAGGCGTCGACGCCGTGGGCGGGCAGCCAGCTCGATACGCGTCGGCGCCAGTCCTCGCCGTCCACGTGCACCCAGGCGGCGAGCATGGCCGCCGTGCCGCCGGGTGCCAGCAGCGCGGGCGCCTGCCCGATGACCAGTTCGCTGGCGCCGTCCAGGGCGAGTCCGGAGTCGCGGTAGGTGTGCTCGATGCGTGCCGGACCGACCACGAACGGTGGGTTGGCCACGACCTGGTCGAAGCGGCGCCCGGCGACGGGCTCGAACCAGGACCCCTCGAGCAGTTCGATCTCGAGTTCGTTGAGCGCGGCGGTGGCCTGCGCCAGCCACAGCGCCCGTGCGTTGACGTCGGTGGCGGTGACCCGGCCCGCGTAACCCGCCGCGTGCACGGCTTGCACACCGCAGCCGGTGCCCAGATCCAGCACGGTCCCGACCGGCTCGGTGGGTGTGGCGCGCAACAACGACAGCGACGCGTGCCCGACACCGAGGACGTGATCCTCGGTGAGCGTGCGCCGCCGCATCGAATCGTCGAGATCGGACAGGATCCACCGGGTACCCGCACCCGCGTCGAGCGGTCGCAGATCCAGCGCGGCGCGCACCTGATCACCGTCGCGGGTGAGCAGACCCGCCGCCACCGCCGCGTCGATGCGCACCGGCGCCAGCGCGGTCGCGACGTCGCGCTCGGGCAGGACGTCGCCGAGCAGCAGCAACCGCACCAGCGTGCCGAGCTCGCCTGCCGCCCGAGCGGCCCGCCGCACCGGGACCGGCTCCGAACGGCTCAGTGCCGCATGCACATCGGACCCCAACGCCTCGACGAGGGTGTCGGCGTCGTACCCGACCCGGATCAGCGCGGTGCGCAGGTCCGGGCACAGCGCGGTGAGCAGGGAGTCGGTCATCGTCGGGTTCGTAGGCACCCGACTACTGTGCCAGGACCACCAGCACCGCGAACGGCCAGCTGCCGCTGCGTGTCGCCGGGCGCGCGGATCATGTGATCGCGCGAAATGTTCCGGCGCCCGCGGCGTCTCGCGGCTGGACGGAAAGCCGTTGGGTTGGAGGGGCGCATCGACTGCGTTCGCGGCCGAGCTGTGTTGGGGCTGGTTCAGCCGGTGTAAGGATCCCTCGAGGTCACGCAGTACATGGCATTGCCGGGGTCGCGCAGCACTGTCCAGTGTTCGGCGTCGGCGATGCGGGTGGCGCCGAGGGATTCGTGCCAGGCGGCGGTGGCGGCGACGTTCGAGGAGGCCAGGTCGACGTGCGCGCCGGCGGGGCCCGGTTCGTCGAGGCGCTGGAGCAGAAAGTGCAGCGGCTGGTCGGGGCCGCGCAGGCGGGAGAATTCCGGGCGTCGGCCGGGGTTGTGGGTCCAATCGGTGAGTGCCTGCCAGAAGGCGGTGTCAGCGTCGATGTCAGCGGGGGACAGGTCGAGGCAGACCTGGTCGAGGCGGGTCACCGTGCCATCGGGTGCGGTCGACACCGTGATCGGAGCCGGGCCGAGACCGGCCGGTGCGGTGGACGGGATGAGGCAGAACGTCTGTCCGGCAGGCGATTCCAGCACCGTGTAGGCGCCCGTTTCGGCGACTACGCGGGCACCGAGCCCGGTCGCGGTCGCGATCGCCCCGGGCAGATCGTCGACGTCGAGATCGAGGTGGATACCGCCGTCGCCGTCGACCGCTTGCATCTTGATCCACGCGGGCCCGGTCGCCGGCAGCAGCGTGATGAACTCATCGTGGTCGCCGCGCGGTGGCGACACGGTGGAGTCGGTGACCTGCGCCCAGAACCGCGCGCAGTCGGCGAACGTGTCGACGGGCCGGTCGAGAAATGCCCAGGTCCAGCGAATCATGCTGTCTCCCTTCCGAGATGAGGGGCACCCGGGAGCCGTCGGCCGGATTCGGTTGTCCTGTCGGGCAGTTCGGGTGGTCCTGTTCGAACGGTAGGCCGCCGACCTCGTGCTGTCGACAGTCTTTGTCGGCTCGGCGTGCGGGGCGCCGGTGCCGCGGCACCGCCCGTGAGGCTCGCCCGGCCGCCGGCTACCCCCTCAGACCACCTGTCGGTGGCAGAATATTGACGAAACATGTCACACCGGCCACTCGCCCGCCCGGCGTCGATCCGGCACGCTGGCCCAGTGACCGATCTCCGTGCGCCCGCGCCGCCCACCGGCGACGATCCGGCCGACAACCTCGTTTCCGCACCGGCCCCGGTCGTCGACGAACGCAGTGGACTCCATCCCGCGTGGATCGTGGCGGGCGTCGGCTTCGTCGCGCTGCTCGGCGCGGCCGCCTTCCGCTCGGTCCCCAGCGTCCTCATCGAACCGCTGCACACCGAATTCGGTTGGTCACATGCGACGATCTCCACCGCCGTCTCGCTGAATATGCTGCTCTACGGTCTGATCTCGCCGTTCGCCGCCGCGCTGATGGATCGATTCGGCATCCGCAGGGTGGTGTGTTCGGCGCTGGTGCTGATCGCCGCGGGCAGCGGGCTGACGGTGTTCATGACCCAGGCGTGGCAGCTGGTGGCGACGTGGGGACTGCTGGTGGGCGTCGGCGTCGGGTCGATGTCCATGCCGTTCGTCGCGACCATCACCGGTCGCTGGTTCGTCCGCAGCCGTGGCCTGGTCACCGGAGTGCTCACCGCGGCGGGCGCCACCGGCCAGCTGGTGTTCCTGCCGTTGGTATCGATGCTGGCCATCGAACACGGCTGGCGGCTGCCGTCGGCGATCGTGGCGGCGGTGGCGCTGTCGGTGGCGCCGCTGGTCTGGCTGTTCGTGCGCGACTACCCCAGCGATGTCGGGGCGCGCGCGTACGGGGCGCCCGCCGGTTCGGACGTGGGCCTGCGAGCTCCGATCACCGGCGGTGCGGGTCGGGCGTTGACGGTACTGGCCTCGGCCGCACGCAAACCGGGATTCTGGCTGCTGGCCGGTGGTTTCGCGATCTGTGGGGCATCGACGAACGGTCTGGTCGGTACCCATTTCGTCACCGCGGCACACGATCACGGCATGCCACCGACCACCGCCGCCGGACTGCTGGCACTGGTCGGGATCTTCGATGTGGCGGGCACCATCGCCTCGGGCTGGCTCTCCGATCGCGTGGATCCGCGCTATCTGCTGCTCGGCTACTACTCGCTGCGCGGGCTCTCGCTGCTGATCCTGCCCTCGCTGCTCGGCCCACACACCGAGCCGAGCATGTGGGTGTTCATCGTGTTCTACGGTCTGGACTGGATCGCGACCGTCCCACCGACCGTGCTGCTGTGCCGCGAACTCTTCGGCGCCGACGGCCCGATCGCGTTCGGCTGGGTCTTCGCCGCCCACCAGGTCGGCGCCGCCGTCGCGGCCACCGGAGCGGGCGTCATCCGCGACGTACAGGGCTCCTACGACCTCGCCTGGTATGTGGCGGGAGCGCTCTGCGGCATGGCCGCGGTCATGTCGATGCTGGTCCGCAGACCGAAACCGGCCGGATAGCCGAACGGGCGACCGCTATTCCAGCGTCTTGTGCTGTCGGGATTCCAGCGCGATCTGGTTGGTGCGGCCGTCCCAGCGGCTGGGTTCGTCCTTGGTGCGCGGCGGGCGGTCGTTGGCGATGAGCACCGCGATCCACGGCAGCGGCACCGAGGCGGCGATGATCAGGATCGACAGCAGCGGACTCTCGAACGCGCTGTAGGCGATCGCCGCCAGGATCAGGCAGGGGATCCGGAAGGCCATGATGAACGTGTAGCGGCGCACCCTGGCGCGATGCTGGTCGTCGAGCGAGGGCGCGGCCTCGGTGATCAGCACGGCGTGCTCGGCGGGCGCGGGCCGGAAGAACCCACGCGAGGACCTGGGCTCGGTGGGCACGGTCACCTCCGGGTCCGGCTCGGATTCGTCGGCGCCCGGTACATCGCCGTAGGACTGCATACCCTGAGTCTTCCACTCGACGTCATCGAGCGCACACGCGGCTGGTCAGCGGCCCGGTGCCCGGATGCGGCATCATGGAAGGCGTGAGTACAGACACTCTGGTACGCCCGGAAACCACGACCGACGAGACCACCAGCGACGACACCCCCAAATTCTTCCATTACGTGAAGAAGGACCGGATCGCCGAGAGTGCCGTGATGGGCACGATGGTCGTCGCCCTGTGTGGCGAGGTCTTCCCGGTGACGCGTTCGGCCAAGCCCGGCTCGCCCGTGTGCCCCGACTGCAAGAAGGTCTACGAGGGCTTGCGCAAGGACGGCGACTGAGCCGAGTGCTCGGTCGGTGACGCCGGTGCCCGCGATGGGGCCCCGGCGGTTTCGTCGTCCTCGTCCTCATCGTCGCCGCGTACCTGGTTGCTGATCCATTCCTTGACCTGTTCCATCCGGGTGGCCCGGGCAGGCCAGAATTCCTGCACGGCCGCGTTGAACTCCGCGCCGAGGATCACCGCGAAGCCGAGGAAATACGTGAACAACAGGAACGCGATCGGGGTGGCCAGCGCGCCGTAGCTCGCCCCGGTCTGGGTGATCCACGACAGGTAACGGCGCAGCAGATCGCTGGCCGCCATGAAGAAGATCCCGGCCACCAGCGCGCCGCCGAAGAGCCGATGCCACGGCAGTGATTTGTGCAGGGCCAGCTTGTAGAGCGTGGTCAGGCCGACGATCAGCAGCAGCCCGACGATCGGGTAGTAGAACGTATCGATCAGTCGCAATCCGGGCTCGCGCCACGTCTCGGGCAGCACCCGCCCGACCCGGGTCGGGCCCAGCGCGATCACCGGCAGGATGAGCACCGCGGCCACCAGGAACTGCACGTAGAGCAGCAGCGCGAAGATTCGTTGCCAGACCGGATGGCGGGCGTCCTGCTGCCCGTGCGCCTCCACGATGGCGTCGACGAAGGTGGCCATCGCCGAGGACCCGGCCCACAGTGACAGCACGAAACCCACCGATACCACCGCGCCGCGCCCGCGGCCGAGCACATCGTTGACGGTCGGCTCGATCAGATCCGAGACCACCGACGGGCTGAAGAAGTCGCGGCTGAACGCGATGATCTTGCTCTCCACGATCTGCACGGTGTCGGGCCCGAACAATCCGCCCACGTAGCCGAGGCTGCCGAGCAGGCCGAGCAGCAGTGGCGCCAGCGACAGGGTCTGCCAGAACGCCGCCGCCGCGGACTTGGCGAAGATCGAATTGTCCCAGCACTTCACCGCGACCCGGACCATCAGCCGCCACGCCGTGGCCAGCCATCGCCGCCACGGTGCGCGATCGCTGCGACGTTGCGGAGCGGCCTGCGCGTCGGCCGACGGGCGCGCGGGCGTGTCACGGGGCGGGTGTGCCCGCGGCGGGCTCGCCGCGTCCGCCGCCGGGGCCTGGTCATTGTTCATCTCGGTGTCAAGCATCCCGTACGTCGGTGGTCTGTGGGGTGCGGGCCGGGCATCGTGTCGGTGGGTAACAGGTAAAAGGCCGGTGACCACGGCTGCTGTTGTG
Organism: Nocardia alba NBRC 108234; assembly: GCF_001612665.1. Classification (GTDB taxonomy): domain Bacteria; phylum Actinomycetota; class Actinomycetes; order Mycobacteriales; family Mycobacteriaceae; genus Nocardia; species Nocardia alba. The sequence continues at coordinate 36,303 of NZ_BDAX01000035.1, read as the reverse complement.
ATGCCGGTCGCCCACCCCGCGTCGGTTTGGCGACACGCCGCATCGGGCGGCTAGGGTCGACTGCGTGACTGGGTCGGGTGGCGCCGCTACGGCGAAGCAAGCGGGGACACCGGGCGAGACCGCCGCGGGGGGTGTCCTGTCGGGTTCGCTGCGCGCGTGGCAGCGGCGCGCGTTGACGAAGTACCTGGCCACCAAGCCGCGTGACTTCCTCGCGGTCGCGACACCCGGCGCCGGTAAGACCACCTTCGCGCTGCGGGTTGCCGCGGAGTTGCTGGCCGATCGCACGGTGGATCAGATCACCGTCGTCGCCCCGACCGAGCACCTCAAGCACCAGTGGTCCTCCGCCGCCGCGCGCACCGGCATCCAGCTGGACTCGCGGTTCTCCAACACCACCGGCGCGACCTCCGGCGACTATCACGGCGTCGTGGTGACCTATGCCCAGGTCGCCGCCCACCCGACCCGGCATCGGGTGCGCACCGAGAACCGCCGCACGCTGGTGATTCTCGACGAGATCCACCACGCGGGCGACGCCAAGACCTGGGGTGAGGCGACCGAGGAGGCGTTCGGTGACGCCACCCGCCGGCTCGCGCTCACCGGAACCCCGTTCCGCAGCGACGATTCGAAGATCCCCTTCGTCACCTACGAGCCCGACGAAGGCGGTTTCCCTCGTTCGCGCGCCGACCACTCCTACGGCTACGCCGACGCGCTCGCCGACGGTGTCGTGCGTCCGGTGGTGTTCCTGGCCTACTCCGGTGACGCGCACTGGCGCGACAGCGCGGGTGAGGAGCACACCGCCCGGCTCGGCGAACCGCTCAGCGCCGAACACACCGCGCGAGCCTGGCGCACGGCCCTCGACCCGGCGGGCGATTGGATCTCGGCGGTGTTGCGCGCGGCCGACGTGCGCCTGCGCCAGCTCCGCGCGTCCGGCATGCCCGACGCGGGCGGTCTGGTGATCGCCACCGATCAGGAACGGGCTCGCGACTACGCCGAACTGCTCGAGCACATCTGTGGTGAGCGGCCCTCGGTGGTGCTCTCGGACGACCCGCAGTCCTCGCAGCGCATCAGCGAATTCGGCAAGAGCACCCAGCCGTGGATGGTCGCGGTGCGCATGGTGTCCGAGGGGGTCGACGTGCCGCGCCTGGCCGTGGGCGTCTACGCCACCAGTGCCTCGACGCCGCTGTACTTCGCGCAGGCCATCGGTCGTTTCGTGCGTGCCCGCAAGCCGGGGGAGACCGCGAGTGTGTTCCTGCCGTCGGTGCCGGTGCTGCTGGATCTGGCCGCCCAGCTCGAGCTGCAGCGCGATCACGTCATCGGCAAGCCGCATCGCGAGAAGGACGGCCTCGACGACGAGCTCCTGATGGACGCGAACAAGGCGAAGGACGAGCCCGGCGAGGACGAGAAGTCCTTCGTCGCGCTCGCCGCGGACGCCGAACTCGACCAGGTGATCTACGACGGATCCTCCTTCGGCACCGCCACCATCGCGGGCAGCGACGAGGAAGCCGACTATCTCGGCATCCCCGGTCTGCTCGACGCCGATCAGATGCGTGCGCTGCTGCGTGACCGCCAGACCCGTCAGCTCGCCGACCGCACGGCCCAGGAGTCCGCCGCGCCACCGGCGGCGGTCGCCGAACGCGTCGCCACCTCGGACAAGCTGGGCGAGTTGCGCCGCGAACTCAACAGTCTCGTCGCGATGCACCACCACCGCACCGGCAAACCCCACGGCGTGATCCACGGCGAACTCCGGCGCGAATGTGGTGGTCCGCCCACGGCATTGGCGAGCGTCGATCAATTGGGCGAGCGCATCGCCGCGCTGCGTCGACTCTGAGGGTCGAACCTCTCGGCTCGCCTAGCGTGTCACGGCGTCGAGTGTGCGCAGCGCGCTGTCGACGGCGGCGCTGAGTTCGTCGGGGCCGACGCCGTCTCTGGCCTGGATCGACAGTCCGTAGAGCACAGTGCTGTACAGCATGGCCAGCGAGGCCGTGTCGGTGCCGGGCGCCAGATCGCCATCGACGACGCCCCGATCGAGGCGAGCACGGATGTCGGCGGTGGTGTGGCGACGGGCTTGCACCAGGAATTCACGCACCGCGGCGTTGCGGGTGGTGTAGGTCGCGCCGGCCAGGACCACCATGCAGCCGTTCGGGAGGCCGGGATCGGTGTAGTGGGTGATGTTGTCGCGCAGCATCGCCTCGATCGCGGCGTAGGCGGTGGGTTGCTCGCGCAACGCCCCGGCCGTGTGTGAGCCCTCGGTGCGGCCGTAGAGCTCGACGGCGGCGCGGAACAGGGATTCCTTGTCGCCGAAGGCGGCGTAGAGGCTGGGGGAGTTGATGCCCATGGCGGCGGTGAGGTCGCTCATCGAGGCGCCGTCGTAGCCGAGTTCCCAGAACGCCTCCATCGCCCGGCGCAGCGCTACGTCACGGTCGAAGCCCCGGGGTCGCCCACGCTCTGCCATGTGAAACCTTTCTGTGCCGATCGGTAAATATACCGCGCTTCGCGGTGGTGGAAGAGCCCGCTCGCTATTTCTGTGTCGATCGGTATAAAACTCTTGACGACGGGTTCGTCGATGCGCTTCCCTATTTGTGTATCGATCACTACAAAATTGGAGCGAGCCTGATGACGAACAGCAACACCGTGGCCCTGGTGACCGGCGCGAGCAGGGGAATCGGCGCGGCCATCGCCCGCGCGCTGGCCGCCACCGGCGCCGATGTGGCGTTCACCTACCAGCGCGACGAGGTCGCCGCGAAAGCGGTCGCCGCCGAGATCGAGGCCACCGGCAGGCGCGCGCTGCCGATCAAGGCGGACAGCGCCGACGCCGCGCAGATCGTCGCCGCGGTCGAACGGACCGCGCGCGAACTGGGCGGCCTCGACGTGCTGGTGAACAACGCGGGCATCTTCCCGGCCAAGCCCTACGAGGAGTTCACCCTCGACGAGATCGACCGCGCGCTCAACATCCACGCCAGGGCCGCCTTCGTCGCGGGCCAGGCCGCGCTCGGGTACCTCGGCGACGGCGGCCGGATCATCTCCATCGGCTCCAACCTGTCCGACCGCGCGCTGTTCGGCGGGCTGTCGCTGTACAACCTCAGCAAGTCGGCCCTCAACGGCTTCACCAAAGCCCTCGCGCGCGAACTCGGGCCGCGCGGCATCACCGTCAACCTCGTCCAGCCCGGCCCCACCGACACCGACATGAACCCGGCCGACAGCGCGCACGCCGCCACGCAACGAGAGTTCAACGCCCTCGGTCGATTCGGCGCCGCGGCCGATGTCGCCGAACTGGTGGCCTTCCTCGCGGGCCCGTCGGGCCGATCGATCACCGGCGCGATCCTCACAGTCGACGGCGGCACCAACGCCTGAGCCGCGCCGATCACCCGGCGGGTCGAGTCGGGTTTACCGAGCGGCGTCGAAGAAGCGGCCCGGGTCCAGGGTGTGCAGGGGTGTCCAACGTGGCTCCGGTGCGGGAGTGTCGGATTCGGCGTCGGCGTCGAAGTACCCTTGGAGTTCCAGTGCGACGCGCGGATTCTCGTCGACCCTGCGGGCGATCGTGTACAGCGTCGCGAACACGTGGACGCAGCGAGCGGTCCGCGCGGAGCAGGAACAATCGGTGCTCGCCAGGGTCGGCGCGGGGGAGTGACCCGCGTCGAGCAATGCCCGGTGCGTCTCGTCGGTGAGGACGGTCGGGTCGGTGATCGTCCGACCGATCGCGAGCACCGCCGCCCGCGTCAGCGGGGCCACTTCGACGTGCGCTACCGACGCCTGACCGCCGCGATGCAGGTGCGCGCGCACCGTTCGCCCCTCGATCTCGACACGCACACCGTCGTTGCGCGCGATGCTGCGGGCACGGGGCAGTAGTGGTTCCGGGCGGGTCTGGCGCAGCGGTTCGGCCAAGCGCACCCAGTCCATGCCCCACGGGGTGTATCCGAATTCGTTGTCGGCCATCAGTTCTCTCGCTTCCGGCGCAGGATGTCGACGAGCGCGTCGTCGTCGAGGCGGGCGAGTTCGGCGATGCCCGCCGCATCGGACAGATCCGTCAGCGCGGACTTGCGGGTGTGCATCGCCGCGATGTGTTCCTCCACCGTCGTGGCGCTGGTGAGGGTGGTGACGGTGACGGTGCGGGTCTGCCCGATCCGGTGCGCCCGGTCCGAGGCCTGTGCCTCCACCGCCGGATTCCACCAGCGATCGAAATGGATCACATCGGCCGCGCGGGTGAGGGTGAGGCCGGTGCCCGCCGCGCGCAGGCTCAGGATCAGCACCGGCGGTCCGTCCGGCGCCTGGAAACGGGTGACGAGATCGCCGCGCTGGGTGGCGTCGAGCCCGCCGTGGAAGAACGGAGCCTCGATGTCGAACTGCTCGGCCAGATGCCGCACCAGCAGGTCGCCGGTCTTGCGGTACTGGGTGAAGATCAGGGTGGGGTCACCGGTTTCCAGGTTGGTCGCCACGATGTCGGCGCACAGGTCGAGTTTGCCGGAGCGCCCGGCCAGTTCGCCGAGATCGCCGGAGACCAGTCCGGGGTGGTTGCACACCTGCTTGAGGTGGGTGAGCGCGGCCAGTACCCGCCCCTGTCGTTGCAGGCCCGAGCCGAAGCCCTCGTCGAGGGCGGCGGCGAGCACCGCGTCGTACACCCGTTCCTGCTCGGCGGTGAGATCGCACAGCAGGTCACTGTGGATCTTCGCGGGCAGTGACGCCGCCACCTGAATTTTCTTGCGTCCCAGCACAACCGGTTCGACGGCGTCTCGCAGCCGGGCCGCGGCGGCGGTCGAACCCTCCTCGATCGGGCGCACGAACCTGCGCCGGAACTGCGTGCGATGCGCGAACAGTCGCGGCACGGTGAGGTTGAGCAGCGCGAACAGTTCGTCGAGGTGGTTTTCCACCGGCGTTCCGGTCAGCGCGACCTTCGCGTCGGCGGGCACCGCGCGCGCCGCCCGCGACACCTGGGTGCGTGGGTTCTTCAACGCCTGCGCTTCGTCGAACACCACCGTCGCCCACTGCTCACCGGTCAACGCCGCCCCGTGGAGCCGCAGGGTCGGATACCCGGTCACCACGACCGTCCCCGCCGCGGTGGGCACCGCGCCGCCACGCCACGACACCGGCGTCAACCCCGGCGCGAACCGTGCTATCTCGTGCACCCAGTTGCCCACCAGGGAGGTCGGGCACACCACCAGTTGCGGCCCCGCGGCCCGCCCCTGGAGGAATCCGATGGTCTGCACCGTCTTGCCGAGTCCCATCTCGTCGGCCAGTACGGCCCCGCCGTAGGCCGACACGGTCTCACGCAACCACCCCACCCCGCGCACCTGATACGGCCGCAGCGTGGCATCGAGAACCCGCGCGAGCTCGGTGTCGAGCGTGCGCGTCTCGCGCAACACCCGCGCCGCGCGCTCGGCGGACACGATCGCGGTGCCGACCGCGTCGGGGACGGCGTGCGCGGCGGTGGGCAACGCGAAGGACAGCCCGTCGGCCATCGACGCGCGCCAGGCCAGCGCGGACGGGGCGAGGTCGTCGAGGGCGACCTCGGCCAGTTCGGCGGGGGTGACCACCGCGGTCGCCACCTCGACGGGTTCGATCGCGCCGCGTTCACCGACGGGCAGTGCGAGGGTGAGCCGTTCCGGATCGCCGATCCCGGTCGGCGCGGGCCCGGTGTCGTGCCCGGTCCACGTCCACAGGGCGAACAGGTGGCGGTCGGGGAGGTAGGTGGCCTGAGTGGCGGGCAGAACGTTCTCCTCTGATCGGGCAGCACGAACACTCGAACAACGTACACTGTACTGAGTTTGTTCCCGAACGCTCGAAACGATCGAAGGAGAGGATGGCGAGTGCCCGCTGACCAGGACAGGGAGTCCACAGCTCAGGCCGCGCGGATCCTCGAATTGCTGTGGCGAGAATCCCTGCCGTCGAAGCCCGGCGCGCGCGGCCCGAAGCCCGCGCTCACCGTCGACGACGTGGTGGCGGCGGCTGTTGCCCTGGCCGACTGCGACGGCCTCGCCAAGCTGACGATCCGCGCGGTCGCCACGCGACTCGGGCTGCGCGCGATGAGCCTCTACACCTATGTCCCCAGCAAGGACGCCCTGATCGTGCTCATGGTCGACGCCGTTGCCGCCACGGACCCCCCGATCCCGGCCGACCTACCGGTGCGCGAACGCATGATCGCCGTCGCCACCCGGATCAGGTCCGAACTGATCGAGCATCCCTGGCTGCTCGAGGTGTCCCCGTGGCGTCAGACGCTCGGCCCCGCCCGGACGCGTCGCTACGAACATCAGCTGGCCGCGATCGAGGGTGTCGGCCTGAGCGATCTGGCCATGGACCGCGCGATCGCCGTCCTCACCGACTTCGCCACCGGCAATGCCCGCCTCGCCGTTGCCGCCGCGGCCGCCGCCGCGCAGCTGAGCGACGCGCGGTGGTGGGAGGTCGTCGGTCCTCTGCTGGCCAGGGTGATGCCCGCCGACCGATTCCCGCTCGCAGGGCGGGTCGGCACGGCCGTCGGTGAGCACTACCAGGCCCCCGCCGACCCGGAGGGTGCGTTCGACTACGGCGTCGCTCTGCTCGTCGACGGCATTCTCGCCGACGTCCGCTAGGTGCCGGACACGGAAGCGTTGTCCGCTCCGAGCTGCGCCGAACAGCGGCGATACCCGGATACAGCAACAGCGGGCGCCCTGTCCGGGTCGCCCGCTGTCGGGGTTTTCTGTTGTCAGATGTGGTTGTTTCGGACGCGAGGAGTGGTCAGATCGCGGGAGCGTCGTCCGTGTTGATCACGGCTTCGAGTTCGCGCAAGCGGTCCATGTGTTCATTCGCGTGGTGCTGGCAGAAGAGCAACTCGCCACCCGCGGGAAGCACGGCACGCACTCGGGCAGCCGCCCCGCAACGATCGCAACGATCGATCGCGGTCAGTGGGGTGCTGGTCAGGGTTCCTGGCATGACTCCTCCGTCCCGGCTCCCGGCGCTGCGTGGCCGTTCGCCTAGGTGTGGGCCTCGTGGTCACTCCACGGGGCTCGCGTCCGCTACTTCCCAGCAGGGGTACGACTACTCTGTCAGACGTTCGGGGTTCAGGCTTTGTTCCCGGAGGTGAATCTTTGTGTTTTCGATAACAGACCTGCGGTTTCGCTGAAAGCGAACATGCGCTGGTAGGCGGTTTCGAACACCATCGATCACCCGCGGAGCGCTGATGCCACCTCCCCCTGGACCGACGTCTCGCACCGACATGTCGCTCGCTGCGGTGTTGCTCGTAACCTACGGAGCCGAGCACCGAACCGGGCCGAACAGGATCGAGTTGTGACAGGGTCTAGATCGTCCGAACATGTTGTCTACCCGGAAGATTACCCGTGACCTCCGACACTCACACGCTTGTTCACCTGTGTTCTTCCCAAGAATGGGACCAAGCACGCCGCGCGGGTGAACGGAGACCGCCTTCGCTGGCCGAAGAAGGCTTCGTGCACCTGTCCACCCGGGAGCAGGTCCACCTGCCCGCCAACCGGCTCTTCGCCGGGCGCGAGGACATGGTCGTGCTGTGGCTGGACCCGACGGCGTTCACCGGCGAGGTGAAGTGGGAATCCGGCGTACCGAGCGACCCGTCGTCGATGCGGTTCCCGCACCTCTACGCGCCGCTGCCGGTGGCCGCCGTGCTCGCCGCGCAGCCGTATCTGCCCGACTCCGACGGCGTGTTCGGTACACCGCGCCGCGAGGGAGTGGCGTAGACCACAATCGAGGTCCGACCCGGCTACTGTTGACAGGGTGAACGTCGACGTCACAGCGCTACCGGGCATCGGAGTGCGCAAGGATTTCGAAGTCAGGTCGGGGCGCCGCGTCGGGGTGGTCGCCCACCGCGACGGTGACATCGACCTGATCGTGTCCAAACCCGACGACCCGGACGCCATCGCCGCGCAGGTGCCGCTGTCCTCCGACGAGGCGTCGGTGCTGGCGAACCTGCTCGGCGCGCCGCAACTGGTCGCCAAACTCAACGACGACCATCGCGATCTGCCGGGCATCACCACCCGCCAACTCGGCATCGTCGACGAATCACCCTATGCGGGAAGAACGCTCGGTGAGACCGGCATGCGCACCCGCACCAAGACCTCGATCGTCGCGGTGATGCGCGCCGGTCAGCTCCACCCCTCACCCGGCCCGGACTTCACCTTCACCGAGGGCGATCTGCTCGTGGTCGTCGGCACCCCGGACGGCCTGGACGCGGCCGCGAAGATTCTCCTGCACGGCTGACCGCCGTGACCTCGCAGGCCTTGGCGCTGCTCGAGCTCGGCGTGATCTTGTTCGCGCTGGGGATCTGCGGACGGGTGGCGGGTAGGTTCGGGATGTCGCCGATTCCGCTGTACCTGCTCGGTGGGCTGGCGTTCGGCCGCGGCGGATTCATCGACCTCGGTGCCGCCACCGAGTTCGGGCACATGGCGAGCGAGATCGGCGTCGTGCTGCTGCTGTTGCTGCTCGGGCTCGAGTACACCGCCCCCGAGCTGATGACCGGCCTGCGGCGCTCCTGGACGGCCGGAATGCTGGATCTGGTGGCCAACGCGCTGCCCGGTGTCGCGGTGGCGCTGATCATGGGCTGGGGTGTGCTCGGCGCGGTCGTGCTCGGCGGGGTCACCTACATCTCGTCGTCGGGGATCGTGGCCAAGGTGCTCGACGATCTGGGCCGCCTCGGTAACCGCGAGACCCCGGTGGTGCTGTCGATCCTGGTGCTGGAGGACCTGGCGATGGCGGTGTACCTGCCGATCCTGACCATGATGCTGGCCGGGTTGAGCCTGCTGAGCGGATTGATCTCGCTCGCGGTCGCGCTGGCGACCGTCACGGTGGTACTCGTGGTCGCGCTGCGCTTCGGGCGGGTGGTCTCGGCGGTGCTCGACAGCGCCGATCGCGAGGTGTTCCTGCTCCAGTTGCTCGGCGCCGCGCTGCTGGTGGCCGGAGCGGCCTCGGCGCTCAATGTCTCGGCGGCGGTCGGCGCGTTCCTGCTCGGCATCGCCATCTCGGGGTCCACCGCGCGCGAAGCCGCGAAACTGCTGGAGCCACTGCGTGATCTGTTCGCGGCGATCTTCTTCGTCGCGTTCGGTCTGTCGATCGACCCGACCGCGATCCCGCCGGTGCTCGGCTGGGCGGTCGGGTTGGCGGTGGTGACCACCGGTACCAAGATCGCGGTCGGGTGGTGGGCGGCGCGCAGGCAGGGAATCCGGCGGATGGGCCGGGCCCGGGCAGGCGCGGCACTGGTGGCGCGCGGCGAGTTCTCCATCGTCATCGCCGGATTGGCGGTCGCCTACGGCAAGGCCGACGCGCGACTGGCCGCGCTGGCCTCGGCCTATGTGCTGCTGATGGCGATCCTCGGACCGATCGCGGCCCGGGTCGTCGAGCCGGTCGTGGAATTCGTTCGGCGCCGTGCGGGAGTCACGACGACCTGATCAGTCGACGACCCGGCGTGGCCAGGCACCGACGCCGTCGTAGCTCAGTTCCTCGGTGCGGTACTCGTGCTCGATGTTCGGCGCGTAGCGCGCGACGGGCTGCGCGGGCTCGGCCGGCAGCGGCTGCGGACGATGCCGCGAGGTGAGCCACATGCGCGGCAGCGCTTCCTCGTTCTCGATCTCGGTGAGGCACACACTGATCAACACGAGCATGGTGACGATGCTGCTCACCCCGATCAGCGGCGCCAGTAGTTCCATCGCCTGGGTCCCGGATCCCGGGGCGGTCTGATGCCCGGTGTGCGCGTGCATCGACGCCATGCCGGTGTAGTGCATGCCGCAGACGGCAACGCCCATGATCAGTGCCGCACCCACGGTGGCGAGGAAACCCTTGACGCGCAACGTGAACCACAGCGCCACGATCGAGGCCACCACCGCGATCACCATCGACAGGGCCACCATCGCCGCGTCGTATCGGACGATCGCGCTGGACTTCATCGCGTACATGCCGGTGTAGTGCATGGTCCCGACGCCGAGGCCGGTGATCGTGCCACCGGAGAGCAGCGAGCGCAGGGTGGGCTGCGGCTTGTTGACCATGAACAGCCCGACTCCGACCACCACCATCGCGGTGACCGCGCTGAACAGGGTCAGCGGGATGTCGTAGCGGATCTCGGTGCCGCGGATGGTGAAGCCGAGCATGGCGATGAAATGCATGACCCAGATCCCGGTACCGCCGATCGCGATAGCGGCGCCGATGAGCCAGCCGACCCGTCCTTCGGTGGCATTGCGACCGCGAGCCGCGCACTGCAGCCCGAGCAGGCAGCCGGTGACGGACATGAAGTAGGCGAGGACAGGGGTGATCCAGCCGTAGCTGAAGTGATAAATATCGAGCACGCGCGAAAAACTCTCAATGCCGATACCGCGGACCTGAGGCGGTAGAACGAAAAACTGGGTGTGACGATACGGTGAAGTTCGCCAATTCGTGTCCTCCACAGTGCAATCAAGCAGTGTGTGGTTGATCACGAAAAGATTAGACCATCGTCAACTGGATAAAACAGACCGCCAGGAATGTAGTAAGCGAAACGAAAAAAAGGTCGGCACCACCGATTCGGTGGTGCCGACCTTTTCCGGGAATCGCTAGTCGAGGTAGTCGCGCAGAACCTGCGAACGGCTCGGATGGCGCAGTTTGCTCATCGTCTTCGATTCGATCTGCCGGATACGCTCACGCGTGACTCCGTAGACCTGGCCGATCTCGTCGAGGGTGCGCGGCTGACCGTCGGTGAGGCCGAAGCGCAACCGCACCACGCCCGCCTCGCGCTCGGACAGCGTCTCCAGCACCGACTGCAGCTGATCCTGCAGCAGGGTGAAGCTCACCGCGTCGACCGCGACGACCGCCTCGGAGTCCTCGATGAAGTCACCGAGCTGGCTGTCGCCCTCGTCGCCGATGGTCTGGTCGAGCGAGATCGGCTCACGCGCGTACTGCTGGATCTCGAGGACCTTCTCCGGCGTGATGTCCATTTCCTTGGCGAGCTCCTCCGGCGTGGGCTCGCGGCCCAGGTCCTGGAGCAGCTCACGCTGGATACGGCCGAGCTTGTTGATGACCTCGACCATGTGCACCGGGATACGGATGGTGCGGGCCTGGTCGGCCATCGCGCGGGTGATGGCCTGGCGGATCCACCACGTCGCGTAGGTCGAGAACTTGTAACCCTTGGTGTAGTCGAACTTCTCGACCGCGCGGATCAGACCCAGGTTGCCTTCCTGGATGAGATCGAGGAACGCCATGCCGCGACCGGTGTAGCGCTTGGCCAGCGAGACGACCAGTCGCAGGTTGGCCTCGAGCAGATGGTTCTTGGCCCGGTTGCCGTCGCGCACGATCCAGTTGAAGTCGCGGCGCGTGGTGACCGAGAGCTTCTCGCCCGCCTCGGCGAACTCGCGCATCTTCTCGGCGGCGAACAGGCCGGCCTCGATCCGCTTGGCGAGTTCGACCTCCTCCTCCGCGTTGAGCAGCGCGACCTTGCCGATCTGCTTGAGGTAGGCACGCACCGAGTCGGCGGACGCGGTGAGCTCGGCGTCCTTGCGCGCTTGACGCAGCGCTTCGGACTCCTCCTCGTCCCAGACGAAATCGCCGGAAGCCTTGTCCTTCTCGGACGGCTCCGCGGTGTCGGCGACCTCGGCGGTGTCCTCGGCGACGTCCTCGACGACGACTTCCTCGCCGACGAGTTCGTCCTCGCCGACTTCGAGATCACCGAGATCGTCGACCTCGACCGACTCGTCGTCGAGTTGGTCCTCGCCGCCCTCGCCCGAGGTCGCCTTCTTCGCGGCGGCCTTCTTGACCGGAGCTTTCTTGGCGGCGGCCTTCTTCGCAGGCGCTTTCTTGGCTACAGCCTTCTTCGCCGGCGCCTTTTTGGCGGCGGCCTTTTTAGCCGGCGCCTTCTTGGCCGGGATTACGGCGTCGTCGGCATCGGCGTCGGAGGCCGAGTCGGCGGTCTGACGGGTATTCGTGGCTACCACGTACGCCCTTTCGTGACGGTCTCGTGCGGCGTCACGCCAGAGTGGTTTTCCGGCGGAGCGGTCGGTCGGGTTGCACCGGCGATGCGGCGGCCGGGTGAAGTCGGCGCTGGTTCACCGACCTTCTCGCGACCGGCCGCAGCCGGAAGGTTTCACCGGCTCACCGCCGGACGTGTTCCATTGTAACGATCCAACCAGGGTACTCATGGCACGATGCCACCCAGGCGTTGCGTCGCCCGCCGCGCCGGACTACGGCGCGAGGCCCGCGTCGATGGCCATCGCCGCGCCGACGATACCCGCGGTGTTCTTCAATACGGCCGGAATCACGGGAGTTCGGTTGGTGAGCAGGGGAATCCACTGTTCGTGATCACGGCTGATGCCGCCGCCCGCCACGATCACCTTCGGCCAGAACAGATCCTCGATGTGTCGCAACACGCGACTCACCCGCTGCGCCCACTCCGGGTAGGTGAGGTCCTCGTTGTCCTTGACCGAGGCCGCTGCCAGATCCTCGGCGTCGACGCCCTCGATCTTGAGATGGCCGAGCTCGGAGTTGGGCACCAGCACGCCGTTGTAGAGCAGCGCGGAGCCGATACCGGTGCCGAAGGTGAGCAGCAGGGTCAGCCCGTCGAGGTCGCGCGCGGTGCCGTAGGAGTCCTCGGCCAGGCCCGCCGCGTCGGCGTCGTTGAGCACGGTGACATCGCGCCCGCCCAGCGCCTTCGCGAACAACGCGTGGGCGTCGGTGCCGATCCATGCCTGGTCGATGTTGGCCGCGGTTCTGGTGTGGCCGTCGAGCACCACACACGGCATGGTGATGCCGACCGGACCTTCCCATCCCGCCTGCGCGACCAGTTCGGCGACCGCCCCGGCGACGGCTGCGGGCGTCGACGGCTGCGGTGTCGCGATCTTGATGCGGTCATGGGTGAGCAGGCCGGTGGCCAGATCGACCTCGGCGCCCTTCACACCGCTGCCGCCGATATCGATACCGAATGCGTGCCCCCGAGTGGACATGATTCAACCCCTTGCTGACGTGGTCGATGTGCCTGGCAGACACCAGGGAGAAGAGTAGCGGTAGTCACCACGCGCGCGACGAGCCACGACATGTGATGCGATGGGTGGGTGCCCGAATACACCGAGCCCGAGACTGTCACTGCCCCCGCCACATCCGCCGATTACGAGCAGTTGCGGCGCCTCGCCGTCGAGCTCGCCGAAGCGGCCGCCGCGCATGTGCGCGCCCGCAGGCCCGAGGTGTTCGCCGACGACGGACCCGTCGCGGGCGCGGTGGCCACCAAGGGACACATCACCGATCCGGTCACGGTCGTCGACACCGAATCCGAGCAGCTGATCCGAGGGCTGCTTGCCGAGCGCAGGCCCGACGACGCGATTCTGGGGGAGGAGGGCGGCGGCGATGTGGGCGCCACCGCGCCGGGCGCGGTCACGTGGGTCGTCGACCCGATCGACGGCACCGTGAACTTCCTCTACGGGCTGCCCGGCTACGCCGTCTCGGTGGGCGCGGTGGTCGATGGCGAGCCCGTGGCGGGCGCGGTGGTCGACGTCGCCGCCGCGACCACCTACAGCGCCGCACTGGGCGCTGGATCGCACGCTGTGCGACCGGACGGGACCCGGGTGACACTGCGCTGCAGTCGTGAGGATTCGCTCTCGGTGGCCCTGGTAGCCACCGGCTTCGCCTATGGCAGCGCGCGTCGCGCCCGCCAGGCCCAGCTGCTCACCGAGATTCTGCCCAGGATCCGCGACATCCGCCGCCTCGGCGCCGCGGCCATGGATCTGTGCCATGTCGCCTCGGGCAGGCTGGAGGCCTACTACGAGCACGGCCTCAACGCCTGGGACTGGGCCGCGGGCGCTCTCATCGCCGCCGAAGCGGGTGCCGTCGTGCGCGTTCCCCCGGTCACCGTCGGCGGCGCCGCGGGCGAACTGACGGTCGTCGCGGCTCCCGGCATCGCCGCCGACCTCACCGATCTGCTCGACCGGGTCGGCGCGCCGACGGCGCTACCGGACTAGATCCTCAGCACTTGACTTCGCGCGCGGCGTCGAGGAGATCCGGGTCGATCGACGACGAACTCGCGCCGGGGGCCAGGTTCTTCAGCGACCGGAGCACGGCCTCGGCGTCGGCGCCGGGGCGCAGCGATTCGCCGAAGGCTTGTCCGAGGACCAGATCGACAGTGTCGTCGGTGCGCGGATCCTCGATCAGCTCGGCGCAGGGCGCGATCAGCTGCACCGAGGCGGCGGCCGGTCGACCGTTCACGCCGAACCTGATCTGCCCGGCGCAGGTGAGGTCGCCGCTGACGTAGACCGGATCGTTACCGACCTGTGTCCCCGGCGCGCCGGCGAAGCCGAGGTCGGCCAGTGCCGAGGCGATGTTGCCAGCCTGGCCGCTCTTGCCGTTGGCGTTGAACACCCGCACGCGCGACTCCGACAGGGCCGCCGGGTCGACCTCCGCGAGTCGCGTCTGGCCCACCCGGGTACCGAGGGCCGCGGGCTGTGGCGCGCTGGTCGCCGTCGGTGTGCTCGGCGCGTTGCACGCCATCGGTTCGTTGCTGTCGTCACGGGTTCGGAACGCCGTGATCCAGACGAACAGGCTCACCAGAGCCAGCACGAGGACGAGCGCGAGCCAGAGCTCGGGCCGCCGCCGCGGAAAGGGTTTGCCGTCGCGATCAGTCGCGCTACCTTCGGTGATCAGTGAAACCACGCGCTCACTCTACGAGTCCCGCGGCGGTCCGCGAGTCGGGGAGGTCTCCGCGAGTTTCCCGGCAGGTGACGATTCGTCGTCGGTTTCGGCTCGGCGTGGGTGTGATTGCGACTTTCGCTCATCGGTCCGCTATTGTCTGGCCGCCCAGATCGAATATTTACCGGTGAAACGGTGGTCGGTCGCGGGAACAACAAGGGCATGTCCTGCGTTTACCGAACGCTGTCGGAGTAGATCGCTCACCGATCGAACCTGATAGACGACCGGTGCACGTGTGAGGTGCACCACCGGCGGGGCGGTACGAACGCCGGAACCCTGCAGGGTTACGGCAATCGACTGATCCGGGATATACGGAGTAAGGACTGAGGGGAAGACGACATGGCAACCGACTATGACGCACCGCGGCGCACCGAATCCGACGAGGTGTCGGAGGATTCGCTCGAGGAGCTGAAGGCCCGCCGCAACGAGGCGCAGTCCGCCGTCGTGGACATCGACGAATCCGATACAGCGGAATCGTTCGAGCTTCCCGGCGCGGACTTGTCCGACGAGGTACTCAGCGTTCGGGTGGTCCCGAAGCAGGCGGACGAGTTCACCTGCTCGAGCTGTTTCCTCGTGCATCACCGCAGCCGACTGGCCACCGAGAAGGGTGGACAGCTCATCTGCATGGATTGCGCGCTCTAGAAGCAGGCGGTGCGCGCCCACCGTGCGGTCATCGACCCGCACGGGCTCGCGCACACTGATCCGTAGGGATCAGCGAGGAAGGGTCAGCCCGCGCTCGGGAGTCCGAGCGCGGCCAAGACCAGGTCCGGCCGTCGCGTACTGACCAACCAGTACGGCGTCGGGTCGTCCGGATCGTCGAGTACCAGCAATGCCATCGGACCGATCCAGGCCCGATGTTGCACATAGGCGGCGGGGTCGAGTTGTCGGCCCAGGGCCGCGCTCTTCGCCGTCGGCGCGACCGACGTGGCGCGCGCGACGAAGCTCACCGGTAGGTGGGCACGGTCGACGCGCAGTTCCGCTGTGCCGTCGTCCGACACGGTGACATCGAGACGATGCCTGCTCATCCACAACAGAATCCAGACCGGGACCGGCGCCATCAACACATACGGCAGCCACGCCCGCAACCCCGGCGCGCCCATGTGGATCTCGGCCGCGAGCAGTCCCGCGATTCCGAAGCCGATCGCCCACCACCACAGCGGCACCCACAGGCGCTCGGAGTAGGGCGAGGGACCCTGCGCGCTCGGCGCGGGGTGGTCGGTGTCGGTAGGCGCGGTCGTCGGGGAATGGGGCTGGTCGGGCACCCCTCAACACTAGGTCACCGCACCAGGGCTGCGACGAGAAGGTCCGGCCTCGACCGCGTAGTCTCGACCGATGTGAACGCACTTGCACCGATTCCGCTGCGGCGGCTCGATCCCGGCATCCCTGTGCCGACGCGTGCCCATCCGGGTGACGCGGGCGTCGACCTCTGTACCACCGAGGATGTGATCATCGAACCGGGCGAGCGGGTGCTGGTCGGTACCGGGATCGCGATCGCGTTGCCGATGGGCACGGTCGGCTTGATCCACCCCCGGTCCGGCTTGGCCGCGAAGGCGGGTCTGTCGGTGGTCAACACGCCGGGCACGGTCGATGCGGGCTATCGCGGTGAGATCAAGGTGTGCCTGATCAATCACGACCCACGTACCGCCATCGAATTGCGTCGCGGCGACCGTGTCGCGCAGTTGCTGGTGCAGCGGGTCGAGCTGGTCGATTTCGCCGAGGTCGACGATCTCGACGACACCGCCCGTGGCACCGGCGGGTACGGGTCGAGCGGCGGGCATGCCAGCCTGGCCGACAAGGAGGCGTGATGGGTCTGTTCGGTAAGAAGAAGCGCGCGCGCGAGGACGACTACGTCGAATACGACGAGGTCGAGTACGACGAGGCGGACTACGACCTGGACGCCGACTCCGACGACTACGACACCGACGAGTTCCAGCGCCCCGACTTCGCGCGCCTCGACTTCGACGACGCGCCGACCGACGAGCGCATCTACGGCAATTTCGACCATGCCCCCGATGCGGCCGCCGGCCCGTACGACATCAGCGAGGTCTCCGACGAGGCCATCGCGCGGCGCCTCGACCTGGGTTCGGTGCTCATCCCGGTTCCGCAGGGCGGGCAGTTGCAGGTGGAGATGAGTCCCGACGGCACGCCGCAGGCGGTGCACCTGGCCACCGAGCACGGCAGGCTCACCGTCGCCGCCTACGCGGCGCCCAAGTCGGCGGGTCAGTGGCGCACGGTCGCCGCGGATCTGGCGGAGTCGCTGCGTGGTGACGGCGCGAGCGTGGCCGTCGAGAAGGGCCCGTGGGGCCGTGAGGTCAAGGCGATCACCGAGGGCGCCGATCTGCGCTTCATCGGCGTCGACGGCCCGCGCTGGATGATCCGGCTGGTCGCCGCGGGTCCCAAGGGCGCGGTCGACGACCGCAGCCCGCTGATCACCGCCGCGCGGGCCGTCCTCGCCGACGCCGTGGTGCGCCGCGGCACCGACCCGCTGCCCGTGCGCGACCCGCTTCCGGTGGTTCTGCCCCAGGAACTCGCCGAACAGCTGGCCGCGGCCCACCAGCAGCAGGTCCAGGCCCAGCAGGACGCGCTGGAGGCGCAGGCCGCCGCGGCGGCCGCCCCGCCGCCCTCGGCGTTGCCGCCGAAGCTGCCGGACGAGCCGCGGCGCGGCGCGGACGGTTCGGCCATGCAGCAACTCGGCCTGAACTAGGCTCGTCCGCCTCTCCGCGACTTCTGCCGGTCGTGGGGAGGCGGTTTCGCTGGTGGCCGGGCCCGCGGTTCGAGGTGGGTCCGGTGTCGGGGCCCGGCGAGTTACCCGTGTACTTGCGAAATCGGTTGTCCGGCAAGGCTGTTCGTTGCCTGTGTGGTCGCCGCTAGCAACGCGCTCAACTCCGCGAATCCGGCATGTCCGAGTATTGCGGGGTCGGCGCCGAGCTCGGTGAGTGTCACCCGGTGCAGTCGGGCCGACGGCAGAGTTGCCGCCCATTCCTCGGCGACCGCGATCGGGTGGATCGGGTCGTCGATCGCGCCGACCACCGCCACCGGAACGTCGGTGGCGGCCAGTTCCGCTTGCGACGGCCACGCGTATCCGGCGGCCTCGTCCAGGGCCGCGGGCAGATGCGGCCACTGCCCGCGCCACGACTGGGTCAGCGCGTCGGCCAGCCATGGCGGACTCGAGGCGCGCATCCGCTCGATCACCGCCTCCAAACCGTCCGCTCGCAGTTGCTCGGCGGTAACCGCGGCGCTCGCCGCGGCCGGGCACGCGGCGGTTTCGGCACCCGTCCAGGCGGGTAATGCTGTGATGACACCGACCACCGCGGTGCGGTGCTCGGCTGCCCAGCCGAGTGCGATCGCGGCGCCGAGGGAGATGCCTGCGGCCAGGACCGGACCGCGCGCGGCGGCGGCGTTCAACGCCGCTGTACAGCTCGCGATCACGGCCTGTGGGTCCGGTTCGACGGCGTGGAAGGCGAGTCCGCGCGCGCGGGCGGCGGGCCCGAACGCGCGGGCCGCGAAATCGGCGTCGGAGCCGGTCCCCGGCAGGGCGACCACGGTGACCTGGGGTGGGGTGCGCAACACCGACCGAGCGTAGCGGCCGGGCGTTTGCCCATCTACAGTGGCGTTGTACGGCCAACTAGCGGGAGAAGCGTGACATGTCGTCATCCACGGGCGGACACAAGTCGGGATCGGGTCCGGACTCGGGATATTTTCGTCGACTCGGTCGTCGTCTCACCGCCGATATCGACCAGCTCGACGCCGAGGAATTAGCCGAGACGGCCGATGCGTCCGGTGCCCGGCGGGCCAAGGATTGTTGTCGCGGCGAAGAGGCGACGATTCTGGGCAGACTCCGCAGTGTCGAGGCGTGTCCCAAGGCGGCGGGCGCTACCGTGCAGGCCGAGTTCTTCGACGGCACCGATGCCATCACCCTGGTGTGGATCGGGCGAAGGCGCATTCCCGGTATCGAACCGGGCAGGCGCATTCTGGTCCGTGGTCGCGTCGGCGACCGCGACGGCCGCAAAGTGATCTTCAACCCCTACTACGAATTGCGCGGGAACAGCTGACGTATGCCCTCCAGCAACGAGTACCGCACTGCCGCGGACCCCGAAGCCACCGTGGCGTTGCCCGTGGTCACCGATGACCGGGTGGACCCGGAGATCGATACCGAGGTCGGCAAGGCCGAACAGACCTTGCTCGAGCAGCTCGGCGGTTTCAGCGGCCTGATCTACTCCACCCTTCCCGTACTGGTCTTCGTCCCGGTGAACACCTTCGCGGGCCTCACCGTGGCCATCTGGGCCGCCCTCGGCGTCGCCGCCGCCATCCTGATCTGGCGGCTGGTGCAGCGCAGCCCCATCCAGCCCGCGGTCTCCGGCTTCCTCGGCGTCGGCCTGTGCGCGCTCATCGCCCAGCGGGTGGGGGAGGCCAAGGGCTTCTTCCTGTTCGGCATCTACACCAGCCTGGTGTACGCGGGTGTGTTCGCGGTGTCGATCCTGCTGCGCAGACCGCTGGTCGGGGTGATCTGGGGTGCGCTCAACGGTCACGGCCACCGCTGGCGTACCGACAAGCGCATCCGCAAGCTCTACGACCTGGCCACCGGCGTCTGGGTGGTCGTGTTCGGCGCCCGCTACCTGGTGCAGTCCCAGCTCTACGACACCGACCACACCACCTGGCTGGCCGTGGCACGGATCGGCATGGGCTGGCCGCTCACCGCCCTCGCGCTGGTGGTCACCGTGTGGGCGGTGCGCCGCGCCGGACATCTGCCCGCCGAGAAGTCCGGCGCCGGAACGGAACCCGCGCCCTCGTAGGGTGGGCAGTGCCTCCGCCGGAGGTGGGTAAGTACCCACCCTGGGGTATCTGGTCGCGACGGCCGGTTCGTCGCACGATCAATGCGTAGGAAATACGCGATGATCGTGAGAGGACCGGCGACCATGATGGCAACCGAGCACCGAAATGAGCGACCGGCCACCACCGCACGCCGCGCCGCCGCCAAGACCCCGGCGCCCGCGCTGTCGGAGAGCAAGCGCATCGGCGCCGAACTCGACGCGTTGATCGGGCCTGCCGCCCGCGGTGACCGCGAGGCCGTCGCCGACATCCTGCGTCTGGTGCACCCCGTGGTCCGGCGGTACTGCTCGGCTCGGATGGGCGCCACCGGACACCTCACCGTCACCGCCGACGATGTCACCCAGGAGGTGCTGATCGCCACGGTCACCGCCATCCCGCGCTACCGCGATCAGGGTAAGTCGTTCCTGGCCTTCGTCTACGGCATCGCCGCCAACAAGGTCTCCGACGCGTTCCGTCGCGGCATGCACACCGCCTACCCGACGGCCGAACTGCCCGACACCGCCAGTACCTCGGCGGGCCCGGAGGAGTGGGTGCTCGCTTTCGAACGTCGCGCCGCCACCCTTGAACTGATGAAGGTGCTCGCGCCGAATCACCGTGAGGTTCTGCACATGCGCATCGTGCTCGGCTGGAGCGCGGCCCAGACCGCCGAGGCCATTGGCACCAGCCCGGGCGTCGTCCGGGTGATGCAGCACCGCGCGCTCAACAAGCTGCGCGCGGAACTGAAGGTGGCGTAGGGATTTACGGCCGCACGCCGTGCGTCGCCAGCGTCAGCCGCAGATCCTCTTCGGCCTCCACCGAGGTGACGAACAGCAGTTCGTCGTCACCCTCGAACGGATCGTCGGGTTGCGGCACGATCACCCGGCCGCCGCGCAGGATCGTCACCAGCGCGGTATCGCGCGGCATCTTCAAGGTTCGCACCGGCTTGCCCGCCAGCTGGGTGTCGGCGGGCAGGGTGATCTCGACCAGGTTGGCCTGCCCCTGACGCAGCGTCATCAGCCGCACGAGATCACCCACCGACACGGCCTCCTCGACGAGCGAGGCGAGCAGCCGCGGCGTCGACACCGCCACGTCGACGCCCCACGACTCGTTGAACAGCCATTCGTTGCGCGGATCGTTGACCCGCGCCACTACCCGGCGCACGCCGAATTCGGTCTTGGCGAGCAGGGCGTGCACCAGATTCGCCTTGTCGTCGCCGGTGGCCGCGATCACCACCTCGTAGGTCTCGAGGTCGGCGTTCTCCAGCAGCGACAGCTCGCAGGCATCGGCATGGACCCAGACGGCGTCGGGGATCGCGGCCGGGTCGATGTGATCGAGCTGGCGTTCGAGCAGCATCACCCGATGCCCGCCGCGTAGCAGTTCCCTGGCGATCGAGCGCCCGACCGCGCCCGCTCCGGCGATGGCGACCTTCATGTGTTCAGTCCTCGCTCAGTGGGGCTTTGGCGGCCAGGGCGATCGCCTCGCCGACTGTGCCGGATGTGGCCGCGACATAGACGACGTCGTCGGCCTGGACGATCGTCTTGGATTCGGGCAGCAGGCCCTGGCCGAAGCGCAGGATGAACGCCACCCGCACCTGCAGGTCGCGTTCCAGGTCGCGCACTGTGCGCCCGGACCAGTCCTCGTGCAGGGTCAGCTGGGTCACCGCGACCGCGCCGGTGGGGTCGCGCCAGGTGGTGGTCGAGTTGTCGCCGATGAGGGTGCGCAGGAACCGATCGGTGGTCCACGGCACGGTGGCGATGGTCGGGATGCCGAGCCGTTCGTACACCTCGGCGCGCTTGGCGTCGTAGATACGGGCGACGACACGTTCGACGCCGAACATCTCCCTGGCCACCCGCGCCGAGATGATGTTGGAGTTGTCACCGGAGCTCACCGCGGCGAAGGCGTCGGCGCGCTCGATCCCCGCCCGCGTCAGCACCTCGCGGTCGAAGCCGACGCCGATCACCTCCTGCCCGGTGAAGCCCTCACCGAGGCGGCGGAACGCGGTGGGATCGCGGTCGATGACCGTGACCTCGTGACCCACCCGGATCAGCGCACGCGCCAGTGACGAGCCGACACGCCCGCACCCCATGATCACTACGTACACCGTGCACCCTCGTTCCTTGCCTACCCGTGGCGTCCGGCAAGGACCGTACCCGCCGGATGCTCCCATCGCCCATTTTCCCCGCGCCGACGCGGGGCAAACAATCCGGACATCGCCGTGACGCCGGTGAACGTGCGCGCGAAGGTACTGGTGAACTCCTCTATGCTCAGCCCGGTGTCCAAGTTGACGACGGCAGCCAAGCGAGTGCTGCTGGGCAGGCCGTTCCGTAGCGATTCGCTCGGCCACACGTTGTTGCCCAAGCGTATCGCTCTTCCGGTCTTCGCCTCCGATGCGATGTCGTCGGTCGCCTATGCTCCGGAGGAAATCTTCCTGGTGCTGTCGGCGGCGGGCATTTCGGCCTACGTGTACGCGCCGTGGGTCGGTCTCGCCGTGGCACTGGTGATGGCGGTGGTCGTCGCCAGCTACCGGCAGAACGTGCACGCCTACCCGTCCGGCGGCGGTGACTACGAGGTCGCGACCAAGAACATCGGGCCCAACGCGGGTTTGACGGTCGGCAGCGCGCTGCTGGTCGATTACGTGCTCACCGTGGCGGTGTCGATTTCCTCGGCGGCGTCCAATATCGGGTCGGCCATCCCGTTCGTCGCCACGCACAAGGTGTTGTTCGCGGTCGTGGCGATCGCGATCCTCACCGCGATCAACCTGCGTGGCATCCGCGAATCGGGGACGGCCTTCGCGATTCCCACCTACGCGTTCATCTTCGGCATGTTCGCGATGCTGGCCTGGGGCTTGTTCCGTACGTACGTGCTGGGCGACGACATCCAGGCCGAGTCCGCCGGTTTCGGGCTCAACGCCGAAGACGAGCACCTCTACGGCGTGGCCTTCGCCTTCCTGATCGCGCGCGCCTTCTCCTCCGGCTGTGCGGCGCTGACCGGTGTCGAGGCGATCAGCAACGGGGTGCCCGCGTTCCGTAAGCCCAAGTCCCGCAATGCCGCGACCACCCTGCTGCTGCTGGGTTCCATCGCGATCGTGCTGCTGATGGGCATCATCATCCTGGCGCAGAAGATCCGCGTCGTGTACGCGCACGACCCGGCGCATCTGATCGGCGCGCCCGCCGACTATCACCAGAAGACCCTGATAGCGCAGATCGCCGAAGCGGTGTTCCACGGCTTCCCGATCGGTTTCTTCTTCATCACCATCGTCACCGCGCTGATCCTGGTGCTGGCCGCCAATACCGCGTTCAACGGCTTTCCCGTCCTCGGTTCGATCCTGGCACAGGACCGCTACCTGCCCCGTCAGCTGCACACTCGCGGCGACCGGCTCGCGTTCTCCAACGGCATCCTGTTCCTCTCGGGTGCCGCGATCGCGTTTGTGGTGGTCTTCGGCGCCGAGGTGACCAAGCTGATCCAGCTCTACATCGTGGGCGTGTTCGTCTCGTTCGTACTGAGCCAGACCGGCATGCTGCGGCACTGGACGCGCCTGCTGCGCACCGAGACCGATCCGGCACAGCGCAGGCACATGACGCGTTCGCGGGTGATCAACGCGATCGGTTTGACCGCGACGGGCGCCGTGCTGCTGATCGTGCTGGTCACCAAGTTCTTCGCCGGAGCCTGGATCGCGATCCTCACGATGGTGGCGATCTTCGTCGTGATGAAACTGATCCGCAGGCATTACGACTCGGTCTCGCGTGAACTCGAGGAATCCGACTGGGACGGTGTGCTGCCCAGCCGTACCCACTCGCTGGTCCTGGTGTCCAAGCTGCATCTGCCCACGCGCCGCGCGCTGGCCTTCGCCCGCGCCACCCGCCCGGACACCCTGGAGGCGGTGACGGTCAACGTCGACGACGCCGACACCCGCAAGCTGGTGCGCGAATGGGAGAACAGCGAGATCAACGTGCCGTTGAAGGTGATCGAATCGCCCTATCGCGAGATCACCAAACCGGTGCTCGAATATGTCAAGCGGGTCCGCAAGGATGCCCCGCGCGACGTGGTGACCGTCTTCATCCCCGAGTACGTGGTCGGCCACTGGTGGGAGCAGGTGCTGCACAACCAGTCCGCGCTGCGGCTGAAGGGCAGGTTGTTGTTCGAGCCCGGGGTGATGGTGACGAGCGTGCCGTGGCAGCTCAGCTCCTCCACCAGGGCCAAGCAGGCGGCCGAGGGGAACGCACCGGGTTCGGTGCGCCGAGGTTTCGAATGACCAGGACGCTGCCGATGAGCGGCGCGCCGGTCGAAGGTGAGAGTGGGTGTGGCCGTGAGTGATGGGAGCGGACGGGAATTCGAGGTTCGCCTCGGGTCGCCCGGGCACGGCGGGTTCATCGTCGGGCGCCACGAGGGCCGGGTCGTGTTCGTGCGACACGGGTTGCCCGGCGAGCTGGTGCGGGCGCGGGTGACCGAGGATCGTGGCGGGTCGTTCTTCCGCGCCGACGCGGTCGAGATCATCGAGGCGTCCCCGGACCGGGTGCCCGCCACCTGCCCCGTGTCGGGGCCGGGCGGTGCGGGGTGCTGTGATTTCTCCTTCGCGACCCCCGCGGCGCAGCGTGCGCTCAAGGCCACCGTGGTGGAAGAGCAACTGCGTCGGTTGGCCAAGATCGAGCGCGAGGTGACGGTCGAGCCGATCGCCGGCGATTCGGGTGTGGTCACCGGCGGCTGGCGCACCCGGGTGCGCTTGGTCGTGGACGGCGCCGGACGGGCCGGCGTGCACCGTTACCGCAGTACCGAGGTCATCACGGATCTGCGCTGCCCGCAGCCGGTCGACGGTGCGCTCGACGGCGTCGCGGATCGGGTGTGGACGCCGGGGGCCGATCTGGTCGTCGCGATCGACGGCGACGGGGTACGTCATATCGTGGAACTGGCCGAGACCGCGGCCGGTGGGCCACCCGGGCGGCCGCAGACCCCGCGCGGTGCGAGCCGTGGTCGTGGGCAGCGTCCGGGGCGTCGTCGCGAGTCGGCGCCGCCGGTGGTCGACGAGCGTGGGGCGATCCGGGACCGCGCGGCATCGCGGAAGTCGGCGATGAACGCGCCGCGTGAGGAGTGTGTGGTCGAGGGTTCGGGTCGCGTCGTCGAGTATGTGGCCGGGCGTCGCTGGGAGTTGTCGGCGACGGGGTTCTGGCAGGCGCATCATGGTGCGGCGCAATGCTATTCGGATCTGATCGCGGAGTGGTCCGGGCTCGCTCCCGGTGGTTCCGGCTGGGATCTCTACGCCGGTGTGGGTGTCTTCGCTGCCCGCCTGGCCGAGCAGACGGGCCAGACCGGTGCGGTGACCGGCGTCGAATCGGCGCGGTCGGCGGTGGTCGACGGGGTGGCGGCGCTGGGGGATCTGCCGTGGTTGGAACTGCGTAGCGAGCGGGTCGAGCGGTGGGCGCGCAATGCTTCCGGCAGGCCCGATGTCGTGGTGCTCGACCCGCCGCGGGCGGGTGCGGGCAAGGATGTCGTCGCCGCCGTCGCCGATGCCGACCCGCGCCGGATCGTTCACATCGGTTGCGACCCAGCGGCATTCGCTCGTGACGTGGGTTTGTACCTGGACGCCGGATATCACCTGGCGCAATTGCGGGCCTTCGACGCGTTCCCGGCGACGCACCATGTGGAGTGCGTGGCACTGCTCGACCGCTGACCGTTCGGCAGTCCCTGACGATTCGGCCGATAGAAAGAGAGAGTTCGCGCTACATTGTCTCAATGGTGGACGTGAGCGACTCTCGCCGGTTCGTAGTCATCGGAGGTGGGCTGGCCGGACTGGCCGCCGCCGTATGGCTGGCGGAGGCCGGTGTACAGGTGACCCTGCTGGAACGACGCGGTCGGCTCGGCGGCCGCACGCAGGCCATGCGGGTCGCCGAGGTGAACGACCTCGCCGACAACGGTCAGCACGTAGTGGCCAGCGGGTACGGCAGTATGTGGCGGTATCTGGAGAGCGTGGGCACGCTGCGACACATCGAGTTCCCCGGCGCCGGGAGTCTGCGCTGGCCGGGCGGTCGCACAGTCATGTTGCATACCAAGGGTTTCCGGGCCCTGCGCACGCTGATGGGCGCGCATCCCGACGCGGGACCGCTGGAGCGGCTGCGCGCGCTGCGTGCGGCGCTGATGATGATCCGGCAGGCACTGTGGCAACCGGCGTACCTCGCCGACATCACCACCGACGAATGGTTCCGGCGCCTGGCGATGCCCGCGAAAGCGCGTGAGGCCCTGTGGGATTGGCTCGCGCTCGGCATCGCCGCGGAACCGGTGGACAAGGAGTCGGCGAAGGTGTTCGCCGATGTGCTGGCCACCGGAGTCCGGATCGGCGCGCGGACCAGGAAGGGCGTGACGATCGGCTATCCCACCGTGGATCTGGACACCCTTTTCGTCACCGGTGCCGAAAAGGTCTTCGAACGCCACGGCGTCGACGTGCGCTACCGGGCGGTGGCTCGCAAGATCGTCATCGCCGACGGGAAGGCGACCGGGGTACTGCTGGCCGACGGCTCGACCATCGAGGCCGACGCGGTGATCTGCGCGGTCCCCAATTCCACGATCGGCGGGCTCCTCGACGACCTGCCCGAACACGCCGAAATCTACGCTGCCGCGGACAAACTGGGCGTGACCCCGATCGTGAGCACGAATCTGTACCTGGACCGGCCGCTGAAAACGAAGTCGGCCATGGAGGCGCTGATCGGCGGCGGCGGGGTGATCGACCAGGTCTTCGACCGCCAGCGCATGCACCAGCGCACCCCCGATGGCACCTGGCTGTACTGCCTGACCACCAGCGGCGCCTACGAGCAGATCCACCGGAGCAACAGCGAGATCGTCGCCGAGCAGATGGATCTGCTGCGCCGCTACTACCCGGAAGCCGCCGACGCCGAGGTTGTCACCGGCCATGTGGTGAAGATGCCGAAGGCGACCTTCTCCCAGGTTCTCGGCACCGACAACTTGCGCCCCGATCAGCGCACGTCGGTACCGAACCTGATGCTGGCCGGCGACTGGACTGCCACCGACTGGTCCGCCACGATGGAAAGCGCCATCCAGAGCGCCGAACGCGCCGTCGAGGCGCTGCTCGCGCTGCCCGAGTAGAACGTCAGTCGAGGGCCCAGGTGACGCGGACGCTCGCTGCGACTTCGGTTTCGCCGGGGACCACGGGAACGGGGGAGCCGGCCCGGGCCATCAGCATGGGGGCGGAGTCCATCTCCGCGCTGATGTCGTAGGCGCGGGTGGCGGGGGCGGCCGTGTCCTCGGTGATCTGCAGGACGGCGCCCAGGCTCACTCCGGCGCGGGTCGCGTACTGCTCGGCTTTCGCCTTCGCGTCGTCGAAGGCCGCGTCGCGGGCTTGCTCGAGCAGCGGAGCCGGGTCGGCGATGCCCCGGGTCAGGCCGCCGAGGCGGACATCGTCACCGCCGGCGTTCACCGCGGCGGCGACCGTCGCGGCGGGGTCGGCGCCGGTGTCCTCGCGCAGCGACACGCTGAGGCCGGTGGATGCCAGATACCCGGCGATCTCGGTGCGCCCGTTGTCGGTGTAGACGGTCTCGGTGCGCACGCTCAGGCCACTGGTCGCCATGTCCGCGTCGCTCACCCCGGCGGTGCGCAGCGCCGCGACGACGGCGCTCACCCGATCACCGGCACGTCCGTAGGCCCCGGCGACGGTGTCGGCTCTCGATTCCACCGACAACGTCAACCGGATCAGATCGGGGATCACGCGCACCACGCCGCGCCCGAAGGTGGTCGTGCTCGCCTGCCAGGACTTCTTGCTCACCGCGATACTCCTGTCGGTCGAAGGCTGCTGTGCTGCTCAACGTCTCGCGGTCGAACCGGGTTCCGTCAGTAGTTCTCGGCGTTGCCCGAGATGGTTCGGACCGTGGCTTCCATCTGCGCGTACGCCCCGGCCGCGAGTCGTTGCAGCAGAGCGAGTTTCAGCTGGGGGTGCTGCTGGGCGAGTTCGTCGAACACGGCCGCGCTCAGCACCGCCACTCGCAATTCGGTCTCGGCGACGATGTCGTTGACGAACTTCTCGCCGGTCAGCATCGGGATCTCGCCGAACGACATCCCCGACGACAACGTCACCAACCGGTGCACCCGCCCGTCGGTGCCCGAGAACGTGGCCCGCACCCGCCCGGCGAGAATCAGGTAGAGCCCCGACCGTGGATCGCCGCGCTCGGCGATCACCTCACCGCGGGCGAAGGTGTGGGCCACGAAATCCGCGCACAGCCGGTCGCGATCCATGGCGGCGAGCCCCACCAGCAGCGGATGCTCGTCGAGGTCGATCGAGGTAGCGACGCGCTGTCCCGGCGGCCGATGCCGGTCGAGCACGATGTCCTCACACCATTCGGTCGCGGTGTCGCGATCGACGAACACCCGCCCGCTCGGATCGTCGGGATCCAGACTCGACGTCTCGTGACCGAGCTTCGCGTCGGGGTCGACCAGTGCCACCCGGCTGCCCCGGCGCACCAGTCCGGTCTGCAACTGCTCGATCATGCCGCGAGCCACCCGACTCACCTCACCGACCCGGCGCACGTCGATCACCAACGCGTCGAGTTCGTCGGCATTGCCCTCGATCGCGCGGACCGCTCGCTCGGCACCGGCGAACAACAGGTCGCCGTGCAGCTCGTAGACCCGCGCCCGGTCCCCGTGGGCGGCCAGTACCTCGGCGTCCTCTGGGGTGCGGCGCAGTCGCGACGGCAGCTGTGCCACCGAGTAGTCGGCGCGGATCGCGGTGCGCGCCGATCGGGTCACGTGACAGAAGTGCAATTCGAGCCGCCGCGACAGCTCCCGGCACGCCGCGACCCCGCGCACACTGTTGCCGTGTCCGTCCAGCCTCGGTGAGTACACCGAGATCCCGAGCTGGCCCGGCAGCACGGCGATGATCCCGCCGCCGACCCCGCTCTTGGCGGGCAGCCCGACCGTGGTCACCCAGTCGCCTGCGGCGTTGTACATGCCGCAGGTGGTCATCACACTGAGCACTCGTTCGGTGAGCGCGGTCGACAGCGCCCGTTCGCGCGTCTTCGGGTTGACCCCGTTGTCGGCGAGCGTCGCCGCCATCACGGCCAGGTCGGCGCAGGTGATCTCGATCGAGCACTGACGGAAGTACCGGTCGACCACGTCATCCGGATCGACATCGATGATGCCGACCGAGCGCAACATGTAACCGATCGCCCGATTGCGGTACCCGGTGCGAGCCTCGGATTCGTAGACCGCCTCGTTCATCGTCAACTCGCGCCCGGCGAAGCGGGAATAGCAGCGACGCACCCGCTCGAACTTGTCGGCGGTGTCGCGCCCGGCGATCAGCGAGGCCGCGGTGATGGCCCCGGAGTTGATCATCGGATTGCTCGGACGCTGGGTGTCGGGTTCGAGGCTGATCTCGTTGAACGGCTCGCCCGACGGCTCCACATCGATGTGCTCGGCCACCCCGTCGAGCCCGCGGTCGGCCAGTGCGAGCGCGTAGGTGAACGGCTTGGAGATGGACTGGATGGTGAATCCGATATCGGTGTCGCCGACCTGGTAGACGAGTCCGTCGGCGGTCGCCAGGCACAGGCCGAACGAATCGGGTGCGACGGCGGCGAGCTCGGGGATGTAGTCGGCGGGTGCGCCGGAGGTGTCGTCGCGGCAGACCGCGTACACCTCGTCGAGCATTCCCGCCACCACACCGGGGTCGATCGTGCGCGTCGTGTCGTGCGGTGAGGTCACAGCGTCACTGTAGGTCGGCGCGAGGGGGCCCGGTCCTGGACGCGCGGGGGAGATTGTCCTCACAGCCGAGAACGTGGTGAGGTAAGCCTTGGTCGGACCCGATTTCGGGCCGCGCGTCCTGTTCATCGGGCATGCGGCGGTATCGTCGTCGAAACTGTCGACCTCGCCGCGCCCGTGCTGGGAAGGGCCCGCGAGCCTGTGCCCGTCACGCGGGCAAATACACTGGGCTGATCACACTGTAGTCCGGAGGGAGCGAGTTCAGGTGGGAGTGCTGTCGCGGGTGGATTCACCCGAAGATCTGCGCCGGCTGAGCGTGCCGCAACTGCGGGAACTGGCGGACGAGATCCGCGAGTTCCTGGTGCAGAAGGTAGCCGCCACCGGAGGCCATCTCGGCCCCAATCTCGGGGTGGTCGAGCTGACCATCGCCCTACACCGGATTTTCGATTCGCCGGCCGATCCGCTGATCTTCGACACCGGTCACCAGGCCTACGTGCACAAGATCCTCACCGGTCGCAAGGACCGCTTCGACTCGCTGCGCAGCCGGGACGGTCTGTCGGGCTACCCGAGCCGCGCCGAGAGTGAGCACGACTGGGTCGAGTCCTCGCACGCGTCGGCGGCGCTGTCCTACGTCGACGGCCTCGCGAAAGCGTTCGCGCTCACCGATCAGGACCGCACCCCGGTCGCGATCGTCGGTGACGGCGCGCTCACCGGCGGCATGTGCTGGGAGGCGCTCAACAACATCGCGGGCGCACCCGATCGCCCGGTGGTCGTGGTGGTCAACGACAACGGTCGTTCCTATGCCCCCACGATCGGTGGACTCGCCGACCGCCTGACCGCCCTGCGCACCCAGCCCGCCTACGAGCACGCGCTCGACGCCGGGAAACGCATTCTGAAAAGCATTCCCGGCGTGGGGGATTCGGCCTACTCGATGGTCCACGCGCTCAAGGCCGGGATCAAGGACGCGGTGAGTCCGCAGGAACTGTTCTCCGATCTGGGCATGAAGTACGTCGGCCCGGTCGACGGTCACGATCTGCTCGCCCTGGAAGCGGCGATGCGGCGCGCCAAGGACTTCGGTGGTCCGGTCGTCGTGCACGTGGTCACCCGCAAGGGCAACGGTTATGAGCACGCCGAGAACCACGTGGCCGACCAGATGCACGCCTGCGACCCGATCGACCCCCTCACCGGTCGCCCGCTGGCGGGCAAGAAGGCCAAGGGCTGGACCGCGGTGTTCTCCGAGGAGCTCATCGAACACGGCTCGCGTCGCGAGGACATCGTCGCCATCACCGCCGCCATGCCCGGCCCCACCGGCCTGGCCGCGTTCGGTGAACGCTTCCCCGAGCGCATGTTCGACGTCGGCATCGCCGAGCAGCACGGCATGGCCTCGGCCGCCGGGCTGGCGCTGGGTGGCCTGCACCCCGTGGTCGCCATCTACGCCACGTTCCTCAACCGCGCGTTCGACCAGCTCCTGATGGACGTGGCCCTGTTGAAGCAGCCGGTGACGGTCGTGCTCGACCGCGCGGGCGTCACCGGGCCCGACGGCGCCAGCCACAACGGCATGTGGGACTTCTCGCTGCTCGGCATCATCCCCGGCATCCGCGTCGCCGCCCCCCGCGACGGTGCCACGCTGCGGGAGGAACTGGCCGAAGCGCTCGCTGTCTCCGACGGGCCGACCGTGCTGCGGTTCCCGAAAGGCAGTGTCGCCGAAGACATCACCGCGGTGGAACGACTCGACGGGCTGGACGTGCTCCGCCTCGCCGTGCCCAGCGCCGGTTCCGCGCAGTCCCAGCACGGCGATGTGCTGATCGTGGCTGTCGGCCCCTTCGCCGACACCGCGATGAAGGTCGCCGAACTCCTGGAGCCGCAAGGGATCTCGGTC
This sequence comes from Nocardia alba NBRC 108234, assembly GCF_001612665.1. GTDB lineage: Bacteria > Actinomycetota > Actinomycetes > Mycobacteriales > Mycobacteriaceae > Nocardia > Nocardia alba. Next base: position 5,300 of record NZ_BDAX01000035.1, on the reverse strand, counting down.
ACCGTCGTCGATCCGCGCTGGGTCATCCCGGTGTCGGACACCCTGGTCAAGCTCGCGGAGAACTACCGCCTCGTCGTCACCGTCGAGGACGGCGGCCTGCACGGCGGCATCGGCTCCACCGTCTCCGCCCGCCTGCGCGACGCGGGCCTCGACGTCCCCACCCGCGATCTCGGTGTGCCCCAGCAATTCCTGGACCACGCCTCCCGCAACGAGATCCTCGAGGAACTCGGCCTCACCCCCGACGCCATCGCCCAGCGAATCGGCGGCTGGCTGCGATCTCGCTGATCGGAGCCGGACAACGCCCGCCGCGCGTTGTCCGGCTGGAGCCGTCGCCTACAGCAATGACGAGCGAGGCGTGCCTGCCCGGCGAGGATCCCGCACGCCCTCGGTGCGAACGCCTGCGACGAACGTGCCTAGTGGCGAGGCCGCCGGGCGACGACGGCGAAATTCAACGGGATGCGTGGCGCGCTCTCGGGCAACGTCCACCCCTGCTCACAGGGTACGAGATCGGCGAACGCGCGCCAGTCCATATAGGGCAGTTCCCGCAACGCCTCGATAACGAGCCCGGCGCCGAGTAGCGCGGTGACGATTTCCTCCAGGTCGTGGTGCCACTCGTGATTGGCGGTGTGCGCGATCTGCCCCTCGGATTCCTCGGTGTAGGTACCCGAGTCCGAGTAGCTGCGCGCACCGCCGCCGCCGAGGTAATCGTCGTCGATCTCCCACGGTTCGTACTGCATCGCGCCCAGAATCGGATGGTCGTCGCGGATCACGAACACCCCACCGGGTTCGAGCAGGTCATGGATCGACCGTGCCCACGCGGTGAGCTCCGGCAACCAGACAATGGTTCCCGTACTGGTCACGATGGTGTCGAAGCGCCGGTCGAGTACCGTCGAGGCGAACCGTGCGTCCCCTTCGACCCAGGTGATGTCGCGACCGTCGGCCTCGGCGATCCGCGCCGCGTGCCGCAGCGAGTTCGGTGACAGATCGAGTCCGTGTACCTCGACCGCGCCCAACCGCGCCCACGACACCGTGTCCGTGCCGATATGACATTGCAGATGCAGCAGTGACCGTCCCCGAATTCCGGATTCCGGCAGGTGCGGGCCCAGGACCGCGAGATCGTTACGCACGACAGTGGAAATCGTGTCCGCGTCGGTCAGAAAGGCATCGACGTCGTACATCCGCGAGCGCGCGTGGACATCGGCGCGATCATCCCAGTTCGCGCGGTTGTCGGCGATCGCTTCGGCTTCGAGCACGGCGTGACCCTTCGACGACGATATGTTGGCGAGTACCAACGCTAGTGCCGCACCGCACATCGGGTCGACTGGTTTTACGCCCCGTGAACCACCGCTCGACTGACCCTGCCATAGCGCGCGGCAGGGTCAGTGCACGTTCAGCGGTAGGCCGGTTCGTTGTCCTCGCGATAGATCGCGAGCGCCGACTTCATCAACCGCACCAACGACCCTCGCGCGTCACTCGCATCACCCGGGCGCGCCTCGATCATCGAGCCGCGTTCGGTGACCAGGTAGCGCCCCTCCGGGAAATCCATCACATGGAAGCCCTGGCCGTGCTGCGGCCGGTTGTCCACCGCGGCTCCCGGATACCCCGCCACATACACCAGCGTCGAGCGTGCCCGGCCGAAGAACTCGTCCGCCTTCTGCTGCGGCGTGCGGCGATCGGCCGCCCACGGATCGTAGGGTGTTTCCTCGTCCAGATCATTGCTGTTCATCGAGAACACCTCTCCGCCCGCCGCCGCCGTCTTCGGCAGCCGGGCGAGGAGTTTGTCGGGCAGCTGTTCGATCTCGAGCACGCTCATCCGGATATCGCCGCCCTCGTGGTCGAGCGGCACCCGCTGCTGTTCCACCAGCACTGCCTGCTTTTCCCGCACCGCCGCGAACGAGCGCAGCTTCTCCCCGTCGCCGTACCCGGCGAGCTCGAACCGCGCTTCCGGCTCGAGCAGAATCCGCAAGGCCGCTTCCAACGAGTGATCGAACGTCGGCAGAATCCGCTGTGCCTCGTTCTGCCACAGCCGGTCGTAGTCGTCCACGGTCACCGCGTCGGCGTGCGTCTGCAGCGGATACGGCAGTACATCGCGGTCCGCCGCACGCCACAGCACCGTGAACCCGAGCGCACTGAACTGCCACTGTCCCTGGCTCATGCGCCGATCACCGGCGGCACCGTCTTGGCTCGCTGATCCTCGCTGAGCCCGGTGAGTTCCTCACCGTTCTCCTGATTGATCAGATAGTCCTTCGTCCCGGATTCCTTCTCGTCGTCGCCCTTGCCGCCCTTGCCCGCACCGGCACCCATACCGCCCATGCCCGACATCCCACGGCCGGAACCGCCGGAACCCGCGCCTGCTGTACCGGCACCGCCCTTGCCCGCGGTCGCGCCACCCGGTGTACCCGGAACGGCCGCCCCCGGAACACCGGAGCCAGGCGTCCCTGATCCAGGCGAACCTCCACCGGGAGAGCCACCGGTTCCCATCGGCGTCGTCGACGCGGGAGTGGTCCCGGCCGGCGTGGTCGGCACGGCGGACTGCGGTGTGGTCGCCGCGGGCTCCGTGCTCGACGGTGTGGTGTCGTCCCCGGTGTCGTCGTCGGACGGGTCCTCCGTCGTCGGCTCTTCGGTGGTCGGTTGTTCGGTCGTGGGCTGCTCGGTGGTGGGTTGTTCAGTTGTGAGCTGTAGCGTGGTCGTTTTCGTGCTCGTGGTGTCGCCCTTGCTACCTGGGTCGTCGCCCGGCTTCGAGCTTGTGTCGAGGGGGTTGTACGGCTGGGGGACGAGCGGGACCTTCGTATCCGCCTCGCCGATCGCCGTGTAGTAAACGCCCCTGACCACTTCCGCCCCTTCGGATTTAGCGGTGTCGGCGTTGTGGCTGTCCATCTTCCACGTGGGCCCGGGAATATAGCTCGCGATCCCACTGATCGTGGAACCCTCGTGCGGCTTCACCCGGTCCTTGGTGATCTGCATCGCCGACTCGACGAGCTTCACCTTCTCGGCCATCATCTGCGCCGACCCGAGCAGATTGCCCGACTTCTCGACGTACTCCTGAATCCCCTTGCCGGCGCTGGCCGCGGCGTTACCGGTCCACTTCTCCGAGATCGCCTTCGCGATCTCGGCGTCATAGGTCTTGAATCCTTCTTCGAGCTTGTTGCGCAGCGTCTCCCAGCGGGTGTGCAGAGTGTTCACATCACTCATCGACATCGCGGAGACCCGCTCGTAGAGGTCGGACAACCCGCTGGGATCCTCGTAGGAGGCCGGAAGAACCTTCGACTTCTGATAGGTGCCGTCGAACGTGGATTCCAACTGCGTCAAGCGATTCCGTGCCACGGACGCGTCCGGGCTCTCGTCCGTCGACCGGGTCGGCTTGCTGCCGTCGGCGTAATCCTTCAAGGCAAGGTAGCTGCTGCCGCCCGGTATGGAACTGACGACGGCCCTGCCGAGGGCATCCGTGAACGACATCAGTTACTCCTGGGGATATTCGCGCCCTGCGACGTCAGCGCTTGCGCCTGGGCAATCTGCTGATCTTCGTACTTCTTCACCGAGATCTCGATGGTGTCGCGGATGAGCGTGAGGACTTCGATGTGCTCTTTGAAAGCTGTGTCGAAGTCACGTTCTCCGCCAATGGCTTTCATGCCGAGCATCTTGGCGAGTTCGTCTGCGGCAGTGAACCGGCCGAGTCCGGTCACAGTGGACAATATCCGCAGGTCGTTCTTGAGCTGTCCGAACAGCGCTATCTGTTTATTGCTGGCGTCGCGGCAGCTCGTGGCCACCGACGGGTCCAAGTACAGTCTGCCCGCCTTGGCCTCTTCGTTGAGATACTGCCATCGACTCTTCTCGTCGGATGGAGCCACCGCCGACCCCCCTTTCTCCGTGTCCTACTTGGGAATATCTTGAAGGATCGCCTCGGCTACTTTTCGTATCCGGTCGCAAGGCGCCATGCTCTTAGATTTTGAAGTGGTGTTGATTACGCCGAACTGAGCCGATCCCGAAGCAGTTGGGAATACGAGGTTGCACTCCTCGTCTACGTCATAGTTGCTCTGGCGGAATTGCACGCCGGAGCGGCCGGCGACCGTGATGTCTTTGAAATCGACATTGTTGGGCTTCGCACGGACTTGGTCGACAGTGTAAATAGTCGTAGCGACGCTGATTCCGTAATTCGGCGGAAAATCGGCTTCTTCCCACAGGCAGATCTTCCATCCCGGTTCTTCCGCTCCGAGGATGCCTGAACGCTTCGACGCAAGATCGATGTCGAGGCTCCGCAGCGTCGAATCCGGGATCTGACTGCATGGGTCCCACAACGCCGCAGTAGCCGCCGACAAGTCCGTCGTCGAACTGGGCTGCGCGTTCCCGGTCTCAGTGGTGGAACATCCCCCCACTGCAAGCGCTCCGCACAACACCGTCGTCAGCACTACAGACCTTCGCCGCACGAGCATCCTCCGTCTTCCCCGATCACCGAGCCACACCGTCCGGCCGAGCCCGCACCAACCCCACAGTCGCCCGAACGCTCCCCGCGATCGGCCACCCCGTCGTTCCGCACAGCCTACGACACCGCCCCGCTCAATTCACCTCACTGCCCCTGCCTGATGAAACCCCCACAACCCCAACGAGTTCCGCCGTGTCAGAGTTCTGCCGACCCTCGTCGGCAACCCACGGTGTCGCACGATAGAGCACGCCACCTGGCCGAGCACCGCTGCTCACCTCGCTGCACATCACGCACAATCGGCCACGAAGATGGCACTGCTCTACACCATTGGACGCACCGAAGCCGGTTCCGGTTCCATCGATTTCACCGCGCCTACCGACCCTGCCGTATCCGCTACGCTCGACCATTGGCACTGCGTGCCGCAGGTCTGACGCACCGGATCTTCCGGTGGCTACGGCCTGGTCGATCAGGTTCGACACCACAGGTCGCGGGCAGGGAGTGCCCGCCGACCCGGGGTGGCATCACACGAGGGCGGGGTACCGAAGATGACCAGTGCGGGCGGGGAACTGAGCATCTCCCCGGACAAGATCAAAACTCACGCCACCAATGTCACCTCGGCTGGTTCGGGGTTGACCGAAGCCCTCGAAGCGGCCCAGGCTGTTTCGGCCCCGTCGGATGCGTTCGGGAAGCTGTGTGCGTTTCTGGGTCCGTTGTTCGTGGATGCGGTCGAGACCGATGGCATCGACGCGATCCAGGCCGCGATCGATGCTTTCGGTACCACCAGTTCGAACTTGACCGCTGTCGCGGACGCGTTCACGAACCGCGATACGACCAATGCCGCCGCGCTCAAGACTCAGGAGTCGGGTCTGTAATGGCGGCC
>NZ_BDAX01000034.1 GCF_001612665.1 Nocardia alba NBRC 108234 | reverse complement strand
GACGACGAGTACGCCCGCCGCCCCCGTTCGCCGACCTGGCCGGCTGCGCAGGCGCGACCGGCGCGGCCAGCGCGATTCCGCTGGGCTTGCGGGCGCCGGTGATCTCCACCAGGTTCCGGTCGCCGGGGCGCACGTCGACACCGTCGGTGCGCACGCCCGCCTTGCGGGTCATCGCGGCGACGTCCTTGCGCTCCTCGTCGGTGACGAGGGTGACCACGACACCGTCCTCACCCGCGCGCGCGGTGCGGCCCGCCCGGTGCAGGTAGGCCTTGTGCTCGGCGGGCGGGTCGAAGTGCACGACCAGCGAGACACCGTCGATGTGGATGCCGCGCGCGGCCACGTCGGTGGTGACCAGTACCGGCACCGACCCGTCGGCGAAGGCCGCCAGCGTGCGGACGCGGTTGTTCTGCGCCTTGCCGCCGTGCAGCGAGCCCGCGTCGACACCGGCGCCGCGCAACTGCTTGGCCAGGCGGTCGGCGCCGTGCTTGGTGCGCACGAACATGATGGTCAGGCCCTCGCGCGCCGCGATCTCGGTGGCCACGGTGCGCTTGATGTTCTTGTCGCGCACATAGAGCAGGTGATGGGTCATCGTCGAGACCGAGGCCTCGGCGGGCGCGGTGGAGTGGGTCACCGGGCTGTGCATGTAGCGCTTGACCAGCTTGTCCACGTCACCGTCGAGGGTGGCCGAGAACAGCAGGCGCTGACCCCGTTCGGGGGTGCGGTCGAGCAGGCGGGTGACCTGGGGCAAGAAGCCCATGTCGGCCATGTGGTCGGCCTCGTCGAGCGCGGTGATCGTCACGTCCGACAGGTCGGCGGCGCGCTGCTTGATCAGGTCGTCGAGGCGGCCCGGGGTCGCGATGAGTAGGTCGACACCGCGGGCGAGGCGGTCGGCCTGACGCTTGATCGGTGCCCCGCCGACGACGGAGGCCACGCGCAGTCCCAGCGAGCGGGCCACGTCTTCGAGGGCCTTCTCGATCTGGGTGGCGAGTTCGCGGGTCGGCACCAGCACCAAGCCGCGCGGGCGGCCGGGCTTGGACTGCGAGCCTTCGGCCAGGCGGGTCAGCATCGGCAGGCCGAAGGCGAGGGTCTTGCCCGAGCCGGTCGGGCCGCGACCGAGCACGTCGCGCCCGGCGAGGGCGTCGCCGATCGTGGCGGCCTGGATGGGGAAGGGCTTGTCGATGCCGGCGTTGCGCAGGGTCTGCACCAGCGCGACGGGCAGGCCGAGTTCGGCGAAGGTCGGTTCGTTGGGCACGGCAGAGTTGGTCAAGGTGGCCTTTCGTTGGGCTGCGAATCGCGCCGAACGATGATCGGCGCCGATTACCCGAATACGCGCCTCGGCGTGAGCGGGGTGCGGCCCAGCAGGAAGGACCGGTCTCCCAGGATAGGCGTCTTCGGGGCCGGTTGGGTAAACAGGCTGGTCAGGGAAGCGTTTGTGGCAAGGCTTGTTCCGCTGCGGCGGCTGTGGCGTCGGTGCCCTCGTCGCACCGGCCGTGCGGCACGTAAGCGGAAGGCGGATCGCCAGGTCAGCCGCGCAGGAGCCGGTTGAGCTCCTGGAGCCACGGCACCGCCACGGCCAGTGTCGGGACGACCAGAATCGCGGCCGAGCCGAGGTAGGCGGCGGTGGCGACTCTCACGTCTCCGGTGCTGCCGGCGAGCCGCTGGATGCGGATCAGCGTGCTCGGTCCGCCCGCGGCGAGCGCACCCTGCGGGGCGGTGGACTTGGCGCAGGCGATCAAGGCGCGGGCGAGCGGCTTGGGCCCGGTGACCTTCACCGCGGAGTCGTCGGCGAGCAGTTCGATCAGCAGCTTCACCTGGCCGAGCGCGGCTCTGCTGCGGACCACGCGGGGAAAGGCCTCGTGCACGGCGGTGAACGCCTCGAGCACGAGATCGTGGCGGGCGCGCAGATGCGAGCGTTCGTGGCTCACGATGGCGGTGATCTCGGCATCGTCGAGGCTGGACAGCGTGCCCTCGCTGATCACGACCCGCTGGCGAAGGCCGGGCAGGCAGTAGGCGATGGGTTCGGTGGCGGCCAGCACGCGGATATCGGCGGCGCGGCGCACCGGGCCACTTTGATCGAGCAGGTCGACCAGCATGCGATGGCGGGAGCGGCGGCGTCGGGTGTGCACACCGACCCGCACGATCGAGAACATCAGCCGGGCGCCGACCATCAGGGTCAGCGCGAAGACCAGCACGTAGAGCGTCCACAGCGGCAGACCGAGCGCGTCGATCTCCTGGGTGGGCGAGGTGGTGGGCCTACCGTCGGGGCCGGGGACGAGCAGCAGGCTGGCGATGGCCAGCCCGGATCCGAAGGCGCTGAGCACGGCGGCCAGCGCGATCGCCTGCCACAACACCAGGGCCGCGCGCGGGCTGCGGTGCACCCAGGTAGCGCGACTGAGCAGCGCTGGTACCGGCCCTGCGAGAAGCAAGGCGAGACCAGCAAAGACTGCCGCGGTTGCGTTCATCGACTCTGCTCACTGCGTTGTGGGGCCAGGGGCGCTCACTCCATTGTGAGAGCCGCCAGGGAGTCTAGCCGCTGTTTTCGTCGGATTCGAGCTTGGCGAGCGCCTCGCGCAGCGCATCGGCTTCGTCCTTGCCGACCTGCTCCACGAAATGCACCAGCGCCGCGGCGCGACTACCTGCGGCGTCGGCCTGTTGCAAGGCGTCGACCATCAGGCTCGCGACGAGTTCGTCGCGGCTGTGAACCGGTGCGTACCGGTGCGCGCGATCGTCGCGTCGCTGGACGACGAGATCTTTCTTCGCCAGTCGTTGGAGCACCGTCATCACCGTGGTGTACGCGAGCTCGCGCCGCGCGGCCAGCGCTTCGTGTACCTGCCGCACCGTGAGTGGCTCATCGGCCGACCACAACTGGTCCATGACCGCTTTTTCGAGTTCGCCGAGACCTGCCATCCCACTGATTTTACGGCCTCAACGACAAACATGCGTACTACAGATTGTCGTAACGGGGTGTTTGCTGTGTGTCATTCGTCATAGTCGGCCGCGCCGTACACATGTCGGGTGCCGATCGGGACCACCATCGGCCGTCCGGAGACCGGATCGGTGAGCACCGTGGCCTCCAGCCCGAACACCTCGGCCAGCAGTTCGGCGGTGACGATGTCGGCCGGTTTACCCTGCGTGACGATCTTGCCCTCGCGCATGACCACGAGTTCGTCGCTGTAGCGGATGGCGAGATTGAGATCGTGCAGCACCATCACCACCGTGCGCCCGTACTCGGCGTGCAGCCGGTCCACGAGGTCGAGGACCTCGAGCGAGTGCGCGAGATCGAGGTAGGTGGTTGGTTCGTCGAGCAGCAGGATATCGGTGCCCTGGGCCAGCGCCATGGAGATCCAGGCTCGCTGACGCTGGCCGCCGGAGAGTTCGTCGAGGGTGCGGTCGGCCAGGTCGGCGATGCCGGTCTGGGCCAGTGCCGCGGCGACCTCGGTCTCGTCGTCGGCCGACCACTGCCGCAACCAGGACTGATGCGGATGACGTCCGCGCGCGACCAGATCGGCGACCGTGAGTCCCTCGGGCGCCACCGGCGTCTGCGGCAGCATGCCGATCACCCTGGCCACGTCCTTGGTCTTCATCGACGAGATGGCCTTGCCGTCGAGCACCACCTGGCCCTCGCGCGGGCGCAGCAACCTGCCGAGCGACTTCAACATCGTCGACTTGCCGCAGCCGTTGGGGCCGATGACCGTGGTGACCACGCCGGGCGCGATGTCGAGGGTGAGCGCGTCGACGATCACTCGCTCCCCGTAGCCGAGGGAGACGGTGTCGGCGGCGAGGCGGTGGGCGGGGCTTGTCATGAGAGCGTGGCCTTCCGGTTCATGCGAACGAGCAGGTAGAGCAGAAACGGTCCACCCAGCGCGGCTGTGACGATACCTACCGGGAGGTCGACGGGCAGGAGCGCGCGCGAGACGACGTCGGCGCCCGCGACCAGAGCGGCCCCGGTCAGCGCCGAGGCGATCAGCGGCTCGCCCGCGGTCCGCAGCGCCATCCTCGCGATCTGCGGTGCCGCCATGGCGACGAATCCCACCGGCCCGACGGCGGCGGTCGCGACCGAGGCCGCCACGACGGACGCTCCGATGAGCAAGGCCTGCTGCGACTGGATCCGCACCCCGAGCACCCGGGTCGAGTCCTCGCCCAGGCGCAGCGCGGCCAGCGTGCGCGCCGACACCAGCGACACCACCGTCACGACGGACAGGGCGATGACGGCGGGCACCACCCTCGCCATGTCGGCTCCGTTGAGCGACCCGGTGAGCCACAGCTGGGCACGGGCGGCGTCGGTCAGGCTGGCGCGGGTGAGCAACCAGCTGATCACCGACATCAGCACCGCGTTCACGCCGATGCCGATCAGGACGAGCCGGAATCCGGTGACACCGCGTTCGCCGCCGCCCCCGCGACCCCAGGCCAGCAGATAGATGACGACGGCGGTCAGCAGGCCACAGGTCAGCGCGGCGATCGGGGCTCCGACGGTCGCGATCAGTCCGGTCGTCGCACCGCCGCTGCCGACCAGCACGGCGACAGCGCCGACGCTGGCGCCGGTGGTGATGCCGAGCACGTCGGGCCCGGCCAGTGGGTTGTGCAGGATCGACTGCATCAGCGCGCCCGACAATCCGAGCGCTGCTCCGACGACCACGGCTGTCAGCGCCCGTGGCAGTCGCGATTCGATGATGATGAAGCGCTGGGATCGGGTCCCGCCGCCGCCGAGCACGTCGAGGACGCGACTCAGCGGGATAGGGGTGTCGCCGACGGCGATGTCCAGGCAGAACAGTGCGAACACCGCGAAAGCCAGCGCCACGACGATGCCGAACACGACCGGCCGCAGCACCAGCGACGCCGGCCCGACCCGCAGCGCGGGGCGCACCTTGCGCAGCTCGGTGGCCGCGCGGTCCGTGTTCGTTGGTCCGGCGGCTGTCCGGTCGGCGGCCTTGCTCATCTCGACCTCACTCACAGCGCCACCAACTTCTTGCGACGCACCAACGCGATGAAGAACGGCGCGCCGATCGCGGCCAGCATCACCCCGACCTGGAGTTCACCGGGCCGGGCGATCACCCGGCCTGCCACGTCGGCGACGAGCAGCAACAACCCGCCGAGTAGTCCGGAGTACGGGATCAGCCATTTGTTGTCCGGTCCGGTGATGGTCCGCGCCATGTGCGGAACCACCAGCCCCAGAAACGCGATCGGCCCGATCGCCGCGGTCGCCCCGCCCGTGAGCAGGACCACCGCGAACAGGCCGAAGGCCCGCGCTCGGGTGACGTCGACACCGAGTCCGCGGGCGACATCGTCGCCGAGACTCAGCAGATTCAGGCTGGGAGCCGCCGCCATGGCCATGCCGGCGCCGACCACCAGAAACGGCAGGACCTCCCAGAAGACCTCCGCTTCGCGCCCGGCCACATTGCCGACCACCCAGAATCGGTAGGTATCGAGTGCGGCGTTGTCGAGCACGATGATCGCGTTCGTCATCGCCTGGAGGAAGGCGGTGACCGCCGCCCCAGCCAGGATCAGGCTCAACGGACTCGCCTTGCCCCCGCCGATCGAGGACACCCCGAACACGATCACCCCCGCGATCGCCGACCCGGCGAAGGCGAACCAGATGTACTGCGCGGGCGCGGTGAAGCCGAACGCGAAGATGCTCAGCGCGGCAAGGAAACCCGCGCCCGCATTCAGTCCCAACAATCCGGCATCAGCGAGCGGATTCCGGGTATACCCCTGAATGAGCGCGCCCGCCACGCCCAATGCCACTCCGGCGAACAGGGCAAGTGCGGTGCGCGGCAGACGAAGCTCGCGCACGATTTCCTCGGCGGTGGAGCGGGCCGGGCATCGGAACGGGCCGCCGTCGCAGCCGAGAGCGTGTGTGACGGCGTCGAACACCGTGGTGGGTGCGAGCGAGCGGGTGCCGATGGCGATGCTGGCCACCACTGCCACGGTGAGCAGGACAACGAGCAGCAGAAGCCCGGTCAGACGACGACGTCTGACGGTGCCAGGGTGGATCACGGCGACGAACTTCTCCTGCCTAGAAACCGGACACGACTTGTGAAGTCTGGTAAGCCTAACCTATGTTCCGAGACAGCATCGTCACGGGAACCAACGTTCGAGGAGGTTCGATGTCCGAGCCCGTCACCACCGCCATGTCCCGCACCACCGCCGCGTTCGACCGCGCCTGTGCCAGGTTGCAAGCGCTGCAACCCGAGCATCCGCGCGTGTATGCCGTCGCGGCGATGAGCGGGCAGGGTAAACGGCGATGGTGGCATGTGCCCAACGGGCTGTCCGAGGGTCGCGTCGAGTTGATGTACCGACGTCACGCCGCGGAGATGATCAACGACGAGATCGCCGCCGAAGTGGTCGCCACCGCGCTCATCCACGCCGTGGCGGGCCGCGTCACGGCGCTGTTCGTGATGGACGCGCAGGCCTGGGATCCCGGTCGCGACAACCTGTGGATCCATCACGACAACGACGGCGGCATCGACTGGGCGGGCTTGTCCGACACCAGGATTCGCGTCGTCGACTGTGATCCCGAACCCGGCGCGGTCGCCTTCCCCTGTGAAGCCGCCATGGCGGTCTGGCTCGCCCAACGCTGCGTCTCCTCGCTGATTCCGTTGCAAGCGGTACTCACCCGCTGCTCCGGGTTGCCCGCTCGCCGTTTCTGGAGCCTGGTCGGTGAATCCATCATCGGCGCGGCCACTTACGTCCCCGACCTCGCGCGCGCCGACGTCTCCGCCGGGGCACGTCGCGGCCAACTCCTGCTGGGCGCCTTCGAGGAGCGGGGCCTTCCGGTTCGGCGCAGCAGCTGCTTACAGCGCTAGCGGACCCACGACTGATCGACGGCGGGGTGTCCTCGGTGCTCAGATGCCGAGGGCTGTCGCCATCATCGGCCACGAGGCGTGGAGGTCGTCTTCCCAGTAGCCCCAGGAATGGGTGCCGGTCGGGCGGAGGTCGTAGGTGATATTCGTGCGGCCGAGTTCACGGGTTCGCTGCGCCAGATTCGCCGTGCAATAGGCTGTCGCGGCTTCGATGCCGCCGCCGATCAGCATTTGATTCATCAGAATCGACGTCGGATTCTTTCCGATGATCTGCACACGCGGGTTCGACAGCGTGTCGTGCGGTCCCGGCAGTCCGCTGCCCGCGGAGATATACATCGGAATATTCGGCAATCGGTGAGCTTGCGCGTAGGGGTCGTGCTCGCGCCACGCGGCGTCGGTATCCGGGCCCCACATGTTGTCGGTGTTCCCGCCGCCCAGTCGCACGACGAGGGAGACGAAGGCTCGACCGATCGGATCACTGGTCATCGCGCAGCCGCTGTAGGCGGACACGCTGCGGTACAGCTCGGGCGCTTGGATCGCGAGATCGAGTACCGAGGTCCCCGCCATCGAGATGCCGGCCAGTGAATTGACGCCGTTCGTGCCGAAAGTCGCGTCGATGACGGGGGGCAGCTCCCGGGTGAGGAACGTCGTCCACATATTGCTGCCGTTGTTGTCCAGATTCTTCGCCAGGCCCGCGTCCGGTCGCCGCCAGTCGGTGTAATAGCTGAACGCGCCCTCCATCGGAATAACGACATTGACATGCTTGTCGGCGAAGAATCCACCGGCATCGGTCTGCCCCTGCCAGTTGGCCGAATCCTCGCCGCCGCCCGCGCCGTTCAGTAAGTACAGCGTCGGAGCGGGCGTCGAGGTGTCGGCCGGGCGTAGTACACGCAGCGCGATCGTGCGATCCATGGCGGGGGAGTAGACGTTGATGTCGGCGACCCGGTCGGACTGCGTCCGGCTCACCAGGTGCGCGTCCGGCGCGGCTGATGCCGGTGCGCCGACTACGACAGGCGAGGCGACTGCCAGGGCGCAGACGGCCGACAGGATCGCGCGAAGCATTGCGTTGGTCATGGTGTTGTGGCCTGCTGACTTCTCGGGCGGAACCGGGGCACGGGATCCGGCTCGCCGCCGAGCCGAATCGAGCGTCGTCACCATCGGATCGCCGATGTGATGCCGGTAACATATCTCCGTCGTTCAATTGTGGCAAGCTACTGTTTCACTCGCCGGTGACGTGTGCGTTTTCGTTCCGGTGGAACCGGCTCGGTGTCGCCGGGTCCGGCTACCCGGGCGGTGCGGTGCGGCCGGTGACGATCATGAGCAGTTCGGCCGCCGTGCCGCTGATCGTCGTTCCCGCGCCGACCGTCCAGTTGGTGTCGGTGCAGGTGAGGGTGTACCCGGCGAGTCGAGTCCGGGCGTGAAACGGCGCCCCCATCGTCCAGACCCGCTCCAGCGACAGCTGCGCCGCCGCCGTCGGCATCACGCGCTCGATGTCGAGCGGTACGGCGATGTCCTGCCCGTGCACCAGCAGGTCCATCAGCCGGTCGATCGGTGTGGTGCCGATCGGCACGGCCCTCGAGTCGATCGTGGCGCGCAGTTGGGCGAGTAATTCGGCGGTCGGCGTTCGGTCGGCGTGCCGGACGGCGGTGTCGTGAACGAGGCGGTCGGTATTGCCGCGCGCGCGAATCAGATTCCCCATCAACGACATGATCGTGACGCGGGTGGCCAGCACGAGATGTGCCACGACATCGCGAATCCGCCATCCCTCACAGAGCGACGCGGTGTCCCATGCCGATTCGGGCAGCTCGCGCAGCAAGGCGACCAGGGTGGTGCGTTCCTCGGCCACCGCCTGCCAGATCGTGTCGTTCACCGTGGCGGGTTCGGTCATCGTCGAGTCTCCTTCGGGTTGGCGTCCTCGGTACCGTAGGAGTTCCACCGAGGTGGAGGTGCCAGCGAAAGTGACTCACGTCACCTATTTGACGATCGGTGAGCTCGCCGCGCGCACGGGCGTCGCGGTGCGGACAGTCCGGTACTACTGCGATGCGGGCCTGCTGGATGCCGCGCGCACGGCCACCGGTCACCGGGTGTTCGAACCGGACGCGGTCGATCGACTCGCGCTGTTGCGCCGATTGCGCTCCTTCGGCGTCGGACTCACGGCGATCGAGAGTGTTCTGGACGGCACCCGATCGATCGCCGAGGTGATCGCCGCCGAACGCGCCGCCGTCGACGACGAACTCGATGCGCTCAATCGTCGCCGAGCACTACTGCGCGCCGTCGAGTCGGCGGTCCCCGAAAAGCAGGGCGAACACCTGAATCTTCTTGCCGCCGTGATCGATCCGCGTGCGGCCTACGACGTGCTCGTCGCGTTCTGGCGCCGCCAACTCGCACCGCTGCCGACCTCGGCCATCGACGGGTTCCTCAGCATGAACGTTCCCGAACTGACCGCGCAGGCCCGCCCCGAACACCTCGTCGCGTATGCGGAACTGGTTGCCGCCGTATCGAATCCGGATATCGCAACCGTCATGTACGACACCATCCGCCACCGCGGCACCCCCGGAATCCGCGACGAACGCCGTTTGCTGTTCGAGGTGGCCGATGCCTGCGTGGCTGTCGAACCGCTCGTGGCAGCGGGCTGCCCACCCCACGCGGGCGCGGAACTCGACCGCTACGTCGAGGTTCACGCCACCGCCCGCGGTCGCCGCGACACCCCGAGCTTGCGCCGCCAACTCCTCACCGACGCGGACCATCGAATCCGCCGATACTGGCACTTGACAGCGACGTTCACCGGTGACGCCGTCACCTCCGGCGCTGCTCAGCTCTGGTTCATCGACGCCCTGGCCGACTCGGTGACGCGACACGGGGAGGCCGGTGACCGGCCTCCCCGTTCGCGATCCGGAACTCAGGGAACGACTTCGACGATGTCGCCCGGTTCCAGCCACTCGTAGTGCGCCTTCGCGCCTTCCGGGGTCAATCGGATACAACCGTGGGACTGCTCCTCGGTGGGTCCGATGTGATAGGCGATGTCGCCGTTGAAGAAGACCGCGTATTCCATGGGGGCGTTGTGCAGGGTGCTCCAGTGGAACGGCTTCTTGAACGCCACCTTGAACACGCCGGGAGGCGTTTCGTAACCGGGCCGGCCGTGTGACATCGGGCTGGGCCCGAAGGTGACCTTGCCGTTGTCCATCAACCACGCGTTGTTGGTCGACAACTGCAGGCACGCACGGGCTTTCTCGCTGCACGGGGCCACCACGGGCTCCGGCGGCGGCGCGGGAACGATGGCGGGCACGCCGGGCACATCGGGTCCGCCGGGCCACAGGGGTTCGGCCTGCGCGGGTGTCGCGACCGTGGCCCCGACCACCGCCGCGCACATCGCCGCCTGCACGGCCCATCGGGGAATACGACTACTACTCACGAAATCTTGCCTCTCTCGCCGCGCCCACCCCTGGTCGTTGTACGCCCAGAACATGAGCTTTCACCATCGACACAAGCCTCGGAACATAGAGGTACAGCGATCATGGAGTATTGCGATCGTGTTGAGCAAACCCGCGACCGGGCTACCGGCGCGTCACGCACGCAGCCTCGTCGGGGGCCGATCCGGTCCGCCGCGCGGGCGGTCGGCCCGGAACGCGCGGGCGGCCAACGGTGGTAACACCATCAGCCGGGTGAGCTGATTGCGCAGCCGGATTCGAGCGGTGGTGGCGGGCACGAGCATGGTGCCGCCGACCCCGGCCGAACGCTGACGAGCGCGCACGGTCGGGCGCAGGCGGCGTTCATAGCGGGCGAACGCGACAGTGGGGTGCTCGCTCTCGGCGAGCGCGGTGGCGAGGATGTGCGCGCCTTCGATGGCGAGGGCAGCGCCCGAACCCGAGAACGCGGTGGGGCAGTAGGCGGCATCGCCGACCAGGCCGACGCGCCCGCGCGACCAGTTCGGCATCCGGATCTGTGTCATCGCGTCGAGATAGAAAGTCGGATCGGCGGTGGCGGCGTCGAGCAGGGCCGGTATCTCCCAGGCGCCCGCGGCGAATTCCTCGCGCAGCAGCTCGATCTGTGATTCGCGGTCGCGCGGGAATCCGAACTCCCGTTCTGTGCGAAACGCGAAGAACGCCTGCGCGTCTCGGTGCTTTGCGGATCGATACACCCCGGCGACGCGGCCCGGTGTGTTGTGCAGCGTCACCTCACCTCGCGCGCCGAATGCCACATCCACTGTGGCGGTGGCGAACCCGATGCCCAGCGGGTGCGCCGCCTCGGCCTCGCTGAGCACCGCGAGATTACGCACCCGCGAATGCAGGCCGTCGGCGCCGATCACCAGATCGAATTCCGCGCTGGTGCCCCCGGCGAAACCGACCTGCACCACCTCGCCGTCCTGGGTGATGGTGTCGACGGAATCGCCGAACCGGTAGTCGACGTCGTTGGTGGTGGCGTCGTAGAGCACACGGGCGAGGTCGCCGCGCATCACCTCGATATCGCCGATCCGGTCGAAAGTGCTGGTCGGCATGCCCGCGACCTGTCGTCCCTCGGCATCGACGAAGGTGAGTGCCCGGATATCGGTGGCGAGGTCGCGCAGCGCGGGCAGCACCCCCATGGCTTCGGCGATGCCGACCGCCGCGCCACGCAGGTCGACGCCGTTGCCGCCCGTGCGCAGCGCCGGAGCTTGTTCGACGACGGTAAGCCGGAAACCCTGGCGGGCGAGCCAGTAGGCGAGAGTGGGCCCGGCGATGCTGGCGCCGGAGATGAGAACGCGGGGACTGGTCGACATAACGACTCCTCAGTGACTGACCGTTGGTCAGTTCCCAACTTAGGCCTCTGACCGGCGGTCAGTCAAGGAATAGAATGCGTCGATGAGTGATAACGCAGCGGCCGGAACCAGGGAGCGCATCCTCGCCGTCGCGATGGATCTGTTCAGCGCCCACGGCTATCACCGCACGACGGTGCGGGCGATCGCCGATCAGCTCGGCATCTCCAAAGCCGGTGTCCTCTACCATTTTCCGAGCAAGTACGACATCCTCGCCGGCCTCGCCGAGCCGCTGCTCGTCGCTCTCGCCGACGCCGTCGCCGCGGCGGTCGATCCCGATCCGCGACGGGCGCGCAGGCAGGCGCTCGAAGGCATCCTCGACGTCTATCTCGAGCATCGGTATCTGTTGCGCCTCAATGTCAACGATCTCGCGCTCGCCGCGTCCGGCAGCATCTTCGAGCGGTTCCGCGACCTGGTCGTGGCGGCGAACGTACTGGTGGCAGGTCCGGACCCCACGCTGTCGGATCGGGTGCGCGCCGTGCAGGCATTGGGTGTGCTCAGTGACCCGGTGGTGCTGTTCGCCGACGAATCGCCCTCCGCCCTGCGGGCGGAGGTGCTGGCGGGGGTGGACCTGCTGTATCCGGACGAGGTGCATGCCGTTGCGGTGCAACGCGGACGACCCGCGCTGCTCGACAGCGAGGGTGTCGCCACCGCGCGCCGGATGAGCCGGATCGAGCACCGCGGCGCCGCGGAGATCGCCGCCGCGCTCGGCGTCTCGCGGGCCACCGTCTATCGGTATCTCAAAGACTAATTATGAGACGAATTATGAGACATTAATGAGACGAATTCACGGACACTTGACGAGTTAGGTAAGCCTGACCTACTCTGAACTCGGCGTACGGATGAGCCGGTGGTCCCGAGGGCTGCGGTCGACTCCGCCATCCTGCCGCGGCGGGCTCCGTTTTCGAGACGGAGCCCGCCGCTACGTCTTACCGCCTGCCGCCCACCGTTTTGGATGGTGTAAACCGGACAGTATGAGCGAAACGTCCCTGGTCGGCATCACCCCTGAGTTGATGACCAAAGCCAGCGAAGGCACCTTCACCGACTTCATCGGCCTGCGCTACACCGAGGTCGGCCCCGACCGGGTGCGCGGTGAATGGACGGTGCGCCCCGAACTCCACCAGCCCGCCGGCATCCAGAACGGCGGCGTCTACTGCACCATCATCGAAACCCTCGCCAGCGTCGGCGGCGGCATCTGGTTCGGCGCGCGTGGTTCGGTCGTCGGCGTCAACAACAACACCGACTTCCTGCGCGCGGTCCGCGACGGTGTCCTCACCGGCGAGGCCACCCCGATCCACCGTGGCCGCAGCCAGCAACTCTGGGTCGTCGTCATCACCGACGCCGACGGCCGCACCGTCGCCCGGGGCCAGGTCCGCCTGCAGAACCTCGCAGCTTGACCCCACCCGGGAGCCTGTGGCCCGGAATCATTTCGTCATCGTCGGCTTGCCTGGGCTGATGACGAGTCGATCGGCGCGGTCGCGGAAACTGTACGGCGCCAGTGCGTTTCAGAAAGGGCGGCGGCAGTCGTCGCGGAGCGCGAGACTCAGTCGACGGTGGTGACCTGCCATGCGCCACGGCCGAGGACATCCACGACCAGCGCGCCGATGTTCCACGCGTCGTCGTCGCCACGGTGGTGTGTGCCCTCCAGGGGGATCTCGGCGATGCGGAGCGCGTGGTCCATGCCCGGTCGTCGACGCAGGTCGTAGGACTCGGCGAACACCTGTTTGGCATTGGTGTGCTCGGGGCCGAAGGGGTACTCGACGCCGGTCGCCGCGCACTGGGCGCGGAACTGCTTGCGGTCGTAGTCGCCCCAGCTCGCCCACGGCCGCGTACCTGCCGCGAACTCGGTTTCCAGCAGGCGGCACGCCTCACCGAACTCGACACCCCGATCCACCTGCTCCTGGGTGAGGGTGGTGAGCTCGGTGCAGAAATCGCTCACCGTGGAACGGGTCGGGCGCACGATGATCCCGTGTTTGCTCACCCGCGTTCGGGTTGCGAGATCGACCACGGTGATCCCGATCTCGATGATCTCGTTGGTCTGCCCGGCCGGTGGGTCGCCGACCCAGCAGGTGGCTTCGACGTCGACCACGTTGAGTAGGCCGGTCCATTCGTTCATGACTGTGACGGTACGGGCGCACGATGACGCACTCCAACGGATTTCGCGCGGGCGTGGGCCCCGTGGAGACGGCGCGGCAGCTGCCTGGCCGGTGACGAGGCGGCTTCGAGACCGAGTGCGAGCCCTTCGTTAACATCTCGTTAACCACCTCGGGGTCGTGCCCGGTCGTGTTCGACGGCGGTCGCCACGCGGGCGCAGGACGTGCCAGAATGTCGCTCACCGACCACGACTCGCCGAGGAGAGAACGTATGCGCCTGTCGCCGCACGAGCAGGAACGGCTGCTGCTGAGCTACGCGGCCGAGCTGGCGCGCCGCAGGCAGGCGCGGGGGTTGAAGCTGAACCATCCGGAGTCGATCGCGATGATCACCGACCACGTGCTCGAGGGAGCGCGCGACGGTCGGACCGTCGCGGAATTGATGTCGTCGGGGCGGTCGGTGCTCACCCGCGAGGATGTGATGGACGGGGTGCCCGAGATGATTCACGACGTGCAGGTCGAGGCGACGTTTCCCGATGGCACCAAGCTCGTCACCGTGCACCACCCGATCGGATAGGCGAGACCATGATTCCCGGCGAATATCTCTGTGCCGAGGGCACGATCGAACTGAACGCGGGGGCGGTCCGCGTGGAACTCGAGGTGGTCAACACCGGTGATCGCCCGGTCCAGGTGGGCAGCCACGTGCATTTCCCACAGTCCAACGCCGCGCTGGAGTTCGACCGCGAGGCCGCCCACGGGCACCGGCTCGACATACCGGCGGGCA
The DNA here is from genome assembly GCF_001612665.1 of Nocardia alba NBRC 108234. GTDB lineage: Bacteria > Actinomycetota > Actinomycetes > Mycobacteriales > Mycobacteriaceae > Nocardia > Nocardia alba. The sequence continues at coordinate 111,673 of NZ_BDAX01000034.1, read as the reverse complement.
CCGCCGTGCGTTTCGAACCCGGTCTGCCGCAGCGTATTTCGCTGGTGCCGATCGGCGGCACCCGCGAGGTCCACGGCATCAGCCCGAATCCGCCGGGCCGGCTGGATGCCTGAGGTGACCGAAGACCATCGCGCGGCGGGCACTGCGCCGCGACATCCGGGAGAGAGTCGATGAGCGAACTGAGCCGCGCCCGCTACGCCCAATTGTTCGGGCCGACCACCGGCGACCGCATTCGCCTGGCCGACACCGACCTGCTCATCGAGATCACCGAAGACCGCAGTGGCGGACCGGGGCTCGCCGGTGAGGAGGCGGTGTTCGGCGGCGGCAAGGTACTGCGCGAGTCGATGGGACAGTCGCGCGCCACGCGCGCCGACGGCGCCCCCGACACCGTCATCACCGGTGTCGTCATCATCGACCACTGGGGCATCATCAAGGCCGACGTGGGCATCCGCGACGGCCGGATCTGCGGCATCGGCAAGGCCGGTAACCCCGACACGATGTCGGGCGTGCACCCGGACCTGGTCGTCGGCCCGTCGACCGAGATCATCGCGGGCAACGGCCGCATTCTCACGGCGGGCGCCATCGACTGCCACGTCCACTTCATCTGCCCGCAGTTGCTGGACGAGGCGCTCGGCGGCGGCATCACCACGCTCATCGGCGGCGGCACCGGCCCCGCCGAGGGCTCCAAGGCCACCACCGTCACACCGGGCTCCTGGCATCTGGCCCGGATGCTGGAATCCCTCGACCACTGGCCGATGAACATCGTGCTGCTCGGCAAGGGCAACACGGTCAGCCACGAATCGATGTGGGAGCAATTGCGCGGCGGCGCATCGGGTTTCAAGCTGCACGAGGACTGGGGCTCCACTCCGGCCGCGATCGATGCCTGCCTCACCGTCGCCGACGCGGCGGGGGTGCAGGTGGCGCTGCACTCCGACACCCTGAACGAGGCCGGTTTCGTCGAGGACACCCTCGCCGCCATCGCGGGACGCGGCATCCACGCCTACCACACCGAGGGCGCGGGCGGCGGTCACGCGCCCGACATCATCACTGTCGCTTCCCATCTCAATGTGCTGCCCAGTTCCACCAACCCCACCCGGCCGCACACCGTGAACACCCTCGACGAGCACCTCGACATGCTGATGGTGTGCCATCACCTGAGCCCGTCCATCCCCGAGGATCTGGCCTTCGCCGAATCACGGATCCGGCCGTCCACCATCGCCGCCGAAGACCTCCTGCACGACCTGGGCGCGATCTCCATGATCGGCTCGGACTCCCAGGCGATGGGCCGTATCGGTGAGGTGGTGATGCGCACCTGGCAGACCGCGCACGTGATGAAGCGCCGCCGCGGCGCCCTGGTGGGCGACGGTGCGGCCGACAACGCCCGCGTGCAGCGCTACATCGCCAAATACACGATCTGCCCGGCGATCTCGCACGGACTCGACGACGAGATCGGCTCGATCGAAGTCGGCAAACTCGCCGACCTGGTGCTGTGGGAACCGGCCTTCTTCGGGGTCCGCCCGCACGCTGTCCTCAAGGGCGGCATGATCGCCTGGGCCGCGATGGGCGACGCCAACGCCTCCATCCCCACCCCGCAGCCCGTGCTCCCGCGCCCGATGTTCGGCGCCGCTGCCCCGGCCGCGGCGGCCACCTCCCTGCACTTCGTCTCCGAACAGGCCATCGACGACGGCCTCGCGAATCGGTTGAACGTGCGCCGAAAGTTGGTGCCGGTCAAGAACGCCCGCCGCGTTACCAAGGCCGACATGCCCCACAACGACGCCATGCCCCGCATCGAAGTCGACCCCGACACCTTCACCGTCCGCGTCGACGGCGAGGTCTGGGCCGAGGAACCGGCCACCGAACTCCCGATGGCCCAGCGCTACTTCCTCTTCTGACCCGCCGCCGGGTGAGCGGGCGTCAGCTCGGCGTTCGCCGCAGGCTGATGAACGCTGTGGTGGCCGCGTCCACTAGGCTCGGCGCGATCCGAGCGGGGCGGGCTGCGGCACGCCTTTCGCCGCACAGCGCCGGGGACCCGGCGGGAGGGGAACACGAGCATGGACGATCTGAACAATGCCGCCACGGAGCTGTCGCGCTGGGCGGAGGACCTCGAGCAGAAGGCGCAGCGCTACCAGGAGCTGCACGCCAAGATGACTGCGGTGAGCGTCACCGACACGTCGGCCGACGGCCGGATCAGTGTCACCGTGGACGCCAACGGTTCGACCACCGCGATCACCTTGGCCGCCGCCGTGCGGGGCATGGATCCCACCGCCGTGGCCACGGAGCTGATGGCCTGCACGCATCGAGCGCAGGCGCGCCTGCGTGACCAGGTCACCGGCCTGGTGCACGACACGGTCGGCACCGACGAGGCGGGCGAGGCCATCGTCGGCCAGTACAGCGAGCGGTTCCCCGATCTCGACCCGACCTCGTCGGCGACCGTCCCACCGTCGGCGCCGCCTGCCGCTCCGCCCGCCCCCGCGACACCGTGGCCCGCCGAGCCCGACGCTCCCGCCACCCGCAAACCCGACCGCAACCGGGTTGTCGCACCTGATGAGCCCTCCGATGAGGACATGTTCTACCAGCGCAAATCCTGGTTGCAGTAGCCACCGCTACAACCCGGCACACATTCGAGGGAACCGAACGGGGTCGGGGCGCGTCCAACTAGTTCGAGAGCTGCGGACTCGACCGAGTTCGCCGGAGGAGGGATTCTGCGTGACCAGTCTGGTGAATGTGAATCTGGAGGCGATCAGGTCGCAGGCCTGTTCGGTGGACGGTGTGTCCGGCGGGGTCGCCAAGGCGCTCGAGGCGGCGAACTATCTCGCCCACGCCGACGACGGCTACGGCCTGCTGGTGAAGCCGTACGCGGTGATCACCCTCAACGCGCTCCATGACGACATCACCGAGGCGCTCACGCTGCTCGACACCCTGGCCTCGGAGATGCCGGGCAAACTCCGCACCGCCGCCGACACCTTCGAAACATGTGACACCACCAGGGCGGGCGATCTGTCCGGCAAGACCGCCGAGATCGAAAGGAGCGTCTGACCATGGCAGACGGACCCAACGCGGCGGGCACGTTCCTCAACGAGCACACCGTGCTGCCCGGCATGGTGAGTACCTTCGACGACGGCGAAGCACCGGACAACGCGCTGCTCTCCGACGGCGTCGACTATCGCGACACCTACTACCAGGAAGACAACTTCCTGCTCAGCAACGTGGGCAAGCCGACGGGTGGGGAGGAACCCGACGGCGGCATCATGAAAGGCACGCTCGCCGGGGATACCTGGGAGAACGGGCTCGGCCTCTACAACGCGATGACCGGCGACGGCGCGATCATGACCAAGGTCGACGCGATCTCCAAAGCGGCGGGTACCGCGGGGGATTGGGCGTCAGCGGGGTCGATGTTCGCCAAGGCGATCAAGGGCACCTCCACCCTGGCGAAGTTCGACCCGTTCAATTTCCTCGGCGCGCAACTGATGAGCTGGATGCTCGAACACGTCGAACCGATGCGCAAGTCGCTGGAATCGATCACCGGCAGCCCGGATATGGTCCAGGCGTATTCGGATTCGTGGAAGGCGATCGCCGAGAGTCTGACCACCACCGCGCAGGAGTGGGCCGCCGCGCTCGACACCGGAATCGGTGAATGGGCGGGCGAGGCCGCGCAGGCGTACGTGGCCACGGCGACCGAGCTCACGGGCCAGATCGCCGAGAAGGCGGCCGTCGCCGAGGTGCTGTCGGAGTGCAACACGGCGATGAAGGGCATCGTCGAGACGGTGCGGGAGATCGTGGTCGAGATCCTGAGCAATCTCGCCGGTATGCTCGCCGAGATGACCGCGCTGCTGATCGCCTCCGCGGGCACCGCGACCCCCGCGCTGATCGCCCGGGCCCTGTTGGATATCTCGCTGGCCACCGCGACGGTCTCGCAGATGCTGATCAAACTGGCGCAGGCGTTGATCGATACCAAGATGCTGGCGCAGAGCGCGGTGAAGATCATCAAGGGCGTCACCGAGGTCGAGACCGCGAAGTAGCGGCTCGACGCGCAATCGGGTGCGCGGTGGCAGACTGCGACTATGACGACCAACGATTGGGCCGATGTCGACAACTACCTCGTCACCACCCTCGTCGGTGACGAGGGAGTGCCCGCACTCGCCGCCAACGCCGACGCGGGGCTGCCCGCCATCGACGTCTCCCCGCCTCAGGGCAAACTGCTGAACCTGTTGGCCCGCACAGCGAAAGCGCGCCGGGTCCTCGAGATCGGCACCCTCGGCGGATACAGCACCGAGTGGCTGGCGCGCGCGGTCGGTGACGGCGGCCTCGTGGTCACCCTCGAATTCGAACCCCGCCACGCCAAGGTCGCCCGCGAGAACCTCGACCGCGCCGGGGTGGGCGAGCGCGTCGAGATCGTGGTGGGCGCGGCCCTCGATACGCTGCCCGGTGTCGCCGAGGATCAGACCGAACCGTTCGACCTGGTCTTCATCGACGCCGACAAGGTGAACAACTCCCACTACGTGCAGTGGGCGCTGCGCCTGACCCGTCCCGGCTCGGTGATCATCGTCGACAATGTGGTGCGCGCGGGCGTGGTGGCCGACGAGCAGACCGAGGATCCCAACGCCAGGGCGAGCCGCGAGGTGATCGAACTGCTCGCCGCCGAGCCGAGTCTCGACGCGACCGTCATCCAGACCGTCGGCGCGAAAGGCTGGGACGGCTTCGCCTACGCCGTGGTGAACGGTCCGAATTCCTGATCTTCACCGCCCGGCAATGCGCCGTGTCATTGCCGGGCGCCGTCGATTCATCGGGGCGTTGTTCGCTGCCGCTAGCGTGGGAGTGTTCGACTCGAGGAGCCGCCAGTATGGAATTCCGTCATCTCGTCTCGTTCATCGCGCTCGCCGAGGAATTGCACTTCGGGCGTGCGGCCCAGCGCCTGCATCTGACCCAGCCCAGCCTCAGCGCCCAGCTGCAGAAGCTGGAGAAGTCCCTGGAAGTGCAACTGGTCGCCCGTAATTCCCACGAGGTGCGGCTGACCCCCGCGGGCCGGGAGTTCGAGCTGCAGGCCCGCCAGATCATCGCCCAGCTCGACCGGGCCGCCCAGGCGGCGAAGGCGACCGCCGCCGGTCGGGCGGGCAGCCTCAACATCGGCTACAACCTGCCCGCCAGCAAGCACATCCTGCCCGACGCGTTGGCCCAGCTCACCGATCACCACCCCGGCATCGCGGTGTCGTTGTGGGAGAAGCGAACCGGGCCGCAGCTGGCCGCCCTGGCCGACGGATCCCTCGACCTGGCCATGGTCTACGGCCATCCCAGCACCGCCGACTTCCGGTATCGCCGGCTGCTGCACCGGATTCCGCTGGTGGCGGTGGTCGGCCGGCAGCACCGATGGGCCCATCGCTCGCACGTGTCGTTCGCCGAACTGCGCGATCAGGACTGCGTGCTGTTCGCCCGCGATCAGTGTCCGGCGATGTACGACGCGATCCTGCGCTCGGCCGCGCAGACCCGGATCTCGCTCAATGTCACGCAGACCGCCGACGATCCGGGCGCCACGGCCCACATTGTCTCGGTGCGCCCGCTGGTCGGATTCGCGTCGCTGCCCCGGGCGGTGTCGGCGAATATGGGGTCCACGGACACCGACCCGGTGGCAGTGAAACTCGTCGATCCCGTCCCGACCCTGGATCTGCATGTGGTGTGGCGGGCCGACGAACAGAATCCGGCGGTGGCGATTTTTCTGGATTGCCTCGCGTCCACGGCACCTGACCGGGCCGACGATCCGGTATTGACGGCCTGAAGTCGTCGTTCATTTCAATCCCGACCGCACGAACGCGTTGACGATGTGGCGCTGCAACACCAGATACAGCAGCAGCACCGGGAGGCAGGCCAGCCCGGCCAGCGCCATCATCGGCCCCCACTGATCGCCCTCGGAGCCCATGAAACTGCGCAGCCCGAGCTGGAGCACCGAGTTGGACTGACGCAGCACGACCGCGGGCCAGAAGTATTCGTTCCACGCGTTGATGAACAGCAGGATGCCCAGCGCGGCGAGCGCGGGTCGCAGGTTCGGCACCACCACGGTCCACAGGATCGACCACGACGAACGTCCATCGATCTTCGCGGCGGCGATGAGCTCCTTCGGGAACGCCGACATGTGCTGGCGCAACAGCAGCACCGCCAGCGCCGAGCACAGCGTCGGCAGCACGACCCCGATCAGGGTGTTGATCAGGCCCAGCTGGTTGAGCAGGATGTAGTTGGGCAGCATCGTGACCTGGAACGGCACCAGCCACACCCCGACGAACGCCAGATACAGCAGCTTCTGCAGCGGGAAGGTGTAGATGGCGAACGCGTAGGAGGCCAGCAACGCGATGAGGAGCTGGCCTGCCGCCGAGAGCACCGCGACGAAGAACGTATTGGCGATCAGGCCGACGATGTCGACCTTCTGCGCCGCGTCGAGGTAGTTGGCGGTCGACAGGGGCCACGGGATCGGGGACAGCGAGGTGACGTCCTCGGGTCGGCGCAGCGAGGTCGCGAACAGCCAGTAGATCGGGAACACGCACACCAGCGCCGTGGCGGCGAGCAGCAGATGGCTGCCCACCCCACGCAGTCGGTCAATCGTCATGGACAGCAACCTTTTCCGAGATCCAGACCAGCAGTGCGGCCACCAGACCGAAGCCGAAGAACAGCAGCACACCGGCCGCGGCGCTCAGACCGGCGTCGAAGCTGTGGAAGGCGTAGTCCCAGAGCAGGTAGTAGATATTGGTGGTGGCCTGCGCGGGACCGCCCTGGGTCATCGAGTCGATGAGCGGGAATGTCAGTGTGGGACTGAGCAACACGGTCGTGAGGATGAGGAACAGCACGGTGGGCGAGAGCAGCGGCAGCGTGATCCAGCGCCGGATCTGCCCGGGCGAGGCGCCGTCGACCCTGGCCGCTTCGTCGTAGTCGCCACTGATTCCGGCCAGACCCGCCCACACCACCAGCACCGCGAAGCCGATCAGGTGCCAGGCGGTGATGGCGATGATCACCCCCTGCGCGGTCGAGGCCTCGTACACCCAGTTGCGGCCGGAACCGGTCACCTGGGCGAGGAAACCCGTTCCCGGATGCAGCAACCAGCGCCACACCGCCGCCGCCGCGACCGGCGCCACCAGGAACGGCGCGAACACCAGTGCCTGGTAGATCGTGCGCGCCCGACCGGTGACCCGCCTGCTCGCCATCGCGATCACGACGGGCACGACCACCGTGAACGGCAACAGGCCCAGGATCAGGGTCCCGGTGCGACCGAGCGCGCCCCAGAACGCCGGAAGATCGAGCAGCCGTTCGTAATTCGCGGTGCCGACCGGTGTCATCGGGGCGGTCGGCAGCAGGTTCCACGAGTAGGTGGACAGTTGCAGGGCCTGTACCAGCGGTTGATAGGTCCACACGACCAGCAGGAACAGCGCCGGACTCAGGTAGAGGTACGGCGCGACGAACCGTGCCGCGCGACGGCGGGTGAGACGCCGGCGCACCGGCGTCGCCGCGACTGGCGGTATCGGCGACGCCGGCGCATCGATGACGAACATCTACCGCACCGCCGCCCGTGCGGCGACGATCGCCGCGATCTGCTCGAGCATCTCCGACTCCGGCCGGTCATAGACCTTCGGTGCCGGTGTGGCGTCGATCGCGGTGGCCAGCACCGTCGACGCCAATACGTCGATGCGGCTGTAGCCGAAACCGGAGAACCCGCGGTGCCTGCCCGCCGGCGCCATCGCGTCCAGCCGGTAGGCCGTCGCGGGACCGATCCACACCGGAATCCCGGCCAGCGCCGACGCGCCGGTGAGGTGGTTGTGTCCGCACAGGATCATCCGGACATCGGTGCCCGCCACGACCTCGGCCAGCTGCTCGGCGTCCTTGAGCCGGAGGAAGTCGAGGGTGGCCAGCGGGGAACGCAGCGGCGGATGGTGCACCACCAGCACGGTGCCGTGCGGGGCGGGGGTGCGCAGCTGTTCGGCCAGCCAGCTCAGCTGCTCCGGCTCGAGCTTGCCGTCGTGCTGCAACGGCGTGGTGCTGTCCAGCACGATGATCCGCAGGCCGGCGACCTCGACGCACTGGTCGTGCGGCAGATCCGGGTCCACGGTGTCGCGACCGAGCAACTCGACGCCGAAGGCGGTGCGTTCGTCGTGATTGCCCATCGCGTAGACGATCTGGGCGCCGAGCTCGGCCGCGACGGGCTCGACCGCGGCCCGCAACCGCCGGTAGGCCTCCGGCGACCCGTTGTCGCTGAGATCACCGGAGAAGATCATGAGGTCCACGTGCTGCCCGAATTCGCGCACCCGGTCGAGCACCGCGGTCAGGTTGGCGGCGGTGTCGACGCCGTGGAGCAGTTCGCCCTCGGCCCGCAGGTGGGTGTCGGTGATCTGGACGATCGTCAGCGCGCTCATGACTTGGGCATGAGTTCGGTGCCCGCGGTGCGGGCGGCGGTGAGCGTCGACTGCGGGTCGGCGCCCTGGAACACGACGGCTTCGACGGCGTCCATCATGCCGTCGCGCATCTGCAGATAGTTGTTGCCCGGCATGGACACCCACGGCTCCATGTTCGCCAGCTGCGCGACGTTCGGGCGCAGCAGGGGGTTCTGGTCGGCCCAGTCCTTGAGCCCGCCCGCTTCCTCGAGCAGACCGGTCCGCAGCGGCAGGTAGCCGATGTTCTGCGCGATCTTCTTGTAGGAATCCTCGCTGGTGAGGTGCTTGATCAGCTCCCACGCGGCCCGCTGCTTGGCGGGATCGTTGGACAGGATGTGCAGGCCCGCACCGGAATTGGTCGGGACGGCGGGCTTGGTGCCGAAGCCGGGCATCGGCGCCGAACGCAGGTCCCATTTGCCCTTGGACCCGGTGACGAACACGCTCTGCAGCGCGCTGGTCTCGAGCATCATGCCGATCTCGCCGCGACCGAACGCCTCGTAGCCCTGCTTCTGATTGAGCTTGGGCATGCTGCCGTTGGTCACGAGGTTCTGCGCCATCTTGGTGACCTCGACGGCGGGCGCGTCGGCGAAGGTGAGGGTGTTGCGGTCTTCGGAGATCACGCGGCCGCCGTTGGAACGCACCAGCGACTGGAAGCACCAGTCCTTGGCGGTCTTGGTCAGGCAGTCGATGTACACCCCGCCCTTCCCGGTGCGCTCGGCGATCGTCTTCGCGGCGGTGGTGACCTCCTCCCAGGTGGTGGGCGGCTTGGCGGGGTCGAGTCCGGCCTCGGTGAACAGCGACGCGTTCAGGTACAGCACAGGTGTGGAGAAGACGAACGGAACGCCGTAGGTGTGGCCTTTCCAGTCGTCGAGCGTGCGCGCGCGGGGGGCGTAGGCGTGGCGGGCGCCGTCGAAGTTCTGCTGCACCGCGGGCGCGCCGAGAAGTTGGTCCAGCGGCTTGGCCTTGAGCTGGTTGATGGTGAAGTCGAGGTCGGAGAAGCCGAGCTGGGCGACATCGGGCGGGGTGCCGGCCACCATCTGGTTCTGGATGCTGGAGACGGTGTCGGTGGCCGGGTTGGGGCTGTTGCCCTGCGGCTTCTGCGCGGTGACCTTGATGTTGGGGTGCTTGGCGCTGAAGTCGGCGATCAGGGCGTTGAAGGTGTCGGTCCAGGCGCCCGCCACCCCGTAGCTGTAGGACTCGAAGACGATCGAAACCTGTTGGTCGGCAGCCAGTTCGGGGATCTGCGCGGTGCTGGTGGCGTCGGTGGACCCGGTGGTGCCGAGGCCACAGCCGGTGAGCGCGAGAGCGGCGGTGAACACCACGCCCAGCGCGGGCAGTGTGCGTTTCATCGTGGTTGTTTCCTTCTCATCGGGGTGGTGCCGAAATCAGGGGACGGAGATCGCGGCCGCGTCCATGGCCGGTTCCGCGTCGGATCGGGTTGGCTGCCAGGTCAGGCGCAGGCCGGTGTCGGGGTCGAACAGGTGGATGTCGGCGGGGTCGACGCGGCAGGCGATGTCCTCGCCCGCCCGGACACCGGCCGGACGTGGCGCGCGGATGCACAGCCCGGACTCGAGGTGCACGAGTTCCTCGCTGCCGAGGTTCTCGACCATCCGCACGCGTCCGCGCACATCGGTCGAGGTGTCGTCGATCCGCAGGCGTTCCGGGCGGATTCCGGCGACGACGGCGGTGGCGTCCCCGGAATCCTCGGCGATGTCCAGCGCGGCGTCGATGCCGTCGGCCATCACCGTCATATGGCCGTCGCTCGCGGTGACGACGGCGGGGAACAGGTTCATCGGCGGCGAGCCGAGGAAGCCGGCGACGAAGGTCGAGCGCGGGTGGTCGTAGAGCTCCTCGGGGGTCCCGCACTGTTCGATGCGGCCTTCGTTGAGCAGCGCGATGCGCGTGGCCATCGTCATCGCCTCGACCTGGTCGTGGGTGACGTAGAGGAACGTCGCGCCGAGTCGGTCGTGCAGGGCGATCAGTTCGGCGCGGGTCGCGCTGCGCAGTTTCGCGTCCAGGTTCGACAGCGGTTCGTCCATCAGGAACGCGCCGGGATCACGAACCATGGCGCGCGCCAGCGCGACTCGCTGTCGCTGTCCGCCGGAGAGTGCGACCGGGCGACGCTCGAGCAGCGCGGAGATCTCCAGCGTCGCCGACACCTCGGCGACCCGCTGCGCGATCTCCGCCTTGGGTCTGCGCCGGGCCCGCAACGGGAACCCGATGTTGCGCGCCACCGAAAGATGCGGATACAGCGCGTAGCTCTGGAACACCATCGCCAGATCCCGCCGCTGCGGCGCCGCGTCGGTCACATCGACGTCGCCCACCAGAATCCGCCCCGAGCTCGGCTCCTCCAGCCCCGCGATCATCCGCAACAACGTGGACTTGCCGCAGCCACTTGGCCCCAGCAACACCATGAACTCACCATCGGCGATGTCGAGACTCACCTCGCGCACCGCGTACTCGGCATCGAACTTCTTCGACACCGCTTCGATCTGCAGTCGTGCCATGCGCCCAGTGTCGAGCCGATGACGGTCTCATCGCCGGGGCGATAGTGAACGTCGATCGGTCCAATCGTCTCGACCCCACCGACCCACGAACCGCACCGCCGATGGTGCCCCGCGATCGGGTGCTCGGCGGCCGCATCGCCGGGGCGCTGAGTTACGCAGGGCGTTCGGTCAGGGCTCGCGCGGACGAGGCGTCATCGGCGCTGTTCTCGATGACATACCGCTGCGGCTGTCAGCGCAACCGGACCGGGAGTTCGAGTAGACCGCGGATGAGGGTGCTGGTTTGCCAGTGGAGGTCGGCGGTGGGGGACAGGGCGAGGTCAGGGAAGCGGGCCAGCAGCGCGGTGAAGGCGATCTGGGCTTCGACGCGGGCCAAGGGGGCGCCGACACAGAAGTGGATGCCGTGGCCGAAGGCGAGGTGCCCCGGGGTGGGGGTGTCGGTGGCGAGGGTGTCGGGGGCTTCGAAGCGGGCGGGGTCGCGGTTGGCGGCCGAAAGGGCGACGTAGACGATCTCGCCCGCGGGAATCTCGGTGTTGCCCAACGTGATCGGTTCCGCAGTGTAGCGGGCGGTCGCCATGTCGACGGGGCCGTCGAAGCGCAGGAATTCCTCGATCGCGGCGGGTACTCCGGTAGGGTCCTCGCGCAGGGCCCGCCACTGTTCGGGATCGCGCAGCAGGGCCAGTACGCCGTTGCCGATGAGATTCACCGTGGTCTCGTGGCCCGCGACCAGCAGCAGGAACGCCATCGACACCAGTTCCTGATCGGTGAGCCGATCGCCCTCGTCGTCGGCGAGGACCAGCTCCGACAGCAGATCCTCGGCGGGCTCGGACTGCTTGGCGCGCACCAGCTTCGCGAGATAGCCGACCATCGCGGCCGACGCGGTGGGGCGCTCGTCGTGCTCACCCTCGCCCACCACGGTGACCAGGGTCTTGGTCCAGGCCTGGAAGTCTGCCCGATCCTCGAACGGAACACCGAGCAGCTCGCAGATCACCGTCACCGGCAGGGGATTGGCGAAATCGCGCATCAGGTCGACCTCATCGCGATCACCTATCGCGTCCAGCAGCGTCGCGGTGATCTGTTCGATGCGTGGTCGCAGCAGCGCGACCTGACGGCTGGTGAAGGCCTTGTTCACGAGCTTGCGCAGGCGGGTGTGCGCGGGCGGGTCGGTGCCGAGCATGTGGGTCAGCAGCGCCACGATATTCGGGTCCGTCGCCGTGGTGCCGCGCTTGGCGTGCAGGATCGCGTCGAGCTGACCGGCATCCTTGCGCAAACGCGGGTCGGCGAGCGCGATTCTGGCCTCGGCGTAGCCGACGATCACCCAGCGCACGACATCGTCGGGGAAGCGAACCCGGTGCACGGGACCCTCGGCCCGCCATCGGCGGTATCGCGCGTGCGGATCGTCGAAGAACTCGGCGCCGATGGACTCGACGGGGGCGGGAGCGGTGCGGTCGGCCATCGAATCGACGGTACTCGCGTCGGGCGCGACGCGCATCGACCGTGGGTAGCGTCAGCGTGTAACACCCTGTGCGGATAGTGAATTCGCGATCAGGTGGGTTGTGGCTCCGTCGGAGCGGTGCTCGACTCGACCGATGCGAGGAAGGCACGAAGGAGTGCGGTGACGGCCTCCGGTTGTTCGAGCGAGCTCGAGTGTCCGCACGCGGGGATCGTGTGGAGCTGGGCGTGTGGGATGCGCGAGGCGATGTGGCGCGCATGCGGGGGCGGGGTGGCGATATCGTCCTCGCCGACGACGATCTGGGTGGGGACGGTGATCGCCGGGAGTTCGTGGTCGACGGCGCCTCGTTCGGTGACGCCGTGGACCGCGTCGCGCGTGCCGATCCGGTCGATCCGGGTCAGCCGACGTGACCATTCGCGCACGACGTCCCTGCCGGTGCCGGACGCCCGAAACGTGGGACCGAACATGTGCGGGGCCACCCGGCCTGCGATGGGACGGATGCCGAACCAGCGCAGTGCCAGGGCCAGCCGGTGGTACTCGCCGATCTTGGCGGGATCCTCGGCGTGCGCGCTGGTGTCGAGCAGGGTGAGCGAGCGCAGCAGTTCGCCGTGCCTGGCGGCCAGGCGTTGGCCGACGAAGCCGCCCATGGACAGCCCCACCCAGTGCACGGGGCCCGCGTCGAGTGCGCGGATCAGCCCGACCGCGTCGGCGGCGAGGGTGTCCATGTCATAGCCGTCGGCCGTGGGCGGGGTCTCGCCCTGACCGCGCCAGTCGAGGGTGACGCACCGGTAGTCGTGTTGCAGGGACTCGAGCTGGGCGCGAAACATCCAGCCACCGAACAACAATCCGTGGCCGAAGACCACGGTGGCGGCGTCGGGTCTGCCCGCGGGGGCGCCGGTGTCGGTATAGGCGATCGGGACACCGTCTAGCGTGATGATCGGCATGAGCTCACTCCGCCCGGTGCTCAGGACGCCGCGAGGCGAACGTTGCGCATCGTCACCAATGCTGTGGCGCACAGGGTTTCGCCGGAGTCGTCCACCGAGAACACGTCGGCGGCGGCGATCGTGAGCAGCGCGCCGGGCTTGAGCACCCGGCCGCGGGCGACCACATCCGGGCCCTTGGCGGGCGCGAGGATCTTCACGGTGTAGTCGATGGTCATGTTCACCCAGCCGGCGGGCAGCAGCGTGCCCGCGGCCGAACCGGCGGCGAAGTCGGCGAGCGAGCCGAGGACACCACCCTGGAAATAGCCGTCGTGCTGGGTGAGCTCGCGCCGGTGCGGTTGCACGATCTCGACATCGCCGGGCTCGACCCGGCTGAAGTGGAAGCCCAGGTGCGCGGCGGCGGGCATGGACAGCACCACGCTGGGAATCAGCTGTGCGAAGTCGGGATTGGGGGCCTGTGCTGCGGTCATCGGCTCAGTCCTCTGCTCGGCGGCGGTGCGGCGTCGCCGCTCCTCCCGTGGCGAATCCTGCCCGCTGACGGCGCGCGGGAACAGCTCATCGCGGAAATTTCGCCTGCTGTTGGGGGTCTGGAAAGAGTCCGGCCGGGCGAGCGACCGCGGGCCCGCCCGGCACGGTGATCAGCGAGCGCCCGCGTGCAGGACCACTTTGCCGTTGCGGCCGGGAGTTTCGGAGACCACCGCGGCCTCGGCGGCCCGCGCGAGCGCGAAATCGGCCTGGATGTCCAGGCGCAAGGTGCCGTCGGCGGCGAGGGTGACGAGTTCGGTGATCAAGCGCACGTAGTCGGCGCGGTCGATGTCGGCACTGCGCTGCTGGCCCCAGAAGCCTTTCACCACAGCCTGTTTGAAGATCACAGCACCGGTGTCGATGATCAGTGGTTTGCCCGACAGCGCGCCGAAGGAGATCAGTTCACCGCGCGGGGCGAGCAGCGCCATCAGATCGCCCGCGGCCGGACCGCTGACCTGGTCGACGGCGCGCACGATCGGTTCGCCGCCGGTGATGTCGGCCCCCGCGGCGAGCCAGCCCACCGATTCGGTGTCGAGCACGGGACCGTAGCCGAGCTGCTCCAGCGCCCGCACCGACGACTGGCCGCGGACCAGGCTCAGCACCCGCACCCCGCGTTCCTTCGCGAACAGGTTCACCAGTCGACCCACCGCGCCGTTGGCGGCGTTCACCACGATCCACTCGCCCGACCGCACTCGCAGATCGTCGAGCAGCATCAGGGCGCTGAGCGGCATGGCGAGCAGTTGGCAGGCGGTCTCGTCGGGCACCGAATCCGGCATCGGCACCGCCTGCGCGGCGCGGGCGACGAAGGAATCCGCCCAGGCCCCCCGCACGCCCGCGATCGCCACCCGCTGACCGACCCCGAGCGCGTCGACATCGGGACCGGTCGCCTCGACGACGCCGACCGCTTCGGTTCCGGGAATCGCGGGCAGCGGCGGCCGATAGCCGTAGACACCGCGGATGATCGCCAGATCGTGATTGTGGATCGGCGACAGCGACATCGCGATCCGTACCTCACCCGGTCCGGGTTCGGGGGTGGGCGCCTGCTGTGCGGTGAGCACATCCTTCGGTTCGCCGAATTCATCGATGACAACAGCCTGCATGTCCGCCTCCGTGGTGGTTGCGAGTCCCTGCCGAGCGTGATCGTGCTCCATTCTGGCACCGTGGCGGTCGCGGGTCGGCCAGGCAGGCCCAGGCGTCAGTCGACGGCTCGCGGCGGACGGTGGAACTCGGCCCGCCAGCGGCGCAGGCCTGAGACGTCGGGACGCGGGATGGCTTCCACCCGGACCAGGGCCAGGTCGGGGGTGGTGAACGAGTCGATATCGGCGCGGGTGAGCGGCCACGGCGGGCCGGTGGTGCCGGGCGTCGTGCCGATGTCGGCGATCACGAGCAGGGTCGCGTCGGGTGCGAGGAGGTCGCGGATGCCGGTGATGGCGCGGGCGCGAATGTCCGAGGGCAGGGATTGGACGGTGATCGACTCGATGACCAGGTCGAACGCGTGCAGCCAGGACGGCGGCGGATCGAGGAGATCGGCGACCCGGTAGGTGACCGGGGAGTTCGGGAAGCGGGCGCGGGCGCCGCGAATCGCGGTGGGCGACACGTCGAAAGCCGTGGTTCGGATGCCTTGGGACGCAACGAATTCGGCGTCGGTGCCGTATCCGCAGCCGATCACCACGGCCCGCGTCCCCCTGGACGGGGTGGCGGTGCGGAGCCAATCGACCAGCAGCGGGTTGGCGACGTCGCGATCCCACGGAACCGTCGAGGTTCCCGCCGCGGCCTCGGCGTAGAGCGGTTCGAACCATCCGGTCGGATCGCCCGCGGCCAGTGCCTGCGCGGCGAGGCGACGATCGGCGGACGGCTGCGCGTCGGTCATGGGTCCAGTCTTCACCACCGGCACTCGCCCCGCCGCCCGACATTCGTCGGACGCGCCGACGATCGCGCGGCCCACGCCCGCTCGCTGGACGGTCGATAGCCCGGGTACCGCCGAACGGCCCGGGTTCACGAGGTCAAGCGCGACGGGCAGCCCGCGCGGCGAAACCATCACAGAGTGCCTCGAGGCCGAGGAACAACAGGTCCTCGGAGGTCAGCTCGCTCACCCCGGCGCCTTCGAGGTCGGCCAGCGCCGGGGGCACCGGGAAGGAGGGGTTGCCTTCGAGGAGATCACGCAGGCCATTGGTGTCGTCGGTGGCGGTGCGCTTCTCGGCGAGCAACGCGCCACCGACCACCGGCAGGCTGGCGCCGGAGATGTAGTTCCAGACCGAGAATCCCATCGTGGTGGCCTCGCGGGTACTCACCTCGAGTTCGCGCAGGCCCTCGACCAGCCAGGCCAGGCTGGCCAGGCCCTGCGGGCCGAAGCTGTAGCGGGGGACCGCGAAGGTGAGCAGTACCCACGGATGGCGCTGGTAGAGCTCCCAATCGACCTCCGCGGCGATGCGCACCCGGTCGCGCCACGTCCACCCGCGGCCGGCCGGATCGGGGTAGGGGTGCCTGGCCGCGATCTCGTCGGTCATGGCCGCGATGAGTTCGTCCTTGTTCGCCACGTGCCGGTACAGCGACATGGTGCCCACCTCGAGGCGATCGGCGATGCGGCGCATCGACACCGCGTCGAGTCCGTCGGCGTCGGCGAGGGAGATCGCGGCGTCGACGATCGCGGTGCGGGTGAGCTTCGCCTCGGTCATCCCATGACTCGCTGTCGTAATACAACCTTCATGCGTACACTGTACCCAGTCCCTGCGTACGGCGTACGCACAATCTCGGAAGGATGTCGGAATGACGAAGCTGGAACCGGCGGTGCCCACCGCAATCGCCGGTGGACGCCGCGCATGGCTCGGACTGGGCGTGCTGCTGCTGCCGGTGCTGCTGGTGTCGATGGACATCTCGGTGCTCTTCCTTGCCATGCCGACCCTCACGGCCGACCTGGATCCCACCGCGTCGCAACAACTCTGGATCCTCGACATCTACGGGTTCATGCTCGCGGGTCTGCTCATCACCATGGGCAACCTCGGTGACCGGATCGGCCGGCGCAATATCCTGCTCGTCGGCGCCGCGATCTTCGGTGTCGCCTCGGTGCTCGCCGCGTTCGCGCCGACCGCGTCGATTCTCATCGCGGCCCGCGTGCTGATGGGCATCGGTGGTGCGACGTTGCTGCCGTCGAGCCTGGCGCTGATCTCCACCCTGTTCCCCGATACCCGGCAACGGGCCACCGCGATCGGCATCTGGACCGCGTTCTTCGCCGGTGGCTCGGCGGTCGGGCCGATCATCGGCGGTGTCCTGCTGCACCACTTCTGGTGGGGCTCGGTGTTCCTGATCAACATTCCGGTGCTGGCGATTCTGCTGATCTTCGGCCCGATCCTGCTGCCCGAACACCGCTCCGTCGACCTCGGTCCGATCGATCTGCCCAGCGTCGCCCTGTCGATCGGCGGCATCCTGCCGTTGATCTACGGGATCAAACACCTCGCCGCCGAAGGCCTGGACGCGGTGTCGCTGGTGATCGCCATGATCGGCGTCGGACTGCTCGTGCTGTTCGTGCGCAGGCAGCGTCAGCTCGCGCAACCGCTGCTGGATCTGTCGTTGTTCACCCGGCCGCTGTTCCGGGTGGCGATCGGGGCCAGCATGGCGGGCATGATGTCACTGGCCGCGCTGAGCTACCTCACCAGCGTCTACCTGCAGTCGGTCACCGGTCGTGACCCGCTGGCCGCCGCGCTGCTCGGCGTTCCGATGGCGATCGCGGTGTTCGTGTGCTCGATGAGCGGCGCGCGGCTGGGGCTACGGCTGGGCGTGCGCGCGACGTTCACGCTCGCGCTCATGCTGTCGGCGATCGGCAACCTGATGCTGCTCGGCGTCGGGGTCGACGGTGGGCTGGGCTGGTACCTCGCGGGCTCGGTGATCGCGGGAATCGGGTACGGCTTCTCGTTCACCCTGGTGTCGGATGTGGCGGTCTCGGCGGTGCCCGCCGAGCGGGCGGGTTCGGCGGTGGGGATCTCGGAAACGAGTTTCGAACTCGGCAACGCGCTGGGTTTGGCGCTGCTCGGTTCGGTGGCCGCGTTGGTGTTCCGCTCCGGCGGCGACTTCGGCGAGACCCTGGGCGACACCCTCCTGGAATCCGGCGGTGACGCGGGGCTGATCCACGCGGCCCGCGAATCCTTCGTCACCGGAATGCACATCGCGACCGCGGGCGGCGCGCTGCTGCTGATCGCGATGGCCGTGGTGGCCTGGCGCTCGACCCGGTCCGCGACGGCGACCGCCGAGGTTCGCTGAATCGCCGTGCGCCCGGACCATCAGCCGATCGGCGGGCGCGACCGTCGGCCGGGGTGAGCGCCGCCACGGTGGGCCGCGCTGGTCGGCCTCACCGGGCGGACGGTCGGCTTTGTTGCATAGGATCGTCGGATGCGAAACGAGGGTGCGGCGGGCCTGGCGACATTGCTCGCCCTGGCCGACTCGCGCCTACCCATCGGTGGACACGTGCATTCCGGCGGCGTCGAGGAAGCCGTGTCGTCGGGGCTGCTGCGCGACAACGCGAGCGTGGAGCTGTATCTGCGGCGCCGGATCTCCACCTCGGGACTGGTCACGGCATCGCTGGGGGCCGCGGTGTGCGGCGGGGCGCTCACGCCCGAACGCGCCGAGCTCGAAGCGGACGCCCGCACGCCGTCGCCCGCCGCGCGGGCGGCCTCGCGCGCGCAAGGCCGTGGGCTGCTCCGGCTGGCCAAACAGCTGTGGCCACACCATGATTGGGCCGCGGTGGGCTCGCGCCCCCATCTGTCGACGGTGTTCGGCGTGGTCGGCGCCGCGAGCGGCGCGAGCACCGAACAGCTGGCGGGTGTCGTGGTGTACACCACGCTCACCGGTGCCGCCACCGCCGCGCAACGCCTGCTCGCCCTCGATCCCGCCGCCATCGCCGCGAGCACCCTGCGCCTGGCGCCACTGTGCGACCGGATCGCCGCCGAGGCCGCCATCGGCCTCGCCGCCCTGTCCGACCCGCTCCAGGACGCGCTCGCCGAACGCCACCTGCACCGCGACATGCCGTTGTTCGCGTCCTGACCCCCACGTGATCCCGAGAAGAATGGAGTCCCCATGCCTCCCCACCTGATCGATGGCGAACCGCACGATCACAGCCACGACCGGCCCAAGCGTGCCCGCGTCGCCGGCGAGGCCCTGCGTATCGGGATCGGCGGCCCCGTCGGCTCCGGCAAGACCGCGCTGGTCGCCGCCCTGTGCAGGCAGTTGCGCGACGAACTGTCCCTCGCGGTGCTGACCAACGACATCTACACCACCGAGGACGCGGACTTCCTGCGCCGCCACGCCGTGCTGCCCGACGAGCGGATCACCGCCGTGCAGACCGGCGGCTGCCCGCACACCGCCATCCGCGACGACATCACCGCCAACCTCGACGCCATCGACGATCTCGTCGCGGCCAACCCGCCGCTGGATCTGATCCTGGTGGAATCCGGCGGCGACAACCTCACGGCCACCTTCTCCTCCGGTCTGATCGACGTGCAGATCTTCGTCGTCGACGTGGCGGGCGGCGACAAGGTGCCGCGCAAGGGCGGCCCCGGCGTCACCTTCTCCGACCTGCTCGTGGTGAACAAGACCGATCTCGCCCCGCTGGTCGGCGCCGATCTGGGCGTGATGGAACGCGACGCCGCCAAGGTCCGCGACGGCCGCCCCACCGCGCTGGTCTCGCTGACCGACGACCCGGCGGCCACCCCCGTGCTGGCCTGGGTGCGCGAGCAGTTGCGGGTCACCGCCGAGCAGGACGCGGCCACCGGCGTTGCGCACTGAACTGAGCATCGTCGCCACCCCGGGGCGGTTGCCCCGCATCGACGCGGTCGGCGGCCTGGCCGGGCGGCACACCGGTCCCGACACCGTGCATCTGATCGGCACCGCGGCGACCCCGCTCGGCGGAGACGAACTCGACATCACCATCGTCGTGCGCGCCGGCGCGCGGCTGGTGGTGCGTTCAGTGGCGGCCACGATCGCGCTACCGGGCACCGACACCGTGGTATCGACCGCGCACTGGCGTTTCGACATCGGCGAAGGCGCCGAACTGGATTTCGATCCCGAACCCACGATCGTGGCGGGCGGCGCGCACCATCATGTGGTGACCACGGTCCAGATAGCGCCGGATGCGCGGCTGCGGCTGCGGGAACGGGTGCAGGTGGGCCGCAGCGGCGAGGACGACGGTGGATGGCGCGGTGACCTGCTGGCCGAGCTCGGCGCGGTGCCGTTGCTGCGGCACCGGCTGCAACTCGGCGCGGGGTCCTCGACCGACGATCGGCTCAGCGCCGCGCGCTCGCTCGACAGCGAACTGGTCTACCCGGACCACCGTCCCGCGTGGTCGGGCACGGTGGACGAGGTTCGGCTGCCACTGGCAGCGGGTGGTTCCCTCGCCACCCGCACGAGCAGCCGGCTGCGCGCGCTGGTGCCGGGATAACACCCGAAATCCCGCGAGATCGGTACGCCGAAAGATGACCGGCACGCGAAAAGGCCGGGTGGCTCGGGAGAACCACCCGGCCTTTCGCTGGAATCTGGGTCAGCCGATCTTGCGCTGTTGCGCGGTGAGCGGTTCGGCGGAGGCCGGCGGCGCGCCCACATCGGCCGCGAGTTCCCTGGCCTCCGCCTGATCGGCGTTGACCTCCTCGATCGCCAGCCGCGCGAAGATCCACTGCTCGGTCGCCGCCATCTGACCGCGGTTGCGGCCGAGGAACGACACGAACCAGCCGATCACCGTGACGATCCGGCTGCGGTAACCGACCAGGTAATACAGATGCAGCGCCAGCCAGGCGAGCCAGGCCAGGAACCCGCTGAACTCGAGCTTGCCGATCTGGCAGACGGCGTCGAACCGCGAGATCGTGGCCATCGACCCCTTGTTGAAGTACTTGAACGGCTTGCGTTCCTCGGGCGCCTGACCGTGCAGCCCGGCCTTGATCGCCTTGGCCGCGTACGTCGAACCCTGGATCGCGCCCTGTGCCTGGCCCGGCACGCCGGGCACCGACATCAGATCGCCGACGACGAACACGTTCGGATGACCCTTGACGGTGAGGTCGGGCTCCACGATGACGCGCCCCGCCCGGTCGACCTCGGTGCCGTCGGACCGCTCGGCGATCATCTTGCCCAGCGGGCTGGCCTGCACGCCCGCCGACCACACCTTGCACACGGCCTCGATGCGGCGGGTGCTGCCGTCGGCGTCCTTGACGATCACGCCGTGCGCGTCGACATCGGTCACCATGGCGTTGAGCTGGATCTCCACGCCCATCTTCTCGAGCCGCTTGGCCGCCTTGGCGCCCAGCTTGGGCCCCATCGGACCGAGCACCGAGCCCGCGCCTTCGAGCAGGATGACGCGGGCGTCGCGGGGATCGATGGTGCGGAAGGTGCCGTCGAGGGTGCGGTCGGCGAGTTCGGCGATCTGCCCGGCCAGCTCCACCCCGGTCGGGCCCGCGCCGACCACGATGAACGTCATCAGCCGGTCGCGCTCCTCCTGGGTGGTCGCCAGTTCCGCCTGTTCGAAGGACCCGAGGATGCGCGCGCGCAACTCGAGCGCGTCGTCGATGGTCTTCATCCCGGGCGCGTAGGTGGCGAAGTGGTCGTTGCCGAAGTACGACTGCTGGGCGCCGGTGGCGACGATCAGGCTGTCGTAGGTGGTCTCGGTGTCGCGATTGAGTAGTCGCGAGGTGACCTTCTTGTTCGCCAGGTCCACGTCGATGACGTCACCGAGCAATACCTGCGCGTTCTTCTGTTTGCGCAGCACCAGGCGCGTCGCCGGGGCGATCTCGCCGGTCGAGAGGATGCCGGTGGCCACCTGGTAGAGCAGCGGCTGGAACAGGTGGGTCGACGTCTTGGAGATGAGCGTGACGTCGACATCGGCTCTGCGCAGATGCCGGGTACCGAACAAACCACCGAACCCGGAACCGATCACCACTACGTGGTGCCGTTTCCCGGCAGACCGCTTCTCGGCAGACTCAGTGCTCATCGTCGCGCTCCTCGACAGACTGGGGTGGGCCCCGCGGTGGTGGTAACAGGGTTAACCGTAGTCGGCTCCGGTTGTGACGTCGCAACAAGAACCGGATCGCGGCGTGTGATGCGGTGTCTCATCGAACGACAAGATCGACGATACGGGATGCGCGCGTCAGCGACCGGCGAGAAGAATCTGCGCCAGCTTGGTGTCGGTCTCGGCGCCCTCGGTGTACCCGCCCGCGCCACCGAGCGCGTTCATGATCGACAGCGTGTACCGCTCACCGGCTCCCGCGACGCCGACCGAGTTCACCACCCAGCCGTCGGCCTCGGCCGACCAGCCGTTCTTCAGGCCGGGCCGCATCGACGCGCCCGCACCCCACACACCCCAGTGCTGGTTGGAGTCGACCGAGCGCATCCGATCGAGCAGGTAGGCGAGATCGTCGGGATGCATGGTGTCGAGGATGGTGTTCATCAGCCGATCGAGGTCGGCGGCCGTGCACTTCTGGAACGACCAATCCGGGAACAGCGCGGTGGTGGTCGGCTGCGGGATCAGGCTGACCATGCCGTAGCCGCGGAACGCGTTGTTGTAGGCCATCCGGTCGAAGCCGATGTACTTGTGCCACAGCACATCGGCGGCGTGGTCGTTGGAGGTGGCCAGCATCGCTTCGAGATTGAAGCGGTCTTCGGGGGACAGGCCGATGGCGCCGACGCGGGCCCGGTTGAGCAGGTCGGCGGCGATGGCCAGCTTGATCGTGGACGCGGTCCAGACCTGGTTCTCGGCGTGCTCGTTGGTGTAGACGCCGCCGGTCTTGCGATCGCGCAGCACGTAGCCGAGCACGCCGGGGCGACCGGCTAGATAGGCGTCGGCCCGCGCGATGCGGGAGCTCAGGTCGGCGTCGAAGCCAGGTATCGATACCTGGGTCAGCGCGGGCGGCGCGGCATGAGCCGGACCGACGAGAACAGGGACGCCCGGAGTGAGGACGGCGGCGGCGGCGAGCAGGCAGGCAGTTGCTGCGACTCGGGAAACGACACGGGTGGAGGGAGAACGGTCACGCACGATGGACCACACTCGCACACCCGACGCCGCAATGCACTACTTCACCCGAAAATCCGGCGCCTGGCGTCACAACGCGGCCGAGACACACCGTGGTTGTGGCCCAGGGTTGTTGCGGCACAGTCGAATTGCGGTCAGTGATGCGCGGCGTGTGGGGTGGCGATGGTGCAGCCGTTGAGGCGATGGCAGTGCTCGAACGCTTCGCCGTGCCGGTCCAGCGGCCACGAATGCAGCACCTGATCAGGCCCGTAACGGCGGGAATTGATCAGCTCCCAGCGTGCGCCGACGCGACGGACGATGAAGCCGCCACCGGGAACCAGGGCTAACACCTGCGCGATCATGAAACGAAACCAGCCTTTCGCCCGCGGCCGTACTGTCCCACCCGAACCGCCACGATCCCACGCTCGGTGTCGAGGGCGCCGCAGGCGTGGCCGGGACATCTTGCGGTGTGGCGTATTTCACTAACCCGGTGCAGTGGTGGTCGCGGGGCCGCGCGATTGCGGATCGGTCGCTGGGCGTATAAACAACGGATGCCGTTGCACCTCCATCGCGCCGAACGCGCCGACGCGCTGGCCGATGGACTCGGGCGACTGCTGGGCGAGATTCCCGCCGATCCCTTCGCCACGGAAGTGGTGGCGGTTCCGGCCAAAGGGGTGGAGCGCTGGTTGGCGCAACGGCTGTCGGGGGTGCTCGGGGTCGGCGACGCCACAGCCCGCGACGGTGTCGCCGCGAATATCGCGTTTCCCGCGCCCGCCGCGCTGGTCGCCGAGGTGCTCGCCGGTGCGAGCGGGGTCGCGCCCGCCGACGATCCGTGGACCGGTCAGCGGCTGGTGTGGGCGCTGCTGCGGGTGATCGACGTGGTCGTCGACCAGCCGTGGGCGGCTGTGCTCGCCCGGCATCTCGGCCTGCCCGATACCGAGCACCGCCTCGGCAGGCGCTACTCCACGGCCGCCCATCTCGCGGCCCTGTTCGACTCCTATGCCGCGCAACGTCCACAGGTCCTGCTCGACTGGGCGGTCGGCGCGGATACCGACGGCGCGGGCGGACCGGTGCCCGACGACCTCGCGTGGCAACCGCTGCTGTGGCGCGCCCTGCGAACCTCGGTGGGCGCCCCGAGCCCCGCCGAACGGCTCGCCGACGCCTGCGCCCGCCTGCGCGCCGAACCCGCCTCGATCGACCTGCCCGACCGGCTCTCCCTGTTCGGGCTCACCCGGCTACCCGCCGACCAGTTGGCCGTCATCCACGCGCTCGCCGCTCACCGCGACGTCCACCTCTGGTCGGCGCACCCGAGCCCGGCGATGTGGGCCGCGCTCGGTCGGGTAGCCGTCGGCGGCGAGTCGACCGAAGTGTCAGCACCCGGTGACAGTCGCCTCGCCGCACGAGTCACCGGGGGCGAGGGTGCTGCACAGGAAACCTCGGGCGGGGGCGCTGAACGGGAAACCGGGAGCGGGGGCGCTGAACGGGGAACCGGGGGCGAGGGCGACGCACTGGTCACCGGGGGCGACAGCGCGCCGGACGTGCGGAGCGGTCCGGTCTGCGCCGACCGCCGGGCGAACGACGACCCCGTTCGCCCACGCGCGGACGACCACACCGCGCAGCTCGTTTCGCACCCTTTGCTCGCGGGGCTGGCCAGGGATGTGCGGGAACTGGAGCAGCGTCTGATCCCCTTGTTGGACAGCGATATTCACCTCGGCGACGACACGACAGCACCCACCCTGCTCGGCGCTGTGCAGAGCGCTGTCCGCACGGACCGGGCCCCCGAGGTGGGCGCGGTGCCGGACGGAAGCGTCGAGGTCCACGCGTGTCACGGCCCGGCGCGCCAGGTCGAAGTACTGCGGGATCTGCTGCTGCGCACGTTCGCGGCGGATCCGACGCTCGAGCCACGCGATGTGCTGATCATGTGCCCGGACGTGGAGGCCTTCGCGCCGCTGGTGCGGGCGGCGTTCGGGCAGCGCGGATCCGGGGTCGACCTACCGGTCGAGGGTGAGCACCCGGCGCATCAGCTGCGGGTGCGGCTCGCCGATCGCGGGCGGGCGGTCACCAACCCGATGCTGGCGGTGGTGATCGAACTGCTCGAACTGGCCGACGGTCGCGTCACCGTGACGCAGGTGCTCGACCTGGCGGCGAGCGAAACCGTCCGCCGTCGTTGCGGTTTCGACGACGACGATATCGAACGGCTGCGCGAGTGGGCGGCCGAGTCGGGTGCGCGATGGGGGATCGGACAGCGCCAGCGCGAGGCGTTCGGCCTCGCCGATTTCGCCCAGAACACCCTCAACGCCGCGGTCGACCGCATCCTGCTCGGTGTCACCGCCGACGAATCCGGCGACGACTGGCTCGATCTCGCGTTGCCGCTCGACGATGTCGACTCCAACGATGTCGACCTCGCCGGCCGCTTCGCCGAGTTCGTCGACCGACTCGCGGTCTGCCTGCGCGACCTGCGCGGCCCGCGCCCCGCCGCCGAATGGACCGCGGTGCTGCTGCGGTGCGTCGAACTGCTCACCGACGTGCCCGACGTACACGCCTGGATCCGGACCGAAGCGCGTCGCGAGATCGTCGCCGCCACCGAACACGCTGGGGCCATCCCGCTGCGCCTGGCCGACGTGGCGGTCCTGCTGACCAGCCGCCTGGCGGGTGGCCCCGGCCGGGCGAACTTCCGCACCGGCGAACTCACCGTGTGCACGCTCGTGCCGATGCGTTCGGTGCCGCACCGGGTGGTGGTGCTGCTCGGCCTCGATGACGATGTGTTCCCACGGCCCGGCAGCGTCGACGGTGACGATCTGCTGGCCCGCGACCCGCTGGTCGGCGAACGGGATGCGCGCAGCGAAGACCGTCAACTCCTGCTCGACGCCATCATGGCGGCGGGGGACACGCTGCTGGTCCTGCACACCGGCGCGGACCCGGTCACCGGCGCCGCCCGCCCGCCCGCCGTGCCCGTCGCCGAGCTGCTCGACGTACTCGCCACCCACGTCGGTCCGGCGGTCATGGACGCCGTCCACGTCCGCCACCCCCTGCAGGCCTTCGATCGCCGCAACTTCGCCCCCGAGCGGCCACGCAGTTTCGACGCCGTCGCCTTGGCAGGCGCCCGTGCCGCCGCGCGCCCGTCCCGGCCGCGTTCACCGCTGCTCGCCGCGCCGCTGCCGACCGCTGCCGTCGCCGATGTCGCGCTGGCGGAACTGATCTCGTTCGCCGAGCACCCGGTGCGCGCGTTCCTGTGGCAGCGGCTCGGCCTGCGGGTGCCGGAGGAGTCCGAGGACATCGCCGATCAACTCCCGATCGAACTCGACGGCCTGGCCAAATGGGACCTCGGCGAACGCATGCTGACGGCCCGCCTCACCGGCGCGGACCCGGCCGGGCTGCGCGCCGCCGAATGGCGTCGGGGAACCCTGCCGCCCTTCGGTTTCGGCGCCAGGGTGCTCGACGAGGTGGAGGGCACCGTCGACACGCTCGTGCGCACCGCGCTGCCCGACTACGAGGCACAGGCGCGCGCCGTCGACATCGCCATCGACCTCGGTAACGGCCGCACCCTGGCGGGCACCGTGCCCGAGGTGCGCGGGGAAACGCTGGTGCGCACCACCTTCTCGCGGCTCGCGCCGAAACACCGGCTCGCGTCCTGGGTGTCGTTGCTCGCCCTCGCCGCCACCGAGGACCGGTCGTGGCAGGCGATCAGCACGGGGCGAGGCCAATTCCGGAGCAGACCGGTGGCCAGGTCGGTGATCACCGCACCGGAAGCGCCTGCCGCGCTGGAGATCCTGCGCGACCTGGTCCGGTTGCGCGACCGAGGACTGTGCGAACCGCTGCCCTGCGCGCCCGCGGCCACCGCGGCCTACGCCGAGCGCCGCTTCCGCGGCGACAGCATCGCCGACGCCCTGCTCGCTGCCGAACACGCTTTCGACGGCGGCCCCAACGGGCCGGACAAATTCGGCGACCACACCGACCGCTACCTGCGCTATGTCTGGGGCCGCGCACCCCGATTCGCCGGTCTGACCACCGAATCCAGCCGTGCGGGTGAGCCGGAGAGTACCCACTTCGGCGCTCTCGCGCGCCGCTGGTGGGCGCCGCTGCTGGCCGCCGAGAGTCAGGGACAGCCGTGACGGGGACCGTCGCGGCGCCGACCGCCTTCGACGCCACCGGTCCGCTGCCCCAGGGCACCACGGTGCTGGAGGCCAGCGCGGGCACCGGGAAAACGCACGCGATCGTGGGGCTCGCGGTCCGCTACGTCGCCGAGGCGGGCATCTCGATCACCGAATTGCTCCTCGTCACGTTCAGCCGCGCCGCCACCCAGGAGTTGCGTGAGCGCACCAGGGACCGTTTCGTCACGGTGGCGACCGCGCTCGCCGGGCCCGATGCGGCACGGCGCCACCCGGACGAGCTCGTTCGGGCATTGGCCGACACCGACCCCGCCACCGTGCGCGCGCGCCGGCGTCGATTGCTCACCGCCCTGGCCGATTTCGACGCGGGCACCATCGCCACCACCCACTCGTTCTGCCAGCGGATGCTCGACGAACTCGGCCTGGCCGGGGAACACGATCCCGGAGCCCGGCTGGTCGAATCGGTGGACGAACTCGTCGGCACCGTCGCCGACGACCTGTATCTGGCCCGCTACGCCCGCGATCGCGCCCCGTTCACCGTGCGCGACGCGCACATCATGGCGCTGGCCGCGGTCCACGACCGCCACGCCGACCTCGCGCCGCGCACCGACGGTGCGGCGGGCGAGCGGGTCGCCTTCGCGAGTGCGGTGCGCGCCGAGACGCAACGCCGCAAACGCCGTGCGGGACTGCGCGATTTCGACGATCTGCTGGTGTTGCTGCACGAGGTGCTGGCCGACCCCGAACACGGACCGCGCGCCCGTGCCCGGATCCGGCAGCGCTACCGGGTGGCGTTGGTCGACGAGTTCCAGGACACCGACCCGTTGCAGTGGGACATCCTGCGCCTGGCCTTCCATCAGCACGCCACCCTGGTCCTGGTCGGCGACCCGAAACAGGCCATCTACGCCTTCCGTGGCGCCGAGGTGCTCAGCTACCTCGACGCCGTCGCACTGGCCGATCGACGCAGCGAGCTCACCCACAACTGGCGCAGCGACGCCGGACTGCTGCGTGCCATCGACCACCTGTGTGGCGGGGCGGAACTGGGTCACCCCGAGATCAGTGTCTACCCGGTCACGCCGACCCGGCCGTCCACCCGGCTGCACGGTGAACCGGACGTGATCAGCCCGCTGCGACTGCGGGTGCTGCCACGGACCGGGGCGGGCCCGCGCAATCGATCGGGGTTCCCGTCGGTGGGCAGGCAGCGGGTCAAGGTTGCCGACGACCTGGCCGCCGATCTCGTCACCCTGCTCGAATCCGGCACGACCATCGACGCCAAACCTGTTCGCGGCGAGGATCATTCATCGCCCGATGGCGGCGACGGACTGGTGCGCAGGCCGATCGGACCAGGCGATATCGCGGTACTGGTGCGCACCCGCTCGCAGATCGATGTGGTGCGCGCCGCCTTGGACCGGGTCGGGGTCGCCTCCGTCCTCGCCGGTGGCACCAGTGTCTTCGCGACCGTCGCCGCGACCGATTGGCTCTGGGTGTTGCGGGCGCTGGAGCAACCCCATCGCGGCGACCGGGTACGGCTGGCCGCGTGCACCCCGATCCTGGGCGTGACCGCCGCCGAGATCGACTCGGGCGGTGCGGATCTCGTCGGCCGGGTCTCCACCCAATTGCGCGACGCGGCACGCTTGTTCGCGCGCGCCGGATTCGCCGCCGTGTTCGACAAGCTCGCCACCGAGGCAGACCTCGCGCCCCGCCTGCTGGCGGTCGAGAACGGTGAACGCGAACTCACCGATCTGCGCCATCTCGCGCAGCTGCTCGACGAGGTCGCGCTGGCGGAAGGGCTCGGCCTGACCGCGCTCACCCGCTGGCTGGCCGACCGCGTGCGCGAGCCGGAGGCGGGCAGTGTCAGCGGTCGCAGTCGCCGACTCGATCGCGACGCGGCGGCGGTGCAGATCGCCACCGTGCACGCCAGCAAAGGTCTCGAATTCCCGATCGTCTACTTGCCTTTCACCTGGGACAGCGCCAAGAATCCGTATCCGGCGACGCTGCTGTTCCACGACGAGGACGGCGCCAGGGTGCTCGATATCGGCGGCAAGGAGGCCCCCGGCTACGGCGAACGCCAGTTGCGTTGCGAGGCCGAGGAATCGGGGGAGGAGCTGCGGCTGCTGTACGTGGCGCTGACCCGGGCCATGTGCCAGGTCGTCGCGTGGTGGGCGCCCGCGGTGACCACCGGCGCCGCGCCGCTGCACCGGATGATGCTGGGCAGGCGGACGGGATCGGCGCAGGTACCGCGCCGGGCCGAGATTCCCGCCGATACCGCTGCGGCGCAACGCATTTGCGAGTGGGCAGCCGCCGCGTCGGAGGTGATCTCGGTGACCGTGGTCGACCGCCCCGAGGATGTGGCGCCCCGGCGGGTGCGCACCGAGTCGCCGACCGGGGAGCTGGCGGCCGCGGGGTTCACGCGCGCGCTCGACCAGCAGTGGCGGCGCACCTCGTATTCGGCGCTCACCGCCGGCGCGCATGACGCGTGGGGCGTGGCCGACGCCGAACCCGAGGACGGTCCAGGCCCGGACGACGAGCCGACCGAGGCTCCCATCGACGCGGGCACCGGCGGCGCGGGCGCCCCGTCGTTGATGAACGAGCTGCCCTACGGCGCCGAGTTCGGGACCCTGGTCCACGGTGTCCTCGAAACCGTCGACACCTCGGTGCCCGATCTCGCCGCCGAGGTCCACCGGCGCTGTGTCGAGGCGGTCGAGCACACGATGGCCGAACTCGACGTCGACCTGCTCTCGCACGCGCTGCTCGAAGTTCTGCGTACCCCAGCCGATTTCGGGTCCCTGGCCGCGATCGCGACCCGGGACCGGCTCAACGAACTGGAATTCGAGCTGCCGCTGGGCGGGGGCGATTCGCCCGGCCCGCGCTCGGCCGGAATGCACGCCGTCGCCGCCCTGCTGCGCACCCACCTGCCCGCCGACGACGACCTGGCCTGCTACGCCGATCATGTCGCCGCCCTGCCCGATACGGTGCTGCGCGGCTTTCTCACCGGCAGTATCGACGCGGTGCTGCGGGTGCCCGATGCCACGGGCGAGCTCCGCTATCTCATCGTCGACTACAAGACCAACCGGCTCGGCACCGGCGACCTCACCGTCGAGCACTATCGTCGCGACCACATGGTCGCGGAGATGATCCGCTCGCACTATCCGTTGCAAGCGCTGCTCTATGCCGTGGCGCTACACCGGTATCTGCGCTGGCGACTGCCCGGGTACGACCCCGCCCGCCATCTCGGCGGCGCCAGGTATCTGTTCGTGCGCGGCATGATCGGCGCGGCGACCCCACCGGGGCACGGTGTCTTCGACTGGCATCCGCGCGCGGAACTCGTCGTCGCGCTGTCGGAGCTACTGGCGGGACAGTCGTGACGTCGATCCAGGTGGCCCAGCGGGGGACCGGCCTGCTGCGGGTATTCAATGAGGCGGGGGTCCTGTCCGCGGCGGATGTGCACGTGGCGGTGCGGTTGGGCCGGATGGGGCGCGAGGACAGCGAGGATGTGCTGTTCGCCGCGGCACTGACGGTGCGCGCGGTGCGCTCGGGATCGGTGTGTCTCGAGTTGGCCCGGATGCGCGAGATCGGTGTCGATGCCGACGAAACCCGTGACGGCGCAACGGGAATCGATCCCGCGACGTTGCCGTGGCCCGACACCGATCGGGTGCTCGCGGCCCTGCGCCGCAGTCCGTTGATCCGCGGTGGGCAGTCCGGTCCGCTGCGTCCGCTGCGCATCGTCGAAGCCGACGCCGAGGGTGGCGCGCTGCTCTACCTGGACCGGTACTACCAGCAGGAGCAAACCCTGCGCCGAGTGCTCACCGAACGCAGCGCCGACCATCCCGTCGTCGAGACCGAACTCGTTCGCGCACAACTGGATCGGCTCTTCGCCGAACCGCTCGGCGACGGCCCCGACCGGCAGCGCCTGGCCGCCGCCCTCGCCGCGACCCACTGGACCACGGTCGTCGCCGGTGGCCCCGGCACCGGCAAAACCCACACCATCGCCCGTATCCTGGCCCTGCTCACCGCCCATCGCGCCGCCTCGCCCAAGTTGCCGGCCCTGCGTATCGCGCTGGCCGCCCCCACCGGCAAAGCCGCCGCGCGCCTGCAGGAAGCGGTGCGCGAACAAGCCGCGGTTCTCGGCCTGCCCGAACTCACCGCCTCGACCCTGCACCGCCTGCTGGGCTGGCAACGCGGTCGCACCACCCGATTCCGCCACCACGAGCACAACCGTCTGCCCTACGACGTGGTCGTGGTCGACGAGACCTCGATGGTGTCGCTGACGATGATGAGCCACCTGTTCTCCGCCCTGCGCCCCGACACTCGCCTCGTGCTCGTCGGCGACCCCGACCAGCTCGCCTCGGTCGACGCGGGCGCGGTGCTGGCCGATCTCGTCGCCGGACCGATCAGCGGCGCGCCCAACCCGGCGCTTCGCGAGGTGCTCGGCCTCGCGGCCGACGGTCGGCGGTCGAGCCCGTCCGTGCTCGGTGACACGGCAGGCGCTGCGACGCCGGGCGAAGGCGGTCACACCCGAGAATCGGATGTCGGCGCTGACCGCGTCGGCAGGGACTCGGCTGCTCCGGTGCCCGAGCTGCCCGGAACCTCGCCGGGATCATCGGTGAATCCGGCAGTGGCGCAGGCGCATTCGCTGACGGCGCTCGAGCAGCGGCGCTTGCAGGGCGGGATCGTCCGGTTGACCAGGGGGCGGCGATTCGGCGGTCACATCGCCGATCTCGCGATCGCCGTGCGTGCGGGCGATGCCGATGCTGCGCTGGCGATCCTGCGTGCGGGCGGCGACGATGTGTCGCTGTGCGGCCCCGACGACATCCGCGCGGTGCGGGCCGACGTCACGGCCGGTGCCCTCGCTGTCACCGCCGCCGCCGAGGCAGGCGACGCGATCGGCGCACTGACCGCGCTCGAGTCGCATCGCCTGCTCTGTGCCCACCGGCAGGGGCCCTTCGGTGTGGAACGCTGGGACCGGATGGCCGCCGAATGGGCTGCCGCGGGCGGCGCGGGACCCGAAGGGCCGCAAGCGGTCTGGTACCCCGGTCAGCCGCTGCTGGTCACCGCCAACGACCACGAGGCCCGCATCTACAACGGTGACACCGGCGTCATCATCCGTCGCCCCGACGGCTCCCTGCGCGCGGCCCTGCAGCGCGGCAGCGAGCCCTATCTGGTCCACCCGACGCAATTCCCGGCGGTGGTCACGGTGTTCGCCATGACCATCCATCGCAGTCAGGGCAGCCAGTACGACACGGTGTCGGTGGTCCTGCCCGAACCCGAATCCACCCTGCTCACCAGGGAACTGCTCTACACGGCCATCACCAGGGCGCGCACCCACGTCCGCGTCATCGGCACCGAGGACTCCATCCGCGCCGCGATCGGCCGCCGGGTCCTGCGCGCCAGCGGCCTGTCCAGAACCGGTGCGCCGCAAGAGAAGTGACGCGCGCCTCGCTCGTGGTGAGCGAGGCGCGCGCGGGATCAACGGGCCGAGCTGCGCGAGAAGTTCCACGACCACCAGTGGTCGTCGTCGAGGTCGTCGAGGATGGGGGTTTCGATCTGGGTCCGCAGGTGCGCGGGCAGCGGGTCGAGGGCGGGCAGGATGTCGGTGGACAGATCGTTGAGATAGGTCGCGTCCAGGCGGCCGCTGGTGTGCCACCGGTCGATATTCCGTTCGGCGACAAGGTGTTCCGGGTTGATCAGCGCCAGGGCGATGAGAGTGCCCAGCGCGGTGCCGATCGCGGCGCGCGGCACCCAGCTCCAGCGCAGCCGTGCGATGGCGAGCAGCACGAGCAGGTATACCAGGCCCACCCAGAGCTCACAGGTGGTGACCAGCAGACGCAGCACGGTGAATCCGTAGGCCTGCTGGTAGGTCCACATCCGGCCCAGCGCCGAGCACACGATGACCAGCGCCAGCACGCTCACCACGCTCAGCAGCACGCGGAGCCACCGGCGGTCGGCAGCGGTGTCCTGTGCCGACCAGTGCAGCACCGCGAGGATCACGGCCAGCGTCAGAATGCTCACCGCCGACAGCTGCCAGAACCCGCTGCGCGCGTATTCGGCGTAGGTCAGCCCGGCGGTGCGCTGCACGTAGTCGTCGCCACCGAACAGCGCGACGAACTGCGCGCCGAGGAACACCGCGAACAACACGGTCAGCGCCCCGACCGGCAACATCCACTCACCGCGCGCCCACAGTCGTTGCGGCCGAGCCGAATCCGCCGCACCCGCGGGAGGCCCGGCGAGCAGATACAGCGCCCCCAGCACGCCCACCGCGACGACCACGAACAGGAAGGTCCACCGCCACGCCGCCGGACCGTCCACGGTCGGAACGAGCCCGTTCAACAACCGCGCGAAGGTCGCGTCGGCCCCACCGAGCAGCGGCACGAACACCACCAGCAACACCGCTGTCGCCGCCACGGAGATCCCGTATCGACTGACGCTCGCAGTCCCCACCGACCGCGACTCGCGCAACCCCGAGAATGCCCACGGCACCGCCCCGAACGCCGCCAACGGCACCGCGAACAGGTCGTGTGCGGTGCCTCGCACCGTCCGTCGTCCCGACACCGCCAACGACCCGGCGACACACGCCGCGATCACACACAGCGCGAACAGCCATTCCGCCGCCCGAACCGTCCCGACCCCCAGCAGCACGATCGCCGCTGCCGCCCACCAGGCCCGGTCGCCGAACGAAACAGCGGGGAAAACAGCCTTGTTCGGCGGCGTCTTGCCGGCGGTCGCGTCGGCGCGCAGGCCGGCGCCCACCGGTGTCTTCGCCGTCGAACCCGTGTCGGCGGGCGTGGCCTTCGGTTGCGCGGGTTCGGCGGCGTCGACGGTGGTGGACGCTGTCGTGGAACCTTTGTCGAGGTCGCCCGCCGACCCGGAGGCCGGTGCGCTCCGCGCTGAGGTACTCCGCGAACGGGCCCGATGGTCGACCACGCACAACGTCGCGGTGACGGCGGCGCCCGCGATCAGCCAGCCGATGCCGGGACGGTCGAGCGGGATCACCGTGGCGCCGACGATTCCGGCGATGGCCGCGGCCGGGAGGACGCCGGGTGGGCGCGCCACCCGCTGCCAGTTCGGGGGGACACGTGGGATGGGCGGCGGCACGCTCCAGGCGGCCGGTCGCGAGTCGCCGGGCCCGGAGTCGGCGGCGGCGCGGCTCGCGGTGAGCAAAGCGGCGAACGGCGCCGAGTCGGCCGAGCCCTGCGTGGCAGACGATGTCGTCTCGGGTGCGGTCTCGGTGAGCACCGCGGTCGACCGGGCACCTGACGCGCCACCGCCCACCCCGGGCTCGCTCGCGCCCGCGCCGCCGAAGTCGGACTCGATCGTCGTTGCTACCGCGTTCGCCGAGCGGGCGCCGGGTTCCGCGGTACCGGATTCCGTGGCGGTGTCACCCGTCGCAGGCTCGCTCGCGACGGCGGCGGCGATAGGCGAACCGGTCGCTGTACCACTCGGATCGGTGGTGGCCGGTGTGGCGGAGTCCCGGCTCTCGGCAGCGTCTGGGTCCGGCGTCGGTGGCTCGGGTGTCGGCTTGTCGGACATGGGTTTCCCCTCCTGGAGGTGTGCGGAGTCGTCCCGGCACCGAAGGGGCCGGGAGGGTGAGTCGGTCGGTGGATCAGTTCGGGGGGAGCACGACCCGCATGCGAGAGCCGGGGTCGGCGACGGCGATGGTGCCGCCGTGCAGGTCGATCACCCAGCGGGCGATGGCCAGGCCCAGACCCGTGCCGCCGCCGTCGGTGCGGCCACCACGGGTGAAACGGTCGAAGACGGTGGCGCGTTCGGATTCCGGGATGCCGGGGCCGTCGTCCTGGATCTCGAGCACGGTCCCCTCGGGGCGGGCCGCCGCCGAGATGCGGACCTCGCCCCCGGAGGGGCCGTGCCTGGCGGCGTTGTCGACCAGGTTGAACAGCACCTGGTGCAGGCGGGCCCGGTCGGCGAACACGGTCGCGGTGGCGGATTCGATCGAGGTGGTGAACCGGACACCGCGACCGAGCGCGGCGGTCATCACCTCGGCCTCGGCGATCACCTCCGCCAACAGCGGTGCCAGCGGGAGGTTTTCGCGATCGAGGGTGAAGGCGCCCGCTTCGATGCTGGACAGGTCGAGCAGTTCCGAGACGAGCAGGCCGAGCCGTTCGGTCTGGGCCAGCGCGGTGCGCAGCGTCGCCGGGTCGGGCTCGCTCACCCCGTCGACCAGGTTCTCCAGCACGGCGTGCAGCGCGGTCACCGGCGTGCGCAGCTCGTGGGACACATTGGCGATCAGGTCACGGCGCTGCCGGTCGGCAGCCGCCAGGTCGGCGGCCATCTGATTGAAGGCGGTCGCGAGCTGACCCACTTCGTCGCGCGAGGACGCCCGCACCCGGAAGCTGTAGTCGCCGTGGGCCATTCGTCGCGCCGCCGCCGTCATCTCGCGCAGTGGCCGGGTGATGCCGTGGGCCAGGAACTGCGAGGTGAGCAACGCGATCCCGAACGCGGCCACTGTGGTACGCGGCGGCAGCCAGCCGATCTTCAGCCGGAAGTACCCGAATGCCACACCGCCCGAACACAACATCAAGACGGCCAGCTTGAGCTTGATCGACCGCAGCCGGTCCAACGGCCGCGGCAGCACATCGGCGATTCGATCCATCCACTCCGTCGAGCGGTCGGGGGCCGTCATCGGGCGTCCAAGGCGTACCCGACACCGTGCACGGTGCGGATGAGATCGGCGCCGAGCTTGCGCCGCAACGCTTTCACATGCGAATCCACCGCGCGCGTGCCCGCCGCGTCGGACCAGTCCCAGATGTCCTCGAGCAGGCGCTCCCTGGCCAGCACCGCCCTCGGACGTTGTGCGAGCCGGGTCAGCAGGTCGAATTCCAGTGGGGTGAGCCGTGCTTCGGTGTCACCCCGCCACACCCGCCGCTCGGCGAGATCTATCCGCAGATCACCGACGACGATGCTGGAGTCCCCACGCTCGGCGGCCCGATCCACCCGCCGCAACAGCGCGTGCACCCGCGCGGCGAGCACCCGCATCGAGAACGGCTTGGTGAGATAGTCGTCGGCGCCGACGCCGAGCCCGACGAGCTGGTCTGTCTCGTCGGTGCGCGCGGTGAGCATGAGGACCGGTATGTGGCGCTCGGCTTGGATCCGACGGCACACCTCCAGCCCGTCGAACCCGGGCAACATGACGTCGAGAACCACCAGATCGGGTTCGGTCGCCAGCGCCGCCGCCACCGCGGCGGGACCGTCGTGTGCCAGGTCGACGGTGAACCCTTCGGCCCGCAACCGCGCGGCCACGGACTCGGCGATCGTCACCTCGTCGTCGACCACCAGGATCCGGCGGGCCGCCGGTCCTGTTCCGCCCCCACTGTTGTCCATGGTGGGAACCCTAGCGAGCGGGTGTGGAGGGTTGCGGCGCCACATGTGGAGATTCTGTGTGGACTCGCGAATCGCTACGGGTCGGCGAACAGGCCGGGTAGTTCCATCGCGTAGGCGAGATCGTCGCGGGTGCCGAGGGTGACCAGCAGGACGCGGATCATGGTCACCCTGGCCTCGGACGCCAGCGCCGGATCGGGATCGCTGCCCGGCTCGCTGCCCGCGCTGAGCCGGTAGACGATGTACTCGCACACGTGCAGCGCCGCGTCCAGGTCCAGTGGCGCGGGGATCGGGCGTCCGAGTTCGCCGAAGGTTTTGCGCACCAGGTCGCGAATGTCGTCGAGTGCGCGTTCGCGATAGCCCGAGACGACCGAGCCGGGATCGTGCAGCTCGGCGAACAGGGGCCGCAGCATCGGGCCGTGCCCGCGCGCCCAGTCCACGTACGCGTCGATCAGCCGGATGCCCAGCTGGACCGGTTCGTCGGTGCCCGCGAGCGCCTCGCGGATGCCGCCGACGAGCCCGTCGTTGGATGCGTCGAGAACCGCGTGCAGCGGCTCGGACGCATTGCCGAAATAGCGGTAGAACGTGGGCCTGGCCAGCCCGGCCTCTTCGATGATCTGGGCGACGCTCAACCCGCGCGAGCCGGTGCGGGCGAACACCGCGGCGGTCGCCTCGACGATCCTGGCCCTGACCTCCTCGGCTTGCTCCTGGGTCTGCGGCGGGCGTCCACGACGGACCGCCGTCGATTCCTCGGTCATCGCACCTCCCGCACCGTCGGTGATCGCACCGGGAAAGCTTGACACGAACCCGGGCGTCAGCATTAATCTAACACTAGTGTTCAGTAAATAATCTGAACGTGCGTGGTCCGTTCCGCGCGATCCATCCTGTTGAGGAGAAGGGCCGACAATGACGACAGCCCCCGAGCTGACCGCCGAACCCACCGCGCTGCCCACCGCGTTGGTCAAGCCCCTGTTCGATCGCGGCGTCGCCGGCGGCGCGCCGTCGGTCGCGGTCTTCGCCCCGGCGACCGGCCACAAGATCGGCGACCTGCCGCAGTCCTCGGTCGCCGACATCGAGCGTGCCTTCGCCGTCGCCCGGCACGCGCAGCGCGACTGGGCCAAGGTCGGGGTGAAGCAGCGCGCCGAGATCGTGCGCCGCTTCCACGACATCGTGCTCGCCGAGCAGGACACCATCCTCGACATCGTGCAGACCGAGACCGGCAAGTCCCGTCCGCACGCCTTCGACGAGATCGCCGACGTGGCGCTCAACGCGCGCTACTACGCCACCGTCGCACCCAAGCTGCTCGCCGACCGCAAGCCGCGCGGCGTGCTGCCGGTGCTCACCTCGGTCGAGGTGCGCCACCGTCCCAAGGGCGTCGTCGCGGTCATCTCGCCGTGGAACTACCCCCTGGCCCTGGCGGCCTCCGACGCGCTGCCCGCCCTGCTCGCGGGCAACGCGGTCATCGCGCGCCCCGACAACCAGACGGCGCTCACCGCCCTGTGGGCCATCGACGCCGCCGAGCGGGCCGGGCTGCCGCGGGGTCTGTGGCAGGCGGTGCTCGGCCGCGGCCGCGAGATCGGTGGCGAGGTGATCGCGCGCGCCGACTACGTCGACTACACCGGTTCCAGCGCCACCGGCCGGACCATCGCCCAGCAGGCCGGTGAGCGCCTGATCGGCTACTCCCTCGAGCTCGGTGGCAAGAACCCGCTGCTCGTGCTGGCCGACGCCGACGTCTCCAAGGCCGCGAAACTGGCTGTGCGCGCGTGCTTCTCGTCGGCCGGTCAGCTGTGCGAGTCGATGGAACGCATCTACGTCGACGCCACGGTCTACGACCAGTTCGTCGCGGAATTCGTCGGCAACGTCAAGAACATGTCGCTCGGCGGGGAACTCGACTACAGCCGGGACATGGGTTCGCTGACCTTCCAGCGCCAGCTCGACACCGTCAGCGGGCACGTCGACGACGCGGTCGCCAAGGGCGCCAAGGTACTCGCCGGTGGCCGTGCCCGCCCCGATCTGGGCCCGTACTTCTACGAGCCCACAGTGCTCGCCGACGTGGCGCCCGGCATGACGGTCTACCGCGAGGAGACCTTCGGCCCGGTCGTCTCGGTGTACAAGGTGGCCTCCGACGATGCCGCCGTCGAGGCGGCCAACGATACCGCCTACGGCCTCAACGCCAGTGTGTGGAGCCGGGACGCGAACCGGGGCAAGGAGATCGCCGCCCGGATCAAGGCCGGTTCGGTGAATGTGAACGAGGGCTTCAGCGCCGCCTGGGGCAGCGTCGACGCGCCCTCGGGTGGTCTCGGCATCTCCGGTCAGGGGCGTCGCCACGGGCCCGAAGGCCTGCTGAAGTACATCGACACCCAGACCATCGCGGTGCAGCGGCTGCTGCCGATCGCCCCGCTGCCCGGCATGTCCGAGCAGATGTGGGCCAAGACGATGACGGTGGTCTTCGGTGTCATGAAGACACTGCGTCAGAAGTAGTGGGCCAGAAGTAGCGGAACGAGCAGGGGTAGGTAGCGAAATGAAGTTGGAAACGGTCGCAGGCAAGCGGGTCCTCATCACCGGCGCGGCGATGGGACTCGGAAAGTTGTTCGCCGAGAAGGCCGTTGCCGAAGGCGCCGACGCGGTGGTCCTGTGGGATATCAACGAGCTGGCGCTGCGCGAGACCGCGACGCAGCTGACCGCCGCGGGCGGCAAGGTGCACCACTACGTGGTGGATGTGTCCTCGCAGGACTCGATCCGCGAGGCGGGCGAGGCGGTGCGCAAGGAAGTCGGCGGCATCGACATCCTCGTCAACAACGCGGGCATCGTGCGCGGCAACACCTACTTCTGGGAAACCGAGAACCGCGCCGATATCGACAAGACGATGGCGATCAACTCGTTGGCCCCGATGTATGTCACCCTGGAGTTCCTCGCGGGCATGGTCGCCGGTACGAGCCAGGCGCGTGTGCTCAATATCGCGTCGTCGGCCGGACTGGTCGCCAACCCGCGCATGGCCGTGTACGCGGGGTCGAAGTGGGCCGCGCTCGGGTGGTCGGATTCGGTACGCCTAGAGCTCGAGCAGGCGGGCCACGATCACGTGAAGGTCACCACGGTCTGCCCCACCTACATCAACACCGGCATGTTCGAGGGCGCGAAGGGCATTCTGTTCACACCGATGCTCGAGCAGCACGATGTCGTGGATACCTCGTGGTCGGAGATGAAGAAGGGCGGCGCCCTGGTGGTGCTGCCGTGGACCTCACGGATGAACCGGGCGCTCACCGGTCTGCTGCCGATCAAGGTGCGCGACCTGTACCTCAACGCGGTGGGCGTGTACCACTCGATGGATCAGTTCACCGGCCGCAAGTAGGCATTCGGTGCGAGGTCCGCGCGGGCGCTCGCTCGGTGGGTGGCGGCCGAACGATCAGCGCGGATCCCGGGTGCCGAGAACCACCGTGGCGTAGTGCTCCTCGGACTCCGCGACGCGAGGTTCGAGACCGTGCGCGGACAGCACCGAACACGCCGTATCTATCTGCCCCGCACCGGTTTCCACCACGACCGTGCCGCCGGGCGCCAGCCACACGGCCGCTCCCTGCGCGACCCGGCGGAACACATCGAGCCCATCCGCGCCACCGTCGAGCGCGGTGAGCGGCTCGTGCTCGCGCGCCTCCGGCGGCAGATCCGCGACGCGGGCACTCGGCACATACGGTGTGTTCGCGAGCAACAGGTCGATGCGCCCGCGCAGGTCACCCGGTAGCGCGTCGAACAGATCACCGGCGAACACCGGTGCGCTCAGCGGCGTGAGATTCTCGCGCGCGCACGCGACGGCGACGGGGTCGATATCGGCGGCGACGAGCTCGACCTCGCACCCGCGCGCGGTGAGCTCGGTCGCCGCGCTGAGCCCGAGTGCCCCACAGCCACAACACAGGTCGACCACGCAGAGCCGCGTCGTGCCCGGCGCGACGCCGTCGACCGCCTGATCCACCAGGAACGCCGTGCGCCGGCGCGGCACGAAAACACCGGGACGC
Source organism: Nocardia alba NBRC 108234 (assembly GCF_001612665.1). Classification (GTDB taxonomy): domain Bacteria; phylum Actinomycetota; class Actinomycetes; order Mycobacteriales; family Mycobacteriaceae; genus Nocardia; species Nocardia alba. The sequence goes on along the minus strand of NZ_BDAX01000034.1, from coordinate 71,419 downwards.
ACCCCCACCCGCAGCCCCCGGAATTCCACCCAGCCGAGCAGGTATTCGAGCGGAGTACCCGAAACCCGCTGTCCGACCAGTGCGTCCAGACGCGCAGGGTCGCTGCCCGCCGCCTCGATCAACAGCGCGGCCTCGTCTTCGGCGAACACACATCCCGCGCGCCGCAACTCGACGACCACGTCGGGAAAACCGGAACCACTCATGCGCCGATTGTTCCTGACCGGGCAACCGAATTAATGCTGCCGGTGGTGGCGCGACGACTCAGCGCGCGGTATCGAGTTCGAAGGTGCGGGTCGCGTCGAGATAGATCCCGCGCTGGGCGTTGCGCGGGGGCGGGGGCAACTGGGAAACCAGCTGTTCGAGCGAGGTCATCGCGCCGACCACGGTCGTCCCCGCGACGATGAAGTCGGCGACCGCGCGCCGGATGTGATTCGGTGAGGTCACCACCACCGCGCTGGTCGCGCCGAGATCGCGCAGCAGTCGCGTGCTGAACAGTGCGTTCTGCACTGTCGACCCGGCCCGATCCTCCACGTGGACGCGATCGCCCGGCAGCCCTCGCGCCACCAGCCAGCGCCGCATCGCCTCGGCCTCGGAGATGCCGTTCTGTGGATTGCCGCCGGTCACGACGACCGGTGAGAACGGGGCGGCGATCGCCTGCAACCACGCCGCGGAGAGCCGGTTCTCCAGCTCGGGCCGCAGCGCGCCGTCGGGCAGCAGCCCGTAGCCGAGGACCACGATGCCGGTCTGCGGACCGACCAGCGCGGGTAGCGGGTTGGGCAGGGTGGCGGCGGCCGCGGTCACCGCGTGCAGTACGTGGTTGGTACCCGCCGCCATGCCCGCGTCGATCCCACCGAGCCGGGCGAGGGCGTCACCGACCGCCGCCGCGTCGCCCGCGTAGTGCGACCAGATCGCCTGCAGCGCGAGCGCGTCGACATCCTGCGGATCGGCGGCGATGAGCGCACGCAGGTCGGCGCGTCCCGCGGCGTCGTCACCGTCGGTGAAGTGCCGCTGGGCCGAGTTGTAGAGGGCCGCCACATCGGCTTCCGCGGCGGCCGGACCGACGGTGGTGCCGGTCAGCGCGGCCGCCGCCACTACGGCGGCGGCCAGGTGTTTCCAGTGCCTCGAGACCTTCACGACAACCCATATCCCTTCGGCGCGAACGATTCGGTACGTGCTGGCAGAGCAGAGCTGTCGACACCCTATGACCGCCCGTTCGGACCGCGGTGGACCCCGACCAGCTTGCGCGCGTCGCGGCCCGGCGCCGCGTCGTCGGTCCGGCGGCGGATAAGGTGTCACATCGTGGATACCGCTTCGCTGACCGGCAAGGAACTCGCCGCCGCCATCAACGCCGACTCGAAGGAGCGCGCGGCCGCGCTCACCGCCGCGGGCACCGCGCCGACGCTGGCGCTGATCGTGGCCAACGACGACCCGGCGAGCGCCTGGTACGTGAACTCGTTGCGCAAGGCGGCCGAGCGACTCGGAATCGCCTGCGAGCGCATCGATCTCGGCGCCGACGCGAGCGCCGAGACGATCCGGGCGGAACTGAGCGCGCGCAGCGCCGACCCGGCCACCGACGCGATCATGTTGCAGACCCCGCTGCCCGCGGGCGTGAACCTCGACGACGTGAGTTCCGCGATCGCCGCGGCCAAGGACGTCGACGGCGTCAGCCCACTGTCGCTGGGCCTGCTCGCCTCCGGCCTGGACGGTTTCGTCCCCGCCACCTCCGAAGCGGTCGTCGAACTGCTCAAGCATCACGGCGTCGCGCTGCAGGGCCGACTGGTCACCGTGGTCGGCCGCTCCAACATCGTCGGCAAGCCCCTCGCCCAGCTGCTGCTCGCCGAGAACGCGACCGTCACCGTCGCGCACTCCCGCACCGCAGACCTCGCCGCGGTCACGACTCCCGCCGATATCGTGGTCGCCGCGGCGGGCCGGATCGGTCTGGTCACCGGCAAGCACATCGGTGACGGCGCGGTGGTGATCGACGTGGGCACCAACGAGGCCGCCGACGGGGGGATCGTGGGCGATGTCGAGGCGACGTCGGTCATCGGCAAGGCCGCGGCGCTGAGCCCCGTCCCCGGTGGCGTCGGTCCGGTGACCACCGCGCTGCTCATGCGTCACGTGGTCGTCGCGGCCGAGAAATCCCGCGCCTGAACAGCTTTCGCGATTCGAGCCGTACGATTTCCCGCGGCCGCGAGCGGATGCTGTGCGGTCTCGACGCGACGGTGTGTCGAGACCGTCTACCGGCCGGGCCGATGTCTCGCGGGCACCCGCTGATCAGCCTGGAACCCGGTGCGTGCCGAGGCCGTCGTGTAGAGGGGGCCCGCGATCCGGGTCAGCGGGGTGCCGCTCCGAACGACGTGATCAGCGTTTTGCTGCCGACCTGCGCGGTTTCCACGAGCTGCGGTGTGTAGGTGCTCGGCGCTGAATCCGGTCGGAACGCGGTGACTTTGACCAGGTACTGGTCGACGTAGGCGCCCGGGGTGATCTCGACACAGTGCGTGGTCCCCACCGGCGTGGAGTCGATCCCGGCCTGGATGGCCGCTGCCGACGGTGCCACCGCGCCCGATGCCACCAGGGTTCGTGCCTGGTCACCGGAGCGCGCGACGTAGTACGCGTACTGGAAGGCCATGATCGCCGCGATACCGGACTCGGTGCCGCCCGCGTTGTTGCCCCGCACCATGGCGCCGATCTGTTCGGTGGGGCACTCGGCCGTCACCGGGCTCACCGAGCTCGGTACGAGGGCAGTGCTCGACGCCGTGGACGTCGGTGCGGGCCCGCGGAGCTGGACGTAGGTGCCACCGATGAGCACGGCGCCCGCCACCGAGGCGACCAGCGGTGCGAACCATCTGGGCACCCGCCGTCGCCTGGATCGATCGATCATCCGGGCGAAGACCTCGTCGTTACCGTGGTAGTCGGGCGCGGGACGCGACGACGCGCTGTCGGTGCCGTCGGAGCCGGGTACGGCGAGAGCCGAAAAGGTGTCGGTGTCCGGGTAATCGGGTGTGGAGCGCGGGAAGCTGTCCGCACCGTGGTGATCGGGCGCGGGGCGCGGCGGAAAGGTATCCGCGCCGCGGTGCTCGGGTGTGGGAAGCGGATGCCGAGTCGCCGGAGCGTCGTAGCCGGGCGTGGGGTGTTCGAGGTTCGCCCACGCCGGGCCCGGAGCGGTGATGATCGGCAGTTCGTCGGTGTCGGGCCCGTTGTCGTGGATCGAGAACGCGGTGTCCGAGAGGCGGTGGCGCGCACCGGGATCGAATTTGCCGCCGACCACGGGGAGTCGGTCGGTGACAGTGGCGTCCGCCGGAACGATCGGAGCGAGCTCGTCATATCCGGCCTCGCGCAGACGAGCCGCGGAGATAACCGGAATACCGGCGGGGGTCGTCGGTCCACCTTCGATCCGATGACGAGCGCCGCCGGCGGGCTGATCGCTGCGCCGATGGGGCCGTGGCGCGCCGATATCACGGGACCGCCGGATCGGGGTCACCGCCGCGAGTGGAGCACCGGCCGATCCCGGGTCATGCTGTCGAGCCCCGATCGGTCTGTGCGCATCCGGTCGATCCATCGCCCCACCTTCATCAGGCTCGTCGCCGTCAGGGTATGTCCCGCAACGATTTCGTTACGGGCACGATACTGCCCTGACGGCGCGTTCGCCGAATGCCACGAGGGAAAATGTTTACCAGTGGATATAGACCTCATCGCCGACGCCCACATTGTCGAAGTACCAGGCGGCGTCGTCGGGTGCGAGGTTGATGCAACCGTGGCTCACATTGGCGTTGCCCTGCGAGTCCACCGACCACGGTGCCGAGTGCACCATCACGCCACCCCAGGTCAGTCGCACGGCGTATTCACCGTCGATGATGTAGCCCTCTGGATCGCTGAGCGGGATGCCGATGGTCCGCGAGTCGAACACCACCGACCGATCCTTCTCGAGCACGCTGAAGGTGCCGGTGGGTGTCTCGAAACCGGGCTTGCCCATCGACGCGGGCATCACCCGCACAACTCGTCCACCCTGGCTGACGGTGAAGGTATGGGTCGACAGATTCGCCTCGGCGTAGGTGCCACCGCCGTATTGGGTGCGCTGGCCTCCGATCAGATCCGCGGACGCGGCTCCCGACCACGCCGCGGCCAGTACCGCCGCCATGATCGCGACGAACAGGAAACGAAATGCGTTCCTCATAAACGCCACCCCTCACTCACTCGTAGGCGGATTCCAAGTCTAGGCCGCCATGATCAACTCGGCCTATCGAAGTGGTAACGGCCGCCGGGGTCACCGGTGTGTCGTCTTGCGTCAGCGCAGGTCGAGGCCCCGAAAGAAGGTTCTCACTTCGAGACCGGTGACGGTGCTCGCCCCGGTTGCGCCAGCGGGGCCGGTTCGGCGGCGCGCGCGGCGTCGAATGCGGTCCTGGCGGCGGTGATCTGCGCGTGATGTTCGACCACCCAGGCGCCCATCGCCTGACTGATCCGCCCCAGATCGGCCCCGAGCGCGGTGATGCTGTACTCCACCCGGGGCGGCATCGTGGGAAACACCTCACGCCGGACCAGTCCGTCGCGTTCCAGATCACGCAGCGTTCGGGTGAGGACCTTCTGGGTGATGCCGTCCAGGCGCCTGCGCAAGGCGTTGAAACGCACCGGCTCGCCCGCCTCGCGCAGGCTGCCGAGCACCAGCAGGACCCATTTGTCGGCGAGCACCGTGAGCAGTTGCCGCGCGGGGCAGTCCCGCAGGAACGCTTCGACCGAACGCTGATCGTCACTCACGGTATCCATGGGATACCACGGTATCCGAAAGGTGCCTACTACCGCTGGGACACTGTTGCACGCAAACTCGGGGGTATGTGGCAGATGGTGCAGAGATCTTTCGGCGGACCGGACGTTTTCGAGCGGGCTGAGGTGGCGCGGCCGACACCGGGTCCGGGGGAGGTGTTGGTGCGGGTGGTGGCGACCAGCGTCAACGCCGCCGATTGGAAGGTGCGCAGCGGCCTGATCCGGCAACTGGGTGAGCCGCCGTTGGTCCTCGGCCTCGATGTGTCCGGGGTCGTGGCGGAGGTGGGCGGCGCGGTGACGCGCTTCGCGCCGGGAGACACGGTGTACGGCATGGTGTTCGGTGGGGCCAACGCGGAATACGTGGTGGCGCAGGAGAATCGACTGGCGCGCGCTCCCCGCTCGATCGACCCGGTACACGCGGCCGCGCTGCCGGTCGCCGGGCTCACCGCCTGGCAGGCACTGGCCTCGGTGCGTCGGGGCGAGCGGGTCCTGATCCACGCGGCGGCCGGTGGTGTCGGGCATCTGGCGGTGCAGATCGCCGCGCGGCGCGGCGCGTGGATCGCCGCTACCGCGCGCTCGGGCAATCACACCTATCTGCGCGAGCTCGGCGTCACCGAACCGATCGACTATCGGACCACCGATTTCACCACCGCCGTGCGCGACGTCGACCTCGTGGTGGATCTGATCGGCGGCGACTACACGGATCGATCACTGACCGTCCTGAGCGCGACCGGACAGGTTGTCGCGGCCGAAGGCCCGGCGACGCACTCGGATTCGCGCGTTCGCCGACTCCATGTCGATCCGACCACGGCCGCGCTCGACGAGCTCGCGTCGGCGGTCGACCGCGGGGAGCTGACCGTCGACATCGCCCAGATCCTGCCGATCACCGAACTCGCCGCCGCCCATCGACGCAGTGAATCCGGCCGGGTCCGCGGCAAGATCGTGCTCACCGCGCAACGCTGACTCAGCCGCGCACGGCGTGCAGCACGTCGCCGTGCAGGGCGTCGGCGCGGGCGGCGATGGTGTCCACGCGCAACAGCGCGGCGGCGAAGGGGTCGCCGAGGTCGGCGGGCAGCGAGCCGACATTGATCTCGATATTGAGCTGCGAGCTCATCGCCGCGGCGCGGGCGGCGTCGGCGGCGGCGCCGATATCGGTGACCACGTTCGGGTTGCCGATCGGCAGCAGTTCGGCGGCCAGCGACAGGATTTCGTCGGCCTCGTCGACCACGGCGGCGGGCACCCGCGCGGCCTCGACGAGTGCCGCGTTGATCGCGGCGGTGCGGGCGTCACGCTCGGCGTCGGTGTCCTTCGGCAGTTTGTAGGCCGCGCCGACGGCGGTGAACGCGGCCGCGTCGGCATCGGCGAGCACGAGCGAGCGCGCCAGCGCGGCGTCGGCGGCCACGATGATCCGGTCGATCACCGGCCGGTTCTCGGCGTCCTTGGCGCGGGTGGTGTAGCGCGCCACCATCGCCACCAGCGCGGCGGCCTGCGCGGCGTGCAGCGCGGCCACGGCACCGCCGCCGGGAGCGGGCACCTTCGCGGCCAGTTCCGACAGGTAGTGCTCCAAGGTCACCGAACCGAAGGAGGGGGCGATCTGCTGCGGCGACACGGTGGGCTGCGACACGACGGGGTGGCCTTTCGATGCGGCGAGAACTACGTGGAATCTTCTCCCAACGCTACCGCGTGCCCGCCCACGCACCCCGCTCGACCAGCGCCTGGGTCGACAGACCGACCGGTCGGGGTCGGCGCGTTGCCCGGGGCTATGTTGGGACCATGCGGATCGGATTGAGCATCAACTACACGGACGGTTTCAAGGAGACGGCGGCCGAGGTCGCCGACCTGGAACGCGCCGGCCTCGACATCGTCTTCGTGCCGGAGGCGTACTCGTTCGACGCGGTGAGCGCGCTGGGGTTCCTGGCCGCCCGCACCGAGCGGGTGCAGCTCGCCTCCGGCATCCTGCAGCTCTACACCCGCACCCCCAGCCTCACCGCGATGACCGCGGCGGGCCTGGACTACGTCTCCGACGGCCGGTTCATCCTCGGCATCGGCGCCTCGGGGCCCCAGGTCATCGAGGGCTTCCACGGCGTCGCCTACGACGCCCCGATCGGGCGTACGCGCGAACTCCTCGAGATCTGTCGCTCGGTGTGGCGCCGCGAGAAGCTCAACTACCAGGGCAAGTACTACCAGATCCCGCTGCCCGCCGAGCGCGGCACCGGCCTCGGCAAAGAGCTCAAGCTGATCAATCACCCGGTGCGCGCGGATATTCCGGTGCTGCTGGCCGCGCTCGGCCCGAAGAATGTGGAGCTGGCCGCCGAGGTCGCCAACGGCTGGCAGCCCATCTTCTTCCTGCCGGAGAAGGCGAAGGACGTGTGGGGCGAGGCGCTCGCCACGGGCAAGGCCAAGCGTGATCCCGCGCTGGGCGAGCTCGAGATCTTCGCCGGTCCGGCACTGGCGATCGGGGAGAACGTCACCGGGCTGCTCGAGTTCGTGAAGCCGCACCTGGCGCTCTACATCGGCGGCATGGGCGCCAAGGGCAAGAACTTCTATCACACCCTCGCCACCAAGTACGGCTACGGCGAGGCCGCCGACCGCATCCAGGAGCTGTACCTGGCGGGCGACAAGCAGGCCGCCACGCAAGCCGTGCCCGACGAGCTGGTGCGCGATGTGTCGCTGATCGGCCCGGAAGGCTTCGTGAAGGAGCGCATCGCCGCGATGACCGAGGCGGGCGTGACCACGCTCAACGTCACGCCGATCGCCGAGAACGCGGCCGCTCGCGTGAAGCTGATCGAGCAGCTGCGTTCGCTCTACTGACGCCCCCTGACAACGAGCGCGCCGCCGTCCGGAGTTGATCCGGGCGGCGGCGCGTTCGTCGTGTCAGGTCAGGACGTGAACGACGCCAGGGCGGCCTCGAGGGTGGTGTGCATGGCGAACACCTGGTCCAGGCTCGTCATCTTCAGCTGACGGCTGGTGGCGGGTCCGTCCGCCACGACCGCGATCGAGGTGGTCTCGCCTGCCCGCTGATGCGCGGCGACCAGCGTCGCCATGCCCGCCGACGCCAGGAATCCGACCGCGGTCAGGTCGATCACCAGCGTCGCCGGTTTCACGGCCAGGATGGCCTCGATGGTGGCATCGAGCGCGGGCGCGGTCGCCAGATCGACCTCGCCGGTCACCGTCAGCACCGTGACGCCGTCGTGTACCGCCGTCGTGGTGGTCATCGTGTCCGTGAGTGGATACGCGTCTCCGGAAGAGTTGGTCACTGTTCAACAACACACAACTTTGCCCGAATACGCAAGCCACAGCGGGTGCTCACCAGAGATCGTCATGCTGGGAGCCGGGCGCGAGCGGCTAGGTCTGTTCGCCGCCGAGGCTCGACAGGCGCTCGTGCCGCGCTTCGGATGCGGCGTTGAGCCCGATGATGTCGACCTTCTTGCCCTTACTCGCGTATTTGGTGGTGATGGCGTCGAGCGCGGCGACGGTGGAGGCATCCCAGATGTGGCTGTCGGAGAGGTCGATCACGATGTTGGCCGGATCGTCGACGTAGTCGAACTGGTAGACGAGATCGTTGCTGGAGGCGAAGAACAGCTCGCCGCGCACCTTGTACACGCGGGTGTCGTCGGTGGTGCCGACCGGCACGACCTCGGTGAAGTGCGCGACCCGGTGCGCGAATGCCACCATCGCGGCCAGCACCCCCACGATCACGCCGTAGGCCAGATTGTGCGTGGCGACGGTGACGACCACCGTCACCAGCATCACTGTGGTCTCGGCGATCGGCATGCGCCGCAATGTCTTCGGTGCGAGGGAGTGCCAATCCACGGTTCCCGCCGCCACCATGATCATCACCGCCACCAGCACCGCCATCGGGATCCGCGCCACGAGCCCGCCGAGCCCGACGACCAGCCCGAGCAGGAAGACCCCGGCCAGGAAGGTGGAGATCCGGGTCCGCGCGCCGGAGACCTTGACGTTGATCATGGTCTGGCCGATCATCGCGCACCCGCCCATCCCGCCGAAGAACCCGGTGACGAGATTGGCCACGCCCTGACCCCAACCCTCCCGGGTCTTGTCCGAATGCGAATCGGTGATGTCGTCGACGAGCTTGGCCGTCATCAACGATTCGAGCAGCCCGACCAGCGCCATCGCCAGCGCGAAAGGCGCGATGATCCGCAGTGTCTCGAGGTTCCACGGCATCTGGGGGAGTCCCAGCGCGGGCAGACTCGTCGGCAGCGCGCCCTCGTCGCCGACATCGGGCACCTCGAGCGAGAACACGATCGTTACGGCGGTGAGCACCACGATCGCGACGAGCGGCGCGGGCGCCACGGTGGTGAGTTTGGGCAGCAAGATCAGGATCGCCAGGCTCGCCACCAGCATCGGATACACCAGCCACGGCACCGCGATCAGATGCGGCAGCTGCGTCAGAAAGATCAAGATGGCCAGCGCGTTGACGAACCCGACCATCACGCTGCGCGGGATGAACCGCAGCAGCCTGGCCACGCCGACCGCGCTCAACACCACCTGGAACACCCCGGCCAGCAGCACGGTCGCGATCAGATAGTCGATCCCGTATTCGCGCACCACCGGCGCGATCACCAGGGCCACCGCGCCGGTCGCCGCCGAGATCATGGCGGGCCTGCCGCCGGTGAACGCGATGGTCACCGCCATCGTGAACGAGGCGAACAGCCCGACCCGCGGATCCACCCCGGCGATGATCGAGAACGAGATGGCCTCGGGAATCAGCGCGAGCGCGACCACCAGGCCGCCGAGCACTTCGATCCGCAACCGCTTCGGGCTGCGCAGTGCCGCGAGAACCGAGGTGTCGTCGCGAGGTGATCGAGGTGCCGACACGGCCATCCCGAACTCCGTTCCACTAGTGGCCGGAAGTCCGGCAGTCGACAACCTTAACTATGCGTGAGGTCGGGGTTTCGGCTGGTATGCCCGGTGCGCAGGGTAGGGGGTGGTGTTATTCCCATCTGGTCGTACTGTGAGGGCGTGAACATCGATGTGACGCCTTTACCGGGAATCGGCGTGTGCAAGGACTTTCCGCTGGCGGAGGCGCGCCGCCGGATCGGCGTGATCGAACATCGCGACGGCTCCGTCGACCTGGTCGTCTCGCGAGCGGGCGACTACGACTCGACCACCTCGATTCCCCTGTCCGACACCGAGATCGGCGTGCTGGCCGGCCTGCTCGGCGCACCGCAGGTGGTGCAGAAGACGCGCGAGACCCACAGTGCGGGCGAGCTGTCGACCAGGCAGTTCGCGATCGATCGCGGCAGTCCGTTCGACGGTCGGCCGTTGCGCGACACCGAGATGCGTACCCGCACCAAGGCCTCGGTCGTCGCGGTGGTGCGCGCGGGCGAGGTGACGCCGTCGCCGGGAACCGATTTCACCTTCATCCCCGGTGATCTGGTCGTGGTGATCGGTACCGACGAGGGCCTCGACGCGGCGGGACGGCTGCTCGACGCCGGTTGACAATCCATGCGGATAGTAAAGGGCAGGTAAGGTATCCCTAGCTGAGGTTAGGTGATCCCATGAATGTAGAAGTCACGTCCCTGCCGGGAATCGGTGTCCGCAAAGAGTTTTCACTGTCGAAGGTGGACCGCCGGATCGGCATCGTCGACCACCGCGACGGTGGTACCGACCTGATCTTCACGAAGGTCGGCGACCCGGATTCCACCGTCCAGATTCCCCTGTCCGCTGTCGAAGCGCGCACGCTGGCGAGTCTGCTCGGCGCACCACAGTTGGTCGCGCAACTGCGTGAGGAACATCGCGAACTCGACGGGGTGAGTACCCGGTCGATGCTGATACCGCCGAACTCGCCCTACGCCGCACGGCGGCTGGGCGACACCGAGTTGCGGACCAGAACCCGCGCTTCGATCGTGGCGGTCCTGCGCGCGGGCCAGGTGCTGGCCTCGCCCGGACCGGAGTTCGTCTTCGCCGACGGCGACATGGTCGTCGTGGTCGGCACGAACGTCGGACTCGACGCCGCCGCTACGATTCTCACCGACGGCTGAGCCGGTGGAGATCAGTGGAACCGCACTGGCATTGATCCAGTTGGGGGCAGTTTTCTTCGGGCTGGGGGTGCTCGGGCGGATCGCCGCCCGCATCGGCCTCTCACCCATTCCGCTCTACCTGCTCGGGGGGTTGGTCTTCGGCACCGGCGGTCTGATCGAGCTGCACGAGGTGGAGGACTTCATCCACATCGCCAGCGAGATCGGCGTCGTGCTGCTGCTGTTGCTGCTCGGTTTGGAATACACCGCCGGTGAATTGGTCACCGGCATGCGCAAATCGTGGCCGGCCGGTCTGCTCGACCTGGTACTCAACGCGACTCCCGGTGTGATCGTGGCGCTGATGCTCGGCCTCGGGCCGACGGGCGCGATCGCGATGGCGGGTGTCACCTACATCTCCTCGTCCGGGATCGTCGCGAAGGTGCTCAACGACCTGGGCCGCCTCGGGAACCGGGAGACGCCGACAGTGCTGTCGATCCTGGTGTTCGAGGATCTGGCGATGGCGGTGTATCTGCCGGTGCTCACCGCGGTACTGGCCGGTGTCGGATTCGTGGCGGGGATGACGACCGTGGGCATCGCGCTGGTCGCGGTGACCGTGGTACTCATCGTCGCGCTGAAATACGGCAGATACGTTTCGGCGATCGTAGCGAGCGAGGATCGCGAGATCTTCCTGCTCAAGCTGCTCGGTTCGGCGCTGCTGGTGGCCGGTATCGCCTCGGCGGTGCAGGTGTCGGCGGCGGTCGGCGCGTTCCTGCTCGGCATCGCGATCTCGGACTCGACGGCCCACGATGCCACCAAGATCCTCGAACCGCTGCGCGATCTGTTCGCGGCGATGTTCTTCGTGCTGTTCGGGTTGAGCACCGATCCGGCCAGTATTCCGCCGGTGCTCGGCTGGGCGGTGCTGCTGGCGGTGGTCACCACGGCCACCAAGATCGCCACCGGGTGGTGGGCGGCCAAACAGGCGGGGGCCTCGCAACTGGGCCGGGCGCGGGCAGGCACCGCGCTGGTCGCGCGTGGTGAGTTCTCGATCGTCATCGCGGGCCTCGCGGTGGCCGCGGGCGCGGTGCCCGACGAATTCGCCGCGCTGGCCACGACGTATGTGCTGTTGATGGCCATCATCGGTCCGATCGGCGCCCGCGTCGTGGAACCGGTGATGCGGTTGGTGGTCGGTCGCAAGCAGCGTGTGCAGGTCGACCCGCACGCGGAATGACGACCGAGGGCCCCCGCGCGACCGAGGGCCCCCGCGTGATTCGTTCGGCGCGGGGGCCCTTCGACGTTCTCACGGCTCGATCAGTCCCGCACGGATGGCGTATCTGGTCAGGTCGAGCCGGTCGCGCAGGCCGAGTTTCTGCAGGATGTTGGCGCGATGCCGGTCGACGGTCTTCGCGCTGATCACCAACTCGGCGGCGATCTCGCGCGCGGAGTTCCCCTCGGCGATCAGCTTGAGCACTTCCTCCTCGCGCGGGGTGAGAATCGTTTCGGGCAGGGTGGAGCCCTGTCGCGCCAGCTGCAGATAGTCGCGCACCAGCGCGGTCACCGCGCCCGGATAGAGGAAGGACTCCCCGCGCATCGTGGCCCGGCACGCCTCGATGAGATCGCGGTCGGCCACCGATTTGAGCACGTAGCCGGAGGCGCCCGCCTTGAGCGATTCGAAGAAGTATTGCTCGTTGTCGTACATCGAGAGCATGAGAATGCGGACCGGATGGTTGTTCCTGGTGATCTCGCGGGCGGCCTGGATGCCGGTCATCCGGGGCATGGCGATATCGAGGATCACCAGGTCGATGTTGTCGTCGGCGAGGGCGCTCACCGCGTCGAACCCGTTGGCGGCCTCGGCGACCACGAGCAGGTCCGGTTCGTTGTCCAGGATCATCCGCAAGCCGCTGCGCACCAGCGCGTGATCGTCGGCCAGCAGAATTCGGGTCGGGGCGCTCATCGGTGTTTCCCTTCGGTGGGCTCGGGCGCCCGGGCGGCGACGGTCATGCCGGCACCTCGTCGCGGACCCGGACCGGAACGACCAGCACGACCGAGGTACCGCCCGCGGTCGGGGAGGTGATGGTCAGGGTCGCCTCGATCAGCATGGCCCGTTCGCGCATGCCGCGGATGCCCGCGCCGTCTTCGACCGCGCCGCCGCGACCGTTGTCGGTGACCTCCAGGATCACGGTGTCCTCGCGTGCCGCGATCAGCAGGGTCACCTCGTCGGCGCCGGCGTGCCGCAACACGTTCGTCAAGCTCTCCTGCGCGATCCGATAGCAGACGAGTTCGATATCGGGGTCGAGGCGGCTGATCGCCGGGTCGACCTCGCGACGCACGGAAATGCCCGCCGTGCGGCCGAATTCGTGACACAGCGCTGTGATCGCGCTGTGCAGGCCGAGTTCTTCGAGCACATCGGGGCGTAGTCGCGAGGCGATCCCGCGGACCTCGTCCAGACAACCGCGCACCGTCTCCTGCGCCGCTTCGACCTCCTCGCGTAGTTCGGCGGGTGCCCGGTCGACGACGCGTTTGAGTCGTAGTAGCGCCACGGTCAGGCTCTGGCCGATCTCGTCGTGCAGTTCGCGGGCGATGCGCCGCCGTTCACCTTCCTGGGCGGCCAGCGCGGTCCCACCGGCGACCGAGCGTTCGGCCTCGAGCCGGTCGAGCATCGCGTTGAAGGTCTCGATCAGCTGATGGAAGTCGCCGCTCGCGCCGCGCTCGAGGCGGACCGCGCGCCGGGGCGGATCGACGCGGCGCATGGAGGCGACCAGCTCGTCGAGCGGTGCCAGTGAGGTGCGCAGTGCCACCGCGTTCGCGGTGAGGATCACCGCGAGACCGATCACCAGCACCGGCACCTCGGTCAGGCGCAGCCGGGCCGACACTGTGGCGGGGGAGAAGGCCAGGATCAGCGTGCCGAGGGTGAAGATCACGCCGTTGAGCAGGCAGATCCGCCAGAACAACGCCGTCACCGGCGTTCGGATTCGCCGCGAGCGTCCTGCTCGCAGCGCTGCGAGACGGTTCATGACACCAGCATGCTGGCGGCCTCGCGTTCTGTCCATGGTGCCCGGCACCCATCCCGCCGCCCGATCCCCGGCCGGACCGGTGCGCGAGATGGGTGTCAGCGCCGATAGTGCCCGCGACCCGCGCGAACCAGACTCGGATCAGATGCTTTCGACGAGCCGAGGAAGGACCGCCGGCCATGGATATCGACCGGACGACGATCCCGGGAGCCGGTGTGCTGCACAGCTTCCTGCCGCGCCACGGCACCCGCTTCGCCCTGCTGACGCAATCGTCGGGCGCGCGTCGCCTGCTCGCCTACGTCGGGGACAGCGATGAACCCACGATCGATATCGAGCTGGAGCCCGATGAAGCCGACCAGGTCGCCGAGCTGATGCGTTCGCGGACGTTCGGCGACCGGCTCGCTCGCCTCGAACACCGCCTCGACCTCCTGACCGACGGGAAGGCACACCCGTGAGCACAGTCGAATCCCCCCGGAGCCACGCCATGCGCGCACGCGATATCGCGATGAACCTGCCGACCGTTCGGACCGACGATCCTGTCGCCCGCGCGGTGCGACTGATGGTCGTGAACCGACTGCCCGGTCTGATCGTCGTCGACGAGCTGGACCGGCCGGTCGCGGTGCTGCCGGGCACCCAAGTGTTGCGGCTGGCGATTCCCGCCTCCTATCACGACGATCCGAGCCTGGTTCGCACGATCGACGAGGTGCACGCCGACCTGTTCTGGCAGGAACCGGGCAGCCTCACCGTCGGTGACTGTCTACCCGACGGCGCGAGCAAACCGGCCACCGTCACCCCCGACGCGACCCTGCTCGAGATCGCGATCCTGATGGCCCGCAAGCACAGTCCGCTCATCGCCGTGGTCGACCGCTCGCGCACCCTGCGCGGCGCGATCACCCTGGAACGGTTGCTGACGAGCCTGGCTGTCGTCGGCCCCGGCGACTGAACGGCCGTCGCGCATGGCCGCCGCGCTCGCCGTCCTCATCTTCGTGGTCGCCTTCTTCTTCATCGCCACGGAGAAAGCCGACAAGGTCAAAACCGTCCTGATCGCCGCGGGTGCGATGGCCGTGCTCGGCCTGATCCCCGGTGACGAAGTCTTCTACTCGGCGCATGAGGGCATCGACTGGAACGTCATCTTCCTGCTGCTGGGGATGATGATCATCGTCGGTGTCATCAAGCAGACCGGCCTGTTCGACTATCTGGCGATCTGGTCGGCCAAGCGCTCGCGCGGCAATCCGTACCGCCTGATGGTGATGCTGATGCTGATCACCGCGGTCGCGTCGCCGTTTCTCGACAATGTCACCATCATCATGCTGGTCGCCCCGGTGACGCTGGTGGTGTGCCGTCGGCTCGGCATCGCCGCGCAACCGTTCCTGATCGCCGAGGTCCTCGCGTCCAATATCGGCGGAGCGGCGACGCTGATCGGCGACCCGCCCAACATCATCATCGCCAGCCGGGCCGGGCTGACGTTCAACGACTTCCTCGTGCACATGGCGCCGATCGTGGTGATCACCTTCGTGCTGTTCGTCGCGCTGACCCGGGTGTTGTTCCGCTCGGCGTTGCGTACCGATCCCACCTCGGTCGACGCGGTGATGGCGCTGCAGGAACGGCGCGCGATCCGCGATCCGCGACTGCTGGTGCGCTCGATGATCGTGCTGACCGGTGTGGTCGTCGGCTTCTGCCTGCACAGCGTGCTGCATGTCGCGCCATCGGTGATCGCGCTGGTCGGCGCCGGCATCATGGTGCTGGTCTCCGGTCTCGACATCGGCGAGGTCCTGCACGAGGTGGAATGGCCGACGCTGGTGTTCTTCATGGGCCTGTTCGTGATGGTCGCGGGCTTGGTGCACACCGGGGTGATCGCCGCGATCGGTGACGCCGCGATCGGCTGGGTCGGCGACGACTACTTCCTCGCCGCGACCGCGCTGGTGTTCGGATCGGCGATCCTCGGCGCGTTCGTCGACAACATTCCCTACACCGCGACCATGGCGCCGGTGGTCGAGGACATCGTCGCCGGCGCACCGGATCCGGGTACCGGGCAAGCCCTGTGGTGGGCGTTCGCGCTGGGCGCCGACTTCGGCGGAAACGGCACGGCGGTGGCGGCCAGCGCCAATGTGGTCGCCCTCGGGATCGCCGCCCGCGCGGGGCAGCGGATCACCTTCTGGCAGTTCACCAAGTACGGCATGTTGGTCACGATGCTCAGTAGCGTCATCGCCTGGATCTATGTCTGGATCCGCTACTTCTGAGTCCGGCGTCGGTGAATCGCTACCCTTGCAGCTGTCGTGCCGGTCCGACCTCGGTGAGTCCGCGCAGTGCATCGGGCAACGGGCTCTGGTGCACGACGCCGAGACGCTGGGTGGCGCGGGTCAGCGCGACGTAGAGGTCGGCGGCGCCGCGTGGCCCGTCGGCGAGGATTCGCTGCGGATCCACGAGCAGTACCGCGTCGAACTCGAGGCCTTTCGTTTCCGAGGCGGGCACCGTGCCGGGGACGCCCGGTGGGCCGATCACGATGCTGGTCCCCTCGCGACCCGCCTCGTCCCGAACGAATTCCTCGATCGCGGAAGGCAATTCGCCGGCGGCGAGCCGACGTGACCACGGGGCGAGGCCGCAGGACCGGACCGAATCCGGCGGTCGAACCTCGGGCGCGAACTCGGCGAGCACATCGGCGGCCACCGCCATGATCTCCGCGGGGGTGCGATAGTTCACGGTCAGCGAGCGATAGATCCAACGACCGGGAACATAGGGCTCCAGCATCGTGGCCCAGGAGCTCGCACCGGCCGCCGACCGGCGCTGCGCGAGATCGCCGACGATCGTGAAGGAGCGGCTCGGGCAGCGCCGCATCAGCACCCGCCAGTCCATCTCCGACAACTCCTGGGCCTCGTCGACCACCACATGCCCGTAGGCCCACTCGCGGTCGGCCGCGGCGCGTTCGGCGAGTTCGCGGGTGTCGCGCTCGAGGAAACGTTGCGCCAGGTCCTCGCCGTAGAGCATGTCCTGGGCCAGCAGATGGTCCTCGTCGTCCATCAGGTCTTCGCGGCTGATCAGGGTGTCCAGCACGCCGGCCGCGTACTCGGTCTCGGCCTTGCGCGCACGCTCGGCGGAATCGTCGACGGTGTTGTCACGGCCGAGCAGTTCGACGAGTTCGTCGAGCAGCGGCACATCCGAGACCGTCCACGCACTACCGGCGGCCCGCCACAGCGAAGGATCCGCGCCCGCCGCGCGCAACCGATCATGCGACGAATACAGCTGCGACAGCACGGTTTCCGGCTCCAGGATCGGCCAGCAGTAATCCAGCGCCGCGGTGAACTCGGCGCTGTCGGCGAGCTCGCGAACCAGGTCGGCGCGCAGTTGTTCCCACGCCTCGGTGTCCTCGCGCGTCAGCCAGCCCTCACCGATCCGGGCGATCGCGCGCTCGGTGAGGACATAGGTGACGATCTCGGCGAACACCGCGCGCGCCGCGTTGTGCGGGCGCCCGCTGTCTCGCGCTTCCTGTCCGGCCCACTCCGCGGTCGCGGCATCGATGCGCACCGTCACATCGGTCAGCGTGATCGTCAGCGGCGCCTCGGGCAGGCGTCGGCGGTCGGCGATCGCCGCCGCGAGGACGTCGAGAATGCGCAGCGACCCTTTGTGTCGGGTGGCCTGCGGGCAGTCCTGCGCCCTCGCGCGCAGACCTGGCATCAGATCGGCGGTGGTGGCGAACACGACATTCGTCTCGCCGAGCGAGGGCAGCACGTGGGCGATGTGGTTCAGGAAAGCGGGGTTCGGCCCGACCACGAGCACACCCTGGCGTTCCATCCGCCTGCGCTGGGTGTAGAGCAGGTACGCGACGCGGTGCAGCGCCACCACGGTCTTCCCGGTGCCGGGACCGCCCTCGATCACGGTCACGCCCGGGTGCTCGAGGCGGATGATCTCGTCCTGCTCGGCCTGGATCGTCGCGACGATGTCACCCATTCCGTCCCCGCGCGGCGCGTCGACCGCGGCGAGCAGCGCCGCGTCGGTGCCGCTCTCGCTCCCGTCCGGGCGGCCGAGCACCTCATCGGTGAAATCGACGACCCGACGGCCGCGGGTCTGGAACTGGCGACGCCGGCGCATGCCCTCCGGGTTGGCTGCGGTGGCGACGTAGAACGCGCGCGCGGCGGGGGCCCGCCAGTCCAGGAGCAGCTGTCGCAGATCGTTCGACTCGTCGAACAAGCCGATCCGGCCGATATAGGACCGCTCGCCCGACTCGGCGTCGAGCCGCCCGAAGCACAGCCCGTTGTCGGCCACGTCGAGGCGCTGTACCTCTTTGCCCAGCGCCCGCACCTCGTTGTCGCGCTCCATGGGGGAGTCGCCCTCGGCGCGCAGCGCCGCGCTGTAGCGGCCCTTCACCCGTGCCCGCTCGGCATCGAGGCGTGAGTACAACCCGGCGACATAGCGTTGCTCGGATCGGCGTTCCTCTTCGTACCCCTGCGCTGACATAGGCCCCTAACTGTGCTCTTTCCGGTGCGACCGGATGATTGTGCAGCAACCACGGGGCCTTGCCGCAAGGCCCCGTTTACGCTATATATTGAAAGTGGAAAGAGCCCCGGCCGATGCCGGGGCTATTTTTTTTCCGGCTGTCAGCCCGCGCGAGACACCATCTTTCGCGTGACCGGGTCGGTGCCGTCGACGATCCCCGCCTGTGTCCGATGTGGCCCCGGCTCGCCACCGCGATTCGATGACACCGAGCCGACGGCGCGTCGCGCCGAGCCGAATAATGGCCTCGACTCGAAACGGCCGTCTCCGCTCGACGATTGCGTGGCGAGAATCCGATCAGGCTGATTATCGAACTGTGTCCTAGCTGGAAGGGTGTGGGCAATCCTGCTCATCCAGGACGGGTGTTGCCCTGTGCGATCCACCCGAAAAATCGTTATCCGATCTGAACAAACTACGGGGTCAGCAAACTGGAGGCTAGCCAAGAAAAATAGCTTGACCTGGGTATATATCGACGTCTCGGTATCGGTTCATTTTTCAGTTATCACTGTTTCGTGACGAAGTGCGCGGGTGGCCGGATCGGGGCTGTACGTTTGGGACTCGATAGTTTCGCTGGGTTCCATTCAGGTAACGGAGAGGGCGGAAATGGCTACAGTCACGCAGCCGTCGGGGCCGCACGCAATGATGTCCCGACATGATTTCTCCGCAGCGAAAACAGTGATGACGCCGTCGAGTCTGGTGACTCTCGGGTTGCTCTTGCTGATTCCCGTGTTCATCACGGCGGGCCCGATTCTCGCGACGGCGTTGATCGCGCGGTACGACGGCGTCGGGTGGTCCGGTGGGGTGGTTTTCGGGGTGATCGCGGCCGTCGTCGTCATGTCGGTGCTGGCCTCGGCGTTGGCATTCCGCCTGGCTTGGCGGCGAGGTTCGGCCGCCGCGCGGCCCCCGTTCGGTTCTTCTCTCGCGCGGTAGGAGGTCGACATGCAGACGCACCGACAGGCGGCGGCGCCGCTCATCGAATCGCCCGTGGTCACCGCTGCCGACGAATGTCGCCTGCTGCGGATCGTCGCCCGGATCGAGGCGCCCCACCGGTGGGACTCGACGGCCGCCCGACTCTTCGACTGCGCCCGCCGACGGTGGCAGGGTAGGCCCGATATCGCCGACCACCCGGCCTTGCGCCGCTGGTCGCAGATCCAGGACTCCCAGCAGCGACCTGAACAGCCTTGTCTGCGTACGTTTTTCACTGCCTTCGCGGCCGGCTCGCTGGTCGGTGGTGATCCCTGCGTGGACCTGGCCGCGGCGATCATGCTCCTGTCGAGCTGCCCCGCCGAAGCGGTTCGCCAGGCCGACCCGCACAACGACCAGCACACCGTGCGCTTCTCGGTCTACGCCTACCGTGAAGACGACCTTCCGCTGGCCGAGGATCTGATCACCACGACCGTTCACGCGTGCGGCACCGTGCTGGCCCGCCGCTGCACGGTCATTCGTCCCCCGACTCGGTCCACGGCGCCGCTCGTCGATCACCCGACGCCGGACCTCTTCGTCCGCGGCGGTCTCGGTAGCACCGCCGCCCGTTGACCGACCGGTCTCGTCTTTTCGCTTCGCCACTGCACCGCCTGCCGTGTCGCTAGCGAAACTAACGGTGTGACAACGTGTTTCACTGTGACATCGAACGCCGCATCGGATCATTGCCGACCCTCGGGTCGGTTTCCGATGGCGCGACTCGACTCGCGGCAGCCGGATTCGGATTGTATGGTTTCGGCAGGACCGTACTCGCCGCCGGAGCTGTTGACGATCTGCTGGTTCATGTCACTGTTTCTCGAATCGTCTGTGTGTCAACAACATTGACGTTGTAACTTCGACTCGACCGGGCGGCGGTCGGCCCTCACGTATCGCCGTATGACCCCCGAGGTTTCCTCTCGGGTGGAGACCGGCGACTGTTTGGTGCCCGCGATGACGCGGAAGTACTTGCTGCGCAGGCGATTACGTCGCATGCGCGGATTCAGCGTGTCGATAACCGCTGCTGTGTTCCACGCCTAGTAAATCTGTAAGACATTGTGGTACAGCACAATTACCGGCTTCAAACATGGAACATGTTGGAATGCTTGACAACTCGAGGTTCCTCCACAAAACTACCCGTCGGTAGCAAGCGAACGGGAAGCGTGATCCCGTCAGCTGCGAGGGGTGATTCGACGACCGCCCCGCCGGAAGATCCATGAACCCGTGTCCGGCGGTCGCCGGTGAACCTCTCCGCATCGTGACCACACCAAAGGAGCTCAGCGCTATGGATAATCCCGCGCTACCCGCAGCACAGCCTTCGGGTGACCAGCACCAAGGCGACCAAGTGCTGGTCCTGCCCAGACCGACCGGCCCGACCGAGCAACTGACGCTGGTCACCGCACGACTGCGGGAACTGCTCATCACCGGTGAGGATTTCGACGCGATCTACACCCACATCCTGGCCGCTCCCGGCAAGCGAGTCCGGGCCAGGCTCGTCCTGGCCTGTGCCGGGTTGCTTCCCGATGCCGCCGACACCGCCGCCCCGTTGGGTGACGCGGTCGACCTGGCCTGCGCGATGGAGATGCTGCACGAATCCTCGCTGGTCCACGACGACATCTGTGACGGATCACTGCTGCGCCGCGATGCGCCGTCGGTGCCCGCCGCGTTCGGCGTGCGCACCAGTGCCCGCGCCGGATTTCACCTGGCCGGCGCGTCGATGCAGGTCGTCGCCCGGGTGCTGAGCGACAACCCCGAGGTCTTCGCGCGGGTCGGCGAGGCGCCCGGTATCACCTACGCCGACCGGCTCTCCGACCTGTCCTACGGTCAGCTCATCGAGACCTTGCCGCCCTCGATCGACGAGGTCGCGCTGCGTCGCCACTACGAACTCGTGGCCGGGGCCAAGACCGGCACGCTGTTCCGGCTGTCGTGCGCCTACGGCGGCACCGCGGGCGGAGTCGATCTCGACCGGCTCTACGCGCTGATGGAATACGCCGACCAGCTCGCGCTCGCCTTTCAGATCATGGACGACGTGCGCGATATCGAGGGCGGACCGGGCCTCGGCAAGGACGCAGGCGGCGACCTCGAACGTCGGGTGCCGACCTGGCCGGTCATCGAATGGCTCGGCGCGCGCCCCGGCGCCCGGGAGATGTGGCTGGACGCGGAGATTTCCAGCGACACCCTGCGCGAAGACCTGGTCGAGAGCGGCGCGACCAAAGCCGCCCGCCTGGTCGCCATGGACGCCACCGAGAAGGCGACCCGCGCACTGGACGTCTTCGCCCCCTCCCTCGCGCGCGATGACCTGCGCGAACTTCTCGAGCAGGTGATCTCCCGATGAGCTCAGCACGACTTCCCCTCCTGATCCGCGGACTGCGCAACCTTCGTCGCGCACCGGACCTGGACGCCTTGCGCGCCGCGCGGTCACCGAGCGAACTGGCCGCGCTCGCGCTGATCCCCGCCGGTCGCAACCTGGGCATCGCGGTCGGTCTACTGCCCGCGACCTTGCGCGCCGAGGCCACCGCTGCGTTGCTCGCCTGTCGAGTGCTCGACGCGTTCGAGGATCTCAGCGACCGCGCGGTCGCCGGCGGTGCCGTGCTGGCGGCGGTGGATTACCTCAACGGCGCCAGCGACATTCTGCCGGCACCGCTGCCCGCGCTCGAGGGCAAGATCCGCGACAGCGAAGCCGTCGACCGGGTGCTCGCCGAGCGCATCGCCGACATCAGGGCATTGCTCGCGGCGCTGTCCGAGCAGGGTCGCGAGCGGGTCGGCCAGGTACTCACCGATGTCGGCTGGGTCATGGCGCGCAATATCGACGCGCCACTGTCGCGCGTCGCCTACAGCGAGGGCGTGCTCGGCCGGATCACCCACTACGCGTGCGCCCTGGTCGCCGAAGATGTACTGCCGGAAGCGGATCTGCGTGAACTGACCGGTTGCGTCGCCGTCATCGCCCAGTCGGCCAACGACCTCCGCGACAACGAACTCGCGATCTACGGCGCCACCGACCATGAGGAACTCACCCGGATGGTGATGCTGCGCCAGCTCACCCCCGCCCTCGGCGGTTTCGCGCTGCTGGCCAAGCTCGGTCCCGGCACGCCCAGCGTCGGTGCGCGGGCGGCGATGGCGTACATGACTATCACGACCTCGGCGTTTCTGTGCGGCGCGGTGGGCGCGCCCGCGCCGTTCCGTCGTCCGATCGCGGCGGCGACGCTGGCCGCCGCCTCGTCGGTGTACTGGACCACGATGCTGGAGCGGGTGCGACGCAGCGGCGACGCCGCGATCCATCGAATGCTCGACGCCTCACCGGATTTCACCACCGGTTCGGCATCCTCGGCGCAGGTCCTCGGGGCGGGCGACCTCGCTTCGACGGAAACGTCGTTGATGCCGCTGATCGTCGACACCACCTTCGCGCTGGTGCACACGCTGCCCGAAGGCCCCTTGACCGGGGAACTCGCCGACTCGGCGATCCGCACCATGATGATCGCCGATCATCTGGCTTTCGGTGCCATGGAACGGGTGCCGAGCCACGAACCCGACGCGATCCGGGCGCTGGCCACACGGCTGCAGCTCGCCGCCCTCGACAACAGCAGCCACCAGTAGTCGAGGAACACCTCCTCGATGATCGTCACTACTAGCGAAGGAGCTCTCCCATGAGCACCGGAACGCCCGTCGCGCCCACCGAGAAACCGCCGTTCAGTCGGCGCGTGCTCAAACTCGAGCACGCGGCCAACGTCGGCCCGCTGGTTCACATCGCGTTGTGGATGGGGATGACCGCCGCCGCGCTGTTCGTGCCCGGCGCCTCCACCTGGTACATCGCGGTGCCGCTGATCATCGTGCTCGCGCTGCTGAACCTCTCGCTGACCATCGGCGTGATGCACATGCACACCCATCGCCCGCTGTTCGTGTCCAAATTTCCCAACCGTGTGGTCGACATCCTGTGCTGCCTGCCCGGCAATCTGACCGCGGCCGAGATGCGCGAGGTGCACGTCCTCAACCATCACCGGTTCAACGACGGCCCTGGTGACGTCACCGCGACCACCGGCATGGACAAGGGCATCGGCGCCATCTGGTACTGGGTTCGCTACGGCATGGTGGTCAAGATCCACACGGTCCGTACGGTTTTCGCCGCGAACCCGGCGCCGCGTCGCCGCAAGACACGCCACCAGTTCATCTTCGACCTCGCGGTGTACGCCCTCGTGATCGGTTCCGTCTGGTACGCCGCGGGCTTCGAGAGGTTCGTGCTGTTCTACTGGGTGCCGTTCCTGATCACCCAGGTCAACGCCGGCTACTTCGCCTGGCTGAGCCACGCTCCCGCCCGCGGATTCACCGATGAGCCGAGCACGTCGCTGAACAACGCGGGCAACATCCTCAACTTCCTGATCTTCAACCAGGGCTACCACAGCGTGCACCACCGCTACCCGGGTATTCACTGGAGCCAGATCCCCGACAAGCTCGACTACATGCGTGACGTGAACCCTCGCGTCATCGTGCCGTATTGGATGGTGGCGCAGTCGGGTTGGCGGCTGGTCGTGCCCGGCGGCTTCCTCAACGAGGGGTACGGCAACAAATGGAAGGCGCGTCTGGAGTCGCGTCTGGAAGCAGGCACCGTTCGCTCGCGCTACCTGCCGTGGTTCGCATGGATCTGATGTCACCGCAACAGGTCCGAGGCGTGGTGAGCAGCCCCTCGCGGCTCGTCCCGTTCCTGATCTCCTTCGCCGTCTACGGTTTCGCCGGCATCACGGTGCCGCTGATGCTGCTGTTCGCCGGCGGCTGGTGGCTGCCCAAGACGGTGGACAAGGGGCCGCACCTGTCCGCGGTTCCCGCGGTCGCGATCGACCTGGCGCTGCTCGCGCTGTTCGCGCTGCAGCACTCGGGCATGGCCCGGCCCGCGTTCAAGGCGTTCATCACCCGATGGGTGCCGGAGGCGCTGGAGCGCACGGTCTACATCATCGGCGTGTGTCTGGTGATGTGGGTGATCATGCTGGCCTGGCAGCCGGTGCCGCACGTGCTGTGGTCGGCCGACGGCGCGCTCGGGGTGGCGCTCGACGCCGGATTCTGGATCGGTTTCGTTTTGGTTTACGCGGCTACCCTGCTGTTGAACCACTTTCACCTGCTCGGCATCAGCCAGGCCTACCGCCAGTACGTGATCCAGGTACCGGACGCGACGGTCGACCGTCTGCAGGTGAACGGCGTCTACAAGCTGGTGCGTCATCCGCTGATGACCGGCCTGCTGGTGTCGTTCTGGTTCGCCAGGGAGTTCACCGTCGGACACCTGGTGTGGGCGCTCGGACTGACCGGATACATCCTGCTCGGAACCTACCTGGAGGAGCGCGATCTCATCGCTCGGTTCGGTGCGTCCTATCGCGCGTACGCCGCGCGGGTACCCGCGTTCTTCCCGTCCGTGCGCGCCGTCTTCGGCCGATCGTCTCGGTAGCCGGCACGGCCGGGCCGAGTCTGGAGAGGAATTGTCGTGAACAGTCCCGTTCGAGAACGTACTGAACGCAGCTCCACCGCGACCGGCCCGGTCCGTGGCGTGGGTCGGGCCCACGCCAAGGCGATCCTGCTGGGTGAGCACACCGTGGTGCACGGCACGCCGGCCATCGCGTTTCCGCTGCCGACCCTGTCGGTGCGGGCGATCGCGCGCCCCGGCGCCCCCGGCGGCGTCCTCGAGATCCCCGAAGGACACTTCGGGTTCGTCGCGGGCAACCCGAACGCCGCGGAGAACACGTTGTCGGGACCCCGCGTCGCGGTCGAGGAGGCACTGCGGCGCTGGGGCCTGACCGGTCAGATCGCCGAAGTGGTGATGGAGTGCGACATCCCGCTCGCCCGTGGACTCGGCTCGAGCGCGGCCTGCGCGGGCGCGGCCGTGCGCGCGGTCGCCGACCTGCACGGCCGGACCGTCGATGCCGCCACGCTCTACGAACTCGTGCAGTGCGGCGAACAGGTCGCGCACGGCAGAGCCAGCGGCATCGACGCGAGCGCGGTGCTGGCCGACGGTCCGATCCGGTTCCACGAGGGCACTGCCACCGCACTCGATATCGGTCTGGACGCCGCGCTGGTGATCGCCGATACCGGGGTGCCCGGGTCCACCCAGCACGCGGTCGCCGGGGTGCGGCGCACCCTCGACCACGATCCGCGGGCCGCACGCCGGGTGCTGAGCAGGGCGGGCGAGCTGATCAGTGGTGCCGCGGCAGACCTCTCGACCGGGAACGCCCCGTCGCTGGGCCAGGTGATGCTCGACTTCCAGGACCTGCTCGCCGAACTCGGCGTCAGCACCCCGCACATCGACACACTGGTCGCCGCGGCGCTCGACGCGGGCGCGTACGGCGCCAAGCTCACCGGCGCCGGTCTCGGCGGTTGCGTCCTCGCGCTCACCGAGACCGGTGACGCGCGCACAGTCAGTGCCGCGTTGCGTCGCGCGGGCGCGGTCCAGACCTGGACGGTCCCCACCCGCGGCCTGCGATCCAGCGCACAACCCCCATCCGCCCCGACCTCGGAACACGGTGTCAATCCATGACTTTCACTCCCGTATCACCCGCGGTCGCCGCGCGCGCCGCGGTGACCGGGCCGACCGCCGAGTCGGTCGCGTACCCGAATATCGCCCTGGTGAAGTACTGGGGCAAGCGGGACGAGGACCTGTTCCTGCCCGTCACGGGAAGCCTGTCGATGACCCTCGATATCTTCCCGACCACCACGTCGGTGCGGGTGATCGACGGACCGGCCGATGTCGTCGAGTTCAACGGTGTCACGGCGAGCGGTGCCGAACGAACCCGCATCGAGACGTTCCTGGATCTGGTGCGCGCCAAGGCCGGTCGCGGTGAGCGGGCGATGGTGGTGACGTCCAACGCCGGGCCCACCGGCGCCGGTCTGGCCTCTTCGGCGAGCGGCTTCGCGGCCCTGGCCACCGCCGCCGCTGCCGCCTATGAGCTCGACCTCGACCCTCGCGCCCTGTCGCGGCTGGCCCGGCGCGGCTCCGGCTCCGCCTCGCGCTCCATCTTCGGCGGCTTCGTCGTCTGGCATGCCGGTGAAGGGGAAGGCGAAGCGGGGGACCAGAGTTCGTTCGCGGAGCCGATCGGCGGCGACGGGCTCGACCCGGCGCTGGTGGTCGCCGTGGTGAACCAGGGCACCAAGGCTGTCTCGAGTCGGGTCGCCATGCGCGCGACCACCGCGACGTCGCCGTTCTATCGCCCGTGGGCCGAATCGTCGGTGCTCGATCTGGCGGAGATGCGCAAAGCCATCGCGGCGCGAGACCTTCCCACGATCGGGGAGATCGCCGAACGCAATGCCCTGGGTATGCACGCCACCATGCTCACCGCTCGCCCCGGAATCCGGTATCTGTCACCGCATTCGATCGCCATCCTCGATACCGTGCTCGCGCTGCGCGCCGACGGGATCATGGCGTACGCGACAATCGACGCGGGCCCGAACGTCAAGGTGCTGTGCTCGCGCGCCGACGCACCGCACGTCGACGCCACACTGGCCGGTCTCGGAGATTTCGTCACCACCCGAACCGCGCACATCGGTCCCGCGGCGTCGCTGACGACAACCAGCCCAGCACCGACGACGCCCGACGCGGCGGCGAATCTCCACGCGCCGGGCACTATCGCCCGGTCACTCGGTGCGACCCCGGCGGTCGGTGACGATCGATGATCAGTTGTCGCGCACCGGGCAAGCTCTTCATCGCCGGCGAGTACGCCGTGGTCGAGCCGGGACACCTCGCCGTGCTCACGGCAGTCGACCGCTTCGCGACCGCCACGATCGCGGCGGCCGATCCCGCCGACGGCATCACCGTGCACTCGGACCTGGACGGCGGCATCACGCTGTCCTGCGGGCGTCACGGTGACGAATTGGCGCCCACTTCCGGTGCTGGTGTGCCAGC
Organism: Nocardia alba NBRC 108234; assembly: GCF_001612665.1. GTDB lineage: Bacteria > Actinomycetota > Actinomycetes > Mycobacteriales > Mycobacteriaceae > Nocardia > Nocardia alba. The sequence goes on along the minus strand of NZ_BDAX01000034.1, from coordinate 44,354 downwards.
GGCCTTTTCCTATGTTTTCGCGGCCGTCTCCGTGGTTCACCGGCTGCTGCTGGAACGGGCGGTCCCCGTGTCCGCGTTCCGGCTGGATGTCACCGCCGATCTCGGCGACACCGACGGTCGAAAGTTCGGCTTGGGGTCGAGCGCGGCCGTCACAGTGGCGACCGTGGACGCCCTCGGGCGGTACTTCGGCCTCGGGCTCGATCCCATGCGGCGATACCGGCTGGCCATGCTCGCCACGATGGCGGTCAACCCCCGTGCCTCGGGTGGCGATGTCGCCGTGAGCACCTGGGGCGGCTGGCTCGCCTACCGATCCCCGGACCGCACACAGGTGGCGGCCGCGCTCGCCCGTGACGGTGTGGAAGCGACGCTGCGCGCACCGTGGCCGGGCCTGTCGGTGCGGCCGCTGCCCACCCCGACCGAGCTCACCGTGCAGGTCGGCTGGACCGGAAACCCCGCCTCGACGCCGGCCCTGGTCGCCGGTCTCGGCGGCGATCGCACCACCTTCCAGACCTCCAGCGACGCCTGTGTCGAACGACTCGTCGCCGCCGTCGAGTTCAACGACTCCCCTGCCATTCGTGACGAAATCGACAGCGCGCGAACACTACTCGTCGGTCTCGACGCGATGTCGGGCCTGGGCATCATGACGCCGCGCCTGCACGCGCTGTGCGCCGAGGGCGCCGCGGTGGGCGCGGCGGCGAAACCCTCGGGCGCCGGTGGCGGCGACTGCGGAATCGCACTCATCGAACGCACCCGCCCCGCGGCGATCGCCGAACTCACCGGCCGCTGGCTCCGCGCCGGAATCCGCCCGCTGCCCCTGCGGACCTACCTTGTGGAAGGAGACCTCCGATGATCGCCGATCGCAAGGACGACCACGTTCGCCACGCGGTGAACCACCAACGCCAGGCCACCGGCGTCAGTGACTTCGATTCGGTCACCTTCGTCCACCACGCCCTCGCCGGCATCGATGCCGAGGACGTGTCGCTGGCCGTCGAAGTGGCCGGAAAGCAATGGAACACACCGCTTTTCGTGAACGCGATGACCGGCGGCAGTATCAAGACCGGCGAGATCAACCGTCAGCTCGCCATCGCCGCGCACGAGACCGGCATTCCCCTCGCCTCCGGCTCGATGAGCGCCTATTTTCGTGATCCGTCGGTCGCGGGCACCTATCGTGTGCTGCGCCAGGAGAATCCGCACGGATTCGTGATGGCCAATGTCAACGCGAACGCGACCCTCGACCAAGTACGCAGTGCCATCGACCTGCTCGAAGCCGACGCGTTGCAGATCCACCTCAACGCCGTGCAGGAAGTGGTGATGCCCGAAGGCGACCGCTCGTTCGGGGCATGGCCGCGCCAGATCGAACGCATCGTCGCCGATACCGCCGTGCCGGTCTTCGTCAAGGAAGTCGGTTTCGGCCTGAGCAGGCAGACCGTCACCTGGTTGCGCGAGGCGGGGGTGTCCGTGGCCGACGTGGGCGGGCGCGGCGGCACCAATTTCGCGCGCATCGAGAACGACCGGCGCGTCGGCGGCGACTTCGGCTTCATCGAGAGCTGGGGCCAGTCCACCCCGAACTGCCTGCTCGACTGCGCCGATATCCCCGGCATCGGCATCGCCGCCTCGGGCGGCATTCGCTCGCCACTGGACATCGCGCGCGCACTGGCGCTGGGTGCCGACGCGACCGGTGTCGCGGGCGCGTTCCTGGAAACCCTCGTCAGCCACGACACCGCCGCCCTGATCGACAAGATCGGGACCTGGCTCGACCAGTTGCGCACCATCCTCACCGTCCTCGGCGCCCGCACCCCGGCCGATCTGGTCGGCGCCGACCTGCTCATCACCGGCGATGTCGCGAACTTCTGCCGGCTACGCGGGATCGACGCCGCCGCACTTGCCCACCGGAGCCCCTGGTGGCGTGAATCCGAACATCGAGAAGGAGTCACCCATGAATGACCAGTCGTACGCGGCGGTGCCGCTGCAATGGGTGGGGCCTGTGCGGATCACGGGAAATGTCGTCGACGACGCCGTCGACGTGCCCCTGGCTACCTACGAAACTCCGCTGTGGCCCTCGGTCGGACGCGGCGCGCGGATCAGCACCCTGGCCGAGAAGGGCATCGTCGCGACGCTGATCGACGAGCGGATGACCCGCTCGATCCTGCTCGAAGCCGACGACGCGTACACCGCGTACACCACGGTCCAGGCCTTGACCGGCCGCATGGCCGAGCTCCAGGAGGTGGTGGCGGGCAGTAGCCGTTTCGCTCGCCTCATCGACCTGCACCACCAGATCGCGGGCAACCTGCTGTTCCTGCGTTTCGAGTTCACCACCGGTGACGCCTCGGGCCACAATATGGCGACCCTGGCCAGCGATCACCTGATGGACCACATCCTGTCGACCATGCCGGGGGTGCGCTACGGCTCGATCTCGGGCAACTACTGCACCGACAAGAAGGCCACCGCGGTCAACGGCATCCTCGGACGCGGCAAGAACGTGATCACCGAACTGCTCGTCCCGCGTGAGGTGGTCGAGCAGCGTTTGCACACCACCGCGGCGCAGGTGGCGCAGCTCAATATCCGCAAGAACCTGATCGGCACCCTGCTGGCGGGTGGAATCCGTTCCGCCAACGCGCATTACGCCAATATGCTGCTCGCCTACTATCTGGCGACCGGCCAGGACGCCGCCAATATCGTCGAGGGATCCCAGGGCATCACCCATGCCGAGGATCGCGACGGTGATCTCTACTTCTCGTGCACCCTGCCCAACCTGATCGTGGGCACGGTCGGCAACGGCAAGCACGCGAGTTTCGTCGACGAGAACCTGGAACGCCTCGGTTGCCGCGAAGACCGGCAGCCCGGCGAGAACGCCCGACGCCTCGCGGTGATCGGGGCGGCCACCGTGCTGTGCGGGGAGCTGTCGCTGATGGCGGCACAGACCAATCGCGGTGAATTGATGCGTGCCCATACCCAATTCGAGCGATCCACCACGAGCAACGGAAGCCCACGATGACAACTACGCCGGTCGGAATCCACGACCTCTCGTTCGCCACCACCCACTACGCCCTCGATCACGCCGTTCTCGCGCAGCGACTCGGCGTGGATCGCGACAAGTTCTACCTCGGCATCGGCCAGGAGAAGATGAGCGTCGCCGCCGCCGACGAGGACATCGTCACCATCGCCGCGGCCGCCGCGAAGCCGATCCTGGAACGGCACGGCACCGACAACATCCGCACCGTGCTGCTGGCCACCGAAACCGGGGTCGACCAGTCCAAAGCGGCTGCGCTGTACCTGCATTCGCTGATCGGGTTGCCCAACGCCGCCCGCGTCGTGGAGCTCAAGCAGGCGTGCTACGGCGGTACTGCCGGGCTGCAGTTCGCGGCGGGTCTGATCGCGCGTGACCCGTCGCAGCGGGTGCTGGTCATCGCGGCCGACATCGCGAAATACGAACTCGACACCCCGGGCGAGCCGACCCAGGGCGCGGCCGCTGTCGCGATGCTCGTCACCGCCGACCCGGCGATCCTGGCATTGGACCCGGTCTCTGGCCTCTACAGCGCCGACATCATGGACTTCTGGCGGCCGAACTACCGCACCGAGGCCATCGTGGACGGCAAGACCTCGGTCAACGCCTACCAGAAGGCAGCCCAGGAGGCGTGGACCGACTACCGTCGCCAGGGCGGTCGGGAGCTCGGTGAGTTCGCCGCGTTCTGCTACCACCAGCCCTTCACCAAGATGGCCTACAAGGCGCACCGCCACCTGCTGGAGAGCCAGGGCCACACCGCCGACACCGACGCCATCGAGGCGGCGATCGGCGCCACGACCACCTACAACCGCACGGTCGGCAACAGCTACACCGCCTCGCTCTACCTCGGGCTCGCCTCGCTGCTCGATCACGGCGACGACCTCACCGGCAAGGCGCTGGCCATGATCAGCTACGGGTCGGGCAGCGTCGCCGAATTCTTCAGCGGCACAGTCCAGTCCGGCTATCGCGAGCATCTGCGGACCGAGGCGAACCTGGCGGCTATCAGCTCGCGTGAGCTGCTCGGTTACGAGCGCTACCGGGAGCTGCACGAGGCCACCTCGCCCAGCGACGGCGCCTACCACGCCATGGTCGAGGAGACTCGCCGCCCGTACCGGCTGGCCGCCGTCTCCGGTCACAAACGCATCTACGAATCCCGCTGAGGTCCACCATGAGCAGTAACGACACACGCCACGTCCAGGTCATGATCGTGGGCAGCGGGCTGTCCGGCCTCGGCACCGCCATCCGGCTGAGCCAGCGTGGCCTGTCCGACTTCGTGGTCATCGAACGCGGCCCCGATGTCGGCGGGACCTGGCGCGACAACACTTACCCGGGTGCGGGCTGCGATGTGCCCTCGCATCTGTACTCGTATTCGTTCGCGCTCAATCCCGAGTGGTCCCGGTCGTTCTCGCCGCAGCCGGAGATCGAGCAGTACCTGCGCACCGTGTCCGAACGCTTCGGCGTTCGCGACAAGCACATCTTCGATTGCGCGCTGACCGCGGCCCGCTGGAACGAGGCCGGCGGCCGGTGGGATATCGAGACCAGCAGGGGCAGCTTCACCGCCGACTTCATCGTCTCGGCGGCGGGCGTGCTCGCCGAACCGAATCTTCCCGATATCAAGGGCATCTCGAGCTTCGAGGGCGAGATCTTCCACTCCGCGCGCTGGAACCACGACGCCACCCTGACCGGGAAGAAGGTCGCCGTCATCGGCACCGGATCCTCGGCGGTGCAGATCGTCCCGTCGATCGCGCCCGAGGTGGCACACCTGGACGTGTACCAGCGCACCGCCACCTGGGTGATGCCGCAGCTCTCGCGGCCGTACCTGCGGCTGGAACGCTTCGCCTTCAAGCGCGTTCCGGGTCTGCAGCGGTTGATCCGGGCGCTGATCTACACCACGCGTGAGCTGTTCGTGATCACCCAGGTGAAGTATCCGTGGACCGGCATCGCGCTGGAAGCGGTCGGGCGATTCAAGATGCGCTTCGAGATCCGCGACCCGGAGCTGCGCCGAAAAGTGCTGCCGAAGCACCGGATCGGTTGTAAGCGCATGCTCGTGTCGAACAAGTTCTACGGCGCGCTCGATCGCGACAACGTCGACCTCGTCACCGATGGCATCGCCGAGGTTCGCAGCGGTTCGATCGTGTCCGAGGACGGAACGGAGCGTGAGGTGGACGCCATCGTGCTGGCCACCGGCTTCCATGTCGCCGATTCGCCGACATTCAACCTCTACACCGGTCGCGACGGCCGGACCGTGTCCGAGGCGGCAGACGCCGAGGGCTATCAGATGTACAAGGGCACGACCGTCGCGAACTTCCCGAACATCTTCTTCATGCTCGGGGCCAACTCCGGGTTGAACTACACCTCGCTGATCTACGTCATCGAATCCCAGATCAACTACATCGTCGACGCGATCACCACGATGGAGCAGCGCAACCTGCAGTCCTTCGAGGTCCGTCTCGACGCGCAGGTCGAATACAACGAGAAGCTCCAGCCGAAGATGGCCCGCACCGTGTGGGTCAACGGCGGCTGCACCAGCTGGTTCCTCGACAAGCACGGCAACAACTCCGCGCTGTGGCCCGACTTCAGCTTCAGATACCGGCGAATGGTTCGCGAATTCGACATCGACGCCTACGACACCACCACGAAGACACTGTGACCACATCACGAGCGCGCCACACCCGCGTGGCGATCATCGGCGCCGGGTTCGCCGGGTTGGGTGTGGCTATTCGGCTGCGCCAGTTGGGTATCACCGACTTCGTCGTCTTCGAGCGCGCGAGCGATCTCGGCGGTACCTGGCGGGACAACACCTATCCCGGCGCCGGATGCGATGTGCCGTCGCAGCTGTATTCGTATTCGTTCGCCCGCAATCCGCACTGGACGCACTCGTTCTCGACGCAGCCCCAAATTCAGCGGTACATCCAGGACGTGGTCGACCGGCACGGGGTCCGCGATTCGATCGTCTTCGAGTGCGAGGTGACCGACGCGCGGTGGAACGACGCCGCCGCGCGGTGGGAGATCCAGACCAGCGACGGTGCCCACACCGCCGACATCCTGGTGTCGGCGGCCGGCCCGCTGAGCGCCCCGAATCTGCCCGACATCAAGGGCATCAACACTTTTCGTGGTCCGATCTTCCACTCCGCGCGCTGGGATCACGATGTCGAACTCGCGGGCAAGCGAGTCGCGGTCGTCGGTACGGGCGCGTCCGCGATCCAGATCGTGCCGTCCATCGCGGGCGAGGTCGCCCGGCTCGACCTCTATCAGCGCAGCGCGCCCTGGGTGCTGCCGCGCATCGGCCGCAAGTACACCCGGCTGGAACGCCTGTACTACCGTCGAGTTCCAGGTGCGCAGCGGCTGGCCCGGTTCGGGGTGTACTGGGTGCGTGAGTCCTTCGTGTTCTGGCAGTCGAAATACCCACCGCTCGCCGACTTCTTCTCGTTCGGCGCGCGCATCAAGATGTGGTCGGTCCTCCGGGATCGGGAGCTGCGCCGCAAGCTCACCCCCGGCTACCGTCTCGGGTGCAAGCGCATGCTGATCTCGAACGTCTACTACCCCGCGCTGGCTCGTGACAATGTCGAGGTCGTCGTCGACGGCATCGCCGAATTCCGCGAACAATCGATCGTCGCCGACGACGGCACCGAACGCGAAGTCGACGCCGTCGTGCTGGCCACGGGTTTCCGGATCACCGACTCGCCGACCTACGACCTGATCAGTGGGCGTGACGGGCGCACCCTGTCCGAGGTGTTCGACGCCGAGGGCATGAGCGCGTACAAGGGCACGACCTTCGCGAACTTCCCGAATCTGTTCGTGATGATCGGGCCGAACTCCGCGTTGAGCTACACCTCGGCGGTGTTCACCATCGAATCCCAGATCAACTACGTCATCGACGCTGTCACGACCATGACCGCCGGTGGCTTGGGCGCGGTCGAGGTCCGTGCGGACGTGCAGGCCGCCTACAACCGGGACCTGCAGAAGAAATTCGACGGCACCGTCTGGAACACCGGCGATTGCACCAGCTGGTTCGTCGACGAGAACGGCCACAACGCCACCCTGTGGCCGGATTTCAGTTTCCGGTTCCACCGGCAGCTGAAGAGCTTCGACGTGCGGGCCTACGAGACCACTCCGGTCAGAACGAGTTCTGCCGGGAGCTGACGGTCGGTGGTCGTGAGGAGGCACGCAGCGGGTTCGCGGTGGGGAAGGTGATCGAGGGCAGGGTCACCCACATGCGAACCCGGGTGCCGGTCTCGTCGTGGTCGAAGGTGAGGTCTTCGGTGAGAATCCGCATCATCTCCACGCCACGACCGCGATAGCCGGGATCGGTGGGGGTGGGGATCCAGTGGCCGGTGTCGGCGATCTCCAGGACCACCCGGTCGCCGTCGCAGCGAGCCGTGAGGCGCACGCGGCCCGGTTCGGTGTCACGGTAGGCATGTTCGACGCTGTTGCTACACGCCTCGTTGGCCGCGGCGACGAGGTCGGCGGCCAGGTCGTGCGGGACCGCGGCGGTGGCGAACCAGCGATAGAGACCGCGGCGCACACCGGCCAATTCGGCTGCGGCAGCGGGGAAGTCCAGGCTCAACGGCTCCGGGGGCTGGCGGTAGACGACCATGGCGACGTCGTCGTCGTAGCCCGCGGGCGGGCACAGCCGCGACAGCACCGCGTCGGCGACATCGCGGGGGAGCGCGGTGCCGGTTTCGCTGAGTACGTCAGCGATCTTGACGAAGCCCTCGGCGATGTCGTACCCGCGCTGCTCGACCAGGCCGTCGGTGAACAGCACCAGGGTGGCACCCGGAGGTAGTGCCGTCGTGGCCTCCGGTCTGCGCGGGGTGTCGAAGGTGGCCAGGGGGACCGCGCGGCCACCCTCGAGGATGCGGCCCGGCCCGCCGGGCGGTGCGAGCACGGGCGGCATGTGGCCCGCGTTCGAATACCGCACCATCCCGCGTTCGGGATCGAGCACCGCCGCGCACACTGTCGTGCACATGGCGCCCGGGATCCGGGAGGCCACGGCGTCGAGTTCGGCGAGCAACTGCGCCGGTCCGGCGCCGCGCAGCAGCAGTGCCCGTGCCGCGGTACGCAATTGGCCCATCACCACGGCGGCGGACAGACCACGACCGACGCAGTCGCCGACGACCACGCCGATGGTGCCGTCGCGCAGCGGCACCACGTCGTACCAGTCGCCGCCGATCTCGAGCGGTGGCAGGGCGGGTTCGTAGTGCACCGAGAACCGGGGCGGCAATTCGATCGGTCCGAGCATCGCCCGCTGCAGGGTGAGCGAGGTGGCGCGCGCCTGATCGAAGTTGCGGGCGCGCTGGAGTGCCACGCTGAGATGCCCGACGAGCAGCGAGTACAGGGCCCAGTCGGCGGCGCTCACCGCGCGCGGCGCGCCGAAGCGCACCCACAGCGCCGCGTCACCGGTCTCGCCGAGCGGCGCGACGACCGCGTCCACGCCGCCCTCGTCGCCGGTGATGGCCGCGAGTCCGCGGGCGGATTGTCGGCGTGAGCGATCGAGCAGGGCCTGGGTGTCGTCGTCGAGCACGACGGGCGCGTTCGCGCGCGGACCGCTCTGGCTGATCGGTGCCGCGGTGAATTGTAGTGTGGTGCTGATGGTTTCGGGCGCGGGCTGCGGTCGGCCGCTCGACGGCGGCACCCCGCACGAGTAGACATCGGGGCGTCCGGTCCGGCTCGGCCAGATCGCGACCAGCGCGGTCTCGGCGCCCATGGTGCGGCGCAGCTCGTCGAGTCCGACCGCGAGCACCTCCACCATGCTCGTCGCCGCGCCGACGGCGGTGGCCAGGCGGGAGGCGGCCTGGTCCCGGGCCTGCGCGTCGTGTTCGGCGGTCACATCGCGCACGGTGCCGACGAAGATCCGCTCGTCGTTCTCCTGCTTCACCAGCGAGCTCGCGCTCACCGCCAGCCACCGTTCCCGGCCGTCGCGATGACGCACCGGCATCACGAATCGCGCTGCCTCCGTGCCGATCTGTGGGTAACCGCTGCCATCGCCCAGCGCCCACGGATGGGGTAGGGAGAACGGCACCTCGTTGGCGCCGTAGCCGGTGAGCACTCCGAACGCGGAGTTCACCTCGACGATGGTGCCGTGGTCGTCGGCGACGAAGAACCCGTCCTGCAACGATTCGACCAGCGCGGTGCGAAACGCGTCGCGGCCCTCGAGATCGTCGGCGCGGGAACGCTGTTGCTCGTAGCGGCGGGTGCCGTCGAGGTAGCCGCGGGTGGCGATATCGAGCGCCGCCATGGTCTGCAGCAGGAATTCCAGCGCCACTTCGGCGCGGCGCGGATCGGCGTGGGTGTCGGTGTCCTCGGCGACGGCACGGAAGTGATGCTCGGTGAGATCGAGCAGGCTGATGTCTTCCACGAGGGCCCGCCTGCCGAGGTCGTAACCCTCCGAGAGGCCTGCCTGGCCCGGTGCGGCGACGTGGCGGCGCATGGCCGCGGAATAGTCGTCGAGAAATGCGACCAGAACAGCGCTCATCGGCAACCTCTCATCGGCCGGGTCCGCGCGAACACGCCACGGTGTCGGGGCCTCACGGGCACGGCCCACGGAAACGCGCCGCGAGTACCAGCGCGTCGTCGGTGTCCTTCGCGTCGCGGGCGAGCAGATCGCCCGCGATGGCGGTGGCCGATTTGGCCAGATCCAGCGATTCCGGCCCGACCGCGACGATGCCGTCGGTCGCCATCAGCAGCAGATCGCCGGGGCGGATCGGCAGCGTCTGTGGCTGCAGGTGCGAAGGCAGCCGGTATCCGACGATGCCGCCGGTGAGCAACATCGTCGCCCGCAGTTCGGTACCGGCGGGGCCGAGGGTGAGCAGTCGTGAGTCGACATTGCCGACGCCGAGCCACTGCAGCGTCTCTCCCGGCTCGATCAGTGCCAAAGACACCGCGGCGCCGCGAGTTTCGACCATCGCGCGATGGCAGAGCACCATCAGCACATCCAGCGGTTCGCCGCAGTTCTCGGTGAGGATGGCTGTCGCGCGTTGGGCCGCCTCGGCCGCGGGCGCACCGTGGCCGAGCCCGTCGAGCACCGCGAACAGCACACCGGCGCCGGTGTCGAGCACGAGCGCGCGGTCACCGGAGACGTCCTGACCGGGCAGTGCCCGGCCGGCCGTCGACCACTCCATGCGCCCGATGATCCCGTCCTCATGCAACGTCGGGTACCCACTTCCACATCTCGATCAACGTCCCGCGGCCCGGGGCGGAATCGATGGTGAGCCGGTCCATCAGCCTGCGCGCGCCGGGCAGTCCGAGTCCGAGTCCGCGGCCGGTGGAATAGCCGTCTTCCAGCGCGCGGGGAATATCGCGGATGCCGGGACCCTGGTCCTCGGCTTGGATGACGAGCGCGCGGCGACCCTCGCGCAAGTCGATGAGCAGCCTGATCTCGCCGCTTCCCGCGTAACTGGTGATGTTGCGAGCGATTTCGGAGATGGCGGTGGAGATCATGGTGCGGTCGGTGAGGGTGAAACCGAGGTCACCGGCCAACTCGCTACCGGCCTGCCGGGCGGTGACGATGTCCTCGGAGACCTTGACCGCGATCGCCACTTGATCAGCGGCCACTGTCGCGACCGTCTCGTCGCCGCGGGTGCCGATTCAGCCAGGAGAGGCCTTCCTCGAGGTCCAGCGCGGTGTGCATGTCTTCGAATGTCAGGCCGAGTTGCACCATGGCGAAGGCGACTTCGGGTTGCAGTCCGACGATGACGGTCTCGGCACCGCGCAACTGGGTCATGTGCGCGATGGTGCGCAACGAGCGCGCGGCGAAGGAGTCCATCACATCGATGGCCGTGACGTCGACGATGATGCCGGTCGCGCGGTAGCGACTGACCTGCTTCATCAGGTCGTCCTGTAGCCGCTCGGTGTCGGCGTCGGTCAGGGCCGACTGCACCGAGGCGATCAGGTAGGTGCCCTGCTTGAGAATAGGTACCGGCATGGTGGCTTGGTCAGCGCCCGTCCCGCTCGCTCAAGCGCTCGGTGACCCGGGAGACCTCGTACCCGAGCAGCCGCTCGGCCTCTTCGATACCGCCCTGGAGGTCGCCGACCGCGTTCATCTTGGACAGATCGAGGCCGATGGTCACCAGGGTCAGCGCGATCTCCGAGGACAGGCCGGTGATGATCACGCTGGCGCCCATCAGGCCGGACGCGTCGACGGTCTGCACGAGGTGGTTGGCCACCACGGAGTCGATCGCGGGCACACCGGTGATGTCGATGACGACCACCTTGGCGCGGTTGGCGCGAATGGCGCGCAGCAGCTGCTCGGTGAGCTGGCGGGCGCGCTGGGAGTCGAGTACGCCGATGATCGGCAGGATGAGCAGCTGCTCGCGGACCTGCAGCACCGGGGTGGACAGCTCGCGGATGGCCTCTTGCTGACGGCTGATGACGCGCTCGCGCTCCTGCACGAACGACACGGCCACGGTGTTGGCGATGCGGTTGGCGGCAGGCTCGTAGGCGTCGAGCACACGATTGAGCAGCTCGAAGTTGGACTGGTACTTCTCGAAGAGGCTGCGGGCCAGCACATCGCGCAGCAGCAGCACGATGCCGATGACCTCGTCGGTCTCGACGCCTCGCGGAATGATGCGCTCGGACAGGTCGCGAGCGTAGGCCTGCAGCGCCTCGACGCTACCGGTGACGAGCACCTCGACATAGTTGTCGTACATCGACGTCGCCTCGGAGAAGATCTCCTCCGGGGTCATCGCGGTCAGCAGTTCGGCTTCGGTGATGCGCCGTGCCCACTCTTCCCGCAGCCCGGTGCGGTTCTGCCGCAGGTGCTCGACCAGCTGCGGGAGCAGATTGTCGAGCGGTTGCGCCGGCAGCGAATCCGCCGAAAGACTCGTGGACACCTCGGACATGGAAACCCCTGCCCCTTTCGACGACGGACGTTTTCGGTGCGCACAGCGCGCGCTGAGCCTGAGCCTACTCATACCCCCTCCCCGGTGCTGCCCAAACGTGGCGCTCCCGGCTATTCCGGGGCGAACCCGCGTTCCAGCGCGCGCAGGGCCCGGTCGAGATACACGGTCAGGTCGGTGTCGCCACGCTCGAGCCAGGCATCGAACGCGGCCCGCGCGGCGGCCAGGGTGGTGCGCCCGATGGCGAGGGGAATCAGCTCGCCCGCATCCGCGCCGAGGCGGCTCGCGGCGAACTCGCCGACGGCGTGTTCCCACGCGTCGTAGTGCGCCCCCGCGCCCGCCGACAGGGCGGGAACCCCGGAGACGAGCCGCATTCTGGTGCGCAGTTCGGGAATGTCCTCGGGGCGATATCTGTTGGCCGTCACCACGATTCGGCGCACCGCCGCCATCATCGGCTCGTCGGCGGGGACGGCGGCGAACGCGGCGCGCAGGTCGTCGACCTCGTTGTCGAACTGGTGCCACAGCACCTCGGCCTTGGTGGGGAAGTAGCGGAAGAAGGTGCGCTCGCTCACCCCGGCCTCGGCGGCGATGCGTTCGACGGTGACGTCGTCGAACCCGTGCTCGGCGAACAGTTTCATCGCGATCACCTCGAGCTGGCGTCGCGTGGTGCGCGGCGGACGCCCGCGGTGCCCCGGCTGCTTCGGGGTCGACATCGGTGCGCGCGAAGGCGGGGCGGACATGGATACAGGATAGAGAGGGGTATTCGACCCGAACGAACTATTGATTATGTCAGTGACTGACGTTAATGTTGGCGCCATGTTCGTGGCGCACCTCACATCGCCCGAGGCGGGTGTGCGCGCCGCCGCGGGAGTGATCCTGCTCATCCCGCTCGGCGCGACCGAGCAGCACGGCCCCCACCTGCCGCTGTCGACCGACAGCGATATCGCGGCGGCGGTGTGCCGTCGGGCCGCGGCCGAGTGTGGCGAGCTCCTCATCGCGCCGACCGTGGCCTACGGGGCCAGCGGCGAGCACGCGGGATTCGCCGGCACCTTGTCGATCGGGCAGGCGGCGCTGGAACTGCTCGTCGTCGAACTGTGCCGTTCCGCCACGGATACCTTCGCGCGGATCGTGCTGGTCAACGGGCACGGCGGCAACATGGAAGCGCTGCGCCGAGCCGTCGCGCTGCTGCGCACGGAGTCGCGCGATGTGCGGCTCTTCTCGCCCGGCTACGGCGGCGACCCGCACGCCGGGCGCACGGAGACCTCGATCCAGCTCGCGCTGAACCCGGCCCTGGTCCGCGCGGAGCTGGCCGAACCGGGGGACCGCCGCCCGCTGACCGAACTGCTGCCACTGCTGCGCGCGGGCGGCGTGCGCGCGGTCAGCCCCAACGGAATTCTCGGCGACCCCACCGGATCCAGCGCCGAGGAAGGCGCCGACCTGGTGACAGCCGCCACTACCGCATTGCTGGAAGACCTGCGCCGATGGTGGCCGCAGGATCGTGAGGAAGGACCCCGATGAATACCTGGTTCGAAACCGTCGCCGAGGCGCAGCGGCGCGCCCGCAAGCGCCTGCCGAAGTCGGTGTACGGCGCGCTGATCGCCGGATCGGAACGCGGACAGACCATCGAAGACAACCAGACCGCGTTCACCGAACTCGGTTTCGCCCCGCACTGCGCGGGCCCGATCGGTGACCGTGACCAAGCGACCACGGTGCTCGGGCAGCACGTGTCCATGCCGGTGCTCATCTCGCCGACCGGCGTGCAGGCGGTGCACCCCGACGGCGAGGTCGCCGTCGCCCGCGCCGCGGCGGCCCGCGGTATCGCCATGGGGCTCAGCTCCTTCGCGAGCAAGCCCGTCGAGGATGTCATCGCGGCCAACCCGGCCACGCTGTTCCAGCTGTACTGGTGCGGCAACAAGGATCAGATCCTCGAGCGGATGGCCAGGGCGAAGAAGGCAGGCGCGGTGGGCCTGATCCTCACCCTGGACTGGTCGTTCTCGCACGGTCGCGACTGGGGCAGCCCGGTGATCCCGGAATCGCTGAACCTGCGCACGATGCTGAAATTCGCGCCGCAGACCCTCGCGCGGCCCCGCTGGCTGGCGACCTACCTGCGCTCGGGCAGCATTCCCGACCTCACCGCGCCCAATATGTCGATCGGCGGCGGCGCGGCCCCCGGATTCTTCGGCGCCTACGGCGAATGGATGCAGACACCGGCACCGGATTGGGACGATGTCGCCTGGATCTGTGCGCAGTGGGACGGCCCGGTGCTGCTCAAGGGCGTGATGCGGGTCGACGACGCCCTGCGCGCCGTCGACGCGGGCGTCGCCGGCATCTCGGTGTCCAATCACGGCGGCAACAATCTGGACGGCACCCCCGCCGCCATCCGCGCCCTGCCGGTGCTCGCCGACGCGGTCGGTGACCAGGTCGAGGTACTGCTCGACGGCGGCATCCGGCGTGGCAGTGATGTCGTCAAGGCCGTGGCGCTCGGTGCGCGCGCGGTGCTGATCGGGCGCGCCTCCCTGTGGGGCCTGGCGGCCAACGGCCAGGCCGGTGTCGAGAACGTTCTCGACATCCTGCGTGGCGGCATCGATTCCGCGTTGCTGGGTCTGCGCAAGACCTCGATCACCGACCTGACCCGCGACGACATCATCGTGCCCGCCGGCTTCGAACGCGCGTTGGGCGTCGATTCGGGTCAACGGGATTCCGGCAACAAAGATTTCACGACCAATGGAACAGTCGTGAGCGGCGCCGCGACTGGTTAATATCGAGGGTTGGTCAGCGTCGTCCGAGGGGGAGTTCCGTGGGTGTGGTTTCGGAGATCGAGGGTTCGCGACGGCGAATCATGATGTCGCGCAGCGTGTCCTACACGCTGCCCGCCGTGGTGGCGGTGGCGCTGGTCTCGGCCGGATGTGGCAGCGCCACACCGAAACCCGCACCGCGCGCGGCGTCGGCCACGCTCACGACCACGTCGAAACCCCCGTTGACGACATCGCGGTCGGCCACGCCCACCACGACCGCCGCCAAGTCGGCCGCGGTGGGCGTCTGTGTGGACAAGACGACCAATGTCCGGGTGGCCGACGACCGGTGCGACACCGGCTCGAGCACGCACTCGCGCTTCTGGTATCAGCACACCGACACCTTCGTGTACCCGGCGATCGGCGTCGCGGTCGCCCTCGCGGCGGGTAGTTTTCTGCGGCCGACCACCGGCGAGGTGTTCGATCGCGGCGCACCCACCGATGGCGGCACCGTCGCGCGCGGTGGATTGGGCAAGGCCCGCCCCGACTCCTCCGGCGGGGGCGGCAGCGCGGGCTCCTAGTCCTCGCCGGGCGCCGCGGTCTGCAGTCGGCCGACCGGTGCGGTCGGCTTCGTGCCGCGATGATGATCGACGAGTACGTCGTAGATCTCCGCGAGCGTCGCGAGCTGGTCGCGATCGAGCACATCGATCATGTGCTCGCGCACGCTGCGCACATGGGCGGGCGCGGCGGTGATGAGCAATTGTCCGCCGGCCGGGGTCAGTTTGGCCACGGTCCGGCGCTGGTCGTGCGGCATCGTTTCGCGCGAGACCAGACCACGCTTCTGCATGCGGGTGATCTGGTGGGAAAGGCGGCTCTGCGACCATTCGAGCGCCCCGGCGAGGTCGGCGAAGGTGAGTCGTTGTCCCGGCGCGTCGGCGAGATAGACCAGGACGGAATACTCGACGTAGCTCAGGTTCGCCGCCCGGCCGGCATCGCGCCCGATCGCCGCGGCGATCAGGTCGCGGGTGCGGACATAGCCCAGCCAGGCACGCATTTCGACATCATCGAGCCACTGTGGATCGGTCACGATCGAGCTCCAGATTCTGAAGGTGCAGGCTTCGGATTGAACGGTGCGCTCCCGCCACCGCCCGGAGAATGGGTAGCACCGTTTGGGTTGAACGTGCAACCTCGATGATGGTCGAGGTCGGTCGGCAACCTCACATAGGGTTGCCTAACCGCCGTGCGGGTGTGGGTGGTCGATAGGCTGCGGATTGCTTTGTGACCAGCCCTGCCTGGTGCTCCGCAGTGCCTGCGGTGCCCGCCCTGCCCGAAGGAGTGCGATCCGTGACCGCGCCGGAGTTCCGCTATTCCGATCTGCTGCCCATCGGCGCCGACGAGACGCCCTACCGCCTGCTCACCAGCGAGGGGGTCAGCACCGTCGAGCTCAACGGGCGCACCTTCTTGCAGGTCGAGCCCGAGGCGCTGCGGCTGCTGACCGAGACGGCGATCCACGACATCAGCCACTACCTGCGCCCCGCGCACCTGCGGCAGCTGCGCAAGATCATCGACGACCCCGAGTCCTCGGGCAACGACCGCTTCGTCGCGCTCGACCTGCTCAAGAACCTCAACATCTCGGCAGGCGGTGTGCTGCCGATGTGTCAGGACACCGGCACCGCGATCGTAATGGGCAAGAAGAGCGAGGGCGTGCTCACCGGTGTCGACGACGCCGAATGGCTCAGTCGTGGCATCTTCGACGCCTACACCAAGCTGAACCTGCGCTACTCCCAGCTCGCCCCGATCACCATGTGGGACGAGAAGAACACCGGCACCAACCTGCCCGCCCAGATCGAGCTGTACTCGACCGAGGGTGACGCCGACAACCCGGTGTACAAGTTCCTGTTCATGGCCAAGGGCGGCGGTTCGGCCAACAAGTCGTTCCTGTACCAGGAGACCAAGGCCGTCCTGAACCCCGAGCGCATGCTCGAGTTCCTCGACGAGAAGATCCGCTCGCTGGGCACCGCGGCCTGCCCGCCGTATCACCTCGCGGTGGTCATCGGCGGCACCAGCGCCGAATTCGCCTTGAAGACAGCGAAATACGCGTCCGCGCACTACCTCGACAACCTGCCCACCGAGGGCTCGATCGCCGGTCACGCGTTCCGCGATGTCGAGCTGGAGGAGGAGGTCTTCCAGCTCACCCGCGAATTCGGCATCGGCGCGCAGTTCGGCGGCAAGTACTTCTGCCACGACGTGCGCGTGGTCCGCCTGCCCCGGCACGGCGCCTCCTGCCCGGTCGCGATCGCCGTCTCCTGCTCGGCCGACCGGCAGGCGCTGGCGAAGATCACCAAGGACGGCATCTTCCTGGAACAGCTGGAAACCGAACCGGCCCAGTATCTTCCGGAGCAGACCGCCGACATCCTCGGCGGCGATGTGGTGCGGATCGACCTGAACCGCCCGATGGCCGAGATCCGCGCCGAGTTGTCGAAATACCCGGTGAAGACCCGCCTTTCGCTCACCGGGCCGCTGGTCGTGGCCCGCGATATCGCGCACGCCAAGATCAAGGAGCGGCTCGACGCGGGCGAACCCATGCCGCAGTATCTGCGCGATATGGCCGTCTACTACGCCGGTCCGGCGAAGACGCCGGAGGGTTACGCGTCGGGCTCCTTCGGTCCGACGACCGCGGGTCGCATGGACTCCTACGTCGACCAGTTCCAGGCCGCGGGCGGCTCCATGGTGATGCTGGCCAAGGGCAATCGCTCCGCGCAGGTCACCAAGGCGTGCAACGAACACGGCGGCTTCTACCTGGGCTCCATCGGTGGTCCCGCCGCCCGCCTCGCGCTGGACTGCATCAAGAACGTCGAGGTCCTGGAATACGCCGAGCTCGGCATGGAAGCCGTCTGGAAGATCGACGTCGAGGACTTCCCCGCCTTCATCGTCGTCGACGACAAGGGCAACGACTTCTTCGCCGAGACCGCCAAACCGATCGCCCTGCGCGTGCGCACCCGTTCCAAGGAACGCGTGTAAGCATCCGGCTCTCCGATACCCCGGTCCCTGCTGCGGCGGGCGCCGGGGTTTCGGCTGTTCCGAGGCCCAGATGACGGCTGCCGCGCCCGGTGTAATGTGACGCACGGCATAGGCGTGGACAGGGGTATGGAGTTGGCGAGCGGTGGAGTGCCGAAAGGCCGGGCGACGCGCAGCGCGAAGCTGGGTCAGTTCGCCGCCGGTCAGGCGGTGCGGGAGGTCGGGCGTCGGCTGTCGATGGTGGGGCGCACCGACGAGGCGCGCGAGGTGCTCGCCGAGCGGTCGGCGATGATGAAGGCGCAACAGATCGTCGCCGTGCTGGGGAGCATGAAGGGCTCGGCGATGAAGCTCGGGCAGATGGGCTCGGTGCTCGATCTCGGCTTCGTTCCCGAAGCGCATCGCGAGCAGTTCCGGGCTCAGCTCGCGGCGCTGCAGGACCGGGCGCCCGCGATGCCGTTCTCGACGATGCGACAGGTGATCGAGGACGATCTCGGTCCCTTGACGCACATCTTCGCCGAGTTCGGCGAGACAGCGATCGCGGCGGCGTCGATCGGTCAGGTGCACCGAGCCCGACTGCACGACGGGCGCGTCGTGGCGGTCAAGGTGAAATATCCCGGGGTGGAGCGCGCCGTCCAGGCCGATATCAGCAATCTCGAGTTTCTCGGCAGGATGGCCAGAACGGCGCTGCCGAGCCTGGCCGACACCGGTGTGCTGGAGGAGGTGGCCGGCAATCTGCGTAGCGAACTCGACTACGAGCGCGAGGCCCGCACCCAACATCGGGTCGCGCGCCGCTATCGCGGCCACCCCTTCATCACCGTGCCCGACAGCGTCGAGCAATTCTGCACACACAACGTGCTGGTGACCGATTTCGTCGAGGGGCATCCCTTTTCGCACATCCAGACCCTGCCCGCCGCCGAACGGGACCGTCTCGGTGAATTGATCTACCGCTTCTACATCACCGGGCTGTTCGCCGACAACGAGTTCTGTGGCGACCCGCATCCGGGCAATGTGCTGCTGGCCACCGACGGCAAACTCGCCTTCGTCGATTTCGGTCTCTACAAGGAAATGGACCCGGCACACGTCGAGTTCGAGCGCTCCGTGCTGCGCGCGGCGGCGGAGGGACGCGGCGAGGACCTGTTCGCGGCGTGGTCGGGGCGCGGGATCATCGATCCCGAATCCACGGTCACCGTGGACGAGAGCCTGGCCTACGTGTGGGCCGCCGCCGGCTGGCACCTGCTCGACGAACAGGTCACGATCACTCCCGAACTGGCCACCGGCGCACTGTTGCTCGCCGTCGACCCGCGTTCGTCGGACTTCCAGGGCATGCACAAACAGATGTTGCCGCCCGAGCACGTGTTCTCCCGCCGCGCCGACCTGTTCACCTTCGCCACCCTCGGTCAGCTGCGCGTCACCGCCAACTGGCATCAGCTCGCCCGCGAATGGCTCTACGACGAACCCCCGCGGACCGAGATCGGCCGGGCGATCGAGCAGTGGCGTCGTGGTCTCGACGACCGGCCCGCTCGATAGGATCGAGCGATGAGTACTGTGCGTGGCCGCGTGACCGACCGGATCCTGGTGACCATCACGGCCGCCGCGGCCGTGACCGCGATCGGCGTCGGCGTCGCCGACGCCCAACCCGAGCCGCGCGAACAGTTCGGATCGGCAGCGGGCACCGAAGGCCTCGACCCGCCGCTCGCCGCCGCCTACACCCTCGCCGAACAGCAGGCGCACGCCGAGAACGTGCCGTTGTCGATTACCTCCGGCCGCCGCACCTACGAGCAGCAGCTGTGGCTCTGGCAGGACGGCTTGGCCACCTACGGCAGCCCAGAGGAGGCCCGTCGCTGGGTGCTTCCGCCGGAGGAATCCACCCACGTGTCCGGCCGCGCCATCGATGTGGGCCCGCAGGTGGGGGCGCGGTGGCTCGAGGACAACGGCAACCGATGGGGGCTGTGCCGGACGTTCGACAACGAATGGTGGCATTTCTCCATAGAGACCACGCCTGGCATGCCGTGCCCGCCGCGCGTGCCGGATGCCAGCTATCGGTGACCGGTGGGCTTACCGGGTCCGCCCCGAACCCGAACCACGGGAAGTGTGTTGACCGATTCGGGCAGCGTATCGACGTGACGATAGCTCCGTAGACTATCCTGGAGTGGAGGAACCCGACTGAAGGTGGTGTTCAGGTGACAGAGGCGCAGAAGGCCAAGCGGCGAGTCAAGGTGGTGCGGGCGATTCGTCACAGCACTGAACTCGAAGGTTCACGCAGCACCAACGCCACACGTGCCGACCAGCTCGAATATGCCCGCGGGAAGATCACTGCGGCTGAGCTAAGCGATCGCGTCCGCAGCCGGTACAACGTCCAGTAGCCGGGGCAGGAATGCCGCATCCTTGGGACGTCGGCGATCTCGAACAGAATTGGCTGGGCTATTTCGTCCCTGGCACCAACATCTTGAGGAATCGAGTCGGTGCTCGGACGGACGACGCGCTGCAAAACGCGGAGAACGATCTCGTCGAGACACGGCTGATCCAGCTTCGCGAAGCTCCCGATCTTGTAGGTGTCCGCACATATGATCTCGCGTACCTACGTTGCATCCATCGCCAGCTCTTCCAAGATGTCTACGTCTGGGCAGGAGAAATTCGGACCGTCGGCATCGAGAAGGGCGCCGAGTCCTTTTGCCCACCAAACAACATCAGCCAGCCGATGGATCATGTCGCTGCGAAGATTCACAGGCTCAAGCAGCTGAAGGCCGTTCCTCTAGCAGATCTCGCGCGCACTGTTGCTTATCTGTATGACTACGTGAACTTCGCTCACCCCTTTCGGGAAGGCAACGGCCGCACGACCCGTGAGTTCTTCGACCTTCTCCTCTCCGAACGCGGTGCTGGCCTCGACTGGGAAAAGACCGATCTCGTTGAACTGCACAGTGCCTGCCATGTCGCGCGATCCGAATACGACCTAGGAGGGCTGATCGCAATGTTTGCCAAGATTCTCGATGCTGAACCCGCATACGACTTCTGACGTTCGGTGTCGGCAGGCACTCGACCGCGTCACGTGTGCTTGGGGGGGTGCCGCACGCGAGCCTGCCAACCCGCGGGCGGCTGTCGAGTGCCCGAGCTAGCACGCCGCCAATCAAGGTGGGACATCACCGTTAGGATCTCAATAACGTTGCACCGCAAAGGAAGGCGCGATCTTCTTGAAATATGCGGCGCACCGCTTTCTGTGGATAAGCTCCCAATGTGCTTACTCCTGAACGTCTGCTCGACGTCTCCACGGCCGCAGCGAACAACTTCAAGAAGCCGCTGGACCTGATCGCTATCCATTCTGAGCAGCCCGTGCGAGGTACGCAGCCGCGCGCCTCGCTCAATCCGTTCACGGTTATGTCGGCGGGCGGTGCATGGGAACGTCTGATTGCTGACCTCGTTGGTGCCAGTCAATCTGAGCTGGCGAAGCCGGGGCACCACAAGAGTGACAAGGGTATGCAGTATCCAGACACGGTCGATGGCTATCTACGGAAGCGGCAAGTTATCCGCATGCCCGTCACCAGTCGTTGGGAGGCTGCGTACGCACAAGGCTGGCATGGCGCCATGCCGACACGGTGGATCACCGTCACCTCAGAGTCCAACGATGCTGACCGTCAGGTTTTCCTGCGGTATGTGCGCGCAGCCATTGGTGCGAGGAACGCAGCCGCGCACTTTGCGCTGGCTCAGACCGCTAACGCGATTGCTGGCGAGTGGAAGGAGTACGGCGGGCATCCGTGGGACTCTGATGCGGCGAGCGACACACTACAAAGTGGATACGTGCGCGGCGCCACTGCCTTGTGGTTGCAGCTGATCGACACAACTTTGGTTGCTGTGGCTGCCGATCACGGATGGGACCCAGCTCCATTCCGGCTCCCAGCCGACTGGTTCGGCGCAGTAGCAACCTCTGACCGCTACCATGGTGTTGAGTTTTGGGGTGGTAGGGCATTGCATCGCGTCGCCTAATCGTCCAGCGCGACAGGTGGATCCAGATACGCGAGTGCGTAAAGGTGTCAGTCGAGCGGGTACGTCGGTTTTGTGGGTCCGTCCACCTTGACAACGAATGGTGGCATTTCGAGCTGGCCACCGCGCCCGGCGCACCGTGTCCTGCCCGGGTGCCGGACGCGAGTCAGCGCTAGAGGCCGGGTCCCGGCCCTGCGCCATTCGCCGGGTCCGGGATTCGAACCGGGGTCGATCTGAACCACCTGCATCCGGTTCGACCCCCGATGCAGGTGGGCGCGACGATCAGGGCCGGGCAGCGACGGCTTCGACCTCGAACAACATGTCGGGGGTGGCCAGGCTCGCCACGCCGAGGAGAGTTTGGGCTGGTGGGGTGGTGCCCCAGTGCGCCCGGACGGCGGCGGCGATGGGGCCGAGCTTGCTGATGTCGTGATTCACGATGTAGGTCCGGAGTTGGACGACGTGGCCGAGGTCGAGGCCGTGGGCGGCCAGGGCGGTGGCGATGTTGCGGAAGGTCCGGTCCACCTGGTCGGTGAAGTCGGGGGAGACGACGGCGCCGTCGGGTCCGGATCCGTACTGTCCCGAGACGAGAACCAGCTCGGTACCCGCGGGGATGACGGCGGTGTGGCTGTAGCCGAAGGGGGTCGGGTCGTGCAGGCCGTCCGGGTTGACGAGGGTGTGGGGAGCGCGCTCGATGTTGGTCATGGCGATGAACCTGCCAGGAATACACGACATCCTCTGTCAGGTATTGCTGGCATAGTTTTCGTATGCGCGCTGACCGGTTGGTCTCCCTGGTGCTGCTGTTGCGGCGGCACGGTCGGCTGTCGGCCGACACCCTGGCCCGCGAGCTGGAAGTGTCCACCCGGACCGTGCTGCGCGATATCGAGGCGCTGTCCACGGCGGGTGTCCCGGTCTACGCCGAACGCGGCAGGCATGGTGGATTCGCGTTGTTGCCCGGGTTCCGGACCGAGCTGACCGGACTGAACCACGAGGAGGCGCTGGCCTTGCTGATCGCCGGATCACGGCGTGGCGCACAGGCATTCGGGCTCGGCTCGGCCCTCGCGTCGGCGATGCTCAAGGTCGTCGACGCGCTGCCTGACAGCTACCGGGAGACCGCGAGCGACGCGGCCGCGCGGTTGCTCATCGATCCCGAGACCGATCTGCTCGCGCGCCGGTCGGCCGCTGAGGAGTTGCCCGACTCGATCGTCACCGAGGTCCGGCGCGCGGTGCTCGCCGGACACAAACTGCGCATCCACTACGCGGCCGTCGACCAGAACCCCGACTGGCGCACGGTGGACCCGATCGGGCTGGTCACCGTTCGCGGCCAGGGCTACTTGCTCGCCACGAGATCCGGCGTGGACCGCACCTACCGACTGTCGCGGGTCGTGGCCGCCGAGACGCTGTCCGAACCGGCCCAGCGACCGGACCGGGTCGACCTGGACCGGGCATGGCGGGAGCGTAGCGCTCGTTTTCGCGCGGGCCGCGACCTCGTCACCGTGCGGGTGCTGGTCGAACCGGCGCGACATGCGGAGTTGGTCGCCACCGCGGTGGCTGTCCACAGCGAAGAGGTCGACGACGACGGACGACTGCGGCTGGAGGTGGCCTTCCAGGATCGCAGGCATGCCGAATGGGCGATGTGGCAGCTCGCCACGAACGCCGAAGTCATTGCCCCGCAGTGGTTACGCACCGCCCTGCGCGACCGTGCCGCGGCGATCGTGGCCTGGTACGAGATGCCACCACAATGATGAACCGCCCGTGCCGAGCCGCTGATCAGCCCACCGTCGCGGGTTCGCCCGGCATGCCTTCCAGGGTCAATCCGCCCTCGATCGTGTTCGGTACCCGGCGGCGATCGGGGGAACCCAGCGCCGCGGTGAGATCGCCGCCGTCGTGCTCGGCGAGCAGCGCACCGCTGTCCCAGACGAGCAGGGTCGCGCTGACGGTGTTCTCGGCGGTGGAGTGGGCCAGATCGTAGTGCGCGCAGCCGGGCACGTGGGCGTAGGTGATCCACAGGTCGTAACCGGTCATGAACAGATCGAGGTCGAATTGCACACTGAGACCGAGCAATTCACTACGACCGTTGTCGTCGACGCCGGCGAACGCCTCGTCGAGGGCGAGCAGGCGAGGAGCCTGCGGGTCGGCGGAGTCGAGCATCACGTGCGCGGCGGCGAACAGCGGCAGGTGCAGGGAGACGGACTGTTCGCCACCGGAGAGAGCGCTGTGGCGGGCGACGGTGAGCTTGTCCTCGGTGCCGTCCCCGGAGATGAGCGTGAACGAGAACACCCGCCAGGTGCGGTAATCGAGGGTGGCGGCGAGGATCTCGGGGTAGGAACGTTCCGGGTGCGCGGTGCGGGCGGCGCGGATCTCGGCGGCGAAGTGGGCGCGCACCGAGCCGAGATCCTCCGGGCTCAGGGCGGTGGTGTCGCGGTCGAGGATCTTGCACACCGAGCGCGCGGACTCCGACAGGCCGTCGGCGAGGATCCAGTGCACCCCGATGGTGTTGCCCGACGACATCCGCCGCTGCTTCATCTCCGCGCCCATCCGGGAGATCAGTTCGCGTGCGTCGGTGGTGCGTTCGTGGATCTGCTGGGCCAGGCCGGTGAGCAGCGCGTCTTCGAGGATGCGGCGCTCGGCGTCGGTGAGGAGCAGTTCCTGGTCGCGGCGGGCGGCGTCGATGCGGGCGGCGAAGTCGGCGAGGGCGGCCTGGCCGTTCTCGTCGTGGACGGCGACGACGGTGAGTCCGTCGGCGGCATCCCAGTTCAGCCGGTAGTCGCGGCCGGACGCGGTGAGCGCGGCATCGAACTCCTGCAGGGCGCCGGTGACCGCGGAGCGAGTGGACTTGCGACCGGCCTCGGTCGTGCGGACCTGTGTGGTGGCGGCATCGAGGTCGGCGAACAAGGCGGCGACCTCATCGGGCAGCACCACCGGGTCGGTGTCGGGGCCTGCCGCGACGATGCGGTAGTGCAGTTGCTCGGGGGTGGACCACGCGGCGTCGCTAGTGGGCCACCGGTGTTCGACCGAGGCGCCGAGCAAGCTCAACAGGTCGGGTCGGGCGTAGGGGGCCAGCGAACGCACCTCGGCGAGCACCTCGGTGAGCGCGGTGGCGAGCGCTTCGTTGGCGGTGCGATAGGCGGCCTCGGCATCGCCGACCGCTTCGATGGCGGCATTGGCGGCCTTACGCGCGGCCCGCTGCTCGGCCTTGGCCGCCTCGATAGCCGCGCGGGCCAGGTCGAGATCGCGGTCGATGTCGGCGGCACCGGCGCCCAGCGCTTCTCGCAGTGTTTCGAGTTTGCGCTGCTGCTCGGTGTAGCCCAGTCGAGCGGCCTCGGCCTCCTCGGCGAACGCCTCGGCCAGTGCGCGCGCTTCGTCGTGCCGGTCGACGCCCTCGCGTTCGCGTTCGCGCTCCCGTTCGTGTTCGGCGCGCAGGCGTAGCAGTCCCGTACCGGTGTTCTCGAAATGGCGGATCGCGGCGGCCAGCGCGTCGAGTTCGCGTGCCTCACGCGGGGTTCGGTGCGCCTGGGCGGCGGCGCGTGCCTTCTTGTCCATGGCCGCGACCTCGGCGACGGTCTGGTCGAGTTCGCGCTCGGCCTGGGTGGCGGCCTCGACTCTCGACCGCATCAGACCGGCGGCCTCGGCCACGGCGCGCAGGGCGGAGGTCACCGCCGAGGGACGCGGCAGCGCCTTGGCGGCGGTCGACAGCGTGGCCAATTCGGCGGTGGCGCGACGATCGTCGGCCCGCGCCGCCTCGTGCTCGGTAGCGGCGGCCTCGATCGCGGCGTCGATCTCGGCGAGCCGGGCCTCGCGCCTGCGGGCACGCGCGGTGGTTCCGATGAACTCGGCGTCGGGCTTGTGGTGGCGGCCGACGAGAACGCCCTGCCGGAAAGTTCCGGCGAGGCCGACCACGACCTGCGGCGCGGCGGTGGTCAGCGCGGTGAGGGCGGCGCCGGTGATCACCGACGGCGCATCGCTGGACCGGGACGGCTCGGACCGGTCCGAGCCCTCGGTGTGGTCGGCGTTCGGATCCGGCTGTGCGGAGGTGTCGTGGACAGCGATGGAGGCCAGCACCGCGGCAACGGTCTCGGCGGGCACGGTGAGGTCGGACGAATCCTCTTCGACGACAAGGACATCGGCGAGAGTGCGGCCGGACGGACGCTGGTCGATCGGCAAGGGCAGGAGGAAGTGGTCGGAGTCGATGTCGGCGGGCAGCGTCGGGCCGCAGATCCAGCTGTCGAGCAGACCGCTGGACTCCAGTGCCGCTTCGATACCGGCCGCATCCCGCGCGGACACCGCGTCGGCGAACCGCACCAGCCGCCACAAGGGTGCACCCGAAAGCTCTTCGCGTACAACACT
This sequence comes from Nocardia alba NBRC 108234, assembly GCF_001612665.1. Classification (GTDB taxonomy): domain Bacteria; phylum Actinomycetota; class Actinomycetes; order Mycobacteriales; family Mycobacteriaceae; genus Nocardia; species Nocardia alba. The sequence goes on along the minus strand of NZ_BDAX01000034.1, from coordinate 18,444 downwards.
TCTCGCGGGGTGCGTCGACGGGGCATCGTCGCGCTGAGCGGCGATCTGCTGACGCTCGGCGACCAGGCCATCGCGGCGCGCGGCGGCCGCGGTGGCTCGGGATCGTGCCTCCTGGCGGCCCGTGCGGATCTGCTCTTGCAGCGGTTCGCACCACTCGGCCAAAACCTCGGTGGCGGAGGGAACATCCGCCGCACCCGCACCCGCCATCGCGGCGTCGAGCGCGGCGAACAAGCCGACGGTGGTCGCCTCGGGTGAACGGTCACCCACCCCGTCTCGTCCGTCGGCGTCCGAGCCGCCATCGTGAGCTACGGGTTCGGTGACGGTCCCGAAGAGCTCGTGGTGCGCGGTCCACCAGGTGCGCAGGGCGGCGGCGGATTCGCCGCGCGCCAAGGCGACCGCGGCCTCGGCATGGGCGACTTCGGCGGCGGCCGCGTCGCGCAGTTCGACGGCGCGTTGCGCCAGGCGTTCGGAGCGGGTGCGTTCGGCGGCGGCGGTTTCCCACTTGCCCACCGCTTGGCGCACGGCACGGACATCGGCGTCACGTTCGGCCGCGTGACTGTGGATCGTCGCGGTGAACTGGTCGCCGCGGCCTTCGGTGCTCGGCGGGGTCCATTCGATGCCTGCCCCCTCGGCGGCGGCGCGGACCGCGTCCTCACCCCGGACGAGGGCGGCCGCCGCGGTGCGGACCGCTTCGGTGGCGCGCGAGGCTTCTTCGGCACGACGTTGCAGTGTGTGCGTGGCTTCGGCGGCCTTGTCACGGTGGGCGGCGGCGGAGGTTTCGAGGCGGCGCACGGCGTCGGCCAGGTCGTCGAGTTGCTGTTTGCCCTCGTAGGCGCCGGAGCGCTGGAGGTTCTCGCGGTCGGCGATGGCCTGCTCATAGGCCTGGTCGGCGTTGTCGGCGCTGGTCTCGGCTTCGGTGCGGTCGGTCTCGCGGCGGGTGCGCAGGGCCGTCGCGGCGAAGAGCGCGGTGGCGGCGAAGGTGGCGGCGTCGAGGCGGGTGCGGAGCTGGTCGACGTCGGTTTTCGCCTGCACCGCCAGGTATTTGCGGTACACGTCGACGAAACGGCGGGTGGCGGTGTCGGCCTGGACGAGACCGTCGAGCGTGCGCCCGACCTCCTCCATATCGCTGAACGAGCGAGCGGCGTCGAGGATCAACTGCTCGTCGAGCGGGCGAAGGCCGTCGGTGAGTGCCTGGGACAGGCCGCGCGGGTCCAGGTTCTTGGCGAGCTGGGGCCTTCGCAGTGTGAGAATCAGGTTGATCAGCTGGTCGTAGCGTTGCGCGCCGAGCCCGAACATGCGCGCGTCGATCGCCGCCCGGTACTCGACGGGTCGGTCCACGATGGCGTCGCTGCCGATCTGCTCGGCCAGTTGCCTGCGGGTGAGCGGGCGGTCGTCGGGACCGATGAGGGAGAAGTCGACCCCGGCGCGGCCGTCGGCGACGAAGTACCAGCGCGTCACCTTGTCGGCGGAGCGGGTGGCGCGCATGCCGATGCCGACGGTGACGGTCTCCGGGTCGTCCCAGCTCCCGCGCGCGAATTCCATCCACACATACGAGTAGGCCGATTCCTGTTTGCGGTACAGCAGGTTCGACTTCATGGTGCGTTCTTCACCGGCGAACGGGTTCAGCCTGCGCGGTTCGATCCGCCCGTCCAGCACGAACGGGAACAGCACCTCCAGCGCCTTCGTTTTACCGGAACCGTTGGGTCCGCGCAGCACCAGGCGTCCGTCGGCGAAACTGAACTCCTGGTCGCGGTAGTCCCACAGGTTGACGATGCCGGCCCGGGTCGGGACGAACCGCACTCCGCCGTGGATGAGTGACATGCTCAGACCCCTCCCTCTCCGGTGCTGCCGTCGGTATCGGCGGCGGTGACGAACAATTCCTCGGCCTTGCGCACTCGCACGGTGACCACCGCGCCCCGATATCGGGCCAGCGCGGGCAGGATCAGCAGCCCGTCCTGGACCGGCCGGACCAGCCGCAGTTTGGTGAGCAGCGCGAGCACCTCGGTGGTGAGCCCGCCGACATCGGCCTGCCATTGGGCGGCGAAAGTCGCGCCGTAGCGGTCGGTGAGCGCGACGAGGGTGGCGCGCACCCAGGCATCGTCGAGGAACGGGTAGGTCGCCTGTTCGGTGGTCTCGGTCTCTTCCTCGACGAAATCTGTTCCAGCGGTGACGATTTCGACGTGATCGGCGAGCGGGGTGAACACGCCCGCCGTGGGAATGGACGCATCGAGCTGATCGAGCAGCGCGGTATCGGCGGCGAGCGCGCCGGGCCGCTGGGGGATCGGGTTGTCGAGGTCGAGTACCACGTCCGCGATCTCGCCGATCAGCAACAGCGCCACCTGGGCCAGGGTCCCGGTGCCGGGGAAGCGGGTGTCCGACAGCCGACCCGAGGTGTCGATCAGCGCCACCCCTTCGGCCCGGCGTTCGGCCCGCAAGCCGGTGCAGTACTCGACCTCGCCGACCAGCCGGTCCTGGCCGAGCAGCGCCCGCTCGGCCTGCGACAGCTCATCGAGATACACCACCGGGCGTTCCACGAGTGCCCGGCGAACCCGGCGGGCTTGATCGGGCGAGACCTGGTCGGCGTCGTCGGCGAGCAGTCCGCGCACGCTGTGCAGATGTTGCAGCGCGCGTGGGGGCCGGAACAGGGCGAACACCACCGGCCGATCGATGTCGTAGAGCGCCTCACCCGCCTCCGGGTCGCTGGCCCAGCCGCCCGCATCGCCGTCGGCCAGCGTCAGCGCACCGCGCGCGCCCAGCCAGCCGATCGCGTCGACGAAGGCGTCGCGGTCGGCTGCCCGCTCGGTCGACAGGTCGAGGCCCTCGATCCGGCTCGCGTGATCGGCGACGTGCTCGGCCAATTCCGACAGGGTGATCTGGTCGCCCGCCCGGCCGAGGGTGGCCAGCGCCAATGACAGATAGGCGTAGCGGCGGCGGTCGAAGACCCGATCGTTGACGCTGCGGGCGGGCCGGGCGTCGTCGAGCCGGTCGTGCACCGGGTACAGCCGGGCCGTGGTCTCGGTGACCTCCAATCGGTAACCGAACAATTCGGCCAGATCCTCGCGCAATTCGGTCGCCCACCGCCGCACCAACGGCAGCGCGATCCGGTCGGGATACACGCGGGTGACCAGGTGATTGGCCAGCATCACCCGCGCCGCTCGCTGATAGCTGTCGAGAGCGAGCCCATCGACGCGTTGTCGCTTCACAGTCTCGCCCCTCGCGCCGGCCGACGTCGCGTCGAGCGGTGGACGCCGACATCGAGCGAGTCGATGTGCCCTCTCATCGCGCACCTCCACGGCGACTCGACTCGCGTACTTCCAGGCGGCGGTTGTTCAGATGCAGCAGCCCCGCCGCGGTGCGGATCACCGTCGACCCGTCGCAGGGTCGCACCGTCAAGGTGACGCCGTTATCGGAACCTGTTGTGCCGTCGACCTTTCCGCTCACCGGTACCCACGCGGTCGAGGCCGCGTCGAGCAGGCGCAACAGCACCTCGGTCTCCCGTCGATCCAGCACTCGTTCGTGCACACTGCCCTGCGACAGCGAGGCAGCGGCCGCGGCCCGCTCGCGCTGCGCGGCCAGCTGCGCCTCGCGAAGTCGTCGCACGCCCGCGTCGTTGCGCGCGATCCGGGCCGGTGCGCCCGCGGTCGGTGCGCGACCGGTTTCGGCGAGGGTGCGTGAGATCTCCAACGGTGGCGCTGCCCACCAGGTTCGGCTGGTCGGGACGAGTTCGGCGTCGGGATGCTCGAGCGCGAGGTGGCGCGGCTTGCCCAGTCCGAACACCGCGTCGTAGAGGGCGTGCGCACTGCCCGTGGTGGGGGTGGCGACGAACCATTCGGCCAGGTGTCGCAACGCCGACTCCCGGCTGACGCCACCGCGGCGGGTCTCGGTCACCCGGCGCAACAGCGACAGCACCGCCGCGATCGCGCTCATCGTCGCCTCCCGGAGCCGATCGGCCTCACAGGTTTCCGACGATTCGGTGCCCGCGGCGACGAACCAGGTCCGCAATCCGTCCCAGCGGGACCGCCAATCCACCGCACGCTCGTCCTGGCTCAGCAACACCCGTTCGTCGCATCCGGCCGCGCGGCCGATCAACTGCTCGATCCCGGTCTCCTCGACGTCGCCGATCGCCGCGGCCAGCCGCGGGGCGAACCGGGCCAGATCCATGCTGAACTCGCGCATGTGCGCCAGCAGCGCGTCCTTGTGTGCGAGAAAGGATTCCGGCGTGATCTCGGTGGTGCGCACCAGATCGCCCAGTGACAGGTAGAAGTGCGCGGCCCGCGCGGCCAGATCGGTGAGCGCGGCGTCGAGCCTGCGCAAGGTGGTGTAGACCCGCTCGGCGTCGCCGTCGCGGTTTGCGGCGGCGAGGGTGTGCAGATCGGCGAGCAGCTCCGGCAGCACCAGGCGCGAGAGTGACGCGTCCTCCATCCTGGCCGCGAGCACTCCCGCCACCGCTCGGTAGGCCCCGAACCCGGCCTGCGCGAACTGGTAGACGTAGTGCCGGTTGCGGTACTCGGCCAGGGTGGCCGCGCGGGTGCCGTCGTAGCTGCGTTCGAGCACACCCCAGCGATGCAGCTGCTCGAGCAGTGGGCCGATCTCGACCGCGGGCAGGGGGACACCCGCGGCCGCCTCGACCCGGCCGCCCGCCTCGACCCGGAATATCCACTCGGCGACATCGTCGGCGTGCAACAACACCACGTAGGCGGCCCGCGCGCTGTCGAAGGCGCGCAGGACGCGTAGGTAGTCGGCGCGCTTCTCGGCGGTCGCGAACGAGAACAACCGCAGACGCTCGTCCCACAGGGCGGGTACGGCGCTGGGCAGGCCGTCGGCGGAGTCGGTCACCGTAGACAGGTTAGTGGTGGCCTCCGGGCGCTTCGCCGGACCCGTCCCGGATCGGCGTGGCAGCGCCGCGCGAGCTCACCCGACATTGAGGGTACGCAGCTGCTCGAGGAACGTTTGCGTGCGCTGATCTCCTGGGTACCGTTCGATGATCTCCCTGGCCGCCTCGCCCGCGATCCACGCCAGCGACGGCAGCGACTTGCGCCCCGGGGAGAAAGCCGCGACGCCCTCCTCGACCGCGCGTTCGAGATCGCGATCGCGCACGGCCACGACGGCCAGGGTGAGTCGCGCCTCCGAGACCCGCATGGGATTGCGGACCGAACCGTCCGGTCGGGTCGAATCGCGGATCACCTGCTGGGCGTAGCGCTCGGCCAGTCGATCCTGGCCCGCCACCCGGCAGCAGTCCATCGCGTAGAAGTCGAATTTCGTGGCGTCGACGACGAAGTGGTTGTCCAGATCGGCCGGATGGCCCATCCGCGACAGGATCGCCCTGCCCTCGTCGAGGGCGGTCTGCACATTGCGGCGGTCGCCGAGCCGGGCCCAGCCCTTGGCGCGCTGCGCCGCCAGCTGCACTCCCACGCTCGACGAGGTGGTGCCCGCCATGGCCTTCTCCGAGACATCGATCGCGCCGCGAAAGTTGCCCTGTGTCAACGCGAACCACGCCGACATCTCCGCGGCCCAGCCGACGATCTCGGCATTGCCCGCCTCGCGGCCCAGCGAATCGGCGGCCCGGCGAGTGGCTTCGGCGCCGCCCCGGCGGCCGAGATCGTAATCGACGCAACCGACCAGCAACGCGACCCAGCCTGCCAGGACGAGGATTTCCCGATGCTGGCTCAGCGTCAGTCTGCCGTCGAGCAGCGAGGTGATCCGGCGCAGCCACGCGGTCCCCTCGGCGTGCAGTGCGTACGGTTCGGCGTAGGCGTATTCACAGCACAGCCTTTCGGCGGTGATCCGCACCGCGTCCAGGGTCGCGCTGTTGACGTCGGACATCCTGAGTCGTCCGATGAACTCCAGTGTGTCCATACCGGTTGCCGATAACAGCTCGTCATCCCGGTTGGGGCGGGACTTCGGGAAGAACGCGGCGGTGACGGTGTCGAACGCGGCCGCGATGATCGGCGCGTAGAACTCGTCAGGTCGTGATTCCCCGGATTCCCAACGGCGCCAGTTGCGCAGCAGGGTACTGTCCGTCGGCAGGTTGTGGGAGGACTTGGTACGCATCGCGCGAACGGCATCGCCTTGCGACCACCCCCTCGCGTCACGTTCCGAGCGCATCCGAACAGCCCAGACGGGTCGATCATCAGTTGCGGTCACGGCGGTAGTATTCCACCAGTTAATGTTCGGCGTCACGGATAGGGCATGTAGATGTCATCGGATTGACATCTGCTGCCGGGGGCCAAGATTGTTCATGATGTAAGCAGGTGCCCGGATCGACAATCGGACGCCGGCTGTGCAAGAGAGCTTGCAGGGCAACGCAGTACCCCGTGTGGCGCGCCCGCGCGACGCGGGGGGACCGGAACAACAGATCCGACAACAGAACAGCGATCCCAATCCAACGGAGGTTCGGGTGGAAGCGTTGATCTATGGATACTTGCGGGACGATCTGGCCGATGGTCAGAGCGACCAATTGGAGGATGCGCTACGCAGCCTCGCGCGGACCGCGGGCATGTGTTTCGCCGCGACGTTCCACGAAGGACCCTCGGGTGACGGTGCGGCGTTCGCCGAACTCACCCAGGAATTGAAGCGGGCCGACGCCCACCACGTGGTGGTGCCGTCACTCGATCACCTTGCCGGCCAGACGATTCCGCGTGACCTGCTGATCGCGAAGCTGGCGCACGAGGCGGCCGCCGAGGTACTCACCCTGGAGCGCTAGCTATGGGATCCGATGCCTGCGCCGATCCACCCTCTCGGTAGCGATCGCTCCGGCGGCCGGGCGAGTCACCGCCCGGCCGGAACCCGGAATGGTGTTGAGCAACAACGTATTCCGCGAGCCGCGGTAGTCGAGCTGCCATCGGCGTGATAAGGACCGGAGCGGCGAACGCCCGGTGCCGAGCGCTAGAGGCCGAAGCTGCCCGGCCCACGCCGACGCAGGTACTTCTCGAACTCCGCCGCGATGGCGTCGCCGTCGATCTTGGCCATGGTCTCGTTGAGATCGATCGCCGCGTCGCCACGCTCCTCGAGCGAGCGCACGTACTCGCTGATCTCGTCGTCGCCGAGGGTCATCTCGTTGACCGCGCCCTCCCACTCCTCGGCCTGCTTCGGCAGCTCGCCCAGCGGAACCTCGATATCGAGGACGTCCTCCACCCGGTGCAGCAACGCGATCGTCGCCTTCGGGTTCGGCGGCTGCGACACATAGTGCGGGACGGCGGCCCAGAACGACACCGCGGGCACCCCGGCCTTCACACACTGGTCCTGCAGCACGCCGGTGATCCCGGTCGGGCCCTCGTACCTGGTCTGTTCCAGATTGAATCGCTCGGCGGCCTCGGGACTGTAGGCCGAGCCGGTCACCGGCACCGGCCGGGTATGCGGGGTGTCGGCGAGCAGCGCACCGAGGATGACGACCGTCTCCACGCCCAATTGCTCGATGAACTCGAGCAGGTCGTCGCAGAAACTGCGCCATTTCATGTTCGGCTCGATGCCACGCAGGAGCACCACATCGCGGTCGCTACCGGGCGGGGAGCACACCGACAGCATCGTCGAGGGCCACTGGATCTCCCTGGTCACCCCGTCGACCTGCCGGACTGTCGGCCGGTTCACCTGGTAGTCGTAGTAGTCCTCGGAGTCGAGTTCGGCCAGCGGCTCGGCATCCCAGATCAACTCCAGATGCTCGATGGCGCCACTGGCGGCATCGCCTGCGTCGTTCCAGCCCTCGAAGGCGGCAACCATGACGGGATTGCGCAACGTCGGCAGTTCCGTCTCGGGGGTCTCACTGGCATCCACCCGGTCAGCCTAGTGTCTTGTGCGAATTGTTTTGCGGTGACCGACGGTGTTGCGTGTTTCCGCCGGGAACAGTGGCGCAGACCACTGGATTCACCCGCAGTGGTCTTGTCCGTCGGACGCGCCCACTAGTCTTGAATCATGTCTGCGTCCTTGCCCACCGGGTTCGATACCACGCTCCTCGACACGCTGCGGCGGCGTGTCGTCATCGGCGACGGCGCGATGGGCACGATGTTGCAGGCCGCTGATCTGTCGCTCGACGACTTCCGCGGCCTCGAGGGCTGTAACGAGATCCTCAACGACACCCGTCCCGACGTGCTCGCCGAGATCCATCGCGCCTACTTCGCCGCGGGCGCGGACGCGGTGGAGACCAATACCTTCGGCTGCAACCTGCCCAACCTCGCCGACTACGACATCCAGGATCGGATCCGCGATCTGTCCGAGCGCGGCACCCGCATCGCCCGCGATGTCGCCGACGAGATGGGTCCCTCCGCCGACGGCACCCCGCGCTATGTCCTCGGCTCGATGGGCCCCGGCACGAAGCTGCCGACCCTGGGCCACGCGCCGTTCGTGTCGCTGCGTGACGCCTACACCGAAGCCGCGCTCGGCATGCTCGACGGCGGTGCCGACGCCATCCTCATCGAGACCTGCCAGGACCTGCTGCAGGTCAAGGCCGCGATCACCGGCAGTCGCCGGGCCATGATCGCGGCGGGCCGCCGGATCCCGATCATCACCCACGTCACGGTGGAGACCACCGGCACCATGCTGGTCGGTAGTGAGATCGGCGCGGCGCTGACCGCGCTGGAACCGCTCGGCATCGACATGATCGGTCTGAACTGCGCGACCGGACCCGCGGAGATGAGCGAGCACCTGCGGCACCTGTCGCGGCACGCGAACATCCCGGTGTCGGTGATGCCGAACGCGGGTCTGCCGGTGCTCGGTGCCAACGGCGCCGAGTACCCACTCGACCCCGAGGAGCTCGCCGTCGCGCTGAGCGGGTTCGTCTCCGAGTTCGGCCTCTCGCTGGTCGGTGGTTGCTGTGGCACTACCCCCGAGCACATCCGTCAGGTCGCCGAGGCGGTGCGCGAGGTGGAGAAGACGCTGCCCCCGATCACCGATCGCCGCCACCCCGAGCACGAGCCCGCCGTGTCGAGCATGTACACGGCTGTGCCGTTCGAGCAGGACGCGTCGATCATGATGATCGGCGAGCGGACGAATGCCAACGGCTCCAAGGCATTTCGTGACGCGATGCTGGCCGCCGACTGGCAGCGGTGCCTCGAGATCGCCAAGGACCAGACCCGCGACGGCGCGCACATGCTCGACCTGTGCGTCGACTACGTCGGTCGCGACGGCGCCGACGACATGAACGAGCTGGCCTCCCGGCTGGCCACCGCCTCGACGCTGCCGATCATGCTCGACTCCACCGAGGTGCCGGTGTTGCGGGCGGGTCTGCAGCACCTGGGCGGCCGGTGCGCGGTGAACTCGGTGAACTACGAGGACGGCGCGGGCCCGGATTCCCGATTCCAGCAGATCATGCGGCTGGTTTCCGAGCACGGCGCCGCCGTCGTCGCCCTGACCATCGACGAAGAGGGCCAGGCGCGCACCGCCGATCACAAGGTCGCGATCGCCGAGCGTCTCATCGACGACATCACCGGCAACTGGGGCCTGGCCGAGTCCGACATCATCATCGACACCCTGACGTTCACCCTCGGCACCGGACAGGAGGAGTCGCGCAAGGACGGCGAGGAGACGATCAACGCCATTCGCGAGCTCAAGCGCCGCCGCCCGCAGGTGCAGACCACCCTCGGCCTGTCGAATATCTCCTTCGGTTTGAATCCGGCCGCCCGGCAGGTGCTCAACTCGGTGTTCATGCACGAATGTGTCGAAGCGGGGCTGGATTCGGCGATCGTGCACGCGTCGAAGATCCTGCCGATGAGCCGGATCCCCGAGGAGCAGCAGCAGGTCGCCCTCGACCTGATCTATGACCGCCGCACCGAGGACTACGACCCGCTGCAGAAGCTGATGGCCTTGTTCGAGGGCGTCTCGACGGCGTCGTCGAAGGCCTCGCGCGCCGAGGAGATGGCCCTGCTGCCGCTGTTCGAGCGTCTGGAACGGCGCATCGTCGACGGTGAGCGCAACGGCCTCGGTGACGATCTCGACGAGGCGATGCAGACGGTGCCGCCACTGCAGATCATCAACGAGACCCTGCTCTCGGGCATGAAGACCGTCGGTGAGCTGTTCGGTTCGGGTCAGATGCAGCTGCCGTTCGTGTTGCAGTCGGCCGAGGTGATGAAAACCGCTGTCGCGCACCTGGAACCGCACATGGAAGCCACCGACGACGCGGGTAAGGGCCGGATCGTGCTGGCCACGGTGAAGGGCGATGTCCACGACATCGGCAAGAACCTGGTCGACATCATCCTGTCCAACAACGGCTACGAGGTGGTGAACCTCGGCATCAAGCAGCCCATCGCGACCATTCTCGACGCCGCCCAGGACAAGAAGGCCGACGTGATCGGCATGTCGGGGCTGCTGGTGAAGTCCACCGTGGTGATGAAGGAGAACCTCGGTGAACTCAACTCCAAGGGTGTGGCCGAACAGTTCCCGGTGCTGCTCGGCGGCGCCGCGCTGACCCGCTCCTACGTGGAGAACGATCTCACCGCGGTCTACGACGGCGACGTGTACTACGCCCGCGACGCGTTCGAGGGCCTGCGGTTGATGGACGAGATCATGACCGTCAAGCGGGGCGGTGGGCTCGACCCGGACAGCCCGGACGCGATCGCCGCCAAGGAGAAGGCCGCCGAGCGCAAGGCGCGCCACGAGCGGTCCCAGCGGATCGCGGCCGAGCGCAAGGCCGCCGAGGTGCCGATCGTGGTGCCCGAACGCTCCGATGTGGCCACTGATCTGCCCGTGCCGACGCCGCCGTTCTGGGGGACCAGGGTGATCAAGGGTCTGCCGCTGGCCGAGTACTCGGGTCTGCTCGACGAGCGGGCGCTGTTCCTCGGTCAGTGGGGTCTGCGCGGACAGCGCGCCGGGGACGGGCCGACCTATGAGGATCTGGTGGAGACCGAGGGCCGACCGCGGTTGCGCGCCTGGCTCGACCGGCTCGCCACCGAAGGCGTGCTGCAGCACGCCGCCCTCGTCTACGGGTACTTCCCCGCGGTGTCGGAAGGCGACGACGTCATCGTGTTGACCGAGCCGAATCCTGATGCGCCGCAGCGGTATCGGTTCACCTTCCCGCGACAGCAACGCGACAGGTTCCTGTGCATCTCGGACTTCATCCGCTCGCGCGAGCAGGCTCGCGAGACCGGGCAGGTGGACGTGTTGCCGTTCCAGCTGGTGACGATGGGGCAGCCGATCGCCGATTTCGCGAACGCGTTGTTCGCCGCCGACAACTACCGCGACTATCTGGAGGTGCACGGAATCGGCGTGCAGCTCACCGAGGCACTGGCCGAGTACTGGCATCGCCGGGTGCGCGAGGAACTGACCGTCGACGGCAAGTCCGTCGCCGCCGACGATCCCGCCGATGTCCAGGACTACTTCAAGCTCGGTTACCGGGGTGCGCGTTACTCCTTCGGCTACGGCGCCTGCCCTGATCTGGAGGATCGCGCCAAGTTGGTCGATCTGCTCGACGCGGGCCGGGTCGGGGTGACGCTGTCGGAGGAACTGCAGTTGCACCCGGAACAGTCCACGGACGCGTTCGTGCTGCTGCATCCGGAAGCGAAATACTTCAACGCCTGAGACACTGCAGGCACACACGCGGGCGTCGCCCGGATCGGACCGGTCCGGTCGTCGCGGCGCGTGTGAGTCTGATCACGATGTAGCGCCCGGTCCATGGACCGAACTGTCCCGCAACAGGATCGAAGCAGTTCAGCACGTAGAATTTTCGCAGGTTTCATCCCGCTGTGGCGCGGAGGGCGAGACGACTCGGCGGTAAGCAGGAGGGCACACACTATGACATCGGATCGGTTGATCGCGGGACGCTACCGACTCACCGACCCGATCGGCTCCGGGGCGATGGGAGTGGTGTGGCGCGCCACCGATGTTCGGTTGCGGCGCACCGTCGCGGTGAAGCAGGTGCTGCTGGCGCCCGGGCTCACCGGCACGCAAGCGCTGGAAGGAAAACTGCGCGCGATGCGGGAGGGCCGGATCGCGGCCCGTCTGCACCATCCCAACGCCATCACCGTTTTCGACGTCGCCGAAGAGGACGGCCAGCCCTGGCTGGTCATGGAATACATGAACGCGCCGAGCCTGGCGGCGAAGTTGTCGGGCGGGGTGACACTGCCGCCGATCGAGGTGGCGGGAATCGGTGCCCAGGCCGCCGCGGCGCTGTCGGCCGCGCACGACGCCGGGATCATGCACCGCGATGTGAAACCGGCCAATCTGCTCGTCGGTGACGACGGCACGGTCAAACTCACCGACTTCGGCATCTCCCACGCGACCGGCGATGTCACCGTCACCGCCACAGGTTTCCTGGCAGGCACTCCCGCCTACCTGGCGCCCGAGATCGCGCGCGGTGACAGCCCGAAACCCGCCGCCGACGTGTTCGCCCTCGGTTCGACGCTGTACGCGGCCTCCGAAGGCGCGCCGCCGTTCGGTGAGGGTGACAACCCCCTCGCGGTGTTGCACGCCGTCGCGCGCGGGGTGGTGCCCGAGCCGAAGAACGCGGGCCCGCTCGCCCCGGTCCTGATGTGGCTGCTGACCGCGTCCGCCGAGGACCGGCCGACGATGGCGCAGGCCAGGGCGGCACTGGAAGATGTGGCGGCGGGCCGTGTTCCGGCACTGCCCGGTTCGGCCACGAAGATTCTGCCGATGAGTGAGGCGGCCACGACGGTGATCCCGTCGGCAGGCGTGCCCGCGAACGGCGGCGCGGCGGCGAAATCGGGTGCGGCGGCGTTGTTCGGCAGCGGTCTCGCGATGGCCAAGGCCGCCCGCTCGGCCATCTCGGGTCGAAATGCGACCGATGCGGCCTCGGGCGCCGCCCAGGCACCGAGCGGGAGCACGGGATCGGCCGCTGTCGGCCACCCGACGAGCGGCGCGCCAGGCCGACCGGACGTCGGTCCAGCGGTGGCGCAGGCCGCGGCAGGTGATCCCGGCCTCGTTCGGCCACGCGATGCCGATCCCTCGACCGCGGACGGTGTGGCACGTGCCAGAGCCGCTACCGGACAGACGGACGGGTCCGGCCTGCATCCCTCGTTCCCCGTCCCGCCCTCGCGCACCGATCGCGCGAAGAACAGCCGTGCCGTGCTGCTGCTGGCCGCGGCCGTCGCCGCCTTCACCGTCATGCTGTTGGTGCTCGTGGTGACCCGCGATCGAGGCGGTGAGGCCGGTCAACAGGCACAGGTCCCGGCATCGCCGGTCACCGTCACCACCATGGTCGACGGCAAGGTGAGCACCGTGGTCATCGTGCCCGAGCAGGAAACGATCACCGTGTCGGCCCCGCCGCAGGCACTGCCGAGTGGTGCGTCGAGCGCCGGTGCCACCCCCACGAGTACCTCGGCCAAGCCCACCCCCACCACCGCGAAACCGAGCAGCACGACCATCACCACCACGCCGTTCGGCCCGCCGACCCCGGACCGGATCAACCAGTTCATCGCCGGGTACTACGGCATGCTGCCCGGCAATATCGGCGGTGCGTGGGCGCAGCTCGCGCCCGGTTACCAGGCACAGACCGGCGGGTTCGCACAGTATTCGTCGTTCTGGGGGTCGGTGCGTTCGGTGACTGTCGGCTCGATCACCCCCAGCGGACCCAACCGCGCGATCGTCATGCTCACCTATCAGCTCACCAATGGCACTGTGACCTCGGAGAACCGCTGGATTCAAGTCTCCGGCGACGCGGGCAACCTGCAGATCTCCGAATCGGGGGTCTGAGGCGGACCCGTTACCCTGAACGGGGTCCGGCGAGCGCCGGGTGATTTCGGTGATGTGTGACGAGAACGAGGCGAGTTACAGGTGAGCGCGCGACCGGCAGCGGTGCTGTGGGACATGGACGGCACGCTGCTCGATTCGGAGAAGCTGTGGGACATCGCGGTTCGTGAACTGGCCCGCGAACACGGTCGCGAGCTGACCGACGAGGTTCGCCACGCCCTGATCGGCGCCTCCGGTCCGAACGCGCTGCGCATGCTCTTCGACGGCATCGGCGTCGACCCGTCGCCGGGCACGATCGTCGAGGCGGGGGAGTTCCTGGAGCGCCGGGTGACCGAGTTGATGCTCGGACCGATCCCGTGGCGACCCGGTGCCAAGGACGCGCTGGCGATGGTGCGCGCGGCGGGCATGAAGTCCGCGCTGGTGACCAATACCAAGCGCTCGCTCACCGAATACGGCCTCGACACCCTCGGTCGCGACTTCTTCGACACCTCCGTCTGCGGAGACGAGGTGGCGCACGGCAAGCCGGACCCGGCCATCTACCGTCGTGCCGCGCAACTGCTGGGGGTCGACCCGAAAGACTGTGTCGCCATCGAGGACTCGCCGACCGGTTCGCTCGCCGCTCAGGGCGCGGGCTGCGGTCTGCTGGTGATTCCGTGCGAGATCGCGGTTCCCGAGGCACCGGGCCGGGTGTTTCGGGAGTCGCTGGTGGGTCTGTCGGTCGAGGATCTGCGCGCCGCGCTCGACGCCCGCGCGTGAATCTTGCGACAGCGGTACGTGATAGGGCGTAGTACCCTACCGTGATAGTATCGAAACCCAGGTTGAATCTACGAAAACTGTTGCCGCACAGTTGAATTCGCCCGATTGTGATCATCCCGGGATAGGTCCGATTTGTCGAAACACGGGCGCTGGCCGAGATATTCCCGCAAAATGGGTAGATGACGAGAACTCGGGGGCTCGACGAAATCGTCGATATCGCACGGTATCCGCTCACCGATCTCAGTGGTCCGGGCAGGCAGGCGGCGATCGACGCCGCCCGCGCCGAGCTGGCCGAGGACGGCTGCACGGTGCTGCGCGAGTTCATCCGCCCGCAGCTGCTCGAGACGCTGCGCGCCGAGGGCGAGGCGATCGCACCCCACGCGCATTACAAGGTGGAGCGGGTCAACGCCTACAACATTCCGCTCGACGCCGATCTGCCCGCCGACCATCCGGCGCGGATCGTGCTCGACCGAGGCAACGCGTTCGTGGCCCGCGACCGGATCCCCGCCGAGGCGCTGATCCAGCGCCTCTACACCGATCCGGTGTTCCAGCGCTTCGTCGCCGATTGCTTCGAGCTCGAGGATCTGTACGAATTCGCCGACCCGCTGGCCGGTTTGTGCGTGAACGTGGTCGAGCCGGGGATGTCGCACCCGTGGCACTTCGACACCAACGAATTCACCGTCAGCATGCTCACCCGCAAGCCCGACGCCGGCGGCGTCTTCGAGTACTGCCCCAATATCCGCGACCCGCACGCCGAGCACCTCGACGATGTGCGCGCCGTGCTCACCGGTGCGGGCACCCGATTCGTCCGCGCGCTGGAACTGCGCCCCGGCGATCTGCAGCTGTTCAAGGGCCGCTTCTCCCTGCATCGGGTCACCGAGGTGGCCGGTGCGGGACAACGACATTCGGCGATTTTCGCCTACACGGACCGTCCAGGGGTGATCGGCACGGTCGAGCGCACCAGGCAATTGTTCGGCCGTGTCCTGCCCGACCACGTGGCTGCCGCGGCCGACGCCGTCCGAGGTGACCGACTGCTCGACTGAGAGGAACCGAACATGTCCGTTCCGTTGGATACCACCGGTAAAGCATCCTTCGACGACATCTACGAAAGTCCCGATCCCCGTGCGTACTTCGCACGGATGAACGAGCTGGACTATCGAATCCCGGAACTGGCGAAGCCACACTTCGCCGACCAGCTGCGCCAGCTGCGGGCCGCTCGTCCGGATCGGATCCCGACGGTCCTCGACCTCGGGTGCTCCTACGGGGTGAACGCGGCACTGCTGCGCAGCGACACCACCGTCGACGAATGGGCCGGGCACTACCGCGATCACGCCGATACCGACAAGATCGGGCTGATCGCCGCGGACCGGGAGCGGTTGCGCGGCGATCTGCTGCCCGACGTCCGTTTCATCGGGATGGACGCCGCACGCCCGGCGCTGACCTACGCCCACGCCGCCGGATTCCTGCACGACTACGTGCACGCCGACCTCGAGGCCACCGAGCCCACCGAGGCGCAGCGCCGGGTGCTCGCCTCCGCCGATCTCGTGATCTCCACCGGATGTGTCGGCTATATCACCGAGAAAACCCTGTCCAGGGTCGCCCAAGCGGACCCGCGCAAGCGACCGTGGATGGCGCATTTCGTGTTGCGGATGTTCGATTTCGGGCCCATCGCCGAGGAGCTGGCCGCGTTGGGGTATCGCAGCGAGCAACGTCCCGGTATGTTTCAGCAGCGGAGGTTCGCCTCGGCGCAGGAACGGGAACAAGTGCTGGATGCGTTGGCGGCCAAGGGCATCGACACCACCGACCACGAAGCCGAGGGCTGGCTCTACGCCAACCTGTTCCTGTCTCGCCCGCATCCCATCGAGACCTGAGGACTTGGATTGAACCAACCCACGTTCGCTGCCGAAGACACGCTGCCCCGGGCGCCACTGCCGAGTCTGGAAGACAGTGGCGCGCGGTTCCTGCAGTGGTGTCAGCCGCTGCTCGGCGCCGAGGAATACGCCACCACCGAGAGCGCGGTAGCCGAGCTGCTGCGCCCCGGTGGGGCTGGGCGCACCCTGCACGCGGCGCTGGCCGAATACGACGCCACCCCCGGCGTCGGCAGCTGGCTCGACGAATTCTGGCCGTCCCGGTACCTGGGCCGTCGGGACCGGATCGCGATCAACGCCAACTTCATGTTCCTGTTCCGGGACGACACCCCGCTCGCGGCGTCGACCGTCGCCGGGCAGACCGAGCGGGCGGCCGCGATCATCGGGGCGGCTGTCGATTACAAGCTGGCGCTGGACGCGGAGCGGATCGCGCCGGTGACCCAGCGCGGCCAGGCGCTGTCGATGTGGCAGAACAAGTACCTGTTCTCCGAGACCCGGATTCCGGGCGAGATCCAGGACAGTGTCCGCAAGCCCTACAGCCCGGAATGGCCGGGCCCCTCGGACGCGCGTCACATCGCGGTCTTCTACCGCGGCAACATCTTCCGGATGGACGTCGTGGGGCCCGACGGCGCTCCGTACGCGTTCGAGGACATCGTCGACGGGCTGCGCGCGGTGATCAAGGGCGGGACCAAGCCCGCCGCGACCGACACCTCGGTCGGCCACCTCACCACCAAAGCCCGCGCGGCATGGGCACGGAGCCGGGAAGTCCTGCGCACCGAACCCGCCAATGTCGAGGCCTTCGATGCCGTGGAGACGGCGCTGTTCGCGGTGTGTCTGGAAGACTTCGCCCCGCGCGACGAACTGCACGCCAGCGATCAGCTGCTGCACGGCGACAGCGGCAACCGCTACTTCGACAAGTCGGTGTCGTTCATCGTCTTCGCCGACGGCCAGGCCGGCATCAATATCGAGCACTGCGGACTCGACGGCACCACCGTGCTGTCGTTCGTCGACGCGCTGCTCGAGCGGACCGCCCAGGACCACGCGGCCACCAGCGGCGCGCAGTCACAGGGGCTGCCCCCGGTGGAGCCGATCGAGTTCGTACTCGACTCGGCCGCCCGCGCCGACATCGCCGCGGCAGGTGCCGACTTCGCCCGCTTCGCCGCCGAAACGGCCACTTCGCTGGTGTCGTTCGACGACTTCGGCACCGGCGAAGCCAAGAAGCTGGGCATCTCACCCGATGCCTTCGCGCAGCTGAGCTACCAGCTCGCCCACCGGCGCAGCAAGGGCCTGACCGGCGCGACCTATGAATCGATCGCCACCAGGCAGTTCCGCAACGGGCGCACCGAGGCCATGCGTGTGGTGACCCCGGAGATGGTGGCGTTCGTCGACGCGATGGTGTCCGCGGATACCGATGCCGAGACGAAGCTGGCCGCGGCGCGTACCGCCGCGTCCGCCCACGTCGCGCGGGCCAAGGAATGTCAGGCCGGGCAGGCGCCCGAGCAGCACCTGTGGGAACTGGAGTGGATCCAGCGTCGTCGCGGTGAGCAGCTCGGGGTCGCGGATGAGCGGATCGCGCTGTTCGACAGCCCGGGGTGGACTGTCATGCGCGACGACTACCTTTCGACCAGCTCCGCGCCGTCGCAGTACATCCGGTACTTCGGGTTCGGGTCGACCAGTGGGCGCTGCATCGGTATCGCGTATGTGCTGTTGCCGGATCGGTGGAACATCTATCTGGCTACTCCGAAGTCGGTGGCTGATCAGATGTATGCGTTTGCTGATCACTTGCGTGTGGCTGTTGCGGATCTGCGGGAGTTGTTGGGCTGAGTTGGGTGTGCGTCTTGTGAGGCGCGTGCTCGAGGTGAGTTGGGTGGTTGTGCCGGGTACGCGTCTGGTTAGGCGCGTACCCGGGCTGAGTTAGTTGGTTGTGCTGGCATGACCGGGCCGACTTGGTTGGGTGTGGCTCGCGGCCGGGTTGAGTGTGGTGTGCGCCTGGGGGCTGGGTTGGGTGCGTGGGCTCGGACCTGGGGCTGGGTTGGGTGCGTGGGCTCGCGCCTGGGGTTTGGTAGTCCCGGGCTGTATACGCTGTGTTTTCGGCGCGCTGGCGCGCGCGTGTCCGCGGCCCTGAGGGGCCGCCGATCAGGGCTCGAGACTTGCGCCTGCGGCGCGTGCGCTTCGAGCCCTGATCGGC
>NZ_BDAX01000033.1 GCF_001612665.1 Nocardia alba NBRC 108234 | reverse complement strand
GATGAGGGTACGCCGGGGTCGGATGGTCGTCACTCAGTTCAAGACGAGGTGATCGACTATGCGCAGCCCGGAGTGCGCGAGTACGGAGTCGAGCACGGTGCGGTAGGTCTCCTCGTCGCGAACTTGGGCTGATCGCGCTCGGCGCCCCGGTGTCTCATCTGAGATGAGATCGCGCCACCAGCGACAGGGTGTACCGATCGGCTGCGGGACTAAACTGTATGACCGGGAGCACCGAGAGGGGCATCAGGCATGACTCAAATCTCAGGATTCGAATGCCGGATCGTCACCAGCGATGTCGATGGCGCCGGCACCAACGGCCGCGTCTATCTCGGCCTCGCAGGACGCGAATTCGGCGTCAACTCACGCTTGGACGACTTCGAACGCGGCTCCGACCTGAGCTACGTCTTCGGCCTGGCGCCCGTCAAACAACTCGACCAGGGCATCCAATGGGAAAATCGCATCCGCGCATGGGACAAGTACGTGTTCGGATCGATTGCCGAACACGGGAACGACCCGCGCGTAGGCTTCACCCTCGACACCACCAACCTGTCGCAGAGCCCGGTCTACATTCGCTTCGAGACAGCAGGCTCCAACCCCAGCTGGAATCTCGCCGACGTCTGGGTGCTCGTCTATACAGGCACCGACCGCGACTACACGCTGCAAGGCGACCATTTCACGGTCGCCGCCCTCTTCCGCAAACCGGAGGGCCTCAAAAACCTTTGGCTCGGTGACAACTACGGAAAGATGCTCTTCTTGAGATGACCGTCACGGATTGAGGCTGGCCGTCGGCCTGTGAGCTTGACTTGCATCCGTAGCCAGATCACGAGGCTCTGACAACGGCCGACGCGTATCGAGTCGATCCGACCGACGCCGAAGCCCCGGGCACGGGGCCCGCCGTGCAGGTGTCGTTCAAGTGTCGTAAAACGATCGTTTTACGAACACTCGCAACGTCCCAGCTGTGGACGCGAAGTCAGGCAGTCTCCAGTGTGGGCCCCACCGGCGTTGGAAACCCCTTCGGCCACTGGGTACTCCCACCGTGGGAAACGTCACTCAGGTTCGCGCCACCCAGCTTCGTCCCGCGCAGATCCGCCCCGATCAGTTCAGCCCCGCTCAGGTTCGCCTCGAGCAGGTACGCCCCGCTCAGATCCGCCCCCATCAGGTTCGCCCCGCTCAGGTTCGCCCCGAACAGGTGCGCCCCGCTCAGGTTCGCCCCGAACAGATCCGCCCCGCTCAGGTTCGCCTCGCGCAGGTTCGCCCGGCGCAGGTTCGCCCCGCGCAGGTTCGCCCGGCTCAGGTGCGCCTCGCGCAGGTTCGCCCCGCTCAGATCTACGGCGAGCAGGTCAAAAACAAGTTCCAGCGAACGCCATCGGCGGGACCGCTGGCCGAGCACCGCAACAATCGCCCCACGGGGCCCAGAATCTGCCGACACCCGGATAGAAGAGATAGAAGAACGGCGGGACCGCTGGCCGAGCACCGCAACAATCGCCCCACGGGGCCCAGAATCTGCCGACGCCCGGATAGGAGAACGCAAGTAGGCACACAACAGCTCGACACACACCTGCACTTCCTGCCGGTGCTGCGCAGCGGCATCAAGCTGCGCCCTTCGGGTGCCTACGCGCCGAAATCTGGCCATACGAGTGGGCTTTTGAGGCACGGCTCGGGCGAACCAGTCGTCGCCGAGAGCGCCCAGTCCGTACGCACCTGCCGTGCGGACTGCCGGATCGTCGTGGGCGAGCTGCTCGGCGCATGTGGTGTACCGCTCACGCAGTGCCTTGATCTGATCCAGCTCGTGCGTGGCAGCGAAGTGTCGGCCGGTCTGGCGGCGAGTCGCCATCACGCCGATGAAAGCGAGCAGCGCGGCCCCCAACGCCAGGACACCGGCAGCGAGAACCGAGTCGGGCTGGCTCAACCCGGTCAGATCCGAGGTGGGCATCCTCTCCGTGGTGCCCACTGTGATGGACGGCGTACTCGTAGCCGTCGGCGCCGAGCTGGGCGCGGCCGGCGGTGTCGTGCCCACCTGGGCCGTCGCCGGGCTCGCCGACACCACGATCCAAATCGCGACGACCAGCCCCCCGAGAAGTCTCATGCCGGAGATCGTGCCATCCGGACACCGCTTCAGGCCGCTGATCTATCTGCGCACGAGCACGTTTCACCGCACCTGCGCAGCTTCGGGACCATGCATGGCGACAGAACCGCGTTCGGGCCTCGGTCGTTTTCCGAACACCCGATCCGCGTCACAGAGTTCCGCGTGGTGGCACACGACCGGGTTGCGTCAGCGGCCGAGGCGGGGTCGGAGCAGAAAGTGGGCCGGTGGCCCGCAGGTGCTGAAACCCGCGGGCCGACACGATCATTGGACGGTCGGCCACTTACCAGTGTCCACGTAGGTCTTCGCTACCCACGCGGCGTCGGGGAACCGCCCGTTCTCCTTGTAGGACTGCACAGCCCAATCGTTCAGAGGGTGCGCCTCGAACAAGGCGAGGTTGCGACCGTGTTTTTTGCACTCCTCGACGATGGCGGTGTTTACCCAGTCGTTCACCTTGTCCTGGATCTGCGCCTCGGCGAGCATGGCGGCCCTGCGGGCGGCTTCGGCGCGTTCGGCTGGGGACTGTCCGATCGGCAAGTTGATGCCGTCGACGTACATGGTCTCGCCGGCGGGGTTGCGCATGATGGTCTGCACGAGCACCGTGCCGCCGTCGTGGAAGGGGCCGGGGCTGCGGTTGGAGGGCACGACCACAGACCAGCCGCTGCTGCTGTTTCCGATCTGCAATCCCGTGAGCTCGGTAATGCCGGTCCCACCCCCGCTGCCGTCGGCGACGACGACCTCCAAGGTCACCGTGACCGATTCCCTGTTCCGCGCGATCCCACTGATCTTGACCTTGTCGCCGAGCGACTCGGCCGCATTCGCCAGGACTGATCCCATTGCACACTCCTATCGGTGGACGGTGCCGAGATCCGCATCCCCCTGTGCTCAGAGCACGCACGGACGGGGTGACACGAAATCTGCGGCCGGAACTTGCTCTTCACACGCGCGGACGGTACGGCCACCGGCCGCGTACGCAACGATTCGCCGCAGCCGCCTGCTACCGCGGCGGACCAGTTCTGGGTGGGCTACCGAAACCTGTCCACAGCGGCGTCGAACCGGAATCCCCCAGCGGGAGCGCCGATCTCGAATCAGGTAGCCCGCGACCTACCTGCGCCGGCGGGGGTGCGGGCCGCGGTGGTTGCCGGGGCTGCACCCCGCCGGTGGGGTCAGGCGATACCCGCGAGGGTGCTCTTGTAGAAGGTCGTCGCGGAGCCGAACGGGTCGTCCATGCTGCTGCCGAAGCGACGGGGGACGATGTAGGCGCGGCGGCTCTCCGAGCTCTGCATGCGGATGCTGCCGGTAGTGGTCTCGTCGGAGATCCACGCGTCGCCCTTGGTGACGATGTCCATATAGAAGGCGTAGTAGGGCGTGCCGTACTGCTTCACGTAGCGCACACCCCGCATCGTCGTGTGGCCGTCGACCGACAGGTAGTAGTTGGCGCCCTTGCGCTGATGGACGTCCTTCCAGACGCCGGTGCCCTGACGCCACTGCAACGGCCAGAACAGGTGCCCCCCCATTTGGGGATCTTCCGGGTGCTCCAAGGAATGCGGGCCGCGGATGCGCCATTGCACGATGTCGGCCTTGGACACCTGGTCCTTGGGCATCGCGTCCTTGCCGTCCCACAGCCCGACCGGGTAGTACATGTCGCCTGTGCGGGGCAGCCACCACATCATGAACGGCATGTCGTACTGCAACGTCCATTGAGATTTGTTCTCGTCCATGTATCGCAGTCGCGTGGTCTGGCCGCGGTTGTCCCAGTCGGCGATGAACGCAGGGCCCGAGTCGATGCCCTCCATCTGGTCGCTGCTGGCCGTCGCCTGCCCGCCTGCGGCGATCGCGTCGTCAGGTCGTTCGTCCATGACATTGCCCCTTCCGTCGTTCGAGGCCACCGGCACACACGACACGACCGGACCACCAGTGGCGGGTCGTGTGATGTGGCGGTGACGAGGATTCTCACGCTGGGAAATTCACGGGTGCCGGCGGCGGGAAACGCAGGTACCGGGCACCTCGTCAGAACGCATGTCCCCGAACAGATCCCGGGGTACATACCCGTACCGAAGAGCTGTCAACGGGACACCGCGATCCACCGGAGAAACACCAGCAGATCCGCAGCTACCCGACAACAAGCAACAAGCAACAAGCAACAAGCAACAAGCAACAAGCAACAAGTATGACGAACCCGGCGCACGCGTACAGGCACATTCCGGTAGCGGCGACGGATTCGTCGTGTCGCCGGATCGGTGGTGGCCGACGCGCCGCGACTGAGGTGGTGTTCTTTCGCTATCCGTGGTGAAGGGGTCGCTACGCTGCGGCCCGCACACACCTGTTCGATTCGGTCGGGATCGCCCGCCACGGCGGGCCGAGAGGGGAATCGCAATGAAGAACACTCGGGCATGGGTGCCCGCGGCGGTGGTCGCGGTAGCGGTCGCCACCATCCTGGGCGGCGCGCCCGCCCACGCCGACGCTTGGTCGGATCAGTCCCTGACCGCGCACAACACCGCGCGCGCCAAGCACGGCGCCGGACCCCTGCAGTGGGCGGCCCAGCTGTACCCGAGCACCGTGCAATACGCCAACATGTGTGTGTTCGCGCACTCCAACTCCGGCGGGCAGTACGGCGAGAACCTCTACGCCACCACGAATCCGAACGCGACGGCCGCCACGGCGGTCGACTCCTGGATGGCCGAGGCCGCGCAGTACGACTACGACAACCCTGGCTTCTCCGCGGCCACCGGTCATTTCACCCAGGTCGTGTGGAAGAACACCACCCAGGTCGCGGTCGCGGTCGCCGACTGCCCCGCCGGCACCATCTTCCCGTCGACTGCGTCGAAATTCATCGTGGCCCGCTACACCCCGCCCGGCAACTATCAAGGCCAGTTCCCGCAGAACGTGGGACGACCGGTGTGACCCTGTTCAGGCCTCGACACCGCTGACCCGGTTCCGGTCGACGCGCGATCAGGAATGTCGACATCCCGATCGCGCGTCGACCCACCCACACTCGCGAGCCCAGGCGGCTCCGGATCCGAGAGACTTCATTTCCACAGGACGCTCACTGCGATGCCTGCAGCGGCGATGGCGGTCGGGAGCGAGGGGGATCTGTCGGCGAGCCACACCACCAAGCTAGCGCCGTATTCCACTGTTTTCTCCGTAAATCTCTTCATATCTCTCAACTTTGGAACGTCCCTCACAGCCGTGTAATCCTGGCTTCGACCAGCGCAGTCGGGGTGTCAGTGCAGTTCATGCGGCAGATCAAGGGAGGACACAATGGTTCGCGAGAGCAATAACGGTTCCGAGATGGCGGGACAGAAGGACGGAAGAGGTTCCTCGCCGTGGGTCAGGACCGATCGGATGCGCGGTCGCATCCTCGCGCGGACCGCCGCAGCGTTGCTCACCGCCGCTGTCCTGTGGGGGCTCGGGCAAGTGAACGACCACAGCTCTATCGAATTCGGGAAAACCGAACAGGGACACTCGGTCCAGGTGATCTGGAAGACCTAAGACTCATCGGAAGGCCGGGACTGCACAGTCCCGGCCTTCCGCTGTCTAGCCACCGAGCCGCATGGAAACGTTATCGAGGGTCAGAAGGCCGCCACTGCCGTCTCCACCGCCACCACTGCCACCCGTGCCATGCCGTCCTGAACAGCCCGTACAGGCCAAACATGATTAATCCGACGGACGTGACCGTCACGACCTTCACCGCATAGACAGGGTCGTCGCCGATCATCGGTCGAGCCCATACCACGAGCAGCACCATGGCTGCGGACGCCACCAGAAACAGCAGCCCCCCCATGGCCTCGCCAAGATGATCATTCGCAACCTTCTGGTTCGCCCGCCGCGCCTCCATCGTGAGGTGCACGTGGATTGCTGGGCCTTCTAGCGAGCGGATTCGAGCCAGCGCGTATTCGATCGAGCGGTCCAGCGATCCCCGCCCTTCGAGTTCTTCCGGCCATTCGGCGCGGGCTTTGGAGAGCTGCTCCAGGCGGTCGTACGGAGTCTTCCTGCTGTTGCGTGAGAGGAACCAGCCAGCAACGAATGCCGCCAGCAGAGTTCCCAGCCCAGCGGCGAAGGGGCCGAAGTCTTTCCATTCCACAGTCGCCGTCCCGGCGGGTTGCTGCGCGAACCATGCGATCACAGCGGTGATTCTGCCAGCGCTATCGGGGGTCAGAGGCAGGTTCTTCCACGCCCCCGGCCACACCGGAAAGGGCCGCCCTCCACCGCGGTGTAGGGCGGTTCCGCGAAAAGCGGGCCCGCGCGCCGCGGTTCACGGAAAACCCTCGCTGAGCAGCGAGATTCATCGTGGTGCAACGTGACCTGTGGACGTCGGCGAGCCGCGTTTTACTATATCCCCCCACTGTGAGCCACGTCACAGATGGTACCGTCTAGCTGGGTCGACCCCTTGACGTAGAAAAGCCCCGACTGCCTAATAGACAGCCGGGGCCGGGGTTGCTCAGCGGGAGCACTTTCTCAGGGTTCCACCCGCTACGAGCAGTTGGCGTGTACCGACTCGACAGGAATCGTCGGGTCGGTACACAGCTGCACATATGTCACCTCAGCGGGCAACAACATGGGCAGAAATACCAACGCGACGTTGAAGCCGAATCCGATCACCAGCAGCAGCAGCTGCTCGGTGAACGACAGGTTCTCGCCGTGGCCTTGCGGCCCGTTCGATGTCTCCTTGCGCATTCGCGATATCACCTCCTTCCACACTCGAACTGGGTAAGTCGCGTGGAGTCGGAGGAGGTGTAACTCGTGCTGCGCTCGGGTCTTGCCGAACATCTGGGATCTTACTGAGGCGCCCCACGGGGTTTGACCCCGCCAGCCCCGAATCGAGGGTTGTGCAAGTCCTGGACAGGCCACCGCCAGAAGACTTTTGGCGTCGGCGGGCGATTGAGCTGGGAAAACGGTGCGATCCAGCAGTTTTCCGACGAGTAGTGACGTAGTTGTCCTGGGCCATGTTCTAGACGCCGATGCTGGTGAGGTTGTCGGAGTTGCGCTGGGTGTGCAGGGCGTCGATGACGCTGCCGCGCAAGACCTGGCACGAGGGACCACCGGGCAGTGCAGACCGGTCGACGAAGGACACACCGCAGGCGCTGCGAAAGCGCGGTGCGCGAACTCGGATATCTGTCGCGCCGGCGGTGTCGGCTGCCATGCGGTCTCCTGTTCCGGGCGGGGCTCGAGGCGTAAGGCGAACCGGCGACGGATCTTCGACTCGTCGCCGGTTCGATCGAGGCCAGTCTTCGCGACGACGCCGTGGCAACTACAAAAAAGTGGCAACACTTAGATTTGGCGCATGAGCAGAGGACCAGGCGTGCGACAACGCGAGATCCTTCGGCGGCTGCGATTGGTGCGCTGCGTGCACCTGCCGGACCTGTGGCACACGTTGAGCGGCGACCTGGCCAACCCCTGGCCTAACCCCGGATACCAGGGAGGCCTCTCGGGCCGCGGCCAGAGTCTCGCCCTTTACGGGCGGGGCTCTACTCGCAGCGTCAGGGTCGCGTACAGGCGAGCCGCGTTGTCGTTGCAGCGCGCCGGACAGCTACAGGTTCGGTATGGCGAGGGCCCGGTGTCGTCAGCCATGTTCTACGTGCGGTTGCCGATGACAGGTCGGGAGGAGATCGCGGCGCGAGGGCTGCGTCGCCGCATCGCCGCCTACCGGGACGCAGACCCGAGCACCCGCCACGAGGGGCGAGACCGAGAACTCGTGAGGGAAGGCTGGGCCGAGTACGTGGGTGTCATGAAATATTTCTCAAGCTTGGGTAGATACCCGCCCTTAGAAAAAGTGCCACCCGCTGCGGCGGCGATCCTTCGACAGGGAATCTCGGGCCATCCGGTCCGCCGACACGGTCCCCAATTGCCACGCTGACCGCCGGACCCGATCTCTCGCCGACAGCGTCGCGTCGGCGAGTCAGTATCGGTCGTCGGTCTCGTCGGCCGACGCGTGGCTTACGCATCGGCGAGCCTTACCCCGGACAGTTGACCGCGTTGGTGCTGACCCAGACCGGCGACGTCCTTGCCGCGGTCGAGTGCGCTGTTGTCGTCGATGCGCGATCGCGCCCGATGACCCTGCTGCTGCCCATCACCGACGCGATCACCCCGGTATCTGATGCTGAAGAAGAACGCCTTCGGACGCTGGTACGCGAGATCGAGATCGACTGAGGCGACGGGGTGGACCGCGGATCCGGTGGCCGACATGCCTGCTTACCGGATGTCTCTGTCGATCTGGTCGAGCGCCTCGGCAACCAAGGGCAGCAGGGCCGAGCGGACGAAGTATCGCTCGATCGTGGCGTCTTGGTTGTTGTTGGTGTGCTTCTTCTCGATGAGCCATCCGGGCGGCCGCGGCTGTGAGGGCATCAACCGGAACGCATTCTGCTGTGCCGATTTCACGCCCGACAGGCTCTTCATGCCGATGAGTTCTTTGATGCGCGCGGGTGTAGCGCTGCCTCCCTCGGCGACCAGAGCCCGCAGCGTCTTCATGCCGGTATCGGGCAGCCCCTCGAGGAAGCGCTGGATCGTGGGCAGATCCCACTCGCCAACGGTCACCGGCGGGTGCGGGATCTGCTGCTCTTGCCAAAGGTCTGCCGGAAGCGGGAGGTCCGCGGGAAGTCTTTCCGCCAAGGCGATCTGGGCGGCCAGCAGACCCAGCTGCAGCCGGAACTGCGGATCGTCGAGATGCCGCCCGTCCGCGAGATGACGGAGCTGCTCGCGAGCGATAGCCAAAGCGTCGAGATCCCCCGATGTCATGACGACAGGCTAACCCCCGGTCAGGGTGCTCGCTGCGGCGTCGAGAATCCCCGACGCGAAGGTCTCTACAGGGATGGTCATGGTCGACAACCTACGCTCGCGAGCCTTGCGGGCACTGGTACGCGAGATCGAGATCGACTGCGGCGGTGTTCGTTTCGGTGCCTGTGTGCGGTGGATTGCTCGATGATCAACCGATGACCGTAACGAGCAGCCCTCTGCGCGACATCCTGCGCCGGGCGCACGCGATCAACCTCGCGCACATCCTCGGAAACGAGGACGAGGTCACGGCCTTGCTCGTCGCGCTGCACGATCGCCATGGACTCGACGGCGTCGCCACGGCGATGCGCGTCATCGAGGTCTTCGACCGGGTGGCCGCCCAAGCCGACGGCATGGACCCCAACGACGTGACTTTCGCCGTCGTGGCGAGCTGACCAGGCAGTGCATGGCTGGGCGATGGACTTTCCGCGGCTTCCGCTACCAGCGAGGTCGGATCGCCGCGACGAGCACGACCAGCGGGATCCCCACCGCGAGTAGGTACCCGAAGGTGATCATCGGCCGGTGGCCTCGGCCGCGGTCAACCAGTCGTCGACGTTGTCGAGGGTGCCGTGGCACACGACCCGGAACGGGGTGTAGAGCTCCCACCCGGTCGGCGGTTCGTCGGACCACCTGATCGCCAGCGATCGGCGCTGCGCCCGCTCGGTCAGCTCGGCGGGCACCCGGCGGGTCTTATGGCTCATCGGTCGCGGGCCTCCTCGGCGGCGGTGAAAGTGAGCGCCCACGACACCGGTGACTGCACGTCGGACCGGCGCCGCACGGCGTGGCCACAACGCTAAGAGCGGAGGCGACCGCGACGGAACAATGTTGCGAAATGTTGCGCAACATTGGCCCATTGACCCACCCGCACCCCGGCGACCAGGATGAACGAGCAGCAGAAATATCGCGCAACACCGTTGGCAGGGGGCCACCATGAGTTTTACGTTCGTCGCCAAGGATCCCGGCTCGAACCCGTCCGGATCACCGACGCTGTACAAGACCGACACCGGGTGGATCGTGCAGGGCTGGGTCGTCACCGATCCGCAGATCCTGGCCCAGATGAACATTCCCGAGGGGGAATCGTGCGTGGAGATCCCCGACCGGCTCGTCCCGTTCTTCACCCAAGAAGCCCAGGCCGCCAGTGACAGCAATCAGTGACGCCGAATTCGACCGGCTACTGACCGATTTCACCGCCAGCGCGGTGCATCTGGAGACCCGCGACGCCTACGGCACCGAGATCGAGCTGCCGTACATGGCCAAGTGGGCCGCCGGCGAACCCGACGACCTGGCGTGGCTGGGCGACTGGTGTACCAACCTGCGCGCCCACACCGCGGCCGGGCGCACGGTGCGCCGGGCCCGGGTCGTGTCCGAACCGCTCTCGGCGTATCAACGCTGGTCGCACTCGATCGCGGGCCCGATGGTCGCCGCGGGCGAGGACATCCGGTGGGTACCGCGCTCGCGCTTGGACTCGGTCGCGATCCCGGGCAACGACTTCTACCTGCTCGACGACGCGGTGGTGATCTTCTTGCACTACTCCGGCGACGGGCTGGGCACCGACAAGGTCACCTCGACCGACCCCGGTGATATCGAGCTGTGCCGCACGGCGTTCGAGACGGTGTGGCAGTGGGCAATCCGCCACCGTGACTACCAGCCCGTCTAGCTCGGCCCAGGACGGGCGTCGCGCACTCGGTCACCGCCTGCGGGAACTGCGCCGTGGTGCCGGGTTGACTATCCGCACGTTCGCCGAGGCCACCGGGCAGCACTTCACGCGGGTGTCGAAGATCGAGAACGCTCGTCAGCTGCCGACCGTGCACGACATCGGCGACTGGTGTCGGCTGGCCGGTGCGCGCGAGCAGGAACCCGACCTGGTCGCGACACTGCACGCGGTCGATTCCGCTTACACCGAGCACCGGCGCGAATCCCGCGCCGGAATGAAACGGGTCCTCGGTGCGCACACTCCGCAGCGGTATGAGGCGACCACGGTGTTCCGGATCTACGAACACAACGTCGTACCAGGGCTTTTCCAGACGCCGGAGTACGCGGCAGCGATGGTGCGGTTCTGGATCCGGTTCCTGGCCACGCCGAACGATGTCGAGGACGCGGTCGCGATCCGGATGGCGCGGCAGCGGATCGTGCAGCGCGGCGGGCGCCGGTTCGTCATCGTCCTCGAGGAGCAAGCCCTGCGGACCTGGTTCGGCTCGGCCGAGGTGCAGGCCGGCCAGCTCGGGCGCCTGCTCGAAGTGATGGCGTTGCCGCAGGTTTCGCTCGGCATCATCCCGTTGATGCGCGAACGCGGCGGCGTCGGCAGCGCGGGGTTCTGGATCTTCGACGACGACCTGGTCGCGTTGGAAACCCCGACCGCGTCCATTCAGGTGAGCCAGCCCGCCGAGATCGGTCTCTACGCGCGGATGTTCGAGGAGCTGAAACGGTCCGCGGTCTACGGCCGCGAGGCCCGTCAGTTGATCGTGACCGCCCTCGACGACCTCGACCACCGGCAAGGACCGGCGCGTGAGGTCCAGACCTGAGAAATCCGGCGCCTTGCGAATTCGACTGCGGCTATGGGTGATCGAGTGTCGCATCACTCGACGGGGAAGCGGTCGGCAAGTTCGGTACGGGCGCGGGCGCGGATGGCGAGATATTCCTCGTCGGTGAGGTCGACGGCGAACTGCATAGCGACCAGCACGTCTTCGAGGGTTTGGACCCTGGGCGCGCGTTCGCTGGCGCGGAGCAGTCGGATGAAACGCTCGAGGTGGTCCATGGCCTCGGTCTGGTCGCAGCGCCACAGCCAGGCGAAGATGCCGCCGAAGTCGTCTCCGACGTGCAGCAGTCCTCCGTCAGAGGCCCAGCTGTAGGGCGAGTGCTCGACCAGGTAGGAGAAGCAGGTGTCGAGCAGTGCCTGGCGTACTCCTGGCGGGATGTCGGCCGATACCGACATCAGGACCGCCTCAGGGCGACGGTTCGCACCCACGTACACGCGCCGGGCGGGGTTCGCGGCCACGTGCTTGATCATCTTCGTTGCCTCGGCGCGAAACTCGCTGACCGGCATCACGTTCGGGAATGTCATGTCCCCACCATAGCGCGCTTGTACATATTCTTGTACATAAATATGTACAAGTCGTAGATCGGCGCGCTCACAGGCCGAACGGCTACGGCCGGTAGGCCCTTGGCCACCTTCGGGCGCGCAGGTGGCCAAGGGCAGGGCAGAACAGGTCAATGGTCTGTTCCGCCTGCTCAGCAGTCGGGTTTGGGTTTCGGGGCGATGGCCACGGTCAGCGTGTGGTGGGGCGGCAGGACCGTGATCAGGTGTGCGGGGTGCAGGCCGAGAGTGAGTTCGCCGATGGTGCTGTCGGTGCGGATTCGCAGCAGCACGCGGGCGCCACCCTCGATCAGCGATTCGCTGATCGAGGCGAGGGGGCCGGTGATGACGGCGCTGGCGGTTCGGATGGCGATGGTTCGGTCGATATGGTTCGAGGTGAGTGAGCCGACGTGGATTTCGTAGTGATCGAGATTGGGCAACGCCCGCAGGCGGTGCGCGACCTTCTCGGCGGATGCCATCGGGAAGTCCTTCGGTGTGATTATGGTTTTCAGAACAGCTGCCAGTCGGTGGCGCTGTTCACGTGCAACTGCTCGGTGCCGTGGCGCTCCGAGCCGAGTAGTGCGTCGACTGCGGCGATGATCTTGGAATCGCTCTCGGCGTCGAGGCCATCACCGATCAGCCCCAGCGCGTACAGGCTGAGCTCGCCGGTAGGTTCGACGAGCAACGCAACCCACAGACGCGGCGAGCACGCCGGCGCCAGCAGATTCACCGCTTCGCACGTGGCTGCCCAGCTAGGGCTGGAATTGAGTTCCATGAGCTCGACGGCCGGGCGCAGGTCGTCGGGGTGAGCGGCCACGAGCGCGGGCCAGTCGACCGGTGCGAAACACGTGGCCCACTCGCCAGGGATCTCCGGCCCCCGCAGGTCGACGCCGTCGAGTGCGGCGTGCAGCCACCGCGGGACCGGGGCGTCAGCCTGCAGCCGTCCTTGGCCGTCGTCGACCTCGACCAGGCCGTGGTGCATCAGCGTGGTCAGCAGCCAGGCCGCCTCGGCGGTGTAGTCGCCGTCGGTGAGGTCTTGCAGGTCGGCGCGGGTGAGAGTGCCGATGGTGTCGATCATCTGGGTTCCTCCGGGGAGTGGGATCGGGAATCTGGAAGGATGTGCGGCGGAACCGGGGTGTTAGGTGCACCCCGGTCCCGCCATGTTCAGGAGGCGAAACGCTCGATCGATTCGCCGGTGATGGTCTCGACCAGGGCGCAGCCCAGCACTTCGGAGACCGGCGGGGTGACCGCGTTGCCGAGCCCGCGGGCCCGGGTCCGCTTGTCGCCGATCATGCGGAAGCCTTTCGGGAAGGCCATGCCGTCACGGATCTCCGGGATTTCCAGCATCCGGAACGTGCACTGCCCGGCGAGCCGGTTGACCTCGTCGACGCCGAGCACCCCGAAGCGGTCACGGGTGGTCAGCGTGCCCATCGGCTCGGAGACCGGCCGGGCCACCCCGGTCGAGTAGTAGGGCACCAGCAGATCAGCACGGTCCTGGGGCGGGCCAACGAGACCGTGGTGAAACCCGCTGGCAGAGAAAGTACTCAAAGGCTCGTCGATGCCGTAGGTGGCGGTTTTGCTGCCGCCACCACGCAGCGAGGTCAGAAACGGCGGCAGGACGACGCCGAGCTCGCGGCGGGTGGTCTGGGTCGGCATCGGCGCCGACATCGCGCGGGCGGGCTGGGTGGAGCGCTTGGAGGTCTGCACCAGCATCGGCGGCAGCACCAGCGCGTCGGTCTCGCGGGTGGTGCGCGTGGGCATCGGCTCCGACAACGGTGTCGCCGCGGTGCGCCAGGTCCCGCCGGCCGGGTTGAGCATCGCCTCACCGGCGTAGCGCTCTAGCCCGATCCGGATGCGTTCCATCGTCGCCGCGGCGAGGGGTTTGTCACGGTCGGCGATCACCGCGCCGGGGTCCAGGCTCCAGTCGATCGCGGCCGAGGCCGGGGTCGTGAACGGCTCGACTATCGCGTTGCGGCACGACCCCGACGGGCACCGGTAGACGTACTGGCCATGGGCGATGCCGTAGCGGCCCATGTCCTGGCCGGGCTTCTTCCACGACTGGATCGCGTCGACGACCTTGTCGCAGCCCGTGCAGTACGCCTTCGGGCGCAGCCATTTGTCCCAATCCGGGGTCCGGCCCAACGATTTCAGCGTGTAGGCCACATACAGCCGATCCCTGCTCTGCGGTGCGGGCGAGCACAGCCGCGGCATCGCGTGCATCGAGTTCAACGCGATGACGCGCACGTTGTAGCCGGGCCCGATCTCCTCGATCGAGCGGATCCATTCGGCCCACCGGTCCCAGCGGCGGCACTGGATCACGTTTTCCATCACCCCGCCCAGCACCGGGGTGCCACGGGCGGCCATCGCGCGCAGGTAGCGCGGGATCTGCTCGATCAGCGACCGCGACCGCGACTCAGCCGGGTCGTCGATAACCAGGCCGAGTTCGCTGTCCTCGAGCATCGAGTACTGGTTGGACTGGTCGAAGTGCCGCTTCTTCCCGGCGGCGTCGGTCCAGGCAGGGCATGCCGGGGAGGCCCAGAACAATTCGGCATACGGCAAGGTGGCCAGGTCGATCTCGCGCACGTCGCCGGGCGGCAGATGGATGATGTTCGGGAAGTTCAGGGCGTGGATCTCGACGCAGATATCGGAGTGGTTGGCATAGATCTGGCCGGTCAGACCGGGGACCTGTTCCCAGCCGACGGTGTCGCCACCGAATCCGCCGAAGTAGACGTTCGAGCGCAGGCTCATGCCGCACCGGCCTCGATCAGGGTGCGCATCCAGCGACCCATCAACTGGTCGAACTCTTCGACCCAGCTGTCCTCGATCGCGCTCAGATCCGCCGCCCGCGCGAGCAGGTCGCGCTCGGTGGTACTCAGCGCCTTGTGGGGGCGCAGGGCAGGGGACAGGGTGGTGTCGGCGGTGTCCACGACCAGCCACCGACCGGCCGAGTCACCGAAGGCGCCGCCGATGTAGATCGTGCGCAGCAGCTGAACCCGCCCGGCCTGCCGGTCCAGAGCCAGGACGCCGAGGGTGTAGCGGTCGGTCGGGTCGTACTGCACCGACAACAGGTACTCACGGGCATCTCGGCTGGTCGCGCGCCTCCGCCACAGCGGTGCGGTCCTAGTGCGGTCCAGGTGCCATTCCAGGACCAGATCGTCAGGGGTGTAGAGGTTCTCGATCAGCGCGTCGGCCAGGTGCGCGCCGCGCAGCCACATCGGCGCGTTCTGCTCGGGGTCGGGTCCGGCGACGAGCGCGCTGCGCAGCGCCCACAGTTCCGAGGCCCAGCTCCTGGCGACGGCGGGGTCGCTGGGCAGGCCGCGTTCGGCGGCGGCGAGCAGGTCACCAGCGCGGCGGTGATGGCCGAGCAGTGTGGCGCGGACCGACTCGGCGGCCAGGACCGCGGCGACGGCGAAGGACGCGAGATCCTCGCGGTCCTCCCAGTAGTCGGCGAACTCGCCGGTGTAGTGGCGGGGGTCGGTGGCCGGGAAGGCGCTGATGGGAGCGGTGGTCATGGAGGCTCCAAGGTGAGAGTGAAACTCGAATGTGAACAGTGGTCGCGATCATTGGTTGCGACCACTGTTCACATTAGGTAGCGTCCCGTGTCATGTCAACACTGTTCGCTACCACCGTTTACACTCAGGGGATGAGCACCGATGCCGAGGACGCCGACCTTCCACTGCTGGACCGCATCGAGAACGCGGGCAAGACCTTCCACGCCGACAAGGCCCGCTACCAGCAGTCCCGCGAAGAGCTCTTCGACGCGATCGTCGACGGCGTCACGAAATTCGGACCCAGCGAGGTCGCCCGCCGTGCCGGATTCACACGCGAGTACGTCGCCCGCATCCGCGACGGGAAAGTCAAACGCCAGGTGCGCGACTGAGCCGCCCGCGCCTTCTCCCATTAGGTGCAGGAGTTAGCGGCCACCAGGGAGACCTCCTAGGCGGCCGCTAATCGTTCTGCGCCGCCTGACCCGCACGATCGGTGACGACGTGAGCCTGGGACACTCCGGGTTCGCGCCGTTGCCCAGGGACACACGCTGTGGGAATCCTCGGGCGAGCCAACCGATTTCGAGGCCTGGCTGATTACTCAGCCAAGCCCGTTCCATCGGTAGCGGCGAACTCGTCCGGTGTGGTCTCCAGTCAAAAGATCAGGCGACGGGCTTCGGCGTTACGAAATAGCCAGCCCCTCCAAATACCTGCCCTGGGATGCTGATTTACCCCTACCGAGCAAGCTGGTAAGCTGCCCTTCAGCGGCTATAAGTGTGTGGCCCATCAGCTCGACCCTGGCGGTCGGGCTTTTTTGTTGCTCCGCACATCCCTGCTCGTCCCCCTAAGCCCTCGGCGATCTGCGCCGGGGGCTTTCGTCATTTCCGGAGGATGTTGTGCTCAACCCCGTGTTGACCGCCGTCGCGCAGGCCGCGAACGCCAGCATTTGGGCGCTGCTCGTGCTTGTCGGCGCGGTCGTGCTCATCACAGTTCTCGCGCTGATCCTGGCACCACGCGCGGATGTCGTAGCCGTATTTCGTGCCTTCGCAAGCGCATTCGGACTCCGAGCGCTGGACCAGCAGTCCAGTGACAATGAGGAACAGCTCGACGACACAGGACCAGCCCAGCCCGTCCATACCGAGGAACAACGCAACAACGATGGCCCCGACCACCAGACCGGGTTGCAGCAGGAAGCCGAGACTGTAGAGGAGGAGCGGTGAGCCGACGCACACACAGCCGCCGCGGGCCCGTGGAGAACACCGTGGTGACTACAGAGCTTGCCGACAAGTTCGCGGACATTCTGATCGACCGTGACTGGCGGTTCAACACCGAAGCCCTACTGACCGCCGTGACAACGGGCATGCCGATCGCACAGGCGCCCGAATCGAAGGATTCGGGGGTTATCGAGTACTCGGTGTTCCAGAACCTGGCCAGTTGGCTGAAATTCGTGTTCCTGAACCAAGACGAGATGGACAGCGACGACGCTGCCCGCGTACTCCGCTTCGTACAAGAGCATCCCGAGCTGCTGAACGACATATGGGCCCCCCAGGGTATCCGCAGTACCAGTTGCGCGATCCACGGAGACATGGAGTTCTACGCGCCGGACAGATCAGCGCTGAATCCGTTCGGAGTCGACTACGGTTGCGCGGCTTGCCCCTGCCCTGCGTACGGGCCGTCCCGAACGCCGAAGATGCAGGGTCGCCGCCGTCAATACTGCAGCTCGGCCTGCAGACAACGCGCCTACCGCGAAAGGATGAAACTGCGAGAGGACTAGGACCGTACCTGGTGCGCTCCTGACCCCGCCGTGAGAACGATCCACCGGGTTCCGGTCTGACGACCTCACCCGCGGCCCGGTCTTAACCGGGGTACAAGGCGGCTGGCGACCGGCCCGGTCGGAGCGCCGGCGGCTGCGGTGTGGGGTTGGCCACCGATCCGACCCCACCCGATCGGCAGACAGAAACTAGCGGCTGCCCGGGGCACCTCTTGGGTGGCCGCTAATCATCGCGGGCCACAGATGTCGGGGGCTGCTGCGATCATCCGCACAACAAGTGCGCGGCACGGGACGGTGGTCGATGGTGAGCGAGAGCGAGTTCGCGGTACCGGTGAGCGAGCAACTGCCGGTGCTGCTGACCGGTTTCGCCGCCTACCTCGACGGCCGGGAGCTCGCCGCGCGCACCCGCACCGGCTACCTCGACCGGGTCACCCAGTACCTGCGCTGGCTCGCCGCCGACGACGACCACCCCGAGGCCCTGGCCGATCCGTGCGCCCGCGACGCGGCGGTGGTGGCGTGGTTGGTCGAGGCCGACCTCGCACCCCGCTCGGTGCGGACGTCGTTGGCCGCGCTCGCGATGTTCCATGACTGGCTCGGTCTCGGTGCACCCGATGCACCGCGGGTCACCGCCGAGCTCTACACCCCGCGCACCCTCGACCACGGTGAGCACCGGGCTCTGCTCACCGCGGCCGCCGGCGGCGGCCCGCGCGAGTACGCGATGGTCGTGCTGACTCTCGATGTCGGCGCCCGCGCGCACGAGCTGGCCGCTCTCGATGTCGACGACCTCGACCTGACCGGCTGGCCCGGTGCCATCACCATCACCCCCGCGTCCGGACAATCCCGGACCGTCGCGATCAGCGCCGCGTCACGGGCCGCGCTCACCGCATGGCTCTCGCACCGACACCTGCGCCTGCTCGGCCGCGCGCACCCGACCCGCGCGCTGTTCGTCTCCCGCGTCGGTGGCCGGATGGGGTTGCGGTCGGTCGACCGTGTGATCCGTGCCGTCGGTGCCGACGCCGGGCTGCTGTTGGCGCCGGGCACTTTGCGTGCGACCGCCGAGCGTCGGATGCTCGCCGGCGGGGTTGACCCCGCCACGGTCGCAGCCCGGCTGGGTCGGGCACGCACCCAACCCGATCGGGCGGCGGTGTTACTCGGTCAGCGCCCGCGGCGGAACCGGGCGGCGCTCACCGATAGCGAGCAACTCACACTCTTCGGCGACATCACCTTCTAACGCCGAAGGCCGCCACCGAATCACCATCATCAACTACAAGTGAGGGTCCGCTGGTGCGCCTGACTCGATCAGGATCACCAGCGCCACGGACACGACCAGGCCGCGCGGGATCGGGTTCCCGTAGAACTCGCCGAATTTCGGGCGGATTCGAAGGTCTCGCGGCGAACAGCGAGGTGGAGAGGTTGATCTGGAGATCGAGCAGCAGAATATGTCGTGGCCGCAGCAGGCGATGTACGGCCTGACCAGCCCTCCGACCGATAACGCGGACCAGCGACTACGCTATGCCCGCTGATTTTTCGTCGGTCACCCCGGTAGGGAAGAGGTTATCGATGACCTCACGAGGCGAGCCCGCCGCGATCCTCTGACGGATACCTCGCAGGCTCTGGACTAATTTTCGGATCTTGTTGACCGAAATCTTCTGGCCCCAACCGTCATCAAGTCCGTCACAGATCCCGTCGATCCACGCCCTGGTCTGTGGATCCGTCAGATCATGGTCATCGAGGAATATCTCAAGATCTACCACTATGTGGCCGATGTAGTGGAGCTGCTCCTGCTCTGAACGGTACCCGCCAAATTGGTCGATGAAGTCGTCCAATTTCCCTAGCACCTCATCGTCCGGAAGAACAGGCCGGTGCACGGCTTCCGGCTGACGACCGGTGTCCGAGGCTGCTGATAGCGCGGCAGATGCCCGGGCGGCCTGGTACCGCTCGCGTCGCGGGGCTAGTCGTGCGAGCTGCATCGTGTTCCACGCCTCTCGCCAGACCGCCTCGTCCCTGTCTGCGGCAGTCAGCGGGCTTCCGGCGCTGTCCGCATGGGCAACGCAAGCCCTGACCAGAGCAAGGACCTGTTCCACGCTTGTCGGGGCGGTCGTGCCGGCAAGTTTGTCCTGAATGGTTGACCGCGGCATGCCTTTGACGCCACGCTGGGTTGTCAGTTCAGCCAACCGTGATATCGATGGCTTACCTGCCCGGACCCTGAGTTCGCGAAGTAGCAAGGCCAGCTCCGCCACTGGCTCATCACCCTCTGCCTGACTCATGGCACCCCCGCTATCCGGATCTATCCGGATCTATCCGGGTTCATCCAGAAACATCCGGCCTACAGCCTCACACTGTAGCCCGAGAAGCCAAAGATCCGGCATGAACCGGAAGACGCCGAGAAGTTCGCCGGATACCAGCGTGACATGGCCTTATGGAGCTGACTTGATGACTGGCCTGGCGTGCGCCCGGCCGCGATCTGGAGGTTTCTCTTATGCTCACCTGGGCAAGTGCGTGCATCGCCAACGGGGTGCTCTACGCGGCAGTTGTTGCCGTTGCCGCCTTGGCTGCGATCTTCGCCCCGACGACGGCCAGGCGCCGAGCGGCACGCGAAGTCCTCCAAATTTTGCTTTTCCGGTCGCCAACACGAAACGCGCCGCAGTCTGAACCAGGCCGCCAGCGGCATCGTGTTCGCTGAAAGCGAGTCCACCGAGATGCTGCCGCGCGCAGTCAAATCCGCCCGAAATTCCGCGAGTTCTACGAGAACCCCTAACGCCGAAGGCCGCCACCGAATCACCAGCATCAACTGAGGGCCGCTGGTGCGCCTGACTAGATCAGGATCACCAGCGCCACGAACACGACCAGGCCGAGCGGGATCCACCACCACCGAAACCCGAGCGGTGGTGGGATCTCCGGCAGCGGCCCGGACAAGCGCCGATGCCGATCACGATCGGCGGGACTACCAACGCGGTTGAGCGCGTGGACCTGTCGCTGGACTTCGTGGATGGTCGGCGAGAATCTCGCCCCCGGCGAGTTAGGGCACGACGGGCTGGAGTGCCAGCCGATCGCACACCGGTCGCACCGATAGCCCCTCCCGTACATGGCCACCACCTCCCACCCATCGCACCGACCGAAACGGTGCTCACCGTAGTCCGCTCGCATCATCCATGTGAGCACACGGACAGGCGGCCGGAGTCCCGACCTCGGTCCGCCGGCACCCGCAGCGCGGGCCGGCCGCGTCGGAGATCACCACCGCCACTCCACCTCCCGACCCACAATCTCCCGCACATCACCTCCCATCACTTCCCATCACCTCCCCATCACTTCGCGCTCACCCCCTCTCCACACCACCAATCCACCTACAATCACTTCCACACGAAAAACGAAAAATAAATCGTTCACACCTCATGCTCCGTAGGTAACTTTTACGTAACGGCAGTAGGTGCGCTCATGCTCAGGAGCCTTGAGGCGGACGAGGCCGGTTACGAACAGTGCGCTCCTTGCCGACGGGGGGTGGCTTGGGCGATGGCTTCTTAACCGGTGATTTTGTCGTCGTCTGGCGTCCCCACAACCAGTCGCCGATCTCCGTCAGCAAGTCCCAGATGAGCCCTGCTGAGAAAATCGCGACCGAACTGCTGGCAATAACTATCAGGAGACCAACGAGCAGAGGGTGGTCTGTAGTGAAGGCCCACCACACGCCTGCCAGCCCCAACGCCTCCCCTATGACGGCGACGAGGAAGAGCTCGATGAAGCCTCGTGCGGACTCCCGACGGCGTTGTCGCCTTTTCTCAGCGGCGATGGCCGCGGCGAGGCGCTTCTTGGTTTCTTCGCGCCCAGCCACGCCTTCGGGCCAGTCTTTGAGAGTCTGAACGAGTTTCGCGACTCGCTCATCGTGGTGCTGGAAGTTGCGGATAGTCACGTACGCCGCGATCAAGGCCGCCGCGATCGCGCCGCCCGGCACAAGGAACGCACGCCACCCACCGACGGCTGTCTCGGCTGCCCATACTGTCATCCCTCTATCCTGGCGCGGCGCATCACGACGCGATAGCTGAACAACACAGCGAAAAGCCGCCATGCCGAGTCGGTTTCGCTATCAACCATTCAGTGACGTCCGAGGCCGAGACATCGAATCTTGAGTAGAGAGGCCAGAGCGCGATCCACACACCGTGTCTGAGGTGGGCGCCATCGGCTGGTCCCGTGCTTACCGTAGGTGGGGTGATGTCACTGGCGAAGCTGTCCGCAGGCGAAGGTTTCGAGTACTACACGCGCGTGATCGCCACCCACGACGCGAACGAGCGCCACACCACCGGGATCGACGACTACTACTCCGAGAAGGGTGAGTCGCCCGGTGTGTGGCTCGGCGCCGGACTCGTCACGCTCGGTATCGACGAGGGCGATCGGGTCACCGAAGCCCAGATGCGGGCACTGCTCGGTGAAGGGTTGCACCCCAACGCCGACGCGATCATCGACGCCGCGGTCACCGAGCAGGTCGCGCTCGGCGCGAAGTTCAAAGACGCGTTCCGCTACGCGCTCAAGAAAGCCCAGCTCGGTCGCCCCTACAGCACGTTCACGACCGCGCCGGGCAGCTACCGCCACGAGTGCGCGAAGGGGCTCACCGACTGGAACACCTTGCACGGTCGCGACCCTCGCACAGCCGTCCCTGCCGAGGAACGCCGTCGCATCCGCACCGAGGTCGCGCTGCGGATGTTCACCGACGATGTCGGCCGTGCGCCGCTGAATTCACGCGAGTTGTCCGGTTGGATCGCCCGCGCCTCCCGCCCGTCCAAGACCGCAATCGCCGGTTTCGACCTCACATTTTCACCGGTCAAGAGTGTCTCAGCGTTGTGGGCGGTGGCCTCGCGTGAGGTCGCCGAGCAGATCGAGAAAGCCCACCACGCAGCCATTCGAGACGTCATCTCCTACATCGAATCCGAGGTCCTCTACACCCGGGTCGGGCGCAACAGCGTGCGCCAGGTCGAGGTCGCCGGCCTGATCGTCACGGCGTTCGACCACCGTGACTCCCGCGCCGGTGATCCGGATCTACACACCCACCTGGTCGTTTCCAATAACGTCCTGCGCGCTGACGGGAAGTGGGGCGCGATCGACGGGCGAATGATCTACCGCTACAACGTGACCTGCTCGGAGATGTACAACACCCGCCTGGAAGCCCACCTCGAGGCCAGCCTCGGACTCGTCTTCGCCGACCGCGGTGAAGTCGTCGACAAACGCCCGGTGCGTGAGGTTGTCGGGGTCGACGCCGAGCTCGCCCGCGAGTGGTCCAAGCGCGGGCGCGCGGTCCGCTCCGCCACCGCGAAACTCTCGGCGCAGTTCCAAGCCGACCACGGCCGGGAACCGACCGCGCTGGAGCTGCTCAGCCTGTCCCAACAAGCGACGCTGTCCACCCGTGCCAGCAAGCACGCCGCGCGCAGCAACGCTGAGCAGCGCGCGACCTGGCGGGCCGACGCGATCGCGGTGCTGGGCAGCGAGGCCGCCGTCGAGCAGATGATCCACACCGCCCTGTCCCAGCAGATCCCCGACCGCGAACAGACCACCACCGAATGGATCACCCAGACCGCGGTCCGGTCGGTGGAAGTGGTCTCGCAGACCCGCGCGACCTGGCAGCACCATCACATCCGCGCCGAAGTCGAACGCCAGGTCCGTGGCCGGATCGCCCCTGACCGGTGGGCCAGCGTGGTCGCCCAGGTCACCGAAACCGCGCTCGCCGAGCCGATCTCGATCCCGCGCGGAGTCCACGACTTGGCCCCGACAGTGAACGAGCTCTCACGCGGTGACGGGACCAGCGTCTACACCACCGCCCGCTCCACCCTCTACACCTCGCCGCAGATCATCGCCGCCGAAACGCGCTTGGTCGACGCCGGTCTGCGCCACGACGGGCACCGCATCACCGTGGCCGCCATCGACGCCGCGACCATCGAATACGCCGCCAACAACAACGGGCTCGCCCTCAACACCGGCCAGGCCGCGATGGTCAGAACGTTCGCGACGTCCGGTGCTCGTCTG
This sequence comes from Nocardia alba NBRC 108234, assembly GCF_001612665.1. GTDB lineage: Bacteria > Actinomycetota > Actinomycetes > Mycobacteriales > Mycobacteriaceae > Nocardia > Nocardia alba. The sequence continues at coordinate 73,512 of NZ_BDAX01000033.1, read as the reverse complement.
CAGGTCGGGCTCGCCCCCGCCGGAGCGGGCAAGACACTCTCGATGCGGGTCCTGGCCGATGCGTGGACAGCGCAGGGCGGCACCGTGATCGGGCTGGCCCCGACCGCCACGGCCGCGGAGATCCTGGCCCGCGATATCGACGCCCCTGCCTCGACCGTCGACCTGCTCGTCAGCCTCGCCCACCGCCTCGATGCCGGCGAACTGGGCGACCCGCCGACCTGGCTCACCGAGATCGGCCCGCAGACGCTGGTGATCCTCGACGAGGCCGCCAAAACCGCCACCCTCACCCTCGATTCGGCGGTGTCGTGGCTGCTCGAGCGGGGTGCGAGTATCCGCGCGATCGGCGACCACCGCCAACTGTCCTCGGTCGCGGCCGGTGGCGTCATCCGCGACATCGTCGCCCACGCCGGATCCGCGGACCTGACCACGGTCATGCGGTTCACCGACCTCGGTGAGCGGGCGGCGAGTCTGGCTGTGCGCGACGGCGACCCCGCCGGACTCGCCTACTACACCGACCACGACCGCATCCGGACCGGCAGCCTCGACGCCGTCGTCGAGCAGGCGTACCTGGCATGGGCCGCCGACATCGACGCGGGCCGCGACTCCGCCCTGCTGGCCCCGACCCGCGAACTGGTCACCGATCTCAATTCCCGTGCCCGCACCGACCGGCTCGCCGACACCGACACCGAGGTCGGCACCGAAACGGTTCTCGCTGACGGGCTCTCGGCCTCGGCCGGTGACATCATCTGCACCAGGCTCAACAACCGTCGGTTGCGGATCTCGAAAACCGACTACGTGCGCAACGGTGCCCGCTGGACCGTGCAGACGGTTCACGAGGACGGGCGGATCACCGCCGCCCACATCGGTTCCGGACGCCGGGTTACTCTGCCCGCCGACTACGTCAGTGCGCACACCCAGCTCGGCTATGCCACCACCATCGACTCCGCCCAGGGCATGACCGTCGATACCTGCCACGCCGTACTGACCGGGCGCGAGTCCCGCGCCCAGCTGTATGTGGCGGTGACCCGTGGTCGCGACAGCAACCAGCTCTGGCTCTCCACCCACGAGGGCACCGAACCCAACCTCTACGAATACGAGTCGGTGCGCCCACCGACCGCCCTGGATGTGCTGACCGGGGTGCTCGGCCGCGACGGTGTGCAGATCTCGGCCGCCACCGCCCACGCTCAGGCGCACGACCCGCGCCACCAACTCGCCGGTGCGATCGACTCCTACCTCGACGCGCTCGGTGTCGCCGCCGAAACCCACTACGGCGCCGACCAACTCGCCACCCTCGACACCGCCGCCGAACAGCTGCTCCCCGGTTTGACCGGTGCGCCGGCTTACCCGGTGCTGCGCCAGCACCTGGTCACCCTCGCCCTCAACGGCGACGACCCGATCCAGGCGCTGACCACCGCGATCGGCGGGCGCGAGCTCGACACCGCCGCCGACCCAGCCGCGGTACTGGACTGGCGCATCGACCCCAGCGGCTACCACTCTGGACACGACATCGGCCTCTACGAGATGGGCCCGCTGGGCTGGCTGCCCGGCGTCCCCGCACAGTTACGCCAACACGCGGAGTTCGGGCCACACCTCGCCGCCCGCGCCACCCAGATCCATGCCCTCAAAGACCAGGTCACCGACCTCGCCCGCACCTGGACCGACACCAACACCGACCAGGCCCCGCTGTGGGCGCAGCCCTTGCTCGATCACCCGGACCTGTTGGGGCCGTTGGCGATCTGGCGCGCGGCCCACGGCGTGGCCAACAACGACCGCCGCCCCACCGGGCCCACAGTGCCCGCCAACACCGAACGCGACCTACAACGCACCCTCGACGAGAACGTGGCCAACCGACTCGGCGACACCGACGCCGACATCCGCCGCTGGACCGGGCTCGCCGACGAACTCAACGTGACCGGGTTGACCGAGGACCCAGTGTGGCCACTGCTCGCCGCCGAGCTCTCCCGCGCCGAAGACGGCGGCCGCGACATCGCCGACGCCACCCGCGCCGCGCTCGACGCTCGCCCGCTCCCGGCTGAGCAGCCCGCGGCCGCGCTGCGCTGGCGCCTGGCCGGCGACCTCGACGACCTCGCCCCCGCACCCGCCGTCGACACGACCTCGCTGCAACGCCAGATCCAGATCATGGAACACGACCCGCTCCGCCGCCTCAGCGACGCCGACCTGAGCGGCGAACTGGCGAGATTGCGCGGCAAATTCCGCCAAGAGCAGCACGCAGCGGTACCGGCCATGCTCGACGCCCTCGAGAACGACCGGGTCGGCACGGTCACCGCCGCGCACGCACGCCTCGACGCCGACCGGGTCCGCCGCGCCCAAGCCGAACTCGCCGCTTTCGCCGACGAGCAACAGGCCGCCCAGAACCGGATCACCGCGATCAACCAGCAGATCCGCCAGATCCGTGCCCGCCAGACACCGCGGTGGGGTCGCCGTCAGCGTGCCACCGAGATCGAAGCCAAGCAGGACGAGCTCCGGGACAGCGAGACCGCGTACCACGCCTACCTCGAACGCGAACGCGCGATCCTCGACGCGGCCGCCAGCGACGGTGTCGGACAACGACGCTGGCAGCAGATCCTGGATGCGGCCGATGACGTCGAGGCCCGCGCCGCCGAACTCGACGCCGCCCACCGCCACGACCAGGACCGTGCCGAGAACCGCTACCGGCGCAGGCAGATCAACGACGAGCTGCGCGGGCAGCTGCGGGCGGTGGTCGGCGAGCACCGGCGCCGTGGTGAGTTGCCCGACCTCGACCGTGACCGTGAAGCCCAGGCCCGCGACTACCTCGACGGACCCGAGGCTGCGATCCGCGCGACCGGGGTCCTCGACCAGACACCGACCGGGCACGAACCGAACCGATACCAGCAGTTGCCGTACGAGCCCGACCGTGACCGTGGGTACGACCTCGACATCTAGAACAGGGCTGCCGCACCTGCTCCGCAGGCTTGCCACACGCCTGTCGGAGGCAAGCTCGCGCAGCGGGCGCGGCAGTACTTCTACGTCGGGCCCACACCGGACCGGCAAGTTTGCAAACCGTCGCTTGTTGTTTCCGTTGGTCGAGGTACCGCCTGCGCAGCGCTAGTCTTTCAAGCGCTGGACAATCTGGAGGTCGTCATAGAGCAGGGCCAGATCCTTCTGCGCCCCCTTCGTACCGGCTCTGCCGCCTGGGCGCTCGATCGGCGGGTCGAGTTCTCGAAGTTTGTCGAAGACGATCCGGGTGGCTCGTGCCCCGCTCTCCATCCACCGCTTTCTTGCCTTTTCGTCCACATCGAGAGGGAGGTCCCACGCAGCCTCGCTCAGGACAAATTCCAAGCGGTTGCGGCCAAACAACGGTGATTGGGCAAAACCAGGCTCGGTGAATTCCTCGATCGCCTCGAATGCTCGACGGGCTTGCTCTGGATTGTCGATCTGCCACTGTCGCAGCCGATCCCACGCCGCGTCGATCCATTCCTGCTCACTGAACAACTCTTGAACTTCATCCCGCCCGGGGAGGCGCTGGTCTGCAGCCTGGTACTTCGCGCGGATTCGAGCGGTGTGGGAGCGGACGGTGTGAACCGAACTGTGCAGTTGCTGGGCGATTTCCGTGGCGGTCAAGCCTAGTGCCGACAGGCGCCGGATCTCTTCCTCGCGCGCGGACAGTGAGGGCGGGGGACTCTGCGGTTCATGTTCACCAGCGGCAGATTCATGTTCACCGGTGGGTGCGGACTGAGCGTCTGCGGTAGGTGCTGTGGCGGTCTTGTCTCCTACTGCGCGGGGGATGCGGCGTTGCTCGAGCACCCCCAGCTTGAACAACTCGATCGCCCCCTCGACCGCATCCTCATCGGCGAAGTGGGTGACCAGCACCTTCACGATGTTCTCGCTGGGCATCCTCGGCCCGGTCAATGCCTTGTATATCGCCTGATGGGAGCACGGCAGATCAGCCGCAATGTCTGCCACGGACCGATCGCCGGCCTCGAACGCCAGCTCTCGCAGGAACTCGAAGAACCGCAGCCTGTCCCCTGGTGGCAACTCGGGCTGCTTCAGACCCTTTTTAGCCACAGCCCGCCTCTCTCGAACCCTTATATCAACCTAATAAACATATCATCTCTCCAAAGGCACGGATCGAGACTCATGGCGTTGACGTGGTGATATTCGAGGTGAAAGCATTTGCTGGTCGGCTTCGGCGTAGTCAGATGGAGGAAATGACCGATTGGTGCACGAAAGTGACTAGTACCTCGTGCGACCCCGAGACAGTGAACTGCCCCCGGCCGGACGGGGCCGAGGGCAGCAGTCGTTCGATGCCATCTCCACAGCAAAGGAACAACATGAGCGTATCGCTCAAGCGAACCGACTCCTACAACCCATCACCGGGCCCCGGTGACGATCCGTGGACCGCGCTACTCATCGCGATCGACCTCGCGCTCGGGACCGGGTACCTCACGAGCTGGCAGACCGCAGCGACTGTGCTGGTTGCTGTTCTGGCCTTCTTCTCGTCGTATCGGGACTCGCAACGTTGAGCCTCGCCCAGGAGACTGGGCAACCTGCGGTAACTCCATAGCGCAGCTGACAATGGGCCCTCGCCGTTCGGCGAGGGCCCATTCTGCTGCATCAACCTACCGACGGTGTCGACCGCTCCACGACGGTTCGGACACGGCGCACCTTGAGCTCGCGGGCACCACGCTGCTCACAAACTCGGTCCAGAATCACGACCGCGACCCAGATCCGGCGGCGGCTGGTACGGCATCTTGTAGCCCGGTCTCGGTCGGCTTCTTGGGTGCCTTAGGCGTGCGGGCCCGTTTCTGATCGGCCGCGCGCTGTTCAGGAGTTAACTGCTCACGCCGCTGCGCCTCAGCTTCGACACGATCGAGAGTCGCTGCAGATCACGCAGGTAGCTGCGGGCCTCAGTGAATTCGTTGCCCCGGTGAGGTCGTGACCAGAGGCGAGCGTCATCGCTCGGGCCCCTTTCCGCGATCAGGGCCAGGCTTGTACGGGTTGTACCCCGGGTACCGACCCTTCGCCGGCGGCGTCGACTTCGTTGCGCCCGGCGTCGACTTGCCGGGCTTCTTCGCCCCGCCCGGTGGTGTCAACGAACCCGCGGCACGCCCGACCTTGCTCGCCTTCCACAGCTGATCGCTGAGAACGTGACCGTGCTCGTCGACCTGAAGCGTGCCGGGACGGCCCTGCAACGCGATCCGCTTGGCCTGCCAACCCTGGGTCGACGTCGAGACCTCGCCCTCGACGGTCTCGCGGTCTTCGCGGTTGATGACCGCGAGCGAGCGCCGGGCCGCCGCCCAAGGGGGTGACCCGACCTCGGTCACCGGCACAGTCCGCCGCGTCGGGTCGGTCCCGCCCGCGCGCATGTGGACCTGGGTCAGCGACCGGTGCGCGTGCGAGGCCAGCATCTTCGCGGCCTGGGCGCGGTCACGCTCGGCGAGCATGTCCATGATCGCGAGCAGGCACTCGGTCAACGCGACCGCCAGGGCGACTTTGCTCGTCGCGTCGGACTGCATCGACCACAGCATCCGCGCGACCGAACGCATTCCCTGTCCGTGCACCTGCTGCGGTCGGCGCTGATGCGCGGGCAGCTGACCGGCGCGGGCGAGCTGACGTGACACCGAGTCCAGTGGACCGGGCTTGGTTTCGGTGCGCACACTCGCCGCGGCGAAAAGGCCGGCGGTCTGGGACGCGGCTTTGGCCCACGCATCACGATCGTTGGCCGGGATGGTGCTCATGTATTGGCTCCACCGGCCGAGCTGCCGGATCGCGTCCTGCTCGCTCATCACGTTCGGACCGATCGCGCGACCGGTGCGTGTGGTCGGGGGCCGCGACCACTCCGCGACCGCTGCCGTGCGCGCGTCCTCGGAGGCGTCCCATCCGGTCCACCCGCGCAGCGAGTTCAGGGTGAGGTCCTTGGCGAGCTGACCGCCGCCGTACCAGATCGCCTTCTCCCACGCCCCGCTCTTCTGGTTCTTCTGCGCGGGCATCCGGATCGCGTACCCGACGACCTCGTCGGTGCCGCCCTTGGCGAACCGCGGCCGCAACACCATCCCGGCCCCACGCAGTTCGCGCACGAACTCCGCTTCGGATTCGGTCGCGGTCGCGACCGCGCGCACCCGCCGGTGCAGCGCTTCGCGGTCGGTCTCGGGTGCGCCGACTCGTTCGGCGCGGCCGCGCTCGTCCGGACGCGTCGCCTGCTCGGTGGCGCGGTCCTCGCGCGAGGCGAGGACCTTCAACCCGAACTCGTGCTCGATCGTCGCGGTCGCGGCCTGCGAGCGCGGATGATCGCGGCGCACGTCGGCCAACGATCCGTCCGGACGCACCACCGCCATCGCGATGTGGATGTGGTCGCCGCCGTTCTTGGTCAGCCCGTGATGGATCGCGGTCCACCGAACGTCCGGGGCGCCGTCTGTGCGGTCGACGAAGTCCATTTCCTCCATGAACCGGCGCGCGATTTCGCCCCAGCGCGCGGTGTCGAGCTGACCTTCCTTCGGGTCCAACGCCAAGCTGCAGTGCCAGACGTTCTGATCGCGCGTCGCCGTCTCGAACGCTTCCTTGCGCGGCACGCCTTCGGCGATCTTCGCGCGCGCTTCGCGGTAGTTGGTGACCAGCACCGGCTCCCCCCGCAGCACGGTCTGGCGCGGGGAGTCGAGCAGTTTCGCCAGCTCGGTCGCGCGCGAGACGTCGATCCGGCCGCCGTACACGGCCATGGTCACGATGTCGCCCGCGACCACCGTGGGGTCGGTGTGCTCGTTGGCCCGCCCTGGGCCCGCGAGGTAGCGCAGCAGCCCGCCCATGTCCGAGCCCTTGACCACGTTCGGCATCATCGGCTGCTCACCCTTCGCCGTCGACCGCGGCCGCCCACTCCTCGCTGACCGCCAGGTCCTGCTCCACGCTCACCGACTTCTCGGTCACCGCTGGGCCCTTGCCCATCACCCACCGCGCGGTCGCGTCCACGCTCAGACATGCACGCACCACCGCGTGCAACGCGTCGATGTGCGCGGCCACCAGATCCGGCGCGAGCTCGCCGCCCACCTGGTGCAGGTGCCGGGTCTGCTGGTTGACGTTCGCGCCGATCCGCCGGATCTGATCGTCGAGCTCGAGCAGCCGCATCGCCGCGAACGCGCGGCCGGCCTCGACCTTGCCCGAGTCCTGCGCCGACTCCACCAGCAGCCGCGGCACCGACACACCCGCCTCCCCAGCTCGGCGCGTGAGGTCTTCGTGCTCGGCATCCGAGAGCTTCACGATGTGGCGATTCGGACGGCCTCCGGGCACGTTCGCTTGCCGCTGGCGGCGCACCCCCGCCCGCCGATTCGGCGACTCCCCTGCCATCGCAGCCTCCTTACAGCCCAGCGCAGCGACCACCCGGACGGGTGGGGTGACCGATCTTAGGTCACCTAAATACTAGCTCGCTCCCTGTACTTCTGTCGACGATCGTACCGGAGCTTCAGCGCTGGTGGAGCGAGGGCAACGCAGACCTCACCGCCGGAATTCTCGGCGGTGCAAAGTCCGCCGGCGGGCTCCCGTCACCGACGCGGCACGGCGTGCGACGGCGCTCGCCGTGGGGACGCAGGAGCAGCGCTGGACAGGGGCGGCCGAGCTACAACACCAGGCCGAGATCCGCGCCCAACTGGCCCACCACGAACAGGAGTCACCGATGCCGTAGTGTCCGGACACGACAGGACCCTGGCGGATATGCGCCGCCAGGGTCCTGTCGCTGTATGCGGGAGAAGAAATCAGATCGGGCGGGGACCCACCACCTGGTCCACGCGCGAGAGCGCGCGCCCGACCGTCGAGTGCGGCAAGCCGACCTGGGTACCGATCCCGTTGGCCTTGTGCCCCTGTGAGGCGAGCAGGTAGATCTCGGTCAGCACCGACACCGGCTGTTTGCTCAGCCCGCGCTCGGACACCGCGCGCGCGAACCGACCCGCCTCCGCGCGCGACAACTCGCGATCGAACGGACCATGATCGTCCGCGCGCGATCGGTCGCCGCGCGCGATCGGCGCGGGCTCGGTCGCGCGCGCGAGCGCTCCCGTGGTCGAGGCTTCCCGCGCGCGATCGGCGCGCGACGGGCGCGCGCGATCGGTGTCCTCGCGCGCGACCGAAACGAGCGCGATCGGCGCGGTCCGCGCGCGATCGATGCTCTCCTGCTCGCGCGCGACAGACTCCTCGGCGGGGGCAACGTCCGCGCGCGGCCGGTCGCTCTCGGAAGCATCGGCAAGGGGCTGGTCGCTGTCGTGCGCGGCGATCGGAGCGTGATCGGTTTCCAGTTCAGCCGGGGTGTGCGCGGCGATCGGCGCGGTCTCCGCGCGCGCGATGCTGTCGTCTCCGTGCGCGATCGGCGAACGATCAGTCTCGTGCGCGGGCTGCTCGTCGCGCGCGATCGGCTCGGCTTCGCTGTCCTCGATCGCGCGCGCGGTGGTCTCGGTGTCGCGCGCGATGTGCGCGGCGCGCGCGATCGACTGCGCGATGATCCCGCGCGCGGGACCACGATCCTCGCGCGCGATCGGCGCGCGATCGCTCTCGTGCACGGGCGGCTCGTCGCGCGCGATCGGCTCTTCCGGCCGCGCGCGATCGGACGTGATCGGCTCTTCCGGCCGCGCACGCTCGATCGCGATCGGCTCGGCGCTCACGTGCTCGGTCGCGCGCGGCAGCGGGGCGATTGCGGGATCGTCGATCGCGCGCAGCTCGTCCTCGTACTCGGCGAGCACCCTGTCATCGTCCGTCGGCGCGGTGACCGTCGGCGCGGTGGGATCGGTGCGGATGGCGAAGTGCGCGGTGTCGGCGAGTGCGGACATGCGCTCGGCGATGTCGTCGCCGGCGGCGTCGGCGGCCGCGACCGCGCGCTCGATCGCGAGGCCGTAGCGGCGCATCACCGCGGTGTGAGCGAACAGAGCGACGCCGACCATCACCGGCGCGACGGAGTGCACGGCGATGTTGTAGAGGTCGCCCTTGCCGACGTAGGGATAGACGTTGAGCCCCACACTCATCGCCAGCAACGCGCCTTCGAGCCAGCGGATCAGCGTCTCGTCCTCGCTGACACGCCACCTCGAGACAGCCGCGGAGTTGACCATGAAGGCGACCAGCACGGTAGAAATGAGCGCTTCGAGCAGGTAGCTCGCCCAGTACAGAGGCTCGCTCGGCCCGCCGGGAGCGAGGTTGTGCTGGACGTTTACCGCGCTGTAGAGCATCGCGGCGGCAACGACACCGGCCAGCGCGCGACCGGTCCAGGTCTTCTTGCGGAACAGATCGGCGACCTGCGCGTGGGCGCTGCCCTGGCGACGCTGCTCGGCGAGCGCACGCCGGGCGGTGACCAGGTCGCCGGCCTCGGCCCGCACCAGATCCTCCTGGGCGCGGCGCATCACGCCAGCGATCGACTGCGCGGACTCGGCCTGAGCGAGCCGATCGCGACGGTTGTGATCGCGCACCGACTCCGCGACGCTGCGTTCCTCGCGCAGCTCGCGCTCGGACAGCGCGGCCAGCAGCGCCGGGTCGTGCTGCTGGGCGATGCGGTCGTGGGCCTCGGCGCGGCGCTCGGGCAGCTGCGCGGTGAGCAGCCGATCGACCTCGACGGGTTTGCGGCGGAACATCAGCGGGTCTCCTTCTTGGTGGTCTCGGTGAGCTGGTTCTGAAGGCGGTCGATGGTGGTCTCGGCGGTGGTGAGCGCGCTCTGGAGCACGGTGGCGGCGGCCTCGGCGGACTGCTGCACACGAGCGATCTCGGCCAGGTGGTCGCTGCGCTGCTGCTCGCGCTCGGCACGGGCCTGGGCCCGGACCTCGGCGACCTCGCGGCGCAGTGCGGCGATTTCCTCGCTCGCGGTGGTGGCATCTTCGCGCGCCTGCTCACGCGCCGTGGACAACTCACCCCTGACCTGTGTGAGTTCGGTGCGCGCGTCCTCGGTGCGGGCATCGGCGGCCGTGGCCGCGGATTCGGCGCGCTGCTGCGCGGCAGCCGAGTCCGCGACGCGAGCGTCAGCGTCGGCGTTGACCCGCTCCACGCGCGCGGCGTGATCGCGGGTGAGGGTATCGACCTGGTCGGCAGCGTCGCGGCGCGCATGGTCAGCGGCCGCCTCCGCCGCGGCCGCGCGTTCCTCGGCCGCGCGGGCTTCGGCCTGAGCGGCGGATGCGAGCGCTTCGGCGGCCCGGACGCGCTCGGCTTCGGCCTGGCGGATCGCCTCGATTTCGGCGGCGGCCTCGGCGCGGGTGGTCTCGAGCTGTTGCTCGGCCTCGGCCAGGGCGCGGTCGCGGTCGGCGAGTGCGTCCAGGGCGGCGCCGTCTGCGAGGTCCTTGTCTTCGAGGGCGCGGTCACGCTCGCGACGGGCGGCGGCGGCCTCGGCCTCGGCCTCGTCGGCACGGACCTGGGCGGCATCGACCTCGGCTTGGGCTTCGCGCCGCATCGAGGTGACCTCGGCGACGGCGGCGTCGGGGTCACCGGCGGCCGCAACGACCTCGACAACGCGGTCCAGCAGGCCACTCATCTGCTCGCGGTGCCCGGCCGCGACCATCTCGACCTGGGCGAGGAGATCAGCCAGCGACGCCCGCGCGGAGGTGACCGGTCGGGGCGTGGACCGCTCCCGTTGGGCCGGAGCCTTCCGGGGGTCCGGGAACATCGGCGCGAAAAGTCACGCTAAGGAATTACCGCAGATAGTGACATACTATGTGCGGTAGCTGCTGAGTTGTCCTGGCGCATTGGGTGTTCCAGGTGCCCGCGACTCGGGAAACTATCTGCGGTAGCAGCATCGGGAGGTTCGATGGGTGGGGTGCGGATGCTGCCGCGGGTGGTGAGGTCGTCGAGGGCTGTCACGATCAGTTGGCGGGCCACCTGAATGGACGCGGTCGGGGCTTCCAACGCGACCGGGTCGTCGTCGAAGATCCAGAACCCCGCGCTGCCCACGCCACCGCGTTGGTCATCCTGATCTGACCTGACAGCTTTGGGCCGCTCCATAGCTCCTAGTGCCGGGCGTCGACCTATGGCCAAGTCAGCGCGTGCCTCCCAGTCAGGTCACGAGCTGCAGCGCAGGGCCCCGCCCTGGAACGCTGCGACCGACTTGACCTGCGGCGCTGCCGCGTTCACAGTCGCGGCATGCTTGACCAGCCAGACGTTGACCTGTCCCTGCTCGGCGGGGATCTGTGCGCGTAGCGCCATCAGCGCTTCTCTCAACTGGGCATGGTGCAGCCTGTGATCGGCCGTCAGCCGCAGCTGGTGGCTCCACTCGTCGATTTCGTCATCGAACCGACCACCTCGGACACCGCTCGGGCTCTCGACGATCTCGGTCGAGACGTCCATTCGATCCAGGTCGGCCGCGGTGGCGCCGTAGCGACACAGGATCGCTCGCATTTCCCGATTGGAGATCGTGGCCCCAAGGGCCGCTGGCCACTCCGATGTCCACATAAAAGTCATATTGCGTACCGCAAAGGACACTCTGAGTGTCCTTTATGACGACTTTTGTGGTACTTTTGATGTTATGAGTGGCGCATCGGACCTCCGAGCACGACTCGCCGAGCTGGGCGAGTCGCAATGGGGCCTGCTCACTACCGCCCAGGCCTCAGACGTCGACGTGGACCCCAAGCAATTGCAGCGCCTGGTCGATCACGGCGTGTTGGCCCGCCTGCGCTACGGCGTCTACCGCCTTGCCGGGGTTCCCGATTCTCCCGTCGAGCCGTTGCGTGCGGAATGGCTCGCACTCGACCCTGCCCGCACCGTCGGCGAACGCATCAGCGACGAGGTCCCCCTCGGCGTCGTCTCGCACCGATCAGCCGCTGACCTGCAAGGCCTCGGCGATCTCGGCGCTGACTACCTCGAGTTCACCGTCCCTGCACGCCGCAGCAGCCGCAACCCCGATGTGCGCTTCCACCGCGCCCTTCTCGCGCCCGACGATTGGATCCTGGTCGACGGGCTGCCAGTCACTACTCCCGCACGCACCATCGGCGACCTCGCTGCGGCACGTACCGACGGCGGACACCTGGCCACGGTCGTACGGGACGCCCTCCTGCAGGGTGCCTCGGCAGACGAAATCGCTGAAGAACTACACCCGTACGCCCACCGCTACGGCGCACCGGTCGACGACGGATCCGCACTGATCAACCACTTCATCACCCAAGCCGGAGTCCCCGAATCCTCGCTCGCCCTGTCGGCGCCAACCCTGCAACCGGTCATCGCCGCCAAGGACGCATTCGATAAGGCCCTCAACGAACTCGCGCGCGGCCGGTTCGGCGCTCACCTGGATAGCACGCCGTTTGCAGTCAGTGGCGGCGCATCGCCTCGCGAAGGTTTCCGCGATCAACACGCGATGTTCCGCCTAGCCTCCGAACTCGTGCAAGCAAGTCTCAGAGAGCAGCGACCGGCTGCCACGAGCGACCCGGCGAAGGCAGCTCTGAACGAGCTGCGGCTCCATATGTCTGTCAGCGAGCAGTTGACCGAGTTCGTCCGCCAGGCCATGGCGCCACTCACCGAGACACCAGAGTGGGCGGAGGCAGTTCGGAAGATCAGCACCCGGATCGAGCGAACGGTGGATCCGGCAGAGCTCCGTGGCGCCGCCAGCATTGAGCAGTCCGCGGCGATCCTGAGCGAAGCGGTCGCCAAAGCGCTGATCGACACCGCGTTCGGGGCAGAGCGACCACCCCTGAAGGCAGCTCCATGACCGAACCACGATCGATCTCGTTCAACCGGATCTCACTCAACGCCAAGATCAAGAACGTGGCCCGCGCGATGCGTCTTCCCGCCAAAGCGGTGCGGATCGACTTCTTCCGGCAGCGGTTCCTCGCGCGTATCTTCGACGACCCGACCGCACCGTGGATCGTGACCGGCGGCGGGGGGCTTCTTGCACGCCTTCCCGGAGCCAGGGCGAGCGCGGATTTGGACCTGATCCGCCTCGATCTCGAAATCACCGACGCCATCGACGAACTCCGACGACTCGGCGTCGCACGGCCCGATATCGACCCATTCCATTTCCAGGTCGACCTGTCCAAGCAGCTCACAGGAGATGCCGCTGCTGGCGCCGAACTGCGGGTTTCGGTTTACCACGGTGCGACAGTGCTGGAGAAGTTTCCTCTGGATCTGGCCGTGGACAAGACGATCATCGGCGCGATCGAGACGCTCACTCCCACTGCCGTTCTCGATCTCGCGGGGTTCTCGGCGCTGCCACCAGTCCGGCTGATTCCCGTGCCGAGCCAGCTCGCCGACAAGATCTGCGCCATGTTCGCCCGCTACGGCGACACCCGCATACCGTCGACCCGCTGGCGCGACCTCGCCGACATCTGCTTCATCGTCGGCAACTTCACCTTCGATGCCGCGCTCGTGTGCGCCGCACTCGATTTCCAGAAGCAACGACGAGACCTCGAGTTGCCCGCGGTACTGCAATCGCCCGGCCCCGAATGGACCCGCGCCTACCCCGCGCTGGCCAAGGACACCGCCCTGCCTGCCGAGCTACACGGACTCGACGCCGCACTGGCCTTTTCCGGCACCTGCCTCAACCAGATTCTCGACGGCACGCGCACCACCGGGCACTGGGATCCCGATGCCCACTCCTGGATTGAAGTGTGAACTCCGCTGGCTGCGCAGCGAGGCCCCACCTGAGCTATTACGACCGCCATGATGCCCGTCGCGTCCAGCTGCATGGCGAAGCGAGGTATCTCCACGGCCAGGTCTTCATCAATAGTTCCGAACCCGAGAGAGAACGATGGCCTGGTCGTTTCAGGCGCGCCGCTCCGGGGTAGCCGTTAGAAACTCACCGAATTTCGGCGGATATGGCGTAGATGCTGGCGCCCGCCAACTCGTCCGGGGGCGCGGGCGGATTCGAGTCCTTCGAGGGTGCCTTCGCTGATGAGGTTGGCGGTAATCTCGTCCATGGCGGCGATGACGTGGAACAGGAACCGCCCAACCGGGGTAGTGGTTTCGATACCTTGCTCGAGCACGGTTGTCGGAGTCCTGTTCAGATCTGACCTGCGGATTCCGTTGTGGTTGAACGGGACTAGCGATCGTCGCCTGTCCCTACTCGTCGGCAGTACCGTGCATGCAGCTCGCACTCGTCTTCAGCACGGGGGTTGCGGGATGGCCGAAGATTCAGCGTTGCCCGAGCGTGGTGTTCTGAGCGGGCTGCCGCGCAGGACCTCACCACAGCGGGCCTCGGATCATTCATGAGGGCGGCGGTCCGGCTCGGATTTCGGGGGTTTCTGTTCCGAGTCATATCGTGTCGAGGGGCAAGTCAGGAAAGTCCTTGTCCGATATCCCCTGACCAGCTGCCCTGATGAAGCGTTGCACGAGGGCATGCAGGTGGGTACGCAGTTCCGGTGGGGATTCGACCTCAAATTCTACGTCGAGCATGCCGACAACCAGTGCGACCATATCGTAGGAATCTGATCCCATTTCGAGGCGACACGTGTGCTCGTCGATCGGGGTGACAATGCCGTCGACCCGTCCCGCGAGATCCTCAGCCGGGGCGTGGACGTGCAGGACAGAGCGGTACGGCCACATGGCGAAGCCCATGGTGTGGCGAAGGTAGGCGACGACGTCACCGTCCGGGGACGAACGATGCGTGAAGCGCGCACCATTCGGTATCCGTAGCGACATTCGGTCGACTCGGAACGTGCGCCAGTCGTCACGGTCGGTATCCCAGCCCACGAGGTACCACTTGCGGCTCCAATGCGCGATGCGGTGGGGCTCGACAGTGCGTCGGGTCGGCTCGCCGGTGTGGCTGCGGTAGTCGAACCGCAGGGTTTCGGCGGCGCGGATGGCGGAGGAGATGGCGGTGAGCGACTCGGGGTCGACGGCGGGTGTGGGACCGTATCGGGGCGGCAGGGTGATGACGGCGCTGCGGAGGTCGTCGACCCGTTGGCGCAGTCGCACGGGAAGTACCTGTTCTACTTTGGCCAGTCCACGGAGTGAGGCTTCCTCGATACCGACGATGGTTCCGGTCGCGTTGGCTTGGAGGCCGAGTGTGACGGCTACCGCCTCGTCGTCGTCCAGCAACAGCGGCGGCAACCCTGCGCCGGCTTGGAGCCGGTAGCCGCCCGCAGGCCCCATCGCGGCGTGTACCAGGTACCCCAATTCCCGCAGTCGATCGACATCGCGTCGGATGGTGCGGGTGGTGACCTCGAGCCGTTCGGCCAACTCGGTACCGGACCAGTCCCGGTTCATCTGCAATAGAGACAGCAATCGCAGAAGGCGGGCAGGTGTGGATTCCGACATTAATTCATCATCCTGCACGTGGAGGACCGAATCTGTCCTACTCCCGGGGAAACTCTCACCTATGACATCATCCGCGATCATCCCCTTCCGCATCGATATTGCGCAGGCCGACCTCGATGAGTTGAACGACCGGCTAGGTCGTACACGGTGGCCCGACGCGCTGCCGGGTGTCGGCTGGTCCTACGGGGTCGACCTGGACTACCTCGTCGACCTGGTCGAGTACTGGCGCACCAGCTACGACTGGCGCGAACACGAGGCCCAACTGAACAAGATCGCCCAGTTCACCACCGAGATCGATGGTCAGACCGTGCATTTCCTGCACGTCCGTTCACCCGAGCCGGATGCGACACCGCTGATCCTCACTCACGGCTGGCCCAGCACACCGGCCGACTTCCTCGACATCCTCGGCCCGTTGACCGACCCGCGAGCACACGGCGGGGAGCCGTCCGACGCGTTCCACGTGGTAGCGCCCTCGGTGCCGGGATTCGGGTTCTCCGGCCCGACCCACGACACCGGCTGGGACGTGCCGCGGATCGCGCGGGCCTGGGCGGAGCTGATGAGTCGGCTCGGCTACGAGCGCTACGGCGCGCAGGGCGGCGACTACGGCAGTCTCATCTCACCGGAGTTGGGGCGGGTCGCACCCGACAACACCATCGGCGTTCACGTTAACGCGCTCGCCAGTGCCGCGACCTGCTCCGGCGAGGAACTCTCCGAGTTGTCGGAGACCGATCGCGCCAAGGCGGTCGAGAACCAGCAATGGTGGTACGGACACAACGGCTACGCCACTCAGATGGCCTTGCGCCCCCAGACCCTCGCCTACGCCCTCAACGACTCCCCGGCAGGCCAGCTGGCCTGGAACCTGGAGTGGTTCGTCGACTGGGATCCGACGGCCACCGAACAGACACCCATCGATCGCGACGTCATCCTCACCAACGTCACCACATACTGGTTGACCGGCACCGCCGGTTCCGCTGCTCGGATCTACCGGGAGTCCGGGAAGGCGTGGGGTAAAAAGCCGGCGCCGTCGGGCGTGCCGACCGCTGTCGCGCACTTCCGGGGTGACCATGCCGTCCGAGGATTGGCGGAGATGGCCAACATTGTCGTCCGCTGGCACGAGTACGAGGTGGGCGGCCATTTCGCCTCTTTGCAGGCTCCTGCTGAGCTCGTCACCGATATGCGCACATTCTTCCGGTCGGTAGGTAGGTAGGTACTGGCGGTCTGGCCTGCCTCGCGGGCCGGACCTGCGCTTGTGACGACCTTCACCCGGCCGCGTCGAGCCGGGTGAAGGTCTGCTCGCGAGTCCCGGCGGGGCCCACTCAGCCCACATAATCCGCGAGATATTTACCTGTGAGAGTGGAACCGTTGGCCACCAGATCGGCGGGGGTGCCCTCGAAAACTATGCGGCCGCCGTCGTGCCCAGCTCCAGGGCCCAGGTCGATGATCCAGTCGGCGTGGGCGATGACGGCCTGATGGTGTTCGATGACGATGACCGACTTGCCTGCGTCGAGCAGGCGGTCGAGCAGGTCGAGCAATTGTTCGACATCGGCGAGATGTAGGCCTGCGGTCGGTTCGTCGAGTACGTAGATCCCTCCCTTGTCGGATAAGTGCGTGGCCAGTTTCAAACGCTGTCGCTCACCCCCGGACAATGTGGTGAGAGTCTGGCCGAGGCTCAGGTAGCCGAGCCCGACATCGGCGAGACGCTCGACTATGGCACGCGCGGCGGGCAGTTTCGATTCGCCCGTGGCGAAGAACCCCCGCGCCTCGTCCACCGACAGTGCGAGCACCTCGCTGATATTGCGGCCGCCGAGACGGTATTCCAGCACCGATGCTTGAAACCGTCTGCCGTCGCACTCCTCACAGGGGGCGGAGACGCCGGCCATGATCTCCAGATCTGTATTGATGACACCAGTGCCCTTGCAGCCTGGGCAGGCGCCCTCGGAGTTGGCGCTGAACAGTGCGGGCTTGACTCCGTGGGCCTTGGCGAACGCCTTGCGGACCGGTTCGAGCAGTCCGGTGTAGGTGGCGGGGTTGCTGCGCTGGGAGCCGCGGATCGGGGTCTGGTCAACCGATACGATGCCCTCGGACGCCGGGATTGAACCGTGGATGAGCGAACTCTTGCCGGAGCCCGCGACGCCGGTGACCACACACAGCACTCCCAGTGGAATGTCGACGTCGACATCGCGCAGGTTATGTGTGGACGCGCCGCGGATCGCCAGTGTGCCGGACGACGTTCGCACGATGTCCTTGAGGGCGGCGCGATCGTCGAAGTGGCGGCCGGTGATCGTTCCGCTGGTTCGCAGACCCGCCACTGTGCCTTCGAAGCAGACCGAGCCACCGGCCGTGCCCGAGCCCGGACCGAGGTCGACGATGTGGTCGGCGATGGCGATGGTCTCCGGTTTGTGTTCCACGACCAGAACGGTGTTGCCTTTGTCCCGCAATCGCCGCAGCAGGTCATTCATTCGCCGGATATCGTGCGGATGCAGCCCGGTGGTCGGCTCGTCGAAGACGTAGGTGATGTCGGTGAGCGCGGAGCCGAGGTGGCGAATCATCCTGACGCGCTGCGCTTCACCGCCGGACAGCGTCGCCGATTGCCGGTCCAGCGAAAGGTAGCCCAGTCCGATCTCGACGAAGGCGTCCAGCGCGCGCCCCAACGATATCAGCAGCGGAGCGGTGGTCGGTTCGTTCAGGTCGCGCACCCATTCCGCGAGATCGCTGATCTGCATCGCGCAGGCCTGCGCGATGTCGACGCCTTTGATCTTGGACGACCGAGCCTCGAGTGAGAGGCGGGTGCCTTCGCATTCGGCGCAGGTTGTGAAAGTGACCGCACGGTCGACGAAGGCACGGGCATGCGCTTGCATGGTCCCTTTGTCCTTGGTGAGGAATGTCTTCTGAACCCGTGAGACCAAACCCTCGTAGGTGTGGTTGACGCCGTCGATCTTCATTTTGGTCGGCTCGTGGTACAGAAGATCGTGTAGCTCCCGCTCGGTGAATTCGCGGATCGGTCTGTTGGGGTCGAACAGGCCCGATCCGGTGTAGAGCCGGGCATTCCAGCCTCCCCCTGAGAAGCCTGGAACGGTGATCGCGCCTTCCGCGATGGATTTGGAGTCGTCGTATAGCTGGGCGAGGTCGATCGTGGAGACAGTGCCGCGGCCCTCACATTTCGGGCACATGCCGCCGGATGTGGTGTGACCCTGATCGTCGACATCGGTGGTCCCGCCCGTCCGGACGGACGGGGAGTTGAACGAAAAGGCTCGGGGTGAACCGATATGCGGCTCGCCGAGTCGGCTGAAAAGGATACGCAGCATCGTGTGGGCGTCGGTGGCGGTGCCCACCGTCGAGCGCGGGTCACCACCCATCCGCTGCTGGTCGACGATGATCGCGGTGGTCAGGCCTTCGAGGACCTCGACATCGGGTCGCGCCAACGCGGGCATGAATCGCTGGACGAAGGCGGTGTAGGTCTCGTTGATCAGTCGCTGCGACTCAGCGGCGATCGTGTCGAACACCAGCGAGCTCTTCCCCGATCCGGAGACGCCGGTGAATACCGTCAGCTGTCGCTTCGGGATCTCGATGCTGACATTTTTGAGGTTGTTCTCCCGCGCGCCGACCACCCGGATCGCATCGTGGGCCTCGGCGACCGACGATCCGGATTCCACTTCCGGTGCCGTGCTCATCGTTTCTCCATTCGGTGGTGCGTACCGCTGCGCTGTTCGGTGGTGAGGTGAGATCGCCGGACCGAGAACTCGGTGCCGACTCGGAAGACGCTTCGCATGGAGGCGCCGCGTCGACTGTACCGGTGCCGACTGACAGTTGCAGTGGACCGAACTCGAAATACGTTCCGGCACAACGTGAGCGAGCATCGGGACGAGAATCCGTATTGAGCGGTTCGTCCTGAATTGTGCCGCGAGTTAGCGGTTGACCGCATCGGAAAGGTCACGCCGACAGCAATATTCACCTCACCGCCCGATGCGCCCAACCGCAGCGAGCCGGAACCGGCGCGAAGGATCCCCGCGGTCGGCCAGGTTCAGTCCGGCTCGCCGATCGTGAGGTCGTACTGTGGGGTGCCCGCCAGCTCGAGCAGCCGTGCTCCTTCGGCCTCGACGCAGGCTCTCACCGCTTTCGACCACCGGCGCAGCGGCCGTACCTCGATACCGCCGCGGCGGCGGGCCCAGGTCCATATCCCGTCGACCACGCCGTCGACCAGGACGGTGGCGGCCACCGCCGACCCCACGCACACCCGCGCCCGAACCTCGTCGGTCATCACTCGGCGGCGATCGTGATGAGCGAGCAGCAGCGAATCGAATTCCGGAAGTAAGCGCACCGGTGCGGGTACGTCAGCGTCGGGGCGTGCGAGCCCCGACAGATCGAGCAGTCGCTGTCCGTCGGGACCGTCGAACCATTCGACCTCATCCGACATCTGGGCCGCGATATCGTCGAGCCCGGAGAGTCCGGACCACGCCTGCACGTCCCGCGCGGTCGCGGGACCGAACGCGCGCAGGTGTCGACGGATCAATTCGACAGGGTCGGCGCTCGACAGCGTGCCGATCACGTTGTCGGCTGGTCTCGCGTACACCCTGCCGCCGCGAGCCCACTGCCCGGCGGGCGGCATATGCACCAACATTCGGCGGTATTGCACGGTATAGGCGAGTGCGGCGGGGTCGTCGTGACCGAACCGCTCCCCCAGCGCGGCCTTGAGGTCGGCATGCGTCAGCGCCCGCTCGGCGAGCAACTCGTCCGCTGCGGTGAGGACGGCCTCCACATCGGCGCCACCGAGTCGTTTGGTGAACCCGGAACGGAACACCCGCTCGATCGCGGGTTGGACGGTGGGTCGCAGCCAGCGGAAATCATCGGCGGTGACCAGGTGCAATGTTCCGCGCATCAGGGTGGAACGCACCACGGTGTGTTCGTTCAGCGCGCCGGTGAGGTGGGCGAAGTCGAACCCGTCCAGCCGTGCCGCCAGGGCAAGGTAGGGCGCGTCGGGCAGCTGTGACTGGAGTCCGAGGACCGCTGCTACCACCGGTTCGACCGCACCGGGTCGCCGCTCGAGCAGACCTTGTCGAGCGAGTGTCGCGCGGCCGAGGGAACGGAGGTCGATGGTCCGAGTCGTCACACGCCAAGCTTGCCACGGCGAGTCGAGTGGATCTCCAGCACTGACAGCGATGCTCGACAGGCGAATTGTCCACCGGCCTGCCGGAATCCGACCGAAGAAGCGGACCGATCATTTCACCGATGCCGACGACCGTGCGTCCCGCGGCCGAGAGGACCTGCCCGTGTCTGCTAGAACTTTCGCCCTCCCAGCGGGTTTCGCGCCCGAGAGCATCGTCATCGGTGCCGGTCCGGAAATTTTCGTCAGCTCACTCGCCGACGGTCGTGTGCTCGGCTTCGACCTGCGTTGCGGTGCTTCGCGCACCGTCGCCTCCGCCACGGGGACCGCCGCGGGCGGACTCGCTCTCGACGCCTCAGGCAGACTGTTCGTCGCGGGAGCCTTCTCTGGTGAGGTGCGTGTCGTCGATATCGGCACGGGCGCGCAACTGCGCCGGCTGCGGGTTGCCGCCGCGACGGACTCGCTCGTCGCCGACGTCGCGCTGACACCGACAGCAGCGGTGTTCACCGACGCTCGGGTTCCGGTGCTGTACCGGCTACCGCTCGGGAAAGACGGTATGCCCGCCGATTACGTCGATGTGGTGCCGCTGCCGGATTCCCTCGAATACGGCGATGGTTACAACGTCTGCGGTATCGCCGCCGGTCTCGATGACGGCGATGTGTTGCTGTTGCACGCGGGCACCGGAGCGTTGCATCGTGTCGATCCGTTCACGGGTGCGGCCGAACGCGTCGAACTGCGCGGCGATCTGACAGGCGGCGACGGTTTGTCGCGCCGCGACAACACCTTGTTCGTGGCACTCGGCTTCCGGAACGCGGTAGCGGTCGTCGATCTCGACGCCGCAGGGCGTCGAGGCGAGGTCCGCGCGATGATCACCGACCCGCGATTCGACGTTCCCACCGCTGTCGCCGAACGCGACGGCACGCTCTACCTGACCAATGCTCGTTTCCGCAGTCCACGTACGCCCGATACCGACTACAACGTAGTCGCGGTCCCGTGGCGCTGATGGCACTGCCGCGATCTGGTGATCCGCCCACCCCGCCCGTTCACTCGGCTACCGGCGACACGCCGGGCGTCCAGGCCGAGTCGAGCGTTCTTCCAGCCGCCGAGCGTTTTGTCGGTCGGTACCACCCCGGTCAGCTGACCCCGACCCGAGGAGAACACCGTCGTGTCCGAGTCGTCCACATCTCTTAACTCCCGCGCCCCGCGCCCCGTCGTGCTGCTGTTGCCTGGCCAGGGCGCGCAATTCGTGGGGATGGGCCTCGGCCTCTACGGCCACCACCCCGTCTTCACCGCAGCTATGGACGACGTGCTGATCCGCTGGGGCACATTCGGTGAACAAGTGCACGCGGATTGGATTCGCCCTACGGAGGCGAGCACGGATATCCACGACATCCGTCGTGCCCAGCCGCTGCTGTTCGCGATCGACCACGCGATGGCGAAGGTGGTCGAGAGTTGGGGTGTGCGACCTGCCGCCCTGCTCGGCCACAGCGCGGGTGAGGTGGTGGCCGCGGTGCTCACCGGTGTGTTCGATCTCGACACCGCCGCCGCCCTCGTCGCGGGTGGTGTCGGCCGCGCCGGGGATATGCCTGCGGGTGGGATGATCGCGGTGGCCGCGTCGACGGCCGAACTCGAGGGTTTGCTGCCGCGCGATGTCGCGGTGGCCGCAGTGAACGCGGCGCGGCAGACCATGCTCGCGGGCCCCACCGCCCCGCTCGCCGAGGCGGTAGGTGTCTTGCGCGCGGCAGGTTTCGCCGTGCGTGCCATCGGATCGAACCGCCCATTCCACAGTCCAGCGATGGCCACCGCTGCCGCCGCCAACACCGCCGCGCTGGCGCGGATCTCACTGCGACCGCACGACGGCCGACTGTGGTCGGGTTATACGGCCGGACTCCTCAGCCAGGAGCACGCCGTCGACCCCGCCTTCTGGGGCAGTCAGGTCATGTCGACGGTGCGCTTCGGTCCTGCGTTGCGGGCATTGCTCGAACACGGTGACGCGCTGCTGGTCGAGGCGGGCCCGGGCCGCACGCTCACCTCGCTCGCCCATCGCACCCCGGCGGTCCGTTCCCGCCGCTCGCTCGCGTTCGCCATGCTGCCGGAGAACCTCGATGGCCCGGAGGCTTCATTGGCCGCGCTCGACGACGTGGCCCGCGCTCTGCGAGTCGAAGGTCACCTGCTCATTGATCCGCGACCGACAACAAATAGCACCACCATAGATCGGAGATCCGCATGAGTGTCAGTTCCATCGTTCGCACCGGTGTCGAGGTGCGTCTGGCGTCCCGCCCGGCCGACGACATGTTGCGCGAAGACACCTTCGAGGTGGTCGAGGTCGACGTACCCGACCCGGACGAGGGCGCGATCCTCGTCCGCAACGAGTGGATGCTACTGGCCGCCGCCATGCGCGACCTTGTTGTCGAGACCTCGAACAGCGATCTGCCGATGCCGCGCTTCGAGATCGGCAGGGTGCCGTGGGCGCTCACCGTGGGCACCGTCGAGGCCACGGGAAGCGACGCCTTCGCGGTGGGTGACCTGGTATATCACCGGCAGGGTTGGCGGCAGTACGCGACCGGACCGGCCGCGGGGTTCGCCGCGCTCGAGCGTGGCCTGCTGCCTTCGTCAGAGTATTTTCTGAGCCAGGGACCGACCGCGTACCGCGGGATGGTCGAGATGGCGCGGGTGGGTGCGGGCGACACCGTATTCATCACCAGCGCGGCGGGCGGGGTGGGCAGTCTCGCGGGTCAGATCGCCCGGGCTTGTGGCGCGAAGAAGGTCATCGGCAGTGCCGGTTCGGCCGACAAGGTCGCTTGGTTGACCGAAGAACTCGGTTTCGACGCCGCGTTCGATCGCCACGACGGCCGCGTGTTCGACCACCTCCGGGAATTCGCCCCGGACGGCGTCGATGTTGTGTTCGACAATGTGGGCGGTCCTCAGCTCGAGGACGCGATACGGGCGAGCGCGCCTCGTGCCCGTCTCGCGCTGTGCGGTGTGCTGTCGCAGCGTGATCCCATGTTGCCGCTGGGATTCGCGATCAGGAACGAGTTGGAGATCCGGCCTTTCAGCACTTCCTATGCCCCCGCCACCGCGCGGGCGTGGCAGGAGCGGTTCGGCGATTGGCTGCGCGACGGCACCATCACCTTCCCTTACACCGCCGTTCGCGGAGGACCGGGCGCCGCTCCGGAGGCGCTGCGGGAGCTGGTGGCGGGACGCTGCCGCGGTCAGGTACTCGTCGACCTACGTCCCGCCGAATGACCAACGACAACAACTCCCGCCCTTGGTGGCTCGACCGAGGAGACTCGCAATGCGTATCGAAGAGACCGAACTGGCTGGGGTTGTTCGCCTGCACCCCGAGCCCATCCCCGACCGACGTGGTCGGTTCCACGAGGCGTGGCGCCGAGAGGAACTAGAGCGCGCGGTGGCTCATCGGTTCGACGTGCGGCAGGTCAATGTCACGACCTCGCACAAGGACACACTGCGCGGAATACACACCACGATCGTGCCGCCTGGTATGGACAAGCTCGTGACCTGTGTGCGGGGTGCGGTCCTGGATGTCGCTGTCGATCTGCGGGTCGGCTCGCCGACATTCGGGAAGTTCACTGTCACTCGGCAGGATGCCGCGTCGGGTACCGGAATCTTCATGGGGGCCGGGATCGGGCACGCCTACACTGCACTCGCCGACGACACGGCGATGCTCTACCTGTGTTCGCAGGAGTATGTCCACGGCACGATGTTGGATATCGACGCCCTCGATCCTGAGATCGGTATTCCCTGGAATTTGTCCCGCGACCCGATTCGCTCGGACAAGGACGCCGCCGCACCGACACTGCGCGAGGCCATGACGCTTGGGATACTTCCGACGTGGGAGGCCTGTGTGGCGGCGAATCTCGCGGCGGCGCCGTGACATTCGATGTCGTGGGCTCTCCAGTTCGGTTCGGCGTGCTCGGGTGCTCCGATGTCGCCATCCGCAAGATGATTCCGGCCCTGCTTGCCGAACCAGATGCCGAACTCGCCGTCGTGGCCAGCCGCGACGGCGACCGGGCGCGCGCGCTGACCGAGCGTGTAGGCGGGATCGCGGTGCAGGGCTACGACACTCTGCTGGCCCGTCACGATGTAGACGCTGTCTACATCCCGTTACCTGCGATGCTGCATGCCCGCTGGATCGAGGCGGCGGTGGAGTCGGGTAAGCACGTGCTGGTCGAGAAGCCGATGACGACGAATGCCGCCGAGACTTCACGGATATTCGGGCTGGCGGCCGACAGGGGTGTCGTCGTGCTGGAATCGTTTACTTTTCTTCATCACTCGCAGCACGCGCGGATCGGTGAACTCCTCAGATCGGGGACTATCGGCTCGCTGGTGTCGTTCGCCTCCGCGTTCACCATCCCACCCCCTCCGCAGGGCGATATCCGGCATCGGCCGGATCTAGGTGGTGGTGCACTCGTTGATATCGGTGTCTATCCGCTGCGCGCGGCGCTGCTGCACCTCGGCTCGGAGGTCGAGGTGCACAGTGCGGTGCTGCGTGTCTCACGTGCGACTGGCGCGGTGATTTCGGGCTCAGTGCTGGTCTCGGATCCCGCGGGCGTCGGCGGTCAGCTGAGTTTCGGAATGGAGCAGTCCTACCGCTGTGAGTACAGTCTGTTCGGCACCACCGGACACCTGACACTGTCTCGAGCGTTCACGCCTCCGGACAACCACGTTCCCGTCCTCGATCTCGTTGGCGGCGACGGCCCGTCCACGCTCTCGCTTGCGCCGGATCGGCAGTTCCACAACACCGTCCGCCGGTTCTGTGCGGCTGTGCGCCGCCGCGTGGACCTCGGCCCGGATACCGCGGCATCGATCCGGCTCGCGGAGCTGCTCGATCAGGTCGATCGGATCGCCCATCGTTTCGTGGTCTGAAGACCCGAGCCAGCCAAATAGGTTCCAGTAATGCTCGATTATACTGCTAGACAGTCATTTCCATGCGCGGAATAATTTTGGCCGGTGGCACCGGATCGAGGTTGCATCCGATCACCGTCGGCGTGAGCAAGCAACTGGTTCCGGTGTACGACAAACCGATGATCTATTATCCGCTGACAACTCTGATGCTCGCCGGTATTCGCGACATCCTGGTGATCACCCGACCCGACGACGCCGATGCCTTCGCTCGGTTGCTGGGTGATGGTTCGCAATTCGGCATCTCGGTCACCTACCGGATGCAGCACGAGCCGAATGGTCTGGCGCAGGCCTTCGTGGTCGGTGCGGCGCACATAGGCGCTCACTCCGCGGCATTGGCCTTGGGCGACAACATTTTCTACGGTCCGGGACTCGGCAGTCAGCTCGGCCGGTTCGGCACGATCAGCGGTGGCGCTGTTTTCGCGTACCGGGTGTCGAATCCCTCGGCCTACGGCGTGATCGAGTTCGATGCCGAGGGCAGAGTGCTCTCGCTGGAGGAGAAACCGATGTCGCCTCGATCGAGCTTCGCGGTGCCTGGGCTCTATTTCTACGACAACGACGTGGTCTCCATCGCTCGTGAGCTGAAACCGTCGGACCGTGGCGAATACGAGATCACCGATGTCAATCGGGCCTATCTCTCGGCCGGCCGACTCCGCGTGCAGGTACTGCCACGCGGGACTGCATGGCTCGATACCGGCACCTTCGATTCCTTGTTGGAGGCGGGCAATTTCGTCCGGACCATCGAACAACGCCAGGGGCTCAAGATCGGGGTGCCAGAGGAGGTCGCGTGGCGGCAAGGTTTCATCACCGATGATCAATTGCGCAAGCGCGGTGAACAATTGGTGAAGTCAGGCTATGGCGGCTACTTGTTGACCCTGTTGGAACAAGGTCGGCATCTGTCGGGATCGGACGGGCGCTGAGTCGACAACGTTTGCCGCTATCGGTTCTACCCAACCTGTGATAGACATGATTCATGTCTATCACAGGGTTGGTGGCGGCCCACGGACCGACCACGACACACCGTCTCGTCGGGTCCTGCGCCGACTACGAGCGCTGAATCCGACCAGATAAGGAGGCAACGATGACGACATGGACCGGTAACGCCACCGAATCCACCGAACCCACCGAACCCGCGGTACTCGGCGCCCGCGAATGGGCGCCGACGGCAGGCGGCTGGGGGGCGCCGCAGGGACCGCTCTACAAATGGCGGTGGTGGGCCCTGGCTACTGTTGTGCTTGCGACCGTGATCGATGTCATCGACGCACTGGTCACCAACGTCGCCGGCCCGCCTATCCAGAAAGACCTGAACGCGGGCACCGACCTCGTTCAGTGGCTCGGGGCGGGCTACACCCTCGCTCTGGCAAGCGGGCTGATCATTGGCGGCCGCATCGGCGATATCTTCGGCAGACGGCGGGTATTCATCGTCGGCGTCGCGGGTTTCACCTTGGCGTCCGTCTTGTGCGGCGTCGCGCAGGATCCGACCGCGCTGGTGGTATTCCGTGTGCTCCAGGGCCTGTTCGGGGCGGCGATGCTGCCGCAGGGCATGGGCATGATCAAGGAGGCGTTCCCGCCCAAGGAGATGCCCGCGGCCTTCGGTGTCATGGGCCCGACGTTGGGAATCGCTACTATCTCGGGGCCAATCCTCGCCGGATTCCTGATCTCGGCCGATCTGTGGGGCACCGGCTGGCGGATGATCTTCCTCATCAACGTGCCTCTTGGCGTACTCGCGATCGCCGGGGCCGTGGCCTTCCTCCCACGCAAACAGCTCAGTACCGCCGGCCGACTCGACCTCGTCGGCACCATGCTCGTTGCCGTCTCGGCGCTGCTGCTGGTGTTCCCCATCGTACAAGGGCGCGAAGAAGGCTGGCCCGCCTGGACATTCATCGCGATGGCCGCAGGTTGCCTCGGCTTCGTGGTGTTCGCCTGGTGGGAACGGCGGGTACAGGCTCGCGGCGGCGAACCGCTGATCGTGCCATCGCTGTTTGCGAAGCGCTCGTTCTCCGGTGGCATGGTGGTCGGACTGCTGCTGTATACGTCGGTCACCGGATTCTCACTGATCATCAGTGCGTTCCTCCAGATCGGACTCGGATACACTGCGTGGCACACCGGCGTCACGATGGTGCCGCAGGCCATCGGATCGCTGATAGGATTTCTGGCCGCCCGTGCGGGTCTGGCTACCAAGTTCGGTCGCAAGCTGATCCACGTCGGCATCCTCGTCATGCTGTCGGGCGTGACAGTCCTCGGCGTCCTACTCGCCACGGTCGAACCGGACTTCTCGGGTTTCGTCCTCGCTCCGGGCCTCGCGTTGTTCGGTGCGGGTATGGCGCTCGCCATGGCGCCGTTCTATACGATCGTCGTCGCCGGGGTTGATCCGGCGGAGGCGGGCTCCGCCGGTGGTGTGATCACCGCCGTGCAGCAGCTCGGCAGCGCCGTCGGCGTCGCCGTCATGGGTACCGTGTGGTTCGCGTTCGTCGGTGACCTCGCCTCGGCGGGCGGCCCGCAGAGTTTCATCGATGACACCAGGTGGACGATGCCCGCCAGTGCGGCATGTCTGCTGGTGGCGGGCTTGATCGTCTTCCTGATGCCACGTAAGGCGGCCAACAGCTGGGGATGAGCCCTGCCGATAGGCGGTCGTTCCGCGGTGGGTGAGATCGGGCTCCGGCCCGGTCTCACCCACCTTGCTGTGTATCCAGTCGCGGTAGTCCGCCGGTACATGTGTAGCGAAAGTTGAGCGTTGATCCACCGGCTCCGGCGATCCTGGTCTTCTCGACAGTCGGTCCACAGGAGGCGCAGGTCATGACGGCGAACCTTTCCACGGAAGACCACACTCAAACCAACACGACACTTCTCGATCGAGCCGCCCGGCACGCCGCCGAGGCAGACCGCAGCGGATATCTGCATTCGACTGTCGTCGAGGCTCTCCACAGCAGCGCCATTCCTGCCCACTTCATCGGCCCCCGTTACGGCGGCGGTCCGGGTGACTTCACGAGTATCACCCGGACCATCTCCGATCTGGCTCACGCCTGCCCGGCCACCGCCTGGCTGGCCGCGGTAGCCGCGTACAACGCACGATTCGCAGGCTTCCTGCCCCAACAGGGCCAGGACGAGATCTGGGGTGATGCGAATACCGCGCTCATCGCTTCTGGACTCGTCCCCGCTGGGCACGCCGAACTGACCGACACCGGCGATTACCGACTCTCCGGCACCTGGAAACATGTCAGCGGCGTCGAATCGGCGCAGTGGGTTCTACTGGTCGCGATGACCCAGCAGTCCACCACCGTGCCGTACCTGTTCGCCGTTCCGCGCAGGCAGATCACAGTTCGATCCACCTGGAACGCGCTCGGAATGCGTGCCACCGCGAGCCACACCGTCAACATCGACACCCTGGAAGTACCTGCCCACCGCGCCACCGCGCACCTGCCGATCCTCACGGGCGCGGCCTCGCCGAGTTCCCCGGCCGGGCCCGCGCACAGCACTCCGCTGATGGCCCTAGGAGGACTGACCTTTCTAGCCCCCGCGTACGGCGCGGCGGACGAATTGGCTCGCCTACTCACCCGACGGACGGTTGGGCAGGCCCGCGCCGCCGACAAGCCCGTCCCCGAATCGGTCAGCCTGGCGTTGGGACACGCGGCAGCCGCGATCGACGCGACGCGCCAGGTGATGAACGCCATCACCTCCGACCTCGACGCCGGATCAGGCCGCGATCGCGCAGCCGTGAACGCCCAGCGAGCCGCGTACGCGGCCACGCTGCTACGCGAGGCCATGGCGACGCTGCTACCCATCATCGGCACCGCGGACCTGGCTGAACACACCGACACTCAACGTCTCTGGCGCGATGTGACCGTGGCCGTCTCCCACGCCGCTCTGAATTTCACCAAAGCCACAACTGCCTACGTCGGCAGCATCACTTAGCATTCGCACTCCCGGAACGGAATCGAATCATGCCTACCGCCCTCATCGTCGGCGGCGGAATCGCAGGCCCTGTGGCCGCGATCGCCCTCGCCAAAGCCGGATACGACGTTCAGATCGTCGAGCGCCACCACCGATCGGCCGACGGCGTCGGATCTTTCATGAACATCGCCCCCAACGGTATTGATGCCATCGACTGCCTGGGGCTCGGTGACCTGGTCCGCGCCGTAGGCTTCCACACTCCGGCGATGGCGTTCTATCGCCACGACGGCCGTCGCCTCACTCGGGACATCCCGTTCGACCGCGGCACCGGGAAGGGAAACACCACCCTGAACCGTGCCGACCTGTACACCGCGCTGCGCGAGGAGGCCGAATCACGGGGAATACCCGTCCACTACGGCAAAGCGCTAGCGGGTGCCGAGACCGACGACTCGGGCGTCACCGCATCGTTCATCGACGGGACCGCACTACGCGCCGACCTGCTCGTCGGAGCCGACGGCCTCTACTCGAGCGTCCGTCAGATCATCGACCCACTGGTCGACGCACCTCGCTATCTGGGAGTTCTCAACGCGTGGGGATATATCCCGGACTATCCGCTTACCGATGCGCCGGGCGTCATCCGGATGTTCTTCAACCGCAAATGTTTCTTCATGTACACCCAGGCGCCCACCGGTGGCCTGTACTGGTACGCCAATCCGCCCCGATCGGAAAGGCCGTTCTCCGAGAACCTCTACGGCGGCGAACAATGGCGCGCGGAGATGCTCGGACTGGTCGAGGGCGACGCGTCCCCTGTCAAGGACATCATCGCCGCCACGCCTGACCTACCGGCCCCCTTCACCAATTGCGATCTTCCCAAGGTCGCCCGCTGGCACCGCGGAAATATCGTGCTCGTCGGGGATGCGGCCCACGCCGCCTCCCCGACGTCGGGGTCGGGGGCGTCGCTGGCCATGGAAGACGCCATAACCTTGGCGAAATGCGTTCGCGACGAGACCTCGATCGCATCGGCTCTGCACACCTACGAATCACTGCGGAGACCGCGGGCCGAAGCCATCGTCGCGCAAGGTCGTCGCAACATCAAAGGTAATACCGCAGGCCCGTTCGGCAGCCGGATCCGAGATCTGCTCATCAGCAAGAAGTTCGGCAGGGACCCGGAGCCCATGTGGACCCACCGGCACCACATCGATTGGGAAAGCCCTGTCTCGGTGCTGTCCCAGTAGGATTTCCGGCTTTCGCCCTCGCGGCCGCCCGAGATCCGAATCGACAATCCAACCGGCATACGAGAAGATCCGGTACGCGAGCGTGGATCTCACTGATTCGACGTGTACCGGAATAGAAGTTGTTGGCTGGTATCTCGTGATTCTGTTTTATTTACTTGGCGCTGTTGTAGACGAGTTTCGGATATCGGTCCGGGAGAGCGACCGTGTCCAGGATCTCGCTGGCTGTGGCGGTCCTTCGAACGGGCTGACGGTGGCGTTCCAGTGGGTGATGTAGTCGCAGATCTGTGTGATCAGCATTTTCGCAGAGGTTAAGGCGCCGCGGCTGATCTATTGAGGGTGATCAGGCCGAACCAGGTTTCGACCATGCTCATCCACGACGAGCAAGTGGGGGTGAAATGTAATGTCACATAAGGGTTTTCGTCCAACCATGTCCGCACGTCGAGGGTGGTGCGAGTGGACAGGTTGTCCAGTACGACATGAATCTCCTTGCCCGCATACGGTTTCACCGCCTTCTTCAGAAATGCCAGGAACTCCGCGCCGTCGCGGGTTGGCCGGCAGTCGCCGAGTACCTCGCCGCTGCCGACGGTGAGCGCGGCGAACAGGCTCGTGGTGCCGTGTCGGACGTAGTCGTGAGTGCGTTTCTCGGTCATCCCGAAGTCGATCGGCAGCAACGGCTGCATGCGGTTCAGAGCCTGGATCTGTGCCTTCTCGTCGACGCTGAGCACTGCCGCGCCACCGGGTGGATCCAGGTAGAGCCCGACGATATCGATGACCTTTGCGGCGAACTCCGGGTCGCGAGACAGCTTGAACGCGCCCTGGCGGTGTGGCGTCAACCCGGACTCGCGCCACAGCTTGGCCACATAATGGTGCGACACGGCGACCTTCTCGGTTCGGGCGATGAACTTCGACATCTCCCGGGACGACCAGTGCGACAACCCTTCCGGCGGCGCGGACTGGGTCGCGGCCAGGATCCGCGCCCGAATCCGGCCCGGCACCTGCTCACGACCAGCGCCGCGCTTGCGGTCCATCAGCCCCGCGATGCCTTCGGACGTATACCGTGCCAGCCACACGTCCACCGTCGGACGCGACACCCCCGCCATCGCCGCGATCTCGATCTTCGACCGGCTCTCCGCACGCCACAACACGATTCGCGCCCGACCACCCACGGTGGCCGGCACATCCGGGCAGTACGCCAGGTCCCGCAACTCCTCAAGTTGCGCCGCAGTCAACTCCACAGACACAGACTACCCATGCCAACAAAACAGAATCACGGGATACTAGACCGTGTTTGAGAAGTAGTCGACGTTCGACTCAAGGGGTGGGGACTGATGGCAATGAAGCGCGAGTTTTCGTGTGGCCCGGGCAGGCGTGACGGCGATGCACCAGTTGTCGCGCGCACCGTGGTCATCGCGGTGCTGACGGGATTCTGCATCCTCGAACTGCTCGAAATCGGCGCACAGATCCGCAGTCCCGTCGACCGCGGGTTCTGTGTCCTGTTCACCGCCGGTGTGATGGCGCTCCAGATCGGCCTGTTCGGGCGCCTGGAGACGCCGCCCCGGTTGCCGGTCGCGGTGTGGGCGCTGGCGGCCGAGGCAATGCTGACCTACCTGCCGATCCTGCGGTTTCACACGGTGTATGCCGGGATGCCGGGTTTCCTGGCGGGCTCGCTGATGCTCGCGCTCCCGCTGTCCATCGGCGCGGCGGGTTTCGCCGTGGTCGTCACGAGCGTGGCGCTACTGCAATGCGATTCGACCACGACGGCCTACGATATTGCCCACACCACCGTTTCGACCGCGGCGATCGGCGGCGTGGTGTTCGGTCTGACCCGCTTGGCGGGGCTCGTCGTCGTGGTCGCGAATGGTCGCGCCGTCGCAACTGCGGCCGCAGTAGCCGCGGAGCGCACACGGTTCTCCCAGGACCTGCACGATCTGTTCGGCTACCGTCTGACGGCGATCATGTTGAAGGCGGAGTTGAGCCAGCGGCTGGTTCACGGCGATCCGCCGGGCGCCCACGCTGAACTCGGCGAAATAATCGATATCACCCAGCAGACGGTGATCGATGTGCGCGCTGTCGCGCGTGGGCGCCACGGGTTGTCGTTAGAGGTGGAGGCTGCAGGACTGGCGTCAACCCTCGTCGCGGCAGATATCGAAGCCGATATCGATATCGATATCGATATCGCCACCCTCCCCGATCACGTCTCCTCCGTCTTGGCCATCGTACTGCGTGAGGCGGTCACCAATATGTTGCGGCACAGCACAGCACGGCACTGCCTGCTTCGAATCGGTGCCGATGACGACGGTGTCGAGCTGTCACTGAGCAACGACGGTCTCGCCACGGACCGAGGCGACTGGCCCGGTGACGGGTCGGGGCTGGTCAACCTCGAGGGTCGACTCGCTACGATCGGCGGGCAGCTTACCTGGGGAATGAAGGCGGCGGGCCGGTTCAAGATCGACGCGTTCGTGCCGCTGCCGATCGCATTGCCGCTCGAATCGAATGTCGCTTGAGTCGAACAGTGCTTTAGCGCCGAATCACATTCACAGCCAACCGGACTCGGCCGCGATACGGATCGCGTCGATCCGGTTGCGGGCGTGCAGTTTACTGACCGTCGAGGCGAGGTAGTTGCGCACTGTTCCCGGAGACAGGGCGAGAGACTGAGCGATCTCTCGGGTGCCGGTGCCCTGGGAGGCCACCCGTAGCACCTCCACCTCGCGACCGGTGAGCGGACAGTTGGTGGCCTCCAACGCCGACAGCGCAAGTTCGCTGTCGACGGACCGGCCGCCAGCAGCCACGGTACGGATTCCGTCCGCGAGCGCCTCGGCACGAGCGCCCTTGAGCATGAAACCCTGTACTCGCTGCGCGAGTGCCCGCCGGATCACCTGGGGGCGGGCGTGCGTGGTCAACATCAGGACCCGGACAGCTGGCATGTCGGCCATGATCTGTCGCGCCACCTCGATGCCGTCCAGTCCCGGCAGATCGATGTCTATAACCGCGACGTCGGGCGCGAGTCGGCGGACCTCGTCGAGCGCCTCGTCGCCGCGCGCCACCTCGCCGACGACGTCGATATCGACCTCGGCGCGTAACAGACTGCTCAGGGCGGTGCGGATCAGGTCAGCGTCTTCGACGAGCAGTACCCGGATCACAGTCGCACCCTGATCCGTTCAGCGACAACATGATTCGAACGATGCCTGGGCTGTGGAGTGGGCACGATGGGAACTCTAGTAGATACCGACTGCCTGGGTCCCGTAGTGTTATCGCGTCCGTCCGGCCACCCGGTCGAGGGCGTGGCCGTCGTCAAGGCGGCGGGCGAATCCAAGGTGGTCAACAGTGGCTCCTCGGTGAGGCGGTGGCGAACGCGCTCGCCCGGTGTTTCGATGACGACTCTCCCGCACATCGCTGGAGATACGGTCGACCGCGTCGCGGTGTTCGAGGCGTCGTCAAGCGGGTCACGGCAGGGTCGCAACTACCCCTGCCATCCGATCCCCGGAGGTTCACATGACCGCTCCGAAGTCTCACACCGAATCCCCCTACGGCACAGCTCCCGAGAACACCGAGGAGTGGGCCGTCCGCAAACAGGTCTGGGTGCCCGCCGGTCCGAACGCTGCATTCGAAGTCTTCGTCTCCCATCCGACCGAATGGTGCCCGGACCACGATGTCTTGGTCGCGCCGCGCGATCGGATCGTTTTCGAACCGCGCGTCGGCGGCCGGTGGTACGAAATCTCGACCAGCGGCGAGATGCGCGACCTGGGCCGGATCCTGCACTTCGAGCCCGGCCACTCGCTGAGCCTGACATGGCGGGTCGATGGCCGCTGGCAGCCTGTCGACGACGACGAGATCGCCTCCCGGATCGTAGTCACCTTCACCCCCGGCGACGCGGGAGGCACCGACGTCGAGTTCACCCACCTCGAACTCTGGCGTCACGGTCCTGACGCCGAGGTCATCCGCAACGCGGTCGGCGGCGACAGCCCAGGCGAGACCCTTGCGCTGTTCGAGCGCGCTGTCCGTCGTCGCTATCCCGCCGTCGCCGATCCGACCACAGCGCCGGACGTTGGCACGACGGCCGCGAACAAACGGGTCGTACTCGCCTCGTTCGACGCGCTGGCCAGCGGCGAACTCGATCTGCCGCTGGCCGCCCAAATGCACACACCGGAGTACATCGATCACCAGGCCCGGCCGGGTTCGGCGCGCGGCCCGGCCATGGTCGTGGCCCACGCGCGATGGTTGCGGTCGGTCTATCCCGACCTCGCGTTCGAGATCGAGGACATCATCGCCGAGGACGACAAAGTGGTGCTGCGGTGCGTGTTCACTGGAACTCACCTCGGCGACCTGTTCGGTATCGCTCCTACAGGCAAACTGGTACGAACCGACCAGATCCACATCCTGCGGCTCGACGGCGGCCGAATCGCCGAACACTGGGCCGGCCGCGACCACAGCAAGCTCGCCGAGCAGCTCGGGGTGTGACGGCGATGCGAGTACTGATCAGCACCGGACCGTCCTACGGACTGTTCTTTCCACTGGTGCCGCTGGCGTGGGCGCTGCGCGCGGCAGGTCACGAGGTGGTGTGCGCTTCCCCCGAGGGACATGCGCGCACGGTCGCGTCGGCCGGACTGAATTTCGCCCCCACATACGGGCCGATGACGATGCGAGAGGTGATGCTTGCCGACCGCGCAGGCCGCCCGGTCACCATCGCGGACACCGAACCAGAACTGCTCGAACAGGTCGGGCGCGGTTTCGGCCGGCTCGCCGCTCGGACTCTGCCGGGCGTCGATGACGTCGTGCGGCGATTGCGGCCCGATGTCGTCGTCGCCGAACCGCATGCCTATTCCGCCGCGGTATCCGCAGCCACACACGGTATCCCCTATGTGCGGCACGGCATCGGGATGGGATTCGACCCTGTCATCGACCGATGGGGCGCCGATGAACTCGCCCCCGAGCTCACCGCGCGTGGCCTGGCAGACATCCCTGGCCCTGCGCTCGACCTCGATCCGTGCCCGGCGCCGGTCCGCGCACCGCATGCCGAGCACCTACCCCCAATCCGCTACATCCCCTTCGAAGCGCCGACGACCTTGCCCGCCTGGCTGACCACACCACGCGACCGGCCTCGGGTGCTACTGACTCTCGGCACTGTCGCGCCGCAGGGCCGAGGATTACCGCTGTTCAGGGAACTGCTCGCGGCTCTGCCTGCATTGGGGGTGGAACTCGTTGTCGCGGTGGAGGACAAGGCGCTGTCTGCACTCGAGCCGCTGCCCGACGCCGTGGTGGCCGCCGGATGGCTGCCGCTCGCAACGGCGGTCGGCGTCTGCGATGTCATCGTGCACCACGGCGGCGGCGGAACCACCATGGCAGGTATACGGGCAGGGGTGCCGCAGTTGCTGCTGCCCCAGGTGCTGCCCGAACAGTACGACAGCGCCCGACGGCTCGCCGATCATGGCAGCGCGCTCCAGTTGCCGGGCGGAAATTTCAGCTCGAGCGATATCGTAGACGCGGCCGGACGGCTGCTCGGCGAGCCGGAATTCACCGTGCGTGCCCGCGCGCTGGCCGCCGCAGTTGCCGAGATGCCTAGTCCGGTTGAGGTACTCCCCTATATCGAGTCGTTGACGAAGGCGGACATGTCGGCGTCCTGATATCGCTCAAGCATCCGGAACCGCCCACAGCCGCGAATCTACCTTGCGTGCAGGCTGATTCGTCGTGGTGGGCGGTGCACGGGGACGGGACGGTGTCGGCCTTCGCACGGCGATCGGTGGACTCCTGTGGTACTCCAGTACAGGCGGCGACAGTTGGGTCACAGACCACCCCGCCCGGCGCCGATGGAGAAATCAATGACCGCCGTCTTTCGCCCAAGCCATCACCTACAACCGTTGGTCGATATCTCGCTGCCCAAGCGGCTGGCCGTATCGGTCGCCGCCCGCGGTGGAATCACCGAGAACGGCGAGTTCGACACGTGGTTCGCCGACCGCGCGCAAGCGGGCGCGTCCCGCGTCGATCACGTCCCGCTCGAGGAGCTCGACGGCTGGGATTTCCAGGCCGATACCGGCAATATCGTGCACCGCAGTGGACGGTTCTTCGTCATCGAGGGCCTGCAGGTACGGCGACGCGGCGAAGAAGGCGACCGGTGGCATCAGCCGATCATCAACCAGCACGAGATCGGAATCCTCGGAATCCTCGTCAAGGAGATCGACGGCGTCTTGCACTGCCTCATGCAAGCGAAGATGGAACCGGGAAATCCGCGCAGCGTGCAGCTCTCGCCCACCGTGCAGGCCACGCGCAGTAACTACACGCGCGTACACCGCGGCACGTCGGTGCGCTACATCGACTACTTTCGAAATCCGTCGATGGGCCGGGTGATCATCGACGTGCTGCAATCCGAACACGGCGCGTGGTTCTTCCAGAAAAGCAACCGCAATATGGTCGTCGAGGTCGTCGAGGATATCGAGATCGGCGCGGACTACTGCTGGCTGACTCTCGGGCAGCTCTACGACCTCATGCGCTGCGATAACCTCGTCAACATGGACTCGCGCACGGTGCTGTCGTGTCTGCCGCAACCAGCACCGTGGAC
The DNA here is from genome assembly GCF_001612665.1 of Nocardia alba NBRC 108234. Taxonomy (GTDB): domain Bacteria; phylum Actinomycetota; class Actinomycetes; order Mycobacteriales; family Mycobacteriaceae; genus Nocardia; species Nocardia alba. The sequence continues at coordinate 36,638 of NZ_BDAX01000033.1, read as the reverse complement.
CGGAGATCTGCGTGACCCGTTCCGTATCGCGCTCGCCGCATCCCGCGACACCGAATCCGGAGCGGTATTGTCGATGACGGAGATGATGAGCTGGTTCACCGACTGCCGCTCGGCCGTCGACATTGAGGCCCATCGCATCCCACTGTGCGAGGTTGAGGGCTGGCGGCACAGCGGCGGCGAGATCGCCCGCGAGGACGGCAAATACTTCTCCGTCGTCGGCGTCGACGTCTCGGCGGGCAATCGCGAGGTGGGCCGCTGGTCACAGCCGCTTATCCGGCCGCACGGCATCGGCGTCGTCGCATTGATCGTCCGGCAGTTCTGCGGTGTGCTGCACCTGCTGGTGCACGCCCGCGCCGAGGGCGGTTTCCTCGACGCTGTCGAACTCGGTCCCACCGTCCAGTGCGTGCCAGACAACTACGCAGACGGCGCGGGCCCGGCCTTTCTCGACACAGTGCTCGCCGCGCGCGGCGAGCAAGTCCGCTACGAGGCGGTGCACGCAGAGGAAGGCGGACGGTTCCTGCACGCGGAGAGCCGCTATGTCGTGGTCGACGCCGACGACAGCATCCCAGACCAGGCGCCCGCTGGTTTCGCGTGGGTGACCGTCGGACAGTTGTCGGAGCTGCTGCGCCACGGCCATTACCTCAACGTGCAGGCGCGCACGCTGCTCGTCTGCCTCAACGCCATCGGCTGACCGCGCCCGGTTCGTGTAACCGGTTCGGTCCGAGACCTTCCGGCCTCGAGCACAGTCCGTGATCCGGCGCATGCGGCGGACCACCACGCGGACCCGGACGTGAATTCCTCACGGTCGTGGGTATGCGCAGCGCAGGGGTAACTGGTGCGTCGTCCACTGGCCCGCCATCGGAGTGGTCAATAGGCTGGTCACGGACGTTGAAGCGACCCACATCAGCGCCGATCACAGGGTCGAACGCCAGTCAAACGCTTGGGGGAACACATTGTTGGACGTCAAGATCTTGGGCCCGCTCGATGCGCGCAACGGCGATCACGAAGTCACGCCGAGCGCCGCTAAACCTCGCCAGCTGCTCACGCTGCTCGCGCTAGAATCCGGTCGGGTCGTGTCCGCCGCGACGATCGTCGACGAGCTGTGGGGAGGCAGACCCCCGCGCAGTGCGCTCACGACCATGCAGACCTACATACTGCAACTGCGCCGCTGTATCGTCGGCGGCACGCTCGGCGGTCCGATCGAGGACGCAAGCGCACGACGTGCGGTCAAGGAGGTGCTGGCGACCAGGACCGGCGGCTACAGCCTGAATATCGATGCCTCGCACATCGATAGCCGCGTTTTCGATTCCCTGGTCCGTCGGGGCGGACATGCCTTCCAGGAAGGCGAATGGGCCGCCGCCTCGCAACTGCTGCGTTCGGCGCTCGAGCTGTGGCGCGGGCCGGCGATGGTCGATGTCGAGGTTGGCGACGTTCTGTCGGTCGATCTCGCCCGACTCAACGAGAGCCGCCTGGTCACCCTCGAGCAGGTCATCGAGGCGGAAATGCAACTCGGCAAGTACCGTTCGCTGCTGAGCGAACTCGCCGAACTCGCCTCTCGGTATCCTCTGCACGAGAATTTCGCGGGCCAGTACATCGTGGTCCTCTACCGCGCGGGGCGCCGATCGCAGGCGCTGGCCGCCTACAGCCGCCTGTGCACCAATCTCGGCGCCGAACTTGGCGTCGCCCCCTCGGCGCGACTACAGCAGTTGCACAGCGCGGTGCTCACGTCCGAGCCCGCGCTAGACGAGCCCAACGCGGGCGGCCGGCTGCTCGATCAGCTCGCGGGCTGACGGCAGCGGCCCGGCGTCCGCGCGCTGGGCGACCGGCGAGGTCGAGGCGCAGGTTCGGCCTCGCCGGCACGGGATCGGCTAGGTTCGTCGTTGTGAGTTCCCGTGAGACACGACCGGGCGCGGTGTTGTTCGACTATTCGGGAACGCTGTTCCGGTTGGAGGCTGACCAATCCTGGGAGACCGACCCGTCTACCGACCTGGACGGCCTCCTGCACCGTATGACCGCGCCGGTCGGCGTGATAGCCGACTTCGACGAGCCGACCCGCGACGCATGGGAGCGCAGGGATCTGGATCCCGCCCTGCACAGAGCGGCCTATCTGGAGGTGCTGCGGCAGTCGGGAGCCGACCGGGCCCGCGCCGAGGAGCTCTACGGTCGTCTCATTGATCCGGGCTACTGGACACCCTACCCCGACACCGGCGTGGTCCTGGAAGCGTTGAGTGCGCAGTCGATTCCGGTGGCCGTGGTCAGCAATATCGCCTTCGACGTGCGTCCCGCGTTCGCCACACGCGGGTGGGACCGGCACATCGACGCTTTCGCACTGTCCTACGAGATCGGGTCGATGAAACCCGATCCAGGCATCTTCGAGTGGGCGTTGCGGAAGGTGGGCGTGGCGGCCGAGGACGCGCTGATGGTCGGGGACAGTCTGACCTCCGACGGAGGCGCGGCGGCGCTGGGTTGCAGATTCGCTCTAGTCGAACCCCGCCGCACCGCCGAACGCCCAACCGGCCTGCGGAATGTGCTGCGGGAGTTCGGGTTCGCGGTTTGATCCCGCTTCGGGCTCGGTCCGCGGATTCAGGACTGCGGCGGCTGCGGGCGTAACTCTTCGTCGATCACCTTGTGCGCGTACATCTTCCACAGCAGGTCGGTGAGCACACGCCGCTCGTGTTCGTCGAGTGGGTTCAGGAAACTCTCGCTTTCCTGGCCGAGCCGGTTACCGAGACGCGTGAGCAACTGCTCGCCCGCGCCGCTGATGGTCAGCTGTTTGACCCGCCTGTCGTGTGCCGCGGGTTCGGCGTTGATGAGTTCACGGTGCCGGAGCCGATCGACCGACCCCACGACGTTGCGCGGTTCGATGCCCGCCGCGCGAGCCGCATCCCGTTGCCGCATGGGGCCGTTGGCCCGAAGGACCGACATGAGCGCGAATTCGACCTGCCCGATGCCTTCGGCGTTGATGAGCCGGAACCAGCTCGACTCACACATGGCACCCACCCGGGAAAGCAGAAAACCTGCGTTGCGTAGGTAGGACGGCTCGTTGATGTGCATATATCGTATCTATCACGGCACCGAGCGTGGGCCGCGTGACCTGGCGTGGGCCTGCTCCCGCAGAAAGGCCGCCAACGACGCGTCGACGTACATGTGGGTCAAACCCATGGCGAGAAGTCCCGGACCCACGTAGGTCGCGATGGTGTCGATGACGCGGCGAACTTTTCGCCAGGTATCGCGAGTGGCGGTATTTCGACCTGTCATGGCCACGATAGTCCGGCCACGAACTCGAATATCGCCGGAGGAGAACGGCGCACCGCGCGCGCCCGAACCTGTGGGTGGTCTTCTCGATCCAGTGATCCTCCAGAGAACTCCGGCGCCTCTCCAGAACCGGCCGCTACCAACGACATATGGGCGAAACAGAACCGCGGCAGCGATCTGACACCGATATCGAAGCCACCGCGGTGGGCGCGGCGATCCCGATCACCATATCCGGCCTGGCCTGCCGGTTGCCCGGCGCCACGACCGTCGACAGATTCTGGGATCTGCTCATCGGGGGTGTCGACGCGATCGCCGATCCGCCCGCCTGGCGGGGGCCTCGACGGCCGGGCGGCTATCTGAGCGATGTCGAATGTTTCGAGCCCCGTTTCTTCGGCGTGTCTGGCCACGAAGCCGCCGCGATGGACCCGCAGCAGAGAATTCTGCTGGAAACGGTCTGGCACGCGATGCACGACGCCCACGTCGACGCCACGGCCTTGGCGGCGGTGACCACGGGCGTGTTCGTGGGCGCCTCCAATGAGGACTACGCGCACCTCGTCCGGCGTGACGGCGCTGTCGATTCCTACACCCTGACCGGCACCAGCCGAACGTTCCTGGCCAATCGCGTCTCCCATATCCTTGGCCTGAGCGGCCCCAGCATGGTCGTGGACACCGGACAGTCCTCGTCGCTGACCGCCCTGCACACCGCGGTGACCTGCCTACGTTCGGGTGATTGCGACGTGGCCGTCGTCGCAGGCGTTCATCTGAACCTCGACCCACAAACCGACGATGTGCTCGACAGCCTGGGCGTGCTGTCGCCGACGCACCGCTGCCGCACCCTGGATTCGACCGCCGACGGAATCGTCCGCGGCGAAGGGGTCGGCGTCGTCATCCTCACTACCGGCGCGCACCAGCACTTGTTTGGGCGCGCCCCTTATGCCTCCGTCGTGGCGACTGCGGTGGGGCATGACGCGGCCGCGGGGTCGCTGACCACCTCGAGTTCCCAGGCGCAGGCCCGTCTGCTCGACGCCGTCTACGCCGAGACTGTTCACCCTGATCAGCTTGGCTATCTGGAATTGCACGGCACCGGGACACGTGTCGGCGATCCCATCGAGATCGACGCGGTGACGGCGGTTCTCGGCAGCGCCCGCACCGCCGCGGATCCGCTGTGGGTGGGTTCGGTGAAGACGAATATCGGCCATCTGGAAGCGGCCGCGGGTATCGCGGGCGTGATCAAGGTGGCGTTGAGCATCCAGCACGGCCAGATACCGCCAAACCTGCACTTCCACCGCTCCGCCCCCGCCATCGACCTGCCCGGATCCGGACTCGACGTCCCGATCACCGTTCAGCCGTGGCGCGGGCGTCCATCCGAACGATACGGCGCGGTGACCTCCCTCGGCCTCGGAGGCAGCAACGCGCACGTGGTGCTGGCCGGATGCGACCCCGTCGAGCACACCGCGTCCGCGGTATTCCCGGCGCCGCTGCTGGTATCCGGCAGCGACCACGCGACCCTGCGTGTGCAGGCGGGTCGATTGCGAGCGCATCTCGCCGCCTGCGACCCGACGACGGTGGCCGCCCGAGCGTGGCAGACCCTCCGCGATCCGCACGGTCCGGTCCGTATCGGATCAGCCGTTCGAGATCGCGCCGACGCACTGTTGCAGTTGAGCAGCCTGGCGGCCGGAGACCTACCCGCCGACACCGTTATCGAGCGACCCGCTCCCGGCGAGGTCGTCTTTACCTTCCCTGGACAGGGAATGCAGAAACCCGGGATGAGCACCGCCCTGTATCGGGCCTATCCCGCGTTCGCCGAGGCATTCGACAAGACCGCCGACATTCTCAACGGCTTGGTGGAACGCGATATCGTCGACCTATTGTGGCAGGACGCCGATCTCGACCGCCTCGACTACGCCCAGCCGCTGTTGTTCGCCATCCAGACCGGATTGCTCGGATTGCTCGCCTCGTTCGGCATCACTCCCGATATCGTCCTCGGCCATTCCCAAGGTGAGATTACCGCCGCGTACGCGGCCGGAGTGCTGTCCCTAGAAGACGCGTGCCTGCTGGTGCGTGATCGAGGGCGATTGATCGATTCGCTGCCGCCGACCGGGGCGATGCTGGCCACGATGGCCTCAGTAGACCAGGTCAACAAAATTCTCCCGACGTTCCCGACCATAGATATCGCGGGGATGAACGGTCCGTCGAACACAGTCCTGGCGGGTCCGTCCGCCGATCTGCCCGCCATGGCCGAAGAGTTTCGTCTGCGCGGAATCCATACCAGGACACTGCGGGTCGCCCGTGCGGGCCACTGCTCATTGATGCGTCCGATCAGCGACGAACTCGCTACCGCCGCGAGCCGGGTCGCCTGGATGCGGCCGCCACAGGGCGCCCCTCGCCTGATCTCGTGCCTGGACGGCGCCGAAGTCGCCGTCGATGCCGTCGATACCTTCGACTGGCCCGGCCATTGGGCCTGGCACCTGTGCCGCCCTGTGCGATACGCCGATGCCGTCGACCGAGCGCATCTTCTGGGCGGCCGCTGGTTCGTCGAAGTTGGTCCCGGCCACAGCCTGACGACCATGACCACCGACTGCCTCGACGGAGAAGTCCTGGCCACTCCACTCATGGACGGCGATCGGGAGGTGGACGCGTTTGTCACCGCGATCGCGCAGGCGGCCGCAGGCGGCTATCGCTTGAACCCGCACCCGGCGACCATGCATACCGACGTCCCTCACTACGAGTTCGCCCGAAACCGCTACTGGTACAAGGGGTTCGATCCGGGACGCGCTGACCCGACGATATCGGCGGGCGTCGTGACGCCGCCGATCCGCGCCACCGTGGATCCTGCGCTCGGCTCGGCGGAGAAAAACTCGCCGCCGATCACCGAACTGGTCGAAGACCTCGTCAACGCCGCCATCAGTGGCGATATCACCAGTGCCGACCTGGACCGCTCCTTCACCGACATCGGTCTCGATTCGAGAGCAGCAGTCGCCCTGCGCACCGCCCTGAACAGGCGCCTGGGCCGACAGCTGCCACGGACTCTGCTCTTCGACTACCCCTCACCCCGTTCGCTGGTCGACTACCTCATCTCGGAGACCGACACATGAGCACTGAAATCTCGCCTCCCGAATCAATCGCCGTGATCGCCACCTGCTGCCGATACCCCGGTGGCATCGCCGGTCCGGACCAATTGTGGGAGCTTGTGCATACCAGAACCACGGTGTCCGGCCGATTCCCCGCCGAGCGCGGTATCACTGCGACTGTGCCTCCGGGAAATTTTCTGGCCGAGGTCGACCGCTTCGACAACACCCACTTCGGCATATCCCCGCGCGAAGCGTTGGCGATGGATCCGCAGCAACGCGTTCTGCTCGAGGTCGTGGCACAGACTTTCGAAGCGGCAGGTCTCGATCGTGCCGGTCTGCGCGGTACACAGACCGGAGTATTCGTCGGCGCGATGTCGCAAGAGTATGGGCCGCGTTTGGCGGACCGGGGCGAAGATGTGCAGGGATATGGGATCACGGGGAACTCGATCAGTGTGATCGCGGGCCGGATCGCCTATGTCTACGGCCTGACCGGCCCGTCCTACACGGTGGACACGGCGTGCTCCTCATCGCTAAGCGCGGTTCATCTGGCGGTGCGGGCACTACGCGACGGCGAATGCGATCTGGCCGTGGTCGGCGGTGTGTGCGTGATGCCGTCCGATGCCCTGTTTATCGACTTTGGCAGGCAGGGTGGTCTGGCCCCCGACGGGCGCTGCAAAACGTTCTCCGACGCTGCGGACGGTACGGTCTGGTCCGAGGGCGCGGGCGCGGTGCTGTTGCAGCCGTTGTCACAGGCCCGTCGGGAGGGTCGCACCGTGCTCGCAATCATCGCCGGGACCGCCACCAACCACGACGGCGCCAGCAATGGGCTTACCGCACCGAGCCGCCGGGCCCAGGAACAGGTCATTGGTCGGGCATTGGCGGATGCACGCGTCGACCCCGCCGATATCGATCTGATCGAGGCGCACGGTACCGGCACTCCACTAGGCGACGCGATCGAGCTGGCAGCCCTACAGAACACCTACGGCTCGGCGCGCCCTCCTGGTCGACCAGTATGGGTCGGTTCGTTGAAATCGAACATCGGGCACACGCAGGCCGCAGCAGGCATCGGCGGACTTATCAAGACCATCCAGGCGCTTCGGCACCGCACGATTCCGCCCACCGTCGATGCCGAACCGTTGACCACCGACTTCGACTGGCAGGCAGGCGGATTAGCGGTGCCGGCCGATGCGATGGAGTGGCCCGCATCCGACCATCCGCGACAGGCCGCGGTCTCGGCCTTCGGGATCAGCGGCACCAACGCCCACGTAGTGGTGCGAGAAGGCGATCCGGTCGGGCGTCGTCACGACACCGTCATCGCACCGGTGCGACTGAAAGTCAGCGCCCCCGACACCGTCACCCAGACCCGTCACGCGAGGGCGCTGAGGCAGCATCTGCATTCCGCCGATCGCGGTGACCTGGCGACCACGGCTGCCGCTCTGGCGGGCCGGTCCCGGACAGGCGAGTCGGTCGGCGTGATCGGAGACAGCCTCGACGCACTCACCAGCGGCCTCGACCGCCTCCGCGCCGACCCGGCCGCCGACGACGGCCTCGGTGCCTACGCTCCCGGACATCTGGTGCGTAGTTCGCCGACCGCCCACGACCCGGTCCTGATATTTCCAGGCCAGGGAGCCCAGTGGGCCGGGATGGGCCTGCGGCTGTTTGAACAGCACCCTGCCTTCGCCGAGTCGCTCACCCGCTGCGCGCATGCCCTTCGACCCCACTGTGACTGGGATCTGTTCGAAGCGTTGGCGGGTCGAGATCTCGACCGGGTGGATGTCGTACAGCCCGCTCTGTTCGCCGTGATGGTGTCACTGGCCCGGGCCTGGCAGGCCGACGGGTTCACGCCCTCTGCGGTGATCGGCCACTCACAAGGCGAAATCGCCGCCGCCCACATCGCGGGTGCGCTGACCCTCGAAGACGCCTGCGCGGTCGTCGCTCTGCGAAGTCGCGCCATTCGTGACCTTGTCGCGGCAGGCGGGCTGTTGACGCTGCGGTGCTCGGCCACGCTTGCCTCGCAATTGGTCGAGCGGACCGGCACCGATATCGAGGTGTCGGTTATCAACGGTCCGAGGTCCACCGTGATCGGTGGCGTCCCGCGAGATCTGGCCCAGGTCGAGGCGGCCGCGCGCGCCGCCGGGATCGATACCCGCGTGATCGACGTCGACTACGCTTCACACACCTCAGCGGTGGAGCCCATCCGGGAACGGCTGCTTGACGACCTCTCCCACATCCGGCCGCGCATCCCCGAGATTCGGCTGTACTCAACAGTATTCGGCCGTCTGTTGTCGGCAGACGAACGACTCGACGCCGCCTACTGGTACCGGTCGCTGCGCGAGCAGGTCCGGTTCTGGCCCGCGGTCACGGCCGCGTTGGACGACGATCTGCGGACCTTCGTCGAGTCGAGTCCGCATCCGCTGCTGCCCCCGGTGATCGAGCAGATCGCCGAAGATCACGGTGTCGAGGTCGACGTCGTGGGTTCGCTACGCCGTGACAGCGGCGGTCTGCAACAACTGCTGATCGGTGAGGCCCGCTTGGATCGGGCACGCACCGTGGCCCTCTCAGCCGCCCCGACAGCCCCGCCGACACCGTTCTCCGGACGCAGCTTCTGGCTGACTCCCTCGGCGGGCTCCGCGAGCCCCACCGTGGCGGGCAGAGCGCTCGTCACGGACCGTGTCGAGTTACCACAGGGAGCCATCGCGGCCACCGTCGCGCTCGCCCAGCATCCCTGGATGGCCGAACATGTGGTCGCCGGGCAGGCGATCGTCCCCGCCACCGCCGTTATCGAAATGCTCACCGAGACAGCGCCCGGCCTGATCATCGACGAGTTGACGCTGACCGCCCCGATCGAGGTGGAGGCAGACTGCACGGTCACCGTTACCGCGACACCGATCCCGGCAGGCTACGACATGGCGGTACATCGGCGCGGGGCCGATGGGCAATTCCAGACAACCGCGACCGCGATCGCGGTACACCGATCTGAACCCGTGTCGGGACCCGTGTGGGCGACTTGGCCGCCGACGGACCTGGCCGCCATCGATGTCGCTGACGTCTACCGGCGGCTGGCAGACCGCGGCTACGACTACCGGGGAAGTTTCCGTGCGTTGACCCGTGCGTGGCGGGGTGAGTCAGTGATCGTCGCGGAGGTACATCTGCCGTCGGAGGTCACCGTAGGCAGATCGCGCGCGGCTCTGTTGGATGCGACGTTGCACGCGGTGCTATCCCATGCCTGGTCCGGACTGGCGCTGCCGTTCGTCTGGCGTGGTATCTCGGTCACCGCGACCACCGCCACCGTCCTGCGGATCCGTTGCGACCTGCTCGGGCCCGCGAGCGCGTCGGTGCACGCGGAAACCAGCGATGGCGAGTCGGTATTCGATGTCCGGGAAGTCCTTTTCCGCCCTGTGCACGGCGAGCCGGTCCCCGCACCGCTGCTGCGACAGCGCCGATGGACGGCCCGCGCGACCGAGCCCGAGGAGCCGGTCACGTACTTCTCGACAATCCCCCTCACCGACACTGTCACCGACCGGCTCGCCGAACTTCGCGAACAGCCGGTAGTCCTGGTTGATGTCGACGATCGCGAACTCGCGCTTACCGAAGATTGGGCCGAGATCGCGATGGCGCGAACGTGGCAGGCCGTCACAGCCGTCCGATCCGCCTCGCAGACAACCGATCAGGTCCTCGTATTCGTCACCCACCAGGCCGCGGCGACGTCACCGCACGATCCAGCGACCGGTCTGATCGGCGCGTCGGTGGCCGGGGCAGCCAGATCGGCAGGCACCGAACTAGCCGGTCGGGTCCGCATCGTCGATACCGACACCGACGCCAGCGACGCGCTCGTCCATGCCGCCGCTGGTCTGGGAGTGGCGGAGGTCGCGGTGCGAGACGGCCGGATTCTCGTTCCCACCGTAGAACCGGTCCCGTCAGTGGCGGTACCCGTCCCCCGCGACGGGTACCGGATCGATGTGACCCGCCGAGGCGCCTTGGACGATCTGGCCGAAGTGCCGTGGCCAGCGGCGACGGCACCGCTGCGATCGCGGCAGGTCCGCGTCCGGGTCGAGGCGGCGGGGTTGAACTTCCGCGATATCGCGGTGGCATTGAATCTTGTGAAGACTGAAACCACCATGGGCAGCGAAGGCGCGGGCCGTGTCATCGAGGTCGGCGCCGAGGTGTCGCACCTGCGCGCAGGAGATCGGGTGTTCGGGGTGTTCTCCGAATCGCTGGGTCCTGTCGTGGTCGCCGAGGCCGCACAGGTCCGGCCGATCCCGAAGGGCTGGTCCCTCGCGCAGGCCGCCGCGCTGCCGATCGCCTCGGTCACCGCCTATCAGTGCCTGACCGATGTAGCGGCAGCCAAACCGGGTGAGCGGGTGTTGGTGCATGCCGCCACCGGCGGCGTCGGTCTGGCCGCTGTCCACCTCGCGCGGGCAATGGGATGCGAGGTGTTCGCTACCGCTAGCCCCGGAAAACAGCATCACCTGCGGCAGTTGGGTATCCCCGCCGACCACATCGCGAATTCGCGCACGCTCGAATTCGTCGACCGATTCCGTGCCGTCACTGCGGGAACCGGAGTCGATATCGTGTTGAACTCGCTGTCCGGGCCGGCGATCGACGCGTCGTTGAGCATGCTCGCCCCCCGTGGCCGATTCGTCGAGATGGGCAAAACCGATATCCGCAGAGCGGAGTGGGTCGCGGCCGACTTCCCAGAGGTCGAGTACGCGGCGTACAACATTCTGGCCATGGACCCTGCCCGGATCGGGCAGGTACTCGACACCCTGATCGAGCTGACTCGGACCGGGCGAATCCCGTTGCCGTCGACCCATTCCTACGACATCCGCGACATTGATCTGGCGTTGGCCCGACTGCGCCGCGCCCGCCATACCGGCAAACTTGTGGTAACGATCCCCGACCGACGACGCGACGTAACCTGTGTCATATTCGGCGGCGCGTCGGGCATAGCCGCCGAAATCGCCGAATACATGGTCGCAGACGGCGCCAAGCATATGGTTGTCGCGAACAGATCGGGCCGACACGGCGGCGGTGCGCGCGAACTGGCCGAACGCCTGCGCCGTGTGGGCGCCGACCGGGTCGATATCGCCGAATGCGATATCACCGACCTGCGCCAGGTCACCACCCTGGTGGATACCTACCGGCCCACGGTGATTGTGCACGCGGCGGGTCTGGTCAACGACGCCTCTATCGCCACCCTCACCGAGCCGCAGTTGCGTGCGACGATGGCAGTGAAGGTCGCCGGCGCGGTGAACCTGCACATCGCCACCGCAACCGCCGACACCGAGCGGGATCCAGTCCGGTTAGTGTTGTTCTCCTCGATCGCCGGGATACTCGGCACCGCGGGACAGGCCAACTACTCCGCGGCGAACGCATTTCTCGATCACCTGTCCGCGCACCGGCATCGATTGGGATTGCCGTGCCAGTCGATCGCCTGGGGCCTGTGGGACAAGCCGACCACGCTGACCGGTCATCTCGATGACGCCGACCGCGGCGCACTGCTGCGGCGCAACGGCATTCATCCACTGTCGACCGCTCACGGCGTGGAGATGTTCGCTGCGGCGTCTGACCTACCCGCGCCGACGGTGATCGCGGCGCACCTCACCGAGCCACCCGAGTCCACCGACCTGGGCGCCGACGACGAGCCCGGCGTGGGCGATATCCTCGCACTGATCCGCGCCGAAGCCGCCGACGTGCTCGGCTACGATCTGTCCGAGGTCGGCCCGACTGATTCGTTTCGGGACCTGGGCTTCGACTCCTTGCTGAGCATCGACTTGCGCAATCGCCTGAACAAGGCCTTGGGTGCGAGGATTCGCGCCGAGGCCGCACTGGAGTTCGGCACGGCCGAACGCCTGGCCCGGCATATTGCCGCGAACCACTGAGCACACGAGCGTCGGCGAACCGGATCAGTTCGCCGACGCTCGTGTGGTCGCGGTGTCAGGCGTGCGACAGCGGCGGCGCCCCGCTCAGAACCGACATCTGCGAGAACGGCTCCCGAATATCGATACGGCCGCCTGTCGGCACGCCATCCAATTCGGCGTAGACCCGAAACAGATTCGCCACCAACCGCTCGGCCTCGGACAGTTCCGGCACGGTCCCCTCCGACCACGCCCGCTGTGCCACCTGGAGCGGGGACATCCCCTCACGACGGCCTTCGAACGCAAGATCCCTGCACCACAACAGATATCGGCGAGTCTGCTCAAGTACCTCCAGTCCCCCGACATCGCCGTGTCCCGGCACCACGACCGCCGGGTCCAACTCGAGCAGCCGTTGCAACGCCGCCAGCGATCCGTCGACCGACCCCATCAGGGCGAAAGGCGTCACCCCGTTCCAGGCCACGTCCCCGGTGAACAACACCCGCTCCCGCGGCACCCAGACCACCAGATCGCTGGAGGTGTGGGCAGGGCCGACGTCGAACAATTCGACCTCGACCCCGCCCAGATCCATGCCGAGCCGATCCTCGACAAGGATCGATGGCGCCACCAGGGTGATCTCACCCCAGTCGACCGCCGGCCACAGACCACACAGCGCCAGGCCCGCGTCGCCTGCCTCCCGGGCCGTGGTGGACGTACCGATCACTTCGGCGGTGTCGAAAACGCAATTGCCGAACGTGTGGTCACCATGGAAGTGGGTGTTGACGATGTAGCGCGGATCGCCGATACCCGCCGCGTGCAGCTCCGCCCGCATGGCGCGGGTTCGGTCGATCGTCGCGGTGGTATCGATCAACAGCGTCCGGTCGCTTCCGACCACGACGCCGGCGTTATTCACACACCACCCCCATGGTGGCTGGAGGTAAGCGCGGCAGTGCGGTGACAGTTTCTGTAGCGACGCGCTCGTGCTCATGGTCGCGCTCCCAGCTTCTCGACGGCCAACGCGAACAATTCCAATGTCTCCCCGGGCGATTCGCCGTCCAACGCAGCCCGCAGCGCCCGACCCGCGTCACCGAGCCGCCCCAGTTCGGTGTGCGCCAATTCCACCCGCGTGCCTCCCGGCGCGGCCGCGAAACTCACATCGATCTCGGAAGCGCCGTCATCGGTGCTCAGCGGTCGGAAGTCCGCACCGACGCGCCAGGTAAACCGCAGTCGTCGCGCGGGCTCCCACACGGTCACTACACCCCACTGCGCTTCCAGACCGGTCCGGTCCCATTCCAGGTAACGCCCGCCCACACCCGGTTCGATCTTCAATCCGACCCTCGGGGTTCGCAACAGCACATGCGAGGGCGGCCACCACACCGACGGGTGGGTGGTGAAGATCTCGAACGCGCGGGTCGGGTCGACCGGCACCGTCACATTCTTACGGACGTCGGGAATCTGTGTCGTCTGCATCGTCACCCTTTCCAGTGGACAAACCGATCGCCGACCACGGTGCGGGTCACCGCTGGACTCCGAGTCGAGCCACTTTGCACGGTCGAATCGGTTCCGTGGCAACGGCTGTCCAGCGAAAGTCGAGAACGGTTGCGCAATATTGCCCGCAAGCCTTCGAAAGGACCGCTGATGCCCACGATTGACCGCCGCGCTGTGATCACCGGGATCGGCGTCGTCGCCCCTGGTGCGATCGGACGCGACCCCTTCTGGACGTTGCTGCGCAACGGCGTCACCGCCACCCGAATCATCACCGCGTTCGACGCCGACCGACACCGCTGCAGAGTCGCGGCCGAATGCGACTTCGATCCGATAGCGAACGGACTTACCCACCGGGAAGCGCGAGCCCACGACCGTGTCACCCAGATGGCGCTCGTCGCCGCCGACGAAGCGCTGCGAGACTCGGGCCTGACCATCGACGGGGAACTGGCCGAGCGGACCGGCACCGCCGTCGGCAGCGCTGTCGGCGGCACCACCACGATGGAGCGGGAGTACACCGTGCTCTCCGACGGTGGCGAGCACTGGGTGGTCGATCCGAGTTTCGCCACACCACATGTGCACGACTACTTCCTGCCCAGTTCACTGGCTGCGAGCCTCGCCCGCCGCGCCGGAGCGTTGGGGCCCGCAGCGGTCATCTCCAACGGCTGCACCTCCGGTATCGACTCGGTGGGCTACGCGTTGGAAATGATCCAGCGCGGTGAAGCGGACGTGATGGTGACGGGTGCCTCCGACGCGCCGATATCCCCGATCACGTTGACCTGCTTCGACGTAATCAAAGCCACATCGATCCGCAACGACACACCCGAGTCCGCATGCAGGCCGTTCGACCGCAACCGCACAGGGCTAATTCTCGGTGAGGGCAGTGCCATCCTGATCCTCGAGGAAGCCGAGCACGCCCGACGACGCGGCGCCCACATCTATGCCGAGGTGGCCGGTCACGCCACGCGCTGCAATGCCTTCCATATGACCGGGCTGTCGGCGCAGGGTGCAGAGATGTCGGAGGCGATCGACCACGCACTGAGCAAGGCGCGGCTGAACCCCACAGATATCGACTATGTCAACGCGCACGGATCAGGGACCAAACAAAACGACAAGCACGAAACCGAAGCCGTCAAACGAAGTCTGGGCGAACACGCGTATCGAATTCCGATGACAGGAATAAAGTCAATGATCGGGCATTCCCTAGGGGCGATCGGGTCGCTCGAGATCGCCGCGTGCGCGTTGGCGATGCAGAACAAGGTCGTGATGCCCACGGCGAATCTGTTCGAACAAGACCCCGACTGCGACCTCGACTATGTGCCGAATATCGCCCGCGACCACGACATGAAGGCCGTATTGACGGTCGGCAGCGGTTTCGGCGGATTTCAGAGCGCTCTCGTCCTCACCGATCTCGAGTTGGCGGGCCGAGGATGACCACCGCCGCCGTCACCGGATTGGGAATCGTCTCACCCCTGGGCGTCGACCTCGACACCTACTGGACGAACCTATTGCTCGGTCGTAGCAAGATCGCCGAAATCGACCGTTTCGATGTCTCGGCGTTCCCCGTGCGCTACGCCGGGATGATCCCGCCGTTCGAGGCCGAGGATTCGGTACGAAAGAAGCTGGTTCCACAGACCGACCGGATCACCAGAATTGCGATGGTCGCGGCCGATTCGGCGCTGGCCAACGCTTCGGTCGATCCGCAGAGCCTGGATGGCTATCAGGCGGGTGTCGCGGTGAGCAGTTCCACCGGGGGGCTTGAGTTCGGTCAGCGACAGCTGCAGACCCTCTGGCACGAAGGGTGGGAGACAGTCAGCCCGTATATGTCCTTCGCCTGGTACTACGCCGTGAACACCGGTCAGATCTCGATCAAAAACAAGCTGCGCGGCCCCGGCTGCGTTGTCGTGTCCGAACAGGCCGCAGGGCTAGACGCGGTCGCCTATGCCAAGCATCGCGTGTGTACCGACGTGCCGACCATGCTGGCGGGCGCCGTCGACGGTCT
The DNA here is from genome assembly GCF_001612665.1 of Nocardia alba NBRC 108234. Taxonomy (GTDB): domain Bacteria; phylum Actinomycetota; class Actinomycetes; order Mycobacteriales; family Mycobacteriaceae; genus Nocardia; species Nocardia alba. The sequence continues at coordinate 20,970 of NZ_BDAX01000033.1, read as the reverse complement.
CCTTTGCCCTTACGGCATGGCCGTGCTGGGTGTCGCGCCCGAAGTGAACCGATCGTCCGAACCTGCCAGCTATCAGCCGTTCGTCGCCACCTCGCAGGGATACTTCCCCGGAGAGGGCGGGGCGATCCTCACCGTGCAGCGGTGGGACCGCACCGGCGACCCGGCCCGCGCGTACGCCGTCGTCGCGGGTAGCGCCGCAGCGTTCGATCCCGATCCGCGGACCGGAGACGGTTTGCGGCGGGCTGCGGCGCAGGCGCTCCACCGGTCAGGATGCCGCCCCGGCGATGTCGATGCGGTTTTCGCCGACGCCTACGGCGATCCCGATTTGGATGGGGCCGAGGCGCGGGTGCTGGCCGATCTGTTCGGCGCTCGCGCGGTGCCAGTCACCGCGCCCAAGACGATGTTCGGAAGGCTGATGGGTGGCGGGGCGGCCCTGGATGTCGCTACCGCGTGTCTGAGCCTGCGTCACCAAACGCTACCTCCCGCAGGCCTTCCCGCCGACGCTATCGTCGACGACAGCGTCGCGTTGATCCGGTCGGCGACTCCCGCCGAGCTGCGCACGGTGCTGGTCCTCGCGCGCGGCCACGGCGGATTCGCCTCGGCCCTTGTCCTGCAACGCCCTTGAGGGAGCTCGGCTCAGCATGTATATAACCGCGACGGCAACAGATCTGCCCGCGCCGACCCCGGTGCATGAGGAGATCGCCCTCGGCCGTATCGATTCCCGCAGTGCCCGGCGGCTCGGCATCCGATCGGTGTGTCGCTCGGAGCAATCGGGCGCCGAATCGGCGTTGCGGGCAGGCCGGACTGCGATCTCCGAAGCCGCGATCTCCGGCGATCAGGTGAAGTTGGTCCTGCATGCCAGCGCCTATTTTCAGGGATACGACATGTGGTCCTCGGCAGCCTACGTCCAGCACGGCGCGGTCGGAAACACCTGTCTTACGTTGGATGTGGCGCAGCTGTCCAATGGCGGACTGGCGTCGCTGGAACTGGCCGGACAGTTCCTGTCCGGCCGGCAGGACTCGGCTTCGGTGCTGATCACGACCGGTGACCGGTTCTGCGAACCGGGTATCGACCGCTGGCGAACCGATCCCGGCACCGTCTTCGCGGACGGTGGAACCGCCCTGCTGGTGTCGAATTCGGGAGGGTTCGCCGAGTTGCTGTCGGTCACCGGGCGCGGCGCCCCCGAGCTGGAACAGATGAGCAGGGGCGCCGATCCCGCGGCCGACGCGCCGCTGCGGTCGACACCGATCACCATCGATCACGGCCGCGAGATGCTCACGCGCCGATACGGTCTCGCGGAACTATTGAAGATCCTGCAACAGGGACAGCTCGGCGTGTACGACGCTGCCCTGACGGGGGCTGGTCTGGCTCACGAGGACATCGACTGGCACGTGGTGCCGCATTTGGGGGTGCCGAAGATGCGGCATCAATTCTTCGAGCCACTTGGCATCGAACCCGATATCACCAACTACGAATGGGGTCGCACCATCGGTCATCTCGGTGCGGGTGACCAGATCGCCGGACTGCACTGGCTGCGTCAGCACCGCTCGATCCGACCAGGTAGCATCTGCGCCCTGCACGGATCCGGCGGCGGATTCTACTGGTCCTGCGCCGTGATCCGTTTCCTCTGACTGCGCACCGCGTTCACAACCGGGTCTCGCCGTTTCGCCGGTAGGCCGCTTCGGTGGCGACCTTGTCGGGTCGCCACCACTGTTCGTTGTCGCGATACCACCGGATGGTCGACCTCAGGCCGTCCCGGAAGTCGAGATATTGCGGCGTCCACCCCAGTTCGCGGCGCAGCGCCGAGGAGTCGACGGCGTAGCGCACGTCGTGTCCGGGTCTATCGGTGACCTGGTCGAATTCGTCGGGTGCGCGGCCGAATTCCTCAAGTAACGCGGCAATCACGGTCCTGTTGTCCAGCTCGCCGTTGGCGCCGATCAGATAGGTGCGGCCCACGCTGCCGGCACACAGGACGCGCCACACCGCACGATTGTGATCCTCGACATGGATCCAGTCGCGCACGTTCGTGCCTGCCCCGTACAGACGCGGACGGATCCCGTCAATCAGGTTGGTGATCTGGCGGGGAATGAACTTCTCGACGTGTTGGTAGGGGCCGTAGTTGTTGGAGCAGTTGGAAATCGTTGCCCTCACGCCGAAGGACCGCGTCCACGCCCGCACCAGCATGTCGCCTGCCGCTTTGGTCGCCGAGTACGGCCCCGACGGATTGTAGGGGGTGGACTCGGTGAACCGGAGTGGGTCGGCCAACGGCAGATCCCCGTACACCTCGTCGGTCGACACATGGTGGTAGCGCACACCGTGTGCCCGGACGGCTTGCAGAAGTGTGAATGTGCCGACGATATTGGTGTCGATGAACGGGCGCGGGTCGGCCAGCGAATTGTCGTTGTGCGATTCCGCGGCGAAATGCACGACCGCGTCGACGCGGCGCACCAGATCGTCCACCAGTCCGGCGTCGCCTATATCGCCGACGACGAATTCGATCCGGCTCCTCACCGTGGCTAACGATTCTCTGTTGCCCGCGTAGGTCAACGCGTCCAGCACCACCACGTCGACATTGGGATAGCGGTTCACGATATGGTGAACGAAGTTCGCCCCGATGAATCCGGCTCCGCCGGTCACCAATACGCGCGTCGGCGTCGTCGCCTCTGTACTCATGCCGCCGAGCGCCAACTGGTGGCGGTCACATAGACCGAATGGCGCCGGGGTCGTAACCAGACCGCAGGAGCCGGGGCGGGTGAAGATTTCGGTGTCGTGGCGGTGGCGAGCAATACCGCGAGCAGGGCTGCGATCTCGATATCGTCCGGGTTGCCGTGCTCGATGCGCAACAGCGGCGCATCGTGCGCGACCCTGTTTCCGTTTACCTCGATACTCATGGGTCCACATCCTTGTCCGGTCAGAGCGGAGTGTTGCTGTGTTTGCGTAGGGGGAGGTCAGCGTGTTTGGTTCGCAGCATGGCCAGCGCGCCGATCAGCGCCGTGCGGGTCGTCGCCGGATCGATCACCTCGTCGACCAGCCCGCGCTCGACAGCGAAATAGGGATGGACTAGCTCCCGCCGGTACTGCCGGATCCGTTCGGCACGTATGACTTCCGGGTCCTCGGCGCCTGCAAGTTCGCGGCGGAACACGATCTCCACCGCACCCTCGGCGCCCATGACCGCGATCTCGTTGGTCGGCCAGGCGAAAGTCAGGTCGGCGCCTATCGACCGGGAGTCCATCACGATGTACGCACCGCCGAACGCCTTGCGCAGGATCACCGAGACGCGCGGCACGGTCGCATTACAGTAGGCCGCCAGCAATTTGGCGCCGTGCCGGATGACGCCGCCGTGTTCCTGCCCGACACCAGGGAGGAAGCCAGGTACGTCGACTAAGGTCACGATCGGGATGTTGAAGCAGTCGCAGGTCTGTACGAACCGCGCGGCCTTCTCGGCCGCCGCTATATCCATCGCACCCGCCATCGAATTCGGCTGGCTGGCCACGATTCCCACCACGTGCCCGGCAAACCGGGCAAAAACACAGAGGATATTCCCGGCCCACTGCTCAGCGACCTCGAAGTAGTCGCCGTCGTCGACAATCTCCTCGATCACCGCGCGCATGTCGTAAGGCTGGTTTCCACCGGTCGGGACCAGGTCGTAGAGTGCGTCGTTGCGCCGGTCGACCGGGTCAGCACAGGGCACGACGGGCGGCTGTTCACTGTTGTTTGCGGGCAGCATCGATAGCAGCAGCCGGACGTCGTGCAGGCAGGATTCCTCGTCGTCGTAGGCGAACTGCGCGACACCGGAGCGCTGTGCGTGGACATCGGCACCACCGAGTTCGTCCATGCTGACCCGCTCGCCGGTCACCGCTGCCACGACGTCGGGACCGGTGAGGAACATCTGTGCGATACCGCGCACCATGAATACGAAATCGGTCAGTGCCGGACTGTAGGCCGCGCCGCCCGCACAGGGGCCGAGCATGACGCTGATCTGTGGAATTACGCCCGAAGCGTGCACATTTCGACGGAAGATTCCGCCGAAGCCCGCCAACGCTGCCACCCCCTCCTGGATGCGAGCGCCCGCGCTGTCGTTCAGGGCGATCAGGGGTGCGCCGGTGGCGATGGCCAGATCCATGATCTTGTGGATCTTCTCCGCGTGTGCCTCACCGACCGCGCCGCCAAGGATACGGAAGTCCTGGGCGTACACGAAGACCGTGCGCCCCATGACCGTACCCCAGCCGGTGACGACGCCATCGGTGTGCGGGCGGCGCTCGCCGAGCCCGAGACTCGCGCCGCGCGCGCGCCGCAGGGATTCGACCTCGTGGAAGGACGCCTTGTCCAGAAGCATGTCGATGCGGTCGCGTGCGGTCGCCTTGCCTTGTTCGCGCTGGCGTCCGGTGGCTGCGGTCGTCTGGTCGAGAACCAACCGCCGCAGCTCGGTCAGTTCCGTGACGAGTTTCTCCACAGCGTTCTCCTCTGCAATGCGGATCGGGGTCTCGACGAAGGTGCCGCAGGATTGCCTAGCGGCGACGCGACGCGGGTTTGACATATCGGGCGTAGAGCAGTGCGCGGGTGACATCTTCGCCGCCTTCCACGACGCCGATATAGCGCGCGTCTCGCACGAGCTTGCCGATCGGGTGGTCGCGGGTGTACCCGCCGCCGCCGAATATCTCCGATCCGATGCTCGCGACTTGCCAGGTGATCTGGCCGCAGAACAATTTGGCGACCATCGCCGAGCGCAGCGTGCCCTGACGTAGCGGATCCGCCGACCCGCCACGAGCGAGGAGTTCGTCTATCTCGCGGCCCGCCGCGAGGCACTGGGTCCGCATGGTTTCGATATGCGCCTCCATTTGTCCCAGTTTGGCGGCGAAGACGTCGTTGAGGTGCAATGGTCGCCCACCGACGAGGGTGGTCTGCGCGTAGGTCATGCTGAGGTCGCGGATGCGGCGGGCGATTCCGATGCCGCAGGCGGCTATGAGGGTACGGCTGAGGTTGAGGCCGACTTCGAGCACTCGGATGCCGTTGCCGTGCAACATGTTCTCGACCGGGACGGTGACATTCTCGAGCGCAACCTCGTAGGTGGCCGAGCCGCGCACTCCGGTCATCGACCAGCGTTGGTGAATCCGAACTCCGGGGGTGTCACGCGGCACGACGATCATGCGGTACTCGGACCCGTCGTCGATGTCGCGGGCCAGCACGACGTGATAAAGCGCCCGGTCGGCGTTGGTCGCGAAATACTTCTGCCCGTTCAGCGTCAATCGGGCGCCGTCGGCGCTGCCGCGATAGGTGGTGGCCGTCTGGGTCAGGTCACTTCCGGCCTGCTGTTCGCTGGCTAGGATCGCGCAGGAGTGACCGGCAACTCCGAGCTGGGACAACACCCGTCGAGCCACGTCGGGGTGGGCGAACCGCTCGATCATCGTCGTGCCGAGAATCGGCAGAAACGAGCCGAAGGTGAATCCGGTGTCGTGATAGGCCATCTCGGACACGATGTCCACACTGGACTCCATGCCGATGCCGAGGCCGCCGAATTCGGCGGCCAGCCACCAGTTCGCCAACCCGACTTCGGCGAACCGCTGCGACTGCGGCAGTGGATGCTCGGCGGCCTGGTCGAGTTCTGTCGCACTACCCGCCAGATTTTCGATGGCGAACCGAACGAACCTCGATGGCAGGTCGACGGCCGTGGTCACGGTCACGACTGACCGGCGAGCTGTTCGTTGGCTACGGTCAGGAAGTTCCGGATGGTGTCGATGACATCGGCGCTGCCCTCGGGGAACCTGAATCCGAACTGTCTCTCAAGGCGGCCGAGCGCATCGATTTTTGCCAGGGAATCGATGCCGAGTTCGACAAGGTCTGTATCGAGATCGGCGGTGTCGATATCGATGTCGTCGTCGCCGCCGACAGCCTGCTGTAGGCAGGTCTTCAGGTCGTCTTCGGTCACAGTGAGGTTCGGCACGGCTGATGTTCCTTTCCGGTTCGCCGCCCAGTCACGGGTGGCGGAGAGAGTGATGCGGCTGTTGCCGCCGAGGGTGTCGCGGACCATACGGGCCGCATCGGCGTCGGAGAGCCCGACGCCGTAGATACTGCGGGCGACGGTCATATCGACGATGACGTCGTGGTGTGAGGTGACCTTCACCGTCGCCGGGTCGATCTGCTCGAAAATCCAGCGGCCGGTGTGGGCGAGCATCACCGGGGGAAGTTCGTACTGCTTGTAAAAGATGCGGGCGGCGGGTCGGCACACCCGACCCGATGTCGTGCGGTGTTCGCTTCCGTCGGCCGCGATTGTGGTCATGGTCATGGTCTGCAGGTCTGGGCCGTATTCGGTTAGGTCGACGTCACCGACGTGCGGGAGACGGTCGGGCCACGCGTCGGATCGGTGAATGAATTCGTAGGCTCGTTCCAGTGATCCGGTGAATTCGACGGAGTCGTCGAAGGACACTGCGAGTCCGGTGCCGGCATGTTCGGCGGCCTGTTTGATGCGGGCCAGTTCCTGGGTGCTGTTGTGGTTGACGGCGGCGCCGATCAACGCCACTGCGGCGGGGTCGTCGTCGACCGCCGAGAACGTGTGATGCAAGGTGACCTGCGAGGCGTGGGGTCCGGCGGCGGTGATGTCCCAGCGTCCGCGCATACTCGCGACTGGGGCGGTGAATTTCACCTGTGCGAACTCGATGGTGTGGGTCTGTGGGGTCAGGACACGGCGGGACTGCCAGGTGGTGAGTCCGCCGTTGGCGGTGGCCCACAGCTGGATCAACTCTTCGTCGTCGTGCCGGTGCAATTGTTCGGCGTGCACGGTCGGTGTGAGCAGCAGTGGCCATCGCCCGACATCGGCGATGAGCGTGTACACCTGCGCCGGGGGCGCGTCGACCCGGATCCGATGGGTGAGCGTGTTCTCTGTCAAACCGTCTACCCCCTGGTAGTTCGTTCTCGTCCGATGAGTTCTCGGTAGATAAGCGGCCGCTCGAATGGGCCTGGAGCACGAGCGACGTCAGTGACGCGACTTCTACCAACGGACAGGCACTTTCGCGGCACGATAGACGAAACCGCCGTCCATGTAGGGGATCTCACCCTCTGGGACGGTCAGCGCTAGCGCTGGGGCCCGCTCGGCGAGCTTGCCGAATACCAGCCGGAGTTCGACGCGGGCCAGATCGGCGCCGAGACACAGGTGACGTCCGAACCCGAACGCCACGTGACGGTCGGTGTCTTGGCGACGTGGGTCGAATCTGTCCGGGTCGGGGAATACGGCCGGGTCCCGGTTCGCGGCGGCGGTCGACGGGTAGACGCCGTCGCCGCGCCGGATCCGTTCGCCCCCGATCGTGACGTCCTCTGCGGCGACCCGCGGAGTCGCCAGGTCGGTCACCGACAACAGCCGCAGAAGCTCTTCGACGGCGCTGTCGAGGAGTCTGGGATCGGTGGGCAGCGCGAGGAAGGTGTCCCGATCGCCGAGCAGCACCACCAGGCCGAGGCCGATCATGCTGGCAGTGCTGTCGTGTCCGCCGTTGAGCAGAAGTCGCGTTAAATGAATCATTTCGGTGACGGTGCGGCCGGGGTTGCGGGCGATGATCCGGCTGATCATGTCGTCACTCTCGGCGACGAACTTCGAGGCGACGAAATCCTTAAAGTACTCCTCAAGGAACGTGATCGCAGCTACACGTTCGTCCTGGGTGACCGCACGGTCGAACATGCGGCGCGTGTTGTGGTGCAGGGTAGGCAGGTCTTCGGGCGGTATGGCCAGCAGCTCGCCGATAACGGCCAGGGTCAACGGTAGTGCGAGATCTTCCATCACATCGCCGGTGCGGTCGGCTCGGTCTAGGAAACGGTCGATGTGTTCGTCGACGAGTTCTTCGATCCTCGGGGTCATGGCCCGGACCCTGCGCAAAGTGAACTCCGCCTTGACCATTCCGCGGTAGTTGGTGTGCTCGGGCGGATCCATTCCCAGCAGGGACGCGTTGGTGCGGAAGGCAGGCGGGATCGGCAGTGGCGAAGGATAATTGGGGTGGGTTCGATCCATGCTCATGCTGGTGTCGTGGAGGGCGAATCGCACGTCTTCGAAGGAGGTGAGGATCCATGCCTTGCCGCCGTGGGCCACGTCGACCTGTTCGACTGCACCTGCCTGCTGGAGTCGCCGGTATTCGTCGGGAATGTCATAGGGGCAACGGCGTGCGAACGGGAAAGTGTCCTGACTCATCGGATGACTCCCTACTGTCGGGTGACGCGACGTTCCCGGATCAGCCAGGAATCGTCGACCGGGTCGTAGTGCAGAGTGTCTCGACACAGATTGAAGAACCGCAGTTCGGCGGTGCCGTCGCCCGTGCCGGTCAGCGTCAGCGCGTAGCTGCGCGCCCGCACCCGGTTGCCGCCGACGTCTTCGGCGACGACCATGCCGAGCCAGTGATGACGCTGGATGCCCTGCGCGGTCAGATCTGCGTGCGCACGGCGCGAACCGCTGGCGAGCTGGTCGCGCCCGACAGCGGGTTCGGGAACCGCCTCGGTGGCGAAGACGCCGTCTTCGGTGAATCCGGCGGCCCACTCCTCGAAACGGCCTGCGTCAAGGAGTTGCATGTGTCGCGTCAGGAACTGCACCAGCGAGGTGTATCGGTCCGAAGAGATCGGAGTGGTTGTCGGTGCGGAGGTCATGGTCGTCGCTCCTCGGTATCGTGTAGGAGTTGATGCGGTCGAGGTGGCGGGCCCGCTTGACCGGATCGGTGACCCCGAGCCCGCGGGTCGGTGCGAGGCAGAGCACACCGACTTTGCCCATGTGGCTGCCGCGGTGTACGGCGGTGACGGCGTCGGCCGACCGGTCCATGTCGTAGGTGCGGGACAGGGTGGGGTGGATGTTGCCCCGGTCGATGAGCCGGTTGGCCTGCCAGGCTTCCCGGTAGTTCGCGAAATGGGTGCCGATGATGGATTTGAGGTTCATCCACAGGTAGCGATTGTCGAATTCGTGCCGGAACCCCGATGTCGACGCGCAGGTGACGATCTTTCCGCCGCGCCGAGCGACATAGACAGAGGCTCCGAAGGTGTCCCGACCCGGATGCTCGAAGACGATGTCGGGATCCTCACCGCCGGTGAGATCGCGGATATGGGAGCCGAATCGGCGCCATTCCCGTTCGTCGGGCTCACCCTCACGCCAGAAGCGGTAGTCCTCGGCCTTGCGGTCGATGACCAGTTCGACCCCTTGTCTACGCGCCTGCTCGGCACGTTCAGGGCTCGAGACCACCGCGATCGGCACGGCGCCGCCGTTGAGGGCGTACTGGACGGCATAGGAGCCCAGGCCGCCGGTGGCGCCCCAAATCAGCACGATGTCACCTTGTTTCATCGCCCCGCCGTGCTGGGAGACGAGTTGTCGGTAGGCGGTCGAGTTGACCAAGCCGCTACAGGCGGCCTCCTCCCATGTGAGGTGAGCGGGCTTGGGCATGAGCTGGTTGGACCGCACGAGTGCCAGGTGTGCCATCCCCCCGAAGTTCGTCTCGTAGCCCCAAATGCGCTGGTCGGTGTCCAGCATGGTGTCGTCGTGGCCGTCCGGGGACTGCAGGTCGACATTCAGACAGTGCGCCACCACTCGATCGCCCGGCTTCCACTTGCTCACGCCGGGACCGACATTGAGCACGACACCGGACATATCGGAGCCGAGCACGTGCATGGGCAGATCGTGCCGGGCTCCCGCCGGGCCGGTCTTGCCCAACTTGTTCAGAAACCGGAATGTGCTGACCGGCGCGAAGATCGACGACCACACCGTGTTGTAATTGACGGCACTGGCCATAACCGCCACCAGCGCCTCACCTGGTCCCACGACAGGAGTGGGAACCTCGTCGAGATGCAGTGCCAGCCCGGGATCGCGCTCGCGGTGCGGCAGACCGTCGAATATGTGTTGCTCGTCGGCGTGCACGGTGACGGCCCGGTAGCTGTCGGGAATCGAGACACCGGCCAGATCCGTCGCCTCCCCGTTCAGGATCCTGTCCAGAATGTCCTTCACGGTCTTGTTCCTTTCACCTGACAGCGGGGCCCGCACCGGTGAGCAGGCGTTCGGCGAGGCTGTGGGCATGGGTTCGGGCGGCGGTCTCCGCCTCGGCGAGCGCGCTATTCCACGCGGCCCTGGTCTCGGGGGTGTCCGAACGCGCGGTACTCAAGGTGTTGCGAACAACGATGGTCTCGACCCGATAGCCGAGCACGGTCCCCAGCAGCGTTTTCAGGTAGGACTCGCAGAACTCGAACGTAGCGTCGCCGTCGACGAGTTTTCCCGGGCCGCCGTACGCCAGGGCGACCACGGCGTGCCTGCCGCCGAGTGGCTTGTTCAGCGGATCTCTCGGCAGTGTGCGCCCCAGAACCAGAACGCGATCGATCCAGGCTTTCAGGTTCGACGGAATCGCCCAGTTGTACATAGGGGCGCTCAACACCAACAGATCGGCATCGAGGAGTTCACTGGAGAGCGTGTCCTGTAATGCCCGTGCCTCGGCTTCTCCGGCGGTGTCGCTGTCGTTGTTCATACCGGTCAGCACCGATACCGCGTCCCAGGTCAGGTGGGGTATCGGGGTGCCCGCCAGATCGCGATTCAGGATGGTCAGGCGAGGCATATGTGCTTCGAGAGCTTCGGTGAAGGCAGCGGCGACACGCCGCGAAACCGACACCGGCGATGCTGACGCATCGACGCGTAGAAGGGTGGTCATACTGCCTCCCGGGCGGGTTGCGGGCGGTGGATTCGACGGGGTCAACACTGGTGGGGCGTGCTCGAAGATTGATGGAGGCGCTATTTGGCAGCGAAACCCGGGAGGTTGGAGCTAGGCAGGGTGAGCCAGGCGCGGAAATGGCGCGCTGAGACTGGAAAGGTGACCTGACCCCATGAGATTGGTCCAGATCAGGTGGACCGACTACCGGGGTCCCGTCAAAGGCAGCGAACTCGCGCGCGGTCGACTGACTCGGGGCTGTGGAGACCGGAACGGCCGGCCTCGGGAGCCGGAAATGGTCTACCGATGTTGTGACGGCGGCGCGTATGCGCGGCCCTCATACGTGCTGCCGGGACGGAGCCGGGAAGGTGCGTACGAGGCCGGGCGGGTGGGGCGTTCGTATTCGTTCGCGGGCCGGATGCCGGAGTTACCGTGAACGATGCGGGACGGTCCTCGATCGCGTATGCGGTACTGCGCGGTCAGAGTTCGCGCGGAACCGAGCAGATTACCGAGTCACGGACGGCTCGGTAATCCCTCCAGAAAATCGCCGCGCAGGATGGATTCGTGCAATTGGACGAGCTTTCGCGAAGGGGTGACTCCCAATTCGGCACGCAGCGATCTGCTCAGGTCACGGAATGCGTTCAGAGCCTCGGGAGTTCGCCCTGAATCGTAGAGTGCAGCCATCTGCAGACCGCACAGTCGCTCGTTGAGCGGATCGGCAGCGCGCAGGGCGACCAACTCGCTCAGCGCGGTTCTGTACCGTTTGAGATTGAGTTCGGCCTCTACCCAGGCTTCCTGGGCACACCGATGGTATTCGTTGAGCCGTTCGACCTCGAGCCGCAGCACCGTGCCGGTATCGACGTCGACGAGCGCCGGACCGCGCCACATCTGAATAGCTTCCTCCAGCTTGACCGAAGCGGTCTCGTAGTCGCGTTGGTCGAGTGCAACGAATCCGGCGCGGGTGGCCTCGACGAATCGCCAGGCGTCGCTCTGTTCTGGATCGAAATCGAGCGTATATCCATTGTGGCGAGTGATCAGCAGCTGTTTGGCGTCCTCGGTGGAATCGAAGGGCGCAGCCGAGAGGAGTCTGCGGATCTGCATGATGTAGGTCTGCGTGGCCGTGCGGACGCGGCTGGGCTGATTGTCTCCCCAGACCTCTTCGACCAGTAACTCGACCGACACCACCTGACACGGACGCAGCGCGAGCAGGGCGAGCATCTGCCGTGGCTTGGCCGCGGTCGGCAGGATCGAGTGGTTGTTCAGGGTGGCCATCATATTGCCGAGTAGGTCGATACGCGGTGAGGTCAACAGAGCGGTCGTCATCGGGTTCCTCGCGATACGTCGTTCGTTACGAATCTGGTGCCTGTGCAAGCTGCTTCGTCGAACCGCCCGGTTGACCGCTGTAGAACCAGGGACTCGATACCCCTAACTCTCTCTAGCACAACATGGTTAGAAGCGACCGGTCCGAAAATCGGAGTCGGCGTCCCCCGCGCGGCACCCGGACGACCAGGGGACGCCCTCGGCCGCAACGCGACTCAGTAACGGCCGAGGCCGCCACAGACGTTGAGCGCCTGGCCGGTCACGCTGGCGGCGGCGTCGCTCGCCACATACTCGATCATCGACGCAACCTCATCGGCAGTGGAGTAGCGGCCGAGTGGGACCTTGCCGACGAATTCGTCGAGCACTTCCTGCTCCGATCGTCCCCAGTGATCGGCGTACCCTTGCCGTACGCGCACGGCCAGGGGGGTTTCCACGTAACCGGGGCATACAGCGTTCACCGTTATCCCGGACCGGACCACCTCCAGCGCCACCGCACGCGTCAGCCCGAGCACACCGTGTTTGGACGCGCAGTAGGGCGAGGCGAACACCACACCCTGCTTTCCCGCCGTCGACGCGACATTCACGATGCGGCCCCACCCCCGACCCACCATCTCCTTGCGGCCTAGAACTTCCCGCGTCAGGTAGAACACACTGGTCAAATTGGTGGCCAGCACTTCGTCCCATAATTGGTCGGGCAGTGCGCCGATCTCGCCGCCGCCGCTGCGCCCGGCATTGTTGACCAGGACGTCGATGCGACCGAAACGATCGAGCACCGCATCGACCAGATCGTGGATCTCGTCGGTCTTCGTCACATCGGTTGCTTTCCAACCGATGCGGGCGCCGCCCGCCACCAGGGGTGACAACGCATCCCGCAGTCTGTCGTCGGACCGGGCGGCGCCGAACACCGACAGCCCTGCCGCCGACAGGCGCCTGACGGTGGCGAGGCCGATACCGCTGCTTGCGCCTGTCACAAGCGCTACACGAGTTTCCATCATCAAGCTCCAGGGATGTTGTGGTGGGGATTCGGTACCACGGTTGTGCGGGTCGCTCGACCAGCGCTGGAGAGCGGGCCTATCGGTGAGGCTCCATCGACACTTGAGCGCACCTGTGCACAGTCAGCTCGGTATTCCACCCCCCTGCATCGACACGTGGTCTGCCCCCGCGCCGACACCCGCACGACGACAACTGCCCTACAACAACTCTCGGAGAGTCAGTGACGTGACCGCTGAAAACTATCTCGACCCGGCACGGCATCGCGACCGTGAGATCGTGTATTCCCAGGCCGGGCCGCTTGAAGTTCCCGCCGCGCCGAACACGGCGGTGGGCATTCTCGGGACCGGTTCGTATCTGCCACACCGAGTCGTTTCCAATGCCGAGATCGCCGCGAACACCGAAACGACCGAAGAGTGGATCGTCGCTAAAACCGAAATACGCCGTCGCCGATACGCCGCCCCCGAGGAAGCGACCTCGGATCTGGCGGCGCGCGCGGCGCGCGCGGCACTGGTCGACGCGGGAGTCGGTGTCGAACAACTGGACTACATCATCGTCGCCACCTCTACCCCGGATCATCCGCAACCGGCTACGGCGGCGCTGGTGCAAGGTCTGCTGGGCGCGGACGGCACGGCGGCCTTCGACGTCAACGCGGTGTGCAGTGGATTCGTGTTCGCCATGCACACCGCGGCCCGCCTTCTCGCACGAGGTGGCCACGGCCTGGTAATCGGTGCCGACATCTATTCACGCATCGTTGATCCGACCGATCGCCGCACTGCGGCGCTGTTCGGCGACGGCGCGGGCGCGGTGGTTCTCGGCCCAGTGCGAGCACCTGCGGGCCTGCTCAGCACCGTGTTGCACACCTACGGCGGCACCCACGAAACGATCAGGGTTCCGGCGGGCGGCAGTCGCCTGCCGGCCCGGGAGCTAGGCCGGGACGACAAAGGGCACTACTTCTCCATGCAGGGTCGAGCGGTCCGCGAATTCGTCGCCACCCACATGCCCCTGTCGATCAAGGAGGTCCTGCGCACCGCCGGTCTTACCGAAACCGCCGTCGACCATTTCATTCCACACCAGGCCAACGGCGTGATGCTGCGAGAACTGGCTCCCACTCTGGGACTCGACAACGCCGAACATCATGTGATCGTCAGCGATTGCGGGAATACCGGCGCCGCGTCGGTGCCGGTCACGCTCGATCGCGTCCACCGCGAGGGAGCCCTGCAAAACGGTGATCTGGTGCTTCTTTCGGCTTTCGGCGGCGGTATGTCGATCGCTAACACCCTGCTCCGCTGGGGGCGATGATGGTGCGCGCCGATCGAGATCGCCCAGAAGCGGCACCGGTCGCGTCCAGCGACCAGCCTGGTCGTCTCGCCTTGGTTGCGCCGGGGCAAGGTTCCCAGAAAGCGGGCATGCTATTGCCTTGGCTGGAGGTAAACGGTGCCGAAGCGGACCTACGCCGATGGTCGGACCTCATCGATTCAGATCTCATCCATTGGGGAACTGCCGCCGATACCGCCGAACTCGTCGATACCGCGGTGGCGCAACCACTGGTCGTAGCCGCAGCGCTGCTTGCCTTCACCCGACTTGCGGCGACCGGCGCGGTGAGTCGGGAAACGATAGTCGCCGGTCACTCGGTCGGAGAACTCACCGCGGCGGCTGTCGCCGGTGTCATCTCATCCGATGACGCGGTACGGCTCGCCGCCGTTCGCGGACGTGCCATGTCGCGAGCCTGCGAGCGTGACCGCACCGGCATGTCAGCGGTTCTCGGCGCAGACCTCACGTACCTTCTCCCGTTGCTCGCCGAACTCGGTCTCACCCCGGCAAACTACAACGGGAGTGGACATGTGGTGGCTGCGGGACGAATCGAGGCGCTGAGTGAACTCGCCACTAACGTACCTCCCGGTGTCAAGGTTGTCGCCCTGAGTGTGGCAGGGGCCTTCCACAGCGACCACATGGCGTACGCACGTGACGATTTCGTGCACGAGATCCACGATCTCGACGTGCGAGATCCGGTGCTGACGCTGCTGTCGAATTCGGACGGCGAACCGGTTATCTCCGGCGACGACGCCATTGCCAAGATCGCGGCGCAGATCACCAGGCCGGTTCGCTGGGATCTGTGTACCGCGAACCTTGAGCGCCGTGCGCTCACCGCATTCGTCGAATTGCCTCCTGCGGGTACGCTCACCGGTATCGCTCGACGTGAGCTGCCGACCGTTGCTCGTCATCCCCTGCGAACACCGCGGGATCTGTCGGCGGTCGTCGAGAACATGCGAGCAATAGCACCGATCTAGCTATTGCTCGAATCCATTCATTACCCGGATCAATCTAGGACACTGAACTCACCTCGAACACAGTGGATCTCACGCCGCAGCTGTCTCCGGCTGACCAGCAACGCATCGCGCTCGCCACCGCCGATTGGACAGGAGAACTGATCATGGCGACCGACTAGCAATCGTCACCCCGACGTCGCCGGTCCGTAGGGACTCGTGCCCTGGATCGGGTCACTTCGGCGCAGACGAGCGCTTGCCGCGTTGCGCGTCGCGTCGATCCGACGATAGGCGTTCCGTCTCCCCGTACTGACGACGCGGGCGTCCGGCGACGGGATCCCGCGGGCGCTGCACCGGATCGGTTAGCGTGCCCAGGTCGTGGAATCAGCCTGGTGCACAACATCGCCCAAGTCATCGAGGATTTCGAGTAACAACCTCGGCCGAGAGCGCGGCTTGACGACTTACCCAGGCGGTGTCTGGGTCCGCGCCGAATTTCTCCCGGAGCTCTGCGGTGCGGAGTTCGCCCCACTGGTGAGTGAGGACGTGGCGAATTCGACGAATTCCCGTCACTCGCGCCGGTTTTACGTCGAGTCCCAGGTCGGTGTCGAAGTACTCGACCATCGAGTTCCAGCCTGGTGACTTCTCTGCTCCGACGTTCCAGTTGTGGCCGAGTTCGGTTCCGACCTTCTCCAGGTACACCTCGAAAGCAGTGACAGCATCGCGCACCACCGCCGCGCGAAGGATCCAGTCATAGTCGATGGGCTGAATCCGGACTTCGCGGTGTCGATGTGTATCGGCCCGATCTCGGGCAGGTATTTGTAGATCGTCGACCGCGAAACGCCGAGTAGCCGGGCGACCGAGGAAACGGTTTCCTCGGGTCGAGTGAGCGTGGCGCGGGCTTGGCGGATCTGTTCGGCGGTCATCGCCGGTGATCGGCCGAGGCGTTGACCGCGGGACCGCGCGGCGGCCAGGTCCTCTTCGGTGCCATCGACGATCAGTTCGCGGATGAATTCGGCCAGCGCGGCGAAGACGTGGAAGACCAGGCGCCCGCCGGGGGTGGTGGTGTCGATGGCCTCGTGCAGGGACCGGAACCCGACGCGCACGGTGGTGCGCGTCGGTGATCGCGCTGGCGCGGCCCCGCTGAGTGGCCAGCGGGCCGGGGTGGGCGCGCAGGTAGTCGACCAGGACTGCGGTCGAGGCAGGCAGCACCCTGCTGCCTCCGGCGATCGCCCACACCGCGAATTGAACCCATTCCCGCTGGTATTCGGCCGTCAGTCCCTCGACGCGCGAGGGACTGTTCGAGCTCTTCGACGGCTGGGTCGTCGTCCGCGTCGTCGAAGCTGGCTTCGTGGGCGGTCATCGGCTGCTCACCGATGCTCGTCGGGTCCATCGGCAGTGCTGGCGTGCGGGCCGGGCTGCGTTATTCCGGGCAGGCTCCAGAGCGCCAGCTTCCAGTCCGAGACCGGCGGCACCGGATCACCGAGCCGGTCAGACAGCGCCAGGTAGAAGTACGGCTCGTTGCTCGGGGCCACGTTGAGCCGGAAGCCCTCCGCTTTGCCGTTCTCCATGGCTGCGAGAGCTTCTGTGCCGTTGCGCGCGGTAGCGCGAGGGTGGAAGACCAGCACGTCGGTGAGAGTGAGTTCCTTGGCGCCGACGGAGAAGGTGAAGCTTTGTGCGGTGAAGCTCACCCAGGCATCTTCACCTGCGAGAAGCTGACGTAGGTGTGGACTGTCCGAACCGTTGAGAATGACGACGCCACCGGGTGCTTCCGGAGATGCGACAGCGTAGCCCTCCAGCAGTAGTCGGGCCACTCGAAGATTGATGCGCTCTAGTGGCGTCAGCGCCTCGGGGAGGTCGAACGACGATCGGCAGTGTTCCTGAACGACTTTCAGGTCGTAGGCGAGGCGGAACACCGCATCGAGCTCGTCGTCGATGTCGGCATCTGCGGGAGGCTCGAATGACAGCGAAACGAGGAGCTTGTCGTCGATGTATACCCGACAGCGGAGATCGGGCTGGTTGATCGCCGTCAGGATCTCCTCGACACCGAGGGCATCAGCAGGGCGGATACGCCGCAGGTTGTAGCTGATGTCGGCGTGGCCCGGCTGGGAGACATCCTTGGGGCTCAGCAACTCGACCTGAAGGTGGTCGAAGAAGTCGATCCGCATCGCGAAGCCGTGCGATCCTGGAGTCAGGTGGGAGATCCGCCCCTCGTGCGAGATGACCTGGGCGCCGTGGTCATCGAAGAACCGCAGCTCCGCCGGTGCGCCGATAGCCGCAGCGCTGCTCAGCGCCTCGAATCGTACTTCCATCCCTGTGTACACACCGGCGACGAGTTCTGGTCCGGTGATCGTCACGGCGCCTACGATCTCCGCCGGCAGGACAACCTCGCCCGAGGCACCGAAGCGTGTCGAACGCTCGAACTGCTCTCGCAGCGCGGCATGCTGTGGACCGAACGATCCCTTGAAGCTGACCAGGATGGGGCTGTTCTCCTGAGAACGAGAGTTCTTCGCGCGCAGCGTGTGGGTCACAACATCGCCGACACGCGCGAAGTCGGTCGCCCAGTTCAGATCGGTCGAGTCGGCTAGCGCGCCCAGCTCGGACACTCGGATCGACAGATCGTCGGGGTGGAGCAGGTTGTCGCGCTCGCGGTTGTAGGTCGCGGCATTGTCGCGGAGTTCGCTGTGGACATTGCGCTGGGCCCAGCGGTCGATCTCGGGGAATTCGATGAGCAGGTCATCAAGGTCTTTGCGACCGAGGGGCCAGGTCGACGGCGTGGTAGCGGTCTTGCCGAGGCCGGTGACGAACGCATGCTCACCGGGAGTCAGGTTTCTCGGCACTACGAGAACCCATTCGTCGACCATGCACGTCTTGTCGACGGTGCGCGTCTTGACCAGCTTGGCGAACGAGCGCTTGATCTGCGTGCGCCGGGTTTTCCAGCCGCCGCTGAACCCTTCGGGAAAGTACTTGAGCTGGAAGATGATCACCCGCCCGTCCTGGCGCACCTCGATGTCGACGCCGCCATCGCCACCACGGCCGTCGAGAGCGATCACCTCGATGTCGGCACCGCGATATTTGTGGTTGATCAGCGCTTCGACGATGCGGTCGAACTGTTCCTGACCGATCGTGTGCCAGTCGATGCTCATCGAGGGGTGGGTGTCCTTTCACTTGTGCGGGTCGGCGGCGGCCGCGCGAGCGTGGTTGCTGGTGGCGTCGGGTGTCCTGCAAGACCCTCCTCGCGGCACAACCGGTCGGAGCGGATGCCAGTATCCATCCCTGCACCGACAGCTTGAGCCGGAGTGTGGGCGGAACTCCGAACGGCAGTCGTTCGCGCGCCCGCGTGCCCGAGAGCTACAATTTTTCCCATCTCGGCCATCAGATGCCCAAATCAACTCGGCCCGAACGTCGTTCTCGGTTGCGGTCGTAGCGCAGGGCCATGACATCGGTCAGCTCGGCGCCGCGCTCGAACGCTTCGGTCGCGCCGCCGGCGCTGACGCATTGGCCGATCTCGATGCGGCGCTGGCCGAGATGACCGACGTCCGCAACCGCCTCGCCGCCGCTGTATCTGCCGCGGCGAACGCTGCTGACGGGCGGGCCCACGTATGAGCTCAGAGGAAGTCACCATGTCAGAGACAGTTCGTGTGCTCGTCCCCGATCATCTCGACCTCGTCGGCGTGATCAACAAAGCTCTTGAATTCGCCTTCGAGCTGCGTCTCGCGAACGACCCCACGATCGACCGTGACGGGGATCCCTGGAGACTGCCGGATCAACTCGTCGCCACCGAACTGCAAGCCGCGTTGGAGGCGATCGTGGCACACTCCTGGCGGTTCGATATCGGCCACGACACCGCCGGGCGCGACACCGCGATCCCGGTGAACCACAACGGGACCGAGCATATGGGCGTCTACGTCACGACCGCGACCCGGCAACAGCTGACGCTGCTCACCGCCGCCTTGGAGCTGATGATCCAGGCCGAGACCACACGGGCCACGCAACGCCTGCCCGCCCTCGACGAGGTCACCCAGTTCCTCGACCGATGGAACGAGATCGACGAACACGCCGACGCCGACGCTTCGTTGTCGGACTGGCGCACCGTCATCCGGATTCTGGGGCTCGCGATCGCGGCGGCACCCAGCGCTCGCGGCGACCGGCCGGCGCGGCTGTACACCTCGGAGGGCACCGACGCGCGCTTGCAACCGGCCGCGGCCGCCGAAGGGACCTCACCTGCCGCCGACACCGCGGTGGTGCTGGCGCGGCTCGATGCCGGTGACGGCCGCTCAATCGACCTCGATGGCGAGGCGTGGGAGGCGTGGCAGCGGCTCACCGCCGAATGGCACGGTGCCGTCTACGGCGCGCGGTCGAACTCGCATGACGCGCTGCTGAGCTCCTGGGCATACTGACAACACCGCCGCCTTGGGGTACGTCCACCGACTACAGGCCGAACCCCTTCGAGAAGGACCCATCATGGACAACCTCCGAACCGGTATCCCCGAGGTCGACGCGCTGATCGACGCCGCCGACCGCGAATATGCCAAGGGCCGGAACTTTCGGAGGTCAGCACCGCCGAAAGCACAGTCGCTGGCGCCCGCCTCACCGATATCGCCGAGCAGCAGAAGGCCGCGCGCCGTCAATTGTCGGCCGCGAAGGGCCTGGTGACCAAGGCTTTAAGGGGTGGGGACGCGGGGAAGAGCGCCGCCGCGCGTCAACGCGAGACCGACACGTACCGGGAGTTCGACGCGATCTCGCGCGCGGTGATCGACGAAGGGTTCGGGATCGTTGCGGCGAGCACCGACCGCCTAGGTCAGCAGCTCGATCAGATGAAGCGGAGCAATACCGCCGGTGATGCCCGTCCTCGCCGCGCTGCGCACGAGCCGCCCGGGCTGAACGTCTGTCAATCTGGCGAGCAGATGCGAGTCCGCCGCCGGGTGCGCTGACCGCTGCTCAGACCCGCAACGTCGACCGGTGGCGGCGCCAGCTCACCGTGGCCGCCCGCGGGTGGCACCACACCCCCGGGCGGGATGCAAGGGCGTAGTCACCCGGATGCCGCCACACTGCGACGAACCGGACGATCTGCCGTCGGTCGGTGCAGTGATCGCGGCACGGCGACACAGTCGACCATCGGGTGGCGCAGCTCGCGGCACGGAAACCCGTGACCGCATTTGCCCAGCTAGATGGCCATTTATCTGACGCGACAAAAGCGCGATGAATGTAACCCCTGTGCTTTTATCCGAGTGAACTGCTGACGCGAATTTGCTAGCGGAGACTTTGTGCGTACACTCTTCATCGTCCAGTGAATCCATTCGACCATCGGTCCTGCATATTGTTGCCCTCCGGTTCGGGGGGTAATTTTATGCAGGAAAGGAACGATATGAATCCATCGGACAATGATGGTTCTCCCCACTGGCGAGTGTTTCTGCTCTTGGGCACGGCCTCGGTCGTGATCGAACTGAGCTCGCTTGTTCTACAGATCACAGAAAACGTAGACGTCAGCGCGGCGACCG
Source organism: Nocardia alba NBRC 108234 (assembly GCF_001612665.1). Taxonomy (GTDB): domain Bacteria; phylum Actinomycetota; class Actinomycetes; order Mycobacteriales; family Mycobacteriaceae; genus Nocardia; species Nocardia alba. Next base: position 249 of record NZ_BDAX01000033.1, on the reverse strand, counting down.
TGGTCGCCGCGCTGACAAGGTACCTACTCTTCTGACCAGCGGTTTCTAGGCGTTTCGGTCAGAAGTTCAAGGAAGGCTCGGTCCGCTCGTCACAGCGGATCGAGCTTTTTCTGTGTGGCCCACTTGGCACTGGCGGTCACATTCTGACCGTCAGGAACCTCATGTTCCAACGCAAACTTTACCACTCTTCGTAACTGCGCTCACCAAGTGTCTCCTGAAATGTTCTCGCCAATCGCACAGCGACTGGCG
>NZ_BDAX01000032.1 GCF_001612665.1 Nocardia alba NBRC 108234 | reverse complement strand
ACCAGGGCCGGGTCGACGCGCTGACTGCCCGGACTGACACTTCTCGCGCGGCCGATTTCGCGTAGATGTCCTTGCCTGGCCCGACGTCGACACACTGATGATCTCAGCCGCGCTGCCTTCGAGCGATGTCCAAGGCCTGGAGCGCATCACGGCGGCGCCGTGGGTCTCGATGTAGGGCCGCGGTGCACATGGCGATGAGTCTGATCGGTGTGGAATCTCGCAGCCAGCAGGCGATTGCAGGGATGAGAACCAACATGACTTCTGTCGACACAGCTGGCGTCCTCACGATGGGGATTGGGCCCGGCCCGAGGCCAGCAGCTCTGTCTGATCTCACCGTAGCCGAGTTCAGCTCCTGCGCCCGTAGCCGCGCCGGTATGCGCCAGTCTGTATCGATCTACTCGGGAGATAGCCCTTGGCGGCGCATGGACTCGCGACTGAGGTCGAGCAGTGGATCGGCGATCGCGTCGAGCCGGGCGAAGAGTTCGTCGAGGTCGTCGCTGATCTCGCGGGCTCGGGCGCGGGCAGCGAGGCCACGTTCGTAGTAGTCCGGGTCCAGATCGCTGGTAGTGACGGGGATGTCGAAAGCCATTCGTGTGGCGACGATCTCGGCGACTTCGGCGCTGGTGAGTGGGTCGAGCTCGTCGACCACGCCGTCGGCCAGGCCGCGGCCGTCGAATCGGGTGAGCAAGGGCTGGTCGGTCCAGTGGGCGAGGAGTTGGTGGATCGGTTCGGTCACGTCGTCGGGAGCGGTGAGGAGGCGTTCGAGTTCGATGTGGCCGGTGGCGCGCGGCGCGTGGGCGAGCACCGTGGCCCAGCGGCGGGTCACCGCGACCGGACAGGTGATGGGCAGGCCGGACGCGGTCAGCTCCACCAGCGGTTGGCTGCCGACGATCACGACGGTGTCGCCCAGAATCACATCACGCTGGCGTAATCCGGCGATGGCGTCCCAGGACAGGCCAGCGGCCGCCAAGTGCAAGATGATCGCGTCGCGGCGTGCGGTCAGGGCGTCAGGCCAGCCGGTGATCGGCAGGTGCGGCAGCACGGCCTCGACTCGGGCGCGGTGGCCGGCGAGGCGCTCGGCGCGCTGTGGTCTCAGGACGCGGCGTACGGACTCGGCCTCAGCCGGTGACGGGAGGCCGAAAACCGTTCTCGTGCTCGGGACCGGTTGCGGATCACCGGATTCGCGGCGGGCGACGCGGTGCGCGGCGGCGACCGCGGTCGCGCGGCCGCGTTGGGTGGTCAGGGTTCCGGGGTAGGCGGCGAGGTAGGCGAGCAGCACCTGCGCCGATGCTGGAAGTACCCGGTGCTCGTTCGCGACCGCCCAGCACGCGAACTGTGTCCACTCCCGGTCGTGCTCGGGCCGCAGGCCGCTGACCCGTGTCAGGGCCCGGTCGAGCTCGGCGACGGCCAGGTCTTCATCGTCGAATCGTGTTGTGCTGGCGGCGACGTGACCGGCGACGTGGCGATGTTCCAGCGCCGCCGCATTCGGGTCATTGCTCAGGCCTGTCATCGGTCTCCAGTCTGCCCCAGGCCGAGCCCCTTGACGTCTTCGTGGCTGGCCACAAGACCGCCAGCAGGCGGGGCCGCGCCACCGGGATAGTTCCCCGATCAGGTGTGAGCTATCGACATCCGGCCAATACGGTTGCACCTCAACGGGTTCGACTACCCATGGTGTCAACTATCCTTGACACCATGGACGATGACATGCGTCACACCCATAGTGGGTCGATCAGCTTGCGCCGACCGGCCAGTTCGACCACGCAAGAGCGGCCAGGTGCGCCGCCGGGCACCGACACCCCAGGGGGCACCGATGCAGTGGGGCACTTCCCTTTGGCCCGCCGTCCTGGACTTTTCCTTGGCCAGGAGTAGGACGACGGGCCGTATTCGAGCGACGCGAGGCACCGATAGTCACAGACTGGCCACACCAATCAGCAAATGCTGCGTCAGGTTGTTAGACGAGCGGGCGGCGAAAACCGTGTCGGAAATGTGAGACAGTTCACAATTTCACGTCAAAATCGGCCCCTTCCGGACGCTTGGTCCGAAATCCGTTGCGCGACATCGCCTCATCCCATGAATATGCCGGGCCCAGACTCGAGGCAATATAGGTTCGTTCAGCCGTTCTCGGGACCTTTGGCCAGGAGTTGAGAACGGACGGTGATGTATTCGAGTGATGCGGGGTACCCGTATGTCCAACGATCCGACGACCCAGGAAGGTGTGCACATCGATGCACGCTCCCTGCGGGCATCCCTGCGCCAGCGCACCACCGGGGTGGTGCTCGCCAGCGATGTCTTCCTGTACGCGGTGACCGAGGGCCATTGGCACACCGGCACGATCGTGGTTGCGTTCGGTGCCGCCACTGTCCTGCTGGGTGACGTCGCGTTGTCGGTGTCGCGCCGGGTGCGCAACAACTGGCGCGAGGCGCGAGAGGATTACCGGCGCGCGCGGGCGATGCTGCGCAACGGTGCCGTGATCCTGCCCCAGACCGATCCGAACGACTAAATGCCCCAGGAGCAGGACACGCTGACGTTCGAGCAGTTCTATCGCTCGAACGTCAGCGTGCTCCGCGGCTATGTCGCCGCCGGATTCACCCATGCGCGGTTCGGCGGGTTGGCGCGCGGTGACCTCGACGACATCGTGGCGGAAACGATGGAACGGATGTACCTGCGCTGGAACGAGATCAGCGCGCCCCGGTCATACATGTTCATCGTGGCACGGCACGTCGCCATGGACATCATGCGCAGTGAGATGAGGCGCGGCAACCGTGTCGAATCGCTCGATGGCACGCTCGACGATCTTTTGGCGCTGATCGAATCCGAGCGCGACGATCCGGTTGGCAGCGCGATCAGCGAGGAGGTCTTGGCGACAGCAGTGAGCACCATGTCGATGTCGGAGAAGCAGGTGTTTCTGCGCCGGGTCGCAGGATCGAACCACCGGGCGATCGCCGACGATCTCGGACTTACCATCTCCGCGGTGAAGAGCCGCTTCGCTCGTGCGCGGGCGAAGGCGGTCCGGAGCCTGAGCCAGGCAGGCATGCTCGACGAGACTGCTACTCGCGTGTCCATGAAAACAACCGCGGGAGAAATTGCCGAGTTGATGCACCGGCTACAGCAAACCGCAGAGCACACTCAACTCCGCACACTCGTGGAGCGCGATCCCGCCGCACACGTCGCTCTCGACGACACGGACGGTGTCATCGAGCTGCTGCACCAGTTGCAGAAGATCGGCGCGCATGATCAGGTGCAGACCCTGGCCGAACGAGCCGTCGTCAGGATCGCACTCGACAACCCGCACACGGTTACCGCAATGCTGCACTGGCTACAGGAGGTCGGCGCACACACCCAGCTCAGCACGCTCGTGAAGCGCGATCCCGCCAGACATGTCGCCCTCGACGACACGGAGGGTGTCATCGAGCTGATTTACCAATTGCGGGACGTCGGCGCACATGATCAGATGCAGGCCCTGCTCGACCGGGCCATCGAGAATCTCGGCGTCACTTGGGGTGGGACAGAAGGCTTCCTCGACGGGGCTATCCGCCTGCTGGAGCAGGCCCTCGACAAACACGCGCAGGTCCTTGGACACGACCACCCCGACACGCTGGCCACCCGCATCAACCTTGGTCAGGCCTACCTGCGGTCAGGTCGGCATACGGAGGCAATCGAGCTGTTGGAGCGGACTCTTGCCGACTACGAGCAGATCCTCGGACACGACGATCTCGCCACCCTGGCCGCGAGCAGCAGCCTCGCTGGCGGCTACCAACTGACAGGCCGGACCGACGAGGCGATCGCACTGTTCGAGCAAGTCCTCGCCGACTACGAACAGATCCTCGGACACGACGACCCCCGCACGCAGACCGCCGTCACCAACCTCGAAGTTGCGTACCAGGCCCACATCAACAAGGTCTCCTGACGTACTACAACATCACGATCCCGGGACCGTGCCGACGACGTCGCTGGTGAGCGCCTGATCAGGCGTGAGCCGACCGTGCGGTAGCCCGTGCGAGATCGGTTGCGCCACGTGCTAATTGAGACTCAAATACCCAGGTCGACTCGGGCCGAGCGCTGTTCGCCATTCCGGTCGTAGCGCAGGGCCGAGGCTGCACTGCGCCACCCACCCAAGGCCATGACGTCGGTGAGCAAAGCACCGCGCTCGAAAGCTTCGGTGGCTCCACCGGCGCGCAGAGAATGCCCGCGCAGGTCCGGACGGCCGGCGGCAGCGCCCCGGGTTTTGATGATGCGCGCGATCTGCCGGTCGGAGATGGCGCGGTCCAGGGGTGGGCCTGCCTTGGCCAGTGGCCGGAACAGCGGCGTGTGCGGGTCTGCCAGTTCGGGCCACGCTTGCGCGCAGCGGTGGGTGTGTGGATCGGCGTCGTCGATGATCAGTGCCCGTTGGACCGCGAGCGACACGGCCCGGTTGACCGCAGCCTGGTCGATGGTGGTGTGCCGGTGGCGTTTCTGGCGCCGGACTTCGCGGTCGGCAGCACGGTCGCGGGCGTCGAGCACGACCAGCCATCGGTGCAGCCCACACCAGAGGCAGTACAGCGCCGGACCGGATCCGGCGCGGCGGTAGACGCGGGTGATCTTTTCCCGGTTGGCTTTGCTGCCACGCCGTCGGATGCTCAGCAGCCGTTCGCCGCCGCCGGTGGTGTCCGACAGGTCCGATGCTGTGAGAGCGGCGATTTCGCTGCGGCGGCCAAGCATGGAGAAGCCAGTGAGGATCATCGCGATGTCGCGGCGGGCGGCGACTTGTTCGGGCCAGGTCGCCGCGGTGGTGTGGGCGGTGGTGATCATCGCGGTCACGACCGGGTGATCAGCTGCTGGTGCCTGGTCGATTTCGCGTCCGGCCAGGGTTTGGGTGGTGCGGACTCCGGCCAAGACCTCGCGGACCTTCTCGCCGGTCGTCGGGTCGGGATGGCCGGCATCGTGGTGGCGGTCGGCGATCGCGGCGATCCACACCGCCAGCGTCGACGCCGCGAGGTCCTTGCGCACGGCGCCGAGGGCGATGTACCGCTCGACGGTGACCGGGTCGGCCGGTAGCGATACCAGATCCACTGTGCCGCACCAGGTATGGAACGCCTCCCATGCTTCGGAGTAGGCCCGCGTCGTGGCGGCGGGGGTCGCGGCCGCGGCGTAGTGGGTGCGCGCGGCGTCGGCGGCGATCAGGTCGGGGTGATCGCCGCCGGTCGCGACCGAGCGGAGCCGTCCGGGCTCGGTGCTCATCGGGGATGGACCGCCAGCACGGCGGTGGCCAAGGTCTGAGCTTCGATCAGGGCCGCCGCCCGCGCGGTGTCGAGGATGCTCATGCCCGTGCCGCCGATCCGGTCTCGCCGAGGAACTCGGCATGCTGTTCATCTCGTTCGCGTTTGCGCTCGAGGTAGGCAGGGGTGTCGCTGATCTGCACATCGTCGGCCAGGCCGAGGGCCCGGGTGACCGCAGCCAAGATGGCGCGGGCATGGGCGTCACCGAGTTCGCCGCGGACCACCGAGCGCAGGTCGACCCGGATACCACCACCGAGGCTGAGGGCCACATCCAGCAACCGGCGCTGGGCGCCGCCGAGCGGGCCGATATCGGCGGCGGCCAGCGCCGTCCAGTCCACGCGGGCGATGAGGTGGTGCCTGTCGTCGCGGTCGGTGACCAATCGGGTGGTGATGTGGGCGCGCAGGTCGCGACGGTCGAGCAGCCCGACAAAATCGAGGAGCTCGACCGCGGCACGCTGGTGTCGGCCCTCGGCGAGGTCACCGCCGGTGATCAGCCATTCGCGCAGCTTGTCGGTAGAGGCTGTGATGGGGTCGGTCATGAGGTGGGCTCTCCTGGGGTGGTGGGCATGGGGTGAAGCGTGACGGGGATGTCATCGAGTCCGAGCGCGATCGCGAGGTCGGGCCCAGCGAGGTCGGCGGCCAGGGCCGCGCGCACCGGCGCGAAACCGGTGATATAGGCGTCGAGGTAGTCCAGCGCGCGCACCCCGGCGCTGGTCCGCGCGGCCTCGTCGTAGTCGTCGGGGGTGCGAGCGGCCCACTGGTCCAAAGAGATCGAGATGTAGCGCAGCGCCGCGGCGGTGCGGTCGTAGGTCCGGGCCACGTACCAGGCCGGTTCGGGAAGGTCGCGTGGTGGCCACGGGTCGGCGCCGGGGTCCGGGAGCGGGCCCGGTGGCGCCGCGAGCGCGGTGGCCATCCGCTCGCGCACCGCGGCGAGGTCGATCAGCACGGTGTCGAGGATCGCCAGGGCGTGGCCGCCGAGGTAGGCGCGCTGAGCCACCGACAGCCTGGCACCGCCGCGCAGACCACCCCACTGGCCTATCGGCTCTCGGAGAAATTCGACGGTGGGGACGATCTGGTCGCACGCGTGGGCGATCTGGCGCCGACCGAGAAGCACGACATCCTCGCGCCCGGACTCGGCGCGCGTGCCGATAGGTCCGCGGGGGCCGGTCATGTCGAGCAGACGCAGGGCCGCGCGGTCGCGGCGGTATGACCGGTCATCGGTCGGCCAGCCTCGAAACAGCGGCCGAGAAGGTCGGCAGCTCGTTGCCGGGAACCGGCCCCTGATCCGGACCGGTTGCGTCACTGTGACGTTCGGAGAACAGAGATTGCGACGACCAGGGCGCGAGGTCGGCCGGGTCGTCGGGCTTGGGTTCATCGGTCACGATCGTCCCCCTGAGATCGGTGTCTGTTCGGTGGTGTCGTCGAGCGGAGTGCGGTAGATCGAGCGGGCCATGAGCACGCGGTGACAGTTCGGCCCCCAGGACGGGCGGGCGCTGACCAGCGGCATCCACTGGTCGGCGATGCGGTGCCAACTGTCGGGTCCGTGCGTCTCGTCGGCGTAGCTGCTGACGATGCGGGCCAGTGATTCGGCGACGGGCACACGGCGTTCCGGTGCGGTCCAGGCGCGCAGCACGGTCGCGAACTGCTCGCGGGCGTTGACGTCGACCCGCGACGGTTTCGGTCCGGTGTTCGGTCGGGGCGGGTCGCTGGGGTGCGGTCGGCGGTTGAGCCATGCTCCGGTGTGCCGCAGCCACATCAGCGCGCGGGGATCCCAGACGCTGGGGTCATCGGCGCCGGTGAGGGTGTGTTCGGCGTAGGCGAAGTCCCACGGGCGATGGCGATGGCAGGCTTCGTGATAGACCTCGTCGACGGCACAGGCCAGTGTGCCTACCGCGCGTCGTCCGATCGCGTCGAATGCCGCACGCAGGGAGTCGGATTCGCTGGGCAGAAATTCCGGCGCGGCCAGGCGCACCAGCGTCGGACTGGTGCCGGGATCGTGGGTCATCCGGCGTCGCTGGCCGGGTTCGTGGCCACCGCGTCGGCGAGGCGGGCGCGAGCGGCGGTGAGCTCGGCCAGCGCGGTGTCGAGCAGTTCCAGCGCGCGGGTACCGGCGTGGGCGCGGGACTCCTCGCTGAGAGTGGCCCAGTCACCGCGGGCGGTCCACTGCCCCAGCGGGATCCCGATCGACCCCACGGACTGAGCAGCGCGCTCGACGTCGCGGGCGACCTCGGTCCGCGCGAGGTACTCGGGGCTTGCGCGTAGCGCGGCGTGCTGTTCTCCTTCTGGGACCTGTCGTGCCGCGCGGCACGCGCGGTCGATCAGGGCGGACGTGGGCTCGGCGGCCTCGAACAGGCTCAACAGCGCGTCGTGCTGGCCAGCCAGGTCGGATACCGCTGCGGCCGGGCCGGTGTGTCTGCGTCGGGTGAAGAACGCGTCGGCGACCTCGTCGCTGTCGGCCGGGAGACTCTGCTGCGACGCGGGCGGCAAGGTGCGTTGTGCGGCGGTCACCCGAGCATCGTGGTCGTCATCGAGCCGGGGATCGGGGTGGTGGGGGTGGAGCTCGTTGAGCAATTCCAGCGCAGCGACCGGTGTCGTCATCAGGAGCCCGGTCAGGACTTTGACGTCGTCGAGGTCGACCCAGTCGTTCTGGCTCGCGAGCTGGAGGGCGACAGGTTCGACGATGTCACGGCACAGCCCGATGTGATGGGTGCTGTAGGGGCACCAGGGTCCGGCCTCGCTGTCGGACTCCTGGAAGGTCTCCGGGGTGATCCGACCCCAGTCGGTGGCGGCTATTTTCACGGCGTTCTCCTGGAAATCGGTGGCTGAGCTGCGGTTTCGTGCAGCGTAGCGATGGCCACCGACCATTTCCCCGGTCGCCGTGGGTGACTTTACACGGAAACTGTGCTCTAGCAGGGGATTTGCGGGGTACATGTCCGATAATCGACATTATCGGACACGTACCTGACGCGGGGTTGGAAAGTGGGCGACACCTCCCAAGGTTCATATGTGTTTTATATCTTTCTTTGTGTGGTGTGTTTCGCTAGAGTGGGGGCGTGACCATCCCCGGGCTCGTGACCAGCGGCGAGGCCGTCGAAGTGATCTACGACGGCACCGGCTACCGGTTCCGTCCCGCCGACCTACAGACCCTCGTCCGGGCGAACATCCTGGCCAACTGTGGGACCGGCAAGCATCTGCGCTTCGCTCTCGACGACCTCGCCAAGTTCACCCGGACGTTCCCGTATCGCCCGCATCTGCCGTTCCCCTACCTGGGCGTGTCGATCCTCGAACTCGCCGAGGCCCCGGCGTACGAACTACTCACCCCGCACGACCTGTTCCGGCGGTACGCCGGCTACGACCACGACAACGTCGCGGGCCTCGCCCCGTGGGAGCGCACCTACGCCATCACGGCCAAGTGGCGCATGGGCTTCGCCACCGCCCAGGCGGTCGTCGAGCAAGGGCTCCCGCTGCTGGGCTGCGTCAAGGGCGTCGTCACCCTCGACACCATCTTCTGGCCTACCGGCGTGGTGCGCCTGGTCGGCGGTCTCGGCTTCGAGGTCGCCCCGGATCGGCGCGGGCATCCCGAGCTCGGTTCGGGGGCGATCATCGACGTGCCACCGGGCCCGCCGTGGAGGCTGGTTCCCGCAGCCGCACCGGCGCTCACCTCTCGCTGAACTGCGGGGCGCGAAATGTCCAAACAGCCAACATCCCAAAACCTCTACGGTTCGGTCACATTCATCACGTGCAGAGGAGCTGATCGTGACTACGACCGAAACTCGTCCTGGCCGGGGCGGCCGCCAGCAGCGTCGCTGGGCTGTTGATATGGATCCGGCAGGACGGGCTGATCCACACGGCCGCAGCGTACGTCGCGATCTTCCACCCCGATCCAGGCCGACGGCGGGACGCGCGCCGGGTGAGTGATGCCTACCTGCGCGACCGGCCCCTCCCGTCTACCCGCGGCACCAAGCCGCGCGGCTTATCGAAACCTCGCCGCGGCCGCCGCGTCGACTCGGTACCCAGTACCGACCCTGGCGGGATCTCCTAAGCGCGCGGACACCGCGTCGGCAGGGAACTTCCTGTACGTTGCCAGGTCGCCGTTAGGCCGTTCGGCGGCATCGACCAGGATACGATGTCTGCGGGGGCCGGCTTCGCCTGCGAGACAGCACTTTTGCCCGAACTGCCTGCGGGAGGGTTGGTGTGGACACCGGGTACGCGACAGTGGACGTGGACACGTCTCTTGTCTCGGCGGCCGATCGGATCGATTACTGGAGTGTCCACAGCCGGATGAACCAGGGCGACATGCGACTCGGCTTCGCAAGCCCACAACAGTTCGCCGGAACCATGCGCGTGCAGCGCGGCGCCGGATTTCAGCTTGTCGATGCGACGGCCGACGCGGTCGACTACATCAGAACCCGCAGACAGGCTCTCTGCGATGAATACGGGACCGCTCTTCTCATCATCTCGCACGGCGCCGACATCGTGATCAGCCATCGCGACAACGAGATCGGGGTTCCCTGCGGTCGACTCGGTCTGCTGGACATGGGACGTCCGCTGTCTGTGTCGATTCCCGCCGGCACACGTGTCTGGGCGGTGGGTGTTCCCGGGGAGTATGTACCCCGCGATACGTTCCGGGATGACACCCCGCGGCTCCTCGGCGCGGAGCGTGGTTCCACAGCGGCGGTACTCGCCCTGTCGCGCACGATATCCGATCACTCGGGCAGCCTGTCCGGCCACGAATTCGCAGAGATCAGCGCCCGATCGATGGAACTGCTGAATCTCGCACTGCATACATCGAGCAGAGCGGAACAATCGCAGTCCGCCGCCCTTGCTCATACCGCCCGCTCCTACATCGCCGAGCGCAGCAGCGATCCGCGACTCACTCCCGACTCGGTGGCCGTGCACCTCGGCTGTTCGCGGCGAAAACTGGAATATTCGCTGCGCAGCATCGGCGCATCGGCACCAGCTCGCCTCATCGCCGACACCCGGGCCGAGCGCGCCTACCGAAGGTTGACCGATACCCAGGAGAACGCGTCGATCAGCGAGATCGCCTATGCGTCCGGGTTCGACGCCCTGAGCACCTTCCACCGTTCCTTCGCCCGCCGCTTCGGCAGATCTCCCACCGAGGTACGCCGAAGGCAACAGCGCTCGCCCTGACCCAGCGGCCTCACTCATAACCCTCATGCGCAAACTGGGAAGAAGACTGCGCAAAATGCGCAGAAAATCGCTCTGAACTGCCCATATCCTGAGATCTAGGCACGAGAGGCGCCGTCAGATTTTGGAAGTTGGGTTCAAAAATGCTTGGTTTTACACGCGGTATGAAGCGGGAGGTCGGTGCGACCTTGCCCGCTGTTCCGGCCGTGGTGAAGTGCGGTGCAGGCCGCCCCACGTCAGTGAGACCGATGGACCGTGCCGACAATTGGAAAGGGGTCACCATTCGTACGCGAATCCTTCGTCGCGCTGGCGCGCTCTGTGTTTCCGCCTCGGTCGGTCTCGGCATCGGTGTGTTCGGCATGGGTACCGCGGCCGCATGGCCTTGGCCCGCGAATGTCGCGTGTGGATACGACAACTTTCACGTCGGCAACACCTACTACACCCATGACCATGTGCAAGATCCTGGCAACGTCCAGTGGTATCGCGTCACTACGGACAACTATTTCCCCTGGGGCCACGCGATGGACAAAACCAACGTCTGGGGCTCCAACAACTGGACCTCTTGCCCGTTCCCGCAGGGTTAGCCCGAAGCCGGGCACGCACAAGGTCGACACCAACAAGTGGACAGCCTCGACCGCGGCTCGGGTGCGAGGTCGACCTGGAGCGACGAGGGCATCTCGCCGTCGCGACAGGCACGATCGTCGATGTCGCACAGGGCAACGTGTGGGAGCTGGCGAATCGGATGACGGGTACGCTCGGCAGTTGTTCGCTGGCTCCGTGAGCTTGTCATTTGCGGGGTTGCACCCGCAAATGCGCATCGGCGTAGCTGCTCAGATAGTACGTCCGGGCTTTCAGTGGCGATGAAGAGAAGACCGTGCATCGTCAAAGCTTGAGTTCGGCGATGACCAGGCTGGCGAAATCTCGTTCAGCTTGGCGTAGTCGTTGTACATCAGCGTTCGGAATCAGCCCACGACTGTGCTGGGCACGAAGTTTCACGAAGTCGAAGGTGTCCGCAGCGAGCTTGGTCGCAGCTTCGACGACGACGTTCGATCCTGCGACCACCATCACCGGCTGAGTGCTCCGTCTATCCGCGCATCATGCTCTGCGCGGCCTTCGGCGGCGACACTGCCAAGAGCGTCGGGAGTCGGTGCGACAACCTGGAACTGAAGTTCTGAGTACATGACATATCGGCGGAAAGTCCGGATAGCCGCAAGGAATTCTATGCATGCGTCCCGACGCTCGGTCAGCCGCTTGTCTGCGATAGACAAGGTATGAGGACGCGTTTGCACTCGCAGGGTGATTAGACCGCCGATGACGACACCGTCGATGGCCGCGACTGGGCTGAGGGTAGTCAGGAACGTTTGCATAAGACGGGCCCTCTGATCGAGTTCCCAAGAGCCTACTGCGAATTGGGACCGTGTTCCTGCGAATCTCGCGCGCGGTCGGCCTCGGCTGCTCCCCCGCCGCCCCGAGTTATCGGTGTCGAAGTCCTGTTCCGGTGATGACCGTCGTGTTCGGGTTCACCGGAGTGAAAACGAGGGGCGGCGGCAGATCGGAGGTGACATGATCTGAGGCGTGGCTGATCTGGATTTCTACAGCGATCGTGTGCAGGGCCCGGAGCCGCGCGATCGGGAGGAGCTGCCCGAGAACACCCGCAACGGGCTGGTCGGAGCGATCGTCGGATGGATCAATCTGCATTGGTTCGCCGAGCGCTTCCCCGAAGAGTGCCCGGACGGCAACAACGTCTGCGGCACGACGGTTGGGAACCTGCTTGCCGATATCCGCGCGCTCATTCCCGGTATCCGATTGCCGCTGCACGGCGACCACATGAGCGATATCGAGACGTTCGATCTGCTCGAGTACGCCTACCAGCACATCTCCAAACCGACGCGCGTCAAAGACCACAGCTATCACAAACATTGGGAACTGCGCTTCGATCGCAAGTCTGCGCTCTCCGAGTTCCGCGAACGGGTCAACCTCATACTGGCCCGGGGCCGCGCGAACTACGAAATGGACACCGACGGGCGCATCGTCCGAATTGGGTCGGCGCCGGTTCGTCGCCTCGTCCACGATCTTCGCCCGGCCACCGGTGACGAGGATCTGGACAATCTGATCCGCTCTGCTCGCGAGTTATACGCCTCGAAGGATCCCGAGCAGCGCCAGGTCGCGTTGGAAAAGCTCTGGGACGGCTACGAACGCCTAAAGACCTTGCGCGATCCCACCGATAAGCGACGTGGTACCGCCGCGTCGATTGAGATGATCGAACCGCCAGAGCTGCGCAAACGTGTCAATGAGGAGATGAACGCGCTCAGAGAAATCGGCAACGAGTTCCAGATCCGACACTTCGAGGTGGGCAAACCTCGATACCTGACTCCGCCCGTGACTACCTCTTCACCCGCCTGGGCGATCTGCTGATGTGGATCCTCGCCGAGAACGGTTTACTGGCAGACGATTCGGACGACTAGCGCCCGCATGATCCGTCGGTGATGCGGCGGCCGGGGTGTACGTGGCCCGGAGCCGGAGCAGAGATTCCCTGACCTCGCGAACCGTCGACGCCCTCGGGCGCTCGTCGGCATAATTGCTGGAACGAGCGATTGATCTGGAGTGCTAAACATTGAGGGCCGATATTCCATTGGAATATCGGCCCTCAGTAAATCTCGGTTCAGCTGGCCAGCGCCACCATCCGGTGTGGCTTGGCATCGTCGATCAGTCGGCGGACGGACTTCTCCTTCCAACCGGTTCGGACAGCGATATCACCGGAGCCTTGCTGCTGATCGAACGCGAGGTGGAGGATCTGGGCAACCTCTTTCGGGTCATGGCTGACCGGACCTGCGCACAGTCGACTTGCGACGGCGTTCCACTTCGCTGCGGCGCTCGCTTCAGTCTCTGGTTTCGGCGATTCTCCGGCGTCTCGCCCGACTGGAGACCTGGTGCTGTCGCATGGAGCGAGCGTGCCTGCCACGTTGAGCGCGGCGTTGAGGTTACGCTGCTTGCCTTCCTCATTGAAGTCGTCGCGGTAGGTGTCTGCTGTCGCGATCGGTTCGGTGCGGTATTCCGCTGTCACCCCTCCGGTGACGGCAGCGACGTCAAGTTGCTGCTGAGGCGGAGCTTTGGCGGCCTCGTCCTGGACGAAGGTAACGGCACCAGCCGATGAGACAGGATTGGGTTCGTGGTTCGCGTTGCTGTCCGTCTCGACCGCCACGTCGAGCACTACGTGCTCTTCGAGCACAGCCGGTGTCGGCGGCAAGGCCAGTAGTACGGCGGTGGCGCCAGCGATTGAACCGTCCAGCAGTAGGGGGAAGAGTTGGGCCTCGTCATGAGCGAAGCCGGCTTGCATCGCGAGCTCGCGGAGGGCATCCCAACTCAGGTAGAAGCCGCCGACCGCGAGGATCAGAATTACAAGGAACACAACCGCCTTAGCCAGCTTGCCGTGTTTGAGTGGCACCTGGACGATGAGGGCAAGGCCATGTGTGTGGACAAGGACTGCGATCGGAACGACGGCGGCGAGAAGCGCCGCAACTCCAGGATGAAGCATCGGCAGCGTCGCGTCAGAGATGTGTTCGACCCGTGTCCAGGCGTGGAGAGCATTGCCGAGCACGCTGATCGCCGCGCTGGCGCCCAGTACCCACCACCAGAATTTGCGTGCGGCGCGGATTGCTTCTGCGGTGGCAGTCGAGTCGAGCTGGTCGGAGGTGGTTGGTGCGGGTGTCATTGGGAGCCTTCCGCATTGGAGCGGGATACGGAGACCTCGCGGCTGGGCGAGGCTAGTCGTTCGGATATTCCATTGGAATTTCGGCGGCACCTCGCCGACCACGGCGAAGATGTGGCCGGGGAGGCCAGAGGCAGCCATCGGCGTACTGGAGTCTCAGGTGAGAAATGTGTCGGTTGACGGCGGCCTCAAGGAAGTCGCGCAGGGTGTAGGACGGCACCGAGGTTTTCATCCCGTTGACCGTGCCGTACAGCCTGGATCTGGCTGCTGGGGACACCCACGACTGCAGGGGAGTGGTGTCTCCTGCGACCCGCCCCTTGGGGTTGACTCCGCCGCGGGAGATCTTCGCCGCGGCGGGCCAGACCTTCCCCTCGTTGTACCGCTTTTCGAGAACGAAGCAGTAGGAGCTGATGGTGTCCTCTAGGAACCGCCGCATGCTGTAGGTGGGGTCGACGTCGTCCTGCATCCCGGTGATCGTGCCCACTGCGTCGTGGTAGATCGGCGTGGCGATAGGACTTTGGACAAGCGCGTCGGACGTCGACTCCCCTGTCGTCTGCCGCGGGTCTCTCAAGCGGCAATCACCCCGTGTTCCTTGAGCCAGTCGGCGACGGCTGTTTGGTCTTCAGTGACCCGCTCGTCAGGGACCCAGAGCAAGAGCGGTTGGCGCGCACCGAAAGACTCAGGGACGTGCACAGTTTCGCGGACGGGAGGAGCGACTAAATTCTCAAGCTTGGGGTTGCCTTTGAATGTCTCGTACATCTCCACGTAGAAGCGGCCACGGTTGGTCGTCACGCGGGTAGGCATGATCGCTACCGGCGCGATCGGGTAATGCTTACTGACCGAGTCGATCTTGGCGAGTGCATCCCAGAAGTGTTTCCCCATGGCCTTGTCGTCGGGCGTGACGACAAGTACGACACCGGATCGCCCGCCCCTGGTGCCGCCTCTGGCGGCCCATTTCAGTGCCAGGTAGTGCAGACTGCCGACCATTCCTGGCAGGTCGAAGATTTCGATGTCGGGCAGGTCCGCCTCGTCGCGGCCCTCGTCGATGGATTCGATCGTGGCTAGCACCTTCTCAGGACCGAGGTCATCGCGCGTCATGGCGGTCATGGCGTCGTTGAGCGTCGTGCCGGAGATCCCGATGCCGGACGGGACGATCGTGAGGCGGCGGAGCCAATCTTCCTGTCCCGGTTCTTCGGGTGCTAGGCCGCCGAGTTCCTCGGCTGCCTCAGCAGTGGGTCGGAACACCGGCAGCTCGATTTCGCGCATGGTGGCGACGCGGCGACCGGTCCGGGAGTTGGGGTCCTCGATCGTCTCGACACCCGCGAGGACTTCGCCGATCGGGGTCGGGGGCTCCATGTAGTGGAAGTAGGTCGAGCCGTCGCCCTGGTTGTCGCCGTCCCAGTAGCGAACGCGCAACCCGCGGCGTGCCCACTCGCACGCCTGGTTGACGGCCTGCGAGGTTTTCCCGGTCGAACCGCCGACGCCGAAGTACACGATTCGTGTGGGGGTTTTGGTGTTGGTCATCTGTCTGCTCCCCGGTGAGTGGTGTCGAGTCGGGCTTCGTCGAAGGGGGTGAGGCGGTAGTGGCCAAGGTCCGCCAGCCGCTGAACGTGGCGTTGGATCACGATCGGCCATGTGTCGTCGGCTGCGTAGGTCGAGCGCGCGGCCTCGGCTTCGAGGGCGGCCAGCGCGGCGGCGAGGGCCGTGCGATGGACGTCGACTCGCCGCCCCTCCAGCAGGAGGTGTTCGACAGCGGTCGGGCTCACGTCATGGCCAAGTCCTGATGCCAGCTGCTGCCCTAGGTCGACGTCGATCCATTCGGTAGCGAGCACTGCGTCGCCGAGAACGTCGAGCAGAGTGCTCTGGTTATGGTCGGCCACGATGCGGCGCATCGCTTCGACGCGGCCGTGGTGGGCCTCCTCCCCCGCGCGCAATGCGATCTCGATCGCTGCGGCCGGAGCATCGATAGGCGCTGTCGGCTGGTCGGGAGCAGGCTGCACGGGTGCGACGATTATTCCATTGGAATAATCGTCGGACTTCTCTGTCGGGGCGCCGGGGTCAGGGGTGTCATATTCCGATGGAATATCGGAGCTTGCCGGGTCAGCATCGACCACGCCCGTCTGTGTGGGGTCGGCGTCCTTCGCAACTCGGTGACGAGGGGCTGGTGGTGTCGAGTAGTAGACGACCCGACCGGTGCTTTGGACGACAGCTCCGGCCAACTCCCCTGCGTTGCGCACCTCGTCGAGTTCGCTGTCTCGAAGCTGGTGCTGCCATTCCTCCGAGCCGAACACTGCGTCGGGGTCGATCTCCGGAATGCCGTTCTCGGCCAGTGCCTGTCGAGCCTTGTCTGCCGCGTCGGCTTCCTCGGCTGTTCTCCTGACCGCGTTGACGGCGGCGCGCAGAGCGTCCGCTACCCGTGCGGGACGGTCCAGGTCGTCTGCGCTGGTGAGAGATTCGATAGCTGCGAGGTAGGTCTGTTCACGTGTGTCGGCGGGCACCGATAGCAGTTCTCGCGCGGCATGGGGGCTGACGGTGCCAGCTGACACCGCGGTCTGCACGACTTTGGGCAATTCGAGAAGCTTGAGGGTTTTGCTGACCCGCGGTTGGCTCACGCCAACGAGCGCACCGAGTTCGCTCTGCTTCACCTTCCGGTAGCGCTGGAGTCGCACATATCCCTGAGCTTCTTCGATTGGCGTCAGGCGCTGGTGGTGGATGTTCGAGGCGAGGAAGACCTCGGCCGCGATCGCCGGATCGGCGAGATCTTCCCTGAGGAGATATGGAACGTCCTCGACGCCGGCTAGTTGGGCTGCGCCCCATCGCCGGTGACCGTCGGCGAGAACCACCTGCGCGGACTTCGGGATCTGCGTGTCGAGGTCGGCGTCGTAGGAGACGACCTTGTCTCGGGACGCAACCAGGATCGGTGTCAGCAGGCCGCGCCGCTTGATGTCGGCGGCCAGCGCCTGCAGCTCATCCACGTCGATGTGGCGGTGCTCGGGATTGAGCGGATGTGGCGCGATCTGCGAGAGCGGGATTCGTGGTAGCTCGGCGACCTGCAGTGGGGTCATCGACTCCGCCTCAGTGCGAGCCTCTTCGAAAGCTTGCACCCCTGCTGCGGCCGCCATTGCGCCGGGAGCGGATGTGCGGGTTGGGGCTCCGGCTGCCGCTCGTGCTGCGGCGCTCGCGCCCCCCTTGCCGCGGGCCATATTCACCTCCTGGTGATGGACGAGGTCCACGTCCTGCGGACTCTTAATAATAATACTATAGTTAATTGTTAGATTCCATCGAAAGGTCCTGCGCCTGCGCAGTTTTCGCGTGGGGGACTCGCATGGGTACCTGTCGCGGGGTCCGGATTATCGGAGAGCCGGGTGGCTGTCTCCGGTGCGTCGTCAGGCGGGACAGCCTGGCGCAGTGGACGTGTCACTCACCGCGCTGCGGTGAGGTCTCGTCGAAGATATTGGCCGCGACGAGCATAGCGCGATGGGGCTCTCCACGGCGACTCAAAGGCGCCGAGTCGGTGATTATTCCAATGGAATAATCACTCGCCGGTTCGTGTCAGGTGACGACTGAGGTCGGTGCACACAGGGGAGAGGAAGCGGCCGGAAATAACCCGGCGGTAGCGAAGAAGATCGCGACACCCTTGCCGTCCGAGTCGCCCCGCGCGAGCTGCGCACTTGCCAGTCGCCGCATCGCGCGGCGCCTGTAAACGTCACAGTGACGTTTCGATGAGGGAGGAAGAGTCCTCTGCGAGTTAGAGGGGTCTGCATCAGAATTCGAAGACTGATGGACATCACACGCATCCCGTGCGAAATGTGTGCTACATTATTGGAGCGGACCCGCCCCACACACGTGGATAGGCGGGTCTAGCTGTATCTGAAGCCTGTGTCTGGATCAGATTTCGAACGGTCCGTCGTTCGCGTCTGACGACAGCAGGTAATCCTCGTACCAGGTGTGCGCGAACTGGTTCCCCGCGTGTTTATTCAGGTGGGCATAGGTGGTCCATGCGACCAGGTCTGCCATTTGGATCAGTTGCGAGCGTCGGGAGTCGTGGAAGAACGGGTCTTCGATCAGGTGCCGGGTGTTCAGCGTGAGGGCACGGTGCGCCGCGAAATATGTTGGGTCGCTGCCGTCACCGTCCATGTTGACGAGCCCGACCTCAGACCGGCCGGCGAGGTTGCGGTCCCAGCGCTGAACCAGCGCGGTGTAGGTCGCGGCCTTTTCCTGGGCATATGCCTTGCCGCGGGCCTCGCTGTGGCGGTAGGCGGCGCCGGTCGAGATGTGTGAGCAGTCCCGTAGGGTCTCGAGGCAGCGGACGGCGACGGCGCGACCGAGGTCTTTCCATTTTGTGTTGGCTGGGGCGTGGGGCGCGATCCGGGTTCGGCCGGAGACGTATTTGGTAGTGTGCAGTTCCTCGGAGACCGGCACGCCGTGCTCGCGGTATAGGTCTTTGCGCATTTCGAGGAGATCGCGTAGGCATACGCGCCACGCCTCGTGGGTGCAGTCGAGCCAGCCGAAGACGATCCATCCGGTGTTCTCGACTCCGGAGTCATCGACATAGATCAACCGCAGGTCAGCCATGGTGTTCAACCCTACGTTCTCGCCGGTGGACGGGCTACAGTTCCACACGCTCGGTGTGGAACGAATTCTGTTGCGCTTGCTCACGATTCAGTGTGAACGTCGGATCTGAGTTCCTGAATCGTCTGTGCTGCGTTGTTGCTCAGTTTTCGTCGATGAGGACTGCTCCGAGCTCGTTCATCAGCAACGACAGGGCCAGTTCGTCAGGGTCGCCGGTGTCGGCATTCGGTGGTTCGTCGCAGGGGTCGGAAAAGTCTCGGCGAGCACCGGGGGCAACGGATTCCATGTATGCGTCGTGGTCGGCGGCGACGTCCGAGGCGCTGATGTATCCGACGATTTCGCGGGCGGACCAGTTGTCCAGTACCAGGTCCCAGAAGCCCCAGAATTCGGCGCGTTCGCGCTGATGGCGGGCGATTCGGTCGTCTCGGCGCTGGTCTGCAATTGCGGTGAGGAGGGGGACTTGTCGGGGGGAGCGGTCGGTTCGGGAGATCCAGCCGTGGCCGTAGTCCGCAATGCCTTCTGCGGCGAGGCCGGCGGTGGCGCGTGAGACGGTGGCGAGGCTGACTCGTGCGGCGGCCGCGAGGGCGCGGGGGCTGACTGCGGCGCCGGGGGAGGGTTCGATCGCGGTGAGGATGGTGTGGACCCACCATGTCGAGAGGCCAAGCTCGCCCCAGACAGGGTCGACGGGCTCGGGTCGGGCTGCGAAGGCCTCCCATTCGGCGGCGTGTACCGGTTTGCCTGCGATCTGGGGCGTGACCAGGGACAGGCGGTCTCCGGCATGTGTACGGGCTGACCAGGATTCGATGAGCCGGACCGGAGATCCTTCAGCCGCGATCAGTTTTCGGATGACGGTCCGGGTTGTGTCGTCGCCGAGTACTCCGGCGGCAACTGCCAGCCATCGTCCTCCTACGGTCGCGGATCCACGGCCGCTGAGTGAGATCGCATAGGCCAGAGCGGTTACTACGGCGAGTGCCGAGAACATCTGTTTCCCTGAGAATTCACCACTTTCGACAACCCACTTCCGAGCTGCCGCGAGTTTCCAACGAATAGGTCGCAGAGCAGACATCCCCCCCGTGTGGACTTGCTCGGGTTTATGCGCGGAATCAGATGATTTCCCTGCGATCTTCGCGGATGCTCTGCCGCGGGCATGGGCGATGGCTTTGTTCCACTCGATTGCCAGGAGCCGCTGGCCGTCGCGGCGGCTGGTGTAGGTGACCCAGAATGCGGCCCAGGAGGGCCTGTGGGCGGTTGCGCGGAGGTCTGTCAGCGACCAGCCGCGTGAGGCGTGATGGAACAACACGGCGAGACGAGACTCGCTGGGGGACTGGTGGTGTGACGGCACTGCACCATGGGCGCAGAAGTCCGCTACCCACCACGGAACAGACTTGCGTGTCGGTGCCGGATTAACGGCGTAGTCGTCGTCGACGGCTAGATCGACGGGCTCGGGACCAGGGGTCCGGAGCCCGTGGCCTTCGAGTGGCAGCTCGCTGCCTCGGCCAGACAGAAACAGCCCCGGCGTTGCGGCCGCACGCAGCTGGCCAATCAGACTGGGTGCGGATCGACGGTCGAGTACGTCGAGGGCGTCGTCGAGCGCCCCGAGCAAGGTACGGAATCCGCCGCCTTTGCATCGTGATCCGGGAATGGTGATGCAGCCTTGCTCCGGGTTGAGCATCGGCTGTTGGTCCAATGTTGGGAGCAGATCGCTGAGTTCGCGATACAGCGGGCGAATCGAACTCTGCGACACCGACTCTTGCAATGGGACGTAGAGGTGCACGCCACCGCGAGGACTCGCATCGGCGAACCAGCGACCGCCGGCGGTTGAGAGCCAGGAAGTGAGTCGGTCGACATCGCGCGCGATGGCGGCACGGCGGTCGGCGAGCGGCCCGGACTTCGGTGGATCGAAATCGAAGAACAGCATCTTGACGCGCTCGGCGCGGTCGTGGGTCATGACGGCGGCGGGGCGGTCAGGGAGGCGTCCCCAGGACAGGCGACCTTCGTCGTCGTATTTTCCGGTGGCTGGGGAGTACAGCCGCATCCAGTGTCGCCCTGCCAGTCGGGGGGCGAGCGCGCGCCACAGGCGGTGAGCCGTGTCGCGATCGTCGAACCTGAATGTGGGTTCGACCAGCGCTGATGCGCTGGTGGTGCCATAGATTTCGGTCTCAGATTGGTCGACACGGCCTGATCCGGTAGCGCCGGAAAAAGGGCGTGTTGTATCCTCGACCACAGGTTCCTTCAGCAAGAGTGGTCCTTCTCTAAGGGATGCTGAGGGTGCCGCCAGTGGGGACGAGCTGCGAACTCGTCCCCCAAGACTTAGATTGATGACTCTCGGCCTGCCAAGCCGAGGGTCATTGGTCTTTTCGGGGCACTTTGGGTCTATTGAGTTGTGTGTGTCTACCGCCCGTTAGGCGGCTTCGGTCATGCCGACTCTCGTAATACCTCCTGGCCCAAGTCGCGCAGCAGTTCTTCTTCTGGGACGCCTGCCTCCCGCGCGAGGAGCGCGGTCACGAAGCGTCCGGCGCTGAGCCCACGCTCTTTCGCGATCTGATCGAGGGTGGTCTTCGCAGCTTCCGACAGCCATAGCCTCTTCGGGACCAGCGTGAATTGCGGGTCCGGTCCGGGTTTTCCGCTCTGACTTGCCATGCGGACCATCCTTACATGCGTGTCATTCGCGGGGCTAGGCGACACGCGAAACTCTGGGTCCAGAGACTGGTTCCTGGTTTTCCTGCACCCCCTGATCCGCATCGACACCAACCCAGTGCTCGTCGTCGAGCTCCAAGACCAACGGCACTCCACGGATAACGCCATCGGACCCAACCTGATTGAACTGGAACGGAATTACCTGGCCATATGTGTAGGCGGCCGCGAAAGCAGCGGCGGTCAGAACAGCCAGGGTGTCCTCAACTGTCGTGCAGAGCGGGGTACCGGTAGTAACCGCCGAAAATCCAACGGATATGACGTTTCTGCTGGTCAGCTACGGTTTGCCAGTAGGCTGACTTGCGTTTTCCCTCTGCATGCCGGTGGGGGCGCCTGCTTGAAAAGGGTGCCGTCTACCTGGGGATTCGTCGTCACGGGGATGTTGGTTGTGCTGCGTGGTCGTGGTCGCGCAGCATCCATAGGACGGTGGCGGGTGAGGGGTGTTGTCCTTTCTTCTTGCCTCTGGAGATGACGAGGCGGGCGGCGATGTCGCGCAGGCTGTGGTTGTTTTCGCGCAGGTGCAGGGCCATGGCGAGCATGGCCTCGTCGACGACGGCGGCGCCGCCGATGGATTTGCCGCGCGCGGGGGCGGATTCGTGGCCTTCGAGGGTGCGGTCGCGGATGTACTCGCGTTCCATCCCGGACAGGGCGGCCAGCACGGTGAACACCACTCCGGACGGGTCGTGGGAGCCCTGGAGTTCGCCGGTGAGGAACTCCAGGGCGATGCCGGCGGCTTTGAGCTGCTCGGCCAGGGCGGCGAGTTCGATGCCGCGGCCGAGGCGTTTGTGTTCGTGCACGACCAGGGTGACCGCGGCGCCGGGGGGCGCGGATCTCGCGCGCCAGGGCCGTAGGTGGCGTGGGAATCGGTGACATGGGTGTAGGTCGACAGGCCCTCGTGGGCGAAGTAGCGGCTCAACGGCCGTGCGGTGGTCGAGCGCCCGCGCGTCGGGAATCGCTGCCCGTCGCTGGAGGACAGCGTCCCGGTGCCGAACACCGAGGTGAGCGGGAGCCGCTTCCACCGGCCCGGTCGACAGCCACCGCAGCCGCGAAACCCCCAGCGAAGCATCGACGGCCAGCAGCGCGTCCAACTCGGCACACCGCGCCGGGGTGAACTCGTGGGCGAGGCGGTCGTAGGTCTCACGCTGGGCCTGCTCACGGGCGTGAGCGATGCGTTCGACCACGCTCACCCGGCCCGGACGGATCACCCGCGCCGAGATCAGGTACTCGCACCCGAGCCGGAACAGCAGGGTCGGGGAGTCGTGTTCCATCGCCCGCGCCAGCAGGAACTCGTCGAGTTCCTTGAGTTCGAGCGCACCGGCCGTCCGCCACCCCAGATACTGGGCGACCAGGCGCAGATGGTCGGTGCGGGTCTGGGCACGGCGCCCGTAGGAACGACTCAGAGTCACTTGAGCTATTCGGCCCCACTGGATTCCAGCGCCCGCTCTATGAGTTCGGCCAGTTCGTCAGGAGCCCACTCACCGTGTATGCCGGGGCGTGCCGCTAGGTAGTCATGGATTTGCCCCGCCGACCACTTGTGAGATTCATGAAGCCCTGTGCTGATCATCTGGAGGTATCGGGTTGAAGGGCAACGCAATTCCACTGTGTGGACGTCCCACGGCGAAGTGAAGGTCAGCACCGGAATCCCCTCGAGTTCGTCGGCGAGCACGAGGGTCTCGTACCGTCCCGGTCCTAGCTGAGAGCGGCCGTACGTGAGGACCTCGGTGAGGTCGATGTCTTTGGACGGTTCCCGGTACATCTCCTGGGTAAGCAGATCCGAAAACTGGCCTGTGGTGAGCAGATATCCATGCATCGCCGCGCTGTTCGGCCAGTCAGATCGCTGATGATCGGGTGAGTAGAACCCGACGCCACCGGTCCAAACTGGGCTCTCCCAGGCGAAGTAGATGGTCCCGCGCAGCGTCAGCGCCCGAGTCTTCAAAGGTGGTGTCTTGTCGCGAAATCCGGGGTAGGTGTGCTCTGTCCCGGGCGGCGTTCCGCCCTCGATGTAGTACGCCAGCCGTTTTGCGTGCAGGTTGGAGCCGTAGGCGGCGTACCAGATGTATTCGGGCATGGGTTCCTTCCATCGAGGACAGTCGTCGAGCGAGTGGTCAGCGGTTGGTTGGTTCAACTCCAACTTCGTGAGACTTGTCGTGCAGCGCGCGTGCTGCTCGTTCGAGGCCGGTGTTCCAGTCAGGCGATAGCTCGGGATCGCGCATTGCCGTGACGAGCTCGGCGGCACGGTCCCAGATCGAGGCCGCGCTTTCGTCCTTGGTTTGGATGCCAACATCGGTGCCGCTGATGGCGCGGATATACATCCCGCTTGTCTGTCGGATTCCACGGGACTCGTTGTTCAGCGCGCGAGCTGCCTGTTCGAGACTGGTATTCCAGTCAGGCGATAGCTCGGGATCGCGCATTGCCGTGACGAGCTCGGCGGCACGGTCCCAGGTCTCCGCCGCCCCGGTCGGGTCATTTCGGTTTGGCTCAGCAGTCATTGGGAGGTCCTCTCGTATGGAGTGGTGGCACCGTTGCTCG
Organism: Nocardia alba NBRC 108234; assembly: GCF_001612665.1. Lineage (GTDB taxonomy): Bacteria > Actinomycetota > Actinomycetes > Mycobacteriales > Mycobacteriaceae > Nocardia > Nocardia alba. The sequence goes on along the minus strand of NZ_BDAX01000032.1, from coordinate 14,341 downwards.
TGGGCCGGTGTTCAGGGACATAGAGGTCGTATTTGAGCCGCAAGGCATCGCCGGAGAAGAGGCTGAGCAGCACCCTCACGCGCCGACCACTCGCGTCGATACCAACTCGGGCGTGCTGGCCAACCGGCGTGCCTGGCTGCTGGTCGAGCAGTTCGGCTTCGTCAGGTTCGGGCATGCGGACCGTGATCTCGTCGGAGAACTGCACCTGGCGGAAGCCGAGAGCACGGTAGATGCCGCCGGGGTAGACCATATTGCTCTCTGCGCGAAGCGGGGCGATGCCGTCGATCTCCATGTTCGCGATGTCGAGCGGCGTCCAAGTGTCGGCGATCATCGCTAGTTGCTCGGGCACTTGAGGTTTCGTTACGAAGCGCAGACGTCGCCGACGCAGGAGCAGACTGCCGGGCTTGCACTGCAGGTAGCGAGCGACTTGCGCAGTGGCGGGGAGTTCTGTCACCCCGGCAACGACCTGGCGGGTCTGCCAGCCGTCAGCGTGCGCGTCGGCCTCCCACTGGTCGACCATGTTGACCGGGTCGTCGGAGTAGGCGCCGAGTTCGAACTTGGTGAGATGCCAGGTGATGAGATCACGGCTTCGGACAGTTCGGCCGATACCCGCGATGGCCGAGCTGACTAGGCCCTCCTGCTCAAGACGGCGGATCGCCTCGCGAACGGTAGGTCTGCTGAACCCGTATCGCTCTGCAAGGTCGAGCTCGGTGGGGATCTTCTCGCCGGGCTGAATCCCACCGCTGGTGATCTGCTCGCGAAGCTCGTCGTAGACGATCTTCCATCTCGGTCGCTTGCTCATAATCTCCATCATCTCTGTAAGGACAGACAAGACAAGGGTATTGCCATGTCCAATACTTTGTCATTACAGTCTATACAGACCTGACAAACATGTCAGTTATGTCAGAGAAGGGGACATCGGATGACAATCCACAGAGATGGGCAGTGGCTCATTGCCACTCGCACTGAGCACGTCGCTTGCGAGCACGAGCAAGGCATGTACCGGTTGTCGCTGCTGCCGCAGCAGCTGGTCACGGCCTCGCAGGCGCTCGCCGGCCTCGCGGTCGCCGAGATCGTCGACCAGTGGGGCCCACTGCTGTGGGAGCACAACGACAACGTCGCGATGGTCTGGAAGTTGATCGCGATGCACGCCCGCACGCTGGGCCTGGATGCCATCGACGCGGTTATCCGGGTGCAGCAGTCGGAGTGGCCCATGACCGCGACCGAGCGCGCGGAGTGGACCCGATGAATATCCCGCAGGCATGGAGCCGCGACATCTGGCGTCGCGCAGCAGCTCCCACCATCCCCGCGGTGGACGTCGTCGACGGCCACATGGTCAGCGAGGCGACCGAGCACCACGCCGACTTCGTTGGCCAGGACCGGTGGGTCGTCGATTACCTGCCAGGCCGTCACCTGACCCATGAGCAGGCCAGGGCTGCAATGCAGATCGCGGTCGCGCCCGAGAAGCCCGAGGTCGAACGGTGTTCTGCCGTACTGGGTTTGACCGCTGCTGAGGCGCTGGGCTACATGGCCATGCCTCTGGTGGGGGCGTGACCGCGATGAAGACCTTCACCACCGCCAAGAACGTGTGGCTCGCCGTCGGCCAACTGTGGACCGACATCTACCGCGACGGTACCCGCGTCCTGCTGGTCACCGACTTCGCCGAACCCACCACCGACGCGAAGGGCCGCGCCCGTTGCCAGGTCTCCTACCGGGTGGTCGTGCGTGACGGTGCGCAGACAACGTCGGCCCGGGTCCAGCGCATCGACGCTGACCGTCTGGCCGATCCGAAGCTCTACGCCCTGGTCACCGACCCGAAGCTGCTCGCCTGGGTGCGGGGGGTTCAGGCATGAACCGCTACGTCGATATCTACGTCCCGGTCGGGCCCGGTGCGGGTACCAGCAACCCGATCACGGCGATGGCCGCAGGATTCGGCGCGTTGGTCGCGCTGGCGGTGCTGGTCATGATCGCGGTGACCCTGGCGTTCCCGAGCCACCGCCACCCTGACGCACCGGTGCAGGTCTCCACCGTGCCGGTGACGACCCGCGTGGTCTGCGCAGCGTTCTGCGATGCCCCGGCCGGGGGTGAGCAGCGATGAGCACCGAAACCCCGCTGGACCCAGCGTTTTCCGCCGACCGGGCCTGCAAGAACGTGCCGGTGAATGTGTTCTTCCCCGACCCGACCGACCGGGCGACCCTCGACCGGGCTCGCACGGTGTGCGGGTCGTGCCCGGTACTGCGTCAGTGCGCGAGCTGGGCGGGCCCGCTGGTCGCGGACCGGCGAATCACCGAAGCCGTCGTGGCCGGCGTGCTGGCACCCCGGCGCCTGGGCAAGCGCTACGCCGCCGCCCGCAAGGCCGCCGTCGAGGAACTGGCCGCGATCGCCGCTGGCGACGTGTCCGTGAGCGATCGAGGAGGTGCCGCATGGACCGCCGCGTGAAAGACCCCGGTTCCAGTACGAGCTTCGACGAGTACAAGGAGCTGATCGCGGTGGGAGCGGTGTTCGGCCTCACCGGCGCGACCCACACGAGCATCACTCTCGGCGAGTCCCTGTATGCCGATGTCCAGCAAGAAGTCCCGTGGAACCCGATCGCGCTGGCCTTGCACCTGGGTACCGGACAGCTGCACTGGACCGGTGCGGCCACCGGCGGTGCGGTCACCCTGGCCGTCGGTCTCGCCGTGGGCGCGGCCGGGGCGGTGTGGAGTTGGCGGGCCGCGTGCCGCAAGTGCTCCCAGCTGTCCGCGCGTCTCGGCGAGCGCAAGCAGCAGCGTGAGGCCAAGATCGCCCAGCACGAGATCGACGCGCAGGCCCGCTACATGGCCGACGGCAGGGAGCTTGCCGACCTGACGCGCGCCTCGATCGCGGCCAAGGCCGCGCAGCTGGGTGTGCAGATGGGTGCCCAGGACGCGCCCGGTGTGACGGTGGCGCGCAACGTGGTCGGTGGCGCGACCATCTACGGCTCCTACGAAGACCTGCATCTCGATATCTGGGGCCCGCGCTCGGGTAAGTCGACCTCGCGCGTGATCCCCGCGGTGGTGGAGGCCATCGGCGCGGTCGTGTGCACCAGCAACAAGCGTGACGTGGTCGACGCGACCCGCACGATCCGTTCCGAGCGCGGCGATACCCACGTGTTCGACCCCCAGGGCGTGGCCGAGGAGCCGTGCACCTGGTTCTGGGATCCGATCGCGTGGGTCGCTGGTGAGGACGGTGGCACCGGTGCCCAGGTGCGTGCGGCGATGCTGGCGGCGCACTTCGCCTCCGGTGGTGACGCCGATTCTCGGGATGCGTTCTTCGATCCCGAGGGTGAGGGCCTGCTGTCCGGGTTGATCCTCGCGGCCGCGCTGGCCAAGCGCCCGATCACGCAGGTGTTCGCGTGGGTGACCAAGCATTCCGAGCAGGAGCCGATCGACATCGTCGCCGACGCCGGATACGACCTGGTCGCCGGTGCGCTCTCGGACCAGTACAACGCCCCCGACAAGCAGCGCAGCGGCATCTTCTCGACCGCGAAGAAGATGGCGTCGTGCCTGCAGTACGCGCATGTGCGCCCGTGGGTGTGCCCGCCGGCCAAGGGTGAGCGCGGCCGTCGCGAGTTCAAGGTGGGCGAGTTCGTGCGCAGCCGCGACACTCTCTACCCGCTGAGCAAGGAAGGCCCTGGTAGCGGTGGTCCGCTGGTGGCGGCGATGTGTGAGGCGATCACCTTCGCCGGTGCCGATCTGGGCACCCGCTACCCCGGTGGTCGGATGCCGGTTCCGTTGCTCGTGGTGCTGGACGAGGCCGCCAACATCGTGAAGTGGCGCGACCTGCCGAAGCAGTACAGCCACTTCGGATCTCGCGGCATCGTCGTGATGACCGTGCTGCAGTCGTGGGCCCAGGGCGTGCGCTGCTGGGGTGCCGACGGGATGTCGGCGCTGTGGTCGGCGGCCAACATCAAGGTCCTCGGCGCCGGTCTCGACGACGCCGGATTCCTGCGTGATCGCTCCGAGCTGATCGGCCCGCACTACGAGCTGACCAACTCGGTGTCGCGCTCGCGCGGTCAGGGCCAGGGCTCGAAGTCGCAGTCCGTGTCGACCTCGCGGACCAGCGAAATCACCCTGCACGCCAGCGATCTCGCCTCCCTGCCCAAGGGCCGGGTCGTGGTGTTCATCTCCGGTCACCGTCCGATGCTCGGCGCGACCGTGCCGTGGATGGACCGCCCCTACGCGCCCCAGATCCGTGCCGCGCTGGCCGATCTCGCCACACACGCACAGCCCCCGGCCCGGCCGCAGCTGTTCGCCGTCCCCAACCCCCACCAGGAAGGCAAGTCCGCATGACCACCACCGAAAACACCACCACGACAGCCGAGTCCACCGACACCGAGCTCGATGCTGAGCAGGCCGCTGCGGTGCTCGGCGGCGTCGACCTGACCGATGCCCTGTCGGTCGCGCTTCGCAAAGCGGTCAACGCCCAGGTCACCGCCGCCGCCAAAGAGATCGCTACGGGCGCGATCAACGACTTCCTCACCGAGGACGTCATCGCGACGATGCGCGAGACCGCGCTGTTGGAAGCCGAAGCCGCGGTCAACCCCGACGCGGCCGCCGTCGTCGGCGCAGTGGCCGAACCCGAGCCCGAGTCCGAGCCGGAGCCGGAGGAGAAGCCGCGCCAGCTGCACCACGCGCGCCTGGACCTGTTCGTCGAGAAGTACATCGCCCACACCTACCGGCGTGAGGTCTCCCGGAAAGGCACCGAGAGCAAGATCCGCTGGTGCCCGCAGTGGTGGGACCACGCCGAGGCGGTGGGCCGCCTGGACGCGCTGTGGATGGCCTGGGAGCAGATGCGCCTGGGCGAGGGCTCGGAGATGGCGGCGTGGTGGACCCAGTTCGCCGATCCGCTGATGGCCGCCCTGTTCGATCCCGAAGGCGTGTTCAAGTACTGCAGCGTCGCCGACGGGCACCGCCCGTCGATGAAGGTGTTGCCCACCGTGCCCGCCCCGGCCGGGTGGTTCCAGGACGGGCACGCCCACGATGTCGATGTCGAGCCCGGTCTGACCGCGTCGGGTCTGTACCTGCCCACCCCGTCGCCCGGTCGGGCCCGTGTGGTGGTCGCACTCGACGAGTTCCCCGGATGACCACGCAGCAGCCACGCCCGCAGGGGTCGTGGGAAACGATCACCGCCGCACTGGTTTCCAAGGTCGGCGAGGGCAAGCCCTCGGGCGCCTGGACCAAGTACTGCTGCCCCTCCCACGAGGGTGACGGCCGGGCCCACCGGCCGTCACTGGCAGTCAAGTACGACTCCGACCAGCAGCGCACCGTGGTGCGGTGCTTCGCCGGGTGCGAGAACGAACAGGTTCTCGAAGCCGTCGGGCTCGAAGTCAAAGACATGTTCGATCGGCGCCTGGACCGCGCCGCTGGACGGGGCCGTCGCGCATATCGGTCCCGTCCGCAGCAGCGGCCGGTCTCACGCTCGGATCGGGCACTGGAGGCGGCGGGTCTGCCGCCCAAGCAGCCCGGACGCCCGGATCCGGGCCGCCAGACCTCGCCGTGGCAGCAGGTCGCGGCCTACCCCTATGTCGCCGCCGACGGTGCCGTCGTCGGCGAGGTCATCCGCAAAGAAGCCCAGTTCGAGCACGGCCGCGACAAGGAGTTCACCCAACGCCGCTGGAACTCCACGACTGGCGAGATGGAGGCGGGCGGGTTCGCGCCGATCCCGTACCAGCTCCCGCAGGTCCTCGAAACCATCGCCGAGGGCGGTGTGGTCTACGTCGTCGAAGGCGAAAAGGACGTCGCCGCAGCCGCTTCGGCGGGATTGACCGCGACCACCAACGCCGGTGGGGCGATGTCCTGGTCCGGTGAGCACGCCAAGTGGCTCGCCGGTGCGGGCACGGTCGTGATCGTCGCCGACCACGACACCGCGGGCTACCGGCGCGCGGATCGGGTGATGGCCAGCCTCGAGGGCCTGGTCGGGCGGGTGCGGGTCGTGCAGGCCGCCACCGGCAAAGACCTGTACGACCATTTGCAGCTCGGTCACGAGATCGCCGATCTGGTCCCGATCCCGCACCTGGACCCCTACACCCCAGGCCCCGCGGCTGTTGCCGCGCCCGCCGTTTCCACTCCCGCAGCCGAGACCCCCGCCGTCTCGGCTGCCCCATCTGCTGACCCCGCAATCTCAGGAGGATCTGTGCCCGAATACCTGCTCGCCACCTCTGGTGATGTTCCCCAGACCCATTCCGACGAAGTCGATTCCATCAGCGGGAGCTGGTCGACGTTCATGCGGCTGTTCATGCAGCAGCTGACCGAGATGGCCCGCAAGGCTGCCGAGAAGCGCGAGCACGCTGCCCGCGTCGCGCGGGAGAAGTCCGATCGTGAGGCCGAAGAACTCGCCGTGCGCCACGCCACCGAGCAGAAAGCGGTGGAGGTGCGGTTGTCCAAGCTCGCCGACGCCGGCCTCGACAACGCCTCACGCACCCAGTTGGCCGAGGCCATCGTCGACGCGGCGGCCTGGCGCGAGGATTCCCAGGTTGCCGCCCAGGTGATGGGCCAGCTCAGCCACCAGGTGCAGCAGCGGTTCGGCGTCCGGATCGACCCGCTCACCGGTGAGGTCGCCTCCGGCACCACCCCGGATCTGGCCGGTGCGCTCATGGGCGCCGAGTCCGACCGCGCGGCGACCGCCCGCCTGGTCACCGCCCAGAAGCGGATGGTGGAGCTCGTCTCGAACACCGCTGTCGAGGCGGACCGAAAAGCCGAGCTGTACGCGGCGATCGAGGCCTGGCGCGCCCACCCCAGCGCCAAGTCGCTGACCGAGCTGACCAAGGTCATGGACGACAAGGGCGTGCCCGAAAAGGTCCGCACCCAGGCACGTTTCGTCGCCGTCTACATCGGCCGCCCCGCCGATGTGGTGCCGGTGGCCGATCTCGCCGCGGTCCGCGCGGTGCAGCCCACCGCCGAGCTGCGCAAGCTGCCCGAGGCGCTGGTCGACCCTGGCGAAGAGGTCAAGCCGCGCGTGGATGAGCTGCTGGGCCGCTTCCAGGACCGGGTCAAGCTCGGTGCTCCGACCGAGTCGATCCGCACGCAGCTGGCCGAGACCATCGCGGTGATGACCCCCGAGGACCAGGCCGCCGCCCGTGATCGGGGCCTGGCGATCACCAAGGCCCCGACCCAGGATTTCCCGGCGTTGTGGCCCGACCACGTCGACCGCGACGAGCTGGCCACCAAGATCCGCATGTACGCCACCCTCGCCCCGCAGGCCGAGCTCGCCGCCGGTAAGGCCTCCGATCTCGACGATGCGGCCGCAGCGGGTCTGATGCGCCAGGCCGCCAAGCACCGCGGCGCCATCACCAAAGCCCTCAAGTCCGGCAAGGGATTGCACGAATACGAGCGCGACCAGATCAGCGCGGTGCTGCGCGACATCGAGGCCGGGAAGACCCAGACCCCGGACATGCTGTTCGCCGATGACCGGTCCGCGACCGCCGTCGACGCCGACCGGGCCACCCTCATCGCTCGTGACACCAGCTACGCCCACCGCCGCCAGGCCGAGCAGATGCTCAAGTCGAATATGGCGCCCGAGGGCACTGTGCGCCGGGCCCGCACCGAGCTCGGCCGCGTGATCGACGCCCAGACCGAGCTCGGCCGAGGCCACGGCACCCTGCCCGACTACGAACGTCTGGGCCTGGACCAGCAACTCGGCGCCAAACTCGCCGCCGTCGGCGTGTCCGAGCCGCTGCGCAACAAGGTCGCGAACCACTTGGACTCCGCGGCAGGGGAATCGGCGAGTGCGGGCAAGTCCGCCCAGCGCATCGCCGACCGGTGGGCGCAGCGCCGCGACGCGGTCGTCGTGGCCCGCTCAGTGGCCGGTGCGGCTGCTGGTGCGGCGGGCCCGGACTACGACAGCCCCGAACGGCGCGCGGACCTCGAACGTGACGTGCGTTCAGCGGGAGTCAGTGAGGACTCGGTGGCCCAGCGGATGGCCGCCGACGCCGGTCGCGCGCGGCCACCGAGTGCGGCGGTGCGCAACGCCCGTGGCGGGCAGCGCCGTACCTCGCCCGGGGCGGGTGTCTCACGCACCCAGCACCGCGGGCGTAAGGGACGCGGGCCCGAAAAGGGCTTAGGCCGGTGACGTTTTCGCGATGAGTGCGCTCGACGAGCAGCCCGACACCTACCCGTGGCGGGCTGCTCCCTCTCACCTGATGACCCGCCGCCAGCTCCGTGCCGCGGACTTGGCCCCCGGCGGCGCCGACCCGGTCGCGCTCATGGTCCGAGAACCCACCGGGCGCAAGCGCCGGCGGATGTGGGCCTACCTGTTCGACAGCCGCACAGCCGCCCCCAAACGCACCGCGACTCCCGCCCAGCTCAACGCCGTCGAGAAGGCGGTGCGAGGCCGCAAGCTCCGCGCCGCACAACGGCGTGGCCTCGCCGAGGCCGATCTCACCCAGCCCGGCGATCCCGGTCCGGCCTGGAACACCACCCACAAGGAGGAAACCCCGATGTCCGACACCACTTCCCACCTCTCGCCCAACGATCAGAAGAACGCCGAGCTCGCGGCGATCGGCGCCGACACCGCGGCGCTGGCCGCACACGGACTGGTCGACCCCGCGACAGCGGCACTCGTTACCGCGGCGATCAACGGCGAAGACCTCGCCGGTCGTGACTTCGCCACCGAATACGAGTTCGGGGTCGATGCGAGGACTGTGCACGAGCGCGCCGCCGCGCTGGAGACCGAACTCAACACCGCCCATCGCGGACAGGACGCGACCGAGATCGCGACCGCGCGTGAGGCCCTGCTGGAGCACTTGCATCTCTACCGCAGCGAGGTCGATAACGACCGATGGAGCGTGTACTACTCGCGGCTCGACCACCGAGACGGCCCTGAGCCGGTCGGACACGGGCAGCGTTTGGCCCGGCTGCACGTGCTGGTCGCGGTCAATCGCGCCCGTGACGAGCGCGAGCGCCGTGATGCCCGGCTCGCGACCGCCGCGGGCAGGGGAGCGAGCAAGGAAGACCTCGACCTCGCTCGCGTGGCCGCGCGGACCGGCGCCGAGGCGCGTATGGCGCAGATCCCCTGGAGCAACCCCGATGCGTGCTCGATGATGCTGGGCGAGGCGCTGACCTGGCGGGAGGAGTCCCCGCTCGCGGCTGAGCGGGCTGATCAGCTGATCGCCTCCTACGCCGCCTCGTGGGGTGTGATCGTCGACCCGGTCACCGGATCGGTGCGTATCGATCCCGGCCACGACGCCCCCGCCCGCCAGGAGTACGCCGAAGCCGCCGCGGTGTGGGCTCGCGAGCAGGCCGCGGTGGGTGCCCTCGCCGCGGCCCCGCTCAGCCCCGCGGGCAAGGCCGCGGTGGAGGACGCGTTGCAGCGCTGGTCCGGCGAGGGCGTCGACCCGCAGGAACCCTGGACTCATATCGACGCCCAGGACGAGCGGCGCGCACGGCTGGCGGCTGACCTCGATGCGGCCAAGCTCAGCGAGTCCGACCGGGCCGTCGTCGATTTCACGGTCGATTACCTGCGCGGCGATGTTCGTGACCTCGATCTGCTCGACACTCCGGTGCTTGTTGATCCGGGTGTGGAGGCGCGGGGCCGGATCGGTGCCCTGCTGGCCTATTACGCCGACCAGGCGGTGTCGGCCCAGACCGTCGCCGAGGAACTGGTGGTGATGAGCCCGGCCGACCAGGAGACCGTGCGCGCGATCGGGCGGGCTATCAAGGCAGGGGAGAAGCCGGAGCTGGACCCCTGGCCGGGCTATGTCGACCGCGAGGAGTTGCTCGACGAGATCCTGACGTATGCCATCGACGCCGAAGAACAACATATGGAGGCCGATTTCCTCGTCGAAGAGGACTACGAACACGACCAGATCGGTGTCAGCGACGAGATCGGCGAGCGGATTCTGCGGATGGCGCTCGCGCGGGAGAACCTGCGCGCTATCGCGGTGGAAGGCAAGGGCCTCGCCCCGATCGAGCGGGCCCAGCTGACTGCGGTGCTCGACGATATCGACATCGGCGTCATCTCCCGCAAAGCGCACCTGCCGGAGATGATGTGGGCCGACGAGCGCACCAAAGCCGACCTCGACAGACTGCGCAGCGGCGACCAAGCCGCGCAGGTCAAGAGCCAGTTCACCGAGTCGATGACTCGGCAGGTCGAAGGGAGCGGCGCCCAGCCGAGCGAGAAGGCCGCCTCGGCGGTGCGGGCCTCGGTCGGTGCGCTGGGCGACACTCTGTTCAACGTGGCCTACGGGATGACCGAGGGTGTGGCCCAGGCGCGTGAGGAGTTCATCGCCCAGCGCACCGAGTTCGGGCACCACCTCGTGCGGGCCGGAGTCGGTGCCGACAGTATGGGCGCGATCCGTGCCGACATCGACACCACCGCCCGCCAGGCCGGCGTCCTGGGGCAGGCCGCTCACCAGCGCAGCAACCAGTGGCAGGCCCGCACCGAGCAGATCGTCACCCAGCGCAACGACTCCCTCGCCCAGCAGCAGGCCGCGGCGTCGGGGCGTGGTTCTCGTGGTGCGCGGGCCAGCAAGTCGACCGGCAGCGACCGGGGCAAGCCGACCAGCACCCATGCCCCAGCCCGAAACCCTGCCGTCGCGGGCCGTCGTCAGCTCCACACCCCCGAGGTCGGCCGGTGACCGAGACCGTCGATCTCTACGTCATCGCCCGCCTCGACGACGGTGACGCCGCAGCGGACCTGTACAGCTGCGAGGTCTACTACGACGCCCACGACGGCACGTTCCACGGTCGCACCGTGGCGAGCTGGTGGGAGTCGGTGCGTCTGGATTCGGCGGCCGCCGGCCTCGACGAGCTCGATCACGCCATGAGCAGCGCGGGATACACCCGGGTCGGTGGGTGGCGAAAGCGCGTCACTGCCAGTGGTGCGGTGCGGTATTTCGCCGACGCCACCACCGGCATCGAGGAGCTGTAGCCAGTACCGAACCAACCAATGAGATGGGCCCTCACCCGAGTCGAAGTCGGGTGAGGGCCCATCTCATATTGCCAGCTGGGGTCAGGTGATCAGGCCGCGAAGTCGAACAGCGTCAACTCGTTTGCGGCCGCGGCGCGCTGCTCAGATCGTTCGCGCATCGCGCACGTAGGCCCGATGCCCTCGGCGATCGACCTCGCCGACAGCAGCCAGCCGCGGCAGCGGCGGCAGTGCGCGACCAGTCGGACTTCGGGGCGGTCAGCAATATCGGCCACGTCGTTCTCCTCCGGCCGGTGAGCAATCGTCGACCCCACCATCGCACGGCCCACCGACAAACCCTCCCACTGTTCGCACATACGTTCGATTAGGATGGCGGACATGATGGTGGGCGACTTAGTCAGGATCGGTGCGGGCGGTACCTCGCAGTTTCGTGTGGTCGAGATCGAGGGCACCCACGCCCGCATCCTGGGCACGCTCGGCGCGCCGGGTTCGTACGAATTCTCGATGCGGCTGGCCGATCTGACTCCGTGGACTGACTGACCATGGCGGCCGGCGCGGGCGTCGGGCGTGAAGAGGCTCGGACCGAGGGCACGTCCCCGCAGCCCAAGCATCCCGACGCGCAGGGGCACTACGCGCAGACCGTGATGAAGGCACCGAAGCCGGTGTGGGTGCGCTTGGACGCGGTCGCGATCCGCGATCCGGGCACGCCCCGCCACGTCAACGGCGCCGGAGTCGATATGACGGGGGAGCGCCCTGGCCTTCTCACCCATTGGATTCCCACCTATTCCGGTGAGTGGCTGGGCAGGGTCACGTACTCGATCACCTACGCCGACGGCAGGGCGCCGCTGCAGCTGAACGACCAACTCGTGCCCGGCTACGCGCTGCGTCCGCGACGCGAATGAACTCGGCGGTCAGACACCGAAGACGGCGTTCTGGCTTGCCCCTGACCTAACGTCAGGTCCTAGCGTCGGCCGTGCCAGCGCAGAGTGCGCCGGTGGGAGTGAGCTGGAAGCGGATGGGCGAGACAGGGATCGAGCAGATGTGGAAGGTCGGTGAGCTCGCGGCCGAGGCCGGATTGACGGTTCGGACGCTGCATCATTACGACCGCATCGGGTTGGTGTGCCCGGCCGAGCGCACCAATGCCGGGCACCGGCTCTACACCGAAGCCGATGTAGAGCGCCTGTACCAGGTTCTGGCACTGCGTCAGCTGGGGCTGGGATTGGACCAGATCGCGAACGTGCTCGCGGGCACCATGCCAATGGCGCGGGTGTTGGGCGTACATCGCGATCGTCTGGCTGCGCAGGTGGTCGCGATGCAGGACCTGCACGCCTTGGTGACGACGCTGGCGACAACAGCGGAGAGCCAGCCCGAGATCTCCGCGGATCACTTCCTGGACTTGATCAGAAGGACTGTCATGGTCGACGACACCATCGGAAAATACTTCACCCAAGAGGTCGCCGAGAGTTTCACCGCCCTCTACTTCGCACAGCTCACGGCCCGACAGAGTGCCCTGGAGCTCTGGTACGCCGAGGACGCGCGACTGACCGTCGGGGAAACTCCGTTTGTGGGCACGACGGTGATCTTCGAGCAGCTCTCGCGATTCCCGCAGGGCGGGTACAGCGTCAGCGCGGTTGATGTCGAGCCAGGCGCGGATGCCTCTGCGGTTCTTCGGGTTGCCGGAAATCTCATGCTGGATGCAACGTCGGAGGCTCGTCCATTCGAGACATCGTTCACGCTGAACAGCTTCTCGATGATCGCTGGTCAGACCTTCCAGGGCATCTAGATCCGCGATCGGCCGGATCCGAACCGCTGTCAGGACTTAGTCCGGTCGCGCCTTCGATGCCCCGGCTCAGAAGCGGGCATTGCGGGCGGCGATTCGGCGTTGCGGGTCGTACCCGATCAGCTCAATGGGGCGCTTTGCGCGACGGTGCAGGGAGCGTGTCGAGTGTTGCTGGCGCCGGGAGCTCGAGGGTTGTGGCGGCGGGGTTCTCCCTGTGCAGCGCAGTACTGCGCGGGCGTCGCGGCGTCGGGACGAATCTGCGTGACCGACAGCGATGATGGCGGCGTACAGCCTGGCCGGGCCATCGGCGCGTAGCCAGAGGGTCAAGGTGGCGAATCCACTGATCACGCTTGCGGCGAGAAGATCGATCATGTCGAGGTTGTATGCGCCGTCGTGCTGTTGGCCGATCCGCTCGGCGTGTTTGGGACCTCTCGGCTGGATTTTGTTCGCGCGGTGACGATCTGCGGCCGACGGTGCATATAACTGAGGCAGACGAGCGCGTGGCTCGGCTGGGGGGGGAACAACCTGAACGAGACGACGTCGAGGAGTGGAAATGGCCCTGGTGGCGATGAAGGCGGGGGACGATGGCCAGGAGCCGCTGAGCACGTATCCGCCGGGCTCACCGGAACACACTGTCGATGAGCCCGAGCAGGACCCGCAGGCCACCACGCTTCGCGAGGAGCAAGAACGTCGGGATCGGCTCAAAGGCGACGCCGAGTTGTTCGACTTGATCAGGGCTGATGGTTTCGCCGGTCGACGGTGGAATCAGGTCCAAACGGAGATGGCTCACTACGGAATCGGGGTGCTGCGGTCGTGGGCCGCGCAGGGCTTCCTGGCAGCGAAGCTCGCGCAACACAGCCAGCTCCGATTGACCGTAGGTGAGATGCAGATGTTCGAGCGTGACCCAGACTTTCGCGAAGGTTTGTTCGATGCCGCGGTCACCGAGGCACTGGCAGACTTCCGGGTCCGTGGCCTGCAGGGCACGGGCTGGGACGCGGCCAGAGGCGCCGCCATCACGACCTACTTCACTCGTTCTTGTCTGTTCAAATTGGGCAACGAGCTGCGCAGACAGCGCAGAAGCGATAGCCGCTACCGCCGCGAGATCGATGCCGCCTTGCAGGAGGCCGCCGCGAGTCCCGACAACGACGTGTGGGCAGATGAGCCGTATCGGATGGTGATCGACAGCGAGATCGTCAGTGCCCACTTGGACGAGCTGTCTGCGGAGGACCGCAAGATCGTGGTGGGTAAGGCTTTCCGTTACTCCGTCGCTGAGATCGCCGAGCTCCACGAAATCCCGGAGCGGGTGGTGCGGCGGCGTTGGACATGGCTGGTGAAAAACGTGGATTGGATCAGACGGCTGGGTGACAGGGGAGAGCTATGACAGACCGCAGCGAAAACAACAGCACCAGGGTCGATGAGCTGCACGGACCGCCGCGGATTTCCCCCACCAACGTCACCGACCTCATCGAGCAGTCCTCATTGGGTACCGCCGGCGCCCGGCAGCTGCGTGCGCGTGGCACTGAACCCGACAGCGAGTCCACGGAGGTGATCGATCCGCGCGCCCGAGTTGCGATCTCCGACTGACACAATCTGCTGTTTCGCCCTGGTCAGTTCAGGCGGCCACGCGCCCGCTGCAGCTCGAAAACGTGGGCGCGGTCCTCGTCATCGTCAAGACCG
>NZ_BDAX01000031.1 GCF_001612665.1 Nocardia alba NBRC 108234 | reverse complement strand
CCTTCGCGATAGGGGACCCTTATTTGGGTCCCCTATCGGCGTTTGTGGACTCGATACGAGTTCGGTACGCCAGGCGGACGATGCCCCGTCCTTCGTCCGTGGTTGAATTCTTAGTGGCGGGGCCATTGACAACACTCCCCGCAGGTCGGGGAACCTAGAGAGGGATCGCCGTGTCGGAACACAACGACGGACGGAAGCCTTTCCGCCGGGACGGAGACGCCCCCGGTTTCGGCCGGCGAGGCGAACCGACCGATCGCCCCCGTGGCGGACATGGTGACAATCGCGGCTCCGGCCGTGGCGACGCGGACCGAGGCAGCAGCGCAGGTCGTGGTGGTTCCGATCGTGGCAGCTCCGACCGGGGCGGATTCCGTCGCAATGACGACAATCGCGGCTCGGGTCGTCCCGAAGGCCAGCGAGGCGGCTACAACCGCGACGACCGCGGCGCCGGCTCCGACCGTGGTGGATTCAAGCGTGGCGACAGTGGCGACCGCGGTGGCTACCAGCGCCGTGACGACGCCGGTCGCGGTGGCTCGAGCGATCGCGGTGGCTACCGTGGCAACGACGACCGCCCCCGTGGCGGTTCGGATCGCGGCGGCTCCGCTGACCGTGGTGGATACCAACGTCGCGATGACAACAAGAGCGGCTACCCCAAGCGCGATGACGCGGGCCGTGGTGGTTACCAGCGCCGCGATGACAACGA
>NZ_BDAX01000030.1 GCF_001612665.1 Nocardia alba NBRC 108234 | reverse complement strand
GGCGTGAGGGCGGAAGTGACCGTCCCGCTGGTGGTTTCGACCGCGGTGGTGACCGTGGCGGATACCGCGGCAACGACGACCGTCCCCGTGGCGGTTCGGGTGGCGGCTTCCGTCGCAACGAAGGCGACGACCGGTCGCGCGGCAGCTCCGATCGTGGCAGCGACCGTGGTGGTAGCTCCGATCGCGGTGGGTTCCGTCGTAATGAGGGTGGCAGCGACCGTCCGGGTGGCGGGTTCCGCCGTAGCGACGGAGATGACCGGTCGCGTGGTGGTTCCGATCGTGGCGGTTACCAGAAGCGCGACGACAAGGGTGGTTACCCGCGTCGTGACGACAGCGGCAAGGGCGGCTACCAGCGTCGCGAGGACGACCGCGGTCGCGGCGGCTTCAAGCGTGACGCGCGCTCCGGTGGCAGCCAGGGCAGGTTCGTCGACGAGGACGGCAAGCCGCTCGACGGCACCTACCGGGAGAAGCGTCGTGAGCGCGACAGCGACGTGCTCGGCGTTGTCTCGGCAGCGGCTGCCTCCGAGAGCGACGAGTCGACCTTCGATGACGACAGCCGGGCCGAGACCGGTGCGTCCGACAACACGTCGGCGGCACCGGGCGACAAGCCTTCGGTCGACGAGTCGGTAGCGTCCACTGAGCAGTCCGAGGACAGCGTGAGCTCGGCCGCGCCGCGGGCAACCGATAAAGACAACGACACGGCAACCGCGATCGACCGTGATGAAGATGAGCGTCCCAGCGACGCCGACCGCTCCGGCGAGGAGCCCGACAGCGACAGCTCGCGGGTGGCCTCGGATCTCGACAGTCGGCCGCGTGCCGCCGATCGCGGCTCGAACCGTGGCGATGTGAATGACGCCGACCGTGACGATTCCGACCTCGACGCGCCGCCGCGTGGCGCCGATCGCGACAATCTCACCCGAGGCGAGTCGGATCGCGACGACCGTTCGAGCAGTGCCGATCGCGATGACCGGTCCAGCAGTACGGATCGTGACGACCGGGCCGACGGTGCCACCGATCGCGGCGAACGGCGTGGATTCGCGGATCGCGGCG
The DNA here is from genome assembly GCF_001612665.1 of Nocardia alba NBRC 108234. GTDB lineage: Bacteria > Actinomycetota > Actinomycetes > Mycobacteriales > Mycobacteriaceae > Nocardia > Nocardia alba. The sequence continues at coordinate 135,601 of NZ_BDAX01000030.1, read as the reverse complement.
GCCGTTCCGACCGTGACGACCGGCCGCGTACGTCCGGTGGCGCGTCGCGCTCGGATGACTTCGGCGATGACCGTCGTCGTGGCGGCGAAGGTGCGCGGACCACAGGTAGCCGTCCCGACGATCGCCGTGCGGCGCGTCCCGAAGAGCCTGATCTGCCCGAGGACGTGCAGGCTACCGATCTGGATCCGGCTGTGCGCCGCGACCTGCTGAGCCTGGACAAGAACAATGCCGATTCGGTGGCCCGGCACATGGTGATGGCGGTCGAGCTGCTCGAGGACGACCCGCGCGCGGCACTGGCGCACGCTCGGGCCGCACGGCAGCGTGCGGGCCGGATCGCGGTGGTGCGGGAGACCGCTGGTGTGGTGGCCTACCACGCCGAGGAATGGGCCGAAGCGCTGTCGGAGCTGCGGACCGCACGCCGTATGTCGGGTGGTGCCGGTCTGCTCGCGGTGATGGCCGACTGTGAGCGTGGTCTCGGCAGGCCCGAACGGGCCATCGAGCTCGGTCGCAGCGAGGAAGCGCAAACGCTCACCGGTGACGAAGCCGCCGAACTGCGGATGGTCGTGGCGGGCGCGCGGATGGATCTGGGACAGTTCGACCAGGCCGTCGTGACCTTGCAGGCCGCCGATCTGGACCCGTCACGCACGGGCTCGGCCGCGGCGCGCCTGTTCTACGCCTACGCCGACGCGCTGGTGGCAGCGGGTCGCACCGATGACGGGCTGCAGTGGTTCCTCAATGCCGCTGCCGCCGATCTCGACGACGAAACCGACGCCGAGGAGCGGGCCACCGAACTCACCGGCGACGCGCAGTAGCAGGACCACAAGGGCCGCGGGTCGGGGACCGTCACAGGTTCCCGACCGGCGGCTTTTCCCATGTCGGCGAAAACGATGCGGCCGACTCGGTTGGGTCTGTCATGAGGTAACCGAATCGGCTGACCGGACGTTCCTCGTTCAGCAGTGGTCGGCGAGCGTGCAGATCTAGCGAGTGTGTGGTGTTCGCCACGTGGCAGGGCGTGGCGTCGCTGCCACGCGATATATCGGTGGGTGTCCGCGGCGCGCTCGGTGAGAAGTACGGAAACCGGGCGGACCGGGGGTGAACCCGTCCGGCATGCTCGATCATGAAGAGTGCGAGCGCTATTGGACAGTCGAGGAGAACCGAAGCTGTCGGTGGCCTCGCTTAGGGTCGCGGATGTGCTCGACCCGGCAGTGACAACGGAGTGAGGGTGGATGGACCGGCTACGCGATCGATACGAGGCATTGCTGCTCGACTTGGACGGAACGCTGTACCGCGGACCCGACGTCATCGAAGGTGCGCCCGAAGCGCTTGCCCCGGAAGGTGATTCGGCGCAACGGCTCGTGTATGTCACCAACAATGCCGCGCGTGGCCCCGGTGCCGTGGCGCACCACCTGGACGAACTCGGTTACCCGGCCACCGCGGACGATGTGGTGACCAGCGCGCAAGCCGCCGCTCGCATGCTGGCACAGCGGCTGAGTCCCGGCGACAGAGTGCTCGTCGTCGGCACCGACGATCTGGCCGCCGAGGTGAAGGCGGTCGGCCTCGACCCGATCCGTCGGTTCGGGCAGACCCCGCCTGCGGCTGTCGTGCAAGGTCACTCGCCGACGACCGCGTGGCCCGACCTCGCCGAGGCCGCCTACGCGCTACGCGCCGGCGCGCTGTGGATCGCCGCGAATACCGACCGCACCCTGCCCAACGAGCGCGGCCTCGCCCCCGGCAACGGCTCGATGGTTGCGGCCCTGGCTACTGCCTCCGATGGTGAGCCCCTCGTCGCGGGCAAGCCCTACGCGCCACTGATGGAAGACGCGATCGAGCGAGCGGGCACCCGCCGCGCGCTGGTCGTCGGCGATCGGCTCGACACCGACATCGAGGGCGCCAACGGCCTCGGTCTCGACTCGCTGCTGGTGCTGACGGGAGTGAGCACACTCGACGAGGTGATCGGTGCGCCCGCCGCCCGGATCCCCACTTACGTCGCGGCCACCCTCGATGCCCTCAACGACGCCGCTGTGACGCAAGCCGTGGCACCGGCCGACATCGCGGAACTGTTGCGACAGTATCCCGGCAGGGCGGTACGGGTGCGCGCGGTCGATTCGGAAATCCGATAGCGTTGACGCCACGATGAGTACTGCGAGTTCACCGCCGAACGGCGCGTCACAGCCACCGAGGCCCGGGATTCCCGTGCCGGGCGCTCACCTGCCCGGCGCACCGGCGCATCAGGAACCGGCCGATCCGCTCCGGATCAAGTCCGAGGTCGACGCACTGCTCGCCGAGCTCGGTCCGCGTCCTGTCGCGGGCCCAGCGGAGAACACCGAGGCCGGTGCCGACATCACTCGTCGTGCGCGCATCCTCGAACAGGCGCACGACGTGCTGGTGGACGCGCTGGCGACAGTGGACAAGATCTGAGGTGGCCAGACGAGCGCGGGTGGACGCCGAGCTGGTTCGACGCGGATTGGCGCGATCGCGAGAACACGCGGTCGAACTGATCGGCGCGGGCCGCGTCCTGATAGCTGGAACAGTCGCCGTGAAACCGGCGACGGCCGTGGAAACGGGAACCCCGCTGATCGTGCGGGAAGAACCCGACGAGGTGTCGTGGGCCTCACGTGGCGCGCACAAGCTGCTCGGCGCGCTCGAGGCATTCGAAGCCGAGGGTCTGGGCATCGACGGCAAGCGGTGCCTGGACGCGGGTGCGTCGACCGGCGGGTTCACCGACGTGCTGCTCGACAAGGGCGCGCGCGAAGTGGTCGCGGTCGATGTGGGCTACGGCCAGCTGATCTGGCGACTGCAGAACGACGACCGGGTCCGGGTGTTCGACCGCACCAACGTGCGCAACATCACCCCCGAATCCATCGGTGGCACAGTCGAAATCGTCGTCGGCGATCTGTCGTTCATCTCGCTCGGGCTCGTCCTGCCCGCACTGGCGGCATGCGCGGGCGACGGCGCCGACCTGCTGCCGATGGTGAAGCCGCAGTTCGAGGTCGGCAAAGACCGGGTCGGCGCGGGTGGTGTGGTGCGTGATCCCGCGCTGCGAACCGAGGTGGTGTGCGATGTCGCGACCGCCGCCGCCGCGCTCGGACTCCGAACCCTCGGTGTGGTCGCCAGTCCGCTGCCCGGCCCGTCGGGCAATGTCGAGTACTTCCTGTGGTTGCGCAAGGTCGGTCCGTTCGACCACGACGCCGAACAGGTGCGGGCGATGGTCGCGCAGGCAGTCGAGGAGGGTCCGCAGTGAGCACTCGAGCCGGCGGCAGGGAGATTCTGCTCGTCGCCCATCCCGGTCGCGCCGAGATCATCGAGACGGCGCACCGAGTGGCGAAGATCTTCGCCGAAGCGGGCATCTGCCTGCGGGTGCTGGCGGACGAGGCCGACAGCACCCGGTTCGAGGACGAAGCCGGATACCCGGTGCGGGTGGTGCCGCACAGCCCGTCCGCGGCCAAGGGCTGTGAGATGGTGCTCGCGCTCGGTGGCGACGGAACGTTCTTGCGCGCTGCCGAACTCGGGCGGCCCACCGGTGTGCCCGTGCTCGGAATCAACCTGGGCCGCATCGGTTTTCTCACCGAGGCCGAGGCCGAGAACCTCGACGAGGCACTCTCGCAGGTGGTCGATCGCGACTACCAGGTGGAGAACCGGATGACGATCGATGTCACCGTGCGCGTGGACGACACGGTCGTCGGCCGCGGCTGGGCGCTCAACGAGGCCAGTCTGGAGAACGCCCAGCGGATGGGTGTGCTGGAAGTGGTCCTCGAAGTGGACGGGCGGCCGGTCTCGTCGTTCGGGTGCGACGGCATCCTCATCTCCACCCCCACCGGGTCGACCGCCTACGCGTTCTCAGCGGGTGGGCCGGTGGTGTGGCCCGAACTGGAGGCGATGCTGGTGATCCCGAGCAATGCGCACGCGTTGTTCGCGCGGCCACTGGTGACCAGCCCGGAGTCGCTGATCGCGGTGGAGACCGTGGCGACCGGACACGATGCGATCGTTTTCCTCGACGGCAGACGCACTCTCGCGTTGCCGCGGGGCGGCCGTGCCGAAATGGTGCGCGGCGAACATCCGGTGCGCTGGGTGCGGCTCGATTCGGCACCCTTCGCCGACCGGATGGTGCGCAAGTTCCAACTGCCGGTCACCGGCTGGCGGGGCAGACAGCGAACGGAAGAGCACTGATGCTGACAGAGATCAGGATTGACGGACTCGGTGTCATCTCGACGGCCACCGCGCAGTTCCACGCCGGTCTGACCGTGCTCACCGGCGAGACCGGTGCGGGCAAGACCATGGTGGTCACCAGCCTGCACCTGCTCAGCGGTGCGCGCGCCGACGCGGGACGGGTACGCCTCGGCGCGGCGAAAGCCGTGGTGGAGGGTCGTTTCGTTGTCGACGACGTGAACGACGCGGCGCGCGTGGCGGTTCGGGAGGTGCTGGAATCGGCGGGCGCCGAGTCCGACGAGGACGGCAGCGTGATCGCGGTCCGCACCGTCAACAGCGACGGACGCTCGCGCGCGCATCTCGGCGGGCGTGGCGTGCCCGCCGCGGTGCTCGGTGAGTTCACCTCCCGGCTGCTGACCGTGCACGGCCAGAACGACCAATTGCGCTTGCAGCGGCCCGAACAGCAGCTGTCGGCACTGGACCAGTTCGCCGGCGACGGCGTCGCCGGACTTCTGCGCAAGTATCAGGTGCATCGCCGGTCCTGGCTGGACGCGCGGGCCGAACTGCTCGAACGCACCGCGCGCAGCAGAGAATTGGCACTGGAGGCCGACCGGCTCAAGCACTCGCTCACCGAGATCGACGGCATCGCGCCCGAACCCGGTGAGGACACCCGCCTGGTCGCCGAGATCCGCAGACTCAGCGACCTCGATTCGCTGCGGGAGGCGGGCGCCGCCGCGCACGAGGCACTGTCGGGCCCGACCGACGCCCCGGCCGACGGTGGCGGCGTGCTGGATCTGCTCGGTGGTGCCCGAGCCCGCCTCGACAGCGCCGACGATCCGGCGCTGTCCGCATTGGCTCCCCGCCTCGGCGAGGCGATCGCGGTGGTGGTCGACGTGACCACCGAACTCAGCAGCTACCTGTCGGAATTGCCGTCCGACCCCAGCGCGCTGGACACGATGCTCAACCGGCAGGCCGAGCTCAAATCGCTGACTCGTAAATACGCGCCCGATATCGACGGTGTGATCGCGTGGGCCGACGAGTCGCGCTCGCGCCTGGACTCGCTCGATGTGTCCGAGGACGCGCTGGCCAAGCTGGCAGGCGAGGTCGCCACGGCCGCGGGCAAGGTACGGGAGGCGGCCCGCAAACTCAGTGCCGCGCGGGCGAAGTCGGCCGGCAAACTGGCGACCGCGGTGAGTACCGAACTCGGTGGCCTCGCGATGGGCAAGGCGCGACTGGAAGTCCAGGTTCGCCCGTTACCGGCAGGCCCGCAGGATTCGGCGCCGCTCGAAGTCGACGGTGCCCAACTGCACGCGGGATCGAACGGGTGCGACGAAGTCGAGTTCCGGCTCTCCGCGCACTCCGGCGCGCAGTCACTGCCGTTGAGCAAGAGCGCTTCCGGCGGCGAACTCTCACGGGTGATGCTGGCCCTGGAAGTGGTGCTCGCAGGCTCCGATCACGGCGCGACGATGGTGTTCGACGAGGTAGACGCAGGTGTCGGCGGCCGAGCGGCGGTGGAGATCGGCAAGCGCCTGGCCCGCCTGGCCCGCACCCATCAGGTCATCGTGGTCACCCACCTGCCCCAGGTAGCGGCCTTCGCGGACACCCACCTGGTGGTGAACAAGTCCGACGATGGAAAAGGCAAGGTGGACAGCGGCGTTCGCACCCTGACCGACGACGAACGAGTGGTAGAGCTGGCCCGCATGCTCGCCGGCCTGGATGACACGGAAACCGGCCGCGCCCACGCGGAAGAACTACTCGAAACCGCCCGAGCCGAGCGCCTACCCGCCTGAACGATCAATACCGCACGACCAATCCCCAGCCCGCCCCACCACACCTGTCTACCTGTCCTCCACACCCCACACCCCACACCCCACATTCCCACCCACCGCACTCCCGACCCCTAGGGAGGGACGGCCACAAAGTGGCCGGTCGCGGCCGGGCCACCGGTTAGCCGCCGGGGCGTACGCGACGAAGGAGCAAGCCCCGGTGGCTAACCGGCGGCCCCCAGGGGCCGCGACTCGAGCGCGCCAGCGCTCCAAAAACACAGCCAGTGCCCTAAGGACTACCGAACCCCAAGCCCCAACCCCCACCAAACCTCAGCGCAGCGCCGTACCAACCCTCAGCGCAGCGCCTTACGCACACCACCGAGAAGCTGATTGGTCAGCTGCCGCAGCCCGAACTCGAGCACCGGCGCAGGCACCGGCAGCGAAGGCTCGGACTCCATCGTGTACACCACCCGGGTACCACCCTCGGCAGTATCAGCGAAGTCGATCGTGCCGACGTGGCGCTTGACGGGCGCGCCCTTGATGATCTTGTACTCCATCCGCTCACCGGGAACGAGCGCAGTGATCTCCTCGGTGACGCCGACCTTGCCGAGGCCGAGCGTGTGCTGGGCGCCGACACCGGTGATCGGGTCGCCCGCCTTGATGAGCTTGACCTGGATCGGCAGGTACGGGCTGACGCTCTCACGCTCGGTGAAGAGGCGGTAGACGATGTCGCGAGGTGCGTCGAAGACCGTCTCGACGGTGCTACGTGGCATGGATGTGTCTCCTGTCCGAAATATCTGTGACCTGGAGCATACGGGTAGTCGTCAGCCGTCCGCCGACCGGCGCGCCTCCACCAAAGGTTGAGGGTTTGGCTTCATCATCGGCCTCATGAAGATGCCGGCGTTGTTGTCACGGAACACGGAAACGTTGCCCGGTGTCGCCGGGATCGCCCGGGTGGATCGCGATACCGGACGATTGCTGCGGCGCGTCGGTGCCGGGGACGTGGTCGTCCTCGACGAGACCGACCTGGACCGCCACACCGCCGATCGGCTGGTCGAGGCGGGGGTGCTCGCGGTGATCAATACCTCGCCGTCGATTTCGGGTCGGTATCCCAATCTCGGACCGGAGGTGTTGGTGGCCAATGGGATCGTGCTGATGGACACGGTGTCCTCCGACGCGTTCGGCAAGATCAAGGACGGGACAAGGGTCCGCATCGACGGCGGCATCGTCTACGCCGACCGGTTGACGAAGAAGGAACCCGAGGTTCTGGTCGAGGGCATCGAGTTCGACGAGTCGGCCATCGTCGACCGGATGATCGAGGCGCGCAACGGTCTGGCCGATCATCTCGACGCGTTCGCGGGCAACACCACCGAATACGTGCGCACCGAGAGCGCGCTGCTGATCGACGGTGTCGGCGTGCCGGATATCGAGCTGGACATGCGCGAACGGCATGTGGTCGTCATCGCCGACGGTTCCGGTCATCTCGCGGAATTGCAGCGGCTCAAGCCGTTCATCAAGGAGTACGCGCCGATTCTGATCGGGGTGGGTCGTGGCGCCGATACCTTGCGCAAGCTCAAGTACACGCCCGACCTGATCGTCGGTGAACCCGACGAGATCAGTACCGAGACCTTGAAGTCCGGCGCCGAGATGATCCTGCCCGCCGATACCGACGGCCACGCCAAGGGCCTCGAGCGCATTCAGGATCTCGGCATCGGCGCCACCACGTTCCCGTCGTCGGGTTCGCCGACCGATCTCGCGTTGATGCTGGCCGACCACCACGGTGCGTCGCTGATCGTGCTGGCGGGCGCTCCCGCTTCGCTCGAGGACTTCTTCGACCGTGGCCGCCGTGACAGCAATCCGGCCACCTTCCTGACCCGGTTGAAGGTCGGGGCGAAGCTGGTCGACGCGAACGCGGTGTCGACCCTGTATCGGCATCGTTCCGCGGGCGCCGCGGTAGCGCTGGTGGTGCTGGCCGCGCTGGTGGCGATCGTGGTGGTGATCTTGGCTTCGCACAACGGTTCCGAAGTGTTGGACTGGGCGATCGAGTACTGGAACAGCTTCGTGCTGTGGGTGCGTGGTCTGCTGTGATCTCGTTGCGTCAGCACGCCATCTCGATCGCGGCGATCTTCCTCGCGCTCGCGGTCGGCGTGGTGCTCGGGTCGCACAGTCTCGCGGGCGACATGATCTCGGGCCTTCGGTCGGACAAGACCGACCTGAACGCCGAGGTCGAAGAGCTGACCGCCCGCACCGCCCGACTCACCGCGGGCCTGGAGTCCGCCGACCGGTTCATCGCGGGCTCGGCGGCCCGCATCTTGAACGGCACCCTGGCCGATCGCACCGTCGTGGTTCTCACGACCCCCGACGCCGACCCCGCCGACATCGACGGCGTGAGCGACTTCCTGCGCACGGCGGGCGCCACCGTGACCGGCCGCGTCGCCCTGACGGCGTCGTTCGTCGACGCGGGCGAGGGCGACCGCATGCGCTCCACGCTGACCAACATCGTCCCCGCCGGCGCCCAACTGAACACCGGCGCGGTAGACCAGGGCAGCATCGCGGGCGATCTCCTCGGCTTGGCCCTACTCCAAGACCCCGCGACCAACCGCCCCCGCAGCACCCCCGAGGAACTGTCGCTGATCCTCGAGACCCTCCGAGGCGGCGACTTCCTCACCTACACCGACCCCCCGACGAGACCCGCGCAACTAGCCGTCGTCATCACCGGCAACGGTGTCGAACCCGACACCGGCCAGGGCGCGACTATCGCCCGCTTCACCGCGGCCCTGCGCGCCAGAGCCGCGGGCACAGTCCTCGCCGGCCGCACGGGCGCCGCCGAGCCCGACGCCCCGATCGGCAACGTCCGAGCCCAAGCCCCCCTCGCGACCACAGTCACCACGGTCGACAATATCGACCGCGAAATAGGCCGGGTAACAACAACACTCGCCCTGACAGAACAACTCACCGGCGGCGCGGGCCGCTACGGAACCGGCCCGACGGCGACTTCGCTGACCCTCGTAGCAATGCCCCGCTGACCGAGACCCCCGCCACTCTCCCCACGCGAATTCCCACGACCCGCGTACCGACGCGACAACTGATCACCCGAGAACATAGGTAACTCCTCGGGTACGCCCAGAGGCCGCTCAGCGCCTCTCCGCAGGCCCGCGAACCCAACACGCCGCCCGCAAACGACCGGCAAAATACGCGGAGTGGCGGACTAGCGGTACAGTGGTGGTCCGTGGGTCATCAACGGAATCAGGCTAAAAATGCCACCAAGCACATCTTCGTGAGCGGTGGCGTCGCCTCCTCTTTGGGTAAGGGTCTCACCGCCTCCAGCCTCGGTCAGCTCCTGACCGCACGCGGTATGCGGGTGACGATGCAGAAGCTCGACCCGTATCTCAATGTCGATCCGGGCACCATGAATCCGTTCCAGCACGGCGAGGTGTTCGTCACCGAGGACGGCGCCGAGACCGACCTGGACGTCGGGCACTACGAGCGTTTCCTCGATCGCGATCTGACGATGGACGCGAATGTGACCACCGGCCAGATCTATTCGACGGTGATCGCCAAGGAGCGCCGGGGCGAGTATCTGGGCGATACGGTGCAGGTCATCCCGCATATCACCGACGAGATCAAGAGCCGCATCCTCGCGATGCAGGGGCCCGATCTCGAGGGGCACGTGCCGGATGTGGTGATCACCGAGATCGGCGGCACCGTCGGTGACATCGAGTCGCAGCCGTTCCTCGAGGCGGCCCGCCAGATCCGGCACGACGTGGGTCGCGACAACGTGTTCTTCCTGCATGTGTCGCTGGTGCCGTATCTGGCGCCCTCGGGTGAGCTCAAGACCAAGCCGACCCAGCATTCGGTGGCCGCGCTGCGCAATATCGGTATCCAGCCCGACGCGCTGATCCTGCGTTGCGACCGGGAGGTGCCGCAGGGTCTCAAGAACAAGATCGCGCTGATGTGTGACGTCGACGTGGAGGCGTGCATTTCCACGCCGGACGCGCCGTCGATCTACGACATCCCGAAGGTGCTGCACAGCGAGGGCCTCGATGCCTACGTGGTGCGCAAGCTCGGGCTGCCGTTCCGCGATGTGGACTGGGCGGTGTGGGGCGATCTGCTCGATCGCGTGCATGCTCCGCGTGAGACCGTCGAGGTGGCGCTGGTCGGCAAGTACGTCGATCTGCCCGATGCCTATCTGTCGGTGACCGAGGCGCTGCGCGCGGGTGGTTTCGCGCATCGCGCCAAGGTGAGCATTCGCTGGGTGCCGTCGGACGAATGCGCAACCGAGGCTGGTGCGCAGGCGGCGCTGCGTGATGTCGACGCCGTGCTGATTCCCGGCGGGTTCGGCATTCGCGGCATCGAGGGCAAGCTCGGTGCGATCGGTTATGCCCGCCGTCGTGGTATCCCGCTGCTCGGGCTGTGTCTCGGTTTGCAGTGCGTGGTCATCGAGGCGGCGCGTTCGGTCGGTATCGCCGACGCGAACTCCGCGGAGTTCGAGCCGGACACGAAGAACCCGGTCATCTCGACCATGGCCGATCAGGAAGACGTCGTCGCCGGCGATGCCGATCTGGGCGGCACCATGCGCTTGGGCGCCTACCCCGCCACCTTGAAGAAGGGCTCGGTCGTCGCGCAGGCGTATGGCACCGAGAATGTGTCCGAGCGGCACCGGCACCGGTTCGAGGTGAACAACTCCTACCGCGATGCCATCGCCAAGAGCGGGTTGGTGTTCTCGGGCACCTCGCCCGACGGGCACCTGGTTGAGTTCGTCGAGTACCCGGCTTCGGTGCATCCGTTCCTCGTCGCAACCCAGGCGCATCCGGAGCTCAAGAGCCGTCCGACCCGGCCGCATCCGCTGTTCGCGGCGCTGATCAACGCCGCGTTGAAATACAAACTGGCCGAACGCCTTCCCGTAGACTTCCCGGAGGAAGAGCTCGCGGAGCAGGCCGCGGAAGCCTAGGAACATCGGCGATAGGAACGCATGAGCGAGCCCGGTAGTCACGACTTCGAGACGGTGTCGAGCCGGGTGCTCTACAGCGGTGCGATCCTGGCCCTGCGTCAGGATCAGGTCAGGATGCCGGACGGGCGGGTCGCCGAGCGCGAGGTGATCGAGCATCACGGTGCGGTCGCGGTGCTCGCGCTCGACGACGACGGCAATGTCGTCCTGATCCGTCAGTACCGGCATCCGATCGGCACCCGACTGCTGGAATTGCCCGCCGGGCTGCTCGACATCGACGGCGAGGACCCGCTCACCGCGGCCAAGCGAGAGCTGGCCGAGGAGACGGGCCTCGCCGCCGCGCAGTGGTCGGTGCTGGTGGATGTGGCGTTGTCGCCGGGTTTCACCGACGAGGCGCTGCGCGTGTTCTTCGCGACCGGTCTCAGCGTCACCGACCGGCCCGATCCCGAGCACGAGGAAGCCGACCTCGAGCTGGTGCGCATGCCGCTCGCCGAGGCGGTGCGGGCAGCGCTCGCGGGGGAGATCGTGAACGCGACCGCGGTCGCGGGGGTGCTCGCCTATGCCGCGGCCGCGGCGAGCGAGGTCCCGCTGCGCGCGGCCGACGCGCCATGGCCCGGTCAGCCGACCACGTTCCTGCGGCGCAAGGCCGCAGCGGCGCACGGTAACCACCCGTGAGCACCGCAGCGGTCGGCGGGGACTAGACAGGCGAGGGTGTGCTCGAGCGGGAGATAGACGCCTATCTCGACCATCTCGCGGTCGAGCGCGGCGCCGCGCGCAACACCCTCGGCGCCTACCGTCGCGACCTCGCTCGATATCGGAGCTTCTTGACCGGACGCGGTGTCGAGTCGTTGGGCGCGGTGGCCCAGGGCGACGTCGCCGAATTCACCATGGCGTTGCGCGCGGGCGGTGCCGACTATCCAGCGCTGGCAGCGGGTTCGGTGGCGAGGGCGTTGATCGCGGTGCGCGGGCTGCACCGGTTCGCCGCCGCCGAGGGCGTCACCGACAGCGATGTGGCGCATGCGGTGAAACCACCCGCACCGGGCCGCCGGTTGCCCAAAGCGCTGCCCTACGACCAGGTTCTGCGCCTTCTCGAATCGGTGGGTGACGAACCGGAGGGACCCGATGGCGGCCCGCGCGGACTGCGCGACCGGGCGCTGCTGGAGTTGCTCTATTCCACGGGCGCGCGAATTTCGGAAATGGTGGGGCTCGATGTCGACGATATCGACGCCGAGCAACGCTGTGTGGTCCTGCGTGGCAAGGGCGGAAAACAGCGTCTCGTTCCGATCGGCCGTCCGGCGCTCGGGGCCGTCGACGCGTACCTGGTGCGTGGTCGACCCGCCCTTGCCGCGAGCGGAAAAGGTTCCGGCGGCGCGCTTTTCCTCAATGCTCGCGGCGGCAGGCTGTCGCGGCAGAGCGCGTGGCAGGTCTTGCAGACCGCGGCCGAACGCGCCGGAATCGAGGCGACGGTCTCGCCGCACACGCTGCGCCACTCGTTCGCGACCCACCTGCTCGACGGCGGCGCCGATGTGCGGGTGGTGCAGGAACTGCTCGGCCACGCGTCGGTGACCACGACCCAGATCTACACGCTCGTGACGGTGAGCACCCTGCGTGAAGTGTGGGCGACGGCCCATCCCCGTGCGACGTGAACGGCCACCTCCGATACGCGCTGAGCAGGTATCGTGCGAACACGCCCGGCGTTGCCATGCTGTACCTCACCGGTCCGAGCGGTAGCGTCTACCCACAGTTGGACCGTACGAAAGCGAGCCGATCCCGGATCGGCATCGCTACCCTCGACAGGGGTTACCGGCAAGGAAAACGCATAAGGAGCAGCGGATCGTGACGACAGCGGAAACACCGTGGGACGGTGGACCGGAAGAGGTCGCCGAGGCCGTCGAGATGGGCCCGACAGGCCGCCCGCTGCGACTGGTACCCGACCCACCGCAGATCCAGCGACATGGCGACGCACTGGTTGTCGCCATGTGCAACCAGAAGGGCGGGGTCGGGAAAACCACCTCGACCATCAATCTCGGTGCGGCACTGGCCGAGTACGGTCGCCGGGTGCTGCTCGTGGATCTCGACCCGCAGGGCGCGCTCTCGGCCGGGCTCGGCGTGGCACACCACGATCTCGAACTCACCGTGCACGACCTGCTGATCGGCGGCAAGGCCAGGGTCGACGACGTGCTGCAGACCACCAAGGTCGACGGTATGGACCTGCTACCCAGCAACATCGACCTCTCCGCCGCCGAGATCCAGCTGGTGAACGAGGTCGGCCGCGAACAGTCGCTCGGCCGAGCCCTGCACGATGTGCGCGACCGGTACGACTACATCCTCATCGACTGCCAGCCCTCGCTCGGTCTGCTCACGGTCAACGCGCTGGCCTGCTCGGACGGCGTGATCATTCCGATGGAATGCGAATACTTCTCGCTGCGCGGGCTCGCCTTGCTCAACGACACCGTCGAGAAGGTGCGCGACCGTCTCAACCCGCGGCTGAGCCTGTATGGGATCGTGGTCACCATGTTCGATGCGCGCCTGCTGCATTCGCGTCAGGTGATGTCGCGGGTGGTCGAAGTGTTCGGTGACCTGGTCTACGACACCGCCATCTCGCGCACCGTGCGCTTCCCCGACGCCAGTGTCGCCGGAGAGCCGATCACCACCTGGTCGCCGAAATCGGGCGGCGCCGAGTCGTATCGAGCGATGGCCCGTGAGGTCATCCACCGGTCTGGCCGTTGATCGGAGCTACACCTGCGGTGCAAGCAGTACCCGAAGACGCGGTGCCGGCGGCGGACAAATCCGGTTTTCATCTGCGGCTCACCAATTTCGAGGGGCCGTTCGATCTGCTGCTGACGTTGATCAGCTCGCGCAAACTCGATGTCACCGAAGTCGCGCTGCACCAGGTCACCGACGAATTCATTGCCTATACCAAGGCATTGACCGCCGAGCTGGCCGAGAACACCAAGCTGCGCGCGGACAAGATTCTCGATCAGACCACCGAATTCCTCGTTGTCGCCGCCACGTTGCTCGATCTCAAGGCTGCTCGGCTATTGCCCTCCGGCGAGATGACCGATGCCGACGATCTCGAACTGCTCGACGCGCGCGACCTGCTGTTCGCGCGACTGCTGCAATATCGCGCGTTCAAGCAGGTAGCCGAGCTGCTCGCCGAGTTGGAAGCCGCAGCGTTGCGTCGGTATCCGCGCTCGGTGGCGCTGGAGGAACAGTTCGAAGGGCTGCTGCCGGAGGTCACCCTCGGGGTGGATATCGCCGCGTTCGCCGAGATCGCGGCGGCGGCCTTCCGGCCACGGCCGGTCGCCGAGGTCGGACTCGGGCATCTACACATGCACACCATCTCGGTGGCCGAGCAGGCGGAGCTGGTGTTGGCCAGATTGAAGGAACGCGGTTCGGGCGGCTGGACGACCTTCGCCGAGTTGGTGGTCGACTGCACAGTCCCGGTGGAAATCGTGGCGCGGTTCCTGGCGTTGCTGGAGCTGTATCGCGGCAAGACCATCGTCTTCGACCAACCCGATCCGCTCGGGCCGTTGGCGGTGAGCTGGCTCGGCGAGCTCGAGCCCGACGCCGAAGCAGCGGCCCTGACGTTCGAGGAGGATTACGGATGAGCGAGACAGTGGTGGAATTCACCTCCGAGCCACTCGACGACCTCGAACTGCGGTCGGCACTGGAGGCGATGCTGCTCGTCGTGGACGCCCCGGCACCGACAGAACAGCTGGCAGCGGCCTTGGACGACACCAGCGAGCGGGTGGAAACCGTGCTGCGCGCGATGTCGGCGGAACTGACCGCGCGGGGCAGTGGCATCGACCTGCGTTTCGTCGGTGACGGGTGGCGCTTCTATACTCGACAGGAGTACGCGCCCTATGTCGAGCGGGTACTGCTCGACGGGGCCCGGACGAAACTGACCCGGGCCGCCTTGGAAACCTTGGCGGTAGTGGCCTATCGCCAGCCGGTGACCCGCATGCGGGTCAGCGCGGTCCGAGGGGTGAACGTCGACGGAGTGATGCGCACGCTGTTGGCCAGAGGCTTGATCGCGGAAGCGGGTCAGGACCCCGAAACCAACGGCACGCTGTACCGCACCACCGAGTTGTTCCTCGAACGGATCGGGCTCGCCTCTCTCGGCGACCTGCCACTGCTGGCGCCGCTGCTTCCCGGCGTCGATCTGATCGACGAGATCAGCGAGAGTCTGGAAACCGATCCCCGGTTCACCAGGCTGAAAAAACCCGCCGAGTCCGATATGGATCTCGGCACCGACGATTGACAGGACAGATGAATAATTCCGCTCGCCGAGATGGCACACCGGATCGAAGAAATCGCAGCGACCAGCCCCGAAGTGGCGCGAATCGAACCTCGGGCAACCGTGGTGAGGGTGCGCGCACCGGGCAGGGAGCGGCTCCAGGCCGCCGCGGCACCGGCGCCGGTGGCTTCCAGCGCGGCAATCAGACAGCGGCCCGCTCCGCCGGTAGCTACCAGCGTGACGCCGAGTCCGGCGGCCGCCGTGGCGGCACCACAGGTGGTTACCAGCGTGACGACCGTCGTGGCGCGTCCGCTGGCGGTTACCAGCGCGATGATCGACGCAGCGCCCCGTCCGGTGGCGACCGTCGTGGCCCCTCTGCCGGTGGTTACCAGCGTGACGACCGTCGTGGCGGCCCCGCAGGCGCAGGCCAGCGCGATGACCGCCGCGGTACCGGCGCCTCGAGCGGTGGCGGGTACCCGCGTGGTGACGCCGACCGCGGACAGCGTGGTGGCACGGCTGGTCAGCGCAGCGGCGCTTCGGCCGGAACCCAGGCCTTCGCGGCACGCAAGAAGGCCGCGAAGCCGCAGAAGAAGGTCGTCGCCCCGACGATCCTGAACAACGCCAAGCCCGCGCGTCA
Source organism: Nocardia alba NBRC 108234 (assembly GCF_001612665.1). Classification (GTDB taxonomy): domain Bacteria; phylum Actinomycetota; class Actinomycetes; order Mycobacteriales; family Mycobacteriaceae; genus Nocardia; species Nocardia alba. The sequence continues at coordinate 119,864 of NZ_BDAX01000030.1, read as the reverse complement.
CCAGCACTCCGATGTCACAGAGGGCCCGAAGAAGCTCCCGTGGGGCGAAGGCGAGCGCCTGCAGAAGGTCCTCGCCAAGGCGGGCGTGGCCTCGCGTCGCGCCGCCGAGGAGATGATCGCCGCCGGTCGCGTCGAGGTCGACGGCAAGATCGTGCGTGAGCAGGGTCTGCGTATCGACGCCGAGAACGCGGTCGTGCGCGTCGACGGCACCCGGGTCGTCGTCCGCGACGAACTGGTGCACCTGGTACTGAACAAGCCGAGAGGCTGGCAGTCCACGATGTCCGACGATCTGGGGCGCCCCTGCGTCGGCGATATCATCGCCGAGCGGATCGCCGCTGGTCAGCGACTTTTCCATGTCGGCCGTCTGGATGCCGACACCGAGGGCCTGCTGCTGGTCACCAACGACGGCGAGATGGCGCATCGACTGATGCACCCCTCGTACGAGGTTCCCAAGACCTACTTGGCCACCGTCGACGGCGAAGTGAACTACCGCCTGGTCGGTAAGCGCCTGCGCGACGGCGTCGAGCTGGAGGACGGGCCGGCCAAGGTCGACAAGTTCACGGTGCTCGAGGCCTACCAGGGCCGGTCGCTGGTGAAGCTCGTGCTGCACGAGGGCCGCAAGCACATTGTGCGTAGGCTGCTCGACGAGGTCGGCCACCCGGTGATCCGGCTGGTGCGCACCCACCTCGGCCCGGTCGCGCTGGGTGACCAGCGTCCCGGCACCCTGCGGGTGCTCGGCCGCGACGAGATCGGCAAACTCTACGAGGCGGTGCAGCTGTGAACGGTGTGGACTTTCCCCTGGAATTCGCCGGCGACCGGATGACCGGTGACGCGACGCTCGTCGTCGCGATGGATGGCCCCTCCGGCACCGGCAAGTCCAGTGTGTCGCGTCGGCTCGCGGCGCGCCTCGGCGCCCGCTACCTCGACACCGGCGCCATGTACCGGGTCGCGACGCTGCGCGTGCTGCGTGCGGGCGTCGAGCTGACCGACGCGGCCGCCATCGCGGAAACCGTTGCGGCACTGCCGCTGTCGATCGGCACCGATCCCAGCCATGAGGTCATCGAACTCGACGGCGAGGACGTCTCGGGCGAGATCCGCGGTGACGCCGTCACCAAGGCGGTGTCCGCGGTTTCGGCCGTGGCGCAGGTGCGTGAGCAGCTCGTCGACCTGCAGCGTGAGATCACGGCGATGGCCGGACGCATCGTGGTCGAAGGCCGCGATATCGGCACCGTCGTGCTCACCGGCGCCGACGCCAAGATCTATCTCACCGCCTCCGCGGAGGCACGCGCGCAGCGGCGCAACGACCAGAACATCCGCGAGGGCCGCGGCGACGATTACGCGGCCGTGCTGGCCGACGTGCAGCGCCGCGACACCCTCGACTCCACCCGCACAGTGTCGCCGTTGCGCCCCGCCGCCGACGCGGTGCTCGTCGACACCAGCGACCTGACGATGGCTCAGACCATCGAGGAGCTGTATCGCGTGGTGGCCCAGCAACTTTCGGCCACGACAGGAGGTCCGCGATGATCGAGGAGATTCTCGTAGGCGACGGAACCTGGACCGACGAGTCCGAATGGGATGTCCTCGACATCGACGGGGACGGCGAAGGCGAACAGCATGTCGCCATGCCGACGCTGGCCGTGGTCGGCCGCCCCAATGTGGGCAAGTCGACCCTGGTCAACCGTATTCTCGGCCGGCGTGAAGCGGTGGTCGAAGACGTTCCCGGCGTCACCCGCGACCGCATTTCGTACGAGGCCAACTGGGCCGGGCGCCGCTTCATGGTGCAGGACACCGGCGGTTGGGAACCCGACGCCAAGGGCCTGCAGCAGCACGTCGCGCGCCAGGCCGAGGTGGCGATGGAAACCGCCGACGCGATCCTGCTCGTCGTCGACGCCACCGTCGGCGCCACCACGACCGACGAGGCCGCGGTGCGCAAACTGCGCCGGTCCAAGATCCCGGTGATCCTGGTGGCCAACAAGGTCGACGACCAGAAGGTCGAACTCGAGGCGGCCTCGCTGTGGTCGCTCGGTCTCGGCGAGCCGCGCATGGTCTCGGCCGCGCACGGTCGAGGCACCGGCGACCTGCTCGACGACGTCCTCGGCGCGTTGCCCGAGACTCCGCGCGAAGGCACCGGCGTCGCGGGACCGCGTCGCGTGGCGCTGGTCGGCAAGCCGAACGTCGGCAAGTCCAGCCTGCTCAACAAACTGGCCGGCGACGAGCGTTCGGTGGTCCACGATGTCGCGGGCACCACCGTCGACCCGGTCGACTCGCTGGTCGAACTCGGCGGCAAGACCTGGAAGTTCGTCGACACCGCCGGGCTGCGCCGCAAGGTCTCCAATGCCACCGGCACCGAGTTCTACGCATCGCTGCGCACGAAGTCGGCGCTGGAAGCCTCCGAGGTCGCGATCATGCTGATCGACGCCTCGGTGCCGATCACCGAGCAGGACCTGCGCGTGATCAGCCTGGTCGCCGACTCCGGTCGCGCGCTGGTGCTGGCGTTCAACAAGTGGGACCTGGTCGACGAGGATCGCCGCTACATGCTCGAGCGTGAGATCGATCGCGATCTGGTGCGGGTGCCGTGGGCTCAGCGGGTCAACATCTCCGCCCACACCGGCCGCGCCGTGGCGAAGCTGGTGCCGCAGATGGAAACCGCGCTCGAGTCCTGGGACAAGCGCATCTCCACCGGCCGTCTCAACACCTGGCTCAAGGAAGTCATCGCGGCCACCCCGCCGCCGATGCGCGGCGGTCGTCAGCCCCGCGTCATGTTCGCCACCCAGGCGGGCACCCGCCCGCCGACATTCGTGCTGTTCACCACCGGGTTCCTCGAGGCCGGCTACCGCCGCTTCATCGAGCGCCGCCTGCGTGAGGAGTTCGGCTTCGACGGTTCGCCGGTGCGCGTCTCGGTGCGTGTGCGGGAGAAGAAGGAACGCAAGAAGTAATTCGGAGTGTCCGACGAATGAGCCCCGGCGACTGTTGCCGGGGCTCTTCGCATTTCAGGCGTCGAGCACCCGGTCGAGCAGGTGATCGACCAATTGTGTTGCGCGCGTGGCATAGTCGTCGTTGGTGAGCATTCCCTGCGTCAGCCCGGCGACTGCGAGCAGGATGACCTCGGCGTCGGCGATGAGCGTTCGCTCGTCGGCGCCGGGACCACGCAGCTGCCGGAGTTGTCCCGCGACAGCGTCGACGATGTAGTTCGGGGCGCCCGCGGTATCGGCGGATTCCACGTCGGGACCGGTGAGCGTCGCGGCGTGGAAGATGCCGAGAACGACGGCGTCGTGCCGACTGGCCTCGTCGAGGGGCAGGATCGAGATGAGGATCGTGCGGACGATATCTCGCGGACCGGCTTGTGGCCCGAGACCGGCGAATCCCCGGGCCATCCTGGCGCCGGAATCCTCGACGACAGCACGGTGCGTGGCGAGCAGGAACTCCCGTTTGGTGCCGAAGTAGTACTGCACCGACCGCACCGAGACCCCGGCTTCGGCGGCGACGGATTGGAAGGTCGCGGCGTCGAGTCCGCCCCGGGCGATGACCCGTCGCACAGCACCGGTGATCGATCTGCGCCGTTCTTCGTGATCGGCCAAACGCGGCATCCGCGCCTCCTTCTGTCCCGGCAGATTTTCATGGTACGCCCATACCATCTTTGTGGTACGTTTATATCACCAACGAGGAACAGGGGTGGTCATGGCCAAGATCGGGCGATTCAAGAACGACAAGGCGCGCGAGGAGTACCTGCGGACCTATCGAGAACTGGAGAAGCAGTGGCGGATCCCGTCGACCACGCGCGATGTCGACACATCCTTCGGATCCACTCGCGTGCGCAAAGCTGGTGCGGGAGCGGGGGTGCCGATCGTGCTGATGCACTCGCTCGGCGGCAACAGCCTGTCCTGGGACCACGTGATCGAGGACTTCGCTCGTGACCGCGTCGTCTACATGCCCGAGATGATCGGCACACCCGGCCTGAGTGTGCAGACCGCGCCGATCGACGAAACGGGCTTCGGCACCTGGTTCGGCGAGGTCCTCGACGGTCTCGGCGTAGACCGGGTCCATCTGGTCGGCTATTCGCAAGGCGCGTGGCAGGTGATGGTCATCGCCACCACCCAGCAGGCTCGGCTGGTGAGCGTGAATGTCGTGGAGCCGAGCGGCATTCTGACGAAGATCAAATGGAGCCTGCTGTGGATGATGCTGCGCGTGGGCGCCCGGCCCACGGATAAGAACCTCCGCACGATGAATGCACGGCTCAACCCTGGCGTTACGCTGACCGACGCGGAATTCGCCGGTGTGAAGGCGGCTCTCGGGTATATCCCCACGATCGGCTACCCGAAGATGTTCACCGATGAGCGCCTGGCCACGATCACCACACCGACTCTGATGCTGATCGGGTCGGACTCGCTGGTGGTCGATCCGCAGCCCGCCGCACAGCGCCTGCGCGACAACGTGCCCACCTGCGAAGTCGAGATCGTTCCCAAGGCCGGACACGGACTCTTCCATCAGTTCCCGAAACTGGTCACCGCGCGCATTCTCGACTTCACCCGCCGCTACGAGTCGACCGAGGCCCGCCGCGGCGAGTAGGCGCCGCCGCCACGACTCGCGACGGCCGTCCGCGCGCCACGCCGCGTGCCCGATCACGTTCCATGATCACCACCGCAGGCCTGATAATCGGCTGAGAACACTCGGGTGGTGGACACCTTGGCACTGTCGGGCACGTTGAGAGCGATAAGAGGTCGCCTATGGCCTCCGCGAGGAGTGCGTCATGAGTCTTGTCGGAACCCTGGTCGGCTACGCGTTGACCATCTTTCTGGTGCTGTTGATCGCCCGGATGGTGGTGGACTGGATCGACGCGCTGGGCAACGGCCCCGAGTGGGCCCGCAAAGCCAGGCAGGTGACCCACGCCGCGACCGAACCGGTCATCGCCCCGGTACGCAAAGTACTCAAGCCGATCCGGATCGGCGATTTCTCCCTGGACCTGGCCTTCACCGCGGTGTTCATCGCCGTCCTGATATTGCGAGCGATCGCTTTCAGCCTGTAGCCGAGGTGGTGTCGGCGACGAAATCCTCGCTCGTCGAGGACAGCTCGCCGACCATCTCGGTGGGAGTGGGTCATCGAGTTCAGCATCCGCGCCGAGGCCGCCACGATCTGATCGATCGAGTGGCTATGGTGGCCCTGTTCGAGCCGGATGTAGTAATCGGCGCTCACCCCAGCGAGCGGGCCGACTCTGCACTCCCAAGGTCCTGAGCAGGTTGCGCAGAAGCGGCAGAGGAGGGCATACAACCCGTGGGCTGTTTCTGACGGCTGCGTCAAACCTCGGGATCGTGGAAGGGCACAGAATCAGTTTGGGGAAGATGCGCCATCATCATGGGATAGCGCACAAGTCGCGAGCTGGTGAAGGTGATGTCACGGACGTGGCTGAAGTTCGACCACAGTAGCCGACCACCCCTGAGGAATCGCATCGGGCGTACCCGCCGCCGTACTTGCGCGAGTTCCAAATCTGTTGCCGGACGGAGAGTTCCCGCTGTTCCGTAGAGCCGCACGCCGGGGGCCGCAGCGAACCGGCCGACCAGCAAAGATCGGAACCAGAACAACGTGCCACGATCGACTGCCATCAGGCAGACGCGAGGGTTCGTATCGAGATTGCGCGCGAGCGCGGATGTGTACTGGTCGAAGTAGAACGCGGTGCGATCTTCGCGGAGGAAGACCGTGCCGACCGGTGTGATGTTCGGAACGCCATCGCTGTCTACCGATGCGATCGCGAAATGCCCAGTCGCTTTGCGACCCCGGTCCAAGATGTCACGGATCTCGCGCCACTGCTCGTATAGATCAGTCACAGTACAGTCGCTCCGGAACTGATCTCACACTCGGCACGACGACAGTCTTTCCCCCACCGCATCATGCTCTGGACGCTAACAGCCCTGATCTACTGCTGCCACAGAACCGCACTGAATTCGGCAGATACGGACGTTCGTGACCGCGCGCCCAGCAGCATGACACTGCGTTGGGTCGTCAGCTATTCCGGTCCGCCCAGCACGATCGGCCGGTAGGCCAGTGCCTTGTCCACGATCTGTTCAGGAGTCAGCGGAGGATCAGAGAAGTCCCAGAAGATATGGTCGGAGATGTTCGGGTCCGCCACTGAATCTTGTAGCCGAGTAAGCCATTCATTCAGCTGCTCTTCGCTACCTTCGGCGCTTGCGATGCGTGCGACTAGTTCGATGAGTTGCTCGCGCTCGAGCTTGGCCATCCCGACTCCTGTCTCGGTGTGTGTAGCGGACATCTCACCCCGGTGAGCAGGGCCGACTCTGCACTCCCAGGGTCCTGGGCAGCTTGCGCGATCAGCGGCAGAAGAGGATGTTCGGGGTTGTGTGGAGGGACGTCCTGAGTGTCACATCCAAGGTGTGGACGACCAGCCGGTTCGGGTCACGGCCATTACCGAAGGCAACCTGGCTTCTCGATTAGGGTCCCGTCGAACCTCCGCGCGAGTGAGCCGCTGTTGAGAGCGCCTCGCATACGGCCGGAAAGCTCGTCGTGTGCAGGCTGCTGCCGCGGCGATTCAGACCGGGCCGATTCCATACCGCGTCCCAGGCATGCTCGGTGACGAAGCGCTGAAGATCAGCCGATTCGCTGCCCGAGGTGAGGGGCAAGAGCATGGGCAACGTACCCCTCGCCCATGACTTCTTCGCGAGTACGCAGGCCGTTGGTATAGGCAGAGGGCTGCAGGGGTTCGGGATCGGTCATTCGCTACCTGTTCGTCGCGGGAAATCGGAGGAGTCATGGGCTGTAGCTCGTTCGGGCGGATCGGACTGCAACGCGCGGATCACCCGGATGACGTGCTGGTCGACGAATCGTTGGTCCATCGGTTCGCGGGTGAGGAAGTGGCGGAAGTGTATTGGCGCGATGAGGGTTTCGATGACGGTTCGGGTGTCGGTGCCGGCGGGTAGTTCGCCGCGTTCGACCGCCCGGGCGACCATTGCCCGGTTGGCGTCGTAGCGGGTTTCCCAGAAGGTGTTTCGTGCTTGGGCGATGTGTTCGGAGTCGCTGATGAATGCCAGGGCGCGCGCAAGACCTGCACCCAGAGGGGTATCGAGGTAGTTGATGAGCGCGGTGGCGAAGACGGAGAGATCTCCGCACAACGACCCGGTATCCGGTAGCGGCAGGGTGCGCTCGCTCGCACTGAGCATCACATCGAGCACCAGGTTCTCCCGCGTTCCCCAACGCCGGTAGATGGAGCTGTCGCGGACACCGGCGCGGCGGCTGATATCGGGGATGCCGACCTTGTGCACGCCGTGTTCCTCGACAGCTTCGAGCACGGCGCTATGCACGGCTTCGCGGACCTTCGCCGCCCGTCCTCCAGGTCGGCGCAGCGGCTCGACGTTCGCGGCTTCGGGCATAGTTCAATACTAAAGCAGAGATTCTTGCTTTTGGCTATCGCTTGTGCCTACGCTCACAAAAGCAGAAACATCTGCGATTTTTGACGAGAGGCGCAACGATGACATCAGTGCGGGAGATCGGCAAACGAGTTCTCATCAGCGCTCGCGCGATGACTCACACCACCGAGCGTGCGGCCCGGCAGGTCGGCGTAGCGGGATTCCTGCCCCGGTTGTTCGCCGAGCGGTTCACCCACCTCGGCGGGATCGGCACCGAGGAATTTCAGCGTCAGCTGCAGGGTTGCCGGTCCTTCGACGACACCCGCTGGACCGGGTACTGGCAAGACTTCGCCCGCCAACACCTCGCGCGGGCCGACGCAGCGTTGCTGCGCCTCGGCGGGCCGTCGACCGACCAACTGCTCGACCCCGCCGCGTCGTCGGAGCTGCGTGCTCTGGGCGAGTTGCTCACACCCGCGGTGACGATCCTGGCCGACCGAGGACCGGTGGCCGATCCCGAGGCAGTCGACCGATTCTGCGCGGCTCATCCCGACGCCGCCGATGCCGCGATCGCGATCGACGGGCTGATCAAGGCATTGGTGTACGAGTTCATCGCTGCCTGGCCAGGATTCAGCCCGGCCAGGCTCGCTGCCTACGAGCGCTCCCACCGGCTGTGCGAAGTGCTGCTGGGCTCGCTCGACACCGCGATGGGTGTGCGTATCGAAGTGGTGCGAATTCCGGTCGGCGCGCAGACTGTCCGCGGATTGCTGATGCTCCCAGCCGGTGTGGAGTCGGTACCGGCGATCCTGGTCACCAACGGGCTGGAAGGCACCATCGCCGAAGCGCTACTGCCGCTGCTGTCGCGACGCGACGCCGGTATGGGCGTATTCGTGATGGAAATGCCCGGCACCTACTCCTATACCGAACCGCTGAGCATCGACGCCGAGACCATCTACTCGACCGTTATCGATCACCTGTGCGCTGACCCGCGACTGGATGCGCAACGGATCGGCATGCTGGGCTTCAGTTTCGGAGCGTACTGGTCGACGCGGATGGCCGCCGTCGACCCGAGGCTGACGGTAGCGGTATCCAACGGTCCGCTCGCCGACCGCAGTTTCGGGCTGCTCAACTCGATCGGCATGCCCGAGATCATGGTCTCCGCGCTGGTTTCGACCCTCGGTGCTCGAGGCCCCGCCGACTTGTCGAGGAAATTGACGACATTCTCACTAGCCCAGCACTATCGCCAGATCGACATCCCGCTGTTGGTGATCAACGGCGCACGCGACACCCTTGCCTCCACTCAGGACTCGATCGACATCGCCGTCGCCGCACCGGACGCGCAATTGGTGCTTTATGCCGACGACGACCACTGTGCCATGGGCCACGCCGAGGAGTGGACGGCACTGTCGACGAAATTCCTTCGCGATCACCTACGCGTAGGCGTCGAGGTCGCCGCATGACCCACCCACACGATCGGGCCACCGCTGCGTTCCCTCGGATGCGGCGCATCCTCGATCGCAACGCACACCGTATCGATACCCAGATCGACACCGGCACGGGATGGCGCATCGACATCGAATCCGATGGTAGCCAGGGGTTCCCGAGGATCGAGCCCGCCTTCACCCTCGATTTCGAGATAGCGCGCTACGACGCCCTCGGGCTGGGCGACGAGGCCCTCGTCCTGCCGGTGTGTCCGGCCTCGTTCCGCGATTTCATGATCTTCGAAAGGCACGCCGTCGACGCCGCGCGCGGTCTGGCCCGCCGGTTCTTGCCTGTGGGCTCCCGCGTCGCCACCGCTTACGAGACACTGACCCGGCGCGTCTTTCCGCCGTTCCGGCCGCATGCGCTGTGGTATCGGCAGCCGATCTACTACATGTCCAACGCCTTGACCATCGTCCCCTCCGGGGTGCCGGTTGCTGCCCCGAACTACACGCGGGCATTGGATTTCGAACTCGAACTCGGCGTCGTACTCGGCGCTCCGCTGCGCGACGCCACCGTCGAACAGGCGGCCGCCGCGATCGCCGCAGTGGTGGTGATCAACGACTTCTCCGCCCGCGACGTCCAACTGGCCGAAATGCGTTCGGGGTTCGGCCCGCAACGATCCAAACATTTCCTCACCTCGATGTCGGCGACCGCGGCCGCCGGGCCCGCGCTCATCGATCGGCTCGACCGGTTGACCGCCACGGTCACGATCAACGGAGAGACTGTGGCACGCACCGGAACACACAATGCCCGGTACTCGATGGCCCAAGCCATCGCGCACGTGTCCTGCGGCGAACAGCTCTATCCCGGCGAACTGCTGTCGACCGGCACCTTGCCCGGTGGAAGTGGGATGGAACTGGGCCGCTGGCTCGCCCCCGGCGACCATCTGCGTCTGGAAATCGACGGCATCGGGATCATCGAACACGACATCCAGAAGTAGGTCCGAGATGAAAATCGATCAGGTTTCCGACTCCGTCCATGTCGTAGCCGGCACCAACGTCAACTGGGCACTGATCAGCGACGGTTCCGGGATAACCGTGATAGACGCCGGATACCCCGCTGACGCCGCCGACGTGCTCGGCTCTATCCGCCAGATCGGCGGTCGGCTTGCCGATGTTCGGGCCGTGCTGATCACCCATGCCCATCTCGACCACATCGGCGCGATCCCGGCGCTCATCGAGCAGGTCGGCATGCCGGTCTACACCGGCACCGAGGAAGTGCGCCACGCCAAACGCGAATACCTGCAACAGATCACGCCGACCGGAATGCTCAAACAACTCACCACCGAACGCGGCCGCCGCTGGGTCGCACACACCCTGCGCGCGGTCCACGGCCACATCGGCACAGCCATCCCCCAGGTTGAGGCGGTCGAGCCCGCCATCCTGGCGGCACTGCCCGGCGGACTCGTCGCGATACCTACCCCCGGGCACACCAGCGGCCACACTGCGTACCTGCATCCCACCGAAGGCGTGCTGTTCTCCGGAGACGCACTTGTCACCGGGCATCCGCTGCTGCCTCACGTCGGCCCCCAGTTGCTACCGGCGGTGTTCAATCACGACGAAGCGCTCACCTTCGACACCGCTACGAATCTCGCAAGGGTGCACGCCCACACCCTGGTTCCAGGACATGGAGTGCCGAGCAGTTTCGACGGACCATCCATCGCCGCAGCCTTGGCCGCGACCACCGAATAGATGGAACCGATGAGGCACCTGCGCAGCACCGTGTACAGATCTTTCCGCCCTCTGGCCCTGGCAGCAGCGTCCATCGCGATCGTCAGTTGCTCCATGCCCGGACAGGAGAGCGACACGCTCGACCGCTCGACCGAGATCACCGCGGACTTCGAGAACATCGCGGGTATGTACGAAGGCAACGAGGTCATGGTCCTGGGCCTGGCTGTGGGCACGGTCGACAAGATCGTGCCCAAGGGCACCTACGTCGAGGTCCACATGACCATCGACGCCGACGTCAAGATCCCGAAAGACGCGATCGCCGCGATCATTTCGCCCTCGATCGTCACCGACCGCCACATCGAGATCACCCCGCCCTACACCGGCGGCGACGCCATGGAGTCCGGCCGACATCTGACCAAGGCCAACACCAGGACCCCGATCGAACTGGACACGATGATCAAAACCATCGACCAGTTCGCCGCCGCACTCGAGCCCGAACCCGGCCAGGAAGGCCTCGGCCCGCTCTCGGGCCGGGTGTCTTACCCGGTGGTCAACGGCAACGGCCAGAAGATCCGCGAAACCCTCGACGCGCTGTCATCGGTGCTCGAGGTCGGTGTCGACAACAAGGACGCCATCGCCGTCATCATCATCAAGCTCAACGAGCTCATGACGATGCTGGCCGACAACGACCAGTCGGTACGCGATTTCAGCAACCGGATGACCGCGACGTCGGAGTTGCTGGCTGAGCAGGGCCCCGGCCTGCAGGCCACCCTCGATCAGCTCAACGCGTTCCTGGCCAACACCTCAACAACGTTCGGTGAGCACGCGGACACCCTGTCGGAGTCGCTGACGGGACTGACCACCGTCACCAACCAGCTGCGCGCCAACTCCGGTGCGATGGTCGAGATCATCGACATCCTGCCGCTACTGATGCAGAACGTCGACGGCGCGATGAACAAGGAGGACGGCTTCGTCCGCATACACGCCCTGATCGGCACCGTCCTTTCCGGCGAGATCGTCAGCGTGTTCTGTGAGCGGATCCAGATGAAGTCCGATGGCTGCCGCTCCGGAAATATGCAGGACTTCGGCCCCGACTACGGGCTCACCGCCGCACTGCTCGGACTGACGAAATGACCGAACGAAGAATCTACCGTTCTCGACGGGGACCGACTCGGTCAGCGTGGCATCCGGCGTTGTGGCGCCGAGGCACGGCAAAGGATTGCGGCAGAGCAACTCTCGTTGCGGGACTGTCCGTCCCCGCCGCTACTCCTCCGCTCGAGTCTGCGGCGGCCAGTTTCGTTGCCGAATTGGTACGGTCGTGCCTGGAATCCCTGGATACTCGAAGGGGTCACCCGCGGATCGCGTGCGGGAGAGCAGGGGAGAGGACTCGGGATGGCCCTGGTTGTGCAGAAATTCGGCGGTTCGTCGGTCGCCACCGCGGAGCGGATTCGGCGGGTCGCCGAGCGGATCGTGGAGACGAAGAAGCAGGGGCACGATGTCGTGGTGGTCTGCTCGGCGATGGGCGACACCACCGATGAGCTCCTCGAATTGGCGGGGCAGATCGCCCCGGCGCCGGAACCGCGCGAGCTGGATATGCTGCTCACCGCGGGGGAGCGTATCTCGAATGCCTTGGTAGCCATGGCGATTCATGCGCTCGGCGCGGAGGCTAGATCGCTGACCGGCTCCCAAGCCGGCGTGATCACCACTGGCGCGCACGGCCGCGCCAAGATCATCGAGGTCGATCCGGGCCGGGTGCGCCGCGCGCTCGACGACGGCGAGGTGGTGCTGGTCGCCGGGTTTCAGGGCGTGAGCCAGGACAACGACGATGTGACCACGCTCGGGCGTGGTGGTTCCGACACCACTGCCGTCGCGTTGGCCGCGGCACTGCGTGCCGACGTCTGCGAGATCTACACCGATGTCGACGGGGTCTTCACCGCCGACCCGCGCATCGTGGCCGACGCCCAGAAACTCGACCAGATCTCCTACGAGGAGATGCTGGAAATGGCGGCCTGTGGTTCGAAGGTGCTCATGCTGCGGTGCGTCGAATACGCGCGCCGCTACCAGGTTCCGGTGCATGTGCGCTCGTCCTACACCGACACGATCGGTACGACCGTCTTCGGCTCGATGGCCGACATCCCCGCCGACCAGGCGGTGCTCACCGGTGTCGCGCACGACCGCGACGAGGCCAAGGTGACCGTCGTCGGTCTGCCCGACGAGCCGGGCTACGCGGCGAAAGTGTTCCGCGCGGTCGCCGACGCTGAGATCGGCATCGACATGGTCGTGCAGAACACCGGTACCGGCCGCACCGATATCACCTTCACCCTGCCCGCCGCCGACGGCGCGCGTGCGGTCGAGTTGTTGCGTGAGCGCCGTGCCGAGATCGGCTTCGCCGATGTCCGCTACGACGACCGCGTGGGCAAGGTCTCGTTGATCGGCGCGGGGATGCGCAACAATCCGGGGGTCACCGCGAGCTTCTGTGAGGCGCTGGCGGCGGCGAATATCAATCTCGACCTGATCGCCACTTCGGAGATCCGCATCTCGGTGCTGGTCCGCGACACCGACCTCGACGAAGCCGTGCGTATCCTGCATCGGGCCTTCGATCTCGGTGGCACGGAAGTCGCCGTCGTGCACGGTGGCACAGGGCGATGAGCGGTGTTGACGCCGCGCGCGAGCCCGGAGTAATTTACCGGTAAGTAAGTTACCGGATCGGAGGGGTTCGTTGACCACGCAGTTGACCACCTTCACCCGGGCGGGACTGGAGTTCGACGTCGTCGACTCCGGTCCGTCCGACGGGCCCGTCATCGTTGCGCTGCACGGCTTTCCGCAAACCGCCACCTCGCTACAGCCGCTCACCGCGTTGCTCAACGCCCGCGGCTACCGCACCGTCACCCCGAATCAGCGCGGCTACTCACCGGGCGCCCGACCGGCCGGTCGCCTGGCCTATCGGGTGCCCGAACTCGTCGACGACGTAGTCGCGCTGATCGCTGATATCGACCGCGGCCCGGTACATCTGGTCGGGCACGACTGGGGCGCGATGGTCGCCTGGTCGCTGGCCGCGGCCCGCCCCGAGCTGGTGCGCACACTGGTGACGGTGTCGGTGCCGCACCCCGGCGCCCTGGCGCGGTCGATGGTCAGCAGCGATCAGCTCCTTCGCTCGTACTACATGGCCTTGTTCCAGCTTCCCGTGTTGCCCGAACGCGTACTTCGCGCCCGACCCGCGCGGCTCGACGCAGCGCTGGCGAAGACTGGCATGAGCGCCGAAGCCATCGCCCGGGTACACAGCGAGATCGTCGACTCCGGCGCGCTCACCAGCGCGCTGAACTGGTATCGCGCGCTGGCGTTCACCACCCGGCGGACGGTGACAAAGCGGGTCACGGTTCCGGTGACACATGTGTGGAGCACCGGTGATACCGCCCTGAATCGGCGGGGCGCCGAATTGACCGGCGATTACGTCACCGGCGATTACCGGCTGGCCGTGCTCGACGGCTCGCACTGGCTCCCCGAGGAGCGCCCGGACGAACTCGCCACACTGATCGCCGACCGCGTCGAATCGCTGCCGGGCTGAGTCCTCAACCGATCGGCGAGGAGGCCAACGGCCGCAGCGCCGCCACGGTCGCCGGAATCAACGGCGCTCGTCGCAAGGCTGCGCGAGCGGCCAGTTGCTCGATGATCCGCCCGCGCACCCCCGGCCATTCGTCGCGCAGGATCGAATAGAACGCGGTATCGCGCACCGCGCCGTCGAGCCCACGCGAATGTGCCCGGCGCACACCGTCACTCACCGCGCCGAGGCGCTCGATCGCCGCCCGGGAACGCAGGTTGCGGGCGTCGGCGCGCAGGGTCACCCGGCGCACGCCCCAGCTGTCGAAGGCGTGGGTGAGCAACAGCAATTTGGCGTCGAGATTCACCTGACCGCCCCGGACCGCGGGGGTGAGCCAGGTGTTGCCGATCTCGACGGCGTCGGGGATGGCCCCGCCCGGCAACGAGGTGACCGGTTCGGCGGACAACGGCCAGTTCAGCGGGCCCTGCCAGTAGTCGAGCCGGGTGAATCTGGTCGCCCCGACCACGCATTCGTCGGCGATGGTGACGATCGCGAAGGCCAGTGCTGTGCCTGCCAGTTGCGCCGCCTCGGCCTGGAAGACATAGGTGCGCGCCTCCTGTTCGCCGTGCGGGACGACCGTGAAACCGGCCGGTCCGTCGAGCGCGGCGGACGCCGCGCTCAGCCCGGGGACGTGGTGAGGTGCGAGCGGTTCCAGCCGTGCGATGCGGCCGTGGAGGATAACGGGTGCGGGCATGGTGACCGGCGTCCCTTCGTCTGAGAGGGTCGCCGACAGCGCGAGGGCGTGGATCTCACGCGGCACGCGATTTCGGCGAAGCGACACGAACGATCCAGCAGCATCGAAAAACTAGCTCAAGATAGCCGACGCGGCGCGTTCCCCCGGTTCGAACGCCGCGGATGTCGCGGGCCGGAAATTTCGGGTCGCGACGCGGTGATTCGGGGCGTGGACGATGGTGGGAGAACGTCCGCGTCACGGCACGGTTTCCGCGCGGCGTCGGCGCCGAAGCGGTGCGGAGCGTGGCCGTCCAGGGCGTCGTGGGGGTTCGTCGAGCGGATTCCGTCTCGGTGCCGTGTCGGTGGCTCAGGCAGGTACCAACTGGATCGCGGTACGTGCCATGGCCTGTTCTCCCACGTCAGGGCCATAACGGTTCGATAAATGACACGTATGTCGAATTCTTGGTCGAATGTCCAGTTAAGCGGAGGTTTCGCCAGTTCCGGCCGTGGTTCTTCCCGTGATCTCAGGCGTGTTATGAATCCGTGTCGTACATGTGTTCTATGTGATGCAGATCACATCGCCTGTCTCCCCACTGCCCTTCCTGGCAAGCTCTTAGTAGCTGAACGTTAACCGTTCGTGATCATCGACCGGGTCGATACGGATCCGGAGTCACGAATGGCCCGCATGTCCGCCGGTGCGACGGCCATCGGTAGATCCGGTATGGATCGTTGATAGGCCGTTTCGGGGCGGCCGTCCGGAAGGGGAGTGATCGCTATGAGCAGCATCTACTTCGAATCAAACGGCAAACAATCAGTTACTGGTCGTGGTCGACGCGCCACCGCGGCCCCGGTTACCGAATCGGACATCGCACCGCTGGCGACGCCAGGTCTGATCCTGGGTCTGATTCTGCTCGGCCTCGGTGTGACCGCGCTGCTGCGCCTCGGTGACTGGGCGGGCAACTACGGGTCCGTTCTGGTCGTGCTCGCGTACGTCCTGTACATGGCCGCGGCCCTGCGGCTCGTGCTCTGGGGTGCGACGACTGTCTGGTCACTGCACAGGCGATAGTCGTGCGGCGGCCCTACCGGCGACGCGGAGAGTCGAAGAGTTACGCCAAGCCGAGTAGTCCGAGGGCGAAATCCGCGTAGGTGGTGGCTATCTGTTCGGGGGAAGACGGTCCGTCGAGCCGGAACCATTGGGGCAGTGCGGTACACATCGTCGCGATCGCGCGCCCCGCGTCGCGCGCGTGGGCGGTCGAGCGGTTCGACTCGGTGAGCGCGGTGTCGATATCGGCGTCGAGAATGTATTGGATCTCGTTGCGGGAGCGCGTGATTCGATCGCGATCGGTCGGGTTCAGGCTGCGCATCTCGCTGGCGCCGATGAAGGCGAGTTCGCGGTGGTGTGTGTGGAACAGGGCGAGCGCTTCGACGACGCGGGTCACTCGCTCGCGGCCGTTCGCGCCGTCCAGGCGTGCCGCGCGGATCCGCCGGTGCAATTCGTCCATGGTCAGGTCCAGTGCGCGGACCAGCAGGTCCTGTTTGTCGCGGTAGTGGTGGTAGACGCCGGGCACGCTCATGCCCGCCCGCGCCGCGATCGAGCGCATCGTGGCGCCGTGATAGCCGGTTTCGACGAAGGAGTCGATGGCTGCGGCGAGTACGGGATCGATATCGAGCGGCGGGAACTCGCGCCAGGCATCTGGTGCGTCGGCGCCGGGTGCGGGGCTCTTGGTGGGGAGTGAAGCGGTCGCGCGGAGTTCGCTGGAGGCGGTGGTGCGCTGGTCGCCGATCAGCCAGGCCACTGTCGTGCCCAGTTCGGCGGCGAGGGATCGCAGGCGCGCGACCGAGGCGCCGGTCTTGCCCGTCTCGATGGCGCTGAGCGTGGCGGCGCTGACGCCGATCCGCTGCGCGGTCGTCCGCAGCGACATTCCGGCCGCGGTCCTCGCCTGGCGTACCCGTGCCCCCATCGCGCGCTGTTCGGCTACCGTCGATTCCATGTTGTTCAGAATAGCTGAACAAACTTGGTGGATCGACCAGGGCTGTTGACAGCATGAATCCGCGCGTGCCACTGTCGTAACAGTCAATGTGCCGAACGATCGTTCGGCAACCGAGCCGAGGAGTGCGATCCGTGCCGATCGACCTGTCCTATCCGTCCGAGGTGCAGAGCCTGGCCGACCGCACCCGCGCCTTCGTCCGCGAACATGTGCTCGCGGTCGAGGACGCGCACGATGGTGACATCGCCGCTGCCGGCGGTGAGAAGCTGCGCATCGAGCTTCAGCAGGCCGCCCGTGATGCCGGTGTCTTCGCCCCGCACGCGCCGCTGGAATACGGTGGCCACGGTCTCGACATGTCGAACCGCGCGCCGGTGTTCGAGGAAGCGGGCTACTCGCTGTTCGGTCCGACCGCCCTCAATATCGCCGCCCCCGACGAGGGCAATGTGCACATGCTCGCCCACATCGCCGACCCGGAGCAGAAGCAGCAGTTTCTCGCCCCGCTCGCTCGCGGCGAGGTGCGCTCGGCCTTCGCCATGACCGAACCGGCCCCTGGTGCGGGGTCGGACCCCTCCGCGCTGAGTACCCGCGCGGTCCGCGCCGACGGTGGTTGGCGGATCAACGGACGTAAATGGTTCATCACCGGTGCCGACGGCGCGGGTTTCTTCATCATCATGGCCCGCACCTCCGGCGAGCCGGGCGAACGCGGCGGCGCCACGATGTTCCTGGCACCCGCCGACAGCCCGGGCATTCGCGTCGGTCGCCATCTCGACACTCTCGACAAGTCGATGATCGGCGGTCACTGCGAGGTCTTCTTCGACGACCTGCTCGTTCCGGAGTCGGCGATCCTCGGTGAGGTCGACCGCGGTTTCGAATACGCCCAGGTGCGGCTGGGCCCGGCCCGCATGACGCATGTGATGCGGTGGCTCGGCGCCGCCCGTCGCGGCCATGACGTCGCGGTCGCACACGTGGCGGATCGCGCGGGCTTCGGTTCGCGCCTCGGCGACCTCGGCATGGTTCAGAAGATGATCGCCGACAACGAGATCGACATCGCGGCCACCCGCGCACTGCTGACCCGTGCCTGCTGGGAACTCGACCAGGGCGAGCCCGCCGCGAACGCCACCTCCATCGCGAAAACCTATGCCGCCGAGGCGATCTTCCGCATCGTCGACCGGAGTATGCAGATGTGCGGTGGTCTCGGTGTCTCCGCCGATCTGCCGCTGGCGCGACTCTCGCGCGAGGTGCGCCCCTTCCGGATCTACGACGGCCCCTCCGAGGTGCATCGCTGGGCCATCGCCAAGCGTGCGGTGGGCGCCGCCAAGCGTGCGAAGCGAGACTCCGAATGACATTGCCCGGCATGGATATCGCCGCACTCGAACAGTTCCTGCGCGCCAACGGCGTCGAGGTGCGGGGCGAGCTGCGTGTCGAACTGATCAGTGGCGGCCGGTCGAATCTGACCTTCGCCGCCGCCGATGACGTCTCGCGCTGGGTGGTGCGCCGGCCGCCGGTTGCCGGGCTCACTCCGTCCGCGCACGATATGGCCCGCGAGTACACCGTCACCAGCGCGCTGCAGGGATCGGCTGTGCCCGTGGCGAAAACGATCGCCTTCGACGCGACCGGATCCGCGCTCGGCGCGCCGATGACTGTCGTCGAATTCGTCGAAGGGACGGTGTTCCGGGACCAGGACGAGCTGGCGGCGCTCACCGATGAGCAGGTGAATTCGAGTGCGCGCGAACTGGTCCGCGTCCTCGCGGACCTGCATGCGGTGGAGCCGGTCGCCGTCGGGCTCGGATCATTCGGCAGGCCGGCCGGTTTCGTGACCCGGCAGGTCGATCTCTGGGCCTCCCAGTGGGAGCGGGTCAAAACCCGCGAGCTCGCGGATGTGGCGGCCCTGCACGCCGCGCTGTCCGCCGCGATTCCGCCGGAGGCCTCGGCCTCGATCGTGCACGGCGACTTCCGGATCGACAACACGATCCTCGACAGCGCCGACCCGGAAAGGGTTCGTGCCGTGGTCGATTGGGAGCTGTCGACCCTCGGTGACCCGCTCACCGACGTCGCCCTGATGTGCGTCTACCGGTCGCCGAGTTTCGACATGATCCTCGGGGCCCGTGCCGCGTGGACCAGCCCGCGCCTGCCGAGCGCCGATACCCTCGCGCAGGCCTACGCCACCGCATCCGGGCGTGAGCTCGACAACTGGGGCTTCTACCTCGCGCTGGCCAACTTCAAACTCGGCGTCATCGGCGAGGGCATCACCCACCGCGCCCGCCAGGGTTCCGACTCCGGTTCGGCCGCCGATCGGGCCGCCGAGGCCACGCCGGAATTCATGGCGGCCGGCTTGCGCGCGCTGAAAGGTTCGGTGTAGTCCGGGGGAGCGGGCTATCCGATGATCTCCGGGGGTAGGAACGTCGCGCCGAGTTGCATCGCGATCGCGGTGCTGTGCTCGGCGATCCGCTCGGGTTCCACATCGAGCACACCGGTACGCCACGCGGACAGCAGCTCGATGAAACCGCCGATGCCTGCCAGTGTGCTCATGCGCATGGCGGTTTCGTCGATGCCGGGACGCAGATAGGGCCAGGCGAGGGCGATGAGTCCGTCGGTCGCGTCGGTGAGCATGGTCTTGCGTCGCTGTTCGAGTACGGCGCTGCCCGCGTGATCGGCCAGCAGAATCCTGGCCCGCCCGCGCAGATCGGTCTGTAACTCGACCGCCCGGGCGATGGTCGCGCGGGTGATCTCGAGTGGGGTGCGGTCGGCTTGCTCGACGACAACGCTCGCCAGCTCGGCGAACACCTCGGTGCACACCTCATCCCAGACCGCGGCGAGCAGCTCGTCGCGGTCGGCGAAGTGCTCGTAGAAGTAGCGGTCGTTGAGTGAGGCACGCTGGCAGACCCCGCGCATGGTCACCGCGGCCCAGCCGTGGTCGAGCCAGATATCGAGGGCGGCGTCGACCAGGTCGGTCCGCCGCCGCGCCCTGCGCTCCTCGGCGGTCCGACCGCCCCAGGTCCGTGCCGGTGCGCGCACATCCATGGTTGACAAAGTACTCCTTCGCGCGCCTAATTGGTGTCAGGTGCGGCCAATGGTGGCAGATGCCACCAGTTTGAGTCTCGCCGGGTCGATCCGGGAGTTGCCATGCGATTGTTCCCCTTCGGCGGACACCGCCGAACCACTGCGGCCGACGCCGTGGTGACCGGCGCGGGTAGCGGAATCGGACGTGCGTTCGCTGTCGAGTTGGGTCGTCGGGGCGGGCGCGTGGTGTGCTCCGATATCGACCCCGACCGTGCGGCCGAGACCACCCAACTGGTCGAGGCGGCGGGCGGTGCGGCGCTCGGCACCCGCTGCGATGTCACCGTGATCGACGAGGTGCGACAACTGGCGGCCACCGCGCGGGACTGGTTCGGCGGCTCGCCGACTGTAGTCGTCAACAACGCGGGTATCGGCGCGGGCGGCCCGGTGGTCGGTGAGTTCGCCATGGATGACTGGCATCGCACGCTCGGGGTGAATCTCTGGGGCGTCATCCACGGCTGCCATGTCTTCGCGCCGATCCTGCGCGCGGCCGGGCGCGGGTCGCTGGTGAACGTCGCCTCGGCGGCCGCGTTCGGCGCGGCGCCGCGGATGGCCGCCTACAACGTCAGTAAAGCGGGGGTGTTGGCGCTGTCGGAGACGATGTCGGCCGAACTGGCCGGCACCGGCGTCGGCGTGACGGTGCTGTGCCCGACCGGCGTGAAAACCAATATCATGGCCGCGGATTCGCCGATGGACGACACCGCCGAGCACCTCGGCGGGCTGCTGCTGCGCTGGACCGGCCGTTCGCCCGCTGCCATCGCCCGCACCACGCTGGACGCGGTGGACCGGGGCGACCTGTATGTGGTCCCGCAGCTGGAGGCCAAAGTGCTGTGGCAGGCCAAACGCTGGCTGCCCGCGACCTACACCCGTTCGGCGGGCCTGCTGGAGCGGGTCGTGCGCTGATCCATCCCGAAGGAGATCGAACAATGACGTTCGCCTACCCCGATATGCTCGCCACGATTCGCGCCAAGCAGTGGGCACTGGCCGATATCGAGTGGGACGCGCCCGGCGCCGACACCATCACCGACGAGCAGCGCCCGCGATTGGCCACTTTCATGGCCGATCTGGTGTGGATCGAACACGTCGGCGCCCGAGGTTTCGCCGCCCTGACCCGCCAGGCGCCGCCCGGTCCGTTGCGCGAGATCTACCGGTACTTCCACGCCGAGGAACAAAAGCACGCCAATGCCGAACTGGCGTTGATGCGCCGCTGGGGCATGCTCCCCGATGGCGAGGCGATGCCGTTGCCCAACAAGAACATTCGCCTCGTCATCAGCTGGCTCGATCGCTACGCCGATCAGCTCACGCTGCCCGTGCTCGGCACCGTCATCCCGTCGCTGGAGACCGCCCTGGACGGCGCGCTGGTGAAGTTTCTGCTCGACGAGGTCGAGGACCCGGTATGCCATGAGGTGTTCCGGCATATCAACAGCGACGAATCGCGGCACCTGGCCGTCGGTTTCCAGGTTCTCGAACAACTCGGTGCGGGACCGATACGCCGAACCGTGATCGAGACCGCCGGTTTCGCGGTGCGCCCCTCGTTCGTGCTCGGCGCGTTGCTCTACGCGCCGCTGCTGTCGCGGATGTCGACCAACATCATGGCGCTCGGCCTGGACGAGGAGAAGCTGTGGCAGGCGGTGCGCCGTTTCGAGAATGTGGGCGAGCGCAGCCCGGCCATCCGCAGGCTCCCGCTCTATCACGTGGTGAAGATGCACGGAAAGGCCACTATTCACCGCCATCAGCCGTTCCAGCTGCTGGCCGACGTATCGAATGCCTGCATCGATCGGTTCCCGATCCGGGTGCTGGGCCGCAGGCCGTCCTGGTCGGACGAGCTCACCTACGAACCGGTGGCGAAATGACGACGCCACGGTTCGCCGAGACTTTCAGCGGCCCTCAGGTGCACCACACGGCCTTCGTGCCCCGGCACGAATTCACCGGTCAGCGGGTCGCGATCATCGGCGGTGGGGCGGCGGTTGCGCGGCTGCTGCCGGGCATCGCCGCCGAGGCAGCTCGGGTGACGGTGTTCCAGACCGAAGCGGTGTGGGTCCTGCCGCGTGTTCGACTGCTCGCCGCGACGACAGCTCGTCGGGCGCCACAGCGGCTCCTCGGGCTCGTCGCTCGGGCCAATCTCTATGTCCAGGTGCATGATTCGTGGCTGCGACATCGTCTGACGCCGGATGACACCGCGGGTGTCGCGGTGCACAACAGCTATTACCGCACCCTGCGGAAACCGCACTGCACCCTGGTGACCTGGCCGATCGCTCGGCTGTCGCCGATGGGGGTGCGCACTGTCGACGGGATCGAGCATCAGGTGGACAGCATCGTCTACGCCGACGACGCGGGCCACGTGGTGCGCACCCTCGCCCGGCCCCGCCGCCTGCATCGGTCGGCGGCACTTGTGAAGGAGATCGCGTGAGCACCAAGGGAATCGACCACGAGATCGTGATCGTGGGCGCCGGTTTCTCCGGCATCGGCGTGGCGATCGAGTTGCGCAAGGCCGGGTTCGACGACTTCGTGATCATCGACGAGGCCGACGGTGTGGGCGGCACGTGGCACTGGAACACCTATCCCGGTGTCGCCGTGGATATCCCGTCGTTCAGCTATCAGTTCTCCTTCGAACAGCGCACCGACTGGTCGCGGGTCTACGCGCCCGGTCGTGAACTCAAGGCCTACGCCGAATCGTGCGTGGACAAATACCGGCTCCGCTCGCGCATCCGCTTCGGCACCACGGTGGTCGGCGCCGATTTCGACGAGCGCGCCGACCGCTGGGTATTGCACACCACCGACGGCGACGACCTGACCGCGCGGTTCGTGATCAGCGCGACCGGTGTGCTCACCCGACCCAAACTGCCCGAAATACCCGGGATCGAAAGCTTCTCGGGTATGACCATGCATACCTCGCGCTGGGATCATCGCCAGGACCTTCGGGGTAAACGCGTGGCGATCATCGGCACCGGCGCCTCCGCGGTTCAGGTGATTCCGGAGATCGCGTCGCGGGTGCATCATCTGACGGTGTTCCAGCGCACGCCGATCTGGTGCCTGCCGCGGCCCGATCTGCCACTGCCACCGGTGGCGCGGCTGGCGCTGAAGGTTCCCGGCGGACGGGCGGTGACCCGGCTGGTGAGTCAGACCTATGTCGAGGTGACTTTCCCGCTCGCCGCCCACTATCACCGCTCGCTGCCCACCGCGGCGATCGGGGAACGCGCCGGCCTGGCCCACCTGCGGCGTCAGGTGAAAGATCCCACGGTCCGGGCCGCGCTGACCCCGCGCTACGCCCTCGGGTGCAAGCGGCCCAGCTTCTCCAACGACTATCTGTCGACCTTCAACCGTGCGAACGTCACCCTGGAGACCGCGGCGATCAGCGAGATCACCGCCACCGGCGTTCGCACCGCCGCGGGCGCCGAACATCTCGCCGATGTGCTGATCCTGGCCACCGGATTCAAGGTCATGGAATCGGGCAATATGCCCACCTACGACCTGCGCGGCGTCGGTGGCCGCGACCTGGAGACCTGGTGGGACGAGAACCGGCTGCAAGCCTACGAGGGTGTCAGCGTCCCTGGGTTCCCGAACTTCTTCTCCATCATCGGACCCTACGGCTACAACGGCGCCTCCTACTTCACGCTGATCGAGAACCAGGCGCGCCACATCCTGCGCTGCCTGCACCACGCCAGGACCAGCGACGCGGACCGCATCGAGGTCACCGAGGAGGCCAACGACCGCTACTTCCGGGAGATGCTGGCCCGGCGCGGCGGCCAGGTGTTCTGGGACGACAGCTGCGCCACCGCCAACAGCTACTACTTCGACAAACACGGCGACGTGCCGCTGCGGCCCGCCTCGACACTCGAATCCGCCTGGCGCAGCGGGCATTTCCCACTGACCGACTACGTCTTCACCTGACCGGCGATCGCAGCAGCGCCGCGTCGAGGTCATCGAGGTGGGCGCGAACCGGGCCGATGCTGAGAAGTCCGCTCTGCGCGGTGGTTTCGGCCGCGGCCGGGGCCAGCTGGGTCCGGGCTCGACGCATGGTCTCCCGATCGCCGACGGCCACGGCCGCGTGCGCCACGATGGCCCACAGTGCTTCGAACAGCAGGTCGCGCGGCGGGGACGTGATGGTGCGCAGGGCCTCTCGCGCACCATCGAGCTCGTCCCGGGCGACGAGCAGGGTGGGTTCGACCCAGGATCTGTAGGGACCCCAGTCGGTCTCGGGGTCGAACGCGGCGATCGTCGCGGTCTCGTGCTCGCGCAGCGCCAGACTCAGCTGGGCCAACGGCAACAGACCACCGTCGAGTCCCGGCATGCCCGCTCCGGTGAGCACGTCGGCGGCCGCCGTATAGGCGGCTCGCGCGGCCGCGAGGTCTGGCGTCGCGGCGGTGCGCATGGCGCGATACCAGGTGGTGAATACCTCGACCAGCGGCAATTCGTACCGCCGCGCGAGCGCGTCCGCGACGTCGGCGTGCTGGTCGGCGCCCGGGTAATCGGCGCGGGCACAGCATGTTTGGATGAGGATAAGGTGGCCGAGGACCTGGTAGGTCGCGAGTTTTGCGTTCGTCGCGACGGTGAGGATCTCGGTGGCTACGGCCTCGCGCCGGGGCGCCAGACCTGCTCGTCGGAAGCTCTGCATGAACACACCGTTGAGGGCGAAAGCCAGCAGCGCAGGGTCGTGTAGCCGTCGCGCGATTTCCTCGGCCGCGCCGGCGGCGCGCAGCGGGCGTAGTCCGGCCTCGGTCACAGTGTGCACCGGAAGGGCGCCGCGCGATTCGACCGCGATGGTCGCGAGCAGCCTGGCGCGGTCGGCGTCATCGTGGGTGGGTAGGCGCAGGAGTGTCCGCTCGGCGATTTCCACAAGCCGTCGATCTTGCACCGGGTCGTCGGAGCGGGTCCAGATCGCGGGGACGTCGTAGATCCCGATCACCCGCGCGGTCAATTCGGCGTCGCCGAGATCGTCGGCGGCGATGACTGCCGAAATGCGATGCGCGCGTGCGGCTGTGAGGCCGCCGCCGCCGGTCACCGCGAGGTCGCGCATGAGGCCCGCGGTCGACTCCAGCCGCGTCCTGGTGCGCGGCGCGACGGCGCTGTCGTAGGCGGCGCGCGCCTGTTCCCAGACCCGGACCGTGGGGTCGGTCGCGTCCGGGTCGAGGTACTCGGCCTGGCGGAGCAGGTCGTGTTCGAGGCGGCGCAGCGCCGGTCCTGGATCGATGCCCAGATCCTCGGCGAGCATCCGCCGGGCTCTGGCGAGGACGGCGAGCGCGTCGGCTTGGCGGCCCGAGCGGTACAGGGCGGTGGCCAGCAGCCCCCACGCGTCCTCGCGCCATGGATGCTCGGCGACGTGCGCGTCGAGGCCGGGAACCGCTGCCGCGGCGGCACCCAGTGCCAGCTGCGCCGTGGCGCGGCGTTCGACGGCCAACAGCCGCTGCTCGGTGAGCCGCGCCCGTTCGGCGCGCGCCCACCCCGCGTCGGCGACATCGGTGTAAGCAGGACCTTGCCACCAGCTCAGTGCTTCGGTGAGCAGGGAGAATGCCTGTTCCGGTGGAAGGCTCGCGGCCGATCGCACCGCGTCATCGAACCGCCACGCGTCGACATCGGCCTGGTCGGGTCGCAGCGCGTAACCGAGCCCTTCGGTGACGAGCAGACGTGGCGGTGTGCGAGGCGCGCGATCGGGTTCGAGCGCGCGGCGCAATCCGGCGACGAAGGTGCGGACCGCACCCACCGCGTTCGGGGGCGGCTCGTCCCACAGATCCTCGACCAGACGGCCGACCGGAACGACCCGCCGGTGCGCGAGGATCAGCCGTGCGAGGACTTCGCGGTGGCGCGGACCGCGCAGCGCCACCGGGGTGCCCCGGTCGTCGTGCGCGAGGATCGGTCCGAGCACCTGAAACCGCATCATGCCAATGTAGTGCGCGTTCATCGGTTGCTCATCGCTACACCGCAGGCTCGAACTCGCTCCGCACGGACCCCGCGGAACAACCCACGAACGAGAGAGCCACCGCGATGACCCGCACCATTTCCGGTTTCGACTACCACCGCGTCCCAGTCGCCGACGATGTCGCGCTCCATGTCGCCGTCGGCGGTACGGGAACCCCGATCGTGCTGCTGCACGGGTTCCCACAGACCCACCTGATGTGGCGTCACGTGGCCGCCGACCTGGCCGCCGACCACACGGTGATCGTCCCTGATCTGCGCGGCTACGGCGCCAGCGACAAACCCGCGGACACCGGGGCCGACACCTATTCCAAGCGGCGAATGGCCGCCGACATCGTCGCCGCGGCGGCTGCCTTCGGTCACGACCGCTTCGCGCTGGCCGGTCACGACCGCGGCGCGCTGGTGGCCTTCCGCGCCGGGCTCGACCACCCCGACGCGGTCACCCACCTCGCGTGCTTGGACGTGTTGCCCACCCTGGACATGTGGGAAGCGCTGCGCGGCGCCACCGCCGCTGTCGGATTCCACCTGTATCTGATGGCGCAGCCGCCCGGACTGCCCGAACAGATGATCTGCGCCAGTGCCGACGCGTTCTTCGCCCACTTCCTCGACCAGTGGGCGAAAGATCCGGCCGCGATCCCCCCGCCCGTGCGCGCCGCGTACCTCGACGCCTGCCGCGACGCCGTCCCATCGATTGTGGCCGACTATCGCGCCTCGGCGACCGTCGATATCGACCACGACCGCGCCGACCGGGCGGCCGGCGCCGGCCTGTCCATGCCTGTCACCGTCATACAGCAGAACTGGGGCGCCGCCCTCGGATTCGACGCGGCGGCACTGTGGTCGAGCTGGGCGCGCGACCTCGACCACCGCATCGTCGACGTGGGTCATTTCATGGCCGAAGAGGACCCCGAGACCGTCGCCACCGCCCTTCGCGAGCTGGTCCAGCGCTGAATCGGCGCCGCCCGACCGGGGTCGAGGAGGCGGACGGAGGCGCCCGGGATGCGCGGCCACCGTCGCTGTGACAGTGGGTAGGGGCGCCTCGCGAGACCATCGCCCGATGCCGCGGGGAGTCAGGTTTCGCAGGCTCGCTGTGCGGCGCGGTGGATGAGCGCGTCGACAATGCGCTGCCAGGCGGGGGAGGACTCCGCGATGCGGGAAGCTACGAGTGCGGTCGAGCGGGTGGTGTCGCGGGTGTGGGCGATTTCCCACGCATCGAGGTCGTCGATGAGGCGGTCGAGGCGGGGGTCGTTCGGATGCCAGTCGACCGAAGCATCGACCGCGCGGTACAGGCGGGTGGTCTCCGGATCGTCGAATTCGGCGTTCTTCTCCTCGATCCGCCGTGGGATCGCCTCCGCGTCCAGTGCACGCAACAGGACCCAGGCGTCCCGCTCGAGCCGCACGCGCTGTTCGCTGATGCCCAGACCGCGCATCCGGTCCAGTAGGGCGACGACCTCCGCGGGTAGGAAAAGACTTTCGCCGCTTGCCAATTCGGCGATCCGGTGGCGGTACTCGGCGAGCTGATCGATCTTGCGCTCGAGCTCTGCGTCGATATCGCCGATGGCCGTGGCGAATTCGGCCGGTTGAGCGTGGAGCAGCGCATCGACGCGCGACAAGGGAACGCCCGCGTCGGCGAGGGTCTTGATCCGGATGAGATCGACCGCCGCCTGCGCGGGGTAGCGGCGATAACCGGAGGCGTCGCGCTCGGGCTCGGGCAACAGCCCGACCTGGTGATAGTGGCGCACAGCACGCACGGTCACGCCCGCGGTCGCCGCGAGTTGGCCGATGGTGAGCACCGCGCCGATCCTAGCGGTGACGAACCCGCTCGATGACGTCGCGGATAGCCTCGACCACGGCATCGGGGCGGTCGAAGCACAGCCGGTGGTGCGCGGTGTCGGTGAGAATGCGCTGTTCCCCTCGCGAAACCCCCTTCGCCACGGCAGCGTCCATTCGCCGCCTGCCGTGATGGACCTCGGCCAGCGCCTCGGGTGGCAGGTCGGGGTCGGCGCCGAGCACACTGAGCACCACCAGCGCGACGTCGGGAATATTCGCCCCGGCGTGCAGCTCGGCGGCCAGTTCGGGTAGCCGGTCGCGCTCGGCGAAGCCCGCCCGGATCCATTCGTCGCTCGCCTTGGCCTCCGTCAGTGCGCGCCGCATCGGTGCCGGGTAGTTCGCGAGCAGTTCGTCGCGCAGCCCACGAAGGGCTGTACGCAGGTGTTCGAGCTGCTCGGCGTCGGGTGCGGGCGCCGCGGCCGCGGCCAGGCGCATCGCCGGTGGCATGTACTCGTCCCAGTCGCGGTGTAAGCCGTCCATCCAGACCAGTCCGGCCACGTCGCCGGGATACAGCTGCGCGAACCGGTGCGCGTAGAGGCATCCCAGTGAGTGAGCCGCGAGAACATAGGGGCCGCAGAGGTTGTCGACGGACTCCAGTAGTGCGTGCAATTCTGTCGCGACGGCTGTGGCGGTGCGGGGCAGGGGTAGTCGATCGCTGTAGCCGGTGCCGCCGCGGTCGTACACCACGGCACTGGTGAACTTCGAAACCTGTTGCTGTACGAGGAAATAGTCGAGTCCGACCGCGCTCGCGCCGGGCAGGAAGACCACGGTCGGTCCACCACTGCCCATCCGGTGCGCGTAAAGACGATTGCCGTCGACTTGGATGAACCCGCCGACCGGCGGCGCGTGCCTCGTCGAGGGTGTGGTGTGGTTGGTCATGCGACAAGGGTGCAACCCTGACGCTGCGTCAAGGTCAACCTGCGTGTCGGCTAGAACGCGAGGGGCGGCGCGGTGGTGGTGGGTGTGGTCGGCGGGTGGTAGCCGCGCCATGCCTCGGCGAGGCGCTCGGCTGCGGCGGTGAGGGTCTGCAAGGGATGCAGGAAGTGGATCCGTAGGTACTGTTCGCTGCCGCCGGTCGGGTCGAGGCCACCGCCCGCGAGGATCGAAACATGGTGTCGCAGTGCGGCTTGGGTGAAGGAGGCGCCGTCGCCGCGCGGCAGCCGGATCCAGAGGGTCTGTCCGCCCAGGACCGGTGGCACGTCCCATTCGGGGATGCGGCGCGCGAGTTCGGCGCGCAGGTGGTCGTGGCGACGTTCGCGTTCGGCGGACTGGGTGCGCAGCAGGCCGTCGAGGCGGGGGAGCAGCTCGGCCGCGGCCAACTGGGCGGGCAGGTTGCCGCCGAGATCGTGCACCGCGCGCAAGCGGGCGAGCTTGGCGACGACGGGGATCGCCGCGCGGATCCAGCCGATCCGCAGCCCGCCCCAGACGCTCTTGCTGAGCGAACCGATGGTGATCACGGTGTCGGCGAACAGGGCGAGGGGGCGCGGGGTCTCGTGACCAGGGAAGCCCAGCTCGGCGAGCACCTCGTCGTCGATGAGCGTGATTCCCTCCGTTGCCGATGTTCGCGCGAGTTCGCGCCGCGCGAGCGTGGTCAGGACCGCGCCTGTCGGGTTCTGGTAGGTGGGGATCACATAGGCGAGGGTGGGCCGCCGGTCGCGGATCGCAGTCGCGAAGCGTGTCAGTCCGGGCGGCAATCCGGACACCAGCGCGGCTTCCGCGCGAAAGGCTTCCAGCGCACCCGGGTAGGTCGGCGCTTCCACGAGAACGCTGTCTCCGGGGCGGAGCAGTGCCCGGGCGAGCAGCGACAGCGCCTGTTGTCCACCGGTGGTGACGAGGATCTGCCCGGCCTCGGTCGGCAGTCCGCGCCCCCGGTAGTACTCGGCGACCGCCTCCCGAAGCGCGGGATGCCCCGACGGGTAGTAGCCGATGTCGTCGGTCGTCGCGGCCAGTGCGGGCAGCATCGCCGCGTAGGACTCGGTCAATTCGCCGGGCGGCCGGTCCGGCGCCGCACACGCCAGCGAGATCACCTCCGACCGGGGTTCGAGCAGGTCGAGAAACATCGGCGCACTCGTGGTCTCCGGCGGATCGACCCGCGGCGTGCCCGCCACCCGGGTGCCGCTGCCCTGCCGTCGCACGATCCGGCCTTCGTCGCGCAGCAGGTCGTAGGCCGCGACCACGGTGCTCCGTCCGACCGACAACGCGACGGCGAGGGTCCGATCCGGCGGCAGTAGCGCTCCCGCCGGCAGCTCGTCGTCGTCGATCAGCCCGCGCAGCCCCGCCGCGATCAGCGCGTACAGCGGCCCGCGCCCCGCCGACCAGCGACCGAGCCGATCTACCACATCAATTGGTTCCATTGGCAGACCAATTATGCTCGATTGGCGCTGGATCGGCGCTGCGAGCGGGCCGACGATGATCTCCATGACAGCCTCGAGCATCTCCGGTTCCGTCTCGATCCCCGCGTCCATCGCCGCCCTGCCAGGCCCGTTCCAGCAGCACGAGCTGGCCGTCGTCAACGACACGGTCGTGCGCGTCGCGCGGCTGGCGGGTGAATTCCCCTGGCATCATCACGACGAAGACGAACTCTTCCTCTGCTGGGACGGCACGTTCCGCGTCGAATTGGCCGACCGCGACCCGGTGGTTCTGTGCCCCGGCGAATTGTTCGTGGTGCCCAAGGGCATCCGGCACCGTCCGGTTGCCGACGATGTCGCCCATGTGCTCTTGATCGAGCGCCCGGAGACAGCGCAGTACGGCAATCGGGATGTTCCGGCTGAAACGAAAACGGCACGGCGCGCGGAGGGAATGCGCGCCGTGCCGTTGACGAACGGGAAATTTACGCCGAGGCCTGCTCATAGGCCGAAATGACGTCCGCCGAGATCCTGCCGCGGCTGGACACGGTGTGCCCGTTCTGCGAAGCCCACGCCCTGATCTCGGTCAGATCGTTGCGGCGGGTGGATTCGGCCGCCGGTGCCACGCCGAGGCGACGTGCGGCGCCCGCCTTCGCCCGCCCGGTGCGGCGCGCGTACGGAACCCACTGTTCGAACACCTCACGCAACTTCGCCGCGTTGGCATCCGACAGGTCGATTTCGTAGGCCGCCCCGTCGATTCCGAATGTGACAGTCGCATCGGCAGCGGACGTGCCATCGAAATCATCGACAAGTGTGACAACGACTTTGCGCGCCATAGGGGTCCTGTTCGTTCGGGTGCCGAGAATTACCGTCGTTGATGGTAGATGACGACGGTGCAGGTTATTCGCTCGGCATCGGTCGCGATCAGCTCGCGCGGCGTCGGTTGCCTCGGGGCGGCAATACCGGAATTCACCGCGATCAGTCGGCGCGCGGGATACGGCCGTCGACGTCGGTGAACCCGTAATCCTCGGCGAGGTCGGCGACTTTCCAGGACTTCCCGGATCGAGTCGACCGCCCCGGATCGGCGGCCAGCGCCACGACCGCGCGCCCGGGGAAGCGCGGGGTCTCGGCGGCGTCGAGGTCGAAGGAACCCTCACCGGGCAGGGTGACCCGGCGTCGGCCCTGCTCGTCGGCCGGAACAAGTTGCAGCAGTTCGGTATCCACGATTCCGGGCCAGATCGAGACCGCGGTCGCGCCGGTACCGGTGAGGTCGTGGGCGAGGTCGGCGGTGAGGCGGTCCAGCGCGGTCTTGGCGACGCCGTAGACGGCATTGTGCATGTACCGGCGCGCGCCGGGCGAGGACACGTTGACGATGAGCCCAGCCGACTCGATCAGCAGCGGCGCGGCGAAAACGCTGGCCACATAGTGCGAGCGCACACCGATTTCGAAGGTCTCGTCCCAGGCCTTGGGCGGCACGTCCCAGAACTTGCGGCCCAGCCAGCGGGCGGCGGCGGGGGAGTTGTAGACGTTGTTGACCAGTACGTCGAGGCGGCCCTGTTCCGCGCGGATCCGGGCGAAGAGCTGCTCGACCGCACCGTCGTCGCGGTGATCGCAGGCCGCCGCCACTCCGTGTCCACCGAACTCGGTGACCATCGCGGCGGTTTCCCCGACGGTGCCGGGCAGCCGTCCCGGCTCGGTGGTGCGGCCGGTGACGTACACGGTCGCGCCTGCCGCGCCCAGTTCGAGGGCGATGCCTTTGCCGATGCCACGACTTGCGCCGGTGACGACCGCGACGCGCCCGGCAAGAATCTTGGGTGTTCCGCTCATGACCTCAGGACACTACCGTCAAATCAGAACACGTTCTAGAAATTGGAGGCGGTAGTGGAGCAAGGATTCCTCGACACGGGCGAAATCCGGATGCATGTCACCGAGCAGGGGCAGGGGTACCCGGTCGTGTTCTGTCACGGCTTCCCGCACACCGGGTTCATCTGGCACCGGCAACTCGACGCCGTCGCCGAGGCGGGATTTCATGCCATCGCGCCCGACCTTCGCGGGTACGGTCGCACCGAGGCGCCCGCGGACGTCGCCGCGTATACCAATGCGGCGGTGATCGGCGACCTGCTGGCGTTGCTCGACGACATCGGCGCCGAGAAGGCGATATTCGTCGGCCTCGATTTCGGTGCCCAATTGGTATGGGAACTGTCGTTGCGCGCTCCCGAGCGGGTCGAAGCCCTTGTGGTGCTGAATAATCCCTACGCACCGCGCCCACCCCGCCCGCCCTCTGCCTTCTGGACCAAGGCGGCCCAGCGGCACTTCTTGCACCTGTCCTATTTCCAGGAACCCGGCGTCGCCGATGTCGAGCTCGCCGCGCGGCCCAGGGAATTCCTGTCCCGCGTCTACTTCTCCCTTTCCGGCGACTACCACTATCTCGACACCTGGAAGAACCCGCCGGGCCTCGGGTATCTGGATGTGCTGCCCCAGGCGCCCGCGCTGCCGTGGACGTGGCTCACCGAAGCGGAATTCGACACCCTCGCCCTCGAATTCGAACGGACCGGCTTCACCGGCGGCTTGAACTGGTATCGCAATCTGGATCGCAACTGGGAACTCGCCGAGCCTTTCGCCGATGCGCGAATCGAGGTGCCGACGTACTTCCTCTACGGCGAGAACGACCCCGACATGGAGGGCTTCAGCGGTCGTGACCCGCTCGCGACGCTGCGCGCGAACGTCACGGATCTGCGTGCGGTAGTGGAACTTCCGGGCGCGGGTCACCTCGTCCACCTCGAGCGAACCGACGCGGTCAACGATTTCCTGATCGGTGCGCTCCGTGAAATCGGCGTGGATCGGCGCACCGGGTCGTAGGTCGGGTCCGGCTCAGCTCGCCGACCTCGCAAGCTGGGCGAATTGCCCTCGGGCAACGACCGCGGCCGATTGTCGGACCCCTGGCATACGGTGACGGGAGATATGCCACGTCGTGCTGTTCGATCGCTATGAACGGAGTACTGATGAGCCGCCATATTCAGATCACCTTCGACGCGCACGATCCAGCCGCGCTGTCGACCTTCTGGCGGGATGCGCTGGGGTACGTGTATCCGGGGCCGCCGGGAGTCGAGGTGCCCGACGGAGTCGACCCGCTCGTCGTGTGGGATCAGTTTCTCGCGCGGATCGGGGTTCCGGAGCAGGAGCGGAATTCGAAATCGGCGATCGAGGATCCGCAGGGCCACGGCCCACGGGTGTTCTTTCAGCGGGTGCCCGAAGACAAGGTCGCCAAGAATCGGGTGCACCTCGATGTCCGGGCGGCGCCCGGGTTGCAGGGCGAGGAGCGGATGGCGGCGTTGGAGGCGGAGTGCGCGCGACTGGTAGCGCTGGGTGGCACGCGGATCGAGCGCTTCGAACCCGAGCCGCCGATGAGCGCCGGGTGGATCGTGATGACCGACCCCGAAGGTAACGAGTTCTGCCTCGACTGAGCAGGCAGGCGTGAGTTTCGCCGTGCGGAGGGGGAGGTCGGCGCTACCGTGGATCGACCACGACGGCGTGGTCATGTGGCTGCCACCGGAAGGAAGCCAGGGGATGCGGTATTTCGACTTTCGCGGAACCTCGATCGCCTACGACGAGGCAGGCACCGGGCCCCCGATCGTCTTTCTGCACAACCTCGGCGGCGACCGCCACATCTGGCGCGCGCAATACGACGCACTGCGGCAGACGCATCGAGTGTTCGCGATCGACCTCATCGGCTACGGCGATTCGGAGGCCCCCGACGACGGGTATACGGTCGAGAACTATCTGGCCATGGTCACCGCGTTCGTCGAGCAGCGAGATCTGCGTGATGTGACGCTGGTCGGGCACTGTTTCGGCAGCGCCCTGTCACTGCTCTACGCCCAGCGTCATCCCGAACGGGTACGAGCACTGGTACTCAGCAGTCCGCTGACCCCGGCCACCCTGCGGCCGACGCGAACCGCGTGGGCGGCGCGACTCGGCCGGGCCGTGCACATCGACGCACTGCTCGCCCGTGTCCGCGTGCCCGGCCCGCTGGCGGGATTGATCGTGGCGGAACAACTGGGTTCGGAGAAGGCGCCGCACGCCTCGGAGATGGTCGAGCACCTGCGTGAGAGCTGGACCGAACCCCGGCGACTGATGGTCACCGCCGCGATCTCCCGCCAGATTCCGCTGCTCGGCGAATTGGACGACTTCGTGCCGCCCCACGACTTTCCGCCCATCACCACGGTCTGGGGTAGCCGCAATCGGGTGCTGTGCGCCCGCGCCGGCGCCACGCTGAACCGCACCCTGACACCGTCGCGGGCGGTAGTAGTCGAGGGTGCGGGGCATCTGGTGATGGTCGAGGCACCCGATCAGGTCACCGCCGTGGTGCGCGCCGCGATGACGGGCACCCGCGTCGTCGATTCCTAGGACGGACTCGGCTACGACATGCGGTGGAGCGGGCGCTGTTTCCCGGTGAACCGGACTTGTCGGTGCGCGCCTCTAGTCTGCTCTCATGGACGGACCGGACTCTGCGCTACGCCGCTTGACCCGCGAGGCGGGAAAGCTGTTGCGGCCATACGGCTTTCACGGAACGGAAGCATCCTGGACCCAGGTCACCGGGGGCGGGGTCGCCTCGATCCGCCGCACCCGCGTCCAGCGGACCTGGACAGACGGTCAGCAGGCGCTCGGATTCGGCCTCGAACTCAGCGCGACGCCGACAGCCTGGTGGGAATACCGCGCGTGGTGCGACGCTGAGCGAGACCTCTCGCCGACCGCGCTCGACCGTGCGACCGGCCCCGGACTGATCGACAGCCACGGTCTGAGCGCGGACCTGACCGAGCTGTGGTCGCTGCGCGTCGACCCGGCCCACCGGGAGCGTCCCGCGCTCCAGTCCGACGTCGACGCCGTGCGCGCCGACCTGCCGGTGCGAGTGCACGCCTACGCGCGCCGCGCGCTACGCCTACTCGAGCCGGATGCCTATCTGGACGAACTACTGGCGCAGGCGAATCCATCGCCTGCCGTACTGGAGGCGATCGTCGTTCTGCTCGCCGAGCACGGACCCGGACCGCGACTCGACCACGCGCTCACCCTGTTGTCCGTCGCCGACCCCGACGAGCCGGGCGCTGACAACGTGATCGCCTACCTGCGCGGCCGCGCTGTCGCGGTCTGATCCCACTGCCTGAGCAGTCGAGTGCGGCACAACGTCTCGTCGCGCTGGTGGGAGACCGATCCCGAATCCGCAAGGGATGAGGTCACGCGATACCCGAAGGCGCCGCGAAATGTGAGAATTTCGCGATGAAATCCTTTGTGTGAATCCATGATGATTGCGCTGAAAGGGAATTGGAACGTCAAAAACTGTGCGCGATGATAGCGGCCGGGGTGGTGACCGTGATCTGATCGAGATGTCCCGAAACTGGGATGCTTCACACAGTGTAAATAAGGATGACCGTATGAAATCCAGAATTTCCCGCCCGCTCGCCGTCGCCGCGATTGTGCTGTCCGCCGGGGCGATCGGCGCGGGCACCGCCACGGCCGCCGCGCCCGCGCCGGTCGCGGGCTCGGTGGAAGTGTGTGTCCCACTTCCCATCCCGATGCTCGAGGTCAGTCTCTGCCTGTAACCGGCTGACACGGCAAAATGCGGCGGTGGCGACACCGTTCTCGGAGTGAAGATGTGCGCGGCTCCGGTTCGGATCCGCCACCGCCGCACCGCGGTGGATCCGCAGGCCCGCGGGTTTCGTTGTCGGAAAGCATCAGCGATCCAAGCTTCTCTTGCTCTTTCTCACAAGTGTTGTCACAAGTGAAGGTTGGACGGGGGATTGTCGTTCACGGTAGTTTGGGGCCTTGCCCAGTGATCTGGGTGGGAAGGATTCATCATCATGGCTGGCGCAACGTCCATCGAACCGTTCCTGACCGTTTCGGGGCGGCCCGTGTCGAACCCCTTGAAGGATGTGCGGACGATATCGCGCCAGATGGTGCTGCATTTCATCGAGAATGTCGTGCCGTGCGGCACGCTGCCCGGCGAAGCGCTCGACGGAGACGTCACCACCGTGACCCGCGTCTGTCTGGAACTGACCAGGAGCATGCTCGACGGACGCGATATCCCGGGGCGGGTGGAGCGAGTCCAAGCCGCCGCCGCCGATTGGGCGCGCGAGGGAATCCCGATAGACACCATTCACGACGCCGTGCACGAGGGCTTCAAGCTCGGCTTCGATCTCGTCATCACCAACGTCACCAATCATGACTACGACACCGTGGTCGGGGTGGCCCGACGGCTGATGGACGCCCAGAAGATGATCACCTCGGCGGTCTCGGTGGCCTACGTCCGCGAATTGCGATCGGTGGACAGCGAGCATCACACCGCGGTGCACACGCTCACCTCGGCGCTGCTCGGCGGTCAGAACACCGCGACGATGGCGCGCGAGTGCGGCATCGAGGTCGCCGATCGCTATCACGTGATGGCACTCGAACTACCGCCGCACGCGGAGGAATTCGATCCCGCCCTCGATGCCAAAGTCGTCGCTCGACGCAAATTGCGCCGTGTGCAGGCCGAACTGGCGGACCGATGCGATGGGAAGGTGCTGTCGCTGTTGAGCGTGGACGGCGGCACACTACTGCTGCCCGCGCACGAGTTCTCCCAGCCGGAATTGGACGAGTTGATCGTGCACCTGTCCGCCGCGGCACAGGTGCCGGTGCGCGCGGTGGCCACCACGGCGACGCCGGCCGAGATCCCGCCCGCCGCCGAGCAGGTCCATGAGCTCGTCGAAATCGTGCACCGGTTCGGTGGTCCGAGCAAGGTATATCGTCCACACGAATTGGCTTTCGAATATCAACTGACCCGGCCCGGTCCCGCGCGTGACTATCTGAGTTCGATCGTGGATTCGCTGGAAGCGCATCCGGAGCTGTTACGGACGCTCGAGGTGTACATGTCCACGAATATGCAGCGTTCGCGGACCGCGCGCGCCATGTTCATCCACACCAATACCGTGGACTACCGATTGAAACGGATCAGTCAGATGACCGGGTTCGACCTCAATGACGTTTCCGGGCTGTGCCATTTGCGCGCCGCTCTGTTGATCCGGGCCCATCGTGGGTCCGGATCAACAGAGCTCTATCGAAATCCTGGCGAAACCAGTTCTCGCGCGGGCTGATCACATCGGATATACCGAATGCTTGCGCG
Organism: Nocardia alba NBRC 108234; assembly: GCF_001612665.1. Taxonomy (GTDB): domain Bacteria; phylum Actinomycetota; class Actinomycetes; order Mycobacteriales; family Mycobacteriaceae; genus Nocardia; species Nocardia alba. The sequence goes on along the minus strand of NZ_BDAX01000030.1, from coordinate 82,810 downwards.
GGTTGAATTCCGGCGTGACCGGCGGCTTGTCGCGCAGCAAACGCAGTGCGTGCCGGATCTCGAGGCGGGTGCGTGAGGGTTCGATGACCGCGTCGATATAGCCACGCTCGGCAGCGATCCACGGGGTCGCGATGGTCTCGTTGTACTGGTTGATCATGAACTCGCGAGCCGCGGCGCGATGTTCCTCGGGGATGGCGGCCAATTGGCGTTTGCCCGCGAGGTCGACCGCGCTCTCGGCGCCGATCACCGCGATCCGGGCAGTCGGCCAGGCGAAGCTGACATCGGCGCCGACCTGACGGCACCCCATCATCCCGTAGGCCCCGCCGTAGGACTTGCGCACCACGAGGTTGATGATCGGCACCGTCGCCTCGATGATCGCGCGCGGAACCCGACCACCGCGGATGATCACGCCCGCGTCTTCCTGGTCGAGCCCGGGCAGCACGCCGGGGGTATCGGCGACGAAGATCAGCGGGATGTTGAAGGCGTCGCAGAGCCGGATGAAATAGGTCGACTTGTCGGAGCAGGCGGCGTCGATGGAACCACCGAGCACCAGCGGCTGGTTGGCGATCACGCCGACCGGATAGCCGTCCACCCTGGCGAATCCGGTGATCAGGTTCGGGGCGAAAGCGGCTCGGATCTCATGGAATTCGCCGTCGTCGAACAGCCGGAGCAGGATGTCGTGCATGTCGTAGCCCGCGCGATCGGAATCCGGGATGATCGTCTCGAGTTCCAGGTCGTAGGCGGTGATGTCGGGCTCGAGGCCGGGATTGACGACCGGCGGCTGTTCCAGGCAGCTCGACGGCATGTAGCTGAGGTAGCGCCGGGCCCAGTCGAAGGCGTCCTGCTCGGTGTCGGCGACGTGGTGCAGGGTGCCGCGTTTGGCCTGTACCTCGGCGCCGCCGAGGGCCTCGGCGCTGACGTCCTCACCGTTGACGGCCTTGATCACATCGGGCCCGGTGACGAACATGTAGGAGTCCTTCGTGCCGATGAGCACGTCGGTGTTGATCGGCCCGTATACCGAACCGGCGGCGCATTTGCCGAGAATGATCGACACCTGCGGCACGTAACCGGACAGCTTCTCCAGCACCCGGGTCATATCGCCGAACGAGGCGATCGAACCGACCGCGTCCTGCACCCGCGCGCCGCCGGAGTCGTTGATCGTCACCACCGGGCAGGCGTTGTCGAACGCGAGCTTCAACGCCCGCATGAACTTGCGGGCCGCGGCGACACCGACCGAGCCGCCGTACACGGTCTGATCGTGGGCGATCACCACCACCGAACGACCGCCGATCAATCCACGGCCGGTGACCAAGCCGTCACCGTAGAGGGCGTCGGGCTGATCGGGCTGACGAACCAACGCCCCGATCTCGATGAATGTCCCGGGGTCGAGCAGCATGTTCATCCGCTCGCGAACGCTCGGAATGCCCTTCTTCGCCCGCTTGGCAACCGCGGACTCACCCGCTGGTTCCGCGGCGATCGCCTGAATCTCGGCGAGTCCATCGAGCTTCGCCTGGGTAGTTACCACGCCTACTGCCACCTTCCAACCAACGCCTAGTGCTCAGCGCGACGGTAGTCGAATCACCGTCGCGCAGCGTGGTAAGCGAGAGAGGCGGGAGAGGTCACAAAGTCTCGACCAGCTATCTCATCGCATTGTCTACCCGCCCTCAGTGATCCTCGCGGGTGGACGTGGATACCGGCCAGATCGGCAGGCGCAGTGCCGCGGCGGCGGTGGCGGGGACGACGGGGGCGTTCGGCGCCACCGCGGCGATCCGCTCGTAGGGATCGCCGGGTGCCGGGCGCGGATCCGGTTCGCCCCTGTTGGGCCACAGCGCGGCGGCGCGTTCGGCCTGGGCGGCAATCGTCAGTGACGGATTGACGCCCAGGTTGGCCGAGATCGCCGAACCGTCCACGACGCTGAGGCTGGGGTAGCCATGAACGCGGTGATAGGGATCGATGACGCCGGTGCTCGCATCGGCACCGATGACGCAACCGCCGATGAAATGCGCGGTCATCGGCACATTGAACACATCGGGCCAGGTGCTGCCCGGGGTGGCGCCGAGCTTCGCGGCGACGTGCCGGGTGGCCTCGTGCCCGGGCGGAATCCAGGACGGGTTGGGTTCACCGAAACCCTGCTTGCTGGTGAACCGGCGACCGAACACCCCGCGCCGGGTGTAGGTGGTGATCGAATTGTCGAGGCTCTGCATCACCAGCAGGACCAGCGTGCGCTCGCTCCACCGGTTCGTCCGGAGCAGCCGCACAGTCTGTACCGGGTGTCGCCCGGCGATGAGCAGCACCCGCGACCAGCGCGGCAGCCGGTGATCGCCGTCGACCAGATAGGTGTTGAGCAATCCCATCGCATTGGATCCCTTGCCGTAGCGCACGGGTTCGACGTGGGTGTTCGGCGTGGGATGGAACGAGGACGTGATCGCCACGCCCCTGGTGATGTCGACGGCCGGGTCGACCTCGGTGCGGCCCGCGCCGAGGATGGCCTCGGAGTTGGTGCGGGTGAGTACGCCGAGTCGCGGCGAGATCCCGGGAAGTGTCGCGGTGTCGCGCATCCGGAACAGCAGGTGCTGGGTGCCCCAGGTGCCCGCGGCCAGCACTACTCGGCGCGCCGACAGGGTGGTGCGGTGTTTGCGGACCCAGCTTCCGGTGCGCTCGGTGTCGACCAGCCAACTGCCGTCCGGTTGCGGCCGGATCGCGGTCACGGTGGTCATCGGCGAGACCACGGCGCCCGCCCGCTCGGCCAATCCGAGATAGTTCTTGACGAGGGTGTTCTTGGCGCCGTGACGGCAGCCGGTCATGCATTCGCCGCACTCGACGCAGCCGGTGCGGTCGGGTCCGACGCCGCCGAAGTACGGGTCGGCGGCGGTCCGGCCGGGTTCGCCGAAGTACACCCCGACCGGGGTCGGCACGAAGGTGTCACCGACTCCCATCTCCTCGGCCACCGACTCGATGATGGTGTCGGCCGGCGTCATGTGCGGATTGCGCACCACCCCCAGCATGCGGCTCGCCTGGTCGTAGTGGGGGCTGAGCTCGGCGTCCCAGTCGGTGATGTCGGCCCACTGCCGGTCGCCGAAGAACGCCGCTCCGGGTTTGTAGAGGGTGTTGGCGTAGTTGAGCGAACCGCCGCCGACCCCGGCGCCCGCCAGGATGAAGCAGTCGCGCAGGCGGTGAATGCGCTGGATGCCGTAGCAGCCCAATCGAGGGGCCCACAGATACCGGCGCAGATCCCAGTTGGTCGCGGCGAAGTCCGCGTCGGCGAACCGGCGACCGGCCTCGAGGACACCGACCGTGTATCCCTTTTCGACCAGGCGAAGGGCAGTGACACTGCCGCCGAATCCCGAGCCGACGATCAACACGTCGTAGTCGTAGGAGCGGGCGGCGTTACCGGGGGATTGTGCTGACACGGACCCGACGGTAGAAGCCCGCGTGCCCAAGCGACCGGTTCGACGCGCCCGCTGGCAGAACTCACGAACTCGGGCGCGTACTTATGGCACGGATGACAGTCGACGGTCCGGCCATGGGGTCGCTTCGGAAGGAGTCTGGATGGCACCTCGAATATGTTGTAGGTCAACATGATTGATAGGATTTCGAATCGAGTGGATGGCCGGGGACCGCAGACCTTGGCCGTCCACTCGCTTCGGAACGTACTTGTTCAGCCTGCGGGCATCGCGTCGCCCGCCAGCCGTCATCTCGGCGTCTTCGCCCGCTCGTGTTCGTCGGGTTGGGTAGTGCACGGCGGCCGGTCATCAGTTGGCTACGTGCCGGTAACCGTCACACGGTGCTTGTATATCTGGCACGGGGGTGCAGACTGCCCACGGACCGGGAGTTGCAAATCTCACCCGCAGGACGATGTCCTGGGTAAATGGAAGGAGTCGGCGAGTGTTCAGCCGTATCGCCATCGTGAATCGGGGCGAGGCCGCTATGCGCCTCATCCATGCCGTCCGTGATCTGGCGGCGGCAACCGGGCTACCGATCGAAACCGTAGCCCTGCACACCGACGTCGACCGGAACGCGACCTTCGTCCGGGAAGCCGATATCGCCTACGACCTCGGCCCGGCATCGGCCCGGCCGTACCTCGACCTCAAAGCCCTCGAGAACGCCCTCGTGGCCACGAAGGCCGACGCGGCCTGGGTGGGCTGGGGTTTCGTCGCCGAGGATCCCGCGTTCGCGGAGCTGTGCGACCACATCGGTGTCACCTTCGTCGGGCCGAGTGCCGACGCGATGCGCAAGCTCGGTGACAAGATCGGCGCCAAGCTGATCGCCGAGGAAGTCGGCGTGCCGGTGGCGCCGTGGAGCCGGGGCGCGGTCGACACCGTCGAAGACGCCATCGAAGCGGCCACCGAGATCGGCTACCCGCTGATGCTGAAGGCCACCGCCGGCGGCGGCGGTCGCGGTATCCGCGTGATCACCAACGAGGCCGAACTCGTCGACGCCTACGAGCGCACCAAGCAGGAGGCCGCGCGCGCCTTCGGCAGCGGCGTCGTCTTCCTGGAGCGCCTGGTCACGGGTGCTCGCCACGTCGAGGTCCAGGTGATCGCCGACGGTCAGGGCACCGCGTGGGCACTGGGCGTGCGTGACTGCTCGGTGCAGCGACGCAATCAGAAGGTGATCGAGGAATCCTCCTCGCCCGTGCTGAGCGCCGAGCAGACCGCCGAACTCAAGGGCTCCGCCGAGCGCCTGGCGATCGCGGTCGGGTACTGCGGCGCGGCGACCGTCGAGTTCCTCTACCACCCCGGTGACCAGCTGTTCGCGTTCCTCGAGGTCAACACCCGCCTGCAGGTCGAGCACCCGATCACCGAGCTCACCACCGGATTCGACCTGGTGCACGCGCAGTTGCGGGTGGCATCGGGCATCAAGCTCGAGGGGGAGCCGCCGGTCGAGCGCGGCCACGCCATCGAAGCCCGCCTCAACGCCGAAGATCCCGATCGTGACTTCGCGCCCGCCCCCGGCCGCATCGTGCGCCTCGACCTGCCCGCCGGACCGGGCATCCGTGTCGACACCGGCGTCAGCCAGGGTGACACGATCCCCGCCGACTTCGACTCGATGATCGCCAAGATCATCGCCTACGGTCGCGATCGCGACGAGGCCCTCGGCCGACTGCGCCGGGCCATGGCCCAGACTCGCGTCGTCATCGCGGGTGGCGCGACGAACAAGAGCTTCGTGCTCGACCTGCTCGACCAGCCCGAGGTCATCGACGCCAGCGCCGATACCGGCTGGATCGACCGGGTGCGCGGTGAAGGCCGTCTGGTGACCCATCGGCATTCCACTGTCGCGCTGGCGGTGGCCGCGATCGACGCCTACGAGGAAGACGAGCGGGTCGAGCGGCATCGACTGCTGTCGACCGCGTCCGGCGGGCGTCCGCAGGTACAGCACGAGAGCGGGCGGCCACTGGATCTGAAGCTGCGCGGCGCCGGGTATCGCGTGCGCGTGGCCCGGATCGGCGCGCATCGCTTCCGCGTCGGCATCGAGGCCGGTGGTGATCTGCGCACCGCCGATGTCGATCTGGAGCGTTTCGATCACCACACCGGCCAGATCGTCGTCAACGGCACCCGCTACCGCCTGATCACCGGCACGCACGGGCCCACCCACGTGGTGGATGTCGACGGCGTGACCCACCGGATCAGCCGCGACGAGGGCGGTGTCGTCCGCTCGCCCGCTCCCGCGCTGGTCGTCGGCACGCCGCTCGAGGTCGGCGCCGAGGTCGAGGCAGGCGCACCCGTGCTGGTGCTCGAGAGCATGAAGATGGAAACGGTGCTGCGCGCACCCTTCCGGGCCCGATTGAAGGAATGCGCGGTCTCCGTCGGCACCCAGGTCGAGGCGGGCGCGCCGCTGCTGCGTCTCGAGCCGCTCGCCGACGAGGACGAGACCGCCGAAACCGAGACCGCGGGCACAGTCGAGCTCGACTTGCCCAGTGCGACAACGCCTTTGCGCGCACACGAGCGCGTGGCCCGCGGCCTGCAGGACCTGAGCAGCCTGCTGCTCGGCTTCGATGTGGACCCGCACGACGACCGTCGTGTCCTCGACGACTACCTCGCGGCTCGTCGCGAAGCCGTCGCCGACAGCCTGCGCCCGCTCGCCGAAGAGCTCGAACTGGTGCAGATGTTCGCCGACCTCGCCGAACTGAGCAGCAACCGCTCGGCCGACGATGATCACGGCCACGGACATGTGCACAGCGCGCGCGAGTACTTCCACACCTACCTGCAGAGCCTCGACGTCGAGCGGGCCGGGCTCCCCGAGTCGTACCAGGACAAACTCGGTACGGCGCTGCGGCACTACGGGATCACCGAGCTGGACCGCACGCCCGATCTCGAAGCGGCGGTCTTCCGGATCTTCCTCGCTCAGCAGCGGCCCACCGACACCGTCACCGTCGTCACCGCGCTGCTGCGCGAATGGCTGACCGAGCCGATGCCCGACCAGGTGCTGCGCGAACCCGTCGGCCTGGCGCTGGAGCGTCTCGTCGCCGCGACGCAGGTACGTTTCCCGGTGATCGCCGATCTCGCCCGGGGTCTGGTCTACGCCTGGTACGGCCAGCCGCTGCTGCGCCGCAACCGCGCTCGCGTGTACACCAACGTCCGCAAGCACCTGAGCTACCTGGACGCGAACCCGCAGGCCGACGATCGCGGCGAGCGGATCGCCGAAATGGTGCGCAGCACCGAACCCCTGGTTCGCCTGCTCGGCCAGCGGCTCGAGCGTGACAAGCCCGACCACACCTCGATGCTCGAGGTGCTGACCCGGCGCTACTACGGCAACAAGGGTCTCACCGGCGTTCGTACCGAACAGGTCGGCGAGACCACGTTCGTCGTCGCCGAACGCTACGGTTCGACGCTGGTCTCCACGGCCGTGAGCTTCGACGAGCTCGACGCGGCACTGGACGGGCTCGCCGAATTGGCGACGGGCGCTGTCTCCATCGACGCCGATATCTACCTCAGCTGGGAATCGCAGCCCGAGGACTTCGACGCGATGGCAGCGGCCCTGCAGGATGTGCTCGGCGCGCACCCGGTGCCGAATCAGGTGCACCGGATCACCGCCACCGTCGCGGGCAGCGGCGGCTCGGTCATGCACCACCACTTCACCTTCCGTCCGTCGGTGACCGGCATGGCCGAGGAACGGCTGATCCGCGGGCTGCACCCCTACATCGCGCAGCGGATGCAGCTCGAGCGGTTGCGCAAGTTCGACCTCACCCGGTTGCCGTCCTCGGACGAGGAGGTCTACCTGTTCCGCGGCGTGGCCAAGGAGAACCCCTCCGACGAGCGCCTGATCGCCTTCGCCCAGGTCCGTGACCTCGCGGCGCTGCGCGATCACGACGGCAGGCTGGTCGCGCTGCCCACCGCCGAGAGCGCCATCGCCACCTGTGTCGACTCGATCCGGCGGGCCCAGTCGCGGTTCCCCTCGGCCAAGCGGCTCAACACCAACCGCATCGTGATGTACATCTGGCCGCACATGGATGTCACCCGCGCGGAGCTCGAGACCATCGGCGGCCACGTGCTGCCGACGGCCGCGGGCGCCGGGCTCGAGGAAATCCTGCTCATCGCCCGCCAGCGCGATCCGGAGACCGGCGAGCTCACCAAGGTCGGCGTGCGCATCTCGTTCCGTCCCGACGGCGCATCCGAGGTGACGGTCGGCGAACGGACCGACGATCCCGTCGAGCCGTTGGACGAGTACCGGCAGAAGGTGCTGCGCGCCGCGGCCCGCAACACCGTGTACCCGTACGAATTGACCTCGCTGCTGGGCGATTTCGCCGAATACGACCTCGACGCGAACCACGCGCTGGTGCCGGTCGATCGCCCCAAGGGCCACAACAGCGCGGCCATCGTCGCCGGTGTGGTGACCACACCGACCGTCCAGCACCCGCAGGGCGTCACCCGGGTGCTGCTGCTCGGTGACCCCACCAAGTCCCTCGGCGCGCTCTCGGAACCGGAATGCCGTCGGGTGATCGCCGCGCTGGATCTGGCCGAGAGCCTGCAGGTGCCGCTCGAGTGGTACGCGCTGTCCTCGGGCGCCCGGATCTCGATGGCCTCGGGTACCGAGAACATGGACTGGGTCGCGGCCGCGCTCAAGCGGATCGTCGAATTCACCCAGGACGGTCGTGAGATCAACATCGTGGTCGCCGGGATCAACGTCGGTGCGCAGCCGTACTGGAATGCCGAGGCCACCATGCTGATGCATACCAAGGGTGTGCTGGTCATGACGCCCGACTCGGCCATGGTGCTGACCGGTAAGCAGTCGCTCGACTTCTCCGGCGGCGTCTCGGCCGAGGACAACTTCGGTATCGGCGGCTACGACCGGGTGATGGGCCCGAACGGGCAGGCGCAGTACTGGGCGCCGAACCTGTCCGCCGCCCGCGATGTGCTGATGGCGCATTACGACCACACCTACGTCGCCCCGGGGGAGCAGGCGCCGCGTCGTGCCGCGACCGGCGATCCGGTCGACCGTGATATCTCGGGCTTCCCGCATGTTTTGGCGGACAGCACCTTCGCCACCGTCGGCGAGATCTTCTCCGCCGCCGCCAACCCGGACCGCAAGAAGCCCTTCGACATTCGCACGGTGATGCGGGCGCTGGCCGACCAGGACCACCCGGTCCTGGAGCGCTGGGCCGGCATGGCCGACGCCGAGACCGCGGTGGTGCACGACGCGCACCTCGGCGGAATCCCGGTGTGCCTGTTGGGTATCGAGTCGCGCAATGTGGCGCGACGCGGCTTCCCGTCCACCGACGGCCCCGACACCTACACCGCGGGCACGCTGTTCCCGCGTTCGTCGAAGAAGGCGGCACGGGCCATCAACGCCGCCAGTGGCAATCGCCCGCTGGTGGTGCTGGCCAACCTGTCCGGCTTCGACGGCTCGCCCGAATCGATGCGCAAGCTGCAACTCGAGTACGGCGCCGAAATCGGCCGCGCCATCGTGAATTTCGACGGCCCCATCGTGTTCTGCGTGATCTCGCGCTATCACGGCGGTGCGTTCGTGGTGTTCTCGAAGGCGCTGAACCCGAACATGACGGTGCTCGCGCTGGAAGGGTCGTTCGCCTCGGTGCTCGGCGGCGCGCCTGCCGCGGCGGTGGTGTTCGCCGGTGAGGTGAAGTCCAGGACCGCGGCCGATCCGCGCGTGCGGGAGCTGGAGAGCCGGGTCGCCAATGCTGTCGGCACCGACCGCGCGACGCTCAGTGCCGAGCTCGACGAGACACGCTCCTCGGTGCGCGCGGAGAAGCTGGGCGACGTGGCCGCGGAGTTCGACCGCGTCCACAACATCCAGCGCGCGGTCGAGGTCGGTTCGGTGGACGCCATCGTCAGTGTCGCGGATCTGCGGCCGCGGATCATCGGTGCGATCGAGGCGCGCCTGCCCGCGTAGTTCTCGACTGACCGGGCTCGGATCACCGAGCCCGGTCAGCTCGCCGACCGCTATGACCCCGAAGTCATGGGAGTGGTCCGGACCACATCGAACGCACGTATACCCTGGTTGGGTCATCACAGGTAGGAGCGTTCCGATGGCCTTGGCTCGACACTGCGACCGCGAAGGTTGTGACAGCTGGCAGCGCATCGATCACGACGCCGACACTCGATGGATCACCGTCGACCTCGGTGGCGGCGATGTGCGGCATTTCGATACCCGCGACTGCCTGTTGCACTGGGCGGCGGCCACCAGCGTACCCACCGAGGTCTATCCGGCTGTGTGATCGACGTCATCGATACACGCTGAATCGCCTGGTCAGGGGTGTGCCGAGCTGATCGGCGCGACGGGCGGCTGATTGACGCGCCGGTTTGCGGGCATGTCCACGCCAGGGCGGTCTCGTCCGCGAAAGGAGCGTGCGCGATGAATCAGACAGAGAAGCAGTTTCCCGATGACGCTCGGACCACGCGAACTCATGCGGGGGAATCGATCGAGGACACTCGGAATTGGCCCGGATTGATTCTCGCCGCTATCGGGCTGGTGCTGCTCGGCCTCACCCTCACTGCGGCCGGATACGGCTTCGGTGGCTGGGCGGTGATCGCGGGTGTCGCGTGCGCGGCGTGTCTGCTGGGGGGAATCGGGCTGGTGATCCTGGAGCATCGAAGGGTGAAGGCGCAGGAGGGTCTGCCCTTGACCGAGCCGAGGGGCCACTGAGGTGGTCGTCCTCCGGGCGCCGCGTGTCTATCGGCCGCAGGCCGACACGTGGCTGCTCGCTCGGACGTTGCGGGAGGTGTCGTCGCTGCCCGGCGGACGGGTGCTCGACGTGTGCGCGGGGACCGGCGCGCTCACCATGGCCGCCGCCGCGGCGGGTGCGGGAAGTGTGACCGCGGTCGACCTGTCCCGGTCGGCGCTGATGTCGACGTGGATGAACTGCCGGTTGCGCGGTATCGCGGTGGAGCTGCTGCACGGCGATTTCGGATCCGCGCTGCGGCTGCCACGCTTCGACGTGGTGGTCGCGAACCCGCCCTATGTGCCCGCGCGGCGGGCGGCCGGGCGGGGTGCGTCGCTGGCCTGGGACGCGGGGCACGACGGCCGCAGCGTGCTCGACCGGTTGTGCGCGATGCTGCCGGACCTGCTCACCGAGCGCGGCGTCGGGTTGATCGTGCATTCCACGCTCAGCGACCCCGAGCGCAGCCTGTCCCAGCTGCGCGGGCTGGGCGCGAACGCACACGTGGCGGCCACCGCGACGGTGCCGTTCGGTCCGGTCATGCGCTCGCGTGCCGGGTGGCTGACCGCCAACGGCTTCATACGGTCCGGCCAGCGCGAGGAGGAACTGGTGGTGATTCGTGTCGACCGAACATCGTCTCCCGTCGTCGCCGACCCCGCCTGAGCCGCGGCGCGTCGTGCTCACCGATGACGGACCCGCTCTCATCGACGGGCCGGTCGACCTGGTCACCGCCGACGGCACGATCCTGCACTGCGACCGTTTCGTGGTGGCACTGTGCCTGTGTCGGCGGTCGGGCTCCTACCCGCTGTGCGATACGAGCCATCGCCGACGACGTCCACCGAGGAGCGACTGATGACGCCGAGGTCACTGCCGCGACCACGCGGTGAGTTGTCCGCCGCGGTCGCTGACGTACTCACCCGGACGCCGGGTTCGGCGGTTCCCGACCCCACCGGACTCGACCCCTACGGTGAGGATCTTCTGCTCACCCTGCACACCTGCTACGAACTGCACTATCAGGGATTCGCCGGGGTCGACGAGAACTGGGAGTGGGACCCCGACCTGTTGCGCTTGCGCCGCGACCTGGAGCACGAGCTGCTCACGGCATTGCACGCCGATGTCGCGGGCGGCGACGACGTCGACGCGGAACTCGACCGCCTGCTCGAACCGACCCGTGATACCGACGGTATCGCCGGCTTCCTCGCCGAGCGAGGGACCGCCGATCGGTTGCGCGAGTACTTCGTCCACCGCTCGATCTATCACCACATCGAAGCCGACCCATACGCCTGGGTGATCCCGCGTCTGCGCGGACAGGTGAAAGCGTCGCTGGTGGCGGTCGAGTTCGACGAGTTCGGCGCCGGTCGCGGTGAGCGCGTGCACGCGCGCCTGTTCGCCGACCTGCTGTCCGGCGCCGACCTGGAGCCGGGCTACCTGCACTACCTCGACACGGTGCCCGCACCGATGCTGGCACTGGTGAACATGATGTCGATGTTCGGTCTGCATCGCGGTCTGCGCGGCGCGCTGGTCGGGCATTTCGCGACGGTGGAGATCACCTCCTCGCCCGCGTCACGCCGCCTCGCCGAGCTCGCCCGCACACTGCTCCCGCATCCGGCGTGCGCTCACTTCTACACCGAGCACGTCGAGGCCGACGCGGTACACGAACAGGTGATGCGTCGCGAGGTCATCGCCGGGTTGCTGGAAGCCGAACCCGACGTCGCCGCCTCGATCGTGTTCGGCATCCAGGCGACGAACCTGCTCGAAGACCGCTTCGCCGATCACGTCCTGACATGCTGGAACGAGGATCGCGGTTCGCTGCGTGCGGCGCTCAGCGCACCCGCCGCACCTGCGTGAACGTGATCGTGACGGGATAGCCGCCCTGCTCCCGGCTATAGGCCCGGTGGTCGGCGGTGAGGTGGTCGGTGATCGAATTCAGCACGTGCCAGCCGAATCCGGTCGTGTCCATCGGGCCGGTGGTCGCGCAGACCGCGTCGACCTCGACCCGGATCCGGAACCCATCGGCGATCACTTCGCAGTGGATCTCGGATTCGGGTATCGCGTCGAGGATCAGGCAGGTTGCCGCCTCGTCGAGCGCGACGCGAATATCGGCTACTTCGTCCATGGTGAAACCCGCGATCAAGGCCACCGTTTCGGCGACCGCCCGGAGCATGACGACCTGGCCGAGGTCGGCATCGACCTGAACACGGGTCGATGTCGCGGGTGTGGAGTCGGTGATGATCCGGTTGCTCGAATCCACGATGTCCTCCTCCCGAGCTCGCGCCCCAGTGGTGGTCTCATCGAGCGCTTACCCAGGATGTGGGGGAGCGAAACGACTTCTCAGCGGTTCGGTTCCGAGACCGAGGCTTCGTCGATCGACAGGTAATAGCGGAACAATGGTCGCACCCCGACCAGATCCAGCGCCCGCTCCACCTCACGGGTACCGGTGAGCAGCCGGATATCGACCCCGTGTGCCCACGCCTGCGCCTTGGCGGAGCGCAGCATCGCGGCGATGCGGATGCTCAGGAACTCGGTACCGCGCAGATCGAGCACCACTACACGCGCGCCCGAACGCACCGAGCGATCGAGGAGCGCGCGGAATCGCGGCATCCGAGCCGCGTCGAGCTCGAGGCCGCCGCGCAGTACCCAGCAGCCGGGTCGTCGCGGGTCGAGCAGTGCCAGCTCGGCTGCGGTGTCCGCCGAGCATCCGCGGTACCAGCGCAGCTGACTCGAGTGCCGACGATCCATGACGACAGGCATAGAACCTCCCGCGCGACAGGAATTTCCGATCTTCGGTGCCGAGGAGGCATCGGCCGACACGGTGGCGGCGACTGACGAGGACCGGGGTCGGCTGGAGGTCTCAACCTGGAACAATTTTGGCACGCGCGGGCGCCGCTGTCACTGAGTCGGCGTCGGTTCGGCGAGTGCCTGATCGCGCAGCAAGGACAGGGTCCGCGACAGAATCCGCGAGACCTGCATCTGGGAGACGCCCAGTTGAGCCGCGATCTGGCCCTGCGTCTGGGACTCGTAGAACCGCATGATCAGCACCTGCCGTTCCTCGGCGGGCAGCGCGGCGATCAGCGGGCGCACCGCCATCGCGTCCTCGGTGAGTTGATAGCAGGGCTCGTCACTGCCGAGCGTGTCGGTGATCGGCTGGGTGGAGTTGTCGCGGCCGTCGTGGGTGATGCCGTCGATGGAGTTGGTCTGGTAGCCGTTGCCCGCGACCAGCGTGCGGGTGACCTCGACCAGGTCGACGTCGAGTTCGTGGGCGAGTTCGTGCGCGGTGGGGAACCGCCCGAACCGCTGCGACAGTTCCTCGGTGGCCGGCCCGATTCTGAGCTGGATCTCCTTGAGCCGTCGGGGCACCCGCACCGCCCACGTGCGATCGCGGAAGTGCCTGCGCACCTCACCCATGATCGTCGGGATCGCGAAGGACAGAAAGGAGGAGCCGCGGGTCACGTCGTAGCGGTCGACGGCGAGCACCAGTCCCACCCTCGCGGTCTGCTCGAGGTCGTCGAATTGTTCGCCTCGGCCGTTGAACTTGCGGGCGATATGGTCGGCGAGCGGCAGACACAGTTCGATGACCTGGGCGCGCAGCAGGTCGTGGTGCGCGTCGCCGGGCGGGAGCGCCCGCAGCTTGTCGAACCACGGTTCGATGTTGTCGTAGCTGTCGCCGTCCGAACGGGATCGCCGGGCGGTCGTGCGGTCGTCCGAAACTGTCGTTGATTCCCATGTCATCGCTACTTGCCTCACTTCCAGGCGGTTGCGGATGTGTTCATGGGGTACCCACCGGGACCCGGGGCTATGCCCTATCCACGAGGCTAGTGCGCGATGGTCACGACTTGGTAGGTCCGTGCAACCGCCGGATCCAGCCGAATTCGACCGTGGTCGGGTAGCCGCCGCGGGCCGCGTCGAATCCCGCGTAGTCGGTGCGCAGCGCGTCGGTGAGCGTCGCGACGACGTGCCAGCCGAAGGATTGCTCGTCGAGGGCGGCGGGCTCGCGTGCCAGGGTGCTCACGCGGGCGCCGAGCACGCCGTCGGCACCGGTGAACGAGCAGTCGAGCAGTGAGTCCGGTGTCGCGACCAGCATCAACGCGGTGGCGACCTCGTCGAGGGCCAGCAGCAGATCGGTGACCTCGTCGAGTGCGAAACCGCCGACGAGCAGCACCGTCTCAGCGAGTGCGTGCACCATACTCAGCTGGTCGATCTCGGCGGGAACCTGGAACCCGACAGTTCTCGAGCGGGGAGCGGTGTCGCGATCTCGAGCCCGCACGCCACCTCCCTCGTCCACCACTGTTTGTGGGAGGTTACCCCGTAACCGCCGGGTCACGCCTCGAGCTCATTTCGGGTTATCGCCGGGCCACTCGTTATCGCTCCTATTTCCATAGGTGCCGCCTACCCGTCGAGCCGAGACCGAACCGCTGTTTGCGCGGCCGATAACGCGGTAGTCCCTCGGAGAGCTGGCAGGCCGATTCCCCGAATTCCCGAGTGCGACGAAGGGACGACGAAAACCATGACCGACCACGATATTCCGCCCGAATTCACGCATCCGCCGACTCCCCCCGACGAGGACGCCGGAACACCGTGTGAGCAGGCGGGTCCGGCGGCCGATCAGGAAGGGCCGGCGCTGCGCGGTCCCACCGGCGCGCCGATTCCCGGTGACGCGAGCGTGCGCGCCCAGCAGGGCCCCCGGCTGACCACTCCGCAGGGTGCGGGCGTGGCCGACACCGATCACGCGCTCAAGGCGGGTCCGCGCGGCCCGACGTTGCTCCAGGACTTCCACCTGCGCGAGAAGATCACCCACTTCGATCACGAACGCATCCCCGAGCGGGTCGTGCACGCGCGCGGCACCGCAGCTCACGGTGTGTTCGTCGCCAATGGCGCCGCCGCGTCGCTCACGCGCGCGAAGTTCCTGGCCGCCGACGCGCGCACCCCGGTCTTCGTCCGGTTCTCGACGGTGCTGGGCTCTCGCGGGTCGGCCGACACGGTGCGCGACACCCGGGGTTTCGCGGTGAAGTTCTATACCGGCGAAGGGGTCTATGACCTGGTCGGCAACAACATTCCGGTGTTCTTCATCCAGGAAGCGATCAAATTCCCCGATGTGATCCATGCCGGGAAGCCGGAGCCGGATCGGGAGATCCCGCAAGCGCAATCAGCGCACGACACCTTCTGGGATTTCGTCACGCTGCACACCGAGGCGACCGCCCACACCTTCTGGAATATGTCGGATCGGGCGCTGCCGCGTTCGCTGCGGATGATGGAAGGATTCGGTGTCCACACCTATCGTCTGGTCGCCGAGGACGGCACGACCAGTCTGGTGAAATTCCACTGGAAGCCGCGTCTGGGCGTGCATTCGATGCTGTGGGAAGAAACACAGCTGACGGCCGGATTCGACCCGGATTTCCATCGCCGGGATCTGGCCGACTCGATCGCGGCGGGACTGGCACCGGAATGGGATTTCGGTGTGCAGGTATTTCCTGATACTCCCGACCAGCTCTTCGAGGGCATCGACCTGCTCGATCCGACCAAACTCGTCCCCGAGGAACTCGCGCCGGTACAGACGATCGGCACCTTGCGGCTCACCGCCAATCCGGAGAACTTCTTCGCCGAGACCGAACAGGTCGCCTTCTGCCCGACGCACCTGGTTCCTGGCATCGAGGTCACCGATGACCCGCTGCTGCAGGGCAGGTTGTTCTCCTACCTCGACACCCAGATCAGTCGGCTCGGCGGCCCGAACTTCACCCAGCTGCCGATCAACACCCCGCACACGGACGTCAACGACCTGTTCCGCGACGGCATGCACCAGGGTGCGGTGCATCCCGGAGTCGCTGCCTACAAACCCAATTCGCTGGGCGGTGGGTGCCCCTACGCGGCGAGTTTCGCCGGCGAGGCCTACGTCGAGTCGCCGACGCCCATTCCGCCGCCGACCGCGAAGCTGCGGACGTCGGCCGACAGCGCGGGCTCGGTGTCGTTCGCCGACCACTACTCGCAGCCCCGCATGTTCTATCGCAGCCTGAGCGCCGGTGAACAGCGGCATCTGGCCGACGCGTTCTCGTTCGAACTCGGAAAGTGCCAGTCCGAGACCATCCAGCAGCGTGCTCTGCAGATGCTGGTCAATGTCGACGACGAGCTGGCCGTCTACGTCGCCGGGCAACTCGGGCTCGACAAGCCCGCCCCGAACAGCGACACCGTCGACCTCGCGCCGAGTCCGGCGTTGTCACAGCGACACGGCAGTTTTCCGGTGGACGGGCGGGTGGTCGCCGTGCTGGTCGACGACACCACCTCGGGCGA
This sequence comes from Nocardia alba NBRC 108234, assembly GCF_001612665.1. Lineage (GTDB taxonomy): Bacteria > Actinomycetota > Actinomycetes > Mycobacteriales > Mycobacteriaceae > Nocardia > Nocardia alba. Next base: position 66,414 of record NZ_BDAX01000030.1, on the reverse strand, counting down.
TACGGTGCGCGAGGTCTCGACCGCGCTGGAAGAAGCAGGCGTGCGGCCGATGGTCGTCGCGGCACGTGGCGGCGTCCTCGACGGTGTACCGGTGGCACGGACTTTCGCCACGATGCGCTCGGTCGAGTTCGACGGTGTGCTGTTGCTGGCCGCCGCGGCGGATCCGAGAGTGAACCTGCTGGTCGAGGAGATGTGGCGACACGGCAAGGCGATCGCCGCGGTCAGCGCCGCGGTCTCGGCGCTGGCGCGCAACGACATCGACTCCGACGCACCGGGCGTCACCGTCGCCGATTCCAGCGCGGCCACCAGCGGACTGCTCACCGACTTGGGCGAGCATCGCGCGTGGGCGCGTCTGGAAGGCGACTCCTGATCGGTGTCGTGTCGCCGTTTCGACTGCGAGGTTGCGGGCATCCTCCGACTGTGGCGATCGGCCGAATGCGGAACGGGCGCCGAAGAACCGGCTCAGCCACGCTTTCGCAGGACGGTGTCGACACCGGAGTTACCTCGACGCAGGTCGAGCGCACTGTCACGATGCCAACGACGTCATCGCGGTGCGCGCTCGACCTGCGTCGTGGCCTTTCATGGGTGCCCAACGTCGTGCGCCCATCGCAACACCGAGAACAGGAGGCGATGATGTTCGCGATCGAGCGCACCGAGTCGGCCACGGTGCCCACACCCCCGGACCCCGCACCGCCGGGCCCCGCACCGGACCCGTTCCCACCGAACCCCGGCGACCCGGTGCCCAGCCCGCCCGGTCCGGATCCGATTCCTCGGCCGCCGAGTCCGCCCGGTCCGGACCCGGTGCCCCCGCCGCCGAGTCCGCCCGGTCCCGATCCGGTACCCGCACCGCCGACTCCGCCCGGTCCCGGTGATCCCGTGCCCGCCCCGCCGGGCCCGCCCGGACCTGATGTCGTGCCCCCGCCGCCGATCCTTCGGGGTACCCTCGCTCCGCTCGATTCCGGCTGGGCCTGCCGGACCGCTGTGTCACCGCGCCCCGCACTCGCATCGCGTCGATAGGGCGCAGCCCTGCTGTGCTGACCGGCCTCGACCGTGCAGCCGCGGTCGAGAAACGATCGACAGCGCGAATGTTGTGCGGGAGCACGATTATCGGCATCCAGTCTGTGGTCGAGATCCGGTCGGTCGACCGCGGGGGATCGGCGAGCTACCCTATGACCGACCGGTCGGTCATAGAGCGCCGATCTGTGGATGAATCAGGAGCACACATGTCAGGCTGGCCAGCTCGAATCGCCGTGTCGGTGGCGGCGATCGTCTCGCTGTCGAATCCTTCGCCCGCCGTCGCCGAACCGGAACCGGCGCCGTCCTACAGCTACCTCGGCGGGCTGGCGGCCCAGTTCCTCGCGCCGGACACCGCACCACCCGGCGCGAACGACTGGCATTGCCGCCCCGATCCGGCGCACCCGGAGCCGGTGGTCCTGCTGCACGGTCTCAGCAACCAGACCGTCACCTGGAACACGCTCGCGCCTGTTCTGGTTTCCGAGGGCTACTGCGTTTTCAGCACCACCTACGGCACGGGACAGCTCGGGCCGGTGGGCGCCGTGACGCCGATCGAGGAGAGCGCCGTTCAGGTCGGAGCGTTCATCGACCGAGTCCTGGCCGCCACCGGTGCTGCCCGAGTCGACCTCGTCGGCCATTCGATGGGCGGCGCGATCCCGTTCTACTACATCAACCATCTGGGTGGCGCGTCCCGGATCGATGACTACGTCGCGATGGCGGCCCCGTTCCACGGCACCACACTCAGCGGGATCCAGTCGATGTTCGCTCAGGTCCTCGCTGCCGTTCCCGCCCTGGACGAGGCGATCACGCCGCAGTGTGGTCCGTGCCAATTCACCTACGGCTCACCGTATCTGCGCAAGATCAACCCGGACCCCGCCGTGGCGCCCGATGTCGACTTCACCACGATTGTCACCCGCTACGACCAGATAGCGACCCCCTACGAGACCGGGATGCTCGCGGGCCCCAATGTTCGCAATATCCTGCTACAGGACCTGTGTGCCCAGGACTACACCGAACACTACGAACTCACCGCGGACCCGGTGGCGATCGGCGTGGTGGTCGCGGCCTTGGCGGGGCGCGACATCGCGCCCGCGAGTTGCCGCCCGGTGCTTCCGTTCGTGGGTCCGGTCTCGTAGCGAACTCGCGGGCGGCTACTAACCGACAGAGTCCACCTGGGCGCCTTCGTGCGCGGTCAACAGGACGTGGTCGAGCCGGGTGCGCAACCGCACCTCGTCGCCGGCCACGGTCGGCAGTTCGGCCACCACGCGTTCGGCGATGGCGCGCAGCTTCACGTTGGTCTCCTGCGAGCGCCAGCGCAGCACCCGGAACGCCTGGTCGGCGTTGACGCCGTAGGCGAGCATCAACGCGCCCTTCGCCTGCTCGATCACCACGCGCGCCTCCAGCAGTCCCGGCAGGGTGGCGTCGAGCGCTTCGCGCCGGTATTCGGCCGCGGTGTCGGACAGGTCGATGTAGTAGCCCTCGGTGCCGATCACCGTCCCGTCCAGGTCGGTGATCGGCTCGGAGACGACCAGCACATCACGGACGAGGCCACGCGTGTCGATGATGCGGTGGTGGCTGGAGAACGCCCCGCTGTCTTCGACCGAGGTGATCATCGCCGCGACCCGATCTCGATCGTCAGGGTGCTTGTGCGACACCAGCATCTCGGTCGTCGGCACCGTGCCGGGCTGGTAGCCGTGCATCCGCGCGACCTCGTCGGACCATTCCCATTGCCGGGTGGCGAATCGAAACCGGAAGCGGCCGACGGTCAACGAGTCGCCCACCCCGATCACGCGCTCGACAAGAGCGCGCTCGGCCCTGGATGCGTCGTCCCGTTGGATCATGCGCTCGATTATTCACCCAGGGCGCCGCGCCTGTTTGCACCTGACGGACCCGGGTAGGCCGTCAATGGGTCCCCAGGACGGCCCGCGACCACCAGATGGTCGAGAAACAGCCTGAAAGGAATGACATGGGTATCGCTGACAAGGCGAAGAACAAGGCCGATGAGCTGGCCGGCAAGGCCAAGGAAGCGACCGGCCGTGCCACCGACGACCGCGATCTCGAGAACGAGGGTCGCGGCCAGCAGACCAAGTCGAACCTGAAGGACGCGGGCGAGAAGGTCAAGGACGCTTTCCGCGACTGACCGGCCATGCCGCACGGGTCATCGGTCCTTCATCGGACCGATGACCCGCGGTCGTTTCACAGGCGGCGGTGGCTGTGCCCGTCGCGCCGCCGCCGCCGTCACCGGCTGCCACTGACCGCGACTCCACGCGCATCGGATGCATCACAATCGGTGGCACTCTCGATGCGCTCGTGTTGAAATGGAGCCACCAGCCGATCTTGAGCCACCAGGATCGGTCGGCGCAGTGTGTATGCCTGCCGGTGTCGAGGATCGGGCACTCGTGAACACCCATTCCAGCCATGGCGATCAAATCTCGCGGGTCGACCAAACCAACTGCGCGCTGCGCGCCGAGGTCACCCGTCGGCACGCGGCGACTGTCGTGCATGTGCGCGGCGAGATCGACGCCTGCAACCTGTCCCAGTGGCGTGGCATTCTCGACGATGCCGTCCTCGCGGCGGCGGGGTCGGACCATCTGGTGATCGACCTCAGGGACGTGACGTTCATGTCCTGCCGGGCGATCCTCGACATGGCGACCCGCGCTCAGCAGAGCGAGCTGCGCATGAGCGTGGTGAATCCCGTTCCCTCGGTCACCAATCGGATCATCGTCGCCGCCGGCCTCACCGAGTGGCTGCCCGTCTACTCCAGCCGGACCGATGCTCTGGCCGCCGCAGGTTCGCTCCCGCGATCCATCCCGACGGTCTCCTGGACAACTATGTAGACAGGGGAGAACCCGGATTCATTCGGGGGGAACGGGATTCGTCAGAACGGGCAGCAGCGTTTTGGCGCTGACCATGTGGTCCTGCCCCGACAGCACCTGATGGCTCGCGTGGGGAATCGCCGCGGCGAGTTCCCGGGCAACCTGATGCATGCCGGGTGGGTTCTTCTCTCCGACAACGACATTCACCGACACCTGGATGCGCTCGAACCGCTCCACCGGGGGACGTGCCTCGGTGATCGCGATGTCGTACATCAGGGTGGGAGCGAGCGCCTTCATCGTTGTCCAGCCGGGGAACAGCGGTAGCAGCGCGACGAACACGCTCGGCATTCCGATCCCACGCAGAAATGTCTTCAGCGCTCGTGCGTTCTTCGCCTCGGCCAGCAGCGCGCGTACCGTCGCGGCCAGCTCGGCATACGACGCCCGCTCGACCTCGTCGTGCACATAGGCGGCGTCGTAGATCACGACCCTGTCGATCTTGTCCGGCATCCGGGCCGCTGCCTCGAGCGCCAGCGCGGCGCCGGAGGAATGCCCGTAGAGAATCGCGCGCCCACCGGCGGCGTCGACCATCGCCTCGATGTCGTCGATTTCCCGCTCGATCGCGTACGGCCGCACGTCCCCGCTGTCGCCACGTCCGCGCCGGTCGTAGTTGTAGACGGTGAAACGGGTCGCGAACACCCGCACGTCGCCGACAATCGGCCGAAACCGCCGGAAACACGTCGCACCGGTGATGTACACCAGTGCCGGACCGTCACCGCAGACGTCATAGGCCAGTTCGGTGCCATCCTTCGAGGTAGCGATCCGCACAGCTGGTTCCTCCCGGGTGCCTGGCGCGGCGGATCCGGATCGATCCGCCGTCTACCAGTACGACGACGTCGCGCCCGGAAATTCATCGGTGCGGCCGAGGAGCCCTGTCGGCCCGAGACGCTCACATGCCGGGTAGCGGTTTCGTGTCCGCCGGTACCTTCATGAAGGCCGAGAACACGTGATCGCTGAGGTAGAGCCGTAAATCTGAACGCCACTGCGCGGGGATATCCGCCGGAACCAGGTCGAGCGCGTCTTCGACCTCCTCCCAAATGCGGGGAAAGGGGATCCCGTTGCGCGTGCAGGATTCGACGGCGACCATCAGCTGTTGCGTCAGGCAATCCATCTGCGCGGTCGGGCTCATGGTGAATTCCGCGCCGAGTAGGAGCTCGAGATCGTCCATTGTTCTCCCCTTGCCGGTGTCGCACTCCTGCTGTGCGCTCAACGTAGGTGGCCGATTCGCGGGGTGGGAAATCGTGCGGGGGTTACTGGTCGTTCGGATATCTTTCGGCCGTCGGTTTGTGATCCGCACCGACCGGCCGGTGTAGGTTCGACCGATGATCTCCACGGCCCTGTACTGCGGCACTCGCTGGGACGAGCAGGGTCGATGGTGCTACGAGCTGCGTGCCGACGACGGGACCACCGAACTGCTGCCCGGCATCGGGACGCGACTGGCGTTCCGGATCACCGATTCGGGGCGATTCTGCTTGGGCTACAACGGGTTCGGCGGTGGTCGTCGCGGTCGAGTGGCTTGTCCTCGTCGTGCCAGGGTCGAGACCGGGCGTCAGTGCGAACAGTGCCGGATCACCGAGGGGTGGTCGGTGGTGCACAGCCACCGAGGTCCGCTCACGGCGCTGCCCGAACAGGTCCGCGACTACATGTCGCAGCCACACCACCTCTATATCGCGTATTTCGGCGACGGCATGACCAAGGTCGGCACGGCCTCGGCGGCGCGGCGCGGTCGCCGTCTCTTCGAACAGGGTGCGTTGGTCGCTCGATTCATCTCCGACTCCCCGGACGGACTGCATGTTCGAGATCTCGAACGGACAGTCACCGAGCGTGCCGGGATCGGGCAGGCGGTCGCCGGTGTCACCAAGACCCGCATCCTGACCAAACCGTTGCGGCCGTGGGAGGTGCTGGAATCCGCCGTCGCCGACGCGGCCGAGCACGCCGCCGAAGCCCTGCCCGCCGACATCGCGCGTACCGACATCGCGTGGTCGGGCGGGCGCGACTTCTACGCCACCATCCTGGCACACGGCCGATTCCCGGTCGCCACCGAAATTGCTGGGGAGACAGGCGAATACGTCATCGACGCGGTGACCGCGCACGGCCACACCATCGCGTGCCGCGACCCCGCGGGCGCCAGCGAACTCGTCCTGGTCAACGACACCCGCCTCGTCGGTCGCCGCATCGAACTCGACCCCACGATCACCGCGACGCCCGAACCCACGCAGACCAGCCTGTTCTGACGACTTTCACGCCACGGCGAACAGCCGTTCGAGAACCGTTCCGTTCCATCGCGAGTGTGGAAGTCCTTCGCATCGAGCGACCCGCCCGCGCCTTCTGGTCTACCGCTCGACGGTGACCATCATGCGTCGGGTCCGGTCGAGGTGCCCGGTCCGAGTGTGCGGGAGAACACCGCGACCAGGAAGTCGGAGTCGTCGGTGAAGGGCCGAAGATCCCAGGTCGACAGCAGTAGGTCGATGGTGAGTCCGGCGGAGTCGGCATCGGTCAGGAATTCGGCGAACTCGTAGCCGCGGTCCGCGCCGAAGCCGATGATCGCCCGCCCGCCCGGCGCGAGATGCTCGGCGAACCCTGCCAGCACCGCCGGCCGGGTGGACGGAGCGAGGAAGGTCATCACATTGCCCGCGCACACGATGGCGTCGAAGTCGGTGACCGGCAGGTCCAGTTGGGCGAGGTCGCCGACGAGCCACTCCGGACCGGGATGATCCGCGCGCGCCGCGTCGATCAGCACCGGATCGACATCGACACCCACCACCGTATGTCCCCTGTCGTGCAGGTATCCGCCGGTCCGGCCCGGCCCGCACCCCGCGTCGAGTACTCGGCTACCCCGTCCGAGCATCGCGTCGATCAACCGCGCCTCACCCACGATGTCGGTTCCCCGCGCGGCGAGCGCCCGGAACCGTTCCACATACCGGCTCGAATGCGTCGGATCCGCGGCGGTGATGTCCTCCCACCCGCTGGGCGTGCGCTCGTTCGCCGTGTTCATGATGTGCCTCCTCGACTCGGCCGCCGTGACCAACGGTGCCGACCCTAGCCGCGTGGGTGCGCGGCGGAGCCGAGTGGTGGCCACGAGGCGATCGGCCACCACTCGTGACCCACTACGGCGTCGAGTAGCCGATGAGGGCGCCGATGCCCGCACCGATCGGAATGGTCACCAGCGCGCCGACTCCACCGAGGAAGAAGCCGAGCACCGCGCCGATGCCGGCGCCGATGAGCGCGCCGATGCCCGCGTTGTGCTGTTTACGGGCCTCGACGTCGCCGGCCGCGTCGATGAATTCGGCCATGTTGGCGGTGACGACGGCCGGTGCGGCGGTGGGGGTCAGCGTCGCTGACCTACCGTCGGCGGAGATGCCCGCGACCAGGTCGAAATCGCCCGCGCCGGTGATGATGCGGGTCGGTACGGCCGCGACCACGATGCCGTCGCGGTTCGTGAGCGTGACCGCACCGCCGACGACCCTGAATGTGGCGTCCGGCGCGGACACGGTGAGCCCGGAGCCATCGGCCAGCGGGCTCGCGGTGAACGCCACACCGCGGTCGATGCCCTGCACGATCGGCGCCGCGACCGATGGTGCGGCCTGCGCGGTGGCCGCGAGGCCGATCGCTCCTGCCGCGAGAACGGCGATCGCGCCGAGTCGTTGTGCGCCCGAAGTCGTTCGAGACGAGAAATGCATCCTGCCCCTCCAGTCTGCCCGCCAGATCCGGCGGAACATCCTCTGCCGGACCGGATCTCGGTCCGAGGACATTTTCGCATCGACGGCGTATCCATGGAACCCACCAGCGGTGATACCGGAAAAACATCATCACATCGACACAAATGACGAATTACATTGCAACACCATAGATATCGGTATGGTCTCCGGGGGTGCCGCCGACGGCCCGGACGCCAGGCGGTCCCGCCGGAGATTTGCCATGTGCGCTGCCCGAATTCCGTTGGCAGGATCGAGTGGTTCGACGAACCGAAACGGAGGCAAACCCATGACGATTCTGGTTACCGGGGCGACGGCCAATATCGGCCGCCTGGTCGTGGATCAGTTGATCGCGCGAGGTGCGACCGACATCCGCGCGCTGACCATCAACCCCGCCGAGGCGGCGCTGCCCGCCGGTGTTCAGGTGGCGCGGGGGCATCTCGGGCGATCGTCCGGCTTGGCCGCGGCGTTCGAGGGCGTCGACCGGATGTATCTCGCGCCGTCGCCGGACACTGTCACCGAGGTGCTCGAGCTGGCGCGGGCAGCCGGAGTGCGCCACGTTGTCGATCTGTCCGGTGAACCCGAAAGCTGGTGGGGCAGTGTATGTAACGCCGTCGAGGGCAGCGGTATGGACTGGACCCATCTGTGGCCCGCCGACTTCATGGAGAACACCCTGACGTGGTCGCACCAGATCAGGGAAACCGGTGCTGTCCACGAGCCGCTGCCCGACACCGCCAGTGCGCCCATTGCCATGAACGACATCGCCGCGGTAGCGGCTACCGCGCTGCTGGACGATGGTCATCTCGGCCGCGCGCACTCCCTCGCGGGCCCTGAGATCCTCACTCGCACTGACCTGGTCACCCACCTCGCCGATGCCCTCGATCGCGACATCGCCTTCCAGATCTCCACCCGTGCGGAAACCGTCGCCGCACTGCAACCCACCATGGGCGAGACCACGGAGTGGTATGTCGACAATGTCCTGCTCGGCGTCGCACCGTCGCCGGAATCACTACCCACCACCAGCGTCGAAGACATCACCGGCCGCCCCGCCACCACATTCAACCGCTGGGCCCACGCGAACGCCGCCCGTTTTCTCGCTGACTGACACCTCGGTCGGCGATGCGGAAAACCGCTCAGGGAAACGATGCGGAGGTGGTGTGCCGCCGGAGTCCGGGAAACATCTGCAACTCGTGCGCGAAGAATATTCGTTGCCTCGCGGTAGGAAATGTTGTCGGAGACAAGGATTCGGGTCGCGCTGAGGGAGTTCGACCAAATCTCGTGCGGTCGGTGCCCGGTGGGCGGTGTTGATGCCACTATGTGGGCATTTCGGGTGGCTTCCAGGGGTTCGGCGGTAGAGCAGTGGGAAAGTTTTCGGCGCCAATAGGTCGGGTGTCCGCGGCGGTCGTCTTGATTGTCGCGGCGATTATCGCGCTGCACGGGCGGTTACCCGGGACCGTTGTTCCCAGTGGAACCGGCGGGAGTTCGCCGGTGGCTGTCGCGTTGATGCCGGTATTGCTGCTGGTGTCGGTGGTGATCCTGCTCGCGGGCGTCATCGTCAGTCAGCACCGCTTGCCCTTGGCGATGCCCGCTGTCGAGGGTGGTCTCCGGGTTCGACTGTCGTTCAAGCGATTCGCGGTGCTGGTCCCGATCGCGATCAGTGGCGTCGCGCTGACGCTCGCGGTCGGCATCACCATGCTGTTCGTGTTGCCCGGCGCCCGGCGTCAGCCCATGCCGGTCGCCTCGGTGACACCGATGGACGGCGGTCAGCGTGGTGCGCCCGCCGCCGTCGACGTGCAGGTGGTCGATTCGGCGGTCGATTCGGCGCGGCTGAGCGGGATCGCGCTGCTGGGGGCGGCGGGCGTGGCGATCGTGCTGATCGGCCTCGCGGTGGTCGGGCTCGTCGGCGTCGCCGTCGTCGGGCGCACGCCGCTGGTCGACAACGTGGAACTGACCGAGGAGGAGGTCTCGAACACGGTCGACTCGCTGACCAGGGCCGCCGAGATGGGACTGGCCGCGATGAACGCGCCGGGCCAGGATGCGCGGACCGCGGTGATCGCCTGTTATGTGGCGATGGAGGCCGGGCTGGCTGCCGATCGTGCCGCGGCGCCGTTGATCTCGGACACCCCGAAGGAAGTGCTGGAGCGGGCCTTCGACAGTGGCGTGCTGCACGACGACGGCGCACACGAACTGGTCGCGCTGTTCGAGGAGGCCAGGTTCAGTCCGCACGCGATGCTGGGCTGGCAGCGGATCCGGGCCGAACAACTGCTGCGCCTGGTGCTGGCCGACCTGCGGGCCCGCGACGAGGTATCCGCGTAGCCCCAGTACTGATGGCGTCGCAGGGCCGGGCGACGACCAGCCGGTTCCGCGTTGTCGCTGGTCGTCGGCGCGCGGGTCGCCGCTGATTGTCGTACCTCGGTGCCAGACTTCGGCGGGTGAGATGGGCGATAGCGGAGACGGGCGACGGCGGCGCCCGGTTGTGTCCGCTCGATCAGAACGGTCACCCGGCGGGACCGGTGCTCGAGGAGCCCTCGCTCGTCGAGGCGGTGCGCACCCGCCCGGAGGTGGAGCGCTGGGTGTGGCGGTCCACGGCCGAGATCTACCGTGCGCTGTGGGCCGCGGGCGTGTGGGTCGAACGCTGCTACGACGTGCAGGCGGCGGAGTCGCTGCTGATCGGCTACGAGGAAGGACAGTCGGGGCAGGCGCGCTCGCTGGCGGCGGGCTGGGCCCGACTACACGATCTGACCGTCCCGCCGGACGCGCCGGTGCGGGTCGCCGAGACGCAGCCGTCGCTGTTCGAGTCGGGCCCGGTGCCGCTGCCGCCGGGGATCGACGAGTTCACCGCCCTGCTGGCGGTGTACGCGGGACAGCTCGCGCGCACCGCCGCGACCGAGCATCCCGAACGCATGCGACTGCTGCTCGCCGCCGAGTCGGCCGGCATGCTCGTCGCTGTCGAGATGGGGCAGCTCGGAATTCCGTGGCGCGCCGACGTGCACCGTGAGCTCTTGGATTCGATGCTGGGAGAACGTTTTCCGGGTGGATCGGAGCCGCGACGGCTGGCGGAACTGGCCGAGGAGGTGTCGCGGGCGTTCGGGACCGGGGTGCGCGTGCGGCCCGATCTGCCCGCCGACATCATCAGGGCCTTCGGCCGGGCCGGAATCGAGCTGTCCTCGACCCGGAAATGGGAGCTCCAGCAGATCGACCACCCGGCGATCGCTCCGCTGCTGGCCTACAAATCGCTGTATCGCCTCTACACGGCACACGGTTGGTCCTGGCTCGAACAGTGGGTGCACGGCGGTCGCTTCCGCCCCGAATACCTGCCCGGCGGTACCGTGTCCGGGCGTTGGACAACCAACGGCGGTGGCGCGCTACAGATTCCGAAGATCGTTCGGCGCGCGATCCGGGCCGACCCCGGCTGGTCGCTGGTCGTGGCCGACGCCGACCAGATGGAGCCGAGGATCCTCGCGGCGATCTCCCGCGACCGGGGGCTGATGGAAGCCGCCGGCCGTGGCGAGGACCTCTACGCCGACCTGGCCGCTCGCGGATTCGGCGGCGATCGCGCTCGCGCCAAGATCGCGTTGCTCGGCGCCATCTACGGTCAGACCTCCGGCGACGCCCTGACCCACCTCGCGAGCCTGCGCAGGCGCTATCCCGCCGCGGTGGCCTACGTCGACGACGCGGCGCGCGCCGGTGCGGAAGGTCGCCTCGTGCGCACCTGGCTGGGCCGCACCTGCACACCCTTGTCGGTCGCGCTCGACGACACGGACGCGCCGACGGACACCCGCGCCGATTCCGCCGCCCGTGCTCGTGGCCGTTTCACCCGGAACTTCGTGGTGCAGGGCAGCGCCGCCGACTGGGCGCTGCTGGTCCTGGCCGGCATCCGCCACGCGATCCGCGATCTGCGCGCGGAGCTGGTCTTCTTCCAGCACGACGAGGTGATCGTGCACTGCCCGACCGAGGAGGCCGCAGCCGTGGCCGCGGCGATCGCCACCGCCGCCGACACCGCGGGCCGGATCGCCTTCGGTCACACCCCGGTCCGATTCCCCTTCACCACCGCGGTGGTCCAGTGCTACGGCGATGCCAAGTAGTCCTCGACGGTCGCATCCTGCGCGGCGTATTTCGCACGCCGAAGGCCTGGTCACCACGAGTCGGCGCGCGCTCGCGTCCGCACGGACCTTCCGGTCGGTTGTGGTGCGTGCCGCCCGCGGTAGTTGTCGGTGGGTATCGGTAGCGTCTGCTCCGTGGAAACAGGGGAACGTATCCGAGAACTCGCCGACCGGATGGTGTCGTTGCGCGACGCCTACTACCGGGGGGCGCCGCTGGTCGCCGACGCGGAATTCGACGCGATCGAAGATGAGCTGCGCGCGCTGATCGAGGCGCATCCCGACCTCGCGCCGGACCCGAATCCGCTCGAACAGGTCGGTGCGCCCGCGGTGCTGCACGCGCCGGTCCGACACTCGCGGCCGATGCTGTCGCTGGAGAAGGCGACCAAGCCCGAGCAGGTCGCGGCGTTCTTCGACCGATTCCCCGGCCAGCCGGTGGTCGTGATGCCCAAACTCGACGGCCTGTCTCTTGCGCTGGTCTTCGAGAACGGGCGGCTGGCGCGTGCCGTCACCCGCGGCGACGGCACCACCGGCGACGACGTGACCCCCCTGGTCCGCGCACTCGTGGACGGGGTCCCCGAGCGGATCGAGCTGCCGGGCCGCGTCGAGGTGCGTGGTGAGGCCGTGATGTTGCGTTCGACCTTCCTCGCCTACAACGCCGCGCACCCGGACAAGCCTCTGATCAATCCGCGCAACGCCGCGGCGGGCACGTTGCGCGCGAAAGACCCGGCGACCGTGTCGCAACGGCGCCTGCGGTTCTTCGGTTTCGACCTCGACACCGCAGCCGACGATGCCGCGCACGACCTGGGGGACGGGCTGCGGGCAATCGGGGTGTCGGGTGCGCGGATGCGCGTGTGCGCCGACGCCGCGCAAGCGCAGGCGGCGATCACCGAGATCGAGCAGGGCCGCAACGACCTGGACTACGACATCGACGGCGCCGTTCTCCGCCTGGCCGACCGCGATGCCTACGCGGCGGCCGGAACCCGGTCGAACTCCCCGCGCGGTGCGCTGGCGTTCAAATTCGCCGCCGAGGAGAAGACCACTCTGCTGCGCGAGGTGATCTGGGACGTCGGCAAGACGGGCAAGATCGTCCCCGTGGCGTGGCTGGAGCCGGTTTTCGTCGGCGGTACGACGGTCACGAAGGCGACGCTGGCGAACCAGGAGGTGATCCGCGCCCGTGACATCAAAGTCGGTGACACGGTGCTGGTGCGTCGCGCCGGCGATGTCATCCCGTTCGTGGCGGGTGTGCTCGACGCCGCCGCGCGCACGGGCGACGAGCTCGAGATCATCTCGCCCACCGAATGCCCCTCGTGCGCCGAGCCGGTCACCGAACAGGGCAACAGCCGAGAACTGTTCTGTACCAATGTCTCCTGTCCCGCGCAAACAGTGCGCAGGCTGATCCACTGGGCCTCGCGCGCGGCGGCCGACATCGACGCCATCGGCGGAGTGTGGATCGAACGCCTCGCCGAGGCGGGGATTCTCGAAAGCCCGTCGGACTTCTACACGCTCACCAAGGAGCGGCTGCTCGAATTCGATCGCGTCGGCGAGGTCTCCGCCGCGCGCATGATCGATTCGATCGACGCCAGCCGCCAGGTCGGCCTGCGCCGCGCCCTGATCGGTCTCGCCATCCCCATGGCCTCCGACGGCACCGCCGCGCGCCTGGCCCGGTCGGGTTTCGGTTCCCTCGAGGAGGTCGCCGACGCGGGCGAGGAACGACTCGTGGCGGTGGAGGACATCGGCCCGAAGGTCGCCGCCTCGCTGGTCGCGCACCTGACCCGGTTACGTCCGGAGCTGGACCGCCTGCGTGAGCTCGGCGTCTGCCTGGACGTGCGCGAGGAGGACCTGCCGCCGGTCATCGCGGCAGGCGCACCGCTCGAGGGCAAGACCGTGGTGATCACCGGCGCGATCAGCGACCCACGCTCCGGCGAGAAGGTGGCCCGCCCGACATTCCAGCGGCTGTGCGAGCAGGCGGGAGCGACGGCGGCCTCTTCGGTCTCGGCGAACACCGACATGCTCATCACCGGCGCGGGAGTCGGCGACAGCAAGTTGGCCAAGGCCGAGAAGCTCGGCGTCGAGGTCGTCGACCAGGGCGAGATCTGGCAACTGCTGATCGAGGCCAAGGTCATCTGACGGTAGCCGCACCGGCGATGAGCCGCTGTCCGACCCGCCGCGCTCGATCGCAGTGGGCGAGTGGCAGTTTCGGCGGTGGACCCGTGGTGCGATACAGCGGTATCCGCCGAGTTCGGGTGCGGATACCGCTGTGCCGACAGCGAATTCTCAGTCGGTTCGGTGGTCGGGGGCGCGGTCGGTGACGTAGTCCTTAGCCCAGCGGTAGTCGGGTTTGCCGCTGGGGGAGCGGGAGATGGTTTCCGCTATCCAGATGCGCTTGGGGATCTTGTACCCGGCGAGGTGCGGGCGAAGGTGCGTACGCACCGCATCGAAGTCCAGGGTCCGGTCGGGGGCGATCGAGATGATCGCGGCGACCTGCTGGCCCCACCGTTCGTGCGCGACACCGATGACGACCGCGTCGTAGATCGCGTCGTGTGACTTCACGACGGCCTCGACCTCCTCGGGAAACACCTTCTCCCCGCCGGTGTTGATCACCATGTTGCCGCGTCCGATCAGGGTGATCGAGCCGTCGGACTCGGCGCGGGCGCGGTCGTCGGTGACCACGATGCGGGCACCGTCCACCGTCTTGAACAGCCGGGCGGTGCGCTCGGGGTCGTTGTAGTAGCCGAGCGGGACCGCGCCGGTCTTGGCCAGCCACCCCTCCTCGCCGGCGGCGACGGGCCGGCCGTCCTCGTCGACGACCACGGCGCCGCGCCCGGTCTGCACCCGGGGCCCGCGCGCCGGATCGTCGTCCTTCTGCGCGAAACCGATACCGCCGAAACCGGTTTCGGAGGATCCGATCGAGTCCGACACCATCGACGTCGGAAACTGCTCCAGCAGTGCGTTCTTCACCGGCTGGGACAGCAGCGCGGCCCCCGAGGCGATGACGAGCAGCGAGGAGGCGTCCACCGGTTCGTCGATGTAGGCGTCGATGAGCGGGCGAGCCATCGCGTCGCCGGTGATGACCATGACGTGCGGCTGGTGCGTGACAACGGACTGCCATACCAGCGCCGGGTCGAAGCGCGGCTCGAACAGCACGGTGTTCCCCGACCAGAGTGCGTTGAACGTCGGCATCATCGCCGCGGCGTGGATCAGCGGCGGGAGCACGAACCAGATGGCCGGCACACCCGCGGCGCCCGTCTCGGACTGCTGAAACTCGTCGCGCACCGGTTCACCGCTGTAGAAGTCGACGCCGCCGCCCAGCACCCGCCACATGTCCTCCTGGCGCCACATGACGCCTTTCGGCATGCCGGTGGTGCCGCCGGTGTACATCATGAACAGGTCGTCCGCGGTGCGCGTGACCGAGGGCCGGGCCGGTTCTCCCGCTTCGACGAGCTGCTCGTACAGGATCGAGCCGGTCCCCGCTACGCCCAGCTGACGATCGTCGTCGACGCAGATCGCCTGTCGCACAGTTGGTGTGACCTCGAGGGCCGCGCGGACGGTCTCGCCGTAACAGGCGTGGTAGATCAACACCTCGAGGTCGGCGTTGCCGTAGACGTAGGCCAGCTCGGTCGGGCCGTAGCGGTAGTTGATGTTGATCGGGACAGCGGCCAGCTTGAAGCAGGCGAGCAGGGTCTCCATGGTTTCGATGCTGTTGTGCATCTGGAAGCCGACGTGCGTGCCGTGGCCGACCCCGGACCCGGCCAGCTGGTTGGCGAGCCGGTTGGCCCGAATGTCGAGCTCCTGGAAGGTCACTCGACGATCGCGCTGAATGAGCGCGATGCGATCGGGCATGGCGTCGACGGAGTGTTCGAAAAGGTCGGCGAAGTTGTTGGCCATGTCAGTCCATCTCTTGACGATCTCTCACACGACGGTGAGTGGCAGGGGTTTTCCGCGGTCGGTGAAGGCGAAGCCGGCACCGGTACTGAAGCGGGTCACCGCGACCTCGGATGCTTCTCGGAACGGTTGCTCGGCGAGGTCGATGTCGACGGTCCAGCCGTGCTGGTCCGTCGCCGCGACGCGGGCGACGAAGCGCGGGTTGACCCCGCGGACCATGGCATCGAGGGGGCGCAGATCCTCGGGTGTCAGCATCGAAGTCCAGGCACCGTCGGTGAGCGCCCCGCTGGCGTGCGGAAAACGCAGGCGCACACCGGAGGACAACACCGCGATGTCGATTCCCGTGTAGTTCACCGGGTTCAGCGCCGGGTGCAGGCGCAGGACCGCGGCGAGCGCGTGCGGATCGTCACCGAGGGCCAGGCATCGACGAATGCGTTCGGAGGTCAG
Organism: Nocardia alba NBRC 108234; assembly: GCF_001612665.1. Lineage (GTDB taxonomy): Bacteria > Actinomycetota > Actinomycetes > Mycobacteriales > Mycobacteriaceae > Nocardia > Nocardia alba. The sequence continues at coordinate 50,400 of NZ_BDAX01000030.1, read as the reverse complement.
TCCGGCGATCCCGGCGAACTGCTTGCGCCCGATCCCGAGGGCGGTCGCCGCGTCGGAGCGTTCCTTGATGGCGACCATGAACCCCAGGGTCAGCAGATGCTGCTGCAGGCAGATCTCATCGGCCATCCGGCGCAGGGCCGCATGGGAGAAATCGGCGAATCGCAGATCGCTCAGCAGGGGCCCGGCGTAGTCGGCCATGCCCTCGTCGCCGGGGTCGATCTCGGCCAGCTCGAGCCCCGCTGCGACGGAATTCGCGACGAGCGCGGCATTGCGCGGTACCTCGGGCGGAACGTGCGCGGGATCGATGATGACCGTCCACGCGCACACCGGGGTCCGGTCGGCAGGTCGGCGCGGTGGGCGGTGTATCGGCCGGACCTGGGCGTGCGGGTTGGTGGCCAGCGCCGTCGCGTCGAAGGTGGGATCCTCGATGTCGTGGCACATCGACACCACGAATTCCTCGCCCATCGGCTCGACGTCGGCCAGCGCACCGCAGTGGTCGAGCCAGAACTCGCCGTGATCGTGGTCGTCGACCCGGAACCGGAAGTCCATGAACTGCGGCGGTGCGCCGATGTCGAGTTGCAGCCCCTTGAAGATGGTCTCGACGCTGTCGCCGGTGAAACGCAGGGCCTGTTGCATCCGGCGGGTGTAGATCGGGCTGGCCAGCTGCCACTCCTCGATGGCCACCGCCGTCATCCCCTCCCGGCCGAAGGCGGCGATGGTGTGCGCCATCCCGGACCGGTCGATGAGGTGACCACACAGCAGCAGTTCGGGGACCAGCACGGCCAGCTGCTGTCGCGACAGCCCGGCGTAGCTGCTCATGCGTGCTCGAAACTTGCCATCAGTCTGTGCCTTTCACAGCGGATTCGCCCTCTTCGGCGATCGACAGAGCTTGGGTGGGGCAGTAGCGGATCGCGGCCTCGACGGCCGCGCGTTCCGCGTCGCCGGGGGTGGCGTCCACGATCTCGACCAGGCCGCGCTTGGGGACGGTGAACACCGCGGGCGCCTCGTCCTGGCAGACCCCGTGTCCCTGGCACAGATCCAGATCGACCACGATCCTCACGACGCGCCTCCGTCCGGCACCGGCCGCAGGGGCGCCTCCGGCTGCACCTCGACCAGCACCATGTGGACGCCGCGAGGGAGCGAGGACACCGTCACCACGGCATCGGCGAGGTGCTGGGGCCGCAGCATGTAGGGGTGGCGCGCCAAGCCCCAGTCCTTCCAGTCCTGCAGCACCGGCCCGACGATCTCGGGGGTCGAATCCATGCCCATTCCGGTCAGGGTCGGGCCCGGTCGTACCAGGGACGCGCGAATGCCGGTGCCTTCCAATTCCATCCGGAGCTGGCCGACCATCGCTTCGAGACCGTTCTTGGCGGCGCTGTAGGCGCCCGAGCGCGGCCGTGGGCTGTCGGCGCAGTCGGAGCTGATCACGACGAGATCGCCGCGCCGGCGCGCTGTCATTCCCGGCAGCACCCGGTGGATGAGGCGTTGGGCACCGACGAGGTGGACCTGTACCTGGAACAGGAATCGCTCCGGATCCATCTCGCCCACCAGCGAGAATTCGATATCGCCCGCGCCGGAGACGAGGATCTCGGTGGGCCCGTGGGTGCGCTCGGCGGCCGTCACGAACTCGTCCACGGAAGCGGCGTCGGTGACGTCGAGCCGGTGGGCGTACGCCTCGCCGCCGTCGGCACGGATCTTGGCGGCGATCTCCTCGCACAACTCGACCCGGCGTGCGCCCAGTGTGACCGGATGGCCGAGTGCGGCCAGCGCGACGGCGGTCGCGGCGCCGATGCCGGAGGAGGCGCCTGCTACCAGCACGGGCCTGCGGTCGGGATGGGGTTCGAAACGGGGCACTAGCTGACCTCTACTGTGATGGGGAGTTTGGCGAAGCCACGGACGTTGGTGGAGTGCACGCGGGCGATGCCGTCGGCGTCGACATCGAAAGCCGATACCCGCGACGCGAATTCGGCGAGCACGATGGTGGCCTCCAGCCGGGCCAGGTGCGCGCCGAGGCAGAAGTGCACGCCCGCACCGAAACTGGCGAGCGTGGCGCCGCCGTTGCGGTCGATGACGTAGCTGTCGCCGTCGTCGAAGGCCGCCGGGTCGCGGTTGGCCGAGCCGATCAGCAACAGCACCTTCGCGCCCGCCGGGATGGTGGCGCCGTGGTAGTCGAGGTCGACCGCCGCGGTGCGGGCCACGATCTGGCTGGAGGTGTCGTAGCGCAGGGTTTCCTCCACCCAGTCGCTGACCAGTTCGGGGTCGGCGACGACCTTGGCGTACTCGGCGGGGTTGGCGCCTGCCCAGTAGAGGGCGTTGCCCAAAAGCTTTGTGGTGGTCTCGTTTCCGGCGACGACCATCAGGAACAGGAAGCCGATGATCTCCTCGTCGGTGAGGGTGTCGCCCTCGATCTCGGCATCGAGCAGTGCCGAGGTGAGATCGTCGGCACGTTCGGCGCGGCGCTGGGCGACCATGTCGGTGTAGTAGCCGAACAATCGAATCGAGGCGTCGATCGCGTCGGCGGGCACATCGAGCACCCCTTCCTCGCGGTGTACCACCAGGTCGGCCAAGCGGCGGATCTCGGCGCGATCGGCGACAGGCACGCCCATCAGTTCGGAGATGACGTCCATCGGCAGCTTGCCCGCGACCTCGTCGATCCAGTCGAAGCTGCCAAGGGCGAGCGCAGGCTCGAGATGCTCCAGGGTGATCTCCCTGATCCGTACTTCCATCTCGGCGACCCGTTTCGGCGTGAAACCCTTGAATACGAGCTTGCGCATCCGCATATGTCGCGGATCGTCCATTGCCAGGAACGACATCACCCGATGCGCGTGGGGGCCCCAGGCCGCCGGATCGAGGGAGACGCCATTGGCGCTGGAAAGCCGATTGCTGTCCCGGAATGCCGCGAGTACATCGGAATGCCGGGACAGTGCCCAGAAATCCAGCTCCGGATTGTGGTAAAGCGGCGCCTCGGTGCGCAATCGATGGTAAATCGGGTACGGGTCGTCGTGGAATCCGTAGTCATACGGGTCGAAAGTCACGGGCTCGACTGTGGCGCTGGTCATCGCGAATACCCCGGTTTCGATAGGTCGTCCCCTGCGGCGGCGTGGGTCGACAACCCCGAGGGAGACACGTAGCTGGACATGTGTCTGGACGCTACCATCGACAGGAGTTCGGCACAACGCTTTCAGGGGGCTTGCGGCGTCTGACCGGCCGTTGTGACCTAGCTCGGGGCTGATTTGGAATCTGGAACAGTGTCTAGAATGTGTTCCAAGTCATATGGTACCGTCACCGCCATGGCACGGGTAGACGACGACGTTGCACCGGTCAGCGAGGGTGCGACGGGTTCGAGTGACACAGCGGTGCGGGACGAGGAACAGGCCGGCGCCGGGCAGACAATTCGTCGAAACTTCTCCGACACGGTCCTTTCGAGTATCGCGACTCTGGGTCGCGCGTTGCGTATCGGCGTGACAGCGAGCTACATCGGTGCGACCGATGCCATTCGCGGGCGATTCCAAGTTCACGAAACGCTGACGCAAGCCTGGTTTCTGATCAGGGTCACCGCGATGCCGAGCATTTTGATGGCGATTCCGTTCGGTGTCATCGTTTCCGCGCAAGTCGGCAATATCGTGTCCGAACTCGGCGCCGATTCGATGATCGGCGCGGCGGGTGGACTCGGCGTCATCAAACAGGGTGCGCCGATGGCCACCGCGATGCTGCTCGGCGGGGCAGGAGCCGCCGCCATCGCGGCCGACCTTGGCGCGAGAACGGTCCGCGAGGAGGTCGATGCTCTGCGGGTGATGGGGATCGATCCCGTGCAACGCCTGGTGGTGCCGCGCGTGGCGGCCATGATGCTGGTCGCGCCGCTGCTCAATATCTTGATCATCGTCATCGGCGTCGGCTCGGGTTTCCTGGTTGCGGTGACGGCGTTGGGTGTCACCCCGGGCAGCTACTGGCAGTCCTTCGGCGCCTTCACCACCTCGATCGATGTGTGGGTGTCGCTGGTGAAAGCGTTGATCTTCGGCTTCCTGGTCGTGGTCATCGCCTGTCAACGCGGGTTGGAGGCCAAGGGCGGACCACGCGGTGTCGCCGACGGGGTCAATGCGGCCGTGGTGATGTCGATCGCCGCGGCCGTTGTGCTGAACACCGTGATCACCCAGGTCGTCACCATGTTCTTCCCCGTGAGGATGGCGTGATGGGCGCTCCCTACTATCCCGGCGCGCTGCGGTGGGTCGGCTGGCTACGCCGTCGCGGCATTCGCCTGTTCGGCCCGATCGAGTCGATCGGATTCGTGCTCGGCTTCTGCTGGCAGGTGCTGTCGTCGGTGCCCTACACGCTCGTGCACTACCGCAGGCAGACCATCACGATGGTGACGGACATGACCTGGGGTCGCGGCTCGGTGATCATCGGCGGCGGCGTGGTGCCGCTGATGTTGCTGCTCGGCGCGGCCATGGGCGCCTCCATCGGCATCGAGGCGTTCAGTGCGCTCGACCTGTTGTCGCTGGGGCAGCTCAGCGGTCTCATCTCGGCGTTCGGCGTGACCCGCGAGCTGGCGCCGATCGCGGCGGGGATCGGCTTCGCGGCCCAAGCCGGGTGCCGAATGACCGCGGAGATCGGCTCCATGCGCATCTCCGAGGAGATCGACGCACTCGAATCGCTCGGCATCCGGTCGGTGCCGTTCGTCGTGACCACCCGGGTGATCGCCGGGATCTTCGCTGTCGCACCGGCATTCGTGGTCGCGTTGATTCTGAGCTACTTCTCCTGCGCCTTCATCGTCACGACCATCCACGGGACGCCGACCGGAACCTACAACCACTACTTCGAGCAGTTCGTAGTCGGCTGGGATGTCTTCGCCGCGACCGTCAAGGTCATGGTGTTCGCGGTCGCTGTCGTGCTGATCCATTGCTATCAGGGTTTTTTCGCTACGGGTGGTCCCGAAGGCGTCGGTATCGGTTCCGGGCGCGCCATTCGGGCGAGCCTGGTGGCGATCATCGCGCTCGACATGGTCGCCACCATCGCACTGTGGGGATTTCAATCCCCCGTCACGTTCACCGGGTGATGCCATGCCTGCTTATGCTCTGCCGGGTACCGAAGTCGGGCCGTTGCGCGCCCGCGTCCTCGGCGCCCTCGCTGTCGTGCTCACGCTGCTCGGCGTACTCCTGTGGCGGGTGGTGCCCGACAGCGAGCCCGCCGACCGGATCCAGGTCGCGCTGCTGGTCGGTCAGGTCGGCGAGGGCGTCGGGGAGGGGACCGATGTCCGGCTCGACGGCGTTCGCGTCGGCTCGGTCGCCGCGATCGAGTTCGCGGGCCGCGGTACGCAGCGCATCGAGCTGACGATGAACGGGTCCGAGCTGTTCGGACTCACCGACGCGTTGACCGTCGACTACGCGCCGGGAAACCTCTTCGGCATCAGCGCCATCGAGCTGCACTCGACGACAGGCGGTGCGGAGTTGGTCGACGGCTCGACTGTCGATCTGACCGATCGCGACGCCGACCGAGTCCACGACGCCACGCTCTCGGCCCTGCTGCAATCGACGGGACAGCTCACCGACGAGGTGCTGACCCCGAAGCTCGTCGCACTGCTCAGCACGGTCTCGCGCGACCTCACGGCCTTCACGCCACTGATGGAGGCGATCGGCGCCACCGCCCGCTCCTACGCCGAGACCCGGCAGCTCCCGCCGTCGATGCTGTTCGAACAATTCGGTTCGACGCTCACCGGGTTGCCGCCGATGCTCACCGGCGGGCTGACGTTGCTGAACGCCGAGTACACGAACCCCTACCTGGCGGTACCCGACCAACTCCAACGTTTCAGCCAGATGTTCGAAGGCATCCGATACCAATTGCTGCCGACGGCCACCCAGCTGCTCAGCACAGCCCAACAGTATTTCGGTGGAATCCTGCCCATGATCAGCCTTGTCCTCGACCGTCTTTCCGCGTCGGTCAGCACCCCGCAACGTTCGGCGCAGCAGCTGAGCGAATTACTGGCCCACCTCGACACCGCCTTTCACGACACACCCGATGGCCCGGTGCTCAGGGCCGGGGTCGAACTGGAGGTGGTGCCGGGTCTGGCGGCACCGTTGGCCTCGATGCTCGGGGGCGTCCGCTGATGACGACACGTTTCCTGCTGCTGCGGGTGGCCACCGCGGTCGCGCTGATGGCTGTGGTGCTGGTCGGCGTCCTGCGCGTGATCGAGCGGCCGATCGACGGCGAAACAGACACCTACACAGCGTTGTTCACCGATGCGAACGGTCTGCGTGGCAACGACGACGTGCGCCTCTACGGTGTTCAGGTCGGCAAGGTCCGTTCGGTCGAACTCGACGGCGCGCTCGCCCGCGTGACCTTTATCGTCAGCCGGGATCGGCCGGTGTTCACCAACTCCGTGATCGCCATCCGATACCAGAATCTCACCGGCTTCCGGTATCTGGACATCGAGCAGCCCGAACAGCCCGCGAGTCGGCGCGATCCGGCAACGGTCTTCGGTACCGCGGAGACAGTGCCCGACTTCGACATCACTCGACTCTTCAAAGGATTGCAGCCGGTGCTGGCCGAACTCTCGCCCGATGATCTCAATCGGTTCGCGACCAGCATTCTCGCCGTGGTCCAGGGCGACGGGACCGGCGTCGGACAGGCACTGGGCGCCATCGACAAACTCAGCCGCTACGCCTCCGACCGGCAGGCGGTGCTGGCGACGCTGGCGAGCAACCTCGCCCAGGTGTCCGATCATCTCGGCGGCAGGTCGGGCAATGCGATGACCCTGCTGACCAATCTGACGAACCTGTTCATCGCCATCACCGAGAAACTGCCCGGACTCGTCGACTTCGCGATCGGAATACCCGGTGTGCTGCAACCACTTCGGAGCATGCTGACCGTCTTCGGGTTCAGCGGGGAACCCGACGGAGATCTCGATCTGGCGCTGCGCAGAGCCTTCCCCGACCCGTACGACGCGGTGGCCGCGTTCGAGAACCTGCCCGGTCTCATTCAGGCGATGACCCAGGCTGTTCCGCCCACCGGACCAGATCTCACCTGCGCACACGGTGATGCCACCGCACCCCAACCGCTGCGCGTACTCATCGACGGGCAGGGGATCGTGCTGTGTCACCGGTGATGGGCGGACGCGGCGCCGATCCGCGGGCAGGCGAATTGCGCTGGGGGATAGCGGGAATGTGCGCGGCGGTCCTACTGCTCGTCGCGATCGGCGCGGTCTATGTCACCGGAACGACGGCTGAGCGAACGTATTCCGCCGAGATGACCCAGGCGGGCTCGGTCCGCACCGGCGACGACGTGCGGCTCGCGGGGATACCCGTCGGGAAGGTGACCGCGCTGACCCTGCTGCCCGATCGGGTCAGGATGGAATTCACCGTCACCGAGGACGCGTTCCTCGGTGACCAGACCACCCTCGACATTCGGATGCTCACCTTCGTGGGCGGCTACTACGTGGCGGTCCTGCCCGCGGGCACGAAACCGCTCGGCTCCGCGGTGATCCCCTCGGAGCGAGTCATCGTGCCCTACAACCTGACCAAGGCATTCCAGGATGCGGTGGCGCCGGTCCGCCGGATCGACGGCAGCGTCCTGCGGCAGGATCTGGCCGCGCTGTCCACCGCCATCGACAAGAGCCCGGACGCCGTGCGGTCGACGGTGCGCGCCGCCGGTGACGTGGTCGCGATCCTGGACGAGCAGAACGCCGACATCTCCCGTGCGCTGACCATCGCCGACGAGTACCTGACCGCGCTCGCGGCGAACGCCGATGTACTCGCGGACCTGATCATCACCCTCGGCACGCTCGAGCAGATCATCCAGACCAACAAGGTGCAGGTCGCCGAATCCCTGTATGACCTGTCAGCGGTCCTGCAGGACCTCACGCCGCTCGGACGGGCGTGGGACGCCTCGATCAAAGAGCGCGTCCAGCCGCTCGCCGATGCCGTTCCCGCGCTCGAGGCGCTCGGCGCGCGCCTTGGCACGCTGCTGGATTCCGTGCGAGCTCTCGAACAGCGACTGCTCCCATTGATGCAGGCGGGCGGCGGGGTGAATGTCGACCAGTCCGGTGCGACGATCCAACTTCCCGCCGTGTGCGTGCCACTGCAGGGAGGTGGTTGTTGATGCTGAACAAGATCCTGGGATCTCGCGGGCTGATGTCGGCGGTGGTCGTGGTGACCCTCGTTCTCGCCGGCGCGATCGGTCTGCGGCTGAGCACGCCGAATCCGCCGATGCGCAGCTACTGCGCCGACATGCCCGACAGCATCGGGCTCTACGAAGGCAGCGCGGTCACGGTCATGGGAATCCAGATCGGGCGCGTGACCGCGATCAATATCGAGGGTGCGGTGGCGCGCGTCGAATTCTCCATTCGCGCCGACCGCAAGCTGCCGCTCGATGTCGGGGCGGTGACCGTGAGCGACACCCTGATCGCGGACCGGCGACTGGCGCTGATCGGAGCCGAACCCGCTGGGCCGGGCTGGAATTCGAGCTCGTGCATCACGAAGACACTGACCCCCAAGAGCCTGACACAAACGTTCGACGCGCTCGCCGGGCTCGCCGACCAGCTCAATGGCGCAAGCGATCCCGGGCAGCGCACCGCCGTCGGCGCCGGCGTCGACGCGCTCGATCGCGCGACAGCGGGAACCGGCGATCAGATCAACGCGATCATCGCCGCGCTGAGCCGGGCGCTGGCCGCACCCGACGCGGCGATCGGACACATCGGGCAACTGCTCGACGCGCTCGCCGAGCTCGCCCAGCGCGCCCGTGGCGGCTGGTCCCAGGTGGAGACCACGGTGAGCGGGCTGCCGCAGACGTTCAACGACATCGTCACCATCGCGTTCCCGCCGATCGTCGAGATCGTCGCCGCGCTCGCCGACCTGCTGCCCCAGCTCAACGACGTGATCATGATGTTCGGGTCGCCGGCACTGCGCGCGCTGGACTCGGTGCCGGATCTTTCGCGCATGATCGCGGCGGGCGTCGGCTCGCTCGCCGATGTGATCGCCATGGCGCCGGCCGTCGCGAGCGGCTTCGCCGGAGCCGTCGACCCGGCGAGCGGCGCACTGACCATCGGCTACGCGCCACCGAAACTCCTTCTCGCCCAGCAGGACACGGCCCAGGTCTGCGCGGCCGTGCAGGTCGTCACCGGACAGCCCTGCCAGGCAACCGAAAGCGGTGCGATGACGATTCCCGCCCTGCCCCTGCTGCTCGGGGCGGTGAGCGCACGATGAGACGCGCCGCCCTGCTCCTGTTCACCGCACTGCTCGCCCTCACCGGTTGCGGCTTCCAGCCCGCTGACCTACCCGTCCCGGGTGCGGGCGTCGACGGTCCGACCTATCAGCTGCGGATCGAGTTCGCCGATGTGCTCAATCTTCCGCAGGGCGCCAAGGTGATCGCGGCCGGTGTCCGGGTCGGCACCCTCACCGGGGTCACCCTGGTCGATCCCGTCGCCGCCACCGCGGATCGGGCGGCCGTGCCGGGCTACGCCATCGCCGACGTGGCCATCGGGCAGTCGGTACGGCTCGCGGTCGGCACCACCGCCGAACTGCGCCAGGAGACTCCGCTCGGCGATGTCCACATCGCGCTGAGCGAACCGGTGCGAGCGGGCACGGGCGAGCTGACGGCGGGCGCGACCATCCCGCTCGCGGACACCACCCAGTCGCCCCCGATCGAGGACATCCTGGCCGGGCTGTCCACCTTCATCGGGAGCGGCGCGGTGACCGACTTCCAATCCATCGTCAACACCATGAACGGCGTGTTCCCCGACGATCCACGCGATACCGCGCGCCTCGCGGGCCTGCTCGGCGCCGACATCACCGACCTCGGCGACCACCTGCACTCGATCGACGCCCTCCTCGACGGCTTGGAGGCCACGGTGGAACAGGGCATGCAGCAGAACCTGCCGATTCTCGACCAACTGCTCACCCCCTACGGCGTCCAACACACCACCGACGCCGTGAACGCGCAGATCGGGGTCATCTTCGTGCTGACCGCGCTCGGCCCCGTCGCGCCCGCCGCGCAGTGGCTCGGGCCGCTGCTGTCCTCCCTCGACGACACCACCCGGGCCCTGGTTCCGATGCTGCTGGGAGGTCGTCCGCTCGACGCCGACTCACCGTCGAACATGAAGTCGATCATCGACCTGATCAACAACGATCTCGTTCCCTTCGCGACCCACGGCCCGAAGGTCGACCTGGTCGATGTCACCGTCGGGCCGTCGACCGGCCCGATCACTGCCGACGAGCACACCGCCCGCATCGTCGACACCCTGCGGATGATCGGACTCCTACGATGAATCTGCGTGCGGCAGTGTCGCTTTCCGCGATCGCGGCGGTCCTTGTCCTCGGCGTCGGGTACATGTCGCTCGGTGTGCTGCGGTTCGATCCTCGATCGAGCTACTTCACCGCCGACATGCGGCTGGACAATTCGGGCGGGCTCGCGCCGAATTCACCGGTGCTGCTCTCGGGTGTTCAGGTCGGCCGGACCGAGTCGGTGCGCAAGCAGGCAGGCGGAGTGCTCGTCCGGCTGCGGATCGACAGCCGCTACCGCATCCCGGTGTCCAGTGATGTCCGGATCGAGCAACTCTCGGCGCTCGGCGAGCCCTATATCGCCTTCGCGCCGAAATCGGGTGCGGGCCCGTACCTCGAGGACGGCCAAGTCGTGGCGGCCGAGCGGATCCACCTGCCGATGACCATTACGGCGCTGTCGGCCCGACTGGTCGAGTTGCTCGACCAGATCCATCCCGAGGCGATCGCGAACCTGGTCGACACCTTCGACCGCGCGCTGGCCGGGACGGACACGGCGATGCCGAACCTGCAACGGTCATCGACGCTGCTCGCGGCCACCCTGCTGAGCCGCACCGAGGCCATTCGGCAACTGTTCGCCGATATGCAGGCCCTCGGCGGCAACATGGCATGGCTCGGGCCCTCGCTCGGCACGGCGGGCCCACTGTTCGGCGAGTTCGGTGTGACGCTGAACGACATCGTCGCGTCGGGATCGGCGCTCGTCGAGAGTCGTCCGGTACCCGACTACTTCACCGGCGACGGCCTCGTGCCGTTCCTGGCGAATCTGACCACCCTGCTCGAGGAGATCGGGCCGAGTATCGCCCCGCTGGGTCAGATATTGGGTCCGGTCGTCACCGACGCGGTGAATCGGACACCCGCCATCGACATCAGCACCCTGATCGAGCAAGCCCTACAGAGCGTGGACGCCGACGGCACGATGCGTGTGCGCATCGCTGTCAAATAGATCGCCGTCGAATAGTTCGGACAAGGATGGACCATGAGTACAGCGACCGAAGAAGCCACCACGACCGCGGCCGGGCCCACGCCGCACACCGTATCCCTGCGACTGTCGACCGTGCTGGTCACCGCCACGATCGCCGTTCTGGTCGCCGCGGTCGTCACCTTCGCGGTGCTGTACTTCTCGGCGGAGTCGACGATCGCCGACCGTGCGGCACGCGACGCCGACGTCAGGCATGTCGAACAGATCGCCTCGGACTACGGGGTCGGCGCGTCCACCATCGACTACCGCGACGTGCAGGCCTGGTTCACCCGGCTGCGCACCGGTACCACCCCGCAACTGGCCGCCAAGTTCGACGCCACCGCACCGCAATTGGAACAGATCCTGTTGCCGCTGCAGTGGACGTCGAAGGCGACGCCGCTCTCGGCGACGGTGACCTCGGAGAACGGCGGCATCTACAAGGTCAACGCCTACCTCGATGTGGTCTCCACCAGCGCCCAGACACCCGGCGGAACGCGCACCACCGTGACCTACTCGCTCACCGTGGACCGCAATGCCGACTGGCAGATCACCGAGGTGGGTGGCCTGCAGAACGCGCTGCCGACCAAGCAGCCCACCAAGTAGCCGACTCAGTAGGCGATGAAGAGGATCTCCTCGGGGGAGTAGTCGTGTCCCGGGTGGTTCTCGGCCAGGTGCGCCTGGGTCTGCTTGATCAGATCGTCTTCGTCGGTGCCCTTGATGGCGAGGCCGCAGGGGCAGTTGAGGCGAGTCTTCATCGGTGTTCTCCTCTGGTTTCGACTATCCGAACAGGTTTCCGGACAGTAGTCCGGATTGTATTCCAGTTCATATGTTAGCGTGGCCCGCATGGCAGCTGTAGACGAAATCTCCGCCGGTACCAGTGATCTGTTCGCACTCGCCGAACAGACCATCGGATTCATGCCACCGGACGAGGGGCACGCGCTCTACGCTGCCGCTCGGGCGTACGCGGGCGACGGAATCATCATGGAGATCGGTACCTATTGCGGCAAGTCGACCGTCTATCTCGGTGCCGCCGCCCGCGAGACCGGCGCCGCCGTGTTCACCGTCGACCACCACCGCGGCTCCGAGGAACACCAGCCGGGCTGGGAGTACCACGACACCGCCCTGGTCGACCCGGAGACCGGGGTCTTCGACACCGTGACCACGTTCCGGCGCACCATGATCCGGGCGGAGCTCACCGACACGGTGACCGCGATCATCGGCTCGTCCACCGCCGCGGCGCGCGTCTGGCGGACCCCGCTGCGGATGCTGTTCATCGACGGCGGCCACACCGAGCAAGCCGCTCAGCGCGATTACGACAACTGGGTGCCCTGGGTGGCGGGCGGTGGACTGCTCGCCATCCACGACGTCTTCCCCGACCCCGCCGATGGTGGCCGCGCGCCGTTCAACATCTATCGCCGCGCACTCGACAGCGGCAAGTTCAGCGAACTCTCGGTCACCGGTTCGCTGCGAATCCTGCAGCGAACCGCCGCCTGCGGCTGAATGAGCTCAGCGGGGTAGTGCCTCGCGAAAGATGCCGTTGCCCGCCGTGGTGCGGGTGATGGCGTCGGCGGCGAGCACGACCGCCGCCCCGGTCCACGTGGTGCGTTCTTCCGGCCAGCGCTTGCCATCGGTGAAAACCAGTCCGGTCCAATAGGAACCGTCGAGTTCGCGCAGATGCTGCATAGCGGCGAACAGGGTGGCCGCGGCAGTGGTGTCGCCGATAGCGTCCAGTGCCATGACCAGTTCACAGGTCTCGGCGCCGGTCACCCATGGCGCGTCGGACACGCAGCGGATGCCGAGGTCGCCGACGACGAATTCGTCCCAGCGCGCGGCGATCAGCTCGGTGGCCGCCGCGCCGCGCACCGCGCCACCGAGCACGGGGTAGTACCAGTCCATGGAGTAGCGGCTCTTGTCCAGGAACGCTTCGGGGTGATGGCGCAGGGCGCGACCGAGCCGGTCGCGCGCCGCCGCCCAGTCCGGGCGCGGATCGCCCATCCGCTCGGCGAGGGTCACCGCGCAGCCGAGGCTGTGGAAGATGCTGGAACAGCCGGTGAGCAGGGCTTCGCCGCAGGACCCGGATTCGTTCGCCGACCAGTGGATCTCGCCGTGGGCGCCCCGTCGCAGGCCGAGGACGAAGTCGATGCCGGCGCGGACCGTCGGCCACAGCTCGGCGGCGAAGCCGGTATCGCCGGTGATCGACAGGGCGTGCAGCACGCCGGTGGCCAGATAGGCGCAGAAGTTGGTGTCGGCGTCGTGATTCTCGATCACGCCGGCGCGCAGCTGCATCGGCCACGAGCCGTCGGACCGTTGCGTTTTCGCCGACCAGATATAGGCCTCGCGGGCCTGGTCCCACAGCCCGGCCACGGTCAATGCCATCGCGGACTCGATGTGGTCCCACGGGTCGGTGTGACCGCCGCTGAACCAGGGAATCGCGCCGTCGGGTTCCTGTGCGGCGGCGATGGATTCGGCGGTCCGGCGGATATCACGCGCGGAGATCACCCCGGGAACAGCAGGTAGCTCAACGGGCATCGCCGCGCACCGCCGGTTTCGTGAAGTAGAGCGCGACAGACTTGCCGACCAGCGGATTGAGCACCCGTTCGGCCGTGCGCGTCAGCGCGGGGGCCGACATCATGTCCCACACCAGCATGCGGTGATAGGCGCTCACCAGCGGGTGCTTGTCATTGCGCACGCCGACAGCGCATTTGAGCCACCAGAAGGGTGCGTGCAGCGCGTGCGCGAAATCCTGGTGGTGGTAGCGCAGACCGCGCGCGGTGATCTTGTCGCGCAGCTCGTCGGCGCGGTAGATACGCACGTGACCGCCCTCGTTGGCGTGGTACTCGTCCGAGAGCGCCCAGCAGATGCGTTCGGGCAGCCAGCGCGGCACCGTCACAGCCAGTGCGCCACCGGGTTTGACCACTCGCGCCAGTTCGGCGATCGCCCGCGTGTCCTGCGGGACGTGCTCGAGGATCTCCGAGGCGATGACCACGTCGAATTCGTCGTTGCCATAGGGCAGGTCGAGCGCGTCGCCGCGCACGGTCTCGGCCTTGGCGTACTCCGGCGCCTCGCCCGCCGCGGCCATCGCCTCGAACATGAGGTTCACATCGGCCAGGTCGTCGGCGTTCTGGTCGAACGCGACGACGTCGGCTCCGCGACGATAGGCCTCGAAGGAATGTCTGCCCGCGCCGCAGCCGATGTCGATCACCCGTGATCCGGGGCCGACGCCCAAGCGGTCGAAATCGACGGTCAACATGAGGCCTCCAGGTGCGGTGCGGGGTCGGGCGGTGTCGTCATCGGGCGGTGCCCGGCGGGGTGGGGGAGCGGCGGGTGATCGCCTGGTCGTAGATCGCGACCGTCTGCGCGGCGACGGCCGACCAGCTGAACAGCTCTAGTACGCGAACCCGCCCCGCCGCGCCGAGGCGCTCGCGCCGGTCGGGGTCGACGAGCAGTTCGCCGAGCACTCGCGTCAGCGCGTCCACGTCGCCCGGCTCGACCAGTTCGGCGCACTCGCCGACGACCTCGGGCAGCGCGCCCGCCCGGCTCGCGACCAGCGGCGTCGCGCTGGCCATCGCCTCGACGGCGGGCAGCGAGAACCCCTCGTACATCGACGGAATGCACGCGATCTCGGCCGAGGCGAGCAGTTCGGCCAGCTGCTCGTCGCTCATTCCGCTGACCGGGGTGACGATATCGGCGATGCCGAGTTCGGCGATCAGCTTCTCGGTGGGGCCGTTCGGCTCCAGCCTCGCGACGAGCCGGAGCTCGACATCGTGGGTATTACGCAGCCGGGCAACGGCTTTCAGCAGATGCGCGATGCCCTTGAGCGGCTTGTCGGCGCTGGCTACCGCGACGATCCGCCCCCGGGCTCGCGGTGTCTCCCGTGGCCGGAACAGTGCGGTGTCCACGCCGAGGGGAACGGTCCGCAACTGTTCGGGCCGCACACCGAAGTCCTGCGCGATATCGGCGGCCGACGACGAGGACACCGTGATCAGGTCCGGAATCCGCTGTGCGACTCGCTTCTGCATGCCGAGGAAGCCGTACCAGCGCCGCACGAACAGCTTGCGCCGCCACGGCGTCGCGGCCAGATCGACCGCGCGGTCGCGGGTGATCGGATGGTGGACGGTCGCCACCAGCGGCAGCAGCTCGGCGATGTCGAGCAGACCGGAGCCCAGGCACTGATTGTCGTGCACGACATCGAAATCCGCGATGCGCGAGGCCAACAGCCTGGCGACGCGCTTGCTGAACGTGCGCGGTTCGGGGAATCCGGCCGTCCACATGGTGGCGAGCTCGAGCAGGTCGATGCGATCGCGGATCTCACGAGGATGGGGTGTGCGAAAGGGATCTTCGTCGCGATAGAGGTCCAGACTCGGCACCTCGGTGAGCCGCACCCGCGGATCGAGCTCCTCGGGATAGGGCTGGCCGGAGAACACCTCGACCTCATGGCCGAGCTCGACGAGTCCCTGGCTCAGATACCGGACATACACTCCCTGTCCGCCACAGTGTGGCTTGCTCCGATAGGACAGCAGTGCGATCCTCATCAGTCCCCTTCTCCTGGCCCGTAGCTGACCTGCCAGTGCTTGATGCCGTTGATCCACCCAGACCGTAGCCGCTGCGGCTCCGAAATCTGGGACAGATCGGGCATCACGTCGGCGATGGCGTTGAAGATCAGATCGATCTCGAGCCGGGCCAGATTGGCGCCGACGCAGAAGTGCGTGCCGGTGCCGCCGAAGGCCAGATGCGGATTGGGGTCGCGCAGGATATCGAAGCTGAAGGGGCGTTCGAACGCGTCCTCGTCGAAATTGGCCGAGCTGTAGAACAATCCGACGCGGTCCCCGGCGCGGATGCGCTGCCCGCCGAGCTCGGTGTCGGCGGTCGCGGTGCGCTGGAAGACCGTGACCGGGGTGGCCCACCGCACGATCTCGTCGGTCGCGGTGCGTGGGCGTTGCCGCTTGTAGAGCTCCCACTGATCCGGGTTGTCGATGAACGCCTTCATGCCGTGGGTGATGGCGTTGCGGGTGGTCTCGTTGCCCGCCACCGCCAGCAGGATCACGAAGAACCCGAACTCGTCCGAGCCCAGCGACTCCCCGTCGAGATCGGCCTGCACCAGGGCGCTGACGATGTCGTCGGCCGGTTCGGCGCGCCGCTGTTCGGCCATGTTCCAGGAGTAGCCGAGGATCTCCATGGCCGCGGTCGCCGCGACGTCGGTCGTGGTCGCGTCGCTGTATTCGGGATCGTCGTAGTTGAGCATCTGATTCGACCAGTCGAACAGCTTGCGGCGGTCCTGCTGGGGGACACCGACCAATTCGGCGATGGCCTGCAGCGGAAGCTCGCACGCCACCTGTTCGACGAAATCACCGCCGCCCGCCGCCCGTGCCGCGCGCACGATCGCCGCCGCCCGTTCGGCCAGCGCCGCGCGCAACCCCTCGACCGCGCGCGGCGTGAAACCCTTGGAGATGATCCGGCGGATCTTGGTGTGCTTGGGCGGATCCATGTTCAGCAACAGGGCGCCGGTGAGCTCGATCTGCTCGGGCGTCACCTCGCCGGGCAGCCGGATAACCGAACCCTTGCGCTGGGAGGAGAACAGTTCGGGATTGCGCGAGATCTCCTTGATGTCCTCGTGCTTGGAGATCACCCAGTAGCCGCCGTCGCGGAATCCGCCCGACTGCGCGTCGGTCTGGGCGTTCCACCAGACCGGTGCGGTGCGGCGCAGTTCGGCGAATTCCTGGATGGGGTTACGCGTTTCCCACAGTGCCGGATCGGTGAAATCGAATCCGCTGGGGATGGACGACGCTGTCACAGTGTTCCTCCGCCCGCGCTCAGCGCTGCCTGCGCCGGTATCGCACGCGGCAGGGTTGCTCGAGCTGAACCACCATCTTGGAATGGTCGTTGCGGTAGGTGTCCGAGGGCTGGGCGAGTTCGAACTCCCAGTCCCGCAGCAGAATCGAGAAGATCGCCTTGAGCTGCATGAGCGCGAACGGGGCGCCGACGCAGCGATGCTTGCCCGCGCCGAACGGAATCCAGGTCCAGCGGTTGACGATGTCTTCCTGGCGCGGATCGAGGTAGCGAGCGGGATCGAAGGCGTCCGGGTCGGGGAAATCCTCCGGAATCCGGTTGGAGATGGCGGGCGTGGCCGCGACCATGTCGCCCGGCGCGATCTGATGTCCGCACACCTCGAACTCCGCGCGCGCCACGCGCATGAGCACGATGAGCGGCGGATGCAACCGCAACGACTCCTTGAGCGCGGCCTCCAGATTCGGGATCTGGCGCAGCGCGTGATGACTCACGTCGGCGCCGTCGGCGTAGAGCTCGTCGAGTTCGGTGACGACACCGGCCAACGTCTCGGGGTGGCGCAGCAGCTCGATGATCGTCCAGGCCGCGGTGCCCGAGGTGGTGTGGTGGCCCGCGAACATCATCGAGATGAAGATGCCGGTGATCTCGCTGGCCGAGAACCGTAGTTCCCCGTTCTCGTCCTTCACCGAGATGAGCACATCGAGCATGTCGCGGTCGTCTTTGCCGGTGGGCGGATTCGCCTCGCGCTGATCCATGATCGCCTGGACCAGCTCGACCAGCGCTACGCGCGCCGCGTCGCGCCGGGTGAAACTCTCGATCGGCGCGTACGGATCGACGTAGGCCAGGGCGTCGGTGCCCTGCTCGAGCTCGTGGTAGAGGTGCGCGAAGCGTCCATCGAGCTGATTGCGGAACTTCACGCCGATCAGACAGGACGAGGAGGTGTAGATGGTCAGCTCGGCGAAGAACTCGAGCAGGTCGATCTCGCCCTCGTCGTCCCACTGGGCGACCATCTGGTCCACCTCGCGGGCGATGGTGCCCGCGTGCCCGCGCATATGGTCCGCGCGCAGTGCCGAGTTGTGCAGCATCTCCTTGCGGCGTTCCGGGGGCGCGTCGAAGACGACGCCCTCGCCGAAGATGGGCTTCATGAACGGGTAGGCGGCGGCTTGATCGAGATCGTCGTCGCCGGCGCGGAAGAAGAATTCGTTGGCTTCGGCGCCGGACAGCAGGACGACATCGCGTCCCGCGAGTTCGAAGGCCCCGACATCGCCGCACTCGGCGCGTACCCGCCGCATCAGCGCGATCGGGTCGGTGCGGAACTCGGCGAGGTGCCCGTGTTCCTCTTCGCCTCCGGATACGCGCTGCGGTTTGACCAGCGTCATTGGAACATCCTTCCCGGAATACTGTCCAGACACTTGGTGGACATGTGTCTGGACAGTACTACGGTCGTCGGCCCGCGACAAGGCTCGAACGGCGGCGAATCCGGTCGTCGAGTGGGTCAGTCGTCGTCGGCGTGCTCGACCATCAGTCGGCGCGCGCACATCTCGAGCAGGTCGGCGACCTGCTCGTACGACAGCAGGCCCATGCCGCCTTGCAGCAGCGCGCCCGAGTACAGCAACTCGAGCGCGGCCAGGCGTTCGGGATCCTTCGCGCGCAGCGCCTGGTTCAGTCGGTGGCGGATCTCCATGCCGATGCGTACCCGCAGGTGGTGCACGTCGGGATCGTCGCCCAGGAGTGCGCTGCTGACCGCCCCGGCCAGCGCGGGTTCGTCGGCCACCAGCATCGAGACCTGTCGCAGGACGGCGACCACGCGGGTGGTCGCGTCGTCCTCGCCCCCCTCGAGCGGGGGCATGGCGACCAGTCGCCGCCAGAACACCTCGGAGATCAGGTGCTCCTTGGAGGAGAAATAGGTGTACGCGGTGGCGGTGCCGACGCCTGCCGACGCGGCGACGAGCCGGATCGTTGTCCCGGAGTAGCCCTCGCGGGACAGGACCTCGACCGCGGCGACGGTCAGGCGGTCCACGGTATCGGCCTGTTTTTCGGTCAGGCGTCGGCGAGTTGCTTCGATGCCGGTAGGCGCGGTTTCGGACATGTGTCCGGATACTACTACAGGCGGGTGTACAGGTAAAAGGCATGTATGGTCTTGCGTCTTGTCGAGTTACCGAACTATATTCCGTACACCTGTCCAGACACGTATCGGAGCCTCCCTATGAACGGCCTCGTCCCCGCCGAAGGCACACCACTGTTGATCGGCGGAAAGTTGATCCCGGGTGGTTCCGGTGTCTTCGCGACAATCAATCCCGCCACCGAGGAGGTGCTCGGATACGCCGCCGACGCCTCGGGCGCCGATATGGAGGCGGCCATCGCCGCGGCGCGCACCGCCTTCGACGAAACGCAGTGGTCGCGCGATCCGGCATTGCGCGCGCGCTGCCTGCGGCAATTGCGTGACGTGCTCGTCGAGAACATCGAGGAGTTGCGGGCGATCACGATCGCCGAGGTCGGCGCACCGGTCATGCTGACCAGCGGACCGCAACTGGAGGGGCCGATCGCGGATCTGTCCTACTCCGCCGACCTGGCCGAGAACTACCGCTGGGAAACCGACCTCGGCGCCAGGGAACAGATGGGGATCACCAGCCACCGGGTCCTGCGCCGTGAGGCCGTCGGCGTCGTCGGGGCTATCACGCCGTGGAACTTCCCGCACCAGATCAACCTGGCCAAGATCGGGCCCGCGCTGGCCGCGGGCAACACCCTGGTGCTCAAGCCCGCCCCGGACACACCGTGGTGTGCGGCCGTGCTCGGCGCGCTCATCACCGAGCACACCGATATCCCGGCGGGCGTGATCAATATCGTCACCTCGTCCGATCACGGGCTCGGCGCCCAGTTGGTCCACGATCCGCGGGTCGACATGATCACCTTCACCGGCTCGACCCAGACGGGTCGCTCGATCATGGTCGGCGCGTCGGCGACACTCAAGCGCACCTTCCTCGAGCTGGGCGGCAAATCCGCCGCCATCGTGCTCGACGACGCCGATATCGCGGCAGCGGCCAGCTACACCGCGTTCACGGTCGCCGTGCACGCCGGCCAGGGCTGCGCACTCACCACCCGACTGCTCGTGCCGCGCCAGTCCTACGACGCGGCGGTCAGCGCGGCCGCGGGCGCGCTGCGCGGGCTCAGGGCCGGTGACCCCACCAAACCCGGAACCGTGTGTGGGCCACTGATTTCCGAGCGCCAGCGGGCACGAGTGGAGCGCTACCTCGAGCTCGCGCGTGCCGAAGGCGGGAGCATCGAAGTCGGCGGCGGCAGGCCCGCGGACGCAGAGCGGGGGTACTACATCGAACCGACGCTCATCAGTGGGCTCGACAACTCCGCGACCGTCGCGCAGGAGGAGATCTTCGGTCCGGTGCTCGTCGTGATCGCCCACGACGGCGACGACGACGCGATCCGGCTCGCCAACGAATCGCCCTACGGTCTGTCGGGCTCGGTCTGGGGCAGCGATCCGGACCGGATCGAGCGCGTGGTCTCGGGGGTGCGAACCGGGTCGCTGAGCGTCAACGGCGGGCTCTGGTACCACCCCGACGTGCCGTTCGGCGGCTACAAGCAATCCGGCCTCGGCCGTGAGATGGGCGTGGCCGGTTTCGAGGAATACCTCGAGACCAAGGTGATCGCCACTCCCGCCTGACCTCACCACATCATCCACACTCAGGAGCTGAAAATCATGGCACGTTTCACCGGTCGCACCGCGATCGTCACCGGCGCGGCGCAGGGCATCGGCGCGGTCTACGCCGCCGCGCTCGCCGCCGAGGGCGCCAATGTCGTTGTCGCCGATCTCAATGTCGAGCGCGGCGAGGAGGTGGCCAAGCAGATCGTCGCCGACGGCGGGTCGGCGGCGTTCCGTCGCGTCGATGTCTCCGATCCCGAATCCGCCGCCGCGCTGGCGGAATTCACCGTCGCCGAGTTCGGCGCGATCAACCATCTGGTCAACAATGCGGCCATCTACGGGGAGATGAAGCTCGATCTGCTGCTCACCGTGCCGTGGGATTACTACAAGAAGTTCATGAGCGTGAACTTCGACGGCGCGCTCAATGTGACGCGCGCGGTCTGGCAGCCGATGATCGCGGCGGGCGGCGGCTCGATCGTCAACCAGTCCTCCACCGCCGCCTGGCTGTACTCGGGCTTCTACGGGCTGGCCAAGGTCGGCATCAACGGCCTCACCCAGCAGCTCGCCACCGAGCTCGGCGGCTCGCAGATCCGGGTGAACGCCATCGCGCCCGGCCCGATCGACACCGAAGCCACCCAGACCGTCACGCCGGGCAATATGGTCAAGGACATGGTCAAGCGCATCCCGATCAAGCGCATGGGCACCCCGCAGGACCTGGTGGGCGCCTGCCTGTACCTGCTCTCCGACGACGCGGGCTGGGTCACCGGCCAGATTCTCAATGTCGACGGCGGACAGATCATCCGATGACCACCGAATCCACCAGTGCCCCGGTCGGTTTCATCGGCCTCGGCAATATGGGCGCGCCGATCGCGCGACGGCTGCTGGAATGGCCGGGCGGGCTGACGGTCTGTGATGTTCGCGCCGAGGTCACCGAACCGTTCGTCGCGGCGGGCGCGCGGTCGGTCACCGATCCGGCGCAGGTCGCCACACACGCGCGGATCATCTGTATCACCGTCATCGACGATGCGCAGGTGACCGAGGTGCTGACCGGACCGGCGGGGATTCTCCGTACCGCGGCACCCGGCACGGTCGTCGCGGTGCACTCCACCATCAGCGACCGGACGGCGCAGGAGTTGGCCGCCCGCTGCGCGGAGCACGGGGTCGAGTTCGTCGACGCGCCCGTCAGCGGCGGTGCGCCCGGCGCCACCCAGGGCAGGCTGGCGGTGATGCTCGGCGGCAGCGCCGCCGCGGTGGACCTGATCAGGGCGCCGTTCGGTTGCTTCGCCGACCTCATCGTGCACGCGGGCCCCGTCGGCGCGGGGACACGAATGAAGTTGGCGCGCAACCTACTTCACTTCATCTCGTTCACCGCGGCCACCGAGGGGCAACGGCTCGCCGAAGCCGCCGGGATCAGTCTCACCGCGCTCGGCAAGGTGGTCCGGCATTCCGACGCGGTGACCGGCGGCCCTGGCGCGATCATGCTGCGCGACACCACCGCACCGATCGAGCCGGACGACTTCTGGTTCTCCATCCTCGGTCACGTGCGCGATCTCGGCGAGAAGGACCTGTCCCTCGCGCTCGAACTCGGTGACCGACTCGACGTCGACCTCCCACTGGCACAACTCGCCGTCGCGCGACTGGCCGAGGGACTCGGCGTCGCCCACCCTGCGCTCGACAAGGAGACACCATGACCACCGAGGGAGAAACTCCCGCCGACGTCCGCCGACGTGGCCTGGCCAAGATGAGCGAGGTCTACGGCTGGGAATTCGCCGACGGTCCCGGCGAGCATTTCGCCGTCACCGCCGACCATCTGTTCGCCGACATCTGGTCGCGGCCCGCGTTGACCCTGCGCGAACGGCGCCTGCTGCTGCTCGGGGCGCTCACCGCGCAGGGCAATTTCGACGTCGCCGAGATCCAGATCGGCGCCGCGTTGCGCAACGGCGAGCTGTCCGAGGAACAGTTGCGCGAGATCGCGCTGTTCCTGTGCCACTACGTCGGCTGGCCGGCGGGGACCTCGCTCGACGGCACCGTCGGCAAGGTGATCGCGCAGGAGCGTCGCAAGAAATGACGCACAACCGACCCGTCGGTCCGCGATCGCTGTAGCGTGCGATCGATGGGTATGCCGAAGAATCAGCCGAAAGGGCTGAACGCGCCGATGACGACGCGGATCATTCGATACGGGTCGCGCGCGCAGGCGTGGATCTATCGCCGCACCAACGGGCGCGTCGGCGGAACCTGGCGAATCGGCGCCGGGTTCCGCAGCCCGGTGCCGACCCTGCTGCTCGAACATCGAGGTCGCAAGTCCGGCAAGATCTTCGCGGCGCCGCTGCTCTACCTCGTCGACGGCCAGGATCTCGTCATCGTCGGCTCGCAGGGCGGCCTGGCGAATCACCCGCAGTGGTATCTGAATCTGCTCGCGGATCCGCACGCGCACGTCCGGATCCGCGCCGAGCACTACCCGGTTGTGGCCCGCGTCGCCGACGCCGAAGATCGGCACCGGCTGTGGCCGCTGCTGACCGAGCTCTACGCCGATTTCGATGCCTACCAGTCGTGGACCGAGCGGGAGATCCCCGTGGTGATCCTCTCCCGCACCGGCGGCTGAACGGCCGGTCCGCCCGGTGCGGTTCACCGAGGCGCCGGAACTGCCGGGTAACATTCGGACGCATGTCTGAAAGCGATTCCATCGGCCTCGAAGCAACAAGGCGTCGATTGACCGGTAAGCAGGCCGATACCGTCGAACGACTGACCAGGGCCGCGCTGGTGGTGCTCACGCGGGATGGCTTCTCCGGCATGACGATTCGGCTGGTCGCCGCGGAGGCGGGCGTCGCCACGGCGACGGCGTACACCTACTTCTCCTCCAAGGAGCACCTGGTCGCCGAGATCTTCTGGCGTCGCCTGCTGGCCTCGCGCTCGCCCGCGAGCGAGGACCCCGACCCGACGGTGCGGGTACTCGCCGAGCTGCGCAACATCGCGCTACTGGTGGCCGAGGAACAGGAACTGTCCGGCGCGGTCACCGGCGCGCTGCTCGGCTCGGACCCGGACGTCGAGCATCTGCGCACCCGCATCGGCATCGAGATCCGGAGCAGGCTCGCGCGCGCACTCGGACCCGACGCCGACAACGACGTCATCGAATGGCTCGAGATGATCTACGCGGGCGCGCTGGTGCGGGCGGGCATGGGCTACGAGTCGTACTCCGAGATCGCCGACCGCATCGAGCGGGCCGCGCAGCGGATTCTGCGCGGTTCCTGATCCGCTCGATCAGGGTTCGAAGCTCGCCAGCATCTGTTCCAGAGCGGCCTGATCGGGACTGGCGAACGGCGCGGCATGCGGCGCCTCGGCGAGCATGTCCCAGTACTGCGACACGCGTTCCCGAGCGGGTGGAAGGTGTGTACTGAGAATCTGTCCCGGGTCGAAGGCGCGTACGGCCGAGACCGTGGCGAGGTACTTGTTCTCGTCCACGACGTGCACCCACGGGCTGTCCACCGCCGCCCACAGCTGCTGTGCCGCGCGAATCTCCGCCGGTGGCGCGTAGCCGACGTCGTCGGCGGTGGCGAGTTCGGCGCTCGGCATCGGAGCGCCGAAACAGTCCGAGGTGAAACAGGTTTCGCTGCGTTCGTCGTAGAACCCGACCGTGCTCGGGTTGTCGAACAGCGGCGGACGAAACGCGGTGAGGCAGCGGTCGCCGACATCGAGGGTCTGCCCCGGATTCAGCAGATACACGCGATCGATCGGGACCGGTCGGGCACACGACATGATGCCGAGACCGGCGAAGGTGGTGATCAGCCGGGCGTTGGGAGCCGCGTCGAGCAGGTCGAACAGCGACCCGGTGTGGTCGCGATCGGGATGGGTGAGCCATATCCACTCCACGTCGGCGGGATCCACGATCGAACTCAGCGCCGCCATGAACCCACGGTCGGGAAGGCTGAGTCCGGTGTCGACGACGACGGGTTCGGCCGCGTGCAGGACAAAGGCGTTCACCGGTAGGTGACCGATACCCGGCACCTCCAGCTCGTCGGCGAGAACAGTGATGTCGTGCTGGATTCGATTGATACGCATGGTGTTTCCTCAATCCTCTAGATCGAGTCGAATGATCGAACGCGCGATCGCGGCGAGATCGTCGGCGGTCGGGTCGTAGCCTCGCGTGACCTTCAGCCCGAGTTCGAACGGGCCCGCGCCGTCGTCCATCGCCGCCCGCATCGCGGCGCCGACGCGTGCGGGCGTGGCGTCGACGAGCACGGCGCGACCGTGGCGGATCTGCCCGCGACAGGTGACGGTGACGGGAGCGCCGCCCTCCAGGTTATGCCGCCACGGTCGCTCGGTGAAGACCACCGTCTCGCCTTCGACGTGGTGCAAACAGACCGGGATCCGCAGTCTGCGCCCGGTGCGCCGGCCGGCGAATCCGAGGATCGCCTGCCGACGAATACGACCACCGAGCATGGGCGTGGCCAGGACGCGCCGCACGACAGGGTTGATCAGGCGCATCAAGGCCGGCGGCGGCGGACTGAGGCGCACATTCGTGGTCGTCATCCTTCGAGACTAGGAATCTCCCGGTCGTCGCGACATTCCACAAACCTGGTATTTCCCCTGGTCGCCCCCACGGCCTACCGTTGATCTGTGAGCACGGATTCGAAGCAACGTGCCGTCGACAAGATCGGTCGGCTGTGTCGGGAGCCGCACGATCTGGTGTCGCTGTGGCAGGAGACGACGGAGGTACTGATCACCGCCGTCCCCCACTACCTGACGCCGTGCTGGTACACCCTCGATCCCGCGTCGCTGCTGATGACCAGTCATTTCCACCACGGTCTCGCCGAGTTCCCGCCGCAATGGTTGGCCGCTGAGTACGGCGAGGAGCGCAACGGCATCGTCGATGTCGTCCGGTCGGCGACCGGACTGTCGACCTTGCACGACACTGTCGGCCCCGACCCCTCGAAAAGTGAACGCTGGCAACGCAATATGACGATGGGCGGCGACCAGGAACTGATCGCGCGACTACGCACTCGCACCGGCGAAGTCTGGGGCGCGCTCGCGCTCTACCGCGAACCCGGCGCCGCGATGTTCGACCCCACCGAGCGGGAATTCCTGGCGACCGTGGCGCCGACACTGGCCGACGGCGTCCGCCGGGCCCTGCTGATCGGGCAGGCGGACGAACCCGAATACGCGGACTCACCCGGTCTGCTGGTGCTCGACTCGGCCTGTGAGATCGAATCGGCCAGCGCCGGCGCGCGTCACTGGCTCTGCGACCTGCCCGATGGCGACTGGGATCGCGGGCAGCTGCCCAGCGCCGTGGTGACCCTCGCCGCCCGCGCGTTTCGCCACGTGGCCGAGGACCGACCCGACGAGGTCCTCGTATCGCGGGCTCTGACCAGGTCGGGAACCTGGGTGGTACTGCACGGCGCCCGCCTGACCTCATCAGCGCGGACCAGGGTCGCGGTGATCATCGAACCCGCCCACCCCAGCCGCATCTACCCGCTGCTGATGTCGGCCTACGGCCTCACCGAACGCGAGCGCGACGTCACCCGGCTGGTGCTCCAGGGCGCCTCGACAACCCAGATCGCCGACGATATGACCGTCTCGGCCCACACCGTCCAACAGCACCTGAAGAGCATTTTCGACAAGACCGGCGTCCGCAGCCGCCGCGACCTGGTCGCCAAGGTGTTCTTCACCCACTACGAACCCCGCTTCCGGGACAACGAGCAGCGCGTCACCGCCACCAAACCGGTCCGGGGCGGACCCTGGCCAACCTTCTGACCAGCCGCCGAAGAACTCGACGCACCTTCGACCGGTACATCACATCGCTATCCAGCGCGGGGCCTCGAGCCGACTTCGCGAAAACGAGTGCGACCGGGTCGGTGGCCGGGAGGTAATCGGCCGGTGAGGTTCCATCATCCGATAAAAATCAGCTCGAGCGCCGTCCTACCGAAAACATCCCATGAATAGCTAGGGTGACCGCGACGGTGGGCCGATGGGGCCTTCCCGGTCCGCGAAGGGTGTGCGCAGTGGTATCGGTCGAGGTCGGCTCACTACGGCCGCTGCTGTTCACCGTGTATGTGCCCGCCACCGCCTACGGTATCGGCATGGGCGCCGCGGCACCGGTGATGGCCCTGACCGCACTGGATCTCGGCGCGACCCCCGCCATCGCCGGCCTGACCGTCGCCCTGGTCGGGCTCGGACAGGTCCTCGGCGACATCCCGGCCGGCCAAGTGGTGACACGGCTCGGCGAGCGGTTGTCGATCATCGTCGCCAGTACAGCGGGTGCGCTCGGCGTGCTGGCGTGCCTGCTCGCGCCGTCGGTGCCGGTCCTGGGCGCTGGCATGGTCGTGGTCGGCCTGTCCAACGCGGTGTGGGGACTGGCCCGGATGAGTTACCTGTCCGAGGTGGTGCCGTTCGAACGCCGGGCCCGGGCGATGTCACTGTTCGGCGGCGCGATGCGGCTCGGCTTCTTCGTCGGACCGTTCCTCGGAGCACTCGCGATCATCGGAATCGGCACCCGCGGCGGTTTCCTGGTCCAATTGATCGCCATCGCGATCGCGGGCTGGCTGATGGCCCGGCTGCCGGACCCGCAGGGCTCCGGAGGCACCACCACCGGGCTCCCCTCACCTTCGCTGCTCGACATCTCCCGCACCCACCAGCGGCTGCTACTCACGCTGGGCGCCGGATCACTGCTGATGGGGGCGGCGCGCTCGTCCAGGGAAGCCGTACTGCCACTGTGGGCAGACCATCTCGGCGTCAGCGCGGCCACCGCGAGCCTGATCTTCGGCATCGGCGCGGGCCTGGACGTGATCTGCGCCTACCCGGCCGGACATCTGATGGACCGCTACGGCAGACGGTTCATCGCAGTGCCCTCACTGGTGATCCTGGCCGTGTCCTACACGGCCGTGCCATTCACCTCCTCGGCACTGACCTTGTGCATCGCCGCGATCGTGATGGGGATCGGTAACGGCATCGGCAACGGCGTGATCATGACCATCGGCGCCGATGTCGCCCCCGCCGCCACCCGCGCGGAGTTCCTGGCGGCCTGGCGGCTCACCCACGACGCCGGCTTCTTCCTCGGCCCACTGGCGATCAGCGGACTCGCGGCGGCGACCGTACTCGGCGTCGCGGTGTTCACCGTCGGCGCGCTGGCCGCGCTGGGCGCGGCGGTGATGGCCCGCTACATCCCCGTCTACATCCCCTGGCCCCGCCCGGTCGAAAACCATTCGGACGCACCCGGATAGGCGCGGCTCACTCGGGCACTTTCCGGTCACGATGGTGACTGCGGGCCATAGTCGCCGAACTCGGCTACGAACACCTGCGCCGGCACGACCTCCGGCACACCGGACTCACTCGGTTCGCCGATGCGGGGGTACCGGTCTATCGGCTCCAGCAGAGCCTCGACGCGAAACTCGCTGTACCCGTTGAGGTGTGAGCCCGCGAGGTGCCCGTTGAGGAAGACTCGGCAGTTCCGGTGGGCGCCCTCGAGCTCGAGGAGGACGTGGTTTTCGCGCCAATGCTGAGGGGCGGCAAAGGTTTTCGTATACCGGTAGACCCCGCCCGGGAAGTATCCGGTGTTCCAGCTGTTGCGGCAGTCGGGATCACGTTTCTCATGGACATCGCGTCATGCGGCCCGGCGATCGGGCCCGCGACAGTGCCGGGGTCGCTGTCGCGGCTGAAGTACCAGTCGTTGAATGGAAGGCGGATCACGGATTCTCCTGGGTGTTGATACGTGTCATCCGGCGAGCGGTGGCTGCGCCAGCCCGTGCCCGGCACCGGGCACAACCACTAGCGACCCGGCGGCCGGCTGGGACCGCTACTCGCTCCGTGGTGAGCCGGCAGAGCACAACGAATATCGGTCGCTGGATACCCACGAGCCCACGGCAGCGAACGGCAGCCGTGGGTTCCGGTCGTGGACGGGCTGCGTTGGTATTACCGCGTCAATGTGGTGAGTAACTGTTGGGCGGCGTTGCGGTGTCCAGCGGCGTTGGGATGCATCGGCACCGGTGACTCGATCGACTGGGGGACGATGCCGGTGATCCAGTTCTGTCCCGGCTCGGCGCAGGCATCATGGCCCGCGGTGGAGGCGGCCAGTCCGACGAAGTCAACGTTGTTGACTGCGGCCTGTGCCGCCATGACAGTGTTGAGCTGATCGATCTTGGATTGCAGATAGTTCGCGTCGGCTGCCCATGTCGGTTGTACCCCGGGGCAGCCGTCGAGGCGGATTCCGACCGGGTAGCCGACCATCACGATGCGTGCCTGTGGGGAACGTGCGCGGATCTGGTCGATGATGAGGCCGTACGTTGGGGCGAACGCTTCGATTCGGGCGCCGATCCGGTCGTGACCGTCGACGGTGAAGCGATCGGCGCACGAGGAACCGACCGGCTCCGGCAGCGGGTTGACACAGCCCGCGCCGAGTTCGATCAGGCCGATGTCGTTGCCGCCGATCCCCAGGGTCACCAACGTCGTGTCCGGACTCAGCGCATCGAACTGGGGCTCGCGGCTACCGACGAGATCGGATTGTCGACCGGCCAGATCAGCGCTGGTCGCGCTCCCGCAGGTCACATCTCGAAACGTCGCGACGCCGAGCTGCTCGGCGAGCAGGTGTGGATAGTTGACCGACGATCGACCGCACACGCTCGGCAGTCCCGACACCGGCGCCAACGGCGAGATTCCTACTCCGGCGGAGAACGAATCACCGAGAGCCACATACGTTTGTGGTGTGCCGCTGACCGGTTCGGCCTGGCTCGTCGAGCAGGGTAGTACCGTGGCCGCGACGCAGGCCGCCGCTGTCGTGCCGGTTCGAAGTGCGCGGCCGATCTTGCTGGAATACATGGTGAAATCTTTTCTTCCGGAGGTCGGGACAGACGCCGCTGGACGCGACGATCAACGGGGCAGGGTGACCGGGGCCAGGCAGCTCGAAGGCGGGTCGACCATCGAGCACCACACCGGAGGTCGAGTGGGTCGATACGCGTCGGGGACACCACCGCGGGCGGTGATGTCGCGGTAGGCGGTGACGGCGTCGGTCGGGCGGCGGGTCAGGGCCGGATCGTTCTCGACGTCGACGGTGTAGAGACCGAACCGTGAAGCGTAGGTGCCCCATTCGTAGTTGTCGGTCAAACTCCAGTAGTTGTAGCCGATCACGTTCATGCCGTCGGCTTTGGCGCGTTGGAGCCAGTAGACGGTGTCGCGCAGGTTGTCGGCGCGGTCCCAGCCGTCGGCGCGGGGTTGCCCGTTCTCGGTGGGCATCCCATTTTCGACAACGTAGAGGGGGCGGCCGGGGAACCTGCGATCGAAGTACCTCAGGGCGTAGTAGATCCCCTCCGGTGTCAACGCCAGTTTCCACGGCGTCGTGGCGTAGGTCGGAGACGAACCTTCGAGGTCGTTGAGCGAGGTGCCGAAGTAATAGTTGACCCCGATGTAGTCCAGTTTGCTCGCGACCCGGTCCTCGAACAGCACAT
The DNA here is from genome assembly GCF_001612665.1 of Nocardia alba NBRC 108234. GTDB lineage: Bacteria > Actinomycetota > Actinomycetes > Mycobacteriales > Mycobacteriaceae > Nocardia > Nocardia alba. Next base: position 20,307 of record NZ_BDAX01000030.1, on the reverse strand, counting down.
CGGTGACGGGTTGCGCGGCCGAGGCCCACGCGACATTGCTGGTCACCATCGCGGCGGGTCGGCGGGTGTGGATGTAGTCGTAGATCGCGTTGTGGGACTGCACGAGCCGATCGTTCATCGTCGGCAACTCGAGCGGATTCAGCGCGCCCATCTGCATCTCGTGCATGCCGTAGAAGGCGGGTTCGTTGAAGGTCACCCACAGTGGATCGATGTGGTCGTAGCGGTCCACCACCAATCGTGCGTTGGTCAGCCAGTCGGCGACCATGCCAGGATTGCGCCAACCGCCGCGGTCGGCGGCCCAGCCGGGATACACCCAGTGGTCGATGGTGATCATCGGGCGCATACCGGCCGCGCGGATCGTGTCGATCACGGTGTCGTAGAAGCGAAGTCCCTGCTCGTCCCATTCGCCGGGCCGGGGTTGAATTCGTGACCACTCCACGCTCATCCGATACACGCCGACCCCCAGGTCATGGGCCAGGGCGATGTCCTCGCGGAAACGGTGGAAGAAATCGACCGAATTGCCGTACGGGTCGGGGGTCGCGCCCGAGGACGAATGCCGCGACCAGTTGCTCTCGACCGGGTAACCCTCGACCTGGAACCCCGACGAGGCGACACCCCACAGGAACGACGAGCCCATCGGAGCAGGTGTACTCGCGGCCGGTTCCGCCGACCCCACACCCACCTGTGCGCCACCTATGACCGTCAGCGTCACAATCAACGCGGCCAACTTCATTCGGCTCATGACGAATCCACGCCTTCTTCCACTCGACTACCGACAACGCGCAGCACCACTCCGAAGGCCCGCGAGTATGCGAGTCGGCACTGATCAGCGCAGGAACGTCACAGGTCGTGACCCTCACAACCTCGGACCGGACCCTGGGGTCCGGTTGCTGGTTGGAAGTGTGAACCAGGCCACCCCACCCGTCAAGCCCTCACCTGATCCCCGCCCGTCAGCAAACCGATAGAGTCGCCAGCGTGACCGAGCCCGCCCGCCGAGCCAACCGCGGACCCGCCGCCGCCGAAGCCAACCGCGCGGCCCTGATCACCGCCGCGCGCGAGATGTTCGCCGAATACGGCCCAGAAGCCCCCCTGGCCTTCATCGCCAAACGCGCGGGCGTCGGCAAGGGCAGTCTCTACCGCCACTTCCCCAACCGCGACAGCGTCGTAGCCGCGGTCTTCGAAGACAACATCAGCGAACTCGGACAACTTGCCCGAGCACCCGAAACCACCGCCGAGAAACTGATCAGCGCGATCCTCGAGCAACTCACCGATTCGGCCGCACTGATCGCCGCGCTCGATCCCACTGACAGTTCCGACACCCGCCTGTTCGCGCCCGGGCAGGAAGTGATCGCCCTGTTACGCGCGAAACTGGCCGACCCCGCCCAACTCGGCAACCTCCGCGAGGACATCACCCTCGATGAGGTCTTCGCGGGAATCGGCATGTTCGCCTCTCTATTGCTCACAACCCCCGAGTCCGCTCGGCTGACGATGGCGGCCACGGCGCGCTCGCTGCTCGTCCGCGCCTTCTACAACCAATGAACCCGGCCGTGGCCGATAGGTCACGCCCTTTGGAAACGTCAGCTGCGCTTGACCGGGGCGATGGGTAAGGCTCCTGACAGGTTCTGTCGGGTAGCGACGAGTCCCGTTGTAGTGCAGGATGTTTCGCCGTGGCAGTGCCGTGGATCGTGGACGACCAGCTGTGGGCAGTGATCGAACCGCTACTTCCGGTCAAGGCGCCGGGAACACCGGGACCGACTTCGGACCTTGTTTCGCCCGGGCGGGCGCGGGTATTGACTGGGTCGAGCGGGAGGTGGGCGTGGTGGTCGAGCACGTGCAGGCCGAAACTAGCGGAACCAGGGAACATCGAGAAATAAACGGGCCGTGGGCATTACGGTCACGTACGTGGTGGGGTGCCCTGCGCCGCACTGTCAGCGAGGTCTTCGACGACACCCTGACCGACTGGGCCGCGGCCCTGACCTATTACAGCGTGATCTCGCTGTTCCCGGGAGTCATCGTCCTCTCCGCCCTGCTCGGCCTCGCAGGCCCCGACACCACTCGATCGTTGATCGACACCATCGATGAACTCGGCTACGGTGGCGCCAACTCCGCCGCGATCCAAGTGCTCGAACAACTCCAGAATTCCCGAGCCGCCGCGGGTCCGCTGGCGATCGTCGGTATCGCGACCGCACTGTGGACCGCGTCGGGCTATATCGGGGCGTTCGTGCGCGCGGCCAACGTCGTCTATGACACCGAGGAAGGCCGACCGATCTGGAAGACCGTGCCGCTGCAACTCGTGCTCACCGCCGCGCTGGTCGTCCTCGTGGTGATATGTGCGGTCGGTGTCCTGGTCTCCGGTCGCCTGGCCGAGATCGTCGGGTCGTGGCTCGGCCTGGGCTCGGTGACCGTGCAGGTCTGGGGCATTGCGAAATGGCCTGTCCTGGCCATTTTGGTCAGCCTCGCCGTCGCGTTGCTGTATTGGGCTGCGCCCAACGCCCGCCAGCCCGGATTCCGGTGGTTGAGCCCCGGCAGCGTCCTGGCAGTGCTGCTCTGGGTGCTCGCCTCGGCCGGATTAGCTTTCTATGCCACCAATTTCGGCTCTTACAACAAGATCTATGGTTCCCTCGCTGGTGCGGTGGTGTTCCTGGTGTGGCTGTGGCTGACCAATATGGCGATCCTGCTCGGTGCCCAATTGAACGCCGAACTCGTGCGCGGGCGCAATATCGAACAGGGCGTATCGCCCGACCAGGAACCCATCCTGCCCCCACGTGAACAACCCGCCTGACTCACCCGAGGCCCGCCGCCCTGAGCGCGCCGTGCCCGCGCGTCGTTGCCGCAGACCAGGTGGTCGTTCCGGTTCCTGGAGCTCGATGACGATGCTGAAAGCGCCGCGGTGTGCTCGGCCAGCTCAGCGCGATCTTCGGGAGGACCTCCTCACAACGCCGCTTTCGTCACCGGATCGGGCGAGGGCTCGGGGGCACCGTCTTGGTCCCAGTCGCGGCAGTACGGGCACCATGGACGCAGCCTGTGGTGCAACCAGATCGAGTACATGAAGGCCGCCCAGAGCGCGTCGGCCGGCAGCGACACCACCCGCGGGAGCCCGACGGAGTGGACGAGGAATACCGGCACGCTGATGATCGCCAGGACTATCAGTATGCGAGGGGGAGTGCTGGCCCAGTGTCGTAGCCACAGCAGTCGTTGTTGGCGTTGGGCGCGCGGACCGGCGTCGGCGGGTACTTCGCGCATGCATTGCACGCACAGTCGCTGGAAGTCGTTGTGTATCAGGCCGATGATCAGGACGATGTTGCCGATGAGGAGGGTGAGCTCGACGATGGTGCCGGTGTAGTCGAAGTAGGTGGCGACACGCGCTGCCATGACTGCTGCGAGCGCGTAGAGCATCAGGTGCGCGATGGTGGTGAGGAGTCGGCTGAACCGGGACTCGTCGTTGTTGAAGGTATTGTCCATGATCGCCACGTCGGATGTGTCCTTGTTGTTCGGGCGTCGGGGTGGGGAGTTGTCGACTGGCACCGGTGCAACCGGCTGAGTTGTTATCGGGATCATAGGCCGGGGTACTGACATCATCGGCCGGTGTTCGTTGACCACGGTCACGGCGTGTAGTCGGTGAAATGTTTATCGCTTGCCCGCCGACCGGCCACTGACGGCGTCGACGATCTGGCCGAGCAGCACGCGCCCTGCGCGCGCTCGACGCTCAGCAACCCGACAAGTCATGTGCGAACTTTGCTGGACCGCCCGGAGTTATCGCCCCGCTGTGGCGAAACATACTGCACTACAACGGGTCTCGTCGCTGCCCGACAGTATTTGCTGTGAGCTCAAGGGATGTGACGAGTAGATCCAACGACTCCGGACAGGAAGGGTGTCGACCGTCGACCCGAGAGTGCGACTGGGCGGTCGCGGCGGCGCGACTCGGATCAACACGGTGCTCGACGCCACACCCAGGCCCTATATGCAACTGGTTGTATATAGGGCGGTGTGGGCGTATGAGGCGGTCGAGGTCGACGGACATCGGATTCTTGCCGATGGACTGCCACTCAACAGCTTTGCTGACAGGAACACTGGTGGCGGGTTCGGAGCTTACGGGGACATCGTTCGTCGGTGGACTATTGCGACGACTGAGGCCGAGCAACATGGTGAAATTGCCGGTTCCCGCTGACCTGCTTCGGTGAATTGGGGCTGGTGAGCGCTGCGATCACGCTGGTCAGGGTTATTGCGTCGGTTCGATAGAAGGTATGTGGCTTCGGAGGGGGCGGCGGGCCTGTCAACGGTTCGCGCTTGGGCAGCATCGGCGACTCCTGAGTGCTGGTCAAAAATGATTTTCATCAGTGAATGCATCCCTTGCGGGGCCGGACGATTGCCCAGAGAAGATGCGGGCGGCCGAAGATGACTGCTATCTGGGTAGAAACGGACCTTCGGTAGCATTGTGCTGTCCAGCCGACTGGTGCGCGATTTGGACGTGGACGGCGTCGTCAAGCTGCCGTCATCGCACAATGATCCTCGGCTTGGCGTACAACGCAAGGGTGTGGTCGGGCGTGGGCGCCTCCTGCGCCCAGCCTGGCCGCCCCTCGCGACCTTTTGTCAGGGTTGGATTTCGCGGTCCTTTGTCTCCGACATAGCCATCGTGCACAGCACGCTGACTGCCGACAGCGCCGACAGCATCACACCCACGAAGATCGTGGGGCCGCTGACGATGAGTTTCGCTGCCAAGATCGGCGGGATGGCACCTCCGAGAATTCCGGCCAAGTTGTAGGCGAGCCCAGCGCCGGTATACCGGTGGCGTGCGTGGAAGAGTTCCGGCAGCAGCGCCCCTGCGGGGCCGTAGGCGACGCCGAAGATAATCAATGTTCCCAGGAGGCCCACTGCGAAGGCCGAGCGTGAACCTGTGTCGAGCAGCGGAAACAATGCCAGCGACCACGGAACCGCCAGTCCGCAGGACACGAGTATGAGTCTGCGTCGGCCGATGCGATCGGACCATACCGCCGAGACAGCTGTGGATACTCCGAATACGACGGCGGCGACCATTCCCATGCCCAAGATGAATGGGCGACCCAAGTTCATTGATGATCCATAGCTGGTCAGGAAGGAGGTGCCCATGTAGAACAGCGAGAACAGACTTGCGAGCGCCCCGGCTGCGAGCAGGACTTCTCTCCATTGGTCCCGGATCACATCGAAAAACGGTATGCCTTTGGAAATCCTATCCGATTTCCCGTCGAGTTCTAGCTGTGCTGTGAAAACTGGTGTCTCCTCGACCGTCAGACGCACCCAAAGTCCTACGCCGACAAGCGCGAATGACAGAATGAAAGGAATCCGCCAGCCGTACTCGAGGAACGCGGCACTTCGGTCGCCCACGGTGAGCGCGACAGCGAGAAAAGTGCCGCTGGCCAGGAAGAATGCGAAAGCCGGTCCAAGTTGTGGGAACACGGCATACCGCCCTCGCTGTCCCTGCGGTGCGTACTCAGCGGTCAGCAGGGTGGCTCCGGCCCATTCGCCACCGACGGCGAAGCCCTGCAGAAACCGCATACTCACCAACAAGGCCGGCGCCCAAATGCCGATTCCGCCAGTGAAGAACCCGAACACGCCGGAGCTATAGCCGGGCAGTAGGCCGATAGCTACGGTGGCGAGGCCCATGATCAAAAGCGTCCATACCAGCGTGCGTTTGCGGCCGATTCTGTCGCCAAAATGGCCGAAAAGTGCGGCGCCCACCGGGCGGGCGAAAAAGGCAACGGCAAAGATTGCAAACGACGCGATCGTGCCGGTGGCGGGGTCTGTGCCAGGAAAGAAGACCGCCGGAAACACCAAGGCCGCCGCGATGCCGTACACGAAGAAGTCGTAGAATTCGATGGTCGTGCCTATGGAACTTGCCGCAGCGACCCGTCGAAGTTTCCTTCGGTTCGTTGTTTCTGGGATGGCCGAATCTGGCGGCAATGGACTTTTCAACGATTCCGTCACGCGACGCTCCTCATCAGTATGTGCATGGATCTCAGATCGACTTGAAAAATATGCGTTCAGCGTCACGTTCGAACACCCCCGAATTGAGGTGCCGAGGGTGCCCGGTGTAGCGCGCCGTTTCTACCCACTGTCATATCCAGAAACGTGTCTGCGGGCAGGCTCATAGTTCGATGCGGAGCGAGTGTAAAGGCGATGCCCCATTGGCTGCCGGCCAACAGATCGATCAACTCGGGTCCGCCGTCAGAGATCGTGTCCTATTTCGAGGGCATATCAATCGTTGCAATCTGCGGGTTCGGTCTCGTCGCCGCGCTCGCTCTATCGCAATCGCCGGTACCGGCCTAGTCGCACGGCTTCCGTATAGGTACTCGCCGGGCCCGAATCTGCGCGGCGAGGTGGGGTGTCGGCATGCTTTATGTGAATTCGGTCGACCCCCGCAGAGCGATCTCGACGAATTCCACGGGACCGGTGCCACTGATCAAGAAGTGCCCGGAGGCACTGCCCGATCGATCCAAACGCGAGGATACGACTTACCTGGTCATGTTGCCTCGGTCATGGTTGTGGGGTGCGGTGGCAGGACGACAGGGAAACCCTGCGTCGTTGTGAGAGTTGCGGCCTTTCGACGTTGCCCAACAACGTTATTCGGCCGTTTGCGTCCAAGTCGGGGCGGCCGTGGTCGACGTCTGCGCCGGTAGCTGTAGCGGAAACGGCGATGTCGGCACAGGCACGGCAAAGGTGTCGACCACTTCGCGATAGCGGGTTCAGGGCCGTGGTCGTCGCGAAGCGGCAGAGCGGACGCGAACCACCAACGGTGCAAAGCCGCACCGTGGGAGCGTTGCGCCCTACTCACCTAGTTCTCTCACCTGGTTCGACAGGCAAGGAGCTGACACCCGGGTTGGGAACCTCGCACACACCCCCGGAAATCGATGCTCTCACCGGTAGCTGCGGTTCGCGGCATCTGAGCGGGTTTACGGTCGGCAGTTCGATTGGGGCGCGGGAATCCCGGCCAACCGGTCGGTGACCCATCGGACCGCGTCGAAGTTGGCTACGAAGGTAGCCGCGTGGCCGAGGATGCCCAACTGGGGCAGCATCGGCGGCGCGTCGATACTGAGGTAGGTGAGGTTCGCGCCCTGAGCGCACCAGTCAGCGGCGAGTTGGAGAGTCGGGCTCGCCGGGACCAGGTCGTCGTTGACGTTCTGCATGATGATCACCGGATCGGCAGGCGACACATCGCCGAGTACGAGGCTGTCGAGCACCGCGCGGGTTGTGGGATCGGACTGCAGGAGCTGGATGAATGTCTGACCCGTGGTGGTGAATTCCTTAGTCGAGCGTCCCGCCCACGTGGCCAGCCCAAAGCATTGATCGGCGGTGGCGCGCAGGAATTCCCGGCCGTTGGGGTTGAGCCTGTCTGTGACGGTGGTGGTGATCTCGGGATGGCTTGCCAGAAGTCCGTTGAGGAACAGGCCGATGAGCCCGGTTCCCCATTTGCCGTCGGCCGTCGCCATGGCTTCGGCCGGGTTCACCGGCGGAGCGGCCGCAACAGTGCCCGCCACCTCGAGATCGGGCGCGTAACTCGCGGCGAGTTGGGCCGCGCCGGCCACCGCACCACCGCCTTGGGAGAGCCCCCACAACGCGACCGGGGCGTTCGGCGTGGTGATGCCGAGTCGGATCGCGGCGCGTGCGGCATCGAGCACTGCGTGGCCTTCCGGCAGCGGTTGCAGATAGGTGTGGTTACCAGGGGTGCCGATTCCCTGATAGTCGGTCATCACCACTGCGAACCCGCCGGCGAGCAGCGCTGCCAGATCGGGGATCGAGTACTCAACTGCCGGTATACCGCTGCTGTCGAAGGTGACTCCGTCGGTCAGCAACTTGGACGGAGCGCACGAATCGCCGCCGCCGTGCGTGCCGACGGCATAGCTGACCAACGGCCGCGGGCCAGGACCCGGCCACGGAGTCGTCGGCGTCATCGCGATTCCGCTGATCGCGATCGAGGCACCGTGGGTATCGGTACTTTGATACAGGATTCGGGTCCCGGCCACCGGTAGCGGGGTGCCCAGTCCCGCGAGCAACCCCACCGGTTCCGATCTGATCAAATCACCGTTGGCTCTGGTCGGCAGCGGGCTCGGCGGCACATAGAACTCATCCCCGGGCGCGGCGACGGCCGGTCCCGGAACAGCACACACCAGTGCGGCGACCGCCAGTGTTCCCAACAAAGGGCGATATCCACGGTGCCGTGCTGTGCGTTTCTTCGGCTCGGCCGCGCGGCGCTGCCCTCGATATTCTTCGCTCAGCCTCCACCCCGGCGACATCAGTTCGCGACACCGGCGTTCGAGGATGGACAGTGTGGGCATCAATGGATCTCCGTTTTCGAAAACGTGGGGATGATTGGCGGGTCAGGCGCGGGAGATGTGCACCGTCGTTGCGGATCGTGTGGTTGCCGGTCCGGATCGCGGTCTCCGTCGTGGAGTCATCGTCGGCAGCTCGGTGCTGTCGCGCGCCACATCGGCAAGTCCGTACTGTGTATCGGCGATTTTGTCCGAGGGTCGACATCACGATTGTCGTGGTGAACGACATAGAACCCGTAGCCGGCAAGCCGCGGGATGCCAGCCGATGTACTGCGCGCCGAGACCTCGAAGAGGCGACGTACGCAGTCCGCAGCACGCGATACTCGGCCTGCATCAAATTCTCGTCGCAGGTTCGGCGGACAAACTATCCGCGTTGGGTGATCCGTTCACGGGATGGGCGGGCGGGTCGGTCCTGTCAGCGACCTTTTTCCAGGGCGGCCGAATCCGGCGGCAAGCTACTTTGCAACAGTTCCGTCACGCGGCGCTCCTCGTCAGTATGTGAATGAATCTCGGATCACTGTGAAAACTATGGCGTTCGGTGTCACACCCGAACACCCCCGATTTGGGGTGCCGAGGGAGGCTTGACGTGTCGCGTTGTGTCCATCTGCTGTCCGGGACTGTATCCAGGAACGCGTCGTGCAGATTTCGCTATCATTTTTGATCCGGGTGGACTGCTCATAGCGTCAGGCATGGCGTGTGCGGAACCTGCTGGTGCACCCACTGTCGGCCGACAGGCCAATTACCACGGATTGCCGGAGAGCATCTGGTCCTGCCTCGAGAACGTACCCATCGTCGTAACCCGCAGCCTCCAGCGTGCTCGCGGAAGGACCCAATCGAGTGTGCGGCGCCGCGCTCAGAGATCTGCGAGACGGCGAACGCCGACCGAGTGATGGCCGGGGCCGACCCCCAGTTCGGTCTCGGCGGGCGAGTCGTTGGGCGAGGTCGGCGATCCCGCTTGTTTCAGGACGGGGGCCATACAGGTACCCCACAGTTGCGAACAGGGCAGCAGTGGCAAGGTGCCCGAGAGGTCGCGGTCGACGCGTACTCGGGCGTCGAGGTGATTGATCATCGCGGCGGCGAACTCGTGGGCCGCGGTTGCGGCTGCCCGGTAGTGCAGGCACAGCGCCGGGGTCGTGAACTCGACCTCGACGTGCAGCACCGATTCGGTGTCCTCGGTGATCATGGCCGGATCTCGGCGTCGCGCCGCCGGGCAACGACCCAGATCGCTCGCTCGTTGCGAGCAATAGACGTGGAGATCTCGGTGTTGCTCAACACCCACTCCAACGCCGCGACCGTCGGCATCGCTCAGCGACACCGAAGGCAGCGGCAGCCACACCTGCGTGCGGGTACCGCGGCTTCGGTTGATGTGGCGTCGAACTCGAGTGCCGCCGGCGGTGCGAAGTCGGGATTCGGTGACCTCGACCACGACCTGCGCGCTTGCGCACGTCCCACACCGAGATGCGTTGCGAGGGTCGAGTCGGCATTGTGTTGATGAAGCTCAGAGGCGGTGTTCACGTCGATCGATCGGATGCCCTGTCCGCGCACGATCGCAGTCCTGCCACGCAGCGAACAACGACGCGCGCTGCGATCAGGTGCCGACGGCACTGGGCTTTTCAACGGTTCCGTCACGCGATCCTCCTCGTCAATAGGGGAGTGAATTCCAGATCGCCTTGGACGGTATGCGTCCGGCGTGAGACCAGAACACCCCCGAACGGAGGGCCAACGATCCTCGGTGTTGCGCGCCGTTTGCCGTTATTGTCCGGCACCAGTACTGCACTGGCGCTGGTTCGGTCGGTGTGCGTGCGTGGTGGTCGATGTTGTTGCAGCGGGGACGGATGGCTGCGTACCCGGACCGGTGGGTGTTTCAGTCGTTCGCAGCCGCAGGGGTATATGAGCGCGAGCGGCAGGTGGGGCTGGAGCGTAAGAACGGGTGGACGTCGACCGAAGAGTCCGGTGAAGTCGCGCAGGACGGGGTGTGGCGGTTGCCGCGGCGGGCCGAATGGGACGTAGACGGTGTCCGTGGCGATGTCGAAAGCTCTAGAAATCGTGAACCCGATCGTGGTGCCGTTTCGGCTGGCCAGGGCGACGCGCCGGACCGCGCTGGGCCGCGCACTCGGGACCGGGGCGGAAGATCAGGACATCGGTGTCTCCTGATTGTGGGACCCCATCTACTCGGTGGAGCGCGCGCCGGTTCGACAAGCAGCGTGAGCCCGGTTGCAGGGGTGGTTCTGTCCACCGAAAGGGTCGGATGCCCGAGGGGACAGGTCCATCTCGACGGCTCGTGCTCAGCTCAGCAGACCGAGTCGCTGGGCGGCGAGGATGGCTTGCACGCGGTTGGTGACATGCAGCTTGTGCATGGCGGATTTGAGATAAGACTTCACGGTGTTGGGCAGCAGCCCGAGGGCGTCGGCGACTTCGCGGTTGGTCAGCCCGCGGGCGACTTGTTCGAGCACATCGATCTCGCGGGGACGCAGCATGGTCGGTGGCTGCGGGTCCGGCGTCGCAGCGGTGACGGGTGCGACACGGTAGCCGACGGCTTGCAATCGAGCACGCAGTGCCTCGTCTTCGATCCGGTCGGCCAACTCGGCGAGTTCGTGGGCGATGTCGATCAAGTCTTCACGGGTCAGGCCGGGCTGTCCGGACTCGGCGGTGGAGCTCAGCAGACTCAGTCGGCGCCCGACTTCGTCCTCGATGGCGATCTCGCGCTCGAGGCGTCGCACTATCGGGGTGAAGTTGTCGAACCAGCGATCGCCGAGCCGCACGTGGGTGCGGGCGGCCAGATAAACCAGCAGCCGCGGAGTTCGGTCGACGATGATGGGCAGGGCAGCCATGGTGTGGATTGCCTCCGGGCGCACGGCGTGGTCGTAGACATGGGTGATGCCCTCAGCTGCCATGTAGTCGGCCACCGACACGGGCCGACCGAGCATCAATGCTTTTCCACCAAGGCCCTCACCGTTGCGGACCACGAGGTCGACTGTCGAGCGGGTACGGGCTCCGGCCAGGTCGGTGATCTGCATGGCGACCGCGCCGTTGCGGACCGGCCCGCCGAAGCCCATGTCCATCCCGGCGTGCTGGCGCAGCGGCTCCAGAGCCCGAGCGAGCACGCGGCGCTCGATGGGTATCTGCGGGTGAAGTGAGCTGATCATGGTGTTCCTCCGACTGGATATCACCACCGAGAATAGTGAGTGACGTCACAGCCGACAATGTTCTACCTCCGAACGAAGGTACGCGGTCGCGATACCCACCTTCGGGGGTCTGCACGGCGCGCGCCGGCGGTCAGAGTCTTTCCTGACACTCAGGAGGAATCATCAACACAACGATCAGCGACACTGTGGGCCGCTTGTGCTCACGTGCTCCATCGCAGCCAGGTGACGGTCGAGTGGAACGAGGAGTACACGGCGCGCTCGTGGAGCACCGAGCCCTGGTCTGGTCTGGTCGTGAGGCCGAACCTCTCCTACGTCCTATGGACGGTCGCGCAGGGTTGCGTCGTCGCCAATTGACACCAGCCTGCGACACCCCGAGTCAGCACAGGAGACCGCGATGACTTCGTCGACCGTTCAGTCCGCGAACTTCACCCAGCTCACGACTCTCACCTTCTTACAACGGTCGGCCGAGGTCTATCCGTCGAAGCTCGCCATCGTTTATGGCACGCGTGCTTACACGTACCGGGAGTTCCTGGTCGTCGTCGAAGAGTTGGCACGCGCGATTCGCGCCGACATCCGACAGGGCGACCGCGTCGCATTCCTCGCTCCGAACGTCCCCGAACTGCTGATCGCGCACTACGCGGTGCCGCTGGCTGGAGGGGTACTTGTCGCAGTCAACTCTCGGCTCGCCCCAGACGAGGTCGCCACCATCCTGCGCCACTCCGAGGCGACCATGCTGTTCATCGACGCGGAACTCTCGTCCTCGCTCGGGGACGCACGGTTTCTGAGCCCCGCCCTGGACGTTGTCGTCGAGATCGCGGACCCAGAGTTCGGCTCCCCAGCGGGAACGACCGATTACGGCTACCCGTCGTTCGACGACTACCTCGAGCGCGCAGCCCCCGACTCTGAGCCGCTCGCCTGGCAGATCGACGATGAGCTCGCCACGATCTCGATCAATTACACCTCGGGCACCACGGGAGCACCCAAGGGCGTCATGTACTCGCATCGCGGGGCGTATCTCAACGCGCTCGGCGAGATGCACCACACCGCGCTGACCTCGACCTCGGTGTTCCTATGGACACTGCCGATGTTTCACTGCAACGGGTGGTGCATGCCGTGGGCGGTCACCGCGGCAGGCGGCACGCACATCTGTCTGCGGGCCGTGCGTTCCGAAGCTGTCTGGCAGGCGATCGACGAGTTCGACGTCAGCCATCTCTGCGGGTCACCGACCGTTTGCAGCACGATCGCGAACGGACCGGAAGCGCATCCGCTCGACCGACCGCTGCGCATCACAACGGCCGGCGCCCCGCCGACACCAACCGTGCTCGAGCAGCTCGACGCGCTCCGCATCTCGGTCGTCCACGTCTACGGGCTCACCGAGGTCTACGGTCCGTACACGGTCTGTGAGTACCACGAGGAGTGGGACCTACTGTCTCCGGAGGCGCGCACCCGCAAACTCGCGCGACAGGGCGTTGCGATGGTGCAGGCCGACCCCGTCCGGGTGGTCGACAAGGACATGGCGGACGTGCCCCGCGACGGCGTCACGCTGGGCGAGATCGTCATGCGCGGCAACAACGTCATGACGGGCTACTTCAAGGATCCGGAGGCGACCGCGGATGCCTTCGCGGGCGGCTGGTTCCACAGCGGCGACCTCGGGGTCATGCACGAGGACGGCTACATCGAGGTCAAGGACCGGGCCAAGGACATCGTCATCTCCGGGGGAGAGAACATCTCGACCGTCGAAGTCGAGAACGCGCTCAGCTCCCATCCAGCGGTGCTCGATGTCGCCGTCGTCGGGTACGCGAACGAGAAATGGGGCGAGCGCCCCAAGGCGTATGTCCTGCTCCGGCCCGACCACCGCGCGTCGGAGCAGGAACTCCGCGATCACGCGCGAACGAGCATCGCCGGCTACAAGGTGCCCGACTACGTGGTCTTCGTGGACGAGTTGCCCCGCACGGCGACCGGCAAGGTCACCAAGGCCGTGCTCCGTCGGCTCTCGGATATGCCCGAGTCCGCTACGGCGCGTACGACCACATGAACTACACCGCCGAGCGCGAAGCGACCCTCCCTCGCTGTGTGATCGTCGATGTCCACGCGGCACTGTCGCGCGGGGAACAGTTCACCGACAGGCTCATGGCCGATTTCGCATGCTCAGCGGCATCGCCCCCGAACCTTTTCCACACGCTGTTTCCTATGACCGAGGAGCTGCCGGATCCGCCCGAGGCGCCCTGGGCGAGAGGGGCCAGCGCCTGCGCAGCGAGCCACGGGCTGCGACGCGATGAGGTGTCCGGCGACCTTCGTCGACGCGCCTCATTCTCGACACCTACGAGCGGCCTTCAAGGGCGGATGCGCGAAAACTCCGGCGAAACGCTATCGGCGGCGCCCCACCTCCAGCGCATCTGCCCACACTTCTCCACCACACTCAGTCCCCTTGCCGCACCACCGAATGGAGTTCGACGATGAACGACTGCACCAATCCTGCGATGCGCGGGTCACACCGATGACGGCACGGTCCTGGCTCCGTGGGCGCCGCGCAGGGCTGCCACCGGCGACGCGATCTCGTGTTCGGGTCGAGCGCGACGTACCGGTGAAGATGCCAGACGGCATCTCGCTGCTGACCGACCGGTGGTACTCGACGAGCGAGGGTTCGGATCCGATCGTGCTCATCAGGTCGCCCTACGGTCGGCAGATGGTCGCCTCCGATGCTCGCCTACTCGCCGAACGCGGATTCACCGTCATCGTGCAGAGCTGCCGTGGCACGTTCGGTTCAGGGGGAGAGTTCGTTCCGATGTTCGGCGAGGTGGAGGACACCCGTGCGACGTGGGAGTGGATGGACGCGCAGCCATGGGCGCACGACGACGTGTACCTGTGGGGCGCCAGTTACCTAGGCCTCACGACCTGGGCGGCGAGTAGAGCCGCACCGCGGCCCGTGCCCGCGATGTTCGTCGGCGTGACGTCCACGGACTTCCGCCGATCCATCTTCTATCCCAACGGCCGCTTCGGTCTCGGCACCGCCCTCTTCTGGCGTTTCGTCTTCCACACCCAGGAGCAGCCGTCGTTGAAGCGGCTGGCTGCTTTCGCCCGATTGATCCCGACGTTCCGGCGGGCTACGCGCGCCGGCGTCGCCGAGGGAGCGGATCGGCGTGCCCTGTCCATCTCTGATGCGCCCTACCAGTCGTGGCTCGACCACGGTCCGACCGACCCTTGGTGGGACCCGGCAAGCCTCGACGACCAGCTGACGATGGGTCCGCCGATCCTGACGTTCGCGGGGTGGCACGACCTCTTCATCGACGCCCAGATCGCCGAATACGAGCAGATTCAGGCGGCGGGTCGGTCCGTGCGCCTCATTGTCGGACCGTGGTCCCATATGTCGATGGGCGCCCACCCGGTGATGATCCGGGAGTCGATCGATTTCTTCACCACAGCGCCTCGGCCGACCGGGGCGAGGATCTGGTTCGGCGGAGCGCAGGAATTCCGCGAACTCCCGTCCTTTCCACCGGCGACCGAGCGGTGCGACTGGACGTTGGACGGTGGCGGCGGACTGACTCTCGGAGCCGGATCGAGGAGCCGAGGTTCTCGTAGTTTCGTCACGACAGCGGGGAATCCCGCGCCCGCCCTGGGCGGGACGACGCTCTTTCCGCCCGACATGGGCTCGAAGAATCAGAAGAAACGCGAGCGCCGCCCGGACGTGCTGAGCTATACGAGCGCGGAGCTGACCGACCCGGTGACGATCGCCGGACGGCCGAGCGTGCGACTGTCGATCGAGGGCGATGCCGGGCCGTGGTTCGTGCGACTGTGCGACGTGTCGCCGTCGGGAAAGTCGGTCAACATCTGCGACGGCGTGACAGGCGCTTCGCCAGTACGCGAAGTCGAAATCGACATGTCACCCGCAGCCCACGTCTTCCTGCCCGGCCACCGACTTCGCCTCCAAGTGTCGGCCGATGCCTCGCCGAGCTACGCCGCAGCCCCAGCTGGGTCCCGACGCACGGTCGTCGACGAGCCGGAGCGGCGATCAGTCCTGACCCTCCCAACAATCGCCAAGCCGCATTCTTGACGGCGCGATGTCGATGAGATACCTATGACGCCGGGTTGCCGCTGGCGAAGCATCGATAGGTATCGAGCAGTCGCTGGCCGGTTCGGCCGCTCCCGCCACGATGGCGGCCGAACCGGCCAGAATCAGAAAGGAGAAGGTGCCGTCGACCACGCATACACCGCCACCGGTCAACGTGACCTTTGCGGCCAACGCTGACAGCAATTGTGGTGTGCCGGCCGCAGCCAAAGATCGACGGCCCCGCCCTAATGCGAGAAACCGGTTAGTCGATAGGTGGGTGAAGGCGGCCGGGCAGCGCGACGCACCGCAGCTCCACACCGCACCATCAGTAAGACTCGAACCTGCTCACCCACACTGTCCCAGCCATTTCAGGGAGAAACATCCCTGTTCGGTCATGCGTGGCCACGAAAGGACGGTGATCGTCGGGACGACGCTGTTAGCGTCGATGTCGGCGGGTAGGACGGTATCGCGTAGTGCCCGCACAGCCAGCGACGTTCGACATCCGACTGCCACGGTCGGCACCGAACTTGACCATGCTGCCGCAGCAAATAGGAGGAGAGGACGTCGACCGCGATGGCAGCGGCGTGCCCCGATACGCACGACGAAGGGCCGGAGTTAGTTGCTCACGAGAAAGCTAGTCAACGTCGCAAAACGTTGACTAGCTTTCTGATTAGGTTGTGGGTGCCCAAACACTACGTCGTCTGGGTGTGCAGGGCAGCGACCGAGCCGCCATCGACCAGCAGATCGATACCGGTGATGAAGGACGCGTTCGAGCTGAGAAGAAATGCCGCCGCGTCGGCAATATCGGTGGAGGTTCCCACGCGGCCAGAGCCCGACATCGCGATCATCGTGCGCATAGTCTCGCCCGTGGGACCGGCAAGTTCCCCATGGCCCATGGCGGTGGCGACCACACCGGGAGAAATGCTGTTCACCCGTGCTCCTCGTCGCCCCCACGCGGCGGCCACTTGTTGCACCTGAATGCGGTTGATTTGCTTTGTCACTGCGTAGGCCGTGCCTGCATCTTTCAGGATCGCAGGCTGAAGGAACTCCAAATTCGCCAGACGATCGGTGTCCGACGAGCAGATCGCCGCGACGTGGTCCGCAGGCAGCGGCGGGTACATGTATCCGGCCATACTCGAGATAACCAGTCCCGCGCCGCCGGGGCCGAGCAAGGGGCCGAACGCGTCGAGCACGTAACCGACACCCACGAGGTTAACGGCCACAATCCGCTCGACGGAGGCCTGTACTGGCGATAATCCTGCCGTATGGATCACCTGGACAACCTCACCGACCGACGCCGCGTGATCCGCCAGCTGCTGAACTGATTCAGCCGAGGCCACATCGGTGTGTCGGCTGCTCACCGCATACCCCTCACCGGTTAATTGCTCCGTCAGCGTCGCCAACGCCGTCTCCTGAAAATCAGCTAGAACCACCGACCGCCCGCCGCCCTGACGCCGAGCAATGGCTTCTCCCATGCCGCCGACACCGACGACCACAACCACACCGGCCATTGCTACCACCATTTCCACTCTGTCGGTAACGGGAAGTTACGGTCCGTTTCCATAACTTCGCAGTTTTTCAGCTCGCCGCTGTCCAGAGTTTTATCTGTCCCGGGCTGGATGAAATCGAACTCGACCGTCGATCACTCGGACACCCCCATTCGGGTGTGTTCCGGTGTGACGCCGGACGCATAGGCTCCAACAATCCACCACGATTCGCACCTCGAGTGCCTCACTGAGCCAGTCCAGACATACTCAGCAATTGGAGATCCGCTAATGCCTGCCATGTCCATCCTCAAACACCGACGGCCTGAATTGGTATCGCCGACGCACGTGCGGAGCAGAGGTCGCCGAGTGAGCGAGCCCGTGAGTCGCATTGCACGGCGCCGCGGGTGCCAACCTCTGTTGGGCACGCTGGCGGTCGCAGCAGTGCTGTGTGTTGTGCCAGGACCGGCCGCGGCTGCACCCGGCGATGACTTCTATGTGCCACCGAGTCCGTTGCCGACCGCTACCAACGGTGATCTCATCCGGACCGCCGAGGTCACTCTGCTCGGTGGATCCCCCCTTGCCGCAGCACTACCGCCAGTGACGGCAACTCGAATCCTGTACCGAAGCACCGATACCCATAACACACCGATCGCGGTCAGCGGGATCGTGCTGAACCCGACATCGCCGTGGCACGGTCTCGGACCGCGACCACTGGTCAGCTACGCCGTCGGTACGCACGGCGGTGGTGATTCCTGCGCTGCATCCAAGCTGATCGCCGACGCAGTGACATACGACGGCAGCGGCTCTCCGATGTTCGAGTTTTCGATTGCCGATCTGACGGCGCTACTCGCAGCTGGGTTTGCAGTGGTGGTGACCGACTATGAGGGGATCGGCACCCCGGGAGGGCACACCTATCTGCAACCGGTGTCGGAAGGCCACGCAGTCCTTGACGCCGCACGTGCCGCGATTCGACTCGGTGCCGCCACACCGGACGCCCCAGTCGCCGTCTGGGGATCGTCCCAGGGCGGTGGAGCAGCGCTCGGCGCGGCCCAACTCGCCGCGAGCTACGCACCCGACCTCCAGGTGAAGGGCACTGTCGCGGTCGCCACTCCAGTGGACCCAGCCGCAGCCATGACCGAAGCCGACGGCAGCTTCGCGACCGGTCTCATCGGCTTGTTTGTCAATGGGATTATTGCCAGTCACCCTGAGTTGACCACACTGGTCACCGAGATGCTCAACCCCGCCGGTCAGCAATTTTTGCACGCTACAGCCGATCAATGTGTGACGGGCTCTCTACCCACGTGGGCTATGCGCTCGACCAGCGATTTCACCACGACAGGTCAAACAATCATCGAGGCGTTGCGGTCTGATCCCCGAACCCGTGCCGTCCTCGATGGTTTCGTCATCGGAGGCATGCCTCCTGCAGATCCGATGCTCATAGCGCAGAGCGACGACGACGACCTGGTTCCAGCGGGTCCGACTCGCGAGCTTGCAGCCAGCTGGTGCGCACAGGGCGCAGACCTCACCTACCTCAGCGCCAGCATGGGCCATGCGGCCACCCTCATCGTCGGCAACGATGCAATCGACTATCTCAGCGCTCTATTTGCCGGGTCCCCGGCTCGGTCGACCTGCTGAACCCAGATCGTGACGTGCCGCCGACCGGTCATTCCAGCAGGTCGCAAGGATCACGCGTACGCCCTGAGCGCAACCTGGGTCACCGCCATGTCCGCTGCGGTGGTGACTCGATCTCAACCCCGGTCGATGCCCATCACCCGCCGGCGAAGCGGTAGAGGGACGGTAGCGCGCGGACTGTAGGTACGACCCCACCGCAAGCATGCACTTGACGAGACGGTTCAAGTCACGACACGACTTGATCGTCAAGAACAGCGAAGACTTCAACTCCGAGGTCAACATGGGCGAAGCCATCTACGCCTTCCGCGCCATCGCCGACACCGCCGCCAAGCGATGACCTCGAACCGATGACAGCACGTCCGGTCCCGCGGCGGGACCCGGGGCAGGACGGACACTCAACTGGAGATCTGATGATGGCAATCGATGAAATCCTCTGTGCGCCTGCGCGCTCGGAGGACAGTGCCACTGATGCCGCACTCAACAAGTTCGCTATGTCACTGCTGTCCGGTAGCTGCATCAATCTATCGATCGCGCGGCATTTCCAGATCCCCACGACCAATACCTTCGTCGTCGTCGCTGCCGGATTCTGCCAACAGCCGGATGCGGCCCTGACCGACCGGGCGACCACGATCCCCGAGGCTCGGTTGGACGACATCCGCCGATGTCTTGCAGCCGAATGCGGGTTTCCGATACCAGCACTATTGGGCCCGGGTTACGGCACGATCCTGATTCCCGCTTCCTCGGACCTGGGTCGTCGGATCGGTGACCTGCCCGCCTTGTTGTCTGCGGCCGCGCGAAAGGCCACCACTACGGTCGCCATCGAGTCTGCGACCGCCTCGATCTCGGAAGCGGCGGAGACCGCCCACGAATTACTCGACCTCGCCATCCGCCTCCGCAAGGAGCCGCAGCTCTACAGGCTGGGAGAGCTGGCCGTGGAGTACCAGGTCACGCGCCCAGGACCGGGGCGCGACCACCTTATGTCGCTCCTAAAACCTCTCGAGGAGCACGCAGAACTGCTTCAGACCTTGGAGGTGCTTGTTCGCCAGGGATTCGATCGCAAACGAAGTGCCCGTCGATTGTGCATACATCCCAACACCGTCGACTACCGCATGCGCCGGATCTTAGCCCTGACCGGCCTGCCCGGAACACATGCCTCTCACTGGCGACTGTTCACCGCATTGACCGCGTGGACATTCGTTCGAGCCGAACATGCCCACCACGACGGCCCCTACATTCGCTGACGTTCGCCAGGTTGTGCCTCATGGTGCACCAGAGATACCGATCGGCCGTATCCCTACCCGTCGGATAACGAACTAACGAGCCGAATCACTGTTTGAACGAGAGCCGTTTGGCAGACTCTCGGCGTGCCGCGGGTCAGGGTGCCGGTCTTGTCGAACGCGACACGGGTTGTTGTGCATCGCCGCCGCCCCGACCGCGGCCACCATGGTCCTGCTGATGGTGCCCGGCTAGGTCGGCAGCTGGCCCGGTCCGCGCGCACCCCCCAGATCCGCGCCACCTCTACGGCCTCTGGGGAACGGCGCGAAAAGCGCCCCACAGAACCCCACCCTTTTGACCGGAATCAATGAGAATTCATGCGAATCGATGAGAAATGTCGATTCGCGAAAGCTTCTGGTGCTGAGCACTATTGGGCACTGATAGGCGCGGTCTGGACAACTGGAACCCGCGCTAGT
>NZ_BDAX01000029.1 GCF_001612665.1 Nocardia alba NBRC 108234 | reverse complement strand
CCGGGGCTTGCTCCTTCGTCGCGTACGCCCCGGCGCCTGACCGGCGGCCCGGCCGCGACCGGCCACTTCGTGGCCGCCCCTCCCTAGGGGTCGGGGTTCGGGGTTGGAGTGTGGTGGTCGGGTATGTGAGGTGGGGTGGGGTAGGGGTTGGAGTGTGGTGGGTCTAGGTGAGGGGTGTCGCGGTTGGGTTTGTGGGTTGGGAACGCGGTGATGGCGGTGTTCGTGTCTGTCGGAGGGTGTCCCTAGACTCAGCCGGGTGAGTTCACCGACGACTGCGCAGGCATCGACAACGACCACTGCCGCTGACGGCGAGCGGCCTACGCTGCTGCTCCTGGACGGGCATTCGATCGCCTATCGCGCGTTCTTCGCGCTACCGGCGGAGAACTTCAAGACCGTCACGGGTCAGACCACCAACGCGGTGTACGGGTTCACCTCGATGCTGATCAATCTGCTGCGCGACGAGAAGCCCAGCCATGTGGCCGCGGCGTTCGACGTGTCGCGCAAGACCTTCCGTACCGAGGCGTACCCGGAGTACAAGGCCAATCGCAGCGCCACCCCGGACGAGTTCCGTGGGCAGGTCGAACTCACCAAGGACGTGCTCGGCGCGATGGGCATTCCGGTGATGGCCATCGACGGCTACGAGGCCGACGATGTGATCGCCACCCTCACCACCCAGGCGATGGCGCAGGGCTACCGGGTCCTCATCGTCACCGGCGACCGCGACGCGATCCAGCTGGTCAACGACGATGTCACCGTGCTCTACCCGAAGAAGGGCGTCTCCGACCTCACCCGCTTCACCCCGGCCGAGGTGGAGACCAAATACGGCCTCACCCCCGCGCAGTATCCCGACTACGCCGCCCTGCGCGGTGACCCGAGCGACAATCTGCCCGGCATTCCGGGCGTGGGGGAGAAGACCGCCGCCAAGTGGATCCGCGAATACGGCGACCTCGCCACCCTGGTCGACCGTGTCGATCAGGTGAAGGGCAAGGTCGGCGACTCCCTGCGGGCGAACCTGTCGAGTGTGGTGCTCAACCGCCAGCTCACCGAGATGGTGCGCGAGGTGCCGCTGCCCTACACCCCCGACCAGCTGATCAAGGCGCCGTGGGACCGCGACAAGATCCACCAGCTCTTCGACGATCTCGAGTTCCGGGTGCTGCGCGACCGGCTGTTCGACACGCTGGGTTCTCCCGAGCCGGAAGCCGAGTCGGGTTTCGAGATCAGCGGTGGTGCCATCGATCAGGGCGCGGTCGCCGACTGGCTGGCCGAGCACGCGAAAGCGGGTGTGCGTCATGGTCTTTCGATCGTCGGAACCGGCACCCCGGTACACGGTGACGCGCGGGCACTGGCCATCGCCGCCGCCGACGGTGAGGGTGGCTACATCGATCTGACCGTGCTCACCCCCGAGGACGAAACCGCTCTGGCCGCCTGGCTGGCGGACCCCGAGGTGCCCAAGGCGCTGCACGAGGCCAAGTCCGCCGGGCACGCGCTGCGCGGGCGCGGTTTCACCCTGGGCGGCCTCGCCACCGACACCGCGCTGTCTGCCTACCTGGTCCGTCCCGGCCAGCGCAGTTTCAACCTCGACGATCTGTCGCTGCGTTACCTCAAGCGCGAACTGCGCGTCGAGACCGGCGACACCGGCCAGCTCTCCCTGCTCGACGACGAGGACACCGTCGCCGCCGATATCGCGCGCGAGGAAATGCTGCGCGCCCGCGCGGTCGCCGACCTGGCCGTCGCCCTGGATACCGAACTCGAGGCCATCGAGTCGACCCCGCTGCTCACCGAGATGGAACTGCCGCTGCTCGGCGTGCTCGGTCAACTGGAGGAAGCGGGCATCGCGGTCGACGTCGCCCAGCTCGAGAGCCTCCAGCAGCTGTTCGCCGACCGTGTCACCGAGGCCGCGAACGCCGCCTACGCGGTGATCGGCAAGCAGATCAACCTCGGCTCGCCCAAACAGTTGCAGGTGGTGCTGTTCGACGAGCTCGACATGCCGAAGACCAAGCGCACCAAGACCGGCTACACCACCGACGCCGACGCGCTGGAATCGCTGTTCGAGAAGACCGGCCACGCGTTCCTGGAACACCTGCTGGCCCACCGCGACGCGACCCGGCTCAAGGTGACCGTCGACGGCCTGCTCAAGTCGGTCTCCGACGACGGTCGCGTGCACACCACGTTCAACCAGACCATCGCCGCCACCGGTCGCCTCTCCTCGACCGAGCCGAACCTGCAGAACATCCCCATCCGCACCGACACCGGCCGTCAGATCCGCGACACCTTCGTCGTCGGCTCCGGCTACGCCGAGCTGATGACCGCCGACTACAGCCAGATCGAGATGCGCATCATGGCGCACCTGTCCGGGGACGCGGGCCTGATCGAGGCCTTCAATTCCGGCGAGGACCTGCATACTTTCGTCGCGTCGAAGGCTTTCGATATCCCGATCGCGCAGGTGAGTTCCGAGCTGCGCCGCCGGATCAAGGCCATGTCCTACGGTCTGGCCTACGGTCTGAGTTCCTACGGGCTGAGCGCCCAGCTCAAGATCAGCACGACCGAGGCCAAAGAGCAGATGGACGTGTACTTCGACCGCTTCGGCGGCATCCGCGACTATCTGTCCGATGTCGTGGATCAGGCCCGCAAGGTCGGCTACACCCAAACCCTGTTCGGCCGTAGGCGTTACCTGCCCGACCTGGATTCGGGCAACCGTCAGCGCCGTGAGTCCGCCGAGCGGATGGCACTGAACGCGCCGATCCAGGGCACCGCCGCCGACATCATCAAGGTCGCGATGATCAATGTGCAGAACGCGATCCGCGAAGCGGGTCTGCGTTCGCGGATGCTGCTGCAGATCCACGACGAGCTCGTCTTCGAGGTCGCCGACGGCGAGCGCGATGCTCTCGAAGCCCTTGCGCGCGAACAGATGTCGGCCGCGATCGATCTCTCGGTCCCACTGACGGTCTCCGTCGGCACCGGCCGCAGTTGGGACGCGGCCGCCCACTGAGCCGGTTCGGGCCGGTCCGGCACCGGGCCGGCCCGAAATCCGTATGACAAACCCGGCGCCTGTCGACAATGCTCTACCGCATGCTGATTCGCCCGGGTGGCTCGACCGACAGCGCGGCCGTGGCCGCCCTCCACACCGCCAGTTGGCGCATCGCCTACGCGGGCATCTTCCCGGACGACTATCTCGCCGGTCCAGTCGACGCCGACCATGCCACCCGCTGGCGCACCCTGATGACCGAACCGGTCACCCCGGGGCTTTTCGTCGCCGAACACGACGCCGACCTGGTCGGTTTCGCCTATTTCCGGCCGACCGATGACGGCCGAGTCCTGCTCGACAACCTGCACGCCCACCCCGCCGCGCACGGCAGGGGCATCGGCACCGGCCTCATCGACGCGGGCCTGAGCTGGTCGGCTGCCACCTACCCCGATCGCCCGATCTATCTGGAGGTCCTCGCCGCGAACGCTCCCGCCATCGCGTTCTACGAGCATCGAGGCTGGCACCGAACCAGCTCCGGCACAGTCACTTTCGATGCGGGCTTCACCGTGCCCGAATACGAGTACACGTGGCGACCGCCGGTGTGAGCGCGGCGGCGACGGACCGACCCGGCCCACGCAGCACACTGGGCACCGACCGTAGTGGCCGATGCCCAGTGGGGTTGGAACGCGAGATCAAGCGTTGACGTTCACCGTGTCGTCGGCGATCGAGTAGCTGATCTTGCCGTTCTCGAAGTGGCTGATCTTGCCGCCTTCGATGTCCTGCTCGTCGGAGGTCGGGTAGCCGAACCGGCCGCCCGCGCCGCCTTCGGCCTCCCAGGCCTGACGGATGGCGCCGTAGACGGTCTTGGCTCCGGTCGGGAGCTTGAAGTAGATAACTCCGCCGGTGAATTCCTGGAACTTGCCACCGTTGGCGGCGTCCTGCTCGGCCGAGGTCGGCTCACCCAGCGGGCTGGACGCGCCACCGGCTTCGTTGTAGTGATCGCCGATAGCCCCAGTGACTTCGAATGCCATGTCGAACAATTCCTTTCACGCGGTAACAATTGGCCTAGCGGCCGCGACGCTACCGTGCGATCGGCCGTTCTCGGCCGCGACTCGCGCAAGCTTCACGATCTGGTCACACTTTATTAGCCGCAGATTCGCTAGTGATCGATGGCGGAAGTCGGCGCCTCGTGGTGGTGGGTGCGAGACCGTCTCTGCCTTGTGCCAAGGTGGGCCGGGCGGCGTCAGAGAAAACGCTGGACGATAGCTTCGGCGATCGCGCCGGGCTCGTGTTCGGGGATGAAGTGCTTGGCCGCGGGCAGCTCGACCACCCGGTGATCGGTGAACGTCGCGCGCATCCGTGGCAGGAACGAGCCGGGTCGAAACGCCATATCCTTCATGCCCCAGACCAGCAGCGTCGGTGTGGCGCCGAGTCGCGCCGGCACCTCGGTGGCCAGCCGTTCGAGGAAGGGGCGGGCCGAAAGGATCTGTCCCGGCATCGCGGCGATGCCCCGCCTGGCCTCCGGCGAAGGCTGCACCGCGCGATAGTGATCGGCCTCGGCCGCGCTGATCGTGTCGCGCAGCTCCGCGAGCAGGAAACGTTCGACGAGCAGGTTGTCGCGCAGGATCCGTCGCTGCATCGGTGAGCTGCTCATGACCCGGCTGAATGCCTTCTGCGGCCAGGTGTCCGTCGGCCACAGCAGGGTGTTGCCGAACACGAGTCCGCGCACCCGGTCGGCGCGTTCGGCACCGACCGCGGCACCGATCGGTCCGCCCCAGTCCTGGCCCATGATCACGAACTGATCGAGCCCGAGATGGTCGACGAGCTCGCCGACCACAGCGGCGTGTTCGGCGATGGTGTAGCCGTAACCAGGCGGACGTTCGGACAGTCCGAAGCCCGGGTAGTCGACCGCGAGGCACCGAAACCGGTCGCCCAGCGCGCCGATGATCTTGCGATAGATAAAGCTCCAGGTGGGGCTGCCGTGGCAGAACAGGATAGGGATCCCGGAGCCCTCGTCGATGTAGTGCACCCGCCCCGCGCCGGAATCGAACCACCGGGACTCGAACGGGTAGAGCGTGGGGTCCGGTGTGAAATCGATCAGCATCGCGTCCATCCTGGTCGGGGGCTCCGGACTGACCTTACGGACGAAAAGTGCGGCAGTTCAATACCTTCGGGGCCGAACCGCTCTGCGATGGGTGCCACCACAGCGGGCAAGCCCCCACCTTCCCGCGTGCTCGCGGGACAGCGAACAGGTGGACGCTCCGAGCACACGCCTGGTCGGCCGGATCGATCCGGGCGCGGCGAACTGTGGCAGCATCGGCCCTGTGTCCACTGATGTGATCGCCACCCCGCTGCCCGGCTGCCCCGATATCGGGCAGGCTTTCGCGATGTCGTGGCCGGTGCGACTCGGCGATACCGACGGCGACGATCGATTGCGGCTCGACGCGGTCGCGCGGTACCTGCAGGACGTCGGTTTCGACCATCTGGACGCGGTCGAGGACGGCGACACCCACCAGACGTGGATCGTGCGACGCACGGTCATCGACGTCTACGAGCCGATCATGTTCGGTGACCGGGTTCAGCTGCGACGGTGGGCGGACGCGCTCTCGAATCGATGGTGCGACATGCGAATTCAGCTACGCGGGGAAAAGGGCGGACATATCGAAGCCGCGGCGTTCCTGATCCACATCGACCCTGTCGCGGGCCGCCCCGCGCGGATGAGCGACGCGTTCATGGCGCCCATGCTGGCCAGCACCACCGAACACCGCCTGCGCTGGAAAGCCGCGCTCACCGAAATCGACGACACGCAGGTGGCGGCAGTGCCGTTCCCGCTGCGTGTCACCGATGTCGACCGGCTCGGCCATGTCAACAACGCGGTGTACTGGGAGGCTGTCGAGGAAGCGCTCGCCGCGCACCCGGACCGCCACCGGTTGCCGTACCGCGCGATCGTCGAACACGTCGGCCCGGTGATGATGGGCGACGAGGTGATACTGCGGACGAGTTCGCAGCCCGACAGTCTGCGCGTCCAGGTCGACGTCGACGGCTCGGCGCGCGCCCTCGCCTCGGTGGAACCCCTGACCGTCGGTGTAGCACAGCGCTGATCCGGCGGCGAGAGCCCTGGAACATGGCGGTGAGATGTTCGAACCCGGCCGCCGGGGCGACGGTGCCCCATGGGCGAAGCGGTACCTATCGTCGTCGCCCGGGTCGATGTTACCGATGCTGAGCTGCGGTGATGGTACTCACCGGTAGACACTCCGGGCGGTGAACCAGGTTGCGGTTTCCCGATGATCGCCCTATTCTCGACTGCGTGTCGAATCCCGCCCGCTGTGCCGCGCTGCTAGTCGCTGACCGCGACAACGCGGTTGCTGCTGCGCAGACCGCGCAGGAAGCATCACGGCGAATTCTTGTCGTAGTAATCCGCCGTAGCGGGGTCTGATTCGGACCAGCCCCTACGCTGCGGGCTGCTTTTCATCGTTCTGCTGGTCCCATCCTGCCAACGAAGACATCTTCGGGAAGACCTCACCTGCAATGACGCTGACACTGGACCATGCCCTGCTCGCCGCCGCCCCCAAGGGCCTGCGCGCCGAGCTCACCGACCTCGACCCCGCCGCCTTCCTCGACCGGTACGCCCGCGCCGACGGATCCATCGCACTGCGCGAATGGTCCTGTTCCGGAACGGATTTCACCGCCACCCTGGAATTCGCCGACCACCTGCGCACCGTCATCGCCACCGGCAGCCCCGTTGCCGCGATGACCTCCGCGCTCTACGACGAGGGCTACCCCCTCGAGATCCTGCACTTCCATCAGCGCCCGACCGCCGAGGGCATCGCCACTTTCATGAAGTGCGAGTTCAACGGCAGGCGCGGCTGGGCGGTGGCCACCGCCGCCGACAGCGCGGAATCGACCGTGCGCGCCATGATCGCCGGCGTCAACCTGCTCGCGGGCTGACACCACCCGATACACGCAAGGGCCCGTTCACCTCGAAAGGTGAACGGGCCCTTCGCGTTGCGCCAGTCGCGCGATTCGCCGCAGGACTATTCGGCGGGGGTGGTCTGCTCGGCGATCTGCTTGCGCACCTCGTCCATGTCCAGATCCTTGATCTGGGTTACCAGATCCTCGAGCGCGGCGGGCGGCAACGCTCCCGGCTGCGCGAAGACGAGCACGCCCTCGCGGAAGGCCATGATGGTCGGAATCGACTGGATGTTCGCGGCCGCGGCCAGTCCCTGCTCGGCCTCGGTGTCGACCTTGCCGTAAACGACGTCGGTGTGCTTCTCCGACGAGGTCTCGTAGGTCGGTGCGAAACTGCGGCACGGACCGCACCAGGAAGCCCAGAAATCGACGAGGACCACGTCGTTTCCGGTGATGACTTCGTCGAAGTTCTGCTGGGTCAGCGTCTGGGTGGCCATGACGTCCTCTCCTTGTCGGTGTCCTCGGCTGTAACGCCGCGGTATCCCACTATCTTCCCCCGATCGTGTGACGCTGCGGCCGTCACTGCCCATGTGGGCGGCGAATCCGCACTACAGCGGCCAGAAACTCGGTATCGACCGCGTGTCAGAGCGGCCCTCGTTGTCGGCGCGGGCGGGCTGGGCGCGAAGATGGCGGGGTGAGTGTGACGAATGCGAATCTGCGACTCGGAGTGATCGACGGCGACGGCATCGGACCCGAGGTGGTGGCCGCGACCCGTGCGGTCGTCGACGAGGCGATCGGCGCGGCCGGGCTCGCCCCGGTGCAGTGGGTGCCGCTGGTGATCGGGCACGACGCGATCGCCGCCTACGGCAACCCGTTGCCGGAACAGACGATGACAGCACTCGCCGATCTCGATGCCTGGATCCTCGGCCCGCACGACAACGCCTCCTACCCCGCGGACCTGCGCGTGGCGCCGGGCGGCGCCATCCGCAAACGGCTCGACCTCTACGCGAACATCCGCCCGGCCATCGCCTTCACCGGGGTGCGCGCGATGGCCCCCGATATCGACCTGGTGATCGTCCGGGAGAACAGCGAGGGCTTCTACGCGGACCGCAATATGTTCGCCGGGTCGGGGGAGTTCCGTCCCACCGAGGACGTGGCGATGGCGGTCGCGGTGATCACGCGCACCGCGTGCGAGCGGATCGCGCATCAGGCGCTGCGACTCGCGCGGGGTCGGCGCAAACGGGTCACCGTGGTGCACAAGGCCAATGTGCTGCCGATGACGACCGGCCTGTTCCGAGACGTCTGCTACGAGGTGGCCGAGCAATATCCGGATGTGACGGTCGACGACGAACACGTCGACGCGATGGCGGCGCACCTGGTCCGCTCGCCCGCCGAGTTCGATGTGATCGTCACCGAGAACCTGTTCGGTGACATCCTCTCGGATCTGGCGGGCGAGCTCAGTGGCTCGCTCGGCATGGCCGCCTCGCTCAACTGCTCCGACACCCGCGCCATGGCGCAGGCCGTGCACGGCGCGGCGCCCGGACTGGCCGGACACAATCGCGCCAATCCCGCCGCGTTGCAATTGTCGGCGGCGATGCTGTTGCGCTGGTTGGCAGTTCGCGATGGTAATCGTTCGCTCCACGATGGCGCCGATCGCATTACCCATGCAGTGGCGGCGACGCTGGCGGCCGGAATCGCGACCGCGGATCTCGGCGGCCTGGCTTCCACCAGCGAATTCACCGAACAGGTCCGGGCCCGCGTGCACCGGAGATGAAGGGACTTCTTTCGCATCGGCTGATTAATCTTCGGTTACTGTCGCACCACGCTGTGTTCGGTTGGCATACATTGCCGAACAGGCGCTGACATGTGGCCGGCGTCGACGTGAAATGTGGAGGCTCCTTTGTCTGTTCGAACTGTGCTCGGCCGTGGCGCCGTGAAACTGCTGTGTACCGTCGCCGGCGGCGCGCTGTTGCTGACCGGCTGCGCCGAGAACACCGAGGGCGACGGCGCCTCGGTGAACAAGGTGTCGGCGGAGAAGGTCGACGCGCTCGCCGCGGCGGTTCCCGACAAGGTGAAGCAGGCAGGCAAGCTGGTCGTCGGGGTGAACGTGCCGTACCAGCCGAACGAGTACAAGGACGCCGGCGGCAAGATCGTCGGATTCGACGTGGATCTGCTCGATGCCGTCGCGAGCACCCTCGGGCTGAAGGTCGACTATGTCGAATCCTCGTTCGAGAAGATCATTCCCGCTATTCAGGCAGGGACCTACGACGTGGGTATGTCCTCGATCACCGATTCGCGCGAACGTGAACAGCAGGTCGATTTCACGACCTATTTCTCCGCGGGTATCCAGTGGGCCCAGCAAACCGGTAAAGCCGTCGACCCGAACAATGCGTGCGGCAAGAAGGTCGCCGTACAGTCCACTACGGTCGAGCACACCGAAGAGATTCCCGCCAAGAGCGCCAAGTGCGTCGCCGAGGGCAAGCCCGCCATCGACATGAAGGCATTCGATGAGCAGAGCGCCGCGACCAACGCGTTGGTGCTCGGCCAGGTCGACGCGATGTCGGCGGATTCCCCGGTCACCGCCTATGCCGTCAAGCAGAGCGAAGGCAAGATCGAGGCCGCAGGCCCACTGTTCGATTCGGCGCCCTACGGCTGGGCCGTGCAGAAGACCTCCCCGCTCGCGGCGGCCCTGCAGAAGGCGCTGCAGCATCTGATCGACAACGGCAAGTACGGCGAGATCACCACCAACTGGGGTGTGCAGGACGGTCAGATCAAGACCTCGGTGATCAACGGCGCAGTGAGCTGACGTGACCGAGGAGAAGGCCACGGTGGAGGTGCCCGGACCGGGCACCGAACCCGAACCGATCAAAGCGGTCCCGCTGCGCAGGCCGGGCCGCTGGATCGCGGCGGCGATCATCCTGATCCTGGTGGGATTGTTCGTCTACGGTGCTGCTACCAATCCCGCCTACCGGTGGGATACCTACGGCAAATATCTGTTCGACGCCCGCATCACCCAGGGCGCGATCGTCACCCTGGAACTCACCGTGCTCGCGATGGCGATCGCGGTGGGTCTGGGCACCGTCCTCGCGGTGATGCGCCTGTCGCCGAATCCGGTGCTGCGCACGGCCGCGTGGATCTACCTGTGGATCTTCCGCGGTACCCCGGTGTTCGTGCAGTTGGTGTTCTGGGGCCTGGTGCCGTCGCTGTACAAGCAGATCGACCTCGGGGTGCCGTTCGGCCCGCAGTTCTTCCACCTCGATGTGCAGCAGCTGCAGGCGGCGTTCCTGTTCGCGGTGATCGGCCTCGGCCTCAACGAAGCCGCGTACATGGCCGAGATCGTGCGCGCGGGGATCAACTCCGTCGGCGAGGGCCAGCGCGAGGCCTCGGTGGCGCTGGGTATGTCGTGGACGCAGACCATGCGCCGCACGGTGCTGCCGCAGGCCATGCGGGTGATCATCCCGCCCACCGGCAACGAGCTGATCGGCATGCTCAAGACGACCTCGCTGGTCACCGCGATTCCGTTGAGCACCGACCTCTTCGGCCGCGCCCGTGACATCTACGGCGTCAACTTCCAGCCGATCCCGCTGCTGCTGGTCTGTGCCACCTGGTATCTGGCGATCACCAGCGTGCTCATGGTCGGCCAGTACTACTTGGAACGCTATTACTCACGTGGTGCCACCCGGCAGCTGACCGCCAAACAGCTGCAGGAACTGGCCACGGCGCAGGCGGCGGTGAAGGCGAAATGACCGAATCAGTGGTGGCAGCCGCGCCGATGGTGCTGGCCGACCGGGTGTGCAAGAACTTCGGCGCGTTGCAGGTGCTCAAGGGCATCTCGCTCGAGGTCCAGCGCGGCAAGGTACTGACCCTGGTCGGCCCGTCGGGCTCGGGCAAATCGACCTTCCTGCGCTGCATCAATCACCTCGAGCAGGTGAACGCGGGCAGGCTCTACGTCGACGGTGATCTCGTCGGCTACCGGGAGAAGAACGGCAAGCTCTACGAGATGCACGAACGCGACGCCGCGCTCCAGCGGCGTGATATCGGCATGGTGTTCCAGCATTTCAATCTGTTCCCGCATCGCACGGCACTGGAGAACGTGATCGAGGCGCCCATCCAGGTGCGCGGGATCCGCAAGGCCGAGGCGATCGCCAGGGCTGAGGAACTGCTCGAGCGGGTCGGGCTCTCGGCCAAACGCAATGCCTATCCGGCGCAGCTATCCGGTGGTCAGCAGCAGCGTGTCGCGATCGCGCGGGCGCTGGCGATGGATCCCAAGCTGATGCTGTTCGACGAGCCGACCTCGGCGCTGGACCCCGAGCTTGTCGGTGAGGTGCTCGCGGTGATGCGGGAACTGGCCGATTCGGGAATGACCATGCTGGTGGTGACCCACGAGATGGGCTTCGCCCGTGAGGTCGCCGACGAATTGGTGTTCATGGACGCCGGTGTGGTCGTGGAGTCGGGCCCGCCACGTGAGCTGCTGGCCAACCCCCAGCACGAGCGCACCCAGGCTTTCCTGTCACGCCTGCTCTGAGACTGTCCCCTCGAGGTTTGCTCAGGGGGTTTCCTGGTTCTGCAGGCGTTCCAGGGAGACCTGGGCCTGGGCGATGCGGCGGATGGCGGCCAGTGCGGTGTCGCCGAGGACGGTGAGGACAACGACCGCGTCGATGATGTCGTCGCGCCCACCCGCGGACAGGGCGGCGGTCACGTCGTTCTCCGCGACCGCGCGCGTGCTGTCGAAGTAGGTGGGCAGGGTGGTGCTCGCCCAGTCCCGATAGCCGAGTTGCGCGAGTCGAACGATCACTCCGGTGAGGGTGTCGACGGCCTGCGGGCTGGGTTTCATGTCCCAGCCGCGGCGGTCCATCTCCGCGCGCACCGCGTCGTAGGCGCGATCCCATTCGGCGTCATGGGCCGCGGGTACGGGCGTGGACAGGCTGTCCTGCGTCACACCGAGCACATGGAACAGGGGCATCTCGGGGGAGTCGATCGCGGCGAGTACATCGGCGACGGTGGCGACCGGGATCCCGCCCACCTCGATCAACGCGCGGATCAGGCGCAGTCGGCGGAGGTGGCCTTCGCCGTAACTGGCCTGATTGGGGCTGGTGCGTTCGCCCGGGGGCAGCAAGCCCTCGCGCAGGTAGTACTTGATCGTCGCCAGCGCGATGCCGCTGCGTTCACTCAACTCCGAGATTCGCACTCTTACCTCCGTGTTGTTCCTACCCCTTGCCTACGTCACCCATAGCGGATAGTCTAGCTATCCATAACGGATAGTATAGCTATCTATCTCTGGGAGATTCGAATGTCAGTCCTGACCGTCCCCTCGCTGCCCCGCCCCCACACCCCCCTCCATCGGCCGCTGATGTATTTCGCCGCCGCCAACGCCGCGCTCGTCGTGGTCGGCCTGATCGGGATGCTGGTCGACGACCGGGTGATCGCCGGATCGACCGCCTGGTTCAAGCCGACCAAGTTCGCGATCTCGTTCGTGTTCTACAGCGTGGCGCTGGCCTGGTTGATGTCGTTGCGGCCCACGCTGTCTCGGCTCACCTCGGCGATGGCCACGGTGGTCGTGGTCGCCGGGGTGATCGAACAGGTGATCATCTTCGGCCAGGTGATCCGCGGAACTCGCAGCCACTACAACGTGACCACGACGTTGGACGCCACCCTCTGGGTGATCATGGGATCCACCATCGTCATCCTGTTCCTGGCGACCCTGGTGATCGGGATCGGCTTGATGCGCGCACGCCTCGGCGACGCTTCGATCACCTGGTCGATTCGTCTCGGCATCGCGATCACCCTGGTCGGATTGGCGCTGGGAAACCTGATGCCGCAGCGGGAATCCGGCGTCGAGGGCATCGCGGGCGCGCATACTGTCGGCGCTCCCGACGGCACGCCGGGAATGCCGCTGACCGGGTGGAGTACCACCAACGGCGACCTGCGCATCCCGCACTTCTTCGGCATGCACGCGCTCCAGGCGCTGCCGCTGCTCGCGGCGCTGCTGGTCGTGCTGGCGCCACGAATCCCGCTGCTGCGGTCGGTGCGCGTGCGGCTCGGCCTGATCATCACCGCGTCGGCGGGGTACGCGGCGGTGCTCGCGCTGGTCACCTGGCAGGCGCTGCGCGGGCAACCGTTGATCCACCCCGATCAGGCCACGCTCACCGCCGCGGCCGCGATCGTCACCGGAGTTGTTGTCGGAGTGTTGATCTCGGTCGCGAGCGCGGCCGGTACCCGAAAGGTAGTCACCGCATGAGCACGCTGTTCGACCTGTCCTTCTTCGTCACGGTGCCGTTCTGGGCCCTGATGATCTTCGCCCCGACCTGGCGCTGGACCCGCACGATCATCTCCTCGCCGTGGATTGTGCTGGTGCCCTTGGTGATCTGGGCGATCGTCGCGGTGCCGGTGTTGGGCGCGATCTGGTCACTGGTGACCTCGCCGTCCTTGTCGGCCATCACCGAGGCCGCCGCCGACCCCGCTGTGCTCACCACGCTGTGGGCGCAGATCATCGCGTGGGATCTGTTCCTCGGGCGGTGGATCTATCTCGACAGTCGCGCGCGCGACATCCATCCGCTGCTGATGGGCCCGCTACTGGTCGCCACGATTCTGCTCTCGCCGATCGCCTTCCCGATCTACCTGCTCGTCCGCGAATTCGCTCGACGTTCGCGGGCCGGGAGTCCCGCTGCGGCACGGCCGGACTCGGTGGGGGCGTAGTCGCCGTGGGCCTGGCTCGGGGCGACTCGTGGTCAGAAAAGGCACGGCCTCGGTGGCTGTGTCGGTAGTCCGTCGCCGCGCGTACGCGCTGTCAGTCTTCGTCGAAAGTGGTGGCACGGGAGATCTTTTCCCACGCGAGCACGTCCTCGCGGATGGCATCGAGGTGGTCCAGGACGGCGTCGACGGAGTCGGCGCCGAGGGGCAGGCGCAGCGGCGGCTTCTCGGCGGACAGGGCGGCGCGGATGGCGGCGGCCGCCTTGGCCGGATCGCCGGGCTGGGTGCCGTCGCCGGCCTCGACCATGCGGCGGGTGGCGCCCGCGGTGTCGGCGTAGACGTCGGACTCGGGGCTGAACGCGGCGGCTCCGGGGCCGAACAGTCCGGTACGGAAGGCGCCGGGTTCGACGATCAGTACCTTGATGCCGAACGGCGCGACCTCTTCGGCGAGTGCCTCCGACAAGCCCTCCAGCGCGAACTTCGTGGCGCTGTACGCGGAGAACCCCGCGAAGGACAACTGCCCGCCGACACTGCTCATCTGCACGATCGCACCGCCGCGCTGCGCGCGCATATGCGGCAGCACCGCACGGGTGAGCGCCGCGGGGCCGAACAGGTGCAGGTCGAACAATCCGCGCAGCTCGGCCTCGGTGGTCTCCTCGACCGCGCCGACCTGGGTGCGACCCGCGTTGTTGACCAGCACGTCGATGCGGCCGTGCCGGGCGACGACATCGGCGACCACCTCGTCGATGCGGGCGGTGTCGGTGACATCGAGCGCGATCGCCTCGAGCTGATCGGGGTGCGCGGCGACCAGTTCGTCGAGGGCGGCGGTGCGGCGGGCCACGGCGATGACGATATCGCCCGCGTCGATCGCGTCCTGGGCGATCGCGCGACCGAAACCGCTGCTCGCGCCGGTGATCAGCCAGATCTTCGGAATGCTCATCAGGTGCTCCTGTGTCCGTGGGTATTTCCCGAGCAATGTTTCCGGCCGACGAGTATGCCGTCCAAGATCCTGTGTGATAACCAAGAGTTATGGATGTCCACGGACGCGACCTGCGATACTTCGTCGCGGTAGCCGACCGGTTGAGCTTCACCGCCGCCGCCGAGGCGCTGTACATCTCGCAACCCGCGCTCAGCAAACAGATCCGCAGGCTCGAAAACCAGTTCGGCGCAGCACTTTTCGTGCGGGGTTCCCGCTCGGTCGCGCTCACCCCGGTCGGCGCGGCGCTGCTGCCGCACGCACTGCGTCTCCTCGCGACCTGGGACACCGCCGAGGCCGCGGTGGAGTCGGCGAAAGCCACCGAGCAGGCCACACTGGCCATCGGGATCAGCACCAGTCCCGGTCGTGGCATCCTGCCGGCTGTGCGCTCCCGGTTCACCACCGCGTTTCCGCACGCGAAACCGCTACTGCGACAATTCGGGTGGGGCGACCCGACCGCGGGCTTGGCCGATGGCACCAGCGATGTGGCCTTCGTCTGGCTGCCGCTGCTCGACAGTGACCGCTACCACTGGCTGGTGGTCGCGTCCGAACCCCGGCTGGTCGCCCTGCCACGGTCGCACCATCTCGCCGCACGTGACCGGATCGAGTTCGCCGATCTGCTCGACGAGCGCTTCTTGGCGTTGCCCCGCTCGGCGGGTCCAGCGCGCGACTATTGGCTCGCCGTCGACGAACGCGCCGGGCGACCGGCGACAATCGGTGCCGAGGTGTCGAGCACCGAGGAGACCTACGAGGCACTCGTGAACCTCGACGGCATCGTCCTGCTCGCCACCGGCAACGCGGCGCTGGTCGCCCACGACGGCGTAGTGACCAGGCCGGTCGACGGCCTGAGCCCATGCGAACTCGCCCTGGCCTGGCGACGCGACGACAACCGTCCACTCGTCCGTGGCTATGTCGAAGCGTGCCTACTGGCCACCACGCGGTGACGGGCTACAACGGCATCAGGCGGTGTTTGCGCGGGGCCTGCTCGACATGTTTGTCGCCGAGCAGGCGCAGTGCCTTGCGGATTTCGAGCCGGGTACTCGACGGCTCGATCACCGCGTCGATGTAGCCGCGTTCGGCGGCGATCCAGGGCGTGGCGACGGCGGCGTTGTAGAAGTCGACCATCTGCTGACGCACGGCGGGCCGGTCGGCCTCGGGGACGGCGGCGAGCTGTTTGCGCTGGGTCAGGCCCACCGCGGCTTCGGCGCCCATCACGGCGATCCGGGCGGTCGGCCACGCCAGGTTGATGTCGCCACCGAGTTGCTTGCACCCCATCACCGCGTAGCCGCCACCGTAGGCTTTGCGCACCACGACGGTGACGATCGGCACGGTGGCCTCGACGACCGCGTAGAAGAAGCGGCCACCGCGTTTGATGACGCCGATCTTCTCCTCCTCGACGCCCGGCAGCACGCCGGGGGTGTCGACGACGAACACCAGCGGAATGTCGAAGGCGTCGCACAGGCGGATGAAGTGCGCGGCCTTGTCCGAACCGCGCGCGTCGATCGCGCCACTGGCCACCAGCGGCTGATTGGCGACGACACCGACACTGCGCCCGTCGACCCGCGCGAATCCGGTGATCAGGTTGCGGGCGGCGCCGTCGCCGACCTCGTGGAACTCCCCGTCGTCGAAGATCCGCAGCAGGACCTCGTACATGTCGTAGCCTCGACGATCGGAATCCGGGATCAGCGCGTCGAGTTCATGGTCGGAGTCCGTGAGCTGTGGCTCCAGTCCCGGGTTGACCAGGGGAGCGCGTTCGTAGCAGTTCGACGGCATGAAGCTCAAATACGTTCGCACCCAATCGAACGCGGCCTTCTCGTCCGCCGCCACGTGGTGGATGTTGCCGTTGTGTGCCTGGTTGAACGCCCCGCCGAGTTCATCCATGGTCACTTCCTCGCCGGTGGTCTCGCGAATGATCTCGGGCCCGGTGACGAACATGTACGCCGACTCGGTCGCGATCAGCACATCGGTGTTGATCGGCGAATACACCGCGCCCGCAGCGCATTTGCCCAACATCACCGACACCTGCGGCACCACCCCGGACAGTCGCGTCTGCCGCCTGCTCATCTCCGCGTACCAGGCGAGCGAGGTGACCGCGTCCTGCACCCGCGCGCCGCCGGAGTCGTTGATCGCCACGAACGGGCAGGCGATATCGGCGGCCAGATCCATCGCCATCGCGACTTTGCGTCCGAACATCTCACCCACCGAACCGCCGAATACGGTCTGGTCGTGGGCGATCACCACCACCGGCCGTCCGTCGATCCGGCCGTGCCCGGTGACCACGCCGTCACCGTAGAGGCCATCGGACGCGCCGGGTTGTTTCACCAGCGCCCCGATCTCGGTGAAACTGCCGGGGTCGAGAAGTATTTCGATGCGTTCGCGTGGGCTGGGAATTCCCTTCGCCCTACGCTTGGCGATTCCCGCGTCCCCCGCGGGTTCCCGCGCCGCCGTCAGATTGTCCCGCAGCTCTTGCAGTTTCGCAGCAGTAGTCGACTCCACCACGCACGCCCTTCCTCGTCCTGGTCGAGCTCTCCTTCATCGGTTCGCTAGAGCGTAGCGCTGACCCTCGCGCCGCCGTCAACGGCACGACCCAGCGATACCCACCCGATCACGTCGGTACGCCGTCGGTGTCGGCCGCGCGACCGCCGAATGCGATACGCAACTGGCCGAGCAGCACCTTCGCGGCCGGGTCGAGTGGACGGTCGGTGCGCCACGCGAGTGCCAGGCGACCGTGGATTCGGGGCGCGACGATGTCGAGAGTCCGTACCGCGAAGTTTGCTGCCTCGGCGGGAGTGAGGGCCGGGACTATCGCGGTGCCGAGGCCGCGGGCCGCGAGTGCGAGCAGCAGTGGGGGAGCGGCGGCCTCGAAGGCGACGTTCGGAGTGAAACCCGCTGCGGCGCAGGAGCGTTCGAAGATTCCGCGCAGACCGGTACCGCTGGTGAGGCAGATCAGGCGGTGATCGGCGAGTGCTGCCAGGGTGATGGTGCCCGCCGATTCGGCGGGGGCGACGGGCGCATCGTGGGCCACGGCGGCGACGAGCGGGGTCTGCAGGATCACGTCGAGGCCGATTCCGGAATCCGTGGGGGCGCCGGTCAATCCGGTCAGCGCGATATCGAGCTCCCCACGTTCGACAGCGGCGAGCATTCTTTCCGCCGTGTCCTCGGTGAGGCTGATCCCGACCCGCGGATGATCGTGGTGGAAATCGGCGAGCACGCCCGCGACATCGAATACCTCCGACGCCGCTCCGGAGATCATGCCGAGCCGGACCTGCCCACGCAGCAAACCGGTGAACTCGTCGACCGTGTCCCCGATCCGGTCGACGGCGGCCAGCGCGGCGCGTGCGTGCTCGAGCACCGCGGCGCCGATGGCGGTCGGTGTCACGGTGCGGGCGTCGCGGTCGAGCAGGCGCTGCCCGAGTTCGCGTTCGAGCCGGCGGATCTGGGTGCTGAGGCCCGGTTGGGACAGATGCAGCCGTTCGGCGGCCTTGGTGAACCCGCCTTCGTCGACGATCGTCACGAAGTACCGCAGCTGGCGCAGTTCCATAACAGTTGATTATAGGTAGTAGAAATACTATCTCTTGTACTTATGTGCTCGTGCGGCGCAGAGTCGAAGACATGACAGATATCGCGACGAAGTTCACCGGGCCGGTCTTCACTCCCGACGATCCCGGGTACGCCGAGGAGATCGCCGGTTTCCAGACGGCCTACACCCACCGTCCGGCATTCGTGGTCGGCGCCCGGCACAGCCAGGACGTGCGCGCCGCGGTGGAGTTCGCCGCGCGGCACGGGCTGCCGGTCGCTGTCCAGGCAACCGGGCACGGTTTGTCGGTCGCCCTCGATGGCGGCGTGCTCATCACCACCGGACGCATGGACGCCATCACCGTCGACCCGCGGGCCCGCACCGCCCGCGTCGAGGCGGGGGTGCGGGCGGGTGCGCTGGTCGACGCGGCCGCTCGATACGGGCTCGCGCCGTTGCACGGGTCGTCGCCGTCGGTGGGCGTCGTGGGGTATGTGCTCGGCGGTGGTCTCGGCTTGCTGGCCCGCGAATTCGGTTATGCCGCAGATCATGTGCGCCGCATAGAACTCGTCACCGCGGACGGCAGGATGCGCTCACTCGGTCCGGCGGACGAATTGTTCGGGGCGGTACTGGGTTCCGGCGGGAACTTCGGCGTGGTGACCGGTCTCGAACTCGACCTCGTCCCCGTCACCGAAATCTATGGTGGCCAGCTGGTTTTCGATACACCGCTGGTCGACGCGGCCCTGGAGGCGTGGCGTACCTGGACCGCGACCGTGCCGAGCGCGGTGACCTCCACGATCGCGGTGGTGACCTATCCCGATATCGCGGCCGTACCGGAATCGTTGCGCGGGCGCCACGTCGCCTCGATCCGGATCGCCTTCGACGGGCCGGACGAGCAGGGACACCGATGGGTCGAGCCGTTGCGGCGGATCGGTCCGCGCCTGCACGACGATCTGCGCACGATGCCCTACGCCGAATCCCACACCATCCACCGCGATCCGCCGTTCCCGCACGCCTACGCCGCGACCAACGCGCTGCTCTCGGAATTGACACCGCAGGCTCTGTCCGCGCTGCGGACGTTGACGGCGCCGGGTGGCTCGGTCGACGCCGTCATCGACATCCGCCATCTCGGTGCCGCCCTGCGCCACGGTGGCCCGGCGTCGATCGATCATCGTGAGGCGGACTACCTCGTGCGGGTGATCACCGCTCCGGGCGAGGGCGACGCCGCGCCCGAGGGTCTGGCGCGCGTGCGCGAAGCCTTGGCGCCGTGGACGGTCGGGCACAGTCTCGCGTTCCTCTACGGTGCGGGCGGTGCGGCGGACACGGCCCAGACCGCGGCCGGCTACTTCCCGGACACCTATCGCAGGCTGGCGGCGGCGAAGGCGAAGTACGACCCGCGAAACATGTTCCGCGCCAACCGCAATATCGCCCCCGGTGTCTGACGCCGCTTGCTCGAACGCCTGATATCTACTATCTTGGTGATATCACTCAGATATCGGGAGGATGTCATGGAGCTGCGGTCCGCATTCCGCGTCAATGGATTCGTCGTCGTGCTGGGGTGGCTGGTGTTCACCCTGTTGTTCGGGGCCGCCGCCGTTCTCGCGTTCATCGCCGCCACCCAGCACTCCGGTGGCGCACCGGCCTGGATCGGCGCGGTGGCCGCCGTCGTCGTGCTGCTGGTCGTCTGGTTGTTCGCCACCGGGCTGATCATCGTGAACCCCAACGAGGCCAAGGTCGTCACCTTCTTCGGCCGCTACATCGGCTCGGTCAGTGACCCGGGCTTCTTCTCGGTGGTCCCGCTCACCGACCGCAAGTCGATCTCGCTGCGGGTGCGCAACTTCGAGACCCAGAAGCTCAAGGTCAACGACGCGGACGGCAACCCCGTCGAGATCGCGGCGGTCGTGGTCTACAAGGTGGTCGACAGCTTCAAGGCGGCGTTCGCCGTCGACGACTACGAGGAGTACGTCGAGACCCAGTCCGAGGCGGCGGTACGCCACCTGGCCACCACCCACCCCTACGACGCCCACGACGACGCGCGCACCAGCCTGCGCGACGGCGCCGAGGTCGCCGAGGAGCTGACCGTAGAGCTGCGCGAACGCACCCTCACCGCCGGCATCGAGGTCATCGAGGCCCGCATCACCCACCTCGCCTACGCCCCCGAGATCGCCCAGGCCATGCTCGTGCGCCAGCAGGCCGCCCAGGTCGTCGCGGCGCGCACCCAGATCGTCGAGGGCGCCGTCGGCATGGTCGCCCTCGCCCTGGATCGGCTCGCCGAACAGGGCACTGTCGAACTCGACGAGGAGCGCAAGGCCAACATGGTCTCCAACCTGCTCGTCGTCCTCTGTGGCGACCGCGCCACCCAGCCGGTGGTCAACGCCGGATCCCTCTACTCCTGAGCCGCCCGATGACCCAGCCGAAGAAGGACCCCAAGAAGATCCTGCTGCGGCTCGACCCGGCCGTCCACGAGGCAATCGCCAAGTGGGCGGCCGACGATCTGCGCAGCGTCAACTCTCAAATCGAATACGCGCTGCGCCTCGCCCTCGATCAGGCGGGCCGAAAACCCAAGCGCGACTGATCGATCCGTCGTCACGGCGCTGTCAGCCGACCCCGAGTACGCGGGCGAGGAGGCGTTGGCGGGTGCGGGTCGCGGATTTGGCGAGGATGGCTTTGACGTGGTCGTTGACGGTGTGTTCGGAGAGGACGAGTTCGGCGGCCAGTTCGTGGGAGTCCAGACCGGTCGCCAGCAGGGTGAGGACCTGGGATTCCCGGGCGGACAGCGCGTGCGCCCGGGCGAACAGGTCGAGGCGTTCGGTGGCGGTGCTCGGTTCCATGGCGACGGCGATGTCGGGGCCGATCCGGTCGGCTTTGATGGTGAGCCAGCGGTTGCCGCCCAGGTGAACACGCGAGGTGGCGGGGCCGAGAGGGGCGGCCGCTTCGGTGGCGAGCAGGGCCGCGGCCGCGTTGTAGACCGAGGCGGGGACGGGCGGGATCGGTTCATCCGGCGGGAGCAGCCGCAGCAGCGAATCCGCGGCGGCCGCCGTTTGCGAGCGCACGTGCAGAGTGTCGTCCAGGAGTACGACCGCGGGGCCCAGCGGCGCGAGTCGAGCGCCGGACTCGTCGAAGGTGGCGCCGACGTGATATCGCAAGCCTGTGGTGACCGGGACTGTCAGGGTGCTCATGATGCCGAGTTCGGCTGTGGTGAAGGGGGATTCGGTGTAGCGGAGCAGTTCGAGGAAACCCCAGCAGCCGAACCGGTCGGCGAAGGTGACGGTGGCCGAGTCGGTGACGCCGAGATCGCGCTGCGCGGTCCGCCACAGCAGGGAGCGTCCCGGGTCACCGTCGGTGGCACCCAGTAGTGAGTGGGCGCCGGTGCCGCGCAAAGTATCCCAGCGATTGAGCGGCGTGAGATATCTGGCGTGGATCAAGTCGGGCAGGAGCGCGAAATCGAGGCCGGGGACATCGGCCAGCGGCGCCGTCGCGACCGCGGTGGCGGGGTCGGTGAGCGCGAAGACATAGCCGGTGAACGGGATCCGCGCGCGGATCTCGACCAGGACGAGTTCACGCCATCGTCGGGCGGCGTGCTCGGCGCGGCTCAGCCGGCCGATCCGGTCTGCCAAGGCACTCGGCACGAACCCAGTCTACGGCGGAAAATCCCCAGGATCCGGGATGTTCCGGTGCCGCGGACCGGCCGACCATGGAACTACCGATTCCGCACGACCACGGAGGCCATCATGACCAGCACTCTGCACATCGACAACACCGTGCACGACTTCGACGACTGGAAAGCCGCGTTCGACCAGTACGGGCAGTTCCGCGCCGACAACGGCGTGCGCGCCTGCCGGGTCGGCCGCGTCGACGGCACCCCGCACCGGGTGCTCGTCGACCTCGATTTCGACGATCGGGCGGCCGCCGAGGCGTTTCGCACCGCGCTGGCGACCGTGCTCGCCACCCCGCGCAGCCGCGCGATGGTGATCAGTCACCAAGCCTGGCTCGTCGACCTGGTCGACGAACGGATTTCGGCTCGATAGACGCGCCGGGCGCCCCACCGGGACAACCGAACTCGAATCCGCCGGTAAGTTGATCCGGTGCCCATCTCGTTCGACATTCCTGGAATGCAACAGTTGGACGACACGACCTGGGGGAATCCGGCCACTCGTGACGTCGTCGCGTTGAACTATGTCGACGGTGAGCCCGACCTGCCCGCTCGACTCGACGACCTGAAACGGTTGCGCAGGCGGCTGGCCGAGCACCACGCCCGGACCGGCTGCCTGATCGAGGCCTTCGTGGTGTGGGTGGACCAGTTGCCCGCCCTGTTGCGGGTGGAGAAGACCCAACTGGGTGGTTCGCGCGGTGAGCTCGTCTTCGCGGCGTCGATCGTGGTGCCCAAGGACCGGTGCTCGGCGGTGTTCCAGGTGATCTGCCCGGACACCGGTGTACCCGGCGCGCGCGAGACCACGATCGGGCGCCACGTTCGGCGTGACGAGATGTATCCGCCCCACCCGTACGCCCCGGGCCTGCGCGGGCGGTTGCCCTATCTGCTCTCCGACGACGTCCGCTTCGATGGCGAATTCCCGGATCACGCCCTGACCAGGGCGCGCCGCTGGGTCGCCGACACGGTCCCGAACGTGCGCGTCGACCCGTCGTTCGCCGCGCTGCCGGGGTTCTAGGGCTTCTCGGCGATGAAGATGGCGGTCCCGGGGAAGATCTGCCCGCGCAGCG
The DNA here is from genome assembly GCF_001612665.1 of Nocardia alba NBRC 108234. Taxonomy (GTDB): domain Bacteria; phylum Actinomycetota; class Actinomycetes; order Mycobacteriales; family Mycobacteriaceae; genus Nocardia; species Nocardia alba. The sequence continues at coordinate 118,708 of NZ_BDAX01000029.1, read as the reverse complement.
GCGACCACTGACCCCATTCGCGGTCGAGCCACTCCGGCCAATCCGGTTCGACGATGTCGACCAGGTGCAGGCCCGCGCCGACGATCTCGCGGACCCGGTCGCCGATCGTGCGATGGTGCTCGACATAGGTCGGCACGCCCGCGCCGTCCACCTCTACATAGGGGGTGCGGTCGAAATACGGAATCGTAGCGGTCAGGCCGGCCTCGCCCGGATCGTCGGGGAAGATCCATCGCATCGGATGGTTGACCGAGAACACCCATCGTCCGCCCGGCCGCAACACCCGCGCCACCTCGCGCATCACCAGTGCCGAATCGGCGACGAACGGCACCCCGCCGAACGCCGAGCAGGCCAGGTCGAACGAGGCGCCGGCGAAGGGCAGCGCCTCCGCGCCCGCCTGAACCAGGGGCACTCGCGGTCCGCCCTGGTCCATCGCGGCCACGCCACGCTCGAGCATTCCTCGCGAGACGTCGAGCCCGACCGGGAAGGCGCCGTGGCCTGCCAGCCACCGCGAGCACGGCGCCGAGCCGCAGCCGATCTCCAGGATCGTCTTGCCGGTCACGTCACCGAGCAAGCCCATGTCACCCTCGTGCAGGCCCTCCGGGCACCACACGAACTCCCCGCCCGGGGAGTCGACGCCGAGGAAGTCGGCGTGCGTCTGGTGGTACTGCTCGGCGTCGGCGTCCCACCAGCGGCGATTCGCGCGCTCGCTGTCGCGCGAGTCGATCTTGGTTCGGGTGGTCGCTGAGGTACCGAGCAGTGCGTTGGCCTGCGCGTGGCGTTCGTCGTCGGACACGGCCAACAGGGTATCCGCGCGGGGCAGGGGGTGGTTTGCCCGGCTCGTCGGGGGTCGCGTACGCTGATGCACGCTGTAGAGGGACGCTGAATTTGATCAGCGGCAAGTGCGACGGTCCGTGCGATACTTTACCGGTATCCCATCGTCGCATCGTCGCGGTGATCTCGCAGCGTACCGAAAGTTCCAATGTCCGCAACCGACCACAATCCGTCCGGAGCAAACCCACATATGCCCACCACCGTCACCTCGCCGCAGGTAGCCATTAACGACATTGGCTCCGCCGAGGATTTCCTGGCCGCCATCGACGCAACGATCAAGTACTTCAACGATGGGGACATCGTCGAAGGCACCATCGTCAAGGTCGATCGTGACGAGGTCCTGCTCGACATCGGTTACAAGACCGAAGGTGTCATCCCCTCCCGCGAGCTCTCCATCAAGCACGATGTCGACCCCAACGAGGTCGTTTCCGTGGGCGACGCGGTCGAGGCCCTGGTCCTCACCAAGGAGGACAAGGAAGGCCGCCTGATCCTGTCGAAGAAGCGGGCGCAGTACGAGCGCGCGTGGGGCACGATCGAGGAGCTCAAGGAGAAGGACGAGGCCGTCAAGGGCACCGTCATCGAGGTCGTCAAGGGCGGCCTGATCCTCGACATCGGTCTCCGTGGCTTCCTGCCCGCCTCGCTCGTCGAGATGCGTCGTGTCCGCGACCTCCAGCCGTACGTCGGCAAGGAGATCGAGGCCAAGATCATCGAGCTCGACAAGAACCGCAACAACGTGGTTCTGTCGCGTCGCGCCTGGCTCGAGCAGACCCAGTCCGAGGTCCGCAGCGAGTTCCTGCACCAGCTCCAGAAGGGCCAGGTCCGCAAGGGCGTCGTGTCCTCCATCGTCAACTTCGGTGCCTTCGTGGACCTGGGTGGCGTCGACGGCCTGGTGCACGTCTCCGAGCTGTCCTGGAAGCACATCGACCACCCGTCCGAGGTCGTCGAGGTCGGCAACGAGGTCACCGTCGAGGTTCTCGACGTCGACCTGGACCGCGAGCGCGTCTCCCTGTCGCTCAAGGCGACCCAGGAAGACCCGTGGCGTCAGTTCGCCCGGACCCACGCCATCGGCCAGATCGTGCCCGGCAAGGTCACCAAGCTGGTTCCCTTCGGTGCCTTCGTGCGCGTCGAAGAGGGCATCGAGGGCCTGGTCCACATCTCCGAGCTGGCCGAGCGCCACGTCGAGGTCCCGGACCAGGTTGTGGCCGTCGGCGACGACGCCATGGTCAAGGTCATCGACATCGACCTCGAGCGTCGTCGTATCTCGCTGTCGCTGAAGCAGGCGAACGAGGACTACAACGCCGAGTTCGACCCGTCGAAGTACGGCATGGCCGACAGCTACGACGATGCGGGCAACTACATCTTCCCCGAAGGCTTCGACCCCGACACCAACGAGTGGCTCGACGGGTTCGACAAGCAGCGTGAAGAGTGGGAAGGCCGCTACGCCGAGGCCGAGCGTCGCCACAAGATGCACACCGCCCAGATGGAGAAGATGGCAGCCGACGCTGCCGCCGAGGCCGCTGCCGGCGGTCCCGTCGCGGGCAACTACTCCTCCGAGACCGGTGGCAGCGCGGCTGCGTCCACCTCCGGTCCGGCCGAGTCCACTGGCGGCTCGCTGGCCAGCGATGCCCAGCTCGCGGCTCTGCGGGAGAAGCTCAGCGGCAACGCCTGATTCAGCGGTAACGCCTGAATCGACAACCGCATCACCGAAGGCCCCGGTCCACACGGACCGGGGCCTTCGGCCTTTTCCGGTGGGTGTAGCGTGTGCGCGATTGCTCCATCCCCTCAGGGAAAGGTGCTCCACTCCGATGAGTTCTGGTCCCTTCGCCGGTCTCAACCGGCGACAGTTCCTCGCGAAGGCCATGGCCGCCGGTGCCGTGGGAACGCTTGCGTCCTGGGCGAATCCGATTATCGATCGAGCCTATGCCGCCGATCCGGCGGGCATGGGCGGGCTCGGCGATATCGAGCATTTCGTCCTGCTGATGCAGGAAAACCGGTCCTTCGATCACTACTTCGGCACCCTGCCCGGGGTGCGCGGGTTCGGTGAACCGTCCGCGTCGTGGCGTCAGTTCGGCTGGTCACCCGGAATCGGGCCCACCGCAGCGGGTTTCGTCGAACCGTTCCGGCTCGACACCACCCGTGGCGCCACGCTGGACGGGGAGTGCATCAACGACCCCGACCACACCTGGCCCGGCATGCACAGGGCATTCGACAACGGGCGCAACGACGGCTGGATGCCGATGTCGGTGGCCTCGGTCGGACCGGCGAACGCGCCCGCGGCGATGGGTTACTACCTGCCCGAAGACATTCCGATCCACACCGAACTCGCGCAGGCGTTCACGCTGTGCGACAACTACCACTGCTCGGTGCTCGGTCCCACCGACCCCAACCGGCTGTACTGGATGAGCGCGAGCATCGACCCCGACGGCCTGGCGGGCGGTCCGCTGGTCCAGACGCCGACCCTGCTGCCGAAGAACGTCTACAGCTGGCGTACCTACCCGGAGAACCTGTCCGAGGGCGGGGTGCCGTGGAAGATCTACAGCAATCGCGATGTCGGGCCGGTCTCGTCGATGATCCTGGACGGCATGATGGGCTGCTTCACCCAGGCCGCCGATCCGAATTCCGAACTGGCGCGCCGCGGCATCGCACCGACCTACCCGAACGACTTCCAGGCCGACGTCGCCAACAACACGTTGCCCGCCGTGTCCTGGGTGGTGCCGTCGGTGCTGCACTGCGAACACCCCGCGCTGCCCGCGGCTTTCGGCGCGCTCGGCATCGTGGGGCTCCTCGATATCCTCACCGCCAATCCGGCGGTGTGGGAGAAGACCGCGCTGATCATCAGCTACGACGAGAACGGCGGCTTCTTCGACCACGTCACGCCGCCGACCCCACCGCCGGGCACCGCGGGCGAGTTCCTGACGGTGCCGCTGGACCGGGTGCCCGCGGCGGGCGGGATCGCCGGTCCGATCGGTCTGGGGTACCGGGTGCCGTGCATGGTGATCTCGCCGTACAGCCGCGGGGGGCTGGTCGCCTCGCAGACCTTCGACCACACATCCCAATTGCGTTTGCTGGAAACCCGATTCGGCGTCGACGTGCCGAACCTGACCGCGTGGCGGCGCGGCGTCACCGGCGATATGACATCCACCTTCGACTTCGCGGCGACGCCGAACGCCGCGAAACCGGTGCTGTCGGATCCCCGTCCCAAGGCCGACGCGGCGATCGCGCAGTGCGGTCCGAATATCGCGGCGGGCACGCTCGGGCAGGGCGTGCCGTACCCGGTGCCGCCGAACGCGATGCCGACACAGCAGCCGGGAAATCGGCGCGCGCCGAGCGGGCCCGTCGGCGGGTGAGCGGGGGTGGGCTCGCCTATCGCGCCGGGCCCACCGTCAGCTCGCGGCGGCGGGTGACCAGTAGCCGGTGGCCAGGCTAGAGCGTTTGCGCATCGCGGCGAAGCTGTGTCTGGCGGGGGAGAGCAGAGTGCTGAACCAGGAGCGCCGATATTCGGCGAGAGTCGCCGCGACAGCGGGGAATTCGACGCAGTGCACACCGCCCGGCATGCCGAGGCGGTGGCGAGCCGTCCGGTGGTTGCTGGTACTCATGATCATCCCGTCGGTAGTCGTGCGGCCTCTCGCCTGCGCGGAAGATTAATCCACGCGACGCGCCAGGTCCGGGATCTTTCACTGCTCCGGGCAGCGTGTCGGAGAAGATGTCCCGGTCCAGCGACCGGGATGCGAGACTGGGCCCATGTTGCGGATCGGCCTCACCGGAGGCATGGGAGCGGGTAAATCCACAGTGGCGCGGACGCTGGTCGAGCTCGGGGCGGTGCTCATCGACTCCGATGCGATCGCCCGCGAGGTCGTCGCCCCCGGCACGCCGGGGCTGGCCGCGCTGGTCGAGGAGTTCGGTGCGGGCATTCTGAGCCCCGACGGCAGCCTGGACCGGCCCGCGCTGGCCGCGGTCGCCTTCGCCGACGATGTGTCGCGGGGCAAGCTCAACGCCATCACCCATCCGCTGGTCGGCGCCCGCACCGCGGAACTGATCGGCGACGCGCCCGTTGATGCCGTGGTGGTGCAGGATATTCCGCTGCTTGTCGAGAACGGGCTCGCGCCGCTGATGCAGCTCGTCGTGGTGGTCGGGGCCGAGGAGCAGATCCGGCTGCGCAGGCTCGTCGAACACCGGGGGGTAGCGGAGGCGGATGCGCGAGTCAGGATCGCCGCGCAGGCCACCGACGAACAGCGCCGCGCGGTCGCCGACATCTGGCTCGACAACAACGGCGCGCCGGAGATGGTCGAGGCGCAGGTCCGTGAGCTGTGGGCGCGACGGTTGGTGCCGTTCGAGCGCAATCAGCGCGAGGGTGTGCGCGCCCGCGCCGCCTACCGTCTCGTCACCGATCCGGAATGGGACATGCAGGCGCGCAGGATCATCGCCCGGTTGCACCTGGCGTGCGGTGCGTCGGCGGTCCGTATCGATCACGTCGGATCGACCGCGGTCCACGGACTGCCCGCCAAGGACATCATCGACATCCAGGTGACGGTGGCCGACCTGGCCACCGCCGATTCGCTGACGGATGCGTTGACCACGGCCGGGTTCCCGCGGGCACCCGAGGTGACCCACGACAATCCGAAGCCGAGCCGCGACGACCCCGATGGCAGCGACCTGGCGCTGTGGGGAAAACGCCTGCACGGCAACGCCGATCCGGGGCGGCCCGCCAATATCCATCTGCGCGTTCAGAATTCGCCCGGGCAACGGTTCGCGCTCGATCTGCGCGACTGGTTGCGGGCGAGCGAGAGCGCGCGGTCGGAGTACCTGGCGGTCAAGCGTGGGGCCGAACTCGCGGCGGCCGATCTGGCCGATGACGCGGCCGGTGACGCCTACTACGTGGTGAAGGAACCGTGGTTCGACGCGGTCTATCCGGTGGTCACCGAGTGGGCCTCCGCCCGCGCGTGAACCGGGCGCCAATCTGTTAAACATCAATGTTTCGGAAACTGTCCGCGGGTGGTCGCGCGCTGTGTAAATTGTGCGAAGTCACGACAGGATGACTCGATTCACAGGGAAGTTGTAGCGCGTATGACAACACATCACCGTCAGTTCGGCCGTGCGGGCTTCGGCATCACCGCGATCGGTACCGTCGCGGTCGGCCTCGTGCTGGCCGCTCCGCAGGCCTCGGCCTGGGTCGGCAATCTCAGCGTGGCCGGAACCGACCACAAGGTTGGTTGCAGCTACAAGTTGACCGCCAGTGTCGAGGTCGACCGGCTGACCTCGGTGAAGTTCACCGACAACGGCGCGGATATCCCGGGCAGCCCGGTGTCGCCGTCGCTGGTGTCGGGCACCGTGAGTATCACCTGGAAGCCGACCACGGCGGGCAAGCACAAGCTCGAGGCGCGTCAGCTGCTGATCAGCGACTCGATCGACGTCACCGTCGGCGCCGCGACCAGCACCGGCAGCGCATCGTGTGGCGGCGGCCTCGCGGATCTGCTGCCGAGCCTGTCGGCCGGCTGACACCGACCCCTCGCGCCGCCCGGACCCCCTATCGAGGTTCGGGCGGTTCGTCGTTTCGGCGCCAGGTCAGCGTCATGCCGAAGGTGCTCAGCCACTCCTCGAGCGAATAGCCGTGCGCGGCGATCCCGTCGATCGCCGCGGTCGCGTGTTCGATCGCGGCCTGGCATTGCGCGGCGTCGAGCAGGCCGTCGCTGTGCGCGGCCAGTAGCTCGTCGACATCGACGAGCCGGACATCACGCCGGGTGCGCACCAGGACGTCGAGGTAGTGGTCGACCGAGCGCCACAGTGTCGGCGACTCCATGGTGAACGCCCCGACATCGACATAGATGTCCTGCCACTGCTCGACCCCGGGGTTGTAGTGCAGCTTCGACGCGCGCAACGACAGCTCCGGGAGCACCCACGATTCGAGGTAGTGGAAGTGCGCGTGATCGGAGTGGCGGCCCATGTACAGACCCCACGGCTCCACTCGATAGATCTCCACCGGCCTGACGAAGCCCTTGGGATCGGTATTGGTCTTGGCCGCGACGTCGAAGTACTCGACCTTGGGCGGATGCACGTGCACGGTGGATGCCTGCGTCATGAGGGCAGAATCTACCGGCGTGTGCCGACCCGCGCCCGTTCGCCGGGGTCACATCCAGGTCAGGGTGATCTCCCGGGAGCGCAACCACTGTTCGACATCGTGGTCGTTGGCCGCCAGCCCGTCGAGCACGTGCGCCGCGCGCTCGAACGCCCGGTCGGCGTGCTCGGTGTCGACATGGCCCGCGGCGTGTGCCGCGAGCAGCTCACTCGACCCGGACAGGGTCGACGAGCGGCCGCGCCGCACCGCGATGTCGAGGAAGTAGTCGGTGACCCGCCACCGTTTCGGCCCGACCTGGACGAACTCGACGATGTCGAGCACGTAGTCGTGGCTGCGGTGATGACCGGGTCGATCGTGGCTGATGGTGGCGCGAATCGCCTGGCCGGGCAGCATCCACGACTCCTCGTAGCGACCGCGCGGCCGGTCGAGGACACGGGCCAGGTAGATGCCCCACTGCTGTACCTCGTACCGGTCGACCGGGCGGATGAATCCCCTGGCGTCGGTGCTGGTCAGCTCGGCGAGGTCGAAGTACTCGACCCGGGGTCTGGGGGCCGGGGTGAGGGTCGTCGAATCAGTGGTGGGTAGCTGGGGGCCGCGTATCTCTCTGGCGAAATAGCCGGCGAATCCGGTTACCGCGGGAGCCGCGACGAGCAGGGGAAGTAGAACGCTCATTGGCTTGTCCTTCACCACGTCCGATGATCAACTCAGGGTACGCCCGCACGCGGCGGTGTGGCATGGCCGATTCGGCACTCCGATCGGCGAATGTCATTGGCACAAGGGACTTTTCGGACATCGGGCGAGGTGCTCGGCATTCGCCGATTGTCGGCACGATCGCGCCTACCAGGCCTAACGGTGCTCGCCGAGGGTTTGCTCGGCGGTGGCTGGTATCAGCGCCGCGCAGCGCCGCATCGGTATCGATGAGGAGAAGTTCACCGGAACGACCACGACAGGTCCGGTGGTCATCGGCGCGGCGTGGGGTGTGGCGGACCGGCGGTGGTTCGCCGCGGCCGAAACGTGTCGGTGGCCGCGCCTAAGCTGGGTTCATGGCATTCGCAACCGAGATCCCGACGGAAGGGTACGAAGAGCGGGGTCACCCGATCGCCCATTCCGAACACCGCCCCGTCGGTACGATCGAGCGCTCGGGCGCCCGCTTCGAGGTGGTCAGCGAGTACTCGCCCGCGGGCGACCAGCCCGCGGCCATCGCCGAGTTGGAGCGTCGGGTGAACGCGGGGGAGAAGGATGTCGTCCTGCTCGGTGCCACCGGCACCGGTAAGTCGGCGACCACGGCGTGGCTGATCGAGAAGTTGCAGCGCCCCACCCTGGTGATGGCCCCCAACAAGACCCTCGCCGCACAGCTCGCCAACGAGCTGCGCGAGATGCTGCCGAACAACGCGGTCGAGTACTTCGTCTCGTATTACGACTACTACCAACCCGAGGCGTACATCGCCCAGACCGATACCTACATCGAGAAGGACAGCTCGATCAACGACGACGTCGAGCGGCTGCGGCACTCGGCGACCTCGAGTCTGCTCTCGCGGCGCGATGTCGTCGTCGTCGCCTCGGTGTCGTGCATCTACGGCCTCGGTACCCCGCAGTCCTATCTGGACCGGTCGGTGCAGCTCGAGGTCGGTGGCGAGATCGACCGCGACGCGTTGTTGCGGCTGCTCGTCGACGTGCAGTACACCCGTAACGACATGTCGTTCACCCGTGGTTCCTTCCGGGTGCGCGGCGACACCGTCGAGATCATCCCGTCCTATGAGGAACTGGCGATCCGCATCGAGTTCTTCGGTGACGAGATCGAAGCGCTCTACTATCTGCACCCGCTCACCGGTGACGTCGTACGTCAGGTCGATTCGGCCCGCATCTTCCCGGCCACCCACTACGTGGCAGGTCCGGAGCGGATGGAGCGCGCGGTCGGCGATATCGAGGCCGAATTGGCCGCGCGGCTGGCGGAATTGGAGCGTCAGGGCAAACTGCTCGAGGCGCAACGGTTGCGTATGCGCACCGAATACGACCTGGAGATGATCCGTCAGGTCGGCTTCTGCTCGGGCATCGAGAACTACTCGCGCCATATCGACGGGCGCCCCGCGGGTTCGGCGCCGGCGACGCTACTCGACTACTTCCCCGACGACTTCCTGCTGGTGATCGACGAATCCCACGTCACGGTGCCGCAGATCGGCGGCATGTTCGAAGGTGACATGTCGCGCAAGCGCAACCTGGTCGATTTCGGTTTCCGGTTGCCGTCGGCGGTCGACAACCGGCCGCTGACCTGGGAGGAGTTCGCCGGGCGTATCGGCCAGGCGGTGTATCTGTCGGCGACGCCGGGCAATTACGAGCTGGGTCAGGTCGGCGGTGAGGTGGTCGAGCAGGTCATCCGCCCGACCGGCCTGGTCGACCCGAAGGTGGTGGTGAAGCCGACCAAGGGACAGATCGACGACCTGGTGCACGAGATCCGTGAGCGCTCGCAGCGCGACGAGCGGGTCCTGGTCACCACCCTCACCAAGAAGATGTCCGAGGACCTCACCGACTACCTGCTCGGCCTGGGCGTGAAGGTCCGCTACCTGCACTCCGAGATCGACACGCTGCGCCGCGTCGAACTGCTCCGGCAACTGCGCCTGGGCGAATACGACGTGCTGGTCGGTATCAACCTGCTGCGCGAGGGCCTCGATCTGCCCGAGGTGTCGCTGGTCGCGATCCTCGATGCCGACAAGGAGGGGTTCCTGCGGTCGAGCACCAGCCTCATCCAGACCATCGGCCGTGCGGCGCGCAACGTGTCCGGCGAAGTCCACATGTACGCGGACAAGATCACCGACTCGATGCAGCACGCCATCGAGGAGACCGACCGTAGGCGTGCCAAACAGATCGCCTACAACGCCGAACACGGCCTCGACCCGCAGCCGCTGCGCAAGAAGATCGCCGACATCCTGGATCAGGTGTACACCGAGGCCGAGGACGAGGTGGCGGTCGGCGGATCGGGCCGCAATGCCAGCCGCGGCAGGCGCGCCCAGGGCGAACCGGGCCGGGCCAGCTCGGGGATCTACGCCGAGCGCGATGTGAAGTCGATGCCGCGTGCGGAATTGGCCGCCCTGGTCACCGAGCTCACCGCGCAGATGATGAACGCGGCCCGCGAATTGCAGTTCGAGCTGGCCGGTCGATTGCGTGACGAGATCGCCGACCTGAAGAAGGAGCTGCGCGGCATGGACGCCGCGGGGCTCTCCTGACCGTGTCGGCGCCGAGACCTCCGGGCGGTCTCGCCTCCGAGCCGCGTGCGCAATCGCGTACATACGGCCCGGAGGCGAAGTCCCCACGGTCGTGGAGTCGGCTCGGTGCTCCGCTACGCCTGCTCGGCCATCCACGCGGCGACGCGGCGGTCGGCCTCTTCCTTCGACACGTCTTCGACGCGGGTGATCACCGCCCAGCGATGGCCGAAGGGGTCGATCACCACGCCGAAGCGGTCGCCGGTGACGAAAGTCTGCGGCTCCTCGGCGCTGCGGGCGCCGTGTTCGAGCGCGCGGGCGATCACCGCGTCCACGTCGGGGCAGTAGTGCACCACCGAGGTGTGCACCCAGTCCTCGGGGGCGCGAACATTGTTGTCGGGGATGGGCATTCCGAGCTGCAGCGTGGAATCGCCGATGAGCAGTTCGGCGTGTGCGGGTTGGCCGTCGGGCTGATCGGCGCGGCTGAGCACCTCGGCCTCGAAGACCGCGGTGTAGAAGTCGATCGCCGCGTTTCCGTCCGGCACGGCCAGGAAACAGGTGATGGAGTGGTAGCCCTGCGGAATGGGTGCAACGGGAGTGGTCATGACGACGATCCTGCTCCGGCGTCGACGGCCCGTCTTGTAAGAACGCGACAGATCGACCGATGATGACAGTGGCGCCGGATCCCGGTGACGTGAAAGGAATCCTGCACCCGCAGGAGCAGGCCAGACACCGGTCGCTGAACCGGCTCGGGGTCGGGCCCGCACTGGCCGAGTTCGCGGACCGCTACTGGGTGGTGCGGTGGGATCTGCGCGGTCAGCCCGGTTATTCAGCGCAGGTGCTGTCGTTCCCGTGCGTGAACGTCACCTTCGAACGCAGCACCACCCGCACCGGCGGCTTCGTCACCGGGGTGTGCACGAGAAAGTACGTGCGCGAGCTCGCCGGGGAAGGCGAGGCCTTCGGCATCCGTTTCGCACCCGGCGGTTTCGGTGCCTTCACTGGCCTGGATGTCGCAGTGCTGCGCGATGATTCGGCCCCGCTGAGCACGGTGTTGCCCGACGCCGCGGGGCTGGCCGACCGAGTGCTGGCCGAACAGTCCGATGAGCGCAGACGGGCGATCGTCGAGGAGTTCTTCGCGGGCCGTGGTCGTAGCGACGATCCCCACTACGCGCTGGTGACCCGCATCGTCACCGCCATGGCGAAAGACCAGGAACTGACCAGGGTGGACCAGGTCACCGACCGTTTCGGCATCCCGATCCGTAGCCTGCAACGGCTGTTTCGCCGCTACGTCGGAGCAGGGCCGAAATGGGTGCTGTGCCGGTTCAGGTTGCAGGACGCCGCCGACCTGCTCGCGCACGGCCGCCCTGATCTCGCGGTACTGGCAGCCCAGCTCGGCTATTTCGACCAGGCGCATTTCAGCCGCGAGTTCACCGCCGAGATCGGGATGTCGCCGATGGAATACGCACGCAGCGCGCAGGCGGCGAGCGCCATCCCCACGCCGCGCTGAGCGGGCGTGTACAGACCCGAGAAGTAGGGGGTCTGAAATATTGTCATTCCAATATTGGACAGTGGTGTTCGTCGATAGTGTCACCGCATCCGCAGCGGCCGTTGCTGCGTGCAGCAGACAGGACATCAACAGTGACAACATCTTTCGACCGCACCGCCCGTCTCGGTGCCGTTCTCGCGACCGCGGTCGCGGCCACAGCGATACTCGCGCCGGGCGTGCACGCGGACGCGTCGGACGGTCAGCAGCGGGTCGGCGTATCGAACACCGAACTGAAGGTCGGCTGTTCCTACACGGTGGCGGCGATCAACGTCGTCGGCTACAGCTCGGGCAACACCGGCGCGCCGGTGACCTTCTACGACAACGGTGTCGCGATCGGGACCGTCGAGGTTCCGACGATCGGCGAGACCAAGACTTCCTGGCGTCCCACCGCCGCCGGTTCGCATCAGTTGACGGCGCGAGTCGACAGTTATGTCAGCAGCTGGTGGATCACCCCCGCCACGGTGACCGTGGCTCCGAATACCGGCACCGGAAGCGCGGCCTGTGGGTTCCCCAGCTTTTCCGGTTGATGTGATGAAAGTCCCAGCCGCGCTGCGTCGTTGATCGTGTTGTGATAGGACACAATTTACTCGACCTGCGGTCTTGTTGCCGCAGGTGAATCTTCTCGACTGTCGCGAAGGCCACCGTGACATCGGTCGCGAGCGCCAACACTCCCGATGTGATCTGTTGCGATTTCTGATAAATCGGCCTGATTTGGCGTTATGGTCGAGCCGATTGCCGCGCTGACGCTCGATTCCCGAGTTGGTCGGCGCTGGCACCGACCAAGTTGGAGGAGAGATGACCGCCTACCGGACCATTGTCGTCGGTACTGATGGCTCGGATTCGTCGTACGTGGCGGTGGAGAAGGCCGCGGCGCTCGCCGGGGACGCTGAGGCAACTCTCGTGCTGGCCTGCGCCTACTTCCCGACCGACGACCGCGACGTAGCCGCCGCCGCCGATGTGCTCAAGGACGAGGCCTACCAGGTCCGTGGCTCGGCCCCGACCTCCGAGATCCTGCACGTCGCCAAGGAGAAGGCCCTGGCCGCCGGTGCGAAGAACATCGTCGACCGCGCAATCGTCGGCGAGCCGGTCGATTCGCTGCTCGACCTCGTCAACGAGGTCGATGCCGACCTGCTCGTCGTCGGCAACCGAGGCCTCAACACCCTCACCGGCCGCCTGCTCGGCTCCGTCCCCTCGGACGTTGCCCGCAAGTCCCGTTCGGACGTGCTGATCGTGCACACCGTCCGCTAGTCCACCGTCGGTACAGCGAAAGGTCGAGGGCGCCGGGAAACCGGCGCCCTCGACCTTTTTCGGCGGTAGCCAGCGGTCAGCCCGCGACGGGCTCCTGTCGGGAGCCGCCGCGCAGCCCGATCGACATGATGTCGGACGGCTCGTCGAGTTCGATTCTGTGCCAGCGGTTGCGCGGCACGAGGAACGCGGTGCCCGCGGTGAGTCGCACCGCGGTTTCCGCCTCGCCGGGACTCTCCGGGCGCAGGTAGAGCCGCAGCGAACCGGCGAGGCAACACACCGCTTCCTCGCTGGATGGGTGCATCTCCCACTGGTCGGCGTGGACGTCGGCGTCGGTGTCGACGTGGAAGGTGGCCAGTTGCCAGCCGCCCGACTCGGCCGCCATCCGGCGCGGGCCCGATCGCACCGCGCCCTCCGGCTGGAAGTGCAGGGCGCCGGCGAACAGATCGATGGGTGTCATCGGAGTTCCTTTCACGGGGTCACCGCGGGAATGTCCTCGCGGACCGGGTTTTCGGTGCGGTCGAGCCGGGTGGGTAGGACGGTGGCCGCGCCGAGCGCGGCGGCGGCGAACAGCGCAGCGGCGATCGCCAACGCGAAGGCGTAGCCGTTGTTGAGTGCGACCGGATCGGCGCTCGCGCCGGTGCGACCCGCCGCGAGGGTGGCCAGTACGGCGACGCCGACGCTGCCGCCGAGTTGGCGGGCGCTGTTGAATGCGCCGGAGGCCATCCCGACTTCTCCGGGTGCCACGCCGCTGACGGCTGCCACCGCGACGGGGGCGAGACAGAGTCCGAGCCCGAGGCCGCCGACGATCGACGGACCGAGGACATCGGTGAGGACATCACCGTCGGGGCTGATCAGCGCGAACCATCCGATGCCGACGGCGGCGAGGAGACCGCCGCCCACCAGCAAAGGCTTGGGGGAGAAGTGGACGCCCAGTCGGGTCGCGGCGAGGGTGCCCACGATGACGCACAGCGAGAACGGGATGAAGGCGGCCCCGGTGGCACCCGCGTTCATGTGCAGCACCTGCTGCATATACAGCGACACCAGGTAAAAGGCCGAGAACTGGCCCGCGGCGGCGCAGAAGACGAACACGTTGGCACCGCTCACCCAGCGGTTGGTGAAAAGACCCAGCCGCAACAGCGGATTCGCCGAGCGTGTCTCGACCACGAGGAAACCCGCGAGGAGCGCTGCCGCTACGGCGAGGGTCGCGCCTGTCTCGGGAGAAGCCCAGCCGTAGTGATCGGTGCGGATCACGCCGGTGACGAGTAGTCCGATACCGCCCGTCGCCAGCACCGCGCCGGCGATATCGAGCGGGGCCCGTCTACCCGTCGGTGCGTCGGCGGGTACGCCCCGGACCAAGGCGAGCAGCGCGATCGCGACGATCGGGATATTGACCAGCATCACCCAGCGCCAATTCGCGTACTCGGTGAGCAGTCCGCCGACGAGCACGCCGAGCGCGCCGCCCGCGGCGTTGACCCCACCCCAGACGCCGAGCGCTCGGACGCGGGCGGGCCCTGCGGAAAAGGTCGTGGTGAGCGTGGCGAGTGCGGCCGGTGCGATGGCCGCGGCCCCGATGCCCTGCGCGGCGCGCGCGGCCACCAGTTGCCATGGCTCCTGTGCGAATCCGCCTGTGAGCGAAGCGATCGCGAAGGCGAGCAGTCCGCCCACGAACAGCCTGCGCCGCCCGTACAGGTCACACGCCTTGCCGCCGAGCAGCAGGAAACCGCCGAAGGTCAGGGCGTAGATGTGCACCACCCAGGCCAGGCCGAGCGGTGCGAAGCCGAGCGCGTCGCCGATCGACGGAAGCGCCACATTCACGACCGCCATATCGAGGGCGATCACGAACTGCGCGATGGCAACCGCGGTCAGCGCGGTGCCGGGACGAGGAGAAGAAGTGTTTTTATACACGTATAAAAACTAACTCCGCCGCGTCCCCTTGTCCATACCCCGGCGTCGCATGGGCAAGATGGGACCATGGCCACCTCGCAGTCGGATCAACCAGCGCGCACCGGTAGACCCGCGCGCATGTCCCGCGCGGACATCGTCGTGGCGGCGCACCGGGTGATCGCCGCCGACGGCGTCGAGAAGCTGACGATGCGCAGGGTCGCCGGCGAACTCGGGTGCACGCCGATGGCGCTCTACCACCACGTGCGCGACAAGCAGGACCTGCTACGCCTGCTCCTCGACGGCTACGCCGACGCGATCGCCTGGCCAGAGCTCCCAGATGACCCGAGGCAGCGAATCCTGGTGGCCGCCACCGCGATGCGCGACGCCCTGTCGGCCCACTCCTGGATCGTGGACGTGCTCGCCGACGGCGACCTGCTCGGGCGCTCGGCGCTGTGGTTCCCCGAGACCATCATCGACGCGGCGATCACCGCGGGCCTTCCTCTCGAGCGCGCGGTGGCCGTGTATCGCGCCATCTGGCATTACACGGCGGGCGAGCTGATCGTCACCGGCCGAGCGCTGCGGCGCGCCGAGGAAGGGCCGACCTACCGCGCGGAGGTCTTCGCGAACCTCGACCCCGAGCAACTGCCCCGGTTGGCCGAGATCGGTTCCCGCTGGACCGAATTCGACGCCCACAGCACCTACGCCGCTGGGCTGGAGGCGCTGGTCGCCGGTTTGCTCGCGTGACCGCGCTCCGGTCGTGATGCCTCAGCCCAAGGCGGACAGCACCTCGGGAAGCTGCTCGGTGTGCACCACGGCGAGTCGCTGGGTCGCACGGGTCAGCGCGACATACAGGTCGTTGAGTCCGCGCGGGGACTCGTCCAAAATCGCCTGCGGCTCCACCAGGTACACGCGGTCGAACTCGAGGCCCTTCGCGTCGTGCACGGTGAGCACCTGCACGGATTCGCCTGCCAGCGAGGACAATTCGGGCACCCAGGCCGCGGGCGCGAGGACCGCGGCGGTGCCGGGACCGTACTCGGCGTCGAGCAACCGGGCGACCTCGCCCACGACGTCGGCGGGCGGCACCCGATAGGCGCGTGGGGGATTGCCGGTCTCGCGCACCGAACGCGGCACCTCGGTACCCGGATCGATCGCGGCGAGCACATCGGCCGCGACCGCCATGATCTCGGCGGGGGTGCGGTAGTTCACCGTGAGCTCGGTGAGCTTCCAGCGCTGTGCCACATAGGGTTCCAGCACCCGCTGCCAGGACGACGCCCCCGCCGGATCGCCCGTCTGGGCGACGTCGCCGACCACGGTGACCCAGCGATTCGGGATGCGTCGCATCACCATGCGCCACGCCATCTGCGAGAGTTCCTGTGCCTCGTCGACGATCACGTGACCGTAGGTCCAGGTCCGATCGCCCGCGGCGCGCTCGGCCGTGGTCTGCCGATTGCCGAATTCCTGGCGCTGGGCCAGCTGGGAGGCATCGATCAGGTCATAGGCCATCAGGATCTCGGGATCGAGTTCGTCCTCGATGTCCTGCGGTGCCGAACCGGTGAGGATGTCGAGGGCGTCCTGGGCCTCCTCGATCTGGGCCCGCCACCGGCGACGCGAACGTTCGCGTTCCTCGGTGTCGTCCACGCCGAGTAACTCGGCCAGCTCGTCGAGCAGCGGGGCGTCGGCCGCGCCGAACGTGCCGTCGTCGGAGCGCACCAGCTCGGCGCGGTCGTCCGGGCTCAGCGTCTTGGCGGCGCGGTCGAGCCGGGCCGGGTCGGCGAGCAGGTCGGCGAGCACCTCCTGGGGCGAGAGCACCGGCCACAACGCGGTGATCGCCGCCTGCACGTGCGGGTCGGCCCGCATCTCGTCGCCGATCTCGCTGAGGTCGGCGGAACTGAGCAGGCTCGTGCCGCCGGACAGGTCGGCGCCCATCGTGGCGGCGAGTTGATCGGTGAGCGCGTCGATCACCGAGGACGCGAAGATCGGCCTGGCCAGGTTGTGCGGTCGCCGCGAAGAGCGGGCCCGCCCGCGCGCCCTGGTCGCGATCTTGCGGTCCAGGATCACCGGATAGCCGTCGAAAGCCAGGCGAACCGGCTCCGACGGCACTTCCTGACGGTCACGCACTGCCTGCTTGAGTACCTCGAGCATCTCCAGCGAGCCTTTGATCTCCCCGGCACGCAGCGAATCCTCGCGCACCGCCTTCACACCCGGATACAGGTCGCCGATCGTCGACAGCAGCACGCCGGTCTCGCCGAGCGAGGGCAGCACCTGGCCGATGTAGTCGAGGAAGGTGGCGTTCGGGCCGATGATCAGCACGCCGCTCTTGGCCAGCTGCTGACGGAAGGTGTACAGCAGGAACGCCGCGCGATGCAGCGCGACCGCGGTCTTGCCGGTGCCCGGTCCGCCCTGCACCACGAGCACGCTCTTGTGCTCGGAGCGGATGATCGCGTCCTGCTCGCTCTGGATCGTCTCGACGATGTCGTTCATGTGCCCGGTGCGGGCGGCGTTGAGCGCCGACAGCAGTGCGCTCTCGCCACCGACGCCGTCGTCGGTGCCGATCACACCGTCACGCTCGGCGGCGTCGAGATCGAGGTATTCGTCGTTGATCGAGGTCACCGCGCGGTTGCGGGAACGGATGTGCCTGCGCCGGGTGACGTTCTCGGGATTGGCGGTGGTGGCGAGGTAGAAGGGACGGGCCAGCGGCGCGCGCCAATCGAGCAACAGCGGCTCGTAATCGTTGTCCTCGTCGAGGATGCCGAGTCTGCCGATATAGCGCGCCGCGTCCTCGGTGCCTTCGAGATCGATCCGGCCGAAGCACAGACCGTGCTCGGCCGCGTCGTATTTGGACAGGTCCTCGTTGTAGAGCTGGGTGAAGGACTCGCGCTCACTGCGAGCCTGCGGGGTGCCGCCTGATTCGAGGAGCACGGTCTTGAGCCGGTTCTGCGCGTAGTCACGCATGCCGTCGAGTCGGTCGTAGAGCACCGAGAGGTACTGCTGCTCCTGTTCGATCTCGCGGTTGTGCGCGGCGGGGGAGGCGTCGGCGAGGCGGTCAGGCAAAACAGGACTCCTTTGTCACCGCGTTGAGAACAGAGTCGTCGAGTCTACGTGTCCGCGGGCAGGGCCGCCGCGACCGGGAAGACTTCGTCGCCGAGGACCGGGGTGAAGTGTTCGACCACCGGGAAAGGCTCATAGAAGTGGTGCAACAGCGCACGCCAGCGCTGATATTCCGGTGCCTCACGAAATCCCACGGTGTGGTCGGTGAGCTGCTCCCATCGCACCAGCAACAGGAAGCAGTCGGGCCGCTCGACGCAGCGCGACAACGACAACCCGCCGAAGCCGGGCATTCCCGCGATGATGGGATATGCCCGCGCGAAGGCCGCTTCGAAGGCGGCGCCAGCGCCAGGGCGAACGGGGAGCAGCGCGTGTTCGACGATCACACCGACCAGTCTGTCAGGAGGCGTGGGTGTTGTTCGAGCGTCGATTCTGACCGAGACCGAGCTCACGATGGGCCGCCGGCTTGTCGCGATACATCGCCAGGTCGGCGTCGTGCAGCACAGCCTCCGGCGTGCGGTGTTCGTGCGGGCCGAGTTCGGTGATGCCCACCGAGGCGCTCACCTCGAGCCGGTGACCGCTGGCGATGATCGGTTCCGCCATGGTCACGCGCAGTCGCTCCACCAGCGCGGGCAGGTCGGCGCGCTGCGGATGACCGGCCAGCAGTACCAGGAATTCGTCACCGCCCAATCGCCCGACCAGGTCCTCGCTGCGCAGCGCCTGTTGCAGCCGCTGGGCGACGATCCGCAACACCGTGTCGCCGATGGCGTGCCCGAGGGTGTCGTTGATCGCCTTGAAACCGTCGAGGTCGATGAACAGCACCGTGGTGACCAGGGTGCCGCCGTCGTCGGCCAGCGCCGAGGACAACTGCGACAGGATCAGCGAACGATTCGCGAGCCCGGTCAGCGCGTCGTGGGTGGCCTGGAACTCGAGCTGGCGCTTGCTGGCGCGGTACTCGGTGATGTCGGCGAACGAGGACACCCCGGACGAATCAGGGCTGTCCGGATTGAGCAACCGGCAGCTGCACGACACCCACACGCGGTGCCCGTCGACACGCTCGACGCCGAAGATGAAATTCGTGACCGCCTCGCCGGTCGCGAGCGTGTGCGCCATCGGATGCTCGCCCGGCGGCAACGGCCGCCCGTCGCTGTCGATCATGGTCAGCGGGAGGTCGTCGAAGCGACGCCCGAGCACCGGTCCGGCGTCGTCGATGCCGAGTATGCGCTCGCCCGCCGGGTTGATCGCCTCCAGGCGACCTCGCCGATCGACGACGAGAACCCCCTCCTGCAGTTGGGACACCACGGTCGTGAAATACGCTTCCGCGCGCTGCGCCGAGGCCTCGGCGACCCGCTGGGCGGTGAGGTCGTGCACCACCACCTGATAGGCCGGTTCGCCCTGCCACACGGTGAGGACCGACACCGTCTGGACCGGCACGACACGCCCGTCCACGCGGAGGAGATCCATGTCGGCGGGCGGCGAGGCCGACCCCTCGGCGGTGAGCTTGTCGATCCGGTCGAGCATGGCCCCGACGGAATCGGGATGGACGAAGATGGTGATCGACAAACCGAGCAGATGGTCGGCCGAGCGGGCGCCGAGCAGGCGCACCATGGCCGGATTGACGTAGACGATCGTCCCTGACTCGTGCACACAGATGGCATCAGGAGTGTGTTCGACCAGCGACCGGTAGCGCTGCGCGAGCTGCTCGGCGCTCGGTTCTTCTCCCACTGCGAAACCCCCGATCTCGGCCTGGTCTGCGAACGGCACAACCCGACTAGTCTGGTGATCCTTCCTGAAGATCCGCGAGGAGCGATGTGACACTGGATGTGCTCACGGGCGGCCCGACCCACCCGCTCCATTCTATGTCGATCGCCGGCATCGGTGTCGTCTCCGGTTACGGGTGGGGTCGCGAATCGCTGTGGCGCGGATTGATGGGGGGCAAACCGGCAGCCCGTTTGTACCCCGGTTACGGGCACGGACGCGATCAGCATGCGTGGGTCGGGCTGATTCCCGACGGCGGTGACCCCGCGCACGGAGCCGGGCTGTTCGGGCGCGCCGTGTGGGCCGCGGCCGCCGAGGCGATCGCCGACGCGCGGGAACGCGGGTGGCGAAGGGAAGGACGCGTCGTCGGTCTCGTCCACGCGTTCACCCTCGGCGATGTCGCCGATTGGCGCGATTTCTACCGGCGTGACGGTGGTCATCGACGCTCGCGCGACTATCTGCGGATGCTGCCGTCGACACCCATCTCGGTGGTGATGCAGGAGTTCGGTTTCCACGGGCCCGCGATGAACGTGTCGGCGGCGTGCAGTTCGGGCAACGCCGCGTTGCTGACGGCCAGGATGTGGCGTGACGCGGGCCTGGTCGACGACGCGTTGTGCATCACGACCGACCTGTCGGCTACCCCGGACATGCTCGAACATTTCGTCGGTCTCGGTGCCGCGATCGCCGATGCCGACCCGTTCACCGCGTGCAGGCCGTTTCAGGAGGCCACGCTGGGTTTCACCATGGCCGAGGCGTCGGTGGCGTTGCTGCTCACCGATGCGGCCGAGCTGCCCTACGCGCGGCTGCTGGGCGGGGCCATGACCAACGACGCCTTCCATGTCGTCTCGGTCGATCCCCGGCACACCCAGATCATCGCCTGCGTCCAGCGCGCACTGGCCGACGCCGGCATCGATGCCGCCGACGTGGCGTACTACAACGCGCACGGCACCGGGACCCAGCAGTGCGATGCCGCCGAACGTGAGGTGCTGCGCACGGTCTTCGACGATCGGACCGCCGTCGCCGCCCTCAAACCGCTCACCGGCCACTGTCAGGGCGCTTGCGCGGCTGTCGAAGTCGCCGCGATCGCCCTGTCCTACGAGCGTGGAACCGTCGCGTCGGCGCCGATCGTGGCGTCCGCGCATCCGCGACTGCTCGACGGCCCCACACCGCTGCGTGCGGGTCCGACGCTGAAACTGTCGATGGGAATGGGCGGCAACAACGCCGCGGTGGTGCTGGCCCCGGCCTGACTCACTCCTCGCTCGTCTCGGGGCCGGCGGCGAGGGCGAAGCCGCCGGTCGTCGGTGAGTCCTGGGGCAGTGGCACCGCCCAGCGCAGCTGTGTGCCCGACATCTCGGGGTGGTTGCCGTCGGCGTCGGGGCGCTGCGCCGGACCGACCTCGAAGGACCCGCCCGCCTCCTGCGCGCGCTGCTCGAGATTGCGCAGCCCGCTGCGGATGACATGGTTCGGAATGCCCCAGCCGTTGTCCGACACCGTGATCACCAGATCGTCGGCCACCTCGATCACGATGGCCACGGTGTCGGCGCCGGAATGGCGCACCGCGTTGCTCACCGCCTCGCGGACCACCGCCTCGGCGTGGTCGGCCAGTTGCGGATCGAGCACCGACAGCGGGCCCGACACCTGGATCGTCGCGCGCAGGGCGATGTCGGCGGTCTGGCGCCGGATCGCCACCTCGAGCCGCTGCTGCAACCCCTCGCTGTGGTCGGCGCTGCTTGCATGCAGATCGAAGATGGAGGTGCGGATCTCCTGCACCACTTCCTGCAGATCCATGATCACCGTCGAAAGTCGTTGGCGCACTTCGGGAACCACCGCTTTCGGCAGGGTCGCCTGCATGGTGAGGCCGATCGCGAACAGTCGCTGGATCACGTGGTCGTGTAGGTCGCGCGCGATCCGATCGCGGTCGGCGACGAGGTCGAGCTCGCGCATCCGCTGCTGCGCGTCGGCCAGTCGCACCGCGAGCGCGGCCTGATCGCAGAACGCCGCGGTGAGCTCGAGCATCTCGTCGGAATACGGTGCGAAACCCGGCGGGCGAAACGTCACCAGGACGCCGAGAGTGGCATCGGGAGTGCACAGCGGCAGCACGAGAGCCGGTCCGGCGCCGGGCAACTCGGCCACCGGGAACTCGACGCCCAGCGACACCGTCGAGACGTCGTCGAAGCGCAGCGGTGTTCGCCTGCTGAAGGCGTCGCCCACCACCGTCCCCGCGATCGGGATGGTCTGCCAGTCCTGGCCCGCGTCCGGCCCGGTCCACTGCGTGACCACCAATTCGCTGATCTCGCCGGGCAATTCGTCGGGCACCGGCACCGAGGCGAGGAACGCCTGATGCGATCCGGTCAGCCCGCGCGCGTGATCGACCACATGACCGAGCACCCGATCGGATTCGGTACCGGCCAGGAATTCGGTCGCGATATCGCGGGTCGCCTCGATCCAGGCCTGTCTGGTGCGTGCCTGTTCGTAGAGTCGCGCGTTGTCGACCGCGATCCCCGCGGCGGCCGCCAGCGCCAGCACCAGGACTTCGTCTTCCTCGGTGAACGGCTGACCATCGGACTTCTCGGTCAGGTAGAGGCTGCCGAACACCTCGTCCCGAATGCGTACGGGCACACCGAGGAACGTGTGCATCGGCGGGTGCCCCGCCGGGAACCCGATCGAGGATTCGTGCTGGGTGAGATCGGCCAGCCGCAGCGGCGCCTTGTGCGCGAACACCGCGCCGAGTACGCCGTGACCCGCGGGTAATCGCGCGATCCGGTCGCGGATCTGATCCGGCATGCCCTCGTCGATGAACTGCGTGACCTGCTGATCGTGGCCGCGCACGGCCAGCGCGCCGTAGCGGGCGTCGACCAGATTCATCGCGGTCCGCACGATGGTGCGCAGGGTTTCGTCCAGGTCGAGACCCGCGGTGACGGTGAGCATGGCCTCGACGAGGCCGTCCATCCGATCGCGTGAACCGATCATCACCTCGACCCGGTCGGCGACCTCGCCGAGCAGACTGCGCAACATCTGCCGCGACACCGTCTGGTCGGCTGAATAGCGGCCTCCCCGACCGTCGTTCGCCATCGCAGTACCCCGTCTTCGCAGCTCCTCGAGTGAGTCGAACCAAGTCTAGTCGGCAAGGAGGGGACTTTCGGCCCTTCACTCGCACCGGCGGTAGTGGTGGCATAGGGCACCGGGGGAAATGGGATCGAGAAGTGGGGCACATGATGAATTCGTTGTCGAGCACCCAGCACTGGACGACCGCCGCGGACCCGGAGCTCGCCGTGACCACGCGCGGAGAAGTGCCGGCGCAGGACGTCACCCGTGCTGTTCGCGCCATCACCCGCGTGATGCGCAGGCATCACCTCGACAGCCCGGCTCGCGTGCGCGTCACCGCGCCGAGCGGCTGCGACGAACCGACTCTGGTACAGGCCAATATCCGTACCAACGACACCTTCACCCGGGTCCAGGTCACCGGCCCCGGGGGCTTCGCGGTCACCTTCGCCGCCGAGCGGCTCGACCGTCAGCTCGCCCGCCGCGCGGGCAAGGAAGCGCGCGGCGCGTGGCCCGATCCGGCCCGTCGTCCGCTGGCCCAGATCACCGAGACGCGCCCGATCATCCGCCGCAAGGACTGTGCCCTGATGACCGGCACACCGCTGGAAGCCAGCACGGTCCTGGATGCGATGGACTACGACGCCTACCTGTTCACCGACGCCGACACCGGCGAGGACGCCATCGTCACCTGGGCCGACCCGCACGGCGTCGCCCTGGCCAGGCAGCGGCACACCGCCGCGGCGGACTCCTCGGCCGAGTTGCCGTTGACCGCGAGCGCGATGCCGGTCCGGGTGGTGCAGGACGCGGCCCCCGTCTTCGCCGAGGACCAGGCCTCCGACGCGCTGTGCGCCGCCGGGCTGCCCTACCTGTTCTTCACCGACAGCCACACCGGCCGCGGCAATCTGCTCTACCGCCGTTACGACGGCGATCTCACCATCGTCGTCCCGTCCTGAACCGTCAGGGCTCGCGGAGTTTGGTCGCCAGCACGGCGGCCTGGGTGCGACGTTCGACACCCAGTTTCGCCAGCAGTCGTGAGACGTAGTTCTTGACCGTCTTCTCCGCGAGGAACATGCGCGCCGCGATCTGCCGGTTGGTCAGGCCCTCGCCGAGTAGTTCGAGTAGCCGGCGTTCCTGGTCGGTGAGCCCGGCCAGTGGCCCGGACGGTTCGGCGCTGCGGCGCAGCCGCGCGCGCAGGGCGTCGGCGGCGCGGGTATCGAGCAGCGAGTGGCCCGCGCCCACCTGCTTGATCGCGTCGGCCAGTTTCATCCCGTCGATGTTCTTCACCACGTAGCCGCTGGCGCCGGCCAGGATCGCGTCGAGCATGGCGTGCTCGTCGGAGAACGAAGTCAGGATCAGGCAGTGCAGGTCGTCGAACTCGGCCAGCAGATTGCGGCACAGTTCGATGCCGTTGCCGTCGGGTAACCGCACGTCGAGCACCGCGACATCGGGGCGGGCCTCGCGGATGCGCACCATCGCCTCGGCGACACCGCCTGCCTGACCGATCACAGTGAGTTCTGGATCACCTTCCAGTAGATCGATCAATCCGCGGCGCACGATCTCGTGATCGTCGACCAGGAACACCTCGAGCACGTCGGCTCCTTCATCATGTCGAGCGATCCCCACCTGTCGTCAAACATAATCCGCATCACCGAAATCGTGGGCGTAGAGCCGAAACTCGACGACCGCGACCCGACCGGAGCAGGGCGGCGGTTCGTGGTCGTCGGCGTCGATCGGGTGCCGTCGCGCAGGCGACGAAGGAGCAACCAACGGTGCCTGATCGACAGCACCGAGCAGGGTCGCGAACCCGAGCGTGCCGGCGCTGCGGCAAACCTGTCGGACCCCCGGCCTAGCATGGCGGACGGGGGATCAGGTCCGATCGGCGGATAACGATGGAGAAGGGATTCACCAGGTGGCGGAACGCCTCACTGTGCGCGGAGCTCGGGAACACAACCTGAAAGGGGTAGACCTGGATTTGCCGCGCGACAGCCTGATCGTGTTCACCGGCCTGTCCGGTTCCGGGAAGTCGAGCCTGGCCTTCGACACGATCTTCGCCGAGGGACAGCGCCGCTACGTCGAATCGCTGTCGGCCTACGCGCGACAGTTCCTCGGTCAGATGGACAAGCCGGATGTCGACTTCATCGAGGGCCTCTCGCCCGCGGTGTCGATCGATCAGAAGTCGACCAACCGCAACCCGCGGTCCACGGTCGGCACCATCACCGAGGTCTACGACTACCTGCGCCTGCTCTACGCCCGCGCCGGCACGCCGCACTGCCCGGTCTGCCACGAGCTGATCGCCAAGCAGAGCCCGCAGCAGATCGTCGACCAGGTGCTCGCCATGGACGACGGCCTCAAGTTCCAGGTACTCGCGCCCGTGGTGCGTACCCGCAAGGGCGAGTTCGTCGACCTGTTCGACCAGCTCAAGACCCAGGGTTACTCGCGCGTGCGGGTCGACGGCGTGGTGTATCCGCTCACCGATCCGCCGAAGCTGAAGAAGCAGGAGAAGCACGACGTCGAGGTGGTCATCGACCGTCTCTCGGTCAAGGCCGCCTCCAAACAGCGCCTCACCGACTCGATCGAGACCGCGCTGCGGCTGGCCGACGGCATCGTGGTGCTCGATTTCGTCGATCGCGACGAGCACGCCCACGACCGCGAGCGCCGCTTCTCCGAACGCCTGGCCTGCCCCAACGGTCACCCCCTCGACATCGAAGACCTCGAGCCACGCTCGTTCTCCTTCAACTCGCCCTACGGTGCCTGCCCCGACTGCACCGGCCTCGGAATCCGCAAGGAAGTCGACCCGGAACTGGTGGTCCCCGATCCGGATCTGAGCCTGGCCGACGGCGCGATCGCCCCGTGGTCGCGCGGGCAGACCGCCGAGTACTTCAACCGATTGCTCTCCGGCCTGGCCGAGGCGGTCGGCTTCTCGATGGACACCGCGTGGCGCGAGCTGCCCGCGAAGGCGCGCAAGGCGGTGCTGGAAGGCAGCTCCGACCAGGTGCACGTGTCCTATACCAACCGCTACGGCCGCAAGCGCTCCTACTACGCCGATTTCGAGGGCGTGATGCCGTTCCTGCAGCGGCGTATGGAGAACACCGAGTCCGAGCAGATGAAGGAGCACTACGACGGGTACATGCGCGATGTGGCGTGCCCGGTCTGCCACGGCTCCCGGTTGCGCCCGGAGATCCTGGCCGTCACCCTGGCCTCGGACGGCACCGACAAGTCGATCGCCGAGGTCAGCGAGCTGTCCATCGGCGACTGCGCGCACTTCCTGAACGCGCTCACGCTGGGGGAGCGCGAGACCGCGATCGCCGGTCAGGTACTCAAGGAGATCCAGGCCAGGCTCGGCTTCCTGCTCGATGTCGGCCTGGAGTACCTGACGCTGTCACGGGCCGCCGCGACCCTGTCCGGCGGTGAAGCCCAGCGCATCCGGCTCGCCACCCAGATCGGTTCCGGTCTGGTCGGTGTCCTCTATGTCCTCGACGAGCCGTCGATCGGCCTGCACCAGCGCGACAATCGCAGGCTCATCGAGACGCTGCTGCGGTTGAAGAAACTGGGCAACACGTTGATCGTCGTCGAGCACGACGAGGACACCATCCGCGCCTCGGACTGGGTGGTCGACATCGGCCCACTCGCGGGCGAGCACGGCGGCCGCGTGGTGCACAGCGGACCCTACGAGGAACTGCTGACCGAGCCCGAATCCATCACCGGCGCTTACCTTTCCGGCCGGGAGCAGATCGAGCTACCGCTCGTTCGGCGCGCGATCGACAAGAAGCGCAAACTCACGGTCGTGGGCGCCACCGAACACAATCTGCGCAACGTCGACGTGGCGTTCCCGCTGGGTGTGCTCACCGCGGTCACCGGTGTCTCCGGTTCGGGCAAGTCGACGCTGGTCAACGACATCCTGGCCACCGTTCTGGCGAACAAGCTCAACGGCGCCCGTCAGGTGCCGGGCAGGCACACCAGGATCAACGGTCTCGACAACCTCGACAAGCTGGTGCAGGTCGATCAGTCGCCGATCGGCCGCACCCCGCGCTCGAACCCGGCCACCTACACCGGCGTCTTCGACAAGATCCGCACCCTGTTCGCCTCCACCACCGAGGCCAAGGTGCGTGGCTACCAGCCCGGCCGGTTCTCGTTCAACGTCAAGGGCGGCCGCTGTGAAGCCTGCTCGGGCGACGGCACGCTCAAGATCGAGATGAACTTCCTGCCCGATGTGTATGTCCCGTGCGAGGTCTGCCACGGCGCCCGGTACAACCGGGAGACCCTCGAGGTGCACTACAAGGGCAAGACCATCGCCGAAGTCCTCGACATGCCGATCGACGAGGCAGCCGATTTCTTCGAGGCGATCACCTCGATCCACCGCTATCTCGCGACGCTGGTCGAGGTCGGCCTGGGGTACGTGCGGCTGGGCCAGAGCGCGCCGACCCTGTCCGGCGGTGAGGCGCAGCGGGTGAAACTGGCCGCCGAGCTGCAGAAGAGGTCGATGGGTCGGACGGTCTACATCCTCGACGAGCCGACCACCGGCCTGCACTTCGAAGACATCCGCAAACTGCTCAAGGTGATCAACGGGCTGGTCGACAAGGGCAACACGGTGATCGTCATCGAGCACAACCTCGATGTCATCAAGACCGCCGACTGGGTCATCGACATGGGCCCGGAGGGCGGTTCCGGCGGCGGCACCGTGGTCGCCACCGGCACCCCCGAGGACATCGCCGCGGTGGCGGACAGCTACACCGGCCAATTCCTCGGGGAGGTGCTGGCCGTGCCCGCGCCGACGTCGAAGAAGCCCGCCGCGAAGAAGGTGGCGGCGAAGAAAGTGACCGAGAAGGCCGCTCCCGCGGCGAAGAAGGCACTGGCCGAGACGGCGGCGGCCAAGCGGTTGGCCCGAAAGGCGGCCGCGCTGCGCTGAACCCGGCTACCTTCCTTCCAGGGATCCCGGCAGGGACTTTTCGAAACCACCACGAAGTGAAACATTCGTGGGTAACATTCGCCTCACCGTCCCCGGAACGCCGGGTCGTAGCGGTTTGTCGACGGCTCGATCGTCGTGTAGTTCGAAAGGAACGTCCTCATGGATGAAGCCACCACGGCGCTCATCAGCCTGGTTCTCGGTCTCCTCTCCGGCGGATCGTCGTTGGCTTACGAGCCCACCAAGCCGACCGTCTGACCTGGAATCGAAAGGAACACCTGTAATGGATACCGGAAGCGCGGCGCTGCTCACCGCACTCGCCAACATGATCAGCACCGGCTCGGCCGTCTCCGTCACCCCCGGCGGAACCGCTTAGGCCTTCGAAGTCTCGGTCGCGACGTTCGTCAGCGGCACAGAAAAAGATCCGCCGGCGCGGTGCGTCGGCGGATCTTTTCGTCGACAGGACCTCAGTGCACCGGACCGGTGTACTTCTCGCCCGGTCCCATCCCCGGCGCGTCCGGTACCGACGAAGCCTCCCGGAACGCGCGCTGCAGCGCCTGCAGGCCCTCGCGGATCGGACCCGCGTGCGGGCCGAGATACTCCACCGACGCCGTGACCAGTCCGGCCAGCGCGGTGATCACCCGTCGCGCCTCGTCGAGGTCGACGCCCGCACCCGAATCCGGGTCCTCCCCGGCCAGGCCCAGCTTCTCCGCGGCCGAACTCATCAGCATCACGGCGGCCCGGCTGATCACCTCGACGGCGGGGATGTCGGCCAGGTCGCGCACAGGAGGATCGAGCTCGTCAGTCATGCTGATCAGGCTATAGCGAGCCCGATTCCGGACACTCGCGCCCGGGCGATTCGGTGATAGCTCAACGCCATGCTAGACTTTCCGCTGACGACCGCCCCTGGTTGTGTCATGCATCCATGGGGCAGATAAGTGGAGCCCGACTCCCACCGCTACCGGCGAGCCATCGTTCGGATATGCGGTCCCGGTCACCCGCTCATAGTGGTGGGTTTCCCGTGTGCCTGGCATGCGGGGGTCGCAACCGAGCTCGTGAGGGCATCGGCTGTGGGCGATCGGTCGACATCGGGCCCCGTCGCGGAGAAATACCGCAGCGGGGCTTTCGTGTTGAAACAGGGGTTGCAGTTATTGCGTGCGGTCGTTAAGACGACACCGCTTGACCTAGGAGGCCCCATCAGCACTGAGACCCGCATCAACGATCGCATCCGTGTTCCCGAGGTTCGTCTCATCGGACCCGGCGGCGAACAGGTTGGGATCGTGCGTGTTGAAGATGCACTACGCGTCGCGCTCGAAGCCGACCTCGACCTCGTCGAGGTAGCACCCGATGCCCGTCCGCCGGTCTGCAAGATCATGGACTACGGCAAGTTCAAGTACGAGACGGCGCAGAAGGCGCGCGAGTCCCGGAAGAACCAGGTCCAGACCGTGATCAAGGAGCAGAAGCTCCGACCGAAGATCGACGACCACGACTACGAGACCAAGAAGCGCAACGTCGTTCGCTTCCTCGAGGCCGGGTCCAAGGTCAAGGTCACGATCATGTTCCGCGGTCGTGAGCAGTCGCGTCCCGAACTCGGCTTCCGGTTGCTCCAGCGTCTGGGCTCCGACGTGGCCGATCTCGGGTTCGTCGAGACCTCGGCCAAGCAGGACGGCCGCAACATGACCATGGTCCTCGCGCCCCACAAGGGTGCGAAGACGCGGGTGAAGGCCCAGCAGGACTCTTCGGCCCCGGCGGCGACCCGTCCGCCGCTGCCCGCCGGTCCCGCGGGTGCCGAACCGGCCGCACCGGTCGAGCAGGCCGCGCCTGCCGAGCAGGCTGCGCCGGCCGACCCGCAGTAAACGATTTCAACGACTAGATAGAGGAATCCATGCCGAAGAACAAGACCCACAGCGGCGCCAAGAAGCGATTCAAGGTGACCGGCCGGGGCAAGCTGCTTCGCGAGCAGGCGAACCGTCGCCACCTCCTGGAGCACAAGTCCTCTCGCCGGACTCGTCGTCTGGAAGGCACGGAGTCCGTCGCTTCCGTCGACGTCCCCCGCGTGAAGCGGCTGCTCGGTCTCGCCTGACCTTCGGGTCAGCCGGACCGTCGCAACCCGACGATTCCGCGGCCGGGATAACCGGACGCCGACAACCACCGAACTCGGGCGCCGCCGCGCCCCCAGATGATCAAGGACTATCACAGTGGCACGCGTCAAAAGGGCCGTCAACGCTCAGAAGAAGCGCCGTTCCATCCTCGAGGCCTCCAAGGGCTACCGGGGCCAGCGTTCGCGCCTGTACCGCAAGGCGAAGGAACAGCAGCTCCACTCGCTGACCTACGCCTACCGTGACCGCAAGGCGCGTAAGGGTGACTTCCGCAAGCTGTGGATCGCTCGTATCAACGCCGCCGCGCGTCTGAACGACATCACCTACAACCGCTTCATCCAGGGCCTCAAGGCCGCTGGTGTCGAGGTGGACCGCAAGATCCTCGCCGAGCTCGCTGTCTCCGACGCCGAGGCCTTCGCCGGTCTGGTGGCTGTCGCCAAGGCCGCGCTGCCCGCCGACGTCAACGCTCCGGCCACCGCTGCCTGAGCTTGACAACACACAGCGATCTGTCGGAACGACCCGTGGACGCGCTCTCCGAGCGCAATCCGCGGGTCGTTTCCGCTGTCAAGCTCCAGCGCGCGGCCCAGCGCCGCAAGTCCGGGCTGTTCCTCGCCGAGGGCGCCAACGCGGTGTCCGCCGCCCTGGAGACCGGCCGTGTCCGGGAGATCTTCTATTCGCTCGCGGCCGCCGCGCGTGAGAACGCGCTGATCGCCGGTGCCACCGCCGACGGCGTCCGCACCACCCTGGTCAGCGATCGGGCCGCCGAACACCTCGGCGAGACCGTCACCGCGCCGGGCTTGGTCGCCGTGTGCGAACTCGTCGACGTGCCGCTCGGTGAGATTCTCGATCGTGGTCCGCGGATGCTCGCCGTTCCCGTCGAGATCGCCGAACCCGGCAACGCGGGCACCCTGATCCGGGTCGCCGACGCGGTCGGCGCCGACGGTGTGGTGCTGGCGGGCGAGACCGTCGACCCGCACAACGGCAAATGCGTGCGCGCCAGCGCGGGCAGCCTGTTCCACGTCCCCGTGGCCCGCGGCCGCGATATCGCCGCGACTCTCGACGCGATCTCCGCCGCGGGCGTGACGATCCTCGCGACCGCCGCCAACGGCGAAGTCGATCTCGACGACGCCGACGACATCCTGCGCGGACCGGTCGCCTGGCTCTTCGGCAACGAGGCACACGGCCTCGACGCCGCCGTGGCCGCGCGTGCCGATCATCGCATCCGCATCCCCATCCACGGCCGCGCCGAGAGCCTGAATCTGGCCGCGGCAGCGGCTATCTGCCTCTATGCGAGTGCTCGCGTCCAGCACGCGAGATAAGGCGGCGAGACCCACACGCGGGCCTTCCCGCGCGGACCGGTCAGCACGAGGGGGTGGTGGCGCTGCGCAGGTCGGTGAGGATTTCGGTGGCCCAGGGGAGTTCGATCGCATCGCTGCCCGCGACCTGCATCGCGGTCATGATCGTGAGCAGCATGCCGGTCGCGACGAAGCGGCGTGCTTGAAGGGTGTCCGCGCCGGTGAGTTCGCCGATCAGGCGATACATCCGGCCGAATCGTTCCCGCATGTGATCACCGATCACCGGATCAGCGCTGGCGGCGGCGCCGTGGAGCAGGACGAGGGGGAGTTCACGCTCGGCCAGGAAGACGTCGTACCCCTGTCCGAGGGCGCGCAGTGCTTCCGAGGTGTCGGCGCCGGGGGCGATGTCGGCATCCCGGAACACCTGTTCGATGCGGGTGCACACTTCGATCAGGCAGGCGAGGAACAGCTGCTGCTTGGTGCCGAACAGCCGAATCACATACGGCTGCGAAACCCCGGCGATTCTGGCGATCTCATCGGTTTTCGTTGCGGCGTAACCAGTTTCGGCGAACGCGCGGATCGCGGCCTCCAGCACCTGCGCGCTGCGCTCTGACGCGGTCATCCGGGTTCTGGTCATCGGCGTCACTGCCTCCTCGATCGATTTCCTCTTGACATGTTATCAGTCGATGCATAACGATGAGTGTCGAAGTTATCAGTCAATAACAACTAAAGGCTGGACATGACGCAGACACTCGAATCCGGCGACGCGCGAGCCGCCGATGCGCCCCCGAACTCCGGGGTGAAGGCCAAGCCGCTCGGCGCGGTCATCGCCGCCGTCGGCATTCCGATGTTCATGGTCACGTTGGACAACCTGGTCGTGACGAACGCGCTGCCGGTGATCAAAACCGAACTGGGCGCGTCACTGTCGGACCTGCAGTGGTTCATCAACGCCTACACACTGTCCTTCGCGGCCCTGCTGCTGTCGGCCTCCGCGCTGGGTGACCGGATCGGCCGTCGCCGTGTTTTCCTCGCCGGGATCGCGATCTTCGTCGTCGCCTCCGCGGCCTGCGCGCTGGCCACCGAACCGTGGATGCTCATCGCGGCGCGCGCGGTGCAGGGTGTCGGTGGCGCGGCCGTGATGCCGTTGTCGCTCACGCTGCTCGCCGCGGCGGTGCCCGCGAAGATGCGCAGCGCCGCCATCGGCATCTGGGGTGGCATCGCGGGCCTCGGCGTCGCGGTCGGCCCGGTTGTCGGCGGTGCGGTGGTCGACGGTCTGAACTGGCAGTGGATCTTCTGGCTCAATGTGCCCATCGGCCTGGTGGCGCTGCCCTTCGCGGCCCGGATGCTCGCCGAATCAACCGGTGCCGCGAGGAAACTCGACTACCTGGGCGTACTGCTCTCGGCCGGTGGTGTTCTCGCGCTGGTGTGGGGTGTCATCCATGGTGCCGATGACGGCTGGACCGCGCCGCGGGTGCTCACCGCGCTGATCGGCGGCGCCGTGCTGCTCGTCGCGTTCATCGTCTGGGAGTCCTACGTCGCCGACCCGATGCTCCCCCTGCGCCTGTTCGAGTCCCGCGGCCTGAGCCTCAGCTTCATCGTGTCCTTCGGCTTCTCGGCGGGCGTTTTCGGTTCGATCTTCCTGCTCGCCCAGTTCTTCCAGGTGGTCCAGGGCTACTCGCCGCTGGAGTCGGGCATACGCACGATGCCGTGGACGATGGTCCCGATGGTCGTCGCACCGCTGGCCGGCCTGATCGTCGACCGCGTCGGCGCCCGCACCCTCATCGCGGTCGGCCAGCTCTGCCTGGCCGTCTCCCTGGCCTGGATGGCGATGATCACCAGCGCCGACGTCCAGTATCTCGCCTTCGTCGCTCCCTTCGTCCTCGGCGGTATCGGCATGGGCCTGACCTTCGCACCCTCGTCCACCATCGTCATGGCCAGCGCTTCCCCCGCTGACCAGGGCATGGCATCGGGCATCAGCAGTACCGTTCGCGAAGTGGGCGTGGCCATGGGCATCGCCGTGCTGGCCTCGGTATTCGCCTCGCACGGGTCCTACACCGACCCTCAGTCCTATGTGGACGGCCTCGTCCCCGCGGTGTGGGTCGGCGCCGCCCTGGTCGCCTGCGCCGCGGTGGTGGCCGTTTTCCTGCCCCGGCGCACTCAGCCCGCGCGATAGCGGCTGATCGGTACCCGGAGCAGGTGGTTGTCGCGCGACGGCACGACGACCACCTGCTCGGCGTCGTCGTAGATGATCTCGCCCGGCGCGGTGGAGTCCAGCCGCTGCCACTCCACCGCGTGCGCATCGAGAATCGCGAGATATCCCTCGACTCGCTCGATGATCGGGACCGCGCTCGACTTGAACCACGAGGCGGCGCCCGGATACAACGCCCGGTCGTACACATCCGGGATCACGTCACTCGGATTCGTCAGATTCTCGTCGAACCAGTCGTTGCCGGCCCGTCGGAATCGGACCTCGCGAGCACTCAAATGCCCTGCGGCCCATAGCCCGTTCACCAAACCGAAGACGCCGGGAAATCGACCGTGCCGATCGGGTCGCGCGGCCTGGAATCGAACGAACGACAGTTCAGCGGCCCCGGTGACCGGACCGTCGCCATCCCCTGTCATCCGACACTGTCCGGGTGCTGCCCCTGGTCGGAGGCGGTTTGCTGTTCGGGCCGGTGCGCGCACAACCCCGCCGCACGAGCGCGCGACCGGCGCCCGCTCGGCCGAATCCCGAAGCCACACAACGCGAGCCCGCTCCCCGCGGCGGTAGCCCGAACACGCCGCCCCCGCGGTGACGCCGGATCGCAAGTCTGTTCAGCCATCGAGTCATCCTGTTCTCGAGTCGAACACGCTGGTGTGTTTGCTCATATGGACGCGCCCCGATCCCGATCGGTTCCCTCGTTCCCCGAAATTCTTCCGATTGCTCTGCGAATCGGGCGTTCTCGGACACAACCAGTCCCGCTTGCCCCCCTGGCACGCCGGCCCAGCGCCGGATAGCAGCGGCAGGCAGGCCGCGGGGGAAGACGGACGGCCGATGTGCTGTCGATCATCGGCGCGATCGGTTCGCGGTATCGTTGACCACGGCAGTCCGCATGAATGGAGCGACCGCATGAGCCTTCCCGCGATGCATCCCCGACCTGGCAACCTCCGTGAGGTCGCCGAGGAGATCGAACGCGCTACCGGCCTGCGCGTCGAGATTCTGGGAGGGGCGCTCGTGATGTCACCGACCCCGCGTGGAAAACACGCGGGATCTATCCGCCGCTTGCGTCAGCAGTTGGAGGCCTCGATGCCTACCGGGCTGGCGGCGTACGAGGTCACCTCGATCGCGATGCCCGATGACGTAGACGACTACTGCACGCCCGACCTGGTCCTGCTCCCTGATAGCTGGGACACCGACGACGACTGGCTGGCCGACCCGCGCGATGTCGAACTCGCCGTCGAGGTGATCTCGCGGTCGGAACGGGCGGCCCAGATCACCGGGAAGAACGGCTGGTACGCCGCGGCGGGCGTGCGCGCGCTATTGGTCGTCGACCCTCGAGTCGGACGGTGGGCGTTGTTCGCGGGGCCCGCTTCGGGCGGCTACGCCGAGTTGATCGAGGGTGTGTACGGCGATCCGATCGTCCTGCTCGCACCGCTGGCGGTGTCGCTCGATACCGCCTGTCTGCCTCGCTACGACCGGTGATCGCGTGCGGATCGACCGCGCCGAGACGCTGTCGATCCTCACGCTGACCTGGACTGGTCGGTCCGCATAACGACCCTGTCGACCAGCGTCGATTCCCCCGCGAGTAATCCGGATGAATCGCGTGAACCCGATCCCATAGGATTTACGCAGCACCGATGCGGGATGGCAATGACGCGCCCGCGAACCGATCCCCAGGGGAGAGTCGAGAAGATCGTGGCCGACGACAACAGTGGAGTCGAGCAGAACGCCTCTTTGACCGAGGAGGCACTCGCGGCAGCGGCGGCGGAGGCCGAGAAGGCGTTTGCCGCGGCGGCCGATCTGGATGCGCTGGCGGTCGCCAAGACCGACTTCATCGGCGGTAAGTCGCCGATCGCGCTCGCGCAGCGTGGGTTGGGCAGTGTTCCCAAGGAGGAGAAGGCCGAGGCCGGTAAGCGGGTCAACGTCGCGCGCAAGCGGGTCTCGGACGCGTTCGAGGCGCGCCGTGCCGCGCTCCTGGCGGAGCGGGATCAGGCTGTGCTGATCTCCGAGAAGATCGACGTCACGCTGCCCGCTCGCCGTCGGCCCGTGGGCGCCCGGCACCCGATCACGGTCATCTCCGAGCAGATCGCCGACTTCTTCGTCGGCATGGGCTGGGAGGTCGCCGAGGGTCCCGAGGTGGAGACCGAGCACTTCAACTTCGACGCGCTGAACTTCCTGCCCGATCACCCGGCGCGCACCATGCAGGACACCTTCCACATCGCCCCGGAGGGTTCGCGCCAGGTGCTGCGCACGCACACCTCCCCGGTGCAGGTGCGGTCCATGCTGGAGCGCGAGGTGCCGATCTATGTCGCCTGCCCCGGTCGTACCTTCCGCACCGATGAGCTCGACGCCACCCATACCCCGGTGTTCTCCCAGGTGGAGGGTCTGGCGATCGACAAGGGCCTGACCATGGCGCACCTGCGCGGCGTCCTCGACGCGTTCGCGCAGGCCATGTTCGGCCCCGAGACCCGTACGCGCATGCGCCCCAACTACTTCCCCTTCACCGAACCGTCGGCCGAGGTCGACGTGTGGTTCCCGAACAAGAAGGGCGGCGCGGGCTGGATCGAGTGGGGCGGCTGCGGCATGGTCAACCCGAAGGTCCTGATCGCCA
The DNA here is from genome assembly GCF_001612665.1 of Nocardia alba NBRC 108234. GTDB lineage: Bacteria > Actinomycetota > Actinomycetes > Mycobacteriales > Mycobacteriaceae > Nocardia > Nocardia alba. The sequence goes on along the minus strand of NZ_BDAX01000029.1, from coordinate 82,976 downwards.
GCGGCATCGATCCCGAGGTGTATTCCGGGTTCGCCTTCGGCATGGGCATGGAGCGCACCCTGCAGTTCCAGACCACCATCGCCGACATGCGCGACATCGTCGAGGGCGATGTGCGATTCACCCTGCCCTTCGGTATCCGGTCTTAGAGAGAGAGCGAAACGTCAAGTGCGAGTAGCACAGTCCTGGCTGACCGAGATCCTGCAGCGCACCACCCCCGAGTGGTCGGTGTCGGCGGAAGAGCTCGACGCCGGCTTCGTCCGGGTGGGTCTGGAAGTCGAAGAGGTCGACAAGCTCGAGCCGATCGGCGGCAGTATCGACAAGCCGCTGGTGGTCGGTCGGGTCGCCGAGATCACCGAACTCACCGAGTTCAAGAAGCCGATCCGCTTCTGCAAGGTCGACGTCGGCAACCCCGAGTTGCAGGAAATCGTTTGTGGCGCACGCAATTTCGCGGTCGGGGACCTCGTCGTGGTCGTGCTGCCGGGCGGTGAGCTGCCCGGCGGGTTCACGATCTCCTCGCGCAAGACCTACGGCCACACCTCCCACGGCATGATCTGCTCGGTCGCCGAACTCGGCATCGGCAAGGATCACGACGGCATCCTGGTGCTCGAGCCCGGTTCCGCGCAGCCCGGCGACGACGCGAACGTGCTGTTGGGCACCGACGACACGATCATCGAACTCAACATCACCCCCGATCGCGGCTACTGCTTCTCGGTGCGTGGGCTGGCCCGCGAGCTGGCCTGTGGGTTCGACCTCGAGTACGCCGACCCGGCCGTGCGCACGCTGCCGGAGACCGACGCGCAGGCCTGGTCGGTACGCCTGGACGACGATTCGGACTGCACCCGCTTCGGCGTGCGCCGCGTCACCGGGATGAACCCGAACGCGGTGAGCCCGTTGTGGCTGCAGCGCAGGCTGATGCTGTCGGGCATGCGCCCGATCTCCCCGGCGGTCGATGTCACCAACTACGTGATGCTCGAACTCGGTCAGCCGCTGCACGCCTTCGACGCGGCGAAGCTGCACGGCGGCCTGGTCGTTCGCTCGGCGCACAAGGGCGAGACCCTGCGCACCCTCGACGACACCGAGCGCACCCTCGACGCCGAAGATGTGGTGATCGTCGACGATTCCGGCGTCATCTCCCTGGCGGGCGTCATGGGCGGCGCGAGCACCGAGGTCGGCGCGGAAACCACCGATGTGGTGCTGGAAGCGGCTACCTGGAATCCGCTGCGGGTGTATCGGACCTCGCGCAGGCACAAGCTCTCCTCGGAGGCGGGCAAGCGCTACGAACGCGTCGTCGATCCCGAGATCAACATCGTCGCGCTCGACCGCGCCGCCACCCTGCTCGCCGAGATCACCAGCGGCACCATCGAATCCGCGCTCACCGACATCCGGGTGCCCCTGGAGCCCGCCGCGCCGATCGCGATGGACATCGAGCTGCCCGACCGCGTCGCCGGCGTCACCTACCCGGCGGGCACGTCCGTGCGCAGGCTCGCCCAGATCGGCGCCGGCGTCGAGATCGAGGTCAACGACGCGGGCAAGACCCAGTTGCTGGTGACCCCGCCGAGCTGGCGCCCCGACCTCTCGCAGTCCGCTGACCTGGTGGAAGAGGTCCTGCGGCTGGAGGGCCTCGAGCAGATCCCGTCCGTGCTGCCGACCGCGCCCGGTGGCCGCGGGCTGACCGCGCAGCAGCAGCGTCGTCGTGCGGTGAGTCGGGCGCTGGCTTTCGCCGGTGCCGTCGAGGTGCCGCCGCCGGCCTTCCTGCCCGGTGGTGTGTTCGAGGTCTGGGGTCTGGACGCCGACGACCCGCGTCGCAACACCACGCGCGTGCTGAACCCCCTCGACAGTGATCGCCCCGAACTGGCGAGCACCCTGCTGCCGGGCCTGCTGGAAGTGGCCGCGCGCAACATCTCTCGCGGTGCGCGCGATCTGATCATCTACGGCATCGCCCAGGTGGTGCGGCCCGGCGCGCGCACCCACGCGGTCGAGGCGCTGCCGGTGGACCGTCGTCCCACCGACGAGCAGATCGCCGAGCTCAAAGCCTCGCTGCCGGCCCAGCCGGTGCAGGTCGTCGCGGTGCTCAGCGGTAAACACGACCCGCGCGGGCCGTGGGGTCCCGGCCGTCCGGCCGAGGCCGCCGATGCCTTCGCACTGGTCGACGACATCGCCGACGCGGCGGGTGTCGTCATCGAACGCCGGGCCGCGGCCTACCTGCCGTGGCACCCCGGTCGTTGCGCGCAACTGCTCGTCGACGGTGTGGTCGTCGGTCATGCGGGTGAACTCCACCCCGCTGTGCTGGAACGCGCCGGTCTGCCGCCGCGTACCTGCGCGCTGGAGGTGGACCTCGATGCCCTTCCGCTGAGCGGATCGCTGCCCGCGCCGACTATCTCGGCGTTCCCGGCGGTCCTGCAGGACGTGTCGATCAGTGTCGAGAAGACGGTCCCGGCCGCGCAGGTGGAAACCGCGCTCCGCACGGGCGGGGGCGACCTGCTCGAGAGCATCGCCCTGTTCGACGTCTACGAGGGCGCGCAAGCAGGTGAGGGCCGCAAATCCCTCACCTACGCGCTGCGCTTCCGCGCCCCCGACCGCACCCTCACCGAAGACGAGGCCAGCGCCGCTCGCGACGCCGCCGTCGCCTCGGCCACCACCGCGGTCGGCGCCGAACTGCGCGCCTGATCCTCGACACGACACCCCAAGGCCGTCCGGTGACACCGGGCGGCCTTCGTCGTGTGTGGTCGGTGCGGCACACCGACCGTGGCGTGTCGGAAGGGAGTAGGAGGCAACCGGTTGGGCTAGGCACGGGGGCGGGATAGGTTGGACGGTGTGTCGATGATGAAAGGCGCCAATGTCGCGGTGCCTGCCTCCGCGGTCCGCGTCGAATTGGGTTGGCAGTCGGGGCAGGGTGTGCCCGATGCCGACGCGTCCGCGCTGTTGCTCGCCGGGGCGAAGGTGCGCTCCGATGACGACTTCGTGTTCTACAACCAGGCCGTGCATCCCTCCGGGGCGGTGCGGCACGAAGGAAAACAGCAGGGCCACACCGTGGTCGACGCGCTGTCGGTGAATCTCGCGCAGGTCGAGCCGCAGATCGCGACGATCGTGCTCGCCGCGTCCGCCGACGGGGGGACCTTCGGTCAGTTCCATGGGCTCTACATCCGGGTGATCGACACCGCGAACGGCGGCGAGGTCGCGCGTTTCGACAGCACCGGAGCGACCACGGAAACCGCGTTCGTGCTCGGTGAGCTGTACCGCCGCCAGGGAGGGTGGAAGTTCCGGGCGGTCGGCCAGGGCTACGACAGCGGATTGGCCGGGCTCGCTACCGATTTCGGCATCTCTGTCGACGATTCTCCCGCGCCTCCTGCGCCTCCCGAGCCTCCCGTGCCTCCACAACCATTCGCCTCGGGCCAGTCGACCCCGCAACAGTCGTACGCTCCGCCTACACAGCCGTTCACCCCCGCACCTCAGCCGACCCGGCCCCACATTCCGCCGCCGACCCCGCCGACCCCCGCGTTCCCGCCGAATCAGCAGCAGCCGCAGTACGCGCCGCCGCCGAACCAGCCCGGAAGCCCGGCCCCGCAGCACCCGCAGTTCGCCCCGTCCCCGCCACCCCCGGTCAACCTCGCCAAGGTCTCGCTCACCAAGGAAGCCCCGTCGGTCTCGCTGACAAAACACGGTGCCACCGGCGGCGTCCTGCGGGTGAACCTCAACTGGACCTCGATGGCCGCCACGGGCCGCCTCTTCGGCAAACTCCGCGGCAAGAACATCGACCTCGACCTGTGCTGCTTCTTCGAACTGGTCAACGGCGCCATCGGTTCCGTGCGCGCCATGGATCGCCGCTTCGGCGCCCTCTACGAACCACCGTTCATCCACCTCGACCAGGACGACCGCACCGGCGCCAGCATCACCGGCGAGAACCTGTCGGTCAATCTCGACTACACCCAGTTCATCCGCCGCGTCCTGGTGTTCGCCTCGATCTACGACGGTGCCAGCGATTTCCGCAATGTGCACGCCACCGTCACCCTGAATACGGTGAACTCCGCGCCCATCGAGCTGACTCTCGACGGTTGCACCGACAACTCTCGCGACGCGGTGTTGTTCGCGCTGGAGAACGTCAACGGTGAGTTCGTGGTGCGCCGCGAGGGCACCTTCGTCCGCCCGCCTGTCGGTCAACCAGGCGGTGGCGTGGTGGAGATCGCCCGTCTGTACAACTGGGACTTCGGGTTCCAGGCAGGCCGCGGCAAATGATCCGGCATCCCGCGACGCGCGTGCTCAACGCGTTGGTCTACCACCCCGACAAGCACCTCGCCCAAACGCCCGCGGCGCTGGGCCTGGACTACCGCGAGCTGACCATGCGCACCGCCGACGGACTCGACGTGCACGGCTGGTTCGTGCCCGCCGAGAGCTCACGCGGTCACATCCTCTACGCGCACGGCAACGCGGGAACCATCGGTGACCGTGTCTCGATCATCGCGCTACTGGTCGAAGCCGGCTTCGATGTGCTCGCCTTCGACTACCGCGGCTTCGGCCACAGCGCGGGCACCCCGAGTGAACAGGGCACCTACCTCGACGCCAGAGCCGCCCGCCAGGCCCTGCTCGAGCAACCAGAGGTCGACCCCGATCGGATCTACTACCTGGGCAAATCGCTCGGCGGCGGGGTATTGCTCGAACTGGCGGGCGAGTATCCGCCCGCGGGGATGATCCTCATGTCGACCTTCGCCACGATGCGCGCCGCCGCCCGGTCGGTCTACCCGTTCCTGCCTCCACCGCTGATCCCGAACGCGTATCCGAGTCTGCGCCACATCGCGAACCTGCGCGTCCCGGTCCTGATGATGCACGGCGATCGTGACGAACTCCTCCCACTGCGCCACGCCGAACGTCTGTACGCGGCGGCGCGCGAACCCAAGCAGCTGATCGTGATCCCCGGCGCGGGGCACAACGACGTGATCGACACCCTCGGCGCCCGTTGGCCGAAGATCATCGCCGAGTGGGCGGCCCCGATCACGCCGCCGATCGGTCCGCATCGATGATCGCCGATTCTGCGTAGCCTGGCGGTATGAGCGAAACGAGCGAGATCCTCGGCCGCTTGGCCGCGCTGCCCGACGACGAGCTGGTGTCGGTACTGCGTGCCGCGGTCGCCGCGCGTCCCGGACTCGGCGCGGTCGCCGCTGCCCTGGCCCAAGCCGAGATCGGTCATGCCGATGCTGGATCGCCTGTGACTCTGGACACGACTGTCATCGACGCTGATATCGTGCCCAGCGCATCCGGGCAGGTCGCAGGCGCGATACCGGTACCGCCGGTACCGTCCGGGCTGCCGGGGACCGGCGCACCCACCGCCACCGGCGGGTATTCCAGTTCCGGAGTTCCGACATTCGACTCGGTTCGGGATAGGGTCGAGCAGCGTTTCGGCGCCGCGCGGGGAATGGACGAGCTCGACCGGCAGACTCCCGCGGGCCGCAGCGTCGACGAACAATGGGAGGCGCGGGAAAGGGCCGCGCGCGAGCGGTTGGACCAGATCCGGAAATCGGTGCAGGGCAACGATTCCGGCGACAGGTAGCCAACGCGTCCTCCCGCCAGCAGCGACCGTGATGGGTGGACACAGACATGACGCAGGCGCGCCAGATCGCCGACCGACTGCTCGACGCGCAGGTGGAGTTCCTGCTCGCCGAGGTGACCGGTGAACGGTTCGCCGAGGTGATCGCCCGTGACGTGGCCGCCGTGCTGGCTGTCGGCGAGACGATCCGGTTCGGTGACGTGGTCTCCCTGGAACAGGGCGAGCAGACGGTGGCCACCGTGTTCGACCGCATCGGCGGCAGCCCGGTGATCGCCGATACCGTCGGAATCTTCTCCGACGCCATCTACGACCACATCGCGTCGAACACCGAGTACACCCTCGGCGACGTGGTCGACCGCGAACCGGTGGAAGCGTTGCTGGAGAAGATCTTCGGCATGCACCAGGCCCAGGAGCGGATCCTGGACCGGCTCACCGAGAGCCCGCTCGTCGCGACGGTGGCCTCGCGGTTCGTCGACAAACTGGTCGGCGATTTCGTGCAGGCCAATCGCGAACGTGCCGAGAAGATTCCGGGCGTCTCCTCGCTGATGTCGCTGGGGCAGTCCGCCGCCAACCGGGCCAAGAAGGTCGCGGCCGACAGCACCTTCGTCGGTGATCTCGCGGGCAAGGGCGCGTTGTTCGCGCTCAAGCGGACCAACAACGCGATCCGCGACATGCTGCGCGACGCGCCCGTGCATTCGGCGGCGATGGAATTCTGGGACCTGCACGCCGACGAACCCGTCGCCGGCCTGCGTGAATACCTCACGCAGAAGGACCTCAACGAGCTGGTGCAGATCTGCTACGAGATCGCGGTGACGACCAGGGAGAAGGAGTACTTCGGCCTGCTCGTGCGCGAGTGTGTCCAGGTCTTCTACACCAGGTACAGCGACCACACGCTCTCGGCGATGCTGCCCGAACTCGGCCTCGACGCCGACGACATCAGCGCCGAGATCCTGCGTTACGGCCCCGCCGTCATCGAGTCGGCCAAGCGCAACGGGGTGCTGGCGGGACTGATCAGGGAACGTCTCGAGCCGTTCTTCTACTCCGATCAGGTGCTGGGAATTCTCGGCGGGGAGTAATTCCGCGAGTACCTTTTCGAGAGCGCGAATCGATCGATACGAATTCTCTTCTCGATTTGCGTGACAATGCCGCGATTGGTAGTGATGTCGAGCATTCGAATTGCGCTTCGTGATCGGCCGATCCGAATGTGTTGTGGGTCACGTCAATTGGTGACCTGTATGTATCCGGCAGTGATCCGGTCGGCCAACTCGCCGCCGGCGTGACTGTGAGCATTCGGCTACACAAAGCCCGCTAAATTTCCGGCATGTTGAGATCAGTGCACGAAGTCCTCCTTTACACCGTTCCGCATTGACCGCGCACAGCGCGGAGTGCACATTTGCACCTGACTTTCCGTGGCCACCGCGCACGACATCGCGGCGGTATTGCAAAGGAGTAGGTGTGCGCGCACGTTCCCGGCCGAAGTCGGCCGGAACCCGATCGGACGGGGGAGCCCGAGCGCGGATGGTGGGCGCCGGGCTGATCCGGCCGCGCACGATCTCCGGTCAGCTCGCCAGGATCTCGGCGGTGTCGCTGGTACTGGTGCTCGCGCTGCTCGGGCTGACCATGTCGACGCAGGTCAGTGCCTACCGCCGCAGTGGGGAGACGGTGGATGCCGTGGCGGTGGCGCTGGCCGCGCAGGATCTCGTGCAGCAGGTGCAGCGCGAGCGCGGGCTGAGCAACGGTCTGCTCGGCGGCGATCAGCGGCTGCGCCAACCTGTCACCGACCAGCGCGCGGGTACCGACGCGGCCCTGCGCGCCGTAGCGAACACGGTCGCGGGTGACCCGCCCGGTGCGGGGGAGGTGCGCTCGGCGCTGGGCCATCTGGCGGGGCTGCCCGCGATCCGCGCCCAGGTCGACAATCGCACTGTCACCCGGCAGGCGGCGTTCCAGTTCTACACCGACGGGATCGACGCGCTCAACCGTCTCTGGCTCGGTCTGGACCAGGCGCGTGACCCGGCCGTGCGGCACGGTTTGCAAGCGCTGTACGCCCTCGGCGATGCCAAGGAATTCGCGGCCCGCGAACGCGGCTTCCTCAACGGCGTCTTCGCCGCCGGGGAGTTCGCGCCGGGGGAGTACGTGCGGTTCCTCGATATCCGCGCCGCCCGCGATGCCGCGCTCACCGCCTTCTCCCGCGACGCGACGCCCGCCCAGCAGGCTCGTCTGGACGCGGTGCTGGCCGGTGAGAATGCCACCAGGGCAACCGAATCGGAGAACATCGCGATCGCCTCGACGCTGGGGCCGCTGGTGGAGCAGATCGACTCGGCGCAGTGGTGGGCGCAGATGACCGCGGTCATCGACGAGCAGCGGACCGTCCAGCAGGTGATCGGCGACGACATCGGCGCACGGGCGGCGAAACTGCGCCGCGATGCCGCGCTGATGCTGGCCGCCTTCGCCCTGGCCGCACTGGTAGCCGTCGCCGTCGAGTTCGCACTGGTCATCGCCGGTGTCAGGGCCATTGTTCGCCCGCTGGCGCGGCTGGCCACCGAGGCCGACGATGTCGCCTCGGTGCGACTGCCCGAGGTGATCGCGGCGTGGCACAGTGGCGCCGACGCCCACCCGGACCGACCCACCCCGGTGCGCACCCCCGTCGGGGCGAGCGTCGAGATCGCCGCCGTCGCCCACGCGCTGGATCGGGTGCAGACCACCGCGTTCGACCTCGCCTCCGAGCAGGCTCTGGTGCGGCGCAACACCACCGAATCGATGGCCAATCTGGCTCGCCGCAATCAGAACCTGGTGCGTCGTCAGTTGGGTCTGATCAGCGAGTTCGAACGCGAGGAGCTCGACCCGAAGGCATTGTCGAACCTGTTCGAACTCGACCATCTGGCCACCCGCATGCGGCGCAACGCCGAAAGTCTGCTGGTGCTCGTCGGCGAGGCGAGTCCGCGCCGGTGGGCCGAACCGATCGCGCTCACCGATGTGATCCGGGCCGGGCTGTCCGAGGTCGACGACTACCGGCGGGTGGTGTTGCGCCGGATCGACGACATCGCGGTGACCGGCGCCGTTGTCAGCGAACTGGCGCACATCCTGGCCGAACTCATCGAGAACGGGCTGGCCTTCTCGCCCCCCGATCTCGAGGTCGAGGTGTACGGCCGCAAGGTGGCGGGCGGTTACCTGCTCGCCGTCGTCGATCACGGCGTCGGGATGCCCGCCGAGCGGCTCGCCGAGGCCAATGCCCGGTTGCGCGGCGACCAGGACTTCATTGTCGCCTCGACCCGCTATCTGGGCCACTACGTGGTCGGTCGGCTGGCGGGTCGTCTCGGCATCGACGTGGAACTGAACACGTCACCGGTCAGCGGCATCGTGGCCCGCCTGCTCCTTCCGCCGTCTCTGCTCGCCGATGGAAAGGCCGGGCGGACAATGGATCCGCGCGAGGGCGTCGTCCATGACCCCGCCGGCCAGGATCCGGCCGGTCCGGCAACGGGCACCGCCGCCTCCGTCGGCGCGGTGATCGCCGTGGGACACGCGCTCGCCCCCGCACGCGCCGGGGTGGCGATCGGCTCGGCGTCGCGGACCGATACCGACGGGCGGTCGCGGCAGCGCCGAATCCCGGAATCGGGCGGCGACGTCGACGGCAGTGCTCGGGAGCCGGTGAGCCTGCCGTCCACCGGTTCCGCCTACACGCAGTTTCTCAGCAGTTCAGCCGATTCCGCGCATCCGGGAGCTGTCCGCAACGGTATGTCCGCCGCGAACCACGACGGCGTGGCGGGCCCGGAACTCCCGGAGGGGTCGGCCCGAGGACACAACGGCTCGGCGGTAGCGCCCTTGCGTGAACCGGCGTACGTGCAGTCCCCGGCCGTCGAACGCACCCGCAACGGCCTGGTCAAACGCAGCAAGCGCGCCAAGATCACCGGTGCGCCGGAGCGGCCCCGTCGCGATCCGGCCGTCCAGCCGGATCGGCCGCCTGCCATCGCGCGGACCCCCGATCGGGCCCGCGGCACACTCACCTCGTTCCGCACCGGCCACGAACGCGGCGGCGCGGCCGAATCCCCTCGCACCCCAGTCGATCCCCACCGCTGACCGATCGGACCAGACCTCAGGAGACCCGGTGACCACCCACCTACCGACCGCCGATCCACACACCTTCAACTGGCTGCTCGCCAACTTCGTCCGCGACACCGACGGTGTGCGCGACACCGTCGCCGTCTCGTCCGACGGGCTGCTGATCGCGATGTCGGACGGCCTCGACCGCACCGGCGCCGACCGGCTCGCCGCGATGGTGTCGGGACTGTCCAGTCTCGCCCGAAGTGCTTCGCGCAGTTACGATTTCGATGGCCTCGAACTGATCATGATCGAGATGAAGCGCGGCTTCCTGCTGGTGTCGGCGCTGGGCGAGGGCAGCTGCCTCGGCGTGATCGCCGACGGCGGTTGCGATGTGGGCCTGGTCGGCTACGAGATGGCGGTGCTCGCCGAACGCGCCACGAGGCTGCTCGACCCGTTGTTGATCAGCGAATTGCGAGAGTCGTTGCGCAGATGAGAGATTTCGATCTTCCGCGGTTGCCCGACCCGCGCATGATCCCGATGAACCAGCCGCCGAGATGGCGTGATCCGGTTCCGCCGGTGCCGGTGACTCCCACCGACCACGACGATGTCGACGACCGCTTCGTACGTCCGTTCGTGGTCACCGGTGGTCGCACCATCCCGGTGCTGGACGGGCTACGCATCGAAACCCTCGTCCAAGCCCCGCCGTCCGCGCTGTCGGCGCCGCTGCGGTTCGAGGAGCGCACTGTGGTGCGGCTGTGTTCGACGCCGCATTCCATCGCCGAAATCGGTGCCGCCCTGCGGGTTCCGATCGGCATCGCCAAGGTGATCGTCAGCGATCTGGCGGCGGCGGGGCATGTGACCGTCCGTGACGCGCCGGAACTGTCGAGCGCCGCCATCGAGAGGATTCGTGATCTTGTCCGCGCACTCTGAGGCACCAGCTATGCCGTCTTCGGTGAAGATCGTGGTCAGCGGCGGCTTCGGCGTCGGTAAGACCACTTTCATCGGCGCCATCTCCGAAATCGAGCCACTGGTTACCGAGGCTTCGATGACCGAGGTTTCCGTCGGTATCGACGATCCCGGTCGTCGTGCCGAGAAGACGGCGACCACAGTGGCTTTGGATTTCGGCCGGATCACCCTCGACCGTTCCCTGATCCTGTATCTCTTCGGCACTCCCGGCCAGGACCGCTTCGTGTTCCTCTGGGACGACCTGGTCGACGGCGCGCTCGGCGCGGTGATCGTCGTCGACACCGGCCGCGTCGAAGACTGCTATCCCGTGCTGGACTACTTCGAAGAACACCACACGCCCTTCGTCGTGGTGGTGAACCGCTTCGCCGACGCCACCCGCTTCGACCTCGGCGAAGTCCGCGAAGCGCTCGGCCTCGACGACTGGATCCCGGTGCTGGACTGCGACGCCCGCGACCGCGACTCGGTGCGCGATGTCCTGGTCGCGCTGCTCGAACAGGTCCTGCTGCACCGCGTCCGACCCCGACATCGGGAGGTGAGCTGAGCTACCCCCCGATGCGTCGGCGTGGAGCGGGGTGACTCAGCGACTGCCGAGCGGCATGCCGAACAGGGTCGCGAACTTCGCGGCGAGCGAGTCGCCGAGGAATTCGAGGGCGCCGGGAACGGCGGCCATGGTGCCGGCGTCGGAGGTGGTGCAGCCGGTGGGCGCCGGGACGCCGTCGAGGCGGTCGCGCAGCCACAGCAGTGCGGCCGGACCACCGACCACCTCCGCGACGATGTGTTCGCTGGCATGGTCGCGGGTGTAGGTCAGCGACGTGCGGGGATCGCGGCAGTAGGTGTCGACCAGGGTGTCGGTGGCGGCGAGGGGCAGGATCTCGTCCCACGCGGAATGCCACACGAACAACGGCATGTCGGGAACGGATTTGCCCATGCGGGTGTCGTCGAGCATCGCCGCGACCGGTGGATCGTCGAGCGGGTTGCCGTCGGAGCCGATCATGCCGGTCAGATTCAGCAACGGCAGCAGCGCCGACTGATATTGCACGCACAGCGGCGACTTGACTGCGACCAGGGCTTTGCCGAGCGGGTCGAGCCGCTCGTCGAGGTAGGCCGCGAAATCGGGGTACTCACGGGTGAGACCGAGCACGGCGGCGAACACCAGACCCGAGGTCAACTGATTGTTGGCCATGCTCAACGCGGCACCGAGATCGGCGCCGACTCCGCCCTCTGCCGCGCCGACGATATTCAGTTCGGGCGCGTAGCTGCTGCGCAGTTCGGCGGCGTGACCGGTCGCGATGGAACCGCCGGAGTAGCCGTAGAGCCCCACCGGCGCGGTCGGTCCCGCCTCGAGCGGGGCGAAGTTGGTCGCGGCCCGAATGCCGTCGAGGGTGATCCGGCCCGCCAGCGGCCCGGCCGCGTAGGCCGAGTCCGGGCCCTGATGGTCCGGAACGACCACGGCCCAGCCCTGTGACAGCGCGGCCTGCGCGAACAGGAACTCGGCGGGCACCACGATCTGGCCCGCGACCGCCGACACCGAAAGGTGTTGCAGCGCATAGGAAGGAGCGCAGTAGCCCGCGGTCGAGTCCTCGGCCAGCTGTACCGACAGCAGCTTGCGCGGTGCCGGTGCCTGCCCGCGCGGCTTGATCAGGGTGGCGACCGCCGGGATCGCCTCGTCACGGCTGTTGTTGGAGCGATACGACACTTGCCACGCGTCGACATCGATCGGCAGCAGACCGAAATCGGCGATGCGCACCTGCCGGACCGCGATGATCGCACCCGGCGCGGTCGCGGCGACCACGTCCGCCGGCGGCAGATAGAAGCCCGGATCCCATTCGGGCGGAAGCGGAATCGCGGGCGGGGGCGTTATCGGCGGCTCGGCCGCGACCGGTCCGGCGGCCATCAGAGCCGCCGCCGCGAGCACACCGGTGGCAAGGGCAAACCATCGCAGAACGAAGGGAGATCTCATCGCGCACAGTCCTCACAGGAATTGAGACGCCATCGTCTCAATGGAGGCAACTATGACATGGGTGTGGCGTAGATCGCAATCACGCGTCCGGGGACGCCGCTGAGATCAGGCTGTTCAGGATGGTGGAGAAGACCTCGACCAGCTCGTCGACGGGTGGGCGCGGCTCGTCCAGGCTCCACTGGTGCACCGCGCCGTTCACAGCCCCGATGAACGCCGCCATCGGCACCCGCCAACCGCCGGGCGGTATCCGCACCCCGTCGCGCCCGGCGGCGATCGCGGTGACCACTTCCCCCCACCGATCCCTGACCTGTGCCCGATACGACTCGAGCTCGGGGCTCACCCCGACGATGTCGACGAAAGCGACTTTGGCGCACCGGATGTCGTCGGTGATCGCCGTCGTGTACGCCCGCACCGCAGCCTCGACGATCGTGCCCAGGTCGTCGGAGGTCGTCGCCGCCAGGGCTTGGGCCACCGCGGCTCCGGCCTTGTCCTGCACGGAGTCGTACACCGCGACGAGTAGTTCCTCGCGCCCGGCGAACTGTTCGTAGAACTGCCGACGCGACAGACCCGCGACCGCGCACACATCCGTCAGCGAACTATTGGCGTAGGACTTCTCCGCGAACACGGTCAGTCCCGCGTCGATGAACAGCGCTCGGCGCTCGACCTGTCGTTGCGCGACCGAGGTGCCGGTGTAGTTGTGTCGAGTCCGCCCAGATGCCACCCCATGACCCTACGAGGTCGCGACGTCGACGCCTCCGATCGGGACCACCAGCGGAGTGCCGGTGACCGGGTCCTCGATCACCATCGCGCGCAGCCCGAACACCTGCGCCACCACCTCCTCGGTGAGAACCTCGGCGGGCGTCCCGGCGGCGATCACCCGGCCCGCGCGCATCGCGACCAGTCGGTGCGCGTACCGCGCGGCGAGGTTCAGGTCGTGCAGCACCATCACCACCGTCCGGCCCGCTTCGGCGTGCAGGCGCCGGACCAGGTCGAGAACCTCGATCTGGTGGGCGAGGTCGAGGAAGGTGGTCGGCTCGTCGAGCAGGAGCAGATCGGTGTGCTGGGCCAACGCCATCGAGATCCACGCGCGCTGGCGCTGTCCGCCGGACAGCTCGTCGAGTGAGCGATCGGCGAACGCGACCATGTCGGTCCAGGTCAGCGCCTCGGTGATGGCGGCTTCGTCGTCGTCGGACCACTGGCGGTACCAGCGCTGGTGCGGGTGCCTGCCGCGCGCGACCAGGTCGCTGACGGTGAGACCTTCGGGGGCGAGCGGTGATTGGGGCAGAATGCCGAGCACGCGCGCCACCTCCTTGGTCGACATGCGGTCGATCCGCTTGCCGTCCAGCTGAACCTGTCCACCGGCGGGACGCATCAGCCGGGCCATCGCGCGCAGCAGAGTGGATTTGCCGCACCCGTTGGGCCCGATCACCGCGGTAATCGTGTTGCCGGTGATCTCGAGATCCCGACCGTCGACGACGGTCGTCGGCCCGTAGCCGAGGGTGAGCTCGTCGGCCCGCAGTCGAACGGTCATCACACGCCCGCTTTCCCGACGCGATTGCGCCGCATCAACAGATAGATCAGATAGGGCGCGCCGAGGACAGCGGTGATCACCCCGACGGGCAGTTCGCCCGACGGCAGCAGCGTGCGGGCCACGAGGTCGGCGGTGACGGTGAAAGCCGCGCCGAGTATCGCCGAGGTCAGCAGTGGTGGTTGTGCCGAACCGGTGAGCCGCAGCGCCACCTGGGGCACGGCGAGCGCGATGAAGATGATGGCGCCGGCCGAGGCGGTGGCCACTCCGGCGAGCAACACGGCCAGTACCAGCAGCGTCAGCCGGGCGGCGTTGAGTCGCACGCCGAGGGAGCGGGCGGTGTCGTCACCGAAATGCAGCGCGCCGAGCAGGTGGGTGCCCCCGACGACGATCGGCACGAGCACAGCCAGGGCGATGGCCACCGGTGTCACCTGGATCCAGCCGCTGCCGTTGAGGCTGCCGGTGAGCCAGGTCACCGCCCGCGTCGCGATGTCCACATCGCCGACGCTGAGGAGCCAGAAGGTCACGCTGGAGAGCAGGGAGCCGGCGCCGAGCCCGACGAGCACGAGCCGGTAGCCCTCGATGCCGCCGCGCCAGGCCAGCGCGAAAACCCCGAGCGCGGAGAGCAATCCGCCGAGCATGGACGCGACCGGCACCCCGATCTCGGCGGCGGCGCCGCTGATCTGGCCACGGCTACCCGACAATGCGATCACCGCGACCGCGGCGACACTCGAACCCGCTGTGACGCCGAGAATATCGGGACTGGACAACGGGTTTCGGGCAATGCCCTGCGTGATCGCACCCGAGAGCGCCAGCGCCGCGCCGACCAGCGCGCCGGTGAGAATCCGGGGCAGCCGCAGATCCCACACCACATAGGCCAGGCCCTCGTCGCCGCCCCCGGTCAGCACCGCGAGCACGTCCCACGGCGTGACCGGCCCGCCGTCGGGCATCGTGTAGGTACCCAGCGCCAGCGCGACACAGCCGGCGGCAGCGAGCATCCCGAGTCCGATCGACAGGATCGCGGTCGTGCGTAGCCGCAGCTGCCACGACACCGGCCCGAGCCGGACCGCCCGGACGGTACTCATATGCTCACCAGCTTGCGGCGTCGGACCAACACGATGAAGAACGGAACACCGACCAGGGCGAGCATGATGCCCGCCGGAAGTTCGCCCTTGTCCAGAACCAGTCGTCCGGCGATGTCGGCGACCAGCACCATGACCACGCCGAGCAGCCCCGCGACCGGGACCAGCCAGCGGTAGTCGGGCCCGGTGATGCCGCGCGCCAGGTGCGGAACGACGAGACCGACGAACCCCAGCGGCCCGGCGATCGCTACCACGGCACCGGTGAGCAGCACGATCGAGCTCACCCCGACGGTGCGCGCCAGCAGGACGCGATGGCCCAGCGCGCGGGCGGTGTCCTCACCGAGACCGAGAGCGTTGAGCGCGGAGGTGTTGGCCAGGGCGAGGACGATCCCGACGAGCACGAACGGTGCGGCCTTGCCGAGTACGTCGAGGTTCGACCCGACCAGCGAACCGGCCTTCCAGAATCGGTAGATATCGGTGACGTCGGTGTCGAACAGCACCACCGCCGAGATCAGGCCCTGCAACAGATAACTGACGGCCGCGCCGGCCAGGGCGAGGGTCACCGGCGTTGGACCGCCGCGGCCGGTCGCGCCGATGACGAACACGGTGATGGTCGCGATCAGCGCACCGGCGAAGCCGAACCACACATAACCGAACAGGGTGGAGATGCCGCCGACCATCACCGCCGCGACGATGCCGAGCGCCGCGCCCTGGGTGATGCCGAGCAGCGCGGGGTCGGCGAGGGGATTTCTGGTGTGTCCCTGGATCACCGCGCCCGCGATGCCGAGCGCGAGGCCCGCGAGGACGCCGAGCAGTGTGCGCGGCAGGCGAAGACCGTTGACGATGGCGCCGGTCTCGGTCTCGGTCGTGCCGCCGAGCGCTCGCAGAACATCAAGGGGAGCAATGAATTTGGAGCCGATGGCCAAACTGAGCAGCACGGTCGCGAGCACCGCGGCCAGTAGTCCGGCGATGAGTAGCAACCGGCGAGCACGCGTGTCGGCGAACACGGCTCCGGGCGGCGATGCAGGCACTATCCCTCTTCGAAGCTTGGTAATTAGGTAAGGCTTCGCTATGTTAGCAACTCTAATGAACTCTGAGCTATTCGGGAGAGATCGATGAACACCCCACTGAGCCGTCGGCTCGCCGCCGCCGCTGTAGTCGCCGCGGCCGTCCTGAGTCTGTCCGCGTGTGGACAGGACAAGACGACCACCGGCGCCGCGGGCAGCGAGTGCGATACCGCGAGCAACCTCGACGGCGGTGCCTACCCGCGCACCATCGAGAAGGGGGCGGTCAAGGACGCGACGGGCGCCGATGTCGGCACCGTGGTCGACCCGGCCACCATCACCACCCGGCCGGTCCGGGTCGCGGCTCTCGATCAGACTTTCGTCGACGCGGCTCTGGTGCTGAACACCGAAGTGGTCGCGTACACGACGTACCAGTCCATGGGCGAGGGGTTGCCCGCGTTCCTCGGCGCGGCCGCCGAGACCTGCGGCGCTCGGGCGGTGAACATCGGCAATCTGCAGACCCCCGATATCGAGAAGCTGGCCGGTGCCCGACCGGATCTGATCGTCTCGGCGAAGGTGCGCCACGAGAAGCAGTACGAGCAGTTCAAGGGCATCAAGCTCGGTTCGGACACCGTGCCGGTCGTGTTCAGCCAGACCACCGGCGCCACCTGGAAGGAGAATCTCCTGCTGCTCGCCAAGGCGGTCGACAAGGAGAATCTGGCCAAGGCGAAACTGGCGGCTTACCAGGACCGCGCCGCGAAGATCGGGGCGGCGATCAAGGCGAAGAACGGCGGCACCGCGCCGACCGTGTCGCTGCTGCGCTTCCTGCCCAAGGAGGACCGGCTGATGCAGCAGGTGAGCTTCGTCGGTGACATCTTCGCCGACACCGGTCTGAACCAGCCCGACAAGTCCACCGACCCGAAGAACGACTTCTCGATCACGCTGAGCCCCGAGCGTCTGCTCGACGCCGACGCCGACTACATCTTCCTTACCAGCAACGGCGAGGACGCCGCCACTCAGCGCAAGTCCGCCGCCGCGGCCAACCCGCTGTGGAATCAATTGCGCGGCAAGGTCACTCCGGTCGACGACCTGGTCTGGCTGACCTCGGTCGGTCTCACCGGCGCCCACTCGGTCCTCGACGACATCGCGAAGACCTTCGACGTCGACCCGGCGAAGTAGGTCGGACGCGTCCTGTTCGCCCGCCCCTACACTCGGCGGGGTGGGCGAACAGAAGCAGCGCATGCTGGCCGGTGAACTGTATCGGGACAACGATCCGGAACTGGTGGCCGAACGGCAACGGGCGCAACGGTTGTGCGACGAGTTCAATCGCACCGGGCCCGACGAGCCGGGGCGGCGCACCGAGTTGCTGGGCGATCTCCTCGGCAAGCTGGGTCAGGGCTCGTGGATCATGCCGCGGTTCCAGTGTGACTACGGCTATCTGATCGAGATCGGGGCGAACAGCTTCCTCAACTACGACGCGATCCTGCTCGACTGCGCGCCGATCACCATCGGTGACGACTGTTCGATCGGGCCGCGCGCTCAGCTGCTCACCGCGCTGCACCCGATGCTGGATCACGAAAAGCGCAGGCAGCGGTGGGAATCGGCGGCACCGATCCGGATCGGGAACAATGCCTGGTTCGGCGGCGGGGTGATCGTGTGCCCCGGGGTGAGCATCGGTGACGATGTGGTGGTCGGCGCGGGGAGTGTGGTGACCCGCGACCTGCCGGATCGGGTGTTCGCGGCGGGCAATCCGGCGCGGGTGATCCGGCAACTCTAGGTTCGCTGGCTACGCTGGTCACGCGGGCGTCGGCGCATCGTCGACGCCGCCGACCGAAGGAGACCGGATGCGCCACGGCGAAGATCTCGCGCTCACCCACGTCATGCTGCTCGTGGGCGATCAGGACCAGGCTCTCACCTTCTATCGCGACCTGATCGGCCTGCAGGTCCGCACCGATATGCCGTTCGGCGACAACGCGCGCTGGCTGACGGTCGGTCCGGTCGAGCAGAAGAACCTGGAATTCGTGCTCGAGGTCCCGGAGATGGCGCCCGACCCCGCCTACCGGGCGGCCGCCCGGGCCCGCATCGAGAGCGGCGCCCAGTCCACCGTCATCTTCGCCACCGACGACATCGACGCCACCTTCACCCGTATCCGCGACGCCGGGGCGCAAGTCGCCCAGGAGATCGTGAACCAGCCATACGGCCGCGACTGCGCGTTCCGCGACCCGTGGGGCAATCAGATCCGCTTCACCGCCCGCCACCACGGCTGAGCGCGACATGCGGGCCGGGCGCGGCGTCGGGTCGCGCCCGCGGGCTCACGGCAATACTGTTCGATCATGGGCGAATCGCGAATCGAGCTGGAACCCGAAGCCACCCGGCCGCTGCGCGAGGATATCCGCTTCCTCGGCGGCATCCTGGGCGACACCATCCGCGACCACGAAGGTCCCGAGGTGTTCGACCTGATCGAGCGGGTCCGCATCGAGGCGTTCCGGGTGCGCCGCGAGGAGGTCGAGCGCAGCGCCGTCGCCGACATGCTCGACGGCACCCCCACCGAGGTCGCGATCCCGTTGATCCGGGCCTTCAGCTACTTCGTGCTGCTGGCCAACCTGGCCGAGGACATCCAGCGTGATCGACGCCGCGCCGTGCACGTCGCGGCGGGCGAGCCACCGCAGGAATCCTCCCTGGCCGCCACCTACGACAAGCTCGACGCGGCCGGACTCGACGGCGCGGTGGTGGCCGAGTTGCTCACCGACGCGCTCGTCTCGCCGGTGATCACGGCGCACCCGACCGAGACCCGCAGGCGCACCGTCTTCGACGTGCAGTCCAAGATCACCGAGCTGATGCGCCTTCGCCGCCGCCTCGAACCCGGCGAGCCCGGTCTCGACGACTCCGAACTGCGGATCCGCCGCGAAGTGCTCACCCTGTGGCGTACCGCGCTGATCCGACTGGCGCGCTTGCGGATCCAGGACGAGATCTCCGTCGGCCTGCGCTACTACGACCTCACCCTCTACGACGTGATCCCGGAGATCAACGCGCAGGTGCGCGCGGCGTTGCGGACGCGCTGGCCCGCCGAAGGCCTGCTGCCGCGCCCGATCCTGCGCCCCGGCTCGTGGATCGGCGGTGACCGCGACGGAAACCCGTTCGTCACCGCGGAAGTCGTGCACACCGCCGCCGAACAGGCCGCCGTTTACGCCTTCGGCCGCTACCTGGACGAGCTGGTCGAACTCGAGAAGACTCTGTCGCAATCGGCCCGCCTGGTCCAGGTGACACCCCGGGTCGCCGAACTCGCGGCGGCGGGCTATCCCGACCCCGGCCTGTTCGCCGACGAGCCGTATCGCCGTGCGCTGCACGCGATTCGGGCCCGACTCAGTGCCACCGCCGAGCTCGCGCTCGGTGAACTGCCCGAACACGGCCTCGACGCGGACGCCGTGCCGTATCCGACGCCGCAATCGGTCCTCGACGACCTCGACGCCATCGACGAGTCGATGCGCGCCAGCGGCGACGGACTGCTCGCCGACGACCGGCTCGCCGCCCTGCGGCACGCCATCGAGACCTTCGGCTTCCACCTGCAGGGCCTGGACATGCGCCAGAACTCCGAGGTGCACGAGCAGGTGGTGACCGAACTGCTGGCGTGGGCGGGCGTGCATCCGGACTATCCGAGTCTGCCCGAAGCCGAGCGGGTGGAGCTGCTCGCGGCCGAGTTGCGCACGCGCCGACCACTTCTCGGGCCGAACGCGCAGCTGAGCGAACTCGCCACCAAGGAGCTCGGTGTCCTGCGCGCCGCCGCGGAGGTCATCGATACCTTCGGCGCCGCCGCCATCCCGAACTACATCATCAGCATGTGCACCTCGGTCAGCGACATGCTGGAGGCGGCGTTGCTGCTGAAGGAAGCGGGCATCCTGGATCCGGGCACCGCCGACACCGCGCCGAGCTGTCCGGTCGGCATCGTCCCGCTGTTCGAAACCATCGAGGACCTCAGCGCCGGTGCGTCGACGCTGGGCGCGGTACTGGAGGTTCCGGTCTATCGCGAGTTGGTCGAGGCGGCGGGCATGCGCCAGGAAGTGATGCTCGGCTACTCCGACTCCAACAAGGACGGCGGGTATCTCGCCGCGAACTGGGCGCTCTACCGCGCGGAGCTGGACCTGGTGGAGGTGGCCGGGAAGTCGGGCATCCGGTTGCGGCTGTTCCACGGTCGCGGCGGCACCGTGGGTCGCGGCGGCGGCCGCAGCTACGACGCCATCCTGGCCCAGCCCGCGGGCGCGGTGCGGGGTTCGCTGCGATTGACCGAGCAGGGCGAGGTGATCGCCGCGAAATACTCCGAATCCGGTGCGGCGCATCGCAATCTGGAGTCGTTGATCGCGGGCACCCTGGAGTCGACGCTGCTGGACGTGGAGGGGCTCGGCGACGAGGCCGAACCGGCCTACGAACTCCTCGACGACCTCGCCGCCCGCGCTCGCGCCGCCTACGCGAACCTGGTGCACGACACCCCGGGCTTCGTCGAGTACTTCCGCGAATCCACCCCGGTCGCCGAGGTCGGCGACCTCAACATCGGCAGCCGCCCCGCCTCCCGCAAACCCACCAATTCGGTCTCGGACCTGCGCGCCATCCCCTGGGTGATGGCGTGGAGTCAGGCCAGGGTCATGTTGCCGGGCTGGTACGGCACCGGTACCGCGCTCGAACAGTGGGTCGGCGACGATCCGGCCCGGCTCGCGCGTCTCACCGATCTCTACCAGCGGTGGCCGTTCTTCAACACCGTGCTGTCGAACCTGGCCCAGGTGATGGCCAAGAGCGACCTCGACATCGCCGCCCGCTACGCCGAGCTCGTCACCGACGAAACCCTGCGCGCGAACATCTTCGCCATGATCGCCGACGAACACGCCCGCACCATCCGCATGTACCTGGCGGTCACCGGCCACACCGAGTTGCTCAGTGACAATCCGTCACTGGCCGAGTCGATCCACAACCGATTCCCCTACCTGGAGCCGCTGAACCAGCTCCAGGTGGACCTGCTGGCCCGGCTGCGCGGCGGTGACGATTCCGAACTGGTGAAGCGGGGCATCCTGCTCACCATGAACGGCCTGGCCACCGCGCTGCGCAACTCGGGGTAGCGCCGACTCGGGTCGGCGACTACAGGCAGACGCTGATGGTGAAAGGTCCGACCGGGATGCCGGTGCAGATCGACACCGAGCCGACGACCGGCTGCGCGGGGGCGGCCGATGCGGTCGCGGCGCCGATCGCGGTCACGGACAGGGCGAGGGCGCCGACGGCGAGCGGGCGGGCGATCTTGGCGAACATAGGCTGATCCTCGGGTAGGAGGGGATGAACACCCCCGGGCGGGGGTGTGCCCATCTCAACACGAAGCGCCGACGGCGTCCATGACATGGCGGGAATCGCGGCAACTCGGGCGGGACCGGCTCTTGATCGCTAAGTTCTCGGGGGGACGTCTCGGTAGGGGGCCCAGCCGAGTTCGGTGGAGATGGCGTCGGCGGTAGCCCGCAGCTGTGGCAACAGCGCCAGCACCTGGTCGTGGTCGAGCAGCACGTCGGGAACCGAGACCGAGATGGCGGCGACGACGGCGCCGATCCCGTCGCGCACGCCGACGCCGATGCAGTTGACGAAGCTCTCGTGCTCCTCGTGATCTTCGGCGAAGCCCTGCGCGGCGACGCGTGTCAACTCGGCCAGGTATTGCTCGGGAGTGCGCAGGGTGCGGGTGGTGAAGGGGCGGTAGTCCAATCGCGCTGCTACCGAAGCCCATTCGCCGCGGGGCAGAGCGGCGACGAGCACCTTGCCGACCGCGGTGCAGTGCAGTGGCGCGGGTCTGCCGATCCGCGAGTGCATTCGCACCGCCTGCTCGGCGTCGACCTTGTCGATGTAGACGGCGTCGCCCGATTCGTAGGCGGCCAGGTGCACGGTCTGTCCGGTGGCCGCGCCCAGCGCGCGCAGATGCGGGCGGGCGACGGTGCGCACATCACGGTTCTCCAATGCGCGAGTGGCCAATTCGAACATGCGGGTGCCCAGCGAGTAGCGATGCGCGGTGTCGTGGACGACGAACCGATCGGCCTGCATGGTCTGCAGTAGCCGCAGCACCGTCGACTTGTGGACGCCGAGCCGAACCGCCAATTCGTCGAGGGAATACGAGTTCTCACCGAGGGCGATGAGAATGGACAGTGCCCGCGACACGCTTTGACTCATGCGCTGATCGTTTCGTTCAGCGCCGCGGGACAGCGCGGTGCGGCCCGGCCGGTGCCCGGGAGTATCAGTGCGGCTACATCCTCACCGACAGCGATCGCCCTGGGCCGGGCGGTTGTTGCCTGGGTCACCTCATTCGCCCTTTCGTGCTTGCGGTCACTGCCTTCGGGATGCACAATAACGAGCAGAAACATTCGGCGCAACCATCGTTGCATATTACGCAATGCTCGATTGATATGGCTGATCGTGTCGCTACCCGGCGCTCGGTCGACAGAAAGGGATGCCGTGGTCATCGACAACGACGCCGTGGATGCCCTCGCCGACGAGTCGCTCGGCCCCGGCGACAAGAGCGTGCCGCCCGACTTGTGGGGCAGCACTGTGCGCGAATATCTCGCCGGCGCACCGCGACTCGACCAGTGGCAGACGCCGTTGCTCACCCTCGACCGCGCCGTACTCGACGCCAACCGCGACCTCATGGCCGCGTGGACCGCCGCGGCCGGGGTGGCGCTCGCCCCGCACGGCAAGACCACGATGGCGCCGCAGCTGTGGCGCGAGCAGCTCGTGGCCGGGTCGTGGGGAATCACCCTGGCCACCGTGTGGCAGGCACAGCTGGCGCGCTCGTTCGGTGTCGGCCGGATCATGCTCGCCAACAGTGCGCTCGACCCGGTCGGATTGGCCTGGGCTGCGGCGGAATCGGCGCGCGCGGCCGACTTCGAGTTGTACTGCTGGGCCGATGGTGTCGCCACCGTCGAACTGATGGACAAGATCTTGCGTGAGAGCGCCGGGAGTCCGCGCGTGCGTGTGCTGGTCGAACTGGGCGGACCACACGGCCGGACCGGCGCCCGCACCCGAGCGGGGGCGCACGCGGTCGCCGCCGCCATCGCGGCGAGTGAGCGGCTGAGCCTGGCCGGAGTCGCGGGCTACGAGGGCGCGCTGGCTCACGATCGCAGCGCCGAGGGCGTGGCGGTGGTCCGTGCCTATCTGCGTGAACTGGCCACGCTGCACACCGAACTCGTTGCGGCGGGAGCCTATTCGGGTGCGGCGGTCGTCACCGCGGGCGGCAGTGCCTACCCCGAACTCGTGGTCGAGGAACTCGCCGGACTGGCCGACCCCGACGGCGCGCGCGGCGTGCCGACCACGGTCGTGCTGCGCAGCGGCGCCTACCTCGTCCACGATGACGGCTTCTACGCGGGTATCTCCCCGCTCGCCGCGCCCGCGAAGGAGCCGGGCCTGCGGTCGGCCATGCACGGTTGGGCCAGGGTGGTCTCGCGGCCCGAACCGGAACTGGCCCTGCTCGACGGCGGCAGACGCGATTTCCCCTTCGACGAGGGTTTACCGGTGCCGCAACTGGCCGTCGGCGGCACACTTCCGCCGAACGCGGTGGTCACCGCCTTGAACGACCAGCACGCCTTCCTGCGGCTGCCCGGCGCCGACGCGGCTGACCTCCCGGTCGGCTCGGTCGTTCGCCTCGGCCTCTCCCACCCCTGCACCGCGTTCGACAAGTGGCGCCTGATCCCGGTGATCGACAGCGTCGACGCGCCCGACCCGCGTGTGGTCGACCTGATCCGCACCTACTTCTGACGGACGGATGACCATGACACACCTGCTCTTTCGTGACATCGACATCGTCTGCGGCACCGGCGCCTCATGCATCAGCGGTGACGTATTGTCCGCGACGGCCTTGCTGGTCACCGGCTGTTCGCGCTGAGAACAGCACCGCGACCGGCGTGCGCGCCGGTCACGCCCCGCGTTCGGAAACTACGAAGGAGCAGACCCGATGAACCCGTTGCTCAGCTCGTCGTCGGAGGTCATGAACGTGATCCGCGCGGACCGTGCCCGCGCGGTGGTTCGCGCCCCCGTCATCGGTGACCCGGCGGCACTGGCGCAGGTGCTTGCGGGCGCCGGTCTACGGGCCGTCGAACTCACCTTCACCACGCTCGGCGTGCTCGACGCGATCACCAAGGCGACCGCGGTCACCGACGCCGTGATCGGGGTCGGCGCCGTCACCACCCGCGCCCAGGCCGAGGCCGCCATCGAGGTCGGAGCCCGCTTCCTGGCGACTCCCGCGCTGCGCCCCGAGGTCGCCGAAGTGGCGGTGGCGCACTCGATTCCGGTGATCATGGGCGCTTTCACACCGTCGGAGGTCCTCGCCGCGGCGGAGCTGGGGGCGGCGGCGGTGGAGATCTTCCCGGCCCGCGTGCTCGGCCCGCAGTACTTCGAGGATCTGCTCGGGCAGTTTCCGCACATGTCTCTGATCCCCTTCGGCGGCGTCAACTCCCACAACGCCCGCGACTTTCTCCACGCGGGCGCGATCGCCGTCACCGCGGGCACCGAAGTAGTCGCCCCGACCGACGTGGAGGCCGCGCGCTGGTCCCACATCGGCTCCAAAGCCGCGCATTTCGTGCATTCGCTCGACTGAGAGTTCTTTCCTGGCGCCACCGCATCCCGGCGGCATCACGGCGATCAGCGGCCTCGGCACCGGCCCAGACAGGCTAGCCGGTCGATCGGCACGTCAGTCGAGGAGCGCGCGCGTCAGCCGGGCGATGGCCTCGCGCGGGTCCTTGCCCGCCTCCGCGCCGGTCAGCCGGTGGACGACGGCGCCGTCGAGATAGTCGACGAGGATCCCGGTGTCGGTCGCTGTCAGGCCGACCGAAGCGGCCATCTCGATCGCCCAGGCGCGCAGCCGCTGGTGCCCGCGATGCACCGATTCGGCGAGCGCGGGCATCGTCTGCGACTCGCCGAACAGCGCCAAGCGTGCCTG
Organism: Nocardia alba NBRC 108234; assembly: GCF_001612665.1. GTDB lineage: Bacteria > Actinomycetota > Actinomycetes > Mycobacteriales > Mycobacteriaceae > Nocardia > Nocardia alba. Next base: position 57,912 of record NZ_BDAX01000029.1, on the reverse strand, counting down.
TGTGCGGATGCGGTCGATGGTTGTCGCATGGGTGACGAACAGGGCGAGACCGTCGATGAGGTGATCGATGGTGGCGTGGCCGAGCGCGCGGTTCAGAATCTCCCAGTCCGCGTGATCGCGCTGTTCGAGCCGTTCGGCCACACCGCAGAGCAGCGCTTCGCGAGTGCGGAAGTAGTTGGATGTCGACCCTGGTGGCAGGTCGGCGAGCCGGTCCACCGCGCGGTGGGTGAGCGCACGCGACCCGCCGGTGCCCAGCGCCTCGATCGCGGCATCGAGGACCCGCTCGCGTTGCGTCATCACCTGCTGATACTACGCCCGTAGTGAGTCGCACTACATTTGTAGTTTTGACACTACATCCGTAGTACGTTCAGGGTCGTACTCGAAACGAGGGAGTGTGTGATGTCCACAGCGATCGTCGTCGGTGGCGGAATCGGCGGAATGGCCGCGGCGCTCGCGCTCGTCCGAACCGGGTGGGCCGTGCAGGTGCTGGAACGAGCGCCGGAGGTCGCGGCGGTGGGTTCCGGGATTTCCCTGTGGTCCAACGCCTTACGGGCGCTGGACGCCCTTGGTGTGGGTGACACGGTCCGTGCGCAGGGTATGGCGGAGGTGTCGGCCGGAATCAGGGACGACCGTGGTCGATGGCTTTCGCGCACCGACCTGGCGACACTGCGCGAGCGGTTCGGCGCCCCGGTGGTGATCCACCGTGCCCGGCTGCTGGACATTCTGCGCGCGGAGCTTCCCGAAGGTGTCGTGAGTACCGGGGTCTCGGTGCGCGAGGTGAGTCTCGACGGGAGGGTCGTGCACTCCGCGGGTACCGCTTCCGCCGACTTGATCGTGGGTGCCGATGGAATTTACAGCGTCGTCCGGCGTGCGGTGTGCGGCGAGGTCGCACCACGCTATGCCGGCTACACCGCCTGGCGCGCGGTGGTCGACATCGCCGAGCCGCTCACCGAATTCGGTGAAACCTGGGGTCGCGGCGCACGTTTCGGAATGGCCCCGCTCGCGGATGGTCGCGTCTACTGCTTCGCCGTCTACGACGCTCCCGAAAACGCGGCCGGCAGCCTGGCCGAAGTTCGCGGGCGCTTCGACGGATGGCACCACCCGATCTCGGCCCTCCTCGCTGCTGCGGACCCGAACACGGTGCTGCACAACGACATCTACGATCTGCCTTTGCTATCGACCTTCACGGCCGGCCGTATCGCCCTTCTCGGCGACGCCGCCCACGCGATGACACCGAACCTGGGCCAGGGCGGCTGCCAAGCCTTGGAAGACGCGGTGATCCTGGCTCGCCTGGCGAGCGAACCCGACGGCCTCGCCAGGTACGACCGGGAGCGCCGCCCCCGAACCCAGATGATCGTCGCTCGTTCCGCCCGGATCGGCACCATCGCCCAACTGTCCGCACGCCCCCTGGTCACCCTCCGCAACGCCGCAGTACGTCTTACCCCCGCCTCGGCACAGTTGCGTTCCATGGCGGAGATTCTCGACTGGACGTGTTGAGGCCGGATCTCTGCCGCGGTTTCCGCGGTCGGCGGATCTGCGCCGTTCAGCGCCACCGGCGTGCCTACGGGGTCGTCGGCCGGTGGTAGCGGGCGAGCACGGCCGTGGCGGTGGCGGTCATGGTTTCGCGGAGTTCGAGTGGGGTGAGGACTTCGATGTGTTCGCCGAGGGGGAGTAGTGCGTGGGCCAGGACTTCGTAGGACTCGGCGGCAATGGTGATGTCGGCCCAGCCGTCCGCGTCGGGGACGCCCGTCGAGGCGAGCGCCGCGCGGACGGCGGCGGGGTCGTTCATGAGGCGCAGCAGGCTCAGATGGGCGGTGGAGATCCGGCAGTGCGCGCTGACTCGCAGCATGGATCGGGCGAACTCCTCGGCGGCGGTTTGCCAGTGCTCGGCGATGTCGAAAGCCGTTGGACGGGTGAAGGATTCGCCGGTGAGTTCGGCTGTAGTGATGCGGCCGACCCGGTACGAACGGATATCGGCGCCGTCGCGGGCGATCAGGTACCAGGTGCCCGCCTTCATGACCAGGCCGAGTGGGTCGAGGGTCCGGCGCACCGTGCGGTCGCGGCGGCGATAGGTGATCGCCAGGCGGTGATCGTGCCAGAGGGCGTCGGCCACCGCCGCGAGGCCGGGGGTGTCGTCGGGCCGCTGGAACCAGCCGGGCATATCGATGTGGACGCGTTCGGCGACCCGCGTCGCCCGGCCGCGTAGTTCCGGCGGGAGCGCGGCCAGCATTTTCAGCTGTGCGGTGGCCAGCACGGTGCCGAGGCCGAGATCGGCGGCAGCGCCGGGCAGACCGGCGAGCAGCACGGCGTCGGCCTCGTCGGAGGTGAGGCCGGTGAGCCGGGTGCGGTAGCCGTCGATCAACCGAACACCCCCACCGCGCCCCGGTTCGCTGTACACCGGAACACCCGCCTCCGAGAGCGCTTCCACGTCCCGGTACACCGTGCGCACCGACACTTCGAGCTCGCGTGCCAGCGCGCTCGCGGTCGTTCCGCCGCCCGCTTGCAACAGCAGCAGCAACCGCACCAACCTGCTCGCCCGCATGTCCCGAGACTAGCCGCAAAACCTGACACAAGATGTCAAGGTTGCGTCGTACCGTACGAGATATGACCACGTGGAGCCAGTTCACCGAAGAAGCACCGAGCATCGCGGCCGTGTTCCAGCGCAGGCACCAGGCCACCGGCAAGCTGTGCATGCTCGCCACCCTGCGCGCCGACGGATCGCCACGCATCAGCCCGATCGAGCCGATGGTCTTCGAGGACATGCTGGTGCTGGCCGGTATGCCGAACACCCGGAAATTCGACGACCTGGCCCGCGACCCACGCTTCTGTCTGCACACCGCGACCGTCGACACCAGAGTCTCCGACGGCGACGCGAAACTCTTCGGCACCGTCACCGACCTCCAGGACGAAACCGTCCACGCCCGCTTCGCCCAGAAGCTGTTCGATGACAGCGGTTTCGATATTCGCGGCGAGAGGTTCGACCACTTCTACGTGGCCGACCTGACCGGCGCCTCCACCGTCGAAGTCGACGACGACCATCTCGACATCACCGTCTGGAAGCCGGGCGCGGGCGAAACGGTCGTCCGCAAGCACTGAGTCACGCTCCTCGATCGGCCGACCCGCTCTGCTGCCGGAACCGGGCGTTGTCGACAACCGTGTGCCGACGATGCCGGGTGACCGATCAGTCGCGCGCGGTTTCCCGGAACGGTCGTGCCGCTGTGCCACGATGACCTGCATGGATCTGCTCGCTTCGGAAGGTGTCGGCGATCCCTCACCGATCGTCTCGCTGTTCTGGATCGCGCTCATCGCGGTGCTCGCACCGCTGCTGTCGCGATGGGTGCGCGGGTATCTGCCCGATGTGGTGGTCCTGCTGGTGGCCGGAGCGGTGGTCGGGCCGCACGTGCTCGGGTGGGCGAGTAGCGCGGGCGGGGTCGACCTGGTCAGCGAATTGGGCTTGGGGATGCTGTTCCTGCTGGCGGGCTACGAGCTGGACCCGCGGTTGCTGCGTGGCCGCTCCGGTCGGACCGCGTGGGTCGTGTGGATCGTGTGCCTGCTGTTCGCGTTCGCGATCGTCATGCTGGTCACGGATACCTCGAACGGCACGCGCGTCGCGGTCGCCATCGCGTTGACCTCGACCGCGCTCGGCACCCTGCTGCCGATTCTGAAACAGGCGGGCATCCTCGATTCACGACTGGGGCGAGCGGTGATGACGCACGGCGCGGTGGGCGAGCTGGGGCCCATCGTGGCGATGTCGGTGCTGCTCACCAGCCGCAGTGCGGGCAGTGCGGTCGTGATGGTGGTGCTGTTCGGGATGGCGGCCGTGGTCGTCGGATTCGTGCCGGTGCGGATGCTCGACCGGAAGCCGCATCTGGGCGGCGGCCTGGCCGAGCTGGGCGGCGGCACCTCGCAGTTGCCGGTGCGCGGGGTGGTGCTGCTGCTGTTGGTGCTGATGGTGGTCGCCGAGGTCTTCGAGCTGGACGTGGTCCTCGGCGCGTTCGCCGCGGGCATGATTCTGCGTCGGCTGATCGCGGCCGGGCACCCGGACGTGGACTCCTCGCTCGAGGCCATCGGGTACGGGTTGCTGATCCCGGTGTTCTTCGTGGTGTCGGGCATGGGCATCGACGTGGCGGCGGTGGGCCGGAGTCCGGCGCTGTGGCTGTGGTTCGTGGTCACCATCGCGATCGCCCGCGGACTGCCCGTGTGGCTGAGCGAACGATTCGTGCCCCGCGCGGACACCCTGCCGACCGGCCGCGAGCGCGTCGAATTGGCCCTCTATGCCGCGACGGGGCTGCCGATCATCGTCGCGGTGACCCAGGTCGCCGTCCAAGCGGGCTTGCTGACCGCTGATGTCTCCTCGATCCTGGTCGCGGCGGGCGCGACGACCGTCCTGGTGTTTCCACTGGTAGCACGCCTGATCGGGGCGTCGGAGGCGAAGCCGGTCACACCCGCTCATGAATGAGCTTGCATAGTCGTGCATAATCATCACATGGTTGATTCGTCGGGAGGACCCGTGTTGCGGGTGGCGGTTGCCGGTGCGAGTGGATACGCCGGTGGCGAAGTGTTGCGTCTACTGCTCGGTCATCCCGAATACCGAGCCGGGCGCCTCGAGATCGGGGCGCTGACCGCCGGTTCCAACGCGGGTACCGCGCTGGGCGCGCTGCAACCGCATCTGCTGCCCTTGGCCGACCGCGTCCTGGACGAGACCACTCCGGAGATCCTGGCGGGACACGACATCGTGTTCCTCGGCCTCCCGCATGGTCAGTCCGGCGCCATCGCGGCCGCCCTGTCCGACGAGACGGTCGTCATCGACTGTGGCGCCGACTATCGGCTCACCGACGCCGCCGTCTGGGAGAAGTACTACGGCAGCCCCCACGCGGGCAGCTGGCCCTACGGCCTGCCCGAACTGCCCGGTGGGCGGGCGCGGCTCACCGGCGCCCGGCGGATCGCCGTGCCCGGCTGCTACCCGACCGTGTCCAGCGTGGCGTTGGCTCCGGCGATCGCCGCCGGGATCATCGAGCCCGCCGTGAATGTCGTTGCCGTGAGCGGTACTTCGGGCGCGGGGCGCAAGCTCGACGTCGGCCTGCTCGGTTCGGAGGTGATGGGCAGCGTGCGGGCCTACAGTGTCGCGGGCGCGCACCGCCACACCCCCGAGATCGCGCAGAATCTGAAAGCCGCCGGCGGCGTCGATGTCTCGGTGTCGTTCACGCCGGTGCTGGCGCCGATGCCGCGCGGCATCCTCGCCACCTGCACCGCCCCGGTGAAGGTGGACGCCGCGCAGGCACGCGCCGTCTACGAGAAGGCCTACGCCGACGAACCCTTCGTGCACCTGTTGCCCGAAGGTGTACTGCCGCAGACCGGCTCGGTGCTCGGCTCCAACGCCATCACCCTGCAGGTCGCCGTCGACGCCGACGCGGGCCTGCTCGTGGTGATCGGCGCGATCGACAACTTGACCAAGGGCACCGCGGGCGCCGCGGTGCAATCGATGAACCTGGCCGTCGGATTCGACGAGACCGCAGGACTTTCCACCGTAGGAGTGGCACCGTGACGACCCCTGATCCGCAGACCCCGGACCACGGCACCCTGATCCACACCCAGGGCGTCACCGCGCCGCTGGGTTTCCGCGCGGCGGGTATCGCGGCCGGTCTCAAGGCCAGCGGCAAGCCCGACCTCGCCCTGGTCCTCAACGAGGGCCCCGAATACAACGCGGCGGGTGTCTTCACCAGCAACCAGGTCAAGGCCGCGCCGGTGCTGTGGTCGCAGCAGGTGCTGAAGACCGGTCGGGTGCGCGCGGTGATCCTGAACTCCGGCGGGGCGAACGCCTGCACCGGCCACGGTGGCTTCCAGGACACCCACAAGACCGCCGAGGAACTCGCCGCGGCACTGAGCAATTGGGGTACCGAGACCGGCGCGGGCGAGATCGCGGTCTGTTCCACCGGTTTGATCGGTGACCGCCTGCCGATGGACAAGCTGATCCCGGCGATCACCGAGATCGTGCACGAGATGGGCGGCGGCATGTCGGGTGGCTCCGATGCCGCCCACGCGATCATGACCACCGACACCGTGCCGAAGGAGTCGGCGTTCCACAGCGAGGACAAGTGGAATGTCGGCGGCATGGCCAAGGGCGCGGGCATGCTCGCACCGTCGCTGGCCACCATGCTCGTCGTGCTCACCACCGATGCCGTGGCCACGCCCGAGCAGCTCGATTCCGCGCTGCGCAAGGCCACGAAGTACACCTTCGACCGGCTCGATGTCGACGGCTCCTGCTCCACCAACGACACCGTGCTGCTACTGGCCAACGGTGCCAGCGGCGTGACGCCCTCCCAGGAGGATCTCGACGCCGCGGTGTTCACCGTGTGTGACGACCTGGCCGCGCAGTTGATGGCCGACGCCGAGGGCGTCACCAAGCGGATCAGGGTCACCGTGTCCGGCGCGGTGTCCGAGGAAGAGGCGCTCACCGCCGCCCGCGCTGTCGCCCGCGACAGTCTGGTCAAGACCGCGCTGTTCGGTTCCGACCCGAACTGGGGTCGCGTGCTCGCGGCCGTCGGCATCGCCCCGGTGACCCTCGATCCGAACCGGATCGCGGTGTCGTTCAACGGAAATCCGGTCTGCGTCGACAGTGTCGGCGCGCCCGGCGCTCGCGAGGTCGACCTGTCCGGCGAAGACGTCGACGTGCTGATCGAGCTCCACGTGGGCGAGGGCACCGCGATGGTGCGCACCACCGACCTCTCCCATGCCTACGTCGAAGAGAACTCGGCGTACAGCTCATGAGTAGCAGTGTGGTGCACACCCTTTCGGCGCTGGACAAAGCGCATGTACTGGCCGACGCGCTGCCGTGGCTGCAGAAGTTCCGCGACAAGATCGTGGTCGTGAAGTACGGCGGCAACGCGATGGTCGACGACGAACTCAAGGCCGCCTTCGCCGCTGATATGGCGTTCCTGCGCACGGTCGGCGTACATCCCGTGGTCGTGCACGGGGGCGGCCCGCAGATCAACGCCATGCTGAAAAGGCTCGGGATGGCGGGCGAATTCCGCGGCGGCTTCCGCGTCACCACCCCCGAGGTGATGGACGTCGTGCGGATGGTGCTGTTCGGTCAGGTCGGTCGTGAGCTCGTGGGGCTGATCAACGCGCACGGCCCGTACGCGGTCGGTATCTCCGGCGAGGACGCGCACCTGTTCACCGCCACCCGGCGCACCGTCGCCGTCGAGGGCGTCGCCACCGACATCGGATTGGTCGGCGACGTCACCGCGGTCAACCCCGGCGCCGTGCTCGATCTGATCGACGCGGGCCGCATCCCGGTGGTCTCCACCATCGCCCCCGACGCCGACGGCGTGGTGCACAACATCAACGCCGACACCGCCGCCGCCGCACTGGCAGAGGGCATCGGCGCCGAGAAACTCGTCGTACTCACCGATGTCGAGGGCCTCTACACCGACTGGCCGGACCGCTCGTCGCTGACCAGCCAGATCGACGCCGACGCGTTGGCGAAGTTGCTGCCGAGCCTGGATGCGGGCATGGTGCCGAAGATGGAAGCGTGCTTGCGCGCCGTGCTCGGCGGGGTCCCCAGTGCCCACGTGATCGACGGGCGCGTCCCGCATTCGGTACTACTGGAGCTGTTCACCGGAGAAGGAATCGGAACCATGGTGACCCCCGCCGGGTCGCCGGATGGAACGCAATCATGAGCGAAGTAGAGAAGCTGCAGCAGCGGTGGTCGGCCGCGATGATGGACAACTACGGCACCCCGAAGGTCGCGCTGGTGCGCGGCGCCGGTGCGGTGCTCTACGACGCCGACGGCAAGCGCTATGTCGACTTCCTCGGCGGGATCGCGGTCAACAGCCTCGGACACGCCCACCCCGCCATCCTGGCAGCGGTCACCCAGCAGTTGGGCACGCTCGGCCACGTATCGAACCTGTACGCCAGCGAGCCCGTGATCGAGCTGGCCGAGAAGCTGCTGGCCCATTTCGGCGACGGTGAGGGCAAGGCGTTCTTCTGTAACTCCGGTACCGAGGCCAACGAGGCCGCGTTCAAGATCGCGCGGCTCACCGGACGGTCCAAGATCGTCGCCGCCGAGGAGGCGTTCCACGGTCGTACCATGGGTGCGCTGGCCCTGACGGGTCAGGCCGCCAAGCGCACGCCGTTCGAGCCGATGCCGCCCGGCGTCGTGCACGTGCCCTACGGCGACGCCGCCGCACTCGAAGCAGTGGTCGATTCCGACACCGCCGCGGTATTCCTCGAGCCGATGATGGGGGAGAGCGGTGTGGTCGTCCCGCCGTTCGACTACCTCGCCAGGGCACGCGAGATCACCTCCAGGGCCGGGGCGCTACTGATCCTCGACGAGGTGCAGACCGGAATCGGGCGCACCGGAACCTTTTTCGCGCACCAGGCGGCGGGCATCGTGCCCGATGCCATCACCCTGGCCAAGGGGCTCGGCGGTGGCCTGCCGATCGGCGCCGTGCTGGCGCAGGGCCGGGCCGCCGAACTGCTCACGCCCGGTCTGCACGGCACTACCTTCGGCGGCAATCCCGTCTGTGCCGCAGCGGCTTTGGCCGTGCTGCGCACGATCGACTCCGACAACCTGCTGACCCACGTGGAGTGGGTGGGCAAGAAGCTCAGCGACGGCATCGCGTTGCTCGAGCATCCCGAGATCGACCACGTGCGTGGTGCGGGTCTGCTCATCGGCATCGTGCTCAACAACGACATCTCCGCGTATGTCGACGAACGGGCCCGCGAGGCCGGCTACCTGCTGAACCCCGCCAAGCCCAACGTGATCCGGTTGGCGCCGCCCCTGGTGCTCACCGAAACCCAGGCCGACAATTTCGTCGCCGACCTGCCCGAGATCCTCGACAAGGCCGCCGCCGATGCTAAGGGAGCGACCAAGTGACCCTGCGTCATTTCTTGCGCGACGATGATGTGACCCAGGCCGAGCAGGCCGAGATCCTCGCCATCGCCGCCGAATTGAAGAAAGATCCCTTCGCGCGCCGGCCGCTCGACGGGCCACGCGGGGTCGGGGTGATCTTCGAGAAGAACTCCACCCGCACCCGCTTCTCGTTCGAGCTCGGCATCGCTCAGCTCGGCGGGCACGCGGTCGTCGTCGACGGTCGCGACACCCAGCTGGGTCGTGAGGAGACTCTCGGCGACACCGGCAGCGTGCTCTCGCGCTACGTCGACGCCATCGTGTGGCGGACCTTCGAACAGTCCCGCCTCGACGAGATGGTCGTTACCGCAACGGTTCCCGTGGTGAACGCGCTGTCCAACGAGTTCCACCCCTGTCAGGTGCTCGCGGATCTGCAGACGATCAGCGAGCGCAAGGGCGCCCTCGCGGGGCTGAACCTCACCTACTTCGGTGACGGTGCCAATAATATGGCGCATTCACTGCTGCTCGGCGGCGTCACCGCCGGAATGAACGTGACCGTGGCCGCCCCCGCCGGTTTCGAACCGCTGCCGTGGATCCTGGACGCCGCCGCGAAGCGGGCCGCCGAAACCGGCGCGACCGTGTCGGTCACCGGCGACCCGGTGGTCGGTGCGACCGGCGCCGATGTGCTGGTCACCGACACGTGGACCTCCATGGGGCAGGAGAACGACGGTCTCGACCGCGTCGGCCCGTTCCGCCCGTTCCAGCTCAACACCGCGCTGCTCGCCAACGCGGCTCCGGAAGCGATTGTGCTGCACTGTCTTCCGGCGCACCGGGGTGAGGAGATCACCGACGAGGTGCTCGACGGTGCGCACAGCGTGGTCTGGGACGAGGCCGAGAATCGCCTGCACGCCCAGAAGGCGCTGCTGGTGTGGCTGCTCGCGAAAGCCGCCGCGTGAGACCGCGAACCGGGGCCGGCGACGGGGTTGGGCGATGAGCGAGCGCAGCGAGGCGCGGGTATGAGCGCGCCCGAGAAGGGCTCGCCCGCGATCGCCCGTACCCGCGCCGGCCGCCAGTCACGCATCATCGAACTGCTGACCTCGCATTCGGTGCGCAGTCAGACCGAACTCGCCGCCCTGCTGTCGGCCGAGGGCATCGAGACCACCCAGGCCACCCTGTCGCGCGACCTCGACGAACTCGGCGCGGTGAAACTGCGCGCGGCCGACGGCGGCGCGGGCGTCTACATCGTCCCCGAGGACGGCAGTCCCGTACGTGGCGTCACCGGCGGCACCGGCCGCCTGTCCAAACTCCTCGGCGACCTGCTCGTCTCCACCGATGCCAGCGGCAATCTGGCCGTCCTGCGCACCCCGCCCGGCGCCGCCCACTTCCTGGCCAGCGCCCTCGACCGCGCCGCCCTGCCCTACATCGTCGGCACCATCGCCGGTGACGACACCATCGCCGTCATCGCCCGCGAACCACTCACCGGCGCCGAACTGGCGGCCAAAATCGAAGACCTGGCCTGACCTGACAACCGTTGGGCTGTTTCGGCGCTGTTGAACCATGCAGGCTTAAAGTTAGGTAGTGGGCACAGTTACCTAACCTCGAGCTCCCATGGTTGGGTATGCGCCGATTCGTGGACGCGACCTTCTAGGCCGTCGGCACGGGACGTCGCATGGTCGACGAACTTCGCGCCGTGCGTGCCGCCTATCGCGAACAGACCACCGCTCGCGCCGATTCCGTGGTCTGGAAGGTGATCGACAGTCTCATCGCGCAGCCGGTCGTGAACAGCACGTATGTCGTTGACACCTTCGGCACCAGTGGGGTCGCGGCGCAGCGCGCGATCGATCGGCTCGTCGCGTCCGGCGTGCTACGTGAGGTGTCGCAGCGTGCCAGGAATCGGGTCTGGCAGGCCGACGGAATTCTCACTGTCCTCGACGATTTCGCGGCGGGGATCCGACGAGTTCGGGGGTGAGAGGCAGGCGCGAGTGCGCTCAGGCTGTGCGGGGCTGGGCGCGTAGCCCCGCGAGGGCCACGTCCGTGAGCAGTGGGGCGGAGTCGGCCGCGGCCTGGCAGCCGGCGCCGATGCCGTGGCCGAGGCGCAGGACGTCGCGTGGGCTCACTTCGGGGCGGATGAGGCCTGCCTGCTGCACCGGGATCAGCACGTTGCCCGCGGCTTCGGCGAGCAGGGTGGAGCAGGCGGCGAGAGTATCCGAGGAGCGGTCGATGGCGGCTTTGAGAGTGGTTGCCAGGCCGTGCTTTTCGAGGATATAGGTGACCAGATCGGTGAACCAGGCGTCGAACGCGTCGAGGGGAGCGTGGGTTCGCCGTAATTCGTCGGCCCGTGCGGCGAGGGTCTCGATGTTGGCGCGGTACACCGCTTCCATGAGCGTCGTGCGATTCGGGAAGTGGCGATACAGCGTCCCCGGGCCGACCCCCGCGCGCCGTGCGATGTCATCGAGGGGCGCGTCGGTGCCGTGCTCGGCGAACGCGTCGCGGGCGCAATCGATGATGCGCTCGTAATTGCGGCGTGCGTCGGCGCGCATCGGCCGCGACGGTGCGTCCACAAGATCCTCCACTGGAAACGGATGAAGTCTCCGTTTAGTCTTGCGTAACCGGAGGCTTTCTCCCTATGCTAGCTCTGTCATAAGCGGAGACTCTCTCCGTTTTAGTTCCTTGTTGATGGAGCGTTCTTGACTACCACCACACTTCCGGAAAAAGCCCAGGTAGAGCGTGCTCGGCCACGGCTGATCCTGGTCACTTTGCTGACCTGTCAACTCATGCTCATCCTCGATATCACCGTGATGAATGTGGCGCTGCCGCACATCAGGACCGACCTCGAGTTCAGCGCCACCAGCCTGTCCTGGGTCATGAACTCCTACACGTTGGTCTTCGGCGGCCTACTGCTGCTCGGCGGTCGGGCGGGCGATCTGTTCGGCAGGCGGGCGATGTTCATCGCCGGCGTGCTGCTGTTCACCCTCGCCTCGCTGGCCGGTGGGCTGGCGCCCTCGGCCGGGTGGTTGCTCGCGGCCCGCGCGCTGCAGGGTATCGGCGGCGCCATGGCAGGGCCGAATACCCTTGCGCTGCTGACTACTACGTTCACCGAGCCCAAGGCGCGGATCCGGGTGCTCGCCCTGTTCTCCGGCATGTCGAGTGCCGGTTTCGCGATCGGTTTGATCGTCGGCGGGCTGCTGACCGAATGGTTCGGCTGGCGCTCGGTGCTGTTCATCAATGTGCCGTTCGGACTGGTCATCGCCGTGCTCGCGCTGCGCTACCTGCCCGATCTGCCGCGGCGCGCCGCCCGGCTCGACCTACCCGGCGCGGTGACGGCGACCGCCGGCGTCGCCGCCCTCGTCTACGGGTTCATCAGTGCCGCCTCGCACGGGTGGGCCGCGGCGGGCACCGACATCTGGCTCGCGGTCGGGGCGGCGCTGCTGGCGGGGTTCGTCGCGATCGAACTGCGTGCGCCGCAACCACTTCTGCCACTGCACCTGTTCGCCGACCGCAATCGCGCCGCCGCCTATCTGAACGTGTTCCTCGGCCCGATGGCGGGCATGTCGATGTTCTTCTTTCTCACCCAATATCTGCAGGATGTGCTGGGAATGAGTTCGCTGGCAACAGGTTTCGCGTTCCTGCCGACCGCGGTGCTGATGTTCGCGATGATCCGCCTGATCCCGAGGTTGCTCGCGCGGTTCGGACCCAAACCGGTGACGGCGACCGGCTCCGTCGCCATGGTCACCGGCCTCGTGCTACTGACCAGGCTCTCGGAGAGTTCCGGCTACTTCCCCCTGCTGTTCGTGGCGATGGTCGTGATGGGCTGCGGCATCGGGCTCGCGTTCTCCCCACTGAACGTGATCATCATGGCCACCGTCTCGCCCGACGAAGCCGGTGCGGCAGGCGGCGCCCTGCAGACCATGCAGCAGACCGGTGGAGCCCTCGGCCTGGCCATCCTGGTGACGATCTTCGGCACCGCCGCCCGCGACACGGGCGGTGCGCCGACCCACGCCCTGGTCGGCGGCATGACCGCCGCTTTCGCCGCCGCCGCCGTCATCGCCGCCCTGACCTTCCTGGTCGCGCTCACCTTCCGCAGCACCCGCGCCTCCCGCTGAACGCGCTCGCCGGGCGTCGACGCCCGGACGTGGCAGACACCCGACCGTGCCGATCATCCGCCGGCGCGAAGCAGTGCCCACGCGCCGACCGCGATCGACACCGCCGCGCACAGCAACAGCAGCCCCGCTGTCGTGGCGTAGGCGAGCCAGGACGGTAGGACCTGTTCCAGTCCCCGGACCAGGGCGGCCACCGCGAAGACGGCCCCGATCAGCGCGGTGACAGTCGCGGTGGCGAGGGCGAGTCCGGCTATGACGGCGAGGCGAAGACGCCCGGCGAGTGCGGTGCCGAGGCGGCTGGCGCGGCGGCGGATCCGCCGGACCGCCGGGATGCGCAGGATCTCGCGCAGCGGCGATCCGGCAGCGGTGGGAGCAGGCGTGGTCTGGTGGGTCACCGGGAGTCCTTCTCGGTCAGTGGGCGAGCATCGGGGAGCTGACTTCGCTGACCAGCCAGCGGTCGGCGTCCTTGCGCAGCGTCATCGAGACGGCGAGCTGACCGGGCGCAGGGGCACCTTTGGTGCCGAGGCTGGTGATCGTCTGATTGATGACCGCGACCGCCTCGGCGGTCGTCTCGTCGGCGGATTCGATGGCGCACTCGACGGTGCCGACGGTGGCGACGACCTGGCCCTGCATGAGGACCTCACGCAGATCTCTACTGGTGGCATCGAATTCGGTCTTCCAGTCGCCGGTGGCGCCGGCGAGGACCGCGCCGAAATAGGTGTCGAGATCCTTGGCGTCGTAGCGGGCCAGTGTCGGAGCGTAGGCGCAGGCGGCCCGATGAGCTGCCTCGCGGGCCTGCTCCCGTGCTCGCATGCCGTGGTTGTCCACGGCCAGCCAGGTCGCGGTCGCCACCGCGGCGACGCTGATGAGGGCGGTCGCCGGGATCGCGGCGCGTCGATACCGACGCGGCACGGCGGCATCGGCGATCGGAACCGCGGATCGCCCGGTGCCGGCGGCGGCTTCGTCCGTCGTCGGAGGGGGTACTGCTCGGTCAGTGGTCATAGCGTGTCCTCGGGGAATTCGCGGCTCAGCCTGCGGGAAGGGGAACGGAGAGTTCGGTGCCGGTGACTCCGGGCGGTGGCCCTGATCCGTTGTCGGGGCCGGCGGGGCGCGGTGCGTTGGCCGATCCACGGATCTGTAGTTCCGGGTGGCTGGTGACGCAGTAGTTGTAGAGGGGGATGCGACCGTCGGAGACCGTAGTGGGCGAGACGGGGATGGTCTCGTATTCGCAGGTGGGGCGCGGCCACGGTTCGGCGACGGTGTGAAAGGCGTTGTCGTGGGCGGGGATACCGACGGCGACCACCCCGGTCCGCAGGGCGGGGAACAATGCGGTCATCGCCGGAGTGCGTAGTCGGGCGGCCCGGGTGATAGCCACGAAGTTGGTCACCAGGTTCGTCATCGGATCCGTGGTTTCGGTGAGGACGCCGCTCAGTGTGGCCAGTCGGCCCGGACCCAGGTCGAGGAGTTCACGCACTTCCTGATCGGCCGCGTTCATCTGATCGAACAACTCGCTCGACCCACGGACGAGGGTGCCGAGGTCGGGTTGGGCGTGCGCGGTCGTCTCGGCGATGACCTGCAGATTGCGGATCATCGCCGTGGTCTGGGGGAGTAATCCGGTGAGCCCGTTCATGGCCTGACTCAGTCCGCTGATGACCGTGCGCAGCACGTCGGGACCACCGCGCAGGGCACGATCGAGTTCGTCCACGATCACCGTGAGCCGTTCCGGGTTCATTCCGCCGATCAGGGCGCCGGTATTGGAGAGGAACGAGTCGATGGTGACGGGGGTGCTCGCCTGCTCGGGAGCCACCACGGCACCGTCGGCCAGATAGGGCCCGTCCCCGGTGGTGGGCCGGAAGTCCAGATACTGCTCACCCGCCGCCGACAACCGGCCGACCGCCACCACGGTGCCGACCGGAATCCTGGCGGCACTGTCGATGACCGCCTCGGCACGGATGCCATCGCCCTCGAGGTGTAGCGCGCTGACCCGGCCGACCGGTACTCCGCGCACGGTCACCGGACTGTGCGCCAGCAAACCGCCGGAGCCGGTGAGCCGCACCTGCACCGTGTAGGTCGTGCGCATCGGCCGCACCCCCACGACGTCGATGGCGATATACGCCGAGCCGATGACGAGCAGCCCGACCATCCCTGTCATCGCGAACAGGATCCGGTGCCGGTGCGCCCACCGGGCAAGACCGACAACGACGCCGGCCCCACGATCGACGATCGGGTACCGGTTATCTCCCGGCGTCGGGACGGTGCCCTCGGCGGGATCGGTCATCGCGGACCTCCTTGCAGTCGGCCGAGCACGCGGGCGAGAACCTGCGACAGGCTGCCGATGAACCCGGTCACGTCGGTACCGTCGGGCATCCGGCTGCCGGTGGGGTCGGTGAGCGCACCTAGATCGAGAGCGGAAATCGTCGCTGCCACAGCGAGACCCGGCCCTCGGGTGCTGGCTCGCACCGAGGGCGCCAGTGCGTTGAACTTGTCCAGGGTGCCCGCGAGGTCCTCGCCCATGCGGGTGAACCCCGACATCAGTGCCTGCACGCTGTCGAACAGGCCGAGGAATTCGGGCCCGGTCGTGGAGGTGAAGTCGCCCAGCGCGGCTGTCACCGTGGACACCTTCGTCGTCAGATCGGTGATGGTCCGGTTGTTCTCGGCGATCACCGAGATCAGATCGGGAAAGGTTTCGGCGACCTGGCCGAGTTCGGCCTTGCGGGCACGCAGGGTGGTGGTGAGTCCGTCGAGCCCGTGCAAGACCGAATCGAGCTGTCCGGTGCGCTGATTCAGCGCGCCGAGCGCCGCGGTGAGCTCGGTCAGCAGATGCGACAGCTGTGGGCCGCGACCGCCGACGATCGAGTTCAGCTCCGAGGTGATGCGGGCGACCTGGTTCATCGCCCCGCCGTCGAGCACCATCGACATGGCCATCATCAGCTCCTCCACCGAGGCGCCCGCGGAAGTATGGTCGCGGTCGATGACATCGCCGTCGGCGAGCAACGGCGCCTGCGGCCGGTACTCGGGCAGGATGACCGCCACGTGGATGTCCCCCAGCGGCGTCGACTGCCGGAGTTCGGCGCGGGTGCCGTGCGGAAGCGCGACGGCGCGTTGCACTTCGAGCTCGACGTCGGCCAGGAAGTCGGTGGTGTCGATCCGGGTCACGACACCGATGTCGGTGCCGCCGATCTTGACCCGTGCTCGCTCGGGCAGGTTCAGCGCGTTGTCGAAGACCGCGCGTACCCGATAGGACGGGCCGTCGACCCCCGGCTGGGGTAGCGCGAGATCGTCGACGGTGCACGAGGCGACGCTGACCGCGGCCAGGACCGAGACGGCGAGGCGGGCGTGGTGGTTACGGCTCATTCGGTCAGTCCCAACAGGGCGGCGGTCAGACCGAAGTCCGGACCGAAGTCCATCAGTTTGCCGGTACGGCAGCCGTCGGCGCGCATCGCGAGGCGTTCGCACAGCGTCGACAGGACTTCGTTGTCCAGCACCGATTTGTCGGTGAGCAGGTGTAGCCGCAGTGCCTGATGCTCCGAACTGACCGATCGAGCCAGGTTCTCGAACAGCAACGGCGCAACGTCGACGATCTCGGTGAGCCCGCGCGCGTTGTCGCGCATCTGGCCGGTGATGCCGACGAGGCGTCGCATCGCGGCGGTGAGCGGCGCCTGGTTCTCGGCGAGCACGGACGAGGTGTTGGCGATGAAGTCGTTGACCTGAGCCAGCACCGCGGCCAGCCCGGGTGCCTGGTCGGCGAGGAGGGTGACGAGTTCGGTCAGGCGCGCGCTGAAATCGCGCACGGTCCGGTCGTTGCCCGCGACCACCGCGGTGAGCTCGTTCAATTCGATGATGGTGTTCGAGATCTGGTCACGGTTGGCCAGGGTCACCTCGAAAGCGCCCGCCAGCGCCTCGAGAGTCTCCCGGATGCGGTCACCGTTGCCGTCGAGCATCGGGAACAGCACGCGACTGGCCATCGGGCCGTTCTCGTTGTCGCCCTTCAGCGATTCGCCGAGTTGTTCGAAGTTGCGCAGGATCCGGTCGAGCTCGACCGGGGTTCTGGTGCGAGCGAGGGGCAGATGAGCGCCGTCGGTGAGTGTCGGCCCCGCGCCGCTGAAGGCCGGGGTGAGCTCGACGTGCCGGTTGGTGATGAGCTGCGGTGAGACGAGTGCGGCCATGGCGTCGGCGGGTAGTTCGGTGCCGGCCGCGATCGTCATCCGGACCTCGACGAACGCGCCTCTGGCCTCGATCGCGTCGACCCTGCCGACCGGGACGCCGAGCACCGCCACGTCGTTGCCGACGAAAAGACCTGCGGCGCTCTCGAAATCGGCGCTGATCTGCATCGAGTTCGGGCGCAGTGCCTGCGGAATCGACGAGCAGCCTGCGCCCACCACAGTGGCGACCACGAGCACGGCAGCTCGCAACAGTGTGCGCATCATCGGCATCCTTCGACGGCATGGGTCTGACACAGCCAGTTGTCGGGGAACAACCACGGCAGATAGATCTCGCCGTAGGGACCCTGGCCGAAACCGTTGTCGAACTGGCGCATCGTCACCGGCATCACCTGGTACAGCGCATCGAGGTTGGCTCGGTTCTTCTCCAGACCTTCGGACATGGTGTTCAGGCTCTGGATGAGCGGGCCGAGCCTGCCGCCGTTGTCGATGCCCATGTCCTGCAAGATCTTCGAGGCGGCGGCGACGTTGTCGAACAACTCGCGCAGGAGATCGCGTCTGCGGATCGCCGCGTCACCGATCGCCTGCCCGCGCGTCAACAGCAACAGCACGCTGTTCTGATTGTCGGCGATCATTCCCGAGACCTGATCCATGCTCCCGAGCAGCCGGTTCACCTCGTCGCGGCGGGTGGCGATGACCTTCGCCAGGGTTCCCACGCTGTCGAGCGCCTGGGCGGTGAGCTGGGGTGAGCTACCCATCTGCGCGGACATCGCGTCCAGGCTCACGCGCAGAGCGTTCGGGTCCACCCGCTCGAGATGCTCGAAGGAGTTGCGGTACTTCGGATCATCGACGACCTTGGCGAGGTTGTACGGAACGGTGGTGGCCGACAGCGGGATTCGCGCACCGTCGAGATCGGTGCCGGTCCCGGGATCGAGCTCGATGTGCATCTTGCCGAGAATGGTCGACATCTCGATGGCGGCCTTGGCGTCCCGGCCGAGCTCGACCTCGGAGCGCAGACTCATCGCCACGACCACTCGATCACGTTCGAGCCGAACAGATCTCACGGTGCCCACCTCGATTCCGGCGATATCGACACTGTTGCCGGTGCGCAGACCGGCGGCCTGGGCGAATTCGGCATACGTGGTGGTCTTTCCGAGGTCGGCCCGGGAAAGAACCCCGGAGCCGAGGACCAGCGCCACCACGGCCGCGCCCGCGGCGAGGCCGAGTAGTAGGTGCCGATTGCCCAGCGCGCCGCGGATCGCGGTGACCGCTCGCGCGAACACGTATTCGATCACCGGCACACCTCCGAATGTGAATCGCCGCCGACCTGCGAGAACAGTCCACGGGGGAACAGCACGCCCCACAACGAGACGTCCAGACTGCAGACGTAGGTAGTGAAATAGGTTCCGTTGCCACTGATCCGGGCCAGGCCCGCCAGCACCAGCGGTAGTTCGATCGCCGACTGATCCAGCCGCGCGCCGTTGGACAACAGCAGATCGACACCACTGCTCGCTTGCTGCTGTGCCAGTGCCATCCCCGGCGCCACCTGACCGATCAGGTCGGTCAGCTTCGTCGTCGACTCGGCGATTCCGGCGACGGCGCCGCTGAGCTGCGCGCCTTGCTCGTACAGGCCGGTGACGAGCGCGCGGGACTGGGTGATGAGGGTCTCCAGTTCGCCGCTGCGATGGGCCAGGCTGCCGATCACGTCGCTGAGAGCGGTGATCACCGCGCCCAGGATCTCATCGCGCTCGCCGAAAGTCGTGGCCAGTGCGGCGGCCTGGGTGATCAACGCGGACAGCGAGACTCCGTCACCCTGTAGCGCCTGCACGAGGGTTTCCGACAGCGAGTTCACATCGTCGGGTTGCAGCAGACTGAACAGCGGTTCGAAGCCGGAGAGCATGGTGGAGACGTCGAACGAGGATTCGGTGCGCTCCAACGGAATCGAGCCACCGTCGGGCAGCGGCTCACCCACGCTCGCACCCGCCGCCAACGCGACATAACGCTGGCCGATCAGATTGTGATAGCGGATCGCCGCCGACGTGGTGGTGCTCAAGTGCTGGCGGGTCTGTACGGCCAGCGTCACCTCGGCGTGACGGCGATCGACCAGTTCGATCGCGTCGACGCGGCCGACGCGCACGCCGGCGATCCGGACGTCGTCGCCGACCCGGAGTCCGAGCACGTCGGCGAAGGTGGCGCTGTAGCGGTGGGTGTCGCCGGGCACCGAACGCCGCAGCGTCGACCAGATCGTGAAGGTCGCGCCGAGCGAGAGTACGACGAAGACGATGAGCCCGAAATAGCGGGGCTGTGAACGCATCTCAGTGATCTCCTGGTGGAGTGGCGGTGACGGTCGCGCCGGTGAGCACGGCGCCGAGCAGCAGCAACTGGGTGGTATTCGGTGGGCCGCCGACGATCGCCGCGATCGCGTCCGGACCGCTGAGCACGATCGGCCGCGCCGCCGGAACCGGCTGTTGCCCAGCGGGATTCGTCGGCGCCGTGACGCCGGGTATCACCAGGCCGGGCACTGTGGGCAGTGACAGGCCGGGAATCCTCGGCAGCGGCGAGGTCGGTAGGCCGGGCAGGATGGGCGCGGGCGCTGGGCCCGCGGTGGACAGCCACTGCGGTAGCAGCTGCGTCGGATAGTGCTGTGGTGCGGGCACATCCGGCACGGACTCCCCGTCGCACCGTGGTCCGGCCTGACTGCCGTAGCGCGGGCAATCCGCCGCCGTGTATTGGCGGAACGGGGTGAACGACACGGTGATGTCCCAGCGCATCTGCTTGCTCGGCCCCCAATCGAAGACCGTGGAGAGTCTGCCCAGCGTGGTGTTCAGTCCGCTCACCGTCTCGGTGAGAGCCGAGGGGTCGGCGGCCAGCGCGCCGAATGTCTCGTCCAGGCCGACCACCAGCTCCTTGCCCGCGTTCGGATTGCGCGCGAACAAGGCGTGGGTCGTGTCGGTGGCGCCGCCCGCGGAGGTGAGCAGTTCGATCACCCGCGCGCGGCGATCGGTGATCGTGCGGGCCGTGCGCACCGATCGGCCGAGGGCATCGACCAGCTCGGGTGCGGATTGGTTCACCGCCGTCGCGGCCGCACCGAGATCGCCGAGCAGCGAACCGATCCCGGGAATCGCGCGGACTTCGCTCACCCACCGGTCCAGGCGTTCGATCGTGGAACCGGGCAGCCTGGTGTCTCCGTCGAGCGCCTCGGCGAGGGTGGCCAGGACCCGGGCGAGTTTGGCGGGCTGGATCCGGTCGAGGACATCGCGCAGGGTGGTCAAGGTGGTCTGCAGAGCCGTGGTGGCTCGGCTGGTGTCCTGTTCGACCACGGCTCCGGCGCGCAGACTCGAGGTGGTGACGCCGTTGTCGACCAGTTCGATCGCGGACACGCCGAAGAGGTTGGCGGGTACCACGCGGGCGGTGACCGAGCTCGGAATCGCCGCGGCGGCTACCGGGTCGAGCCGCATCCCGACCCGCTGACGCAGGCCCTTCTCGGCGATGTCCACCTCCGACACCGCACCGACCAGCATTCCCCGGTAGCGCACATCGGCGCGGGCGGGTAGACCGTCGCCGGTACTGGTCATCACGGCGGTTACCGCGACGGTGTCGGCGAAATGGCCGCCGTAGCGCAGCCCGAGCAATCCGACGACGCTCGACAGGCTCGCCGCCATCGCCACCCCGGCCAGGCCGAGTCGCCGACGCGACCAGCCGCGCCCACTGGGATCCGGATACACGCCGACCACCTATCCCGAGATCCGGATGCCGGGATCGACGCCCCAGATCGCCAGTGTGAGAAAGAGATTGAGGAAGACCACCACGATGATCGTCATCTTGACGGCGCGGCCCGCCGCGACCCCGACACCCTCGGGTCCGCCCGCTGCGACGTAGCCGTAGTGGCACTGGATGAACGTGGCCACCAGCACGAACGCGACCGCTTTGAGGACCGAGTAGGCGATGTCGCCGGGATCGAGGAATTGATGAAAGTAGTGGTCGTAGGTCCCGATGCTGGTGCCGCCGAGGAAGAACACGGTCACCTTGGTGCTGAGATAGGCGGTCGCCATGCCGATGCTGTAGAGCGGCAGGATGGCCACCGCCGCGGCCAGCATGCGCGTGCTGATCAGGTAGGGGAGCGGGCGGATCGCCATCGACTCGAGCGCGTCGATCTCCTCGGCGATCCGCATCGATCCGATCTGCGCGGTGAACCGGCAGCCGGCCTGGGCCGCGAACGCGATCGTCGCCAGTAGCGGTGCCAGCTCGCGGGTGGTGGCGAAGCCGGAGATCGCGCCGGTGAGCGGACTCATCGTCAGTAGATCCAGCGCGGTGTGCGATTCCATCCCCACAGTGACGCCGCCGAAACCGCACAGGATCAGCACCACCCCCACCGTGCCGCCACCGACCACCAGCGCGCCGTTGCCCCAGGTGACGTCGATGATCAGCCGGACGAGTTCCTTGCGATAGTTCCGCAGGACGAACGGAATCGCGAACAGCGCCTCCACGAACACCACCCCCTGGTGTCCCAGACGGATATTCGTCTCGATGAGCGGCCGGGTCGCGGTGCCCATCGCCCGCCACGGCCGCAGCAGCGGCGGCAGATAACTCGCCACCTCAGAGCACCTTCGACGGGAAGACCGTGTTGTAGATCTGGGTGAGCGCGATATTGGCCGCGAACAACACGATCGCCGAACTGACCACCGCCGAGTTCACCGCGTTCGCGACCCCGCCGGGTCCGCCTTCGGTGTGCAGGCCCGTGTCGCAGGCGATGATCGCGGTGAGCGCACCGAATACGGCCGCCTTCACGATCGCGACGAGCAGGTCGGCCGCGACCGCGAACGAGGCGAAGGTGCTGATGTAGGAGCCGGGCGTGCCGTCCTGGATGAACACGTTGAACACGTATCCGGTGGCGAATCCGATGAAGACGACGAAGCCGCACAGCAGCATGCTCACCAGGATCGCGGCGAGCAGACGCGGCGCCACCAGCCTGCTCACCGGATCGACGCCCATCACTCGCATCGCGTCGATCTCCTCGCGGATGGTCCGCGAACCCAGGTCGGCGCAGATCGACGAGCCGACGGCACCGGCGATCATCAGCGAGGTGACCAGTGGCGCGCCCTGGCGGATGATGCCGAGACCGTTGACCGCGCCGATGAACGTCGTCGCGCCGACCTGGCCGACCAGCGACCCGATCTGGATGGACACGACGACCGCGATCGGAATGGCGACCAACAGGGTTGGAGTGGCTGAGACACCGGCCATGAACGAGCACTGCCGGAGGAACTCGGTGAGCGGAAATCGGCGCCGGACCAGTGTGAGAGTCAGCTCGGAGAGCGCCTGCCAGGCCATGATGACCTGCCTGCCCGCGGTTTCGATCGAGCGTTGCGGATGTTCGCTCAGCCAGCGGCCGCCGAACGCGACGATCAGCTCACGATCTGGCAGTTCATCGGCCTTTTCGGTCATTGCGACGATGGTGATCACCCCGGTTCCGGTGCGGTCGCGGACCCGCGCGACCACAACTGACTATAAATCTACGGTTCCGTAGAAAGACTTTTCTACGCTGCTGTAGTTAACTGACCCAGACAGTAGCAATCGCAGCCCGCGCTGTCTGCGATTTGGTGCATGATCGCGGGATGAGCGTGCAGCGGAAGTCGGTCGGGGTATGGCGGATATCGGCGGGCGGCGAGGCGCGCAGGCGCAATTCGCCCCGGTTGCCGCCCGAACAGCGCCGCGAGCAGTTGCTCGATGCCGCGCTCGGTGTCGTCGCGCGCGACGGATTGGCACGGCTGACCATGCAGGCCGTCGCGCAGGAAGCGGGCGTCGCCAAGCCGGTGCTCTACGCGATGTACCCGACCGCGCCGGAACTCGTCGCGGCGCTGCTGCATCGTGAGCACGCGGCCGGGATGGCCCAGGTCTTCGCGGCGATGCCGAAGGATCTGCGCGGCACCGATCCCGACGCGGAGTACGTCGGGGCGGTGATGGCCTTCCTCGAGTCGGTGGCCGCCGACCCGCCGCGGTGGCGGTTGATCCTGTTGCCCAGCGACGGTGCGCCTGTGGGCTATCGGGCACTACTCGGCGCGGCCAGGGACGAGATGCTGCGTCGTGGAACCGAACTGCTCGCCGACGGGCTGCGACTGCGGGGCGGGCCGGTCGATGTCGATGTCGAACTGGTGGGCCACACGATGTTCGGTTTCATCGAAACCCTCGGCCGGATGGTCCTCTCCGACGCGGACCGGTTTCCGCCCGCGCGGCTACGCCCGGTCGTGCGGTCCCTGCTGCGCACGCTGCCGACGAATGCCGGGTGAGCCCTCTGTCACAGCCGTCGCCAGGACCACCGGACGAGCACGTCGAGCGGGTCGTCGGGGGTGACCGTTCGGGGCGCGGTGTTCAGGCCGTTGGGCGGGCCGGACTGGGCCTCCACCGAGAGTGACTGCTCCGGAAGAGTCCAGATGACGACGTCGCGGACCGGGCTGGTGATGGTGAATTCCAGGAACCCCGGCCAGGTGAGGCGGGCGAGAACGCCGTCCGGCATACCGAAGCAGTCGTCCCACGGCGGCGGCGTCGGCGCGATCTCGCGGCCGGTGGGCAGGTAGTCGTCGCCGCGCTCGTACTGCCAGGCCGGGTCGAAATCCAGTCGCACCGGGCCGGTCGCCGGTGGGACTTCGCGCAGGAACCACGGGTGCCAGCCGCCCTGGGCCGGGAAGTCGGCGTGGTCGGTGGCGATGCGCATCGCCAGGGTGAGGTCGGTGTCGGTGAGGGTGAACGTCTGGGTGACGGTGCCCGCGAACGGCCACGGGGCACCGAGGCGATGGCTGATCGTCGCCTCGGTCGGCGAGGCGGAAACCACCTCCCACCGGCCGTCGCGCGCGGTGCCGTGGATGCTGTGCGGCGGATGATTGATCGGCAGCTGATACGTCCGGTCGCCGACGGTGAGTGCACCGTGATCGAGCCGACCGGCCCACGGGGCCATGACGAAACACCCGGTTCCCGGGTCTTGCCGCAGTAGCTCGGTGCCGTCGACAGTGAGGCTGTGTATCGCGCCGCCGTCGTCCGGGGCGATCGTGAGAGCTGTGGAGCCTGCCGTCAGCCGCACATCGTCGATCATGGCTCGCAGAGTAGCGGCGCCGGTGGTGCCGGTCGCTCACCCGCGCCGAAACCCGGGCGAGGCGGAGTGCTTCGGTGGCAGGGGTACCGGCCGCGGTGATTGTTCGGCGTGGGGATCGCGATGCGCGAGATGTCAGGAGTTGAGGAAATTCAGGAGCAGCTGGGTCAGCGGGGTGGTGATCTCGAATCCCGTTTGCAAGACGTACAGCCCGAGACCGGCGATGGCGTTGTAGTTGTCGGAGAAAAACTGCAGCAGCGCTTCGTCCATGGTGTGCTCCTGGATTCGAGGTCGGTGGGGTCAGGCGAAGAATCCCTGGAGCAGCGGGGTGCCGAGCTCGATGACGGCCTTTGCCACCGTCAGGCTGAGGTCTCCGAGTCCGATGACCACGGCGCCGATCAGGTCGTAATTGGCCTCGGCGAAATCACGTAGCGACTGCATGATGGCTCCTTAGGTCCCGACCCTTGGCCTTCCGGTGTGACTAGCGTCTCATAGCCGAGACTACTCGCCAAGGGGGCTTGCGGCCGGGTGTGCACCCCCGTGATGAATGAGATTGCATCATCATGCATAATCATTTGCAGCACCGGCGTGAGCCGACCGGCGGCCGCAGCATCCATACTGCTCACGGCAGGCCTTACGTACCAGACTTCGAGGAGCACAACAGACATGTCCGATCGCGTCGTACTCGCCTACTCCGGTGGGCTTGACACCTCCGTCGCCATCAGCTGGATCGCGAAGGAGACCGGTTCCGAGGTGGTGGCCGTGGCCATCGACCTGGGCCAGGGCGGCGAGGACATGAGCGCGATCCGACAGCGCGCACTGGACTGCGGCGCCGTGGAAGCCATCGTGGTCGACGCGCGCGACGAGTTCGCCGACGAGTACTGCCTGCCCACCATCCAGGCCAATGCCCTGTACATGGGCCAGTACCCGCTCGTCTCGGCCATCAGCCGCCCGCTGATCGTCAAGCACCTGGTCGAGGCCGCGAAGTTCCACAACGCCACCACCGTCTCGCACGGCTGCACCGGCAAGGGCAACGACCAGGTCCGCTTCGAGGTCGGCATCGGCGCGCTCGCGCCCGACCTCGAGGTCATCGCCCCGGTCCGTGACTACGCCTGGACCCGCGAGAAGGCCATCGCCTTCGCCGAGCAGAACAGCCTGCCGATCAACGTCACCAAGAAGTCGCCGTTCTCCATCGACCAGAACGTGTGGGGCCGCGCGGTCGAAACCGGGTTCCTCGAGGACCTGTGGAACGCGCCCACCAAGGACGTCTACGACTACACCGCCGACCCGACGGTGAACTTCGAAGCGCCCGACGAGGTCATCATCACCTTCGAGAAGGGTGTGCCGGTCGCCATCGACGGCCGCCCGGTCTCCGTACTGCAGGCCATCGAGGAGATGAACACCCGCGCCGGTCGTCAGGGTGTCGGCCGTCTCGACATGGTCGAAGACCGCCTCGTCGGCATCAAGAGCCGCGAGATCTACGAGGCGCCGGGCGCCATCGCGCTGATCACCGCGCACCAGGCCCTCGAGGCCGTCACCGTCGAGCGTGAGCTGGCCCGCTACAAGCGGCAGGTCGAGCAGCGCTGGGGCGAGCTGGCCTACGACGGCCTGTGGTTCTCCCCGCTCAAGCGCGCACTCGACGCCTTCATGCAGGACACCCAGCAGACCGTCACCGGTGACATTCGGATGGTGCTGCACGGCGGATCTGCGGTGGTCAACGGCCGTCGCTCCGAGCAGTCGCTCTACGACTTCAACCTGGCCACCTACGACGAGGGCGACACCTTCGACCAGTCGCTGGCCAAGGGCTTCGTCCAGATCCACGGCCTGTCCTCCAAGGTCGCCGCCCGCCGCGACCTGAACCAGAAGTAAGAAGCGCGGAATCACCCTCGTAGTCTCGGTACCGGCCGGTCCTCACGGATCGGCCGGTGCCGTCATCATCCATGCCCGCCATCCTGACCGGAGGAGACATCGACCATGACCCACAGTGGAACCAATGAAGGTGCGCTCTGGGGTGGGCGATTCGCCTCTGGTCCGGCCGAGGCGATGGCGGCGTTGAGCAAATCGACCCACTTCGACTGGGTGCTGGCTCCCTATGACATTCGCGCGTCCAAGGCGCATGCTCGCGTGCTGCACAAGGCCGGGCTGCTCGCCGACGACGATCTGCCCGCCATGCTGGCCGGTCTCGACGCGCTCGCCGCCGACGTCGCCTCGGGCGCCTACGGGCCCGCCGACTCCGACGAGGACGTGCACGGCGCGCTCGAGCGCGGGCTGATCGAGCGGGTCGGGACCGAACTCGGCGGTCGGCTGCGCGCCGGTCGTTCGCGCAACGACCAGGTGGCGACCCTGTTCCGGATGTGGCTGCGCGATGGTGTGCGTCGCGTCGCCGCCGGTGTGCTCGACGTCGTCGACGCGCTCGTCGCCCAGGCCGCCGCGCACCCCGACGCCGTGATGCCGGGTAAGACCCACCTGCAGGCCGCCCAGCCGGTGCTGCTCGCGCATCACCTGCTCGCCCACGCGCATCCGCTGCTGCGCGATCTGGAACGTCTGCGCGACTTCGACAAGCGCGCCGCCATCTCACCGTACGGTTCGGGCGCGCTGGCCGGTTCTTCGCTCGGCCTCGACCCCGAGCAGATCGCCGCCGAGCTGAATTTCACTGCCTCCGCGGCCAATTCGATCGACGCCACCTCCTCGCGTGACTTCGCCGCCGAGGCCGCGTTCGTGCTGGCCATGATCGGTGTCGATCTGAGCCGGATGGCCGAGGAGGTCATCATCTGGAGCACACCGGAATTCGGCTACGTGACCCTGGCCGACGCCTGGTCCACCGGTTCGTCGATCATGCCGCAGAAGAAGAACCCCGATGTCTCGGAGCTCACCCGGGGCAAGGCGGGCCGCCTGATCGGTAACCTCGCCGGTCTGCTCGCCACCTTGAAAGCCCAGCCGCTGGCCTACAACCGGGACCTGCAGGAAGACAAAGAGCCGGTCTTCGACTCGGTCGCCCAGCTCGAACTGCTCCTGCCCGCCATCGCGGGCCTGGTCGCCACCTTGACCTTTCACACCGACCGGATGGCCGAACTCGCACCCGCCGGGTTCACCCTCGCCACCGACATCGCGGAATGGATGGTGCGCCAGGGTGTTCCGTTCCGCGTCGCCCACGAGGCGGCGGGTGCGTGCGTGCGCGTCGCCGAGGCGCGTGGGGTCGGTCTCGCCGAGCTGACCGACGAAGAGTTCACCGCCGTCGACCCCGCGCTCACCGCCGGTGTGCGCGAGGTGCTCACGGTGGAGGGCTCGATCGCCTCGCGTAACGCGCGGGGCGGCACCGCCGGTGTGCGCGTGGCCGAACAGCTCGACGAGGTCCGCGAGACCGCCGACGACGCCCGCGCCTGGTTGAGCTGATCGGGCCCGGCGTCAGGGCGCTCCGAGCCGGGTGACCAGACCTCGGTCCCCATCCACCCGGACCCGGTCCCCGGTGCGTAGCACCTTCGTGGCCACCAAGGTGTTCACCACGCAGGGGAGGCCGTATTCGCGTGCCACCACCGCGCCGTGCGATACCGAGCTGCCGATGTCGGTGACCAGCGCGCCGATGACGGTGAAGTACGGCGTCCACCCCACGTCGGTGACCGGGGCCACCAGGATCTCCCCGGGCCGCACATCGCGCGCGTCGACGATCGACTTCGCCACGCGCACAACTCCTTCGACGCTGCCCCGGCCCGCCGGCCTGCCCACGATCCGGTCGTCGGTGGTCGCGTGCGGCGGCGGGGCGAGCAGTGGGGCGGGTCTGCCCACCGACACGTCGGCGAACTCGAGGGAGTTCTGATACGCCAGTGCTTCTCGGCGCCGTAGCGCGTACCGCACGAGGTCGGTGATGTCATCCGTTTCGGCGACGCGCGCCAACTCGGCACGGTCGAAGAAGAAGACGAGGTCGGCATCGGGCAGTCGCCCCGACTCGGCCAGCACCGCGCCCAGATGGCGGTAGCCCAGCTTCAGCGCGTGCGCCATCAGCGCCATCTTGGATTTCGTCCGCTCGCGTCCGCGGGCGCCGCCTTGCGCCAGCCGGGCGAGAAACCTGATGGTCGCCGATCCGGGCGTCCGCGCGGGTGCGGGCAGCGGTGCGCGGTGGGCCGGATCCAGTGCGGAGCGCAGCATGACCTGCATCATCGCGCCCAGCCCGCCGGGGTCCTCGGCCCAGGACGGATCGCGCATGCACAGCTCGCGGTACCCGCGGTGACCGTGCCGCGTCACGAACTGCCGCAACGCTTCACCGCCGGGGTTGCTCGCCGCCCGCAGCTCGATCACCGCGGCAGCCGGCTCCGTCGCGACGAACCGCTCGGCGGTCGCGTGATCGGCGGCGATGGTTCGCACCACCGCGTCGAGCTCCTCCACCATGAGCGCGCTCTCGACATCGGACGCGCCGGCCATCAGCCGGGTCGCCTCGGCACGACCCTCGTCGGCGTCGAGTCCGTTCTCGACCGCCTGTCTGGTCAGCACACTCTCGAGGATGTTGGCCGCGACAGCCGCGCGGGACGAGGACCGCACATGGGTCAGTGTGATGTCGCAATACTCCTCGACGCCGAACTCCAACTGGCGCAGTACTTCTCGCGGGTCGTCGCCGGTCGGGACCCGGAATCCGGCGATCTTGTCGTCCAGGCGGCGGATCGCGGGCCCGGCGGACAACGCGTGCGTGGTCAGCCGGATCGTGTTGACGAGTCTGTGGGCGAACGGTTTCGGCGGTTGCGCCGTCAGCTCCTCGACGACCCGGCCGCAGATCGACGTGGAGAACTGCTCGAGCGAGTTGCCGAGCAGACCCGAGCTCAGCGCCGTTCCCTCGGTCAGGTTCAGGAACATGTGCCCGTAGAAATAGCCGACCTGCAGCCACGGTCGCTCGTAGCTCGGCTGCGCCCGCGCCACCACCTGCGTCATCTGCATGGCGTAGTCGATGGCGTAGCCCGACACCGAGGCGGTCAACGGGCAGAAGGCTCCCGGCATCATCTCGCCGATATTGCAGCGGGTGTACACGTGGTCGGCGCCCGCGAGTGGTGAATCCATCTCGTTGAGGTCACCGGGCAGGGTGGTGATCGGTCGGGCCTGTAACCACCACAGTGTGCCCGCGCGGTCGATCGCCCACTCGAGGTCCATCGGCCTGCCCCAGTGCCGCGCCGCACGCAACGCGGCGGACCGAATCTCCGCGATCTCCGCCGGCGACAGGACAGCGGTCGCGCCGACCTCGCACACGGCGGTATCGCCGTGGGAATCGAGGACGATGTGGTCCGGCGACGCCGAACCGTCGACGAGCGCCTCACCGAGTCCCGCGATGGCGTCGATCACCATGAGGTCGCGTCGGCCGGTGGCCGGATCCGCGGTGAACACCACACCCGCGGCGCGCGCGTCGACCATCTGCTGCACGACCAGATGCATGGTGGCGGGGGCATTTTCGGTATAGGACGCGACTCGCCGGGAATGGACGGACGCGGCGCACTCGCGCACGGCCGCGGCGAAGGCGTCGACGGAGTCGACACCGAGCACGGTGTCGTACTGGCCGGCGAAGGACTGGTCGTCCCCGTCCTCCCCGACCGCCGACGACCGGACCGCCACCGAGGTCGCGCCGGCGGCCGCCAGCTCCGAGAACCGTTGGGTCGCGGCATCGATGCCGTCCGGTGGGGAAGCGTCGGCGATGACGAATCCGATCGGCACAGCGAGTCCGAGACGGCGCAGCTCGGCCAGCCCGGCTGCCTTGCCGCCGTAGCTGTCGTCGACGACCTGGTCGAATTCGATCGTTGTCAGCGGCATGTGGATCCTTTCAGCGCGTCCACGATCTCAGCGAGCGCGTCGACGGCGATGGGCCCCGGCTGATAGAGGCAGAGCCGGTCCGACACTCCGTCGACCCGATCGCGGATATGCGCGGCCACCTCGGCCGGCGTGCCGCACGCGGCGATGGTGTGGAGGATGTCGTCGTCGATCAGGGCGGCCATCTCCCGCCACCGCCCCTGCTTGGACATCGCGTTGAGTTCCGGCTGCAGATCACCCCAGCCGTGGGCGTCGAGCACCGGCCGGTAGGCCGGGGTGGAACCGTAGAACGCCAACAGCATTCGGGTCGAGGCGTGGTCTTCACCGACCGAGACGATGATCTCCGGCACGATCTCGAAGTCGTCCTCGCGGCGTCCGGCGGCCGCCAGACCCGCCCGCACGGCGGGCAACGTCGTCTCGTGCAGGAACCGTTTCGTCCCGAACGGCATCACCAGCAGACCGTCGGCCACTTCCGCGGTGGCCGCGGTCAACCGCGGCCCGAGCGCACCGAGATAGATCGGTGGCGGACCGTACGGGTTCGGCCCGGGGACGAAGGTCGGCGTCATCAGGGTGTGTCGGTAGTACTCGCCGCGAAAGTCCAGTGGCGCACCGTCGTTCCAGGTCGCGAAGATCGCGCGTAGCGCCCCCACCATTTCCTTCATCCGCGCGACCGGGCGGTCGAACTCGGCGCCGTAACGCTTCTCGATCTGCGCGCGCACCTGCGTGCCCAGGCCCAGGATGAACCGCCCCTCGGTGAGCAGTTGCAGATCGTTGGCCTGGTGTGCCAGCTGAATCGGATTGCGGGGCAGTGCGATCGCGACGTTGGACATCACGTCGAGCCCCTTGACCGCCGAGGCGAGCACCAGCGGCGTGAACACGTCGAACGGTCCCTCGAAGGTGAATACCCCGGAGGCGCCGGCCTCCCGGAGCACGGTCGCGCGTTCGACGGCATCGGTCGGTCCGTAGAGCGCTGTCATGATCTTCATCGGCGCCGAGCCTATTTCGCCGCGTCGGTCCAGTCGGCGAAACCCGACGGATAGTGCGGTCCGATCACACCGTGCTCGAACAGGCCCGCGCCCTCGCGCGTCTGCCCGTCGGCCTCCGTGCACACCGCCCGGCCCACATGGTCGATGAGACTGAACGGCGCTCTGGCCATGACCTCCGGGTCCGTCAGGTCGTAGCTGACGCGTTCGGCGAACGGGCCGTCCTTCCAGGTGCCGTGCGCCCACGAGGAGTCGCCGCCGTAACCGGAGCCGAATGCGATGGGCGCGAACAACTTCGATTCGACGTCGAGTTCGATGCGATCGCCGGCCCGGTTCATGAACTCGACGTGCGCGCCCGTCGGGATTCGCGTTCCGGGCCGGTAGTGGACGGTCGCGCGCACACCGTCGAGCTGTTCGACGCGGCCGTCGCGCCAGCGGCGGGTGCAGTCGTAGAGGCTGCGGTGACCATCGGGGTCCTCCTGCAGGATCAGGAACAGCTGGTAGTCGTCGAACGCGAGCGGCAGATAGAGCCACCACATGCCACGGAACGCGGCATCCGGGCGACCGGTGGGTTCGGGCGCGCCGATCGGGCGGATGCCCCACGAGCGATCACGGC
The DNA here is from genome assembly GCF_001612665.1 of Nocardia alba NBRC 108234. Taxonomy (GTDB): domain Bacteria; phylum Actinomycetota; class Actinomycetes; order Mycobacteriales; family Mycobacteriaceae; genus Nocardia; species Nocardia alba. The sequence goes on along the minus strand of NZ_BDAX01000029.1, from coordinate 26,337 downwards.
TCGCCACACTGGTGTCGTGCGTGACTGTCAACCGTTCGCCGTCCACCTCGATCCAGCCCTCCCATGTACCGACCTGGGCGAAGCGGCACGCCTGCAACGTCACTCGACGTTCGGTCAGCATCTCGTGCGGCCGCTCCAGCGCGGCGGGGAACAGCCCCCGCCAGGTCAGATCGGCGGCGATGCCCTCGGTCTCGGCCAAGGTCAGGCGAAGCTCACGCAAGGGTTCGACGACATCGATCCGGTAGCCGTTGACGTGTTGGTGCAGGCGGTCGTCGTCGATGGCGTCGCTCAGCCGCACCGCGGTCTGGGTGTCGTCCCGGCGGACGACGAAGTACGCGTCCTTGACCCCGAGGCGCGGGTAATAGCCGATTCCGGTGAGCACCATGAAGCGTCCGTCTCGGTCGAGCACGTTGAAGTAGGACCGATCGTAGAAGTTCCGATCGGAGGCGCCCGGCCAGGTGAGGGGCGCCGGCACCTGATGCAGCGGGTACTCGTCGAGCGGGCTCAGATTCACAGGTCTCCCTCAAATATGATGCATGCCGTATTGGAATTAAGGTGTGATCATGACAACAGAAGGCGACAGCGAAGGCAAGAGGTTCGGACCATCCACGCCGGGGCGCCCGCGCGACAGCCGGATCGATGCCGCGATCATCGCCGCCACCCGAGAGCTGATCCTCGATACGGGTTATCCGGCGCTGTCGCTGTCGGCGATCGCCGCGCGCGCCGGGACAACAACGGCCGCCATCTACCGGCGATGGTCGAACAAGGCGCAGCTCGTCCACGAGGCCGTGCTGTCCGCCGAAGTCATCGCGCCACCTGATGTTTCGGGCGGGGATATCCGCGCGGATATCCGGGCATTGGTCGAGACGGTCCGCACGATGTTCGACAGCCCGCAGGTGCGCTCGGCGCTACCGGGATTGATCGCGGACACCGTCGCCGCCCCCGAAGTGCACAAGATGATGATCGACCGGCTGGCCGGCGACCTCGCCGCCTTCGAATCCCGCTTCGGCCACGAACGCCGCGCTGATGATCAACTCCCCATGCTCGCCGAAGTCGTCGCGGGCACCGCGATCTTCCGCATCCTGATCCGCCGCGACGCCGCCCTCGACGACATCTGGGTGGACCAGATGACCGCGTTGATCACCGACCGCTGGCCGCCGGACCGAGCGCCCGAGAGCTGCGGCTAGCGTGCGCTCGTGGTTGCCGCGAGCCCGGAGTTCCTAGAGCTGCGCGTGGACGCGGAAACCCGCGTCACGCAGCGCGTCCAGGACCGCGTCGCGATGCGCGGAGCCGCGGGTTTCCACGGTGAGCGACACCTCGACCTCATCGACAGCCAGCCACGGACCTGTCCGTGAATGCACGACGTCGACCACGCTCGCGCCCGCGCGCCCGACCACAGCGAGCAGCGCCGACAGCGCGCCCGGACGGTCATCGATCGTGACATGCATGGCCAGATACCGCCCCGCGGCGCTGAGACCGTGGCCGATCACGCGCGTGAGCAACAGCGGGTCGATATTTCCGCCCGACACGATCGTCACCACCGGGCCGGCCAGATCCACGACAGCGCGGGTGAGCAACGCGGCGACGCCCGCCGCACCCGCCGGTTCGACGACGAGCTTGGCCCGTTCGAGGCACAGCAACAGAGCTCTGGACAGCGCGTCCTCGTCGACGGTGACGATCTCGGACACCAACTCGGCGACATGGGCGAACGGCACCGCGCCGGGTAGCCCGACCGCGATTCCGTCGGCCATCGTCGACATTCGCGGCACCCGAACCGGCTTGCCCGCCGCCAGCGAATCGGGCCACGCCGCCGCCTCGGCCGCCTGCACGCCGATCACCCGGACCTGCGGCGCCAGCGCGTGCAAGGCCACCGCGACGCCCGCGAGCAACCCGCCACCGCCGGTGGGCACGATCACAGTGCCCACCTCGGGGACCTGCTCGAGAATTTCGAGCGCGACCGTCGCCTGACCAGCCACGATGTCGGGATGGTCGAAGGGGTGGATCAGGGTCGCGCCGGTCCGATCCGCGAATTCCTGTGCCGCGAGCAAGGATTCGTCGATCGTGTCACCCACCGGATGCACATCGGCACCGTAGGCGCGCGTCGCGACCAGCTTCGGCAGCGAGGCCCCGACCGGCATGAACACCGTCGAGGCGATCCCGAGCTCGCTCGCCGCCCACGCCACGCCCTGCGCGTGGTTCCCGGCGCTGGCCGCCACCACACCCCGCACCCGATCCGCCGCGGCCAGATTCGCGATCCGGTTGTAGGCCCCGCGTGGCTTGAACGACCCGGTCCGTTGCAGGTTCTCGCATTTGAGTAGCACCTGCGTGCCCGCCCGCTCCGACAACACCCGCGACCCCACGGTCGGCGTCCGCCGGATCACCGGCGCCAGCAATCGCGCGGCTTCCTCGATCCGCTCCAGTCCCACGGTCTCCATCCGCCACATCGTGCCAGCCCACCGGCGCTATCGTGGCGAGGCGCGTGTAGGGACCGGCTGTGACCGCCCGGTTCAGGCGCGCGCTTCGGCCTTGGCGATGTTGTGGGCGATGGTGCCGAGGCGGGTGAGACGGGCATCGCCCAGCGGGGTGAGCTTGCCGCCGAGACGATTGGTGACGAAGGCCAGCGACAGCCCGGTCGCGGGGTCGGCGAAAGCGCCCGAGCCGCCGAGGCCGAAGTGACCGAAGGCCGAGATCGGGTCGGACTTGGACGGTTTCATCGGGACGCCGTGGAAGCCGAGGGCCCAGGGGATGCGGAAGGCCAGGACGTAGTCGGGGGTGAAGACCTGACGGGTGGAAAAGCGGGGGATCGAGTCGGGGGAGAGGATACGGGTGCCGGCGAGCTCGCCGCCGTTGGCCAGTGCGGCGTACACGCGGGCGAGCGCGCGGGCGGAGAAGACGCCGTTCACGCCGGGCATCACCGAATCGTGCACGCGCTCATCGACGATCAGGTCGGCGAAGCCGCGCGGGGTGGTCTCCGCGGCGGCGGCGAAACGGGTGCGGGTGAGCAGATCGGAGCCGGTGTCCCACTCCATGCCAGCGGCGCGCAGGCGCGGGAAGGTGGTGGCGATGCGGTGGCGCTGGTCGTGCGGAACCCGGAACCAGAGTTCCTCGGCGTCGAGCGGCTCGGCGAGTTCGGTGCGCACCACATCGACGAACTCGCGGCCGGTGACCCGCCGGACGATCTCGGCGGCCAAGTGCCCGTAGCTGATTCCGTGATAGCCGCTGGTGACCAGATGTCGCGGGTCGGGAGTGGCGGCGGCCAGCGCGGCGGTCACCGCGTCGTCATCGAGGAACCTCTCGATCGGTCCCGGCAGCAGACCGCGCAGCCGGTGCAGGCCGGCTCGGTGGGTGAGCACATCGCGCACGGTGATGTCGGCCTTGCCCGCCGCGGCGAACTCCGGCCAGTACTCGGCGACGGGGCTGTCGTAGTCGAGCTGACCCCGATCGGCCAACTGGTGCAGCACGGTGGAGGCCACGCCTTTTCCGGTGGAGAAGCCCAGTGCCACCGAATCGGCCGTCCACGGCACACCGGGTCGGGCGTAGCCGGCCCACACGTCGACGACCGGTTCGCCGTGCAGGTACACACACAGCGCGCCACCGCCGTGGGAGGGCTTACGGAACAGCTGGTCGAAGACGGTGACCAGGCGGACGAAACGGCGATCCACCGACTGCGTTGTCGAAACTCCCATCGTTCGAGCATGCCACCACACACGGGGGACCGGTCGGTACGGTGATCGTTTCCCAACCGTCACATCGAGCAGTCCGCCCGCAATACGCCGTCCCTAGCATGGGTGGATGCCCTCGAGACGACGATCGGCGCTGCTCGCAAGGCTTGTGGTCGATGAACCAGGACGACCGCAAGTGATTCTGGGCGAGCTACGCCGGGTGATCCTCGACGGTGCCGTACCGCCGTGCACCGTGATTCCGCTGCGCGAGGTCGCCGAGCTGTTCGGGGTGAGTCACATCCCGGTCCGTGAGGCGCTCAAGACGCTGATCGGGGAGGGCCTTGTCACCCACCGCCAGCAGCGCGGATACCAGGTGGCCCAGCTCACCGCCCGTGAACTGCGCGAAATGTACATCGTGCGTGACACTTTGGAGACGGCGTCGCTCGCCGCGGCCGCGTTGCACGCCGACGAGCACGAACGCGCGCATCTGCTCGCGGTGAACGACCTGCTCGAACGCGCCATCCTCGACGATGATCCCGAGACATACCAGCGACAGTCACGCAGCTTCCATGTGGCACTGACACGGCCCTCGCGGATGTTCCGGCTGCTGCACATGCTCGAAGCCGCGTGGAATGTCACCGAGCCGGTGCAGTCGATGGTGCACATCGACCGACTCGACCGTGAGCGCCTGCACAGCGACCATATCGCCATGCTCGACGCGTTCCTCGCCCGCGATGTCGACCGGCTGCTCGCCACCGCCGAGGAGCATCACCGCAGGCTGGAGACGGTGGTCACGACACTGCCGACCGACACCGGACTGCTCGCGCCGGAGGATATATCTTCGGTGCAATAGGCGCGAAATTCCCGGGAAACCGCTGGGCAATTGCTGATACCTACCGTCGGTTCAGCAGATTCACCCCTTCGGATGGGAACGACCATGACCGACACCATCACGTCCTCGGCGGTTTCCGCCGGTGAACCACCCACCTATGATCCGCGGCTGACGAACGAGGATCTCGCACCGCTGCGCGAGCAGAGCTGGGGCACGTACAATATCTTCGCGTTCTGGATGTCGGACGTGCACAGCGTCGGCGGATATGTCACGGCGGGAAGCCTTTTCGCACTCGGACTGGCCAGCTGGCAGGTGCTCGCCGCACTGCTCATCGGCATTACCATCGTGTACTTCTTCTGCAATCTGGTGGCGAAACCGAGTCAGATGACCGGCGTGCCCTATCCGGTGATCTGCCGCAGTGCGTTCGGCGTGCTCGGCGCGAATATCCCCGCGATCATCCGGGGACTGATCGCGGTGGCCTGGTACGGCATTCAGACGTTTCTCGCGTCCGCGGCGCTGGATGTCGTTCTGGTGAAACTGTTTCCAGGATTGGCGCCCTACGCCGTCACCGCCGATCACGGGTTCCTCGGACTGTCGGCGCTGGGCTGGGGCAGCTTCCTGCTGCTGTGGGTGGTGCAGGCGTGCGTGTTCTGGCGCGGTATGGAATCGATCCGCAAGTTCATCGACTTCTGCGGCCCCGCGGTGTATGTCGTCATGTTCGCACTCTGCGGCTACCTCATCGCGAAGGCGGGCTGGGGTGCCATCGACCTGAAACTCGGCGACGTGAAATACACCGGTTGGGCCTCGGTTCCGGTGATGCTCGGCGCGATCGCGCTCGTGGTGTCGTATTTCTCGGGGCCGATGCTCAATTTCGGTGACTTCTCCCGATACGGCAAGAGCTTCGCCGCGGTGAAGAAGGGAAACTTCCTCGGACTGCCGGTTAACTTCCTGGTCTTCTCTGTGCTGGTCGTGGTCACCGCCTCCCTGACGCTGCCGGTGTACGGCGAGCTCATCACCGATCCGGTCGCCACCGTCGCCGAGATCGATTCCACGTTCGCGATCGTGCTCGGCGCGCTCACCTTCACCATCGCCACCATCGGGATCAATATCGTCGCCAATTTCATCTCCCCGGCGTTCGATTTCTCGAACGTGAGTCCGCAGCGGATCAGCTGGCGGGCGGGCGGCATGATCGCAGCGGTCGGTTCGGTGCTGATCACGCCCTGGAATCTGTACAACAATCCCGATGTCATCCATTACACCCTCGAGGTGCTCGGGGCCTTCATCGGACCGCTGTTCGGGGTGCTGATCTGTGATTACTACCTGGTGCGCAAGCAGCAGGTGATCGTCGACGATCTGTTCACGATGTCGGAGCGGGGGAGCTACTACTACGCGAAGGGCTATCACCCGGCCGCGATCATCGCCACCGCCGTCGCCGCCGTGGTCGCGGTGTTCCCGGTGCTGGCCAACAGTCTGCCCGGCATGCACACCGCCGCCCAGTACAGCTGGTTCATCGGCTGCGGCATCGGTTTCGTCGTCTACTACCTGCTGACCGGCGCCGAGCGCACGGCTGCTGTCGAGGAGGTCGGTGTCTGATGCGCATCCGGGTCGTCAACCCGAACACCACACGGGCGATGACCGACACGATCGAGCGGTGTGCGCTGGCCGTCACGGGCCGGGGCACACTGCTCGACGCGGTCACCTCCGAGATCGGGCCCGCCTCGATCGAAAGCCATTACGACGAGGCGATGAGCGTGCCGGGTCTGCTCGCCGCGATCGCGCGGGGCGAGGCCGACGGGGTGGACGGGTACGTCGTCGCCTGCTTCGGTGATCCGGGCTTGGACGCGGCGCGGGAATTGGCGGTGGGGCCGGTGATCGGGATCGCCGAGGCGGCCATGCGTACCGCGAGTCATCTCGGCCGCGGATTCAGTGTCGTCACGACGCTCGGGCGCACCGTCGGGCGGGCGGCGGATCTGGCCGAACACTATGGAATGGGACGGTTCTGCCGGGGGATCCACGCGTGCGAGATCCCGGTGCTCGCACTCGAGACCGACCCGGACGCGCGCAAGATCGTCACCGAGGCCTGCCGGGCGGCCGTCGCGCAGGACGGGTCCGACGCGGTGGTGCTCGGTTGCGCGGGCATGGCCGAGCTGTGCGCGCACATTCGCGACGAGATCGGCGTGCCGGTGATCGACGGCGTCGCGGCGGCGACCTTGACCGTGCAGTCGCTGCTGAGGATGGGGCTGCGTAAGTCGGGTAGGGGAGAGTTCGCGCCGCCGCCGCCGAAGACCTATGCGGGTCTGCTGGAATCCTTCGGTTCGTGAACGCCGATCAGGCGGCCTCGGCAGTCAGCGCGTTCAGTACGGCGTCGAGATCGTCGACGTCGACGACGAGGCGGGTGAAATCCGGCCCGTCCAGGTCGATCCGCACCGCGCTGCCACCGAACGTGGTGTCCCAGAACTCTTTACGGCCCTTGCCGCGGTAGACGCCGGCGGCGATCACCCCGGGGATGAAGGTACCGGGCGCGCGGACCCACGGGGGCCGCAGGTCCACTTCGGCGGTGACGATCTCGGTGATCGCGGCACGGTCGATCACGACCTGCTGGCGCAGGGCGAGCAGGCGATGCCCGCCGAGCACGTTGACCGTCACTGTGTCGTCGTTGATCTCGACCTCGACCATCGCTACCTCACTCGCCATCGTGCGGACTCTTCGATGTCAAGCCTGGTCGGGCGGCCTGGTCACCGACTGTGATGATCCTGTGATTTCGCCAAGGAACTCGGGTACATCTAATCATGTAGATATGCGCATCAATCTTCTGTACGTCACAGGATACCCGGGACGAAGAAAAATAGCAGGGAGAACCAGGTCAGCGCCGGTGGGCCTGATCGGCGATCTCGAGCACCTGGGTCAGCCACGGTGTGTACTTTCCAGGGTTGCCCACCAGATCGTCCCGCACCTGCTGCGGGGCGATCCATGCCCAGTGGGCGATCTCGGCCGGATCCGGTCGCGGCGGCCCATCCTCGACCACCCCGATCAGGACGTGGTCGTATTCGTACTCGACCCGGCCGGTCGTGTCGTCGCCGGCGAGGTAGGTGAATACCCCCACCTCCGCGAGGTCGGCCGTCATTCCGAACTCCTCGCCCAACCGGATCGCGGCGGCCTCGACAACGCTCTGGCCGGGCAACGGATGCCCACAGCAGGTATTTGCCCACTGCAGCGGGAACCGGGTCTTCACCGCCGCGCGCTGCTGGAGCAGGACCTGTCCGTGTGAGTCGAACAGCAGCACGGAGAAGGCGCGGTGGAGTGTGCCCGGTGGCCGATGGGCATCGGCTACCGAGCACGCTCCGATCGCCACACCCGATTCGTCGACCAACTCGACGAGCAGGGTTTCGCGGTCGGTCGACGGGTCGGCGAGCTTCTCGGTCACCTGGCCAGCCTATCGGCGACGATCATCGGGTATTCGACGGTCATGGGATATGTCCTCACCTCGGGGCGGAAATCGGCACGACCGATCGACCTGTGCGGCTCGACAGAGTCGGCGGGTGTGGGTCACGATGCGAAGCGAATGGTCCTGCGCGGATAACCGGGCCTGTGAAACGGTGTTGCACGAAATCTGATGCGTGTCAGTACGTTCCGGACGAGGGCGATCGTAGGCGGTCGAGGCGTTCGCGCGCCGGGGATTCGAAAGAACCTCGGTGCGAGCGTGAACCGTAGGAGAGTTGTGACCTAGGCGTTATCGGCCGTTGACCGGGGGATGTGGGGCGGTGCACCGGAACATGCGGCCTGTCACAGGCGGCACATAATGGAGGTTCGGTGTGGCAAGCTCGTATGAGCACATCGGGGTGTGTGAGGTGTGTCACTTTGAACAGTAGGGCCAGGTGGGAACGGTGGATATCAGTCCAAAAGGTGTGGTCGGTTCGGTGCAGCGGTTGCTGGCTACCGCGCAGAACGGGCTGGAGGTGATCCGCTTCGGCGGGTTATCGCACGATGTCGAGTCCTCGCCCTTCGAGGTCGTCGAGCGTCGACGCATGTATCGGCTGCGGCACTACTTCCCCGACGATGCGACGCCGGGGCGTCCGGTAGTGCTGCTCGTGCCGCCGCTGATGGTGAATGCCGACATCTGGGACGTCAATGCGGCAGGCGGCGCGGTCGGAATCCTGCACGCCGGCGGAATCGACTGCTGGGTCATCGATTTCGGCTCACCCGCCACCGAGGAAGGCGGCTGGGAACGCGACCTGGCCGACCATGTGCTCGCGGTGAACTCCGCCATCGACACCGTCTGTGAGGCCACCGGCGCGCAACTGCACCTGATGGGGTACTCCCAGGGCGGCATGTTCGCCTATCAGACCACGGCCTACCGCTACGGCAAGGGTGTCGCCTCGATCGTCACCTTCGGCAGTCCCGTCGACATAGTCAACGGAATGCCGTTCGGCCTGCCCTACGGCCTGGTGTCCGAAGTCGCCGATTTCCTCGCCGACCACGTGATGCACCGACTGCCGATCACCGAATCGATGGTGCGCATCGGCTTCCAGATGCTCGACCCGGTCAAGACCGCCAAGTCGCGGCTCGACTTCCTGCTGCAATTGCACGATCGGGAAGCGTTGCTGCCCAAAGAACGTCAGCGCCGCTTCCTCAACAGCGAGGGCTGGGTGGGGTACGCCGGTCCGGCCGTGGCCGATCTGCTCAAGCAGTTCGTCGCCCACAATCGAATGATGCTGGGCGGGTTCGTGATTCGCGACCACCCGGTGTCACTCGCCGAGCTCAAGTGCCCGATCCTGGCATTCGTCGGCGAGGTCGACGACATCGGTCAGCCCGCCGCGGTGCGTGGCATCGTGCGAGCCGCGCCCAACGCCGAGGTCTACGAAGCCAGTTTGGTAGCAGGCCATTTCGGGCTCGTCGCGGGTTCCACGGCCACCAACCACACCTGGCCGATTGTGCGCGACTGGATCGCCTGGATGGACGGCAACGCCGCCCTGCCGGAGCAGATCACGCCCATGCAGGAACACGTCGCGGGCAACGCGCCGCGCACCGCGGCCACCCGGATGGTGCACACCGCAGCCGGTCTGGCCGAGGCGGGCGCGGGCGTCGGCAAGGTGCTGGAGAATATCGCGGGCAACACGATTCGCGGTTCGCTGGAAATGGCAGGGGAGGCGGCGCGGGCCCTGCCCCGGCTGACCAGGCTCGGAATGATCCAGCCGCACACCCGTATCTCGCTCGGCAAACTGCTCAGTGAGCACGCGAGCCGCGCGCCGCAGAAGGACCTGGTCCTCTTCGATGACCGGGTGCACACCAACGCCGCCGTCGAGGAGCGCGTCGACAATGTGGTGCGCGGGCTGATCTCGGTCGGTATCCGGCCCGCCATGCGTGTGGGCATCATGATGGAGACGCGTCCCAGCGCCCTGGCCTCGGTCGCCGCGCTCTCGCGCATCGGCGCCGTCGCGGTGCTCCTGGCACCGGGCGCCGAACTCGACCGGGCCATCGAGTTGACCGGCGTGCACACGCTGATCACCGATCCGGAGAATCTGCGCACCGCCGCCACGACCGCCGCCAGAGTGCTGGTGCTCGGCGGCGGCGACAGCCGCGCGCTCGCGGTGCCGACCGGTGACCGGGTGATCGACCTCGAACAGATCGACCCGGCGCGGGTCCGGGTGCCCGCCTGGTACCGGCCGAATCCGGGTCTGGCTCGCGAACTCGCGTTCGTGCTCGTGCTCGGCTCCGGCGAGCGCCTGGAAGCGAAGTACATCACCAACCATCGCTGGGCGCTGTCGGCGTTCGGCACCGCGAGCGCGGCCGACCTCGACCGTCGCGACACCGTCTACTGCCTCGCGCCACTGCATCATTCGTCGGGGCTGCTGGTGAGCCTCGGCGGAGCCATCGCGGGCGGGAGCCGCATCGCGCTGGCACGGCCGATGGACATGGACCCGGGCCGGTTCGCCGAAGAGGTACACCGGTACGGCGTCACCGTCGTCACCTACACGTGGACGATGCTGCGCGAGTTGCTCGATGCCCAGGCCTTCCCCGTCGGTCACAACCATCCGATACGGCTGTTCATCGGCTCCGGCATGCCCGCGGGCCTGTGGCGGCGCACCGTGGAACAGTTCGCCCCGGCGCGAGTGCTCGAGTTCTACGCCTCGATCGACGGTGACGTGGTGCTGGCCAATGTCCCGGGCACGAAGATCGGGTCGAAGGGCAGGCCGGTGCCCGGCACCGCGCGGGTCGAGTTGGTCGCCTACGACCCGGTCAGCGAGCAGATCCTCGTCGGTGACGACGGGTTCGCCCGCCGCTGCGCCGACAACGAACCCGGACTGCTGCTCGGCAAGGCCGTCGACGGTGGCGATATCTCCGACGGCGGACTGCGCGGTGTGTTCCGGGCAGGCGATGCCTGGTGGCCCACGGAGAACCTGTTCCGGCGTGACACCGACGGCGACTACTGGTTGGTCGACCGCCGCGACACCGTGATCCGCACCGCGCGCGGCCCGGTGTTCACCCAGCCGATCGTGGACGTGCTCAACGACATCACCCCGGTCGACATGGAAGTGGCGTTCGGGCTGAAGACCGCGGCGGGTGTCGTCGCCGCGGCCGCCCTGAGCGTGCGTGACGGGTTCCGGATCGAACCGGGCGATATCACCGAGGCGATGCGTGGGCTCGAACCCGGCCAGCGCCCGGATCTGGTCTACGTCGTCGAGGAGATCCCGCGCAGTTCCAGCTTCCGACCGTCCGCGCCGGCGGTCCAGGCCGCGGGTCTGCCCGAGGCGGGACCGGGTACCTGTATCTACAACCGGGAGACCGAGGCTTACGAGGTGCTCACCGCGGCGGACGCGGAGCGGTTGCTGGGCTGACATCGCGGTCCCGCCGACCGTCGCTCGGTCGGCGGGAAAGCCGAGTCGTCCGTAACATCGGGTGTGCTAGTCGTTTCACCGATGTTCCAGAGGATTCTTTCGTGAGCACCAGCCTGATCTACCGCAGCGGCACCGTGTACGAAGTCTTGATGCGGGGGTTGTACGGACGTCACTACGACGGGCGTTTCCAGCCGATCTCGGCTCTGATACCAGCGGGGGCCAGCGTCGTCGATGTGTGTTGCGGTCCGGCGACCCTGTTCACCAAACATTTGCAGGAAAAATCCGTCGACTATCGCGGGCTCGATCTCAATGAGGGATTCATCGCCGACCTGACCAGAGCGGGCGGCCGGGGCGAAGTCTGGAACGTGCACGCCGACGACCCACTGCCCGCCGCCGACTACCTGATCATGCAGGCGAGTCTCTACCATTTTCTGCCCGACCCGGAGGCCGTCGTCGGCCGCATGCTCGCGGCGGCCCGCACCAAGGTGATCATCGCCGAGCCCATTCGCAACCTCGCGACCAGTGACAATCGGGTGCTCGCCACGATCGGCCGTCGGTTCACCAACGCGGGCGACGGCGCGCAGGAGGCCCGGTTCACCGAGCCGAGCCTGGATGCCTTCTTCCGTGGATTCGGTTCACGAGTGTCCTACCGCGCGTTGATCGCGGGCGGTCGGGAGAAGCTCTACGTCCTCGACGTCTGAGTCAGACGGTGAACGCGGTGACCGCGTCGACGACCCGCGCGACCTGAGCGTCGCTCAGGTCGGGCCACAGCGGGAGCCGCACGACCGTGCCGGAGAACTCGGCACTGCGCACGCACGGATTCGGGGTCCGGCCGAGTTTGAATCCGGCCGGGCTGGAATCGAGCGGTACGTAGTGGAACGGCGCCGAGATTCCGAGCGAGCCGAGGTGACTGATCAGGTCGTCGCGTCGGGCCTCGGTCGGCGTGCGAAGGAAGTAGAGGTGGGCGGTGTGCTCGCGGTCGTCGGGAACCGTCATCAGGCGGACATCATTGCGCGCGGCCCAATCCGGTAGCGCGCTCGCGTAGCCGTCCCACACCCGGTGGCGACCGGCCTGGATGACGTCGAACGCCGCGAGTTGCGCGTCGAGTACCGCCGCGTTGAGTTCGCTCGGCAGATAACTGGAACCGATGTCCTGCCAGGAATACTTGTCGACCGCGCCGCGCAGGAATCGGGCCCGGTCGGTGCCCTTCTCCCGGATGATCTCGGCGCGTGCCATCAGGATCTCGTCGGTGAGCAGCAGCGCGCCGCCCTCGCCGCAATGCACGTTCTTGGTGTCGTGGAAGCTCAGCGTGCCGAGCGTGCCGATGGTGCCGAGGGGTCGACCGCGCCAGCGACCGCCGAGGCCGTGCGCGTTGTCCTCGATGATCGCGAAGCCGTGCGTGTCGGCGAGCGCGAGCAGTTCGGCCATCTCCGCGGCGACGCCGCCGTAGTGGATGACGACGACCGCTTTGGTGCGCGGTGTGAGCGCGGCGGCGACCGAGGCCGGATCGAGATTGCCGGTCGCGAGATCGATATCCGCGAAAACGCAGGTCACACCGCGCAGTGCCATCGAGGTGGCGGTCGAGGTGAACGCGAAGCTCGGCACGATCACTTCGTCGTCGGGGCCCAGTTCGAGCAGCAGGCCCGCCATCTCGAGCGCAGAGGTGCAGGAGGTGGTCAGCAGTGCGTGGGGGGCCTCGGTGATGGCCTTGATCTTCGCAGTGGCCGACGCGGTGAACGCGCCGTCGCCGTGACTGTGATCAGAGTTCAGTACCGCCTCGAGGTTGGCCAGTTCCTGGCGCGCCCGAAACGGTCGGCTGAAGATGATGCGGTCACTGCTCAACCCGGTCGGTCTCTCTCTTGGCGGTGGTCGCTTCCCGGTGGCCGGGGCGCGGAGTCGGTGAATCGACGGTGAGGTACAACGGTTTACCCACCAGGACGTGCAGCGCGACGCCGAGGTATTCGGCGATCAACCCGAGCGAGAACAACGTCGCACCCGAGCACAGCAGCAGCACGACGATGATCGAGGCCCACCCTTCGGGCGCACCGTCCCCGGTGAGATGCTGCCCGACGATCACCGCGGCGAACACGAGCCCACCGAGCGCGAGCGTCACGCCGAGCATGCTGACCAGCCGCAGCCCACGGGTGCCGCTGCACAGCACCATCTTCCAGAACAGTGAGAACAGTCGACGGTAGTTGTACCCGGACTCGTCTCGCCCCTCGGCCCGCAGCTCGACCGGCACCTGCGCGACCGCGCCGACCACCCAGGTGAGCGCGACGTCGAGGTACACACCGTTGGACGCGACCCCGGCGAGCTGGCGACCGATGTCACCGCGGATGAGCCGGTAGCTCTCGAAGCGGCTGGAGTCGGGGAAGGCGAACAGTGTCGCCAACACGATCTTCGCGCCGCGCGAGGTGATGTTGCGCAGGAAACCGTGTGGGCGGGTGTTCACCGGCTTCGAATACACCAGATCGGCCCGCTCGGTGAGCGCCGCGTCGAGGAACCGGGCGATGAAGGCCGGATCATGCTGGCCGTCTTCGTCCATGGTGATGATCCAGTCGCCGCTCGCGGCCGACATACCCGCGATGGTCGCGGCGTCCTGGCCGAAGTTGCGGCTCAACCAGACGGTCCGAACCTCGTCGAAGGTGTGTTCCAGCTCCTGCAGCACCACGTCGGAGTGGTCGGGGCCGTGATCGTGGACGAGGATGATCTCGTCGACGACGAACGTGACGCCTGCGGGCGTTTCGGTCGGTCGGCTCAGCCTGTGCAGCTCGTCGACCAGGCCGCTGATGGTGTCCTCGCCGCGGTAGATCGGCACCACGACCGAAACCCGGTGCGGGCGGGGGCCGCCGGACGCGTCGGCATGACCGTTCGGCGTCGTGGGAGCGGAGCGGTAGGTCGGCGAGGTGGGATTCGGCATCAGCTGGATCGACTTTCGAAGACGGTGCGTGCCGGTACTCCCTGCGTGACAGCAGAGTCCGAGCCGGTGAACTTTAACACGGTACAGCGAGGCCTTCCCGGTGCTGCGCCGAGGGAATCTCACCGACCCACTGCACTGTGAACGCTCGGTCGATGTAGGGTCTGGGACTCGTGACCGACAGTGCTGTACTCGATGCGCGTAGAGATCCCGATTCGCGACGCGATGTCATCCGATGGGGGCTCGTCACGACGGTCGGGGTGATCCTCGGTTACGTCGCCGTGCTGTTGGCCAACGCACGTCATTTCTTCACCGACGACACCGAGTCGCAGTACACCTCGCTGTGGGTGACGCTGGGTCGCGAGCTGCGCGAGGGCCGGTTCCCCACGATGGTTCCCGAGCAGTGGATGTCGGGCAACAACACCATGGACGACGCCGGGCTGTTCAACCCGCCGCAGCTGCTGATCGACTTGATCGCGCCGTCGGTGGACAACATCGCGCTCTACGCGACCGTGGTGAAGTTGATCTTCTCGATCATCGCGGGCCTGGGCGTGTACCGGATCTGCCTGGCCTATGGCGGTCGGCCGGCGTGGTCGGCGGTGGCGGGCGTCGCGTTCCCGCTCTCCGGCTTCTTCCTGTTCTTCGATACGGCGAGCTGGATGACCGCGCTCACCGGCACCGCGTGGATGGTGCACGCGTGGGCGTCGTCGGTGCGCTACGCACGGGGGACCGGCGGTCCGATCCCGGTTTTCGTCTTCTTGTATCTGACGATCTCGGTGCAATACATCTTCCCGGCCGTCGAAGCGGCGTTGATGCTGTTCGCTGTCGCTGTCGGCGAGATCATCTACCAGCGCGCATGGCGACCGGTGGTGCGCCTGGCACTGGTGTCGCTGTGTGCCGGGCTGGCCGGTCTGCTGACCTACCTGCCGAGCATGCTCTCGGCGAAGGTCACCTGGCGTGGGACCGCGCAGATCATCAACGACCAATTCCTCACCGTGCCGTGGTCGGAGTCGCTCAACGCGAGTCTGCCCAGTACCTTGCCCGCGTTCACTTCGTGGTGGGGCTACATCCAGCCGATGCCGGTCACCTATATCGCCTGGTTCCTGGTGCCCGCGCTCGCCTTCATCGACTGGCGCAGGGCCAAGGACTGCTGGCGTGAGCTCAGCGCGGTCGCGATCTTCGCGATCATGATGCTGATGTGGACGGCCGGGCCCGGCACCGTCGGGCCGTTGCGATGGCCGGTGCGGGTGCTGCCCATGCTCGCGATCGGTCTGCTCGTGCTGGTCTGCGTGCTGCTCGGTCGCTACGGCACCACCAAGGACCTGAAGAACCGTGGTATCGCCGCCGGTGTGCTGATCCTGTTGCTCTGGGTGCGCTCGTTCTCGGCCGCGCCCGACGACTGGTACTGGCACCTGCTGTCGGCGGTCGCGATCGGAGCGCTCGGCGCCGGCCTGATCTGGCTGGACAAGACACGTGGCGTCGCTGTCGCGTGCCTGCTCGCCATCACCGTGATGTTCCCGATCGTCTACCTGCAGGTGCGCGACGCGCAGCCGACGCCGATGTCGTGGAACCTGCCCGCCTCGCGGTCCGAGGCCGCGGCGAAGTTCCCGGACTTCACCGGCAACACCATCCAGCTCGGCGACCGCGGGCTGCTCCAGCCCAAGGACAAGAGCGTCGACGGGGCGTACGGGTCGCTCGTGTTCGGCAACTCGGCCAAGGGCCTCGGCCTGAACTTCGTCAACGGTTACACCCCGACCGGGCACTTCTACTTCGGCGAACTGCTCTGCATGCGCTGGGACAGCAGCGTCTGCCCCGACGCCTATCGGCGGATGTTCGCGCCGGAGGCCACCACCGGGCGGCCACTGGTCGATCTGATGAATCTGGACCGGGTCGTTGTGCAGAAGGCGCTGTTCCCTGACGTGGTCGACCAGGAACCGCCCGCCGGGTGGAAGTGGGTCGACTACCCGGGCCACGAAAACTACATCGGTGTGCTCGAGCGGGTCGACGGGCCGATCTCGACCCGGAACGGGCGGATCACCGATGCCGCCGGCGTCACCGCGACGTCGCTGTCGGAGAGCTACACGAGCAGCCGGATGCAGGTCAGTTCGCCGACCGGCGGCCGGGTCGTGCTCGCGCGCCTGGCATGGCCCGGCTACCGGGCGACCCTGAACGGCGCTCCGCTCCCGATGACCCAGATCGCGAAGTCGATTGTCGCGGTGGACATTCCGGCGGGCACCGACAAGGCCGAACTCGATGTCACCTGGCGCCCGCCGGGCTGGAAGATCGGCATCGCGGCCGCACTCGCCGGACTGGCCGGACTCGGCGTCGCACAGTGGGTCTACGTGCGTGGACGTCGTCGCGAAGACGAGACCGATGAGCCGGAATCGAGCCCCGATCCGGTCGACCGCGAAATGGTGGACGTGCACTCGTGACAGCCGACTCGCCACACGTCGCCGACGCGCCGACCGGCCTGCTGTTGCGTGTCGTGCGTCGACAGGAACTCGCGTTCGCGCTGATCGGCGGTTTCAACACCGCCCTCGGCATCGTGCTCACCGTGGCGTGGATGGCGATCCTCGGTAATTCCGTGCCGCCCGCGGTCGCGGTGGCGCTGGCCTACGGCATCGGCATCGTCAGCGCGTTCGTACTGCACCGGACGCTGGTGTTCCGGGTGCGCGGTCATGTGGTGCGCGACTTCCTCGGGTTCGTTGTCGTGAACTCGGGCGGACTCGTGCTGAACATGGCGCTGCTCTCGCTGGCGGTCTCGGTGTTCGGACTGCCGCGGATGCCGTCGGCGGTGGTCGTGCTCGGCCTGGTCGCGGTCGGCAGTTTCTTCGGCCACCGGCACATCTCGTTCCGTCGTGGCGCGGATTCTTCGACGTCAGCGGCGGCCGGGTAGGTTGTCGGTCATGGCGCAAGAAACCACCATCGACGCAACCCTGCTCGGCCTGCTGGCCTGCCCCCAGGACAAGGGCCCACTGCAACTGGTGCGCACCGAAGCCGATGTGAGCGTGCTCTACAACCCGCGTCTACACCGCGCCTACCCGATCGACAACGGCATCCCGGTGCTGCTGATCGACGAGGCCCGCGACGTCACCGACGCCGAGCACGAATTCTTCGTCGCCGAATCCTGATCGGCTCACTCGCTGCCGAATCACCAACCGCCGGTATCGATGTCGCCGGTCAGATAGCGCTGGATCACCGGGCCGACGGCGTCGACCACGGCGTCGATCGGCATCGAGGCCAACGGCTCCAGCGCGATGATCTTGCGGGCGGTCAAGACACCGACCATCTGGGACGCGGCCAGCGCGACCCTGGCGCGGCCGTCGTCGTCCGCGGTGGCGATGCGCACCCTGACCCGTTCCAGCACCACCTGGAGCAGGAACGCGCGCGCGAGATTCTGGTCGCCGCCCGCGAAGATGCTGCGGA
Source organism: Nocardia alba NBRC 108234 (assembly GCF_001612665.1). Lineage (GTDB taxonomy): Bacteria > Actinomycetota > Actinomycetes > Mycobacteriales > Mycobacteriaceae > Nocardia > Nocardia alba. The sequence continues at coordinate 8,664 of NZ_BDAX01000029.1, read as the reverse complement.
CCATGGCCACGACGCCGGGTCCGGCGGGGGAGTCCCACACCGTGACGACCGCGCGCACAATGGTCTGCCCGAGCTCGTCGAGCGGTGCGGCGCCAACGGCGCCGAGCGTGGCCTCCGGGTCGACCGGGAAGTCGACGGCGGCGGCGAACAATTGTTGCTTGGTGCCGAAGTAGTGGTGCACCAGCGCCGGGTCGACATCGGCATCGGCCGCGATCGCGCGGATCGAGGTCTTGTCGAACCCGGCGCCGGCGAACCGGACCCGCGCCGCGTCGAGAATCGCCAGTTTGGTGTCGGCATTGCCCGGCCTGCGCCCGGTGCGCCCGGATTTCGCTGTGCCGGAACCGGATTCGCCGTCACTCATCATGGATCCTCTCGTCGGGTCTCGTTCGCTACGGGGTGCGTCGCCGCAGAGTAGCCGCGGCGAGGCCGAGCGCTACCACCGCGAACCCGGCGACGACGGCGATATCGCGCCACATCGCACCCGTCGGCTCGGCGTGGACCGACACCTGCTGGAGCGCGTCGACCGCGTAACTCAACGGCATCACATTGCTGATCGCCTCCAGCCAGCCGGGCAGCCGGTCACGCGGGACCAGCAGCCCGCACAGGAAGATCTGCGGCGCGACGATCACCGGCATGAACTGCACGGCCTGGAATTCGGTGCGCGCGAACGCGCTGGCCAGCAGGCCGAGCCCGACGCCGCACACCGCGTCGACCATCGCGATCAGCATGACCCACCCCGGACTGCCCGCGGCGGTCAACCCGAGCAGCCAGAACGCGACCACGCACGCGACGGCGGCTTGCGCGGCCGCGGCGAGGGAGAACGCGCTGCCATACCCGGCGAGCAGGTCCAGCTTGCTCAGCGGTGTGGTGAGCAGGCGTTCGAGAGTTCCCGATGTGCGTTCGCGCTGCATCGCGATCGCGGTGATCAGGAACATCACGATGAACGGCAGGATGCCGAGCATCGTGATGCCGACCCGGTCGAACATCGTCAGCGGGGCGTGCGGGGGGCCCGGTGCGTCCTGGTAGATGAAATACAGCAGGGTCATCAGCAGGGCGGGAACCACCAGGATCATCGCGACGGTGCGGTGATCGTTGCGCAGTTGTCGCAGGATCCGGCCGGTGGTGGCGGTGTAGGGACGCAGGGTGGTCATGCGTGCTCTCCTCGGGTGATCAAGGTCAGGAAAGCGGCCTCGAGGTTCTGTTCGTCGGTGCGCTCGCGCAGTTCGTCGGGAGTGAGCTGGGCGAGTAGATCGCCCTCGCGCATCAGCAGCAGCTTGTCGCAGTGCTCGGCTTCGTCCATCACGTGACTCGACACCAGCAGAGTCGTTCCCGCCGAGGCCAATTCGCGGAACTGCTTCCACAGCTCCACGCGCAACACCGGATCGAGGCCGACTGTCGGTTCGTCGAGCACCAGCAGTTCCGGCTTGCCGACGAGCGCGCACGCCAGCGACACCCTGGTCTTCTGGCCACCCGAGAGCTGATCGCCGAGCTGATCCGCGTGATCGGCCAAACCGACTGCCGCGAGCGCGGATTCGGTGTCGTCGCGCTGGCGTCCGTAGAGCGCGGCGTAGTAGGCCACATTGTCGCGGACGCTGATGTCGGCGTAGATGCTGGGCGCCTGGGTGACGTAACCGACCCGGCGGCGCAGCCCGGCGCTGCCCGCGGGCTCGCCGAGCACGGTCACGGTGCCCGATTCCACCAGCTGTGTTCCCACGATGCTGCGCAACAGGGTGGTCTTCCCGCAGCCCGACGGGCCGAGCAGGCCGGTGATCGAACCGCGCGGGATGTCCAGAGTGAGGGCGTGTAGGACGGGCCGTTTTCCGCGCTTGACGGTCAGGTCCGCGACCTGGACGGCGATCGGTGGCGGGGCGGGGTGCGACATTGTCGCCTCAATTCATCGTGTGTTGAATTCACTACGTGATGAATTTAGCGCGACGATGTCGATGCGGCAAGGTCAGTGCGCGTGTCGCGGGGGTGTCTCGGCCTGCTGACCTGGTTCGACGACGGTGAACTGGCCCATCATTCCGACCTCCTCGTGCCACAGCAGGTGGCAGTGATACATGTACGGCGTCGTCGGATCAGCGGGCCCGTCGAAGCGCAGCGCCAGCGTCGTCGCCGTATTCGGTGGCAGGAAAATGGTGTCCTTGGCGCCGCTCAGCTCGGGTGGGGGTGGGCTGCCGCCGTACTCGAGCACCCGGAACTGCACATCATGGACGTGAAAGTTGTGCGGCATGCCGTCCACGTTGCGCACGACCCAGGTCTCGGTGGTGCCCCGGGTGACGATCGTGTCGATGCGGCCCATGTCCATGCGCTCGCCGTTGATGCCGGCCAGGGTCAGGTCGAAGCGCCGATCCGTGACCGAGTCCGTCCCATCGGGAATCGACGGTGGCACAAGGGCTTGCGGCAAGGCATCGGAGGGGCGCAGGGTCGTCGCGGCGCGCAGTTCGAGCACGTCGAAGGTGTCGTCGCCGCCCGAGAACCGGTTCGACCAGAAGCCGAGGCCCGCCTGGAGTTTCTCGCTGCGCAGAACGGTGCGCTCACCGGGCCGCACCCGCACCACGATCTCCGCGCGTTCGCCGGGGGAGAGACGGAGGTGATCGAGGGTGGTGGGGCGTTCGAGCAGGCCGCCGTCGGAACCGATCATCGCGAACGAGCGGGCGTCGTCGAAAGCGAAGGTGTAGATCCGTGCGGTCGAGGCATTGAGCACGCGCAGCCGCACCAGTTCGTCGCCGACCTCCTGGTACGGGGACAGGGTGCCGTTGACCATGGTGCGGTCGCCGAGGAAGCCGATGTCACGAAAGATCGTGTGCGCACCGTCGAGGCGGCGACCGCGTAGGCGCAGGTCCTGCACGATTACCGGGATATCGTCCACACCGTAGGTGTTCGGCAGCGACAGCCGCGCGCTCGGCGCGTCATCGATCAGGAACATGCCCGCCAGGCCGCGGCGCACGTGATCCTCGGTCGCGCCGTGGGGGTGTGGGTGATACCAGAGGGTCGAAGCAGGTTGGTCCACAGTCCATTCCGGCGTCCACGACGCACCGGGGTCGACCATCTGGTGTGGTCCGCCGTCCATGGCGGCGGGCAGGTGCATGCCGTGCCAGTGCACAGTCGACGCCTCGGGGAGCTGGTTTCGCACCTGGACCCGCACGCGTTCGCCGCGGGCCGCGCGCACGGTGGGACCGAGGTAGCCGCCGTTGAAACCCCAGGTCTCGGTCGCGCGGCCGGGCTCGAATTCGGTTGTCCCGGTGCGCATATCGAGTGCGAACACGCGCGTCCCGGTGGAGTCGACGGTCGATTCCGCCACCGGCGGAATGCGCAGTGGCCGAGTGAATTCCGTGCTGCCGACCGTCGAGACGTCGGCGGCGCTCCACGTCCACGTCACCCCGGCGGCGATCGCGGTGACCAGGGTGACGACGAGGGCGCACGCGCCGAGCAGGAAGCGGCGCAGCCGACGTGGGGGAGAAGCCATGCATCGACGGTAGGAGCGCGAACGCCGCCCCACATCCGGGTACATCCCCGGTTCGACCCCTGATTCCTGACCGAATGTGTTCAGGGACAAGGAGTCGAAAACGACCACGAGACGCGCACCTGACAAAGCGCCGTCCCCGACCACATCGCTTGCCCGATCGCGGGTGTTCTCGCCGGGTTCGCGCGAACCGGTCACCAGCCCTACCATTCTGCCGTGTCAAGCAATCTCAACGACCGGGCCGAAGGCGGCCAGGTCAGGGTCTCGACCCTGGAACTGTTCTTCGATCTGGTCTTCGTCTTCACGATCACCCAGCTCACCCACGTGTTCGTCCACCATCCGGGATGGGAAGCGGTCCTGCAGGTTTCGCTGATGTTCGGCGTGATCTGGTGGATGTACAGCGGGTATGTCTGGTTGACCAACGAGGTCGCGCCGAGCTCTTCGTCGCGCCGGACCTGGCTGCTGGTCGGGATGTCGGCGTTCTTCATGCTCGCGCTCGCCGTGCCCGATGCCTTCCACGGCACCGGTCTCGCCTTCGGAATCGGCTACCTGCTGGTGACCGCGATCCACACCGCGATGTTCGCCTCGGCGGGTGGGGCGTCGGCCGTCCTGGCGATCCGCCGCATCGGGCCGCTCAACGCGGTATCGGCCACCCTGGTCGTGGCAGGCGGCTTCACCCACCCGCCCCTGCAATATCTGCTCTGGGCAGGGGCTTTCGCGATGCAGATCCTCAGTCCCTACCTCGTCGACACCGCCGGATTCCGGGTGCGTGTCTCGCACTTCTGTGAGCGGCACGGGCTGGTGGTGATCGTCGCGCTCGGCGAATCGATCGTCGCGCTCGGTGTCGGGCTGGCAGGCGAACCGATCACCGTCGCGCTGCTGGCCATGGTCGCGTTGGGGCTGGCGCTGGCCTATGTGCTGTGGTGGGCCTACTTCGGCTTCGACGACGAACGCGGCGAGCACGCGCTGGGCGAACGACCCGACCTCGAACGGGTGCGGCCGGCGCTCGTCGCCTACGACTACGCGCTCTATCCGCTCCTGGTCGGTGTCATCCTCACCTCGGCGGGCATCGCGCTCAGCATCGCGCACGGCGGCGAGCCGGTGAGCTGGGCTGCTGCGGGTGCGTTGTCCGGCGGCGTCGCCCTCTATTTCGCCGGACAGTCCTGGTTCCGGGGCGCGCTCGGTCTGTCCGGTGCGCGCGGCAGGCTGCTCGGCGCCCTCGTCGTCGCCGCGACCGCGCCGATCGGGGTGTACTGGCTCGCCTGGGGCCAGCTAGCCACCCTGGTAGCGGTCGCCTACGCGGTGGTGATCGCCGACGATCGGCGCATCCTGCGCGGCGGCCAGCACAGCGTCTACGCCTGAGGAGCGGGCGCGCGCGGCGGAGGAATGCCACACGGGGTGTCCGACCGGGTGACAATGACGGTCGTGTCCGCCCAGGAATTGGCTGTCGATCCTCCTACCGCCGCCCACCGGTTGCTCGGCGCGATCCTGTGGTCGGGTCCGGTGGCGCTGCGCATCGTGGAGGTCGAGGCCTATGGCAGCGACCCCGGGGGACCGTGGCCCGATCCGGCCGCACACTCCTGGCCGGGACCGACGGCCCGCAACGCGGTGATGTTCGGTCCGGCCGGGCGGCTCTACGTGTATCGCTCGTACGGAATTCACCTGTGTGTGAACGTGACCGGTGGCTACGACGGCGAGGCCGGTGCGGTCCTCGTCCGGGCGGCGGAGGTGGTCGAGGGCATCGACGTCGTCCGCGACCGCAGGCCGGCCGCCCGCAGGGACGCCGATCTGGCGCGGGGACCGGGCAATGTGGGTAGCGCGCTCGGCATCAGCATGTCCGACTACGGAACCGAGCTGTTCGACCCGTTCTCCCCGTTGCGCCTCGAGCTGGAATCACCTGTGCCGCATTCCGATATCGCAGCCGGTCCGAGGGTGGGTGTCAGCATCGCCGCCGAGGTCCCGTGGCGGTTCTGGCTACCGGCCTCGCCTGCCGTGTCGGTGTATCGGCGCAGCCCTCGCGCCACCCCGCTGCTGTAGGGGCGCTGTCAACCGACTTCGCCGACAGCGATGAGTTTTCCGGCGACGGTCCGTCCTATCTGTTGAACGCGCTACCAACCCGGCGCGACCGACTCGAAGGACGAGACCATGACCACTGCGACCCCCTCCGCGAACTTCTCCCACACCGACGCCTACCGCCCCGGCAAGATCCGCAACCGCGTCCTGTGGACCTTGCAGATCGTGCTCGGCCTGTTCTTCATCATCGCTTCGGGCGGCCCGAAGCTTGTCATTCCGAACACCCTCATGGACAACGCTCCCGAGAACCTCACCATCCCCTTCGCGCTGCTCATCTTCATCGGAGTCGTCGAGGTGGCGGGCGGTATCGGGCTGATGGTGCCGCGCGTGTCCGGCCTGGCCGCCGTGGGCCTGTCCGTGCTCACCGTGCTCGCCGCCGCGACGCAGGCCTTCATCGCCGACAAGCCCGCGATGGCGATCTTCCCGCTGGTGCTGGCCGCGATCTTCGCCTGGATCGCCTACGAACGCCGCGCCACCATCACCGCGCTGGTGCGATGAGCCGCGACTCGACACGCCGATGATCGCCGGAGCCTTCGGGTCCCGGCGATCATCGGCGTGTCGAGGGCTCGGTCGCGGAGCTCATCTCGTGTCCCCGATTTCGTCTCAGCGGCCAATATGGTGAATTCACCGCAGGTGCGACGATCGAGGACCACATCGAGAACCGTACGAGCAGGAGCGCCCGTGTTCACTTTTTCCAGCACCGACGGCACCACGATCCACGTGCGGAGCTGGGTCCCCACTGATTCCGAGCCGCGCGGCATCGTGCAGATCGCGCACGGCATGGGTGAACATTCCGACCGCTATCGCCACCTCGCCGCACGGCTCACCGATCTCGGGTTCGCCGTGTACGCCGACGACCACCGTGGCCACGGACTGAGCATGGGCCCGGTGGCGGGCGATCTGGGTGTCGACGGCTGGAACCTGCTCGTCGCCGACGAGGTCGCGCTCACCAGGATTCTGCGCGAACGTCATCCCGGACTGCCCGTCACCCTGATCGGCCACAGCCTCGGCTCCTTCGCCGTGCAGCAGTACCTGCTCGACCACTCCGGCCTCGTCGACGAGGTGGTCCTGAGCGGCACGACCGCGGTCGACGGACTGTTCGGTGAGATCGCGGCCGCCGGTGGCGACCTGATCGGCTTCTTCAACGCCGAGTTCCAGCCCACCCGCACCGACGCCGACTGGATCAGCCGCGACGAAGCCCAGGTCGACGCCTACATCGCCGACCCCTGGTGCGGTTTCGCGGTCGACGAGGCCAACATGGGCCTGCTCGCGGTCAACGCCCAGACCAGGCTGGCGGATCCGAGCACCGTGCGCGCCGACCTCCCCGTCTACGTGATGGTCGGTGACAAGGACCCACTCAACGACAAGCTGCGCCTGTCCGATCTGCTCGTCCAGCGCTACCGCGACGCGGGCCTGCGCGACCTCACCTATCAGGTCTACGCGGACGCCCGCCACGAAGTCCTCAACGAAACCAACCGCGACGAGGTCGAAGCCGATCTGCTCGCCTGGCTCACCCGCGCACGCGACTGACGAACCGCATGCGGAAAGATAGGTCAGCGTGACCGGCGACATCTTCGACGAACTGACCTGGCGCGGCCTGATCGCGCAGTCCACCGACCTGGACGAGCTGCGCGCCGCCGCGGCCGCCGCGCCCCTGACGCTCTATGCCGGCTTCGACCCGACCGCCGCCAGCCTGCACGCCGGCCACCTCGTTCCGCTGCTCGCGCTCAAGCGCTTCCAGCTGGCCGGGCATCGACCGATCGTGCTCGCGGGCGGCGCGACCGGCATGATCGGCGACCCGCGTGACGTCGGCGAACGCACGATGAACTCGACCGACACCGTCGCCGAGTGGTCCCAGCGCATCCGAGGCCAGCTCGAGCGGTTCGTCGACCTCGACGAGTCGCCGACCGGTGCGCTGATCGTCAACAACATGGACTGGACCGGCCCGCTGTCGACCGTCGATTTCCTGCGCGAGGTCGGCAAGCACTTCTCGGTGAACGTCATGCTCGCTCGCGACACCGTCAAGCGGCGGCTCGAAGGTGACGGCATCTCCTACACCGAGTTCAGCTACATGCTGCTGCAAGCCAACGACTACCTGCAGCTGCGGCGCGAGCACGGCTGCACGTTGCAGGTCGGTGGCTCCGACCAGTGGGGCAACATCATCGCCGGCGTCGAATTGAACCGGCGCGTCGACGGCGCGCACGTGCACGCGCTCACCGTGCCGCTGGTGACCTCGGCTGACGGCAAGAAGTTCGGCAAGTCCACCGGCGGCGGCAGCCTGTGGCTCGACCCCGAGCTGACCAGCCCCTACGCCTGGTACCAGTACTTCGTGAACACCGCCGACGCCGATGTCGTGCGCTACCTGCGCTGGTTCACCTTCCTGAGCCGCGAAGAACTCGACGAACTCGAGCAGGCGACCGCGCAACGTCCGTTCGCCCGCGAGGCGCAGAAGCGCCTGGCAGCGGAGATGACCACGCTGGTGCACGGTGAGGCCGAGACCCGCGCGGTGGAACTGGCCAGTCAGGCCCTGTTCGGTCGCGGCGAGCTGGGCGAACTCCCGCTGTCCACGCTCGGCGCCGCGCTGCGCGAAACCGCGGTCGACGGCAAGGTGGCCGAGGTGGTGCCGGGTGAGCCGAACACGATCGTCGACCTGCTCGTCGCCTCGGGCCTGTGCGAAAGCAAGGGCGCGGCCCGGCGGGCGGTCAACGAAGGTGGTGCGTCGGTGAACAACCAGCGGGTCGGCGATGTCGAATGGACCCCGTCCGACGCCGACTTCCTGCACGGTGAGTGGCTGGTGCTGCGCCGCGGAAAGAAGAACATGGCGGGCGTGCATCGGATAGCCTGATGTCGTTGCGGAGGCCTGAGTCACATGCGTGTGATTCAGGCCGGCGCAACGGCTGAGCGCATCGCGGTGACCTGCGGAGATCCGGTGTTGTCCAAGCGATTTGACGCGGCGTTATCCAGCGCGTAACTTATTGGAAGTCAGAGCGACACGGACACAAACCGGAGAGCGCCTGACGGGCCAAGATCGAGTGACCAGGCTAACGATTGACATCGTCTGGGAGCGCGGTTAGGCTGGAACAGTTGCCCAATGGAAGATCCGAAGCAATTCGGTGATTTGTTGG
>NZ_BDAX01000028.1 GCF_001612665.1 Nocardia alba NBRC 108234 | reverse complement strand
CCCAGGATACCGGCCCGGACCGGGGCAAACATTCCGAACCATCAACATTTCAGAAATGGGCATGGCGGATGTCCCGGTGCGCGACGATGATGTGACGTCGCTTCGGGAGGTCACCATGCACCGGCTCTTCGCTCATCAGACACTGCGTCGTTGCGCGGCGGCGCTGGTGCTGCCCGCCGCACTGGTCGCGGCGCTCGCCGCAGCGCCACCCGGTGCCGCCGCGCCGTCCGCCGATCCGCTGGCGGGCGTGGTCGGTTCGGTCGCAGGCCTCGCCGGGATCGTGCTGCCTGCCACCTACGGCCCCGAGACGGCGATCGTGGTGCTCGGATATGGTCTGCTGCCCGATGGCACGATGCGACCCGAACTGGGTAATCGCCTGCACGCGGCGCTGATTCAGGCTCTGATGTCGCCGGCCTCCCCGGTGATCGTGACCGGCGGTAACCCGCGCAACGGTGTCACCGAGGCGCAGGTAATGGCCGACTGGCTCAATGTTCGCGGTGTCGCCAGGCAACGATTGCACGCGGAAACCGAAGCCGGTTCCACCGTGCAGAACGCCGAGTTCTCGGCGCGCATGATGGCAGCGCTCGGTGTGTCCGAGGCTGTCCTGATCACCTCGGCCGACCACATGCGTCGCGCCCTGGACAATTTCGTGGCCGCGGGCATCCCGGTAGTCGCCACCATGACACCGGATGTGGCCCCACTCTGGGCCGAGCCCTACGGTTCCGAGAAGTAGCGCCCGACAGTACCGCTGGTCGACTACGTGACCCTTGCTAACAGATAGCCGCGCCGATGTCGGTGCCGCCGATTACGATGCTGGTGGCATCGTCGCGGGTTGCGAGGGTGCGGTGCGGTAATGGCAGACAGGGGAATTCGATGGATCGGCCGGTATGGGCGCCCGAAGGTGTCGATATGCAGCATCCGAGTCCGGCTCGGATGTACGACGCTTTGCTCGGCGGCTCGCACAACTTCGCGGTCGACCGCGACGCCGCGGAGCTGGCTACCAGGCTCGTTCCCGACCTGCCGAGGTTGGCGCTGAGCAATCGGGCGTTTCTGCGCCGGGCGGTTCGCTTCATGCTCGACGCCGGAATCCGGCAGTTCCTCGACGTCGGTTCGGGCATCCCCACGGCGGGAAATGTGCACGAGATCGTGCACGAGCTGGACCCGGAGGCCACGGTGCTCTACGTCGATATCGACCCGGTAGCGGTCGCTCATTCGCGAACCATCCTGGCGGGCAATGTGCGCGCGGGCGCCATCGAAGCCGACCTACGCAAACCGGCTGATCTGGTCGCCGCGGTCCGCGAGACCGGTTTGATCGACTTCGACGCCCCGGTGGGTTTGCTGCTGATCGCGGTGCTGCACCTGGTGCCCGATATCGACGATCCGGTCGGTAAGGTGACTGCGCTGCGCGATGTGGTTGCCGCGGGTAGCTACATTGCCATTTCACATCTCACATCCGAGCTTCGGCCCGATGACGCCGGTAAACTGGGGACGAACTCGGTGAACCAGTCCAAGGTCGGAATCCATTTCCGGTCCAAAGACGAGATCGTCGCGTTGTTCGAGGGATGGGATTCGGTCGAACCCGGCGTTGTCGAGTTGCCGCTGTGGCGGCCCGAGTCCGAGCGTGATCAGCACGAGAAGCCAGGCCGTTCGCTCGGCATGGGCGGGGTCGCGATCAAGAAGTAGACCGCCTGACATGGCGGTGCGATAGACGATGACAGGTGGATGAAGCAGTGGGGTCGTGGGAGCTGGCGCAGCGGTGGGCGGATGCCCTCGACGGCGTCGTAGCTCCTACGCTCAACCGCTCCCAGATCGAAGAGATGCTCGGTGCCCTGTGCATCGGGCTGATCGACGCGGCGCGGGGCGGGCAGGACACCGATATCGCGCGGCGGGCCGCCCGGATGTTGGTTGCCGCCAATTACCGTGATCCGTCCGCGGTGAGCCATTCGGTGCCGGTGATCTGTGCTGACCTGGTCGAGATCGCCGCCGACGGCCCGGACGATCCCGAGCTACCGCAGATCCGCGACCGGGCGATCGCGCTGGCCGCCGACTTCGCGGCGGGCTTCACCGCGGCGCTGCGGGCCGCCGCGCTGGCCGAGCAGGAGGCCACGCTGGCCGCGGTGCTTGCCGCGGCACAGGAGGCCGAACAGCGGCGGGCCCTGTCGGAAGCCCGATTCGAGGCGGTCTTCGACGGCGCGCTGGTCGGCATCGGCACTGTCGACATGACCGGCCAGGTGGTGAACTGCAATGCCATCATGGCCGAGATGCTCGGCCAGACCCCGGAGACGATGCCGGGGCGGACCGTCGCCGACATTCTCGGTCCGCGGAACCTGAATTTCGCGTTCGAGCAACTCCAGCTGATGGTCGCCGGCGAATCCGAGAGCTTCCGCACCGAGACCGAGCATCTGCACGGCGACGGCCGCGCGACCGCGATCGACCTGTCGATGTCGGCGGTGCGCGGTACCGACGGCGCCATCGAGTTCCTGATCGGCGTCGCGGTCGATGTCACCGAGCGCAAGCAACTCGCCGACCGGCTGTGGCACGACGCCAATCACGACGCGCTCACCGGCCTGCCGAACCGCCCACACCTGTTCAACAGACTGGCGCAGGCACAACCGCCGATCGGGGTCTGCTATCTCGACCTCGACGGTTTCAAGGAGATCAACGATCTGTGGGGGCACACGGTCGGAGATCGTGTGCTCGAGGTCGTGGCCGACCGGATGCGTGAGGCGGTGCGTCCGGACTCGGCGCTCGCCGCCCGCATCGGCGGCGACGAGTTCCTGGTTTTGATCGAAAGATGTTCCGGTGAAGCACAATTGGCGCGACTCGCCGCCGAGCTGCTGGCCGCGCTCACCGCGCCGCTCGAGGTGGACGGGCACACGCTCGCGGTCGGCGCCAGCATCGGCACCGCCTTTTTCGAGCGATTGCCCGGCGCGGTAGACGAATTGGTACACGCCGCCGACGCGGCGATGTATCGCAACAAGAACCACGCGCGCCGCGACCCGGCCAGGTAGCGGCCGGGCCGGGTCGATCACACCGGTTGCCGTTCGCGCTCGGCCGTGCGTGCCAGCGCGCGATCGCGCTGTTCCTCGAAGCGCACGACATCACCGCCCAGCCGCTCGAGGAACGCTGCCAGATCCTCGCGAGCGCGCTCGCCTCTCGGTCCGAAGTCGTTGCGCTCGAAGATGTTCCACTTACGCAGCACCGGCATCAACACCTCTTCGAGATGCTGGCGCAGATCGTAGATGCCGTGCTTGGCCATGAGCACGCCGTTGCGTCGCCAGCCGGGCATGCCCGCGCCGGGCATCTGGAAGTTCTGCACGATGGTGTTGATCGCCTCGATGGTCTGGTCGGGGGCCAGGTCGAGCGAGGCGGCGCACAGGTTGCGGTAGAAGATCATGTGCAGGTTCTCGTCGGCGGCGATGCGGGCCAGCATGCGGTCGGCGATCGGATCGTCGCAGACGCGGCCGGTGTTGCGATGGCTCACCCTGGTGGCCAGTTCCTGGAAGGTCACATAGGCGACGGAGAACAGGAACCCGGCGCCGGTCGAAGTGTGGATGTCGTATCCGGGTGCCTTGGCGTCGACGACGGCCATCGCCGAGTATCCGTTGGTCATATGGATCATTCGGGCCTGCTCGAGCGCGACCGGGTCGACGCCACGGGTCACCACGAGGTAATCACGCAACACGATCCCGTGCCGGTTCTCCTCGGCGGTCCAGCGGCCGACCCAGGTGCCCCACGCGCCGTCCTCGGAGAAGTTCTCGGCGATCTCGCGGTGATAGGAGGGTAGGTTGTCCTCGGTGAGCAGGTTGGTGACCATCGCCGCCTTGGCGAGCTCGCTGAGAGCGGATTGTTCTGGGTCCCAATCGATTCCGCCCATCGACGCGAAGTTCCGGCCTCGATCCCACGGGACGTAATCGTGGGGGTGCCAGTCCTTGGCCATCGACAGATGGCGGTCGACATTGCTCGCGGCGATGGGTTCAAGCTCGATCAGTAGTTCCAGTTGGGTCAGGTTCCTGGCCACGCTCGTTTGCCCTTTCCGGTTAGTGAAAAGCGAGAGTTGCGTCGGTCCGGTAGTGTTGCCCGTCGTCACAATAGACCTGGCGCATCGCGCCTGGAAACGACACGGTGTTCTGCGCACTGTTTCGGAATTTGGGCGCGTCGCGTCGTGTGCATATACGCTCCACCAGTTCAGCTCCATCAGCGGTTCCCGTTCAGTCGTGGCATAGCTAGAGAGAGTGAGCGAAAATTTATGACGGATATCGTGGTCACGAGCCTGGCGGCGACCACGTCGATCGCGGGCGACGTCGACTCGACCTGGAAAGGTCTGCTCAACGGCGAGAGCGGAATCGACGTCTTGGAAGATTCCTTCATCGACGACTTCGAACTGCCGGTGCGGATCGGCGGCCACCTGAAGGTGTCACCCACCCTCTCGCTCACCCGCGAAGAGGCGCGCAAGCTGTCCTACGTCGAGCAGATGGCCGTGGTTCTCGGTCGCGAGGTGTGGCGCAACGCGGGCAGTCCCGAGGTGGACCACGACCGGCTGGGCGTCTCCATCGGCACCGGCCTCGGCGGCGCGGAATCGCTGATCTACGCGCGCGACCGGCTGCGCAACGGCGGCTACCGCAAGGTCTCGCCGTTGACCGTGCAGGCCATCATGCCCAACGGCCCCGCGGCCTGCGTCGGCCTCGAGTTGGGGGCGCGGGCCGGGGTTTCCACGCCGGTGTCGGCCTGCTCGTCGGGCTCGGAGGCGATCGCCAACGCGTGGCGGATGATCATGATGGGCGATGCCGACATCGTGGTCACCGGCGGTGTCGAGGGCTCCATTCAGGCGGTGCCGATCGCGGCGTTCACGCAGATGCGCGCGATGAGCACCCGCAACGACGATCCGAAGGCGGCCTCGCGCCCCTTCGACGCCGACCGCGACGGGTTCGTCTTCGGCGAGGCGGGCGCGATGATGGTGATCGAGACCGAGGAACACGCGAAGGCGCGCGGCGCGACGATTCACGCTCGACTGCTCGGCGCGGGCGTCACCTCCGACGGGTTCCATCTCGTCGCACCGGATCCAGAGGGCACCGGCGCCGCACGAGCGATGACGCGGGCGATCCAGACCGGCGGGATCAGCCGCGCCGACGTGACCCACATCAACGCCCACGCCACCGCGACTCCGATCGGTGACACCGCCGAGGCGAACGCGATCGCGAAGGCGATCGGCTCGCACGCTTCGGTGTACGCGCCCAAGTCGGCTCTCGGGCATTCGATCGGCGCGGTCGGCGCGCTCGAATCGGTGCTGACGGTGCTCAGTGTTCGCGACAGCATCGTTCCGCCCACGCTGAATCTGGACAATCAGGACCCGGATATCGATTTGGATGTCGTGTCGGGTCAGGCGCGGCGCGGAAGAATCGATTACGCGGTGAACAACTCCTTCGGTTTCGGCGGTCACAACGTGGCGATCTCGTTCGGGCGGTATTGACGATTCGTCCTGTGCCGGCGGGTTCTGGTCAATGTGCGTTGAAAAGGATTGGGAATGATCGGCGACACTTTCGACGACTATGTGGACGAACTGGGGACGATCCGGATTCCGGGTGATCAGACCCTGATCGACTTCGTCGACAAACACAGCGAGGCCAACGGGGACGATCTGGCCTATCGCTTCATCGACTATTCGACAGAACGTGAGGGGGAATATCAGGAGCTGACCTGGCGCGAGTTCGGCGTGCGGCTGCGCGCGGTGGCCGCGCGACTGCAGCAGGTGACTCAGCCCGGCGATCGGGTGGCGGTGCTGGCGCCGCAGGGTCTCGACTATGTCGTCGCGTTGTTCGCGGCGGTGTACGCGGGGAATGTGGCTGTGCCACTGTTCGATCCGGAGGAGCAGGGCCACAGCGACCGGCTACACGCCGTGCTCGGCGACTGCGAACCCGCCGCGGTGCTCACCGTCGGCAGCGCGGCCGCGGGCGTGCGCAAATTCTTCCGCGAACAGCCCGCCGCGCAGCGGCCCAGGATCATCGCGGTCGAGGCGATTCCCGACACTGTCGGTGCGCGCTGGCGCAGGCCCGACATCAATATCGACAGCGTGGCGTATCTGCAGTACACGTCCGGGTCGACGCGGGTGCCCGCCGGTGTCGAGATCACCCACCGCTCGGTGGGGACGAACCTGCTGCAGATGATCGACGCCATCGGGATCACCGAGAACGCCCGCGGGGTCACCTGGTTGCCGCTGTTCCACGACATGGGGCTGCTCACGGTGATCCTGCCGACCATCGGCGGCAAGTTCATCACCATCATGTCGCCGAGCGCGTTCGTGCGCAGGCCCGCGCGCTGGATCAAGGAGCTCGCCGCCCAAGCCGACGGTGCCGAGATCTATTCGGCAGCACCGAATTTCGCGTTCGAACACGCGGCGATGCGCGGGTTGCCCAAGGGCGGCGAGACGCTCGACCTGTCGAATGTGATCGGTCTGATCAACGGCAGCGAACCTGTCTCGGTGGCCTCGATGCGTAAGTTCAACGAGGCGTTCGCGCCCTACGGGCTGTCCAAGACCGCCATCAAGCCGTGCTACGGGATGGCCGAGGCGACGCTGTTCGTGTCGGCGACCAAGCGCGACGACGAGGCGCGGGTGGTCTATGTCGATCGCGGGCAGTTGAACGACGGGCGGATGGTGGAGTGCGACGAGCACGCCGCGAACGCGGTGGCGCAGGTGTCGTGCGGACACGTCGCGCGGTCGCAGTGGGCGGTGATCGTCGATCCGGGCACCGGGGTGGAGCGAGGCCACGGCGAAGTCGGCGAGATCTGGTTGCACGGCGACAATATGGGCATCGGGTATTGGGGCCGGGCGCAGGAGACCGAGGAGACCTTCCACAACCGGGTGAGCGCGCGCCTGGCTACCGGAAGTCGCGCCGCGGGTGCGCCCGACGACGCGAAATGGATGCGGACCGGCGACTACGGTGCCTATCACGACGGCGAGCTGTTCATCACCGGTCGCGTGAAGGACCTGGTGATCGTCGACGGGCGCAACCACTATCCGCAGGATCTCGAATACTCGGCGCAGGAGGCCAGCACGGCCCTGCGGCCCGGTTTCATCGCGGCCTTCTCGGTGCAGGCGGGGCAGTTGCCCACACCCGTGCTCGAGGCCGGGGCGGTGTCCGATCCGGCGGCGGAACAATTGGTGATCGTCGCCGAAAGGGGAACAGGCGCGGCGAAACTCGAGCCGGGCCCGATCACGGATATGGTGCGCGCGGCGATCGCGCGCAGGCACGGGGTGATGGTGCGGGACCTGTTGCTGGTGCCTGCTGGGTCGATTCCGCGGACGTCGAGCGGGAAGATCGCCCGGCGGGCCTGCAAGGCCGCGTATCTGGACGGGACGCTGCGCGGTGGATACCGGCAGCAGGCCTACCCGGACGCCCCCGAGGAGTGAGAATCGGTCGGCCACCGGGCATTCCGGTGGCCGACCGGATATCCGCCGACGGCGGTTGGTCAGTTGACGCAGGGAATGGTGTCGCCGATGGTGGTGGACACCGGTTTTCCCGCATCCGGCACCGGCACGGAGCCGGCGGCCGTGGTCGGGGGCGCAGTGGTCGTCGGGGTGGTGGGGCTCAGTTCGAGCGGCAGGGTGAAGTCCGCGCCGAGCACCACTTCGATCCGCCCGTCCGCCACCGAGGGCGACGCCGAAAACGGCAGGCCGCCGAGCATTTCCGCCAGCGCACGCGCATCGTCGGCGGCACCGAGACCGTAGGTGAGGGCCGAGTAGGGGCCGTCACTGGAATCACCGTCGCCGATCAGGCCCGCACCGTAGCCCCGGTTCGTCAGCGCGACCGAGAGCGTTGCCGCCTGACCTGGCAACGCGCCCACATTGTGGATATCGACCACGCTCGTCGGAGTGGGCGCCGTGGTCGTAATTGTCGGCACCTCCTGGCCGAAAGCGGCCCGCACCTCACGTTTGATCGCGGCCGGGTCGACGATGTTCACGTCCTGGCCGTCGATCACGTCGTAGCGCACCACCGGCAGCGTGTGGAATTCGACCGGTACCGAACCCGCGGAGCCGAGGTCGCGGGCGAAGTCGAACAGGTTCCAGCCGTCGGAGAGCACCATGTCGCGGTGCGCCACATTCATCAGTTCCGCGAGTCGGCTCAGGTTGGTCAGCGTTCCGGAGTCCCTGAGCGACTTGGCAACCGAGGTGAGGAAGGCCTGCTGACGGTGGGTGCGGTCGAGGTCGCCGTTGAGCAGACCGTGCCGTTGCCGGACGAACGCCAGGGCCTGGGAACCATCGAGATGCTGCCTGCCCGCGGGGAAGATCGCGCCGGAGAACTCGCTGTCGTCGACGGCGTGCTCGAGGCACACGTCGACCCCGCCGACCGCGGTCGCCAGGTCGTAGAAGCCCGCGAGGGAGATCTCGGCGAACCGGTCGATCGGAACGCCGACGAGATCGCGGACCGCGGTGACGATTGACGCGCGCCCGGCCTCCCGTCCCCGCCGCTCCAGCACGACCGGATCCTTCTCGCCCTGCTCGATCAGCTTCGCCTGCACCGCGGCCTTTTTCAGGCCGTACGCCTCTTTGATCTTGATCTGCTGGTAGCCGGGGATGCCGGTCACCGTCACATAGTCGTCGCGCGGGATGGAGAAGGCGACGACCTTGCTCTTGTCCGCCGGAATACGCAGCAGGATGAGCGAATTCGCGTTGTAGCCGCCTTCGGTGCCGTCGCCGGCGTGCAACTGCTCGAGCACCTCCCTCGGCAGGTCGTTGCCGTCGAGGTCCTTGCGGGTGTCGAGGCCGATCAGCAGGATGTTGACGGCGCCGCCGACGGAACGCGGCGCGTCCGTACCGAGTGCGGTGGAGTGGGTGAAGCCGGAATCGAAGTCCCGCTCCACCGACCAGGCCAGGCCGGTACCCGCGAGCACGGCCGTCGCGGTGGTCGCCACGAGCATCCTGGCCAGGATCGATGCGACTCGACGAGCACGTCGACGCCGGGGCGCGCGATGACCGGTGGCGACGCGCTTGCCGACCCGCTGTGGTCCGCGCCGTGCTGACTCCCGGCTCGGCGGCGCCGCAAAGGCCGCAAAGGCATTGTCGGCGTTCACCGTAACGCGCTACCCGCCTGCCACTGGTCCCATGGCACACTCCAATCGCCGTTCTGCCACACCTCGAGCGGCGCGCCGCCGGTATTCCTGATCTCGACCACGTCACCGGGTTGGGAGAATTCGTAGAACCAGCGGGCGTTCTCGCCACTGAGATTGAGGCAGCCGTGTGAGACGTTGGTGTTGCCCTGCGCCCAGATCGTGTCGTCGAGCTGGTGCAGATAGATGCCGTCGGTGCTGATCCTGGTCGCCCAGCCGATGGATTCCTTGTAGCCGAGCCTGGAGTTCACCGGCAGGCCGTAGGTGGAGGAGTCCATGATCACCGGATTGGCCTTGTCCATCACGGTGTAGGTCCCCGGCTGGGTCCAGAAGGTGATGGTCTTGCCCGCGACGGTCTGGCTGCCGCCCATCCCCAGCGAGGTGGGCATCGTCTTGATCAGCGTGCCGTTCTCGTACACCCGGACCTGCTTGTCGTTGTCGTCGACGATCGAGACGTGCGAGGCGCCGATGGTGAAGCTGGTCTTCGTGTCCTCCTGGCCGTAGAGGCCGCCGCCGAGATCCTTGCCGTAGATGTCGGCGTCGAGCGTCACCAACGTGTCGGGCGTGTAGTAGTTCGCGGGGCGCCAGTGGGCGTTGCGGTTGTCGAGCCAGTACCAGGAACCGGTGACGGGCGGATCGGTGGTGACCGACAGGTGCTTCTCGGCCGTCGCGCGATCGGGCACGTCCTCGTCGAAGTGCGCGACGACGACGGTGCCCACGCCGTAGGTGCCCGACGGGGACAGCTCCTCGCCGCCCGTGGTGCGGAAATAGACCTTGGTCTGATTGTTCGGCGCGAGCGTGCTGAACGACGAGGTGATCGGTCCGACCCGGCCGGTGACGGTCACCGCCTCGGCGGTGACCGTGTAGGTGTGGCCGTAGCCGAGCGGTTCCGACGGTTTCCAGGCCGACTGGTCCGGGGTGAGGATGCCCTCGACCGTGCCGCCCTGCTCGTTGGTCATCGTGACCGCGGTGAGCTGCCCGTCGCTGGTGCTGACGCGGACCGGGCCGAGCGGATCGATCTCGGTCGCGCCGTCGGTGGGCGCGACCGAGATCGTCGGTGTCGGCGGGGCGGCGGATTCGGTCGCGGATTCGCTCGGCGAGCCGCCGCAGGCCGCGACCAGCACCAGGAGCCCGGCGGCGAGGCCGGCTCGAAAACGTCGTCCTGACATCGCAGCTCCTGTGCGTTCAGCTCTGCAGGCCGACCTCGACGTCGAGCGAGAGGTTGATCTTGTCGCCGATCACGGCGCCGCCGTCGGCCATCGGAATGTCGGTGGTGAGGCCGAAATCGCGGCGGTTGATGGTGGCGGTCGCGGTGAATCCGGCGACCGGGGCGTCGGCCATGCCGGGGCCGGTGCCGAGGAATTCGACGTCGAGGGTCACCGGGTGGGTGTTGCCGCGGATGGAGAAATCGCCGGTGACGGAGAACTCGTTGCTCAGCGCCGTGAAACCGGAGGCCTTGAAGGTGGCGATCGGGTGATTCGCGACGTCGAAGAAGTCGGCACTGGCCAAGTGGCCGTCGCGCTGTGCGTTGTCGGTGGTGACGGAGGCGACCTTCAACTCGACGTCGGCGTCGGCGGTGCCGTCGGGGTGGACCACGAGCGTGCCGCCGAAATCGGTGAACCGGCCACGTACTTTGCTCACCATCAGGTGGCGCACGGAGAACTGCAAGGTGGAGTGGGCGGGGTCGATGACCCAGGTTCCAGTGGGTAGTCCGGTAGGGGCCGACATGGTCTCTCCTCACTTGGCGATCCGGCCGTGTGCGGGCCGACGGGCGTGAAGCGATAACGCCAACCAGCGTAACCCCGTCGCGCGCGGGCGGGTCAGTCCTCGCTGGTGGCGCGTTCGCCGAGAAACCGCAGCAGGGTGGCATCGGTGGAGGTGAAGCGGTCTACCTCCTGCCCGCCGGTGCATTCGTAGAGGGCGATGGTCACCGAATCCGGTCGGCGGTGGACGACCCGCCAGACCGCGCCGCAATCCTGCCAGCGCTGGAGGGTCTCGACGGGGTCGGTACTCACCAGATCCACCGTAGTGACAGGGAAGGGCGCGCGCTCAGATCCGTTCGCGGTAGTTCGCGGCGACGAGCGCGAGACAACCCGCGGCGATCGCGGCGGTGACCAGATACATGGCGGGATAGCCGACCCCGAGGCCGCTGTGTAGCGCCGACAGGACCGCGGGCACGCCGAAGCCGAGGTAACTCACCGAGTAGAAGACCGCGTTCAAGCCCGCGAGGTCGCCGGGGCCCGCGATCCGTTCGATCTGCTGTAGGCCGGCGACGAGGCCGATCCCGTAGCCGCTGCCGAGCACGACGGCGGTCAGTAGCGTCACCCAGATGCTCAGGGTGGCCGCCGTCCACGCGGCAAGGACCATGCCGGTGGTGAGCAGTACGAGCGCGACCACCGCGGCGCGCGCGGTGCCGGGGCGGTCGATGCGGCGTGCCACCGATTGAATGGTGAATCCGCAGCCGAGCGTCACCATGGTGACCAGGGCGGAGAAGGCGATCGGGGCCTGTTGCACGCGCGGCAGCATCAGCGTGGGCAGGACCGCGTAGGCGGTGGCATTGGCGGTGAACAGCCACAGTGCGATCGGCACCGCGACCCGCAGGAATCGTCGGTGTCCGGCGGCGGGGATCGTCAGGTCGTCGCGCAGCCTGCCCGGATTCGCTCGGCGCGTCACGGTCTCCGGTGTTCTGGCCACCCAGAACGCGGTCGCGACGCAGAGTGTCGCGTTGACGAGATAGGCGGTCGAATCGGGCAGCGGGCCCCACTGCGCGAGGGTTCCCGCCACCCCGGCGCCGAGGGCGAACCCGGCGGTCAGGCTCATCGCGGATCGGCGGGCCCCCTTGCCCGTGGCGGCCGCGGCGAACGGCGGTTGCGACAGTTCCTTGAGCCAGCTGCCGCCGACCGCCATCGCGAGCCCGAGTGCGACACCGCACAGCATCCGCCCGGCCGCCAGCATCGGCACCGAGGCCGCGCCCGCCGCGAGCAGCAGGGAACCGGCCGCGGCGATCAGCGGTGCGGGCAGCATCAAGGGGCGGCGGCCGAACCGGTCCGACAGCGGACCGCCGATGAGCAGCGCGGGCACGATGCCGAGGACGTAGTAGAACAGCAGCAGGTCGACCGCGGTCAGCGCCAGACCGTGGGCCTTGTACATCACCAGCAGCGGCGTGAACTCGTTGCCGCCCCACGCGATCGCCACCATGGCGGCGCACACGCCGAGCCAGGCGCGGGTTACCGAGACAGCACCGGGCCGCTCGGTGGTGAGAATCGCCATCACAGGCCCTTTCCGTTGTGCGCGCACCGGAATTCATGATGTGGCGGGTGCGCGGTAGCCGACCTGCTCGGCCGGACTCCGCGGCTCCCGCCGCCCGCGCGCCGGGCGAACTGGTGGCAACCGGTCTCATTTTAGGGCCGGGCGGTCGCTGTATTACCGTCGGCCTGTGCGTGAGCTGCGGATGGGTTGTGCGATGTGGACGCATCCACAGTGGCAGCAGCGGTTGCCCGCGTCGGGGGAGCGGTTGCGTACCTACAGCGGGCACTGCGGTGCGGTCGAGGGCAACACCACCTTCTACGCGACGCCGTCCGCGTCCACCGTCGAGTCGTGGGCGCGACAGACCGCGCCCGATTTCCGGTTCGTGCTCAAGCCGCCCAGGGCGGTGACACATGAGCGCAGGCTCATCGACGCGGGCGCCGAACTCGGTGCCTTTCTCGACGTGATGGCGCCGCTCGGGCCGCGCGTGCACGCGCTGTGGATCCAGTTGCCCGCGTCGTTCGGGCCGACCGACCTCGGCGCCCTCGCGCGCTTCTGGCGTGAGCTGCCCGGTGGACTTCGCTGCGCGGTGGAAGTGCGGCACCCGGCGTTCTTCGACGACGAGCGGGCCGCGGTACAGCTGGAACGGGTGCTCGGGCGGATCGGGGCCGAATGGGTGCCGTTCGATACGACGGTCCTGTTCGACGGACCACCGGGTGACCCCTCCGAGTACGAGGCGCGAGCGAAGAAGCCTCGCGTGCCGCGTCGGATGCGGGCACTGACCGAGTACCCGATCGTGCGCTACCACGGCCGCGCCGATCTCGAACGGACCGTGGCGGGCTGGCAGCCGTGGGTGGAGACGGTCGCGGACTGGCTGCGCGAAGGCCGCTCGCCCACGGTGTTCGTGCACACTCCCGACAACGCCGCCGCGCGTGATCTGGCCCGTCGCTTCCACGACGAGGTCCGCGCGATCGTCCCCGATCTGCCCGCGCAGCCGACGGCGGAGTCCGACGAACCGATGACGCTGTTCTGAGAGCGGACATCTCGAGGCGACCTGCGTCGATTTCACGAACGCCTGTCGGACCCGCGTGGCATGCTGTGCGCCACACTGGGGAGTGGGTGGACTGACTCGAGGGGACGAGCATGTCTACGGAGGCAATGGTGTTGTCGCCCGCGCCGCATTGCGAGCCGCGGTTGGAGGGCGGGGAAGTGGTCCAGCGTGGCGCGGATGTGAATACCGCTGTGCCCCATCGTGTTACCGGTTCGGGACGGCCGAGGGCCGCGGGTGGAGCGCCGGCGAGTATCCGCAGGGTGGTGCGCGCGTCCTGCCCGCAGGCGGTGCCCGCCGTCGAATCGCTGGCGACCGCACAACGATTCGCCGAGCAGGTCCTGCGGCTGCTCTTGGAGGTGGTCGACAGGCGCAGATCGCCGACTCATCTGCGTGCGTACACCGACGCCCGGGCGCTCGCCGCGATCAACACCATGCTCGCGCAGGATCTGGTCCCCGGCCGCGGCTTGGGCAGCGCCACTTTGACCCGCGTGAAGCTGACACCGGCACCGGACGGCGCCGAGGTCTTCGCCTCGTATCAGCGTGGGCCGCGCACGCTCGCTGTCGCGGGGCGTATCGAGTCGCTCAGGGACGGTTGGCGTTTGGTCGCGGTACGAATGTACTGAATCAACGCAGCGGGGTGACTCCCGAGAAGTCGTGGGGTGCGCGGTGATTGCGGTCGGGGAGGCTGCCGAGGGCGTGGTCGGGGTGCAGGCCGAAGTATTGCTTGCGGGTCTTGCTGGTCCAGGCCAGCGCCGCCGCGGCGGCGATGCGGTGGAAATGCACCGTGTAGCCGTGTTCGTAGAGGCGTAGCAGGGCGTAGCCGCCGGGGTACTCCTTCACCGCCGCTACCTCGAGGTACTCGACATCGCCGGAATCGGGGCGGGTGCGGCGGTTGCGGTGGGTGTGGCCGCTGTGGTGCAGGAAGATGCCGGGGGTCGTTCGGTAGCAGGCCTGCAAGGCCGACGTGCTCGCGTGATCGAGGACGAAACCGGGGCCGCCGGGGTTGCTCAGTGCCGCGTAGCGGGTGGCGGGGTGGTGTCCGAAGACCAGCGTCGGTCGGTCGGGGTCGGCGGCGAGTGTCGCGCGGAGCCGGGCGAGTTGGTCGGCGTCGATCGTGCCGCCGGCACCTCGCCGTCGCGTGGTGTCGAGGCCGATCAGCCGCAAGCCGCCGAGTTCATGGCAGGTGAGTTGCCCGAACGGCTGGAACACAGCGCCCCAATGATCGTGCTCGCCGCGCCCGATATCGTGATTGCCACGGCAGACGAAGTGATCGACGCCCGCCGAGCCCCAGGCGTCCAGGCGTGCCCTGATGCCCTCGGACTGTTCGGCGCTGCCGCAATCGGTGAGATCTCCCGCGACCACGAGGTGATCCGCCGCGCGCTCCGGTCGGCGGATGTCGTGCAGCAGCGCCTCGGTCATCACCTGTGGGTAGAGCCCGTCGTCATGGCGCAGGCCCGGCGGCAGTCCGGCGACGATCAAGCCGCTGCGATCCTCGCCCCAGTGCAGGTCGTTGGCGAGGGCGATCGTGCGCAGCAGTCGCCCCGGGGGCGGCGGCGCGGTGCGGAAGACGCCGGTGGCCTCGGGGGTTCCGGGGCGTCGCGTCACCCAGGTGCGGCCGGGAACCGCGGTTTCGCCGTCGGAGCGGGCACGGAAGCGATAGCGGCGGCCGGGCTCGAGGCCGCGCACCTCTGCGTAGTGGTGCGCGGTGCGGCGGCCGTCGAGGTAGCGGGTTGCCGGTGCGGCCGAGCTGTCGGCGGGCGCGAGCAGCACCTCGGTGTCGGCGGCCGCCGGGCGCAACCGGCCCGCGCGATCACGTCGATGGGTGGACCACGTGAGGATCGCCGTGTCGTGGGTGACGGTGACGACCTCGAGGTCGGTGACGACGAGTCGATCGTGCACGCCGCGCCACGAAGACGGCCGCGCCATCGGCGCGCGGACCGTGGCCGCCGCGGCCCCGGAGGCGGCGTTGACCAACCATGCGGTGTGCAGTCGCGGATCGAGCATGTCGGGCTCCGTTCGCCGTCTCCGGCTGACGGTACGGCGCCCGGCTGAACGCCCGTGGGCGGTGATGTGACCGTTGATCGCCCAGGTGGCGACCGTATCGCGACGGCGCCGCGCGCCGGATGACCACCGCGATGGCGATCGGCGACATCGAGGGAGTGGTCTGCCTTGTCGGCTACTCCGTGCGCGGTGTGTTCCGGATTTCCGGTGTCCCATCGCTTTCCGGCGTCTCGTTGTCGAGTCCGTCCGGTAGCCGACGCGCACCGCTGGCCACTTCGGCGATGAGATCGTCGTAACCACAGGCCAATTCGTGCAGGCGCGCTTGCGCGGCGTGCAGGGGGGCTTCGGCGCCGCAGGCCAGCGCGCGGTAGGTGAGTGCGGCGAAATGGGCCATGCGGTCGACGACGGCGCCGATACTCTCGGTGTGCATCGGCGCCGAGGTCGCCGGGGTGGGCGAGCGGATCACGACCCAGCGGTCGATCTCGCAGACCAGACGCGCACGCGCCCAATCGATTTCGCTGGTATCGCCGGGGATCTGCTGTTCGCGGCGCTCGTGCAGGGTGGCCAGCTCGTGCGCGGCGGACAGGACGGGATCACCCACGCCGGCTACCCCGCAGACCGCCTGCATCATCCGGTTTCGGTCCGGCAGTGCCTGTTCGGGTCCGGGCCGTCCCGTCGAACCGCTGCCGTCCGTGTCCACTGTTGCCGCACCATCCCTGTCGTCGATCGTGCACCGCTTGTCGAAGGACATTCGTCTCGGCGGGGACGACGGATAGGTCACGAAATGACCCCCTAACAGCGAAAACCGACCGCGAACCGGTGTTCGCGGTCGGTCGGTATCACCGATCGGGCCTGCGTGTCACAGGCTCCTGGCGATGATTTCCTTCATGATCTCGTTGGTGCCCGCGTAGATCAGCTGGACGCGGTTGTCGACCCACATGCGCGCGATCGGGTACTCGTTCATGTAGCCGTAGCCGCCGAACAGCTGCAGACAGGTGTCGGCGATCTGCATCGCCTTGTCGGTGGTCCACCACTTCGCCATGGCGACGGTGGGGATGTCGAGTTCGCCGCGCAGGTGCTTGTCGATGCAGTCGTCGATGAACACGCGCGCGATGTGGGCCTCGGTGGCGACCTCGGCCAGCTTGAACTTGGTGTTCTGGAAGCCGAACACCGCACGGCCGAACGCCTCGCGCTCCTTGGTGTAGCGCAGCGTGTGATCGAGGGCGACCTCCATGCCCGCGACCGCGCCCGTCGACACGATCAGGCGTTCCTGGGGCAGCTGCTGCATCAGTTGGATGAAGCCCTGGCCCTCCTGGGTGCCGAGCAGGTTGGTCACCGGGACGCGCACGTCCTCGAAGAACAGCTCGGAGGTGTCCTGGCCCTTCTGGCCGATCTTGTCGAGCACGCGACCGCGCCGGAATCCCGCGCGATCGGCCTCGACCAGCACCAGCGAGACGCCGGACGCGCCCTGGGTGGGGTCGGTCTTGGCGACCAGGATGATCAGGTCGGCCTGCGCGCCGTTGGTGATGAAGGTCTTGGAGCCGTTGATGACGTACTCGTCGCCGTCGCGGATCGCCTTGGCCTTGACGGCCTGCAGGTCGGAGCCGGTGCCGGGCTCGGTCATCGCGATGGCGCCCACGACCTCGCCGCTGGCCATCTTGGGCAGCCAGTGCTTCTTCTGCTCCTCGGTGCCGTAGGCGAGCACGTAGTGGGCCACGATGCCGTTGTGCAGGGTGATGCCCCACCCGGTGTCGACCGCGTGGGCCTGCTCCTCGATGATCACAGCCTCGTGCGCGAAGGTGCCGCCACCGCCGCCGTACTCCTCGGGGATCGAGATGCACAGCAGGCCGACTTCGCCCGCCTTGTTCCACAGGTCGCGGTCGACGTGATGCTGCTCGCGGTACTTGTCGACGTTGGGGACGAGTTCCTTGGCCATGAACGCGCGGGTCATGTCACGCAGCGCGTCCAGGTCCTCGTTCATCCAGCTGGACCGTTTGGCGGCCATCGAGTCTCCTTGTTCGGCTCGGCACAGCACCGGTCGAGGCGTGACCGGTGGTTACGGACACCAGTGTGCCGCAGTATTGACGTAGTGACAATAGTGCTGCCGAAATGGGCTCTCACCAGCGCAGCATGGGCAGCGGCGAGAGGGGATGGATGAGCGCGCGCCGTACGGTGAGCTCCACCAACTTGAAGTGGAAGCCGCTATCGGGGTACCGCCGCAGCAGTGCGGCGTAGGTCGCGTACGGCAGGCCGTAGCGCCGCGCGCCGAAGCTCACGTCGATCAGATCGGCCCGTCGCAACAGCTCCACCGCATCGGTCGCGCCACCCGCCGAGCGCACCCGATGGTGGTCGCGGATCATCGCGGTGACGAGTTCGGTGATGTCCTCCCGGTTGTGCGCGATCAGCCAGTCGCCCGCCAGCGCGCACGATGGTTCGAGATAGTCGAAGGTGCCCGCGGCCCAGATGCCGAGATCGTGGAAGGTCGCCGCGGTGCGGAACTCCTCGCGTGCGCTCGGCGGCGGTCCGGGCTCGCCGCTGCGGGCGAACAGGAGATCGGCGCAGCGCAGTACCCGCAGCACATGATGGAAATAGGCCTTGCGGTCAGCGCCGAGCCGGGCGGTCCACGGTTCGAGTCGCTCGGCGATCGCCTGGTCGAGTTCGCTGGTGTGCTCGGTCAATTCGTCACTCCGAAGTAGATCTGCGCGAACCCCCCGGTCGCCCCCGCGTCAACCCTAGGTGTCCGTGGTGGGCGATGCCCGGCGAAACGGGGTTTCACCGAACGTCGCGCCACGCGCCCGCGCGGCGCGCGAACAGCACGCCGATCGGGCTCGGTCGAGTTGTCCGCGAGCGGTGTTCGGCAACGGTCGGGCACCGAACTGCCGGAAACTCCGGCCGGGGCGGCGGTGGGGGATTATCTTCGCTGATCCAGTGTCCGACCGAAATTGTTGGGCGTGTCGCGCGCGGCGCGCCGTGTTCGGGGAGCCGTGTAGGAGCATCGGTTTCGCGCTCGAGGGTAAATCGACTAAGAATGGTCCGTGCCGTTCACACATGTGATCACCCGCCTGCCTTCGCGCGCCCGGGGCGGTGGTCTGACATGACGATCGAGTCCGGTCTCGAGGACGACGTCAGCCAGCTCGCCGAGCGAGTCGAACGTGCCCGTGGGCGTCTCGCTTACCAGTTCGACCCTGCCCTCACCGACGCGCTCTCCGAAGACGAGCTGCGCGCCGAACGCGAACTCGCCGAACGCATCCGTGAACAGGATCGCGAACAGCGCTGGAAGCACACCCAGGCGATGGCGTCCGCATCGGACCGCAGCCGACTGACCACCGAAGCGATCGAGAAGGCCGACATGCGAGATCTGCTGCTCGCCAGGAAGGCGATGGCGTCCCAGCGCCGCGAATCCAGCCCGCACGCGAAGCTCGCTTCGCTGTACCGGCACCGGTCGTGGTCGCTGAAGGCATTGGCGGGCGTGGTCGGCGCGGGCATGCTGTGGTCCGCCGTGAACGTGCAGCAGAACATCGCGCCCGGTGGACCGACCGATCCGCTGTTCTGGTTCAGCTATCTGCTCGAGGCGATGATCAGCGTGTGTCTGATCATCATCATGGTCGGCACGAACAAGGTCGCCGAGTGGGGCGTGATCGACAACCGCCGCCAGGTCGCGCTCGCCGAGCTCGCGTTGCTCGGGCTCACCGTCACCCTCAATACCTACCCCTACGTGCGTGAGGGGCGCTTCTACGACGTCGCCGTGCACGCGGTCGCGCCGGTGATGATCGGTGTGGCGCTGTTGATCCACGACGCGGTCAGTGCCCGCTACGGGCTGGCGATCACTCGCGCGACGAGCCAGGTCAGGGACCTGCCCGACCCCGCCGACAACATCCTCGGCCGCCAGGCCACCGAGGGTGTCCGCCTCACCTACACCCCGCCGATGACGAGCTCGGCTCGTGCCGAGGCGGCCGCCGCCGCCCAACCGGCCGCCGCGCCGGCGCCGGTCACCCGCGAACCGGCCTGGACTCCCCCCGAGCCGGTCGCCAACGGCAACGGCCGCTCGCCGGAGAAGCGCAAGCGCTTCGGCATCGGCAAGCCGTCTTCGGCGGACAAGGCCACCGCGAAGAAGTCCGTCGCCGCGCCCGCGCCCGTCGTGGCGCCGGAGCCGAGCAAGGAAGCGGTCAAGCCCGAGCCTGCCACCGATTCGGTGCCTGCCGCTCGCAAGAGCGCCATCTCCGATATCGAGGCCCGGGTCGAAAAGGCCTTCGCCGAAGCCAATTTCGGCTATGAGGCGATCGAGCCGACCAGCATCTACGACACCGGTCAATTCCGCATCGCGGAGAGCCTGGAACAGGAACTCAACGACATGCGTGAGGCCCGCCGCCAGGCTCGCAAGGAGCGCGCGAACTAGCAGGCACGACAAAGGCCGATACCCGCTCGGGTATCGGCCTTTGTCGTGTTCGTCAGCCGAAGAGGCCGCCGCCGGTGCCCGCTTGCTGGCCGCCGCCGGTGCCGCCGATGAGGCCGCCCGGGGGGAGTTCGGAGGGCTGCACGATGACGAAACCGCGGCCGGAGAAGGCGAGGGTGCTCGCCTCGCCGGTACTGCGGCCCATCAGGCGGCCGAGTCCGAAGGAGTCGTTGCGCTTGATACCGGTCTGCAGGCTGGACGACCACGCGACGGCGGCATTGGGGTCGGCGAAGGTGGCCTGGTCGACGGTGAGGACGACCGGGGTGCCGTGGGTGGTGATGGCGATGCGGCCGCGGCCGGTGAAGACGCAGTTGAACAGGCCCGCGTTGGAGGCGTAGCCCGCGGCGCCCTGAACGCGGCCGATGTCGTAGCGCAGCGTGGAGTCGAAGGCCAGGACATTGGCGCCGTTGATGGTGAGCCCGTCGGTGCCGTCGAGGTCGATGATGTGCACGTCGGCGGCACTGTTGGCCAGGAACAGGTCGCCGCGGCCGGTCACCTTCATCAGCGGCACGCCCTCGCCGGTGAGATGCTGACGGATGGCGCGGCCGATGCCGCCGGAGCCGAGCGCTTCGAACTTCAGGTCACCCTGGTAGGCCACCATCGACCCGGCCCGCGCCATCACCTCCCCGTTCATGCCGACCTTCACCATCTTGCCGCCCTGCTTCTGGATACCGAGGCCGTTGACCTCGGCATGAGAGGGGTCGAACAGGTCGCTGTGCACGGGCTGAGCTCCTTGCTGAGATGCGTAGGTCTGCTGTCGATCGGGTCCGCCGGGCTGTCCGTGGACGGGGGGTGGGTAGGCCGGTGCGCCCGCTCCCGGCGGACCGGGAATCGGGGGTGTCCCGGGCGGTGGCGCGAATCGGCCCGGCGGCGGGGCTACTCGGCCGGGCGGCATCGGGGCATGGGACCCGGGTCGAGGTGGCGCTGAGTGACCGGGGCCGGGTGCGCCTCGGTAGGCGGAGTCCGCAGCGTTCGAAGTGGCTTGTGCCGCAGGGGGTTCGGGATCATCGTCGAGGTTCACCCCGTAGGCCGAGGCGATACCCGCGAGTCCGTCGTCGTATCCCTGGCCGACCGCACGGACCTTCCACGCGCCATTGCGGCGATAGATCTCCACACACACCACACCGCTCTCGGTGGTGAGGCCGGGAATCGGGAAAGTCAGTGCGGTGGAGCCGGATTCGATGGTGGTGGTCAAGGTGCCGACAGCGGCGAAGGTCGCGGGCCCGCGCCCGTCGAGGCTGGCGGTGACCACCACCTTGTCCACATCGGCGGGCACTGCCGAGGTCTGCACCCCCACCACGTCGGGCCCACCGTTGCCGTGCCGGTACACCACACCCGGCCCGGTGGGCTGATTGAAGAAGACGAAATCGGCGTCGGAGCGCACCTTGCCCGCCGCGTTCACCAGGAGGGCGGATACGTCGACCGACGCCGAACTCGCGACCGTGACGGTCAGGTGATCACCGGGCGCGGGCCGGTTCTCACCGGGAGCCAGCGCGGTCACGACAATGCATCCGAAGGTCGCGCGATCAGCAAATGTTCCACGCGTTCGATAGTGCCGTGTATGCCGTCACCGCGCCACCGGCCCCGGCCCTGATCCACGGCGTCGGGGCGGGCAAGTTCGTTACTGCTGCGAAGGTCCGCCGGGTCGCACTACGCTGCGAACATGAGCTCTGCCGTACACGGATTCACCGATGATGCCCTCGCCACGCTGGACGCGGTCGGCGTCGCCGCGGCGTTGCGCGCGGGGGAGGTGACCCGGTCGGAGGTGCTCGAGGCCGCGATCGCCAGGACCCGGCGGGTCGACCCGAGTCTGGACGCGGTGCAGCTCACGTGTTTCGAGCGCGCCGCGTCGACGCCGGAGACCGCAGGCGTATTCGCGGGAGTGCCCGCGTTCGTGAAGGACAACACCGACATCGCGGGCCTGCCCAGCTGCCACGGCTCTGCCGCGTTCACCCCGCGCCCGGCCACGGTGACCAGCGGTCCCGGCGCGCAGTTCCTGCATTCGGGGGTGATCGTGCTCGGTAAGTCGACGCTGCCGGAATTCGGGCTCACCGCCAGTACCGAGTTCACCGATCGCGCCCCGACCCGCAATCCGTGGAATCCGGAGTACTCGGCGGGCGCGTCCTCGGGCGGCTCGGCGGCGCTCGTGGCGGCCGGAGTGGTGCCGATCGCGCACGCCAACGACGGCGGCGGCTCGATCCGCATTCCCGCGGCGGTCAACGGACTCGTCGGCCTGAAAACCACCCGCAACCGCCTGCTCGACCAGCCGGGCGCCCGCAAACTGCCGGTGCACCTGGTTTCCGAGGGCGTGCTCACCCGCTCGGTCCGCGATACCGCGCACTACCTGGCCGCCGTCGAAGGATTCGGCGCGAATCCGGCGCTGACGCCGGTGGGACTGGTGGCGGGGCCGAGTGCGCGACGGCTGCGGATCGGCCTGATCACCGCCGATGTCCTCGGCAGGCCGGTGCATGCCGACAACGGCGCGATTCTGGCGTCGGCGGCGAAGGTGTTCGAGGGTCTCGGCCACGAGATCGTCGAGATGCGCCTGGATGTGGACCCGCGCTTCGTCGAGGACTTCAAGCAGTACTGGGCGGTGATGGCCGCGGCGATGGCGTTGTCGTTCCGGGTGGGGCAGCGCGGGTACTTCGACGCGCGCAAGCTCGACCCGTTCACCACCGGTCTGATCGGGCTGGCCAAGCGCAATCCGCTCGCGGTGGTCGCGTCGACCTGGCGGCTGCGCGGGGGAGTCGCGGCTTATGACAAGCATTTCGCCGACGTGGACGCGCTACTCACGCCGGTGCTCTCGCACCCCGCGCCACGCATCGGTGAGCTCGCGCCCGGCCAGCCGTTCGACGCGCTGTTCACCAAGCTCGTCGACTACGTGGGCTTCACCCCACTCAACAATGTCGGTGGGGGACCGGGCATTTCGCTGCCGCACGGTCTGCTGCCGAACGGTCTGCCCGGCTCGATCCAGCTCGCCGCCCGCCGTGGTGACGAGCGGACACTGCTCGACCTGGCCTACCAGCTGGAAGCGGCGAGCCCGTTCCCGCGGATCGTGGATCGGGCCGCCGCCGCGGGTGCTGCCTGATCATCGGTGGTGCGCACCGTGCTGATCAGGCGCTCGTCACCGCGCTGATCAGTTGGTGCGCACCGCGACATTGATCGGGCGCAGCCGACCGGGGCTGTCGGTGCCCGCGTCGAACGCCCAGTGCTCGCCGTCCCAGCTGGGGTAATCGGCGCGCCAGCGATCGACGAGGCGGGGGTCCTCGAGCGAGGCGACAACACCGGCCGAACCGGTGTACTGCAGCCGCTCGTACTTGTGCCGAGTGACGGTGTCGATAGTGAGGACGGTGGCTAGGACTGACATTGACCCTCCGGGATCGGGGCGAACGGTGACGTGACGAGTGCGCAACTCGGACCGACGGTCCGGCTGCGGCGGTGGCGCGTCACCGCTCGATCCGAGAGTATGTCGCTCGCCGTGTCACCGCGCGGGTTTCGGGTACCCGATATGCAAATCGTCGGTTTGCAACATTTGGTTACGGCGGTTGGGAAAGCTCACCAGCTCGGGCGAATCCGCCCCGGGGTGACGACGCGGCCCAGGGCGTTGCCGACCTGGGTGAGGGTGGCGGCGCCGAGGTTGTCCGACCAGTTCCGGGTGAGTTCGGCCAAGGCGGCGTCGGCGGCTCGCGTGCATGCCCAGCCGCGCTCGGTGAGGGTGATCAGGCGGGCGCGCGCATCGCGCGGGTGCGGATTGCGATCGGCGTAGCCCTTGGTGACCAGCTCGTCGACCAGTTGGCTGGCCGCCTGCTTGGTGACCCCGAGATGCTCGGCGATCTCCCCGACCGTCGCGCCGTCGGGCGCCATGCGCACGAACGCGAAACCGTGCGTCGGCCGGATGTCGGTGAACCCCGCCGCGGCGACCCCGGCGTTCACCACCTGGGTCACCTCGGCCGCCGCCGCGAGCAGGAGCAGGGGCAGGTCTGCGTTCGCGGGCACGTCAGCCATTCTGGCACTTGACACAATAGTCAATCTACTTGACTATATGGACAAGTTAATTGACTTTATGGAGGTTCTCGTGCCGGTAATCCGTTCCGTGGACGCCCAGGTGCACGAGGTGCACAATGCCCGCTTCACCTCCCTCGTCCGGCCCGGCACTGGCAGTGCCGAACTGTGCGTCTGGCAGACCGAGGTTCGGGGCGAATCGGTCGGTGTGCCCCACCGCGTCCTGGGGGAGGAGGCCTTCGTTCTGCTGTCGGGCGCGGTGACGATGACCATCGACGGCGAATCCGTAGCGATGAGACCCGGGGACGCGGCGGTCGCGCCCGCGGGGTCGATGATCGCCCTCGCTAACCCGACCGGCGAGATCGCCACGCTGTTGGTGACTGTGCGGGTCGGCTTCGCGGCGGAGCTTCCCGACGGCTCTACCTTCACCCCGCCCTGGGCGTCCTGAGCCGTCCTAGTGACTGTTTCGGGGCTTGAACTTGAAAGTTCGGCTACCCGAACAATATAATTCTGGAATGAGGGTTGGGTTCTACCGTTCGTCGGCGCTACGTCGAATACTCGCGGCTTGTGTTCTGGGTGTCATGACGTTCGCGCTCGCCGCCTGCGGCGGGATCACCTCCGATGACGACGACAGGAAAGTGGTCCTCACCACCTTCACTGTGCTCGCCGACATGGCGCGGAATGTGGCGGGCGAGCACCTGCGGGTGGAGTCGATTACGAAGGTGGGGGCTGAGATCCACGGCTACGAGCCGACGCCGGGCGACATCAAGAAAGCGGCGAAGGCTGATCTGATCCTGGACAACGGACTCAACCTCGAGGCCTGGTTCGGTCAGTTCGTCGCCGATCTCGACGTGCCGCACGCCGTGGTCAGCGAGGGGGTCACGCCGATGAACATCAGCGAGGACGCCTACCGGGGCAAGCCCAATCCGCACGCCTGGATGTCGCCGGTGAACGCGCAGATCTACGTCGACAACATGGTTCGCGCGTTCACCGATCTCGACCCCGAACACGCCGACGCCTACCGTGCCAACGGTGACGCCTACCGGGCACGGCTCGGCGCCGTGCGCGACGATCTCGTCGCCGCGGTGAACACCCTGCCCGTCGATCAGCGCGCCCTGGTCACCTGCGAGGGCGCGTTCTCCTACCTCGCTCGCGACGCGGGACTGACCGAGAAGTACATCTGGCCGGTGAACGCCGAACAGCAGGCCACCCCGCAGCAGATCGGCTCGACCATCGACTTCGTCCGCCAGCGCGGTGTGCCCGCCGTGTTCTGTGAGTCGACGGTGTCCGACGCCCCGATGCGACGCGTCGTCGAGGCATCCGGCGCACGATTCGGGGGTGTGCTCTATGTCGACTCGCTCTCCGAAGCCGACGGACCGGTCCCGACCTACCTCGACCTGATCCGCCATGACGCGAAGACCATCGCGGGCGCACTCGCCGGCGCCACCTCATGACCGAACCCGTCGTCGAGATCCAGGACGTGACAGTCCATTACGGTGACGTGCTCGCCCTCGACACCGTCGAACTGACACTGAAATCCGGCCGGGTGTGCGGGCTCATCGGCATGAACGGTTCGGGCAAATCGACGCTGTTCAAGACCGTGATGGGACTGGTCACGCCCGATCGCGGCCGGGTGCTGATCAACGCGAGGCCCCCGGCCGCCGCGCGCAAGGCGGGCAGCCTCGGTTACGTCCCGCAGTCCGAGGACGTGGACTGGAGTTTCCCGCTGTCGGTGCGCGATGTGGTGATGACCGGGCGCTACGGGAAGATGGGATTCACCCGCCGGGCGAGCAAGGCCGACCGGGCGGCCGTCGACGCGGCGCTGGCCCGCGTCGAGCTCACCGACCTCGCCGATCGGCAGATCGGTCAGCTGTCGGGTGGTCAGAAGAAGCGCGCGTTCGTCGCCCGCGGCATCGCCCAGGAGGCCACGATCCTGCTGCTCGACGAGCCGTTCGCCGGCGTCGACAAGCGCTCGGAGGCCACCATCACCGCGCTGCTGCGCGAGCTCGCCGCCGACGGGGCCACCATCCTGGTGTCCACCCACGATCTGCACGCGTTGCCGCGATTGGCCGATGAGGCAGTGCTGTTGAACCGCCGGGTGCTCGAGCACGGCGACCCCGATGTGGTGTTGCGACCGGAGAACCTGGCCAAGGCCTTCGGCCTGGATGTGGACGGAGACCGATGAGCCTCGAGGAATTCTTCATCGACCCGCTGCGCTACGAGTTCATGGTGCGCGCGCTGGCCACCACCGTCACCGCGGCGGTGGTGTGCGCGGTGCTGTCGTGCTGGCTGGTGCTGATCGGCTGGTCGCTGATGGGCGACGCGGTGTCGCACGCGGTGCTGCCGGGAGTGGTGCTCGCCTACATCGTCGGCTGGCCGTTCGCCGTCGGCGCGGTGGTCTTCGGGTTCCTCGCGGTCGCGTTGATCGGCGTTGTCCGCGATACGAGCCGGGTGAAGGAAGACGCCGCCATCGGCATCGTGTTCACCACCCTGTTCGCGTTCGGTTTGGTGCTGGTGTCGGTGACGCCGAGCCAAACCGACTTGAACCACATCGTTTTCGGCAACCTGCTCGGCGTGAGCCGTGGCGAGATGGTTCAGATCATGATCCTGGCCGCCATCGTCCTGGTCGCCCTGGTCCTCAAGCGCCGTGACTTCACCCTCTACGCGTTCGACGCCACCCACGCCCACGCCATCGGCCTCAATCCCCGGGTCCTCGGCACCGCCCTGCTGGCCCTGCTGGCGCTGACCTCGGTGGTGGCGCTGCAAGCGGTCGGCGTGGTGCTGGTGGTGGCCATGCTGATCATCCCGGGCGCCACCGCCTACCTGCTCACCGATCGCTTCTCGCGCATGCTCGTCATCGCCCCCGCCATCTCGGTGCTGTGCGCGGTCACCGGGCTCTACATCAGCTACCACCTCGACACCGCCGCGGGCGGCATGGTCGTCGTGACCCAGGGCGTGGCCTTCACCTTCGTCTACCTCTTCGCCCCCCGCCACGGCGTGATCGGCCGCCGGATCACCGCCTCACGCGCCCGCAAGACCGTGGCCACGCTCGGGGCCCTCGACTAGTGGATCCAGTCTGTCGGTGTGGGCTGTCAGGATGTGGCTCATGAATGTCACCGGGGATGACGTCCGCGCCCACGCCCTGTCGCTACCGCAGACGACAGAGCAATTCGCCTGGGGCATGCCGATTTTCCGGGTCGCGGGCAAGCTGTTCGTCACTCTGCCCGAGGACGAGACCTCGATGGCGGTGCGCTGTCCGATCCTCGACCGCGACGAACTGGTCCTCGCCGAGCCCGGCAAATTCTGGATCGCGTCCCACGAGTCCGGTAACCCCTGGGTCCGCGTCCGACTGGCGGCACTCGACGATCGCGAGGAACTGGCAGCCATCGTCACCGACTCGTGGCGCCAGGCCGCCCCGCGGGCCTTGCTGGATGCGCAGTGAGCAAGGCCCCGAGATCATTTACAGCACCGGAGTGATCGAGGCCTCGATCGTTTGGATGGAGTCCACCGGGATGACGAAGGTCTCGGTGATCTCCACGGTGGTCAGGCGCAGGTCGCCCACTCCGGTGTCGAGGAAATAGTGGGTGGTGACCGTGTCGCCGGATTCGGACATGGTGAGGTCGCGGATGCCCTGGATGATGCGGTACTGGATGCCGTTCTCCAGGTCGTTGCTCAGTTGCGGGCCCGAGGTGCCGGTCTGGAGGCCGACCTCGACGCGGGTGGCATCGGGGGCGAAGGGGACCGCGCTCGCGTCGTGGGAAACGAGGGCATCGAGGTAGGCGCGGGCGATGGCCTGGCGGGGTGAGTCGGCCGCATTCGGTTCTGCCGCAGCGGTTCCCATGCCGACTGCGAGGACAACGGCGGCCAGAGTCGAAACGTGAGTGATTCTCATGTAAGGGATGCTGGCGGTTCGAACTGGTAATCGCAACCGGGTGCGCGAGAATTGTCCAGGTTGTGGCCCGGTAGGGTCGGAAGTCCTATGGCACTCAGCGCAACACTGCACAATTTCGCCGTTCAGCTCGCCGATGTGGATCGGGGGGTGTACGAGGA
This sequence comes from Nocardia alba NBRC 108234, assembly GCF_001612665.1. Classification (GTDB taxonomy): domain Bacteria; phylum Actinomycetota; class Actinomycetes; order Mycobacteriales; family Mycobacteriaceae; genus Nocardia; species Nocardia alba. The sequence continues at coordinate 84,552 of NZ_BDAX01000028.1, read as the reverse complement.
TCTCGAATTGCGGGTGGCTCGGCATCCGTCGGAGACACTGGAATACATGATCACGCGAATCCTCGCGTACTGCCTGCAGTACGAGGAGGGGATCGTGTTCAGCGAGGGCGGGATTTCGGCTACCGACGAACCCGCGGTGCAGGTTCGCGATATGACCGGGCGGACCACCGCGTGGATCGAGGTGGGCGCCCCCGACGCGGAGCGTATCCACCGTGGCAGCAAACTCGCGGGCCGTGCGGTGGTCTACACCCACCGTGACCCGGCGAAGGTGCTCGCGCAGTACGCGGGCAAGAAGATCCACAACGCCGCGCGGATTCCGCTGGTGAGTTTCGATCGCGCGTTCATCGACGAGGCCGCGGGGCTGGTCGATCGTCGCAATAGCGTCACCCTCTCGGTCACCGAGGGTGTGCTCTATCTCGACCTCAACGGCACCAGCTTGCGTACCGATGTCACCGAGCAGCCCCTCGGCTGAGGCGGGCCGGGGTAGCTTGGCTGGCACCGGTGCGGCTGGAGCGCGTCGGTCTCGTCGTCGAGTGGAGGTCGCGGTGCCCGGTGTGCTGAGTCGGTTCTTGATCCCGGGATTCCTGCGGGTCACCCGGCGCAACCGGAATTACGTCGATGCCGAGCGGGCGCGGGCGCACGTGCGCGAGCGCGGTCTGCGGCCACTCGCCTACGGCCCGCCGCGCGATCTGCGTGGTGTGGAGGTCTCGGTGGCGCACGAGCGCGGCTGGCCGATCTACACCCTGACCCCGGCGGACGGGATCTCGCGCGGCGGCCTCGTGTACGCGCACGGTGGCGGCTGGGTGGGCGAAATCGCCTCGCAGCATTGGCGACTCGCGGCCCGGATCGCCGCGCAGACACATCTGGTCGTGACGGTCCCGATCTATCCGCTCATCCCGTTCGGCACCGCGGCGGAGGTGATTCCCCGCTTCGCCGAACTGGTCGCGGCGGCCGACGAGCGCCACGGCCCGACCTTCCTCGCCGGCGACTCGGCGGGCGGTCAGATCGCGCTGTCCACCGCGCAGTATCTGCGCGACGCGGGCCATACCGTCCCCCGCACGATCCTGATCTCGCCTGCCCTCGACCTCACTCTCGAGAATCCCGACATCGACGCGGTGCTCCCGCGTGACCCGTGGTTGGGTCGCGACGGCGGCCTGGTGTTCGGCAGGATGTGGAGCGGCGAACTCTCGATGAAAGACCCCCTGGTCAGCCCCCTGTTCGGTGATTTCGGCGGGCTGGGCCCGATCACCGTGTTCACCGGCACCCGCGACATCCTGAACCCCGATGCCCGGCTGCTGGCGGCGAAGGCCCGCGCGGCGGGTGTCGACCTCGACTATCAGGAAGAGTCCGGGCTCGTGCATGTGTACCCGCTGACGCCCGGCTCCGAAGGCGCGGCGGCGCGTCGCCGGATCATCACCACCCTGCGCGCCGAACTCGATGCGGTGCACAGCATCTCGTGAGCGGACTCACCGCTCGGACAGGTGCACCTTGAACAGGATCGTCAGCTGAGTGACCGCCTGGTCGAACGGGTGCGCGGACTTGAGCGCGCGGCTGTGCACGATCGTGCCCTCGATGGTGGTGAGCAGGAACCCGGCCAGCGAGACCGCGGTCGACCGCTCGATCCCGGTGGCGACGATCCCATCGGCGAGCCGCGCCGTCCATTCGGCGAACGCCTGGCCCGCGATGGACTGGACGGCGGGGTCGAGTTCGTCGAGCGCGGCCGCCATCATGAACGAACCGGCGGCGTAGTCGGACTTCTCCAGCGGAATTCGCCAGAAGGCGAGTAGGTCGGTGAGCCACTGCTGGGCCGAGGGCGCGGTTTGGAGGGCGTCGGCCATCGCGCTCACGTGTGAGTACACCAGGCGGGCCACGATCCGGGCCGCGGTCTGCACCAATTCGCCCTTGCCGGAAGGGAAGTGCTGATACAGCGAGTTGCGCGAGGTTCTGCTGCGCTCGAGTAGTTCGCTGAGGGTGGACGCGTGTACGCCGTGTTCCTGGACGGTGCTGATCGTGTGTTCGATGAGTCGGGCGCGTGGTCCGGCGGCCATCCGATCTTCTCCTACCCCTTGATTGAACCGATCGGTTCATGTTAGACCTATTTGTACGTGAACCGATCGGTTCACATGCAGAGGATGTCATGGCTACCCTCATTGCTACCGCGGTCCCGGTCACCCACGCGGGAATTCTCGGCCTCGGCGTGTACCGCCCGCGACGGGTGGTGCCCAATGCCGAGATCGTCGACGCGATCGAGTCGTCGGACGAGTGGATCAGGACGCGGTCCGGCATCGCCGCCCGGCACTGGGCCGAGCCCGACGAGACGATCGTCTCGATGAGTGTGGCGGCCGCGCGGGACGCGCTCACCGCGGCCGGGGTGCGCGCCGGGGAGGTCGACGCGGTGGTGCTGGCGACGTCGTCGCAGATGGTGCTCGGCCCGTCGGCGGGCGCGGTGGTGGCGACCGAACTCGGCATGGAGGACACCGCCGCCTTCGACATCTCCGCGGGCTGCGCGGGCTTCTGCTACGCGCTGGCCGACGCGGCGAATCTGGTGCGCTCGGGCCAGGCGCGGCAGGTCCTGGTGATCGGGGTGGAGCGACTGTCGGATCTGCTCGACACCACCGATCGCGGATGCGCGTTCATCTTCGCCGACGGCGCGGGCGCGGTCGTCGTCGGTCCGGCGGAGCAGGAGGGGATCGGCCCGGTCGCGTGGGGTTCGGACGGTTCGCGCACCTCGGCGATCAAGCAGGACAAGGACTTTCTGGAGTATTTCGCCGAAGTCGCGGCAGCCGAAGCCAGTGGCGGAACTTCGCAACGCCCCTACATCCGGATGAACGGCACCGAGGTGTTCCGCTGGGCCGTCACCTTTTTGGAGAAGGCCTGCCGTGACGCGCTCGACCGCGCGGGCCTCACGGCGGCCGACCTCGACGCGTTCGTTCCGCACCAGGCCAATATCCGCATCACCGACGCGTTGGTGCGCACCCTCGGCCTGCCCGAGACCGTCGCCGTCGCGCGCGACATCATCGAAACCGGCAATACCAGCGCGGCCTCGATCCCGATGGCCATGGAACAGCTCGTGCGTTCCGGCGCGGCAGGCCCCGGCGACACCGCGCTGCTCCTGGGCTTCGGTGCGGGTCTGGCCTACGCGGGCCAGGTCGTCCATCTGCCGCCGATTGCCTAGTTCACCAGCGCGCGCAGATACCGGCGACGGTAGAAGCGTTGTGCGACAAGAAGTATCGGGAACGCAGCGCGCCAGACTCCGGCCGGTGCCGGTCTCGTCAGCGAACGCAGGGTGAGCCAGACGGTGCCGGTCGAATCGCGGTGCACGACGAAGGCTTCCTCGCCGCTGACCGGATGGCCGAGCAGGGTGCCGTAGGCGAAGCCGCACCGGTCCTCGGTGTCGACCACCGCGACCACGCGAACCGGCTCGTGGACGGAGACGGGTCCCCAGCCCGCGCTGATCCAGTACTGCTCGTCGATCGAGGCCACGATATCGGGGGCAACGCGGAAACCGCTGCGGCGCTTGATACCCCAGCGCAGCACAGCGTCGGACGCGGCGGTCCACGCCGACCCGCCGTGACCGATCACCACCGTGGTGTCGAACCGGCGGAATCCGGGGAATTCGCCGGTCCACAGATGGTCGGCGGGGCTGGTCGCGCCCGCCGGGGCGTAGGTGAGTCCCTCGTGCATGAGGGTGACGATAGGCGCTGCTCAGGTGGTCATGCGTTGGCCTTCTCGCGCAGTGACCGCTGGGTCACCGGTATCGCGTAGGCCGCGCCGTCGCGGATGCCGAATTCGAAGCGGCAGGGGAACAGCGAGGGTAGACCGGTCGCGCGTAGGTCGAAGTTCGCGGCGAGGGTTTGCATGGCCCAGTTCCGCAGCGAATCCGGCAGTTGCAGGGTGGTGCCGTCGACGCAGCAGACGTAGGCGTGAGTCTGTTCTCCGTCGACCGGGAGGAGGTTGCGCAGACCGACCGCGCCGATTTCCAGAATTCGTCCGGCATTGCGCGCAGTAGCGACGCTCGGCAAATCCAACTCGATGTCGTCCATGCGGAAAACCGTAGCGCGGCAACTATCCAGGGAACACCGAAGTCGCGTGGTCTTGACGAACTTCGCTGATGTCGCAAATGGGCGAAAAGGGCGAGGTCTGTTCGCCGCGGCGCGGCCGAGCTCGGCGCACCGCGCGCCGGGCCCCGCCGCCGTGCTGTCAGCCGATCGCGTAGCGCAGCAACGCCTGACGGTCGCCCTGCTTGATCTTGCCTTTACGGTCGAGGACCTCCAGTTGCCAGACCGGACCGTTGCGGAAGGTCCGCGCGATCGCGTTGGCGTTCTCCGCGCCGAGCAGCGACGGCCAGATCTCGGCGACCGGCTGGGTGTCACCGCCGGTGGCATCGTAGATCTTGAACGAGACGTTGTTCGCCTTCTCGAAGGAACTGCCCTTCTTGAACGCGACGGCGACGAAGACGATGGAGTCGATGGCGGGGGGAACATTGGCGAACGTGACATGCACGGTCTCGTCGTCGCCCGCGGCCGCACCGGTCTGCTCGTCTCCGGTGTGCAACACCGAACCGTTGCCGAGCGGGTCGAGCGAATCCAGACCGGCGAAGCGCACCGGCTCGCTGCCCTGGAACAGCACCGCGATCAGGTCGAGGTCGACACCGCGCTTGCGCCGCGCTATTCCGAGAATTCCGCCGCTGGAACCCGCCGACGGATCCCAGCTCACCCCCACGCTCATTTTGGTGATACCGGCGAGATCGGCCGCGCCGTCTTCCTTCTTGAGAGTAATCACGATTTCAGGCTACGGACTTCGCCCGCCACGTGCACCGCGACAGTTTTCGCGCGTCAGCCCGAGTGGGTCGCGAGATAGACCAGGGCGGTGACCGCCAGTGCGATCGCGCCGAGGATGCCGCCCGCGATGGTGTCGGCGCGATTGGTGGCCACGCCGTTCTCGATCCGGTCCCAGCCGATGAACGCGGCGGCCACGGCCCCGATGCCGGCCGGGGCCGCGACGAACTCGCTGACGACGGGAATGAACGAGACCGCGCACGCGACGATGCCGAGCACCAGCGACGTGAGGCCGGCACCGTTGCGTGGCGGCGGAAGGGTCTCGGGACCGGGCATCGCCTGAGCGTAGTCGTGCTGGAGGTGTTCGTCGCGCCCGGTCAGGAGCCGCTCGGTCACAGCTTCGTCATGGTTGGTCACCGAACCCTCGGGTATCCCATGGAAGTGGCGGTCCCGCCGGGATTCATCTCAGCCTCCCGGTTTCCGGGCTGTGCGTTTCGAGAAGGGAAAAGGTTTGTCGATTTCAGCTGACGAATCGAAAAGTCGAAACCCGAACAAAGGCTATGTAGCGCTCCTCGGATGGAGTTTGAACGCGGTCGAGGCGATTGACCGGTTCGACCGCCGATACATTGTCGTCGCGCCGGAATGGGCGCAAGACTATTGCGTCGAGCACGATATTCCCTATATCCCCTGGGATTTCGAGCGGCTCAACGATCGTTCGATGGAGATCGCCGAGACCCTGAAGGAAAAGGGCGTCGACGTCGCTATCCCGATCTTCGAGGAAACAGTGGAATGGGCGGGCGCGATCAACTCCGTCCTGCTCGACAATCCGCGACTGCTCGGGCAGTCGATGCTGCTGCGAGACAAGTCGTTGATGAAGCGGCGCGCGCAGCTCGGCGGTATCCGGGTCGGTATTTTCGAAGAGGCGCACGAACGCGATGACGTGATCCGATTCCTGAAGCGCGTCAATCAAACCCTGCTGAAACTCGACGGCGACCCCAACGACCCGATTCACCTCAAGGCGTTCGACAAGGCGGGCTGCCTCGGCCACCGGATCATCCGGACACCCGACGAGGTGGACTCGATCCCCGACGACGAGTTCCCGATGCTGATGGAGTCGCATCTGGACGGCTGGGAGTTCGCGGTCGAGGCCTGGGTGCACAACGGTCGCATCCGCTTCCTGAACATCTCGGAGTATGTGACGCTGGGATATTCGGTGTTCGTGCCCGCGACACCGGAACTGGAGAAGTATCGGCCCGAGATCACGCGGCAGGTCGAGAAGCTGATCAAGACCTTCGACATCGAGTTCGGCTTCATCCATCCCGAGTACTTCGTCACCAGCGACGGGGAAATGTATTTCGGCGAGGTCGCCTACCGCCCACCGGGTTTCAAGGTGTTCGAGCTGCTGGAACGGACCTACGGTTTCAACGCCTACCACGCGTTGGTGCTGGCGTTCGACCCGAAGACCACCGACGAGGAGCTCGACGCGTTCTTCCCGAAGGAAGTGGTGGATGCCACCGGCCACGCGGGATGCTTCGGGGTGTATCCGCGTCGGCGGGTGGTGAGCAGGCTGTCGGTGCCGCCCGAGACCGAGGATCACGATTACTTCGAAACCCACGAGCTCACCGCGCCGCAGGCCGAAAAGGTCACCAAGCGAACCGCATTCGGTAATCACTGGGGTCTGCTCTATTTCTTCGGTGCCGACCCGTACACGCTGCGGGATCTGTTGAAACGACAAGAAGAACTCGACTTCTATGTGTGATCGGTCGCCATGGCGGCGGTGTGAAGGGATCGGCGATTGAGTCCGGACGGCCACGACCCGGCGAGCTTGGATCGGCGCCTCGCCACGGTGGACCACGCCACCCGGTCCCTCGCGGACGCGGGCGATTTCGGTAAGCAGGTCAAACTGCCGAGGGTGCTGGACTCGCTGCGCCGGGTACTGTCGCTGCCGGGCGGTTGCGCGGCGGTGCGCGCCCGCGCCGAGAAGCTGGAGACCGCGGGCCTTTTCCTCGGTACGGATTGGGCGCAACCGCAGATCCTCATCCCGGCGTTGAGCACCGGCTCGTTGCGCAGCGCCAACGCCGACACCGTGGTGGTGGAGGTGGTGAGCAACCTGCGGTTGCTCGCGGTCGCCAGGGGCGAGTACCCGCACGCGCTGATCTCGGCCGAGCAGGCCGACGATCATCTGTCGCAGGTACTCGCGGTGAATCTGTCGCTGCTGTTCTCCCCGCCCACCGAGGCCGAGCGAGAACAGCAGGGGCGGATGGCCCAGGTCTCGCGCGAACTGCTGCACTACCTGGTCGCCGAGATCGGGTACGAGAAGGTGCTGGAAAACCTCGTCGACGAGATCTGGCGCATCCTGCGGCAGCGGCCCATCCAGGTCGAGGGGGTCAAGCGGATGATCACCCAGATCGCCGTCGCCCGGGCGAATCCCGACGTGGATCTCGGCGCCAGCGGTCTCGGCGCCGACCGGCTGATCAGCAGTCTCTACGGAACCACCGAGGGAAGTAGAGAAGACCCCGGGGTCGAGATCTACCGCGCACGGCTGGAATCGATGGACGACAGCACGTTGCAGTACGAGGCAACGGGATTCGCGCGTTCCATGCACGACACCGGGCTGGTCTCGCCGTATCACGCTGTGCTGCTGCGCTTTCTGCTCACCAAGGGCGCGTACCTCCTCGGTGAGGCGATGGGCCTGTCCAGTACCGGCCGCGACAGCCTGCTCTGCTATCACGAACTCGTCCACAGCCTGATCGAGCAGGCTGTCCACGTCGAAACCGCGCAGTGCGTCTACGGACTCACCCTGCTGCTCGAACGCGGCATCCTCTACCAGCCGCCGGTCGCGCCCGCGCTGTGGCGCCAGCTGGCACTGCGGCTTTCACCGGACTCGTGCCAACGGCTGACCCAGGTGTTCGGGCCGACGCCGCAACCGCGAGCGTGGCTGCTGTCGGGGATGCTGTCGGTGCTCGGCCTGCCGCTGGGCATCGGGCAGGGCGACAATCCCACCTGCCAATCGGCGCGGGCGCTGTCGATGTGGGCCTACAACGACCCCGACTATCTCCTGCAGACGCTGGCGTGGGCCGCGCGCGACGACGAGGTCGTGATGCACTTCGAGGGGCAGCCGATCTCCTCGCGCGCGAGCGCCGACGCGCAAACGTCCGCGCTGCACACCGACCTGGACCCGGTGTCGCTGCTGGTGGTGCCGCACCTGGACCGGATCTACGCCGAGATGGGACGGCGCTGTGTCGGCCGCGACGGCGATCCGCACCGCTGGATCAACCCGGAGTTCCACGGCTGGTGGTCGGGGCGCGGCTTCCGGATCAATGTCGACGTGGCCACCGGTCAGCTGACCGACCTCGACGAATTCCTGCGCCACTTCTACGCCGGATACCACCCCTTCTACAACGGCAACCAGCCGGTGATCCATCCGCAGCCCGCCGGTATCGCTGTCACCGACAGCGCGGCTCGCTTCGTCGGCTGGCACGCCATCACCGTGCTGCGGGTCAGTCTCGACCCGCAGGAGGTGATGCGGGTGTACTTCTACAACCCGAACAACGACAGCGGCCAGGACTGGGGCGACGGGGTCGTCGTCGGAACCGCCGGACACGGTGAGCGTTTCGGCGAAGCGTCGCTGCCCTTCGAGCAATTCGCCTCGCGGCTCTACATCTTCCATTTCGATCCGCTGGAGCCGGGGGAGCTGGCCGCCGTCGAGCGCGCGGAGCTGGACCGGGTGATCGGCTATCTGCGCCGCAGTTGGGGAGCCGACCGGATGCCCGTGGAAACGGGTGCCGCCGAACAGGATTGATCACAGCAAACGTTCAGAGTCGACCGCTAGGGTGTGGGCGTCGGCGCGCATGGTGCCGCGATGATCGAGGGGAAATTCGATATGGGTGTCAGCTTGTCCAAGGGCGGCAATGTCTCACTGACCAAGGCGGCGCCGAACCTCACCGCCGTCGCGGTCGGCCTCGGCTGGGATCTGCGCACCACCACCGGCACGGACTTCGACCTCGATGCCAGCGCCATCGGCCTCGGCGCCGACAAGAAGGTGGTGTCGAGCGGGCACTTCGTCTTCTTCAACAACCTGAAGTCGCCCGAGGGCGCGATCGAGCACGCGGGTGACAACACCACCGGCGCGGGCGACGGCGACGACGAGACGATCAACGTCGACCTCGCCAACACCCCGGCCACGATCGACTCCATCGTGTTCCCCGTCTCGATCTACGACGCGGCCACCCGCAACCAGTCCTTCGGCCAGGTGCGCAACGCCTACATCCGCGTTCTCGATCGCAGCAACGGCGAGGAACTGGCGCGCTACGACCTCTCCGAGGACGCGTCCACCGAAACCGCCATGGTCTTCGGCGAGCTGTACCGCAACGGCGCCGAGTGGAAGTTCCGCGCCACCGGCCAGGGCTACGCCTCCGGCCTGGAGGGCATCGCCCGCGATTTCGGCGTCAACCTGTAGCGGTGTAGGTCGGCTGCGGGAATTCTCGAACGTCGGGCAGACCCGCAGCCGACGAGCCCGGCACCTCAGCAGCCGGGACGCTGCCCATTTCATCCGCGATGGGTGAGGCGGCGAGTAGCGGCGACGCCGAGCATCGAGCCGACGCGTCGACCGAGCTGAGGAGCTGATTCGCGATGGCATTGGACTACGAAGATCGCACCGATTTCGAGAACGCCGATCGCGGATTCATCAAGACCCTGACGCCCATGCGGATCGCCAAGGCCGACGGCACGGTCGTGTTCGACACCAGCGGGTACGGATTCCTCGACGGGCCGTGCCCGGAGACGGTCAATCCGAGTCTGTTCCGGCAGGCCCAGCTCTGTGTGAAGAACGGTCTCTACAAGGTCGTGGACGGCATCTACCAGATCCGTGGCTTCGACATCTCCAACATGACGATCGTCGAGGGCGACACCGGCATCATCGTGATCGATCCGCTCATCTCGGCCGAGTGCGCGGCCGCCGGGTTGGCGCTGTATCGCGAGGAACGCGGCGATCGACCGGTGACCGGCGTCATCTACACCCACTCCCACGGTGACCATTTCGGCGGCGTCGACGGCGTGCTGCCCGACGGCCGCGGCGAGGTGCCGATTCTCGCGCCCGCCGGTTTCATGGCGGAGGCCGTCTCGGAGAATGTCTACGCGGGCGTCGCGATGACCCGGCGCGGCACCTACATGTACGGCATCGGGATGACGCCGGGACCCGAAGGACAGTGCAGCACCGGGCTGGGTATCCAGGCCTCCCACGGCACCTTCGGCCTGATCCCGCCCACCGTCGACATCACGCACACCGGCCAGCAGGAGACCGTCGACGGCGTTGCGATCGTCTTCCAGATGACGCCGGGCACCGAAGCGCCCGCCGAGATGAACTTCTACTTTCCCCGTCACCGCGCCCTTTGTCTCGCCGAGAACGCGACCCACAATCTGCACAACCTGCTGACCCTGCGTGGCGCCCAGGTGCGCGATCCACGGATCTGGTCGCGCTACATCGACGAGGCGATGGAGATGTTCGCCGTCGACGCCGATGTCGCGTTCGCCTCGCACCACTGGCCCACCTGGGGAACCGAGAACATCGTCGAATTCCTGTCGTTGCAGCGCGATCTGTACATGTACCTGCACGACCAGACCCTGCGGATGATGAACCAGGGACTCAACGGCCCGGAGATCGCCGAGCAGTTCGAGTTGTCGCCGAACCTGGCCGACGCGTGGAGCGCCCGTGGCTATTACGGGTCGGTGAGCCACAACGTCAAGGCGGTCTACCAGCGCTATCTGGGGTGGTTCGACGGGCACCCGACCTCGCTCTGGGAGCATCCACGCACGGCGAAAGCGGTTCGCTACGTCGAGACCATCGGCGGCGTCGACGCGGTGCTCGAGAAGGGGCGGGCCTACGCCGAGTCCGGCGATCTGCGCTTCGCCGCCGAACTGCTCACCCACGCCGTGTTCGCCGAGCCCGACAACAAGGCCGCGAAAGACGCACTCGCCCAGACCTATCGACAACTCGGCTTCGGCGCGGAGAACGCCACTTGGCGCTGCTTCTACCTCACCGGCGACAACGAACTCAGGCACGGCGTCCAATCCACCCCGCTCGATCTCGGTGGCGGGATGGCGGCGGCGCTGTCGGTGGATCAGCTGTTCGACTCGATCGCCATCCGCGTGAACGGTCCACGCGCGGCGAAGGATTCGTTCCGAATCGAATGGCACTTCACCGACCAGGACTCGGTCGTGCGCCTCACCCTGTCCAACGGTGTGCTCATCCAGACGCCCGACCCACGGTCCAAGGCCGACATCGACCTGACCGTCACTCTCACCAAACCGCAACTGCTCGCCATCCTCGCGGGTAAGGGCCTGGACGGGATCGACCACAGCGGCGACCCCGGCGTGCTCGCGCGACTGTTCGGCCTCCTGGACGCCCCCGACCCGAACTTCGCGGTCGTGACGCCGTAGCGACACGGCGATGCGGCCGCCGAAACAGGCACGGCCGCATCGCCGGTCAGGGCGGCTCGTTCCATTCGTCCAAGACCCACGGACAGCGCCCGCCTTAGCGTTGGCCGCATGGCGACAACACGAACTTCCCCAGGGCGCGCGGCAGACGAGCAGTTACTGGCCGTTCTCGACGAGTGGCAGGTGGCGATCGTCGCCAACGACGCGGACCGGATCGGCGCGTACATGGCAGACGAGTGGGTCATGGTCTCCGAGAACGGCATCACCACCGCCGAGCGGTTCCTGGCCCTCGTGCGAGCGGGCGAGCTCACCCACTCGGCGATGGAACGCGTCGGCGAGCCGAGAATCCGGTACCACGGCGCGCTCGCCCTCCTGACGACCCGCGTCACCAATACCGCCCACTACCGAGGCGTTCGATTCGACGCCGACGAATGGACCAGCGACGCCTTCGTCCATACCGACGGCCGATGGCGCTGTGTCTTGACCCAGATCACCGCCACTAAGTGATAGCCATCTCGGGTTCGGGGGCGGCCCGCATACTCAGGCTCGGTGGGGGGTTCCAGCTGGAGACGGCCCAGATGACGGCCAGGTCGATGCCGATGATGATCACCGACCACCACGGGCAGTACGGCAGGGATGCGAAATTGGCGATGATCGAGACGGCGGCCAAGCCGGCGGTGACGACGCGAGCCCAGGTCGCGGTCAGAATCATCCCGATGGCGACGGCTACGAGGAGCACGCCCAACGCCAGGTGGATCCAGCCCCAGCCGGTGACGTCGAGCTGGTAGCTGTATTCGTTCGGGATCAGGATCACGTCGTCCTCGGTGAGGTCGGCGATCCCGCGCAAGATGCTCAGCGTGCCCGACACCAGGAGCATGATCACCGCGAGCATGGTGATGCCCGTCGCGAGACTCTGCCGGACGGGGTGCGAGGTGATCGTCATGGATTCGACGGTAGGGCCGTGGGGCGGGATCGGAATCCCCCGCTACGGGTGAAGTCGAGCGGGGGTTGCCCTGGCGGATTCACCCGATTCGGATGATGTGCGCGGCCCGGGGGATTCGCGACGATGGCGGCATGGATGGAACCGTGACCGCCGGCCGGTAGTCACGCAGCACAGAAGCGAGGGTCGAATCATGTCGTCAGTGTGGGATGTTCTCTGGATCATCATCGTGAGCTTCTGCTTCGTCGCCTACCTGATGTTGATGTTCTACCTGCTCACCGATCTCTTCCGCGATCGGTCCACCTCGGGCTGGATCAAGGCGGTGTGGGTGATCTGCTTGATCTTCTTCCCGCTGATCACCGGCCTGGTGTATCTGATCTTCCGCGGCAGCGGCATGGCGGAACGAACCCTCGAAGCGCAGAAGCAGGCCCGCTCGGAGGCCGACGCGTACATCAGGCAGACCGCGGGCACCAATTCCACCACCCAGATCGCCGACGGGAAGAAGTTGCTCGACGCGGGAGCCATCACCGAGGCAGAGTTCCAGCAGATCAAGGCCAAAGCCCTCGCCTGAATATCGCGAACACTCACGCAATCCGGCGTCGCTCACAGATAGGGACAGGATCTGGTGACCAGTCAGCAGGGTGCCTCGGCCAGCGTCGAAGCCAACAACGAGGCGTTGTTGCGCACGCTACCGTTCGGTGACACACAGGATTTCACCGATGCCGAGCGGGGATTCGTCGCGGCGCTGACGCCGGGCGTGGTGAAGAACGCCGCGGGCGAGGTGGTGTGGGACATCGACGCCTACTCCTTCCTCGACGGCGAGTGCCCGCCCACGGTGAATCCGAGTCTGTGGCGGCAATCGCAACTGTGCGTGAAGCAAGGACTGTACGAGGTCACCGACGGCATCTTCCAGATCCGCGCATTCGATCTGTCCAATATGACGCTGGTCGAAGGTGACGCCGGCGTGATCGTGATCGACCCGCTGATCTCACAGGAAACCGCCGCCGCCGGGATCGCGCTGTACCGCGAGCATCGCGGTGACCGCCCGGTGGTCGGGGTGATCTACTCGCACTCCCATATCGACCACTTCGGCGGAGTGAAGGGCGTGACAACCGAGGAAGATGTCGCGGCGGGGCGCTGCCCGATCATCGCGCCGGTCGGTTTCACCGAGCACGCGGTCGAGGAGAACGTGTACGCGGGCACCGCGATGGCGCGCCGGGCGGCGTACATGTACGGCGCCGCACTCCCGCGTGGCCCGAAGGGCGCGGTGGGCGCGGGCCTCGGGCCGACGACTTCGGTCGGTACCCCGACCCTGCTCTCGCCGACGGTCTACATCGACCACACCGGGCAGACCGTGACGGTGGACGGGGTGAATATCGAATTCCAGATGACGCCGGGCACGGAGGCGCCCTCGGAGATGAACTTCTACTTCCCCGATCGGCGCGCGCTGTGCATGGCCGAGAACGCCACCCACACCCTGCACAATCTGCTGACCCTGCGCGGCGCGCTGGTACGCGATCCGCACGTGTGGGCCAAATATCTCACCCAGGCGATCAACCGCTACGCCGCCCGCACCGATGTCATCTTCGCCTCGCACCACTGGCCGACCTGGGGAACCGACCGGCTCACCGAGTTCCTCTCGGTCCAGCGCGACCTCTACGGCTACCTCCACGACCAGACGTTGCGGGCATTGAACCAGGGCGCCACCGGCATCGAGATCGCCGAGGACCTGCCCCTGCCGCCGGCCGTCGTGAACGCGTGGTCCACCCACGGTTACTACGGGTCGGTGAGCCACAACATCAAAGCGATCTACCAGCGGTACATGGGCTGGTTCGACGGCAATCCCGCCACGCTGTGGCAGCATCCGCCGGTCGCGAGCGCCCGACGCCATGTCGAATTCATGGGCGGCGCCGACGAAGTCATCGCCAAGGCCCGAAAGTCCTACGCCGACGGCGACTTCCGTTGGGTCACCCAGGTGCTCAACTACGTCATCTTCGCCGACCCCGACAATGCCGAGGCCAAAGCGCTGCAGGCCGACACGCTCGAACAGCTCGGCTACGGCGCGGAGAACGGCACCTGGCGCAACTTCTTCCTGATGGGCGCCTACGAATTGCGCAACGGCAATGTCGGTACCCCGATAGCGACCTCCTCGGCCGATATCTCCGCCGAGCTCTCCGTAGAGCAGGTGTTCGACGCGATCGCGCTACGCATCGACGGCCCGCGCGCGTGGGACGCGAAGATCGTCATCGACTGGCGCATCACCGATTCCAGCACGGTGCACCGCACCGCGCTGCGCAACGGGCTGCTCGTGCACTTCGATGTCGAGGGTGAACTTCCGCCCGCGCAGACGACGTTCGCACTCACCGAAGCGGACCTGCGCGCGGCACTGCTCGGCGGCCAGGATCTGGCGAAGATGATCGGCGACGGCCGCGTGAGCGTCGAGGGTGACCCGGCGAAGCTGGCCGAACTGGTCGGCTACCTCGATGCCCCCGACCCCGACTTCGCGATAGTGACCCCCTGATTCACCGGTCCGCCGTCGAAGGGGCTGCGATGGGCGTGATGCCGACAGTGCGGCGGACCGGTGGCTGAGGTAGTGCGTCGGGTGCGACGTTGGATCGCGACCGAGCGCATGTCGAAAGCCGATGTCGTCGCCGGGATTCCGGGCGCGATCGGCGGGGTGCCGGACGGGATGGCCTCGGGGGTACTCGCGGGGGTGAGTCCGGTGCACGGGCTGTACGCGAGCATGGCCGGGCGATTCTTCGGCGGAGTCGGCACCAGCACCCAGTTGATGGTGGTCACCACGACGAGCGCGTCCGCGCTGGCGGTGGGTTCGACCCTGACCGACGTCGACCCCGATCAACGGTCGGGGGCCATCGTCTTGTTGACGCTGATCGCGGGCGCGATGATGATCGTCGCCGCGGTCCTGCGGCTGGGCAAGTACACCCGGTTCGTCTCGCATTCGGTGATGACCGGGTTCCTGCTCGGTATCTCCTTCAATATCCTGTTCGGCCAGTTGCCGAGTCTGCTCGGCGCGCCGGTCCGAGGGTCGACCGCGGTGGCGAAGGCGCTGCACGTGGTGCTGCACCCGCTGGACTTCGACTGGCGGGCCGCTGTCGTCGGGTTGCTCGCGGTGGCACTGCTGCTCGGGCTGGCCCACACGCGGCTGCGCACGGTCGCCGCGCTGTTCGCCCTGCTCGTGCCGATGGTCGTCGTGCTCGTTCTCGGCTGGACCAACATCGGCACGGTCGCCGACACGGGCGACATCCCGACCGGGATCCCGTTGCCGCACCTGCCCGAATTGAGCTCGCTGTCGGTGCCGTTGGTCGCCGGGGCGTTGGCGGTGACGCTGATCGTGCTGGTGCAGGGCGCCGGGGTGGCGGAGTCGGCGCCCAACCCCGGTGGTGCGCGGAGCTCGGTCGATCGTGATTTCACCGCCCAGGGCATCGGCAATATCTTCGCCGGGCTGTTCCGTGGAATGCCGGTGGGTGGTTCGGTGGGACAGACGGCGATCAACCAGTCCTCCGGTGCTCGCGGTCGCTGGGGCGGAATGTGGTCCGGGATCTGGATTCTGGTGATCCTGGTCGCGCTGGCGGGCGTGGTCGGCCGGGTACCGTTGCCCACCCTGGCCGCGATTCTGATGGTCGCCGCGGCACGTTCGATCGATCCGGACCGCCTCGTCGCCATCTGGAGCAGCGGCGCGATCTCACGGACCGCGCTGGTGGTGACCTTCGTCGCCACTCTGCTGTTGCCGGTGACGGCGGCGGTCGGGGTCGGCGTCGGGTTGTCGCTGCTGTTGCAGCTGAACCAGGAGGCCATCGACCTGAAGGTAGTGCGGCTGCGGGTGCACGGCGACCAGCTCGTCGAGGCGAAAGCGCCGACCGCGCTGTCCGACAACGAGATCGTGATCCTGGATGTGTACGGCAGCCTGTTCTACGCGGGCGCGCGCACGCTGCAAGCGAAGCTGCCCGACCCCGACGGCGCGCACGACCCGGTCGTCATCCTGCGACTGCGCGGGCGCACGAGCGTGAGCGCGACCTTCCTGCACGTGCTCGGCGACTATGCCCGTCGGCTGGACGCGCTCGGCGGCCGGCTCTACCTCAGCGGCGTCGATCCACGAATTCGCGACGTCTGGACCGACGACCTGCTGCATGCGCAGGGCATACACATCGAGTTCTTCGCGGCGACAAGCACTCTGGGCGAGTCGACGTTGGCCGCCTACGCCGATGCCGAGGTTCGGGTCCACCGCGAGCAGCGGCCGTGACATGGGCGGACACAAGCTTGCTCGGCTGAAACCGAACGGGTGCTCGGTCTCGCGGAGCTACCGCCGCGAGCGGAGTGACCACAGCGCGACGCCCCCGACACAGTGTCGGGGGCGTCGGGCAACGCTGCGCTCAGCCGAGCAGTTTGGCCTTCGCCGCCGCGAATTCGGCGTCCGAGAGCGCGCCGGCGGAATGTAGCTCGGCCAGTTTGCCGAGCTGGGCGACGGTGTCGCCGCCCGCACTCGGAGCAACCGGCGGCGGGGGAGCCTGCTGCGGCGGTGGCGGCGGCGCCTGCTGTTGGGCGTAGGCCTGCTGTTCGGCGGCCCGCTGCGCTCCGCGCCGGTTCATCGCGTTCGAGGTGGCGGTCGCGGTGCCCGCGACGACCGCGGTCCTGGCGATGGTGCCGATCAGTCCGGGTCGTCCGACGCGACCCCTGCGAAGTGGCATATCGATTCCTTCCTAGGCGAGGGCGAGCGCGGCGTCGATGGCATCGCGCGGTACCTGGACGTGCAGCGCGACCTCGCCGTCGGCGGCGCGCACCGCGCCTGCCAGGCGCTGCGCCCACGTTTCCTCGAAGACGATGACGACAGCGGTCGTCCCCGGTGCCATCGACGCGCGCACGACATCGAGGTCGTCGTCGCTGACCAGATCGATATCGGCCGCTGTCAGACCCGTCAGCCCCACCGCGGCGATGTCGTCGTCGATCTCGCGTTCGGTGATGGCGCCCGCGTCGTCCATGGACAGCACGATCAGATCGAGCAGCGTGACCGTGCCTTTCGCGATGATCTCGGCCAGTTCCGCGGCCACGGATTCGTCGATCTCGGTGCCGGGAAAGGTGAGCACAAGGAATTCGACCGGTCCGAGCGTTGCTGGTGATCCCATGGGCCGAATCATGCCGTGGGCGATGGCCCGCCTGCTTCACCCGATTCGGATGAAAATACCGCGCGCAGTTCACCCGGAAAGTGTGAGGCGCGCCGGAAACGGGCCGCTTAGCGTCGTGGCATGGGCTCAGTAATCGGCGGTCTCTTACCACTGGCGGTGGGTGTGGCTGTCTCGCCGATACCGATCATCGCCGCGATCTTGATGATCCTGTCGAAGAACGCGGGCGGCGCCGCGAAGGGCTTCGCCGTGGGGTGGGTGGCCGGAATCCTCGTCGTGACCGGCGTGATGACGATGCTCGCCGGAATACTGGGCGGCACCGATAGCGCACCGTCGACGGGCGCCTCGATCGTGAAGATCATCCTCGGCGTCGCGCTCGTTGTCTTGGCGGTGATCCAGTGGCAGGAACGGTCGCAGACCGAGGTGCCCGGCTGGATGAAAGCGATCGACACGCTCACACCGGTGAAGGCACTGGGGCTGGGCGCGCTGCTGTCGGGCGTCAATCCGAAGAACCTGCTGCTGTGTGTGTCGGCGGGTGTCGCGATCGGCGCGGGCGGGCTGAGCGCGGCGGGGGACCTGGTCGCGATCGTGGTGTTCACCCTGCTCGCCTCGGTCAGCGTGCTGGCGGTGGTCGTCGGGTACATGCTCGCGGCCGACAAACTCGGTCCGACGCTCGACAGTCTGCGGGAGTGGTTGCAGCTCAACAACCATGCCGTGATGGCGATCGTGCTGTTGATCATGGGCGCCGTGGTCGTCGGCAAGGGTATCGGCGGGCTGTAGCGAGGAGGAATCGTGGCACTGTCGATACCGGTGTTCGAGTCACTGCACGGCTATCGGCGGGCATGGCTGCGCCCGGATGTGATCGCCGGGCTCACGGTGTGGGCGGTGCTCGTGCCCGAGGCGCTGGCCTACGCGTCGATCGCCGGGGTGCCGCCGGTGGTCGGCCTGTACGCGGCGGTGCCGTCGCTGGTGCTCTACGCGCTGGCGGGCAGTTCGCGACACCTCGTGGTCGGCCCGATGTCGGCGACAGCGGCACTGTCGGCGGCGATCATCACCCCGCTCGCGGGCGCCGACGACGGCCGCTACATCGTGTTGACGGCCGCGCTCGCCATCGCGACCGGACTCGTCGGTTTGCTGGCGGGGCTCATCCGGCTCGGCTTCATCGCCGCGTTCATCTCCGAACCAGTGCTGAAGGGCTTCATCGTCGGTCTCGCCCTGGTGATCATCATCGGGCAGGTGCCCAAGCTGCTCGGCGTCGGCAAGCACGAAGGCAACTTCTTCGAGCAGGCATGGCACATCATCACGGAGCTGGGCCAGATGCAGTGGCGCACGGTGACAATCGGCCTGATCAGCCTCGCGCTGGTGCTGGCACTGCGCCGCTGGTTGCCGTTCGTTCCTGGTTCGTTGGTGGCGGTGGGGTTCGGCATCGTGGTCGTGACGGTGTTCGGACTCGACGACAAGGGCGTCGCGATCGTCGGTCATATCGACTCGGGACTGCCCACGCTCGGCCTGCCGTCTGGGGTGTCGTTCGGCGACTACCTCGATCTACTCGGACCCGCTGTGGGGGTATTGCTGATCGGTTTCGCCGAGGGGCTCGGTGCCGCGAAAACCTATGCGGCCAAGGCGGGCTACCCCATCGACCCGAATCGGGAGCTGCTCGGCCTCGGCGTCGCCAATCTCGGTTCGGGGCTGAGTTCGGGGATGGTCGTCAACGGCAGTCTGTCGAAGACGGCGGTCAACGGCGGCGCCGGAGCCAAGACCCAGCTCAGCGGGCTTGTCGTGGCCGGACTCACCGTCCTCACCCTGCTGTTTCTGACCGGGTTGTTCGAGAAACTGCCGGAGGCCACCTTGGCGGCGGTCGTGATCGCGGCCGTGATCGAACTGGTCGACATCGCCGCCCTGCGCCGCCTCTACCGGGTCTGGACCCACATGCTCGCCACCATCTACGGCAGGGCGGCACGCGCCGATTTCCTCGCCGCGATGGCCGCGATGCTGGGCGTGCTGGTCTTCGATACGCTGCCCGGCCTGCTCATCGGCATCGGCGTGTCGGTGCTGCTGCTGGTGTACCGGGCCTCGCAACCGCACGTGGCCGCGCTCGGTAAGCAGGGGTCGCTGTGGGTGGCCGCCGTCCGGCACCCGGACGCGGCGACGCGCCCCGATCTGCTGGTCGTCCGGGTCGAGTCGGGCCTGTTCTTCGCCAACTCCGACTATGTGAAGGACCAGATCCAAGGGCTGTGCACCGACCGCACCCGCATGGTGGTCCTCGACGCCGAGACCTCACCCTCGGTCGACGTGACCGCCGCGACGATGCTGCTCTCCCTGCGTGACGCGCTGGCCGCCCGGCGCATCGGGTTCGCGATCGCGCGACCGGTCGCCCAGTTCGGTGACGCCCTCGGCTCGGCCGAGCACGGTGACGTCCCGATCCCGATCTATCCCACCGTCGCCGCCGCCACCGCCGCACTGTCCGGACCATGATCGTGCTCGCCTGCCGAAAGGAACGCAGATGAACGGCATTCTGGTCGCCCTCGTGGGAGCGCTGCTGTGCTTCTACGGGATCCGTTCGGTCCACCTGGGCTTGCTCGCGATCGGATTCGGTCTCGGCTGGCTGATCGCCGACCTGTTCAACGCGAGTTTCTGGTGGCTGTTGCTGGCCGCGCTGATCGGCGCGGTGTCGGTCTGGGCGGTCACCTCGCTGGTGTTCCGGTTCGCCTCCTATTTCATCGGCGGCCTCACCGGCGTGATGATCGGCACCAAGCTCGCCACGGTGTTGCAGCCCGGCGACAAGAACATCGCCCTGAGCATGATCGTCGCGCTCGCGGTGGGTGTGTCGGGCGCGTTCCTGGCACAGAAGTTCCGGGCTCGCGCACTGCTGTGGTTGACCTCGATCGGCGGCGCGAGCATGGTGTGCACCGGCGTCGCGCTGTTCAGCGACTCGCTGTCGTGGCTGCGCGACCCCGAATCCGGCTGGCAGCAGGTCACCGCCACCCTGGTCTGGGTGGGCCTGTCGATTCTGGGCTGGATCACCCAGCGCCACCTGTTCGCCGAACAGCTCGGTATCCAGCACCTGGTCGGCGGGGACGACGACAACGAGCCGGATATGCGAGACCGCAACGGCGGCTGGCCCGCGAGCTAGGCCGACGTCGGCGTGGACGTGGCCCGCCACTGCCGGGGGCTGACCCCATACCTGGCGCTGAACCACCGCGAGAAATTGCTCACCGAGGAGAAGCCGAGTAGATCGCCCACCTCGGTGAGGGAGTGACGGCGGTTGGCCACCATCCGCTCGGCCAGGGCGCCGCGGATGTCGTCGACCATCGCGGTGAATGTCGTGCCGTCCTCGGCGAGCTTGCGATGCACCGTGCGCCGGTCGACGCCGAGACTGCGCGCCACCTGTTCGACGGTGCATCGGCCGGTCGGCAACAGGAGCTCGACGAGTTGGCGGACCCGGTCGGCGACGGTGGCCTCCCGCGCGGGCGTCATCGCACCGAGTAGTTGCCGCGCGTAGGCGTGCAGGAGCGGGTCGGCCATCGCGTTCTCGGCATCGAGATCGCTACTGTAAGTGAGGATTCCGTCGAAATCCTGATCGAACTCGACCTGTGGTCCGAACATCTTGAGGTAGGTGGCGGCCTCGCGCGGGGCGGGGCGCGAGAAGCACACCTGCATCGGCCGCCAGGTGGGTCCGGCGAAACCACGCAGCAGCCCGTGCAGCACGCCGGTGGTGAGTTCGACGGCCTGCCGGACCGGAACCGCTCGGCCGACATCCACGTTCACCCGGATGGTCGCCATGCCGTTCGCCTCGATGACCTCGGTATGCAGCGCCTCGTTGTACATGTGCTCGTGGCGCGACAGCAACCGCAGCGCGCTGCGCACATCCGGTTCCTCGCGGATGACCAGGCTCAACGGTCCGAGGTTGGAGAAGCGGCGCAGTTGCGCCAATCGCACCCCGAAGTCGTCTCTGCCGGATTCGGCGGCGGAGCGTTCGAGTAGTTCGGCGACGGCCTCGGCCGGAATCCAGCGGTCCTGCGTGCCGAAGCCGGCGGGATCGAGTCCGCAGTCGCGGATCAGCCGGGCCGGTTCGAGCCCGAGCGAGCGCGCCAGTTCGACGTAGTCGTTCAGCGACGCGTACCTGGACAAGGGTTTCATCCGACCCCTCCTCCTTGATGTCCCGAGAGGAATAGTTTTCTGTCCCGTGAGGGCAAATATCTCGATGTGACCCACCCTACAGTTAGTTGCATCACAGAGGAGGAGATGGCAGTGGCACACGCAATTCGATTCGCTGAAACCGGTGGTCCCGAGGTGATGCGGTGGGAGCCCATCGAGGTCGGCGAGCCGGGGCCCGGCCAGGTCCGGATCCGGCACGAGGCGGTCGGGCTCAACTTCGCCGACACGTATTTCCGCACCGGCCTGTACCCGGCGGCGTTGCCCGCGGGACTCGGAGTGGAAGGGGCGGGCGTCATCGAAGCCGTCGGCCCCGGCGTCGACTTCGCCGCCGGTGATCGTGTCACCTACACCGGCAGCCCGCTCGGCGCGTACAGCACCGAACGGATCATGCCCGCCGAGCATCTGATCGCCCTGCCCGCCGGCATCGCGTTCGACACCGCGGCCGCGACCACCATGCGCGGCCTGACCACCGCCTACCTGCTGCGCCGCATCCATCCTCTGCGCGCGGGCGACACAGTGCTGCTGCACGCGGCGGCGGGCGGCGTCGGCCAGCTCTTCACCCAGTGGGCGAAGCTGCTCGGGGTCAGCGTGATCGGCACCGTCTCCAGCGAGGAGAAGGCAACCGTCGCGCGCGCCAACGGCTGCGAGCACGTGGTGGTCTACACCCGCGAGGATGTCGCGACCCGGGTTCGTGAGATCACCGACGGCGTCGGTGTTCCCGTGGTCTACGACAGCATCGGCAAAACCACCTACCAGTCCTCGATCGATTCCCTCGCCCGGCGCGGTCTGCTCGTGTGCTTCGGCACCGCCTCCGGTCCGGTGCCGCCGATCGAGCCGATGCAGCTGGCCGTGAAGGGCTCGCTGTTCGTCACCCGGCCCGCCCTCGCGGACTACATCGCCGACCCGGCCGAACGCGCCGAACTGGCCGGTGAACTACACGACCACCTCACCGCGGGTCGCCTGCGGGTCGAGATCAATCAGCGCTACGAGCTCGCCGACGCCGTCCAGGCGCATCGCGACCTCGAAGCGGGCCGCAGCGTCGGCGCGTCGGTCTTCGCGATCTGACGCGGCCACCGGAAAGGAAAAGCCAATGACCGTTCGAACCGCGATCCACGCGGTGCCGCTGACCGCCACCATCGGTGCCGAACTGCACGGAGTGAGCCTGGCCGAAGTCGCCGTCGACGACGCCCTGTTCGCCGAACTGCGCACGCTGCTGCTGCGGCACAAAGTGCTCTTCGTCCGTGATCAGGACATCACCCGCGCCGAACACGTCGCGCTGGCCGAACGTTTCGGCCCGCTCGAGGACCACCCGGTCCTCGGCGGCGATCCCGATCATCCCGGTCTGGTCCGCATCTACAAGGACCTCGACAGCGCGCCCGAGCACTACGAGAACGCCTATCACTGCGATGCCACCTGGCGGGTCGATCCGCCGATGGGCGCGGTGCTGCGCTGCGTGGAAACGCCGCCCGTCGGCGGCGACACCATCTGGGTGAACATGGTCGAGGCGTACCGGCGGCTGCCGCGGTCGGTGAAATCGCGCATCGCGTCGCTGCGCGCCCGGCACAGCATCGAGGCGAGTTTCGGCGCCGCGATGACACCGGAGAAACGACGCGACCTGCACGAGCGATTCCCCGACGCCGAACACCCGGTGGTGCGTACCCACCCGGACACCGGCGAGGAGATTCTGTTCGTCAATTCCTTCACCACGCACCTGGTGAATTACCACACGCCGGACAACGTTCGATTCGGCGCCGATTACGCGCCGGGCGCGAGCGAACTCCTCAATTACCTGATGCGCCAAGCGAGTATCCCCGAATACCAGGTGCGCTGGCGCTGGACCGAGAACAGCTTCGCGATCTGGGACAACCGGTGCACCCAGCATTACGCGGTGCAGGACTACTGGCCCGCCGTCCGCAAGATGGAGCGCGCCGGGATCATCGGCGACCGTCCTTTCTGACATTCCCTTTCTCGATAACCCCGCATTCCGATCGGAGTACCCCCATGCATTTTCACGACGATGCGCTGTTCCCCGAGAACCAGGAAAAGCTGGTGATCACCGTCGCGCCGTACGGCCCGGAATGGGAACTCGACGACTTCCGCGACGATCTGCCGCTGACTATGGACGAGCACGTGCAGGCGGCCGTGGACTGCTACGACGCCGGCGCCACCGTGCTGCATATCCACGTGCGTGAACTCGACGGCAAGGGCTCCAAGCGGCTGTCGAAGTTCAACGAACTGCTCGGTCGCCTGCGTGAGGCGGTGCCGGACATGATCCTGCAGGTGGGCGGTTCGATCTCGTTCTCACCCGAAGGCGATGGCGCCGACGCGAAATGGCTCACCGACGACGCCCGCCACCTGCTGGCCGAGCTCGATCCCAAGCCGGATCAGGTCACCATCGCGATCAACACCAGCCAGATGAACATCGTCGAGCTGATGACCGCCGACGACATCGCGGGCACCTCCTTCGAACGCCCGGAGGTGTACGAGGCCTACCGCGAGATGTTCGTCCCGGCGGGCCCGACCTGGGTGGCCGAGCACCTGAAGCGGTTGCAGGCCAACGGTATTCAGCCGCACTTCCAGCTGTCGAGCATCCCGCAGCTGGAGACCGTGGAACGGCTGATCCGGCGCGGGGTCTACACCGGCCCGCTCATGCTCACCTGGGTCGGCATCGGCGGTGGTTTCGACGGACCCAATCCCTACAACATGATGGAGTTCATCCGTCGCACTCCCGACGGCGCCGTGCTCACGCTGGAGACGCTGATGCGCAGCGTGCTGCCGGTGAACACGATGGCCATCGCCATGGGTCTGCACGCGCGCTGCGGCAACGAGGACACCCTGTGGGGCCGCAAGGGCGAGAAGATGACCTCGGCCGAGCAGGTGCGCCAGCTGGTCCGGATCGCGGGTGAGCTCGGCCGTGAGGTCGCCACCGGCAAGGAAGCCCGCGAGATCTACAAGCTCGACGAGCGTTATGCCGATGCCGACGCGACGCTCGCCGCGATCGGGTTCGCCCCGAACCGCAAGCCGGGCCAGGTCGGGTTCACCCACCACTCCTGACCTCCCTCCCCCTTCTCGACCACCCGGTGGACGTCAGCGACGACGTCCACCGGTTCGCAGGAGCACCCATGGACCTCACCACCACCGCCGCGGAACCCGCGCGGGCGCCGAGCCGTTCCTCGACCATCCGCCGCCACTATCCCTGGCTGGTCTTCGCCTTGGCCTTCGGCCTGCTACTGGCCGACTACATGTCCCGACAAGTATTGAGCGCGGTCTTCCCGTTTCTGAAAGCCGAATGGACACTGTCGGATTCGCAGCTGGCGTCGTTGAGCAGCGTGGTCGCGCTGATGGTCGGGTTGCTCACCCTGCCGCTGTCAGTACTGGCCGACCGGTGGGGCCGGGTCAAGAGCCTGGTGCTGATGGCGGTGGTGTGGAGTATCGCGACGCTGGTGTGCGCACTGGCCGACAACTATCCGCAGATGCTGGCCGCGCGGTTCTTCGTCGGCGTCGGCGAGGCCGCCTACGGCAGTGTCGGTATCGCGTTGGTGCTCAGCGTGTTCGCCGCGCGCAGGCATGCCGCGCTCAGTGGCGCGTTCATGGCGGGTGGTTCGTTCGGATCGGTGTTCGGGGTGGCCGCGGGCGGCGTGATCGCCGTGCACCTGGGGTGGCGGTGGTCGTTCGCGACGATGGCGTTGTTCGGGCTCGTACTGGCGGTGGCGTTCTCGGTGGTGGTCAAGGAGCGGCGCAACGCCGAATACGCGGCCGAACCGACTCCCGATGTTGCCTTCCGCGCGCCGATTTCGACCCTGTTCACCAATCCGGCCGTGCTGTGCGCCTATGTGGGTAGCGGGTTGCAGATGTTCACCGCCGCGGTGCTCCTGTCGTGGATGCCGAGCTTCTTCAACCGCTACTACGGGCTGGCGCCGGACCGGGCCGCGGGGCTGGCGGCGGTGATCGTGACGCTCGTCGGCGCCGGCATGGTGGTGTGCGGGGTGATCACCGACCGGGTCGGACGTTCGGAGATGGCGCGTAAATGGACCGCCGCGATCGTGTTCTGCCTGATCTCGCTCGTCGCCCTCGGCATCGGGTTCGGTCTGAGTACCGGTGTGCCGCAACTGATTCTGCTCGGTATCGGCGCGTTCTTCGCCGGCGGCTCGGCCGGACCGACCGTCGCCATGGTCGCCAACCTCACCCACCCCTCGGTCCGTGCTTCGGCGTTCGGCACCCTCACCCTCGCCAACAGCCTGCTCGGGCTCGCGCTCGGCCCGTTCGTCGTGGGCGTGCTCGCCGACAGCCTCGGCCTGCGGGACGCGCTGCGGATCACCCCGGTGGTGTCGGTTCTCGCCATCGCCGCGCTGGTGCTCGGTCGACGGATGTACCCGAGCGGCCTGCGCGAGCTCGCCGCCGTCCACGCTGTGGCTCCACACTGATCGTGTTGAAAAGGACTACCGCACAGATGAATTCCGATTCGGAACCGACCGTCGTGATCGTTCCCGGGCTGCGTGACCACGTCGCCGACCATTGGCAGACGCTGCTCGCCGGCACCCTCGACCGCGTGGCGATCGTGGCGCCCCTGGAGCGCGACAGGCTGAGCCTGCCCGCGCGGGTCGCCGCACTCGACGCGGTGCTCGCCGAGATCGACGGCCCCGTCGTCCTGGTCGCGCACAGCGCGGGCGTGCTGATCACCGTCCACTGGGCCCAGCAGTCCGACCGACCGGTGCACGGCGCGCTCCTCGCCACACCCCCCGACTTCGAAACCCCACTGCCGCCGGGCTACCGAGCGCCGAGGAACTGGCGGCCAACGGCTGGACGCCGATCCCGCGGCGGCGGTTGCCGTTCCGGAGCATCGTGGCCGCGAGCAGCACCGACCCCCTCGCGGCAACGCGTCGCGTCGCGGGCATGGCCGAGGTGTGGGGGAGCAGACTGGTCGACCTCGGCGATGTCGGCCATCTGAATCCGGCGGCGGGCTAGGGTCCGTGGCCGCGTGCCGGGGAACTGCTCGACGAACTCCTCGACCGCACCGGTGAGTTCACTCGATGACAACCGTGCGGTGTCCAGGCAGGCGAGCCCTAGAAGCCTGTGTTGTCGGACCGTCCCACCGATTGGTAGTCGCGCACGACCAGCGCGGCCTGAAGTAGCCACATGAGCTTCGGATCATGGGCACTGAGCCCCACGAGGTCGTAGATACGCCGCAGCCGGTAGTCGACGGTGTTCATGTGGACATGGGTTTCGCGTGAGGTGAGCCGGCGGTTGAGGCCGTTGCCGAGATGTGCGCGCAGGGTGCTGATCAGGTCCGGAAACTCGGCGACCGGGTCGAGGAACGATTCGAGACGGTCCCGTCCGGGTCCTGGCCGAGTCAGTTGATACTCGATGGCGAGGTCTTCGATCTGGTACATGCCCGGTAGGTAGTGGAGTCTTGTTGCCACGTCCAGGAGCTCGTGCGCCTCCTCGACCGCGGAGGGAATCCGAGGTCGGTCAGCGGCGATCCCCACCACGGTGAGGGAGGTCAGTGCGACCAGGTCGCGGATCTTCGCGGCGGCACAGGATTGCGGCACCAGAATCGTCGCGCCGAACCCTGACTCCAAACCCGGTACGGGCTGCCCGAATTCGGTCGACAGCATCGCCCGGAAGTCGCGCGGTGACACCGCGTCGCGCGCGCACCGAGTCGCGGCCACCGCGAGGACGGTGTACCGCTCATCGGCCGGCGCCCCGTGCTCGCGGGTGGTTCTGGTCGTATAGCGGCCGCTGAGCAGAGTGTGCGCCAGGTACGCACCGTGATCGCTGGTGGGCGGTGCGACGTCGAGGTAGATGGTCGACACCGTCGCGGTCACCGAGCTCAGCGCATCCATCAGTCGGCGAACGTCGTCGAACGGCGCGCGGCGTGCTTGCAGATCGTCCAGGTGCAGCCGGAACCCTGCGTGGACATGCCGCTGCACGATGTCGATCGGTACACCGATGCTCGCCCATCGCGCGACGGTCGGACGAAGCCGTGGCATCCGGACGCTGCGAGATGATCGCTGCGCGCCGGACATCAGCGCGAGGCAGTCGGCGACAATGGCGCTGATCTCCTCGCGCAGGACGTTTCCTCGTCGGCTGCGACGCGGCATGGTCTCGAGAATCTGGTGCGCGATCCGATCGGTCGCCGGCGAGACAGACGCGGACGGCCCGGTGTCGAGGTGGCTGGTCATCGGGGGCTCACAGCGCGCGGCCGTCGACAGATGCGGTTGCGAGTCCGCGCCCGACGGCGACTCCCACGGCGAGTACGGCGGACCGGCGCCTATGTTGCTTCATTGCAACCATTTTCGGCAATTCCTCTCTGATCGACCGCACGCCACCGATCCGGGTGAATCGGACCGTGAACGAGTGACGCTGGTGATCCGCGTCGCTCGGTGACAGCGGCAAGAAGAGTCTGTACCGATCGGTATGCGCCGGTCACTGCACTGAGGTCAAGAGTCGGCAGTGGCGACCTTGTAGTCGGCGCCAAAACTCTGATCAGCCGGGAGTCGGTCAGCGGAGGTCGGTGGGGTGGGGCCCGGTGCCGAACGGGTTCGGCTCGTCCTCGGCGAGGATGCCCACGAAGGGTTCGCCCTCGTCGGCGAAGGTGTAGGCGCCGCCTTCGATGCGGTCGATCAGGCCGCGAGTCCAGGCCGCTTCGCTGTCGGCGGAGTGCACCCACATGTTCATGATCTCGCCGATGTGTCCGAGCTGCCCCGGCCCCTGCTCCGGTATGTAGTACTCGGTGACCGAGGCGCGCCACTGCTCGAGCCCGGTGATGCGCTGCTTCAGGAGCGTGACGGCCTCCGCGCGCGGTAGGTCGACGATGAATCCGATGGCGGCCGAGATCATGTCCATCTGCTGGTCGTAGGAGACCAGGGCCTCGCGCAGCAGCGTGCGGAACTCCTCGGTGCCCCTGTCGGTGATCTCGTATTCGACGCGGGGTGGACCGCCGACGGTGCTCGGGGCGACCTCGTGCGCGAGGAGCAGTCCCTGCTTGGCCATCTGCTTGAGCGCGTGGTAGATCGAGCCGGGCTTGGCGTTGGACCATTCGTGCGCGCCCCAGAATTCCAGGTCGTTGCGCACCTGGTAGCCGTGCGCCCGGCCGTGCTGACGGACCGCGCCGAGGACCAGCAGCCGGATCGCTGACATGGATGTCTCCCTTCCGAGCGAGTGCGAACAAGGTAGCAGTATTCAAGTTTGACTAATTGCATCCATCTCGGTACCTTGGCAGTCTAGTCAAATTTGATCACTGGCATCGGAGGGTGTTTTGACTGACCACGATCTCTCGATCGTCGTCGAAGGTCTGCGCAAGCGTTACGGGGCGAAGCAGGCACTCGACGGACTCGATCTCGCCGTTCGAACCGGCACCGTGCACGCGGTGCTCGGCCCGAACGGCGCGGGCAAGACCACGGCCGTGCGCATCATGTCCACCCTGCTCCGCCCCGAGGCGGGGCGGGTCGAGGTGGCCGGGATCGATGTGCGGACACGGGCCGACGAGGTGCGCGCGCGAATCGGTCTGCTCGGCCAGAGCGCCGCTGTCGACGAGGCGCTCAGCGGACGACAGAACTTGGAGATGTTCGGGCGGCTCTACCACCTGGGCGCACGGCGCGCGGGGACGCGGGCCGACGAACTCCTGGTGCGATTCGGCCTCGCGGACACCGGCAAGAAGGCGGTCGAGCAGTACAGCGGCGGTATGCGGCGACGACTCGACCTCGCGGCGTCGCTCATCTGCGAACCGCAGGTGCTGTTCCTGGACGAACCGACGACCGGGCTCGATCCGCGCGGGCGCGCCGAGGTGTGGGATTCGGTGCGTTCCCTGGTCGACGGCGGCACCACCGTGCTGTTGACCACTCAATACCTGGAGGAAGCCGATCAACTGGCCGACCGGATCTCGGTGATCGACCACGGGAAAGTCATCGCCGAGGGCACTGCCGACCAGCTGAAAGCCAAAACCGGCGGCGACCGTATCGACGTGGTCCTGCACGACGCCGCCCAACTGGCACGCGCGGCCGCGCTCCTGCCCGGTGAGGCGGTGGTGGACGCGGACCGGCGAATGGTCAGCGCCACGGTCGGCGACCGGATGGTGGCGCTGACCGAGACCGTCCGGGCATTGGAGGCCAACGGCATCGACGCCGAGGACATCGCGATCCGGCGCCCGACCCTCGACGAAGTCTTTCTGCACCTGACCAAGGAGGTCGCGGCGTGAGCACGACATATTCGACGAACCAGCCGGGTTCGACACTGGGTACCGCCCTCATCGATTCCTGGACGATGACCAGGCGCGAGCTGGCGCACTGGGCCCGCCAGCCCGTTCAGGTGGTCGTCGGGCTGGTGTTCCCGGTGATGCTGTTGCTGATGTTCAGCTACCTGATCGGCGGCGGACGCGGCATCGACGGCGACTTCAAGGACTATCTGGTCCCCGGAATCCTTACCATGACAATGGCTTTCGGGCTCGAGGCGACCATGCTCGCGGTGACCCAGGACCTCGGCAAAGGGGTCATCGATCGGTTCCGCTCGATGCCGATGAACTCGGCCGCGGTCCTGGTGGGGCGCAGCGTCGCCGACATGCTGCAGTCGGCGGTCGGGCTGATCGTGATGATCGCGGTCGGGTACGCGATCGGCTGGCGCTGGCACGACGGCGCCGCCTCGTTCCTGGCGGCGGTGGGACTGTTGTTGCTGTTCCGGTTCGCGATGTTGTGGATCGGCATCTATCTGGCGATGGTGGCGGGCAAGCCCGAACTGGTGCAGGCCGTGCAGATCCTGGTGTGGCCCATCAGCTTCCTCTCCAATGCCATCGCCTCGCCCGAATCGATGCCGTCCTGGCTCGGTGCGGTCGTCGAGTGGAACCCGATGTCGGCGACGGCTACCGCAGTGCGCGGCCTGCTGGGCAATCCGAGTGCGGTCGGCGACTCCTGGGCCGGGGCGCACGCCGAAATGCTGGCGGTGGCTTGGCCGTTGGTCCTGATCGCGGTGTTCTTCCCGCTGGCGGTGCGGCGATTCCGGGACCTGAGTCGCTAGCTCAGCGGTCGGGCGCTCGCGGACGAAGCCGGATAGCCCCATCCCCGGCATGCCGACCGCAGCGCGTCCGGGATGGTCTGCTCGTCGGGTAGCGGGCGAGCGGGCTGGATGGCTCCCGACCGGATGGTGTCGCTCCAATCACCGATGCCGCGCACGTAATCGCCGTGGTCGAAACGGCCGTAGTCCAGCATCGAGGGTTGCCATTCGACGTCGAGGAAGTGGCACAGGCCGCGCACGGTGTCCTCGGGGCGGTGGGTCAGGTCCTCGTAGCGAATCTCGTGGCCGGTCAGCGCCGCCCTGGCCTCGTTCATCGCGTCGACGAACTCCAGCGTCCGGCGCACCGGGTCGATTTCGCGGCGATCCGCCCAGGCACGGCCGAGGGAGTCGGCGATCTGGGCCGGGTGGCGCAACAGGAACACGTAGCGAGCGTCGGGCCAGCACGCGGCGATCCGTCGCCAGGTCAGCACGCTGCTCGTCGTCTTGTTGACCATCCGGTCCTTGCCGCTGCGTTCGAGCTCGTGGTGCAGGAGGCGGTCCCAGAGCAGGTGTTCGAGCTCGCGGATCGTCAGGCCGAGCGCGTCCAGCGAGATGCTCGCGTAGCGCTCGGCGATGTCGTCGGCGGCCCACTCGCGTTCCTGGACGGTGAGCAGGTTCAGGTGCAATTCGTGCGGGGCGTGAATACGCGCGTGGCTGTCGAGGACCGAGCGCAGCAGGGTCGACCCGGACCGGGGCGCGGACAGGATGAAGATCGGCGCGGGCACCAGGCGCTTGGCCGTTGCCTGCGTCACGGTCGCGAGCTCGGGGTGGCGATCAGGCTCCGGCGGTTCAGGAGTTCGAGCACGTGATCGGTGGATTCGGCGACCGACTCGGCTTCGGTGTCGATCCGCAGGTGGGGGAGCAGCGGTTGCTCATAGGCCGCGTCGACCCCGGTGAGCTGGGTGAGCTCGCCTCGGGACCGGCGCCCGTACAGGCCCTTGACGTCGCGCTGAGCGCAGGTCGACAGCGCCGTCGCGACATGGACTTCGGCGAACTCCAGCTCGGCGTCTTCGTGGCGGTCGCGCATCAGCGCGCGATCGGCGGCATACGGCGCGATGGCCGCCACGAGGACGAGCACCCCGTGCCCGGCCAGCATCAGGGCGAGGGTGGTGATCCGGGCGAGGTTCTGCTTGCGGTCGTCGGGGGCCAGGCCGAGTTCGGGCCACAGTCGCCCGCGCACCTCGTCGCCGTCGAGCACCTCGACCGGATAGCCGGCGGCCGCCAATCGATGTCGGGTGGCGGCGGCGATGGTGGATTTTCCCGAACTGGGCAGCCCGGTGAGCAGCACTGTCGCGCCGGGTCTGCAAGCCCCATCATTCATCAGACCTTTCTGACAGGGCGAAATTATGCGGGGGTATCGATTGTGCGATCGAAGCGTAAACGACTGCTGCCCAAAAGAATTCGTCCTGCGGCGATAAGGGAAACGGTGCCACTGATAAAGAATCGGCGTATTCGCCGGTCAGTTCCCGAAGACGAAACTGCGCAGAACGAGAAACCGCAATCCACCCACCGCGGCCATGATGGCGATCACGGCGCTTGCCTGCGCGACTTCCCCGAGATCCGGTGTCAGGGCGTCCAATCCGGCCAGTGCCGCCGTGCTGATCGCGAGGCCGAGCAGTGCCAGGCCGCCGCCTTCCCACTGCGCGGTGAACCCGCCGACCCTGCTTCCCGCCCGGAAAGTGAGCTGGCGATGCAATTCATTGGCGATCACGGTACTCACCATCGACCCTGCGACATTGGCGACCAGTGGACCGCTGTCGTGCATGGTCAGGAACAGCAGCGCGTACGCGATATTGCTGGCGCCGCCCACCAGGGCGAACCGGATCAGTTGAGCGAAGGCATGGTCGCCGCCCAGCGATCGCAGTACGCGCCCGACAGCGATGCGCGGCGCGGGGCCGGTCCACGCGGCGTAGGGGCTGGTGAGCAGTATTCCCGGGTGGGTGAGCTGCGAGACGGTCATGATCGTTCCGATCTGGCGAGCGGACTCGGCTGGGTGCCGGATAACGCTTGTGACTATACGTAGATGTATACGTATAAACAAGAGTCGGAGGTGTCCCTGATCGGTATTGGCGCAGGCGGCGCAGTCGGCGGACACTGGAGGAATGGTTGACAGGGAGCAACGCACACCCTTCTACGGGGTGGTGCTGATTCTCGCAGCGTTGGGCGCGTCGATGGCGGTCAGTTACTACGGGCCGACCTGGATCCGCGTCACCGTCTACATCCTCACGGCGGTGGTTGTCGTGGTCGGCGGCGTCATGACCTTCCGCGACTACTCGCACTGACGCCGCGACCCGCGCCTCGCCCCCTGGTTCGGCAGGGGGCGCGATGGGTGCGGTGTATCAGGTCATCTGGACCGAGCGGATGGAGTTGCCCATCACCATGCGGTCGATGGCGCTCACGGCCCCGGCCGGGTTGTCGGCGGCGCCGACGGTGAGCAGCAGCGGCACGAAGTGATCGGCGCTCGGATGGGCGACGGCCACGCCGGGCGCCCGGTTCCGGTAGTCGGTGAGGGCGTCCGCATCGCCGCGGGCGAGGGCGTCGACGGCCCACTCGTCGAAGGCGGCGTTCTCGGCGGCGAGTTCGGGGTGGCGGAACACGGCGAAGCTGTGCGTCATGAAGCCGGAGCCGACCACGAGAATTCCCTCGTCCCGCAGTGGACGCAGGCGGGCCCCGAGGTCGAGCAGTGCGCCGGGGTCGAGGCTGGGCATCGACAACTGGACCACAGGGACGTCCGCCGCGGGGTACATCGCCATGAGCGGAATGAAGGCCCCGTGGTCGAGGCCGCGGTCGGTGAATTCGTGCACCGGGGTGCGGCCGAGCAGGCCGACGAGTCGCCGGGCCAGGTCGGTGGCGTCCGGGGTCGCGTAGGGCAGGGTCTTGTAGCGGGGGTGGAAGCCGCCGAAGTCGTAGTAGAGCGGGGTGCCCGCCACGGCGCCCGTGATCGCGACCGGCGCTGATTCCCAGTGCGCCGAGACGACGACGATGGCCCGCGGTTTCGGCATCGATTGGGCCCAGTCGAACAGGTCGCCGACCCACTGTGGATCGTCGAGGGTGAACGGGGCTCCGTGGCTGACGAAGAGGCTGGGCAGCGGTCCGTCCGCCGGGCTCCACCGGCGCTGCTCGCGCGCTCGGGGCATGACCCTGGCGAGCAGGTCGTCGTACGCCGCGGCCGGTGCGGGGTTTGTCGGGTTCATCGCCGATCCTCTCCTGTGCTCGCCCGGCACGCTTTATCGCTTGCCCAGGCAAGTCGAATGTACCGCATATTCACTTGCCTGGGCAACTGTCATAACTTGCTTGGGAAAGTTCGAAGAGATGCCGGGGCAAGTATGATGAGCGCATGGAAACCCAGTCGCCCTGGCTCGACGCCGACCAGCAGGACCTGTGGCAGGCGCTACTCACAGTCCTGACCGCCCTCCCGGCGGCGCTCGATCGGCAATCGCAGCGAGATTCCGGCATCTCCCACTTCGAGTACGGGGTACTGGCCCGGCTGTCCATGTCCGACGCCGCCACCTTGCGGCTCAGCGACCTCGCCCGAAAATGCGACAGCGCCCAGCCCCGGCTGTCGAAGGTGATGGACCGCTTCGAGGCCCGCGACTGGGTGGTTCGCCGGACCGACCCCACCGACGGTCGCTACACCCTCGCCACGCTGACCGACGCGGGCCGAGCCAAGCTCACCGAGAGCGCCCCCGACCACGTCGCCCAGGTGCGGCGACTCGTCTTCAACCCGCTCACGGCCGCGCAGCAACGCCACCTCGGCACCGCGCTCACCCGCATCGCCGCCACGGTCCGCGCGGACCTCGAGGGCTAGTCGCGCTGCGCGGCCTAGGATCATGGCGATAGCCCGAGATCATCTTCCGACGTGCTCGACGTTCCCACCGAGGAGTTCGCCGTGGCCTATATCGTGGATTTCAAGACCGTCTCGACGCAGGGAGTCGAATCGTCGCCGGTCGCGGACGCGCTCGCGGGATTGCGGGCGAACGAGGCCAGGTACTTCAAGAACAAGTACGACTACGTCTTCACGGTGGAGCCCGCGAGTGCGGCGCCCTCGGCGCTCGACTGGGTGAGCCGGATTCTCGCGGCCGAACGCGACATCGTCATCGCTTCTCGCCCGCTCGAGGCGACCATGTTCGAGGTCGAGAACCTTCGCATCGCCTACGTCTTCTACGAGAGCGGTCTGTCGATCAATGTGATGTACTCGCTCGACGATACGAAGAAGCGGGCCGTCGGTTTCAAGCTCAGCGAGGGAATGGACGCGCCCGCAGAGCTTTCCGCGTTCAAGTTCGCCAGGCAGAAGTCGAAGCTCGCCGGCACCATTCGCGGTTCCTACTTCGTCATCAAGGGTGAGTACTGATCAGCGCCACCGGTTAGACCGACCGGTGACTTCCCCCAGACAGATGGAATAGGCCGCGACGCGCACCTGCGTCCCACTACCGCATCGCGGTGATCGCGAATGTCGGCCGCATACAGAACAGTCCCCGGTAGCTGCCTCGAAACCCTGAGTTCAGTCGTCGCTGACAACTCCGGTATTTCGATTGGCTTGCCGGGGGCTTGGCCGGATCCTGAAATATCGTCGCTACGGTCGACAAACGTCTTTCTCGACAGTGCGGCTCATTCCGGTGCTCCGGTGTAAACCCAGTCTTCTCCGGATTTTCTCGATGTCAATACTTTCGTGGCAGTGAAAACGGTCGAATTTTTCGGTGGGAGAAAATCGGCAGGCACATTGTGTCGGCGGACGGTTCGGAGGACAGTGGATGTGTCCGGTGGCGCCCACCGGGGCGCCGCCCTTCCTGGAGTAGGAGGTGGCCCGTGTACGCACGTTCCAGCACCTTCGCGGCCGAGCGCTCGTCGATCGACCGCGGTATCGCGTACCTCCACAATGCGGTGATGCCGAACATGCCCGAGATCGACGGGTGGGTCGGCATGTCACTGATGGTGGACAGGGCGACAGGTCGATGCATCGCCACGACCGCGTGGGAATCCGAGGACGCCATGCGCGAGAGCAGGATGCGCGTTCGATCCCTGCGTGATGGTCTGGCTGATGCGCTCGAGGGTCAGGTGGACAACATCGAGGAATGGGAAGTCGCGGTCATGCACCGTGAGCACCTGGCCGGCGCGAGCGCCTGTACCCGATGCACCTGGATCCAGGTCGCCCCGGCCGCGGTCGACCTGGCGATCCACACGTTCAAGGCCGACCTGCTGCCGGAGTTCGAGAAGATCGAGGGCTTCCGCAGCGCGAGCCTGTTCGTCGACCGGGAAACCGGCCGAGGGGTGGGGTCGACGGTCTGGGCCAGCCGAGAGGAATTGGACAACAGCCGCCCCCTCGTGGATCGCATGCGAGCCGAAGCGATCCGCACGATGGGCGCCGAAGTCCTCGAGATATCGGAGTTCAGACTCGGCTTCGCCCACCTGCGCGTACCCGAACTGGTGTGAATCCGCGAGCGATCGCCGCCCGCCCGCGTCGTTGCGCCGAGCCCGCTTCACCTGGGATTACAGTCGGCCCATGCGCCTGAGTACCCGAAACCAGCTCGACGGGACCGTGCTCTCGGTGACCCGCGGCGAAGCGATGGCAGTGGTTCGCGTCCGGCTCACGGGCGGGGACGAGGTGACCTCGTCGATCACCCGCGACGCGGTCGACGACCTCGGTTTGGTCGAGGGTGTCGCGGTGAAGGTTCTGATCAAGTCGACCGAAGTGACCCTCGGCGTCGACTGAGATCGGCCTCGCGGTCCGGACCTCACCGCTGGGGTGCGGGCGCGCGAGAGCTGGTTGTCACATGCGGCGCGGGTCGATGTGATCCCCGCGCAACAAGATCTCCCTACGGTTGCGGATCGCCGGAATTACGGCGATCCGCAACCGACCCGTTTCGCGCGGTTCGGGA
The DNA here is from genome assembly GCF_001612665.1 of Nocardia alba NBRC 108234. Classification (GTDB taxonomy): domain Bacteria; phylum Actinomycetota; class Actinomycetes; order Mycobacteriales; family Mycobacteriaceae; genus Nocardia; species Nocardia alba. Next base: position 48,182 of record NZ_BDAX01000028.1, on the reverse strand, counting down.
CAGGAGGAGATCCCTATTTCGCTGCTCAACCGTAGTGCTCCGTCGCCGGAGGCCACCACTGCGCGACTTCCCGCGCGCACCGCAGCTGCGCGGAATATGCTGCTCGACGTGTCGAATCTGCGGATCAGTGAAGTAGCCACCCTCATGGGCGTCAGCGATGACACCGTCCGGCGCTACATCGACCTGGGCAAACTGGCCGCGATCCAGCTCGAGAACGGCCGCAAGGGCGTCGAGGGACGCGAGCTGGCCGAGTTCCTGCAGCGCGAGAACGAGGCGGCCCCGCCCGGCGCCGCTGTCGCCACCTCGGCGCGCAACCGGATGCGCGGCATCGTGACGCGGGTCGTCAAGGACACCGTCATGGCCCAGGTGGAGATGCAGGCCGGGCCGTTCCGGCTGGTGTCGCTGATGAGCCGCGAATCCGTCGACGAACTCGGCCTCGACGTCGGCAGCATCGCCGTCGCCTCGGTGAAGTCCACGCACGTTGTTGTTGAAATAACTGAAAGTTGATGAGGTAGAACATGATTCGCACACTTCGCGCGGCCGCTCTGGCCGGTGCGGTGGCAGTGGCCGTTGTCGGCTGTGGCGCCGACACCGAACCGGCGCCGGTGGGCGACCAGATCGGGGGCACGGTCACCGTGTTCGCCGCGGCGTCGCTGACCGAGACCTTCACCGAGCTGGGCAAGCAGTTCGAGGCCGAACACCCCGGCACGAAGGTGGTGTTCAACTTCGGCGCCAGCTCCGCACTGGCCGAACAGATCAAGCAGGGTGCCCCGGTCGACGTGTTCGCCTCGGCGGCGCCGAAGAACATGCAGCAGGTCGTCGACGCGGGTGAGGTCACCGCCAAGCCGGTCACCTTCGTCCGCAACCGGCTCGAGATCGCCGTGCCCAAGGGCAACCCGGGCCAGATCACCGGACTGGCCGATTTCGCGAAGCCCGAGGAGAAGATCGCGCTGTGCGCCGAGCAGGTCCCCTGCGGCGCCGCGGCGAAGACGGTGTTCGAAGCGGCCGGGATCACCCCGCAGCCGGACACCCGTGAAGCCGACGTGAAAGCCGTGCTGACCAAGGTGACCCTCGGCGAGGTCGACGCGGCGCTGGTCTACCGCACCGACGTGCAAGCCGCGGGTGAGAAGGTCCAGGGGATTGATTTCCCGGAGTCGACCAAGGCGATCAACGACTACCCGATCGCCCCGCTGGCCGAGGCGCCCAACGGCAAGGCCGCCTCGGCCTTCGTGACCTTCATCGGTACGGACAAGGCCAAGGCGGCCTTCGTCAAGGCAGGTTTCGACACCCCGTGACACAGGCTGCGCGACGGCGGGCGGTCCGGGGTCGGCGACCGCTGATCCTGGTCCTGCCCGCCGTCTGCGCGCTGGCGTTCCTGGTGCTGCCGATGATCGGGCTGCTGGTGCGCGCTCCGTGGCGGACCCTGCCGGAGCGGCTGACCAGCGCCGAAGTCGGCCAGGCGCTGCGGCTTTCGCTGATCTGTGCCACCTCGGCCACGGCCGTGTGCCTGGTGCTCGGTATCCCGCTGGCGTGGCTGCTGGCCCGCGGCGAGGTGCCTTTCCTCGGATTCCTCCGCGCGTTGGTGACCGTGCCACTGGTGCTGCCGCCGGTGGTCGGTGGCGTGGCGCTGCTGCTGGTGCTCGGCCGTCGCGGGATCGTCGGCCGCTACCTCTACGAATGGTTCGGTTTCTCGTTGCCGTTCACGACCGCGGGCGTGATCGTGGCCGAGGCCTTCGTCGCCATGCCGTTCCTGGTCATCTCCGTCGAAGGCGCGCTGCGCGCGAGTGATCCCCGCTACGAGGAAGCCGCCGCGACCCTGGGCGCCTCACGCTGGCTGACCTTCCGCCGCGTCACCCTGCCCTCGGTCATGCCCGGCGTCGTCGCGGGCGCGGTCCTGTGCTGGGCTCGCGCCCTGGGCGAATTCGGCGCCACCATCACCTTCGCCGGGAGCTTTCCCGGCACCACCACGACCATGCCGTTGGCGGTCTACCTCGCGCTCGAGACCGACCCTGCGGACGCGATCGTGTTGAGCTTGGTCCTGCTCGCGGTGTCGGTCGCCGTACTGGCCGCGCTGCGTGATCGCTGGACGCGAGGGACGCTGTGAGCCTGCGCGCCGAACTTCGCGTTACCCGAGGCGATTTCGATCTCGACATCGCGTTCACCGTGGCACCGGGCGAGGTGGTCGCGCTGCTGGGACCCAACGGCGCGGGCAAGACCACCGCGCTGCGCGCCCTGGCCGGGCTGACGCCCCTGTCGCAGGGGCGGATCGAGCTCGACACCGAGGTCTGGGACGAGCCACCCGCCCGCTTCGTGCCCGCCGAGCGACGTGCGATCGGCGTCGTGTTCCAGGACTACCTGCTGTTCGCGAACATGACCGCCCTGGACAATGTCGCCTTCGGGTTGCAGGCCCGCGGCCTCCCACGCGCCACCGCCAGGCAGCGCGCCGCCGGCTGGCTGGACCGGGTCGGGCTCACCTCGCACGCCGCCGCCAAGCCCCGCTCGCTCTCGGGTGGTCAGGCGCAGCGGGTCGCCCTGGCCCGAGCCCTGGCCACCGACCCCGCGTTACTTCTGCTCGATGAGCCGCTGGCCGCCCTCGACGCCAGCACCCGGTTGCAGGTGCGCGCCGAACTCGGCCATCACCTCGCCGACTTCGGTGGACACACGGTCCTGGTCACCCACGATCCCCTCGACGCGATGGTCCTGGCCGACCGGCTCGTCATCATCGAGAACGGCCACGTCGTCCAGGACGGGCCACCGGCCGAAGTAGCCCAGCGCCCACGCACCGACTATGTCGCGAACCTGGTCGGCCTCAATCTCTATCGCGGTGTGGCACAGGGTACTTCGGTGACCCTGACGACCGGCGGCACGCTCACCATCGCCGAACCCGCCGACGGCGAGGTCTATCTCGCCTTCCCGCCGAGCGCGGTCGCGCTGTATCCCCAACCGCCGGTGGGCAGCCCGCGCAACACCTGGCAGACCACGGTGTCCGGCGTCGAGCAACACGCCCACCTCACCCGGATCCGCCTCGACGGCGTCCCCACGGTGCTGGCCGAAGTCATCCCGGCCACCGTGGCGGCGTTGAAATTACAGGCAGGCATGCGGCTGTGGGCCTCGGTCAAAGCGACCGAGATCCGCGTCTACCCGGCCTGATCCACACCTTCCGGAGCCCATGGTGGCGACTCGACCCACCAGTTGCCCGCATCGCGAGGGTGATCTATCCCTCATCGATCCTCCAGCGCCCGCCCGAGGTCGGTGCGAGACCGGGGTGATGCCGGCGTCGAGGGCGTCGCTGTGTTGTTATCCGGCCTCTCACCTGCGAAGAAGCGACCGTGTGCCGACGACCTGATCGCGGTCGAAAGTCGTCGGATCGGGAGCGCACAGTAGTCCGCAACTTCGGGTGAGATCTCGGACATGAATGGGCAACTACGGAGACATTCGCGAGAAATAACCGAAATTGAGGATATTGACATGACTGGAGGTGGGTTGACCGGGATCGTGCCAGGTGCTGCCGTGGACGTGCCGATGGCACCGCCCGCGCCGACAGCGGTCTATGTCTCGGTGGTGAGCCTGCCGCGATTCCTGCGCCGCAGCTTGGCGCCGCTCGCGCCCACCTACCGATCGCTCAGCGATGTGGTCGGGGCGACGCTGGCCCGCCCGCTCGAGGCGACAGCGGCCGAGCCCTCGATGGACGCCGCGGCCCTGGACGGCTACGCCATCAGCGGCTCCGGTCCGTGGTGGACCGTGCGCCCCGAACGCGTGCATCCGACGATGGCCGCACTCGGCAACGGCGAAGCCGCGCGGATCACCCGCGGGATGCCGACGCCGCGGGGATCGACCGCCGTCATCCGTGCCGAGGACGTGAAGTTCTCGCGCGTCGCGGGCCGCGTCGTGTTGACGCGCACACCCCACGCGCCACTACGCGACGACACCAGGGTGCGCGGCGAGCAATGGCACGCGGGCACCGTACTCGCGGCGGCGGGAACCCGGGTGGGCGCCGCGGTGGTGTCGATCGGGTCCAGCGCCGATGTCGCCGTCGGCCTCGTGCGCGGGCCGGTCTCGGCAGACGTATTGGTCACCGGCCGACGATTCGCCGCCGGCGCCGCGACCAGCGACACGGACGCGGTCACGCCGGTGGTGTCGACCTTCCTGGCCGCCGGTGACATCCGGTGCCGCAAGGTCTGGCAGATCGCCGACGGGGAACTGCTGCGCGCCTGGTTCGCCATGCCCACCGACGCCGAACTGGTGATCGTGGTCGGCGCGATCGACGAAATGCGTTGCCTACTCACCGAGATCGGTGCCGCTATCGTCGTCGACGGCGTGATGATCCGCCCCGGCGGCGAACAACTCATCGCCCGCCTGCCCGATGGACGGACCCTGATCGTTGTGCCCGCCAACCCCTTCGAGGCGATCACCGCCCTGATGGTCACCGGACGCTGCGTGGTCGAGGCGCTGACCGATCGGACTCCCAGTCGTCTGCGCGGCCGACTCGTCGACCGCTCGACGCCGCCGGGGCAGACCACCGACATCGTCCCGGTCACCCAGGTCGACGGCGGGGTGTGGCGGGCCACCGGCGCGGTGGGCATTCCCCACCTCGCCCATCTGGTCGACGCCCAGGCGCTGGCGCTGCTGCCGCCGGGCAGCACGCGCGCGACCCTGGCCGAGCTGATCCTGCTACCCCGATGAGCGGCGCCGAGACCGTGCGGACGGTCTGCTCCTACTGCGGTGTCGGATGTGGCATCGCCCTCGAAATCGACACCGCCGCAGACGGATCGAGGACCGTCCGCAAGGCGCCCGGCGACCGGGCGCACCCGGCCAACGGCGGTCGCCTGTGCACCAAGGGCGGCAGCCACGCCGACCTGCTGAAGATCACCGAGGGCCGCCTCTCGACCGCCCTGGTCCGCCCCGAGCGAGGCGTCGAACCGATCGCCACGGCCGTCGACACTGCCATCACCGACACCGCCGCACGGCTGCGGGCGATCATCGACGAGCACGGCCCCGACGCGGTAGCGCTCTACGTTTCCGGCCAGATGACTCTCGAAGCCCAGTATCTGGCCAACAAACTGGCCAAGGGTTTCCTCGGCACCAACCAGATCGAGTCCAACTCCCGGCTGTGCATGGCCAGCGCGGGCAGCGGCTACAAACTCTCGCTCGGCGCCGACGGCCCACCCGGCTCCTACGACGATTTCGACCATGCCGATGTCTTCTTCGTCATCGGCGCCAATATGGCCGACTGCCACCCGATCCTGTTCCTGCGCATGATGGATCGCGTCAAGGCGGGCGCGAAACTGATCGTGGTCGACCCGCGCCGCACCGCCACCGCGGACAAAGCCGACCTGTATCTGCAGATCACCCCCGGCACCGACCTCGCCCTGCTCAACGGTCTGCTGCATCTGCTCGTGCAGGCCGGGCACCTCGACACCGAATTCATCGCCGAGTTCACCGAGGGCTTCGACGGGCTACCAGAATTCCTGGCCGAGTACGACCCGGCCTCGGTGTCGGCGCTCACCGGCCTCGCCGCCGAGGACCTGCGTCGCGCCGCCGAGTTGATCGGCACCGCGAACAACTGGATGAGCTGCTGGACCATGGGACTCAACCAGTCCACCCACGGCACCTGGAACACCAACGCCCTGGTCAATCTGCACCTGGCCACCGGCGCGATCTGCCGTCCCGGCAGCGGTCCGTTCTCCCTGACCGGCCAGCCCAACGCCATGGGCGGTCGCGAGATGGGTTACATGGGCCCCGGCCTGCCCGGACAGCGCAGTGTGGTCTCCGCCGAGGACCGTGCCTTCGTCGAGAACCAGTGGGGCCTCGCTCCCGGGACGCTGCGCACCGAGGTCGGCAGCGGGACCATCGACATGTTCTCCCGCATGGCCGCGGGCACGATCAAGGCGTGCTGGATCATCTGCACCAATCCCGTTGCCACCGTGGCCAATCGCAAGACGGTCCTGGCCGGGCTCGAAGCCGCCGAACTGGTGATCACCCAGGACGTGTTCGCCGACACCGAGACCAACGCCTACGCCGACGTGATCCTGCCCGCCACCCTGTGGATCGAGCACGAAGGGGTGATGATCAACTCCGAACGCAACCTCTCCCTGGTGCACAAGGTCATCGACCCGCCCGGCGACGCGCGACCCGACTGGCAACTCATCGCCGAGATCGCCTGCGCCATGGGCTATTCCGATGCGTTCACCTACGACAGCGCCGAACAGATCTTCGACGAGATCAAAGCCTTCTGGAACCCGCGCACCGGCTACGACCTTCGTGGGGCCGACTTCGACCGACTCCGGGAAGGGCCGCTGCAATGGCCGGTCGCACCGGAAGGGCCCGCCCGCAACCCGATTCGCTACCGCAACGACGGGGTGAGTCAGGATTCGCGCACCCGCGAGGACGGCGTCACTCCGTCGCTGTGGTTCCCGACCGCGTCCGGACGCGCGGTCTTCTTCGCCCGCCCGCACCTCGCACCGGCCGAACTTCCCGACGACGACTACCCGTTTCTGCTCAATACCGGTCGCGTGCAACACCAATGGCACACGCTCACCAAGACCGGCCGGATCGCGAAACTCAACAAACTCAACCCCGGTCCCTTCGTCGAGATCCATCCCGAGGACGCGGCCCGGCTGTCGGTGGTCGAGGGGGATTGGCTCGAGGTCGCCTCCCGGCGGGGCCGCGCGGTGCTGCCCGCCGTGGTCACCGACCGGGTCCGGGTGGGCGACATCTTCGCGCCGTTCCACTGGAACGACCTGTTCGGTGAGTACAGGGCCGTCAACGCGGTGACCAACGACGCGATCGACCCGATCTCGCAGCAGCCCGAGTTCAAGGTGTGCGCGGTCCGGCTCACGAAGGTGCCCGCGCCGATCGTCATCGAACCGCAGCAGCCGCCCGCGACCGACCCGCCGTCCACCGTGGGCGTCACCGGCCCGGTGAACGCTGCGCGAGCGGCGACGCCGGGCCTGGTCTTCGCCGCGGCCGACCTGCTCGGCCTGGGCGAGCTGACCGCGCCGGACTTCTCGGCCACCGAGCAGGGTTACCTGGCCGGATTCCTCGCCGGTGTCGGCCGCCACGACACCGCCGTCGTTCCGGTACTGCCGCCGGTCAACCCGCTGCGACCGGCGCACGCGATGTGGGTCGACGGCATGCTCGCCGGTCTCTTCGGCGCCCATCAACCGATTCCGGATCACCCGATTCCCGAGGTCACCGCCGCGCCGACCACCGCACCGTCGCAGGCCGCCGCCCCGGTGCGCCCGTTGCTGGTGTTGTGGGCCTCCCAGACCGGCAACGCCGAGGACTTCGTCACCGCCACCCTGATCCCCGCGATCGGCGAGGGCGGACGCGAACCGGTCATCCGCGGCATGGACGACCTCGGCGTCACCGACATCCCGGCCGACGCCGACCTCGTGGTGGTCTCGAGCACCTTCGGCGACGGCGACGCACCCGACAACGGCGCCGCTTTCTGGCGGTCACTGACCGAAGCGGAGGAATCCACACTCGCCGGACGCCGCTTCGCCGTACTGGCTTTCGGCGATTCGAACTACGACGCGTTCTGCGGCCACGGCCGTCGCCTCGACGAACGTCTCGCCGAACTCGGCGCCCAGCGGCTGATCGCCCGGGTCGACTGCGAACCGGACTTCGAGGAGACAGCCCGAGGCTGGCTCGCCGAACTGATCCCGGCGCTGGTCGCCGCGCAGCCCGCCACGTCACCGCAGCCGGCGATCCACCTGGCGCCCGCAGGCGGGGGAGCGACGAGAACAACCGTGCGCACGGACACACCCACCGGTCTTCTCGTCGGCAACCGCCTGCTGAGTCTGCCCGGCGCGCAGAAGGAAGTCCGCCAGTTCACCTACGACCTGTCCGGGTCCGATCTCACCTACGACGTCGGGGACGCCCTCGGTGTCCGTCCGGCCAACGATCTCGGCCTGGTGTGGGAGTTCCTCGCGGTCACCGGACTCGACCCGGCCACCACCGTCGAGGTCCCCAAAGCCGGCGCCATGCCGCTGTCCATCGCGCTCGAGGGCCACCTCGACCTGACCAGGACCACGAACGAACTGCTGCGGTTCGTCACCGACCGCACCGGGGATCGCATCGTCAAAACCCTGCTCCGACCCGACAACAAGGGCGAACTCGCCAAATGGCTGTGGGGTCGCCAGCCCGCCGACATCGCCGCCGAATTCGCGCTCACCGCGGACCCACAAGAATGGGTCGGCCTGTTCAAACGACTCCAGCCCCGCCTGTACTCGATCTCCTCGAGCCCCCTGGTCGACGCGTCCCGGGTGAGTACCACGGTCTCGGTGATTCGCTACGAGAGCGTGACCGGGCGCGCTCGCGGCGGACTGTGCTCGTCCTACCTGGCCGACGCCGAACTCGACCAGCCCCTGATCCTGCATGTCCAATCCGCCCCGCACTTCCGCCCGCCCGACGATCCCGCGGTCGCGGCGATCATGGTCGGACCCGGCACCGGCGTCGCGCCGTTCGTCGGATTCCTCGAACACCGCCGCGCCCGTGGTGACCAGGCCGCCAACTGGCTGTTCTTCGGCGAACAGCACGAAGCCACCGACTTCTACTACCGCGACGAACTCGAACAGCTCCAGCGCGACGGCATTCTCTCGCGCCTTGACCTCGCGTTCTCCCGCGATCAGCGCACCAAGATCTACGTCCAGGACCGCATGCGCGAACACGGCGCCCAGCTGTGGAAGTGGCTCGAAGACGGCGCGCATTTCTACGTCTGCGGCGACGCCGCCCGCATGGCCAAGGACGTCGACGCCGCACTGCGCGAGATCGTCGCCCACCACGGCAACCTCGCCGAAGACGACGCCGACGCCTACGTCAAGAAGCTGTCGACCGACAAACGCTACGTCCGTGATGTGTACTGAACCAGGGCATTCGACCTTCCCCGAACGCGGGGATCTCGGTCGGCGTGAGTCCGGATGATCCCATGGTGGCGCATCTTCCGCAGCCCGATTCGGTGTCCTTATACGATCCGGAGGTCTGACGCGGAAGGAGCGGAGTTGCGCATCGGGGTTTCCGGACCGCATGGGACCGGCAAGACAACCTTGGTCGAAGAGCTGTGCGTGCGTCTGGGGCGCGGGCACACAGCGGTCGAGGAGCCGTACGTAGTGCTCGAAGAGCAAGGATACGAATTCGCGTATCCGCCGGTGGCCGAAGACTATTGGGCCCAGTTGCGCTGCGCGCTGCGCCTGCTCGGCGATCCCCGACCCACTGCGGTATTCGACAGAACACCGCTCGACTTCCTGGCGTATCTGACAGCCATCGGTGTCGACGCGGGAGCCGGGATCGACGAAACCGCCCTACGCTCCGCGCTGGCCTCCCTCGATCTGCTGGTGATCGTCCCCATCATCGCTGAGACCGAACGGGCACTACCCACACCGGAACTGACCGGCCTCCGGCGCACCATGAATGACACTCTGCTGGAACTGATTTACGTCGACGACAGGCAACTGCTCGAAGACGTGCCCATCCTCGAACTGGTCTGCCCGCTCGACCAGCGCGGCCATACGGTGCTGCAAGCGCTGACATAGGGCACCGGCCGGTGACGCGATGGAGAGAGCTGCCCAGTACACGGCTGCGTGGTGTGGTGTTCGACTGAATGCCCGCAATTCCGAACGAACGCACGGCAGCGCCGATGACTGGATCGCTATCGGGTGATGCCGGTAGCTGGGCGTAGTCGGGTGATGGCCTTGGTTGCGAGACCCGCGCCGCGCATGAGCCAACTGAAAGCCCTCGTCGAGGGGCCCGGGACGATTCCGGCCAGCTGAACGGCGTCTACCAAGTCGTAGAGCGTTTCGCCTTCGTACATCAGGTGGTCGGCGTTGAAGTGATAGCGGTCCACCGCCGTGCACTGGATGAACGCGCCATTGCCAGGAAGCGCGGGTGCATCCACCCCGTAGGGAGCCAATTTCAGCGGTCCGACGAGATGACCGCTGCCGTAGTAGCGCACGACGATGCGGACCTCGCCGGCCGGTGTCAGGTCGATGTAGCACTGTCCGGGTATCGGGTCGTAGCGCCAGTCGGGGATGGCGTCGAAGAACGCGAAGTTGTAGTCGACGAATTCGTCGAGGCCGACCATGGTCGCACCGAGCGTCGTCACATCCTTGTAGCGCAGATCGGCGGTGTAGAGCTCATGGTTGTGGCTCATGTCCCGGGTTTGCCAGCTCCACCAGTATTTCTTCGCCCAGTCCAGGGTCCAGGCGATATCGAGGCCGTGATCGGCGTAGAACGCGATCTTCCGCTCGTATTCGTCGAACCACCTCTGCGTCATGGCGGTCAGCGCGGCTTCGTCGAGGACCTCGACCGGTTCGGCGCGGTTGGTCAGCACTGCCGGAATCGGTTGTGCCAGGCGCGGCAGCCGCAGCGCGTGTTGGAACTGCTCGTCGGTGAACATCAGCCCTCCATCCGGAAGCATGTGCTTCCTAATAGATGATGGTTCTTGTAAAGTGGTCCCGTGTCAAGGAGCTACGGCGGGCAGACCGCGCAGGACCGCGCCGCCGACCGTCGGGCAAGGCTGCTCGATGTCGGCATCGAAATAATTGGCACGCAGGGCGTTTCCGCCCTGGGTATGCGATCGGTCTGCCGGGCCGCTGGGCTGAGTCAACGGTTCTTCTACGAGAGCTTCGCCGATACCGACGCGCTGCTGCACGCGGTGTACCGGGCCGCGCTGTCGCGCTTGGAGGACGCCGTCGCACCCGCGGTGGCCTCCGCTGACCTGCGCGCGGTGGTCGAGGCCGCCGCCCGCCTGATGGAGGCCGATCCCCGAATCTGCCGCATCCTGTTGATCGAGCCGGTCGCGGACGCGCGACTGCGACACTATGTGCGAGAGACCATTCCGGCTATCGCGCTGGCAGCACTCGGCGATCGCGTCGCCGGTTCACCTGACGATCCCCGCGTCCGCATGCGCTTCTCCGCGCTTTTCGGCGCCCTGATCTCGCTGTTCGTCGAATGGACGGAAGGCAGCCTCGGTACCGACCGCGCCGCCTTCGCCGACCATGTGACGGTGGTCGCGACACAACTCATGAGCGAGACCGGCACCGTCGGCGCAACGCGCCGATAGACGAGGCGCCGTTGCGGGCGGCGACGTCGGCGACCGGAGCCTGTCGCCCATCGTCGGCTCATGCCGAGAATCGCACTGCCACAACACATTTGCCCGTCGTAGGCTCGCTCAGGAATCGCCGGAACCGGCTGTCGGAGGCCGCTGGAGCGATCCGCGGGCGATCTGCGGATCGCGTAGAAGCAGCCGGATCCAGGCATCGGCCAGCCAGTCCCGGAAACGCTCTGCCGTCCAATGGCGTTCGCCGACGAGCAGTACCCAGTACTCCGTGGCGTTCATACTCCAGATGATGTCGGCGACCTCGTCGTCGGACAGATCGTCGCGTAGCTGCCCCGTACCGCGTAGGTCTGCCGCGAACTGGCGCATATTGACCGCGCGCCGCTCGCTGATCTCGGTCCATACGCGCGCGCACGACTCGTCGGTCGTCGCCGCCTCGCGCAGCGCCAGGAAGATCGGCGTGAGTCGTTGCTGGATGGCGACCAGCGCGTCGGCGTAGATCGTGATCTTGTCCTCGGCTCGGTTCGCCTCCCTGATCGCGAGAACGTACTCGCGATGCTGAGCCGGGATCGCGTGATCGGTCCCGGAGAGAGCTGTCTCGACCAGTTCTCGGAGCAATACCGGCTTGCGTCCGATCGACGCGTAGACCGTGTCGACGGAAACGCCCGCACGCGAGGCGATTTCGGCCACCGTGGTGGCGGCATAGCCCCGCTGCGCGAACAGTGCTCGCGCGGCCGCGAGGATCGCGTGCCGGGTATCGGCGGCCTGCGCGGCGCGCCGAGGGGCGTGGTAGCGACGCTTGTCTGCCTTGACGTTCTCGTTCATCGGCGCCTATTCTACCCATATTCATCCGATGTCGGTTCGGATGAATTAAGAAGGGGTATCAGCCATGGTCTACGCCTACATCCAAGACGTCCCGATCGGCGAGGAGCTCTACAGCCGGATCATCGAAGGACTGGGTCCGCAACCACTCGAGGGCTCGCTACTGCACCTGTGTGTGCGTCGCGACGACGGCGGACTGCGCTATATCGACGTGTGGGAGTCCGAGGCGCATTGCGCTCGCGCCTTCGAGGAACGCATCCACCCCGCTGTCGACGCTGCCTTCGCGGGCGCCCGCCCCGGAGAGCCGACGATTCAGCACCTGGATGTCGTCCACGCCATGGGCTCGCTGCTGGTCGAGAAGGACTCGTGACCAGCTTCGGCGGGTTGCGCCGGATCGCCGTGTGCGCGGCGGTCTGTGTGGTGGCCGGCTGCGGGTCGGACTCCTCGGACGCGGCCGGCACCGCGCAAGCGCCCGCATCGTCGATTCGGCCGAGCGCCGAAGCGTGCGGCGGTGCCGACCGGATCGAGAACGCCGTTTCGGAATTCGGCGTGACCGATGTCTCGATAGTCGGCCAGTGCACCAGTGTCGTCATCGCGACGACACTGGTCGAGGACCTCGCCGGTTCCGATACCGCGCACCGAATCTGTAGTGCCGCAGCAGCCGTCGCCTATACCGGCGATGTCACCAGCATCTCCGTCACCGGGGTCACCGGATCCGAACTCGCGATCGGCATCGAGGGCGCATCCTGCATCGGGGATTGACCCGCGATTGACCGTGGCCGCCGCGGGTAAGCGCCCGGTATGGGGCTCGTCGCGATGACATTCACCGCCTCGACACCGCCGACGACTGCCTGAGCATCTTCGCCCGGCGCGGCGCACTGTTGCCGAGCCCGGCGAAGACCACCACGATCGTGACAGGAGACCAGCGCCGATGATCAATTTGCACGATGTCGCCGAACTGCCGAACACCGTTGTCCGCAACACCTTCCAGGCTGGGGCGCGGTTACGGCACGCGCGAGTGTTCCACCCCCGCGGCGTACAACTCGCGGGCCGGTTCCGTGCCAACAGCGCCTACGTGCCCTGGTTCGGCCCCGGCGACCGAGCGGTCATCGCCCGTCAGTCGAAGGGCGTCGGCAGCCCCGGCGGTGTGCCCGACGTCCTCGGGCTGGCGTTCCGCGTACTCGATCGCGACGAGAATCCCTGGGACTTCACGCTGGCGACCACCGGCACCAGCGCGCTGGGCCGGTTCGTCATCACCCCCTCCCGCGCCTGGTCCACCGCCCGTTTCGGCACTCTCCTGCCGTACCGATTCGCTGACCGCCCCCCGGTCTGGCTGTTCGCCGAACCGCTCGACCCCGACGACCTCCCGGATACGGCGTCCCTGCGAGCCCTCGACGATCACCTCGACGACCAGTTGATCCGGTTCTCGATCATCGCCGACGGCATCGGCCGCCCACCCGAGATCGTCGGCGAACTCGACCTCCGGCGAGCCGAGCCGGGCGAGTACCGCACCGACTTCTTCGATCCGATCCTCAACCATCCCGACGACGTCGCCTTGATGCCCCAGGTGGTGAACTGGCTGCGCGAGAGCGCCTACACCGGAAGCCGCCGTGGCCGCACCGACGACAACGCACAGCCCGCGCCCGGATAGGCGCCGCGCGGGGTCGACTCAGCTCTGGAACTGGGGTCGATGCCCTGATTGAGTGCGCGATGCCGGGGTATGCCGCTGTCGAGCGCCTGTACCGATGCTCGACAGCACATTCGGACGATGGGAGTAGACCATGCTCGGTCTCGGAATTATCGGTTGGATCATCATCGGCGGACTCGCCGGATGGATCGCCAGCAAGATCATGAAGACCGACGCCCAGCAAGGGATCCTGCTCAATATCGTCGTCGGTATCGTCGGCGGCCTCCTCGGCGGATTCCTGCTCAAGCTGTTCGGCGTCGATGTCGAGGGCGGCGGACTGTGGTTCAGCTTCTTCACCTGCATCGGCGGCGCCGTCGTCCTGCTGTTCCTCGTCGGGTTGGTCACCGGGCGTCGCGCCTCGCGTTAGCCACCCACAACTGACGTAAGCCCAGTGCGCGGCCCGAAGCCCCAGGCTTCGGGCCGCTGCTGTCTGTCCGCAATTCATCTCCTCTGGGTGAGGCCTCATGCGACGTCGACATCGACGATGAACGGGGCCGAACCCACCGGATCAGGATCTGTCATGGAGGCGCGATGAGTGTGTTGTCCAGCGATCTGCGGACCGTGAGCTACGAGGCGTATATCTACCTGTACTCGTTGGTGACGATGGATATCACGCGCAGGCAGCAGACGAATTCCCCGGCCGGTGCGACCCCGGGTTTCGGACCGCCGAACCAGTTCCATCACATGCGCGCATTCCCTGATGTCGATTTCCGCGCGGTCGTGCGCCCGAACTTCGACACGCTGTACTCGTCGGCGTGGTTGGACCTCACCGGCGGTCCGGTCCAGATTCACATTCCCGACAGTCACGACCGGTTCTACATGCTGCCCATGCTGGATGCCTGGACGGACGCGTTCGCCACCCCCGGTAAGCGAACCACCGGTACCGCGGCCCAGGATTATGTCGTCGCCGGGCCGGACCATCGCGGCCAGTTGCCCGCCGACATCCCGGTGATCCAGGCGCCGACCCCGTTCGTGTGGGTGATCGGGCGAACGCAGACAAACGGCCCCGACGACTACGCGGCGGTCAACGAATTCCAGAACGGACTGCGAATCACCGAACTCGGCGACCGGCCGCCATTCGTCCCGGATCCTGCCCTCGTCAGCGCCATCGAACCGCTGCGCGCGGTGAACGAGATGCCCCCGACGGAGTTCTTCAGCCGTGCCGCCACCGTCTTGAAAACGGTCCCCGCGCACGCGACCGACTTCTCGATCCTCGCCCGCATCTCGTTGCTCGGTATCGTCGCAGGCCAGGACTTCGACACGACGCGGTTCTCCACCACCGACCGCGCCGCGATCGACGCGGGCGTCGATGCCGCGCGCACCGACCTACTCGCCGCCCGAACCACGATGGTCCCGCCCACCAACGGCTGGATGAGCCTGCTGCACAACATCGGCGTCTACGGCAACGACTACTTCCGCAGATCCGCGATCACCTTGGTCGGCCTCGGCGCCAACCCCGCCGAGGACGCGATCTACCCACTGCTGGTCCTCGACGCGGCGGGCAACCCGCTCGTCGGCGACAACGACTACGTACTCCACTTCGACGCCGCCGCGCTGCCACCGGTCGCGGCCTTCTGGTCGGTCACGATGTACGACCTCGAGGGCTTCCAGATCGCCAACGAACTCAACCGCTACGCCCTCGGCGACCGCGACCCGCTGACCTACAACCCCGACGGCTCGCTCGACATCCACATCTCCCACAAGAACCCGGGCCCCGACCACGAACCGAACTGGCTCCCCGCCCCCACCGGCCCCATGGGCATCACCCTGCGCCTCTACGCACCCAACGCCGAAGCACTCGACGGAACCTGGACCCCACCGCCTGTCCACACAGCGCAAGTTTCGACCTAGTCGAGAAAGAACCGGCTGGGCTTGTGGCGAATCCGCAGTTCCCGCCGTGATATCCCACGGGTTGTTCGACAGGATCACACCGTTCCGATCTGCCTCGATCCACTGCTGCGAACCGGTGGACTCGACGACTGGCCAACGCTCAGTGGGCTTCTGGGGCCGGCGAACCCTGAACTCGGCCCGGTGCGCAAGATCGATAGGATCTCGGTGCGCCCGGCCACGTCCCCAGTGGGGAGATGCTGGGTGGCCGCATGGTGAAGTGATCGTCGAAGGAAGAGGTTGGGCCGTGAGGGGTTTGGCGGGGGTACTCGGGCTTCTGATCGCCGTTGCCGGGGGTGTGATGATGTGCTTCGGATATATGGCTCAGCACGACCTACGTGACGAAAGCGCGCGCACCCCGTTCAGTCTGGGCATGACCTGTCAGGCGAATCGGGACCGACCCGAGTTGCAGGAGTGCACCTGGGGCCGGTGGAGCGGAGGTGAACACAGCGCCGGCGAGGACGTGCTGCCGACCAAGGAGCGCACTGGTGAACTCAACGGTGACGTCGTATTGATCGGCGCCGCGCTCTTCGTAGGTGGTTTGGTGCTGATCGCGGGGACGCTCGCCGCCGGGAACCGCGTACGCGCCGAAACTTTCGCGGTGGCACCGCCGCAACAGTTTCAGGCGAACCAACCGGCGACGCATCGGCCGCCGACTGGCCACTGACAAGGTTCGCAGTGTGCCGCTCGGGACTGTGGGAAGGTCTCAGCGGGCCGTCTGTGCGGTTGGTTGCGTGAAGATGTCGTCGAGCGGGCCCGCCGCCGGGGATTGGAAACCGTCCTCGGCGAACCAGTCCCACCGCAGAATCCGGGCCTGAACAGGTGTCGGAATTCGGCGCACGACGCCTGCGATTCTGGCAAACCGACCACCGCCTTCGAGGACGGATCGGTGTTGGGCCAGTGCGTTCATGCGTTGCGGTGCGTATGCCCCGACATCGATGCGGTGGGTGATGTCCGCGCGTGCGGTGAAACCGTTGCTGATCGCGGTGGTGTCATAGCCGAACCAGCGTGCTGGTCGGGTCAACCTCGCGAACAATTCTCGTGGGGCTGTCGCGTTGAGTACCCGAGGGACGCCTGCCTTTTTCGCGGCCAGGGCGCCGACCTCGTGGACACGAACGTGATCGCGGTGGCCATATCCACCATTGCGGTCGTAGCTCAGCAGGATGTCGGTGTGTTCCTGCGCGAGGATTTCCGCCAGGCGTTCGGCGGCCTCGTCGACGGAGGCTCGGACGAATCGGGTTCGGCCGGGTGGATCGGGGTACAGGATCGAACCGTGTCCGCTATCGGCATAGCCGAGGTGCTCCACCCGGCTCACGCCGAGAATGTCGGCACTGCGGTGGAATTCGCGCAGCCGTGGTGCCAGGGCGCCGTCGAACTGTTCTACATGGCCGTCGGTGGCGACCACGAGAACGGTGCGGTGGCCGGCGTGGGCGAGTTTGGCCAGCGTGCCGCCGGTCAGGATGATCTCGTCGTCGGGGTGGGCGTGGAATGACACGACTGTCGCCATGAGGCCAGTATCGCGGCCGGAGTGCCGGGTGGCACAGCTCGGAAGCCCTGAACTGGCTCGAAAGCCAGGAACTGTGCGCGAGAGGGGACTTGAACCCCTACGTCCGTGGACACCAGAACCTAAATCTGGCGCGTCTGCCAATTTCGCCACTCGCGCTTGGATGTGTACGACCGTCCAAACTCTACCGGGCGAATCGGGCTTCGCGAAGCGTTGGGTCGGCGTGGCGTACTCATGGGTAACACGACCTGGGATTATAACGATTCAGTAACCCTCAACATGAGGGGCACTCATGTTTGAGAACCCGAGTAACAGGCCGGACCTGCGGGTTCAAACATGAGGATCCATCATGTTTCGGATGATTCTGGTACGGACGTACGGAAATACTGGGCGGTAGGGCGTGGCTGGGCTGGAAACGTGAGGCTTTCCTCATGATTTTGTGCGATCGTGGCTTTAAACAGGCCCTAGGGGCTGCCGGAAACGTGTGCGTGCCGTCGGTGGGCGACACGCCAGGAGAAGGAAGTCGAGCGTCTTGACGATCAACGAGAGCACCGAAATCGGCATGGGAGCGACCGCGAGCGCCAATGGTCGTGGCCAGGCGAGGGGTGTCCGCGCGGCGCTGCTGGAGCAGCTGCGCAACGGGGCGGGCTACGCGTTGGCGTTCGGCGGACAGGGTGCGCAGTGGCTGGCCGAGCTCGAGGAGATCGGGCGCGACAGTGCGCTCGAGCCGGAGCTGACCGCGCTGGTCAATGACGCGGCCGCGCTGCTCGAGCCGGTCGCGACGCAGCTGCTGGTGGTGCGCCCCGGCGGTTTCGACCCGATGGGCTGGGTGCTCGAGAGCGAGCTCGACGAGCCGGAGGAGCCGTCCTCGGCGCCCTCCGAGGCGGTGCTGCGTTCGGTGGCGGTGTCCATGCCCGGTGTCCTGGTGGCTCAGCTCGCGGCGACACGGGCATTGCGTCTGCAGGGTCTCGACCCGACCGAGCACGCGCCCGTCGCGATCGTCGGACACTCGCAGGGGCTGTTCGCCGCCGCCGCTGTCGAAGCGGGCGGCACGCGCGACGCGGAGCTGCTGGCCATCGCCCAGCTCGTCGGCGCCGCTGCCGGGCTCGTCGCGCGCAGGCGTGGACTGATGCCGGTGGGCGAGCGCTCGCCGATGGTCGCGGTGTCGAACGTGGATCCGGAACAGCTGCGGGCGATCGTCGCCGAAGTGGCCGAAGGTGTCGACCCCGCGATCGCCGCGGTCGTGTCGATCCGCAACGGACGCAGGCGCGTCGTGCTCTCGGGTGCGCCCGCGCAGATCGACCGGGTCCGCGCGCGTTGCGCGCAGCTGCACGACGAGCAGACCCGTGAGCGCGACAGCAAGGCCCGCGGCGGCGCGGTCTTCGCGCCGGTGTTCGAGGACATCGCCGTCGACGTCGCCTTCCACCATCCGGCGCTCGCCGAGACCGTCGAACTGGTCGCGGGCTGGGCCCGTCAGTGCCAGATCGACGCCGACCTCGCCGCCGCGCTGACCCAGCAGGTGCTCGTCGACCCGATCGACTGGGTCGCCACCGTCGACGCCGTGGTCGAAGCGAGCGCACAGTGGATTCTCGACCTCGGCCCCGGCGACCTGCTCTCCCGGGTGACCGGCGGCTCGCTCAAGGGCACCGGCGTCGGCGTCGTCGCCGCCGCCACACGCGCCGGTCAGCGCAGCCTGCTCACCCCGGGTGCGGCGCCGGAAGCGTCGACGCCGTGGTCGGCGTTCGCGCCGAAGCCGGTGCGGCTGCCCAACGGACGCATCGTCGTCGAGACCGCGTTCACCAAGCTCACCGGTCGTTCGCCGATCCTGCTGGCCGGCATGACCCCCACCACCGTCGACGCGAAGATCGTCGCCGCCGCTGCCAACGCGGGCCACTGGGCCGAGCTGGCCGGTGGCGGTCAGGTCACCGAGCAGATCTTCGCCGACCGGGTGACCGAGCTGCGTCAGCTGCTCCAGCCGGGTCGCGCGGTGCAGTTCAACTCGCTGTTCCTCGACCCCTACCTCTGGAAGCTGCAGCTCGGTGGCAAGCGGCTGGTGCAGAAGGCTCGGGCCGCGGGCGCGCCCATCGACGGCGTGATCGTCACAGCGGGCATCCCCGAACTCGACGAGGCCGTGGCGCTGATCGAGGAGCTGTCCGAGGCCGGCATCAGCCATGTCGCGTTCAAGCCGGGCACTGTCGCTCAGATCAAGGCCGTCCTTCGCATCGCCGACGCTGTCCCGGACTACCCGGTGATCATGCACATCGAAGGTGGCAAGGCCGGCGGGCACCACTCCTGGGAAGACCTCGACGACCTGCTGCTGGCGACCTACGCCCAGCTGCGCAGCCACACCAACGTGGTGATCTGCGTCGGCGGCGGCATCGGCACCCCCGAACGCGCCACCGACTACCTCACCGGCACCTGGTCCACCGGCCACGGCTACCCGCTGATGCCCCTCGACGGCGTGCTCGTCGGCACCGCGGCCATGGCGACCCTGGAAGCGACCACCGCCCCCGCGGTGAAGCAGCTGCTGGTCGACACCCCCGGCACCCCCGATTGGGTCGGTGCGGGCACGGCCAGGGGCGGAATGGCCTCCGGCCGTAGTCAATTGGGCGCCGACATCCACGAGATCGACAACGCCGCCTCGCGCACCGGCCGCCTGCTCGACGAGGTCGCGGGCGACGCGGACGCCGTGGCGAGCCGTCGCGCCGAGATCATCGCCGCGCTCGACGCCACCGCCAAGCCGTACTTCGGTGATGTCGCCACCATGACCTACCAGCAGTGGCTGGAACGCTATGTCTCGCTGGCTGTGTCGAGCGAGGTTCCGATCTCGTTCGACTGCGGCAGCGATATCGGTGACGCGATTCGCGACGCCACCCGCTCGGACTGGCTCGACATCAGCTGGCGCGACCGCTTCGCGGAGATGATGCGCCGCACCGAATCCCGGCTCAATCCGGCAGACAGCGGTGAGATCGAAACCCTGTTCGCCGACGACCAGGCCTTCGAGCACCCGGTGCAGGCGCTGTGCACGCTGAAGGATCAGTACCCGGCCATCGCCGACACCGTGCTGCACCCGGCCGACGTGCCGTTCTTCGTCTCCCTGTGCAAGACGCCGGGCAAGCCGGTGAACTTCGTGCCCGTCGTCGACGCCGATGTGCGCCGCTGGTGGCGGTCGGATTCGCTGTGGCAGGCCCATGATCCGCGCTACTCGGCCGATCAGGTGTGTGTCATCCCCGGCACCGTCGCCGTCGCGGGCATCACGCGCGTGGACGAGCCGGTCGGCGAGCTGCTCGACCGCTTCGAACAGGACACCGCGTACAGCCTGGTCCGGGCCGGTGTCGTGCCCGAGCCGGTGGACGCGCGTCGCGTCGCCGGTGTGGTGGCGGGCGCGATCGACACGGTGCTCGCCGCCCCCGATGTGCAGTGGGCCGGTCGTACCACCATCAACCCGGTGCACCGCCTCGGCGATCTCGCGGAGTGGACCATCGAGCAGGGGAGCGCGGTGCATCACAGCACCGGCGCCACCCTGACCGAAACCACCGGTCCGGAAAGCGAATTCAGCTACGTGGAGCTGGCGGTGCCGTTGGCCCGCGACTCCGTGCGGATCCGCATCACCGTGCCCGCGAGCGTGTATTCCGGTGGCGCGCCGGTGATCACCGACGCCGATGCCGAAACCGCGATGTCGGCACTGCTCGGCGTCGCCGCCGGTAAGTCGCTGCCCGAGGTGAAAGCCGGTGTCGCGCACCTGAACCTGGCGTGGATGCCGGATCTGATCGCCGACCATGCCGGCGTCACCGGTTCCGGCCTGCCCGATACCCTCAGCACCCTCGGTCGCACCGCTCCCGATGTGCTCGTCGGCGCCTGCTGGCCCGCGGTGTTCGGCGTGCTCGGCGCGGCGCGTACTCCGGTCGGCGGCTCGGTCATCGAGGGCATGCTCGACCTGGTCCACCTGGATCACCAGATCGAGCTGCTGAGCGAACTTCCTTCGGAGACGAGCATTCTCGTTGTCCGCGCCGAGGGCGGCGCGGTGGTCGACACCGATTTGGGCCGCGTGGTCGAGGTCGTGGTGCACGTCGGCCTGATCCTCGACCAGGGACTCGACGCCACCCCGCTGGCCCGCCTCGTCGAACGCTTCGCCATCCGCGGCCGCAACGGCGCGGGCGAGCTCACCGACCCGCCGCGCGCGGCCGGTGCGGTCTCCGACACCGCCATCGATACACCGCGCCGCCGTCGCCGCGACGTGCAGCTGGCCGCCCCGCGCGCCATGCACGCCTTCGCCGCGGTCTCCGGTGACCACAACCCGATCCACACCTCCGATGCCGCCGCCAAACTGGCCGGTCTCGGCAGCCCGATCGTGCACGGCATGTGGCTCTCGGCCGCCGCCCAGCACGCGGTGGTCGCGGTGGATCCCGAAAGTTCCGTTCCCGCACGCACTCTCACGGCATGGACCACCCGGTTCCTCGGCATGGTGCGCCCCGGCGCGACCGTGGACGTGCGAGTGGAGCGGATCGCGGTAGACGCGGGCGCCGAGATCGTCGAGGTCTCCTGCCGCGTCGACGGTGACCTGGTCATGACCGCGACCGGGCGCACCGCCGCCCCGAAGACCGTGTACGCCTTCCCGGGCCAGGGCATCCAGCGCAAGGGGATGGGCCTGGACGCGCTGACCCGCTCGAAGGCGGCCAAGCGGGTGTGGGAGCGTGCCGACGCGCACACCCGCGAAGCCCTCGGTTTCTCGATCCTGGCGGTGGTGCGCGACAACCCGACCTACCTCAAGGCGCGCGGTGTCGAACACCGCCACCCGGACGGCGTGCTGCACCTGACCCAGTTCACCCAGGTCGCCATGGCCACCCTCGGCGTCGCCCAGGTCGCCGAGCTGCGGGAAGCGGGCGCGTTCGTCGAGGGCGCGATGCTGGCCGGTCACTCGGTCGGTGAGTACAACGCCCTCGCCGCCGTCGCCGGTGTGCTGCCCCTGGAGGCCGTGCTCGAGGTGGTGTTCCAGCGTGGCTCGGCCATGCACGAGCTGGTGCCGCGTGACGCTCAGGGCCGCAGCGACTATCGGATGGCCGCCATCCGCCCGTCGCAGATCGGGCTGCCCGATGTGGACGTGATCGACTTCGTCAACGGCATCGGCACCGAGACCGGCGAATTCCTCGAGGTGGTGAACCTGAACCTGCGCGGCTCGCAGTACGCCATCGCGGGCACCGTTGCCGGGCTCGAAGCGCTAGAGCTCGAAATCGACCGTCGCCGTGAGGAATTCGGTGGCAAGCGGGCCTTCATCCTGGTGCCCGGCATCGACGTGCCGTTCCACTCCTCGGTGCTGCGCGACGGTGTGCCGGAATTCCGGCACAAGCTCGAGCAGCTGCTGCCCGCCGAGGTGCACCCGGAAGTCCTGGTCGGACGCTACATTCCGAACCTGGTGCCGCGTCCGTTCTCCCTGGATCGCGCGTTCCTCACCGAGATCGCCGAACTCGTGCCCTCGGAGCCGCTCGTGGCGGTGCTCGCCGACTTCGACAGCTGGGCCACCCGCGATGCCGAGCTGTGCCGCGTGGTGCTGATCGAGCTGCTGGCCTGGCAGTTCGCCAGCCCGGTGCGCTGGATCGAGACCCAGGATCTGCTGTTCACCGACGCCGCGCACGGCGGTCTCGGCGTCGAGCGTTTCGTCGAGATCGGCCTCGGCGCCACCCCGACCGTGGCGAACCTGGCCTCGCAGACGCTGAAGCTGCCCGCGTTCGGCGGCGCGACCGTGGAGGTCGTCAACGTCGAACGTGACGCCGCGGTCGTCTACGCCACCGACACCGATCCGGCCCCGGTCGAGGACATCGACGAGACCCCGGCCGAGACCACTGCCGCGCCGGCCGCCGCGGCCCCGGCGGCCCCCGCCGCCGCTGCGGTGGCGACCGGCGGCCCGCGCCCCGACGACATCGCCTTCAGCGCTGCCGACGCCACCCGCGTGCTCATCGCGCTGTGGACCAAGCTGCGGATGGACCAGATCGGTCCGGTCGACACCATCGAGGGCCTGTGCGACGGCGTCTCCTCGCGCCGCAACCAGCTGCTCGTCGACCTGGGCGCCGAACTCTCCCTCGGTGCGATCGACGGTGCCGCCGACGCCGACATGGGCGCGCTGGCGGCCACGGTCGAACGCCTGGCCCGCACCTACAAGCCCTTCGGCACCGTGCTCACCGATTCCATCGGCGACCACCTGCGCAAGGTCTTCGGCCCGTCGGGCAAGCGGCCCGCCGCCATCGGCGACCGGGTCAAGAAGGTCTGGGAACTCGGCGACGGCTGGGCGAGCCACGTCACCGCGGAGGTCTCGCTCGGCACCCGCGAAGGCGCCAGCGTGCGCGGCGGCGACCTCGGCGGTCTCGCCGGTGGCGCGATCAGTGATGCCGCATCGGTCGACGCGGCCATCGACGCCGCCGTGCAGGCCGTGGCAGCGCGCCGCGGTGTCGCGGTCTCGCTGCCCTCGGCGGGCGGCGCGACGGGCGGCACGGTCGACGCGGCGGCGCTGGGCGAGTTCACCGAGCAGATCACCGGACGCGACGGCGTACTCGCCACCGCCGCCCGGGTGGTGCTCGAACAGCTCGGCCTCAGCGAGAAGATCAGCGCGCCCGAGGCGACTCCCGACACGCTCGCGGATCTCGTCTCGGCCGAATTGGGCTCGGACTGGCCGCGTTTGGTCGCGCCCGCGTTCGACGCCCGCAAGGCCGTTCTCATCGACGACCGGTGGGCCACCGCCCGCGAGGACCTCGCGAAGATGTGGCTCGGCGACGACGCCACCACCGCGGCACAGTCCATCGACGGGTTCATCGGTTCCGGTGAAGCTGTTGCCGCCCAGGCGAACTGGTGGCGACAGCGCGCCATGCACGAGGCCCGTTCGGTGCTGGCGGGGGTGTACGCGCAGATCGCGAAGGCCGCGCTCGACACCTCCGAGCCCGGTCTGTGGTCCGACGACCTCGCCGTGATCACCGGAGCCAGTAAGGGTTCCATCGCGGCGGCGGTCACCGGCAAGCTCCTGTCCGGCGGCGCGACCGTGGTGGTCACCACGTCGGGTCTCAACGACGAGCGGCTGCGGTTCTACCGCTCCCTCTACCGCGACAACGCCCGCCACGGCGCGGCGCTGTGGGTGGTCCCGGCCAATATGGCCTCCTACCAGGATCTCGACGCCCTGATCGAGTGGGTCGGCACCGAACAGGTCGACAACGCGGGCGGCGCCAAGATCAAGGTCAAGGACGCGATGACCCCGACGATGCTGCTGCCGTTCGCGGCGCCGCGCGTCGCCGGCGACCTCGCCGACGCGGGCGCTCGCGCCGAAATGGAAATGCGGGTGCTGCTCTGGTCGGTGGAGCGGCTGATCGGCGGCCTTTCCGCCCTCGGCGCCGACCACGACGTCGACTCGAAACTGCATGTCGTGCTTCCGGGTTCGCCCAACCGTGGCCTCTTCGGTGGCGACGGCGCGTACGGCGAATCCAAGGCCGCCCTCGACGCGGTGGTGTTGAAGTGGAAGGCCGAGAAGTCCTGGGCCGAACGCGTCACCCTCGTGCACGCCCTGATCGGCTGGGTGCGCGGCACCGGGCTGATGGGCCACAACGACCCCATGGTCGAGGCCGTCGAGAAGGCGGGCGTGCAGACCTGGTCGACCGTCGAGATGGCCGACGAACTGCTCAAGTGGTGCACCTCGCGGGCCCGTCAGGTGACCATCGCCGGCCCGCAGCAGATCGACCTCACCGGTGGTCTGGCGCGCGCCAAGCTGGACCTGCCCGCGCTCGCCAAGCAGGCGCAGGAGGCCGCGGCCGAGAAGATCGACGAAGCCGCCACCGTCGCGACGATCGCCGCGCTGCCCGCCCCGCCGACCCTGAGTTCGGCACTGCCCGTGCCGGAGTGGGCCCCGGTCACCGCGGAACTGAGCGAGATGGTCGTGATCGTCGGTGCGGGTGAGCTCGGCCCGTACGGCTCCTCGCGCACCCGCTTCGAGATGGAGGTCGAAGACCAGCTCTCGGCCGCCGGCGTGCTCGAACTGGCCTGGACCACCGGTCTGATCCGCTGGGAGAACGAACCCAAGCCCGGCTGGTACGACACCGAATCCGGCGACTTCGTGCCGGAATCGGAGGTCGCGGAGCGCTACCACGACACCGTCGTCGAACGCTGCGGTGTGCGCCGCTACGAAGACGACGGCGCCATGCTCGACAACGCGGCGCCGCTGCTCACCTCGGTGTTCCTCGATCAGGACCTGTCGTTCACCGTGGCGGGCGAGGCGGAGGCACGGGCCTTCCAGACCGCCGATCCCGAGCACACGGTCATCACGCCGGTCGCCGATTCGAGCGACTGGACGGTGACCAGGCAGGCAGGCACCGAGATCCGGGTGCCGCGCAAGGCGAAGCTCTCACGCGTGGTCGGTGGCCAGATCCCGACCGGCTGGGACCCCACCATCTGGGGTGTCTCGGCCGACATGGCGGCCTCGATCGACCGGGTCGCGCTGTGGAACATCGTCTGCACCGTCGACGCGTTCGTCGGCGCGGGCTTCAGCCCCGACGAGCTGATGAGCTGGGTGCACCCGAGCCTGGTGGCCAACACCCAGGGCACCGGTATGGGTGGCATGTCCTCCATGCGCTCGCTCTACGTCGACAACCTGCTCGGCGAACCGCGACCGAACGACATTCTGCAGGAGGCACTGCCCAACGTCGCCCTGGCGCACGTGGTGCAGTCCTATGTGGGCAGCTACGGCGCCATGGTGCACCCGGTCGCTGCGTGCGCCACGGCGGCGGTATCGGTCGAGGAAGGCGTCGACAAGATCCGGCTCGGTAAGGCCGAGGTCGTGGTCGCCGGTGGCTTCGACGACCTGGGTATCGAGGGCATCGTGGGCTTCGGTGACATGTCGGCCACCGCCGACTCGGCGAGCATGCGCGCCAAGGGCATCAGCGACCGGTACTTCTCCCGCGCCAACGATCGTCGCCGCGGCGGGTTCGTGGAGTCGCAGGGTGGCGGCACCGTACTGCTGGCCCGTGGTGACGTGGCCGTGGAGATGGGTCTGCCGGTGCTCGGCGTCGTCGCCTTCGCCCAGTCCTTCGCCGACGGCGTGCACACCTCCATCCCGGCGCCGGGTCTCGGCGCGCTGGGCGCGGGGCGTGGCGGGCGGGAGTCGCGACTGGCGGCCGAACTGCGCAAGCTCGGCGTGACCCCCGACGACATCGCGGTGATCTCCAAGCACGACACCTCCACCGCGGCCAACGATCCCAACGAGTCGGAGCTGCACGAGCGGCTCGCGGGCGCGCTCGGTCGCACCGACGGCGCACCGCTGTTCGTGGTCTCGCAGAAGAGCCTCACCGGCCACGCCAAGGGCGGCGCGGCGGCGTTCCAGCTCATCGGCCTGTGCCAGGTGCTGGAAAACGGTGTGGTGCCGCCGAACCGGAGCCTGGACTGCGTCGACGAGAAGATGGCGGGCTACCCGCACCTGGTGTGGGCGCGTGAGCCGCTGCGCTTCGGCGAGAAGTTCGCGCTGAAGGCGGGTCTGGTGACCTCGCTCGGCTTCGGTCACGTGTCCGGGCTGCTCGCGGTGGTGCATCCGCAGGCGTTCCTGGCCGCGATCGAACCGGGTGCGCGGGCGGACTACCAGGAGCGGGCGCAGACACGTCAGCTCGCGGGCAGGCAGCGGTTCGCCGAGGCGATGTGCGGCGGGTCGGCACTGTACGAGAAGCCCGCCGATCGTCGACTGGGCGCCGACGGCACGCCGGCCAAGCAGATCCGTCAGCTCGAGGCCGACATGCTGCTCTCGCCGCAGGCCCGCCTGGACAGCGACGGCGTCTACAGCGCGAGCGGATGGGGTTGCGGCACCGGGCAAATCGCCCCGCAGCCCACCGAAGCGCCGTAGGCTGGCGATTCGTGACGATTCTCGGTATCGGTTTGGACTTGGTGACTATCTCCGAGTTCTCCGAACAGCTGCAACGGCCCGGGTCGACCATGCTCAGGGAGACATTCACCGCTGGTGAACGTCGCTACTGCCAGAGCAAGCAAACCGACCCGGCCCGCAGCTTCGCCGCACGCTGGGCCGCGAAGGAGGCGGTGCTCAAAGCCTGGGCATCGTCTCGCTTCGCCCGCAGTCCGCAGATCGGCGACAACCCGTATCCGCTCATCGAAGTCGTCAACGACGCGTGGGGTAGGCCCAGTATCAAACTCCACGGCCTCGCCGCGGAATTCCTGCCCCGCGTGCGGGTACACCTGTCCCTGACCCATGACGGCGACACCGCGGCCGCGATGGTCGTGCTGGAGGATCCAGGCGAGTTGGCCGACCTCATCGAAGGACGAACCGGAGCCAACTAGCGCGAACTGATTTCGCATCAACGTGGGGTATCCCGCCGAGAACTCGGCTCAGGTTCACCGCACGTCCGACCGCCGACCCGCGTCACTGCCCACAACCGGCAGCTCTCGCGGGGAGGCGGTCGAGCTATTCCTCCTCGGTGGTTCGCGATTCCTTTTCCGCCACCAGCAAGTACGCCACCATGAGCCGCTTGAGTTCGGCCACGGCGTCGGTATTCGACTGGTTTTCCTGCACCGAGAAATTCAGCATCGAATACACGACATGCACCAGCACTTCGGCCATCATCGTGCGCCGGGCGCGTGGCGTGCGCGGGGTCAGCGGCCGCAGCATCTGCGAGACGACGGCGGCGAATTCCTTCTCGTGCAGCGCGCCGGTAGCCCGGGTGGACGGGGTGGATTGCATCGCCAGCCATACTTCGCGCCGGGACGGGTCGGTGGTCCACAGGTTCGCCATGTGGTCGACGAACTGGTTCATGTGCCGCAGCCAGTCCAGCGAGGGCACTTCACCGTGGAAGTCGGCCAGCTCGCGGGAAACCGCAACCAGGTCTTGCCGATTCAGTTCGCAGACGATCACGTACTTGTTGGCGAAGAACTGGTACAGGGTGCCGATGGGCACCTCGGCGCGCTGGGCGACCTCTTCACAGGTGAACGACTCGAAGCCCACCTCGACCAACAACTCGCGCGAGGAAGCCAGCAGCGCGTCGAATTTGCGTTTGCTGCGCTCCTGCGTCGGCCGCTTGCGCGGCATCAACTCCTGGGGGTCGTCCTGCAATTCCAGCGCAGGGTCCGGACGGCTCTGCGGTGACCGGGCCTGCGCGTGTACTTCCACCCATCCAGGCTAGCGGTATACACAGATCCGCGACACGCCTCTACCGACAGCGTGTCAACTACTGGCAGAAATCCTGACCCATCCATACCTTGACCGGTGACGAATCATCAGATAAGTGTGCGTCTATCTGCACGCTTATTTGCGGCTAGCCGACTCACGCCGCATCAGACCTACCGCGACGTGACGGACCCCGGGTGGTCCCGTCCCGCACCGTTTTCGCACAGGGGAAGGCAAGACTTGTGGCAGCAGGATCTGTGGTAACCCTCGGCGTCAGTACCGAACGGGGAGCCGTACACGCGGTGGCGTTCGCCGACTCAGGCGTCACTCTCACGGATCGGATGCTGCTGCGGCGCACCGTCCGTGCCAACGGTGACAGCAAGGCCGAAGTGGCGGCGGCGGTATATGCCGCGCTCGAGGCGATCGAGGCCGAGCTGGACGACGACTGCGAGATCGCCGGGGTGGCGGTGAGTTACCGCGACCCCGTCGAACGGCGCGCGATCGTGACCCGCTTGGCGGAGACGGAATGGCGCACGGCCTCGCTGGTTTCGGCGAAATCGTCGCATCTGTTCGTCGCGGGCGCGATGACCTGGCTCGACGAGTTCGACAATCTGCTCGTCTACGAGGCCGTGCCCGGCCATCAGGCGATGACCCTGATCGACCAGGGCCGTCACCGCGTGCTCGCCGCCTACTCGCAGACCGGCGCGCCCACACCCGATGCCTTGCGCGCGGGCGTGTCCGCGGCGTGGGATCAGTTCGAGGCGGCGTCGGTGAAGCCCGGTGCGGTGGTATTGATCGGCTCGTCGTCGGACTCGCCCGCGTTGCGCGACGCGGTCGCCGGATTCGGGGTGCCGGTGCTGCCGTGTCGGCTGGCGACGTTCGCGCCCGCCGCGGGCGCCGCGCTGGTCGCGCTCGGCGACACGGTCGTGGTGCCGATCTCGACCGGTTCGCGGTCCAAGCGTGGGACGGCGATGGTCGCCGCGGCGGCGAGCGTGCTCGCGGGCGGACTCGTCGCTGGTGGCACGTACGCGGTGCTCAACAGCGGCTCGCCCGTGGTCGACAACACGGCCGTGTCGTCGGAGCCCGGCGTCACGTCGTCGCCGGGCGTTCCGCACGCCCCCCGGACCCACGAAGCGGCCACGGTCGAGTCCGAGTCGACCGGTGATGTCGGCTCCGGTGGCGGGTGGCAGGTGAGTCCGGCGGAGGAGTCGGCCACGTCGCAGTACGAGACGGTGTCGCCGAATCCGCAGCTGGTGAACCCGGGTGAGTTCCCGCTCGACTACCCGACCCAGCTGTACGGGGACGCGCCGGAGGAAGATCCGCTGCCGCTCGAACCCGCCGTTCCCGTGGTTCCGCAGGTTCCCGCCGCGGCACCGACGCTGCCCGGCACCGGCATCCCGATCGGGATGCAGCCCGCGCAGGCGCCCATGCCGGTGTCACCGGCGGTATTCGCCCACTGATCGTGCTGCTCAAGCCCTGGTCTGACGCCGGAACAGCGCCCCCGCCGCGAGGTACCCGGCGAGCCCGATACCCGCACACCACACTGCGGCGAGGATCCAGTTGTTACTGATCGGGGTGCCCATCAACAATCCGCGCAGCGTCTCGATCACCGGGGTCACCGGCTGATTCTCGGCGAACCAGTGCAGCCACGTCGGCATCGACGAGGTCGGCACGAATGCCGAACTCACGTACGGCAGGAACATGAACACGAAGGTGAACCCGTTGGCTGCCTCCGGGTTGGGGGCGAGCAGGCCCAACGCGGCCGCCAGCCACGAGAGCGCGAACACGAACATCGCCAGCACCGCGAACACCCCGAGCCAGCGCAGCGGATCGGTGGTCGGGCGGAAACCGAGCGCCACCGCCACCCCGATCACGATCGCCGAGGTGATCAGATTGCGGATCACGCTTTCGGCGACGTGCCCGGTGAGTACTGCCGACCGGGCGATGGCCATGGTGCGGAACCGGTCGATGATGCCCTCGGCCACGTCGGTGGACAGGGCGAGCGCCGTGGTGGACGCCCCGAAACCGGCACACAGCAGCACGATTCCGGGTACCACGTAGTCGATATAGGCGCCGGGACCCACGTCCATCGCGCCACCGAAGACGAACACGAACATCAGCAGGATCACCACCGGCAGTACGACCGTCATGATCATGGTGTCGGGGCTGCGCAGGGTGTGGCGGATGTTGCGGTCCAGCATCGTGGCCGAATCCTGCAGTGCGCGTGTGGCGTTCATGCCGATACCTCGGTTCGGGTGGGCTGACCTGTCAACGCGAAGAAGACGTCGTCGAGGTCGGGGGTATGGACGGTCAGCTGTTCGATCGCGATATCGAGTTCGGCGAAACGGTCGAGTAGCCGCTTGATCTCGACGGCGCTGCCGTCGGAGGGCACCTGCAGGGTCAGTTGTTCGGGATCGGGCTGGGCGCCCGCTGTGGGGTCGAGCGCGCGGGTGGCGGCGGTCAGCAGCGCGCGGTCGGTGAAGCGGAATCGGATGTGCCCGCCCGGTACCAGGCGTTTGAGTTCGGCCGGGGTGCCGTCGGCGACGATCCGGCCGTGGTCGAGTACCGCGATCCGGTCGGCGAGCTGATCGGCTTCTTCCAGATACTGCGTGGTGAGCAGGATGGTGGTCCCCTCGGCCGCCAATTCCCTGATGGCAGACCATAGATCGCGCCGGCTTCGCGGGTCGAGGCCGGTCGTCGGCTCGTCGAGGAAGACCACCCGCGGCTCACCCATCAGGCTCATCGCGAGGTCGAGTCTGCGCCGCATGCCGCCCGAGTACGAGGCCACCGGTTTGTCGGCGGCGTCGACCAGATCGAAGCGTTCGAGGAGCGCGTCGCCACGGCGTCGGGTCTCGTCCTTGCCCAGGTGTAGCAGCCTGCCGGTGAGGCGCAGGTTCTCGGCGCCGGTGAGTACCCCGTCGACGGCGGCGTACTGACCGGTGACGCCGATCAGGCGCCGGATCGTATCGGGGGCTTTCGCCAGATCGTGTTCGAAGAGCTGGATTTCCCCGCGATCGGGCCTGCTGAGAGTGGCCAGGATGCGGACCAGCGTGGTCTTGCCCGCACCGTTGGGCCCGAGCAGCGCGAACACGGTGCCCGCACTGACCTCCAGGTCGAGGTCGTCGAGGACCACGAGTGAACCGTAGGCCTTGTGCAGTCGACGGATCGAGAGGGCGGGCGGTTGTCCGGATGTCATGAGTTCTCTCCGATCGAGAAACTGTTTATGTAATAAACACAGTTTATAGGCTAAACAGTTCTTGAGAGCAAGAGCGAGCCGGTTAGAGTCGAGACGAGCAGAGGAGGCAGATGACGACGTCCGGCGACAGGGCGCTACCGAAAGCGGTCGCGCTGATGTGGGGGCGCGAGCAACCCGGCGGTAGAGGGCCGAAGCGAGGGCTCACTCTGGACCAGATCCTCGACGCCGCGACCGAAGTGGCCGATGCGGAGGGGTACGCGGCGCTGTCGATGAATCGGGTCGCCAAGCAGCTCGGCTTCACCGCCATGTCGCTGTACCGGTACGTCGACAGCAAGAACACGCTGGTCGACCTGCTGATGGACCGCGTTGTCGGCCAACCGCCCGACATCGCCGCGGGGACGCCGTGGCGGCTGGGCCTCGAGCGGTGGGCGCTGGCCGAGTTCGAGCGGCTCGGCCGTCACCTGTGGTGGTTGGACATCCCGCTGAACAGGCCGCCGATGGGGCCGAACAACATGGCCTGGCTCGAGACCGCGCTACAGGTTCTCGCCGACGCCGCGGTGCCCGAGCCGGTCAAACTTCAACTGGTGATGAACATGTCGATGTTCGTGGTCGGTAAACGGCGGTTCCTGCGCGATCTCCAGGTGGAGGAGGGCGGCGACTTCGCCTCGGTGATGGCCAGGGTGCTCGACCCGCAGCGCTTTCCCTCGGTGTCGGCCGCCCTCTCCAACGCCGCGTTCGATGATGACGATATCGACTGGGAGAGAGCAGATTTCGAGTTCGGACTCGCCCGTCTGCTCGACGGTTACGAGGTCTTCATCGCCACCTTCGGCGACTAGACCGACAGATCGCGGCGCAACTTCGCGACATGGCCGGTGGCGCGGACGTTGTACTGGGCGAGTTCGATCTTGCCCGTCTCGTCGACCACGAACGTCGAGCGGATCACGCCCGTCACGGTCTTGCCGTACATCATCTTCTCGCCGAAGGCGCCCCATTCCTTTAGCACCTCGCGCTCGGGGTCCGAGAGCAGCGGGAAGGTCAGGCCCTCGTTGTCGCGGAACTTGGCCAGCTTGGCCGGCTTGTCGGGCGAGATACCGAGCACCTCGAGTCCCGCGCCACCCAGGTCGGCCAGATTGTCGCGGAAGTCGCAGGCCTGCTTGGTGCAGCCGGGGGTACTGGCGGCGGGGTAGAAATAGACGATCACCTTGCGGCCACGATAATCCGACAGCGACACATCCTTGCCGTCGGCGTCGGGCAGCGTGAATTCGGGGGCGGTGTCTCCGGGGGAGAGGCGATGGTTGTCGGTCACCACCGCACGGTAACCGACCGGGTCCGCGAGGGGCATGGATAGACTCGGTGCCGAGCAATAGACATATACCTGGAGGTGACGGTGGCCAAGGACGACACCGACCGGATCGAACGCGAGATCGAGATCGCGCGCACCCGGTTGGCGACCACACTCGACGAACTGGCGGTGCGCGCGGATCCGCAACGGATCGCGGACGACACCAAGAACATGGTGGTCGCCAAGTTGAACGAGCCGAAGGTCAAATACTCGCTGATCGGAGCGGGCGCCCTCGTGGCCGGCCTGATTTTGATCAAGTTCCTGCGGTAATTTTGGCGGCTGGCGCCGCAGGGTCTTCGGCCCTGATTGCCTCGAATCCGAGGGGCGATACTGCGCCTTCGGCGTTACGTCTCGCCCCTCGGATCCGAGGCGGCCGAAGACCGTTTGTGGGGTTTTGACAACAAAAAACACCCGGTGTGGCTTGGCCGCACCGGGTGTTTTTTGTTGTTCTGCTTTTTACTGCGTGGGGCAGGCTAGGCCGTCGCCGTCGGGGTCGAGGTGGGGGGAGTAGCCCGGCTCGCCGCGGAACAGGGGCGCGCGGCCCGCCGCGATCGCGTCGTCGCAGCTGCGGAACGCGCCGCCGGCGGAACCGGTCTGGACCAGGTTGGCCGAGCCGGTCGCTCCGAGGATGGAGTCGAAGCTCGACGATCCGGTGCCCGCCGAGCCCGAGACCGGGTCGGCATGGGAGACGGGAGCGGCGATCAGGGCGAGCCCTACGGCGGCGAGGCTGACGGTGAGCCGACGAACGTTCATGAATTCCTCTATGTCTGCTGCGGTTCGGGGAGTGGTCACGGCCACGATGTGGCCGGTGGGCCCCGTCCACCTTCGTGACGGGGCGACCGATTGTCAACCGCACGTGACCCGAACAATCGCCGCGAATCGCGGTTTGTTATTCGCCTAGTCGGTGCCCGGTCAGGTGTTGCGCCGGGATGGTGCCCATACGACCCGCGTTGAAATCCTCCATCGCCTCGATGATTTCCTGGCGGGTGTTCATCACGAACGGCCCGTATTGAATCACCGGTTCCCGCAAGGGAGTTCCGCCGAGCAGCAGTACCTCGAGGTCGCCGGTGGTGCCGTGCTGGGTGAGGTCGGCGGTCAAGGTCAGGGCGTCGCCCTTGCCGAAGACCACCAGTTGGCCGGCGCTGATCGGCCTGCGATCGACGCCGACCGTGCCGCTGCCCGACAGCACATAGGCCATCGCGGTGTAGTCCTTGGGCCACGGCGTCTCCAGTTGGGCGCCGGGGACGAGCGAGGCGTGCGCATAGGCGATCGGGGTGTAGGTGGAACCGGGGCCGGAGAAACCGGCGAACTCACCGGCGATGACGCGCACGAGCGCACCGCCGTCGTGGGAGCTCACCAGGGTCAGTTCGCTCGCGCGCAGGTCCTGGTAGCGCGGGGTGGCGAACTTGTTCGCCCGCGGCAGGTTCACCCACAGCTGGATTCCGTGGAAGGTGCCGCCGGAGATGACGAGCTGCTCCTCGGGCAGTTCGTCGTGCAGCATGCCCGAACCCGCGGTCATCCACTGGGTATCGCCTTCGCCGATGACGCCGCCGCCACCTTGGGAATCGTGGTGGACCATGGTGCCGTCGAGCATGTAGGTGACGGTTTCGAAGCCGCGGTGCGGATGCCATGGCGCGCCCTTGGCCGCATACGGCTCGTAGGCGACCGGGCCCATCTGGTCGAGCAGGATGAACGGGTCGGCCGAGCGCAGGTCGACGCTGGGGAACGGCCGGGTCACCTCGAATCCGGCGCCTTCCTGCTGGCGGGCGGCGGTGACGATCTGGCGAACCGGCCGCTGGGTCTCGGTGACATCGGGACGTGGCAGCCGGGGCAGCACCATGATGTCGTCGACGGTGATAGCTGGCATGGGGTGCCTCCTGGGAGCTACGTAGTTGGTTTCCATGTCAACCAACGACGGCCTAGAATCATTCCCGTGCCCCGATGGTTGTCCGAAGCAGAACAGCAGACCTGGCAGTCCTACATTCTGATGCGCCAGCGACTCGACGCCGTTCTCGCCGCGGGCCTGGGCGAACACGGACTCTCGATGGCCGACTACGAGCTGTTGGTCCCGCTGTCGGCGGCGCCCGGCGGATGCCTACGGGCCAAGGAATTGGCCGCCCGGGTGTGCTGGGACAAGTCCCGGTTGTCCAAGCAACTGACGCGGATGGCCGCGCGCGGACTCGTCGACCGTGTGCCCGCCGAGGACGACGGGCGCGGAATCGTCGTCTCGCTGACCGAGGCCGGCCGCGCGGTGCTGCGCGAGGCCGCGCCCGAGCATGTCGAATTGGTGCGGGATGTGTTCGTCGACCGGATGACCGACGCGGAAAGCGCGGCGATCCGCTCGCTGGCGGGCAAGGTGGTCGCGGCGAGCGAGGCCCGAAGCGATTCGGCCGGTTAACGATTCAGGCCGACGAGCCGATGCGTAGGTAGACAGGGCTCGAACTTCACACGCGGGGGATGGCATGAAGGCAGCCGGATTCATCGTTTCAGTGGTCCTGCTCGGTGCGTTGTCGGTCGCGGGCTGCTCGACCGAAGACGATGTCGCGCAACCGGTGACGACCACTGCTCGAGGTGGCTCGTGGGGTTCGGGCGTGCCCATCACCGAATCGCCGGGCGCGGGCGATCCGACGATCGTGCCGGGTCACTCGCCAACGGTCACCGTGGTTCCGACGACGCCGGGTCCTCGCTCGACCGGCGGGGGCGCACCGAGTAGCGTGCCCGCCACCACCGCGCCCCTGCCGCCGGTCGCGACCGATGTCGTCTCGCTGGTCGCCGTCGACGCCGCGGGACGGCCGTCGAGCGGGTTCACCGTGACCAGCCCGACCCCGGTCGGCGCGCTCGACTGCTCCCATATGTCGCCGAGTCGCTCGGCAACCACCGCGGGCGTCTACCAATGCGGTGCTTCGGCCGACGCGGCCAACGTGTGCTGGGCAGCTCCCGACAGAGCCACGCTGCTGTGTGCGAACGATCCATGGCTGCGCGGCCTTCGCCGGTATACCGTCGACCCACCGGTCGCCGATATCGGCGCAACCGCATCGCCCGAGCCGTGGGCACTCGAACTCGCCGACGGCCGCCACTGCCGCATCCGTGTCGGTGGGGCCTGGGGCGGCCGCTCCGACGGCCTGGTCGGCGCCTACTCCTGCGATGGCAATGACGTCGTCCTCCAGCCGTCCACTGCCCGCACCGCCATCGACGCCTCGACCAGCACCTGGCTGGTCGAGGTCGGGCCACTCGGATCCGGCGCGCCCGACTTCCCCGCCCCCGCGATCCTCGCCGTTCGCACCGCGTATTTCGCCGCGGTGCGCTGAGGCGGCCGCGTGGTTGTCCTCGATGCCGGGACCGGCCCGTCGGGGCGGTACGTTGAGCTATGCCCATCGCCTCGCTCAACGGCATTCAGCTCAGCTACGACGTCACCGGTTCGGGACCGCTTGTCCTGCTGGTGATGGGTAGCGGGAGTCCTGGACGTGTCTGGCGCACCTATCAGGGACCCGCTCTGGTCAAGGCGGGGTTCACCGTCGCCACAGTCGACAATCGGGGGATCGCGCCGTCGTCGGAGTCCGCCTCTGGCATCACCATGGCGCACCTGATCGGTGACACCGCCGCGCTGATCGAGCACCTCGGTGCCCCGGCGCATGTGGTCGGCACCTCGATGGGGTCGCGGATCGTCGCCGAACTCGCGCTGGCCCGGCCCGAGTTGTTGCGCCGGGCGGTGATGTTCGCCGCTACCGCGCGTCCGCATCCGGTCACGAGCACGCTGAGCAAGGGCGAGCAGGCGTTGTTCGACAAGGGGATTCAGTTGCCGCCGGAATACGCGGCCGCCGTGAAGGCGATGATCAATCTGTCGCCGCACACCCTGGCCGATCCGGCCAAGGCGCAGGAGTGGCTCGATATCTTCGAATTCACTTCGGGGAAGGGAACTCCCGGTACCAGGGCGCAGGCGGGAATGGATCGGTCGCAGGACCGGCGGCAGGCGTATCGGGGGATCGCGGTGCCCAGCCTGGTGGTCGGGTTCGCCGATGACCAGCTGGTGCCGCCCCGGTTCTGCCGGGAGGTCGCCGAGGCGATCCCCACGGCCACCTACGCCGAGATCGAACGGTGTGGGCACTACGGCTATCTGGAGCGGCCCGACGAGGTCAACCGCATCCTGATCGAATTCCTCTCCGCCACTCGATAATTCACCACTCGCGAGGATCTTGATGAAAGACTGGCTGACCTGTCCCGCCTGCGACAGCAAGTACATCTATCGGGAGATGAACGGAACGTGGGTCTGTACCATCTGCGCCAATAT
The DNA here is from genome assembly GCF_001612665.1 of Nocardia alba NBRC 108234. Taxonomy (GTDB): domain Bacteria; phylum Actinomycetota; class Actinomycetes; order Mycobacteriales; family Mycobacteriaceae; genus Nocardia; species Nocardia alba. The sequence goes on along the minus strand of NZ_BDAX01000028.1, from coordinate 11,266 downwards.
GTGGGGACTGAGCATGGTCGCCGATCTCGACGAGGCCTGAGCCGAAAACCGCTCGCCTGAGCGGTCAGGACTCCGCTGTCCACGGCTTCACCGGCGGTTTCACCCAGAGCAGCTTCTCGTCGGCGTGGGTACGCACAGCGGCGGCGTGCGCGGGGTTACGAGCGGCCCAGGCGTCCTTCTGGTCGAGGAGGTCGGCGACCAGCTGCCAGGTCTCGCCGGTGCTCGGCGGGTTGGTGTCGGCGGCGCGGGCCAGCTTGCGCAGGGCGGACGCGGGCAGGGCCAGCAGTTCGGTGCTGCGGATGTCACGTGACCAGGCGTAGGCCGCCATGCGACGAGCCTTGGCGACGCGGCTGGCTGTGGCCGCGTCGGAATGCGCGTGATCGGGTGCCTGATCGGCGCTGTCTGGCACGACGGCGATTCTACGACGACGAACGCCCGCGCTCCGATCGGCGATGATCGGAGCGCGGGCGTTCACCCGTCAGTTCGCTCAGTAAGCGGAGTTGACGTTGTCCATGGAGCCGTAGCGGTTGGCCGCGTAGTTGCAGGCCGCGACGATGTTGGACACCGGGTTCCACACGTCGAAGGGGGTGCCCTCGACGTGGAAGGACGCGAAGGTGGGGTCGATCACCTGGAGCAGGCCCTTGGAGGGGATGCCGTTGATCGCGTTGATGTCCCACAGGTTGATCGCCTGGGGGTTACCGGTCGACTCGCGCATGATGTTGCGGTGGATGCCCTCGTAGGTGCCGGGGATGCCCTTGGCCGCCATGATGTCGAGGGCCTCACGGATCCAGCCGTCGAGGTTGTTCTCGTAGGACTTCACCTCGGGCATCGGGGCCGGAGCGGCCTGCGGCGCCGGGGCGACCTCGGGCATCGGCGCCGGGGCGGCCGCCGGTGCCGGGATGGCCTGGATGGCGGGCGCGGCGGCGGCGGGGATGGTCTCCGCCTGCTCGACGACCGCGGCGGAACGCGCGGGAACGTTGTCGTCGGCGAACGAGACGGCGGAGGACGCGGCAACGGCGACCAGTCCGACCGCGGCGACTGCCACGGTGAACGCCTCACGGCGCGAGCGGCGGCTGAGAACGGTGCTGAGCTTGTCTTTGTTGAGCATTGCTTTTCTGTTCCTTCATCTCTGTCTGGCGACGCGGGCCCTGCAAAGGGCGCGTGGGATCGCGCAGCGCGCACGGGAGTACACGCCGGTCAGGCGATGCGTTGTTTCTGTCTGTATGGGAAGGTGCGACACTGTCGGGGGACGAACGCTCGATGGCGGTTCATCGCTGGCGTCGCACGGTGCTCCACAGCTGGCTGCGGGGAGACCACGCGCTGTTCGGTGCTATCGGAGGTTGGATACTTCCGGGCTAACCAAACCGCAGGTCTGTTTGTGACCTGATGACAGAATGGTCACGGTAGGTGAACGCCAGGTAAACGAAACTTGAACGGCAAACGTTGCCGATCTTGTTTCCGTTTCGGGCAGTTGCGGAATCGTTATGTATGCAGGGGGTTTGCCACCCCGATCGGAGTGGCGGCCGTCACAGAAAAAATTCAGGTGAATCAGGTTTTGTGGAGGTTTTCGCAGTTCGGGGGAGCTGAAACCGGCGTCTGAGCGCTCGGGCGCGGGATGATCCATGGCGGTTCGATAACGAGATCGTGACCGTTGCCCGTCGGTCGAAGCGGCGGCGCCCCGGTGGTCGCGGTAGCTGCCGGGATGCCCTCTGTAGGGCCTGGGGTGCCGAGGCTGCGTCCGGCTGATCGGGGGGGTCCGCGGCCGCCGAGGTCGTTGGGAGCGCGGACGGCGCGGCTGTTCCGGACGCCTCAACCTCGATTGGCATGTAGCGGTGAATGGTTGGCGTTCTCGGTCGCCGTCCGATCCGGAGGATGCGACGAAGAAGGCCCCTGACCGTTGTGACTGGTCAAGGGCCTTCTGTTGTGCGCCATCAGGGACTTGAACCCCGAACCCGCTGATTAAGAGTCAGCTGCTCTGCCAATTGAGCTAATGGCGCATGTCTTTGTTCTTTGCCCCGTCTCCGGTGCGGAACAAACATTAGCAGGCCGTGGGGTGGAAAGTGAAATCGGTCGCTGACCAGCAACAATGCGGCACATTTGGCGTTGTTAACGCCGACGGCCGCCGGGCGTATCTAACGATTGTGACTTGGTCGTGTCGCGGGGGCTTTCCCGTTGGAACTGGCCGGGCAAGCTGGCAGAATGGGCGAGACGTCGAGTTCGTAACGCCCCCCGCCTACACGGATGGCTCTCGCGATTCGGGTCGGTGGGATCTGCGGCGCACTGTAATCGCGTCGGTACGGAAACGGGGTTGACATGAGTAAGAAGCGGGGGCGACCTCGGTCGCTACGGACGATCGTTCCGATGGTGTTGCTGGCGGTGTTCGCGCTCGGTGCGTCGGCCTGCTCGTCCGCCGAGGGCACCGGGGTGGAGGTCGCGATCGATCGCAACCCCCTCGCCGAGCTCATCAAGCCGAAGCTGGTCTCCACCATCAAGGACGGGCAGGTCGGCGTCTCGCCCGGCATGCCGATGGCCTTCCAGGTGGAGGACGGCAAGTTCACCGAGGTCTCGCTGACCAACCAGCAGGGCACCGCGGTGGCGGGCAAGTTGGCGGCGGACGGGCGCTCCTGGTCGACCGCCGAGGTGCTCGGATACGGCAAGACCTACAAGCTCACGGCCCAGGCCATCGGACTCGGTGGCGCGAACTCCTCCACGCTGAGCTTCACCACCAGCTCACCGAAGAGCCAGACCAAGCCGTACCTGCTTCCGGGTGAGGGTGAAGTGGTCGGGATCGGTCAGCCGGTGGCGATCCAGTTCGACGAGAACATCCCCGATCGCCGGGCCGCGCAAGAGGCCATCAAGATCACCACCGAGCCTGCCGTCGAAGGCGCGTTCTACTGGGTGAACAATCGCGAAGTGCGGTGGCGCCCAGAGCATTACTGGACGCCGGGCACCAAGGTGACCATCGATGTGAACGTCTACGGCAAGGACCTGGGCAAGGGTCTGTTCGGCCAGGACAACATCCATTCGTTCTTCACCATCGGCGACGCGGTGGTCTTCACCGCCGACGACAACACCAAGCAGGTGGTGGTGGAGAAGAACGGTCAGGTGATCATGACCATGCCCACCTCGATGGGTAAGGACAGCACGCCCACCGACAACGGCGTCTACATCGTGAGCGACCGGCACGAGAAGATCATCATGGACTCCTCGACCTACGGTGTGGCGGTGAACTCGTCCGACGGGTACCGCACGCCGGTCGACTACGCGACGCGAATCTCCTACAGCGGCATCTTCTTCCACTCGGCGCCGTGGTCGGTGGGGCAGCAGGGCTACTCCAATGCCAGCCACGGCTGCCTGAATCTGAGTCCGGCGAACGCGCGCTGGGTGTACGAGAACGCCAAGCGCGGTGACATCACCGTCATCAAGAACACGGTCGGTGGCACCCTGTCCGGTGTCGACGGGCTGGGTGACTGGAACATCGCGTGGCCGGAATGGAAGGCGGGCAACGCCGACGCGCGGTAGTCGCGCGACGCACGAAAAACGAAGGGGCACCGGAAATTCCGGTGCCCCTTCGTTGTGTCGATGGCTGTCTCAGCGCGGCGTGGGGAGCTGGCTGCAATCCATCATCGCCTCGCCCGCGACGGCGAGCGCGCTGCCGAAGGCGCCGCACAGGATGCGGCCGCCGAATAGTAGGCGGTCGAGGTTGGGTAGACCGGCCGAGCCGGTGCCGGAGGAGCCGGTGGTTTCGAGGCCTGTGGTGGAGCCGCTCTGCGCCGATCCGGACTCGGGCTGGCTGGGCAGGCCGAAGTCGCCGATGGGGGCTTCCGCCGTGAAGTCGGTGAGGGGCAGGCCGGGCGAGGCCGCCGCGGTCCCTGCGACGGGTCCGAGCACGGTGGCGGCCGCGAGAACCGCGACGACGGTGGAACGCTTCATCAGTGGGTCTTTCCGGTCGAGCGCTGACGCGATGGCGAGATCTGCCCCACATCTGGGCAGCGGTCCAAAGTGTAGCGGTGAAACGTGACGTTCGTCATGGTGGTGGCTGTTATCCGGTGGCGGCCAGGCTGGGTTCGTCGCGATGGATCTCCGAGGCGATGCTCAGGTGGTCGACGACCACCCTGCGCGCGCCGCAGTGGCAGCGTTGATAAGCCACGATGCCCTCGCTGGTCCGGTGGCGTGACTCGATCTGCCAGGTGTGTGCGGGGTGGCTGTTCATGGTTCGATTCTGTTGTAATGGCATTGTGCATTACAACCATTACGGGCGAGATCCGGTGCTGCTGGGTGTCGACCTGCTCAATGAGCCGTGTTCGAACGCCGTGGAGTTGGCGCGGCGCTGTACGGCGGCGGGCCTGGTCCTGTCCGCGCCGGTGACCGACGACGATTTGGCGTCGGTGACGGCCTTCCTGGGGCGTTGGCGGGGCGTGGTGGAGTGTGTGGACCGCACCGAGCGCGCGGCCCGGCTCAATGTGTTGCTGGCCGAGTACGCCTGCGCGCCGCGCTTGACCGATCATGTGGGCGATGGCTGGCATCTGCATTTCCGGGACCCCGGGGTGGCGACGGATCGTCAGATCGCGGCGCTGATCACCGTCGGCACGGCGTTGCACCTCACCGGGCTGGGGATGGACCGTCTCGGCGCCTGTGCGGCGGACGGCTGCTCACGGGTGTACGCGGACACCTCCCGCAATGGCAGGCAACGGTTCTGCAGTCCGGCCTGTGCGAATCGGTCGGCTGTGCGACGGCACCGAGCGGGCCGTGCGGTGGCCCGGGTGGAGCCGTGATGGTGGGGCGTGGGAATACAGAGAAGGCCCGGTCCTCGGGGACCGGGCCTTCTCTTCGGGGTGACCGACGGGACTCGAACCCGCGACATCCAGGATCACAACCTGGTGCTCTACCAACTGAACTACGGTCACCATCACCGGTGAATCACCGGCGCCGTCGATATTAGCGTGTGTGGAGCGTCAACCCCTAATCCGCTGGTAGATGGCTCGAGCCGGTGACATCCACGGCTTCGGTGGCGGCCTGTGCGGCGGCGGCGATCTCCGTGGTGGCCGGCCCCGGCAGCGGGACGAACGCGGTGCGGCGGTAGTACTCGAGTTCGCGGATGGATTCCTTGATGTCGGCCAGCGCGCGGTGGGCCAGACCCTTCTCCGGCTGGCCGAAGTAGATGCGCGGGTACCAGCGCCGGCACAGCTCCTTGATCGAACTCACGTCGACCATCCGGTAGTGCAGATGCGCGTCGAGTTCCGGCATGTCGCGGGCGATGAAACCGCGGTCGGTGCCGATGGAGTTACCGCACAGCGGCACCGTGCGCGCGGTGGGCGCGTACTCGCGGATGTAGTCGAGCACCTGCTGCTGGGCCTGCTCGATGGTGACGGTGGATTGCCGAACCTCTTCGGTCAGACCGGATTTCGCGTGCATGGTGGCGACGACGGGTGGCATGCAGGCCAGGGCGGCGTCGTCGGCGTGGATGACGATGTCGACACCGTCACCGAGAATGTTGAGGTCGCTGTCGGTTACGAGCGCGGCGATCTCGATCAGCTTGTCGCTGTCGAGACGGAGCCCCGTCATTTCGCAATCCATCCAGACCAAGAGTTTGTCTGACACCTGAGTCACCCTAATGGTGGGCTGTCGGGCTGGTCGGTAGGTGTGTCGCGTGGGCGAGGCGGGCCGGGTTCGCCGACGACATCACCGGATGGTCCGCCGACCGGATGACCTGCCCGGATACAGTTTGCCTGGAATTGACCTCAGATTCTTCGAGCATTTCTTGCGTATGTGCCAGCGAGCAGACGGAGGACGCGCGAATGACCACCCCACAGGAGAAGGCGGCAGCGGCACGCAGGGCGGCCGAAGACGCGGCCAGGGTCGCCGCCGAGGCCATGGCGGCCGCCGACGCCGCCGAACAGGAAGCCGCCGCGAGCACGGCCACGAGCGAGTCGGATTCCGCCGCTGAGCTCTCGGCTTCCGGAGAGCCGAGTCCGTCCGGCGCGGCCGCGACGATCGCCGCGGGCTATGCCTTCAGCGGACCGGCGTTGGAACTGGGCACGGTGATGGTCGACGGTGTGGCCGATCCTGTTGCGCGCGTGCGTATTCCACTGCGGATGATGAACCGGCACGGCCTGGTGGCCGGTGCGACCGGCACCGGCAAGACCAAGACCCTGCAGGGCATCGCCGAACACCTCTCCCGCGCGGGCGTTCCCGTGGTGATGGCGGACGTCAAGGGCGACCTGTCGGGCTTGAGCGAACGGGGGACGGACAACGAGAAGATCAGGGCGCGCGCGGTGGAGACCGGGGCGGGCGACTGGGCGCCTAGCTCTTTTCCCACCGAGTTCGTCTCGCTCGGCACGGGCGGTATCGGGGTGCCGATCAGGGCGACCATCACCTCGTTCGGCCCGATCCTGCTCAGCAAGGTGCTCGGCCTCAACGACACCCAGGAATCCACGCTCGGCCTGATCTTCCACTGGGCCGATCAGCGGGGCCTGGCCCTGCTGGATCTGAAGGATCTGCGCGCGGTGATCACTCACCTGACCAGCCCCGAAGGTAAGGAAGACCTCAGGGGCATCGGTGGGGTATCCGCGCAGACGGCCGGCGTGATCCTGCGGTCGCTGGTGAATCTGGAAGCCGACGGCGGAGACACGTTCTTCGGCGAACCCGAACTGGACCCGGCCGATCTGCTACGCACCGCGGGTGGGCTCGGGGTGATCACGCTGTTCGAGCTCGGGCAGCAGGCGGCGCGGCCCGCGCTGTTCTCGACGTTCCTGATGTGGGTGCTGGCCGATCTCTTCCAGACATTGCCCGAGGTGGGTGACCTCGACAAGCCCGAGCTCGTGTTCATCTTCGACGAGGCGCATCTGCTGTTCGCCGAGGCGTCCAAGGCCTTTCTGCAGCAGGTCGAGCAGACGGTGAAGCTGATCCGCTCCAAGGGAGTTGGCGTGTTCTTCTGCACTCAGTTGCCCACCGACATCCCCAACCCGGTGCTCTCCCAGCTCGGCGCCCGCGTGCAGCACGCGTTGCGCGCGTTCACCCCCGATGATCAGAAGGCGCTGTCCAAGACGGTGCGCACCTATCCGAAGTCGTCGGTGTACGACCTGGAAGAGGCGCTGACCTCGCTCGGCACCGGCGAGGCGATCGTCACCGTGCTGTCGGAGACCGGCGCGCCGACGCCCGTCGCCTGGACCAGGATCGCGCCACCGCGCTCACTGATGGACACCATCGGCGACGAGCGGATCAGGTCGAAGGCGCTGGGCAGCGAGCTCCAGGGTAGATACGGGCGCAGCGTCGACCGGGAATCGGCCTACGAGATGCTGCTGGCCAGCGTGGCGGCCGCCGACCCAACGCCCGAAGCCGCTCCCGCGCCGGGGCGTTCGACGGCCCGACCCGAGCAGGACTCGGCCGCCGATCGGATCATGGCGAATCCGGCGGTGAAGAGTTTCCTGCGATCGGCGGCGAGTGCGGCCGGGCGCGAGATCAGCCGCAGCATCTTCGGCACCCGTCGCCGGTGATCGGCCGAGGTCGGTGCTCGACGACGATCGGGTCCCTGGATCGACCCGCGAGCCGTTCGGCGCCGCGAGTTCGCGTGTCAGCCGGCCTGCGCGCGCCGCGCGTCGGCACCTCAGTCCACGAACTCACGCGTGAGCAGGTCGGCGGTGGTCTCACGGCGCAGCAACTGCCTGGTGCGGCCGTCGGCGACGGCGACGATCGGTGGCCTGCCCACGGTGCGGTAGGTCGTCGCCAGCCCGTGGTGGTATGCGCCGGTGCACGGCAGGGCGAGAACTTCGCCGGGGTGGAGATCGGCGGGTAGCCGGACCTCGGTGGCGATGAGCGCGCCGGACTCGCTGTGTTTGCCCGCGATGGACGCGGTCATCCGCGGGCCCATCGGGTGTCGGTTGACCACGAGCGCGCCGCTGTGTCCACGGCCGCCGCAGCCGCCACCGTCGACGATCACGCGGGTCCCGCCATCGGCGGTCTCGTTGACAGCGAGCACCCGATACAGGGTGACGCCCGCCCTGGCGACGATCGCGCGCCCGGGTTCCATCGCGAGCGCGGGACGAGGGAAACGGTGGCGCGCGCAACCGGCGTCCAGCGCATCGTCGAGGATGTCGGCGAGTTCGCGCAGGTTCATTTCGGCGTCGCCGCTGCGCAGTGCCACGGCGTGCCCGCCGCCGATGTCGAGGTGGGACAGCAGCAGGCCGTATTCGTGGTCGATCCAGGACATCTCGCCGATCATTCGGCGGATCGCTTCGCCGTAGTGGTCGGGGTTGTGGATCTGCGAGCCGAGATGGCAGTGCAGGCCGACGAGCTGCAGGTTGCACCGGCCCGCGATCCGGGCGACCGCGGTCTCGAACGACCGACTGCCGAGCGGGAAGCCGAACTGGTCGGCACCGGGAACATCGATGCCGGTGGCGACGCGGAGCAGCACCTGCTGCGGCTGGGTCGCCAAGGTGGTGAGCAGGGTGATCTCGGTGAGTGAGCCGACCACGATGCGGCCGACGCCGCAGCGTACGGCGGTCTTCAGTTCGTCGAGAGTCTTGCCGTTGCCGTGCAGGACGATCCGGCGCGGATCGATGCCCGCGGCGAGCGCGACCGATAACTCACCGCTCGACCCGACCTGCACCGACAGACCCTCGTCGGCGACCCAGCTCGCCACCGCGCCGACCATCAACGCGGTGCCCGCGTAGACGATCTCCGCCTCGGGGAAATGCTTGCGGTAGGCGCGGCAGCGCTCGCGCACCTCGGTTTCGTCCACTACCTGGACCGGGGTGCCGAACTGGTCGGCGATATCGGCGAGCGCCACCGAGCCGAGGGTGATCCGGCCGTCGTGGTCGTAGTGGGTATCGGTCGGCCAGACCGCGGGATCGAGCCGCGGTACGGTGGTCGCGCGCAACGACGGGAAGATGTCGAGCAACGTCACTGTGATCTCCTGGGGACGCCCCCGCATTTCGGAATGGCGGGGCATACTCCAGGATTACGCTCCGCACGGCCCGCTGAACTCGGCGTTTACGGGTCCTTGACCGCCTGCGAGCCCATCCTGACGGGTTGCTGACAGCGCTGATGCGTCAGGCGGTGATCAGTTGCCCAGTTTCTTGTAGAACGCGCCCGCGATCGGCGCCGTGAACGAGCGGGGGCCGTAATTCCCCGCGACGCTCATGCCCTTGCTGATCAGGCCGGGGACGATACGCATCTTGTTGCGGGCCAGCGCGTCGATGGACACCTTGGCGGTGTACTCCGACGAGACCCAGAGGAAGTCGGGGACCATCTTGTCCACGATCGACTGGTCCTCGGGGGCCGGGGTTTCGGTGCGGACCGGACCGGGCGCCAGCAGCGTGACGTGCACGCCGCTGCCCTTGAGCTCGCCGCGCAGCGATTCCGAGAAGGTGTTCGCGAACGCCTTCGACGCCGCGTAGGTGGCGTTGTTCGGGATCGGCATATTGCCCGCCGCCGAACCGCTGATCAGGATCCCGCCCGCCTTGCGTTCGATCATGCCGGGCAGCACCGCCAGGGTGAGGTCGTGCACGGCGGTGGCGTTGAGTTCCATCTGCATACGCTCGTAGCCGAAGTCGAGCTCGGCGACCGGGCCGAACGTCGCGACGCCCGCGTTGTTGCACAGGACGGCGATATCGCGGGCTGCGAGCTCGGTGACCAGGCCCGCTCGCTGGGTGCGATCGGCGAGGTCGACCGCGCGGACCTCGGCGGTGATGCCGTGGGCCAGGGTCAACCGCTGGGCCAGTTCGGTGAGGATCTCACCGCGGCGCGCGACCAGGATCAGCGAATAGCCGCGCCCGGCCAATTCGGCGGCCAGCGCGGTGCCGATACCGGAGGACGCGCCGGTGACGACGGCACGATTGTCTGCAGTGGGGGAGGGCAAGCTCACGAGGGGAGCTTAGGGGATCGACTCAGGGGGCGCCGTGCCCGCGTCGGCGCGCGGGCACGCCGTCGCGAAGGCCTACGTGCCCGCACCGTCGATACTGGGGCGATGGCTGACGATCAGGTGTTCGGGATGGGCGATGACCCGCTGGCCGAGCCCACGTGGCCACCGCTCACCGATGACGAGATCGCGCGCGCCGTCGCCACGACCTGGGGTGGATCGGCGCTCGCGGCGATCGAATGGCGTGGGGCGCGGCCGCTGTCGTCGACGGTGGGGGTGCGCTCGGACGGCGGAGAGCGGTTCGTGGTGAAGCGGATGCCGCTGCGGTTGCGCGATGAGGTGGCGTTGAGTGAGGAACATCGCTTCATGGCTCATCTGCGCGAGCGCGGCGTTCCGGTGCCCGAAGTGCTTGTCGCCGTGGGTGATCGGGTGACAGGTCGGCCCGGTCGTGGCTCCGGGGCGAGTACTGACCGTGGTCGTTCGAGCGGCGGTGTGGGCGAGTTCGTCTACGAGGTGCATCGGGCAGGAATTGGCGAAGACCGGTATCGCGCGGACTTCTCCTGGTCGCCGTATCGCGACCGCGAGGATGCGGCGAGCGCCGGGGCGATGCTCGGTCGATTGCACACGGCCGCAGCGGGTTTCGACACACCTGCCAGGCCGTCCCGGCCGTTGCTGGCGAGTATGCACGGTGATGTGGTGCGCGCGTTCGAACGGGCCATCGCCAAGCGGCCGTCGGTCGATCGGTTCCTGAGCGGAAGAGACTGGCGTGCTGAGGTTCCCGAGTTCCAGGCCGACTTCTCCGGCATCGCGCCGCAGTGGACGCACGGGGACTGGCACGCCACGAACGTGCTGTGGGACGACCACGAGGTGACCTCGGTAATCGATTTCGGTCTGGCCGACCGGACCACCGCCGTCTTCGACCTGGCCACCGCCATCGAACGCACCACCATCGACTGGGTTTCCCTGCGCGACGGCGGTCCCGCACACGTGCGCACGGACCAGATCGCCGCGCTGATCGAGGGATATAGATCGGCGCGGCCCCTCTCGGCCGCCGAACAGAACCTGCTCCCCGACCTGCTCCCGCTGGTCCACATCGGCTACGAACTCTCCGAAATCGACTACTTCTTGACCATCGCCCACGACCCACGTAACGCCGAAATCGCCTACCGAGACTGGCTTCTCGGACATCTCCACTGGTACGGAACAGCAGAAGGGCGCGAACTACGCGACACGATTCGCGACCTCGTGCACTGACACACCCCGACCGTACGGTGGCCCAACCTCCAAAGGTCGAGCCAGACGTCTCCTGGGTTGAAACCGCGATGACAGCATTCCCTGCCCGGTACGACCCCGACCTCGAGGAGGGTCCGCCGCGCAGCGGCGCAGCGGCCCGGCCGCGAGTTGGCT
>NZ_BDAX01000027.1 GCF_001612665.1 Nocardia alba NBRC 108234 | reverse complement strand
CGCCAGCAACGGCGGCCAACTCGCGGCCCTCAGGGGCCGCGCTCGAGCGCGCCAGCGCTCCTACAACCCAGCCGCGAGCCGGGTGCCCTGGTTGATCGCGCGCTTGGCGTCCAGTTCGGCGGCCAGGTCGGCGCCGCCGATGAGGTGGAGGTCCACGCCCGCCGCGCGCAGCGGCTCTTCGAGTTCGCGCACCGATTCCTGTCCGGCACAGATGATCACGTTGTCGACCTCGATCACGCGCGGGTTCTCGCGCTTCTCGCCGAAGCTGATGTGCAGGCCCGCGTCGTCGATGCGGTCGTAGTTCACGCCGCCGATCTGCTCGACGCCCTTGGCCTTGAGGGCCGCGCGGTGCACCCACCCGGAGGTTTTGCCGAGGTCTTTGCCGAAGGGGGTCGACTTGCGTTGCAGCAGCACCACATCGCGGGCCGCGGGGGAGGGCTTGGGTTCCTTGAGCTGGCCGGGGGCCTGCTCGTTGTCGGAGTCGACGCCCCACTCCTCTTTCCACTCGTCGAGCTTGAGCGTGGGATGTCCTTCGACGGTGAGGTATTCGCTCACGTCGTAGCCGATTCCGCCCGCGCCGATCACCGCCACCTTCTTGCCGACCGGCTTCTCCTGCTTCACCAGTTCGGCGTAGGAGAGCACCATCGGATGGTCGATGCCGGGGATGTTGGGGATGCGCGGGCGCACGCCGGTCGCCAGGATCACCGAGTCGTACTTGCCCGCGATCAATTCCTCGGCGGTGACCCGCTTTTCGAGATGCAGTGTGACGCCGGTGAGTTCGATCTTGCGGCGGAAGTAACGAATCGACTCGTCGAATTCCTCCTTGCCGGGAATGCGGCGGGCGATGTCGAACTGACCGCCGATCTTGTCGTCGGATTCGAACAGGTCGACGTGGTGTCCGCGCTCGGCCAGGCTCACCGCCGCCGACAGCCCGGCCGGACCCGCGCCGACGACCGCGATTCGCTTGGCTCGGCGCGTCGGCAGCAGGTTGAGCGTGGTTTCGCTGCCCGCGCGCGGGTTGACCAGGCACGACACCTTCTTGTTGCCGAAGGCGTGGTCGAGGCAGGCCTGGTTGCAGGCGATGCAGGTGTTGATCTCGTCGGTCCGGTCCTGCATGGCCTTGTTGGCCCATTCGGCGTCGGCCAGCAGCGGGCGGGCCATGGAGATCAGCGCCGCGTCGCCGCGCGTGAGGATCTCCTCGGCGATCTCGGGCATATTGATCCGGTTCGAGGCGCAGACCGGGATGTTCACCGTGCGCGCGATCTTCGCGGTGAACTCCACGAACGCCGCGCGCGGTACCGAGGTGACAATGGTGGGCACCCGTGCCTCGTGCCAGCCGATATCGGTGTTGAGGATGTCGACGCCGACGGCTTCCAATTCCTGTGCCAGGGCGACGATCTCGTCGAAGGTCTGGCCCTTCTCCACGAGTTCGGCCATCGACAACCGGAACACGATGATGAAATCGGGGCCGACTTCCGCGCGGATGCGGCGGGCGATCTCGACGGGTAGCCGACGCCGGTTCTCCGGTGAGCCGCCCCACTTGTCGGTGCGCTTGTTCACCCGCGGTGCGAGGAACTGGTTGAGGAAGTAGCCCTCACCGCCCATGATCTCGCAGCCGTCGTATCCGGCGAACGCGGCCAGTCCCGCGCAGCGCGCGTAATCGTCGATGGTGGCTTCGACGCCCTTCGACGACAGCGCGCGAGGCTTGAACGGGTTGATCGCGGACTTGATCGCCGAGGCGGAAACGCTGGTCGGCATGTAGGAGTAGCGACCCGCGTGCAGGATCTGGATGGCGATCTTGCCGCCTTCGGCGTGGACCGCCTTGGTGATCGTGCGATGCCGGTAGGCCTCGGTCTTGTTGGTGAGCTTGCCGCCGAACGGCAACAGCCAGCCGGTGCGGTTGGGGGCGTAGCCGCCGGTGATGATCAGGCCGACGCCGCCGCGGGCGCGTTCGGCGAAGTAGGCGGCCAGCTTGTTGGTGTCCCAGGCGCGGTCTTCCAGACCGGTGTGCATGGAGCCCATGACCACGCGGTTGCGCAGCGTGGTGTGGCCGAGGTCGAGGGGTTCGAACAGATGGGGATAGGCAGTCATGGGCGGTCGTCACCTTTTCGCGGTCGCAGGGCCTGCAGTACTTCGTCGCACCATTCGAGGTAGCCGGACTCCGCGCGGATGCCCCCGCGAAGTACCAGATACTGGTGCAGATCGGTGCCGGAGAGCTGGTCCGGCACCGGGAAGAATTTCTTCTCGCTGAGGCGGTACTCGTCGAGGCGCTGGGCGTGCTGGCCGCGATGGCGCTCCACCTCGGCGCAGACGGCATCGATGTCGCCGTACGCGGCGGCGCGGATCTTCACGCCGAGTTCGTCGCGGGCGGGAGTGGCGTCGGTGGGCTCGGCGAGCCAGCGCGCGATCTCGGCCCGACCGGCCGGTGCTACCGAGTACACCTTCTTGTCGGGTTTGCCCTGCTGGTTCACCGATTCGACGGTGACCCAGCCGGACTCCTCCATCCGCTTGAGTACCCGGTAGATCTGCTGATGGGTGGCGCTCCAGAAGTAGCCGATCGACTTGTCGAAGCGGCGAGCGAGCTCGTAGCCCGACCCTGCCCGCTCGGTGAGCGAGACCAGTAGCGCGTGCTCGAGTGCCATGGCACGAGAGTATCCGGAACGCTGGGTACTATGCAACCAGGTTCATATGAATTGACGGCGCGGATGCAATAGACGGCGAGGGTGGCGGTTCGCCGTTACTCTTCGGCCTATGACCGAGGTGAACGCGGCCGACACCGTCGGCGAGGCGGCCGGACGCGGGCAGGTGCTGGCGTGGGGACTCTGGGACTGGGGGTCCTCGGCGTTCCAGGCCGTGACGCTGACCTTCGTCTTCTCGGTGTATCTCACCGACAAGGTGGGCGAGGACCTGCCGGGCACGACACCGGCCAGCGCGTGGCTGGGGTGGGCGCTGGCCGGGGCGGGGCTCATCGTCGCGCTGACGGCGCCGGTCTGCGGGCAGTACTTCGACGCGGTCGGCTCCCGTAAACGGGCCTTGGCGACCCTGACCGCGCTGACGGTCGGCGCGATGTCGCTGATGTTCTTCGTCCGCGACGACTATCACGATCTCTGGCTCGGCCTGGCGCTGCTCGCGTTCGCCTCGGCCACCTTCGAGCTCGCCGGCGTCCCCTACAACGCGATGATGCGGCAGGTGTCGACCCCGGCCACCGTTGGGCGGGTCTCCGGATTCGGCTGGGCAATGGGCTATTTCGGTGGCATCGTGCTGCTGCTGATCTGCTACGCGGGATTCCTCGCCGGCGACGGCGACACTCGCGGATTGCTCGCGATGCCCACCGATCAGGGCCTCAATGTCCGGCTCGTCATCGTGCTCGCGGCGGTGTGGTTCACGGTGTTCGCGCTGCCGGTGCTGTTCGCGGTGCCGGAGATGCCGCGTACCGGCGCCGACCCCGGCGCGGCGAAGGTCGGCTTCCTCGGTTCGTACCGGGTGCTCGTGCGCGATGTGCGCGAGCTGTGGGGTCAGGATCGGCACACGGTGTACTTCCTGCTGGCCAGCGCGGTGTTCCGGGACGGGTTGGCCGGGGTGTTCACCTTCGGCGGCGTGCTCGCGGTGACGGTGTTCGGGTTCGCCGACGCCGATGTGCTGCTGTTCGGGATCGCCGCGAACGTGGTCGCGGGTGCGGCTGCTGTCGTGGCCGGGCGCTTCGACGACCGGATCGGGCCCAAGCGGGTGATCGTGGGGTCGCTGGTGGGGATGCTCGGGTGCGGTTTCGCGTTGCTGCTGGTGTCGGGCTCGACGATGTTCTGGATCTTCGGGCTCGCGCTCACGGTGTTCGTCGGTCCCGCGCAGGCCTCGGCTCGATCGTTCCTGGCGCGACTCGCACCGCCGGGCCGGGAAGGTCAGCTGTTCGGCCTGTACACCACCACCGGTCGTGCGGTGTCGTTCCTGGCGCCCGCCCTGTTCGGTGTGTTCGTCTCGATCTTTCACAGTGACCGCGCCGGCATTGCCGGACTTCTCGTCGTGCTGGCGGTGGGCCTGCTGGTGCTGCTTCCCGTGCGCGCGCCCTCGCGCGCGATATCCGCCGATATGTGACACCTCACCGGTGAGGTGTCACACAGTTGTGTGTACGCCCGTACTCTGAGTTCACTCCGCGTTCTTGGGTACCCAGCCCGCGATACCCAATGCGATCAGGCGCATCTGCATAACGGTGCGCTCCACGATCGCCGATTCCTCACGGGGGGTGGACGCGACGAACCCAGCGATACCGTCGGTCACGGTGGTGACGAGTAGATCCGCGGCGATCTCGAGCTCGGCGGTGCTCCACGAATCCAGTGCACGCAGGCGCGACAGATCGGCGACGATCTCGCGCACGATCAGCTGCATCTCCATCGCGATCGCCTGACGTAGTGGTGCGGGGCCACCGTGACGCTCGCGAATGAGGAAACCGAACAGGGCGCGTCTGACGCGAACCTGCTCGAAGACGAAGCGGACCGTATCGGCCAGATGCGCGTCCGGTTTGCGTCTGACCTCGCGCAATGCCAGCCGCAACGCGGTGACGCCCTCGTCGACGATGGTCGCGCCGAGATCGTCGAGCGAGGCGAAGTGGCGGTAGAAGGCAGTCGGCACAATGCCTGCCGAACGGGCGATCTCACGCAGGCTCAGCGCCGCGAATCCGCGCTCCGAGGCCAGTGTCAGGGTGCCGTCGAGCAGGGCTGCCCGGGTATGCGCTTTGCGCTCATTGCGGGTTCCTGCCTGCTCAGTCACATCGGTGAGCATACATCCGTTCACCATAGCGGCCTTCGTCATGATGTTGTCCGCCTCACATTATTGCCGGTTGACAGTGGCCCGGGGTCATCGGGCACACTGGTGAGTGTACAGACGTGCACTGAAATTTGAAGCGCACGCCGAGGGACTTCTCGAAGGGGCAACGCGACATGGTCGGACTGATCGATCTGGTGCAGACGTTGACGACGCCGCATCCGCTGGACCGGTACCTGGAACTCGTCAATCCCGGGCTCACCGCCCGGGAACTGCGTGCCGAAGTCACCCATGTCTCGCACGCGGTGCCCGGCTCGGTGACGCTCACCCTGCGCGCCTCGCGGCAGTGGCGCGGACATTCCGCCGGGCAGTACGTGCAGATCGGCGTCTCGATCAACGGCGTGCGCCACACCCGCTGCTACTCGCCGATCGACCCGGAGAGCCGCGGCGAGCGCTACCTGCAGCTCACCGTCAAGGCGCACCCGGGTGGGCTGGTGTCGAACTACCTGCACGCCAACGCCGAGCCCGGCATGGTCGTGGACCTGGCGCCCGCGGCCGGTGTCTTCCACCTACCGCAGCGGCGGCCCGACAAGGTGCTGCTGGTCAGCGGCGGCAGCGGCATCACGCCGGTACTGTCGATGCTGCGGACCCTCGACGCCGAGGGATACACCGGGCAGGTCACGTTCCTGCACTACGCCCGTCAGCCCGAGATGGTGCCGCATCGGGCGGAGCTGTCCTCGATCGCGCAGCGTCGCGCCAACTTCCGCATCGAATACCGCTACCCGGTCGAACCGGGCACGGTGATCGACGGTGAAACCTCCACCGGCAGTGGCTTCTTCGACTATGACGAGCTGGAGCGGGTCGCGCCCTGGTTCGCCGACGCGCAGACCTTCGTGTGTGGGCCGCCGCCGCTGATGCGCGCGGTGCACACGATCTTCGAGGCCGAAGGTCTCCAGGATCGGGTGCTCAGTGAGGAATTCACGCTCACCACGGTCCCGACCGATCCGGCCGAGGCCACCGGCACCGTCACGTTCTCCGGCAGTGACGTCGCCGCCGACAACACCGGAGCGACGCTGCTCGAGCAGGCCGAAGCATCGGGCCTGACGCCGGAATACGGCTGCCGCATGGGGATCTGCTTCTCCTGCACCGCGACCAAGGTCTCCGGCTGCACCCGCAACATCCGTACCGGCGAACTCGACGCCGAGCCCGACAAGCAGATCCAGGTCTGCATCAACACGGCTGTCGGCGACGTCGACATCGCACTGTAGAACGACACCGAAATACCAGCAAGGGGAGATACAGCCATGACGATTCTCACCGAAGGCAAAGACGGTCCGGTCATCCTGAGCCCGGAGCAGGTCGAAGAACTCGGCGCCGCGCTCGACGCGATCCGCGCCCGCGTCGTCGATGATCTCGGCGAACGCGACCGCGACTACATCTACAACATCATCAAGACCCAGCGTGGCTTCGAGATCGCCGGCCGCGGTCTGATGTACCTGGGTTTCCTGCCGCCGTTCTGGCTGGCCGGCGTCGCCGCGCTCGGTGTGTCGAAGATCCTCGACAACATGGAGATCGGCCACAACGTGATGCACGGCCAGTACGACTGGATGCGCGAGCGCGGCATCAACTCCCGCGAATTCGACTGGGACACGGTCTGCCCGGCCGACCAGTGGAAGCACTCGCACAACTACATGCACCACACCTACACCAACATCGTCGACATGGACCGCGACATCGGTTACGGCATCCTGCGCATCGATGAGGCGCAGAAGTGGAACCCGTACTACCTGGGTAACCCCCTCTACGCCTTCCTGCTGATGACCTTCTTCGAGTGGGGCGTGATGGTTCACGACCTCGAGGCCGACAACATCGTCAAGGGCAAGCGCAAGTGGTCCGACCTCAAGCCCCTGCTCAAGGGTCAGGGCAAGAAGGCGGGCAAGCAGGTCCTCAAGGACTACGTGATGTTCCCCGCGCTGACCGGTCCGCTGTTCCTGTCGACCCTGGCGGGCAACGCGGCGGCCAACCTGGTGCGCAACGTGTGGACCTATTCGATCATCTTCTGCGGTCACTTCCCGTCGGGTGTGCAGACGTTCTCCAAGGAGGAGACCGAGGTCGAGACCCGCGGTGAGTGGTACGTGCGTCAGATGCTCGGCTCGGCCAACATCAACGGCTCGCGGCTGTTCCACATCATGTCGGGCAACCTCTCGCACCAGATCGAGCACCACCTGTTCCCCGATATCCCGGCCAACCGGTATCCGGAGATCGCGCCCGAGGTGAAGGCGCTGGCCGAGAAGTACGGCCTGCCCTACAACACCGGTCGTTTCTCCAAGCAGATCGGCTCGGTCTGGGGCAAGATCTTCAAGCTCGCGCTGCCCGATGGTTTCACGAAGAGTGACCCCAAGCCCGGTGTTATCGTTATGCGAAATCAGCCGGAAACCTCCACGGTGAGCGGGTAAATGGTCGGGAAATTCGAAAGCAACAAGGATCTGGTCCAGGAATTGACGGCGTCCGGTGCGCAGCGGGTGGGCAAAATCGCCTCGCTGATCACCGGGACCGTCGCCGAGGTCGCGCGTGAGATCGGCGAGTTCGTCACCGATGCGATCGAAATGCGCGAAGCCGCGGCGGCCGCTCGTCGCGATGCCGAGCGGGATGCGTCTTACGTCGAAACCGAGACCGAGTTCGTCGACCTCGACGCGCCGGTAGCGGACGACTTCGGCGCGCGGGCCTCGTTCGCGGAGCCGACCGCGAACGACACAGCCCCGGCGGACGGCGTCGAAGCCCCGGCCGTAGACGACAAGGTCAAGGGCGAGCAGCCCTGATCCTCACCACACCGGCAACCGCCTGCGGTGTTCGGTGACATCGGTGATCAGATCCCGGTAGCCGTCGGTCAATTCGGCAAGACGACACCACTGCAGATGGGTGCGAGCCTCCCGCTGCCGTGGTGTCGTCGTCGTGTGCGCGGGTCCTGCCATGGCCTGCTGGGCGAGGATCCATTTCGCGGCCATCCGGTCGATCACCGCGCCCAGGGTCTCGGTGTGCAGCGAAGCGCCGTCACGGTGTTCCACATGGGTGGCGACCCAGTTGTCGATGCGGGCGATCAGCGCGCTCCTGTCGTGGTCGATGTCGTCGACCAGGCGCGCGCACGCCGCGCCGGTGCTGCTGGACGCGGCGGGGTCGCGTGCCTGTTCCAGCACCCGGCGCCGGCGATCGTGGCAGCTCGCGAGCCCGCGGGCGGCGTCGAGCACCCGGTGGGGCGTCGGGTCGGGGTGGTCGGTTTCCAGAAAGGCCCGAAACAGTGCCGCGGGAGTGGGCAGCTGTGCGGCATCCAGACGATGGCCGTGGTCGATCGGCATGGGCACACCCCTGATAGCGCTGTTGTCCATGGATACGCCGGAACCGGGGAGGATGTGTGTGGGGGTGCACTCCCCGGCACCGACGTAGACCCGCCCGGACGTCGACAAAGGTCCGCGACGCTGCGGGTGGAGAAGACGGCCCGGGGAAAACGGGACCCATTCAGGAAAGCGCGATTCGGTACCGACGCGCAATAGCATGGTGGACAAACCCGGCGGTCGGCGAGAATTGTTATCCACCATTACGCCCGGGTCTCCCCATGAGCACTCCCCGGTAACCGCGACGGCGCATTCGGCGGCGATCATCACGGCGCGAAATGGACTAACCTCGATAATTGTGCCCGCCTACGTGTCCTCGCCCGAGCTGACCTTCGGGTTCCTGTTCGCCCTCGAAGCCCCGGAGGCCATCGCCGATGTCGTGCGCGGCCTGATGGAACGCCGTGCGGTATCGGTGTTCCGGCTCGCGCGCCTGTCCGACGACGACGGCCCGCCCGAGCGTTATGTCGTGAACTGGGCTGCCATCCCGCAGATTTCGATCACCACCGGCGCCCCCGACGACGAGGAACTACGCGCGCAGCGGATCATGCTGGTCAACGCCTTCCTCGGGGAGGGCGGCGAGGTGAGCATGTACGCGGGAAACCCGGACGCCCCGAGCTGAATTCAGCGGGTGGACTCGTAGATCCGGCGAACCACGTCTTCGATATCGGGTTCCTCGATCGACAGATCGCGCACCTGCGCCCGGTCCGACACCGCCGCCAGTAAAGCCGCCGCGGTGGTCTTCTCGGCGTCGAAGGCCAGTCGTTGGCGCATGCCGCCCGCCTCACTGGACAGTAACTGCGCCCCGCACGGCAGATCGTCGAGATCCTCTGTGGGAGCGGCCAGGTCCACCGCCAGCACCCGGCGCGCGCCGACGGTGGCGCCGAGCCCCGTCAGTGAACCGTCGTACACCAGCCTGCCGTAGTCGACCACGAGCACTCGGTCGCAGAGTCGTTCGATATCGCCCATATCGTGGGTGGTGAGCAGCAGCGTGGTGCCTCGCTCGATCCGTTCGGCGCGCAGGAACTCACGTAATCGCTGTTTGGACAGCACATCGAGGCCGATCGTCGGCTCGTCCAGGATCACCAGCTCGGGCGAATGCAACAGTGCGGCCGCCACTTCCGCGCGCATGCGCTGACCGAGGGAGAGCTGGCGGACGGGAGTGTGGAGAGTGTCGGCCATCTCCAGCTGTTCCACCAGTTCGTGCGTCCGCTTGTCGGCGATATCGGGATCCAGACGGTGGATCGCGGCCAGGATCGCGAACGATTCGTGCAGCGGCAGGTCCCACCACAGTTGCGAGCGCTGCCCGAACACGACGCCGATGCGCGAGGCGAGTTCCTTGCGCTGGCGCACCGGCTCGAGGCCGCAGGTGCGCACGGTTCCGGTGGTCGGCACGAGGATGCCGGTGAGCATCTTGATGGTCGTCGACTTACCCGCGCCGTTGGCGCCGATGTAGCCGACCGCCGAGCCGCGTTCGATCCGGAAACTCATCCGGTCGACGGCGGTGATGGTGTCGCGATGACGGCGCCAGCGGCTGCCGTTCTTGCGGTAGACGGTGAATTGCCGGGTGAGGTCGTCGATGTCGATGATCGGTTCGCGGTGCTCGTGCTCGTGCATCGTTATCCCCCTCCTTCCTGATAATGCCTCGTACCGATCCGCCACGCCGCCGCTGCGAGCAGCCACACCCACGCCGCCGCGAGTGGCGTCAGCCACGCCGACCACGCGGGCAACAGTGGTGGGCCCGGCAGACCGAGCAGGGCGAGCGTCGGCACGTACGCCGTGAACGCGACGGGAATCGCGAACCCGAACAACAGTTTCAGCGGTGTCGGGAACACCGAGGCCGGCTGCATCGCGGCGAACGAACCGCCGTAGGTGAAGCTGTTGGTGAGCTCGGCACCATCTATAAGAAAGAACTGTAGTCCGGCTGCGCATACGAAAAGGCCACAGAACAGGGCTATTCCACTTATCAGGGTGATCACGATCAAGGTAACCGGGGCGATGCCCCAGTCGATATCGTTGCGCCACAGCCCGATCCCGAGCACGATCACCGCTACCGCGGCCCGCGCGAGCCTGCGTAACGAGATGTCGCTGGTCACCAGCTGCAACAGCAATGGTTGTGGGCGAAGGTGATACGCGTCGAGGGTGCCCATCCGGATCATCGACGGCAGTGAATCCAGATGCCCGACCGCGACCTGGGACAGCGCGAACGAGGTGTTGGACAGCCCGAACAGCAGCAGCGCAGCGTCGACATCGAGGCCGCCGAGGTGCTTGACATTGTGAAAGATGACCCACACCTCGGCGAACTCCACCAGCCCGATCAGGAAGGCGCTGAACACCTCGGTGGCGAACGAAAGGCGGTACACCTGCTGTGCTTTCACACGCGAACGCAATACTGCGAGATAGGGGGTGAACCAGGTCCCGGCCAGAATGCGCGCGGAATCCGGTTCAGCCACCCTGTACCTCCAGCCTGCGCTGTCCCGCCCGCAGCAACACCCTGCCGAGCAGTCCGATCACCAACACCCAGAAGCCCTGTATCGCAACGATGATCAAGGCGTCCACCCCTGCGGCCCGCCCGGACAGGGTATCGATCGGGGCCTGCAGGATGGAGGGAAACGGCGTAGACATGGCGATGACACGCAACCAGTCGGGGAACATGTGCACCGGGACGAAAAGCCCGGCCAGGAACGTGCCGACGATCTGGTACAGCACCCGGATGCCGCGGATCTCGACCACCCAGAACCCGATCAGTGCCACCGCGAACAGGCACAGGAACGACAGGGCCACCGCGAGCAGCACACTGATCAGGCCGAGTACGTAGGCCACCGGCGTGCTCGGCATCGACAAGCCGAACGTGGCGGCGCCGATGAGGATGCTCGGTACCCCGCGCGGCAGGATGGTGCAGGCGGCGCGGCCCATATCGGTGGCCAGATAGCCGAGCTGCACGTCGATCGGACGCAGGAAATCGATCGCGACATCACCGGACTTGATCCGGTCGACCAGGTCGATCTGCGGTCCCATGAACTGGGTGGCGCCCAGCAACGCCTGCGACAACCACACGTAGGCCCCGATGGTGCCCTCGTCGTACCCACCGAAATCACCGGCGGCACGCACCGCCGCGACCATCACCGCCGCACGAACGAAGCCGAACACGCAGTTGGTGAACAGCCCGGCGAACATCGCCAGTTTGTATTGCGCCTGCCGCTTGAATCCCGCCCGCGCCAGCGTCCAATACACCCGGAAAGCCCCAGGCTTACGTTGTCGCCGCACCGCGAAGGCAAGCCCACCATCCCCCGCCACATTGCCCCGCACAATCACTCAACTCTAGGCCGGTCGCCCCGGATCAGGACGAGAACGGCGCGGATTGCCGACGCCCGCCGCACACCGGGCTATCGGCACATGCTCAGTCCTTGGGGAAGCCCGTCGCGAACAAGATCGCGATGGCGACCGAGCTGACCACGGAGATGGCAAGGATGATCCACATGGGGCCAAAGATTACCCGGCCCATCGCCCCCTCCCGCCATCGCACCGCCGTGACCGGCATCAGCGCACGTCACGGCGGTGTATGACGGTCAGCGCAACCCGTTATTCGTCGACCACCGTGATCGCGGCGGTGTTGGGGTCGACCTGCGAATCGGAGGGATTCGCGTCGGACTTCACGGTGATGCGTGACTTGTCGATGCCGCTGCTCTCCAGCTCGGCCGCGATATTGTCACCGCGGGCCTCGGCCAGGGATTTGGCCGTGCCGGTATTCGAATCCTCGGCGTAGGTCGTGATCTCGATTTTGGTGTCGTTGCCCTTCAACGGGACCGCTACCGCTTTGAGCGTCGCGGTGGCGACCGTGCTGAGGTCCGAACTCCCGGCGTCGAAGGTGATCGGCGCGGTGGCCAACACCGTGTTGATCGCATCCTGAACCGCCTGCTGCGCGGTGGCGCGCACGGTGCTCATCATCGAGGACGCCGTCGCGGCGGCACTGCTGCGCGCGGTATCGGTCTGGGTGGTCGTGATGGTCGTGGTGGCCGCCGGTGCGGAGGAGTCGTCATCGGAGCTGCACGCCGCGGTCATCAGCACAACTACCGCGATGGATGCGATCCCACAGACGCTGGTGCTGAGTTTCATCGAATTCTCCCTTGCTGGTGAATGCCGGACAGTTGGCCTTACAGAGGGGTCGTGCTTCGCACCGCCTGCCGCGACCAGCGTCACATATCGGCGGTGGGCGCGGCTCACCCGAAATGGGTGAGCCGGCCGCGCCCTGACCCAGGACACGGACTGGTGTCCGAAGTCAGACGAATACGTCGCCATTGCGCTCGTTGTCTCACAGCGGT
This sequence comes from Nocardia alba NBRC 108234, assembly GCF_001612665.1. Taxonomy (GTDB): domain Bacteria; phylum Actinomycetota; class Actinomycetes; order Mycobacteriales; family Mycobacteriaceae; genus Nocardia; species Nocardia alba. The sequence goes on along the minus strand of NZ_BDAX01000027.1, from coordinate 58,979 downwards.
TGTGGCCGGAGGTAGATTCGGTACGCGGCAAAGGATCAATCGTGTGTGTGGTCGTCGCCGCTACGGCACCGACAAGCCGTCAGGTAATACATCCGAGCCACACTGCGAGGTGCAAAAACCTATGACACCGGATGAACTCATGGAAGAGGCTTGCAGGCTGGCGAGAGAGTCTGTCGACAATGACTGGGGCGGCCCCTTCGGTGCCGTCATCGCCAAGGACGGGGTGATCGTCGCGCGCGGGCAGAATCGCGTGCTACTCACCGGTGACGCCACCGCGCACGCCGAGATAGAAACCATTCGCAAGGCATCCCAGGTGCTCAACGGCCAGGGTCCGAGCATTTCCAAAGAGCACCAGAACGAGTCGACGCTCGAATTGGTCCCGCGACCCGAAGGATCGGTCGACAAGGTTCCCGAACGCGCGAAAATGTTGATGGGAATGGAGATATACATCAGCGGCGCACCCTGCCCCATGTGTATGAGCGCGATCTACTGGGCGCGACTCGACGCCGTGCATTTCGCGAGCGACCTGGCCGACACCAGCGAAATCGGTTTCGACGACGCGTATCAATACGAGGACTTCACGCGACCACTGCCCGAACGGTCCGTGCGAATCGAACAGTTCCGCAGGGATCTGGGCGCCGAAGCGTACAAGAGCTGGGCCGAAAAGGCCGACAAGCACCCGTACTGACATGGCGGCCGCGAAAGCTCCGCCGCCGCGACCCGCCGCGGCGACGGTGGTCATCACGCAGCAGCCTCGCGTCGGTCGCGAGGTCGAGTTCCGGCGGTGGCAGGCGGAAGTGAACGACGCCGCTGCGGCGTTCCCGGGATTCCTCGGCGCTGACGTGACGCCGCCGGGTGACGCGCAATCCGACTGGTCGGTGGTGTATCGGTTCGACGACATCGGCAACCTGAAGCGCTGGCTCGCCAGCGATACGCGCCGCGAACTGCTCGCCCGGGCAACCGAACTCTTCGAGCAGCCCTCGACTCAGCACGTACTGGTCGATGAGCCGGACGACGAGATAGTGACCGTCGTTGTCTCGCACCCCGTCGCGGCCGACCGGGAGACGGAATTCATCGCCTGGCAGGACCGCATGACCGAGGTCGAACGAACATTTCGAGGCTTTCGCGGATCCGGGCTGCATCGGCCGATTCCCGGCGTGCAGGCCGACTGGACGATCATCTATTCCTTCGCTTCGGCCGAGAATCTCAACCACTGGCTCGAATCGCCCCAGCGCAAAGCGCTGCTCGAGGAAGCACCGGACTTCCGCGACTTCGAGGTCCACCGCATCGCCAACCCCTACGGGTCGTGGTTTCCGCCGAGCGAGACCGGCGAGCAAGGGGGGCCCGCATCGTGGAAGACGGCGCTGTCGGTGCTGGTCGGGCTGTATCCGACGGTCGTGATCCTCACCGTGGTCATCGCCGAGATCTGGCCGGGCGCGCAACTGTGGATCAGCCTGTTGGTCGGCAATATCCTGTCGGTCAGTCTGCTGACCTGGGTGGTGATGCCGATCGTCACCCGTGCGCTGGGATTCTGGATGCGACCGGTCCCACGCCCCGATCCTCGCACCGACCTGGTCGGGCTGGCCTGCTCGGTGGGTTTCCTGACCGTCGCCGCGATCTTCTTCTATTTGGTGACGCGGGTGTTCTGGACTCTTCCGTGACGCGACAGCAAGGAATCATTTCGACATAGGCACCCTGCGAAGAAGGCTCCTGACCGGCAATATGTGCAGGTCAGGAGCCATGTGCGCCCCCGGCAGGAATCGAACCTGCGACCTAGGGATTAGAAGGCCCTTGCTCTATCCAACTGAGCTACGGAGGCAGTCGCATCAACCTTGGCCGAAGTCGGCCACGCTGTCCAGCTCGAAAAGTATAGCGACCGACCGGATCGGCGAGCGCAGGATCGGGTGAGCGCCCCATCGGGGGGTCGCCTGGCACGTCGAACTACCCTCGTTGTCATGTCGTTATCGCCGGAACCCGCCGCTGGACCCGCTGTCGACGGCGGATCGTCGGCGGAATCGGGTTCGGCGGCGCCATTCGGTGTGCTCAGCGTTGTGGCCGGGTGCATCGCCGCGGTGGTCGCGGCGATGGTGGTCGGGTTGTCGGCGGCGCACGCGCTCAGTTTGCTCGGTATACCCGATCCGGGGGCGTTGACAACATATGGATTGCCCGCGTTGCGCGCGGTGGCCGATCTGGCTGCCGCGATGACCGTCGGGTCTCTGCTGTTCGCGGCGTTTCTGCTGCCTCCGCGTGACGGCGGTCTGCTCGAGGTCGGCGGCTATCGGGCGGTGCGCCGGGCTTCCGACGCCGCGCTGGTGTGGGCCGCGAGCGCGGCGTTGTTGGTGCCGTTGACGGTGTCGGATACGACCGGTCAGCCGGTGAGCGCGCTCTGGCGACCCGAAGAGCTGTGGCCGGTGATCACACAGGTCGAGGTCGCGGGCGCGTGGCGGACAACGGCGGTGTTCGCGCTGATCCTGGCGATCGGCTGTCGGTGCGCGTTGCGCTGGGGCTGGACGCCGGTGCTGCTGGTCGGCGCGTTGGTGACCATGATGCCGCTGGCACTGACCGGGCACTCGTCCGCCGGTGGTTCCCACGACGTGGCGACCAACTCGCTGATCCTGCACATGGTGTCGGCTTCGGTCTGGGTCGGCGGGCTGATCGCGGTGCTGGCCCACGCGATGCGCGGTGGGGTGAATACCGATATCGCCGCCCGCCGGTTCTCGGTGGCCGCCACCATTTCGATCGTGGTGATCGGTCTCAGCGGTGTCGTCAACGCCTGGGTCCGGGTGCCCCCTGCCGACCTCTTCACCACCACCTACGGCAGGCTGGTGCTCGCGAAAGCGGCCGCGCTGCTGGTGCTCGGCGTCATCGGTTACCTGCAGCGACGGGCGTCGTTGCCCGCGCTGGCCGCCGATCCGCGCGATCGCGGCGCGCTCATCCGTTTCGCCGGGGTGGAGATGCTGATCTTCGCGGCGACCATCGGCCTGGCAGTGGGGCTCGGCCGCACCCCGCCACCGCCGCCCACCGCGGTGCCGACACCGGTCGAAGTGGAGCTCGGCTACACCCTCGCGGGCCCGCCGACCGTGAGCCGCCTGCTGTTCGACTGGCGCTTCGACCTGATCTTCGGAACGCTGGCGATCGTGCTCGCCGCGCTCTACCTGCTCGGCGTCTACCGGCTGCGCAAGCGCGGCGATGCCTGGCCGCTCGGGCGAACCATCGCCTGGTGCAGCGGCTGCCTGGTGCTGTTGCTGGCGACGTCGTCGGGGGTCGGGCGCTATTCGCCGGCGATGTTCAGCGTGCACATGGGCGCGCACATGGCGTTGTCGATGCTGGCGCCGATCCTGCTCGCCCTCGGCGGCGCGGTGACCCTGGCGTTGCGCGCGCTGCCGCCTGCGGGTCGCGGTGGTGTGCCGGGGCCGCGGGAATGGATTCTGGCGGCTGTGCACAACCCGGTCTCCCGGTTCCTCACCCAACCCGTGGTGGCGTCACTGATCTTCGTCGCCGGGTTCTACGCGCTGTACCTGGGCGGGATCTTCGACACCTATGTCGACTCGCACGCCGCCCACCTGATGATGAACACGCACTTTCTGCTCAGCGGCTACCTGTTCTACTGGGTGGTGATCGGGATCGACCCCAAGCCGCGCGAGGTCGCGCCGCTCACCAAGCTCGCGATGGTGTTCGGCACGCTGCCGTTCCACGCGTTCTTCGGCATCGCGCTGATGAGCATGACCACCGTGCTCGGCGACTGGTTCTATCGCACCCTCGACCTCGGCTGGAACATCGACCTGCTCGCCGACCAGCGCAACGGTGGCAGTTTCGCCTGGGCCAGTGGTGAGGTTCCGCTGGTGGTGGTGATGCTCGCCCTGCTGATCCAATGGTCGCGCAGCGACACCAAGCTGGCCAAGCGCACCGACCGGGCCGCCGACCGCGACAACGACGCCGACCTGACCGCCTACAACGCGATGTACGCCGAGCTGGCACGGCGTGACGGTGAGGTCCGCCGGTGAGCGGATTCGGTGTGCCGTCGAGCGAATCGACCGAGCGAGCCGAACCGGCGCGGGTACTGCGCACCGATGTGCGGGCGGCCCGGCGGCGCCTGGCCGGCCGGGTGCGCAAGACGCCGGTGTTCCACACGAGTGTGGACGGACCGGACGGCCCGGTGGCGGTGTCACTGAAAATGGAGTTCCTACAGCACGGCGGCACGTTCACAGTGCGTGGCGCGCTCAACGCCCTACTGTCCGCCGACAGCGGCGCCGACCGGGTGGTTGTCGCCTCGGCGGGCAACGCGGGCATCGCGGTCGCGCTGGCCGCGGCACAGCTCGGCATGGAGTGCACGATCGTCGTGCCGGAATCCGCCCCGCACACCAAAGTAGCCGCGATGTGGGCGCACGGCGCCGAAGTGCTGTGGCACGGAACGACGTACGCCGAGGCGCAACGTCGGGCGCGCAACCTGGCCACCGAGCGCGGGGCCGAGCATCTGCACGCCTACGACATGCCCGCCGTGGTGGCGGGCGCCGGGGTGATCGGGCTCGAACTGGAAGAACAGGTGCGTGGCAGACCGCCGGTGCTGGCCGCGGTCGGCGGCGGCGGGCTCATCGCGGGCCTCGGGGCCGCGCTGGGCAAGCGCAGGGAGATCGTCGGCATCGAGTCCGAGCACATTCCGGTGCTCTCGGCGGCGCTCGCGGCGGGGGCGCCCGTCGATATCGCCGGGCCCGCGCACGCCACCGAGCTGCTGTGCACCACCAGGGTCGGTGATATCGCCTTCGATATCGCCCAGCGGCACCGGATGTCTACGGTCGCGGTGGCCGACGACGCGGTCGCCGCCGCCCGCGAGTATCTCTGGCGTGAGTTCCGGGTGGTGGTCGAGCTCGAAGGCGCCGCCGCGCTGGCCGCCGTGCAGAGCGGTGTGTACACACCGGAGCCCGGTGTGCGCCCGATCGTGGTCCTGTGCGGGGCGAACACCGAGCTTCCCGTGCTCTGACACCGACGTTGTTCACAACCGACTGATTCATCCACAGATTCATCGCGCGCCCCCCGCACCACCGTTCGACAGGCCATTCTTGGGTGGTCAGAGCGATTACGGTGGATTCGAGCGGGGGCGAGCACGATGTACGAAGCGCACACGACGGTGATCGGGACCGTCATCACACATCCGATGCGGCGCGATCTCAGCAACGGCGAACAGATGCTGACGTTCCGGATGGCGAGCAATTCGCGGCGATTCGACGCCACATCGGGGGAGTGGACCGACAACGGCACGTTGTATCTCACGATCTCGTGCTGGCGCAGGCTGGTGTCAGGGGTGGATCGATCGTTGCACCGCGGCGATCCGGTGATCGCCTACGGGCAACTCCGCTCGCACGAGTACCGCGGTAAGGACGGAACCGAGCGGCGGGATCTGGAGATGCGCGCGGTCGCCGTCGGGCCGGATCTCGCGCGATGCCACGCGAACGTTATTCGCCGGTCCGAGGGCCTGCGATCGCTGCCACACGCGGTGGTGCGGAATATTTCCGAGCCCCGCGACGCTGTGCCGGCGAAGGCCGACGACGCTGCCACCGGGTATGCGATGGCCGAACCCGTTGCCGTAGCCTGTACGACCGTGGCGGATCCTCTCCCCGCGCGATCGCCGGACGTGGTGTCGAGCACCACCGGTGCTGAGCAGGTCGACGCATGAGGGTCGTTTCCGCGGCACTCGTCCCTTCCCCATCCCGTCCCTGTTTCCCCCACCGATAGGCTTCCGCGTATGGCTGAGTTCATTTATCAGATGATCAAGGTTCGCAAAGCGCACGGCGACAAAGTCATCCTCGACGACGTGTTCTTGAACTTCCTTCCCGGCGCCAAGATCGGTGTTGTGGGTCCCAACGGCGCGGGTAAGTCCAGCGTGCTGAAGATCATGGCGGGGATCGACCGGCCCAACAACGGCGAGGCGTTTCTGGGTGCCGGCGCCACGGTCGGCATCCTCATGCAGGAACCCGACCTGAACGAGGAGAAGACCGTCCGCGGCAACGTGGAAGAGGGCCTCGGCGAGGTCAAGGTCAAGCTGGATCGGTTCAACGAGATCGCCGAACTGATGGCTACCGACTACTCCGATGAGCTCATGGACGAGATGGGCAAGCTCCAGGAGTTCCTCGACCACGCCGACGCCTGGGATGTCGACTCCCAGCTCGAGCAGGCCATGGACGCGCTGCGCTGCCCGCCGCCGGACGAGCCGGTCACCAATCTCTCCGGTGGTGAGCGTCGCCGCGTCGCGCTGTGCAAGCTGCTGCTGAGCAAGCCCGATCTGCTGCTGCTCGACGAACCGACCAACCACCTCGACGCCGAGTCCGTGCTGTGGCTCGAACAGCACCTGGCCTCGTACCCGGGCGCGGTGCTGGCCGTGACACACGACCGGTACTTCCTCGACAACGTGGCCGAGTGGATCCTCGAGCTCGACCGTGGCCGGGCCTACCCGTACGAGGGCAACTACTCCACCTACTTGGAGAAGAAGGCCCAGCGACTCGAGGTCCAGGGCAAGAAGGACCAGAAGCTGCAGAAGCGGCTCAAGGACGAACTGGCCTGGGTGCGGTCCGGCGCCAAGGCCCGCCAGGCCAAGAACAAGGCTCGACTCGGTCGCTACGAGGAGATGGCGGCCGAGGCCGAGAAGCACCGCAAGTTGGACTTCGAGGAGATTCAGATCCCCGCGGGTCCGCGGCTGGGTGACATCGTGGTCAACGTGTCGAACCTGGATAAGGGCTTCGGCGATCGTCAGCTCATCAAGGATCTGTCGTTCACGTTGCCGCGCAACGGCATCGTCGGCGTCATCGGACCCAACGGCGTCGGCAAGACGACGTTGTTCAAGACCATCGTCGGTCTCGAATCGGCCGACAGCGGTGAGGTGAAGGTCGGCGAGACGGTCAAGCTGAGCTACGTCGACCAGAACCGCGCGGGCATCGACCCGAAGAAGAACGTCTGGCAGGTCGTTTCCGAAGGCTTGGACTTCATCCAGGTCGGCAGCCAGGAGATGCCCTCGCGGGCCTACGTCAGCGCGTTCGGCTTCAAGGGCCCGGATCAGCAGAAGCCGGCGGGGGTGCTCTCCGGTGGCGAGCGCAACCGCCTGAATCTGGCACTGACGCTCAAGCAGGGCGGCAACCTGATCCTGCTCGACGAGCCGACCAACGACCTCGATGTGGAAACCCTCGGTTCGCTCGAGAACGCGCTCGAGCAATTTCCTGGCTGCGCCGTCGTGATCTCCCATGACCGGTGGTTCCTCGATCGCACCTGCACCCACATCCTGGCGTGGGAGGGCGACCGCGACAACGATGCGAAATGGTTCTGGTTCGAGGGCAACTTCGAGGCGTACGAGGCGAACAAGGTCGAGCGTCTCGGCGCCGAAGCTGCTCGCCCGCACCGTGTTACGCACCGCAAGCTGACGCGCGACTGATACGCGCGGCCTGTACGACGGCCCGGTGGAACGATCTGTGAACGGTCGTGCCACCGGGCCGTCGGCGTTGTGCGGCCCGGTGCCCCCAGGCGTTCATCCAGCATTCGCCAAGTTACCGGCGCGGCAAGCCCGAATTGCCTCAGCGTGTTCAGCTACCCGCAGCTAGTCTCGAAAATGCGTCACCTGTGTTGCGAAATCGAAGCGAACCACAATCCATGGGAGTGGGCTAAACGATGACGGTCTCGTCGGAAATCTCCACTGCGGCGTGGGCCGCGGGAATGCCGCGGAGCTTGCGCGGCGATCTCGGGGCTCTCGAGGAGGCGTACTTCCGACACGTCGATACCGGTGACGCGGACTTCCCGATTCCCGGAATCACGCAGATCTTCCGGCACCACATGGAATTGGCCGCCGTGCGGATGCCGGGTAGGGCCGGCGTGCGGGTGCACCATCCCGACGACGGGACCGGGATGGGCGCCGCGGTTCAGGTCGTCACCGACGACATGCCGCTACTGGTGGATTCGCTCACCGCGGCGCTGGGTCGGATGCAGGTGAGCGTCTCCGAGGTGATCCACCCGATCTTCGAGGTCGTCCGCGACGAGCACGGCCACCTCACCGGAGCCTCGGCCCATGAGGTGGACGGTCACAGCGCGACCGGGCTCACCGAATCGTGGATGCACTTGCAGCTGCACCCGTCGACCAGCCGGGCCCAGCTCGATCACATCGAGCGCACCATGCCCCAGGTGATCGACGACGTCCGTCAGGTGATCGACGACACCGAGGCGATGGCTCGGGTGCAGAGCTCGCTCGCCGACACGCTCGACCGGTTCGCCGCCGGGTCCACTCCGTTCCCCGACATCGAAGTGGCCGATTGCGCCAAGCTGCTGCGCTGGCTGGCCGCGGGTAACTTCACCCTGCTGGGTTATGCCCGCTACCGTCGTGGCGTCGAGAACGGTCACACGGTGTCCACCGTGGTACCTGGTGCGAGCCTGGGTGTGCTCCGGCCCGATGTCGGTACCGATTTCCGAGTGCCCATCAACGGTGAAGACCGCCCGTTGCTGCTGCTCACCCGGGGCCTGGTGCGCGCGACCGTGCACCGCTCGGTGTACCCGTACTTCGTTGGTGTCGCCGATGTCGACAAAACGGGCGCCGAGGTGGGCGTGCACCTGTTCATCGGGGTGTTCACCGTCAGCGCGGTGCACGAGAACGTGCTCGACATCCCGGTGATCAACCGCCGGGTGCGGACCGCGATCGAGGGCGCCGGGTTCGACAAGGACTCCTTCTCCGGGCAGGCGATGCTCGAGGTGATCGAGTCGTTCCCGCGCACCGAACTGTTCTCGGCCGACACCGAGACCATGCGCCGCACCGCCGTCGCGGTGCTCGGTGTCGGCTTGCGCAGGCAGGTCCGACTGTTCCTGCGCAGCGATGGCTACGGCCGTTTCGTGGCGTGCATGGTGTATCTGCCGCGCGATCGCTATACGACCGCCGTGCGTCTGGAGATGCAGGAGATTCTGGTCGCCGAACTCGGCGGCGTCGATATCGACTACTCGGCGCGGGTGAGCGAAAGTGAGCTCGCCAGTGTGTATTTCACGGTGATGATGCCCGCGGAAGCCACCGGCCAGGCCCGCCCCGACACCTCCGAGGGCAACCGGCTGCGTCTGCAGACCCTGCTCAACGCGGCCAGCCACACCTGGGACGACCGGATCGACGACGCCGTTGCCTCGTCCACTGTGCTCGATCCCGCTGTGGTGAAACGGTATTCGGAGGCGCTGCCCGAAAGTTACAAAGAGGATTTCGCGCCCGCCCGCGCGCTGGCCGACATCGTGCGCCTCGAGCGACTCACCGACGGCGGCATCGGTCAGCACCTCTACCGCAGGCCTGAGGCGGCGCCCGGTTCATGGCGGTTCAGCCTCTACATCGCCGGTTCCGGTGTCTCGCTGAGTCAGGTGCTGCCGGTCTTGCAGAGCCTGGGTGTCGAGGTGGTCGACGAACGGCCGTACGAGCTCGAATGCGAGGGCACCGCCGAGCGATGGATCTACGATTTCGGCCTGCAGGCCCGGCCGGAGCTGCTGCGCAACGCACTCGGCGGCGATCTCGACGCCGCACTGCTCGAAGCCCCCGGTGATCTCGACGCCCTCCGAACCCGGTTCACCGATGCCTTCGAGGCAGTTTGGTACGACCGGGCCGAAGCCGACGGTCTCAACGAACTCGTCCTGCGTGCCGGCCTGCCGTGGCGTTCGGTCGCGATCCTGCGCGCGTACGCGAAATACCTGCAGCAGGCCGGATTCCCGTACTCCCAGGTCAATATCGCTCGCGTGCTGCTGGCCCATCCGGAGGTCGCGCGCGATTTCGTCGATCTGTTCGCCGCTCGCTTCGACCCGGACACCGTGTCCGTCGAGGTCGCCGTCGAGCTCGAGCAGCGCGTGCGGGCCGGGATCGATGAGGTGGTCAGCATGGATGCCGACCGCATCCTGCGCGCCATTCTCGGCCTCATCAAGGCGACCCTGCGAACCAACAACTACGTCCTCGACGCCGATGGTCGCCCGCGCGACTACCTGGCGCTGAAGGTCGAGCCGCGCGAGATCGCCGAATTGCCCAAGCCGCGACCGCAATTCGAGATCTTCGTGTACTCACCGCGGGTCGAGGGCGTGCACCTGCGGTTCGGCTCGGTGGCGCGTGGTGGCCTGCGCTGGTCGGACCGGCTCGAGGACTTCCGCACCGAGATCCTCGGCCTGGTCAAGGCGCAGGCCGTGAAGAACGCGGTGATCGTGCCGGTCGGCGCCAAGGGTGGTTTCGTGGTGAAACGTCCACCCGCCTCGATCGGGGACCCGGCTGTCGACCGTCAGGCGAGTATCGCCGAGGGCATCGCCTGCTACCGCACCTTCATCTCCGGGCTGCTCGATGTCACCGACAATGTCGACCTGGCCACCGGCGCGGTGCTGCCGCCCGATCGGGTGGTGCGCCGCGACGGTGACGACACCTACCTGGTGGTCGCCGCCGACAAGGGAACCGCCAGCTTCTCCGATATCGCCAACGATGTCGCCACCAGCTACGGCTTCTGGCTCGGTGACGCCTTCGCCTCCGGCGGCTCGGCGGGCTATGACCACAAGGCGATGGGCATCACCGCAAAGGGTGCGTGGGAAGCGGTCAAACGCCATTTCCGCGAGATGGACATCGACACCCAGAGCCAGGAATTCACCGTGGTCGGGGTCGGTGACATGAGCGGTGACGTGTTCGGCAACGGCATGCTGCTCTCGCCGCATATCCGGCTGGTCGCCGCGTTCGACCACCGGCATATCTTCCTCGACCCGAGCCCTGACGCCGCGAGTTCGTTCACCGAACGTGAGCGGTTGTTCGCACTGCCGCGATCCTCGTGGGCCGACTACGACCGGAGCCTGATCAGCGAAGGCGGCGGGGTGTTCGAACGGACCGTGAAGTCGGTGCCGATCTCGCCGCAGACACGCAGCGTGCTCGGTCTGCCCGATTCGGTGCAGACGCTCTCGCCGCCGGAGCTCGTGCGCGCGATTCTGCTGGCGCCTGTGCAACTGCTGTGGAACGGCGGCATCGGTACGTATGTGAAGGCGAGCACCGAATCCAATGCCGAGGTGGGTGACAAGTCCAACGATGCGGTGCGCGTCGACGGAAATCGGTTGCGGGTCAAGGTGATCGGTGAGGGCGGCAACCTGGGCGCCACCGCGCTCGGCCGGATCGAGTTCTGCCGCGCGGGCGGCAAGATGAACACCGACGCACTCGACAACTCCGCGGGCGTCGACTGCTCCGACCATGAGGTCAATATCAAGGTCCTGCTCGACGGCGTGGTCAGCGCGGGTGGCCTCGCGCCCGCCGACCGTAATCCGCTGCTGGCCTCGATGACCGACGAGGTCGCTCGAATGGTGTTGCAGGACAACGTCGATCAGAACACTCTGATCGGGATCGCCCGTACCGACGCGCCCCAGATGCTCAATGTGCACGGCCGCGTGATCGCCGACCTCGAACAGCGACGCGGCCTCGACCGTGAGCTCGAAGCGTTGCCGTCGACTGCCGAGTTGGCCCGTCGGGGTGAGGAGGGCACCGGGCTCGCCTCGCCCGAACTGGCCAATTTGCTCGCGCACGTGAAGCTCGGACTCAAGGCCGACCTGCTCGATACCGACCTGCCCGACAGCGCCTATTTCGCGAGCAAGGTGCCCCAGTACTTCCCGACGCCGCTGCGGGAGCAGTACGGTGCCGCCATCAAGAAGCATCGGCTGCGTCGCGAGATCATCACCACGATGATCGTCAACGAGGTCGTCGACTACGGCGGCATCACCTACGCGCATCGGCTCAACGAAGAGGTCGGCGCCACCACCACCGATACGGTGCGCGCGTTCGCCGCGGCCACCGAGATCTTCCAGCTCCACGACGCGTGGTCGCGCATCCGCGGCGCCGACGCCCCCGCCAGGGTCTGTGACCTGCTGGAACTGGAGTCGAAGCGGACGCTGGACCGGGCATCGCGGTGGTTGCTGAGCAACCGGCCACAGCCCATCGCGGTCGGTGCCGAGATCAACCGCTATCACCGCCGGGTGCAGGAGCTGGCGCCGCAGGTGCCGGGCTGGTTGCGAGGCCACCATGTCACCGCCCTCACCCAGGGCGCCGCCGAGCTGATCGCCGACGGCGCGTCGACCGACCTGGCCACCGAGGTGTTCGGGCTGCTCGGACTGTTCCCCCTGCTCGACATCGTCGATATCGCCGACATCACCGATCGCGACGGCACCGAGGTGGGCGCGCTGTACTACGCGCTCAACGATCATCTCAAGATCGACTGGTTGCTCGAGGCGGTGAGCCACCTCGAACGCGGCGACCGCTGGCACGCGCTGGCGCGGCTCGCCCTGCGTGACGACATGTACGGTTCGTTGCGTTCGCTCACCCTCGACGTGCTGTCCGCGGGTGACCCGGAGGAAACTCCCGATGAGAAAATTGCATACTGGGAGTCGAAGAATCAGTCCCGGCTCGGCCGTGCGCGCGCGGCACTGTCGGAACTGTTCGAGTCCGGGACCCACGACCTCGCCACACTGTCGGTTGCCGCGCGACAGGTGCGGAGCATGGTGAGCGGGGTGGGCGCCCAATCGGAGGTACCACGGTGACGAGTTCGCCGAGCGGCAACACCGCCACGCCCACACCGGAGCTGGTGTTGCCGCAGCGTTTTCACGCGAAGGTCGAGATCCGCTGGTCGGACATGGACGTGTTCCAGCACGTGAATCACGCTCGGATGGTGACCCTGCTGGAAGAGGCGCGGATTCCGTGGCTGTTCGACGACGACAAGCCGACGGCGTCGATGGGGCGACAGGGATGTGTGCTGGTCGACCTGCATGTGAAGTACCGCGGGCAGTTACGCCACGAGGACACCCCGCTCGACATCGCCATGTGGGTCGAACAGCTGCGCGCGGTTGATTTCACCATCGGCTACGAGGTGCGGGCCAATGGTGCGGCCCCCGATTCGCCGCCCGCGGTCATCGCGAGCACTCAGCTCGCCGCGTTCGACATCGACACCCAGCGCCTGCGCAGGCTCAGCGAGTCCGAACGCGACTACCTGGCACTGTGGCGGGCTTGATCGCGTGAGCTCCGAGCAGCGGGTGCTGTACACGCCCGACCCGGCCGAACGCGAGAACCTGGCCACCTTCCTCACTCGTGCCCTCCGTCTCGACCCGGCCGCTGTCGTCCGGTTGCGGCGGAGGGGTTCCAGTCTCGTATCCGCCTGGGTCGCAACAGGGTTCGAGACGCTGGCGGTGCGCACGATCACCGCCGAACTCGGTGTCGACGATGTCACCGTCGGTGCGGACTCGGTCCTCGCCGGGCTGGGCACCGGTCACCCGGTCGATCTCGGCTATTCGATGGACTCGGCGTGGCGTGGCGCGTTGCCGCCGACGGACGGGTTCGCTCATGTGGAGGATGTTCCCGCGCGGGCTCTGGTCGAACTGGCCGAACGCGGTGCCGACGTCGCCCGGGAACACGGCGGTGCGCATGGGCCGCCCGCGTCGTTGCTCGACCAGTCGGTGCTCACTGTCACCGGTGCGGGCGATCTCCAGGTGCAGGTGCCGATGCGGGTGGTATTCGCCCTCACCGCGATGGATTTCATTCCGCATGCGGGGGACAAGGCGGAGTCGCGTCGGATTCAGCCGTCGGAGCTGGTGCGGGTGCGGGCTACCCGGACGTGGTTGCGATTGGATGCGCGATACGGGTCCGTCGCGCGGCGACTGGGTGGCGGGATTCCCTTGTCGCCCAGTTGAGTTCGGTGAATCGGAGTTTCCCGCCCCCGGTCATAGGATTTCGGGGCGGGAGCGTGGCCAGCGCCCGGCCATGGTTACCTCCGAGATCGCCAACGGCGGGCGCCTGTGGCTGCAGACGCGGGCGGTCTGCGCGTCTCGGGTAGACGGCGGAATGAAATCGCTCAGCGGTCAAGTGCCTGCCGATGAGGCGCGGCAGTGCGGTGGTCGTGGCTCCTGCCGGCACGGCTACGAGTAGCGGGTCGGCAGGGCTGTCGTGGCGGTCTCGGGGTGCGCAGTCGCTCGGCGGTCAGTGCACACCGAGGAGGCGCAGCGCAGCGGTGGTCGTGGCTGCCGCCAGCACGGTGACCAGTAGCGGTGCGCGCCGCCACGCGAGAACTCCACCCACGCCGACACCCGCGGGCAGGGCGATGCCGAGGTGGCCGGAGCCGGTGGGCAGCGTGGCCGTTGCCACCAGCGCCGCGAGCAGAATGAGGGCGCCGGTATCCAGGAGGTGGATTGCCCTGGGCGACAACCGCAGCCGATGGCGCATCGCGGGGCCGGTCCATCGCAGCGCATAGGTTCCTACCGCGAGCGCCAACATGGCGGGCAGCAGATATGGCGCGTTCACGCTGCCACGGTTCCTACCGCGAGCCCGCCGGCGGGCAGCAGATATGGCGCGTTCATGTCGCGACCTGCTCGGCGGTAGGGGTCGGTGGGCGCAGGGCGAAGGCCAGTCCGCCCAGGGCGATCAGCACCGGGAGTCCCGCCGGCACGAACGGCGCGACCGATACTGCCAACCCGGCGCCGACGAGTACCGGTCGCACTGTCGCCCGGTCGCGCAGAGCGGGCAGGATCAGCGCCAGCAGGATCACCGGGAACACCGCGTCCAAACCGAGCACGGAAGTGTCGGGCACGAGCGAGCCCAGTGCCGCGCCGAGTGTCGCGCCCAGCGGCCAACACAGTGCCACGCCGATACCGCACGCCCAGTACGCGGCGCGTTTCCGTTCCTGATCGCCGGGGGCCGTGGCGAAGGCCACCGATTCGTCGTTGAGGACATGGATGCCGAGCACTCGCCGCCAGCCGTGTCCGAAGACCTCGGGCGCCGACAATCCGTACGGCAGGTGGCGCGCGTTGAGCAGTAGCCCGGCCACCACCGCCGCCAGCGGACTACCGCCGGCCGCGACGATCCCGAAGAACAGCAGCTCCGACCCGCCCGCCAGCACAGTCACGGCCATCACGATCGGCATCCACATCGGGAACCCGGCCGCGATCGTCGACGCGCCGTAGGACACGCCGAACAGGCCGACGGCGCAGCACGCCGCGACGACGGCAGCCACGGTTGCCCGGTCGAGTGTTCGCCATATCGAACGCATGTTGTTTATATTGAACGCACGGGATGGGTAAAGTCAACGCGGTATCGCCAGCTCTCAGGAGGCGTAGATGGACCGGCAGGACCCCGTCGTCGGACCGCCCCAGGCGGTGATCGCCGCGGCGCTGCGTCGGGAACGCGCTCGTGCCGGGCTCTCGCTCACCGAGGTCGCGAATCGGGCCGGCGTCGCGAAATCCACCCTGTCGCAACTGGAATCGGGTACCGGCAATCCCAGCCTGGAAACCCTCTGGGCGCTGTGCGTCGCCCTGGACATGCCCTTCTCCCGGCTGCTCGACCCGCCGCGGGCCAACGTTCAGGTGATCCGCGCCAACGAGGGCGCGGCGGTCCCGTCGGCCGATGCCGACTACCGGGTGACATTGCTCGCAGCCGGCCAGTCGCACACCCGCTGTGATGTGTACCGCATCGCGGCCGAGCCCGGCCACACCCGTCGCTCGGATCCGCACAGTCCCGGCGTGGTCGAACATGTCGTCCTGGCGGCGGGCCGCGCCATGGCGGGTCCGGCGGATGACCCCGTGGAGATGCGCCCCGGCGACTACATCCGCTACCTGGGCGATCTCCCGCACATCTTCGAAGCGCTCGAGCCGGGAACGTGGGCGACGATGGTCGCCGAGAGCGTCTGAGCGGACCCGATGTCAGGCGGCCCCTTCGCCGAGGTACTGCAACCAGATCGGATCCAGGTCGGCGGTGGTGGACAGCAGCCGCCAGTGCGGCCCCTTGGGTGAGACCAGCGGGTGGCGCAGATGCCAGCCCAGGTCGGCCAGCATCTTGTCGGCCTTGCGGTGATTGCAGGGGGCGCAGCTGGCGACGCAGTTCTCCCACGAGTGCTCGCCGCCGCGGCTGCGCGGGATCACGTGGTCGATGGTCTCGGCCTTGCCGCCGCAGTACCCGCATCGGTAGTGATCGCGATGCATGAGCGCGGCGCGGGTCATCGGCACGCGGGCGCGGTAGGGCACCCGCACATAGGTGCGCAGGCGGATGACGGACGGAATCGCTACTTCGGAGCCCGCGGAATGCAGGACCGGTCCTTCGGGATCGTCGTGGACGGCGTCTGCTTTGGCGCAGATCAGCAGTACGACGGCTCGACGCGCGGACAGCGCGGTGAGCGGCTCGTAGGTGGCGTTGAGGAGCAGGACCCGACGTTTGCGCCATGCGGCGGCGTCGTGGTCTCCGGCGAGATGCAATGGCGCGGGGAGGTGCGGCAGGTCGTGAAGATCATGAGCGCCCGGATGGTGATCGGACAAGATATGCAGCGGGATAGCCCCCGAGCCACGATTGTGGACGTCGGCGGGCTGGAGTTGTCGGTGCGTGCGCGCCTCGTGGGAACGGGCGCTCGGTCGCTGCTTCATCTCGTTGACCTCAATTTCATGATTGGCAGGATCATGTGGTATCTGGGGCCGATACTGACCCCAGTTGACCATGGTTCCGCCGGTATTGCACGGCTATTTTTCAAACTTCCGGATGAACTGTGGTTGAAGGGCGGCGCGTTCGTGACCGTGGCGATCGGGGCACAATGGAACCCGTGAGCACTGGTGAGCAGACAACGACCTCCTTCTACGAAGCCGTGGGCGGCGCGGAGACGTTTCGCCGTCTGGTGTCGGTGTTCTATCGCGAGGTCGCGGCCGACGAGATCCTGCGTCCGCTGTACCCGGAGGAGGACCTCGGCCCGGCCGAGCGCCGGTTCCGGATGTTCCTCGAGCAGTACTGGGGCGGGCCGCGCACCTACTCCGACGAGCGCGGGCATCCGCGCCTGCGCATGCGCCACAATCCGTTCGTCGTCGGGCCGCTCGAGCGTGACGCCTGGATGCGATGCATGCGGATCGCCGTCGGTGAGATCGAGCCGTCGATCTTGGACGACGAACACCGCAAGGCTCTGCTGGACTACTTCCAGATGGCGGCAGCTTCGCTGCAGAACGCACCGTAGCCGTCTCAGCTGATCGCGCGGTGCCCGCTGTTCGCTGATGTCGGGCAGATAGCGAGCCGGTTTCGCCGCGATGGCGCCTTTTACCATGATGTTTCGCGGTGGCGTGGCAAACGCTGGCGATTTGCCGTATTCGCAGAAAGTCTCGCCCCGCATGAATAGTGTCGGTGATCTTTGGCAATATTGCGGGTGTGACACAGACACCTGCCTCGCCGGTGCCGGGGGAAGCACGCACCGATTCGTGGTGGAAAACCGCCGTGTTCTATCAGGTCTATCCGCGTTCGTTCGCCGACTCCGACGGTGACGGCGTCGGCGACCTCGGCGGTGTCCGCGAGAAGATGGGGTACCTGGAGCTATTGGGCGTCGACGCGCTGTGGATCTGTCCGGTGATGCGGTCACCACAGGCCGACGGTGGCTATGACGTGTCCGATCCGCGCGATATCGACCCGCTCTTCGGCGGGCTGGCGGCGCTGGACGAGTTGATCGCCGAGGCGCACGACCGCGAGATCAAAGTGACGATGGATCTGGTGCCCAACCACACCAGCATCGAACACGCGTGGTTCGCCGAGGCGCTGGAGGCCGCGCCCGGCAGCCCCGAACGGGCTCGCTACATCTTCCGAGACGGTCGCGGCGAGCACGGGGCGCAGCCGCCCAACAACTGGCCGAGCATCTTCGGCGGCCCCGCCTGGACCAGGATCACCGAACCCGACGGCACGCCAGGGCAGTGGTACCTGCACATCTTCGCGCCCGAACAGCCGGACCTGAACTGGGACAACCCCGAGGTCGCCGACGACTTCGAGAAGACCCTGCGCTTCTGGCTCGATCGCGGCGTCGATGGTTTCCGCCTCGATGTCGCCCACGGCATGGCCAAGCCGGAGGGCCTGCCCGATATGGACCGGGTCGAGACCAAGATGCTCGTCCACGACGACGACGATCCCCGCTTCAACAACCCGGGCGTACACGCCATCCACCGCCGTATCCGCACCGTGCTCGACGATTACCCGCACGCGGTGTCGATCGGCGAGGTGTGGGTCGACGACAACGTTCGCTTCGGCGAATACGTCCGCCCCGACGAGTTGCACCTGGCATTCAATTTCCGCCTCGCCGAGACTCCCTTCACCGCCGACGGCGTCCACGACGCGATCACGCACTCCATCGACGCGGTCGCCGACGCGGGCGCCCCACCCACCTGGACGCTGTCCAATCACGACATCGAACGTGAGGTGACCCGGTACGGCGGCGGCAAGGCCGGTGTCGCGCGGGGGCGGGCGATGATGATGGTCGAACTCGCGCTGCCCGGTGCGGTGTTCATCTACAACGGGGCCGAACTGGCGCTGCCCAATGTCGACGACCTACCGGACGACGTCCTGCAGGATCCGGTGTGGGAGCGCACGGGCCACCGGGAACGCGGACGGGACGGTTGCCGGGTTCCGATGCCGTGGGAGGGTTCGAACACGCCGTTCGGTTTCACCGCGGGCAAGCCGTGGCTGCCGATCCCCGCCGACTGGGCCGACCGTACCGTCGAAGCGCAACTGGAGACCCTGCACTCGACGCTGTCGCTGTACCGGCTGGCGATCGACCTGCGCGCCACCCGTCCGGAGTTCGCGGGCCAGCAGATCGAGTGGTACGGCAGTCCGGAGGGCTGCCTCGCCTTCCGTCGTCCGGGCGGGCTGACCTGCGTACTGAACGCCTCGGACGACCCGATCCAGCTGCCGCCGGGGGAGGTGCTGTTGTCGAGTGCTCCGGTGGCCGAGGATCGGTTGCCACCGAACGCGGCGGCCTGGTTGGTGTAGCCCGCGCCGGACACGCGGTGGGGCAACTGCCAGCCGGAGGATGAACTACTACACAGCATCGTCTACCTTTGGTGCGTGAGCATTCTCGAGACAGTGCTGATCTTCGTCGGCATCCCGGCCGCGATCTACTTCGCGATCGCGGGTTTGTCCTATCTCGGTAAGCCATTCCCCGGTGAGAAGCCGGCCCACTTCGCACTCGGGCAGAAGTGGACCCACCGGCCGGTGCTGTGGAGTGCTACCGATGAGGTGACCGCCTCGGCGGGCCACCACACCGCCGAGCCGCATGGCAGTCATGCGGCTCTCGAAACCGCGCATGCGGAGCTGATCGGAGGCCGGGCAAGTGGCAAGTTCTAATTGGCCCGCGGTGGTCGAGGCCGACCTGCCGCACGGGTTCGCCCTCACCAGCAGCGGTCGCGTGTCCGGTGTGCACGAGCCCGGCACCGTGTTCGACGAGGTGCCGTTCACCGATCACGAGCGCATCTTCCTCGACAACGCGCTCACCGAGGCGACCCGCGCCACCAAGGTCCGCTTCAACATCTACCTCGGCGACCTCGGCTCCGATCCGGCGGCCGGTGCCGACGCGATCCTGCCGAACACCCCGGAGTCGGCCGATTCGGTGCTCATCGCCGTGTCCCCGAACCAGGGTGCGATCGAGGTTCGCTCGGGTGCGAACGTGGCCGAGCGTGCCAACGACCGCATCTGCCAGCTCGGCGTCACCGCCGCCCTCGCCTCGTTCCGTCAGGGCAACCTGATCGACGGTCTGATCTCGGCCACCCGCGTGATGGCCGCCGCGATCGGTCGCTAGTTCGTTCCGTACCGTCCGGCGCGTTCACCTCGTGGTGAACGCGCCGTTCGTGTCCGCGGACCCGGCGCGGCGCTGATCCCGGATCGCCCGGCAGCGCGGCGATTCCGCGCGCCGATGACGGTCGCACCGAAGATCTCGAGTTGAGCCCGTAGGAGGTTGGGCGTGGTGTGGCGCCCAACCGTCTGTGTGGCATCGCGTAACCTGGTCGGCGGTTTATCGGCCGCGCCACGGCCGTCGGTGTATCGGGGGAAACTTGCACACACGTATTGCTCGGGTGATCGCCGCGGGTTGCCTGGCGCTGTCGGCGTCGGCCTGCGCCCAGGACAGCAAGACCGCCGAATTCACCGCGGCCGCACCCCTTTCCGCGTTCTACAACCCCAGTGCCGAATCGATTCCGGGACAGCGTGGTTCGGTGATCCGGGCGCAGCCGCTCACCGGTGCGCAGGCAGTGCCCGGCGCCCGGAATTTCCTGACGCTCTACCGCTCTCTGGACGCGCAGGAGAAGACCGTCGCGGTGTCGGGGACGCTCGCGGTGCCCGAAGGTGTCGCGCCCGCGGGTGGATGGCCGCTCATCTCCTGGGGGCCGGGCAGCACCGGCGTCGCCGATGTCTGCGCGGCCTCGCGTTCGGAGGGTTCCTCGCCGAGCCGGGATGAACAGGCTCGCTGGGTGGCCAAGGGCTACGCGGTCGCCAGGACCGACTATCAGGGCTTGGGGACGCCGGGCGGTCACGGGTACATGATCGGCGAGACCGAACAGCGCGCGATGGCCGATATCGCCACGGCGGCAAGGGAAATCGACAAGTCGGTCGGCTCGCGCTGGGTGGCGATGGGGCATTCGCAGGGCGGCCACGCGGCCCTGTTCGCCGCCGTCGACGCCGCGGGGTGGACCCCGAATACGCCGCTGCTCGGCGCCATCGCGCTGGCGCCCGCCTCGCACCTGGGCGAACAGGTGCGGATGGCGAAGTGGGCGGCGTCGAACCCACTGGGCAAGCTCGGCACGGGTGATGTGTCGGTGTACCTGCCGCTGTTGGTCCGCGGCGCCCAGACGGTCACCGATGTGGACCCGGCCCGATTCCTCACCGCCCGCGCGCAGTCGCTGCTGCCGGTCGCCGACTCCGACTGCACCGGCGGATTGCGCGAGAATGGCAAGTGGGGCGGCCTGTCGCCGAAGGATGTGTTCACCGCCGATGGGGATGTGTCCGGGTTGCTGCGAGTGCTCGACGACAACGACCCGAGCGCCTTGCGCTTCACCGTTCCGGTGCTCGTGCTCCAGGGCCGTGCCGACCTCACCGTCCCGTTGTCGGCGACCGATGCGATGGTCGCCGAACAGCAGGGGCGGGGCGAGTCGGTCGACTACCGCAAATACGACGGGGTCGACCACAGCGAGATCGTCGCCGCGTCCTTCGCCGACGCGCTCGGCTGGGCGGACACCCGCTTCGGCATCACCCGCTGAGTTCTCGCGACCTCGGCCCGCGTGAGCGGGTTCATCGTTGTCCCCGTTACGCCGAGAGCAGAAGAGCCGGGTGTTTCGGTCCCGGCGTCCCTACGCTCGAAGGATGGGCGAGCACAACGGGTTGCGGGTGATTCCAGGCGGACACGGCGAACGGCGGTCGCGCCCGGAACCACTCTGGCGTGAGGCGCTGGGCGAACGCCTGCGCGCGCTGCGCCTGGAGCAGCGCTCCACCCTCGTCGACACCGCGGGCCGCGCGGGTATCTCGCCGCAGTACCTCTCCGAGGTCGAGCGCGGGCGCAAAGAGCCATCGAGCGAGATGATCGCCGCACTGGCCGGCGCCCTCGGCACGTCGCTGGGAGACCTGGTGGCCCAGGTGGCCGAATCGATGCGCAGGCACGCCCTGGTGCCGACGCGCGCGGTGGTGCTGGGTGGGCAACGCCAGATCGCGCCCTCCGGTGCCGCCCCCATCATCTCGGCGCCGAACGCCGTCCTGCTCGCCGCCTGACCGGCCGATCGGGACCGACGGACGCCGCGCGCTTTCGCGCGCGCGAGGATCGCGTTTCACCAGGTCCGTGCCACCGCGCGCTTTTCCGTGCGCGAGGATCGCGTGCTGCCCTGGTAGTCAGCCGTCGACTGCCGCACTCGTCTGAGCGGCGCTGATCTGGGTGCGGAGTAGGTCGACGATCGCGCTGACGGGGAGTTCGGGGTCGATCGCGCGTTGCACACCGAGGCCGATACCGAGCGAGAGCAGTTGCAGCGCGATGTCTTCGGCCGACATCGGGAGACGCAGGCCGAGTTCGTCGGCCTGCGTCTGGATCACCGTGGCGAGCATCGCCGTCAGGGTGCGTCGGCGTTCGGCGAGTTCGGTGCGGATCTCCGGCATGTGCCGGGTGCTCGTCGCGAACTCGACTTCCAGCGCGGTCCAGCCGACATCACCGATGTTCTCATCGGCCCAGCGCGCGAATCCTTCGATCCGTTCCGCCATGGTGTCGTACGGAAGCATCGAGTCCACCAGGGTCTGCGCTCGTTCCACATGGACAACGTCGATCACGGCCAGGCCCAGTTCGTGCTTGGTCGCGAAGTTGGAATACACCGCGCCCTTGGAGAATCCGGCCTCGGTGGCCACCTTCTCCAACGGGGTCACGTTGTAGCCGTCGGCCATGAACAGTCGTTTGGCGGTCTCGACCAACCGCTCACGCGTGAGTGCGTGCGACTGCTTGCGCGTCATCCTGGCCATGTTGGGGAGTTTAGCAAGATGGGGTACCGCTGGAATTCAAATACCGTTAGTATTCGAAATATGACTACACGACGTGGCGTAGCGATCGGCTGCGGTGGCCTGCTCGGCTTCGCCTGGACCGCGGTCGCCCTCGATGCCGTCGAACGCGCGCTGAACTGGGACATCCGCACCGCCGATGTTCTGATCGGCACCTCCGCCGGCGCGGAACTCGTCGCGACCCTCGGCTCCGGGCGCACCCCGGCCGACCTGCTCGCCGCACTCGACGCCGATGCCGGTGCCGACCCGATCCTGGCCGCGCACGTCGCCGTCGATCCCGGCAGATTTCCCCCGCTCCCGGGGCTCGGATTTCCCGGCCTCGGCCTGGTCGGTGCTGGTCTGCGCGCTCGCTCGCCCTACGCCGCGCTGGCCGGACTGCTCCCGCGAGGGCGCGGTGACGCCGACTGGTTGCGTTCCTTCGGTCAGGCGCTGGCCGCCCCGAGCGGCTGGGTGAGCCACTCCGCCACCTGGGTGGTCGGCGCCGACGCGGCAACGGGTGCGCGAGTCGCCTTCGGAGCGAACGACACACACGGCATGACGGCCGGTGCGGCGCCGGTCGATCTGGGTGACGCCATCGCCGCGTCCTGGGCCATCCCCGGTTGGTTCCCGCCCGTGCGGATCGGCGGGAAGGCCTACGTCGACGGTGGTTCGGTGTCGTCGGTGTCGGCCGATCTGCTGGTGCCCCGAGAACTCGACGAGGTGGTGATCATCGCCCCGATGACATCCGAGGGCGGCGCACCCGCCACCGGCGTGAACCGGGTCGAACGCCTGCTCCGCACGCAGATGACCCGCGGTCTCGACCGCGAGGTGGCCCTGCTGCGCGCTGCGGGCACTCGCGTGATCCGCGTCGAGCCGGGCCCGGAGGAACTGGCCGCCATGGGCCCGAACTTCATGGATTCGGCCCGCCGCCCGGCCACCATCGCCGCCGCCCGTCGCGTTCTGCCCGCCCGCGTCGCCGACGCGCTGCGCGCTTCCGGCCACACGGGCCGACCCGCGTGATCGGCCCGACCCTGCGGTGCCGTCGCACTCCAGCAGCACGGCAGGCAGCGGATGCACGCCATCGCGCCGTCGGATCCCCGCGCGGCGGGGTCGCTGATTCCGTCCGTTCGCGCGTCGAGGTCGGCGCACCACTCGTTTCGTTCGAAGGAGAAGTCGTATGAGCCGCCAGCACGAAGTCGTTGTGATCGGAGCGGGAGTCTCCGGCATCTGCGCGGCGATCAAGTTGATCGAGGCCGGGGTCGAGGATGTGGTGATCGTCGAGAAGGCCGAGACCTTCGGCGGTACCTGGCGGGCCAACACCTATCCCGGCTGCGCGTGTGATGTGCCGTCCGGCCTGTACTCGTTCTCCTTCGCGCCGAACAGCGAGTGGTCGCGGCTGTTCGCGCCCCAGCCCGAGATCCTCGCCTATGTCGACCGGGTCGCGCGGGCGCACGGGCTGGCCGAACACACCCGCTTCGGCGTGGAGGTGGTCGGTTCGCGGTTCGACGATGCCGCCCAGCTGTGGCGGCTCGACACCAGTGAGGGCCCGCTGAGCGCCCGCTTCGTCGTCTCGGCCGCGGGTCCGTGGAACGAACCGCGCCTACCCGAGATCCCGGGCCTGGCCGAATTCCCCGGCGAGGTCTTCCATTCCGCGCGCTGGAACCACGACTACGACCTGCGTGGCAAGCGGGTCGCGGTGGTGGGGTCGGGTGCTTCCGCGGTGCAGTTCGTGCCCGCCATCCAGCCCGAGGTCGGCGAACTGCACCTGTTCCAGCGCACCGCGCAGTGGGTGCTGCCGAAACTCGATCATCCCGTACCCGGCTTCGAGAAGCGGGTGATGCGACGATTCCCGTTCGCGCACAAAGCATTGCGCTCTGTCGAATACGCGCTGATGGAAGGTCTCGGGGTGGCGTTCCGGCATCCGCGACCGCTGATGCAGACCGTGCAGGCGGTGGGTTCGGCGTATCTGCGTGCCGTGGTGCGTGATCCGGCGCTGCGGGCGAAGCTGCGGCCGGACTATCTGCTCGGCTGCAAGCGAATCCTGTTCTCCAACAGCTATCTCCAGGCTTTGACGAAGAGCAACGTCGCGGTGCACGCCACCGGTGTCGCCGAATTCCGTGGCAACACCGTGGTCGGCGCCGACGGCACCACCGCCGAGGTCGACGCGGTGATCCTCGGCACCGGCTTCCACATCCTCGATACCCCGCTGGCCGACATCGTGCGCGGCGCCGACGGCCGCACCCTGGCCGAGCACTGGAAGGGCTCGCCCGAGGCCTACCTCGGCACCGTCACCACCGGGTTCCCCAACGCGTTCACCGTGCTCGGCCCCAGCCTCGGCACCGGCCATTCGTCGGCGTTCGCCATTCTCGAGGCTCAGGTGGCCTTCCTCGTCGCGGCGATCGAGCGGGCCCGGCGCGAAGGCTGGGCGGCGCTGGATGTACGTCCCGAGGTGCAGGCGCGCTACGTCGACCAGGTGCAGGCGGCGCTGGCGAGCACGGTCTACAACGCGGGCGGGTGCCACAGCTACTACATGGACGCCAACGGCCGCAACAGTTTCAGCTGGCCATGGTCCACCGGCGAACTCACCACCCGGGTCAGTGCCTTCGACCCCGCGGACTTCACCATCACCGATGTGACGGTGCCCGCGTGAGCGTATCCACCGCGCACGACGGCAGCTCGATCATCAGACGAGAGGACACACTGTGAGCTACCCACGGATCGATCTCGCGGGCGCGACGGTCGCGATCACCGGCGCCGCTCGCGGCATCGGGCTGGCCACCGCCGAGGCGTTCGTCGCGGCGGGCGCCTCTGTGGCGCTCGGTGACCTCGACGAAGCGCTGGCCGTGCGGGCCGCCGCCGAATTCGGCGACCGGGCGATGGGTCACCTGCTCGATGTCACCGACAAGGTCTCCTACGCGGCGTTTCTCGACGCGGTCGTGCGGTGGCACGGACCGCTCGACGTGCTGGTGAACAACGCGGGCGTGATGCCGAACGGGGCGTTCCTCGAGCAGTCCGACCGGATCGACCGGCTCACCATGGACGTCAACGTCTACGGGGTTATCCACGGTATGCGGCTGGCCCTGCCCGCGATGGTCGAACGTGGCTACGGCCATATCGTGAACGTGGCCTCGCTGGCGGGTAAGTTCCCGCTCAAAGGCCTTGCCGTGTACAACGCCAGCAAGTTCGCGGTGGTCGGCCTGACCGCGGCCACCAGGCTGGAAATGGACGCCACCGGAGTCAGCGTGAGCGCGGTTCTGCCGTCGGCGGTCCGCACCGAACTGAGCTCGGGGATCGACTACGGCGTGCTGCCCGCTGTCGATCCGGAGGACATCGCCGCCGCGGTGGTCCGCACGGTCGAGACCCGGGCGGCCGAGACCGCGGTCCCCGGCTATGTCGGTCTGCTGGCGAACGCGTCCGGTCTCGTGCCGGAGACGGTGATGCGGGCCTTCCGCAAGGCCGCGCACGACGATGCCGCCATCACCCGCGTCGACGACACTGTCCGCCGTGCCTACCTCGACCGCATCGAAAAGCAGTGAGGGCCAGGCCATCACGACTCCCATGCTCGAAATCGCCCTGCTGGACGGTCACTGTTGATGCGCGGTGACCATCCAGCGGGTCGGCGAAGCGCGATCACTCGCGTTCGTGCAGAACCCGGTCGACCAGTCCGTATTCGAGCGCGGTCTCGGCCGTGAACACCCGGTCTCGGTCGGTGTCGCGACGGAGGGTTTCCGGCGTCTGACCGGTGTGCCTCGACAGGATCGCCTCGATCGCCGCGCGCATCCGGACGATCTCGTCGGCCTGCAGGATCAGGTCGGGAATGGTGCCCTGGCCACGAGTCGCGGGCTGGTGCAACACGATTCGGGTATGTGGCAGCATCGCGCGATGCCCGGGCGCGCCGCCCGCGAGCAGGACGGCGCCGACCGCGATCGCCTGCCCGACACACGTCGTGTGCACCGGCGCCTTGATGAACCGCATAGTGTCGTAGACGGCGAGCATGGCGGACAGATCTCCGCCCTCGCAGTTGATGTAGAGGCTGATCGCCTGTCCGGGACTGTCGGATTCCAGATGCAGAAGCTGGGCGATGAGCGCGTTGGCGACGCCGGAATCGATCGGGGTGCCCAGGTACACGATGCGTTCACTGAGCAGATGCGAATAGATATCGGTGATCCGCTCACCGCCGCCGCGATGCTGGGACACGACATTCGGGATCGTGTAGGTCATGAGAGACGGCCCGCCTTTCCATGCTGTGTGGCCGGGCTCGCCTGTCGCGTCGGCAGCCGGTTGTCATCGTGGGAATCGAGTCGACTCGTCCCCGGTGCGCTACCCCGGGGGATCATGCGGTGATCCCGATGCGGTGGCGGTTCGGGACGACCTGGTCGAACGACTCGACGATGTGGTCGATGAACCCGTACTCGAGGGCCTGGGGTGCGGTGAACCAGCGGTCGTGCAGTGAATCCTCGTAGACGCGGTCGAAGGGCTGGCCGGTGTCGTCGGCGATCAGGCGCAGCACCGTGTCGACGGTGTAGCGCAGGTCGTCGGCCTGTACTTCCACCTCCACGGCGCTGCCGCCGATTCCCGCCGACCCCTGGTGCATCAGGACGCGGGCATGCGGCAGGGCGTAGCGCTTGCCCGGGGTGCCGGACGACAGCAGGAATTGTCCGGCGCTGCACGCCAATCCGAGAGCAAGGGTGGAGACCTCGCACGGCACCAGACGCATCACGTCGCGGATCGCGAGCATCGACGGCACCGAGCCGCCGGGGGAGTGGATCCACAGCGAGATCCCGGCCTCGGGGCTCTGCGCGCCGAGAGTGAGTAGCTGGGTGATGAGCAGAGTGCCGTTGTCGTCATCGAGTGGACCGTCGAGGACGAGGATTCGGCGGGCGAACAGTTGTTCGCGGGCTCGCCAGGTGAACATGGGGGCTTTGTCGTTGGGTGCCATGAGTTCACGGTGCCCGGCGTGGGGGGTGGTTCGCTGGTGATGCTGCTGTGGGCGGATCTGCTCTCGGCAGCGTTTGTCGGCGCGCTGGCGCGCGCGTGTCCGCGGCCCTGAATGGCCCCTTCGTGGCCGCCGCTCCCTAGGGGTCGCGGGTGCGGGGTGGGGAGTGCGGTCATGGCGGGGTCGGGGTGTGCGGAGTGGCTTGGGGGATGGCGGGCTGGGGTCATGGTTCGGGGAGCGTGGGTGGGTGGAGAGAGGAGGGCGGCGGGGGTGTGGTCGGCCGCCCTCCCCGGGGTTACTTCGCGTCGAATTCCCTTGCGCGCAGGGAACGTTCGATGCCGGATCGGCCTTCCGAGACCAGGCGGTACAGGGCGGGTGGGTGGTCGCCTGCCAGGAACTCGTCGGCCTTGGCTACCGCTTCCTCGGTGATCGCCCAGTGGGGGTACAGGCCGATCACGACGGTTTGGGCGACTTCGCTGGAACGGCGGTCCCATACCGCGGGGATCTCGGCGAAGTACTTGTCCACGTAGGGGGCGAGTACTTCGCCTTGGCCGGCCGGCGCGAATCCGCCGACGATGGCGCGGGCGGTGATGTTGGGCACCGAGTCGTCGCCCATCACGGTGTTCCAGGCCTGTGCTTTGACCTCGGGGATCGGGCGGGCGGTGGCGGCGGTGGCGGCCTGGCGCTTGCCGGCCGCGGTCGGATCGCCTTGGAGTTCGGCGTCGATGGTGGGGGAGTCCAGGCCGTCGGGGTCGATCTTGCCTGCCGCGGCCAGTGCGGTGATGACGCGCCAGCGCAGGTCGGTGTCGACGGTGAGACCGGGCAGACCGGCCGACGCCGGGTCGGCGTCGAGCAGCTGTGCCAGCGCCTCGGTGTGGCGCGATTGCAGCTCGGCGCCGGTCAAGGCGTTGACGAAGGCGAGCTGATGGTCCGAACCCGCCTCGGCGCCGCGCGCCAGCTCGAGCAGCCGGTCGGCGTAGGCGGCCCAGCCTTCCCGCTGCGCCCACGCCGGATCGGCGTAGCTCGAGATGGCGGTGTTGGCCTGCATGAGCAGTCGCTGCACCACCCCGATCTCGGATTCGGAGCCGATTCCGCGCTGCACGAGCGCCACGAAATCGCGGGCCTTCATCTCGGCCTGACGAGTCATCTCCCAGGCCGCCGACCAGGCCAGCGTGCGCGGCAGCGAATCGGCGATGTCACCGACGCGCGCCACGACCACGTCGAGCGAATCGGGGTCCAGACGCAGCGAGCAGTAGGTGAGGTCGTCGTCGTTGACCAGCACCAGCGCACCGCGCGGCACACCGACCAGCTCGGGCACCTCGGTGCGGCCGGCGGCGTCGAGATCGAGTTCGACCCGGTTGGTGCGCACCAGCTTGCCCTCGACATCGTCGTAGACGCCGATCGCGATCCGGTGCACGCGGTACTCGCCCGCACCGGGCGCGGCACCTTCCTGCACGACCGCGAAGCTCGAGAACGTGCCGTCCGCCGCGACGGCGAAATCGGGGCGAAGGATATTGAGGCCGGTGGTCTTGAGCCACTGCGCGCCCCAGTCCGACAGGTCACGCCCCGACGCCTTCTCCAGCGCCGCGAGCAGATCACCGAAAGTGGCGTTGCCGTAAGCGTGTTCGGCGAAGTAGTCGCGCAGGCCCGCCAGGAACGGCTGCAGCCCCACATAGGCGACGAGCTGCTTGAGCACCGAAGCGCCCTTGGCGTAGGTGATTCCGTCGAAGTTGACCTCCACCGCGTGCAGGTCGGGGATGTCGGCGGCGATCGGGTGGGTGGAGGGCAGCTGGTCCTGACGGTAGGCCCACGACTTCTCCACATTCGCGAATGTGGTCCAGGCACTGGTGTATTCGGTGGCCTCGGCCTGGCACAGCACCGAGGCGAAGGTCGCGAACGACTCGTTCAACCACAGGTCGTCCCACCACTTCATGGTGACGAGATCGCCGAACCACATGTGCGCCATTTCGTGCAGCACGGTCTCGGCGCGACGCTCGTAGGACGCGCGGGTCACCTTGGACCGGAACACATAGTCCTCGAGGAAGGTGACAGCGCCCGCGTTCTCCATCGCGCCCGCGTTGAACTCCGGCACGAACAGCTGGTCGTACTTGCCGAAGGCGTAGGGCACGCCGAAGTTGTTGTGGTAGAACTCGAAACCCTGCTTGGTCTCGGTGAACAGCCGCTCGGCGTCCATGTGCTCGGCCAGCGAGGCCCGGCAGTACAGCCCCAGCGGGATCTCGCCGTCGGCGTCGGTGAAGGTGTCGGACCACTTCGCGTACGGGCCCGCGATGAGCGCGACCAGGTAGGTGCTCATCCGCGGGGTGGTGGCGAAGGTGTGGCGCACGACCGCGCCGACCGGGTGCTGTTCGATATCGGCGCCGTTGGAGATGACCGCCCAGTCCTTCGGCGCGGTGGCGACGACATCGAAGGTGGCCTTGAGATCGGGCTGGTCGAAGCAGGCGAACATGCGCTTGGCATCGGCGGTCTCGAACTGCGAGTACAGGTACACCTTGTCGTCGGTCGGATCGACGAACCGGTGCAGACCCTCGCCGGTATGCGAGTACTCGCACTCGGCCTCGACCACCAGTTCGTTGGTCTCGGCCAAGCCGGGCAGGGCGATTCCGGTCGACTCGTCATAGGTGCTCACATCGAGCGCGACGCCGTTGAGCACCGCCGATCGCACGCGCGCCGCCACCAGATCGATGTAGGTGTCCGCACCGGGGGTGGCGGTGAAGCTCACCGTGGTCGTCGATCCGAACGTGTCCGATACCTCGGACCCCGCACCGCGCGGCTGGTCGGTGAGGTCGAGTTCGATCCGGTAGTTCTGCACGGCCACCACGGCCGCGCGTTCGACCGCCTGGTCGCGGGTGAGATTCGGGGCGGACATAGATCTCCTTCGTCGTCGACGAACACGGCACGGTAGTTCGGCGTCCACAATGCCACCTGCCGCTCGCCCCCGCTCACGAGTTTCCGCCCCACCGCCGGTCAGACCAGCGAGACCACCAGTTTCCCGAGCGTGCGGTCGGTCTCGCCGATCGCGTGCGCCTTCGCCGCTTCGGCGAGCGGGAACACCCCGGCGATGATCGGCACCACCGCCCCCGACCCGAGCAGTTCGGCCACCGAGTTCATGCCCGCGTGATCGGCCTCGACCAGCAACGACGCGAAACCGACGCCGTGGCGCGCCGCCTCGGCGGGCAGATCGACCTGAGTGCCCGCCCCGAGAAGAGTGATGAGTAGCCCGCCGGGACGCAGCGTGGGCAGCGACCGGCGGGAGTTCTCCTCGCCGAGAGTGTCGAGCACCACGTCCACCTCAGAGACAACCTCGGCGAAGTCCACCGCGCGGTAGTCGATCAGCTCGTCGGCACCGAGTGCGCGCAGGTGTTCGTGCTTGGCCGCCGACGCCGTCCCGATCACATACGCGCCACGCGATTTCGCGATCTGCACCGCGAAGTGCCCCACGCCGCCCGCGGCCGCGTGGATCAGAACCCGTTGCCCCGCGCGGATCTTCGCGGTGTCGATCAGCGCCTGCCACGCGGTGAGCGCGGCCAGTGGCGTCGCCGCCGCGACGACATGGTCGACATTGCCCGGCTTGCGGGCGAAGGCCCGAGCGGGTCCGACCACGTAGTCGGCCAGGGATCCGTGCCCGTGCGGGTAGGGCAGCATGCCGAACACCTCGTCGCCCGGCGCGAACAGGGTGACGCCGAACCCGACGGCCTCGACGACACCGGAGACATCCCAGCCGAGCACGAACGGCGGCGGGGGCAGGAACAACCCGGCGATGGCCCGGTGTTTCCAATCGGTCGGGTTGAGCCCGGCGGCGTGTACCCGGATGAGTATCTGGCTCGGACCCGGAGCCGGGCGGGGGAGTTCGATCTCGCGCAGGACCTCGGGTCCGCCGAGCGTGTCCTGGCTGATGGCGCGCATGGTGTTGCTCATAGCGTCCACGGTGCCGGATGCGAGCCATCGGCAAAATGGCTTGAATGTCATCATCCGATAGGATCGTGCCATACATCGTGTGGTGGTCCTGGCGCTCGACGGCGTGTATCCCTTCGAATTGGGCATCCCGCAGCGGATATTCGGCACTCTCGACGACCGCTACGAGGTCGCTACCTGTTCGGTCGACGGCTTGCCGGTGCGGACCTGTGCGGACTACTCGATCGCCGTCGAACATGGGCCGGAGTTGCTGGCAGACGCCGATACCGTGGTGATCCCGTCGTGCGACCCGGCGCAGGCGATCGACGGACTCTCGCCGGCGATCACCGCCGCGCTCGCGCTGATCCGGCCGGGCGCGCGCATCGTGTCGATCTGCACCGGCGCGTTCGTACTGGCCGCGGCGGGCCTGCTCGACGGGCGCCCCGCGACCACCCACTGGCGGCTGACCGACACCTTCCGTAGGCATTTCCCGCGAATCGACCTCGACCCCGACGTGCTGTTCGTCGACGACGGCGACGTCCTCACCTCCGCCGGCGCGGCCTCCGGAATCGACCTGTGCCTGCACATCGTGCGCGCCGATCACGGCAGTGTGGTCGCGAATCGAGTGGCCCGTTCCTGTGTGGTCCCGCCGTGGCGTGACGGCGGCCAGGCGCAGTACATCGACACTCCGGTTCCCGATCCGGCCGCGGCGAGCACGGCCGCGACCAGGCACTGGGCGCTCGAGCATCTCGAGTTGCCGCTGACGGTGAACACCCTCGCCGACCACGCCCGGATGAGTAAGCGCACGTTCGCGCGGCGTTTCGTCGACGAGGTCGGGATGAGCCCGGGCCGCTGGCTCACCCAGCAGCGCGTGGCTCGTGCCCGTCAGTTGCTCGAGGCCGCCGATCTGTCCGTCGAGCAGATCGCGGGGCGGGTCGGCTTCGCCACGGGAACCTCGCTGCGCCAGCATTTTCAGGCGGCGGTCGGGGTAGCGCCGCTGGCCTACCGGCGCACCTTCCGGCTGGGCGCCGACGACCGTGCGACGGCCTGACCGGATTCGAGCGGGCGACCGGGCGCGATCGCGAGCACGGGCAGGCCGGTAGAGTGCGGTGCGAAACCGCAGGTACCGTCCCCAGAATTCGGAGGCTCGACGTTGAAGCATGTGCACGCCGGGAAAGTTCGTGACCTCTACTCCGACGGCGACACCCTGCTGCTCGTCGCGTCGGACCGGGTCTCGGTCTACGACGTGGTGCTGCCGACGCCGATTCCGGACAAGGGCGCGCTGCTCACGCAGCTGTCGAACTGGTGGTTCGAGTACTTCACCGGAATCCCGAACCACGTGGTCTCGGCGACCGATGTGCCCGCGGAGTTCGCCGGACGCGGGATTCGGGTGAAGCCGTTGAAGATGCTGCAGGTGGAGTGCATCGCGCGGGGATATCTGACCGGTTCGGGTCTCAAGGAATACGAGCGATCGGGGACCGTCTCCGGGATCGCGCTGCCCGCCGGGTTGCGCGATGGGGACAAGCTGCCCGAGCCGATCTTCACGCCGTCGACGAAGGCGTCCGAGGGGCACGACGAGGCGATCAGTTTCGCCGATGTGGTGAACCAGGAGGGTCGCGAGGTCGCCGAGAAGCTGCGCGATCTGACCCTCGAGATCTACTCGCGCGGGGCCGAGCACGCGGCGAAGGCGGGCGTGATCGTGGCCGATACGAAGGTCGAATTCGGTTGGGACGGTGACGTTCTCACCCTCGGCGACGAGGTTCTGACCTCGGACTCCTCGCGCTTCTGGCCCGCCGACGACTGGGAGCCGGGCCGTCCGCAGGCCTCCTTCGACAAGCAGTTCGTCCGCGACTGGTCGACCTCCACCGGCTGGAACAAGGAATACCCCGGCCCCGAGATCCCGGCCGATGTCGTCGCGGGCACTCGCCGCAAGTACGAAGAAGCCTACGAGCGCATCACCGGCCAGAAGTGGGCGGGAATCCAGGCCTGAACTCGGCGACGCAGGTCGATGCGCCGGCGACACCGTACTTCACTACTCGAGCACGAGTGTCAGCGTGTCAGTGCACGGGTGCGTCGACTCCTGTGACCGCGCAGATGTGGTTCATGTTCTCTCTGCCCCAGGCGCCGAGTGTGGCGAGGGCCGCGTTGAGTGATACCCCGCGATCGGTCAGTGAGTACTCCACTTTCGGGGGGACTTGCGCGTAGACCTCGCGATGGATGATCCCGTCGTGCTCCAGTTCGCGCAGTTGCTGGATCAGCATTTTCTCGGTCACACCGGGTATCAGGCGTTTCAGGTCGCCGAAGCGTTGGGTGCCGGTGGACAGGGCCCACAGGATCAGCGCTTTCCACTTGCCGCCGACGACGTCGAGAGCGGCGTCGAGCTCGCAGGAATACGGACGCACTCGCTGCTTCATGGTGTCCTTACTTACCTTTTGGTGGGTATTGCACTTAATAGTCGGTACTTGTCGATTGTAGTGCAGAAGGTAAATCTTGAAGTGTGTTGCCGAACGGGCAACGAGAACTTCGACACAAAGGCAGCTATGGCGAATTCACTGGCAGCACAGCATATTTCGGTGATCGGTCTCGGCGCGATGGGCACCGCGCTGGCGAAGGCGCTGCTGGCGGGCGGTCACCAGGTGGTGGTGTGGAACCGCACCACGTCGCGGGCCGAAGCGCTGGCGGCGCAGGGTGCGCGGGTAGCCGAGAGCGCGGCCGAGGCGATGTCGGCGGCCGATCTGGTCATCCTGTGTGTCCTCGACGACGCTGCCGTGCGCGAGCAGATCGAGCCCGCCGCGGCGCTGCTGCGCGGGCGAACGGTGGTCAACCTGACCACCACGACACCCGAGCAGGCGCGCTCGCTGGGCAGGTGGGCCGCGGCCAACGAGGTCGAGTTGATCGACGGCGGCATCATGGCATCACCCGAAATGATCGGCGGCCCGGCTTCCCTCGTGATCTACAGCGGGGCGGCTGTGGCATTCGATCGTCACCGGTCGGTGCTGGAACTGTTCGGCAGGGCCGAGTTCGTCGGCACGGATCTCGGTGCCGCCGCGATGTACGACGTGTCGATTCTCGGCGCGATGTACGCCATGTTCGCGGCGTTTCGCCAGGGCGCCACGATGGTCCGCTCCACCGGCGGTACCGCGGCGCACCTGGCCGCGCTGACGGTCCCGTTCCTGCAGGCGATCGCGACCTCGCTGACCGACCAGGCCGTCGGCATCGACACCCCCGCCGACTACGCGCAGATCCAGAGCGACGAGTTCACCGCCGCCGCCATCGATCTGATCGACAAGGCGGCGGTCGAATCGGGCACGCCCACAGATCTTTACGGTGCGCTGCGCCGGACGCTCACCGGAGGCTGAACCGATCCACGCCGAGGTCTCGGTGGGGAGTCCGGATCGTGCTCCGGCCGACCGGTGTGATTGCCCGGTCGGCCGGGCGATCGTCAGGCGGCGACGCGACTCGCAGCGAGCAAGGCGTCGATGAAGCCCTCGGCCTTCGCGTCGAAGGCCGCGTAGTGGGTGGTCCGCGCGTCGCCGCTGATCGCCTCGCCGAGCACGAGATTGCCCTCGTCGTCGAGGCTTTGGGGCTGCTCCTCGGCATCGGGCAGCAGGCCGACCCGGGAGTCCGCGAAACCGCTGTAGTAAGCCAGGCCCTCGTTGAGCTGGGCCTCCAGCAGTTGCCGCATGCCGGGGATGATCGCGTCATCGGCTGTCGCACCGGCCAATCCGAGCCACAGGATGCGCTTGCCCGCCAGGCGCGGCTTGCTGCGGCCGTAGGCGAAACCGTAGTTCCAGACAGCGTCGATCCAGCCCTTGAGCAGGGCGGGCACGCTCTGCCAGTAGACCGGGAACACCACGACGATGACGTCGGCGGCCGTCATCCGCCGCATGTGCGACTCGGCGGTGGGGGAGTAGACCTTGTCGCGATTGCCCCACTCCGGCTGGTCGGCGACGGTCATCCTCGGGTCGAAGTTCTCGGCGTGCAGATCGAGGAAGTCGACCGTGTACCCGGCGGCGGTGAGTCGGCCGACGGCGCGTTCGGCGACATGGGCGGAGAGCGAATCGGAGCGATGATGGCCGAGAACCACGAGCGCGGTGCCGCCCGATCCGGTGGTCGTCGGTTCGGCGGTGTCAGTCGTGGTGGCAGCGGACTGGGTCACGGTGAGCTCCTGTTCGATCGGGTGCGGGCCCCTCGGCCCGGTACCTAGAGTCAACCGTGGATCGGGTGGACGATCTATGGCTGATCATCTCCAGTCGATAGGAATTCGTCTACGCTGGTGGCGTGGATCCGTTGAGTTCGCTGCTGAGCGGCATTCGTGCCGAAGGATCGGTCGTGGCCCACGCCGTGCTGCGTCCACCGTGGACGATTCGCTTCGCCGACCGCGCGCCCTTGATCATGGTGACGGTGCTGCGCGGCGGCGGCACCCTGGTGCTCGCCGATGGATCCCGCACGAGCCTGATCGCCGGTGACACCGCGCTCGTACAGGCCGGTGAGCCCTTCTATCTGGCCAACACGCCCGCCGCGCTCGACCACCCGCACGAGCGCTACGAGCTGTCCTGTTTCGTGCCGGACGGGTTCTGTTCCACCGATACTTGTTGCGCGACAGCGGAATTGATCGTCACCCCGGCCATCACCGGGGTCCCGGGCGAGACTTCGCTGCTCGTCGGCGCCTACCGGGCATCGGGGCGACGCCACGAACGGCTGTTGCGCGCGCTACCGCCGGTGATGGTGGTCCACGAAGAGCCCGACATGTGCTTGTGGCTGGAACGATCCGCCGCCGACGCGGTCCGGTTGAGCGCGGGCTCGCAGGCGCTGATGGACCGGCTGCTCGACTGGGCGCTGGTCTGCACGCTGCGGTCCTGGCTCGCCGAACAGCAGCATTGCGCCCCCGCCTGGTACCGGGGGATGGCCGACCCGATCGTCGGCCCGGCGCTCACCGCCATCCACGACCGGCCGTTCCACCGCTGGACCGTGGCGAGCCTGGCCACCGAGGCGGCGGTCTCGCGCGCCCTGTTCGCTCGGCGCTTCACGGAAGTGATGGGCGAACCGCCACTGGCCTACCTCACCGAATGGCGCATGGCCGAGGCCGAGGAACTGCTCGCCGATCCCGCGCGCAGCGTCGCCCAGGTGGCGACCACTGTCGGCTATTCCGATGCCTTCGGCTTCAGCGCGGCCTTCAAACGACTCCGTGGGACGAGTCCCACGGAGTTCCGGGCGGCGCTGGCGTGATGCGCGGCGAGCGGGTCAACTCCTCGGCGTGAGCAGGACCAAGGGGATCTCGCGCGTGGTTTTCTTCTGATAGTCGCCGTAGCCCTTGTACGCGCTGACCACCCGGGGCCACAGTGTCGCGCGTTCGTCGGGGGTGGCGACGTGCGCTGTCATCGGGCGCTCGGGGCCGTTGCGCAGCGACACCTCGACGTCGGGGTTGTCGCGCAGGTTCAGGAACCAGGCCGGGTGTGTGGGGTCGCCGCCGCGGGAAGCCACCACGACGATCGTGTCGCCGTCGATGAGCGGCGCGGTCAGCATGACCTTGCGCGGATCCCCGGATTTGCGGCCGATCGTGGTGAGTTGCAGGGACGGCATCCCGAAGAATGTGTTGCCGACACGCCCGCCGGTCACGGTGAGCAGTGTGCGGTGGACCCCGTTCATGATCTTGAGCTGCAGGTCACTGGGCATATCTGAAATCTACTCCGATCTCAGGGCAGCCGATCGATGAGCCGGGTGAGCAAGGGTCGCTGGCCCTTGCCGAGCTTGTCCGCCGCGCTCGCGGGGTCGAACCACTCGGCCCGGTCGATCTCGGGGAATTCCGCCAGACGGCCCGACCGCGGCGGCCACTCCATCTCGAAGGTTCCCGGTACGACATCGGCGGGGTCGAGGTCACCCTCGACGGCCCACACGGTGAGGTATTTGCGCTTGGCGCCGCTGCGGTAGCTCACCTCACCGAGGTCGATCCACTCGCCCTCTGGCACCGGCAGCCCGAGCTCCTCGGTGAACTCGCGCCGGGCCGCCTCGCGCGCGGACTCGTCCTCGGACAGGTACTCGCCCTTGGGAATCGACCACGCCGAGGCGTCCTTCTTGGCCCACAGCGGCCCGCCCATGTGTCCGAGCAGGACCTCGATCCCGGTCTCGACACGTCGAAACACCAGCACACCCGCACTGAAAACGTCCGTCATCGGAGGGAGTCTGCCAGGCGAGCACGCGCGCGGTGGCTCCAGCCGAGGCGGCGGCGCGAGCGCCGATCGCTGTCACTGCCGACCCGCACGCACCCGCGCGGCACGCAGCAACAGGTAGTCCCGTTCGGGCACGCTGGCGGTCTGCCTGGCCGCCCGCTGGTATTCGCGCACGGCCGCGGCCTGCTCGCCCGCCATTTCGTGCAGATGCCCGCGCACGGCCGCGAGGCGATGCGAGCGCGACAGCGGTTCGGCGACGCTGTCGGCCACCGCCAGCCCCGCTGCCGGACCGTGCACCATCGCGGTGGCGACCGCCCGATTGAGGGTGATCATCGGGTTCGGGGTCAACCGCTCGATCATGGTGTAGAGCAGCAGGATTCGGGTCCAGTCGGTGTCGTCGGGGTGTTGGGCCCCGGCGTGCAGGCCGGCGATGGCGGCCTGCATCTGATAGAGCCCGGTCAACCCGGCGGGCATGGTCGAGGTGAGCAGGCGAAGGCCCTCGCTGATCTGGGGGCGGTCCCAGCGGGTGCGGTCCTGCTCGGTGAGCGGGATGAGTTCGCCGTGTGGCCCGCAGCGGGCGGCGCGGCGGGCGTCGGTGAGCAGCATCAGCGCGAGCAGGCCGGTGACCTCGGTGTTCTCCGGAAGAAGTGTGCGCAGAGCGCGGGTGAGCCGGATCGCCTCGACCGACAGATCACCGCGGCGCAATCCGGCTCCCGATGTGCTGGTGTGTCCCTCGGTGAAGATCACGTACAGCACCTGCAGCACGGCACTCACCCGCGTGCTGTCGTACGCGCCGTCGGCGAAGGGTCGCTCGCAGGCGGCCAAGCGCTTCTTCGCCCGCGAGATACGTTGGCCCATGGTCGATTCCGGGACGAGGAAGGCCGCCGCGATCTCGGCGGTACTCAGGCCGCCGACCGCGCGCAGCGTCAGGGCGATGGCCCCGGCGGGTGGCAGGTCGGGATGGCAGCACAGGAAGTACATGTCGAGGGTGTCGTCGCTACCGACCGCCTCGGCGGGAACATCGCGGACGAAGACCATGGTCTCCCTGCGGCGGCGTGCCACCTCGGCACGCACCGCGTCGGCCATCCGGCGCTGCGCGACCTGGATCAGCCAGCCGCGCGGATTGTCCGGAAGTCCGTCGCGATCCCACTGGGTCGCCGCCGCGAGCAGAGCGTCCTGCACCGAATCCTCGGCGAGGTCGAAATCGCCGAAACGGCGGACCAGTACCCCGAGGACCTGCGGCGAGAGTTCGCGCAGCAGGTCCTCGATGCGCGGAGTCAGCGTCTGTCCTCAGGCTGCGTCGGGCGCGCTCATGATCTGGCGCACTTCGATGTACTCACCGATCGGCTTGCCGCCGGGGCCGGGCGCCGCGGAGGCCTGCGCGGCGATCTCGACCGCGCGCTCGACCGAATCGACATCGACCACCCAGAATCCGGCGAGGAACTCCTTGGTCTCCGGGAAGGGACCGTCCGTCACGACCGGCGCCGAGCGGCCGTCGGAGCACACGATCACCGCCTGATCCGGTGCGGCCAGGCCCTGCGCGTCGACCAGCTCGCCCGCGGCGGCGAGTTGTTCGCCCAGTGCCCGCTGGAAGTCGATATGGGCGGCGATGTCCTCCGGCGCCCACTCCGGCAACGGGAGATCGCAGTGGGCGGCGTGAGAATAGGTCTTGACCAGCATGAATTTCATGTTTCGGCTCCTGCTCGGTGCGCCCGTGCGGCACGTTCGACGGTGAGTCGGAGCCGAGACGCGATCTTCGACACGGGCGGCTATGTGAGGTGCATCACAAGGGGATATTCGTGTTCGCGAGCCGGTCGGGATCGACGGATTCCCCCGAGCCGATCAGCTGCTTGATGCGGTCGGTCACATCCCACACATTGACGTTCATCCCCGCGCGCACCCTGTTCTCGGCGTCGAGCCAGAACGCGACGAACTCGCGCTCGTCGACATCGCCGCGCACCACCACCCGCACGTCGTCGCCGCGCCCGACATAGCCGGAGTACTCCATCCCGACGTCGTACTGATCGCTGAAGAAGTACGGAAGCCGGTCGTAGACAGCGGTTTTGCCCAGCATCGTCCGCGCGGCGACGGCGGGCTGATTCAGCGCGGTCGCCCAGTGTTCGATGCGGATCGGCCGGTGCAGCAGCGGATGGTCCTGCTCGGCGATGTCGCCCACCGCGACCACATCGGGGTTGCTGGTGCGCAGCGCGGCGTCCACCAGCACACCGCCGTCGACCGCCAACCCGGCCGCGGCCGCCGCCTCGATATTGGGCTGCGCGCCCACCGCGACCAGCACCGCCTGCGCGGGCACCACGGTGCCGTCGCGCAACCGCACGCCGGTCGCCTCGCCGTCTTCGGTGCGGATCGCGTCGACGGCGGTGTTCGTGCGCAGATCGACCCCGTGCGTGCGATGCACATCGGCGTAGAACGCGCCCATCTCCGGCCCGAGCGCCGCGACCAGCGGCAACTCGGCCGACTCGAGCACCGTCACCTCGACGCCCTTGGCGCGGGCCTGCGCGGCGACCTCGAGACCGATCCACCCGGCCCCGATGATCACCAGGCGGCGATCCGTGCGCAGTATCTCGAGCAGCGCGTTCGAATCGGCGATGGTGCGCAGCGTGTAGACGTTCGGGGCGTCGGCGCCGGGAATATCGAGCGTGCGGGCCCGGGAACCGGTGGCGAGGGCCAGTTTGTCGTAGTCGAGCGTGGAACCGTCGGGCAGCGTCACCGTCTTGGCGATCGGATCGAACGCTGTCGCGGTGGTGCCGAGCCGCAGATCGACGTGGTGATCGCGGTACCAGGCGGCCGAATCGACGGTGAAATCGGGAAGTTGCTGGGTGCCCGCCAGATGCTGTTTCGACAGTGGCGGACGCTCGTAGGGCAGCTCCTCTTCGGCGGCCAGCAGGGTGACGCGGCCGTCGAAGTCGTTGGCGCGCAGGGCTTCGGCGATCTTCGCTCCGCCCAGACCGCCACCGATGACGACGAAATGCTGATTCGAGCTCATGAACGGACTCCTTCTCGCGGACGATACGGACTCCTCGCAACCCGAGCTTAGTGCGCGTTCTCGCCCACGGGAACGATTCCGGCGGTGCTGCGGTTGCACCAGTCGGTGGGGCGACCGACCCGCCACCGCTGACCCGAGAGGAACCCATCGTGAGCGAGCAGGCCACCAAGGATGTCGCCGATTTCTGGTTCGACCCGCTGTGCCCGTGGTGCTGGATCACCTCGCGGTGGATCCTGGAAGTCGAGAAGGTGCGCGATATCGAAGCGCGCTTCCACGTGATGAGCCTGGCGGTGCTCAACGAGGGCAAAGACGACCTGCCCGAGCGCTATGTCGAGCTGATGGCCGCGGCGTGGGGCCCGGTCCGGGTCGTCACCGCCGCGGGCGAGAAGTACGGTGACGAGATCCTGTCGCCGCTCTACACCGCACTGGGCACCCGCATCCACGACCGCAAGGCCGAGTACGAGCGCGAGACGCGGCTGGAGACCTTCGCCGCGATCGTCACCGACGCACTCGCCGAACTGAACCTGCCCGCCGACCTCGCCGAGGCCGCGGCCGGCACCGACTACGACGAGGCGTTGCGGGCCAGCCATCACGCGGGCATGGACAAGGTCGGCCCCGATGTCGGCACGCCGACCATCCACATCAACGGGGTCGCCTTCTTCGGACCGGTGCTCTCGCGCATCCCGCGCGGCGAGGACGCGGGCAAGGTGTGGGACGGTGTGGTCGCGCTGGCCTCGTACCCGCATTTCTTCGAGCTCAAGCGCACCCGCACCGAGGACCCGGTCTTCGACTGATCCAGCGAACGCCAGGTGCCCGCACCGGCACCTGGCGTCGGATCAGACCGTTTTCGGCGGCAGCGCGGGCGACGTCGAATTCAGCGGGTATCCGCCGGGCGGCGGGATCATCCCGGGATGCGGCGCGCTCGGCCGCCAGAACAACGGGCCCGGCCTGCTGCGATCGCGCAGGGCCCACATGCGCCAGGTGAGGACCGGGTGGCTGGCCATCGCGTTGACCAGCCAGATGAAACCGCCCCGGTCGAGCGCGGCGCGGTCGGCCATCTCGTCGACACCGACATCGGTATTGAGGTACTTGCCCGCGGCGAGCGTCGCCATCGCGGTGGACGCGCCGTGCGGGCGGAAGCAGAAGCCGTGATTGTCGGCGGTGTACTCCTGGGCGCGGATCAGCGACGACCCGAGCACCGGCAGCCACGGCGCGACGAACATACCCAGCTGACGCCAGTACGACACGTGGCCGGCGGCGATGTGCCCGACTTCGTGCCCGATGATGAACGCGAGTCCGTCGGGTTCGCGCGCGGCGCCGCCGATCTCGAACAGGTCGCTGTACACCACGACGAACCGGCGGAACCCGTGCCCGGTGGCGAACGCGTTGATCTGGCCGTTTCCCAGCACCACGTAGGCGTCCGGCGCCTTGTGCATCCCGAACCGCGCCGCCGCCTCCTGCACCATCCGGTAGCCCTCGGGGAACTGAGTGGGCGACATCTTCACACCGTTCACCCGCTGGGTCGCGAGGTTCAGACCACGACCGGCCCACAGCAGCACCGGCGCGAACAACAGCAGCAGCACATACGGGCTGGTGACGAGCGAACTGGTTTGCTCCACACCCTTCTCGTCGACCACGGGATCGGTGAACAGCTCGACCGTCATGAGCAGCAGTGCGAGCAGGTACGCGACCGTGGTGACCATGATCACGACGATCAGCAGCGGGATCTCCCACGGATGGCGGGCCGGGCGGTCCCACGGCATCAGCCCGCGCGGTCGCTGCTGCGGCGGTGGCGGCGGTGCGCTCGGCGGGTAGTAGCCCGGGGCCGGCGGATACGGGTTCGCCTGCGGTTGCGCGGGGTTGCCCTGTGCGGGGAAACCGCCCGTCCGCGGATCGGGCCGGTCCCACGGCGACGGCGGCGCGGTGTCGTTGCGCGGTGGCGAAGTGCGGTCGGGCTGCTGGGTCGGGTGCTCCGGCGGGGGACCTGCCGAATGCGGGTGATGCGGTTCGTGCGGGTGCATGAAACGACTCTAAGCGGGCCTGCGACAATCGCAGCCATGCGCGTTTACCTGGGTGCCGACCATGCCGGTTTCGAACTGAAGAATCACGTCAAGGCTCATCTGCAGCAGGCCGGAGTGGAGGTCGTCGACTGCGGCGCCCTCGAATATGACGCTCTCGACGACTACCCCGCCTTCTGCATCGAGGCGGCCCGTCGCACCGTCGCCGATCCGGGCTCGCTCGGCCTGGTCTTCGGTGGCAGCGGCAACGGCGAGCAGATCGCCGCCAACAAGGTCGCCGGCGCCCGCTGCGCCCTGGCCTGGAGCGTCGAAACCGCCGTGCTGGCACGCGAACACAACAATGCCAACCTGATCGGCATCGGCGGCCGCATGCACCCCACCGCCGACGCGCTCGCCATCGTCGACGCGTTCCTCGCGGCCGCCTGGTCGGACGAGGCGCGCCACCAGCGTCGCATCGACATCCTCGCCGACTACGAGAAGACCGGCATCGCCCCCGAGGTCCCCGCGTACTGAGCGCACCGATTGATTTCGCGACAAGATCGGGTAACTCGCATCAGGAAGGTGTGTTTCTTTGCCTGAGGGGCACACCCTTCACCGGATAGCGCAGCTCCATCACCGACGGTTCTCCGGTGGGGTGGTGCGGGTTTCGAGTCCGCAGGGGCGATTCGTCGACGGGGCCGCGCGCGTGGACGGGCAGGTGCTCGAACGGGCCGAGGCCTACGGCAAGCATCTGCTGCATCACTACGCGTCCGGGCTGACGGTGCATGTGCATCTCGGGCTGTACGGCATCTTCAGCGAGGTCGAGTTGCCGATGGCGGCGCCGGTCGGGCAGGTGCGCATGCGCATGCTCGGCGCCGCAACGGATTTCGGCACCGATCTGCGCGGGCCCACGGCGTGTGAGGTGCTCGTGCCGCCCGAAGTGGACGCGCTCACCGCGCGCCTCGGCGCCGACCCGTTACGCCCCGATGCCGACCACGAACGAGCGGGCGCGCGAATCCGCCGATCCCGCAGGGCGATCGGCGCGTTGCTGATGGACCAGGCCCTGATCGCCGGTGTCGGCAACGTCTACCGCGCGGAAGTTCTCTTCCGGCACGGCATCTCGCCCTTCCGGCCCGGAACGTCGATCACCCCCGCCGAATGGGACGCGCTCTGGGCCGACCTGGTCGACCTCATGCCGATCGGCGTCACCACCGGTCGCATGCACGTGGTTCGTCCCGAACACGACACCGGCGCACCGGCCTACACCAAAGATCGCCCCCGTACCTACGTCTACCGCCGCCAGGGTGAACCCTGCCGGGTCTGCGCGAGCCCGGTGGCCCATCGGGTCATGGAGGGCCGCAACCTCTTCTGGTGCCCCACCTGTCAGCCCGAGTGATAATCGGCTGAGCCGGACCGCGAAGTGCAGGCTTCGCGATCCGACTCAGCCGGCGACCGCCGTTCCCAGTTCGGGGTCGCCCGATTCAGCGAGCGCGAAACGCCGCCCGCCCGCCGATTTCGCCGAGTACATCGCGCGGTCGGCGCGACGCAGCAGGTCGGTGAAATCGCACGTCTTTCCGGGTGGGCAGAACGCGGTGCCCACACTGGCCGAAACCGGCACGGGGCCCGCGCTCGACCACACC
Source organism: Nocardia alba NBRC 108234 (assembly GCF_001612665.1). Lineage (GTDB taxonomy): Bacteria > Actinomycetota > Actinomycetes > Mycobacteriales > Mycobacteriaceae > Nocardia > Nocardia alba. The sequence continues at coordinate 15,053 of NZ_BDAX01000027.1, read as the reverse complement.
GGGTCGCGCAGTGCGGCGACCACGAGGTGCGCCAACTCGCCAAGGGTGTCGCGGCGGGGGTTGGCCGCCACCACGAACTCGTCGCCGCCGTATCGGCAGATCACCGTGTCGGGCGGGCACACCTCACGCAAGCGGTTGGCCAGTTCGACCAGTACCTCGTCGCCGATCGCGTGTCCGTAGCCGTCGTTGATCTGTTTGAAGCGGTCCAGGTCCACCACCAGCACACCGACACCGCGGCTCGGGTCGGCGGCGAAGGCGCGCACCCGTTCTTGCAGCAGCGTGCGGTTCGCGAGATCGGTGAGGGCGTCGTGGGTCGCCTCGTGGCGCAAGCGGTGCTGCAGCGCGGCGATCTCCTGTACGCGCAGTGACACTTTCGCCGAGATGTTCTGTTCCTGTTGCGCCAGCGCGCGTTCCTGGAGAGCCTGTGCGTAGCTGTCGATGGCCTGGCTGGCCACCAGCGGCCAGCGGGTCGCCACCAGCGAACCCGGAACCCCCGAGGGGAAACCGAGCAGCCAGCGGCTGGCATGGGCCAGCATCCTGGTGCGTTCGAACGGTGCCTCGGCCAACCGGGCGCCGAGCTTGCGCGCCTGTGGAACCGGGAACGGCTCGGTCCGAGCCAGGTGCAGCAACCGCTCGACGATGTCGACGAGCACCGGCTCCAACTGGTGCGGCGCCGTGGAAGAGCCCGGTTCGGCGCAGACCGCGCGGGCCCAGGCGCGGGCCATCGCGGCGACCGGTGGCTCGATGTGGACAGTCATCGATATCACCGGCGGTAGATGGCGACGAACTTGCCACCTCGATCATTCGCACTGCTACGCGGTTGGGTCCACCGAGTTCGGCACACGCTCACCGCCCCCTTTCCAGATACCCCCGTCCGGCAAAAAGGATCCTAGCAAGCCACTCGAGACCGGAAAACCGCGTTCTAGAACGCGTTCTCTGGTCTCTAGCGAATGGCGATCGGCTATGACATCGCTACAACGTCTCCGGCGTTACAACATTCCCGAAAAAACTTTCAGGAGCCATGAACATGCAGCGTAATGCCCCTTCGTGGGGCGGTGGACGTTGCGTCGCCATGGGTCCCTCCTGGCACGGGGTGCGAGTTGTGACGATGTGGCAGTAGCCGTCACGCGCACTCTCATGGTGGCCTACTCGCCGCCCACATGCCGGGTTTTTTAGGAAAATTCTCCTATTAATTCCCCCGGTGGAGCAGGCGCCGGTCCCCATGGGCGCATCAACCATCGTCGCCCGGACAGGAGGTCGGAACTAGGGTCATTAGGCCCTAATCGGGCGCGGCGACGATTGGTAAGGCGGGGTGGGGGTACACCGTCGTCCGGGGCGCGCCGATCGGGCAGGCAGAAGCCGGATTGGCATTTTTCGCGCGGGATTCGGTACAGTCGTGGCGCACACGACATCGTGGCGATCCCATCGATGTCGTATGCCTGCGGGTGTAGTTCAATGGTAGAACCTCAGCCTTCCAAGCTGATGGTGCGGGTTCGATTCCCGTCACCCGCTCAAACATGTATGGCCTCCACGGTGTTCACACCGGTGAGGTATCGGGGTGTAGCGCAGCTTGGTAGCGCATCCGCTTTGGGAGCGGAGGGTCGCAGGTTCAAATCCTGTCACCCCGACCATCACCACCATTCGCCCAGCTCGGGCTTGTAGGAGATCGTCGGCGGACCGAAGGACCGAATGTCGGTCAGGCGCAGCCGAACCGGAAGTCCGCCCGCGCCGGGGACCCCGCCGTCACGGTGACCCGCACCGGCTCGGTGACGGCCAACCCGCAGCCTCCGGGCACCGTCACCACCTTCACCTCGTAACAGCCCGCGGGCAGCGCGATCGTGGCGCGTCCGTCGGCCCCGGTCACCAGCTTCGCGACCGCCTGCTTCGTCTCGCACGGTGTGACCGCGATGTCGGCCCGATTCACCGGGACCGGCTCCCGTCCGGTGAACGTCCACGCCGTCAACGACCCCGTCTCCCGCGGTGCTGGATCGGCGCTCGCGACACCGCTGACCATGAGCGGAGCGAGTACGGACAGAGCGAGAAATGTACGGCGCATGAACCTCTCCTCATCGATGAGTCGGGTCGTCCGCTGCTGATAGTAGGCCTATCGGGGTGAAAATCCGCACGTCACACCCGGGTTCGGCGTCGACGATTCGGCGACGAATCCCGACCTCGGGCGTGTGCTGCCCGTCGGCAGGTTCACTCGGGCACCGGGGTGATGCCCGCGCGTTCGCTCCACACCTGTTCGGCGGGGACGGAGATCGTGGTCATCTCGGGGTAGCGAAGGGCGGACAGGGTGCCGCCGAAGACCGCGCCGGTGTCGAGGCAGAGGGTGTTGTTGACCCAGGTCAGGGCGTGAACCGGGGTGTGGCCGTAGAGAACGGTGGGGGCGCCTCGGTAGTCACGCGCCCAGTCGTAACGGATGGGATAGCCGTGTTCGTCGAGCTCGCCGGTGGGGGAGCCGTAGAGGGCGAAGGAGCGGGCGCGGCCGGAGGCGCTGCCGTGCAGGCTCTCGGGCAGGCCGGCGTGGGCGACGACCAGCTTGCCGCGGTCGAGCAGGTAATGGCTCGGCAGGTCGCGCAGGAAAGCGTGCGCGGCCGCGCGGAACCCGAGGTCCTCGACGGCCAGCTGGGCCAGCGACTGTTCGAGGCCGTGCGCGATGCGGACATTGCGGCCGTCGAGGGCGCGCATCAGTTTGTGGTCGTGATTGCCGCTGACACACAGGGCGGTTCTCGCCGCCACCATCCCCATCACCAGGCGCAGCACGCCAGGGGTGTCGGGGCCACGGTCGACGAGGTCGCCGACGAAGACCACGGTGCGATCGTCAGGATGGGCGGCGCCGACCGGACGACCGCGGTCGTCGCGGGCGAGGGCGTAGCCGAGTTCGTCGAGCAGGGTCTCCAGTTCGGCGCGGCAGCCGTGGACATCGCCGATCACGTCGAACGGTCCGGTCAGATCGCGGCGATCGCGCGGGAGCAGGTCGGTGCGGCGGTTGTCGGTCATATCCCTTCCATCGTCGTGCAGGGCGGGCCCGCGCCGCAAACCGGTTATCGCGCGGTGGGGATCGCCGAATCGGGCCAGACCCACTCGGCCACGACCGGGATGTCGTCGCCCTGTTCGCGGGTCCAGCGGTGCGCGATCAGCCGGGCGTCGACGATCTCCTGGCGCAGACCCGCGGCTCGCTCGCGCAGCCCGGGAACCCGGTCGATCACATCGAGCACCAGATGGAAGCGGTCCAGGTCGTTGAGCATCACCATGTCGAAGGGCGTGGTGGTGGTGCCCTTCTCCTTGTAGCCGCGCACGTGCAGGTTGGCGTGGTTGGTGCGGCGGTAGGTGAGCCGGTGCACCAACCACGGGTAGCCGTGGAAAGCGAAGATCACCGGGCGGTCGGTGGTGAACAGGGCGTCGAACTCGGCGTCGGGCAGGCCGTGCGGGTGCTCGTCGGCGGGCAGCATGCGCATCAGGTCGACGACGTTGACGAACCGGATCCGCAGGTCCGGCAGCCGCTCCCGCAGGATGGCCACCGCGGCCAGGGTTTCCAGGGTCGGCACATCGCCCGCGCACCCGAGCACCACATCGGGTGTGGTGCCGGGGTCGTCGTTGTGACACGCCCACTCCCAGATCCCGAGCCCGCGAGTGCAGTGCAGCCCCGCCTCCTGCGCCGAGAGCCAGTCCGGTCCCGGCTGCTTGCCCGCGACGACCACGTTGGCGTAGTGCAGTGACCGCAGGCAGTGGTCGTAGGTCGACAGCAGCGTGTTGGCATCCGGCGGCAGATACACCCGCACGATATCGGGGCTCTTGTTCGCCACCACGTCGAGGAAACCGGGATCCTGATGGGTGAAACCGTTGTGGTCCTGGCGCCACACATGCGAGGTGAGCAGGTAGTTCAGGCTCGGGATCTTGCGCCGCCACGGCACCGCCGAGCTGGCATCGAGCCATTTGGCGTGCTGATTGAACATGGCGTCGACGATGTGGACGAACGCCTCGTAGCAGGTGAAGACGCCGTGGCGGCCGGTCAGCAGATAGCCCTCGAGCAGGCCCTCGCACATGTGCTCCGACAGCACCTCGACCGCGCGCCCGACCGGCGACAGATCCACATCCCAGCGTCCGACTTCCTCCTGCCAGTCACGCCCGGTGACCTCGAGAATGTCCTGCAACCGGTTGCTCACCAGTTCGTCGGGGGCGAAGGTGAGGAAGTTGTGCGGATTGCGCGCGGTGACATCGCGCAGCCAGCCGCCGAGCACCCGGGTGGCCTCGTGCCGGCCCGCACCGGGCGATACGACATCCACGCAGTAGTCACGCCAGTCGGGCAGGTCGAGATCGCGAATCAGCAAGCCGCCGTTGGCCACCGGGTTCAGGCTCATCGGATCGGCCGGCACTTGCTCGCGCAGGGCCCGCACCGGTGACCCGTCCTGTTCGAACAGTTCCTCCGGCCGGTACGAGCGCAACCACAGTTCCAGCACCCGCCGGTGCTCGGCGTCGGCGCGCGCATTGGGCAGCGGCACCTGGTGGGCGCGGAACGTGCCCTCCACGCGTTCGCCGTCGACCACCGGGGGACAGGTCCAGCCCTTCGGCGTGTGCAGCACGATCATCGGCCAGCGTGGACGTCGCGTCTGCCCGTCCTCGCGAGCGGCTCGCTGGAACCCCGCGATCCGGTCCAGGCAGGTGTTCATCGCGGTGGCCATCGCCTGGTGGACCGGCGCGGGATCGGTGCCGGACACGATCAGCGGTTCGTAGCCGTAGCCGCGCAGCAGCTCGATCAGTTCTTCCTCGGGAATCCGGGCCGGGATCGTCGGATTGGCGATCTTGTACTCGTTGAGCGCGAGGATCGGCACCACCGCGCCGTCGCGCCCCGCGTTGAGGAACTTGTTCGCGTGCCAGCTGCCCGCCAGTGGGCCGGTCTCGGCTTCGCCGTCGCCGACCACGCAGAACACAACGAGATCGGGATTGTCCAGGGCGGCGCCGTAGGCGTGCAGCAGGGAGTAGCCGAGCTCACCACCCTCGTGGAACGACCCCGGCGTCTCCGGCGCGCAGTGACTCGGCACCCCACCAGGGAAGGAGAACCGGTGGAAGAATCTGCGCATCCCGTCGACGTCGCGGGGCAGGTCGGGCTCCAGTTGGGCGTAGGCGTTCTCGAGCCACGCGCAGGCGTTGGGTCCGGGTCCACCGTGACCAGGGCCCGCGACGTAGACCGCGTTCAGGTCGCGCTCCCTGATCACCCGATTGGCATGGGCCCAGACCAGATTCAGGCCGGGCACGGTGCCGAAGTGGCCGAGTAGGCGGGGCTTGATGTCGTCGGGGACCAGCGGGGTGCGCAGCAGCGGATTGCTCAGCAGATAGATCTGTCCGACCGCGAGATAGTTCGACGCCCGCCACCACGCGTCGACCGCGGCGAGTTCCTCGCGCGAGAGCGGACCCGGCGCGTCGGTGAGGACGTAGGGCTCCGGGGCGATGGTCCGGCCATGACCGTCTCCGACATTGTCCGCGGCGGTGTCGCCATCGGTGGTTTCGGTCATCGCGGACTCCTCGGGCTCGATGAGGTCACGACGCCGTCCGCGCCGCGCCCGGGCGCCGATCGGAGACCGGCGACACCGGTGGAGATACGCATCGCCGAGCCTACCGTCGTGCCGGTTCCCGACGCCGAAACGACGGTCGATTACTGTGCGGGCCATGCATTCTCTCGGCAGGATCATCGGAATCGGACTCGTCGCGGCCGCCGCGATCACGACAGCGGCCTGTGGCTCCGACACGGATTCGAGCTCGTCGAGCTCGAACGTCGTCGCCGGGAATTCCGCGAGCACGGGGCTCGAGTGCACTGCCGACGAGGTGAAAGTCACCGGCGGTTTCGGTGAGGCGCCCAAGATCACCATTCCCGACACCTGCGATCCGCCCAAGACCTTGATCGTCAAGGATCTCGTGGTCGGCAGCGGGCCGGGCGCGGCGGCCGGGCAGCCGCTGACCATGAACTACGAGCTGGTCACCTGGTCGGACAAGCAGGTACTCGACAGCTCCTTCAAGCGCGGTAAGCCGTTCGGCCTCACCCTCGGCGCCGGCCAGGTCATCCAGGGCTGGGACGAGGGCCTGATCGGCGTGCAGCAGGGCACGCGCAGGCTGCTGATCGTGCCGCCGAACCTGGGCTACGGCGCGGGCGGCAACGGTGTGCCGCCGAACGAGACACTGGTGTTCGTGACCGACGCCGTGCAGGTCGGCCGCTAGCGCCGCCCTCAACCAAACACCGATTGCGCGGCCGTGCGGTCGGTCAACTACCCTGGTCGGGATGCGCGTTATGCGCCGCACCTGGCTTAGCCGTGCCTGACTTTGGCGCGTCGCCCCCCGCGGGGACACCACCATGAACTACGAACCAAGGAGTATGTCCGTGAAGAGCACCGTCGAGCAGCTGAGCCCGACCCGGGTCCGGATCAACGTCGAGGTGCCCTTCGAGGAGCTGAAGCCCGACTTCGACAAGGCCTACAAGGCGCTGGCGCAGCAGGTCAAGATTCCCGGCTTCCGTCCCGGCAAGGCTCCGGCCAAGCTGATCGAGACGCGTGTCGGCCGTGGCGCCGTGCTCGAGCAGGTCGTCAACGACGCGCTGCCGAACAAGTACGCCGAAGCCGTCCAGACCTCGGAGGTCAAGGTCATCGGCCAGCCCGAGATCGAGATCACCAAGATCGAAGACGGCACGGAGCTGGCCTTCACCGCCGAGGTCGACGTGCGCCCCGAGATCACCCTGCCCGACTACTCGGGCATCGAGGTGACCGTCGATTCCTTCACCATCGGTGACGACGACATCGAAGAGCAGCTCACCTCGCTGCGTCAGCGCTTCGGCACCCTCACCGGTGTCGAGCGCGCCGTGGCCGACGGCGACTTCGTGTCGATCGACCTGTCGGCCACCGTCGACGGTGCCGACGTCCCCGAGGCGGCCACCACCGGCCTGTCGCACGAGGTCGGTTCGGGTCAGCTGATCGAGGGCCTCGACGAGGCGGTCATCGGCCTGAACGCCGGCGAGTCCAAGGAGTTCACCTCCACCCTGGTGGCGGGCGACCACGCAGGCAAGGAAGCCGTGATCACCGTGACCGTGCAGTCGGTCAAGGAGCGCGAGCTGCCCGAGGCCGACGACGAGTTCGCCCAGCTGGCCAGCGAGTTCGACACCATCGACGAGCTCAAGGAAGACCTGAAGGGCCGCGTCGAGCGCGTCAAGAAGGTCGAGCAGGCCGGTTCGATCCGGGACAAGGTGCTCGACGCACTGCTCGAGACCGTCGAGGTCCCGCTGCCCGAGGCCGTCGTCAAGGCCGAGGTCGACGCCGTGGTCCACGACGCCGTCCACGGTTTCGACCACGACGACGCCAAGCTGGCCGAGGCGCTCGAGGCACAGGGCTCCTCCCGCGAGGAGTTCGACAAGGACACCCAGGAAGCCGCCGAGAAGTCGGTGAAGACCCAGCTGCTGCTCGACGCCATCGCCGAGGCCGAGAACACCCAGGTCGGCCAGCAGGAGCTGACCGAGCGAATCCTGTTCCAGGCGCAGCGTTACGGCATGTCGCCGGAGCAGTTCATCCAGCAGGTGCAGCAGGCGGGTCAGCTGGGCGCGGTCTTCGCCGATGTGCGACGCGGCAAGGCGCTGGCCGGAGTTGTCGGTCAGGTGAAGGTCACCGACTCCGAGGGCAATGTGGTCGACACCACCGAAATGTTCGGTGACCCTGCGGAATCCGCTGAAATCGAGCTGGACGAAGCCGCTGCCGAGTAGGTTTCGGCGGCGTGATTTGATTGCGCTGTGAGCGAATAGGGGCGGCGCCGGGAGTTCGGTGCCGCCCTCCTTCGTTAGTGTTTGTGACGACGAACCGTATTCGTATGGCCGTAGCAATCGGTGAGAAGAGAAGGCAGGTATCCGTGACGATCAACCAGGCAGGGGTCATGACAGCCGCTACCGCTGGACTCAACCTCAGTGATTCCGTATACGAACGGCTGCTTCGCGAGCGCATCATCTTCCTGGGCACCCAGGTCGATGATGAGATCGCGAACAAGATCTGCGCGCAGATCCTGCTGCTCTCGGCCGAGGACGCGACCAAGGACATCGCGCTCTACATCAACTCGCCCGGTGGCTCGGTCACCGCGGGCATGGCCATCTACGACACGATGCAGTTCGCCGAGTGCGACATCAAGACCGTCGCGATGGGTCTGGCCGCGTCGATGGGACAGTTCCTGCTCACCGCGGGTACCAAGGGCAAGCGTTTCGCGCTGCCGCACACCCGGATCATGATGCACCAGCCGTCGGCGGGCATCGGTGGTTCGGCGGCCGATATCGCGATCATGGCCGAGCAGTTCGCCCACACCAAGCGTGAGCTCAACGAACTGCAGTCGCTGCACACCGGCAAGTCGGTGGAGCAGGTGACCGAGGACGCGGACCGCGACCGTTGGTTCACGGCGAAGGAAGCCCTCGAATACGGCTTCATCGACCACGTGGTCACGCACGCGAACCAGGCGAAGTAACCGCCGCCGTCCCCCCTCACTCGAGACAAGCTTGGAGATAAAGATGGCCAACCTCTTCGACCCGCGCGCCGGTCATGGCGGCTCCGCCGCGGGACTGCCGCAGTCGCGCTACATCCTGCCGCAGTTCACCGAGCAGACTTCGTTCGGCGTCAAGACCTCCGACCCGTACAACAAGCTGTTCGAGGAGCGCATCATCTTCCTGGGTAACCAGGTGGACGACGTCTCGGCCAACGACATCATGGCGCAGCTGCTGGTGCTGGAGTCCCAGGACCCCGACCGCGACATCACCATGTACATCAACTCGCCCGGTGGTTCGTTCACCGCGCTGATGGCGATCTACGACACCATGCAGTACGTGCGCCCCGACGTGGTCACCGTCTGCCTGGGTCAGGCCGCCTCCGCCGCCGCGGTGCTGCTGGCCGCGGGCGCCCCCGGTAAGCGCGCCGCGCTGCCCAACGCGCGCATCCTGATCCACCAGCCGTCCTCCGGCGGTGTGCAGGGTCAGGTATCGGACCTCGAGATCGCCGCGGCCGAGATCGAGCGCATGCGTCGCCTGATGGAAGTCACCATCTCGCGCCACACCGGCAAGCCCGAGGAACAGGTCCGCAAGGACACCGACCGCGACAAGATCCTGACCGCCGAGGAAGCCAAGGATTACGGCATCATCGACCAGGTCTTCGACTACCGCAAGCTCAGCGGACAGAAGTGACACGCCCGGGCCCGCTGTCCTGATCTGGGCGGCGGGCCCGGCTTTTTCACCCGCGGTGGCTCACAATGGTGGGGACCCGCACAACCCTTCACATCGAACATGCGCGAGTTGTCGACCTGTCTCGCGCACAACAGGTACGGTCGACTCAGGGACCATTGCTCTGATTGACGGCACCGAGACGTATTTCCGGCCCAATCGGGGGACGACGGTCGCACTCGGACAAGGAAGTAGGGACCTACGAGATGGCGCGCATCGGAGACGGCGGCGATCTGCTGAAGTGCTCGTTCTGCGGAAAGAGCCAGAAGCAGGTCAAGAAGCTCATCGCGGGCCCTGGGGTGTATATCTGCGACGAGTGCATCGATCTGTGCAACGAGATCATCGAAGAAGAGTTGGCCGAGTCGAGCGAAGTGAAGCTCGACGAGTTGCCCAAGCCTTCGGAGATCCGGGATTTCCTCGAGAACTACGTGATCGGCCAGGACACCGCGAAGCGGACCCTCGCCGTCGCGGTCTACAACCACTACAAGCGCATCCAGGCGGGCGACAAGGGCCGCGACAGCCGCGGTGAGGCCGTCGAGCTGATGAAGTCGAACATCTTGATGCTCGGCCCCACCGGCTGCGGTAAGACCTACCTCGCGCAGACTCTGGCCAAGATGCTGAACGTGCCGTTCGCCATCGCCGACGCCACCGCGCTCACCGAGGCGGGCTACGTCGGCGAGGACGTCGAGAACATTCTGCTGAAGCTGATCCAGGCCGCCGACTACGACGTCAAGCGCGCCGAGACCGGCATCATCTACATCGACGAGGTCGACAAGATCGCCCGCAAGAGCGAGAACCCGTCGATCACCCGCGATGTGTCCGGTGAGGGTGTGCAGCAGGCGCTGCTGAAGATCCTGGAAGGCACCCAGGCGAGTGTGCCGCCGCAGGGCGGTCGCAAGCACCCGCACCAGGAGTTCATCCAGATCGACACCACCAATGTGCTGTTCATCGTGGCGGGAGCCTTCGCGGGCCTGGAGAAGATCATCTCCGACCGCACCGGTCATCGCGGCATCGGCTTCGGCGCCGAGGTGCGCTCCAAGGCCGAGGTCGACACCGACGACCACTTCGCCGACGTGATGCCCGAGGATCTGATCAAGTTCGGTCTGATCCCCGAGTTCATCGGCCGCCTGCCCATCGTCGCCTCGGTGACGAACCTGGACAAGGAATCACTGGTCACCATCCTGTCCGAACCGAAGAACGCACTGGTCAAGCAGTACGTTCGCCTGTTCGAGATGGACGGCGTCGACCTCGAGTTCACCGCTGACGCGCTCGAGGCCATCGCCGACCAGGCGATCCTGCGTGGCACCGGCGCTCGCGGCCTGCGCGCCATCATGGAGGAAGTCCTGCTGCCGGTGATGTACGACATCCCGGGCCGCGACGACGTCGCCAAGGTGGTCGTGAACGCCGATACCGTCATCGACAACGTGCTTCCGACGATCGTGCCGCGCAAGGCGCAGCGTGCGGAGCGTCGCGAGAAGTCGGCGTAACAAACCAACGGCAAAGGGCCCCTTCGGATCTGATCCGGAGGGGCCCTTCGCTGTGTGTGTCGGCGCGCTAGTGGACGGCCGGATTGCCCATGCTCGGCGCGGCGAGGAGATCCTCACCGTCGTCTGCCGGGATCTCCGCGCTGGCACGCACGATCGCGGTGCTGTAGCGGGCACTGGCGGCATTGTGGATGAGCAGTGCGACACCGATCATCACCGGGGCCACCGCGTGCACAGCGGCGTCGTACCAGTGCTGTGTGCTCAGGTGTGGATAGGTGTTGAGCGCGATGGTCAGGGTGAGCAGGAACAGCTCCGCGATCAGAACCTGGTTGCGGTTGCCCATCACGCCCCACTCGGCCACTCGCGTGGTGCCGATCATGATGATGATCAGACACACGCTGATCATCGCCTCCAGACCGAAACTGGCCCAGTAGAGCGGATCGGTGGGGCCGCCGGGAGCGATGTTGTGCTGGACGTTCACCGCCGACCACAGCATGCCCGTGATCACCACGCCCGCCAGCGCCCGCAGCGACCAGGTGCGGTGCTGATAGAGCGAGGCGAGCCGGGCGCGCGGATTGGACTCGCGCCGTTGCGCGGCGATGGCCTTGCGGGCCAGCATCAGGTCCGACATCTCGGCGCGCTCGAGCTCCGCGGTGGTTTCCCGCAAACGGTCGGCGTGCGAGGAAGCGGCCTTGATGTGCTTCCAGCGCTGATCGCGCTCGTAGGTACGGATCTTCTCGGCGAGTTCGCGCTCGGCGCGCAACTCGTCCTCCGACAGCGCGTCGGTCAGTGCCGGATCGGACTGATAGGCGATGCGACGCCTGGCCCGTTCCACTCGCACGGGTAGAGCGGTTACCTCGTGATCGAGCGGGTGTTCCTCGCGCATCGCAACTCCAGGTAGCAAAATGGTTCGCCGGGTCGCGTCATTCTTGCGCATCGAGCGGGGAGGCGACACCCGCGGGCCCGAATTGCTCGACCGGTGGGCGCTGAAAATGTCTGGCGCACAACTGTGTAGCTGTCGATATTCCCAACACGGGAGACGGTGACGACCGTTCGAGAACCGGTCGCGCCCGGGCCGAGGAGCTTCGTTGATCCTCCGTGGTTCGCCGTTGAACCTTGATCCCGTAAAAATGCTTCTGATGATGTGTCGTTGCTGGTCACCGTGGTGTTACGGCGATCGGCTGCGATTGTCATTTCGTCCGTTTAGTCCGTCTTCGCGGGCCCTTCACTGAATACGACGGGTTCGGCAAGCAAAACTCATCGGCGTATCCTCGCGGTGTGTCGGACTGGTGCTGCCGATTTCGTGCTGTTTACTCGGTCCGGCAATCAGATGTTCGAGTGACGAGTGGAAGCGGAGGAGACATGGCACTGCCTACGATGACCGCCGAACAGCGCACCGAGGCGTTGGCCAAAGCGGCTGCCGTGCGCAAGGCGCGCTCGGAACTGATCGGCCAGGTGAAGGAGGGCAAGGTCACCGTCGCCGATCTGCTCAAGAAAGCCGACAGCGACGACCTGGTGAAGAAGACCAAGGTCGCTGCTGTGATCAAGGCACTACCGGGCGTCGGCCCGGTCAAGGCCGCCAAGCTGATGGATCAGGCCGAGATTCCCGAGGATCGTCGCATCGGTGGCCTCGGCGCTCGTCAGCGCGCGGCCCTGCTCGACGCCCTCGAGGCCTGAGCCGATTCGCGATCCGACGCCCGTGGTGCTGGACGCACGGGCGTCGGGATGGTCTGTGAGTGACACCCAGTAGGTGATTTACACGCAGTAGGTCAGCAGGAAGTCGTTGATCCGCAGGCGCCATCCCGGTTGCAATTCGATCGGGAGGGTGCCCACGCGTGACCAGCGGTCGCTGTCGGGGGCGGCGAAGAATGTTCCGGAGGTCGCGGGGGCCTCGCGGACGAATACCTTGCCACGGTCGGGGGCCACGAAGGCATGGACCCGGGAGACGAGCCGATCGCGTTCGATCAGGATCGGCGTCGCCGCGGAAGCGCGGACCGATTCCTCCCCCGAGGGGTTGCGGCCGAGCACGTAGGGCCGGTCCAGCGGGTAGCTCAGCCCGTCTTCGGTGACCAGGGCGCCGCGTGAACCACTGTGGGGCGAGGCGGCCTTGCTCAACGCGATCGGTTCGGAGCGCTGGGCGGCATCGAGTGCCTGGGACCAGGCGCGGGGACTGTTGGCGCCGGGTGAGTTGCGTGGACCGGTGCTCACGGTGACGCCCTCGGAGTTGAGGGCGACGTCGCCGGTGAGCGGCCGGCTGCCCGTGCTCACCGTCTCGCTGTCAGGTCGGCCCGCGTCGGTCGCCAGACCCGAGGTGGCGGGGTGATCGGGGGTCGGTGCCGGGAATCCCGCGGTGGCGGGCAGCGCGTCGCTGGTATCGGTGGGTCGCGAGGGACGCAGGGCTTGGAAGCCGGTGGCCTCCGTCGGCGCGGGCTCGTCGACGGATTCGACCCGACGCGGCGGGGGATTGCGGCGTCGGCCGAGGTTGAGCACGAAACCGTTGCCGGTGACGATGCCCGCGCGCAGATCGGTGCGAGGATTGGCGCTGGTCGGGTCGGCCATCTCGGCACCGACCGCGATCCGGCGGACCGGTTCGCGGATGATCTCGTCGACCCAGGTGAAGGCCCGGTCGCCGGCGAGGCGGCGGTTGCCCTCCGCGCCGGAGATCTCGGCGATCACCGCGCCGCGCAACAGGATCAGCATCCCGTCGGCGGTGGGGGCGAGCACACCGAAAGGTGGTGGGGCAGAAGCGCCGCCGAACACCACGCCCGCCAGGCGCTGCGCCAGCGCCGCGCCGGGTGCGCTGGCCGCGGTGCTGTTGGCGACGGTTTCCACCGCGCCGAGTAACCGATCGGTCGACGGTGTCTCCCCGGCCAGATAGACGACGACATCGCCGAATCGAGCGACGATCCCGGTCCCCGGCACGATGGCCACGGTGGACGAATGCGCGTGCATCAACGCCTCCTTGTCGGAATGGCCTTCACCGCTGCCACGGCCGACCCCCTCTGTGCGGCAGACCGCGACCTAGGTCTCCGCAGCCAGCATAGATGGACTGGCGCTCGGGGACAGGGTTCGCAGGTGAACTTCGAACGACGTTCGTAGGAAACGATGTTCGTGCGCCGCGTAGGATCGGCGCATGAACGCCGCACCCGTCAGTCGCCGGGACCGACCGGCGAAAGTTCCGTTGAGCCGCGACCTCGTCATCGAGACCGGATTGCGCGTCCTCGACACCGAGGGCTCGGCGGCGCTCACCATGCGCCGGGTCGCCAAGGAGCTCGACACCGGCGCCGCGTCGCTCTACGTCTACGTCGCGCACCGCGACGATCTGCTGACCGGCATGCTCGACCACGTCCTGTCCCAGGTGGAGGTCCCCGCCGCGGGTGACTGGCGTGCGCGGGTGACTCGACTGGTCGAGTCCGCGATCGACGCGCTCGGCCGTCACGACGGTCTCGCGTTCGTCGCCTTCGGTCGGTTCCCCACCACCGAACACGCCCTCGGACTGATCGAGCGGTTGCTGATTCTCCTGCGCGACGGCGGGCTCGACTCGACGACCGCCGCCTGGGCGGTCGACCTGATCTACCGGCATATCGCGGCCGAGTCCGTGCGGCGCACCAGCGGTGACCTCCGGGCGCGCTGGGCACTGCGCGCGCTGCTCAACGGGATCGTCGGCACTCCGGCCGGTGGTGGACCTGCTCGGCTCGCGCGTGCGGACGAGATCGCGGCGCTGCGGGAGATCGAGCGGCGGGCCGGTGCGCCGTTCGCGGAGGTGGGCATGATCGCGGTCGCCGAGGACGAGCCGCCGTCGTGGGAGACGTTGCGGGCCTTCGTTGTTGACGGGCGTGCTTGGGTGTGGCCGGACGACAACGATCATCCGGTGGGGTATCTGGTTCTCGGGATGGTGGACGGGCGGCCGCATATCGAGCAGGTGTCGGTCGATCCGGCCTACGCGGGGGCGCGGATCGGTAAGCGGCTGATCGACTGTGCGGTCGCTTGGGGTGTGCGCAATGGGTTCGAGGAGATGACGCTCACTACGTTCACCCAGGTTGCGTGGAACGGGCCCTACTACGAGCGTCTCGGGTTCAGGTATATCGCGCCGGGGGATGAGACGCCGGGTTTGCGGGCGATACGGGGGAGCGAGATCGAGGATGGGCTCGATGAGTGGCCGCGGGCTTGTATGCGGGTTGAGTTGGGGTCTTGGGTTGGGGGCTGATCAGGGGATCGGTAGTCCCAGAGGTTTGACGCTGTGTTTGTTGGCGCGCTGGCGCGCGCGTGTCCGCGGCCCTGAATGGCCCGCCGGTCAGGCGCCGCGAATTGCTCCTTCGTCGCGTCTTCGCGGCGCCTGA
>NZ_BDAX01000026.1 GCF_001612665.1 Nocardia alba NBRC 108234 | reverse complement strand
CTGGGACTACTAAACCCCTGGTCACCCCAAACACGTCCTCACCCGCCCCGATCACCCCACCAGTCATCACCCTTCAGTCACCCGGTCACCCGGTGATCACCTCCAGCCACCCCGCCCCGGTCATCACCTGCCAGCCACCCCGGCCCACCAGCCACCTCCACTCACCCCCGACCACCCCTTCCACACACCCCCGCAACCACAACCGCAACCACAACCGCACCAACCTGCACACCCCCCGACATCCGAACCGCCCGCCGCAGATCCCCCACAGTCGGCGCCGCCCCCTCCCCCAGAGTCGGCCGCAGCTCAACCCCATGCCGATACTCCGTCCGCCCACCGAGCCGAACCCCGAGCGCACCCGCCATCGACGCCTCGACCACTCCGGCGTTGGGACTCGGATGCGTCCCCGCATCTCGCCGCCACGCCCGCAGCGAAGCCCTCGCCGTGCCCCCGACAATCGGCGCCAAAACCGCAGTGAGCAACCCGGTGACACGGGCAGGGACAAGATTGGCGACATCGTCGGTACGAGCAGCAGCCCAGCCGAACCGTTCGTACCGCTCGTTCCGATAACCGATCATCGCGTCCAGCGTGTTGACCGCGCGATACCCGAGCACGCCCGGCACACCCGCGACCGCGCCCCACAGCAACGGCGCGACCGCCGCGTCGGACGTGTTCTCGGCGATGGATTCGAGCGCGGCGCGCGCAAGCCCGTCGGCATCGAGCACCGACGGGTCCCGCCCACAGAGCGAAGGCAACAATTCGCGGGCACCGTCGAGATCACCGGCGTCGAGACGATCGGCCATAGCGTGCCCGACACGAACGAGGCTGCGACCGCCCAGCGCGGTCCAGGTAGCCAGCGCGGTCGCCAGCACGGCACCGGGGCCCGACCCGCTGCCACGGGTGACGAGCACACCGATCCCGACCACCGAGCCGACCGCGATCACTTCGTGCACCACCCCGGCGCGCCGATCGTCGGCATAGGTCTTGTCTTCCAATGCCGCTGCCGCCGAACCGAATCCGGCTACCGGATGCCACCGTCGTGGATCGCCGAGTACTCGATCGAGCACAAACCCCAGCACCAGCCCGACCGCCGTCGATGTCGCGTTCCGCACCGGCCGAGGGTAACCGCAGCCGGGAATGTCACACCCGCGACCGCTGTTTCGTCTTCGGTGTGACGGCACTTCTAGACTCGCCGGGACCGAGCACGATCAACCGAACGGGCGCAGACACATGACCACACCGCAGCCTCTCGATCAGGCCGAACTGGCTCGCCGTTTCGAGGAACACCGCCCTTACCTGCGGCGTCTCGCCTACAGCACGCTCGGCAGCATCAGCGACGCCGAAGACGTGGTGCAGGATGCGTGGCTGCGCCTGCAACGGCAGTTCGAGGCGGGCAAAGCGGACGAGATCGACAACCTGCGTGCCTGGCTCACCACCGTCATCGGCCGCCTCGCGCTCGACCAACTCGGGTCGGCGCGGGCCCGCCGCGAACAGTACGTCGGCGAGTGGCTACCGGAACCGCAGGTCACTTCCTGGGACGATCCGGCCGACCGCATCTCCCAGGACGAACGCGTCACCACCGCGCTGCTGGTGGTGCTCGAGTCGCTCTCACCCGCCGAGCGCACCGCGTTCGTGCTGCAGGACGTGTTCGGTATGTCCGGCCCCGAAGTCGCCGAGGTGGTCGGGCGCACTCCCGCCGCGGTCCGCCAGCTCGCCTCCCGCGCCCGCAAGCATGTCGAGAACGGCACCCCGCGTTTTCCCGCGTCGCCCGCCGAACAGGAAAAGGTCGTCTCGGCGTTCTCGCTGGCCTGGCGCTCGGGTGATCTGAGTTCGCTGCTCGGCATTCTCGACGAGAACGTGGTCCTCACCGCCGACGGCGGCGGCAAGGTGCCCGCCATCCGTCGACCGGTGCGCGGCGCGGAGCTCATCGCCAAGATGCTGCTCGGCTGGTACACGGCGGCGAACGGCTGGGGTCGGGCGGTGCTGGTCAACGGCCTGCCCGGCTTGGTCGTCTTCGATGGCACCCATGTCGGGGTCTTCTCGTTCGTCATCGACGCGGGTCGCGTGGTCGCGATCACCGTCGTGCGCAATCCCGACAAGCTGCGCGACCTGCCCCTCGACGGCGACCCGGACTGGTACCTGGGCGGCAGGTAGGCGCGACGCGGTCCCGGTTACTCGCCGAGCGAACAGCCGTGCGCGGCAGCGACTTCGGCGGACAGCAGTGTGCCGTCGACGGCGGTGAGCCCCGCGGCGAGGCCGGGGTCGGCGGCGCAGGCTCCGCGCCAGCCCTTGTCGGCGATCGCCGACGCGAACGGCAGGGTGGCGTTGGTGAGCGCCACCGTCGACGTGTGCGGCACCGCGCCCGGCATGTTCGCCACGCAGTAGAACAGCGAATCCGCCACGGCGAAGGTCGGATTCGCGTGGGTGGTCGGCCGGGTCGAGGCGAAACAACCACCCTGATCGACGGCGATATCGACGAGCACCGAGCCTGGCCGCATCCGCGCGACGAGTTCGTCGGACACCAGTTTCGGCGCCCTTGCGCCCGGCACCAGCACCGACCCGATCACCAGATCCGCCGCGACAACGGCTTTCTCGAGCTCGAGCGCATGCGCGGCGAGGGTGGTGACCCGGCCGGCGAAACGAGCGTCGAGCTCACGCAAGCGCGCCGGATTCGTGTCGAGCACGCTCACTCTGGCGCCCATCCCCACCGCGACGCGCGCGGCGTTCGTCCCCGCGACACCGCCGCCGAGCACCACCACGTCGGCCGGTCGGACTCCGGGCACACCGCCGAGCAGCACGCCCCCGCCACCCATCGGCGCCATCAGGTGATAGGCCCCGACCTGCGCGCTGAGCCTTCCCGCCACCTCGCTCATCGGCGCGAGCAACGGGAGCGACCCGTCGGCCCCGCGCACCGTCTCATAGGCGATGGCGACGATTCCCGAGGCCAGGATCGCGTCGGTGCACTCCTTCGATGCCGCCAGATGCAGGAAGGTGAACAGCACCTGATCACGGCGCATCCGTGAGTATTCCTGTGCGATGGGCTCTTTCACCTTCACGACCAGGTTCGCCCGCGCCCAGACTTGATCGGCGTCGGCCACGATCCGCGCACCCGTGGCGCGGTAGTCGTCGTCGGTGAAGCCGGACCCGGCACCGGCACCGGCCTGGACGAGCACCTCGTGCCCGTGCGCGATGAGTTCGGTGGCGCCCGCCGGGGTGAGCGCCACCCGGAACTCCTGCGGCTTGACTTCCGTCGGTACCCCGACGAGTACGCCCGTTCGCGTCATCCGGCCAGCCTAGGACCCGCGCACGAGCTCAGCGGTCGGCTCGATCGCGTGTCGCGGTCGAGCCGATCACGCCGGGTCCGCTCACACGGAGAACACTTCACCGCGCACCGGCACGATCAGCTGGTGTGCGCGATCGGCGTAGGCGAAGGTGCGCTCGAGGTACTCCAGCGACTCACTGAAGTGACCCCACCCCTCCGCGTGCACGGCGACGATCACCGCATCGCCGAGTACCGCGGCGGCCGCGACGGCGGTGCGGGCGTTCAACGTGACGTCGCTGTCGCCGAACCGACCCACATTGGCCCCGCCGATGTTCAACACCGCGGCATCGATGCGCCCGACCCGGTCGACGATCTGCTCCACCAACTCCACCGAGGCGTTGTCGCCGGACACATACACCGTGGGCTCCCCCGGCGCACGCAGCACGAATCCCGTCACCACGCCGCTGAGCGGCTCGCATCCCGGCGGCCCGTGCAGGGCGGGCACCGCGATGACCTCTACCGTCCCGACGGTGACGGTCTCCCACGGCGTCAACCCGCGTACGCCCTCGATCCGGCCCGCGGCGTCCGGTGTCGAGAGGACCGTGTCGACCTCGGCGAGCAGGGCGCGGCCCGCGTTGTCGAGGTTGTCGGCGTGCTGGTCGTGCGAGAGGAGTACGACGTCGATCGGGCCGATCTCCTCGACCGGCACGGCAGGCCCGCTGAGCTTGTGCAGGGTGATCGGACCCGGGTAGTCGCCGGGCTCGTCGAACGTGGGATCGGTGAGCCAGGTCAGTCCGCCGTAGCGGAAACGCAGGGTCGGGCCGCCGATGTGCAGGGCGGATACCAGGGCGGGCTGGGCGATCTTCTCGGTCATGCCGCTAACTTTCGCCGAGCGAGCCGCCGCCCGACAGTGGCCTGCAGGCCGCACACCGATAAGATCGGGCCATGACCTCGGTGGCCGTGATCGCGTTCGACGGCATCAGCCCGTTCCATCTGTCGGTACCGAGCCTGGTGTTCGGCAGATCCGGCACCGGCGTCGACAACACCTCGCCCTACGACGTGCGGGTCTGCGCCGAGGAACCCGGAATACTGTCCACCGCAGCCGGTTTCGACATCACCGTCCGCCACGGCCTAGAGACGGTGCGCACCGCCGACCTGGTGGTCTTTCCCGGATGGGTTCGCGACACAGGGATTTCGCCCGCGCTGAACGAAGCGGTGCACACCGCGCACGCGAACGGCGCCCGGCTGATCGGTCTGTGCCTCGGCTCGTGGGCGGTCGCGGCGACCGGCCTCGCCGATGGCCGCGAGGTCACCACCCACTGGGCCGCCGCCGACGCGCTCGCGCTGGCCTATCCCGATGTGCACGTGCGGGCCGACACCCTCTGGAGCGACCTGGGCGACGTGATCACCTCCGCCGGCGTCGCCGCAGCGCTGGACTGCTGCCTGCACATCGTGCGCACCGATCTCGGCGCCCGCGCCGCCACCGAACTGGCTCGCTCGCTGGTCACCGCCCCGCATCGGCACGGCTCGCAGGCGCAGTACATCCCGATCGCGGTACCCGACGACGACCCCGACGACCCGATCGAATGCGCGATGGCATGGGCTCGCGCCCGCCTCGACACCGCCGTCGACCTCGACCACTGGGCACACGCGGCGCTGATGTCGCGGCGCACCTTCACCCGCCGCTTCCGCGATCGCACCGGCACCAGTCCCCAGCAGTGGCTGCTGCAGCAGCGCATCGACCATGCCCGACTGCTGTTGGAGTCGACCGACGACACCGTGGACCGGGTCGCCCGCGACACCGGTTTCGGCAGCACGGTGAGCCTGCGCCACCACTTCCACCGCGTGCTCGGTACGTCCCCGGCGGCCCACCGCGCGCAGTTCCGCGCAGCGGCGCAATAATGACGCTCATGATCATCAAGGTGAGCGGGTTCACTCCCGAGATCGACGACACTGCCTGGATCGCGCCGAACGCGACCGTGATCGGGCGGGTGCGCCTCGGCGCCGAGGTCGGCGTCTGGTACTCGGCGGTGCTGCGTGGCGACCTCGAGCAGATCAGCATCGGCGCGCGCACCAATATCCAGGACGGCTGCGTCCTGCACGCCGACCCCGGGTTCGCGCTCACCGTCGGCACCGGGGTCTCGGTGGGACACAACGCGATTCTGCACGGCTGCACCATCGGCGACGATGTTCTCGTCGGCATGGGCGCGACCGTGCTCAACGGCGCGGTGATCGGCGCGGGCAGCCTGATCGCGGCCAATGCCCTGATCCCCGAAGGGGCGCAGATTCCGCCCGGCTCGCTGGTGGCAGGCGTGCCGGGCAAGGTGCGTCGCGAGCTCACCCCGGACCAGCAGGACGGGATCAAGCTGAACGCGGCAGTGTATCTACACAATCTGACCAACCACCGTGACGCCGAGGTGTTGTGACCCATCACACTGAGCAAGTGACCAGTAGGGAACCCTGATAACATTTGTCCTGCGTATTGCGTCCGATCATAAGAGTGGCGGTCGGCACCGGATACGCGAGGCAGGAGGTATCACGGTGGCATACGTGCATTCCGGTGTGCGCCGAGCGGCGGGGCGGCTCAGTGTGGCCGATATCGCGGCCCAGCCCGGCGGAATCGAGGCGCTCCAATCCCGGGTTCACGAACTCCGTTCTCGCGGAGTGCATTTCGCGGCCAACGCGATCGAGCAGGAGATGGCCGCATTGGATCTACCCCCACAGGGATAATGGGGTAATGCCTACCGTTTCGTCGATCCTCGCTCGAATACTCGAAAAGCCCGGCGCCGATGGGGAGAAGCTGCTCGACAGTGCGCTGTCGGCCTTCCTCGATTTCGGGATCAAGCGCACGAGCATGGGCGAGATCGCGAAGCGGGCCGGGATCAGCCCGGCCACCCTCTACCGGCGCTACGAGTCCAAGAACGAGCTGGTCGAGGCCGTCGGTGTCCGCGAGGCACAGCGCTATGTGACCGATATCGACGAGCGGGTACGCGCGGTCACCGAACCCGGCGAGCAGCTCATCGAGATCTTCGTCGCCTTCGTCACCACCATCGCGAGCAATGAACTGCTGCGCCGGTTGCTCAGCACCGAACCGGAAATCATCCTGCCCCGGCTCACCACCGAAGCCGGACCGATCCTCGCCATCGGGCGGGCCTATCTGGCCGAGAAGCTGCGCGAACTCCAGGACAGCGCACCGGTGCCCGAGTTCGATCCCGACCTGGTCGCCGAGGTCATGGCGCGCCTCGCGCTCTCGCTGGCGCTGACCCCCGACGGGCTGATCCCGCTCGACGACGCGGCGGCGGGGCGGGAGTTCGCGCGACGCACGCTGCTACCGATGGTCGGTCTCCGCGACATCGGCTGAGACACCGAAGGCTGCCGCCACCGCCTCGTCGATGCCCGAATCAACTACCGGCACACCCTCTTCCACCAGCGCGCGCACCCTTCGCACAACCTCACCGGCCGCCCGTGTGCCAGGGTCGGGCACCGGCAGCCGCGCAACGTACTGGGTGATCCAGCGGCGTCGGCCCGAGTACAGCCGGTTGCCGCAGACCGCGTCGTAGAACCGCAGTCCCAGTGCCGAATTCGCCACGCCCATCAGCAGATACGCCAGATCCGTGGCCGCACGACCCTGGCCGAGATCGGTGAGTGAGATCCAATAGCAGTCACCGTTGACGACCGCGCCCGACCGATCGAGAGCGAACCGTGGACGTGCGCTGATGTCGGGGAACACCAATTTCGGTGCGCCCCACAGGTGCGGCCGCTGCGGTACCCAGATCTCGAACCACTCGCGGCCACCGTCGAGTACGTAGCGCCTGCCCGCGAGGGCCTGTTGGTGCGACTGTAGATACGCAGCGGCACAGGGGAATTCGTCGAGATCTATCGGAGTGCGACGAGGCTGCGTCAGATCGTAGGGATAGAGCACCTTCGTGCCGCGCGCCATCGCGACTCGCCAGGGTTGCAGGTCGTGGTGAGTGATCAACTTCCGCAGCAGTTCCGGCTCCGGCGTCGGGTCCAGCTGATCCCAGTGATCCGAGATGAACACCCGGTCGGCCGTTGTCTTGATCCCCACCCTGATCCGCGCGGCCTCCCCGAACGTGCGCCAGGTGCGATCGGCGATCCGCCCCAGCCAGCGATCGACCGAGGGCCGCGACATACGCCACGCGGTGTCGCCCCGACGATCGGAGCGGACACCGTCTCGTGGGCCGAGCGGGCCCGCCGACTCCGCGCTCACCGTCGGCGGGGCCGTCACCGTGGACAGCTGGTCCGGCGCGCGGAGCATCGCCTCGCCTGTCGCCAACGCGCCGATCTCCACGGCGAACACCCGCCCGCCCGCGCCGACACGGCAGGCATCCTCGCCCGCCAGCGCATCGAAAAGCTCAGCGGCGCAATTCGGTTCGGCCCCCGGGTCCTCGTAAACCGAGACATAGCGGCAGCGGGGCAGTCCGGTGGCGCGCAGCGCGACGGTGATCGCGGGCAGCACCGCGGCGGCGAAGAGCTTGGTGTCACCGAGGTCGTAGAGCTCCACCGGCGTCAGTTCGTCGGTGAGGATTCGGCGCAGGTTCGATCCGGCGCGAGTGGTGAGAAACCGGTTGGCACAGAGCAATCCGAGCACGCCCCCGACCGCCAACAGCCGCGGCGCGACGGCGACGAAGGGGTGGGTGAGGTCGATCCGCCCACGCAGGCCGAACTGTTTGCTCAGCAGCCGCGCGGTGTCGCCGCCCAACTGCTGGGTCCGAACGTAGGGCGGATTGCTGATGATCACATCGAACGAACCGTCGACCAGTTGCGCCGCGGCTGCAAGGAAATCGCCGTCGCGGCAGTCTATTTGCACGCCGAGTGCGCCGGCTCGGTCGGCGGTTTCGGCGACAGCTCGTCGATCCAGGTCGTATCCGGTCAGGTGCACCGTCATATCCGGTGCGCTAGCGGCGATTTCCCGATGGAGGGCGAGCAACAGCTCGCCGTCCCCGCACGCCGGGTCGAGCACGCGCAGCACCCCGGCGCGAGGGGCGTACCGCAGTGCCCGTCGCGCCAGGAACCGCGCGAGCTCCGGTGGCGTGTAGTGCCTGCCGTGCCGTTTGCGCTCCTGCGCGTCGCGGGACTGCGAAGCCATGGGTTCGATTGTGCCCCGGAATCACCCCGATGCGCCGCAGGCGCGGATACCCGACCTGCGCAAACCAGATCGAATGTTTCAAACAGTGCTTTGCGCCACGACATCAGGGGTAGAGCGGCCATTGCCCGATAGGTAACGTCTGTCCGGTTTCACCCCGCTGCACCGAAGCCGAGGACATGTCGAGACTCAGCGCGCTGACCGCCGCACTCACCGCCGCAGCCCTCACCGTGCTGACCGCGTTTCCGCTCGCTCAGGCCGATCCCGGTCGGTACGCGCCGACCATGCTCGTCCTCGACGCCTCGGGCTCGATGGAGCGTCCCGATCAGGGCGCCACCATGATGGATTCGGCGAAGCGGGCCGTGCGCGCGTTCGTCGCCTCGGCGCCCGACGACTCCGCGGTCGGACTCGCCACCTACGGCACCGGCACCGCCAACTCGGAAGCGGACAAAGCGGCAGGGTGCCACGACGTCCAGGTATTGCGGCAGCCGACCACCCTCGACAGGCCCGCCCTCACTGCCGCGGTAGACGGCATCCACCCGCGTGGCTGGACCCCGATAGGCGCCGCGCTGCGCCTGGCCGCCGACGCGCTGCCCGATTCCGGACCGCGTTCGATCGTGCTCGTCTCCGACGGTGACGACACCTGTTCGCCACCCGACCCGTGCGAAGTCGCCAGGGAGCTCGAGCAGCAGGGCATCGACCTGATCGTGCATTCGATCGGGTTCGCCGTCGACGACAAGGCGCGCGCCCAGCTCACGTGCGTGGCGCAGGCCACCGGCGGCACCTACAGTGATGCCGCCGACGGTGCCGCGCTGGAACGCGTTCTGCCGCGGGTGAGTTCGGCCGCACTGCGCAACTACCAGGCCACCGGGACACCCATCACCGGCACCGACGAATACCGGACAGCGCCGCTCGCCAGGCCCGGCCAGTACCTCGACACCATCGGCCAGCGGCAGAAGCGGTTCTACGCCGTCGACGTACCCGAGGGCGCCACCGCCTATTTCACCGGCATCGTCTCGTCCCCGCGCACCGACGGCGTCGCTATGACCGAGGACATGAACGCGCTGGAACTGCGGGTCTACGGCCGCGACGGCGTCGACTGCGCCGTCCGCGAGCGCGAGCTCGAAACCAGGGCCGGCGACGGTGTCGCGCTCACCGTCGCGAAGGCTTTCGAGGGCGCGGCCGAGGAGCCGACCAGCGCCGATTCCACCCACTGCAAGGGCGGCGGCCGCTACTACTTCGAGATCGACTGGGATCTGGTGGCGAAAGGCTCGCCCGCGCGACTGCCGCTGGAAATCCTGGTCGGTATCGAACCCGGGGTCACCGATCCCGGACCCGCCGCGGTCAGTAACCCGGCCACCTTCACCGATCCGGCGGGGCCCGCGCGACCGATCAGCGGCGGCGGCTCGTTCACGGCCGCGACCACCTTGCCCGGCACCGGCAACTACACCGACACCCTGCAGTCGGGTGAGTACGTGTTCTATCGCGTGCGGCTCGATTGGGGACAGGGATTGGCCTACCGCGTGCGGTACGCCGAGACCGGCGGTGCGAACAGCACGGCCGCGTCGAATGTGGAGACCACCCTGTTTTCGCCGCTCGGTCGCGAAATCGACGCCGATACCGCCGCGTACACCGGCAGGTCGAGCGCCGAGCTCACGCTGGCGTCGGTGCCGGTGCGGTATGCCAACCGGGATCACTCCGATTCGCGGGTCCAGCGGCAGGCGGTGGCCGGGTGGCACTACATCGCCGTGAAACTCGGCATTCCGATGGGCGCGGACGCGATGCCGCCGACGCCGATACAGCTCGACGTCACCGTGTCCGGCGCGGCGGAGCCCGGACCGACCTACGTCGGCGCCGGCGCTGCGCCGGAAGCCGAGCAGACTGCCGCGGTGCGTGGTCCGGCGACGGTCGACCGGCCGTGGGTCCTGTACGTCCTGATCGGGGCGAGCGTGACGCTGGTCGTCGGCATCGGTATCGCGATCGCGGTCGTCGCCCGCCGACGCGAGTGATTCCGGCTCTCCCGGCTGCACGGTGTCGACGGGTTCCGCGCCGGTGGCCGAACTGCTAAATTAGTCTCGAAATGAGACCAGTTCTCCGTACCCCAGGGAGCCGCGCGATGGCGCAGACCGACCACGACAGCAGCGATTTCGCCACTCTCCAGCGGCTGGCCGACCAGCGCTGGACCTGCCGTCAGTTCACCACCGAACAGGTCGACCGCGCGACCGTCGAACAGCTGCTGACCCTCGCTCAGCGCACACCCTCGTGGTGCAACACCCAGCCGTGGGAGGTCGTGGTCACCGCGGGCGAAGGCACGCAGCGATTCCGCAAGGAACTGCTCGATCACATCCAAACCGCGGGCAACGCACCGGATTTCGAGTTTCCCGCCACCTACGAGGGCATCTACCGGGACCGTCGCCGGGCCTGCGGATTCCAGCTCTACGACAGCGTCGGCATCGCCAAGGGCGACCACGAGAAGACCATGCGCCAGATGGTGCGCAACTTCGAATTCTTCGGCGCCCCACACGTCGCCATCGTCACCTCCGAAGCCGACCTCGGCATCTACGGCGCCATCGACTGCGGCCTCTGGCTGGAGAACTTCCTGCTCGGCGCCCAAGCCCTCGGCCTCGGCGCCGCACCCCAGGCCGCCCTCGCCTCCTACGCCCCCTTCATCCGCGACTACTTCGCCATTCCCGACACTCGCAAGGTCGTCTTCGGTATCTCCTTCGGCCACCCCGACACCACCCACCCCATCAACAACTTCCGCACCGCCCGCGCCCCCCTCGAAGATCAGGTCACCTGGCACACCTCCTGACCGGGCCAGTCAGGCACGGCTGGCAGTCATTCCAGGACCCGCTTGCGGCTCGACGTCACGCGCGCTGATCTGCGCCGCGCATTCATCGCACGTCAGGTGCGCGTGCGCCTCACCCGTGCAGCCGCGATGCCGGTACTCCACCGGAGGCCCTTCGGGCGCCATATACGCATCACCCCAGTCCCGAATCGCGATCAGAATGGGGTAGATCGCGTGCCCTTTCTCGGTGAGGCGATATTCCTCGTACGCACCGTCATCAACGGGGCGCTTCACCAGGATCTCGTGCTCGACCAGCCGATCGAGCCGATCCCGCAGCCGACTTCGTGAAATCCCCAGCGCACTCTGAAACGCGTTGAAACGACGCACCCCCGCGAAGCTGTACTTCAGGATCAGCAAGGTCCAGCGATCACCGAAGATCACCAGCGGCCGCGTGATAGAGCACGGGACATCTGCGAGTTCCTCATAACGCACCCTGCCATTATGCGCGCGGGCACACTACAGCGAGCGGACACCGACCCTGCTGGTAGCCGCGGCGCACGTCAATACCTCGTGGACGCGGTACGAAATCGCGCCCGCCTTCCGCGCACTCTGCGGCTGACAGCGAAACGGCCGCCGCCACTTCCTGAGTCAGGAAGATGGCGGCGGCCGTCGAAGTGTTGCTGTGGTCAGATCACAGGGGGATGTTCTTGTGGTGGCTCTTGCGGGCCGGGGCCGACGCGAGGGCAGCGGCGATGATGCTGCGGGTTTTGGCGGGGTCGATGACCTCGTCGACCACGCCGATGGCGACGGCGCGTTCGACGCCGCCCGCGAGCTGCTCGTGTTCGGCGGTGAGGCGCTCGTGGAGGGCTTCACGCTCGGATTCGGGAGCGGCGGCGAGCGCCTTCTTGTGCAGGATGCCGACGGCGGCCTTGGCACCCATGACAGCGACCTCGGAGCCCGGCCAGGCGTAGACGGCGGTGGCGCCGAGGGAGCGGGCGTTCATCGCGATGTAGGCGCCGCCGTAGATCTTGCGCGTCACCAGGGTGACGCGGGGGACGCGAGCTTCGGCGAAGGCGTGCAGCAGCTTCGCGCCACGGCGGACCACGCCCTCGAGTTCCTGGCCGACGCCGGGCAGATAGCCGGGAACATCGGTGATCACGACCAGCGGGATGCCGAATGCATCGCACAGACGCACGAAACGTGAAGCCTTCTCCGCGCTTTCGGAGTTGAGGCAACCACCCAGACGCAGCGGGTTGTTGGCCAGCACGCCGACGGTGCGACCGCCGAGACGACCCAGACCGGTCACCATGCTGCGGGCGTAACCACCCTGGAGTTCCTCGAAGGAGGATTCGGTGTCGCCGTCGGGGGACACGACATTGTCGAGCAGTTCGTGCACGATCGGCTTCACGTCGTAGGCGCGCTTGGCCGACTCGGGCAGCATCGCCTTGAGGTCGACATCGCCGTGTTCGGCCGCGACCAGATCGAACTCGCCCTGCTCGGCGAACATCGACACCAGTCGGCGCGCGCGGTGCATGGCGTCGGCCTCGTCGTCGGCGGCGATGTGGCAGACGCCGGACTTCTTGAAGTGTGTGATGGGACCACCGAGGGTCGCCATGTCGACGTTCTCGCCGGTCACCGAGCGCACCACGTCGGGTCCGGTGACGAACACGCGGCCCTCGGGCGCCATGATGACCACATCGGTCAGCGCGGGACCGTAGGCGGCACCACCGGCGGCGAAGCCGAGGACCACCGAGATCTGCGGCACCAGACCGGACGCGCGAACCATGGCCTCGAAGACCAGGCCGACCGCGTGCAGCGCCTCGACACCCTCGGCCAGGCGCGCACCACCGGAGTGCCACAGCCCGACGACGGGAATGCCGGATTCGATCGCGGTGTCGATCGCGTCGACGATGTGCTTGCAGCCCTCGACGCCCATCGCGCCGCCCATGACGGTGGCGTCGGAGCAGTAGGCCACGGTGCGGACCCCGTCGACCTCGCCGATCGCGGCGAGCACGCCGGAGCGATCGCGCGGATGCAGCGGCAGGACGGTGCCGGGGTCGAAGAAACGTTGGAGCCGACCCAGTGGGTCGCGCGGATCTGTGGTGGTGTCTTGAAACGCGGGAGCAATGATGGTCATCGCGTTCACTCCTTCGCAAGAGATTGCCGCTGCGGCGGCTGCTGTGGCGAACCGCCGGTGGGGGTCGAACCATTCAGTTGGCACGACCCCCGACCGGGGATCGGATGTGCAGTCTGCGGCGGTTACGCCCGACCGAAGGCGAGCGCGACGTTGTGCCCACCGAAACCGAAGGAATTGTTGATCGCGTACTCGATTTCCTGGCGACGGGCTTCCCCGTGCACCACATCGAGATCGATCGCCGGATCCTGGTTGTCCAGGTTCAGTGTCGGCGGAACAATGCCGTCCCGGATAGCGAGCACCGTGAGGATCGACTCGAGCGCGCCGACGGCGCCGATCGAGTGACCGAGTGCCGACTTCGGCGCGTACACCGAAGCGTGCTTACCGATTGCCTTGTGGATCGCGTTCGCCTCGGCGGAGTCACCGATGGGCGTCGCGGTCGCGTGGGCGTTGATGTGGGTGATGTCGCTCTTGGTCAGACCAGCGGTCTGCATCGCGCGAGTCATCGCCCTGGCCGCACCGGTGCCCTCGGGATCGGGAGCCACCAGGTGGAAACCGTCGGAGGTGATACCGGCACCGAGCAGGCGAGCGTGGATGGTGGCACCACGCGCCTTGGCGTGCTCCTCGGTCTCGATGACCATGAGCGCGCCCGCCTCGCCGAAGACGAAGCCGTCGCGGTCCTTGTCGAAGGGACGCGAGGCGCCCTTCGGGTCGTCGTTGCGGGTACTCATCGCGCGCATCATGGAGAACGCGGCGATCGGCACCGAGTCGATGAACCCCTCGACGCCACCGGTGACGACGATGTCGGCGTCACCCATCACGATCATCCGCCACGCGTTGGCGATGGCCTCCGAACCCGACGAGCACGCCGAGACCGGAGTGACCACTCCCGCCCTGGCCTTCAGCTCGAGACCGACGACCGCCGACGGACCGTTCGGCATGACCATCTGAACAGCCAGCGGCGAGATCTTGCGATAGCCACCGTTCTTCAGCTTGTCGACCGAGTCGATCAGGGCGTCGCCGCCGCCGAGTCCGGTGCCGATCGCGACGCCGAGACGGTCGTTGTCGACCTCCGGGCTGCCCGCGTTCTTCCACACCTCACGACCGAGGACGGTCGCCAGGCGCTCGACATACGCCATGCGGCGGATCTCGACCCGGCTCAACAGCGTGTCGGGGCTGACCTTCAGGTGACCGCCGATTCGCACCGGCAGGTCGTATTCCTCGATGAAGGAATCCTCGAGAACGTCGATTCCGCTCTCACCGTTGAGGAGTCCCTTCCACGTCGCATCGACATCACCTGCGATCGACGTGGTCGCCGCCATCGACGTGACGACGACATTGGGGAAGTTCCCGTTCAAAGTGCTGGGAGCAGGAGTGGTCAAAGTTCGGCCCTACTCGCCGGCGCTGTCGAACTTGGCCTTGAGCTCGGCGGCGACGTCGGCGTTCTCGGCCTCGAGCTTCTGGACGTAAGCGACGGAGTCACCGACAGTCTTCAGGCTGGCCAGATCCTCATCGGGGATCTTGACGCCGTACTTGTCTTCCATCTGCACAGCGATCTCGACCATGGACAGCGAGTCGATGTCCAGGTCGTCGACGAAGGACTTCTCGAGGGTCACCTCGGAGGGTTCGATACCCGTAACCTCTTCGATGATCTTGCCGAGTTCTTCGACGATCTGTTCCTGGGTCAGAGCGGCCACTTTGGTGGCTCCCTTCTTGTTGCTATTTGTGGGGTTCGTGTACGGCCTGCACTTCGCTGTGCATGACCGCCGGGGGGAAAGCTAGCCCGAGATGGTCAGTTCGACCAACGCGGGGAGGTCTTCGGGGGACTTGAGGGCCAGATTGGGCGTGCCCTTCAGTTCCCGTTTGGCGATGCCGACCAGCGTGCCCGCGGGCGGCAACTCGACCACGGCCGAGACGGCCGCGGCGCGAATGGTCTCGTTGCACAGGTCCCAGCGCACGGGGCGGGTGACCTGAGCGGCAAGTTTCTCGATCGCGTCGGCACCCGAGGTGACCGGTTGTCCGTCGAAGTTCGACAGCAGCGTCCGGATCGGGTCGCTCGGCGAGATCTGTGCGATGGCATCGGCGACAGCTTCGCGTGCCGGGGCCATGAAAGCGGTGTGGAACGCACCGGCGACGGGCAACGCGCGGACCCGTGCCTTCTCCGGCGGGTTCGCGGCGAGCTCCGCCAGAGCTTCCAGGCTGCCCGCCGCGACGATCTGGCCTACCGCGTTGCGGTTGGCCGGGACGAGATCGAGTTCGGCGAGCCGTGCGAGCACGACGGCTTCATCGCCACCGAGCACCGCGGACATGCCGGTCGGCTCCAGCGCACAGGCCTTGGCCATCTCCCGGCCGCGGATGGCGGCGAGGGCGACTGCCTCGTCGGCGGTGATGACACCGGCGACAGCGGCTGCGGCGAATTCGCCGACCGAGTGTCCGGCGACGATTGTATCCGCCGGAATCGACCCGGGGGCGATTTCGGCGAACGCGAGCAGCGCGGCGGCGACCACGAGCGGCTGCGTCACCGCGGTGTCGACGATCTCCTCGGCCGTCGCGGTGGTGCCGAGACGGACCAGATCGAGGCCTGCGGCCTTCGACCAGAGCTCGAGGCGATCAGTCGCACCGGGAAGTGCGAGCCACGGCGTGAGCATGCCGGGTGTCTGGGACCCCTGTCCTGGGGTGAGCAACGCGATCACTCCCTAAGAAAACACTGTGACCCCCACCGCATGAGATGTCGGCGCGAATGAAGCTTTCCGATCGCTTTTGTAGGGGTCCCACAAAATCCGAGGTGGGGTGTCGGGATCGACCGATTCCCCGATCCCGTTACAGGGGGTCGTGAGCCATTGGGACAGGTGGGGTTTCTGTGACAGAAGGAGATGATTCGTTATGCGTTCGTGTCAAACGGCCCACTGTTGCTGCGATTCGGAGCACATAGGCGTCACGAGGATTCATCGGATCACGCCCGGTCACCTCGCCGATTCGTTTGAGTCGGTACCGAACGGTATTTGGATGGACGTACAGCTGCCGAGCGCAAGTCTCTACTGCTCCACCACAATCCAGGTAGGCGTCGAGTGTGTCGGATAACGAAGATCCGGCCGCGGCCAACGGGAGAACAAGATACTCGTTCAGCGCCTCGATCGCAGCTCTGTCGCCCAGCAACGCGCGTTCCGGGAGCAACTCGGTGGCGTGAACGGGCCTTGGCGCACCGCGCCAGCCCACCACGGCCTCCATCCCCGCCAATGCCTCGATCGCCGACGCGTGCGCGGCGCCGAGGGTGCGCATCGTCGGACCGATCACCACCGGACCGTCGGAGAACACCTCGGCCAGCAGATCGGTGAGGAACGGCGAGTTGATGCCCGTCTCTCCCAGATGCCCGCTGACCACCATCACCAGTCGTGCGCCCTGCACCACCGCCAGCGCGGCCCTACTGTGTTTGGTCGCGATGGTGTGCACCGCGCCGACCGTCGACACACCCTGGTCCAGCGGCGGCGTGCCGACCAGCACCGTGGCGGGCGCCGTGGCGTCCCAGTTCAACGTGGCGGCCCGGGAAAGCATGTCCGGACCTGTGTCGCCCCGAACCACCGCGTCGACCACCAGGGCCTCGAGGCGGGTATCCCAGGCGCCACGCGACTCCGCCGCGCTGGCGTACACCGAGGCGGCCGCGAAACCGAGCTCACGCCCGTACCGCAGCACCGCCTCGGTGAGCGCCACCAGCTGACGATCGTTGCGCGCCAGCGCGGGCAGCCACTGCTCGAAGAAGTCCATGGCCACCCGCACCATGTCCACGGTCTGGCGCAGCGTGAGCCGCCGCGCCAGATCCTGTGGAATCACCTGGAACGCGTCGAGGCTGAAGCGGATATCGGAATCGGGATCCTGCAACCACTCCAGGAAGTTCACGACCGCCGTCTGCACCAGCATCTGCACGCCCGCTCGCTGCGCGGCGTCCAGGTCGGCGAAGAACGGCAGCCGATCCTGCATCGACCCCACCGCCTCGGTGGAGAGCCGGCCCGAGAACTGCTTGACCCGCTTGAGCAGCGTGTCGGGCAGCGGATCACGGGTCTGCCGGTTCGGGGACAGCGCCCCCGTCGGTAGATAGACCTCGTGCTCGCTGGTGCCCTCGGTGATCCGACGGGGCCGCGGCGGTTTGCGCTCCACAGTCCAATAGTCCGCTACGCGAGTTCCTCTGCCGCGTCCGCACTCGGCTTCGGCGCGGCGGCCACGCTGTCGATGCCGTATTTCGCGGCCGCTTCCACTGCCTTGGCCTTGTCGAACGTGCCGTCCCGGACGAGACCCTCCAGCACCGCGACCACGATCGACTGGGCGTCGACGTTGAACACCCGTCGTGCGGCCGTCCGGGTGTCGGAGAAGCCGAACCCGTCGGTGCCGAGGGTGATGTAGTCGCCGGGCACCCACTGTCGGATCTGATCGGGCACCGCGCGCATCCAGTCCGTCGCGGCGACCACCGGTCCACGCGCGGCCGAGAGCGCCTGGGTGACGTAGGGCGAACCCGAATCCACATCGGGGTGCTTGAGGGCCGCGATCTCCTTGTCGAGCGCCTCCCGGCGAAGCTCGCCGTACGAGGTCACCGACCACACATCCGCGGCCACACCCCACTCCTGCGCCAGCAGTTCCTGCGCGCGCAGCCCGTCGGGCACGGTCACCCCGGAGACGAGGATCTGGGCACGGACCTCGCCCTCACCACCGTCGCGGTACAGGTACAGACCTTTGAGCAGACCCGCCACGTCGAGGTCGTCGGGCTCGGCCGGCTGCTGGTAGGGCTCGTTGTACAGGGTGATGTAGTAGAAGATGTTCTCCCCACCGAACGTGCCGACCTCGGGCACCTCGGTACCGGGCAGCAGGCTGGCCGCGGCCTCGCCGCCGCCGTACATGCGGCGCAGACCGTCGCGCACGATGTGCGCGATCTCGAACGAGAACGCCGGATCGTAGGTCACCACAGCGGGATTGGACGACGCCAGCAGCAGCGACTGACCGTCGTTGTGCTGCAGACCCTCACCGGTGAGGGTGGTGCGGCCCGCGGTGGCGCCGAGCACGAATCCGCGCGCCAGCTGGTCGGCCGCGGCCCAGAAGCTGTCGCCCGTGCGCTGGAACCCGAACATCGAGTAGAAGATGTAGAGCGGGATCATCGGCTCGCCGTGGGTGGCGTAGGAGGTGGCGACCGCGGTGAACGACGCGGTGGAACCGGCCTCGTTGATGCCCTCGTGCAGGATCTGGCCGACAGCGCTCTCCTTGTAGGCGAGCATGAGTTCGGCGTCAACCGAGGTGTAGAGCTGGCCGTTGCGGTTGTAGATCTTCAGCGTCGGGAACCACGAGTCCATGCCGAAGGTGCGGGCCTCGTCGGGGATGATCGGCACGATGCGCTTGCCGATCTCCTTGTCGCGCAACAGTTCCTTGACCAGGCGCACCAGCGCCATCGTCGTGGCGACCTTCTGCTTGCCCGAGCCCTTGCGGACCGAGCGGTAGGCCTCGTCGCCGGGCAGCTTCAACGACTTGGCCGACGAACGACGCTCCGGCACGAACCCGCCGAGCGACTTGCGCCGGGCCAGCATGTACTCGATGGCCGGATCGTCCATGCCCGGGTGGTAGTACGGGGGCAGGTACGGGTCCTTCTCCAGCTCGGCGTCGCTGACCGGGATGCGCTGCAGATCGCGGAAGTCCTTGAGGTCCTGCAGCGCCAGCTTCTTCATCTGATGGGTGGCGTTGCGGCCCTCGAAGTGCTTGCCGAGGGTGTAGCCCTTGATCGTCTTGGCCAGGATCACCGTCGGCTGACCCTTGTGCGCCATCGCCGCCGAATACGCCGCGTACACCTTGCGGTAGTCGTGGCCGCCGCGCTTGAGATTCCAGATCTCACTGTCGGACATGCTCTGCACCAGCGCCTTCGTGCGCGGGTCGCGGCCGAAGAAGTGGTCGCGCACGTACGCGCCGTCATTGGCCTTGTAGGTCTGGTAGTCACCGTCCGGGGTGGAGTTCATCAGGTTCACCAGCGCGCCGTCGCGGTCGGCGCCGAGCAGCGCGTCCCACTCGCGACCCCAGACCACCTTGATCACGTTCCAGCCCGCGCCCCGGAAGAACGATTCCAGTTCCTGGATGATCTTGCCGTTGCCGCGCACCGGGCCGTCGAGCCGCTGCAGGTTGCAGTTGATCACGAAGGTGAGGTTGTCGAGCGCCTCGTTGGCGGCCACCTGGATCAGGCCGCGCGACTCGGGCTCGTCCATCTCGCCGTCGCCCAGGAACGCCCAGACATGCTGATCGGAGGTGTCCTTGATGCCGCGATCAGTGAGGTAGTGGTTGAACCTGGCCTGGTAGATCGCGTTCATCGGGCCCAGGCCCATCGACACCGTCGGGAACTCCCAGAAGTCCGGCATCAACCGCGGGTGCGGATAGGACGGCAGGCCCTTGCCGAGGCCGCCGTGGCTGTATTCCTGACGGAATCCGTCGAGCCGGTCGGTGCTGAGGCGGCCCTCGAGGAAACCGCGCGCGTAGATGCCGGGCGAGGCGTGGCCCTGGATGTAGACGTGGTCGCCGCCGCCGGGATGATCCTTGCCGCGGAAGAAGTGGTTGAAGCCCACCTCGTACAGCGCCGCCGAGGACGCGTAGGTCGAGATATGGCCGCCGACACCGATTCCGGGGCGCTGCGCGCGATGCACCATGATCGCGGCGTTCCACCGGATCCAGGCGCGGAAGCGGCGCTCGACTTCCTCGTCACCGGGGAACCA
Organism: Nocardia alba NBRC 108234; assembly: GCF_001612665.1. GTDB lineage: Bacteria > Actinomycetota > Actinomycetes > Mycobacteriales > Mycobacteriaceae > Nocardia > Nocardia alba. The sequence goes on along the minus strand of NZ_BDAX01000026.1, from coordinate 26,600 downwards.
TGGTTCGTTCTCGGTGGGAATCGTGTTGACGTAATCGGTGGAGGTGAGCGCCGGAATCGAGACACGGCGTTCGCCCGCGCGCTCGAGCAGGCGCAACATCAGGTAGCGCGCGCGACCCGGGCCCTCCCGGTCGAGCATGTCATCGAAGGATTCCAGCCATTCGCTGGTCTCCTCGGGGTCGATATCCGGTAGATACGACGCCACTCCCTCGCGGATGACCCGCACCCGTTCACCGGTCGGTTTGGTGGTGGATTCACCGCCCCCGGCGGAGCTCGCTGGTGGATCGTTGGAAGCTGCAGAGTGGATCAGGTCGGTCAAATCTGCTCCTCGTGATGGGGGCTGAACTGCTTGGTCGGCGTCGCTGTCCCCGGGCCTGCCCGCCTGGTGTGCGGACCACCCGTTGCGAAAGGTTCGGGTGCACCCCCATCCTTACCGAAACGGCTGCCGAGGTCATCACCACGGCGGGAATACCATTAGGTAGGTTCTGCGGGGGAATGCGAGTCGCGCACGTGGATGAGAGGGAACGCCGGACGATGAGGGTGCTGCACGCGCGCCGACTGGGGTTGATCTGTGCCTTCGTCGCCGTGACCGCGGGTTCGGTGGTGGCGGGTTGCGCCGAGCAGATCCCCGGCACACCGACGACCGACGCGGCTGAAGTGGCCGCCTACAAGACCACGGCCGCCGCGTCGTCCTCCGCGGCCGCCTCCTCGCGCGCCGCAGCCGCGCGAGAGCGCGCGATCACCGACAACTGCGGGCAGTTCGCCACCACCACCGGCGCGGGCGTCACCGCCTACAACGACTTCGTCTCCGCGCACGACACCAACGCTCCCGACTACGCGGCCAAACGCGAGTCCGCGGCCACCACCCTCGACAACGCGGCGACCAAAGTGGAGTCGGGCGTCGTCGCCGCGGTGGGCGCTCTGCCGACCGAACTGGCCGACAAGTTCACCGCGTATGTCGTCGCCGCGCGCGAGCTGGCCGCGCAAACCAGAAAGATGACCTACAACTCACCTGTCGGCAAGCTCAACGAGGCCAGTCGCACCATCAACCAGGCACGCACCGCAGTCCACGACGCCTGTTGAGACGACCGATTTCGCCCTCCCGACACGCGGCATACGGTCCCAATTCATCCGATCAGCTTGCGCTGCGGCCGATAACCATGTTCGCTTGCACCTATCTTACTGTCGGAAGTTTAGGGAGGACACCACCGTGGTCGCCGCGGCGGACGCGCAGAACTACGCTCAGAAGCTTGGCATTTCTCACGGCTTGGTTGTTCAGGAATTGGGCTGGGACGAGGACACCGACGACGCATTGCGCGCCGAGATCGAGGAGGTCAGCGGCGGCGAGATGGTCGACGAAGACTCCGATGAGGTCGTCGACGCCGTCCTGCTCTGGTGGCGAGAAGGTGACGGCGATCTGGCCGACGAGCTGATGGATGCCATCAGCCCGCTGGCCGATGAAGGCTTCATCTGGGTCCTCACCCCCAAGACCGGCCAACCTGGTCATGTCGATCCGAGCGAGATCGCCGAAGCCGCACCCACGGCCGGCCTGACCCAGACATCCACCATCAGCCTCGGCAGTTGGACGGGCTCACGCCTCGTTCAGCCGAAGGCACCATCCAAACAGCGCTGAATCCGCCGTTCGCTAGGGTCTCAGTTGGGCTCACAGGCCCGGCTGAGACCCGACACGACGGAGGATTCGTAGTATGCCGCTAGAGGTTGGCACTCTCGCGCCGGATTTCACCCTCAAGGACCAGAACAACCAGCCCGTCACCCTGTCGGATTTCCGCGGCAAGAAGAACGTGCTGCTGGTGTTCTATCCGCTCGCCTTCACCGGCATCTGCCAGGGCGAGCTGTGCAAGGTCCGCGACGAGCTGCCCAAGTTCCAGAACGACGACGCCGAGATCATCGCGATCTCCGTCGGCCCCCCACCCACCCACAAGATCTGGGCGGCGGAACAGGGCTACCTGTTCCCCCTGCTGTCGGACTTCTGGCCGCACGGCGCAGTCACCCAGTCCTACGACGTCTTCAACGAGAAGTCCGGTTACCCCAACCGCGGCACCTTCGTCGTCGACAAGTCCGGCTACATCACTTTCGCGGAGATGAACGGCCCCGGACAAGCCCGTGACCAGGCGGCTTGGGAGAAAGCCCTCGCCGCGCTAGATTCATAACCCGACACCGCCGGTACTCCCCGGCGGTGCCAGGGCGTATAGCTCAGCGGTAGAGCACTGGTTTTACACACCAGCGGTCGGGGGTTCGAACCCCTCTGCGCCCACAGATCGTGAGACGGCAAAGGCCGTTGAAGGCCGGTGCCCCAGGATTGGGGGCGTTCGGAATCAGTTGATCGTTCGTACGCTTCTCGCATGATTCTCACCTCCCGGGCATTGCGCACCGGAACCGCAGTCCTCGCCGTAACCGCCGGTCTGGTCGCCGCAGCTGGTCCCGTGGCCGCCGAATCACCGCTGGATTCGGGCAGTGGGTCGTTGGGTACCGGCTCGTCGACGCTGGTGCAGTCCGTGCTCACCGCGATCGGATGCTATGTCGGCGCCAACTCCTGCGGGTCCATCATCATCCCGCTGTAATTCACACGGGGAGAAGCCTTTTCAGGTTTCAGCGGGCGGAATTCGACCGGTGCCGTGCTGATGTTCGCAGTCGGCGTGGATCGGCGGGCAGTAGGTGATGGCGGCGCAGGCGAGGCAGGTGTGCGTTCGGTGGTGTCCGCCGATCCGTCGGCACGGCAGCACGCTGACGAGTGACCGGCCTGCCCCGAGCCGGTGCCCGTTCGGGCGGAAGCGCGGAGCCGGTTCCGTCCAGCGCCCATTACGCAGGTAGAGCCGAATCGAGTCGCACATACGTTCGATTATGCACCTCCGAGCGCGGGCGGCACGACCGGGCACGCCTGCGCCGAGTCGCGCCCGTCGCACCCGCGCCCGAGCAGCGCTGGAACGGGATTCCGCCCCAAAGTAGAACGTGTTCCTATAGCGTCGGCCACGTGCAGAAAGAACAACGCCCCGCGGTGGCTGACTGGTTCACTGCGGACGACGGCCGGGTACGCCTTCAAGGAACTCGCTGTAACGACTGCGGCACGCCGTACTTCCCGAAGAACACCCTCGCCTGCCGTAACCCGCAGTGCACAGGTACCCACGACGGCTCCGAGCTCGTCGAGTACCTGTTCTCCACGCGCGGCCGGATCTGGTCGTACGCCGACGCGCGGTACAAGCCGCCCGCGCCCTACGTCTCGGCCGACCCCTTCGTGCCCTACATCGTGGCGGCGGTGGAGCTCGAGGTCGAGCAGATGGTGATTCTCGGGCAGGTCGTGCGCGGTCTCACCGTCGACGACCTGGCCGTCGGGATGCCGGTGGAGTTGACCGTCGGGACGCTGTACGAGGACGAGGACGCGGAGCACACGGTGTGGATGTGGAGGCCGGTCAATGACTGACACGAATGATCGCGATATCGCCGTCCTCGGCGCGGGCATGCACCCGTGGGGCAAGTGGGGACGCAACTTCGTCGAATACGGTCTGGTGGCGGCGCGTGCGGCGCTGGCTGATGCCGGGTTGAACCACCGCGACGTCGGCTACATCGCCGGCGCGGACACCATCCGCAACGGCTACCCCGGGTTCGTCTCGGGCGCGACGTTCGCCCAGGCGCTCGGCTGGTCGGGTGCGCAGATCTCGAGTAGCTACGCCGCGTGCGCCTCCGGTGCGCAGGCCATCGCCAACGCGCGCGCCCAGATCCTGGCCGGGCTGTGCGAGGTGGCGCTGGTGGTCGGCGCGGATACCACCCCGAAGGGTTTCTTCCAGCCGGTCGGCGGCGAGCGCCGCGACGACCCCGACTGGTTGCGCTTCCATCTGCTCGGCGCCACCAACCCCATCTATTTCGCGCTCTACGCCCGGCGTCGCATGGCCTTGCACGGCGCTACCCTCGACGACTTCGCCGCGGTCAAGGTGAAGAACTCCCGGCACGGCCTGAACAACCCGAATGCCCGCTACCGCAAGGAGGTCTCGGTCGAGGAGATCTCCGCCTCGGCGATCGTCTCGGACCCGTTGCGGCTGCTCGATATCTGCGCGACGAGCGACGGCGGGGCCGCGCTGGTGCTGACATCGATGGACTACGCGCGCCGCCACGGCATCGCCGATCCGGTTCGTATCTCCGCGCTGTCGACGGTCACGCCGACCTTCCCGAAGACTGTGCTCGATCTGCCGGATTTCTCGACGGATTCCGCTGTGGCCGTCGAGCCACCGTCGCGCACCTTCCGGTCTGCTATCGCGCACGCCGCCTACGAAGAGGCAGGGATCGGGCCCGCCGACCTGTCCTTCGCGGAAGTCTATGACCTGTCCACCGCGCTGGAACTGGACTGGTACGAGGACATCGGCCTCTGTGAGACCGGCGAAGCGGAGACTCTGCTGCGCAGTGGCGCAACGACTTTGGGCGGACGGATACCGGTGAACCCCAGCGGCGGCCTTGCCTGCTTCGGCGAGGCCATCCCCGCCCAGGCGATCTCCCAGGTCTGCGAGCTCACCTGGCAGCTGCGTGGCCAGGCGGATGGCCGCCAAGTGGACAACGCCCGAGCGGGCATCGCGGTAAACCAGGGCCTCTTCGGCCATGGTTCAGCGATCATCGCCACTCGCTGACCGAGCAGAATCCAGGTCGGCCTACCGAAACCCCGGGCTCTGTCCGGGGTTTCGGCATCGCGAGTCGGATGCGCTCAGTCCGCTACGTCGACGACTTCGCGCGCAGGAGTCAGGTCGGCAACCCGGCTGCGGGCGCGTTCGAGGGATCGCTGTAGGCGCTCGCCGCCGAATTCGTCGTTGCCCGTGTAGACGAACTCGACCTCGTCGATGCCGATGAAACCCAGCGCCGTGCGCAGGTACGGCTCCACGTGGTTCATGCTCGCCAGCGGGCCCCCCGCCTCGTAGCCTGCGTCGCCGGTACCGACGATGACGAACGCGCGCTTACCGGAAGTGAGCGGCGTGTACGGGTCCGCGGCCTCGGGATCGAAGGCGAAGGTGCGCCCGACCCGGACGATCTGGTCGATGTAGGCCTTCAGCATCGCCGGTACCCCGAAGTTGTACATGGGGACTCCGAGCACCAGCACGTCGGAGGCGAACAGCTCGTCCACCAGTCGGTCGCTGTAGGCCAGGGTGTCGCGCATCTGCGCGGTGCGCTGCCCCGGTGTGGTGAAGGCGGCGGCGATCCAGTCCTCGGTGAGATGCGGCGGCGGTTCGTAGCCGAGATCGCGGCGGATCACGGTGTCAGCGGGTCGACCCTCGCTCCAGCGCGCGACGAACTCCCCGACCAGCGTGCGGGTGTGAGAACGCGATCGACGAGGGCTGGCATCGAGTCGAAGTAGCTGAGCCATCTCTGGAACTCCTGTCGGAACGGGGTCGGCGTGCGGGATCGAGCCTGCCCGACAGGGAATTTCCGCGTAAGAACGCACATTTCTGTTACTCGGTACCCTTTTCCATACCGTTGCCGGTGAGACGAGGATGTGGCGTGGCGAAACGTAAGCAGGATCTCGATTTCGACTGCCCGGTCGAGGTCACCCTCGATGTGATCGGCGGCAAGTGGAAGGGCATGATCATCTTCCAGCTGAGCGAGGGCACCGCCCGGTTCAACGAGATGCGCCGGGCGATGGCGCACGTGACCCAGCGAATGCTGACCGCGCAACTGCGCGAACTCGAGCGTGACGGCGTCCTCACCCGCACCGTGTATCCGGAGGTCCCGCCCCGGGTCGAATACGAGCTGACCGATTTCGGTCGCGGTCTCGTCCCGATCATCAGGCTGATGGAGACCTGGGGCGAGCGGTACCGGGAGCAGCTCCGGCCTGCCGGTTAGGCGCTTCGACCACTGAACCGCGACCTGTGCGCGCGGGGTATCGGCGCAGCACGGAATTCGGGATACTGTCGGTAACCCTTAGATCGGGCGCTTCGACATATCGGAGGACAACGGTGTCCACAGTGAGCGATCCCTCGACAATCCTGTCCGCGCCGGGCACCGAGGGCGGTGGCGCCGCTCTCGGTCAGGTCGCGGTGATGACCGGCGCGGCCGCGGTGATCGGCGCGGTGCTGCTGTGGGTGGCGTATCTGCATCGGACGCGCCGCATCACCTGGCTGCGACAGCTGGCCGACTTCAGCGGCCGGCTGATGAACCGCCCCGGCTGGGTGGCGCTGCCGATCGCGATGTTCCTAGCGACCATCCTGACCGCGTTTCTCGGCTTCATCTGGGATGTGAGCCTGCACGTCGGCAAGGGCCGCGACGACGGACCGCTGGCCAACCCGGCGCACTATTTCATCCTGGTCGGACTGTTCTTCCTGTTCATGGCGGGCATGCTCGCGATCATCCTGCCGCTCGACGAGAAGCCGGGCGCGGCGGCGGTGAAGATCACCCGCGACTGGTACGCCCCCGTCGGCGGCATTCTGATCGCCGGCGCCGGTCTGTACGCGCTGATCGGTTTCCCGCTCGACGACATCTGGCACCGGCTGTTCGGCCAGGATGTCACGCTGTGGGGACCCACCCACCTCATGCTCATCGGCGGTGCGGGTCTGTCGCTGATCGGGGTGCTGCTGCTCGAGCTCGAAGGCCGCTACAACCGGCCCGACCCCGAACGCACCGACGGGCGGGTGCTGTGGGCGATTCAGGCCTTCGCTTTCGGCGGCCTGGTGATCGGACTGTCGGTCTTCCAGGTCGAGTTCGACTTCGGCGTCGAGCAGTTCCGGTTGGTCCTGCAACCGATGCTGATCGTCTTCGCCGCCACGATCGCCCTGATCTCGGCGCGGTTGACCCTCGGCCCACTCAGCACACTGCTGCTCGTGGCCTTCGCCTTCTGCGTGCGGTCCATTGTCGCAGTCCTCGTCGGCACCGGCTTCGAAGCGCCGCGCAATGTGTTCCCGCTGTACCTCGGCGCCGCGATCGTGGTCGAACTGCTCGCCCTCCTGCCGCTGATCCGGCGACCGCTCTGGTGGGGTGCGCTCACCGGTCTCGGTGTGGCGACGGTGGGTATCTGGCTCGAATCACTGTGGATAGAGCGGATGTTCGTCAATCCGTGGGTCAGCGGGATGTGGCTGGAACTGCTCGCGATGGCGGTGCCGGTCGGGGTGGCGGGCGGTGTGATCGGCGCGATGCTCGGCACCGTCTTGCGCGGCGAAGCCCTGCCCAAGCCCACGGTGCGGCGGGGCATCGTGGTCGCCGCCGTGGTGATCGCGGCCGCGGCCACCGCGAACGGGCTGATCATCCGGGTGCCGGAGAACGCGTCGGCGACCGTCGCGCTCACCGACGCCGAGCCCGAGCAGGGCGGGCGGATGGTCACCGCCGACATCCGGCTCACCCCCGGCGACCTGATCGGCGACAGTCCCGAATGGGTGGAGATCCTGGCCTGGCAGGGCGGTATCGGCGCGGACAGTCCCGGCCACGGCCTCGTCGTGGACAAGCTGCGGCGCGTCACCGACGACCACTTCGTGTCCACCCGTCCGGTGCCCGTGCACGGCACCTGGAAGACGGTGCTGCGCCTGCAGGACGGGCGTATGCAATCCGCGCTCCCGATCTTCATGCCGCTCGATCGCGGCATCGGCGCCGCGGAAGTGCCCGCGCCCGCGGGCTTCACGCGACCGTTCGTCGAGGAGATCTCGGTACTGCAGCGTGAGCGGTCCTTCGACCATCCGTCCTGGCTGATCGGTCTCGCGGGCCTGGTGGTGCTGGCGTGCAGCCTGGCCTTGATCGCGGCGATGGCGTGGGGCGCTGCCCGGGTGAACGACCGTTATCTGGCGGCGGGCAGCGTCCCGGACCAGAAGGCAACGGTCGAACCATGATTCGCCAGGAGAACGTCGACCTGCTCGCCGACCACTCCCTCCTGCTGGCGATCCCGGCCTTCCTGCCCGCGGTGGCTCTGGTCGGTCTGGTGCTGTTCATCGCGATGCGTGACCGGCGCGCGGAGAAGCACGAAAATGAGGACACCCGAGCACAATCCGCGCGGACCGACCGCACCGAGGAGAATCCGTGACACATCGTCGGGTCCGGTACAGCCTTGTCATGGTTGCCGCGGGTGCGCTGTTGGTCGGCTGCTCATCGAGTACGGAGTCCGAGCCGACCGACGAGCGCGCCGCCCGCACCATCGACATCCGAATCGCGAACGGCGCGGTGTCCCCGACCAATACGCGCACCGAAGCCGAAGTCGGGCAACGCATCGTGCTGCGGGTCGACAGTGACGCCGCCGACGAACTGCATGTCCACTCCTCTCCCGCGCACACCTTTCCCGTCGCCGCGGCGTCGGGCCAGCAGTTCGACTTCACCGTGACGGTGCCGGGCCAGGTGGAGATCGAACTGCACCACCTCGGACGGACGGTGACCACCCTGCTGGCCCGGCGGTGAAGCTCCTTGCCCACGGCCTGAACGGGGCCGCTGACCTGCCGATTCCGCTCACCTACGCCTTGATCGGCGCGGCGTGGGCGCTGACGTTCTCGTTCGCGCTGCTGTTCTTCGCCTGGCGGCTGCCACGGCTGGACCCCGGGTCCCCCGGATTACCGCTGCCGGGACCGCTACGCCGAGTGCTCGACGCCCGCGCGACACGGACGGTCATCGCCGTGGCGAGTGTGGTGGTGACCGCGTGCGTGATCGTCATCGCGGTGTTCGGCTCCTCGGATCCGGCCTCGAACCCGGTGCCCGGGGTGCTCTACATCGGCGTCTGGGTCGGGGTGATGGTGGCGTCCCTGCTGATCGGGCCGGTCTGGAAGGTCGTCTCGCCGGTCCGGGCGATCCATCGATTCGGCTGCCTGCTGCTGCGGCGCCCGCCGGAGCGCGGACTGCTGCGCTATCGCGGCGAATGGGGTTATCTCCCAGCCGCTCTCGGTCTGTTCTCCTTCGTGTGGCTGGAATTGGCTTGGCGCGCACCGGGGTCGGTGAGCTCGGTGCTGACCTGGCTGCTCGGCTATCTGGTGGTGACCACGATCGGGCTCGGGTTGTTCGGCACCGTGTGGGCGGAACGGGCCGATCCGCTCGAGGTGTACAGCACGCTGCTGGCGCGCCTGAGCGTCTACGGCCGCGACAGCGCGGGCCTGCCAGTGGTACGAATGCCGCTGAACAACCTCGCGGGGACTCCCGCACTCCCCGGATCGGTCGCGGTCGCGGCGACACTGCTGGGATCCACCGCCTTCGACAGTTTCTCCACCTTCCCTCGGTGGCGCGAACTGGTCGACGACCTGGCGCCGGTCCTTGACCCGACCCTGGTGCGCACCGCCGGACTGCTGGTCTTCATCGGCGTGGTCGGCGGGGTCTTCGCCCTCGCCGCACGCGCCACCGGTGGCGTGCGCCCCGCCGATCGAGCGCTGCTGCCCCGACGGCTGGCGCACAGTCTCACCCCGATCGTGGCGGGCTATCTGATCGCCCACTACCTCACCTTTCTCGTGGAGAAGGGACAGTCGACGGTACTGCTGTTCGCGGACCCGCTCGACCGTGGCTGGAACCTCGCGGGCCTGGCCGATCGCGATGTCGCCTACGTGCTGTCGAACCATCCGAGCGTCCTCGCCACCTGCACGGTGCTCGCCGTCCTGATCGGCCACCTCCTCGGCGTCGCCGCCGCCCACGACCGCTGTCTGGTCCTGCTGCCACCACGTCACCGGCTGACCGGCCAGCTGGCATTGATGCTGACGATGGTCGGCTTCACCTTCACCGGGCTGTATCTGCTGTTCGGGGGTTAGCGGTGTCAGGGGCACACGCACGCACCCTGTCCGCTGCTCGGCGCGGCGTGGAGCGGCCGTTGCCGACCGCTCCACCGTCGTCAGCGGCCTTCAGGCGGTGTCGCTGACGGTCAGTGTGCACTGACCGTTGGTACAGGAGCGCTGTAGCCGGCCCCGCGAGATGGTCTGCATCAGTCCGATCGCCCAGCATGTCGGACATCCGCGCAGCGCGACCACGCCCACGGGCAGCAGCAACACACTGACGGCCCCGACGACCGGGATCAGCGCGATCGACCCGACCAGCGCACCGAACCCCACTGCTCCGCGCACCAGGTGCACGGCCATGGACCTACTCGCGAAATCATCACTCATCGTTTTCTCCCCGAGCCTCATCGGATGTGTCCTGTAGCGCCTGTCGAACAGTCGCTCTGGCCCGGTGCAGCCGTGATTTCATCGCCGTCGTACTGAGCCCGAGCGCATCGGCGACCATCCGGCCGCCGTAGCCCTGGATATCGCGCATGATCAGCACGCTGCGTTGGTCGGCGGGTAGATCGGCGACCGCCGCTGCTACCCGCCCGGCTTCCAGACGTCGCAGCACTTCGTCCTCGGCCGAGGCGGCCGAGATGGTGTCCTGCGCTGGGGTTCGTCCCGACAGACTCGTCCGCGCGCGACGCAGGCATTCGTTGCGAACGATCCGGAACATCCACGACGCCAGCGCACCGGAAGCCCGCAACATCCCGATCTTGCGATACAGGATGATCAGCGCCTCCTGCGCCGCGTCCTCGGCGTCTTCCGCTGTGGCGCACAGGGAATGAGCGAAGCGCTGGATATGCGGATGCGAACCCGACACCAGCGCGGCGATCGAATCCACGTCCCCACCCTGCGCGGCGACGATCAATCGCTCATCGGGCCACCGCGACTCACCCACGCCCAGCTCGTTTGCGCTTCACGACCACCATGCACGTGCAGAGCAATATCAGACCGACCACAACACCGATACCGATGACCACGACAAACCTCCCTGTCCTGTCCCGACGTTCGTCGCGACACACATAAGAGGCACCGACCACCCGAAAGGATTCACCCGTCCCGAAACTCGTCACAGATGACATGTGGAGCCTGTCAAGGACAACGAGCGCTGATGAGCCAGGAACGTGAGTCGAAATACACACCGGTTTCTGTCTCGTGGTCGGTGAGAACCGCGCGCAACCGCGCACAGGCCTGCTCGGCTTTCACGGGCTCGCGCGCGGCGAGAAAGGCGGTGAACCCTGTCAGGCGCAGGAGGTTGTCGTAGGCGGACGCGCTGTCGGGACCGTAGTAGACGGGCTCGTCGATCTCGGTGAAGTGGATGTCGGTGAAACCCGCTGCTACCAAAAGTGATTCGGATGCGACCGGGTCCGCGAGCGAGAACGGTCCACGACCGGGGGTGGCGATCGACGCCGCGAGTACATCGCTGAACACGGTCGCCCATTCGTTGCGGTCGTGACCTTGCCAGACCAGCCACGCGAGACGACCGCCCGGACGTATCGCGCGCGCGATATTGGTGAACGCGGCGAGCGGATCGGCGAAGAACATCACACCGAACCTGCTGATACAGAGATCGAATGCCGCGGGCGCGAAGGGATGCACCTGTGCGTCCGCCAGCTCGAAACCGACATTCGACGGACCTTCGTCGGCGCTGATCCGGCGGGCCCGGTCGAGCATCACCTCCGAGATGTCGACCCCCAGCGCGCTCCCGTCGACGGCTGCTCGGGCCGCTTCGCGCGTGGTCTGGCCGGTGCCACAACCGATGTCGAGCACGCGATCACCACGGCCCACCTTCGCGGCCGCGAAGAAATGCGCCTGGTGCAGGCGTAGTTCGGCGTCGTAGTCGAACAGATCCATCGTTGTCCTCCGGCAGCTGTGTGCTCGGCGCGCGCGTACCTCGGTGGTGGTCGCACGTGCTCGGACCATCTCATCATCTCCATGTCCGCGCACCCGCCGATGGCGGCCCGACCGTGGAATCGGCGTGACACCGACGCGGCGACCCGCCAGGATAGGTCGATGTCGACACGAGAACTCGTCGTCCTCGGCACAGCCGGGGCTGTGCCCACCCGCCGTCGCAACCACAACGGTTACCTCCTGCGCTGGGATGGGCAGGGCGTGCTGTTCGATCCCGGCGAGGGCACGCAACGTCAGATGTCGCACGCGGGTGCTTCCGCGACCGAACTACATTGGCTGTGTATCACCCATTTTCACGGCGACCACTCGCTGGGTGTCCCCGGCATCGTGCAGCGGCTGGGACGTGACGGAGTGCCGCACGGCGTCCACGTCGTCTACCCCGGCGAGAGTGCCGAGTACTGGGAACGACTGCGGTACGCGACGAGTTACTACGGCTCCCCCACGCTGATCGAGCACCCGATGCGGGGCCCCGGAGAAACATTGCAGGGCAACGGTTTCACTCTCACCGCGCGCCCCCTCGACCACAGCATGCCCACCTACGGCTACCGCCTCGCCGAACCGGACGGCCGCACCTTCCTGCCCGAGAAGCTGCGTGAGCACGGCATCTCCGGCGCCGCGATCCGTGAGCTGTCCGGGCCGCTGCTGGACCAGTGTTCGGCGCCGAGGCCGGGCCAGAAGGTCGCTTTCATCATGGATACGCGCCTGTGCGACACCATCTTCGAGCTCGCCGATGGTGTCGACATGCTGATCATCGAGTCCACCTTCCTCGACTCCGAGACCGATCAGGCGCACGAACGCGGCCATCTCACGGCGCGTCAAGCGGGCGAGGTCGCGCGCTCCTGCGGCGTGACAACCCTTGTCCTGACCCACTTCTCGGAGCGCTACACCGAAAGCGAGGACCACCTGTTCATCGAGCAGGCGGACTTCCCCGGCGCGGTCATGGCCCACGATCTCGACCACGTCCCGCTCCCGACACGACGCACCGGCGGCTGAGGACAGCCAGCTGTCAGCCCACGTCCCGGCGCAGCCAGGTGACCTCGGCGCCGACATTGTCGGTGCCCTGACGGAAGGCTTCGAGGTCCTCGTCCCACGGTGCGCCCAGCGCGCGGTCGAGTTCGGTGCGGAAGTCGAAGGTTCCGTGGGCATCCAGTTCTTCGGCGGCCTGGAGCAGAGCGCGTAATCGCATTTCGCCCAGCATCACGTCGCCGTTGGCGCCGGTGGATCCGTGCCAGAGACCGAGGCCGGGGACGAAGCTGTAGCGTTCGCCGTCGACGCCTTCGCTGGGGTCTTCGGTGACTTCGAAACGCAGTACGGGCCAGGTGCGCAATGATTGGGCTATCCGGGCCGCGGTGCCGACGGGGCCGATCCAGTCACTGCTCGCACGGAGTTGCCCGTCGGCCGGTTGGGCGTTCCACCGCAATTGAGCCGGGGACGACAGTGCGGTGGACAGCGCCCATTCCACGTGAGGGCACAACGCGGCAGGCGATGAGTGGATGTAAACCACACCCGCCGTCGCGTCAGCGAACTGACTCGATGCGCGCACTTACCAACACCTCCAGCCTCGACAAGGAACGTCTTCCCCAACGGCCCGTCATGGTCTGGCGTGGCACGAGTGTACTGAAGTGCGCGGTGTTGCGCGTGTTACTTTACTGCGTGTCAGGTGTCTCTGCGATAACGGAATCGCTGAATTTCGGCCACGCCGCTCTGGCCCAGTCACCGAAATTCTTGTCGCTCAGCGCGATTGTCGCCACCCGGATTTCCGGGTCGACCCAGAGGAACGTGCCGGACTGGCCGAAGTGCCCGTAGGTGCGCGCGGAATTGGTTTTTCCCGTCCAGTGCGGGGTTTTCCCGTCGCGGATTTCGAATCCCAATCCCCAGTCGTTGGGGCGCTGCGAGCCGAATCCGGGCAGGACTCCGTTGCGGTCGGGGAATTGCACCGAGGTCGCGTCATCCAGGGTTTGCCGAGATATCAATTGAGGTGTCAGCAATTCGGTGGCGAACAGCGTGAGGTCGGCGAGGGAGGCGCTACCCCCGTGGCCGGCAGAACCGTCGAGGACCGCCGTGCGCATACCGAGTGGCTCGAAAACCGCCTCGCGCAGATACCGCGGAAACTCGATCCCGGTCTGCGCGGTGAGGAAATCGGCGAGCAGTTCGAAGCCCGCGCTCGAGTAGATGCGCCGGGCCCCCGGTTCGGCGAGAACCTCGGCGGAGTCGAACGCGACGCCAGAGGTGTGGGCGAGCAGATGGCGCACAGTCGAGCCGGGCGGACCCGCTGGTTGGTCCAGTTCGACCGCGCCTTCCTCCAGTGCCACGAGCGTGGCGTAGGCGACGAGTGGTTTGGTGACCGAGGCCAGCCGGAACACCCGCTCGGTGTCGCCGATGCTCGACACACCGTCGGCCGTGACCACGGCAGCGGCGGCGTTTCCGACCGGCCACTGCTGAACCTGCTGCAACGATCGCATATCGGCAGCGTACGAGACGCGGCTACGATCGAGGACATCATGAGTTCCGCACCATCGATCCACGGCGACGTGGCGGCCGGTTTCGGCCCCGTCGCCGACGCCTTCCGCCGCAATTTCACCGACCACGGCGAGATCGGCGCCGCCGTGGCCGTCTACGCCGGCGACCAGCCACTGGTCGACCTGTGGGCGGGCCATCGCGATCGCAAGCGCGAGGTGGCGTGGGAGCGCGACACGATCGTGCCCGTGTTCTCCTCGTCGAAGGGGATGTCGGCGTTCACCCTCGCGACGGCGGTGTCGCGGGGCCTGCTCGACTACGAGGCGCCGGTCGCGAAATACTGGCCGGAGTTCGCCGAGCACGGCAAAGAGCGAATCACGGTGCGTCAGCTGATCGACCATCAGGCCGGCCTGTCGGGGCTGGACCGGATCGTGAAGCTGCGCGAACTTCTCGACCGCGACGCGCTCGGCGAGCTGCTCGCCGCGCAGAAGCCGGCGTGGCGGCCCGGCACCCGGCACGGCTATCACGCGCTCACGCTGGGGCTGTATCAGAGCGAATTGCTGCGGCGGGTGGACCCGGCGGGGCGCAGCCTCGGGCGATTCTTCGCCGAGGAGATCGCGGGCCCGGTCGGCGCCGAGCTGTTCATCGGACTGCCCGAGACCGAGTCGATGGACCGGGTCGCCCAGCTCTCGGCGACCAAGGGCTGGGACATCTGGCGTTACGAGTGGCGCGATCTGCCGCTGCGCATCGGCGGCGAGGTCTATGCCAAGCGCGGGTACTCCTATGCGGCACTGACCAATCCGCGTCCCGGCGCGCCCGCACGCGCCGCGCGGCGGGAGTTCCTCGAGGTCGAGTGGCCCGGGATGAACGGTGTGGGCAATGCCCGCGCGCTGGCCGAGGTCTATGGCGCCGCCGCGGGCCGCACCGGCGTGCTGCCGATCAGCGCGGACGTTCTCGACCTGCTGGCCGCCGCCGACACCGCCGATGATGTGCCCGCCGACGACCTGGTGCTGCACACCAAGAGCCGCTACCACCTCGGTTTCCGCAAGTCGCGTGGCACCTTCCGCTTCGGCTCGGACAAACGCGCGTACGGCACCACCGGGTTGGGCGGCTCCTTCGGATTCGCCGACCCGGCAACCGGATTGGGCTTCGGCTACAGCATGAACCGCCTCGGCATGGCGATTCTCGACGATGTGCGCAGCCGCAACCTGCGCGAGGCCGTCGTGCGGTGCGCCGCCTGAGTCGACGATCCGAACAGGCGAGCACCACGCTGCCCGGTGTCGCGCGAGACGGACACCGGGCGAGCGCGGTGAGCTCGATCAGTGCGCGGTGACGCCGGTCAGCTCGTTCGGCGTGGCCGCTAAAGTGGCGCTGGCCGTGACGTTCCCGGCAGCCAGGTCGACCCGGTGCACCTGCTTGGTCGCGGGGTCGCTCACGTAGGCGATGCCGTCGCGAACGAACAGGTTCGGGCGGGCCACCTGCCAGTCCAGCGGCTCCTGCCAGCTGCTGAGCACCGGGATGGTGCGAACCACCGTGCCCGCGACCGGGTCGATGACGTGGATCTTGCCGTCGGTGCCCAGCACCAGAGCCTCACCGTGGGGACCGCGAGCCAGCGAGCGGAAGGTGTAGCTGGTGCCGATATCGACCAGGCGCAGCGTGCCGTCGGTGGTATTCACCAGCGAAATCTGCTGCGGGCGTTCGAGTTCGGCGTCCTTGTCCTGCTTGTAGTCGCCGAGCACGATCGGCGAGGCCTCGCTGCCGGACATATTGCCGATCCGACCGTAGGGGGTGGGACTGGTGACCTTGGTGATCTTGCCGTCGCGGTAGACGACGGCTCCGGTCTGGCAGCCGATCACGACCGCCTCACCCTGGGCGGCCGCCTCGCCGTGCACACCGGGGCAGTCCTCGTTGCGGGTGAGCTCCTTACGGTCCTTGTCCAGCGCGACGACGCCGACCCGCTTGGACTCGGTGCCGAGGGTGAGCACCAGGTTCCCGTTGCTCAACTCGATCGCGACGCCGTGGTGCGGAGCCGCCGCCCGGTAGACCTCCGTCGGCTTACCGCTGTCGACCTGCGCGGTATCGAGCACGGTGACCTCACCGGAGCCGTCGGCGAACAGCACCGTCTTGCCCGCGTGCCGGACCACGTGCCCCGGCTTGGCGGCGGGGAACTGCGTTCCGGTGAACGCGGCATCGTAGGCGTCGAAGACGCGGAACCCGTCCTTGGTCGACACCATCAGGTGGTCGTCGTCCCCGGCCGGGTTGAGCCGGTTGTAGCCGTCGATCTTCACGTCCCCCCGCTGGGCCAGTGACGCGCCGTCGAGGACGTAGATTCCGCCGTCATAGGTGAGGGCGATCGGCTCGGTTCCGGGCGTGTGCTCGTGATCGTGGCCGGAATCGTCGGTGCCACAACCACTCAGCGCCATCGCCGAGGCGAGTGCCGCCGACATGGCCACCATCGTGGTGGTCCGTGACCTGTTCATGTCGTGCTCCATCTCTTGTGCGTGAATTAGGTGCTCGGCCCGGAGAGACCTCGGGCGATGGCTTCGGTGTTGGCGCGCGCCATCTCCAGATAGGTGGCCGCACCCGCACCGGGCGCGGTGAGCGACTCGGTGTGCAGGGCGATCACCCGCACCTGGAGTCCGGTGTGTTCGGCGAGGACGCGCGAAAGCCGATCGGGCTGTGACGAATCGGCGAAGATGGCGCTCACACCGGCGGTGCGGATCGCGGTCGCGAGGTGGTCGAGATCGGCGGCGCTCGGCGAGGCCAGGGTGGTGCCGCTGGGGATGACCGCGCCGATCACCCGGAACCCGAATCGCTGTGCGAGATAACCGAAGACGTGGTGGTCGGTGACCAACTGCCTGCGCTCGGGCGAGACGGCGGCGAACCGCTCGGTCATCCACCGGTCCAGCTCGTCGATCTCGCCGAGGTAGCGCTGCGTATTCGCCCGCACCGCGTCGGCGTCGATGTCGTCGACCTGGGCGAGTACCTCGGAACTGATCGCCTCGACGGCCGTGCGCACCCGGCGCGGATCGGTCCAGAAGTGCGGATCGGGTTGTCCCGCCGACTCATCGGAGGCATAGGCGATCGGATCGACTCGCTCGGCCACCGCCAGGGTGGGCACCCCGGCAGCGGCAGCGGCCTCCACGTGACGCGCCACGCCTTCCTCGAGCCCGAGCCCGTTGTGCACCACCAGCGCGGCGCGCTCGATGTCGGCCGCTCGACGTGCGGAGATGCCGAAGGAATGCGGATCGGCCCCCGCCTCCATCAACACCGTCACCGGTACCGCGTCGCCGACAACGGCCCTGGTCAGATCGCCGAGGATATTGGTGGTCACCACGATTCCGGACCGCTCGGCCCCGCTGCCGCACGCACTCACCAGCGGCACGAACAGGGCAGCCGCGAGCAGCAGCAGGACAGCGTGGCGAATCGTCCCCGCACGCCCGTCGGAGCGTGGCGCCCACATCGAGGAGATGGCAGGTGTCCGCTGCCGACTCGAAGGCGGAACGTGAGAGATGTACGTGCGCTTCACAAGCCTGTCTCCACCATCAGCGAAGGCGTGATGTCCAGCGAGAACGTGCGCGCGACGCGAAGGTTGTCGTTGTAGGCGATCTCGTGGACGGTGCGCGCCCGAGAGTCGTTGATATAGGCGCGCTCCGGGTCAACCGCGATCACCGGGTCTCCGTCGACCGGCCCGGCGATCAGCGCCGTACGCGCTGTCTCCGTGCCCGTGACGGGGTCGATGCCGTGCAGCACACCATCGCGGGTGAGCACGAGCAGCGGCGATCCTTCACCGGCGGTGTTCACCGCGACCGCGTCGGAGATCGTGGTTCGGGTCCAGGTCTTCTTCCTGATATCGAGCGTCCACACCCCGTCACGACCCGCGAGTGCGGTCAGCGTGGTGCTGCCGGGGCGGTGGGTGAACGCGCTCGCGCGGTCCGGGGTGTGCGCCGGGTAGGGAACCTTCTCGGCGACGAAATCACCCTCGCGCTGTGCCACCACGAGCGCGCCGTCGGCACACCCGAAAACCACTCCGCGCCTGGTCACGGCCTGCCCTTTCGGCTGCGGACAGGTGGCGGTCGGCACCTGCCCCGCCGTGCCGTCGCGCCCGCGCACCTCGACTCGACCCGCACTGTCGACGACCACGATCCGCTCGGCGTACGGGATCGCGATGCCCTCGATCCGGCGTTGCGCCCGGGCGACACCGTTGTCCAACGCGGGGCGGTCGAACAGGATCGACGCACCGGAGTCCAGCACAACCGACGCGAGGGCGGCATCGCTGTACGCACCGACAACCGAGTCGCCGACGCCGCTGGGTGTCCTTGCGGCGCCGGGCTCGGCGGTCGAACCTCCGTCGGCCGCGGACATCACCCCGACCTCGCGTTCGGGGGCCTGGTAGTAGTGCCGATGGTCGCCGTGGTCGACGGTCCATCCCCCGCTGTCCACGACGCGAACCGAGGCTCCCGCGCTCAGATACGCGAACCGCCCGTCACCAACCGCGGGTGCCGCATCGATCGGCGACCGATCGGTACTCGGATGCGGTTGTGCCGAATCACTTTTCGTCTCCCCGGCCTCGATCGGCGTGACCTCCTCGGTCAGCAGATCGATCACCCGCACCGCCCCGGTCCCGTCGGCGAGAAGCAGGCGCTTCTGCGCCTCGCTCATCTCCTGCGCTCCGGCGACGAACCCGTGCGGAGTCTCCTCGACCACCGCCGGTTCCACAGCCGGCGCACACCCGACCAGCGGCAGCGCGGCCAGCGCGGCCACCGAGGTGGCCCCCGCCTTCCCGAACCGATCCCGCACCGCCGAGCAGATCGCGGAGACGAAGAACGACCCCACCGCCACGGCCGCGATGGTCGCTCCCGCGGCCGTGCCCGCATGCCAGGAGATGACCAGTCCCGCGACGGTGGAGAACCCACCGACCAGCGCGGCGATCGACATCACCACCGGAATCCGATCCGACCAGTACACCGCGGCAGCGGGCGGGGCGATGAGCAACCCGAACACCAGCAGCGTCCCGACGACGTGGAACGAGGACACGATCGCCAGGGTCAGCAGCCCCACCAACGCCACCTGCGCCGCTCTCGGATGCAACCCGAGCGTGTGCGCCTTGCGCGGATCGAAGGTCAGCGCGACGAAGGCCCGGTGCCCGAAGACCGCGATTGCCAGCGAAACAGCCAGCGCCGCAAGGAGATACCACAGGTCGACGCTGCGTACCGCCAGCACGTCCCCGAACAAGAACCCGGTCAGGTCGACAGCGAAGGACTGCGACCGCGACACCAGGATCACCCCGGCCGCGAGCATCCCCACGAACAGCAACCCGATCGCGGTATCGGCCGCGAACCGCTTGCCGCGCGAGAGCAGCGACACCCCGGCGGCCATGGCGGTGCAACTCACCGCGGCGCCGATCATCAGATTCCCGCCGAGCAACGCCGCGACCGCCACGCCGGGCAGCATCCCGTGGGCCATCGCGTCGCCGAGAAATGCCATGCCGCGCACCACCACCCAGGTCCCGGCGAGGGCGCACACGCACGAGACGAGCAGCCCACCCCACAGCGCGCGTTGCACGAAAGCCACCTCGAACGGGGCGAACAGCCATTCCATAGCGCGAGACGATATACTGAAAATGATTATCGTTTCAATTGAGGTGAGATGCAGCACACAGACAACGCGGCGATCCGGATCGAGCACCTGACCGCCGGCTACGCCCGGCAGCCCGTCCTCCACGACGTGACGGCCACCATCCCGCGCGGGCGGCAGACCGCGATAGTCGGACCCAACGGCTCGGGGAAATCGACCCTGCTCGGCGTTCTCGCCGGCACCGTGGCGGTTCGAGCAGGGGCGGTGCACCGCGGCACCGCCCGGCGCCCCGCCTTCGTGGTGCAGCACACGGCGATACCGCCGACCCTGCCGATCACCGTGCGAGAAGCGGTCGCGATGGGGCGCTGGGCGCATCGCGGACCGTGGCGGCGCCTGACCCGCGCGGATCGCGAGATCACCCGCATCTGCCTGGAGCGCATGCAGCTCACCGACCTGGCGACTCGACGGCTCGACACCCTCTCGGGCGGCCAACGCCAACGCACCCTGCTCGCCCAGGCTTTGGCGCAGGAGTCCGACCTACTGCTGCTCGACGAACCGGCGGCGGGCTTGGACGAGGCGTCCGTGGCCGAGATATCCCGAGCCCTGGCGCAGCTCAGCGCGGCTGGTGTGACCGTCGTCGCGGCCACCCACGACCTCGACGAGGCGAGCAGGGCAGACCACTGCCTCCTGCTACGGGACGGGCAACTGGAGGCCGCGGGTCATCCGGAGAAAGTCCTGGTCAAAGCCTAGAGTCGAGGGCATGACCGAGAAACCCGACTCCGTCGACGCCTACCTGGCGGCCCAACCGCCCGCCGCGCGCGCTGTCCTGCAGCGGATCCGCGAAACGATCCACCGCGCGGTGCCCGATACGGGCGAGAAGATCAGCTACGCCATCCCGGCCGCCACCATCGGCGGCCGGGTGTTCATCTTCTTCGCGGGCTGGAAGGCCCACGTGAGCGTGTACCCCGTCCCGGACGGGGACGAGGCGCTGGAGAAAGCCATCGAGCCCTACAACGCGGGCCGTGGCACCTTGCGATTCCCACTCGGCGAACCGATTCCGGACGACCTGATCGCACAGATCGCGGTCCGCCTCGCCGAGCAGGCAGGCGAGAGCTGACTACCAGTCGGCTTCGGTGTAGCGGATGATCCCGCGAATGTTCTTGCCGTCCAGCATGTCCCGGTAGCCCTGGTTGATCTCTTCGAGCGAGTAGGTGCGCGTGACCATGTCGTCGAGATTGAGCTGGCCCGCCTTGTACAGCGCGAGCAGTCGCGGCGCGTCCTGACGGGCATTGCCACCACCGAAGATGCAGCCCTTCACCGTCTTCTGCAACATCGACAGCAGGAAGGTGTTCATCTTGACGTCGCTCGCGTCCATCCGCCCCATCGAGGTGACGACGAGAGTGCCCGCCTTGCCGGTGAGGATCAGACCCTCTTCGACGTAGTCGCCGTGCATCTCACCCATGGTGAGGATGACCTTCTCGGCCATCCGACCCTCGGTGGCCTCGATCATCGGCATGATCGCGGCGGCCATGCTCTCGTAGGTGTGCGTGGCGCCGAACTTCTGCGCCTGTTCCAGCTTCCACGGATTCGGGTCGATGGCGATGACCTTCGACGCGCCCGAGAGCACCGCGCCCTGCAGCGCGCTCATCCCGACGCCGCCGATGCCCGCGATCACCACGGTCTCGCCCGGCTGCACCTGCGCCACATGGGTCGACGAACCGAACCCGGTCGGCACGCCGCAGCCGACGAGGCACGCCACCTCGAACGGGATGGTGGGGTCGATCTTCACCACGGAGGTGTGATGCACCGTCATGTACGGGGAGAAGGTACCGAGCAGGCACATCGGGATGACGTTCTCGCCACGCGCCTGGATGCGGTAGGTGCCGTCCGAGATCGCCTGTCCCATGAGCAGTCCGGCGCCCAGGTCGCACAGCGCCATATCGCCCGCGACACACGAGGGACAACGGCCGCACGCGGGAATGAACGACAGGATCACGTGGTCGCCCACGGCCAGGTCGGCCGGACAGTTCGGGCCGAGCTTGGTGATGACACCCGCGCCCTCGTGCCCACCCATGACGGGATAACCCGGCATCGGCGTCGCGCCGGTGACGATGTGATGGTCGGAGTGGCACATGCCCGCCGTTTCCATCCGGATCTGCACTTCACCGGCGACGGGGTCGCCGACCTCGATCTCCTCGACCGACCATTCCTGATCGGTGCCCCACAGGATCGCGCCCTTCGTCTTCATGCCGGTAGACCTCTCGCCAAGCTCGTGCCTCGTTGTGATTGCACTCACCCTAGCGACAAAACACCCGTTTCTGAAACACGTTCTAGAAAATAGTCGAGAGATTTCTATCCGCGCACGTCATGGACGTGATGCACGAGGTCGTGCACAAAGTACCGGCCCAGCGACGAGACAGTGAACAGCGAACCGTCACTGCGCGCGCCGCGCAGATCGAGCCGATCGGCCGGCACCGCGCCGAACGCCGCGGCCACCCGATCGGCGGCGAGCGACAGCTCCCCGGCGACGACGGCGGGATCCTGCCGGTCGTAGCGATCAGCGACGGCGGTCGCGTCCTGATCCCAGTTCTCGAACCGGGGCGCCTCGACACCGTCGCCGTCCAGCATCAGCGCGAGCCTGGTGTCGAAGATCCGGCACACATCGCGCACGTGCGCGCCGTATTCGAGGACTGACCAGGTCAGCGCGTCCGGGCGCACCCGGGCGTCCTCGCGTTCGAGCGCCGAGCCGATCCGGGTGGCGCTGTCGAGGACCACCGCGGGCACGGCCGAGTACGCGGTGGCCTCGGCCTCGAATCCGCACTCGGAACAGGGGCGTTCCAGGACCCAGGTCCAGTTCTTGGTATCAGGGACGATCATGGAACTCACCCCAGAATGACCGCTTCTTGTGCTCCATCAATATCAAGCCAACTATCGGCGAGATCCGGCATCACTCGGCGAGCTTGTTCGCTTCCTCGAACAGTTCCAGCGTCACCGCGTGCAGGAAGTCACCGACCGGTTTGGACGCCTTGCCCGCGAACGCCCGCGCGTAGGTGCCCTCGAGGACGATGCCCAGCTTGAAGCAGGCCAGCACGGTGTACCAGGTGACGGCGCCGAGATCGCGGTCGGAGAACTTGCCGTAGTGCTCGATCATCTGCGCCTCGGTCGGCAGACCGCCGACTGTGCCGAGGTTGCCCATCAGACCCGCCCCGACAGTGCCGGGTTCGGGTCGGGTCGCCAGCTGCCAACCGAGGTCGAGCAGTGGATCGCCGATGGTCGACATCTCCCAGTCGACCATCGCCGCCACCTCGGGACCGTCGTAGTCGAACATCATGTTCGCCAGGTGGCAGTCGCCGTGCATGATGCCGGGCGTCCAGTCGGTCGGCCGGTGCCGCTCCAGCCAGTCACCGATCCGCTCGATACCGGGGATCTGTGGGCCGGGGTAGCCCTCGTTGGCGCTGTAGGAATCGAGCTCACGCAACCAGCGCGGGACCTGCCGTTCGAGGAAACCCTCGGGCCGGCCGTAGTCGTCGAGCCCGAGCGCCCGGTAGTCGAGCGAGCCGAGCCGGGCGATGGCCTCGACCGCGGACAGACCCATCTGGCGCCGGATCTCGGGATCACCGGCGTGCAGCTCGGGCAGTTCCGTCTGCGGGTTGAAGCCGCGAATGGGCTCCATGAGATAGAACACCGCGCCGATCACCGACTCGTCGTCGCACGCGGCGATCACCCGGGGCGAGCGCACCTCGGTATCGGCGATCGCCCCGAGCAGACGGGATTCCCGGCCGATCACCTCATTGCTCTTGGCCCGCAGATGCTTGGGCCCGCGTCGCAGCACGTACTCGCGTGCACCCCTGGTGAAGCGCAGCATCACGTTCTGGGTGCCGCCGCCGAGTGCGGTGACCGCGTCGAATTCGGTCCCGGGCAAGCCCTGTTCGTCCATCCACCGCCCGATCGCCGCGAAATCGGCGACCGCCGGGTCGATATCGACAGGTTGAGAAACAGCCATGCCGCACATTGTGCCCGGAGATCGGCGGGGACCATGTGGGAATGCGCGCGCGCACGCCCGGCGTAATGTTTCTGCCACGATGCGCACGCTCTTGATCGACAACTACGACTCGTTCACCTACAACCTCTATCAGCTGATCAGCGAGGTCAACGGGAGCGAGCCGACCGTCGTGCGCAACGACGAGGCCGACGACCGCCTCGACCTCGATCAGTACGACAATGTGGTGATCTCGCCCGGACCCGGCCGCCCCGACCGCGCCCGCGACATGGGGGTCTCGACCGCGCTGATCGAGCGGACCGAACTGCCGCTGCTCGGCGTGTGCCTGGGCCACCAGGGGATCGTGCTCGGCGCGGGCGGCACGGTGGAGCGCGCGCCGCGGGCCAGGCACGGCTTTCTCGATCAGGTGACCCATGACGATCGTGACCTGTTCGCCGGTCTGCCGCAGGGCTTCACCGTGGTGCGATACCACTCGCTCGCGGCGCGGGAACCGCTACCCGCGGCGCTCGAGGTGACCGCGTCGACCAGCGACGGGGTGATCATGGGGGTGCGTCATCGCACACGGCCGCAGTGGGGTGTGCAGTTCCACCCCGAGTCGGTGTCGAGTGAATTCGGCGCCGCCCTGCTGCGCAACTTCGCCGATCTCACCAAAGCGCGCACGCGGGTAGCCGCGCCGGTGGTGGTGCGCGGACCCGCCGCGGTGACGACCGTGTCGCGGGAACGATCATTTCGCTTGCGGCACAGGGTGATCGAACGAGCGATCGACACCGAGGCGATCTTCCTGCGCCGCTACGCCGGCGCCGCGAGCGCGTTCTGGCTCGACAGTGAGCACGTCGAACCGGGCCTCGACCGGTTCTCCTTCCTCGGTGACGGGAGCGGGCCGCATGCCGAGACAGTCGGCTACCGGGTCGGCGACGCCCGCGTCACCGTGACGGACCGCGAGGGCACCCGCACCGTCGCGGGCACGATCCTGGACTATCTCGACCGCGAACTGCGGGTACGGCACTGCGACACCCCGCCGCTGCCCTTCGATTTCGCGGGCGGCTACGTCGGCTATCTCGGTTACGAGGTGAAGGCGGACTGTGGTGCGAGCGTCGCGCATCGCTCCCCCACCCCCGACGCCCAGTGGATTTTCGCCGACCGGCTGATCGTCGTCGACCACGTGGCCGGGCGCACCCACCTGCTCGCCCTGTGCGAACCCGCCACCGAACCCGGCGCCGAGCAGTGGCTGCGCGAGACCTCGGAGTCCCTCGACGATCTCCCGACCTGGGTCAATCCCACCGATCTGCGCGTGCCCGCCGATCCCGATGCCGTGCAGGCGCATCTGGTGCGTGGCCGCGACCGCTACCTCGCCGACATCGCGGTGTGCCAGGACCGGCTGCACGCGGGCGAGTCCTACGAGATCTGTCTCACCGACGCGGTCGCCGTCGCCGCGACACCCGATGACGGATTCGCCTTCTACCAGCGACTGCGCCGCTGCAACCCGGCTCCCTACGCAGCCTACCTGCGTTTCGACGGCCTGGATGTGGCGTGTTCGTCGCCGGAACGGTTTCTCAAGATCGACCGGGACCGGGTGGTCGAGAGCAAGCCGATCAAAGGCACCGCCCCGCGCGGACGGACCGCCGCCGACGACGAGCGCCTACGTCGCGCGCTGGCCGACGACCCGAAGACCAGGGCCGAGAACCTGATGATCGTCGACCTGCTGCGCAACGACCTCGGCCGCGTCTGCGAAGTGGGCTCGGTGCACGTCCCGAAGCTGATGGACACCGAAACCTATTCCACCCTGCACCAATTGGTGTCGACCGTGCGTGGCACGCTACTGCCCGACGCCGGGGTGATCGACTGCCTGCGCGCCTGTTTTCCCGGCGGTTCGATGACCGGCGCGCCGAAGCTGCGGACCATGGAGATCATCGACGAACTGGAGACCGCGGCGCGCGGCGTCTATTCGGGCACCATCGGTTTCCTCGGCCTCAACGGCACCGCCGACCTCAATATCGTCATCCGCACGGCTGTCCGCTACGACGACGAGTGGCGGATCGGCGCGGGAGGCGCGATCGTCCTCGATTCCGATCCCGAGGACGAGTACGCGGAAATGGTGCTCAAGGCAGCGGCGACATTCCGGGCTCTGACTCTCCGGACATGAGTTCGACGCGCACGGTACTGCCGGATCGGTGCGGCGTTCAGCGTCGCCGACGACCGCGCTTGTCCGGCTCCGGCTCCGGTGCGGGTTCCTCGCCCCCACGCCCCGTGATCCGCCCGAGCAACCCGACACCGGGCAGCTTCGCCACCGCGCCCAGCACGTCCTCACCCAGCGAGATCAGCGCCTCGAGCCGTGGCAACAACCGGTCATAGGTGGCGAACACCGGATCAGCCAGCGCCAACGTGCGATCGAGCCGGTCGATCGTGCTGTTGAGACGATCCACCGCGATCGACAGGTTCTCCACCAGATCCGGCAACTGCGCGGCCAGCTGCGCCGACGCGGGCGGCAACCGAACCGCCGCGTCGAAGGCATACCCCGCAGTCTGCTGAGCGGCATCGATAGCCTGCCCCGCCGCGATCTGCGCCGCCCCCACCGCCGCCTGCGCCGCCGACAACAAGTCGGCCCCCGGCACCTTCCGCGCCTGCGCCGGAGCAGGCTCCTCCGCGCGCCCCCGTCTCCTCGGGTTCGTCATGACACCACTGTGCCCCAAGGACACCCCAGACGCAGGGCAACACACCCCCGCACCACCGCGTTGTCACACCACAACCCCGCCACCACACACCCCAAACCTCCACGAATTGCCCTCACTCCCGACCACACCCCACACCCCACACCCCCAACCCACCACGATCACACTCCCAACCACTCCCACTACCCAAGGTCCGCCGCACTACCGCACCCCGCCCCAACGCTCACCCCCAAGTCCGCAGCCCACCCCCCACTCCCAACGCTCACCCCAAGTCCGCAGCCCTACC
>NZ_BDAX01000025.1 GCF_001612665.1 Nocardia alba NBRC 108234 | reverse complement strand
CTGGGACTACTAAACCCCTGTCATCCCCCAACCACCCCAGCACCAAAACCCTGTCAGACCCACATGACATCATGCGAGCACCATGAACCTCAGCAAGGGTGCGCACGCGCCGGTCCCGACATCGCTTCTCGCCGTGGTCGTTTCATGGCGGTCGGCACACACCGTAGACGCGCACGCCCTGCTGGTCACCGAGTCGGGCCTGGTCCGCACCGACCGAGATTTCGTCTTCTTCAACGCACCCCGCCATGCTTCCCAGTCGGTAACCCTCGACCAGGAGCCCGCTCCAGGCACCGCGCGCCTGAGCATCTCGCTCCCCCGCACCGAACCCGATGTCGCCCGCATCGTCGTCAGCGCGTCCCTGGACGACGCCACCTTCGACCAGCTTCCCGACCTCACCCTGACCGTGCACGCCGCCGACGGCCCGATCGCCCAGTTCACCATCGACGGCATCGAGGATGTCCAGGCGATGATGTTCGGCGAGTTCTACCGCCGCGACGGCCAGTGGCGGTTCCGCGCGATCGGCCAGGGATGGTCGGGCGGTCTGGCCGGTCTGGCCGGCGAATTCGGGGTCACCGTCGACGATCCCACCACCGCGCGACCCGACGACAGCGCGCGTGTACCCGCGCGATCGAATCGAGCGGCCACCGCCGACACCGCGCGCACCACCGACCGCGCGCACTGCGCGAGTGTGCCGTCGCGACTCGACGGGTCGGCCGCTGCCGCCGATGTGTCCGAGGCCGACCGCAGGGCGAACGGGTCGCCCGCTTCCGGATCTCCGAATCCGGCCGCACCCCGACCCGACGGACCGGTGTCGCCCCGCCCGCCCGCCCTGTCGCGCCGCGTCATCGACGTGCCGCCCCCGCCGCCGGTCGACCCGGAGATCGCCGACTGGCACCCGGATCCGGAAGCGCCCGATCAACTGCGCTGGTGGGACGGGCAGGAGTGGACCTCGAGCGTCCACCCCCACATTCACGATCACCGAACCCGATGCACCCGCTGTGGTAACCCCCTGCGGCGCAAACTGTTCGGTGGTCACGGACCGTGTAAGAACTGCGCCGCCGAGGTCGAGGAGTTCCTCACGCACTGGCGCAACCGCGCCAGGCGCGTGCTCGCGGGCCCCGGGACGATGTCGGTGGAGTGGACCGAGGTGTGGGCGGCACTGCGCTTCCAGCGCATCGACGAGGAGCGCGGCCGGACACTGCTGCGCGAGGCGGGTGTGACCCAGGTGGAGCGGATGGTGGCGTTCGCGTTCGCCGACGGTGAGGTGTTCGCCGAGGAGTTGGATGCCTTCGAACATGTCGTCAGCGAGCTGGCGCTGTCCGGCGGCATCGTCGACGATCTGCGCCGCCGAATGCATCGCGGCCGCACCCTGTCTCGCTTGCGCGCCGGCGAACTGCCCACTGTCAACACACCTGGTCTGCACCTGGACCCCGACGAACGCGTGCACCTCGATCTACCCGCCGTTCACCTCCGCATGCTCGCGCGCGGCCCGCGAAATACCGAGGGTCGCTTGATCGGCAGTTCCAAGAAGCTACGTTTCGTCGGCGACGGTACCGGCATCGAGTTGCCGTGGAACCGGGTTGTCTCGGTTCACCCCGAGCACGGCACCGTTGTGCTCGCGGCGACCTCGGCGCGCGGCGGCGCGACCTTCGGCGTCGCCGACCCCGATTATGTGGCGGCAGCGCTGGAAGGCGCACTGCGCGTGTCGAAACGCCTGGTCCTGACACCGGGACAGCGGGACAGCCGCAGTATCTCCCAGGATGTGAAGGCCCAGGTGTGGCAGCGCGACGGCGGCGCGTGCGTCGAATGCGGCGACGGCCACTACCTGGAGTTCGACCACATCATCCCGCTCAGTCGCGGTGGCGCGACGAGCGTGACGAACCTGCAAATCCTGTGCCGGGCCTGCAATCGCGCCAAGGGCGCGCGGATCTAACCGAGGATCGCGTTCATGATGGTGCCGCCACTGGTGGCGATGACGCCGCCGATCATGGCACCCGCGATC
Organism: Nocardia alba NBRC 108234; assembly: GCF_001612665.1. Lineage (GTDB taxonomy): Bacteria > Actinomycetota > Actinomycetes > Mycobacteriales > Mycobacteriaceae > Nocardia > Nocardia alba. The sequence continues at coordinate 180,351 of NZ_BDAX01000025.1, read as the reverse complement.
ATCTTCGGTGATTCCATCGAACTGCCGGTCCACTTCTCCCAGGCGAACTTTCCGCCGGCGACCGTGATGGCGAGCACGCCCGACAGGATCATGAACCAGGTCAGGTACTGAACCATTTTCATGATCTTGTCCGACAGCGGAGGCGCTTCCGGGGTCGGATTGCCGATCTGCGCGTACGTGGTGATGGTGTCGGCCATCGACGTCAGAATGATGCTCATAGCCTGCTCCCCTATCGCGTGACGCGAACTGCGTTCCAGCCCTGCCGTATTCGATCGTGGTCCAGGATACGGGCGCGAACCCCCTGCACACCAACAAAACCGATCGGTTCGATCGGATGGGCACCGACATCGTGGCACCTGACCGGATACCATCAGTGCAGAGTTGTTCGTTCTTCGTCGTTCCGTCCCTCCGAGCTACCGAGTGAGACCCCATGTTCCTGGCCGCCGTCACCGATACCTTGGCGCAGATCGGCAATCCGACCCCCGAAGCACCACCACTGTCGAACAAGATCTTGCAGCTGGTCAGCTACCTGACCTGGTTCATCCTGTTGTCCGGCATCATCGCCATCACTGTCGCGGGCGGAAAGTTCGCCTGGGAGAAGTGGACCGGCAGTTCGATGGAGTCACCGAAGATGGTCGCGGGCGCGATGATCGGCGGCGTGGTCGCCACCAGCGCGGGCACCATCATGAACGCGATGCTCTAGGTTCCCGCTCCGCTCGGGACGGCCCGGGAACAGCCCGGGCCGACTCGACCAGTCGGGAACACATCCACCCGAGTTCTGTTGAGGTTCAACAGAACTCGGGCCCGCTGGACTGTCGAGTGTCGGCGCACAGCATCTACCTCCTTTGTCGTCGGGTGGGTCGGTTCGGCTACGTGTAGAGCCGGTCCACGAAGGCGTTCAGGTTTTCCACCACGCGCTGGGCTTTCTCCTGCGGTGTCAGATCCTCGCGATACCGGCTGCCCATCGACGGGCGCTTCTTGTTGCGCGCGTACAGCGAGCAGGCCAGATCGGTGCACATGTAGCTACCGACCGTGTTCCCCTTGCGCCCCGACTCACCCGTCTTGCTGGCGGTCATCAGCGAAACACCGCCGCCGGAATGCGTGGTGAGGCAGATGGTGCACATCTGCGTTTTGCCCGATCCGCCGGTCTCGTGCCGCAGCGCGACGCTGACCAGCCCGTCCGCCCGCGGCACCGAGATATAACACCGCCCCGCGTACGAGGGGTCGGTCCAGCCGAGGAAGTCGAGATCCTCCCACGGGCGTTCACCGAGGTCACGCGGCACATTCAAGCGCTTGGCGTCACCCTTGGAACAGTTGACGAACGACGACCTGATATCGCGTTCGGTGATGGGTTCCATGCGTTGATCCTTCCAGTCTGTCAATCACAAACGGTAGCCACGCTAACGACCCCCACCTGCGAAGACAACCTGTTTTCCGACGACCGGTGACGAACGCCGCGGCCGACGCAGGCGCTGTCAGCGCAGAATCCCCGCGCTGCGCGCGGCACGCAGCCAGTCCGGGAATTCACCGAGCAGCCTGCCGTACAGCTCGGCGTCGCTGATCTGGTCGATGTCGTCGAGAGCGAAGAAGCCCGCGTTGTCGACAACCCTGCCGTCGAGTTCGTCGAGCGTGCGCAGAACGCCGAAGTTGGCTGTACCGAGGCCGATGAACTGCCAGAAGGCGGGCAGGTGGGCGGCCTCGCGCATCAGGGCCGCGATCTCGCGCTTCTTCGCGAACCCGCCGTCGGTGAAGAACAGCACCAGGGTGGGCTCGGTCAGGGTGTCGATCACCGCGCGCATGATCGGCAGTTCGTCGTTGCGGCCGCCGATGGCGTTGTAGTCGACGCCCTGGTGCGTGCCCTTGAGATGGAGATAGGTGTGCGCCCATTGCTCCCCACCCGCGACGGTGATGTCGGGCAGTTTCACGTAGGTGAGCGCGTAGAGGTAGGCCTCGAGCACGCCGTCGTCATCGAGTTGCGTGGCGACCGGGATCATTCGCTCGACCACCCGATGCACCGTCCCGGCGCGATACATCTTCTCCATGCTGCCGGTCTTGTCGATCACCAGCACCACCCGCGCCTTGGCGCCGAAAGCGCTCTTGTCGATCAGGACTTTCGCGACCTCACGCTTGCGCATGTCCAGCTTCTGCCGCTTCTCGAACGACAGCGCCGCCTCGCCGGCCACCGTGCGAACTTCCGCGACCGCGTCCGGCTCGTCGTCGACACTCACCCCGTGGTCGGTGACCAGGTCGGCGAAGCCACCCGCGTAGCCCTGCCCGACAGCGCGGACCTTCCACTGCTCACCCCGGCGATACAGCTCGAGCGCGATCACCACCGACTCGCGATCGAGTCCATCGATCACATACTCGTGCAGCACATTCCCCGCACCGTCAGCGACCGAGGCCACCGGCGACGTGGCACCGCCGAACGTATCCCCCGCTGCCGCGACAGTGATCACGGCACGGATCTGCGCGATCTCTGTGGGTACCGCACCGAACGACACCTCGAGCCCCGCACCGTCGAGCCGAACCCCCGGCGCCTGCGGCTGATTGAAGAAGACGAAGTCCGCGTCCGAACGAACCTTCCCGGTCTCGGTCACCAACAGCGCCGAGAGGTCCGCGGCCACCCCACCCCGAACCGACAGCACGACCTCCCCCGCGACCAAGCCCGCGTTCTGCCCCTTGACCAGCGCAGCAGCCATCGTCATCCCTCTCCTCGCACCGTAATGCCCCACACCCTAGGCGAATACGGGCTAGATCCAGCCCTTCTCACGTGCTTTGAGGGCGGCTTCGTAGCGATTGGACACCCCGAGTTTGGTCATCGCCGAGGACAGGTAGTTGCGGGTGGTGCCCGGGGACAGGTGCGCGCGTTTGGCGATGTCCTCCACGGAGGCGCCGTCGGCGGCGAATTCGAGCACATCGGCCTCGCGGGCGGTGAGGACGGTGTCGCCCGCGCTGATGGCCTCTGCCGCGAGCTCGGGATCGACGTAGCGGCCACCATTGTGCACCGACCGGATCACTTCGGCCAGCGTCGCCGCCGACGTCGTCTTGGGCAGGAACCCGCGCACGCCCGCCGCGAGAGCGCGCTTGAGATAGCCGGGCCTGCCGTGGCTGGTGACGATCAACGTGCCTGCGCCAGGGGTGATTCGCAACAGCTCGACGGCGGTGTCGATGCCGTCGATACCCGGCATCTGCAGATCGATGACGGCGACCGCGGCCGGCTCACCGTCCTCGGCCCTGCGACGCCACGCGGCGACGAGTTCAGCGCCGGAGCCGACGTGGGCGACGACCTCGAGATCGGGCTCCAGGCCGAGCATCGTCGCCACGGCGGCGCGGATGAGGGTTTCGTCGTCGGCGAGGAATACGGGAATCACTGATTCTCCCAATGGATTTCGAGGATGAACTCGTCGCCGGAGGTGGCGATGTCGAGGTCGCGCCGACGGCGGCGAGTCGTTCACCGAGGCCGCGCAGCCCGGATCGTTCACCGATCGCGCCCTGCGGACGGTCGTTGCGCAGCGACATACCCGCCCCGCCGAGCGTGAGTGTGGCCATCGTCGCGGCCGAGTGTTCGACGATATTGGTGGTGCCTTCCCGCACCACCCAGGCCGCGACCTCGTGAAACGCGGTCGGCACCTTGGCCGCGTCACCCTCGACGACGAGTTCGCACCCCGCCGCCGACAGCAACGAACGCGCTCCGGCCACCTCTGCGCGCAGATCGATATTGCGATAGGCGCGCACCAGGGTGCGCATCTGTGCCATCGATTCGACCGCGAGCGTTCTGACCTCGTTCATCTCGGCCACCGCGCGATCGGCGTCACCTGCCCGCGACAGTGCCACCGCCAGTTCGCTTTTCACCGCGATGGCGGAGAAGCCACGGCCGACGACATCGTGCAGGTCGCGCGAGAAGCGCAGTCGCTCCTCGGCGACCTGTAGTCGCGCCTCGACTCCTTTGGCTCGCTCCAACTCGTCGACAACCCCCAGACCCCACACCGTGAGCCACGTCAGCACGATCGCGAACACCCCGGCCAGCAGGAGCCTGACCGCGGCCTGGAGGCCCGCGCCCAGCGACTCCGCGCCGACCACCAGCGGGGTGGCGGCGCTGAGGCCGAACAGAATCCACCACTTACGCCGCGCGAACGGGATGACGGAGAACAGGGCCAAGAACGCCGCCGAGATGCCCACCACCCGCGCGCCGTCGACGGTCGCCGCCTCGTTCGCCAGGCGGACGACGATCCCGCTGGTCATCCACAGTGCGACCAGTGTGGCGGCGGCGACCGGCAACGCCCACGGCCGCGCGACCACGCCGGGGACGGTACCGAGATCGGGTTGGGCCTCCACCGCGCCCATCGCCGCGATCCCCCCGATGACGATCGCGAGCACCGACCACACCGAGTCGGCGGCGATCGCCAGCGCGACCACCAGTACCGCGACGGCCGCCTGGAACGTGACCCGCGAATAGAGCCGGAACTTGGCGGCCCCCGACAGTTCATGCCACCAGGCGGTCGCGCGCATCACCCGCGATCGTCCCAGCGGAAGCTCTTGCGGGTGAGCACGAGCGCCAGCACGGTCCATAGCGCCAGTGTCGCAAACGGGCGGCCGGATTCGGTGACGGTGTCCGCGAAGCCGAGGGCGGCGTCGGATTCGGCGAACGCCGGCAGCGTGCCCGACGTGCCGAGGGAGATCAGGTCGGAGACGGCGGCGAAAGGAGTCCAGTCGGCCACCTGCGCCAGCCGGTCGGGCAGCACGCCACGAATGGAGGACATACCGAGCATCGCGATGATCATCACCGGCAGCGAGGTGATCTGCGCGGCCTCGGCGTTCTTGGTGTACGCGCTGGTCGCCAGGGCGAGCAGGGAGAACAGCACCGTCCCGCCGACGAGCGCGACCACGATCGCCAGTGGATTGACCGGCGCGGGGGTGCCGGTGCCGTAGACCACCGCGGCGATGACAGCGGTGCACGCCGACGTCATGACGGCGCCCGGTACGGCCGGAGCGAGCTGGATCTGCCAGTCGGCGGCCTCGCCGGTGCGCAACCGTTTCAGAACGCCTTCGCTGCGGCGGGTGGTCACCATCGACAGCACCGAGTAGTACTGCACGAACAGCAGGGCGAGCAGCGCGAGCAATTCGAAGGTCACCGCCGCCATCGCCGCTGTCGGCTCGGCGTCTCTACGGGCGATGAGGAAGGTGGCCAACGGGATTCCGATTGGGAACATCGTCGCCATGTAGACGAGGGTCTTGTTGCGCCGGAACTGCAGCCATTCCGCCTTGGCGAGCGCGGCGAGCGGTCGGCGGCGAAATCGGTTTGCGGGCAGGGTGGTGGTCATCGTGCTCCGATCAGGGTGGGAGTGGTTGCCTCGGCGATATCGAGAAAGACCGATTCCAGCGACGCGGCGCGCGCTTCGAGCCCGGTCAGGCGAACGCCCGCTTCGCGCGCCCAGCCGAGCAGCTCGAACAGGTGACCTGGTAAATCGTTGGTGGTGATGGTGACTCGAGTGTGCGATTCGACGCGCGCGCCGCGGAACTGCGGCACGGGCAGGCCGGGGTGGTCGAAGGCGATCCGCGCCGGATGGTCGTCGACGATGTCGCGCAGTGTGCCCCTGCGGGCGATCGCGCCCTTGTGCATGATCGCGATCTGATCCGCCAGCGCTTCGGCCTCGTCCAGATAATGCGTGGTGAGAACCATCGTCACCCCCGCCGCTTTGAGATCGGCGAGCAATTGCCAGGTGCCACGCCGACTTTCCGGATCCAAGCCGGTGGTCGGTTCGTCCAGGAACAGCAGGCGAGGCTGTCCGAGTAGGGCGCAGGCCAAATCGACGCGGCGCTGCTCGCCCCCGGACAGTGAGCCGACCCGCACATCGGCACGGTCGGTCAGGCCCACCTGCGCCAGGACAGCGTCGGCGGTGGTCGGGTCGGTGCACGTCCCACGCCACATTTCCAGCGTCTCGGCGACCGTCAGCTCGGCGGGTAGCCCACCCGACTGCAACATGATGCCGACCCTCGGGCGAACCTGGTCACGGTGGCGGAGCGGGTCGAGGCCGAAGACTTCGACCTCGCCCGCCGAGGGAGCGATGAGCCCCTCCAGCATGTCGAGGGTGGAAGTCTTTCCGGCGCCGTTGGTTCCGAGCAGGGCGAACACCTCGCCCTCGCGCACTTCGAGGTCTACGCCTGTGACAGCTTCGAACGCGTCCTCGCCGCGACCGTAGGTGCGGCGCAGCCCACGCGCGCTGATGACATCTGTGTTTCTCATACCTTCTACGGTGGTCGACGGGCGGCGGCGCCAGTAGTAGGCGCAGTCACCGATCGCCGATGGGATTCGCATGGGTCGGCCATGACAGAAGTCATCGCCGCTCGGCGGTACGCACGAGCGCGACGCCGTAGGTGATGAACCAGACCGACCACAGCAGCCAGCCGGACAGGCCGAGGAGACCGAGCGGTCCGGCGTGGTCGATGATCAGGGGTGCGAGGGTCGCCGCGGTGAATTGCAGAGCGGCGGCGAGGAATCCGATGGCGGCATGCCATGGTGCGACCAGCCCGCCGAGCCTGCCCGCGATCGTCAAGCCGACCAGTGCCGTCGCGAGAAAGGTGCCGTTCAGCGCGAGCAGCGCGTCGTGCAGCGCCCACAGCGCGCCACCATCCCCACCTGACGTGCCGAGGGCATAACGGATTCCGACGATCACGATGAAAGTCGCGTTCTGCAACAGCAATCCGGCGAAGCCGACCAGCGACCACCCCGTGCCCGCGGTGCGCTCGGCCTGACGCAGTGCCACGAGCACACCCGCCCCGAACAGGACAGCGCACAACCAACCCAGCGGTACCGGTGCCATCGCCAGCGCCACCAGGTCGCGATGGTCAACGAAGAACGCGATGGCTGTGTCCGCGTCGGTACCGGGTTTCGGCAACCCGGCGGGTGCCAGGATCAGATTGGCTCCCAGGATGACAAGCGCGAAACCGATACCGGCGATCCCCGCGACCCGTTGAAACCGCACACCGTCCCGCATATTAAATTTTTCACTCATATTGTTAATATAGGTACCGTAAAACGAAAGGGGAACCCGTGACCACCGACCCGCCCCGGCGTCGCTACGACTCACTTCGCCGCACGCTCCAGGCCCAGGCGACCAGTACCGAGATCGCCCAGGCCGCCCGTCGGCTGTTCGTGGAGCGGGGCTGGGCCGCCACGACGGTCCGCGACGTTGCCCGCGAAGCAGGCGTCTCCGTTCCCACCGTGTACTCCGCCTACGGCAACAAAACCGGCCTGATCCAGGCGATAGTCGATGCCGCCGATCTCTCCGCCGACGCACCCCGAATGCTCGGCACCCTGGAAGCCGCCGAAGGCGACCCCCGGGCCCAACTGGCCGCCATGGCCGGCTACGACCGGCGCCTCTACGAGCGTGCCGCCGATGTGATCGCCCTGATCCGCGAGGCCGGCCGCACCGAACCGGCCCTGGCCACCACCTACCTCGACGCCCGCCACCGCGCCGACCTGACCCGCATCGAGGTCTTCACCTCCTGGCCCCCGGGCACCCTTCGTGAAGATCTCCCCACCTCGGTCGACATCTACGCCGCCCTGTGCACCATCGACGTCTACACCACCCTCACCATCGAGCGCGGCTGGTCCCCCGACCGAGTCGAATCCTGGTGGACCGCCACCCTCGCCCGCGAACTTCTCGCTTGACGGTTTCCCACCCACCGACCGACAACTCATCTACTATTTTTCGTAGTAGACCGAACACTGGAGGGGCAGTGAGCGATCCGAACAAGGCCGATCCCGACACCACGAGGTCGTTGACGGCACGACTGGTGGCGTCGAGTTCTCAATTCTTGAACAAGCGCGGCATCTACCTTGGCCGCCGATCGACGAAACTCCATGTGGCCCTGTACCGCCGGACCGGTGGGCGTGTGGGCGGCCGTATGCCCGCCTGGCCCGACGCCCGAATCCTGCTCCTCGACCACGTCGGCGCGAAAACCGGCACCCGCCGAACCTCGCCCCTGATGTACCACGCCGACGGCGACATCCTCGCCCTCGCCGCGTCGAAAGCCGGTCAGCCAACCCACCCCGCCTGGTTCCACAACCTGAAAGCCAACCCGGACACCACGATCCGAATCGGCGCCGAGTCCTACCCCGTCCGGGCCCGCGTCGCCACCGACACGGAGCGAAACCTACTGTGGCCGAAGTTCGTCGAGCTCTTCCCGAGCTACGCCTTCTACCAGCGCAACGCGGGAACCCGCACGATCCCGATCATCATCCTCACCCCACGCACCTGATCTCACCCACCGCCGGTTCGCCGACCTACGGCCGAATTTCGAGGACTTCGGCTGGCGCACAAGTAATTTCCTAGCGATTTGCCGAAGTCGCAACGCTGTCTGCGTGCAAAATCAAGACATGAGTTTCACGGTGGCTTACCTGCAGTACGCCGGATCCGGCCCGATGCGTCACGAGGAGAAGCTCCTCACGCAGGGCTTCGCCAGACTCGGCGTCCCCGTCCGCCACTACAGCCTCAAGCGGATTCAACGCAGGCAGTTGGCTTTGGGACTCGGCATGTTCATCGCCGGGGACATGGCCGCTATGCACGGCGCGATGCGCCGATTGGGCATCCCGCTACCGCAGCCCGACGACTATCCCGAAGTGCTCCGCGGCTTCCTGGGCCGGAAGGTATGGGCGTCGACACTGGGTGAGATCGAGCGCTCGATGGACAGCGGCTCCTCGCCACCGGTTTTCGTCAAACCCGCGGACCGCCGCAAGGCCTTCACGGGCTCGGTCTGCTACTCCGAACACGACTTCGCCGCCTGGGGCAACGCGAGTCGACGCCAGCGCGTCTGGTGTTCCGAGGTCGTCAGCTGGGTTTCGGAATACCGCGTCTACGTCATAGGTCAGCAGATCGTCGCTGTCGACCACTACGAGGGCGACAAATCCATACCCTTGAACATGGCCACGGTCGAGTCGGCGGTCACCGCCTACCACCGTTCCGGAACCGCCCCCATCGCCTACGCCATGGATTTCGGCGTACTGGCCAACGGCGCGACCACCCTTGTCGAGGCCAACGACGGCTATGCCCTCGGCGCGTACAACATCGCCGCCGACCAGTACACCGCCCTCCTGGTGAATCGATGGCGAGAACTACTCACCGCCGAGGCACGGCCGACACGTCCCCTGAGTTTCTGACATAGCCTGCGTTCGTGGACGTCGAACCGAATACTGTTGGCTGGCTAGAAGATACGCGCAGGTCGTACGACACGGTCGCTGCCGACTATGCGGACCTGACGCGCCATCTGCTGGACGAGACCCCGAATGAGCGCGACGCCCTGGCATTGTTCGCCGAACTGGTGTCCGCTCAGGGCGGTGGGCCGGTCGCGGACGTGGGCTGCGGGACCGGCCGGATCACCGCCCATCTGTCCGGACTCGGCATGGATGTGTTCGGCATCGACCTGTCGTCGCGAATGCTCGAGATCGCTCGTCGCGACCACCCCGAGCTCCGGTTCGATCTCGGCTCCATGACCGACCTCGCGCTAGCGGATGCCTCGATGGCGGGCCTGGTCGCCTGGTACTCGCTGATCCACATCCCCGACCACGAAATCGGTTCGGTCCTAGCCCATTTCCGGCGAGTGATCCGACCCGACGGAATGCTGCTGCTCGGCTTCCACCTAGGCGAGACATCACAGTTGTTGACCCAAGGCTATGGCGGACACCCGATGAACCTCACCGTCCATCGCCGTCAGCACACCCGAATGAACGCCTGGCTCGAGAACGCGGGCTTCGCTGTCGAAACATCCAGCACGCTCACCTCAGCCGAGAGCAAACTCGGCGGAATCACCATCGCGCGCCGGATACGCTGATCGCCCCCTCTCAGGGACGTCGATCGAGAAATACGCAGTTCAGAGGGGGTAAGTGGGGCGGGTGGGGCTCGAACCCACGACCAGCGGATTATGAGTCCGCGGCTCTAACCGACTGAGCTACCGCCCCGCGCCGCGAGGTCTGCGCGGGCGAGTCGCATGGTACCCGGCGGAGTGCGGGGTTGACCACTCGACGCGGCTGTCATGTCGGGCGAGTGGGCGGTGTGGTCGCGGGAACAGCAACGGCGACCGGGGCGCGACTCGGACTGAGTCGCGGCGACCGATCGCCGTGGTGTGCTACACCCAGGAATAAGGGTTACGAGCTTTCGACTCGCTGGCCACCCCGCACTCGGACGTCGTGTTCACGACGCTCGAGGGTGCCCCCTGGGTTGCTGGCCAATTTGATGACTCCAACTACCAACAACAGAACCGCGGCGATAGCCACGATGATTATCAGTCCCTGCACGGAACATAACTTAACGTGTATTCCGTTGCAGCGCACAACAAGTTACAATGACGCGCCGATCGTCAACAAGGTACGACCGAGGGCGGAGCGGCTTTCGATCGCGGAGTGCGCCCGCCGCACCTGATCGATCGGGAAGGTTTGTCCGATCACCACCTCCAGCCCGCCGTCGGCGACGGCTGCCTGAGCGCGGGCGGTGATGCCGACCCAGTCCACATCCTTGCCGACGATATCGAACAGACCGAGCACCGTGACACCACGGGCGGCAGCGACATCGGTGCCACCTGTCGCGAAATCGCCTGCGGCGGAGCCATATCCGAGAAATGTTCCGGTGTCGGCGGCCACGGTCGACGCCGCGCCCCCGATCTCGCCGCCCGCCCCGTCGAACACGACCGCCGCTCCCCCGCCGGTGATCTCCCTGGCGCGAATCTCCCAGCCGTCGACGGAGTAATCGACAACCGCAGTGGCGCCCAATCGTGTTGCGAGGGAAAGTTTTTCCGGCCCACGGGCCGCGGCGACAACCCGCGCGCCCGCCGCGATCGACAGCTGGATGAGCAACGTGCCGAGACCGCCCGCGGCAGCGGTGATCAACACCCATGAATCCGGTCGCACGCCGGCCCTGTCGAAGACAGCGAGCGCGGTGCGACCATCGTGCGCGAGGCCGACGGCCTGCTCGGTGGTGAGGCCGTCGGGGATCTCGGTCAGGGTGGCGGCCTTGGCGAGCGACTGCTCGGCGTAGCCGCCGATGGGCAGGCCACCGCCGATGCCGCTGGCGGCGGTCTGGGTGACGACGCGCTTGCCCAACCAGCGGGGATCGACCTCGGCGCCGACCGCGCTCACCACGCCACCGATCGCACCACCGGGGACGTAGGGCGGGCTCAGCGGGAAGAAGTCCTGACCCCAGCCACTGCGCAGCCGGGTATCGAGGAACATCACGTCGGCGACCTCGACGTCGACAACCACCTCGACCGAATCCGGCTGCGGCGTGGGAACTTCCACTACCTCCAGGACCTCTGGCCCACCGAATTCCTTGACCTGCACCGCACGCATAGCGACTCCTTCGTGTGTTGACCGAACGAGTCAAGGATGAAACCTGAAGTCGAGTTCAGGTCAAGGGCGGTGGGGCGTAGGTCACACGATCACGAACCGCCGCCACAGCTGCTGCCGCCACCGCCACAGCTGCTGCTACTCCCACCGGAGCAACTGCTGCTACTCCCACCGCTACAACTGCTGCCGCCACCACAGTTACTGTTGCTTCCGCCGCCGCAACCGCCGGCCGGACCGCCCGGATCCCAGGGCTCGCCCGAGGTCCCGTCGACGTAGCCGGTCACCCCGGCGGCTCCGGCCATCCAGCGGCGATCCACCGGCGGACGCTGTTCCTGCGACTGGGTCAACTTCTGGATCAGCAGCACGACGACGGTCACCACCACGCCGATCGTCACCGCTACGACACCGAGCACGATCATCAACACCATGTCCGCAGGCTAACGCCATAACCCGGCCGAGGCACCCCCATCGTCAGTGGCCTTACAGTGAATTGTGGCGTTCTCCTTCACCCGGCCGGGCAAACAGCGAGTCGACCTTCGCACCGTCGACCGCACCGTCGCCGCCCTGGTCCTGCCCGAAGCGATCTTCAAGACCTCGCCGTGGCAGCCTCGCGAACTCGTGGAAACCGGTCTGCGCCAATGGTTACGGTGTTGCGGCGCCGCGATTCGCGATGACCAGGTGATCGGCATGCCCTCGCACGCGGTCGACGAGGCGTGGCACGGTTTCATCCTGTGCACCCAGCTCTACGCGACCTTCTGCGCACAGGCGTACGGACGTTTCCTGCACCATTTCCCCGAGGGCGTCGGGGAGAGCACGCAAGATCACGGCACCATGGTCGAACAGCTGGGCCGCACCGTGGTCGCCTGGACGTTGGTGGCGCGACCGGACGAGGAATGCGTGCTCTGGGATCTGGACCGAAAGGTCGGTGTCGAGAATGCGTGGGGCGTGGACGCCCGGCACGTCGCCGCTGTGGAGGAGCAACTGCGCCGGACGTCATCGATCTGACCAGCCGAGCTAGACCAGCTTCATCCGGCGCGCGGCGAACCGCACCGCGCCGGGTGCGAGCCGGTTGAGCCGGTACTGCACCCACGACTCCGGCGTCACCGGCACGATGTCGCGCCCGGTCCGCACGGCCTTCACGATCTGCGCCGCCACCCGGTCGGGGGTGTAGCCGCGCCGCTCGTACAGCTTGTCGAACTTCTGCTGCGCGGCGGCTTCCTCGTCGGCGGAGACACCCGAGATGCGGGTGGTGGCGACGATGTTGGTGTGCACGATGCCCGGGCACACGGTCGACACCGAGATGCCGCGGTCGGCCAGTTCGGCACGCAGGCAGTCGGAGAACATGAAAACCGCCGACTTGCTGGTGGCGTAAGCCGCCATGTCGCGCTGCGGGCTGTAGGCGGCCATGCTGGACAGGTTCACGATGTGTCCGCCGAGGCCGCGATCGGCCATCGCCGCACCGAAGGCCCGGCAGCCGTTGACGACACCGCCGAGGTTGATCCGCAGTACGCGGTCGAATTCCTCCGAGGGCGTGTCGAGGAATCCGCCCGCCTGGCCGACACCGGCATTGTTGACGAGGACGTCGGGCACGCCGTGTGCGGCGATCACGGTGTCGGCGTGCGCGCGCACCGCGTCCTCGTTCGACACATCGAGCGGGTAGGAGTGCGCCACACCACCTTCGGCCGCGATGAGCTCCGCGGTGGCCTTGGCGGCGATTTCGTTGACATCGGAGACCACCACGTCGGCGCCGAGTCGGGCGAAGGCCAGCGCGGTCTCGCGGCCGATACCGCTGCCGCCACCCGTGATGACCACCAGCTTGTGTTCGAATTCTCTTCGCGTGGAGCCTACTTCGGCCCTGGCCAGCCCACGAGCGACACCGGCGCCGTCGAGCGCGTCGATCAGCTCGGTGGTCGCGGTCGCGAGCAGCTCCGGATGGGAGAACGGCATCCAGTGCCCGGCGGGCACGTCACGACGCCACAGCCGATCGGTCCACTTGCCCGAATCGTCGTAGCCGGCGGGCCGCACGGCGACATCGCGTCCCGCCACGATCAGCTGCACCGGTACCTCGGTGCGACGCTCACGCGGGGAGAGCATGCGCGCCACGATATTCGCGCGATAGATCAGCAGCCCGTCGACCATGTCGCGACGGAAGGTCGAGCCGAGCTTCACATTGGCGGCGGGGGTGTCGTTCATGATCGACACCGCGCGCTGCCACAGCTTTTCAGTGCCGATGGCGTTGAATGTGGCACGCGGCAGTCCGGGCGTCATGAAGAAGAAGGTGTAGGCCGAGGAGGCCAGCTGGGTCACCGGCTGCCACACATTGCGCAAGGTGGGGCGGGAGAGCCGGTCGCGCACCCAGGCGGACAGGTGGTCGAGGTTGGGGCCCGAGACCGAGGTGAACGAGGCGACGCGCTCGGTGGCCCGCGGTTCGCACACCGCCTCCCACACCTGCACCGAACCCCAGTCGTGGGCGAGCACATGCACCGGGCGGTCGGGGCTCACCGTGTCGATCACGGCGTAGAAGTCGCGCGCGAGTTCGTCGAGGCGGAAGTCGTCGGTGCGCTGGGTGCGGGTGGATTCGCCGTGCCCACGGGTGTCGTAGGCGACCACGTGGAAGCGTTCGCTGAGCAGCGGAATCACCCGGTCCCACAGGTGATGAGTGTCGGGCCAGCCGTGCACGAGCACCACGGTGTCGGCAGCCGGGTCGCCGTATTCGAAGACGGCGATGTCGAAATCACCGCTGCGGACGGTGCGCTGGTTCGCCGGTCTCGGGCTGTCGTTCGTCATGATCTTTCGGACTCCTTGTCCAGCGGGGACATCACAGGTCGAGCACCAAACGCGCACCACGGGAACGCGATACGCAGGCCAGCAGGGCGCCGTCGGCATGGTCGGCATCGGACAGCGTGGTCTCGCGATGGTCCGGTTCGCCCGAGCGAACCCGCACCACGCAGGTGCCACAGAAACCCTGCCTGCACGAGTAGGGCTGGTCGGGTCGGGAATCGAGGATCGTGTCCAGCACGGTGCGGTCGGCATCGACGGTCACCACCGCACCGCTGGACGCGAATTCGATCTCGAACGGGGTGCCGTTCACGATCGGCGGCGGCGAGAATCGCTCGAAATGCAGTTCCACCTCGGCCATCTCGCGAACCGCGGCGACGATCGAGGAGGTCATCGGGGTCGGGCCACACGCGTAGACAGCGGTGCCCGGTCCGACATCGGGCAGCAGGTCCGCCGCGGTGGGCAGGCCGTGCTCGTCATCGGTGCGCACGATGACGTTCGCGCCGAAGCTCTCGATCTCGTCCAGGAACGGGATGGTGTCGCGACTGCGTCCGCTGTAGACCAGCGTCCACGGCACACCGAGCCGGTGCGCGAGCCGGGCCATCGGCAGAATCGGGGTGATGCCGATCCCGCCCGCCACGAAATGCAGTCGCCGCGACGGTGATCCGTGGCCGGGCACGGCGAAGGGGAAGGCATTGCGCGGCCCGCGCACCACGAAACGGCTACCGACGGGCAGTTCGTCGTGGACTTCGACCGAGCCGCCACCGCCACCGGGGATGCGGCGCACGGCGATGCGGTAGGCGCGCTCGTCGGCGGGATCGCCACACAGCGAATACTGACGCAGCCGACCCGACGGCAGTTCCAGGTCCAGATGCGCCCCCGGCCGCCACCGCGGCACCACGCGACCGTCGGAGGCTTCGAGGCGAAGACTCACCACGTCCTGATCGTGGGCTTCGATCCGGCGCTCGGTCACCACCACCGACAGGCGGCGCCCGTCGACGCGCGGTCGCAGATCACCGCGGTTGACCAGCGCGCTCCAGCGCAACCGAGCGGCCGCGATGGCGTCGATGACCTTCATCGCCGGATCGTGGCGGTGTCTGCCGTAGAGATCGGCGGGCAACTCGCGCGTGGTCACGACGCCGCCGCGCGGGCGCCGGGCGAGGCGGCCAGATACGCGATCGCCTGCGCCGTCGAGCCGACCGACTGCGGGTGGTAGCCGGGCTGGAAGGTCGACAGCGCGCTCGCCAGCAGCGACGGGACCCCGGGCAGCGCACCGCGCCACATCGCGCCGAACACCCCGGCGAGCACGCGCGCGTAGCCCTGATCGGGCAGTTGCGGATCCTGCTGGACGAGGAACCGCGCACCACGCACCAGCACGACGAGGAAGATCGGGAACACCAGCGTCATCGACGCGCAGCGCCGGACGTAGCCGACCCCGAAATATTCCGCGACCTCGTGGGCGACATTGCGATGTTCGACCTCTTCGGCGCCGTGCCAGCGGAACAGGTCGGCCATGCGCGGATCGGCGCCGAACTTCTCGAGGTCGGCGTTGAGCACCCAGTCACCGAGCCAGGCGAAGAAGTGTTCGAGGCAGGCGATGAAGGCCAGCCGCTCGATCAGCATCTGGCGACCGGCGCGATCGTCACCGCCGCGCGGGCCGAGCGAGCTGCGGAACAGGTACTCCATCTGCGCCAGATACGGGCTCACATCGACGCCGTGGGCGGTGAAGACCTCGTCGAGCACCTTGCCGTGGGTCTGCGCGTGCATCGCCTCCTGCCCGATGAAACCGAGCATGTCCTCGCGCAGCTTCGCGTCCTTGACGTAGGGCAATGCCTCGCGATAGGTCTCGATGAACATGCGCTCGCCCTCGGGCAGCAGCATGTTCAGCGCGCTGATCAGGTGACCGGCGATCGGTTCGGCCGACATCCACTGGAGGTCGACATCGGACCAGTCGAAGCGGACGTTGCGCGCGTGCAACGCCACGACGCCCGGATCGATCTCCGGGTTTTCGCTTCTCCAAGGAAATAGCTTCATCGGTACTCCTCGATCAACCGCGCACGAACCTCCATGCGCCAGGTCGCGACATTGCGCCCTGCTCGGTAGCTCCGATGATACAACTAACCATAACTGTACGTAACACCTAAATGTGTCTCCCCACTACTTACCACGACTACGACCACCCCGGCTAATAATCGGCAATCAGCGTCGCATCGAGGGCCGCCACTTCAGCAGGACTCCGATATCCCACGGACGTCCGCTCCCTCGGGTGAGCGGGTAGCACGCGAAACCGAGGGCGGCGGCGCTGGCGTGTCCGATATCGGTGAATGTGCGGTTCATGACGACCGGCGGAACCACGACCGCGAGGACCCCGAGGACGTAGATCCAGCGCCACGGCGTTGTGAATCGGTAGGCCAGGACCGCGGCGACACCGGCGAGTCCGTAGCTGACACCGACATCGAGGGCGAAGATCGCCCGCTCGGGCGCATCGTCGCTGTGAATCGCCCACAGCAGCACGCCCTGACTGAGATAGGTGGCGCCCACATGCGCGAGTATCACCACCACCAGCCAGCGCAGCGTCCCCAGCCAGCGTTCGGCGTTGGCGTGGAAGATCGTGAAGAGCACCGCGTAGGCGAACCATCCGCTGCCATCGGTCCAGAACGCGCTGGTGATCAGCACCCGCAGCGGGTCCTCACCCAGGTGGTACAGGTTGGTCGAGCGGCTACCGAGCCACTCTTCGGCTTCGTCGGGCGGAAGCAGTTCGATGATCACGGTCGTGACGGCCAGGGCCGTCAGCCAGAGGTAGGTGCCCGGCGCACTGCGGACCCACCGCCAGACCCGTTTCACAGCTTCGGCCGATGCGCCCACCAGAACAGTGTGCCAGGAACCGAGCGCCGGATCGCGGCCACCGACGGTGTTTCCCGAGTCGAGCGCCGGGTAGGCGGCTACCAGACCGCTCACCGAGCAGAAGGGATCCGGCTATGCCTCAGCAAGCATGGAGCGACAAGCGCGAACGACAGTACGAAGACATCAAGAAATCCGAGCGCGACCGTGGCCGCAGCGAGAAGCGTGCCGAGCAGATCGCCGCGGCCACGGTCAACAAGACCCGCGCCGAACACGGTGAGACCAAGGGATCGCGATCCGGCGGCGGCAAGACCCGCGATCAGCTCTACGACGAGGCCCGCCGCCGCAATATCGACGGCCGCTCCAAGATGAACAAGCAGGAACTGGCCGACGCCCTCGGCCGCGGCTGACCTGCGCGCGAGGTCGACACAGGCGGTTCGGGTCGCACTCGGTCGCGATAGTGGCAAACCCCGCCTCCGCTGTCGCGCGATCAGCGATCCGGTGCGACTTCGGAGGGGGGGTCAGCCAGTGCTCACCAGCCGGGATCGGTGTCCAGGGGGACGTTGATCCAGCTCGGGCGCGCGGGGTCCAGCTCGAGGTGCTGGGTGCGCAGGCCGCTTTCGTTCAGCAACGGCCGCAGCGGGATTCCGCTGGGGAAGTTGCCCGCGAAGACGTCGACGCGCAGGCGGTGGCCCGGCAGCAGGACACCGTCGGTGGCGCGGACGCCGATGTCGATCGTCGTCGGCTCGCCGGGCACGATCGGCGCACGGGTATCCAGGGTGAGGTACGGATACGGGTCCGTGTAGTCACCGTTGGGCGAGCGGGTGGCCTTGCCCTCGTCGATCGCGCGCAGCGACGCGGTCAGCTGGCCCTGCGACCAGACCGTCGAGGTGCCGTCGGGGGCGACATCATTCACCGTCACCGTCCAGTAGCCGTCGGTGGCGTCGAGCACGGTGTTCAGGTGGGCGGCGATCGGGCCGGAGATCCGCGTCGGCACGTTCACCGGCGTCGTGGTGAAGGTGAGCGCGGCGCCCTCGCTGATCCGGGCGTCCTTGGCGCAGACATCGGGCAGCGGAACCAGTCCGGCGGTGCCCTGCGACGCGTCGCGCGAGCAGATGGTGGTCAGGCTCGGATCTACCGAAACACGGTGCGCGGCACCGGGAGCAGTGCGCAGGCTGCCGTCGTGGCGAGCACCCGGGGCGGTGCCGGAGGCGGCGGCGTCGAGGTACATCCGCCGGTATTGCATGCCCGGGCGGGGGAAGGCGACGTCGGCGGTCCACTGCCCACTGCCCTGCTGCCACAACGTCACCGGGTCGTACCGGTCGATACCGTTGTCGATTCCCTTGAGCCACTTGTCGAACCACGCGCGCTGCAACGAATCCGCGGGCGCCGGAGCACCCGGCTGACCGAGGCCCGAGGTCACCGTGACGTGGTAGATGTCGTCCATGACGAGCTTCTTCTGCTCGGCGGGCACGTTCACCGCGTTGTAGATACGCGGAGTGGAGTAGGTGAAGATGTCGTGCCAGCCGCCGTACAGGAAGGTCGGCACCCGCACCTGATCCGGCGAGCCCACCCAGGCGGTCCGCAGCGCGCTCTCGTCGTCGAGAATCGCCGCCATCTCCGGCGGGATCTGCTCCACGTTGGGCGTGGTGAGCGCGGCGATGAGCACGTTGAAGAAGGTGAACGGGTCGCGCACCCGGTCGCGCAGCCACACCCAGTCGAATTTGCCGTTCAGCATCGACATCAGGTCGGGCAGCAGCTTCGCGCCGTCGACGGCGAGCAGCCAGGCCGGGATGAACCCGATCCCGAGCGCGCCACCGGGGGCCGCGACATCGCGGATCAGGTCGCTACCCGGCACGATCGGGAAGATCGCCTTGAGCGCCGCGGGATGGCGCTGCGCGGTATGCAGCTGGTTGATCGCCGAATAGGAGATGCCGCTCATCCCGATCTTGCCGTCGGACCAACCCTGTTTCGCGGCCCAGTCGACGATTTCCACACCGTCGAGTTGCTCACGTTCACCGAACACCTGCCAGGTGCCCTGCGAGAAGCCGGTGCCGCGCACGTCGACGACCACCTGCGTGTAGCCGCCGCGGATCAGATTCCGGTCCACGCCGAAGGTGCGGGCGGCGCCGCCCGGCAGCGCGTTCATCATGTCGCTGAGACTGCTGTAACCGAACGGCGTGAAGTCCAGGTTCTGCAGCACCGGCAGCAGCAGGTCCGACAGGCCGGGGACCGCGAGCGCCGAGTCGGCGACGTTGGTGACCAGCTTGGTGTACGGCGTCATGTTGACGATGGTGGGTGTCGGCTCGGCGACGGGCTGACCGTCCGCGCCGGCCGGGTGATAGACGTTGGCTTTCAATACGGTGCCATCACTCATGGTGATCGGCACGTCCCATTCGATGAAGACGTTGGGATACTGCTGCGGACCGTTATGGGTGGCGAGGAACTGCGCGTCGAGCCCTTCGGCATTCGGCGCTGCCTGTCCGACCGGCGCGGATGCGACAGCCCCTGCCATTACGACGACGGATGCGACCAGCGCAGCCAGCCGCCCACGATGTGTGCTCATGCTTCGGTTCAGCCCTCCACCATCGGGAACCATGACGTTCCCGTACCGGGAAGTAACGTAGCGTGGGTCACGTCCGATCGCAAGAACCCACTCGGCGCGATCCATGGTCAGCGCCCCCGCGCATCCCCCAGCGGCCACCTGACAGAATCGAGGCTGTGACAGCGTCCGAACTCGACGATGGCCGCCGGTACCGCGGCGCCGCTCCGGGGCAACGTCAGCACGAGCGCCGCATCCGCCTGCTCGAAGCCGCGACGGAGGCCTTCGGCGTCGACGGCTACCGCAACACCACCGTCACCACGATCTGCGCGGCGGCCGGTGTCGGCAAACGCTACTTCTACGAATCCTTCACCGACAGCGAGGATCTGCTGCTCGAGGTGTACCGCGAGATCGCCGCGAAGATGATCGAGGCGATCCATACCGGTCTGCGCGAGGGCGACACGGTCGATACTCAGGTGCGCGTCGGCCTCACAGCATACTTCCAGCTCATCCGTGACGACCCCAGGATTCCCCGGATCGCGTTCTTCGAGATCCTCGGCGTGAGCCCCGCCGTCGACCGGGCCTATTACGACGTGCTGGACGCGTTGGTCGATATCTGCCTGGCCCTGATCACCCCGCATGTCGACCTCGAAACCCACCCGGCCGTCAGTGTCCGCACGGTGCTGTTCGGGCTGGTCGGCGCCATCGTGGTCATCGCCCAGAAATGGGTGCTCGATGCCTACCGCCAGCCGACGGCCGATGTGGTGGACAGCGCGTGCCTGGTGGTCAGCGCGGTACTGGCGCGGATCGGACCGGACACCGACCGACGATGACGGGGAGGTGAACAGCACCGAACCATCCCCGACGCGTCTTGCCCCGCGCGCGACCTGTGCCCAGACTGGGTGTCTGATCGACAGTGTGGTCGAGATCCACGCCGCCCCACGCGGTTTCCCGCGCGCTGCGGGTCGGCGAATACCGACGAGCCGAAGGGCGCGCGATGCCGTTTCTGCTGATCTCCGGAGTCTTCGTCGCCAAAGGCGCACAGCCCGATGGTGATTCGGTGCGCTTCCGGCCCGACGACCCCGCGCTGTGGGACCGGGTGGGCGGTCCGCATCGGGTCAAACGCAACGCCTCGGGGTCCGCGCAGTTGCGCCTCGACGGTATCGATTCGCTCGAAACCCACTACACGCCACGCCACGGCACCCGCGTGCACCAGCCGCTGGCCCTGGCCCGTGGCGCAGCCGAGGAATTGCTGGCGTGGCTCGGCTTCACCGGCGTGGTCCGCAACGCGAGCGAGACGGTGACCAGCACCGACCAGGCCGATGTTCCCGGTTTCATCCTGACCCGCGGCGCCGACCTGCACGGGCGGTGCGTGGCATTCGCCGGGCGTGGACAGGCACCCGGGGCCTCGGGCAGTGAGACATTCGTCGACATCGCGCTGTTGCGCCTCACGCTCAACCACCATCAGCTCGCGACCGGCCTCGCCTACCCCACGTTCTATCGCAGCCTGTTCCCCGCCTTGCGCGAGGAGTTCGCCGCCGTCTCGATCGCCGCCGCCGCGGGCGGACTCGGCGTGTGGCCCGACGACGCGACGACCACCGGCGCCGCGCTGAACGCGCCGACCTCGCTCACCGACGACGTCGTGCTGCTCCCGAAACTGTTCCGCCGCCTCGCCGACTATCTCGAACTCGGCGACGGCGATCTGTCGCTGGCCGGCTTTCCCGCCTTCCTCGCCCAGGCGGCTGACAAGTACTTCATCCTGTCGACCGGTCACTCCACCACCGGTCTGGACGCGATCACCGTGATCGACGGGACGACGGTCCGCCTCACCCACCCGCCGACAGACCTGGTTTTCGACGAGAAGTAGGCGAGGACTCGTTGATCGACGGGATCGGCGGGTACCCCCTGACTATGACTACTCAGGAGAACCGCCAACTCGACGAGGTCATCGAGCGATTGATCATCCGGTACCCGACCATCGCGCCCGCCGAGCTCACCGACATCGTGCACAACGTCTACGACGCGTTCGGGCAGGTGCACATCCGCGATTACGTGCCGTTGCTCGTAGAGCACCACGTGAAGGAAGAACTCGGCAGTCCGACAGGTGAGATCCCGCCCATCCCGAACTGACCGGTCCCGCTAGCGTTGGCGTAGATCCACGCCAACCATGAGGAGGTCCGCATGCCAGACACTGTCCGCGGAGTCATCGCCCGCGCGAAGGACGCGCCGGTCGAAACGGTCGACATCGTGATTCCCGATCCGGGACCGCACGATGTGGTCGTCCGCGTCCAGGCCTGCGGGGTGTGCCACACCGACCTGCACTATCGCGACGGCGGGATCAACGACGAGTTCCCGTTCCTGCTCGGCCACGAGGCCGCCGGTGTGGTCGAGTCCGTCGGCGCCGCCGTGACCCACGTGGCCGAGGGCGATTACGTCGTCCTCAACTGGCGGGCGGTCTGCGGCGAATGCCGAGCGTGTCGGCACGGACGTCCCTGGTACTGCTTCGACACCCACAACGCCAGCGTCGCGATGACGCTCACCGACGGCACCCCGCTCACCCCGGCGCTGGGCGTCGGCGCATTCGCCGACAAGACCCTCGTGCACGAAAAGCAGTGCACCAAGGTCGATCCCGAGACCGACCCGGCCGTCGCCGGTCTGCTCGGCTGTGGCGTGATGGCCGGGATCGGCGCGGCCGTGAACACCGGCAACGTCTCGCGCGGTGACAGCGTCGCGGTGATCGGGTGCGGCGGCGTCGGTGACGCCGCCATCGCCGGTGCGCGCCTGGCCGGCGCGGGCACGATCATCGCGATCGACCGCGACCAGCGAAAGCTCGACTGGGCCAAGGACTTCGGCGCCACCCACACCATCGACGCGACCAGCGAGGACGTGGTCGAGCGGATCAAGGAACTCACCGACGGTTTCGGCGCCGATGTCGTGATCGACGCGGTCGGCCGCCCGGAGACCTGGCAGCAGGCGTTCTACGGTCGTGACCTGGCGGGCACGGTCGTGCTCGTCGGGGTCCCGACCCCCGACATGACGTTGGAGATGCCGCTCATCGACTTCTTCTCGCACGGCGGCTCGCTGAAATCCTCCTGGTACGGCGATTGCCTGCCCGAGCGCGACTTCCCGATGCTCATCGATCTGTACCGCCAGGGCCGACTGCCGCTGGACCGGTTCGTCACCGAGCGGATCGGCATCGACGAGGTCGAGCAGGCATTCGCCGCGATGGCCGACGGCCGGGTGCTGCGTTCGGTGGTGGTGTCATGACCCGCGTCGAAAGAGTCGTCACCTCGGGCACTTTCGCGCTCGACGGGGGCACCTGGGACGTCGACAACAATGTGTGGCTCATCGGTGACGACACCGAGGTGCTCGTCATCGACGCCGCCCACGATGCCGATACCATCGCCGCCGCGGTCGGCGACCGGCACGTCACCGCGATCCTGTGCACCCACGGCCACAACGACCACGTGACCGTCGCCCCGGAACTCGCGCAGCGCCTCGACGCCCCCGTCCTGCTGCATCCCGGCGACGAGCCGCTGTGGCGGATGACCCACCCGACCACGGACTATCACTCGCTGGCCGACACCACCCGAATCACGGTGGCGGGCACCGATATCGACATCCTGCACACCCCCGGTCACTCCCCCGGCTCGGTCTCGCTGTACCTGCCCGAGCTCGCGGCCCTGTTCACCGGTGACACCCTGTTCGCGGGCGGCCCCGGCGCCACCGGCCGCTCGTTCTCCGATTTCGACACGATCATCGACTCGATCCGCGACCGCTTGCTCACCCTTCCCGAGCAGACAACGGTCCACACCGGTCACGGCGACACCACCACCATCGGCGCCGAGCGCCCCGCGCTCGCGGACTGGATCGCCCGCGGACACTGACCCGTGTGCCCACCGCTGATCCGCGGTGGGCGCACCGCCGGGCGCGCTGTTGTGATCGCGGTGCGCGCAACCCGTGAATCCGGCAACCCCCTGCGCGATCGTGGAGCGATGACTTCCACCGCCGCGCCATCGACCACCGATTCCGAGCTGGACGCCATCTTCGCCCCGATATTCGACCGGATCGCCGTGGGCGCGGTCGAGCGAGAAGTCGATCGGCGGCTGCCGTTCGACGAGGTGGGCTGGCTGAAGGAAGCAAAATTCGGGGCGTTGCGGGTGCCGATCGAGTTCGGTGGCTACGGGGTGAGTGTGCGGCAGCTGTTCCGGCTGCTCATCGACCTGGCGGCGGCGGAGTCCAATTTGCCGCAGGCACTGCGGGTGCACTGGTCGTTCGTCGAGGATCAGCTGCTGGCTCCGGTGGGACCGGAGCGGGAGCGGTGGCTGCGGGCGGTGGCTGCGGGCACCCTGGTCGGCAACGCGATCACCGAACCGGGGGTCGGCGCGGTCGACCGGTACCGCACTCGGCTGACCCGCGACGGTGACCGACTGCTGCTCAACGGCGTGAAGTACTACAGCACCGGATCGCTGTTCGCCGATCACATCCTCGTCGCGGCCGATAGCGACGGTGCGCGGCTCGGCGTGCTGGTCGACGCGGACGCCGCCGGTGTGGTGCAACACGATGACTGGGACGGTTTCGGGCAGCGGCTCACCGCGAGCGGCACCACCGAATTCACCGATGTCGTCGTCGCCGAGGATCGCGTCCTCGGCCCCGGTTACGGTGTCGCGGGCCCCACCTATGCCACCGCCTACCTGCAACTGGTCCAGCTGGCGGTGCTCGCGGGAATCGCCGCCCGCGCCGAACGCGATGCCAGGGACTGGGTGAGCGCGCGCACCCGCACCTACACCCACGCCGCCGCCGATCTCCCGCGCGAAGACCCCCTCGTCCAGCAGGTGATCGGCAAATTGTCGGCGGCGGCGTTCACCGCACGAGCGGCGGTGCTCGCCGTAGCGGATGTGCTCGACGAGGTACTCGATGCCGGGGCGAAGGACGAGGAAGCGCTCGTGGCGGCCGAATTGGCCGCTGCGCAAGCACAACTCGGGGTGATCGACATCGTGCTCGACGCCACCACGCGATTGTTCGAACTCGGCGGCGCCTCGATCGTGTCCGAACAGCTGCGGCTGGATCGGCATTGGCGCAACGCCCGCACGATCTCCGTGCACAATCCGGCCCTCTTCAAGGCTCGCGCTGTAGGTGACTACCTGCTCAACGGCACCGATCTGCCCTTCGGGTGGAGCGCGGGCGAGCGGAACACCGGCACCACAGCGTCCGCGGAGGCACTCGCCCGGCCGTAGCGGGTCGACGCCGCTCAGCGCCAGGACGAACTCGCCCTGGCGCCATCGGCGTGCGTGTCCATATCCGTTGTAGCGCAAGGCATTCAGATCGATTCCCGCTGATCGCAACACTCATCATCGGGTGCGGGTGAGCGCACCATACCCATATGACATCGCAGAATCCCGTTTCCCGTTCCCCTCGTTCGGCCGCGGTAATCGGCGCCGGCCAGACCGGCGTCACTGCGGCGCTAGGTCTGCTCGACGCCGGTTTCACCGTGACCCTCTACAGCGACCGAGATCAACGTTCACTGCGCGACGACGTCCCCGCCACCGGCACCGCCCTCGAATTCGGCGAGACCCAGCAGGCCGAGGCCGCCCTCGGGCTCGACAGCTACACCGGGCGCGCGCCCCGCCACACCGGGCTCAGCGTGCGCATCGCCGGACCGGACAACGCCGAGCTGATCGCCTTCGACGGCACCTTCGACGGCTATGTCGGCGTCGCCGTCGACACCCGGCTCAAAGCCGATGAGCGCCTCACGGCCTTCCTCGAACGCGGCGGCGATTTCATCGTCGAACCGGTCACCGTCGAATCCCTCGACGCCATCGCCGCCGCCAACGACCTCACCCTGGTCGCCACCGGCCGCGGCGGGCTGGCCGACCTGTTCCCGATCGACGAGCAACGCACTGTCTACGACAAGCCGCAGCGCTCGCTGCTCACGGTCACCGTGACCGGCCTCGACTTCGACCCCGGCGTCTTCGCGCACCGGAGCCCGGCGGGCGGCGCGCACAGCCTGTTCTCCATTCTGGCCGAACAGGGTGAGGCCTGGTGGGGTCCGTACCTGCACAAGGACGCGGGCCCGAGCTGGGCGTTCCTGGGCTGGGCCCGACCCGGCAGTGACTGGGAAACCCGTTTCGCCGCAGCCGATTCGGCGGAGTCGGCATTGCGCATCGTGAAGGACCTCTACCGCGACTACATCGACTGGGACCTGCCGGAAGTGCAGGCCACCCGGGTGATCCCCGAGGACCCGCACTCCTGGCTCAAGGGCGCGGTCCGGCCGGTCGTGCGGGCCGGGGTGGGGCATACCGCCGGCGGTCATCCGGTCGCCGCACTCGGTGACACCGCGGTCGCCTACGACCCGGTCGCGGGCCAGGGCGCGCAGAGCGGGCTGATCCAGGCCCAGCGCCTTGTCGCGGCCGCCGCCGTGCACGAGGGGGCGTTCGACGAGCAGTGGATCACCGAGCAATACGCCGCGTTTCTGTCCGCCCGCAGCGACGCCGCCGCCAAGGTGACCCGCCTGTTCCTGAGCGATCCCGCGTTCGCCGACATCGGCGGCCAGTTCTTCGCCACCGCCGCCGTCGACCCGAAGTTCGCCTCGGCGTTGGTCGGGCTGCTGCACCGCCCACAGCCGTTCCTGCCGATCGACTCCCCCGCCGACGCCGCCGCCTATATCACCGAGGTCACCGGGGTGGACGCGGGCGAGTTGCTGGCGAAGTTCGCCCCGGCAGGCCGCTTCGAACGCTCGACCTTCGCCCCGGCCACCGTCGGGTAACGGCCACGAACCGGCCGACCGCGACAACCCGCGCGGTCGGCTGGTCGGAGCCGGTGCACAGACCTCATGGGCCGCCGGGCCGTCTTCGAGCGGGTCGTCCCCACACCAAGGGTGGACAGCGATCACCCCCGGGTTAGCTGGGCGATACCCGCGGGCACTATCCGGACCGCCGCGGAGAGCGGATAGTCATAGTCGACCCCTATGACTTTCTCCCCGCGAAGGAACGGCTACATGCAGCCCAGCTACGTGCACCACGTCAGGCAGCAGGTTCGCGCCTACGGCGAAACCCGCTCCTACACCTATCTGCGCGAGGCGGGGCGCGAGCTCGTCGAGGAGGTCGTCACCTACCCTGAGCTCGATCGCGATGCCAGGGCGCTCGCCGCGTGGCTGGCGCAACGGCCGGAATCGGCAGAGCCCGTCGTCCTGCTCTACCACGACGGCCTGGCATTCCTGCGAGCCTTTCTCGGCTGCCTCTACGCGGGCGTCATCGCGGTGCCCGCGCCCGTGCCGCACGACGAACGCAGCACCCGACGGGTGGCGGGCGTCATCGCCGATTCCGGCGCTCGACTGGTTCTCACCACCGCCAATTTCCAGCCGATGATCGCCGCGGCGACGACCACGACCGTGGTGTCCACCGACGAGCGACTCGGTGACCCCGACGCATGGCGCCTGCCGGACATCGACACCGGCACCATCGCGTTCCTGCAGTACACGTCCGGCTCGACGGGCACACCGAAGGGCGTCGTCGTCACCCACGGCAATCTCCTGCACAACGAGGCCGCGATCGCCACGTCGATCGGGATCGATGACACCTCGACCGGCGTCACCTGGATTCCACAATTTCACGACATGGGCTTGATCGGATCGCTGCTCGCCTCGATCTACGCGGGCGCGAACCTGGTGTTCATGTCGCCCACCACCTTCCTCAAGCGGCCGGTGCGCTGGCTACAGGCGATCGACAAGTACCGCGCGACCTGCACCGCCGCCCCGAACTTCGCCTACGAGCTGATCGCGGCGCGCGCCACCGACGAACAAGTGGCCACCCTCGATCTGTCCACCCTCGAGGTGGCGTTGTGCGGCGCCGAGCCGGTCCGCGCACGCACCATCGCCGCGGTGCGCGACCGGCTCGCCCCCGCGGGGTGGCGCCCGAGCGCGCTGCTACCCGCCTACGGTCTGGCCGAGGCGACACTGCTCGTCACCGCGGGGCGTATCGATGCGCAACCTGCCGTCACCGACGGGCCCGACAGCGTGCTGGTCGGTTGCGGACAACCGGCGCGCGGTCTCACCGTCCGTATCGTCGACCCGCACACCGGACAGCAGTCCGTCGACGACACCGTCGGCGAGATCTGGGTTCGCGGCGACAGCGTCGCGGCCGGCTACTGGAACCGGCCCGAGGCGACCAGGCACACCTTCGACGCCTACCTCGGCGACGAAGGGCCGTTCCTGCGCACCGGCGACCTCGGGATGCTGCGCGACGGCGAGCTGTTCGTGACCGGACGGCTCAAGGACCTGCTGATCGTCAACGGCCGAAACCTCTACCCGCAGGACGTCGAGGAACTGGTGGAGCAATCGCATCCCGCGCTCACCACCGGCGTGGCCGTCTCGGTCGAAGCGGGTGGCCGGGAACGACTCGTCGTCGTGCAGGGCATCAAGACAGCGCTGCTGCGCGGCACCACCCTCGCCGAGCTGACCTCGACGATCAAGATCGCGGTCGCCCGTGGTTTCGATGTCCCCGCACCGAGCGTCGTCCTCGTCGAGAGCCGCTCCGTGCACCGCACCACCAGCGGCAAGGTCCAACGAGCCTCGATGCGCGAGGCCTTCCTGACCGACAACCTCTCGACCGTCCTGCACGAAGATCTCGAACCGGCCCTGAGCCGAACAGCGACCGCGACCCACTGAGGAGCCGAAACATGTTCGCCACCATCACCACTCATTCCGCGACCACCGAGGACTGGCTCATCGAGCGCGTCGCCGACTACACCGACCGCGCACCGCACCAGGTGGACCCGACTATCCCGCTCGCCGAACTCGGCATGGACTCGGTGTCGGCGGTGGCCCTGTGCGGCGAGATCGAAGACCGCTGGCTGCTCGACATCGACCCGACCCTCGTCTTCGAATACCCCACCATCGCGGCCATCGCCACCTATCTCACCGCGGAAATCGCCGTCGCGGCATGACCGATATCGCTGTCGTCGGCCTCGACTGCCGGTTTCCCCACGCCCCCGACCCGGCGCGGTTGTGGCAGTTGCTGATCGAGGGCCGCGACGCGATCTCCGAAGTCCCGTCGAGCCGCTGGAACGCCGACGACTTCCACGATCCGGCAGGCGCGCCGGGCACCATCAACACCCGCAGCGGCGGCTTCATCGATGACGCCGACGCCTTCGACGCCGAGTTCTTCGGCATCACCGCGCACGAGGCGGAGTCGATGGACCCGCAACAACGAATGCTGTTGCAGGCCACCTGGCGAGCCTTCGAGGACGCCACGCTCGATCCCCGTGCGCAAGCCGGCTCGCGGACCGGGGTGTACATCGGCGTGATGGCCAACGAATGGGCCAATCTGCAGATGAGCGACTACGCCGCGATCACACCGCAGCACGGATCGGGCAACGGGTACTTCATGACCGCGAACCGGCTGTCCTACCAATTCGATCTGGCGGGGCCGAGCATCGCGGTCGACACGGCGTGCTCGTCGTCGCTGGTCGCGGTCCATCTCGCGTGCGCCGCGCTGTCGGCGGGCGACTGTGACCAGGCGGTCGCCGGGGGCGTCAATCTCGTGCTGACTCCGGCCGTCGGTGTGTTCTATACCCAGGCGGGCCTGTCGGCGCCGGACGCGCGGTGTAAACCGTTCAGCGGCAACGCCGACGGCATCGTGCGCGGTGAAGGCGTGGCGGTGCTGGTACTGCGGCGCTTCGCGGATGCCGAGGCCGAGGGGCTGCCGATCTACGCGGTGATCAAAGGCAGCGCGGTCAATTCCGACGGGCGAAGCAACGGCATCACCGCGCCGAACCGGTGGGCGCAACAGCAGGTGATCGACGAGGCCTATCGGCGCGCGGGCGTGCGGCCCGACGATATCGATTTCATCGAGGCGCACGGCACCGGAACTGTTCTCGGCGACATGATCGAGGTCAAGGCGCTCGGCGGACTACACAGCGGCACCCGGGCGCGGCCCTGCGGAATCGGATCGATCAAGGGCAACCTCGGCCATACCGAGGGCGCGGCGGGTGTGGCCGGACTCATCAAAGCCGTCCTCAGTCTGCACCACGGCGTCGTCCCGCCCTCGCGGTTCGCCGACCAGGAGAATCCCCGCCTGCAGTTGGCGCGACGCGGCCTACGCCTGCTCGATGCCCCGCTGCTTCTCGACCGACCCGCGCACTGCGGTGTCAGCAGCTTCGGGCTCGGCGGTACGAACGTGCACATGGTGTTGGCCGGTGCTACCGCAACATCCGCAACGCCCGGAGCGCCCGGAGCGGGGGTGCTCACTGTGTCCTCCGACAGCGAGAACGGGTTGCGGCGCAATGCACTTCGACTGGCCGAGGTGTTGAGAACGGTCACCGAAGACCACTTCGCCCAGTTGTGCTGGACGAGTAATCAGGTCAAGTCGTCGGGTCGGCACCGGCTCGCCGTCGTCGCCCACCACCGCGACGAGGCAATCACGCACTTGCGCCGCGAGGACGGCATATCCGAAGACGGGGACCGGCTGCACGGTCTCGCGAAGCCGGTCCGCGTCGGCTGGATCTTCACCGGCCAGGGGTCGCAATTCTCCGGGATGGGACGGACTCTGCACACGACGAGCTCCGGTTTCCGGCACGCACTCGAACTGGTCGACGCCGCCATGTCCGCCCACCTCGGCCGATCCATCCGCGACCTGCTGCTCGACGCGCACGCCGATCTCGACGCCACCGCCCTCGCGCAACCGGCGATCTTCGCGATGGAATACGCCATCGCCAAGACCCTCGCCGACCTCGGCATCCGACCGGCCTGGCTGATCGGGCACAGCATCGGCGAATTCGCGGCCGCGGCGGTGGCAGGCGTCTTCGATCTCGACGACGCCTGCAAGCTGGTCACCGCGCGGGGGCGGCTCATGCAGCGGCTTCCCACCGGTGGGGCAATGCTGGCCGTACGCGCCACCGCCGAGCAGATCGCCGATCCGCTCGGCGACGAGCCCGCTGTCGTGGTGGCCGCCGTCAACGGGCCCGACGACCTCGTTCTCTCCGGCGACGCCGAGGCGCTGCACCGCATCGCCTCGGTGCTGCGCACCCGGTCGGTGATCACGAAGCCACTCACCGTGTCGCACGCGTTCCACAGTCCGCTGATGGCGCCGATGCTGGCCGAGTTCGAAACCATCGCCGCGACCTGTGCCTACCGCGCCGCCGACCTGCCGATCTACTCGACCGTGCGCGGCAGACTGCTCGATCCCGCGGAGGTGATGGACGCCGAATACTGGACCGAACACGTCCGTGCCACAGTCCTTTTCGGCGATGCCGTGCACGCCGCCCTCGGCACCGACCCCACGCATCTCATCGAGGTCGGGCCCCGCCGCGTCCTCGCCACGGCGGTGCGCCGGATCGATCCCGCGCTCGGCGCACAGTGCCTGTCGCCGGGCCACGGACCCGGCGCGACCGGCGACGAACTCGCCGCCACCGTCGCCGCGCTCTACCGCGACGGTCTCGACCCCGTCTGGAACGAGCTCTACGAACCGGCACAGCGCGTCCGCCGGCGGCTGCCGGTGTACGAATTCGCGGTGGCACAACGCTTTTGGGTGGAGACACCGACGGTCGGCGAGGTCGATACACCAGCACCCAGATCCCACTCCGCAACTACCGAGGACACGACGATGGACGCACTGATCGCGCTCTTCCGCGAACAGAACGCGGTACTGGCAAGCCTGCTGGCGACACCTGGCGAGGTACGGGAAACACTCCCCGACACCAGCGCCGGGCCTCGCGATCACGACCCCGACCTCGCCGCCGAGATCGTTCGCGCGGAAGTGGCCAGGGTGAGCGGATTTCCCGCCGACCGGCTGGCGGACAGCCGAACCCTGGGCGACAGTCTGGGATTCGACTCGCTCATGCTGACAGACCTGTTCACCGGCCTGGCCCGCAAGATCCCCGGCGTGACCGTCGACCCGACGCTGATCACGGGGACAACGACACTCGGCGAGGTCATCGCCCACTTCACCGGTCGACGCGCCGATCCGCCCGCCGAGACCACCACGCCGGTCGAGAATCCCGAAACCGCCTCCGCGGCAACCGGACCGAACACCGTCGCCCCCGAGTACCGGATCTCCGACTTCGCCGAAGTACGGGCCATCGCCGATCGGCTCGCGGGCGGCGAAGCGCTCGGCCTGGCCAACCCCTACTTCCTGATCAACGATGGCGTCACGCGCGATACGTCGTTCATCGGCGGCGGGCAGGTGGTCAACTTCTCCAGCTACAACTATCTGGGGATGTCGGGCCACCCCGCCGTCGTCGCCGCCGTCCAGGACGCGGTCGCCCGCTACGGCAGCTCGGTCTCGGCCAGCCGCCTGCTCTCCGGCGAGAAGCCGATCCATCGTGAGCTCGAGGCCGAACTGGCCGCCCTGCTCGGTACCGAGGACGCGATCGCGCTGGTGGGCGGCCACTCGACGAACGTGACGATCATCGGCCACCTGGTCGGCCCCGAGGACCTGGTGATCCACGACAGCCTGGCGCACGACAGCATCCTGCAGGGCTGCAGGCTGTCCGGCGCGACCCGCAGGCCGTTCCCGCACAACGACCACGCCGCCCTCGACGCGTTGCTGACCGAGATCCGGCACCGGTACCGCCGGGTCCTGATTCTCATCGAAGGCGTCTACAGCCAGGACGGCGATATCCCGGACCTGCCCGCGATCATCGCGGTCAAGAATAAGCATCAGGCCCTGCTCATGATCGACGAGGCGCACAGCATCGGCGTGCTCGGCGAGAACGGCGGTGGCATCGGCGAATACTTCGACGTCGACCGCCGTGACGTCGAACTGTGGTCGGGCACGATGTCGAAGGCGCTCGCGGGCTGCGGTGGCTACGTGGCCGGCAGCGCGGAGCTGGTTCAGTTCCTGAAGTACACCACCCCCGGCTTCGTCTACAGCGTCGGCATGACACCGATGAACGCCGCCGCGTCCTTGGCCGCGATGCGGCTGCTACGAGCCGACCGCGCGCCGCTCGAGCGTCTTCGACATAACTCCGAACTGTTCCTGCGCCTCGCCCGCGAGGCGGGCATCGATACCGGCGACAGCCACGACACCCCGATCATTCCGTGCATCGTCGGGGACTCGATGAAGACGCTGAAACTGTCCACCGCACTGCTGCGTCGCGCGATCAACGTCAACCCGATCATCTACCCGGCCGTCCCGGAAGACCTGGCCCGCCTGCGCTTCTTTGTCACCGCCTGCCACACCGACGACCAGATCCGTGACACGGTCGCCGCCCTCGCCGAAGAGCTCTCCCGGGTTTGCGCCGACCAGTAGCCCGGCCCGTCAGCTCAGCCAGTCGACTCGCTGGGCCATGGCGAGGAGCTTGTCGCGGCGGTGCGGGCTGGTCTCACCGACCCACGAGATCAAGCCGTAGACGTGGCCGCGGAAGTCGTTGTGCTCGTCGATCGCACCCGGCCGCTGTAGCCAGGAGTCATCCATTTCGGGTGAGCCGGACACCGTGGTCGATATGTGACCATCGGCGAATGCCCGCCCGGACAGCCCGCCCACGCCGCCTGCGAGCAGGTCTGGCACAGCTCGTCTTCATGCTCGTCGGGCTCTGCGCGGGCCTGGCGGTACCGATGATCTCCTGGGGACCTCGCCTACCGAGCGCCCCGGTGACCCACGCGCTGGTCACGATCGGGATCGGCCTGCTCGGCGCGGTGACCCTGATCTTCTCGCTGCTCTTCCTGGTGGTGCAGTGGGTGATGTCCACGTTCACACCACGGTTGATGCTGTTCCGCGACGACCCCTTCGTCTGGCGGACCTTCGGGTTCGCCCTCGGATTGGTCGTGTTCTGTATGGCCGCCGCCTTCGCCGTCGGCCGGAGTCCCGAGGTATCGGCAGCCGTGCCGGTCCTCGCGATGCTGGAGCTGCTCGTGCTGGTCGCGCTGCTGCGGGCATTGCAGTTGCGCGCCTTCGCCGCCATTCAGCTGGCGCCGGCGCTCGGCACCATCGCCGACCACGGGCGGACGGTGCTCACCACCCTCTACACCGAACATCGCCACGACTCGCCACCGCTGCCGCCCGTACGGTCGACAGTTGTCTGGAGGCAGCCGCCCGTGGTGTTGCAACGGGTCGAAACGGCCGAGCTGATCGTTGCCGCGACGGCCGCGAACGTGACCATCGTCTTGCGTCAGAATCCCGGCGCCACCCTGCATCACGGCAGTCACGTGGCCGATGTCCACGGCGGCGAACTGGCCGAGGCGAGGGTGCTCGGCAGTCTCGTCGTCGGCGCCGAACGCACCTTCGAACAGGATCCGCTGCTCGCGTTTCGATTGCTGGCCGATATCGCGCTGCGCGCGTTGTCACCCGCGGTGAACGATCCGGCGACAGCGGTGCAGGCCTTCGACGAGCTGGCGGACCTGCTCGGGTGGGTGGCCGAGGCGCCGCTCGGGCCGCTTCGGGTCACCGACGACGCCGGTGTCGACAGGCTCGTCGTCCACCTGCCGGGGTGGGAGGAATTCCTGCGCACCAGCGTCGACGACATCGCGTTCGTCGCCCGCTCACCGATGGTCGTCATCGGTCTCCGGGATTCCTTGCGTCGAGTACGCGACCGGGCGACCCCCGAGCATGTCGAACTGCTCGACAGGTGGTTGGCTCGGCTCGACCACCAGGTGACCCGGCTATGACCCGGAGCCGGCCGTCTGCCACAGCCGTGCCCAGTCGAATGCCGCCGGGGCCGGACGAACCCCCGGTCTGGTTCTGGGTACGCGCACGCGCAGCGCCGCCGGTTGGATAGCGCACCGAACCGGTGTGTCGAGCAGCAGCGATTCGCCGTCGACACCCGCCGGGATCTCGGGAGCGTCGGCGTCCACGATCAACTCGATCGCCGTTCCCTGTGACAGGCCGCGCAGACGCGTCCGGCGAAGGAGACCGACCGCTTCCCTCGTGCTGGTGACAGACAGCGTGACCGCGCCGAGGACACCACGGTCGAGGCGAAGCCGACGGCTCAGACCCGCGAGGTCGTTGCTGCCGTACGGGTTGTTGCTCACCAGGATCGCCTGTGGTCCCGCCACCGTGATGTCGTCGATTCGGGCGACCAGTTTCGGACCGCTGTCTCCGTTGAGCAGATCGGGAAGCAACGCCAACACCGTCGCGGTTTTGTCATCGCGGTATTCCGGACTGCGGACGATCTCCGCGTAGACCCCGAACGAGGCGTTGTTGACGAAGGGCCGTCCGTTCACCGTGCCGAGGTCGACGCGCAACTCCACACCGTCGCGCAGTGCGTCGAGCGACCGGGTGGGATCGGCGCGATCGAGCCCGAGGTCCATCGCGAAGTGATTGCGTGTTCCGGCGCTGATCACCAGGAACGGCAGATCGTGTTCGACAGCCACCGCCGCGACCAGCGCCTGCGTCCCGTCGCCGCCCGCGACTCCGAGCAGATCCGCCCCGTCCGCGACCGCCCGCTGGGCCAATGCCGTGACGTCGATTTCCTCCGGCCCGTCGAGGAGCGCGACCTGAGCGCCCAGTTCCTCGGCTTTGCGCACGAGGTCGAACTTCGCGACCTTCCCGCCGCCGGAGCGCGGATTCATGATGAGAAACGGGCGCTGCGGTGGCGCGACGGAGAATTCGGGCATCGCCGAGTCCACGCCGCTGCCACGCAGGGCGATGCGGGCGGCGCCGACGGTCACCAGCGCGAGCGCACCCGAAACCAGAACGGCCCACAGCAGATTCGCCCGCACGAACGAGACCACCACCACGATCGGCGCGAGCACCGCCACGCCCAACGCGATCCACCGCAGGATGCCGAATCGGGTGACGAACGTGTAGAGCGCCGCCACGGCGACCACGACACCACCGGTGCCGATGATCAGCAACGCCACGGCGCCGAACAACCCGGCGGCGAGCACGGGTACGACCACCGCGGCGGTGGCGCAGACGAATGCCAGCCGCGCCCACCAGGGTCGAGCGCGGCTATCTGTGGTGTCCGCGGAATTCATGGAGGCCGTCTACTTGGCGGTGGTCTTGCGCGCCCGGGGACGGCGCGCGGTCTTGGCCGGCGCCGGTTTGGGCGCCGATTTCGGTTTCGGCGTCGCGACGGAACTCGTCTCGGCGACCGGATCGTCGTGCCAACTGATTTCGATTTCGATTTCGGTCTCGTCGCCGTCGACCTCGATCTCGAGTTCCCAGCGGAGGCGGTCGGCGACGACGACCTCGATCGAGTCGTCACCGGTTTTCAATTCCACTTCGGAGCCGGCGACGAGAGCCCGTCCGATCATGATGAGCCGCTCGCCTGCTTCTTTGCGGGAGAGCTCGGTTTTCCGCTTGATCTCCAACTTCGGCACGGCAACTCCTGACTGGATTCGGCGTGGACGTTCGTCCACCGTAGCCACGGTGCCGAGCCGGGCGGATCACCCTTTTCGGATGAGCCGCGCCGGTCACCGGCGATGCCGAAACGACAGCTCAGCCCGCCCGGTCGATGTGGGAGATGCAGTACCCGTTCGCGGCGTGGTCGAGGGTGAGTTCGACCGTGGACGTCGCGCCGTCCGCGGTGCTCACCGGCGCGTCGACGGTCACGACCGAGTCGGTCGAGCCGTGGACCGTGAGTGCCTTGTCCTCGAATCGCCGCACCCCGGACA
The DNA here is from genome assembly GCF_001612665.1 of Nocardia alba NBRC 108234. GTDB lineage: Bacteria > Actinomycetota > Actinomycetes > Mycobacteriales > Mycobacteriaceae > Nocardia > Nocardia alba. The sequence goes on along the minus strand of NZ_BDAX01000025.1, from coordinate 144,300 downwards.
GGGCGGTGCCCGGCTGCGCGCCGTTGCACAGCAACGGGTAGTCCGGTTCCACATCGGCGGGGTTCACCGGGTCACCGACCACCCGGCTCAGATAGCGCTCGACGGTGTACCGCGCCTGCTCGTCGGTGCGGCCGGTCGTCCATCGCTCGCTCACGGTCGGGCAGCCGTACTCGGATCGCAATTCGCTGGGGCGCAGGCTGACCAGAATGTCCTCGTTGTTCCAGTAGGGACCGAATTGGCCGAGCACGCCGGGGCGTTGCACCACGTCGATGATTCGCGAGACGTCGCCATACATCTGGGGGATCTCGGCGGGCGACTGGGTCCAGCACTTGCGGATCAGCACGCTCATATCACCGGCGAGGACATCGTCGAGCCAGGGCCGCAGGACCGCCGCCGCCTTCGAACTGCCGGGGACCGCGCCGATCCGCGCTGCCTGCGGCGTGGCGGGCACCTCCGAGGCGCCCCGATCCCCCGTGGTGAACACCGCGAGCACGGTCACCGCGGCCACGGCTGCCACCCCACCAACCCCGAGCAGGACCTTCCTCGCCGGTGACAGGCGGGGAGCCCGTGAGCGCGATGGTCGCAGCACAGCGGTTTCGCCCACCTCCGGCCCGCCGGTGAGGGCGGCGATCGCCGCGTCGGCGAGCTCACCGCAGCTCGCGTACCGGTCGTCCGGGTTCTTCGCCATCGCCCGCGCGATCACCCGGTCCAGCGCGGGCGGCAGCGCCGGATTCGCGGCCGACGGTCGCGGCGGCGGCTCGATCAGGTGCGCGCTGATCAACGCGGCTGGACTCTCCCGCTGGAACGGCACGAACCCGGTGACCAGCTCGTAGAGGGTGCCACCGAGCGCGTACACATCGGTGCGCACGTCGAGCGGCTGACCTTCCAGCTGTTCGGGAGCCGCGTACGCGAGGGTGCCGAGCACCGATCCCGCGGAGGTGAGACTGGTCGTCTCCCCCATACTCCTGGCGATCCCGAAATCGGTCACCAACACCTCGTCGGTGCCGTCCTCGGCCCGCGCGATCAGCAGATTGGCCGGTTTGATATCGCGGTGCAGCAGCCCCTGCCGATGCGCGTAGTCCAGCCCTTTCGCCGCCTCGGCGACGATGCGTACCGCCCGCTCCGGCGTGAGCACCGACAGACCCTGACGCAACAATTGCGCCGCGTCGAGCCCGTCCACGAACTGCATCGCGATCCACAATCGGTCACCGTCGACGCCCCGATCGAAGATCTGCACGACATTCGGATGCCGCAGCCGCGCGGCCAGATCGGCCTCACGCTCGAACCGCGCCCGGAACGTCGGTTCCACCGCCAGCCGCGCGTCGAGCACCTTCACCGCGTCCCGGCGCGGCAGTCGCGGATGCTGGGCGAGATAGACCGCACCCATGCCGCCACCGCCGACCCTGCGCTCGATGCGGTACCCCGCGAGGATCGCCCCCGGCCCGAACTCCATCACCGCTCCTTCGCGTCACGACCACCCACGTGACTGCGATCAGGCTATCCGCCGCGACCCACGCCCGCGCGAAGTCGGATTCGCCTGCGCGGGTGCGCCATCGGTGCCCGGACTCACGCGATTCGGGGTAGGCGAGTGCCATCCGAGGTCAGATCTCGGTGCGCTCACCCCATTTCGCCATCCAGCTCGCGTTCTCCAACGAGATGGTGTTCTCGCAGTCCGCGACGAATTCCGCCCACCGGAGAGGGTCGGTGGGTGATCCGTCGGCGCGCCACCGCTCGAGCCGCCGCCGCAGACGATCGGCGGTGGCGAGATAGGTCATCACCAGGAAGTCGTATCGCTTGCCCGCGAGGTAGGCCAGCAACGACCCGCTCAGCGTGGTCATGACCGCGACCCACGGAGCGATCCGACCCGACATTTGCGCGCCGACGCCGGTGTTGATCGCGGCGACGATCGTGGCCGCGAGACCGAGTCCGATGGCGGCGCGGCGCATCCTGGACGCGCGGGCGCGGTAGCGGCGGGCCGCCGGCAGGTAGTAGTCGTCGATCTGGGCTCGAACCCGGCCGCGAACATACTCGTCGGGCCGCATCGATCGTGGCGCCTCGACGGTGTTGTCGCCGGGCGCGAGCAGCGGGAGCAAATCCTCGGCCGTCTGCTCGATGCCCTCGACATCGGCCCGCAATCGCCCGGCTCGTCGCGCGTCGCCGATGGCGCGATAGGTGACGATCCGGTGTTTGATTCCTTCGGAGACCGCCCGCGCGATGGTCCAGCGGCGAGTCGATTCCGGAGTGAGATATTGGGCGGTGAGAAACGTCGCCACCGCCAGCGCCACCGCGCCCGACAGCGCCACGACGCGGGTCGCGGCGCCCGCCGAGCGCAGGACGGTCGTGGTCGCCGCCGTGGCGATCGCACCCCAGCTGCCGAGGAACAGGACGGCGAGGCGTACTCGATCCAGGTGGCGCTTCATCCGGGTCGCGGTGTTCGACCAGCGAGTTCGCCTCTGCCAGAGGGTGTTCAGCAGGTCTTCGTCGACAGGCATCGGCTACTCCTGTTCACCGGCGATCGGCAGTCCCTCGCACAACGGGATGTAGTCGATCTCCGGGGAGACCCAGTTCCGCCACGTCTCCCGGCTCATGTTGTACGTCATCTTGGCGCAGAGTTGCTCGGGCGAGGCCGTCGGCACCGGCCACATCCGGACGGTCTCGTCCACGCTTGCCGACATGATCCGAGCACCGTCGGGCGTGAAGTCGACAGCGGTGATGGGGGCACCGTGACCGACCAAGGCAGGGCCGATCTGGTTGTGCGTCGCCACATCCCACAACCGCAACACGTTGTCGGTGCCGACGGTGACGAGTGTGTTGCCGTCCGGCGAGAATTGGACCAGGATCACCGGTCCGTCCTGCCACATGGACTCGTCGATCTGCCGCCCGGAATCGGTATCCCAGATACGCGCCGATTTGTCTTCATAGCCGACGGCGAGCAGGTGGCCGTCCGGACTGAAACTGATGCTCTTGACCCACGCGAACCCGGCCATCGACTCACCGACCTGCTCGCCGGTGTCCGCGTCCCACAACCGCACCGAGTAGTCGAAGGCGCCGGTGGCGACCAGCCGCCCGTTCTTGTCGATCGATATGGCCCGCACGGTGGCATCGTCATGGCGCAGTTCCGGTCCGATTACACGCATACTCGCCATGTCGTGGATCTGGACGACACCACCAACCTCGAGCACTATCCTGCGCCGACCGGGATCGTAGGCGTAGGCGCTCGTTCCGGTCGGCAGCGAGATCGGCGGCCCGGTCTCCGCGCCCGTCGCGGCATCCCAGAACCGCAGGTCGGTCAGACTGAGCGACTCGGTGCTGAACTCGGCGGACGCCACCTGCGCGCCGTCGGCCGCATATTCCGCGATCTGGAACTTGCCGGGCTCACCGCGAATCACGGGACCGATCTGTGCACCGGTGGCGGCGTCCCACTGCCGAATGCTGCCGTCGGTACCACCAGAAACGATATGCCTGCCGTCCGGGCTCACATCCGCGCCCACCACCTTGGCGCCGTGGTGCATTGTTCGTTCTCCCGCGACCATCCACTCACGGACAGTGGAATCCAGGCTGCCGGACAGTACTCGATCTGCTTCGGGGTGGAATGCGATGCTGGATACGATGAGTTCATGTCCTTCCAGCGGCTCCCCGAGTGGCATACCTGTCGAGGCGTCCCATAGCCGGATCGTCTTGTCATCGCTTGCCGAGGCGATTTTGGTGCCGTCACGGCTGTAAGTCACGGATTCGATGGCAGCAGTGTGTCCACGTAGCGGCTCCCCGATAGGTCGGCGAGCCCTTGTATCCCACTGCTGGACATCGAATCCCGCGACCACGAGCCGATCACCGTCCCCGTTGAAGGCGAGATTGTTCACCGCGCTGCCGGTGTACACCGGCATGGGCTCGCCCGAGGGCAGTCCGGACCGAGCGTCCCAGAATCGGACGGAACCGCCGAAGTCTCCCGACGCGATCAGCCCACCTTTGCCGAAGGCCACCGATGTCACCGGCATGGTGTGCCCGGTCATCTCGTGGATCTGCTGATGTGTGTCGGCATCCCAGAGCCGGACGGTTCTGTCCGCGCTCGCCGTCACGATCTGGCGGCCGTCGGGGTCGAATGCCACAGCCACCACTGCCTCGGTGTGGCCACGCATTTCGGTACCGATCTGCTGCTGTGACCCGGTGTCCCACACCCGCACAGTTCCATCCAGTCCCGCCGACGCGAGGCGGGTGCCGTCCGGACTGAACGCGATACGTGTCACCTCGGACTTGTGGCCTGCCATCAGCGCACCGATCGGCTCCCAAGTCCCCGCGTCGCGGAGTTGGATCTCGTCACCCCCAGCAGCCGCGACCCGTTTCCCGTCCGGGCTATAGGCGACACTGCTGACCTCCACCCCGTCCATGTAGACGATCTTGCGGAGTTTCCCTTGCTGATGAACAGCGTTGAGCAAGGCGAACTCCCGCTTGTTGTCAGCGGAGATTCGATACGCGGCCATGGCCATCTGCATACCGAGGATGTCGTCGCTCTTGCCCGGCCACCGGCCCGAGAGCATCAGCTGGGAATTCGCCGACAACGCCAGCACCGCGGCGCGACGGCTCTCGGCGAGGGCTCGTTCCTGCGCCCGATCGGCGCGCACCCAGAGCAGACCCGCCACCAGCGCGGCGGCCATGGTCACCATGAGCGCCGCCCGCAGAATCCGCGTCCGCCGACGCAAGACTCGCGCGCCGCGCTGCGCGTCTTCCTTCGCCCGGCTCTCGGTGGCCGCCAGCGTTTCCGCCGCCAGTTGACGTTCCCTGGCCGCCCGCAGCTCATCCTCCCGATGCCCGCGCTCCTCGGCGATGCGCTCGTCCTCGGCCTGTCGCGAGGCCAGCAGCAGCCCCCGGACGGGATTGAGCCGCTCACGGAATCCTGGTGCGGTGGCGAGTGATTCGGCATCGGTGAGCCGCGAACCCGACAGCAACCAGTCCTCGCACCGCCCGTTCTCCTCCCACGCCTGCGCGGCTCGCTCGATATTGTCGGCGGCTTCGAGCTCGACGGCTTCCGCCCGCAGCCAGCCGGCGAGCGTATCCCATTGGCGCAGCAGACTTTCCAACGCGACCTCGACCACAACGGCGCCGTCGCGTTCATCCTTGACCAGGAGCCTGCGGGCGATGAACGCCTCGAGCAGCGGATGACTCTCCGGCGGCAGATCGAACCAGCGGGCCGGGCGGCGCATCGGCTGGTCGCTGCCGGAGTCGATCGTCGCCAGCCATGGCACGAAAGCCCGTCGCAGGATCGCCAACTGCCCGGTCCGGATCTCGGGATCGTCGTCGAGCAGTTCGTCGATCTCGCGCTGCACCACCCGCCGCAATCCGCCGAGGGCTTCATAGTGCGCGAGGCTGATCTCGTTGTCCCCGTAGTCCCGATACAGCCGAGCGAGGGTGAGGGAGAGCAGCGGTAACGTGTCGGCGCCGCGCGACCAGTCATCGAGCAGGCGTTCCACCAGGTCCGGGGCGAACGACACCTCCGTGCCCGCTTCCCCCGCTCGCCGCGCGGGCCCCTCGATGACCTCCTTGAACTGGGCCTGCGGCATCGGTTTCAGATCGTCGAACGGCCGCACCGCGACCGACGCCAGCATGGGTGCGGTCTGTAGCGGTTCGTAGCGGTCGGAGCGGATGGTGGCGACCGCGATCATCGCGATCCCGCGCTCGCGGTCGAGCAGTCCGCCGAGGAGGGTGAGCAACTCGCCGGCCTGCTCGCCCGCTTCGGGGCCGAACAGCTCCTCGGCCTGGTCGATCGGCAGGATCAGCGTCGGTGCCGGGTCGGCGCCGGCGTCCGGGACGAGCTCGCGCGCGGCGTGCTGGGCTTCGACCAACCAGTCCCGCACCCGCTCGATGTCGCGCACGCCGTCCTCGATTTCGGTGAGACAGGGTCGGCGCAGCCCGACGCCGACCCGCAACGCGTGGATCGACCGCGCGAGTCCGGCGTCGCCGGTGAGCGCTCTGCGGTGCGGCCGCACGATGTCCATGGTGCGGAAGTGGCGGTCGTCGCGCGCCAGCCGCGGCAGCAACCCGGCCCGCACGAACGACGACTTGCCGACGCCGGAGGGACCGAGGACGACGAACAGGTGGCCGCCGCCGAGACCGCGCAGCCCGCGCACCGTGTCCATCGCTCGCCCGATCTGCGCGTCGCGGCCGAAATACACTGCGGCATCGACAGATTCGAGCGGCTCCCATCCTCGATAAGGTGCGCGTCCCGGGTCGCCGGGCGGTGGCCAACCGAAGGTATCGGCGCCGATGCCGGCGGCCAGCAGGCCGTGACGTAACCGCCGCAACCCCTCGGTCAGGAACTCGACCGTTTCCCCGTCCACCGAGATCGCGGTCTTCGGTCCGTCCCCGAACAGGTCGCACCGCTGCCATTCGCTGGTCATATCGCGACCGGTCAGCGGTTCGAGGCGGACCGTGAAGATCGGCTTGTTCATCGACTCGGCGTGGCGGTATTCGACCTTGCACTCGTGCGAGCTGTCCCAGTTGTCCGACAGCAGACAGATGACCGCCTCGCAGCGATCGCCCGCCCACCGCAACGCGTCCTTCCAGCGGACGCCGGCCGGTATCCCGGTGTCCGGGTCGAGATCGAGGAAGATCTCGCCGGCCAGACCGGGTTCGGCCTCGATCAGCCAGGCCCGTAGCGCGACCGCTTCGCGGCTGTCACGGCTCGAATGGCTGAGGAACAGCCGGGCGGTCGTGCCGAAACACGCTCGGGCCGAACGCGGGTCGTCCCCGCGCCCGGCCGAACGATCGGCGTCCATGGCGACTACATCGGCGACCGGTCGATGCCCGCCTCGACCAGCGCCGACCTCGCCACGTCCTTCGCACAGGCGGTGAGCGCGCCGAACGCGCTGATCCGGCTGAACGTCTGTCCGGTGTGCACGACATTGTCGTTCTCATCGTCGCCGTCCACGATCGGCACCGCACCCGCCAGCAGCCATCTACGCACCTCGGCGACCGACGGCAACGTCCCGGTCACCCGCAGATGGAATTGCTGAACCAGCAGCACGATGCCGGCCACCACGGGTGTGGCCTGACTGGTGCCGTGCTGGATCGACTCGCCGCTGTCGTTGCGAATCCCCGACGAGGTCGTCGGGGCGCCGGGCGCGAAGATATCGGTCGCGCAGTCACCGCCCACGCTCGAGTGCAGACGCTGTGAGAACGGGGTGATCCGGTCCGGAGCCGTCGAGAGGGCGGTCGCGCCGGAGCCGTAGCTGAATGCGCCCTCATCGGCGTCGTAGACCGCGCCCACGCTGATCGTCTGCCGGAAGATCGCCGGATAACTCATGCCTTGGCCACTGTTGTGGCCGAAGTAGTCGTTGCCTGCCGCGACACAACAGGCGACACCGACGTCGGTGAGTTTCCGGATCGCGTCGCCGATGCCGTCACCGGCGAAATCCGCGTCCGAGATGTTGTTGTCCGATGCGCCGAGCGACATACACACCGCGGAGATGCCCAACGCCGCCCGATTGGCCAGCACCCAGAGCAACGCGTCCCGGATCGCGGCGAAGCTCCCGCCGCCGGAGTTGCCGAGGACCTTCACGGGCACGATATTCGCGCGCGGCGCCATCCCGGTGTGCACCCCGCCCGCGCAGATGATCCCCGCGACGTTGGTTCCATGCCCCTGGCCGTCGCCGGCATCGGTGGGCGACCCATTGTTATCGGCGGTGAAGTTCCGGCTCGCCCGCACCCGGCCCGCGAAATCGACGTGCGTGGTGCGCAGCCCGGTATCGAGCACGGCGACCGTCATACCGGACCCGTCGACATGGAACTCGGCGCGCGCCTGCGCCGCGCGCACCAGCAGATCGACCTCGAGCAGTTCGGGCATCACCGTCAGGTCGCTCTGCAACGGCTTCTCCACGGGGACAACGGATTCGTAGGCGAGGCCGGTTACCGGCTCGGCGGAAATGGTGTCGGACATGATGACCACCTCCCTAGAGCGCCGAGTACGCGATGACGAAATCGAAGACGTCGCGCGTCATCCGCCGTCCGAAATTGGGTTTGGTATTGTCGCCGATCGCACCGGCGGCACCGCGGAGCACGCCGACGACGTAGGGCCATCCGTCGGTGTCGTACACGTAGAGGCCCGAACCGCTGTCGCCGTACCACGCGTCCATGAAGAAGTTGATGTACTGACCATTGAGAACGCCGTTGCCCTCGTTGCCCCAGATCTGGGGTTGGGCCTTGTCGCTCGGATGGCCGTAGAGATACATCCGGTTGCCGCTCACGACGTTGTCGGGCGCGACCCACAGGCCCTTCCACCCCGACGCACGGCCAGGGAAGTCGCCGTATCCGGAGAATTCGATGACGGCGTAGTCGAACCGCGCGTCGCCGCCGGCGTTGTTGATCCAGCCGTTGGGGACAGTCACGTTGTAACCGCCGTGGCTGCCGAAGGGCATCGGTGTCGGGTCTTCGCGGTCGGTGCCGGGCGCGATGGAGGGCAGCCGAAGCCAGCTCGTCCCGTTGTGCACGACGTGCGCCGCGGTCAGGGCGGTAGACGGCCCGATCATCGTCCCCGACCCGGAATATCCCCCGCTCGCGAGGGCGAGGTAGGCGACCGTGCTCATCGGATACACCGTGTTGTCGCGACGCACGACCCGGTTGTCCGCGCCGATGATTCCCGAAAACGCGTGCAGCGAAGAGGAATCGACCTGTTCGGACTGCGAGCGCGGCAGCGCGGTGTAGGACGAGGTGCGCCGTTCGCCGTCCGCCCGCAGCAGCTCGATGAACGAGGTGTTCGGGGTGTCGACCGTGTATTCCTTGCCCTCGTTGAAGATCACCGGGCGCAATGCCTCGGCGAGTTCATAGTCCGGCATCTCGAGCACAGGCCCGAGTTCATCGCCGTACGGCGGTTCGACGCGGGGGTAGACCGCGTTCGGTGAAAGTTTCGCGTCGCCGATCAGAGTCAGTGGTTGGCCCTTGGGCGATGTCAGCGTGGTGATGGCGATAGACATCTGTACTCCTCGACACTCGAGCGGCTTCGATGTCCCAAACGCCGACGTCAGCCGCAGATTTTCAGGCTGATCTGAACGTACGAGGATGTGTCCGAACCCACACGAGTACCCGGCTACCCCACTTTGGGGGGAGTACTACGCGCGCCGAACTGCCGGGAAGCGGCGCGGCCGAGCACTGCTAGCTCTGGTCGGGATCTTCGACAGCGGCCAGAAAGGTCGGCAGATGGTTTCCGGGGACCGGCGCGGCGGGCTCCGCGCTCCCATCGCCGAAATGCTGGGCGCTGAACAACGACACCGGTTCGGCGCCGGCAACATTCAGTTGCGGATCGGTCATGGTGGTCCCCCGTAAATCGGTGTGACTGAGGTGAGTTTCGCCGAGTCTGCGCATCAGTATGATTCGACAGTTGGATATTCGTCCGCACGCGCTCGACGGCACGAGCGGACCCTACCCCGAGACCGGCCCAGTTCAGCGACGCAACTGGTTTTGTGGAACCAACACCGTGGTGCGCTCATCGATCGGCTTCATCGGCTCCAGCTTCGGCTGCGTGCTCAACTTGTCCGACAGCTTCTGCCGACCCACCGACACCAGCTTCCTCGTCACCGGACTACCCGCGACCGCCCGCGAGGCCGCGGTGATCTGTTCGTAGCGGGCCCGACCGGCCTTCGTACCCAGCACATAACCGGCCGCCACGCCGATGATCAACCGCAGCATCTCCTGGAGCTCCTCCCACGTCTGTGTGCAGGCTCCATCCTGCCCCAGCCGCCCCACCCGTGTCGATCCGGCCACCATTCGGCAGCACATCGTCATACGCCGCATGTCCGCAGGTAGCGCCCCGATTTGGGTTCCCACGACACGATGCGCTAAAGTTTCATCTCGGTCAGCCCGCCAAGGCCGACCGCCTGAGTCTAACCACCCAGGGCAATCCCCTATAGCTCAATTGGCAGAGCAGCCGACTGTTAATCGGCAGGTTTCTGGTTCGAGTCCAGATGGGGGAGCATATAAAAGCCCTCTACCAGCGCAAGCAGGTGGAGGGCTTTTCGTGTGCCCATGCAAATTCGCCCAGACCGACTGTTGGTGGCCTACCTGTATCAGCGCCGATATGGTCGAAGCCGACCGCCGAAACGACCCGCTAGCTGACGGTACATCCGCCCTCGCGTTTGCGGGGTGGACCGTCGATGTCATCGCGAGCTGGTCACAGAAACCTCGGTCTGGGCCGGTTCGGCAGTGTGTGAGGTCGCTTGTCGGCGTACCAGGCGTACTCGATACGGCGGGACGATTCTGCGTGCTAGGTCAGCGGCGTGTGGGTTCTCGGCAACGGCCCGATCGGGCTCGAGTGCGACATCGTTGTGTCGGATGAGTGCGACGCAGTAGGCCTTGTAACGATGTTCGGGTACCCGGCAACCGAGGTTAGAGGTCGATCGGACGTCCCTCCTACAACGCTGTCAGACGAGACGAGCCTGCCCACTTAGGCTGCGTCGGCGTAGTGGCTGGGTAAAGCTGACTGGGCTTCCGAAGTTGACCCCCACTAACGACGACGCCGCGACCCGGTTGCTCGACGCGTATCCCCGGGCAGGCGGCTACGCCGACACGATCCCGGAGATCGGCTGCCGCCCGCAGAACTAGACAGCAGTCGCCGTGGTCATCGCTAATGGCTCACCGAAATCGAAGACCGGTGGCCTGGTCTTGTAACTGAAGGCCGCGACATCCAATCGCCGAGGTTTCACCGAATTGGGGAGCTGTACTTGTTGGCAGGCAGGTGGCATCCGATGTTGGCCGAAATTGTGGTTCCTGCGGCTTTGTACGCGGTTGCGGCGGAATTGTAAACAGAAATTCTGGTTCCATCGGCCCGGTCGATCACGGTGATTGCCGGAACTTCTGGATACTTCGCCGATCGGACCGTGTGATCTTTGAACTCAGTTTCGAGACCGAGCGGTGCGATCAAGGCACGAATGCGATCGTAATACTGGGGCCACAACTGTTCCGGGATAGGCGATTGACTAGTCGAGTACGTCAACCGACCGAGATGTCCATAAGTTCGGTCGAACGGAGCCACGCACTGACGCGGCGGTTCATGGATGTCGCGAACGGTCCACTGCGTCGCCGGAGATACTGCGGACGCCGCCTCTTGGAGCGCCTTCGAAATTTCGACTACTTGTTCCGATCTTTCCTCCGCACTGACGCGCTGCTGCAGAACTTCGGCAGCTTCAGCGGTCTCCTCCGGACTGGTCTGGTCGTCGCGATACGGATCTTCACCCCAGGTCGCCCACGCCCACATGCCAACCACGAACACGACGACAAGCACACAAGACCCGATGACAGCCGATACCGCCAGTAGAATCTGCCGGTTTCTCTTGACCTGCCCTTCCGAGGTCATCGCCCACCACCACCCGGATCTATTGCGTTCTGAGGCAGGCCGGCGACCACCGCAGCCAAGTTGTAGCCGCTGCGATGCAACTGGCCTGTTGAGTTGTCGACCCTGCCGTACTCGGAATGCCCTTCAGCGCCGGTGTAGGTGGTATCGCCGATCGTGACCTCATCGGTGCTGAGATGTGTCACCCAGGGCATCTGATTAGGGCTTCGGCCAAAGGAATTGAAGTTCCCGACCCACTCTTTCTTCTCGGTCATCTCGTACACGTGACCAGGCTTCACCCCGAGGTCCTCCGCGGACTCCACGGCATCGTTGAATCCCGCCAGGTTGAAGGGGTTGGGGCCGTTGTTGATCTGGAGATCACCGCCGATTCCTGGCGACCCGTAGAACACGACGTCGTCGACCGCACCGCCCTTTTCCTGGAGGGCGAGGCTTGTTGCCAATGACCCGTACGAGTGTCCGAGGGCGGTAATGTGCGGATCGGTGTTCTGGTTGGCTACTTCGAGACCCTGGTAGAAGTTCGACAGCGGTACCGCGGCCTCTTGCGCACGGTTTTGCAGTCCAACTTCCGGATAGGTCATGCCCTTCTGCGGCGGGTCATACCCCATCCACGCGATCGTCGAGACCTTGCTATCAGGAGCACCCGCACCGATCAGTTGCGACTGCGCCTGATTCTGCAGTGCTCCGGCTTCGTTGACCATCGACGGTAACGACTCGCGCACGTTGGACGTCAGCCCCGGCGTTGTCACCGAGATGTGGTCGGCAGTGTCGGGATCGCCGACGGCAATCGCAGCACGAACCTGCTCGCCGTTAGTGGTGTCGAGCATCAGAAGTTTCCGCGGCTGTCCGGTTTGGGCTTCCGCCAATGTCTGGTCGATTGCCTTCAGATCAGCAAGTCGTGCTTGCTTGTCCTGCAATTCCTGCGCTGCGCCGATGTTCTTGGGGTTGCTTCGAACGACGGAGGCAAGGCGGGTGACCTCCTGATCCAACCGGTCCTTCTCAGACGCCAGATAGGTCAGATTGGCTTGGTGCCGCACATCGGCAGGTAGCCCATCCATGCTCCCGATCGTCGAGGGCATCGTCTTGACCGCCTCCGTCTGCTGCTCGGGTGTCAGCGAGTTCCAGTACTTTCGATTCTCCTCGGCCGTTCCACCTTTCGGCGGTTGCGGAACAGAGACTGGAGCCTTCGGCGCGCTGCTGTTCTCGAACCCGGCATCATCGGGCAGACCGGTGAACGCGGCCTTGATCGCGCTAGTCGCCACTGTGTCCACATCCGCGGCGTTCGCCAATGCCCGCTTCAATACCGCAGTACACGCATCCGCATCCGTCGTCAGCGCCGCAATCGCAGTGCTGTACCGGTCCGCGTCACCACCAACGGCGGAGTAGACCGCACGCTTGGTGATCTCGGTGATCTCGCAGGTGCCGTCAGGCTTGACCTCAAAGTTTTTGGGCACCGCCTCGGCATTGGTCTTCGCATTCGCTACCAGCGTCTTGGCGACCTGATAGTTCGAAGCGCTGAACGTGGCAGTCGTCTTACCTTTGTCCAGCGAGGTCAGCACGACCATCGACTGAGTGCGCACGGTCTCGAATCGGGTGCGCATCGCTTCGCTGGCAGCGCCCTTCCAGGACTCGCGCGAACTGTCGACCGTTCGCCACTGTTCGTCCATCTCGGTGCGGAGCTCGGTGGCTTGCCGGTTCCACTCGTTCGCCAGCGCCGTCAGCGACTCAGGCCGCCAGCTCAACACCTGCGCAACGGTCAATGCCTTGCTCATTTGATCCCGCCGCCCACCTTGGTGATGCCGTCGGCGTTGGCTTGATCGCGTTGCTGAAAGGCGATGATCGCGGCGACCGTCAAACCACCCAACTCCGCCAACGCGGTTCCGGCGGACTGCATCGACTTATCGGCAGCGCGGGCCGCGTTCTTGCACTCCTCGGAGATGTCGCCGCCAGGGAACGCGTCGAGCATCCCGTCCGGGAGGGAGCCGCCCTTGCCGATCACCTGAACGTCCTGGCCAGCAGTCCCCAAACCGTCAGCCAGCACCCGCGCGGCAGCCGGATCGAGATCAAGATCATCGTAAGCGCCCACTGCACTCCCCCGCCTTGTTGGCAAAACCCCTGGAAAGCGCCCCCCGGGGTGCCGTCACTCAAACGTGATCATTCCGCGGTCACCTTATACTCTGGGTCAACGCGACGTCGAGGGGAGACACATCGTGGAAGACATCGACCCACTGTCCAAAAACGTCAACCACCTGCAGAATTCGCTCGTCGCGCTATCCGCCGCCCGGCCCGACAGCGACCTCGTCCGACTCGAGGTGGGCCAGGACGGGACCATCCTCGATGTCCAACTGTCGGCCGCCGCCAGGGCCCTGACGCCCGACGCTCTCGTCACCGAGCTCGTCCGGGTTCACACTGTGGCCATCGCCGAATCCCACAAGGCGATATCGGCCGCCATCGCGGCCCTGGAGGCCGACCCACGTCTCGCCGCGCTCACCGAACGCAGGGCCGACGCTCTCAACCAACCGCTTCCCGAAGTCCGGTCAGTGCCGACCGCACCGCAGCGCGCCCCGGCACCACCACGTCCGGCTGCGTCGCAGCCACCATCGCCATACTCCCGCCCCGCTACTGCGAGGCCGTCCGCACCAGCCGCCGATTTCGACAGCGCTCCCCCGCCCCCTCCACGTGCGGCGGAACAGCCTCGGCCTCAAAGCCGCCAGCCGACTCCAGAGGAGGAAGAAGAGATGGATAGGTACTACGGCCGCAAGACATGGCTCGAGTACTGAACCAGGAATGCCGCCAGCGGTTCCGATGAAGTGGTTCGATGGCGTGGCCGCTCGGGCAAGCGCCCGATGCATCATTCGAGTTCCTGCGCGGCGCGGGGAGATCGTCGACGAGTTCGGCAGAAAGCACAGCCAGCTCGCAGCGCCGGCTGACCGGTGATCCATGCGAGATTGTCGAATTCTATTGCTGAGCCGACACTTTCGGCAGCGGGCGGTAGCCTTTGAACCGCGCGGGCATCGAGCTGCCACTGTGGCTGCGGGCGCGTAGAACTAGTACGGTCCGCTGGGGAGTTCGGGCGAGGGGGTTCGGTGGTCGATCCACGGGTTGTCGCGGTGGTCGTTCGACGGAAGGATAACTGGGTCCCCGAGGACAAGACTTTGGAGATCCAAGGGTATGAACCTGGGCCACAACGAATCCGGGTGCGTTTCGGCGGTTCGACGGACTACTCGTATGGATGGGATCGAGTAGCGATTCTCGAACGACCTACACACCTCTCACTGGGGACTGATGTGCGGGTTCTCGTCGATGGTTCGCCGGTGGATGCCGTCGACGCCTACCTGTTCGCCGGTCCGTCCGAGTTCGGCTCGTGGTGGCACGTGGCACACAGCAACGGAGGCTGGGATGCTTACCCCGTCACTCGGGTGCAGGTGGTGCCGAATGCCGCGAGTCTCCCCCGCGCACGCGATGTGCTCGCCTACTGGTGCGCGGTGGCGGAGCAGCTGAAGGACGATTCCGGGGTTCTACTTCGGAACCACCAGAGCCTGGAGTTCATCCATCCGGACAGCGCGTTGGCCAGGATTCTCGCGCGGGCACCAATCGACGGGCTGCCCGATGACCAGATGACACTGCCGGTATATCCGTTCCACACCAACATCAGCCAAAGCACGGCCGTGCGCAATGCGTTGCGCGCCCCGATCTCGGTGATCGACGGCCCACCAGGCACAGGAAAAACGCAAACCATCCTCAACATCATCGCCTCGGTCATCTGCCGACCGGGCGCGACAGCGGGAGTGGTGGCGTTCAGCAACTCCGCGGTCGACAACGTCTTCGAGAAGCTGACCAAGGAGGGCTTCGGACTGGTGGCGGCGAATCTCGGGAAGAAGGAGAAGCGCGAGGAGTTCTTCCAGAGTCAGGTCACCCGCAATGTTGCCGTCGACGCGCTGGTAAACGCGGTCGCGGGCGGTGCCACCGATGCCGCCGCTGAACTCGGCGCGGTGAACCGACGTCTGGTGGCATTGCAGGAGCAGGACCGTGAGCGCGCCCGGCTGCGCCAGCAACTGCACGCCTACCAGCTCGAGCAACGGCACTTCCAGTCGTTCTTCGACCGCAACGCTGTCCCGGATGCCGATGCTCTGCCCCTGTTGCGTCGCTACAGCGCTAACAAGCTACTCGACTTCATCGCGGACACCGATCCGAACTGGGTCGGCGACAGTGGATGGGCGCGATTGGTCGACACGATGAACCGGTACTTCAAATACCGGGCGCTACGTAAGGTCGACGCGGACGACACCGAGGTCGTTTTGCGTATTCAGCGACTGTATTACGAGAAGAAGATCGCCGAACTCGAACGGCAGGTCGAGAAGTTGACCACGGCGCTGGCGGGTAGGAACTTCGCTGAGCTGCAGGCCGACCAGACGCGACTGTCCCAGCAATTGCTCGAGGACGCGTTGCGTGCCCGCTACGGTGCACAGTCGCGGACTATCCACACCAACCGCTATCGACAACAGTTCGGGCGCTTCGCACAGGACTATCCGCTGATCCTGAGCACCTGCCATTCGCTGCAGAACAGCATCGGGCGTGGCACACTGCTGGATTATCTGATCATCGACGAAGCGTCACAAGTCGACTTGGTGACTGTCGTTCCGGCCTTGGCCTGCGCGCGCAATGTCGTCGTGGTCGGTGATCTGGCGCAACTGCCCCCGGTGACGACCAACCGCACCGACCTACCCCAACCACCCGAGCCGGTCTTCGACTATCGGCGCAGCATTCTGGCCACGATTCTCGACCTGTATCCCGAGCATGTGCCCCGGGAGATGCTGCGGGAGCACTACCGGTGCGATCCCGACATCATCGGGTACTGCAACCGAAAGTTCTACCGCAACAGGCTGATTCCCTATACCAGCAGTACACCGGGCGTGGCTCCGATGCGCATCGTCCGTACCGAACCCGGCAACCACATGCGCCGCAGCTACCGCGATGACGACCCGATGTCGCGAGGGCTCAGCAACCAACGTGAGATCGATGTGATCCGACACGAAGTCCTGTCCTGGGTGTCCGCCGATTTCCCGCCACATCGCGTTGGGGTCACCACGCCATACCGCCGTCAGGCCAACAAGGTGGCCGACGCGTTGATCGAGTCCATCGAATCCGACACCGTGCACAAATTCCAAGGCAGGGAGAAGGACGCGATCGTGATGACGACGGTCCTCGACGACACGCACAGCGGCGAGAAGGCTCTGCAATTCGCCGACGACCCGAACCTGATCAACGTCGCCGTGTCCCGCGCGAAGCGCTTGTTCGTCCTGGTCACGCACCCTTCCGAACTGCCCGCGAGCAGGCATCTGCGCGATCTGATCGGATATATCCGATACCGGGACCCCGCCAACGCGGTCATCGACAGCGACGTGGTGTCGATCTTCGATCTGCTCTACACCGAATACAACCAACGGCGGCGCCGCAATCCACAGATCGGGTGGGGGCGGACCCAGTGGGATTCCGAGGACATCACACTCACGATGCTCAACGGCGTTCTCGCCGAACCCGGACACGATCACCTCGCCGTCCACCCACAGGTCTTCCTCGGAAACGTGTTCTCGCATGGGTGGGAGCGCCTGGACATCGAACATCGCAAATTCATCCGCCGCCGAGCGTCTTTCGACTTCGTTCTCTACAACCGGATCACCAACCAGAACGTGGGTGCCATCGAAGTGGACGGCTTCAGCACTCATGAGGCGAACCCTGACCAACTAGCCCGCGACGCATTGAAAGACGAGATCTGCCGCCGCTACAATTTCCAGCTGCTGCGCCTGTCGACTACCGGAAGCCAAGAGAAAACGAAAGTCCGGCGGTTCCTCGGCCTGCTGCCTTGGCGCTGCCCAATAAGGGGTAGTTCAGGTTGCGTTCCCCTCGCGCACAGATTCGTGTCGGATGTCATATTCTTCAGGCCTTTCGGTGTGCGACATCTGGGCGCCGTGCGCGCTCGACACGCGGCAGATCGGAGCACCCCAGAACCGAGCCCGATGCTCGACGACGAACTTACAAACTATCGCCCTCCCGCGCGATGAAAGTTGTTGGAGCATTGTGGATTTCGATCGCCTGCTCCGACTCGGCGATCTTGCGTTTCTACTCGCTGTCGTAATCGTCACGATGCCGGACAGCCTTAGCCTTGGTCGATTCGTCGTACTTCGCTGGCATGGTCTGCTCGTCTTCCTCGAGAAGGGCGGTGACAACCGAACCCATGGCGGTTCACTGCTGTGAGTCGGAAATCTCACCTCGGCTGCCGCCTGTCTACCGGGATGGCATGAGCCAGCGATGTTGTGATTGATTCAGTCGCCGCGCTCCGTCAACACGGGAGCGACGAATCGCATTTGACCAGGTGAAGGGCCAGTTCAGAGGTCCACATGCCCATTGGAAGTCGATTGCCATTGTCACCCCGCTTCGAAGGATGCGCTATGTTTGGCCGGTATCATCGAGGGGGATCGAATGACAACACCCGAGACGTTCGTAGCTGCGCCTGCCGAGCTCGTCGCTGCAGCCAAGGCGATACGAGATTTGCTCGACGGCCTTTCTGGTGGGTTCGGGTCACTGGACCGAGACGTCACTCAGCTGACAGATACATGGAAGGGCAGCCAAGGCGAACTTTTCGCTGCCGGATTCTCTGACGTACGGGAGGGGCTGTCGGAGCTGCTCGATGCCATCCGCGACACTACCGTTGCGTTAGATGCCAGTTCAGAGGCCTACCTCGGCCAGGATGGCGTCAACGCCGCAGCGATCGAATCGGTAGCCTCGTCATTGGATCTGCCGGATGTCTCATAGCGTCAACCTCGAACTACTGGACTCCATCGTGGCGAGGATGACGGGCTTCGGGGGGTTCTTCGACGAGCAGATCACAGCCTTCGATACCGCGATCAGCAAACTGCAGACCGGGTGGGAAGGCGACGCCGCCTCCGCCCAACAGGCCGCGCATAGTCGACTCATGGCCGCTGCGAAGGAAATTCGTGACGGAATCGAGGACATGCGGCAGTCAGTGCAGGCCGCGCATAGCAACTACACCGAGGCGATCGCTGCCAATGTGGCGATGTGGCGGAGCTGACCGGTTGTGGCGGAACTCGACGTCAATCCGGAGGCGTTCTACGAACTGTCCGGCGCATACAGTCTCGCGAGCCGGTCGGCGACAACCGCGTTGACGAACATGGACCAGGAACTCCGTGACGCGACGCATATCAGTGGAAACGACAACAGCGGTGCGTTGTGGGCGCAAGGCTACTGGACCTCAGGCATCGAAGCCGTCGTCACCGCGGGCAAGGCTACCGACGTCCTCGCGAAGATGGCAGCGCTGATCCGCCAGAGCGGTGTCAACCACGACCAATCCGAAAACGCGGAGGACTACAACACCGGAAAGCAGCTACCCTCCTCCGATCCAGGGGCGAAGACCTTTGTGCATCGCCCACTGAAGTCCCCGTCGGGCGGCACCCGGCCGAAACCGGTCGGATGGGAAATCGTCATGGGCCTCACCACGAAGTGGATCGATGGCAACGCCGATCGGATGCAATCGGTAGCGACCAGTTGGCAGACCGTTGCCTCGGTCTATAGCACGCTCGACACCGATCTGAACCCCAAGATGAAGACCCTCGCCTGCTCGACCAGTGAGGAAATTCCCGACATCGACGAAGCCCACAAGTCCGTGGTTGGCGGGTTGGAGATCCTCGGCGATGCGCTCCGTCAGCAGGCCGGTGCAGTCGATGGGTACGCCGTCGTTCTACGGGCCGCACAGGAGGGCGCGGAGTGGGAGATGCAACTGCAAACTGTGACTCAGGCAATCAATACAGTCAACGCCGCCACTATCGGACGACCTATCAAGAAACTGATCCTGGATGCGGCCGAGGCTGAGATTGAGCACTCTCGCAACAAGATTCAGCGAATGCTCGATGGCCTCGCCGATGCACAACGCGTGTCGTGCGGAACGTTCACCGCGGTGTCTGCGACGGTAGTCAGCGCGGTGAACACCAATTTCACACCTATTCTCAACAAGCAGTTGAAGAACCCCCCACCTCCGACGAAACCAGCGACCGCGCGCCGGAACAAGCTCGAAGGGGCGAAAGCCGAAGCGCGGGCCGGCATCGACACCAACAAGACGAAGGAATCGATCCCTTCGGTGACCGGCAGGCGCAATGCCGTACCGGACGACCTCGATCACACCACCAAACGCCTCACCGAGGTCAAGAATGTTCAGTACCAGAGCTACGATAACCAGCTCAAAGATGACATGGCGTATTGCCAGGCCAATGGGTATCAGTTCGTCCTGATCACCGACCACAACACCCGCCTCACCCAGGAGTTACAAGATCTCGTGAACCAGGGCAAGATCAAACACACCACGATGGACTTCCGAAGTTGACCCCCACGGACGACGACGCTGCGACCCGCTTGCTCGACGAGTATCACCGGGCAGGCGGGTATGCCGACACGATCCCGGAAATCGGCAGCCGCCTGCAGAACTCACCAGCGGTCATCGTGGTGATCGCTCAATGGCTCACCGAACTCGAAGACCGGTGGCCGGGTCTTGAAACTGAAGGCCGCGACCTGGCGCGGCTGAGCTTGACGAATGCCCTGAACCGCAAGGAATCGCGCAAGACCACGGCGATCCCGGCGCTGATCAGCCAGTTCGACCATGCCAAGGCGGCAAGCGCGCGCGTGCGGTGGGCGGCGGGCAACGCCCTCTACAAGATTCCGGCCGGCAAGGAGTACTTCGAGCAACTCGCCGACATCGCTGCGGACCACCGATTCGGGGCTGATCGGCAGATGGTGGTTGACTGGCTCGGCAAATCGAAGCATCCCGATGCTGCCGCGGTCGCTGCCGCCCAACTCGACGATGAGACCGTGCAGGGGCACGCTCTCGATGCGCTGTCGAAGCTGCGAGCTCAAGGCGTGCGTAACCTGGTTGAGCCGTTCCTGACCTCGAAGTTTCCTTGGTATCGGCGCAATGCGGAGCGGATCATCCGCTACGACCAGGGCTGAGCTTCCCCTTCACCGTTCACCAGATCAGGTGTTGGGCAGCGAAGCCTTCCAACGGCTCGGCGGTGACCGTACCGCTGGAGATCGTGTAGGGCTTGAGCACGCCGATCGCCGGCCCGTTGGAATGTTCGATGTGCACCTCGATCCCGCTCGTGCCGGTTTCCGGCAAGGAGACGTCGACCACGACCGCAGCGGCTCGGATGTCGGTTCGCATCGCTTTGAGCGCGCCGAAACTCATCTCCTTGGCACGCCGAGCGTCCCCGGTCCCCGCCCCGAAGAGTTTCCTATCGCCGGAGGCATCGATCGCCATGCTGAAGGGGTAGAACTCGCCACGCTGGGTCAGCTGCTCTTCGGCCAGGGTCAGCACGGCGTCGAGCAGGTCGTCCATGTCGTCTTGGACCGGTTGGGGTGTGGTCTCCCGCCAGGACATCGGCAATCTCTCCTCGGTTGGTCGGTCGCGACGCCGAGCTGGCGACGAAGTCAGTCACGATCGTACGCAAAGCCGACGGAGGGACTGTTGAACGTGTAGCCGTATGCGATTGCCCTGGCCTGTCAGGACTCGAATCGCAACACGAAACAACACGGAATCATCGGGAATCAATGAGACCGAGCGGGATCCAGCGGGAACACCTCGAACACCAAATCTACAGGTGAGGGGCTGCTTTGAGAAAGTTGAAAACCGTCGGGAAGCAAAGCATTTAGAGCGGCAGGTTCTGGTTCGAGTCCAGATGGGGGAGCATAAAAAGCCCGCTACCAGCGCAAGCAGGTGGAGGGCTTTTTGGTTGTCCGGGCAATTTCGCCCGGATCGACTACTTTCCGACTACAAACGCGGAACTACTTTCCCCTCCACGAACTGGTCGAGAGCCTTTCTTGCGTCGGGGCCGACAGTGCACCGATCAGATCCACGTCGTAGCCGATCGGCGGAGGGCAATCTCGCTTGCGCTGCTCCATCCGCTCGCGACGCCGGTCGAGCATATCCACCGCGTAGCCGGGAAGGGCAATGGTGTCCTGGGGGGCACTTGGGGTCCCTTGGGTCCCTGTCGCGAACCACGCGGACCAGGCCCTTGCCTCGGTCGAGCAGGTTGACTGACCGCAGGGTCCACGAGCCAGGGTGTTCCTTCAAGGGCTGTAGGGACGGTTTTGGGCGAGGCGCGATAGATCGCTGCAGCCGTGTCTAACCCAGGCGGCGTCGGTGTGGCGACTGGTGAAGCTCACCTGGATGTCATCGGCATCGAGGGCGATGTTGAGGGTGGCGTCGAGAGCTGCGGCGAGTTTCGCGAGCAAGGGCACGGCGGGGACGGTGTCGGAGCCTTCGATGCGGGAGATTTCGGCTTGGGTCAGACCTGCCCGTTCGCCGAGTTCGGCTTGGGTAAGGCCGAGTTCGGTGCGGCGATCGTAGACAGTTTGGGCAAGGGCCATGGAAAGTCGGATCCCGCGGCGAGCCTCGGTGACCTCGGAGGGTTCGGTGTAGCCCTCGGTGAGTTGGCATTCTCGGTGGGTCTTCCAGCTGGTGTGGCTCATCGGTCCAGTTCTCCTCTCTCTCGATCGTGCGCACAAATTCTTGATGGGCGGGTTCGTGTTCGACTGCGGATCGCGGCGCCATCCACAGGGAGGGACCCCTCGGCCAGCGAGTTCTCGATGGACAGTTACCACGCCGCATCCTCGCCCGCATGACCCCAATTCCATTGGTGTACCGCATTGTTCTCCAGGGCGATACACGGGTAGTCCAGTCATCGATACCCCGATCCAGTCGTTCCGAAAGGACACTCGATGAATTCAGCAAGGTCGACAGTGATGGTCGGAATCGCCTCCGCCGCCACGGCGGGTCTCTGCGCGACTGCCGCACCCGCCTCCGCGGTCTACGACGTGCGCAACTTCCCGACTGTCTACGCCGTCGCCGAGGGCGGTCTCTGCCTCGCCCAGATCGACGCGGGTGTCGGTCCGGAAAGCCAGGGCCTGGCCAGTTTCCTGGTTCGGTCGAACACTTATGGGGTCGGCGCCTGCTCGGTGCCGATCACGCTCAGCTGGCGCAATCTCGATACCGGTGAAACCGGAACGCGAACCGTCGCCGTGCCGGGCCCTGGCTCCTGGGGTGTCGGCCGCTCTGCGCTGTTCCGTCCGGGCGGCGTCGGCAATTTCACCGCGACACTGACCGTGGGCACCGCGCACCTGCCAGAGCCGGGCTCGATCGAGTTCCACGTGGACTGATCCGCATGGCGAAGCGGGCAATGTTCGCGACCGTCACCTCGTGTAGGCAGTCCCCTCCCGCAGCAGATGCCTGTCGACCGACTTCCGCCACCGCTGCCGGTGGCGGAAGATTTCGCCCGCCGCTGGAACAACGACGGGCGCCGCGAGTCCGGATCGGTAGTCCCGACGCTGGTTTCGTTCGGAAAGTTGGGATCGGTAGGTGGCGGGCGCGGCGTCTACTTACGCCATGACATCTTCTCAAGTTCCCTCGAACAACTCACTGCCCGCAGGCCTGAACAAGAAGACCGGCGCGATCCTGTCGTATGCGCTGGGCTGGCTCACCGGCATCATCTTCCTCTTCGCGGCGAAGAACGATCCGGATGTGAAATTCCACGCCGCGCAATCGATCATCTTCTTCGCGGCCGTCTCGGTGCTCAATGTCGTGTTGAGCATCGTCGGCTCGCTCCTCGGAGCACTGGGGATCATCTTCAGCCTCGCGGGACTGGTGCTCGGCGTCTTCGCACTCGTCGTCTGCATCATGGCCATGGTCGGGGCGAACAACAGCGGTGGTGTCCGCACGGAGCTTCCCCTTGTCGGGAAGTTCGTCGCCCCGTTCGCCGATCAACTGGCCGATTCGGTCAAGTAGCAGCAGGCTCGAAGATCGGCACCACACTCGAATATCCGGATGTCAACGGCCCGAGGCTATCTCGGGCCGTTGACTTTCGTGCTGCGGGGGCACCGTGTCAGGCGCCGGCCGCGTAGCCCTCGTTGCCCACCGCCTGGGCCGCGAGGCTCTTATGCCTTGGAGCTCGGTCGATGATCGGCCCGTTTCACCTTGTTCGGGTGAGTTTTTTCGGCGTCCGCCTACGTAGCGTGGCCGATACCCGGGCCGACGAGCCCCGGACTGTGGCAGCGCTCGATGAATCGGAAGGTGATCGTGTGGCGATTTCCGACGGACTTGCCCGGGACGCGTACCTGTACGGGTACTCGATCGACGAGGCGTACAAGTTCCTGTACGAGACGACGATCGAACCGGGCATCGCACTCAACGAATTCCAGTTGCTGCGAGACCTGGCCGATGACAGCTACACCGCGCACCCCACGATCAACAACGACACGCTGCATCTGCAGGGCTGGTTCGATGTCGGGGCCGAGCCCGTGGTGGTGACGATCCCGGATTTCGACGAGGGCCGGTACTGGATCCTGCACACCATGGACCTCGGGCATTACACCAACGCCATGATCGGGTCGCGTACCCGCGGAACCCGCGGAGGTCGTTTCCTTTTCGCCGCACGGTCGTGGCAGGGGACCGTCCCTGACGGCATGGACGCGGTGGTGCGCTCGGAGTCGGACCTGGTCAAGGTCATGGGCCGCATCATGACGATCGGCGGTGACGACCTCGAGATCGCCCGCCACTTGCAGGATGAGTGGCGGATCGAGCCACTATCGGCATTCCTGGGCGCCCCGAGCCCGGCGGCGCCGACGCGCGACTATCCCGACCCGGCATCGACGAACTGGCTGCGACGGGTGAACTTCGCCCTGGCCGCGGGTTCGATGGCACAGGCCGACGCGACATGGCTCGCCGACTACGCCGAGGTCGGATTGGCGCCCGGCAGAACCGATTTCACCCCAGAACAGCTCGACGCCGCCGAACGAGGACAGCGTCTGGGTATGGCCCACATCCGTGCGCTCGCACCGCAACAGACCAGCGCCGCACGGCTGCTCGGCACCCGTGCCGACCTCCAGGACGGGCCGCGCGACCTGTTCGCCATCGGCACCTTCCTCGGGCAATGGGGCCTGCCGCCGGTCGAGTCGGTGTATATGAAGGTCGAGACCGGCGCGGACGGCCGCCCGATCAACGGATCCGCCGGCCAGACGTACCACGCCCGTTTTCAGCCTCCCGCGGCGAGCGAGTTCTGGTCGTTCACGGTGTACGGCAGCGATGACCGCCTGATGGCCCACAACGCGATCAACCGCCACAGCCGCGGCGACCGCACCCTCACGCCCGACGCCGACGGCTACTACACACTCCTGCTCAGCGCCGATGTCGACGCACACGCGGACGACCCGAACTTCCTGCCCATCCCGGACAAGGACGCCTACCTGATTCTGCGGATGTACGGACCCAGCCAGGCAGTCCAGGATGGCCAGTACACGATGCCTGCCTTCGAGACCTAGGCCGATCAGCTCGGGATCAGACCTTCGCCGCGTGCCCAGGTCTCGACCGATGCCATGCCTTCGTCTATCGAAACCTGTGGCTGATAGCCCAGTTCGGTCCTGATCTTGTCGATGGAGTAACCGGCGTTGCGATTGAGCAGACCCATCGTGCCGGCACTGAGGTCGGTGGGGTTGCCGGTGCGGCGCAGTACCGCGCCGACGAGATCGGCCAGCGGCGCGGCCAGTCGCATCGGCAGGGTACGCACACGGCCGTTGCTCATCCGCGCGAGATGGCCGAAGAATTCGGAGCAGGGAACCGCGATTCCGTCGGTGATGTTGTAGATCTGGCCGGCGGAGCGGTCGGAAGTGGCGACCAGGGTGAGACCGTCGACGAAGTTGTCGATGTATACCGGTGAGAAGATTCCGGTCCCACCGTCGGGCAGTGGGAATCCGGTCGGCTTGCGCATCTCGGCGATGGGCGAGCGGACCCACACCGAACCCGGTCCCCACACATCGCCGGGGCGGACGATCCGCGCCTCGATTCGGCCCGCGGCGTGCGCGGCCAGCACGACAGCCTCGGAGTTGACCTTGGTGTCGGTGTAGACGTCGCCGTTGACCCGGACCGGATAGGTTTCGTCGACGTTGTCGGGGAAGGCGAAGCCATAGGCGGCGACCGAGGAGAAGTGCACGAACCGAGGCACGCCCGCCGCCACGGCCGCGTCGAGGACGCGGCTGGTGCCGAGCACGTTCACCCGCCAGGAATCCCGCAACGGATACGCCGCTCCCAGCAGCGCCGCGGTGTGGACGACGAGATCGCTGCCCGCCAGCGCGGTAGCCCACGCGTGGGGTTCGGTGATGTCCCCCGCGACGACATCATCGGTGGGGTTCGCGATCAAGTCGACGCCGCGGACCCGGGCACCGAGCTCCCGGAATCGCCGTGCGACGGCACGGCCGATGAATCCGTTCGCCCCCGTGATGAACACGGTGGTTCCCACCATGTCCGGCGTCGGCCGGGCGGTGCCGCCGGTCATAGGGCGTCCATCCCGGCGACTGCGGCCGTGCCGCCGGTGATGTAGGCGACCGGGCCCAGATCCCGCTCCTCGGACAGGGTCCGGGTCAGGTGTGCGACCAGGGCAGCATCGAGGATCGAGTGGAAAGCGCCGTCGTCGGTGAAATTGACGTTGGCTCCGCTGATCCGGAACAGCACAGTGGTGTCCTCGGTGTTGGATTCCGGACAGGTCAGCGTGTGCACCGAAGCCCCCGGCTCGAACAGGTAGGAACCGGCGGTCTGCGGCTGATCGCGGTATTCCTCGTAGTACCAGCAGCCGCTGATGGTCCAGGAGTCGACGACTCCCGTGTGGTAGTGCAGGGGGATCCGCGCGCCGGGCGCGAACGTCGCGAGTACCACCCATTCACCGTTCTCGATGTCCACTCGCAGCGGCTTGAAATGAACTCCCGGTCCGAGAGCGTCACGCACCAGGGGGATGTCCTTCTCGTTCACTGTCAGCAGCTCGCCCTGCGGGAGTGCGACCAGAGGCAGCAGTGCCCCGGTACTGGTGGTCGCGGGGGCTGGGACGGTCGGGCTCGTCATAGGGGTTTCCTTCCGTGGATCACTCGGAACTCCACCCTGCCCGGCCAGGCCCACCCAGGTCTTGACTGCAGAAGACAAATATTTGACAGTAAGGGACATGTCTGTGATCCGTGGCACGTCCTTGACCGGATTTCGTGAGCTCGTCACCGAGTGTGGTGGCGACCCCGACGCTCTGCTGCGCGGCGCCGGAATCCGGCCGGAGGATGTCGGCCGGTTCGACGCGTTCTTCACCTATCCGGCGATGATGTACGCGATGGAATCGGCGGCCGCGGCCACCGCCACCCCCGACTTCGGGCTTCGGCTGGGTACTCGGCAGGGCATCGACATCCTCGGCCCGGTCGGCGTCGCGGCACGAACCGCCCCGACCGTCGCCGATGCGTTGCGCACCTTCGAGCACTACCTGGCCGCCTACAGCCCTGCCATCGGTGTCCATGTCGAGCCGCTGCCGGGTGACCAACTGGCGTTCTTCGAGTTCGCGGTGTTGATCGCTCACCCTCCGGCTCATCCGCAGACGATCGATCTGTCCCTCGGGGTCGCACTACAGGTGTTCAGGTTCATGCTCGGCTCGCACTACGCACCCACCGTCGTACACCTTCCCCACGGACCGCTGATCAGCAGAGCTGAATATCTGCGGTATTTCTCCTGCACCACCCGTTTCGACGAACCGCGCGCGGGTTTCACCCTTCCGGCAGCCGATCTAGAACGCCCCCTGATCCAAGACGATCAGGCCCACCGGGCAGTGCTCACCTACCTCGACACCGTCATCGACCGTACCGATCGCACGCTGCGCACCTCGATCAGGAAACTCGTGCGACAGCTGCTACCCACGGGCGCCGCGACCCTACCGGTGATCGCGGCGCAATTTCGACTGCATCCGAAAAGCCTGCAACGCCGCCTCGCCGCCGAGGGGACCTCGTTCGCGGCGCTGGTCGATGACGTCCGCCGAGAAATGACCGAGCGCTACCTCCGCGACACCGAGGTCACTCTGGCCCATCTCGCCCGCGAGCTCGGATACGCCGAACAGAGCGTGCTGACCCGATCGTGTCGACGGTGGTTCGGCGCGAGCCCCGCCGCGCTCAGGAACAGATGGCAGTCCGAACCCGCGAGCGCGATGCCGATGCAGACGTGGTCCGGGTCATAACACTGTCCCGCAGAGTCAAAGGATTGTCCTTTCAGGTCAAGACATCGACGAGGTCCTTCGGGAACGCTGAGCGCATCGTCGATCGAAAGGATCCGCACATGTCGGTTTCTCCCGGCCCCACCACCGCCATCGGACAGCAATCGCCCCCTCCCGGCACCGGCCGGATGCGAGCGGTGCTGATGCAGAACAGTTCATTGAGTGTCGCCGAAGTGGCCGAGCCGGTTCCGGGTCCTGGCGAGGTCCTCGTCGATGTCCTCGCTTGCGGAATCTGCGGGTCCGACCTGCACTGCGCTCAGCACGGCCCGCAATTCAATGCCGCGACCCGAGGCGCGGCCGGCATCGATCTACTCGACCTGGCACGGCCCGTCGTCTTCGGGCACGAGTTCGTCGGACGGGTCGCCGCCTACGGCCCCGATACCGAACAGCGCATCCCGATCGGCCGTCGCGTCGTCTCGATGCCGATGCTGCTGCGGCCGCGACCGGTCATGCTCGGCTTCGGTGGCATCGAGACCCCCGGCGGATACGCCGAACGCATGGTGCTGTCGGAGCCGCTGCTGATCGAGTTGCCCGATCACCTCGACACCGGCGTCGCGGCGTTGACCGAACCCCTCGCGGTGGCCTACCGCAGCGTGGAACGAGCCCAGCTGCTGCCTGATACCGTGCCACTCGTCATCGGTTGTGGCCCTATCGGTTTGGCGGTTATCGCGATCCTGCGCATGCGCGGAATCGGGCCCATCGTCGCGTCCGACTTCTCACCCGAGCGGCGCGCACTCGCCGAGCGCATGGGAGCCGATGTCGTCGTCGATCCCGAGCGGACATCGCCGTTCGACGCGTTGATAGCGGCCGCGGCAACCGATGATCCCGCCCGGATGGCACCACCGACCGCTGTGCTGGGACAACTGCCGTTGCGCCCCACCGCCGGATTCGAATGCGTCGGCGCACCCGGGCTGATCCAACAGCTCATCAACGGTCTGCCCGCGGGATCACGCATCGTCGTCGCCGGAATCAACCTCGCACCAGACCAATTCGAGCCGGCACAGGGGATCCTGAAGGAACTCGACATCCGTTTCTCGCTCTACTACTCACCACAGGATTTCGCCCAGACCTTCGCCCATCTGATCGCAGGCGACCTCGACGTGCGGCCACTACTCACCAGCACCGTCGCGCTCGACGAAGTAGCCGATGCGTTCGAACGCCTCCGCACCAATCCCCACGAAGCCAAGATCCTGCTCGACCCCACACTGTGACCAGGCCGAATCATCGATCCTCGTGATCAGGCCCCGGCCGCGTAACCTTCGTTGCCCATCGCCTGGGCCGCGAGGCTTTTGCGGTATTGCTCCAGCGCCACCAGGTCGCCGAACAGCGTCATGTAGGTGTCGGGCTCTTCGCTGGCCGACAGTCGTTGCAGCCTCGATTTGAGCTCGGCGATCTGGCGGCCCACCCAGGCTTCCTGGACGCGGGCGAGGATGCCGGTGATGAAGCGGGGGGTGTCGTTCTGGGTGCGGACCGGGAGCTGCTCGTTGGCCAGTTCGGAGACCAGGGCGCGGATCATCAGGTCATCGGTGTGGTCGGCGACGGCGGCGACCCACTCCGCGCCGCTGAGGCCGGCAGCCGTGCCGCCCGCTTTGGCGATCATGATGCGCAGGGCCACGTAGGCGGGGTGGGTGAAGGCGGCGGCGTCGATGGCGTCGAAGGACACGCCCGCGATGCCGGGGTATTGCAGTGCGGCGCTGAGGGTTTGGCGCTGGGCGTACAGCACCGGGTCGTTCGGGGCGGGCCGCACCGAGGAGCTCTCCTCGACGCGAGGCGCGGGGATCGCCGCGGCGCCGGACTTCGGATCCGGTGTGGTGGCGCCCATCCGGTTCTTCTTCGCCTCTTCACCGACCCGGCGCACGACGAGCTGGATGTCGTCCCAGCCCACCCAGCCTGCCAGTTTGGTGGCATACCCCTTGCGGGTGGCGTTGTCCTTGATCTGGGCCACCACGGGCACCGTGCGGCGCAACGCCTCGACCCGGCCCTCGACATCGTCGAGATTGTGTTCGGCGAGCAGGCCACGAATCACGAACTCGTACAGCGGGGTTCGTCGTGCTACCAGATCCCGCACGGCGCTGTCACCGGAGCGCTGACGTAGGTCGCACGGGTCCTGGCCATCGGGCGCGACGGCGATGTAGGTCTGTCCCGCCAGCCGCTGATCGCCACTGAACGCCTTCAAGGCCGCGGCCTGCCCTGCCGCGTCACCGTCGAACGTGTAGATGATCTCGCCGCGCCAGAAGTTGTCGTCCATCAGCAGCCTGCGCAGCACCTGCAGGTGTTCTTCGCCGAACGCGGTGCCGCAGGACGCGACCGCGGTCTTCACCCCGGCCAGGTGCATCGCCATGACGTCGGTGTAGCCCTCCACGACCACGGCCTGATGGCCCTTGGAGATGTCGCGCTTGGCGTGGTCGAGACCGAACAGCACCTGAGACTTCTTGTACAGCAGCGTTTCCGGTGTGTTCACGTATTTGCCGGGCATGGTGTCGTCGTCGAACAGCTTGCGCGCGCCGAAACCGATCACCTCGCCGCCGAGATTGCGGATCGGCCACAGCAGGCGCCGATGGAACCGGTCGATCGGACCGCGTTTGCCCTGCTTGGACAGTCCGGCGGCCTCCAGCTCCTTGAACTCGAAACCCAGGCGCTGCAGGTGCTTGGTCAGTCCGTCCCACCCCGCGGGGGCGTAACCGCAACCGAACTGCTGCCAGGACGCGGCGTCGAAGTTGCGGTCGGTCAGGTATTTGCGGGCGGCCTCGGCCTCGGGTTCGTGCAGCAGGCCCATGTAGTACTCGTGCGCGGCGGCATTGGCGGCGACCAGCCGCGAGCGGGTGCCGCGATCGCGCTGCACCGAGGTGCCGCCACCCTCGTAGTTGATCTGGTAGCCGATGCGATCGGCCATCTGCTCGACGGCCTCGACGAACCCGATGTGTTCCATCTGCTGCAGGAACTTGTAGACGTCGCCGCCCTCACCACAGCCGAAGCAGTGGAACAGCCCGTGGTTGGGACGCACATGGAACGAGGGCGACTTCTCGTCGTGGAACGGGCACAGACCTTTGATCGAGTCGGCGCCCGCGCGCTTGAGCGCCACGTACTCACCGACTACATCTTCGATCCGGACACGTTCACGGATCGCCGCGATATCGCGATCTGGGATTCGTCCGGCCACGGTGAGCGAGTCTAGTCGGGTCCGCTCAGCGGCAGTCCAGCGAGGCGGCGACGCGTTCGAAGCGGCTCTCGGTGTAGGAGGCGATCTGGTCGATCACCACCCGCACCCGGGCGGCCTCGGTGGTGGCGGCGTTGAACCAGGGCAGCATCTGATCGTCGAGGTGGGCGGGCGCGGTGGTGAGCAGGCGGTCGGCGACGGCCTGCACGCGGTCGCGCTGGGTCTGCTGACGGGCGAGGTGACCGGGGTCGGAGCGCACGTAGCGCAACGCCATGGTCTTGAGGACGGCGACCTCGGCGGCCACGATCGGCGGCACGATCAGATCGGCCTCGTACCGGATGAGCGGGCCTTGACCGTAGCGTTCGTGGGTGGCCGCGATCGCGGCGGTGGCGAAGCGGCCGACCAGTTCGCTGGTGAGTCGCTTCAGCGCCACGGAGGCGCCGAAGCTGCCGTCGTAGTGCACCGCGTCGGCCACGACGTCGAGTTCGGAGAGCCGTTGCGCGGCGGCGGCGAGCGCTTCGATCGACTGGTCGGGATGCTGGCCGTGACCCTGTTCGGCCAGCGCCGCCTGCTCGGCCGGGTCGGCGAGGGCGCGCAGGTCGATGCGGCCGACGATCACGCCGTCCTCCACATCGTGCACCGAGTAGGCGACGTCGTCGGACCAGTCCATGATCTGGCATTCCAGGCTCTGTTTGCGGTCGGGCGCGTCTTTGCGCACCCAGGCCAGGCGCTCGAGGTCGTCGTCGTAGGCGCCGAACTTGGTGCCGGAACCGCTTCTGCCCCACGGGTATTTGAGGGTCGCGTCCAGCGCTGCCCGGGTGAGGTTGAGCCCGAAGCTCTCGCCGTCGGCGTCGAGGATCTTGGGTTCGAGCCGGGTCAGGATGCGCAGGTTCTGCGCGTTGCCCTCGAAACCGCCGTACTCGTCGGCGAATTCGTCGAGCGCGCGTTCGCCGTTGTGACCGTAGGGCGGGTGGCCGATGTCGTGGGCCAGACCCGCCAGGTCGACGAGGTCGGGGTCGGCGCCGACACCGTCGGCGATGCTGCGCCCGATCTGAGCTACTTCGAGCGAGTGAGTCAGCCGGGTGCGCGGGGTGTCGCCCTCCCTCGGGCCCATGACCTGGGTCTTGTCGGCGAGGCGGCGCAGCGCGGCGGAGTGCAGCACGCGGGCGCGATCGCGGGAGAACTCACTGCGATGGCCCTTGCGCGCGGCGCCGGGCCAGGCGGTCTTGCCGGGCTCGTGGACCATGCGTTCCTGGTCGTGCGGGATATAGGTCCCTGTCATCTCACTGTCCCGCCTCGTAAGGGAAATCCGCCGAGAAATGAGTGAGCTGATACCAGAGCAGCGCGCCGGTTTCGCGGGCGATGCCGTGGAATTGCGACTCCCTCGTGTAGACGGCCGGTCCGGTGCGGGTCGGCGCGGTCCACGCCGCCAAACCCGCGTCGCGAGCCATCGTCCTGGTTCGCAGTGAATGCCACGGATCGCTCACGAGTACGGCCGATGACATGTCGCGCTTCCCCATCGCTGTCGCGACGGCCTCGATGCTGCGCAGCGTGTCGGAACCGGTTTCCACGGCCAGGATGTTCTCGCTCGGGACGCCCTTGTCCTCCAGATACCTTTTGCCCGAGGCCGCTTCGGTATAGAGGTCGCCTTCCTGCTTACCGCCGACCGTGATCACCGTCGGCGCGACGCCGGCTTCGTAGAGTCGCCAGGCCTGATACAACCGCGCCTCGAAGACCGAGGACGGCGTCCCCGAATACTGCGCCGCGCCGAGCACCACGATCGCGTTCGCGGGGGTGTAATCGTCGATCCGCGCGACCTGCCAGACCCGGAACGCCGTTCCGGCGACCAACACCAACCCCATGAGCACCGCACCGGCGATCAACCGGACGAACCACACCGAGACCGTCGACACCAGCCCGCGCGGATGCCTGACATCCGGGGCGGGCGCGACCGTTCGCGAGAAACCCGATTTCATCCTCGTCAGTCTGCCAGGTCGGTCCGGCGCACCGTGGGGTCAGCGGTCACCACCGGATTCCGTTCCGGTGAACGGCCGACTGCCGATCCTTCACAAGCCCAGCCGATCGTCGCGGCGATGTCGATGAACGAGCGGACCAGCGGGCTGTGTGCCGTGGTGTTCCAGGCCAGCACGAGGCTGCTCGGCGGTTTGTCGACGAGCGGGACCACCACGAGACCGTCCGGCACCGGGTGGCCGAGCGGCGTGAGCCCGACGGTGCCGTTCCACAGGACGGTTTGCTGACATTCATGGACGGTGCGCACCACCGGGCCGGTGTTCGGATCGGTCGGGTGCGACCAGTAGTTGCGCCACGTCGGATCGGTGTCGGCGGGCAACTGGAACCACTGTCGATCGGCCAGATCACGCAGGTGCAGCCGTGCGCTGTCGGCCAGCGGGTCGTCGACGCGCAGGACGACACCCACCGGGTCGGTGCGCAAGATCCGGGTGGAGATGCCGGTGTCGTCGAAGGGCGTGCGGGTGAGCGCGAGGTCGACGCGCCCGGCGCGCAGCCCGGCCGTCGGGTCGGCGAAGTCACCCTCGCGGATGTGCACCCGCACGCCGGGATGCGCGGCTCGGTATGCCGCGACCAGCCGACTACCTGCCTCTTCGGCGAAGGTGCCGATCGTCAGGTCGGACGCCCCGGCGGCGACCGCGACCCTGGTACGCACCCGATCAGCCGTTGCCAGCAGGTCGCGCGCCTCGGCGTAGAGCACGGACCCGGCGGGTGTGAGGGTCACGCCGGTCGGTGAACGGCTCAGCAGTTCGCAGCCGAGGTCGTCTTCGAGTTGTTTGATCGCCCTGCTCAGGGGCGGCTGGGTCATGTACAGCCGGGCGGCCGCGCGACCGAAGTGGAGTTCCTCGGCCACCGCCGTGAAGTATCGCAGCAGACGGAGGTCCATGAGCTGCGACGATACCTGCTCGGTATCGGGTCCGCGAAGATCGGTCTTGGACGCGACCGGTCTCGCGATGATCAGGTGGACCCCATGAGCCTGCTTGTCCTGATCGGACGAATCCTGTTCTCCGCGTTGTTCATCGGCGCCGCCATCGGCCACCTGAGCGCCGCGAAGGACACGGCCCGCTATGCCGCGAGCCGGGCCGTGCCGTCACCGCTGCTCGCGGTCTACGCCTCGGGGGTCGCGATGCTCGCCGCGGGTGCCAGCGTGCTACTCGGAGCCTGGGGCGATCTGGGATCGCTTGTGCTGGTGGTGTTCCTGGTGCCGACGGCCTTCCTGATGCACGCCTTCTGGAAGGAGACCGACGCCGAGACCAAGCAACACGAGATGATCCACTTCAACAAGGACCTCGCCCTGGCCGGCGCCGCGCTGGTCTTCTTCGCGGTCTTCGCCTACACCGCCGACCTGGGCCTGACCCTCACCGAACCGGCCTTCACGCTGCGCTGATACCGACCGGACCGGCGGTCACCAACCCCGCGCTCGCCATTCGGGCAGATTCGCGCGGTCGGCGCCGAGGGTGGTGTCGTCACCGTGGCCCGGGTAGACGACGGTGTCGTCGGGGTAGCGGTCGAAGAGTTTGGTGCTGACATCGGTGAGAAGCGTGTCGAAGTCGGCGGGACTGTGGGTTTTTCCTACTCCACCAGGAAAAAGGGAGTCACCGGTGAAGAGGTGGGTGTGGCCCGCGTTGTCGGTGAGGGCGAGGGCGATCGAGCCGGGGGTGTGGCCGCGCAGGTGGATGACGTGCAGGACCAGGTCGCCGACTTCGATGGTGTCGCCGTCTTCGAGCAGGCGGTCTGGGCGGACCGGGAGGTGGTCGGCGTCGAGGGTGTGGGCGGCGGTGGGGACGTCGAGGGACTTGGTGACCTCGGTCAGGGCCTGCCAGTGATCGGGGTGACGGTGGGTGGTGACCAGCTGTTCGATCTGGCCGGGGGTCTCGATCGTGGTCAGTTCGATGATGCGCTCGGCGTCGTTGGCGGCGTCGATCAGTACGGCGGTGCCGGTGGTGGCGCTCTGGACCAGGTAGGTGTTGTTGTCCATCGGACCGACGGACATCTTCACGATGCGGGCGCCGGGGACATCGCGCTGTTGGGCGTCCCCGCCCGCGCTGACGTGACCGGTGTACTGGCGAGCGACTGTGACCATGCACCCGATCGTAGAAGCCATATGCCGCGCTGTCGTGCCGGTGTCGGTGTCGACCGTTAGATTCGACACATGCCGCTGTCGAGGAAGAGTTCGGCCCTGCTCTCGCGCCACCCGCGACACGGCCACGCGCCGGTCGGCGATAACCGGCGAACCGGGTGGCGTGCGCTGATCGGGACCGTGGTCGCCGTACTCGTCGTGTTGTGCTCGCCCAGCGCTGTGGCGGAGCCGCCGTCACGGATGGGTCCGCAGGTGGTCGACTCCGCCGGGGTGCTGAGCTCGGGCGAAGAGAGCCAGGTGCTCGAGGCGGTCGACACGTTGTACCGCGATCACCAGGTGAAACTGTGGGTCATCTACGTGCGCGACTTCGCGTCGATGGCGCCGCAGGATTGGGCCGCCCGCACCGCCACCCTCTCCGGTTTCAGCGATCGCGACCTGCTGCTCGCGGTGGCCGTCGAGGACCGTGGCTACTGGCTCGACGGCACCCTGCCCGACGGGGTGAGCGACGCCGAACTGGACTCGCTGCTCGCGGGTTCGGTGGAACCTGATCTGCGCGAACAGAAGTGGGCGAAGGCCGCGGTCGACACCGCGGAGGGGATCGGTTCGGCGATGCGGGGCGGTGGTGTGCCGTGGGGAGTGCTGGTTCTCCTCGCGGTGGCCGTGATCGTGGTGGCCGGCGGTCTGATGCTGTTCTCGCGCAAGCGTCGTGGCGACAGGGATCGTGCCGAGCTCACCACGGCGCGCACGGTCGACCCGACCGACTCGGCGGCCCTGGCGAAGCTGTCCTTGCCGACCCTGCACGCGCTCTCGCGCGAGCGACTGGTCGAGATCGATGACGCGGTGCGGACCAGCGACGAGGAATTGGCCTTGGCCACCAGCGAATTCGGCGACACCGCGGTGACGCCGTTCCGCGCCGCGCTCGATGCCGCCCGCGCCGCCACCGAGAGGGCGTTCACGATTCGTCAGCAACTCGACGACGCGATTCCGGAGACGCCGGACCAGCAGCGCGCCCTGCTCATCGAGCTGATCGCCACGGCGGGCAAGGCCGATCGCGAACTCGACGCGCAGGTCACCGATTTCGACGCCATGCGCGATCTGCTCATCGACGCGCCCGCCCGGCTGGACACCCTCACCCGCGACATCGTCGAGCTCACCGCGCGCGTGCCGGGCTCCGAAGCCGAACTCGCCCGCCTGGGTGCGAGCTATCCGCCCTCGGTCATCGCGCCGATCCACGACAACGTGCGGATGGGGCGCGAGCGCATCACTTTCGCCGAGCACAACATCGACACCGCCCGCACCGCGCTCACCCAGCCCGTTGGGCAGCAGGGTGGTGCGGTCGCGGCGATCCGTGCCGCCGAGGGCGCGATCGGGCAGGCCAGGACGCTGTTCGATGCCGTCGACCAGGCCGCGACGAATATCCAGCAGGCGCGCGATGGTCTTCCGGCCGCTCTCGAGGAGCTGCGGACCGATCTCGCCTCGGCCGCGAGTCTCACCGAATTCGGCGGCGCCGAAATGGC
Organism: Nocardia alba NBRC 108234; assembly: GCF_001612665.1. Taxonomy (GTDB): domain Bacteria; phylum Actinomycetota; class Actinomycetes; order Mycobacteriales; family Mycobacteriaceae; genus Nocardia; species Nocardia alba. Next base: position 108,062 of record NZ_BDAX01000025.1, on the reverse strand, counting down.
GACAGCGGTCTCGTCCGCCACCGCCGCGCTGAATCTCGCGAACGCCGACAGCGATCCGCTCGGCGCGTTCCACCGCGCGGTCACCGCCGATGCCGAGCTGGACCGCGCCATCGCGGGCGCCTCGGATCGCAAACTGGCCGTGGAGGATCTGCGCCGCCGCCTCGAACGGACGCTCACCGACGCGTCCGCGCGCATCGATGCCGCGTCCTCGTTCATCAGCACTCGCCGGGGCGGCGTCGATGCCGAGGCGCGCACCAGGCTCTCGGAGGCGCAACGTCATCTCGACGACGCGCGCCGACTCGCGGCCACCGACCCCGATGGCGCACTGGTCAGCGCACAGACCGCCGCCGACCTCGGCGGCCGGGCCATGCAGCAGGCGCAGGCCAGCGTGCAGGCGTGGGAGTCGCGTCAGCCGATGTCGGGCGGCGGTTCCCAGACCGGTGCGGTGCTGGGGGGAATCCTGCTGAACGAGCTCCTGCGCGGCGCGATGAGCGGCAGTGCACGAGGCGGCGGCGGAGGGAGCGGCTACCGGCCCGGCTCGTACGGCGGTTCGTCGGGATCGCGGCGGGTCAGCCGGGGCGGCAGGTTCTGATGCCGACCGCGGGAGCTGGCGGCGCCGAGCCGACAGGTCGCGCTTGACTCTCTCACTGTGTGAGGCCGTACACCGGAAGGCGTCATGTTCAGTATCGGAGATTTCGCCAGACACGGTCAGGTGTCGGTCCGCATGCTGCGTCACTACGACGCGGTGGGCTTGTTGCCGCCCGCCAGGGTCGATGCGGCCACCGGGTACCGGTTCTATACGGCAGCGCAGCTGGCTCGGCTCAACCGGCTCATCGCGCTGAAAGAGCTCGGCTTCACGCTGGAGCAGGTGGGCAGAATGCTCGAACCAGGGCCCGACGCGGCGCAACTGCGCGGCATGCTCACCCTGCGCCGGGCCGAGTTGGAACAGCGGATCGCGGCCGACCGTTCGCGGCTGACCGAAGTCGAAGCGAGACTCCGAATCATCGAGAAGGAGGGCGTCATGCCCGATCAAGATGTGGTGATCAAGTCGGTGCCCGCGGTCAGGGTGGCCGAATCGTCCAGCTGGGCTTCGGGATTCGAACCCCAGGCGATCAGCCCGGTGGTCGGACCGCTGTTTCGCGAACTGTCGGACCGGCTGGCGAAGGCCGGGATCGCGATCGCGGGCCCGGCGATCGCCTATTACGAGGCGCGCGACGACGGGACCGTGGGTGTGCACGCGTGCGTGCCGGTGAACGTGGAACCCACTGCGGCACCGGACTTCTCGATCGTCGACCTGCCCGCGCTCGAACACGCCGCGACCACCGTCTATCGCGGGAATGTGAGCGGGATCGGCGCGGCGTGGCAGTCGCTCGGTCGCTGGGTGGAGGACAACGGGCATCGCACCGGGGCGCCCGTGCGCGAAGTCACCCTGGAGTGGACGCCCGATCCCGATGGCTGGGTCACCGAATTGCAGGAGCCGCTCGCCGCGCGGTGATCTCGCGCGGTGGGCGCCGGTTCGCCGATATCAGGCGGTCGCGGCTCGCTGATCAGCGGTCGACCAGGACAGCTGTGCTGCCACGGCGTCGAGTAGTTGGGCGGCGAGCGCGCCGCCGCCCAACCGGCCGATGGTCAGCCTGCCCAGGTAGGTGTAGACGAGAAAGGTGACAGCCGCGGACGCCCCCGTCGACGGGCGGGGGTGTGCGGAGAGGTAGACGATCTCGTAGTCGTCGAGGATCAGCCCCGCGGGTGCGCGGAACGCGGGCACCGTCCCGGTGTTGGTGAGCGCGATATGCCCTGCGGTGGAATGGATTCGCTCGGGACCGAACAAATCGGGGAAGTGCAGAACGGACTGCTCGATCACCCCGTCGGCCAGGTCGTCGTGCAGGCTGGTGCCGATTCGGCGAGCCAGCTCGACGATGTCGACGGTGCCCGCGGCATCGGTGGCGAACGCGGCGAGGCCGGAGATGTTGGTGCCCGCGGCGGCGGCGACCGGCGGATCGAGGCGTCTGCGCAGGTCGACCGGGTACAGGCAGGAGACGCGGTCGGCACCCGAGACATCGCTGTAGGCCCGCAACACCGCGGCGGTGACCAACCCGTTGACGCTGACCGCCTGCTCGCGAGCCGTAGCGAGCACCCGCGCGGTCGCGACGGTATCGAGTTGAATTCGCGCGGGGCGGGCCAAGGTGGCGGGTGCGGCTTCGGACCGCTCCACCCCACTCGCCGAGTCGGCGACGGCGAGCGAACGAGCCACCGCCTCGAGCCCCGACCGCTGCCCGCGCCGGATTCCCCGCTGCGCCAGCATCGCCTCGAGCGAGGACGGGTACTCCCGCGCCGCACCGGGCTCTGCCTCACCGGCAGTGGCCGACGCATCCGGGCCGACCGCGATCTTTCCGGTCTCCACATAGTCGGCGTAGTAGCCCCACAGCCGAGCGAACAGTTCGACGCAATGCCCCGCGTCGGCCACGCTGTGGTGCACGAACAACGTGACCCTGGCCCGATCCTCTTCGGCCAGAACCACATCCAGATAGGCCAGTTGCGCCCCGGGATCCACGGACTCGGCCGGAATCCGCACCTCGTCGGGATCACCGAAGCTCACCCACGCGCCGACGGCCTCGATATGCCCGGGACGCAACAGGATTCCGTTCTCGTCGGCATCCTCGACGATCCGGCACACCAGAATCGGGAACCGTCGCTGCAACGCCGCGAAAGCCGCGCCGAGCCCGGCCGCGTCCAGTTCCCCGAGCACCGTGACCGACCGTCCGGTGAAGGTCGCGTGCCGCACGAATCGTTGTTCCGACGGGTCGAGCACCCGCACCACGTCTTCCGGTTCCCACAGCACAACGAAGATGGTGAGGCAAGCGCCCAGCCAACGCAAACCGTCAGCTACGCGGTGTGATCAACCGCCCATCGCGCGGACGGGAAAGGGCCCGCACCGACGTGCCGGTGCGGGCCCTTCGACCTGCGGTATCAGGCGCCGATCAGCCGTGCCGCCAGGTAGGCCTCGACCTTGTCCAGGGCGATGCGCTCCTGGGCCATCGAGTCACGCTCGCGGATCGTCACCGCGTGGTCGTCGATGGTGTCGAAGTCGACCGTGATGCAGAACGGCGTACCGATCTCGTCCTGACGACGGTACCGACGGCCGATGGCGCCCGCGTCGTCGAAGTCGACATTCCAGTTGCGGCGCAGCTGGGTGGCGAGATCCTTGGCCTTCGGGGTCAGGTCGGCGTTGCGCGAGAGCGGCAGCACCGCGGCCTTGACCGGCGCGAGGCGCGGATCCAGACGCAGGCTGATCCGCTCTTCGGTCGTGCCCTTCGCGGTGGGCACCTGGTCGACGGTGTAGGCGTCGACCAGGAATGCCATCAGCGAACGGGTCAGACCGGCGGCCGGCTCGATGACGTAGGGCGTGTAGCGCTCACCGGAGGCCTGATCGCGGTAGCTCAGGTCGACGTTCGAGTGCTCCGAGTGCGTCTTGAGGTCGTAGTCGGTGCGGTTGGCGATGCCCTCGAGCTCGCCCCATTCGCTGCCCTGGAAGCGGAAGCGGTACTCGATGTCGGTGGTGCCCGCCGAGTAGTGCGACAGCTTTTCCTTCGGGTGCTCGAACAGGCGCAGGTTCTCCGGGTCGATGCCGAGGTCGGTGTACCAGGACAGGCGGGTATCGATCCAGTACTTGTGCCACTCCACGTCCTCGCCGGGCTTGACGAAGAACTCCATCTCCATCTGCTCGAACTCGCGCGTGCGGAAGATGAAGTTGCCCGGCGTGATCTCGTTGCGGAAACTCTTGCCGATCTGGGCGATGCCGAACGGCGGCTTCTTGCGCGCGGTCTCCTGGACGTTCTTGAAGTTGACGAAGATGCCCTGGGCCGTTTCGGGACGCAGGTAGTGCATGCCCTCTTCGTCGTCGACCGGGCCGAGGAAGGTCTTGAGCAGACCGGAGAAGTTGCGCGGTTCGGTCCACTTGCCGGGCTGGCCGGTGTCGGGATCGTTGATGTCGGCCAGGCCGTTGGCGGGCGGGTGCCCGTGCTTGGCCTCGTAGGCCTCGATGAGATGGTCGGCGCGGTAGCGCTTGTGCGTGTGCAACGACTCGACCAGCGGATCGGAGAAGGTGGCCACGTGGCCAGAGGCTTCCCAGACCTGGCGCGGCAGGATCACCGAGGAGTCGAGGCCGACGACGTCGTCGCGGCTGGTGACCATGGTCCGCCACCACTGCCGCTTGATGTTGTCCTTCAGCTCGACGCCGAGCGGACCGTAGTCCCACGCCGACTTGGTGCCTCCGTAGATCTCACCGCACGGGTAGACCAGACCCCGGCGCTTGGCGAGGTTGGCAACGGTGTCCACCTTCGACTTGGGTGCCACGCGAGATTTCTCCATCCACTGCGAGTCGGAATATTCGCCACGTCGGCAGACTGCGCTTTACGACGTAGCGTTCGTATTGCGATAGAGCGTATCGGCACCCGTCCAGTGAGTTTGCAGCACCCGAGGTGTCCGCGCGGCGCGTCATTTGACATGCGCAATTGTGCATATCAAAATGGAATCTGTTTCCATTAAGGAGTTGGTTCATGACCACCGAGGCCGCGCCCGCGCATCCGCACAACCCGTACCACTCCCCCGCGCCCGCCGCCGTGCCGTCGCGCACGGTACTCGAGGACGCGGGCGAGCTGCTGCGGGCACTGGCCGCGCCGGTCCGCATCGCCATCGTGCTGCAGCTGCGTGAGTCGCCGCGCTGCGTGCACGAGCTGGTCGACGCCCTCGGCGTTACCCAACCGCTGGTCAGCCAGCATTTGCGCATTCTCAAATCGGCGGGCGTCGTGCACGGCGAACGCTCGGGCCGCGAGGTGCTCTACGAACTCGTCGACGACCATCTGGCGCATATCGTGGTCGATGCCGTCGCCCATGCCGAGGAAGGGTAAGCCGTGGCAGACAACACCTCCGCGAAGCAGGTCGGGGTGCGCAGCACCCGTCAGCGCAGTGCCATCTCGGCCCTGCTCGGCAATATCGACGAGTTCCGTTCGGCGCAGGAATTGCACGATGAGCTTCGCAAACGCGGCGAGGGCATCGGCCTCACCACCGTCTACCGAACCCTCCAGTCCCTGGCCGACGCCGGCATGGTCGACGTGCTGCGCACCGACACCGGCGAATCCGTCTATCGCCAGTGCTCGAGCGGCCACCATCACCATCTGGTGTGTCGCCACTGCGGGCGCACCGTCGAAGTCGAGGGCCCGACGGTCGAGGCATGGGCCGAGACCATCGCCAGCGAGCACGGGTTCACCGAGGTGAGCCACACGCTCGAGATCTTCGGCACCTGCCGCGAGTGCGTGCACAGCCGAACCGACGCGGACAGGGACGAATCCGCATCGGTGTGACTCACCTCACATGATGGAACCTTCTTTTCGTCTGCCCCGTCCAACCTTCACGAAGGGACCGGTCCGCACGGACGCGTAGTCCTTCGGCAGCGAAGGAGGGGGCATCGTGAGCGGGACCCTGGGCGTCGAGCCCGATCAGTTGACGACCATGGCGACGACCTGGCGCCGCGAAGCCGCCGAAGTCGACGCGCTGAGCTGGACGGCCGCGAACGAGGCGAGCGGCGACGGCAGCGACGTACTCGCCGCCGTGCGCGGGCTGACCGACCCGGCCACGCAGGCGATGGACTCGATCGCGGCCCGGTACACGACGCTGGCCGACCTCGTCGACAAGTTCTCCGCCGATATCCAGGCCAGAGACACCGAGATCGCCGGCGAAATCGGAAAGCTCGGCACCCGCTGATGCGCCCGGCGATCCCTCAACTCGACACCTGGGACCTCGAGGGCCTGCACCGCGCCGCGCAAGCCGCCCGCACCAACGCGGACCTCCTCTCTTGCGCCGTCGACGACTGCTCGCGCGCGGTCTCGGCGGCGGGCGGCTGGTACGGGCAGACCAGGGATGCGGCCTCGCGACGAATCGATGAGGAAGTCGATCACGGCTACGAGGTCCGCACCGTACTGCTGCGCGTGGCCGACGATGCCGAAGACGCCTACCAGGGCTTGAAGCACGCCAAAACCTATGTGCTGGAACAGAAGAACCTCGCCGTCGCGCAAGGTTTCATGGTCGCGTCCGACGGCCGGGTGACCCATGCCGATCCGGAGCGGGAAGGCGCAGCGGGAGTCTTCCAGCTCAATCTGCTCAGCGGATTGGACGAGCTCGAACGCCTCGACAACCTGTTCGGCGCCAAGCTGCGGGAATCGGTGGGCGACCTCGGCGCGATGCGCGAGGGTCAGCCCGACATCACCCTCGCCGATGGTTCGATGCGGGATCCGGACGCGGTCGCGATCCAGTTGGCGTCGATGTCGCCGGATGAGCGGGCGAGCTTACTGGCCGGGTTGAGTCCCGACGCGCGACGTCAGCTGGTGATCGCGGCGCCGGAGAAACTGGGCAATCTGAACGGGGTGCCGTTCGTGATGCGGATCGAGGCCAACGAGATCAATGTTCGCAACGCGCTGACGTCGGCGAAGGCCGCACCGAATCCGGACAGGTCCCGGATCGCGCAGTTGGAGGCGATGCTCGCGCCGATCCCGAATCCCGACGGTGCGGGCACCCTCGACACCACCGCTGCCGCGACAGCGACACCGCAACTGGGCATGGTCGACCGCAAGTTCGTCATGTTCAGCACCGAGGGCAACGGCCGGATGATCGAGATGGTCGGCGAGATGAAGGCGGGTGTGCCCGGGGTGGGGGTCTATGTGCCCGGTACCGGCACCAACCTGAACGGTTCCGGTTCGAACCAGGTGGCCGCCTGGAACCTGGCGGACCGAACCGGCGGCCCGATCCTGCTGTACATGGAGGGTGACTTCCCGCAAAGCCTGACAAGTCTTTCCGATGGTGCGCCGAGTCCGAGGTTCGCTGCCGACATGGCACCTCGGCTGGTCGATTTCGGCCGCGAAATCGACCGGGAAGTCGGGGCGAGCGCACCGGGGACACCGGTCTCCTACGTCGGGCATTCGTACGGCGGTTCGATCGTGGGTTCGGCCGAACAGCTCGGTTTGCGCGCCGATCGGATCCTGCACGCCTCGTCCGCCGGTACAGGGGTTTTCGACACCGGGTGGAACAATCCCGATCCGAATGTCGAGCGGTATTCGATGACCGCGCCCGGTGATCTGATCGGGGTGGTGCAGTCCTATCCCGAAGCGGGACTGCGAATTCCGGGTGGAGTCGCGATACCCGGCAATCCGCACGCCTCCGAGATCCTCGGCGGAGATCCCGACGAGGTGCCGGGAGTCACTCGCCTCGATACCGGCTTCTACGGCACTGACATCGACGGTCACCGCAGCGGCGAAGTCGTCTTCGGCACCGACGGCCACGGAAAATACTGGGATGACCCGAATTCGACGGCATTTCGCAACATCGCCGGTGTGATCGCGGGGTCGCAAGCCACCGCCTACGTCGAACGTGGGATCGAAACCCGCTACGTGGATATCGGATTGGGCGACAACGGCAACGGCGCCAAGGAAGGATTCGACGCCGCGAAGGCTGCCGCTGCCGAGCAGGCCGCGGCCGCACTGGGAATCGAGATCGACGCCTACGGCGACCCTCGCATCACCGACAACCCCGGACCGGGTCGAATGATCGACGTCGGATGAACACGACCCCGATGAAGTTCGTCCTCGCGGCAGTTGTCGGAACGTCCACCCTCACTGGGTGTTCCGGCTTCATCCATGAGGGACCGACCGATCAGCAGATCAAGAAGGGTAGCGGCCTGACCGTGGCCGAAGCGGCCCCGATCGTCACAGCCAATTTCCATCGGATCTGGCCCGAACCGACCGATGCCGCGGTGCGCGACGTCGCGCTCGGGGCGGGCTGTCGAACCGACCCGAATACGTTGCGCGCGGTCGGTCCACCGTGGACACCGCACCATTCGAGAACCGAGATCGATCCCTCACAGGAGTTCATTGACCACGCACTGGCCAATCTCGACGCCATGACCGCGCACGGTTTCACCCTCCGGCCCGACCCCGTCCCTGGCGACGACCCGGTGAACCGGTCCTACGAGGACGAGCGCGGATTCACCGTCGGCGTGGATCGCTACGCGACCAGCCGGCAAGTGCGGTTCACGATGACCGCGTCCGCACCGTGCGCGGCGGCGTAGAACGTGAGCTGTCGCGAAGCGCACCACAGTGACTACGATCATCGGGGCGGGGGCGTCATGAACGAGCGCTGGTTCTGTGGGAGGGACGAAGGCATGGCAGTTCGAAGTGCGGTGGTGAAGGTGTTCGGCGTTGCCGTGGTTGCGGGGGTGACTGTCGTCGGATGCGGGGACGGGGAGCAGGGGACGGCCACTCCGCAGACGACGAGCGGTGTGAGTGTGGCGGCGAGTCCTACTTCGGTGGATGCCGAGGCGAAGGTGTGGGATCCGTGTTCGCTGCCGGATTCGGCTGTCAGCGGGGCTGGCCTGAACGTCGGCAGTCGAAAGAACGAGGTCGCTGGGGTCGACTTCACAGGATGGAAGACGTGCAGTTGGCAGGACTCCGCGAAGCAGTTCACGTTCTCTGTTCTGTCCTCGGAACACACACTCGCCGAATCCCGAGCACGGACCGACTTCACCGACTTCACCGAGACAACAGTGGCGTCACACAAAGCACTTCAACTTCGAACGACCGGATCAACACATGACCTGGGTTGTACTGTTGCCGTTGAGGTTCCGAACGGATCAGTCCTTTTCAGGCTCCTGAACCGCGTCAGCGCATCCGCGCCGCCCGCGCCATGCCCGGAGGTGCGCCGACTCACCGACAGCCTCGCTCGATACCTTCCTGAGAGCTAGTGGGTGACCAATGCTTCTGAGCATCGACCCCGGCGAGTGGAACCAACTCTTGATCCAGGCAGAAGCCGGTGAACTCTCACTCGACCCCGAAGTTGGCAAGGATCTGGACAAAGTCTGTGACGACCACCTGGATCGCCTGGAAGAGGTCTACGCCCAGGTCGACCAGATCCGCAATATCTCCGGCTTCGGCTCGTTCAACTCGAGCCAGACGCTGGAGCGGAAATTCTCCTTGACCGCGTCCGGAGGTGACCGCCCGCTGGACGAAGTCATCAAGAAGCACATCGAGGCCGTGCAGACCGCGAAAGAGGTTGTGGCCAAGGCAATTGCGAACTTCGTCGCTCAGGACGAAGCGACCGGTGCCGCGATCTCCGCGACGGGAGAACACCTGTGACCTACGAGGACTACAAGAGCAAGGTGATCGCCGCGCAGGAGCAGTGGAACAGCGAGCGCGCCAGGATCTATGACCGACAGCGGGCGGGCGACTACGCCACGATCTTCGGCGGCGACCTCCAGCCCCCGCACATCACCACCCCCGACAACTACGACAGCATGACGCTCGAACAGATGCAGGCGGCGGTCACGGCCATGAAACCGCGGCTCGTCGATGACGCGGTCACCGCGTGGGCGAATATCGGCGGTGCGCTGATGGGCACCTTCACCGGCTTCAACCAGCAGTTCGCGCGCACCATCGCCGGTGCCGACGGCCACAGCGGATGGACGGGCGCGGCGGCTTCGGCCGCCGTCGCCGCCGTGAACAACTATGCGCAACAGTCGATTCCACTGTCCCAGGCCGCGACCGCGATCAGCCTCAAACTCACCGAGATGCGCACCGGGATCGAGCAGACCCAAGCCCTGATGCCCGGCCTAACCGAGCGCACCATCGTCACCGGCAAGGCGCTGCCCGCCGACGGTGTGATGAAGGTCGACGATCACAACCGCGACGAGGCCACCCAGGAGGGCAGGCGGATCCTGCGCACCGTGTACAGCCAGGTCGCCGGCCAAACCGACAACGGCGTGCCCTTCTTGCCGACCGCGCCGACCATCACCGGCGATAGCGGCGGACCCAGCAGCGATGGCGCCACCAACACCGTTGACACCCGGGGTGATTCGACCATCGGCGGCACCGAACCCGAAGACCTGGGCGCGGAAACGCCCGCCGACGACGCGGTGCCCGAGGTTTCCGGCACCGAGCCGACCGAAACCACTACCTCGTCGACCGACCCCGACTCGACGACGCCCCAGAGCAGCACCACCACAACGCAATCCACCACGCCTACCACCACAGCGCAGAACACTGCCGCCGCGAGCACCACCGCGCCGACCAGTCCTGCCACAACCACGCCCGGTGTCGGCACCCCGGGCGCCGGCGCCCCCGGCTCCGGCCGACCCACTGGCAGCGGGGTCGGCAGTTCGGGCTCCCCGCGTGGCAGTGGCACTCCGGCCGGCACTTCCAGCCGGGGCACCCCTGGCGCCCCCTCCCCCGCTGCGACGGCTCCCGAAAGCCGCGCGGGCGTCACCTCCGCAGCCGCTCGCGGCGCGGCGGGCATGGGCGCCATGGGCGCACCCGGCGCAGGTCGCGGCACTTCCGACGACGAACGAACCAAGGCCATCCCCGACTACCTGATCACCCAGGAGAACGGTGTCCTCCTGCTCGGTGCGGACCAGATCAGGACCGTGCCCCCAGTCATCGGCGGAGACGACGACAGTGCAGCGCGCTGAATTCACGGGTACCGAATTCGAGATCCTGTGGTCCGGCTACGGTCGCGACCGCCTGCCCTACCCACTCCAATATCGCACCGACATAGTCGATTTCGATGAACTCGAACAGCACCGGGAAGCCGCGGTGCAAGCTCTCCTTCGCAAGTACGACCCGGCGGTAGAACGTGCGCTCGCCGTGCTGCTCGACCCAGAAGCCAGGGTCGAATCCAAAGGCTATGTGGGCCAGGACAATGCGAACATCATCCGCTTCCACGGTGCGATCCGCGGCGCGGTCGGCGCCACCCTGCGACAGGAGCCGGGCAGCGCGGAGGACACCGGCGCCGACGTGACCCTCACCTACTGCACTCCCAGCCAGGTCGCCGCGCTGACCGTCGCGGCACTGCCCCGCACGAAACCGGGCAAGAAGCCGCCGGTAGAAGTCCGCCGAGACCAACTGGCCGCCGAAGAAGACCATTTCGAATACCGCGCGGGCCGCCTCAGCTCGGCCGACCAGCTCAACAGCATGTTCCACCGCCCCCGCCGAGCCTTCGGCGAGATCTCGGCCCTGTCCGGCCCCGCCCTCGATTCCCGCCCCACCCCGGCCCGCACTTTCTGGTGGATGGACTACCCCGACGGCCGCTACTACGTGAAAACCGGCGACCCCATCGTCGCCGAACCCCTCCCCACCGACCGCATGATCGCCGGCATCTACCGCATGCTGACCCGAGCCCAGCGCTACCACCAGGAATTCGGCGCCGACGACTACCGCACCGGGTAGCGGGCAGCTTCCGATGCAGCGAATACCCGCCGAATCTCGGCAACCTCGCTCGGCATCGAAGCCGGAAAGGCTCCGCACGAGTGTTGTTTCGTGCGGAGCTTTCGGCGGGATGGTCAGGCGGGTACGGCCACCGGTTCGGGCGCTGCGGTGAGCATGGCCTCCTGACGGGAGCGGAGGGCGGCGAGGCCGAGGAGAGCGACTCCGGCCGCGGCCCAGGCGAGTAGGACGGTGAGGGGCGCGAGGGCGCCCGCGCCGTCGAAGTAGGCGACCGAGCGCAGGAGCGAGGCCGCGGCGCCGGGGGGAAGCAACTGGCCGAGGGTGCCCCAGGGCTGGGGCAGGAGTTCGGGGGCCGAGGTGGCGGCGGAGAAGGGATTGCCGACCAGCAGCATGGTGAGGGCGCCGAGGCCGAGGCCGGGGCGGCCGATGGCGGCGGCCAGGCCGACGATGACGGCGGCGACGGTGAAGGACGCCAGGCCCGCGATGGCGGCCAGTTCGAGGTAGGAGCCGGGCAGGATCGAGAGCCAGGTGTGGAAGATCAGGGTGCTCAGGAGTCCACCCGCGATACCGAAGGCGGCCAGGCCGGCGAAGCGGGCGCCGAAGGCCGGGATCAGCAGGGTGAGCAGGACTCCGGCGGCCATACCGGACATGACGAGGGGCAGGACCATCGAGCCGAAGCCCGCGCCGCGCTGGTCGTCGGGGTCGATGGCGATCACGTCCTCGACGGGAACAGCGGGGATACCGCTGAGCTGTTGCGCGAGGGCGGTGAGCTGCTGGGCGACGGCGGGCGAGGCGGCTGAGGCGACCAGGACCTGGGGTGCGCCGTTGCCAGTGATGACGGCCCCGTAGATCTCATTGTCGGCCATCGCGCTTCGCGCCTGCGCCGCGTCGGCGACGGCGGTGATCTCGAAGGCATCGGGATCGCGCTGTCGCAGCTGCTCGGCGACCTGCGTGGCGGCGGGACCCGCGACGGCGATCGGCAGATCACGCGGGCCGACATTGACGGCGGGCCAAGCGAAGGCGATCAGCATCAGGGCCTGCATCGCCGTGGCCGCGAGGCCGAGAGCTACTGCTCGGCGGGTGATCGTCATGCAATTTCTCCCTAAAGCGAATGTTCGTTCTTTTTAATGGGCCTACCGTGACACCCATTCACCTCGCTTGTCAAGAACGGACATTCGTTTTAGTTTTGACCCATGCCCCGAGTCAGCGAAGAACACCTGGAACGCCGCAGGCAGCAGATCCTCGACGCCGCGCAGCTGTGCTTCGCCAGAAAGGGGTTCCACGAGACCTCCATGCAGGACGTGTTCGCGGAATCGCAGATGTCGGCGGGTGCGGTGTATCGGTACTTCACCAGCAAGAACGAGATCATCGGCGCGCTCGTGAGCCGCACCATGGGGCCGTTGCGCGAGCGGCTCGCCGAGATCATTCGCGGCGACGACCTGCCTCCCCCGGCGGAGGTCATCAGGTTGTTGACCACCGAGATCGTCAAGCGGAGTGGACCGGACGGGCCACTGCGGCTCGCCCCGCAGGCATGGGCGCTGGCTTTGGTCTCGCCCGAGGCCGCCGTCCCGGTCCGCACGGCCATCGCGGCGATGCGCGAGCTGTGGTTCGAGTACGCGGACCGGCTGCGCGAAACCGGTTGGCTGCCGCCCGGCACCGATTCCGACGTGATCGCCAAGACGATCATCGGGTTGCTGCCCGGGTTCATCCTGCAGCATCTGCTACTCGAGGACGTCGAGCCGGACGATTTCGCCCGCGGCCTCGCGGTGATGCTGCCCGGACCACCGCATCACCCCAGGTGAGTAATCCCACTGTTGCCGACGCGGCCGAACGGGTAGGTTCGGGTGCGGCACCGGAGGGGGTCCCGCGCGCCGGACATCGTTGAATACCGATCCGACCCGGGAGTTTGCTGTGACTTTGCACCGTAGAACCGTCCGTTCACGCGCCCTGACCGCGCTGGCGGCCCTGACCGTCGCAGCCGCGCTGCCCGCGGCGGTGGCAGGTACCGCACAGGCCAGGATGATCGGCGGATTCGAGGTGGGCGGCGCGATCGAGACCGAATACGACTCGGCGGGCGGCGCGGCGCTGGGTGAGCCCACGTCCCCGGAATCCGACGCGGCGGCCGGTGGCAAATACCAGACCTTCGCCAACAACGCGGCCATCTACTGGCATCCCGATACCAATGCCAACACCGTCTCGGGCCAGATCCGTGACAAGTTCGCCGAGACGGGCAATGAGTCGGGCAAGCTCGGCTACCCGACCACCCGCGAGCAGAACACCCCGTCGGGGGGCGGTCGCTACAACCACTTCCAGAAGGGCTCGATCTACTGGTCCGTCGGCACCGGCGCGCACCAGATCAGCGGCCCGATCCGCGACAAGTGGGCGGCGTTGGGCTGGGAATCGAGCCCGCTCGGCTTCCCGCTCACCGACGTCTCCGCGACCGGCAAGGGTGACGGACAGTTCACCATGTTCCCGACCGGCGCCATCTACTGGACGTCGAAGACCGGCGCGCACGCGGTGTGGGGCAACATCCAGGCCGACTGGATCCGTGCGGGCGGGGAAAACGGTCGCTACGGCTACCCCACCAGCGACGAATACGACTACCAGGGCGGCAAGGCCCAGGACTTCACGGGCGGCAAGATCACCTGGAAGCCCGAGCGCTGAGCTACAACCAGCCCTGACGCCGCGCGGCCAGGATCGCCTCCGCGCGGTTGCGGGTGCCGGTCTTGCCGATGGCGGCCGAGAGATGGTTGCGCACAGTCCCTTCCGAGAGATGCAAACGCTCGGCGATGACCCCGGCCGCCGATCCGTCGGCGGCCGCGGCCAGCACCTGACGTTCCCTCGCCGTGAGCGGAGATGTTCCGGCGGTGAGCGTCTCGGTCGCCAGTGCCGGGTCCACGACGCGTAGTCCCAAGTGCACCCGGCGCACCGCGTCGGCCAATTCCCGTGCGGGAGTGTCCTTCACGACGAACCCGCTCGCTCCGGCGTCGATGGCGCGGCGGAGGTAGCCGGGGCGGCCGAACGTGGTGACCATGAGGATTCGCACGCGCGGGTGCGCGGCGTGCAGGCGGGCGGCGACTTCGATGCCGTCCAGGCCTGGCATGTCGATGTCGAGGAGTGCCACGTCGGGGCTGGTGCGGGTCACCGCGGCCAGCACTTCGTCGCCACGGCCGACCTCGGCGACCACCTCCAGGTCGGATTCCAGGCCGAGCAGGGCGACGAGTGCGCCACGCACCAGTGCCTGATCGTCGGCGAGCAGCAACCGGATCATCGGACACTCCCTTCCGCGGGCACCGTCGCCAGCAGGCCGACGCCGCCGCCCGATGGCGTGGATATGGTCAGCGTGCCACCGGCCGCGCGCAGTCGCTCGGCCAACCCACGCAAACCCGAGCCGGACGGTGCGGTGACATCGAAGCCGTGGCCGTCGTCGGTGATCTCGATGCTGTTCTCGGTGACGACCACGGTGCAGTGTCCGGCCGCGCTGTGGCGCACGACGTTGGTGACCGCTTCGCGCAGTACCCAGCCGAACAACTCACTGTGCCGAGTGTCCACCATCGTCGAATCAGGCAGTACAGCAACGATTTCGGCCGCGGTCAGCGCGGTGTGCGCGGTGGCGAGTTCTCGGCGCAAACTCACCTCGCGCAGACCACCGACGGTGTCGCGTACCCCGGCCAGCGCCTCACGGGCCAGCCGTTCCACATCGGCGAGTTCGGTCTTGGCGCGGTCCACGTCGACATCGATAAGGCGTTGCGCGAGTTCGGTTTTGATGGTGATGACCGTGAGGGAATGGCCGAGGATGTCGTGCACATCGCGGGCGACCCGGTTGCGCTCGGCCTCGATCGCCAGGTCGGCACGCTGACTGCGGGTGATCGCCTGTAGCCGCCTGCCGCGCAGGCCGATCTCCCTGGCCAGCCAGATCACCGGCGGAATCACCGCGAGCACCAGCGCCGTGCCGCCGAGCCACCGACCGGGCGCGAACACGGGCATCACCACCATCGTCGCCGATACCGCCGCCACCACCACCGCCGAGCGCCGGGTGGGCAGCGAGAATATCGCGACCACGGCGATGTAGAGGACGGTCGGCAGCGCGGCCGCGCCGAGCAGCACCATCAGCACCGCCGACAACGCGGCCATGCCGGCCAGCAGCGGCCAGATCCGCGGATCGACCGACCGTGGATCGGCCTGTTCGTCCCAGTCGAGTCGGCGGAAGACAACGAACGCCGTCACGATCAGCCCGCCGAACGCCAGCACAGCTACCGCCGCACCGGCCGCCCGCCCTGTGCCGTGCTCGACCCAGCTGTCATAGATCTGCGGCACCAGATACAGCAACCATCCTGTCGCGAGCGCGGCACCGAACCACCCGCGGCGCGTGCCGTCGGCATCGGCCGCCCCCGCACCGAACACCCGGTCGACGAAGTCACCCGAACTCACGAACAGTCCCTTCTCCCAGCCCTCGCGGGCCGACCCGCGAGTACTGACGGTACTCACGAATCGGCCCGCGTGATCGTTGCCTCAACGGTCGGTGTCCCGGCGGAACAGCGCGGCCGCGCCCACCACGAAAACCACGGTCCACGCGACGACGTTCACCACGGCCAGCGCGATGGTGCCCGCACCGGTATCACCGAACGGGGTGCGCACCAGGGTGGCGACCCCGTAGGTCGGCAGCACCTTCGACACCGTGGCGAACCACCCGTGGATCGGGAAGAACAACCCGCCGGCGAACGACAGCATCGCCAGTCCGGGGCCGAGCAGCTGCATCACATTCTCCGAGGGCAACAGGTAACCCATGAGCAGACCGAAGGCCGCGAACACCAGCGAGCAGACCCACGCGAGCAGGAAGCAAGCCACCCAGGCCACCGGCGTCAGGCTCGCACCGCAGCACGCGCCGACGACGAACACCGTCGTCACCGCCACCAATCCCAGCGACATCGCGACCGCGACCTTCGTCGCCACGTAGGCCACCGGCCGCAGCGGCGTCAGCCGCAACTGACGGGTCCAGCCGTGCGAACGTTCGACCGCCACCATCGCGCCGCCGCTGGTGGTCGCGAGCAGGGCGCCGTAGAGCGCCATCGACACCATGATGTAGCCGGTGATGTTGCCCGACCCGAAGGACTGGTCTCGGTTTCCGCCCTGCAGACCGAAGATCACGAAGAACACCGGCGGCATGATCAGGGTGAAGATCATGGTGCGCCGGTTGCGGAGCATGCGGCGAAGTTCGAGTGCGAGAAACGCCGTGCTGAAGCCGCCGCGGCGAGGTGTGCGCACCGGTTTCGTCGCGGTCTGGATTGTCTCGATCATGTCAGCGCTCGCCTTCGGGAACGGAGGTCAGCGCGAGGAACGCCGATTCCAGGTTGTGGGTGGTGATTTCGATGTCATGAGCGGCGGTGTGAGTGAGCAGGAAACGAGCGACGTCATCGGAGTCTCTGGCCTGCACCAGAATCCGATCGCCGCGCAACTCCACCTGTTCGACACCGGGCAGCGCCGACAGAGACGCCGAGTCGGCACCGGGCAGGGTGGCCGCCACTGTCCGGCCGACGGCCAGGTTCCTGATCTGGGCGGCGCTGCCGTCGGCGACGACGCGACCGGCGCGCACCAGCACGATCCGGTCGGCATAGGCGTCGGCTTCGTCGAGATAGTGGGTCGCGAACAGCACGGTGCGGCCGCTGCCCGCATCCTCGCGCATGGCCGCCCAGAAATCCCGCCTGCCCGACACGTCCATGCCGGTGGTGGGTTCGTCCAGCACGATCAGGTCCGGGTCGGGCAGCAGTGCCAGTGCGAACCGCAGCCGCTGCTGCTGGCCGCCCGAGCACTTGCCGACGAGGCGGTCGGCGATATCGACGATGCCTGCCCGCTCGAGGACTTCGAGCACCGGCCGCGGCCTGGCGTGCAGGGCGGCGACCAAGCGGACGGTCTCACCGACGGTGAGGTCGGGCAGCAGCCCACCCGACTGCAGTACCGCGGCCACCCGGCCGGTCCGCACGGCATCCTGCGGTGCTTCGCCGAAAACCGTGACCGTGCCGGAATCGGGAATGGTCAGACCGAGGAGCAGGTCGATCGTGGTCGACTTGCCCGCGCCGTTGGGGCCGAGAAAGGCGACGATCTCCCCCGGCTCCACGGTCAGGTCGAGACCGTCGACGGCGCGGACCGGATCCGTGCCGCCGGGAAAGGTTTTGCGCAGGTCGCGCAGCTCGATGGCCGCGCGGGTTGTTCGTGGTGAAGGCATGGTTCAAGATTCGCGCGGACGAAGCCGCGAAACCTGAGCCGAGTGTCACGATCGGCCCATGACAGATGTCACGGGCTACGGCGCGAGCAGACCCTGCCTGGCTCGGCTCGCGCCGGACAGCGCCAGCAGCAGCATGGTGGTGAGGGCCCCGTCGTCCAGGCCTTCGGCGGGGAAGGTGTAGCGCAGGATGACATCGCCCAGCTGACCGCGCGCGATCAGCGTGACCGACCCGAACTGGATCTCGTTGTTACGTTCGGCGACACGCTTGTGCAATGCCGCCTTGAGCGGGCGATCCCACGCCAGCACGCTGGTCAGCGACAGCACGGTGAGTCCGGGCGCGAGGGTGACGGCCCGGATCGAGCACAGGGCGCCGTCGTACTCGAAGCCGAGCGAACCGTCCGCGTCCACCCGGACATCGACGTCCTGCATCTGCAGGCAGGCGCCGGTGCGGGCCTGCAGGTCGATCTCGGGTGAGACCGTGGTGGCGTCCATCTCGGCTCCGTCGTCACTCATTTGGCGCCACCGAAGCGGCGATCGCGCTTGGCGTATTCCAGGCACGCGTCCCACAGGTTACGCCGGTCGAAGTCGGGGAAAAGCGTGTCCTGGTAGACGAATTCGGCGTAGGCCGCCTGCCAGATCAGGAAGTTGGAGCTGCGGAACTCGCCGGAGGGCCGCAGGAACAGATCGACATCGGGCATATCGGGTTCGTCGAGATACTTCGCGACGGTGGCCTCGTCGACCTTCTCCGGGTCGATCTCACCCGCGGCCACCCGGCGCGCGATTTCCCTTGCCGCATCGGCGATTTCGGCACGACCACCGTAATTGACGCACATGGTCAACGTCATCACGTCGTTGTCCTTGGTGAGCTCTTCGGCCACCTCGAGTTCCTTGATCACGCTGCGCCACAGGCGAGGCCGACGCCCGGCCCAGCGCACCCGCACCCCCATGTCGTGCATCTCGTCGCGGCGGCGACGGATCACGTCGCGGTTGAAGCCCATCAGGAAGCGCACTTCGTCGGGGCTGCGTCGCCAGTTCTCGGTGGAGAAGGCGTAGGCCGAGAGCCACTTGACGCCGATCTCGATACAGCCTTCGACGGAGTC
Organism: Nocardia alba NBRC 108234; assembly: GCF_001612665.1. Classification (GTDB taxonomy): domain Bacteria; phylum Actinomycetota; class Actinomycetes; order Mycobacteriales; family Mycobacteriaceae; genus Nocardia; species Nocardia alba. The sequence continues at coordinate 89,478 of NZ_BDAX01000025.1, read as the reverse complement.
CATGAGCACGGCTTCGCCGCGTTCGTGTCCGGCGGTGCGCGGCAGGCCACGCTCCTGGGCCCAGCGGCCGTTGCCGTCCATCACCAGCGCGACGTGGTTGGGAACGAGCTCGGGCGGGATCGCGGGCGGACGCGCGCCGGAGGGATGCTGGGACGGCGGACGCACGGTGCGGGTGCCGTCCTTGCTCGCGGGAGAAGAGTCACGACGCAGGATCACGGCGTCCATCCTGCCTGATCGCCGGGTGCGGGCTGCACGGGCTCCGGGTTTGCTCAGCCGACCCGGCCCACGACCGCGGCGTCGGGCCGGTCCGTGGGATCGATGCGGGATCGCTCGATCAGCGGCAGCGTGCGCAGCTGGCGTTCCAGGTGCCACTGCAGGTGGGCGGCGACGAGACCGCTGGCCTGGCGGCGGACGTTGTCGGGCACGCCGTCGATGTAGGCCCACTCCCCCTTCAACAGCGCGACGAGCAGATCGAGTACGCCGGTGATGGGGGTGCTCGCGCCCGGCGGACGACAGTGCACGCAGACCGCGCCGCCCGCTGCCACGTGGAAGGCACGGTGCGGGCCGGGAGTCGCACAGCGGGCGCATTCGTCGAGCGCGGGCGCCCAGCCGGCGAAACCCATGGCGCGCAACAGGAATGCGTCGAGGATCAGTTCGTGGGGGCGCTGTTTGGCGGCGATCGCGCGCAGGGCGCCCGCGGTGAGTACGTGCAGTTTCGGGGCGGGTGCGCGTTCTTCACCCGCGAGCCGTTCGGCGGTTTCGAGGATCGCGCATGCGGTGGTGTAGCGGCCGTAGTCGTCGATGATGTCGGCGGCGAACGCCTCCACGGTGATGACCTGGGTGACGATGTCGAGGGTGCGCCCCGGGTGCAACTGCACATCGATGTAGGAGAACGGCTCCAGCCGCGCCCCGAACTTCGACTTGGTGCGCCGCACCCCCTTCGCCACCGCCCGGACGAGCCCGTGTTGCCTGGTCAGGAGCGTGACAATGCGATCGGCCTCGCCCAGCTTGTGCTGGCGAACCACCACCGCCTCATCCCGATACAACCGCACGAGCCCAGTCTTTCACGCGCGCCCGACACCGCGACCACGGACACGGGTCAGGACTGGAGCAGACCCGCGATGAGTAACAGCAGCGACTGCTGGGTTTCGAGGCGGGCCCGGTCCGGGTCGGCGGCGTGGGCGACGATGAGTGAGGCTTCGGTGATGGCGCTGAGCAGCAGCTGCGCGAGTACCGCGACGGGGGCGACCGGGATAAGGCCCGCGTCGGTGGCACGTTGCAGTTCGGCGGTGATGAGGCCGAGTCCGTGGCGTGCTTCGAATTCGCGGAAAGCGGGCCAGCCGAGGACGGTCGGCGCGTCCATCAACACGATGCGCAGCATTTCCGGGCGAGCGCAGATGTCGAGGAAGCGCGCCAGACCCGCGGTCATCCCACCGATGATGTCGGCGCGATCGACCGCGGCGATAGCACTCGCGATCTCCTCGGTGGCCTCGGTCTCGACCTGTTCGAGCACGGCGAGGAACAATCCACGCTTGTCGCCGTAATGATGGTGCAGGGCGCCGCGGGTGACACCGGCGGCAGCCACCAACTGCTCGGCGGACGTACCGGCGAAGCCGCACTCGGCGAACAGGCGACGGCCTGCCTGCTCGAGTGCGGCTCGGGTGACGCGGGAGCGATCCTCCTGACTACGGCGCTGCATGCAGCCGAGTGAACTCCACGATCAGTTCGGTGAGCAACTCCGGCCGGTCCTCGGGGATGAAGGTGTAGGAATTGTCGAGGGTGCGCAGGCTCGCCTTCGGGAGATCGGCGACCAGCCGTTGCGCCAGCGCCATCGGGAACAGCTTGTCCTCGGTGGACCAGACGACCAGCACCGGTACGTCGACCGTAGAGAAGCGCTCGGCCGCGGCGATGGTGCACCGGTTGTCCACGCCGGTGGCGAAACGACGCAGGTCGTCGCGGATGGCGGCATTGCTGCGAGCGGGTCCCAGATAGGACTGCGCGATCTCGCGCGGCAGCGCGTGTTTGGTGACCATCCCGAATCCGAGCGGCAGGCGCTGCATGAATCCGAAGCGCATGGGCGCCAGCAGCGGGCGGATCACGCCGGGAATCCTCGCCACCTTCAGCAAGCTCGCGAAAGGCTGCGGCGGGAACACGTCGTAGCAGTCGACGGCGGCCAGCACGACGCGCCCGATCCGCTCCGGTCGCCGGGTCATCAGGATCTGGGTGAGGGCGCCGCCGGTGTCGTTGGCGACGATCGTGACGTCGGTGAGGTCGAGCGCGTCGAGGAACTCGGCTATCAGGTCCGCGATGCCGGTGGGGCTGAGATCCGCGTCGGGCATCGGGATGGTGTGGGATCCGAGCGGCCAGTCGGGCGTGAGGCAGCGGTGGCCCGCGGCGGCGAGACCGGGCACGACGTCGCGCCAGATGTCGGCGTTGACAAGTAGTCCGTGGACGAACACGACCGGCGAGCCGGCGCCGGTGTCGTGGTAGCGGATGCGGCCGGATGACAGGGCGATCTCGTGTGCCGGGCCGAGTGCTGAGCTGATTCCCATGGGTCCTCCCCTGGTCGGATGGTGACCGCTCCACTGTTACATACATTCGGTATGTATGTCTATACCCACCCTAGGGGATGTGGACGGGTGACCAGCTTCGCGTTACGGTCGAGCCACGTACCCGCAGAGACGGAGTTCACATGTCCGCGCCCGACCACATCGCGCCGAATTCCTCGGCCGATCTCGACCTCACCGGACTGTCCTCGGCCTTGGCCGACGGCAGCGTTTCCTCGGTCGCCGCCGTCACCGACGCACTCGACCGGATCGAGGCGTCGCAGCCGACGCTCAACGCGTTCCGGGTCGTGCGTCGCGAGGCCGCGCTGCGGGAAGCGGCAGAGGCGGACGCGCGGCGGGCGGCGGGAGTGCGGCTGCCGCTGCTCGGTGTGCCGATCGCGGTCAAGGACGACACCGACATCAGCGGCGAGATCACCGCGTTCGGCTGTGGCGGGGACTTCACGCCGAAGTCCGCGGACGCCGAATCCGTGCGCCGATTGCGTGCGGCGGGTGCGGTGATCGTCGGCAAGTCCAATACCTGCGAACTGGGACAGTTGCCGTTCACCAGCGGTGACGCGTTCGGTTACACCCGCAATCCGTGGGATCACACGCGCACGCCGGGCGGGTCATCGGGTGGGTCCGCGGCGGCGGTCGCGGCCGGATTGGTCCCCGCCGCACTGGGTTCCGATGGCGCGGGATCGGTGCGCATCCCGGCCTCGTGGACCAACCTGGTCGGAATCAAGCCGCAGCGCGGGCGCATCTCCACCTGGCCGCTGGCGGAGGCGTTCAACGGACTCACCGTCAACGGGCCCCTCGCGCGCACGGTGCGCGACGCGGCGCTGCTGCTCGACATCGCCGCCGGACCACACGACGGCGACCGGCACACGCCCGCGCCGATCGAGGCGAGCGCGGCCGTCGGACGCGATCCCGGTAGGCTCAGAATCGCGCTCTCCCTGAGCATTCCGTACACCGCGACCAAGACCGTGCTCGATCCACGCATCGCGGCGGCCGTGCACGCGCTGGCAGCCACCCTGCGCACGCTCGGCCATACCGTCACCGTGACAGACCTGCACTACGGGCTGATGATCGGCGCGTCCTTCCTGCCGCGCTCGCTGGCGGGGATCAGCCGGGTACACCGGGACATGCCGGGCGCGGTCGTCGACCCGAGAACCACCGCCAATTCGCGCATCGGCCGCGTGCTCGGCGGGCCTGTGCTCACCGCCGCCCGGCTCGCGGAACCCTTGTTGCGCAAGCGCATCGGCTCGTTCTTCGACGACTTCGACGTGGTGCTGGCACCCACCACCGCGACCCCGGCGCCGCAGGTCGAGGAGATCGACGGGATCGGCTTCGGTGCCACGAACAACCTGATCACCGCAGCGTGCCCGTACACGTGGCCGTGGAACGTACTCGGCTGGCCCAGCGTGAACGTGCCGGCCGGATTCACCGACTCCGGGCTGCCGATCGGTGCGCAACTGATGGGCACCGCCGACAGCGAACCGCGACTGATCTCGCTCGCGGCCCAGCTGGAATCGGAACTGCGCTGGGAACGTCACCGTCCCGCGCAGTGGTGGTGACAAGTCCCTAGCGCCCCGGTTCCGCCCATCCCTCGAGGTCGCTCTTCGTACCGGAGGGGCACCCGTCCTGGCCGGACTGCCGGGGAAACATCATCAGACACCGTTGCGGGCCCGCCCCGCCGACCGCGGTGGTGACCAGGACCGCGATCGACGATCCGTCGGCGACGCGGCTGGTCGAGAAGCCGAGCGTGCCGGTGACACCGCGATAGTCGCCCTCGCGCAGTTGGACCGCGATGGCGGTGCGATTGGGCGGGAGATCGGCCAGCACGCCGCGGCTGTTGCGCACGGCTTGGATGAACAGGCCACTCACGTCGAAGGCCAGACCGGTGCGATCGCCCGCCCAGGTGGGCCGGTAGTCGGCGAGGTCAGGATAGCCACGCAGGGCTTCGATCAACTTCGCCAGTTCGGTACACAGCTGCTCGTGTTCGAACGGCACCGGCTGGTCACCGAGCTTGCCGACGCCGCTGACACAATCGGCGCCCCCGAGCATCACCGGCGACGCCTTCGACACATAGCGCACAGTGAGATTGGCGGGCAGTGCCGCGGTGGCCTTCGGATCGGTGATCAGCCTGGTCACCGCGTCGTTGCCGAGGATCGCCGGGCCCTGGCCGCTGAGGCAGCCGCGGCTCACCGATTTGGCGAAGGTCGGGAAGTCGTCGTTGCGGCCCGCGAAGAACAGCAGGGTGCGACGGTCGAATCCGGCGGTCTCGCACGGCGCGGGGAAACGGTAGAGCTGCTGCTGTTCGCGCCAGCTCATGCTCTCCTGCGCCACCCCACGGGTGGTGAGTTCCTTACGCAGATCCTCGACCAGGGTCGTCACATACAGGTCACCGACGGCCTCGGGGTGATAGATCGCCACCTTGTCGTAGCGGGGCGCGCCATTGCGGTCACGGGCGCCCTGGACATAGTCGGCGACGAGCCGAGCCTGCACGGCATTGCTCGGCGCCGCTTGGAAATACAGTGGCGAAGCCTGATCGAGACCGTCGGCGGACAGGGTCGTGGCCACCGCGGGAACCCCGAGTTCGCCCAGCCGCGTGATGGCCCTGCGGGTTTCGTCGTTGCTGCGATCGATCCCCACCACGCCGAGCACGCTGGGATCGCCGGCTACGAGCTCGCGTAGCGGATTGTCGACCACCCACCCGGCCTGGCGCATGTCGGAACCGCCGTTGGCGATGATGATGCGCAGCAACGGTTCCGATTCATCCGACGCCAGCAACGCGCGCTGCTGCTGCACCGCCAGACCGGCCAGTTCCTCGACCTGGGCGTGCGGGTAGCGCACATTGGTGTCGACATAGCTGAGGCCGGCGAAGTACACCAGCGAGATCAGGGGCCGATTCGGGTTCTTCTCGCGCGCGTCGGCCGCGGCGACGTTGAGCCGAAACACTTCTCGCTGCGTCGCTGACAGCTCGGGGTCGTCGGCGAAGATCTGGCGGGGGTTGTCGCTGTAGCCGACACACTCACCGTCGCGCAGACTCACCGAGACGCCATCGGTCCACGGCCAGTGCGAACATTCGGCGCCACGCAGCGGCGGGAAGTAGACCAGTGTCGCGGCCACGGCCAGCAGGATCGGGATCAGCACACACAGACCGACGAACCAGCTGCGCGCGGCCAGCGGCGGCGCGGGCGGCAGCGCGAGACCACGGAATCGGGCATCGCCGACACGCGGTGCGGTGTCGGGCGGCAGAATCGCGCGCAAGGCCAGGAACCAGGCATCGGCCTGCCGATGGGTACGCCGGTTGTCGATCTCGCGCACCCACTCCTGTAGCGGATCGGGCGGTTGCGGAGCGGGAAGATCGACGATGCTTTCCAGGGTGCGCAGCGGGCGCAGATCACTGATGTGGGAGAGCTCGCCGACCTCGCGGCTCGGCCCCTCGGTACGCAGCGCCACCACGACCAACGGATCGAAAAGACCCGTCTCATTACGGATTTCGTTGATCCAAGTGAGGATGCGCGCGCCGTCGCTGCCTTCGGTGAGGCCACCGAGCAACGCCACCGGATACGCGGTGCGCCGCCAGCTCGACGGGCGCCAGATCCGGCGCCGGTAGGCGTCGCGCAGGTCCTCGAGAAACGCGTGCACGAGCAGCTTGGCGACCTGCTCCTCGTTCTCGTCGACCCGGTGCGACGCGGTGAGCCGGGACGCGAAACCCAGGAAGCTGCCCGATAATTCGGGCGCCAGGTAGCGCTGGTGCAGGAACCATCGCGTCACCTTCGACATGCCGGGAATGCGCCCCGACACCCACAGCCACAACCGCAGCACCGGCCACAGCGCGAGGACACCGAAGACCACTCGCGAAATCGTGTCGCCCGCAACGCCTTCGGCGGTGTCGGAGCGGCTTGTCGGGGAACCGCTGCGCAACAGTTTGGGCAGTCTGCGGCGCAACTCGTCGGGCGCCTCGGATTCGTCGGCGGTCACCCGCTGGCGGGTCAGCCAGTCGGCGGTGCGGTAGTGCGGGAACTTGATCGCGCCCATCGCGGTGTCGTCGGCGGCGAAACCCGCCACCAGTTGCTGGACGATCGGCAGGCAGTGGCCGGGGATCTCCGGATCATTCGCGTGCGGGCCCGCGTCGATCGCGTTGAGGTCGGGGGTGAGCAGCATGCGCGGCAGGTCGGGCGCGCGCAGGTCGACCTTGGCGCGCGGCGTCGCCCGCCTGCCCCCGGATTCGCTGAGCCAGCTGTAGAGCTCGCCGACCAGCCCCGGATACCCGGTGACGCCGACGACTTCGACGATCGGCCGGGGCAGCGTGCGCCGCCCGTGGACCAAGGCGCGCAGCACGCGCGGGCGGGCATCGGGAATCTCGAGCGCCCGCAGCAGCTCCAGCAGCTTGCCGACATCATTGGCATCGGGCACTTCGACGGCCTCCCCCGGACGATCAGCGAAACACGCCGAACCAACCGACGTGTTCGCCGAACGATACCCCGTACCGCCGACAGTCAAACGGTCAAAAGCCCAGCTTCCCCAGCTGTTTCGGGTCGCGCTGCCAATCCTTGGCCACCTTCACGTGCAGGTTCAGGTAGATGCGGGTGCCGAGAATATGCTCGATCTGTTTGCGGGCATTGGTGCCGACCTCCTTGAGGCGGGCGCCGTTCTTGCCGATGATGATCGCTTTCTGGCTCGGCCGTTCGACGTAGAGCAGGGCGTGCACCTCGAGCATGTCCTCGTTCGCCTCGTAGGGCTCGATGTCCTCGATGACCACGGCCAGCGAGTGCGGCAGTTCGTCGCGTACCCCTTCGAGGGCGGCCTCGCGGATCAGCTCGGCCATGAGGGTTTCCTCCGGCTCGTCGGTGATCTCGCCGTCGGGATAGAACGCCGGACCCTCCTGCATCTGCGAGGCGATCACGTCGACGAGTACCTCGACCTGCTCGCCCTTCACGGCCGACACCGGCACCACCTCGGACTCGGGGCCGAGCAGCTTCGACAGTGCCATCAACTGGTGGGCGATCTCGTCGCGGCCCACCTTGTCGATCTTGGTGACCACGCCGAGGATCTTGGTCTTGGGCGCCATCATCTTGATCTGCTCGACGATCCAGCGATCGCCGGGACCGATCTTCTCGTCGGCCGGGATGCACAACGCGATCAGATCGACCTCGGAATAGGTGTCACGGACCAGGTCGTTGAGGCGCTGGCCGAGCAGAGTGCGCGGACGGTGCAGACCGGGGGTGTCGACCAGGATCAGCTGGGCGTCCTCGCGGTGCACGATGCCGCGGATGGTGTGCCGGGTGGTCTGCGGCCGCGAGGAGGTGATCGCGATCTTAGTGCCGACCAGCGCGTTGGTGAGCGTGGACTTGCCGGTGTTGGGGCGGCCGACGAAACAGACGAAGCCGGAACGGAATTCCTTGCCGGAATCAGCCACCGCGCACCTCGCTCAGCACGGCGCCGGTGCGGTCGGTGCGGATGACCGACGCCGACGGCGACACCTCGCGCACGGCGTCGATGCCCGCGTCCTCGGCGGCACCGCCGACGACGACCGCTGCCTCGAAACCCTCGGCGCCGCTGGAGATCGCGGCGGCCACGGCGGCCTGCAACGCGGTCAGACGCAGCGCGGAGAGCGTGACCTCGCCCGCCGCGTAGGTACGGCCGTCGGTGTCGCGCACCGCGGCGCCGCTCGCACCCCCGGTACGACCCAGCGCGCCACGCGCCAGCACCAGCAGTTTGTTGTCCTCGGCATTCAGTTCACTCATGGTGTTCTCCGTTGTCGTCGGGCACGCGCACCGGATCGGTGTCGGCGCCTGCCTCGTCGGTCGCGCCCTTGCGGGGCTTGTCGGTCTTCTTCTCCGCCTTGTCGGCGGCACGGCGCACCAGCACGGTGTTGACTCGCATCCGCCCGCGCGCGTCGGCGCCGCCCTCGCCGCGCAGCACCAGCCCGTAGACGGTCACCTTGGAGCCGGGCAGCGGGACGCGGCCCAGCTCGTGCGCGAGCAACCCGCCCACCGTGTCCACGTCGTCGTCCTCGATATCGAGGCCGTACAGCTCCCCCAGGTCCTCCACCGACAGCCGCGCCGAGACGCGGTAGCGCCCGTCGGTGAGGTCCTCCACGGGCGGGGTCTCGTCGGTGTCGTATTCGTCGGCGATCTCACCGACGATTTCCTCCAGCACGTCCTCGATGGTCACCAGGCCCGCGATACCGCCGTACTCGTCGACCAGCAGCGCCATGTGATTGCGGCGCCGCTGCATCTCGTCGAGCAGTTCGTCGAGCGGCTTGGAATCGGGGACGAAGATCGCGGGCCGCATGACCTCGCCCACCGACACCTTGCGAGCGCGATCGGCATAGGGCACAAGGTCTTTCAGGTAGACCACGCCGCGGATGTCGTCGACGTTCTCGCCGATCACCGGAATCCGGGAATGGCCGGATCGCACCGCCAGCGACATCGCCTGGGCGGCGGTCTTGTCGTCCTCGATCCACACCATCTCGGTGCGCGGCACCATCACCGCGCGAGCCGCGGTGTCGCCGAGTTCGAAGACCGACTGGATCATCCGGCGTTCGTCGTCGGCCACCACGCCGCGCTCGCGGGCCATGTCGACCACCTCGCGCAGTTCGATCTCGGAAGCGAAGGGGCCGTTGCGAAATCCCTTACCGGGAGTAATGGCGTTGCCGAGCAGAATCAACAGGCGGCTGACCGGGCTGAGTACCGCGCCGATGATCTGCAATGGCACCGCGGCGGCCAACGCGATCGAGTAGGCGTGCTGACGACCGAGCGTACGGGGGCCGACGCCGATCACGACGTAGGAGACGACGACCATCAGCGCGGCGGTGACCAGCAGCGCGGTGCTCTCGTTCCACAGGTCCAGCGTCGCCGCCGCCAGCAGGACAGTGGCGGTGATCTCGCACAGAATACGCAGCAGGACAACAAGATTCACATAGCGTGGCCGATCGTCGACGATCTTGCGCAGCCGTGCGGCGCCGGAGCGCTCCTCGCGAACCATATCGTCGAGCCTGGCGCGCGACACCGTGTTCAGCGCCGAATCCACGCCCGCGAACACCCCGCCGATGCCGATCAGCACGATCGCCAGCGTGATCAGGGTCAGTGCTGTCACGCGGGGCCTTCACCGGGCGCGGTGAAACCCGCCTTGCCGAGTAGCCGGTCGTCACGCTCGGCCAGTTCGGCGCGGCGCTGTTCCTCGCGCAGGCTCACGTACCACTCCTCGAGCAGCTGCGCCTGCAGCGCGAACATCTCCTTCTCCTCCTCCGGCTCGGCGTGGTCGTAGCCGAGCAGGTGGAGCACACCGTGCACAGTGAGCAGCGCCAGTTCGTGATCGAGCGAATGGTCGGCCTTCTGTGCCTGACCCATCGCGAACTCCGGGCACAGCACGATGTCACCGAGCATGGACGGGCCGGGCTCCGGGCTGTCGGGACGACCGCCGGGCTCGAGCTCGTCCATCGGGAACGACATCACGTCGGTGGGACCGGGCAGATCCATCCAGCGCACATGCAGGTCGGCCATGGTGTCGAGATCGACGAGCACCATCGACAGCTCGGCGGCCGGATGGACGTCCATCCGGCCGATCACGAAGCGTGCGACGTTGACCAGGTCTTCTTCGGGAACGTCCATACCCGATTCGTTGGCGATCTCGATGCTCACCTGTTCAGGGTACGGAACTGGCGATGCACCGACGAAACCGCCATCGGTCCAGCGTGGCGCGGGTAACCGAACCGCGAGTTCTACCGCCGATCCGCTCGGTCCGCGGCGCGACGCTGAGCCCGATTGCCCGGGTAGTGCGGGCCCGGCACCGCGCGGGTTTCGGATTCGAAGCGGTCGTAGGCGTCGACGATGTCGGAGACCAGCCGATGCCGGACCACGTCGGCACTGGTGAGCTCCGAGAAGTGGATGTCGTCGATATCGGTGAGGATCTCGGCGGCCGCGCGCAAGCCCGAGCGCTGCCCGTTGGGCAGGTCGACCTGCGAGATGTCACCGGTGACCACCATCCGCGAACCGAATCCGAGGCGGGTGAGGAACATCTTCATCTGCTCGGCCGTGGTGTTCTGCGCCTCGTCGAGAATGATGAACGAATCGTTGAGGCTGCGACCACGCATGTACGCCAGCGGCGCGACCTCGATGACACCCGAGGCCAGCAGCTTGGGGATGGCTTCGGGGTCCATCATGTCGTGCAGGGCGTCGTAGAGCGGACGCAGGTACGGGTCGATCTTGTCGTTGAGAGTGCCGGGCAGGAAGCCGAGCCGCTCGCCCGCCTCGACCGCGGGCCTGGTCAGGATGATGCGGGTGACCTGCTTGGACTGCAGGGCCTGCACCGCCTTGGCCATGGCCAGGTAGGTCTTGCCGGTGCCTGCGGGACCGATGCCGAACACGATGGTGTTGGCGTCGATCGCGTCGACATAGCGCTTCTGGTTCAGCGTCTTGGGGCGGATGATCTTGCCGCGCCGCGACAGGATATCCAGGCTCAGCACCTCGGCGGGCGACTCGGACACGCCCTCGTCGGTGAGCATCGAGATGGTGTGGCGGACCGCCTCGGGGGTGATCACCCGATTGCGGCCGGTCAGCGCCACGAGCTGCTCGATCACTCGCTCGGCCAGCGCCACATCGCCCGCTTTACCGGTGATGGTGACGGTATTGCCGCGAACATGGATGTCGGCCGGGAGGAGTTTCTCCAGCTGACGAAGATTCTGGTCGGCCGAGCCGAGGAAACCGAATACCGACTCCGGGGCGAGCTCGATGCTGGAACGCACGGTTCGCGCCGCGGGACCAGCATTGTTACCGCCGGCGCCGATGCCTGATACGGGGTTGTTGGGGTTGCCGATCTCGCCTGAGTTCTTCAAAAGTGGCTACAGCCTGCTTCCGGTTTCGACCTGGTGTTCGATGAGATCAGTTTACCGCCGAGCACTGACACCGCACAGTGGTTAAAAATGTGCCGATGGTGGTGCTCACCAGCGCGGGGTCAGCGCCCCCAGCGCGCCGAGCGCGACGGCCGCGGCGGTCGAGGTGCGCAGGACCGTCGGACCGAGGAGCACGATATCGGCACCGGCCTCGGCCAGCGCGGCCAGTTCGGTGTCGTCGAGACCGCCCTCGGGGCCCACGATCAGCACCACTTCGCTCGCCCGCGCCAGCGGCAGTTCGGTGAACTTGCCCGCGCCGGATTCGTGCAGGGCCGCGACGATCGCGCCGTTCGCCTTGGCTGTTCGCACCAGTTCCACCAGGTCACGGGTGCGGTGCAAGCCGGCGATCTCGGGGATGTAGGCGCGCCGGGATTGGCGGGCCGCCGACTTGGCCGCCGCACGCCACTTCTCGATGCCCTTGGCCGCCTTGGCTTCCCAGTTCGCGACACAGCGCGCGGCCTGCCACGCGACGATCAGATCCGCGCCGGCCTCGGTCATCAATTCGACGGCCAGCTCGGAGCGATCCGACTTGGGCAGCGCCTGCACCACGGTCACCGCCGGGGTGGGCAACGCGGCGATCCGCCGGTCGCGGACCGCCAGCTCGAGCCGGTCCTTCTGGACCGCGACGACTTCCGAGTCGGCCAGCACACCGTGCCCATCGGACAGGGTGATCGGCTCGCCGACCTTGATCCGGCGCACGGTCGCGGCATGGCGACCCTCCGGACCGTCCAGCACCGCGACAGCACCCGGCTCGGGGACCTCGTCGAGATAGAAGACCGTCGCGGCCACGGCCTCAGCGCCCGCTGAACGACGCGCGCAGCCGGGCGAACAGACCGCTGTTGTGCTCGGACTGGGTCGACATCACCTCGGCACGATCCTTGTCACGCATGCCCTTGAACTTGCGCAGGAGATCGGTCTGCCTGCCGTCGAGCTTGTTCGGCACCACGATGTCGAGGTGGGCGAGCAGGTCGCCGCGCGCACCCGAACGCAGTCGCGGCATGCCGTGCGCCCGCAGCTGGATGACCTCGCCGGGCTGGGTACCCGCCGCGATGTTGAGCTCGGTGGGGCCGTCGAGGATGGTGTCGACCACCACGGTGGTTCCGAGGATCGCGTCGACCATCGGCACCCGAACGGTGCAGTGCAGGTCATCGCCATCGCGTACGAAGGTGTCGTGGGGCTGTTCGACGACCTCGACGTAGAGGTCACCGGCATGGCCGCCACCGGGGCCGACCTCGCCCTGCGCCGCCAAGCGAACCCGCATGCCACTGGCGACGCCGGCCGGGATGGGGGCGGCGATCTCGCGACGAGCACGCACGCGGCCGTCGCCACCGCACTTGTTGCAGGGGTCGGGGATGGTCTCGCCCGCGCCACGGCAGGTGGGGCAGGGTCGCGAGGTGAGCACTTGGCCGAGGAACGAGCGCTGCACCGACTGCACCTCGCCCGCACCGTCACAGGTCTCGCAGCGGATCGGCTTGGAGTTGCCGTTGGTGCCGGAGCCGACACAGACATCGCAGAGGATCGCGGTGTCGACAGTCAGATGCTTGGTGACGCCGACCGCGCACTCGGCCAGGCTCAGCCGGGTGCGGATCAGCGAGTCGGCGCCCGGCTGCACGCGGCCACGCGGTTTGCGCTGGCCACCGCCCTGGCCGCTCATCCCGCCGAAGAACGCCTCGAAGACGTCGCCGAGACCGCCGAAGCCCGCACCGTTGAATCCCGCTCCGCCGCCGCCGTTTTCGAGCGGGTCACCACCGAGGTCGACGATCCGGCGCTTCTCGGGGTCGGTCAGCACCTCGTAGGCGGTGGAGACTTCCTTGAAGCGGGCCTGTGCGACCTCGTCCGGGTTCACATCGGGGTGCAGTTCGCGGGCCAGCTTGCGGTAAGCGCGCTTGAGCTCCTGGTCGGTGGCATTCTTGCCGACGCCGAGCAGTCCGTAGTAATCCCGTGCCACGTGAGTTCTCTAGTCCTTGGTCGGTGTGGGCCGGCCGAGCGCCTGGCGCATCCTCAGTCGAATCCACTCAACTTTACCGGCCGAAGCATCGACCTTAACAGTCCGGTTGTCGCGGTTCCCGAGCTGGCTTCACCTTTCGGCGAGCACCTCGCCGATGTAGCGGGCGACCGTCGCGACCGACGCCATGGTGCCGGGATAGTCCATGCGGGTCGGGCCGAGCACACCCATACCGCCCAGCACGGCGCCCGCCGCCCCGTAGCCGGTGGAGACGACAGAAGTGCCGCGCATCTGCTCCACCTGGGTCTCCTCGCCTATCTGCACCATCACCTGGCCCGGCTGCTGCGCGGCGGCGAGCAGCTTGAGCACGATCACCTGTTCTTCCAACGCTTCCAGCACGGTGCGCAGCGAGCCGGGGAAGCCGAAATCGGCGACATTGCGGGTGAGATTGGCGGTGCCGCCGAGGACCAGTCGCTCTTCGGGATGCTCGACCAGCGTCTCCACCAGAACGGTCGAGACCCGGACCAACACATCGCGGATCTTGGCCGGTGCGCGTTCGGGCACGCCGGCCACGGAGGCACTGGCCACCGACAGCAGTTTGCCGTCCATGGCCCCGCCCAGCAGACCGCGCACGGCGGCCAGGTCTTCGTCGGAGATCACCGCGCCCAGGTCGACGATGCGCTGGTCGACGCGGCCGGTGTCGGTGATCACGACGAGTAGCAGCCGGGCCGGGTTGAGCGCGACGACCTCGATGTGACGCACGATCGACGCCGAGACCGTGGGGTACTGCACGACGGCGACCTGGCGGGTGAGCTGGGCCAGCAGTCGCACACCGCGGCGCAGGACATCGTCGAGATCGACACCGGATTCGAGGAACTCCATGATCGCCCGGCGTTCGGCGCCCGAGAGCGGCTTCACCTCGGCGATCCGGTCGACGAACTCGCGGTAGCCCTTGTCGGTGGGGATGCGGCCCGAGCTCGTGTGCGGCTGGGTGATGTAGCCCTCGGCCTCCAGCACCGCCATGTCATTGCGGATGGTGGCACTGGAAACACCGAGGTTGTGCCGTTCCACGAGGGACTTGGAGCCGATCGGTTCCTTGGTGGCGACGTAGTCCGCGACGATCGCTCGCAGAACCTCGAAACGTCGATCCTCGGTGCTCGACGGCATCGACCCCACCTTCCTCGCTCGTGCCTGATACCGCACGTGTATCGGTGCTGCGTTCGGACAGCCTCGCACGCCGACGCTCGCGGCGTCTTGTGGTCCAGTCTAATTGTCTTGTCACCGGTCCCTGGATCGCACGGTGGTCCGGCGCCGAACTGTCATGTGGGGAATATCCGGCTTCGAGGGCGGCGATCGGCGGTGTCGGCTCGGCTGCGAGTTATCCCCAGGCCCGAGTTATCCACAGTTGCGGTTCGGGGGGTTGTCTTCGCTCACGCGGCAGGCGTAGGTTCGACACCGAATCAGGGGGTCTACCAGCAATTTTCAGGTAGCGATAGCGTACGCGGGGAGGGAACTGTGGTGTATACGGTTGGGGTCGACGAAGCGGTACCGGTCGGGTCGGGCGCGGTTGTGGTGCGGCCGACGGAGTTCGCCCGCATCGACAGTGCGTGTGCGGAATTCCTGCGGGTGATCGCTCGGATCCGGGCACTCGCGCGAGAAATCGGCGATCAGGAGCATTGGGGGCTGGGCGAGAGACACGCAAGATTGATATCCGGTTGCACATTGGTCGCGCGATTGCGTTCGGTGGCAGCGGCGAACGAGAACAGCGTCGCTGCGGTATTGGATACCCACGCGGAGATCGTGGGCGACATTCAGCAATCTTTCCGTGCTGCGCGCGATCTGATGACGGTTGTCGACGACCAGTGGGCCGATCGACTTCGAATGTCGGAAACCTCTGCGGGACAACATATTTACCCGGTGTCAGCGTGACCGGCCGCGAGCCGAGCGGTATTCGCGGCGGGAACATATTCCCGGACTATTCGAAAGACACCATTGCTTCGCGTCTCCCCGACGGTGGGGAGAACACGCATTCTTGGCGGCACCGCGAGATCGTCGCGGCGTTCGAGGCACTCGAAGTGACCGGCGCATTGGCGCAAGCGGACAGGTTCGAGCAGATCGCACGGTGGTGGGACCAGGGTCTGCGCGCTTTCCGGCACGCGGTGAAAGGTTCGCTGGCGTCGGCGTGGTCGGGAACGGCCGCTACCGCGGCCGGTTTCGCGGTCGACGACTATGTCGCGCGAGCGCACGACCTGACTGTCGCGCTGGAGGAATTGCCCGGCGTGGTTCGAGCGGCTGCCGAGGCGATCGTGGCGACCAAGTACGCGGTCGGGTCACCGGTCGTCGAGAGAACCGGTGCCGCGACGTGGTCGGTGAGCGGGGCGGCACACGCCATGGGCTCGGCATCGACGCACGGTGCGGCGTCGTCCGCGCAGGAGGACGCGCGAGCGGCGATGCGACAGCGATATGTGTTGCCGTTCGCGGAGTTGGTCGCTCGCATTCCGGTGCTGCCCATGCCGCTTCGGTCGTTCGACACCGGCGAGGCGGACGACCGACAGTTGCTGATCGGCGCAGCGGGGAAATCGCGAGGCGAGCGACGCGCGCTGTCGCCGGGCGAGGTTTTCGAGGATGGCGGGCAGGGCGCGTTTGGGGAGCGCCCGGCTGCGATCGACGACCCCAACGAACCGGGCCCCGACAGTGACGCATCAGAAGTTCAGATCGAGGAACCGGATCCGCTCGACAACCGGTCGGCGGAATCCGATGACGATGACCTGTCGGCGCGTTCGCGGAGCGCTCCGACGGTGACAGCTGCGCCGTCGGGGGATGTCACCGGCGCGGCGTCGTCGAGCCGCCCGACTGCGATGACGACGTCTGTCGGTGCGGGGTTGTCCACATCGTCAACGGGAACTTCCCCAGCTGCCGTCGACCCCACGGTCGTTTCGGCGATACGCAGTCCCGATACCAGCCCATCGGCTGGGCGGATGGGGCCGAGCGCCATCACGAGCGGAGGCGGTGATCGGTCACCGGGTGCGGCTGCGTGGCAGCGACCACCTGCCCAGCACGACGTGTGGCGACCAGGTGTCGGGCACAGCGTGCCCGGGTCGACAGGACCGGCCATCGGCGGCAACCCACCATCGGCGCATGCCGTTACCAGATCGGGCGACCGCTACTTTGCTTGCGGAGCGCCACCGCCGACAGCACCCACGCCCGGCGTGGATGCCGTGCGCGCGGTGCCGGACTACTTGATCACGCTCGCGAACACCGCGGAACTACTCGGTGTGCCACGACCGGCGATAGCAGGCGGGGTGATCGGTGGTGGCGACGACATCTCGCCGGTCGAGCAGCGCTCAACGGTGACAGGGGGCTGACGACGATGTCAGCGAAACAACGCCGGGCACCGGCAGTGGCCGCCCGAGTCGGGCGGCCGGTGCCGGGTCAGACTCGGGCAGCAGCGCCGCAACGAGCGGCGGAGTCGGGGGCGCCGACCTGCTTGCCCGCGAGGGCGTCGAGACCGAGCATCGCCAGCAGCGACGTGCAATCTTCGGCGTCGTTCGAGTGCGAAGCGACCGTCCGCGCGGCGACCGCGCACTGACGAGCGTTCTCCGCCTTCTCAGCGGAGCGCGCTTCAGCGAATTCGCTCTGCTCGTGGACGAGGGTGATGTGCCGTTCGGTGGACATATAACTCCCTAGGATCGAGCCGAAGCCTACGCCCCTAATCGTTATCTTCCACCCCGAACCCACCGAACACAGCCTAAGAGCACCCCACTGTCTCCGAACCCTCATCAGGTGTGCATCGGTGTAATTCAGCACGATGACCGGGCATTCTTCGGTGACTATACCCAGCCTGGAAAATCTCGAAATTCAGATCACGATGACATCACCGCTCGCGCGATTCCCCCGACCTGTTCGGCAGCGCGTCAACCACTATCAGCGAGTCCACGCGGGCCCGGACGACACCGCCGCGGATCGACCGGGAAAACCCGCCGGCGAGCGGTCAGGTGAGCAGGTCGCGGACGATGCCGTCGGCGAGGAGACGGCCACGGTCGGTGAGGACCAGGTTGCTTCCGCTGACGCGGGCGAGGTCGTCGGCCAGCACGCGGTCGAGGGCCGAGTGTGCCGAGGGGGCTAGATCAGCGAGTGGCAGTCCGGTCCGGAGACGGACGGTGAGCATGAGGTGTTCGGTATAGCGCTCGTCGTCGGTGAGTGCCTCCCAGCCCGCGGCGGGGAGACCGCCGAGGGCGACGCGGTCGGCGTAGCGCGCGGGGTGTTTGACGTTCCACCAGCGAACACCGCCGACGTGGCTGTGCGCGCCGGGGCCGGCGCCGAGCCAGTCGCCACCGTCCCAATAGCCCAGGTTGTGTCGGCAGCGAGCGGCATCGTTCGCGGCCCAGTTGGACACCTCGTACCACGTCAGCCCGGCGGCGGCGAGGCGAGCATCGATGCGTTCGTAGCGGGCGGCGAGGACATCGTCGTCGGGTGCGGGCAGTTCACCACGGCGGACCTTGCGTGCCAGCGCGGTTCCGTCCTCGACGATCAGGGAGTAGGCGGACACGTGATCGACACCGGCGGCCAGCACCGCGTCCAGACTCAGGTCGAGATCGGCATCGGTCTCGCCGGGGGTGCCATAGATCAGGTCCAGATTCACGTGATCGAACCCGGCCGCGCGCGCTTCTTTCGCCGCGGCGACCGCGCGGCCCGGAGTGTGCGTGCGGTCGAGCACCTTCAGCACGTGCTGAGCAGCCGACTGCATGCCCAGCGAGATCCGGGTGTAGCCGGCCGCGCGAAGCCGCTCGAAGAATTCGGGCGAGGTGGATTCCGGATTGGATTCGGTCGTCACCTCGGCGTCGGCGGCCAGGGTGAAGTTCGCCCGCACCGCGTCCAGAACCGACGCCAGCCCGTCTCCGCCGAGCAGCGACGGCGTCCCGCCGCCGACGAAGATCGTCGACACCGCGGGGGTCGCGCTCGGCAGCGCACCGAACTCGGCCGCCGCGGTCGCGAGTTCGCCGCGCAATGCCTCCAGCCACGACTGCGGCGACGCCGAAGTACCCAGTTCCCCCGCCGTGTAGGTGTTGAAGTCGCAGTATCCGCAGCGCGTGGCGCAGAAGGGCACGTGCACGTATACCCCGAACGCGCCGCTCCCGAAATCGCGCAGCACCGGCCGATCGGCATCGGCCGGTATCACGCCGGAAGCCCCGGAAGCAGCGCTGGTAGTCACCCCTCCAGTCTGCCGGGCCGTTGGAGCGTGCCCCACCCGGCCCCTCGCACGTCAGTCCGTCACCACGGGCGTGTTCTGGTTCGCGGTGAGCACCCAGGCGCCGTCCTCCTTCGTCATCACATACATCGGCGTGCCCTGACCCGACGGCTCGCCGTCGAGGGTGAAGTAGCTCTGGCGGATCTTGACGGCGGCGACATCGGGTCGCAGGAACAGCACATGCTCGACCTCGTAGGTCGCGTGGCCGTGCGTCGTGGCGCCGGGCAGCACCTGTGCCGTGAACTCGGCGATGGCCGGGCGCCCGAACAGGCGCTTGCCGTGGCCGGTGGTCCAGATCGCGTCTTCCCGGAAGACCGCGATGAACTCCTCGGCCAGCTCGTTGGCCTGGGCGTGGGCGATGGTGTCGACGACGGCGTGGATCGCCGTGAGTTCGGCGTCGAGATCGGCGGGAATCCGACCTGCGGCGGTGGCGTCATTGCTCATCGCACTACTCTGCAACCTCGAGCGCGATCGAGGTCAATCGCCCTGTGCGGTACCGCACACTTGCCGACACGGGAGCATCACGGGCCGGTTCCGCACGGTGGGCTATGACCCCCGTCACAGAACAGGACGGTCGTCCAGGGAATTTCCCCCAAAAGTGCGGGAAATATCTCCTTGCTGTCGGAACGACCGGGCTGACGTGGCACAATAGGCACATGCACGCAACTGGAGTACGACTCGTGGCCCGTCGCCACGTCGACTTCCAGCGTGTGTGTAGCGCCTGTTGTCGGCCCGGTTTCCACCGGTAGCGCAGCGGCGTCCACGCCCGGGTATCCCCCGGTGCCTTCGACTTTCATCGGCCCGCTGACTCCCTGACGCGAGCCAGCCCCTCGCGCCTTCAGCACGGATGTCCCACCACCCCGCAGGAGCGACCCCACCATGACGTCGAGCACCGACGCCGGTTCGACCGGACAGTCGACAGCGCAGGCCCGCACTGAGCGATCAGCTGCCCAGCGCCCGGCCCGCCCGAGCACCGATGCCCCGGTCGCGCCCCGCGCCCGCACCGGCAAGCCGGTCCGCCGCCGCTCCGAAGGTCAGTGGGCCCTCGGCTACCGCGAGCCACTGAACCCGAACGAGCAGTCCAAGAAGGACGACAATCCGCTCAACGTGCGTTCGCGTATCGAGAACATCTACGCCAAGGGCGGCTTCGACTCGATCGACAAGGCCGACCTGCGTGGCCGTTTCCGTTGGTGGGGTCTCTACACCCAGCGTGAAGAGGGCTACGACGGCACCTTCACCGACGATGACAACATCGATCTGCTCGAAGCCAAATACTTCATGATGCGGGTGCGCTGCGATGGTGGCGCACTCTCCGCCGCCCAGCTGCGCACGGTCGGCCAGATCTCCACCGAGTTCGGCCGCGACACCGCCGATCTGTCGGACCGCGAGAACGTCCAGTACCACTGGATCGAGGTCGAGAACGTCCCGGAGATCTGGCGTCGGCTCGAGTCGGTGGGCCTGCACACCACCGAGGCGTGCGGCGACTGCCCGCGTGTGGTGCTCGGTTCGCCGCTCGCGGGTGAGTCGCTCGACGAGATCATCGACCCCACCTGGGCGGTCGACGAGATCGTCAAGCGCTACATCGGGAAGAAGGAGTACTCGAACCTTCCCCGCAAGTTCAAGACCGCGATCTCGGGCCAGCAGGACGTGGTGCACGAGATCAACGACATCGCCTTCGTCGGGGTGAACCACCCCGAGCACGGTCCCGGCCTCGATCTCTGGGTCGGCGGCGGTCTGTCCACCAACCCGATGCTGGCTCAGCGCGTCGGCGCGTTCGTGCCCCTCGAAGAGGTCCCCGACGTGTGGGAAGCGGTCGTCTCGCTCTACCGCGACTACGGCTACCGTCGCCTGCGCACCAAGGCCCGCCTGAAGTTCCTGATCAAGGACTGGGGCATCGAGAAGTTCCGGCAGGTACTCGAGGACGAGTACCTGAAGCGCAAGCTCGTCGACGGTCCCGCGCCGGAGCGGCCGGCCAAGCCGATCGACCACGTCGGTGTGCAGAAGCTGCGCAACGGCCTGAATTCCGTCGGCTTCTCCCCCATCGCCGGTCGCGTCTCGGGCACCATCCTGAGCAAGGTCGCCGACGCCGCCGAGAAGTACGGCTCGGATCGCATTCGCTTCACCCCGTACCAGAAGCTGATCATCCTCGACATCGCCGACGACCAGGTCGACGCGCTGATCGACGAACTCGAACCGCTCGGCCTGCAGGCCCGGCCCTCGGTCTGGCGTCGAAATCTGCTGGCGTGCAGTGGCATCGAGTTCTGCAAGCTCTCCTTCGTCGAGACCCGCAAGCGTTCGCAGGTGCTGGCACCCGAACTAGAGCGGCGCTTGGCCGATATCAACGCCGAACTCGACGTGCCGATCACCATCAACATCAATGGCTGCCCGAACTCGTGCGGCCGGTCCCAGATCGCCGATATCGGGTTCAAGGGCCAGCTCGTCGACGACGGCACCGGGAATCAGGTGGAGGGTTTCCAGGTTCATCTGGGTGGCAGCCTCGGTCTGGACAGCGCGTTCGGCCGCAAGTTGCGCCAGCACAAGGTGACCAGCGTCGAACTCGGTGACTACATCGATCGCGTCGTCCGCAACTTCGTCAAGAACCGGGAATCCGGGGAACGCTTCGCGGTGTGGGCTGTGCGCGCCGACGAGGCCGACCTCCGATAGTTGATGAGGAGATCCCCACTGTGACAACGAATCTCGCGGCAAAGCTGTCCGAAGACGAACTGCGCGCGCTCGCCGAGCAGGGCGCGGCCGAGCTGGGCCCCGATGCCTCGCCCGCCGAGCTGATCGCGTGGACCGACAAGGTGTTCGGCAGCGGTTACATCGTCGCGTCGAACATGCAGGACGGCGCGCTGGTCCACTTGGCCGCGCAGACCCGTCCCGGTGTGGATGTTCTCTTCCTCGACACCGGCTACCACTTCGCCGAGACCATCGGCACCCGCGACGCGGTCGAGGCCGTGTACGGGGTGAACGTGGTGAACGTGCGCCCCGAGGCGAGCGTCGCCGAACAGGACGAACTGCTCGGCAAGGACCTGTTCGCCCGTGACGCCGCCGAATGCTGCCGGCTGCGCAAGGTGGTCCCGCTGAAGCAGTCGCTGAGCGGCTACAACGCGTGGATCACCGGCATCCGCCGCGTCGAGGCGCCCACCCGCGCCAACGCGCCGCTGATCTCGTTCGACGACGCCTTCGGCCTGGTGAAGATCAACCCGATCGCACCGTGGTCCGACGACGAGATGCAGGCCTACATCGCGGCCAACGGCATTCTCGTCAATCCCCTGGTGGAGGAGGGTTACCCGTCCATCGGCTGCGCACCGTGCACGCGCAAGCCGGAGCCGGGGTCCGATCCGCGCAGCGGCCGCTGGGCCGGTATCGCCAAGACCGAATGCGGATTGCACCAATCATGACCATCACCACCACTGGGAGTGAGCCTGTGAGTACCAACACCACCGAACGCGAACTCGGCCTGACCGAGTTCGACACCCTCGCGGCGCTGGAATCCGAGGCGATCCACATCTTCCGTGAGGTCGCGGGCGAATTCGAGCGCCCCGTGATCCTGTTCTCCGGCGGCAAGGACTCCACCGTCCTGCTGCACCTGGCACTCAAGGCCTTCTGGCCCGCGCCGCTGCCGTTCACGCTGCTGCACGTGGACACCGGGCACAATCTCGACGAGGTGCTCGAATTCCGCGACCGGGTGGTCGAGCGCTACGGCCTTCGCCTGCACGTCGCCTCGGTCGAGGAGTACCTGGCCGACGGCCGGCTGACCGAGCGCCCCGACGGTATCCGCAACCCGTTGCAGACCGTGCCGTTGCTCGACGCCATCACCGAGCACCGCTTCGACGCGGTCTTCGGCGGCGGACGTCGCGACGAGGAGCGCTCGCGCGCCAAGGAGCGGATCTTCTCGCTGCGCAACGCCTTCGGCCAGTGGGATCCGAAGCGTCAGCGCCCCGAGCTGTGGAACCTCTACAACGGCAAGCACGCGCCGGGTGAGCATGTGCGCGTGTTCCCGCTGAGCAACTGGACCGAACTGGACATCTGGCGCTACATCGCCCGCGAGAACATCGACCTGGCGTCGATCTACTACGCCCACGAGCGTCCGGTGTACTCCCGCGACGGCATGTGGATGACGCCCGGCGTGTGGGGCGGCCCGAACGAGAACGAGGTTCTGGAGACCCGTTCGGTGCGCTATCGCACCGTCGGCGACGGTTCCACCACCGGCGCCATCATCTCCGACGCCGCCGACAACCAGGCCATCCTGGCCGAGGTCGCGGCGTCCCGACTGACCGAACGCGGTGCTACTCGTGGCGACGACCGTGTGTCGGAAGCCGCCATGGAAGACCGCAAGCGAGAGGGTTATTTCTGATGTCCGACCTATTGAGGCTGGCTACCGCCGGTTCTGTCGACGACGGTAAGTCAACCCTGGTCGGACGACTGCTCTACGACACGAAGTCCGTGCTGGCCGATCAGATCGACGCGGTCACTCGCGCCTCGGTCGACCGCGGACTGTCCACCCCGGACCTGTCGCTGCTCGTCGACGGCCTGCGCGCCGAGCGTGAGCAGGGCATCACCATCGACGTGGCCTACCGTTATTTCGCCACGCCCAAGCGGTCTTTCGTGCTGGCCGATACGCCGGGGCACGTCCAGTACACGCGCAATACCGTGTCGGGCGCGTCCACCGCGCAGCTGGTGATCCTGCTGACCGACGCGCGCAAGGGCGTCATCGAGCAGACCCGTCGGCACGCCGCGGTGCTCGCGCTGCTCGGCGTGCCGCGTCTGGTGCTGGCGGTGAACAAGATCGACCTCGTCGACAATCCCGCCGAGGTGTTCGCCGAGATCTCCGCCGAGTTCAACGAGCTCACCTCGAAGCTGGGCTGGGCCACCGAGGATGTCATCGAGATCCCGGTCTCGGCGCTGCACGGCGACAATATCGCCAGCCGCTCCGAGAACACCCCGTACTACAACGGTCCCTCGCTGATCGAGCACCTGGAATCCGTTCCGGTGGACGCTGATTCGACCGGAGCGCACGCGCTGGGTCTGCGTTTCCCGGTGCAGTACGTGATCCGTCCGCGTACCGCCGAACACCCCGACTACCGGGGTTACGCGGGTCAGATCGCGGCCGGTTCGGTGTCGCCCGGTGACGAGATCGTGGTGCTGCCCTCGGGCAAGAAGACCACCGTCGAGCGCATCGACACCCCGGACGGCGAACTGGCCGTCGCCCAGGTCGGGCGCAGCGTGACGCTGATCCTGGCCGACGAGGTCGACATCTCGCGCGGCGACATCATCGCCTCGGCGCACGATGCCCCGGAACCGGTCGATGCCTTCGACGCGACCGTGTGCTGGCTCGGCGACAAGGGTCTGCGTCCCGGTGCCCGGCTGCTGCTCAAGCACGGCGCCAAGACCACCCAGGCCATCGTCGGCGCACTCGTGGAGCGGTTCGACGAGCAGACGCTCACCGCCCAGCCCAGCCCGGAGTCGTTGGAGCTCAACGATATCGGGCGTGTCTCGCTGCGCTTGGCCGAACCGATCCCGGCCGACGACTACCGCACCAACCGGCACACAGGATCGTTCCTGCTGATCGATCCCGCGGGCGGCAACACGCTCGCGGCAGGCCTGGTCGGCGACGTGCTGACCTCGGTCGAGGTCGGTACCGCGGTCTGATGTATCGCCTGCCGGCTCCGGCGCGCGGTGCCATTTCGGCACCGCGCGGCGGCGGGCCCGCGCTGATCGCGGTTGCCCACGGCAGCCGTGATCCGCGTTCGGCGGCGACCATGGCCGCCGTGGTCGCCGAAGTTGCCACGGCCCGACCCGACATCCCGGTCCGGCTGGCTTTCCTCGATCTCAGCACGCCCTCGGTGGATGAGGTTGTCGATGACCTCGCCATTGCGGGCCACACCGACGTGATCGTCGTTCCCCTCCTGCTCGGCAACGCTTTTCACGCACGGGTCGACCTTCCGGCCCTGCTGGTCGAGGCGGGCCGCCGTCATCCCCGGCTTCGACTCACCCAGGCAGCGGTACTCGGCCCCGATCCGCTGCTCATCGCCGCGGTCGCCGACCGCGTCGCGCGCTCGTGCCGCATTCCGCTGCTCGCCGATCGGGCGACGCCTGTGGTCCCGGCGTCCCTCGGTACGCCGACCGCCGCGCCCGGTCCGTTGCGTGATGCTCCGGTGGGGATCGCCGTCGCCGCTGTCGGTTCGCGTGATGCCGCGGCCAACCGGCGAACCGCCGTGGTGGCTCGACGGCTGGCTGCCGTGACCGGCTGCCCCGCTGAAATGTGTTTCGCGACAGTCGAACCCAGCATCGGGCAGGCGGTGGATCAGCTGCGAGGGCGCGGTGCCGAACGCATCGTCGTAGCACCGTGGTTCCTGGCGCCGGGGCTGCTCACCGACCGGCTGGTCGCCGCCGCGCCCGAGGTCGTGCACGCCGATGTCATCGGCGCGCACTCAGCGCTGGTCGACGTGATCTGGGCGCGATACGACACCTGCGTCGCCACCGAACTCGTACTCTCCGCCTGATCCAGCAAGGAGCGGGTCGACACCTCCGGTGCGGCGTGCCGCATTTTCGGTCGACATCGTAGCGGAGCGCGGGAGCTAGGTTCCCGCAGGGCCCAGGCGTACCGGCTGCCGGTCCGGCTGCACCACTATCCCACGCTCGCCGCATCCGACAGCAAGCGGTTCGCGATGGTGCGCGCGGCTTCGACGCGGGCCGAATCTCCCGTCTGGCAGGCGATATTGGCGGCGCTCACGATCGCGTCCAGTTCGAAAACCAGCAGATCGGGGTCGGCGTCGGCGAGTTCCCCCTCGGCCTGAGCCTTACGGACCTCGTCGCTGAGGAAGGACAGCCAGTTGTCATGGTCGGCGACGACGGCGTCGCGCACGGGGCCGGGCTTGCTGCTGAATTCGGTGAGCGTGGCCACCCGGAAGCAGCCGCCGGGGAAGGGGGGATTCTCGATGTGGGCGAACCAGCCCTCGATCATCGCGCGAACCCGAGTTCCGCCGCGTGGCACGCGCAGGCCGGGCGCGATGACCCGTTCGATGAAGATGTCGCGACCGGCCTGGACGGCGGCGAGCTGGAGCGCTTCTTTGGTGCCGAAGAGGGTGGCGATGCCGCTCTTGCTGATGCCGAGGTCGGTGGCGAGTCGGCCGATACTGAGGCCGTCCAGGCCCTCTACGGAGGCGAGTTCGGCGGCGCGACGGGCGATGGTGGCGCGCGCACGGGCGCCCTTGGCCAACCGCTGATCGCTCGGTTCCATCGACTGGGTCATGGATGCCATTGTTCCACCGCGGGGTTGCAAAGGCGAACGATCGGTCGTACTTTTATTTACGAACGATCGTACGTTCTTATTTCTCTCCGCGAAGGACTCCGCATGACCGACGTGTCAGCTCGGCCCGAAGATCCGCTCAGCACAGCCACTCCCGACACCAGCGCCGCGGGCCGCACCCTCGCGGTCGCCTCGGGCGCGGCATTCATCGCCTTCCTCGATCTCTCCGTCGTCAATATCGCGTTCCCGACGATCGCCCTGAGCTATCCCGGCACCCCCACCGGCACGCTGACCTGGATCGTGAGCGGCTATGCGATCGCGTTCGCGGCGCTGCTCACCCCGGCCGGGAGCATCGCCGACGCCTGGGGACGCCGCCGCCTGTTCGCCCTGGCACTGGCCGGATTCGCCCTCACCTCGCTGCTGTGCGGGCTCGCGCCCGGTGCGAACTGGCTCATCGCGGGCCGTGTCCTGCAGGGCATCGCGGCGGCGTTCATGGTCCCCGCGGCGCTCGGGCTGGTTCTGCAGGCCACGCCGCGGGCCAAGATCGGCGCCGCCATCGGCGCCTGGTCGGCCGCCGGCGGATTCGCGGCGGTGGTCGGTCCGGCACTGGGTGGCGCGTTGGTCGAGTCATTCGGCTGGCGTGCGGTCTTTCTGATCAATGTGCCGATCGCGTTGGCGCTGATCGTGCCGGGACTGCGGCTGCCCGGCGGCGACCGGGACTCGCGCGAGACGACCCTGCCCGACCCGCTCGGCACGCTCGCCATCGCGATCGGACTCGGTGCGATCGTGGCGGCCGTCACCGAAGGTCAGAGCTGGGGCTGGACCGCACCCGGCACGCTCGTCGCGTTGCTCGGCGGTCTCGCGCTGACAGGATTCGCGCTGGTTCGCTCCCGCCGCCACGCCAACCCCGCGGTCGCCGTGGCGCTGTGGCGTGATCGGCAATTCGCCGTGGCCAACGCGGGATCGATGCTGTTCGGCGCCTCGATGTTCGCGTGGTTGCTGGCCGGTCCGCTCTTCCTCGATGCGATCTGGGGCTACTCCGTCCTCGAGTCGGCGGCGGCGCTCACCGTCGGTGCGGTGGCGTCGATGGTGACCGCCGTTGTCGCCGGGCGGATCACGACACCGGCAGGCCAGCGGTGGGTGGGCGTGCTCGGCGCGCTGATGTCGACCGCCGCGCTGGTCTGGATGAGCACCGATGCCTTCGGCCTCGAACCCGCGCTGTGGACCGCGTGGATTCCCGCGGGCCTGCTCGGCGGCGGCGGGATCGGCATCGTCGTCACCGTGTTCGGCACCGCGGCGGCGAGTTCTGTTCCACCGCAACAGTTCGCGGCGGGAATCGGGATGAACGTCACCGCTCGGCAGGTGGGCGGAGCACTCGGCATCGCCGTACTGGCGGCCATCTTCTCCGCGACAGCCGAGGACCCGCTGCACGGCTTCCACCTGCTGTTCGCGGTGTGCGCGGCCATCAACCTCGCCGTCGCCCTGCTACTGGCCGTGCCGGTGCGGGCTCGGTCCACCCACTGAACCGAGGAGGTTCGAGATGTCTTCCAGCACACCACTATCCGTACAGTTCACCGCCGAGGCCGATGATCCACTGGTGCTGGCGCCCGAGCGGGCCACCGCGCTGCTCGCCGGTGCGCCGTGGCGGCGTTTCGCGGTACTCGGCGATTCGATCGCCGCGGGCACCGGTGACCCGAGCCCCGGATACGCTCCCACCGGCTGGGCAGATCGGGTCGCGGCGCACCTCACTTCGGTGAATCCCGCACTGGCCTACCGCAATACCGGCCGAATCGGAGCGACCAGCGAGCAGGTCATCGATCGCCAGCTCGCCGACATCCTGGAATTCGCGCCGGATCTCGTACATCTCAGCTGCGGCGGCAACGACCTGTTCACCGCGGGCGTCGACATCGACCGACTGCACGAGAATCTGACGACGATTCTCACCGCGCTGGCCGCCACCGACGCTCAGTTGTCGATTTTCACCGTGGCCGACGTGTGGTCGGTCGAGCGCATGGCCCCGATGCGGCCCATGCGGCCGCAGATGATCGCGCTCAACGAGGTGGTGCGGGCCGTCGCCGCCGAATTCGATGCGGTACTCACCGAGTTCTGGGACCATCCACTGCGAAACCGCCCCGAGTTGATGAGCGCGGATCTCATCCACTTCACCACGAGTGGGCACGCGGTGGTGGCCAGTGAGATGGTCACGTCGCTGGCCGCGCTCATCGACAGGGAGTAGTGCGGGCGGGGCGGTCGAAGGGGGACCGCCCCGTGCGGGCCGGTGGGCCACAGCACGTCCCTCGGCGGTGCTCACCCGTTGTCGCTCACCAATCGAGTGCCCAGTGCTGCCAGTTCCGCCCGCACCTCGGCTGGGCCGACCACCTCCAGGTCGCCGGCCCAGCCCGCCAGCTGCCGCGCGACCATCTTCGTGGTGTCGGCGGTGATCCGCGCTCGCACCCGACCGTCCGGGGCCGGGCCGAGCAGGGTGCAGTTGCGGCCCTGCTGGTCGGCCAAAATCGGGGCGAGCTCGGTAGCGACGAGAACCGTCGCGGACACGGCGGCGCGACGACCCTCCATGTTCTCGACGATCTGAGACCACTGCGCGTGGAGATCGAAATCGGCGGGGCGGTCGGCTGTTTCATCGAGGGTGACGGCCTCGGTGATGCGGTCCAAGCGGAAGGTTCGCTGCCCACGGTCGGTCCCCGCGACCAAATACCAGACCGTTTCCTTCTCCACCAGGCCCCATGGATCGATCGTGCGGACCGTGCGCTCGCCCTTGCGCAGATATTCGATGCGCATGCGACGGCGATCCACCACCGCGCGCCGCACCGTGTCCAGGACAGCGGGCGCGTGCGGATCAGGCCGACCCCACCGGGCCGGATCGACGACCACGGCATCGGCAGCGGCGGCCGCCTCGGCGCGGAAGGTGTGCGGGAGGGCCCGAACCAGTTTGCGAAGCGCCGACTTCACCTCGGGGGCGGCCTTGGCCGCGGGTCCCGCGAGCAAGAACAGCGCTCTGGTCTCCCCCGCCGTCAATCCGGACAGGTCGGTGCGGGCGCCGCCGATCAGCGACCAACCGCCCCCACGACCCGATTGGGGATAGACCGGGATGCCCGCGGCCGACAAGGCCTCCAGATCACGCCGCGCCGTCGCCACCGAGACTTCGAGTTCGGCCGCGACCTCGGCGGCCGTCACTCGCCCGCGCGCCTGCATCAACAACAGGGTCGCTACCAATCTGTCCGCTCGCATACTCGATGATTCTGCCGAACAAAGTGCTCATTTGGTGAGCACTTTGACTGGCAATGTAGGTGTCACACCGAAGCGACATCGAATGGAGCAGACATGCTGCGCGGAATGGCCACCACCACCTACTACGCCGACGACCTCAGCGCCGCCAAGGACTGGTACAGCGAGTTCCTCGGCATCGCGCCGTATTACGAGGTTCCCGGCGGGTACTACGAGTTCCGGCTCGGCCCGTTGCAAGCCGAGCTGGGAATCATCAACCGCGCGTATGCCCCGGCGGGCGCGCGCAACGCACCGGGCGGGGGCGGAGTGGTGTTCTGGCAGGTCGATGACCTGGCGGCCACCTTCGACCGGTTGCTCGAGCTCGGCGCCACCGAGTACGAGCCGATCACCGAACGCGGGGAAGGCACCGGGTTCGCGACCGCGGCGGTGCTGGATCCGTTCGGCAATGTACTCGGGATCATGGCGAACCCACACTATGTGGCGATGACCGCGGCGGCGTCGAGCTAGCGCCGAGCTCACGATCGGGGTCTGAGCACCGGTGGCGCCAACCAGCGGTACTCAGGCGAACCAGCGCTCGAGGACCGTGGCCACACCGTCCTCGCTGACGTCACCGGTCACCTCGTCGGCCAGGGCCAGCACCTCGGCGGGTGAACCTGCCATCGCTACCGAATGCGCTGCCCAGCGCAACATCTCACGGTCGTTGAAGCCGTCGCCGATAGCCAGGGTCGCGTCGGCCTCGACGCCGAGGATGAGTCGAAGTTGTTCCAGTGCCCAGCCTTTGGACACCCCACGGCGGGAAACGGTGAGCCACGGGCCGTACTCGCCGTGCACCCAGGAGGCGTCGGGTACATCGAATGTTTCCAGTAGGCGCAGCATTTCGTCAGGGCTGCCGTCGGGCCACCAGCCGTTGAGGCGCGGAGTCGGCACGCTGCTCAGCTCGCGGTAGTCGACGAGTTGGAAGTCGCCGATCGAGAACTCCCCCGGCCCGTGCCCGGTCGCCCAGGTACCGATGCCCACCTGTTCCGCGGCGAAGACCATCTCCGGGAACAGCGCGCGTAGCGCCAGCACGGCCGGGCCCGGATCGAATGTTTGCACCGCGACGGGCTCGCCGCGTGCCACATCGATGTGCACAGCGCCGTTGGAACACAACGCATGTCCTTCCGCGAGGCCGAGCTCGCTCAGCACCGGCCGCGTGGTGAGCAACGTTCGCCCGGTGGTCACCACCACATGCGCCCCTGCCGAGACCGCCGCTCGCACCGACGCCCCCACCCGCGCGCTGATATCGACCCCCTTCGCCAGCAGGGTCCCGTCCACATCGAGCGCGATCAGCTTCGGCGCTCCCCCAGCTACTCCCACCGCTCCATTGTGCCCGCACCCACCGACACCTACCGCGTTTCGACACCAGCGCTGTCAGCGAGCGGTCGCCGCGAGAACACCGCCGTACCCGCGGACCACCGGCCAGACCTTCCCGTCCTCGAGGGCTTCGCGCACATCGGCTCCGCTCGGTGCCTGCTCTGAGATTGGGGCCCGCGGAAACTTCACCGGCGATCGGCAAGTAGCTGCACCACCGAACAACCACCGCCGAGTCGTCGCCGCCCGGGCCCGGTCGACGCGACAGCGGCACTATCCACCAAAACCTCGGCGAGGTCGATGATCAGCGTCGGGAACCACCACCGCCGCCACCACCACCGGAACCGCCTGACGATGCACCGCCTTTGGAGCCGCCCGAGAGCCCGCCACCGGAGGATGTGCCACCAGAAGACGCTCCGCTGGAGGACTTACCGCGCGAGGAGGTACCGCCCGGCGCACCACCTCCTGATGCACCACCATTCGAGGCCCCACCGCCCGAGGCGCCACCACCGGACGCACCACCACCGGACGCACCGCCACCGGACGCACCACCACTCGGCGCGCCAGTCGAGGCGCCGCCACCCGACGCACCACCACCCGACGCACCACCACCGCCGGTACCGCCGCCGTTCGATGCACCGTTGTCGGAGGCGCCACCACCAGGCGCACCACCACCGGACGCACCACCGCCGCCGGTACCGCCGCCGTTCGATGCACCACCACCGGACGCATCACCCGAACCGCCACCCTCCGACGCACCACCACCGGACGCACCACCACCGCCGGTGCCACCACCGTTCGATGCACCGTTGTCGGAGGCGCCACCACCGGAAGTGTCTGTGCCGCCCGAAGTTCCACCACCTGTGGTGCCACCGTGAGCCGGGCCGCCAGCCGGCGTTCCGCCCGAGGTAGCGCCGCCGGTCGGAGTGCCGTGGCTGGAAGGTGTTGTGCCGGAGTCGGTTCCGCCCGCCGGTGCCGATCCCCCGACTTCGGTCGTGGCGCCACCCTTGCTCGGCATGGATGTGCCGCTTGCGGGTGTGGATGTGCCGTGCGTCGTGGCGGAATCTACCGCGGGGAGGGTGCCGGGCGAGGTCGGAGTGCCGGGCGCTTCTGGAGTGCCGGCGGCCGGGATCGCTCCGCCGCCGTGGGGAAGTTCCGGAGCGCCGGGTTCGGTCGACGAGTTTCTGGTTTGCGCAACCTGTCGACCGAAGGGCAGGGGGTTGGTGAAACGGGCGGGGTTGCCGTAGGTGGCGCGGGCGAGGATCGGCGACTTGCAGTCGGCGCGGGCATCCCGGCGACCGGGGGCGCCGCGGTCGGCGCCTGCGCCGGGACGCGATTCGCCGCCGAGCACCGTCGCGGGAGCGATGAAGTTCTCGTAGGCGCTGCGGGCCGCGGCCACGCCCGCTACCCGGATGCGGCCGGTGGCCGGGTCGACCTCACTGAGCAGGCCCGAGGTGCGGTCGGCGAGAAGGTCGGCGCTCATGTCGTAGAGCAGCGCGTCGACGGGTGAGCCCAAGACCGGGAACCGATCGAGGACCGGCATCAGGCCGGGATCGAAGGGGCTTCCGAAGACGGTCATCGCCGACATGGCGAGCGCGGAAACGACTGCCGCGCTGGAGAACACCGCGACGTGCGGCGCCGGGCCACCGGTCTGCTGCTCCGGCGCGAAGGTGCGCGCCGCCAAACCGGCAGCGCCCGACGCGATCACCTGGCCGGGGTCGGCGACGGTGACGAGCGGAACGCCGAGTTCAGCCAGCGTGCGGGCGACTTCGGGGGGACGCGCGGCGCCGCCGACCACGAGGATGCGCGACAGATCCGCCAGCCGCAGGCCCGCCGCGGACACACTGTTGCTGACCAGCGGGAAGGTATCGCGGATGTGCTCGGCGCGCAGCGCGTCGATGTTCACCATGGAGGTGAGCGTCTGGGTCGCGCGGCCGATGCCGGGAGCGCCCGCGTAGCGAGCGACCATCTCGCCGAGCGGCCTGCCTCCGAAATCGGCGGATCGCGTGGGGGTTCCGACCATCGGATGATGTGACCAGTCGGGCCCGACGCGCAGCACAGTGAGGTCGAGGCTGGTGGCACCCAGGTCGTAGACGAGCACGAACCCTGATTCCAGCGGGCCGTGATCGATCTCCAGCCATTCCGCGGCGGCGACCGGTTCGGGCACCAGCAGGACCTCACCGGCGCCCGCGAGATGTAACGCCTGGCCGAGTAACGAGACCTGTTTGTCGGTGTAGACCGCCGGGTAGGTCAGGACGATCCCGGCCGGCGGTTCGGCCAGCTCGATCAGGCCGGTGACCACCGCGGCGATCAGATTGGTCGCCGAGTAGAACCGCCCACCCATCACCATCGGCTCGGACTCGCGGGTGAGATCCGCGAAATCCGTGATCGCCGAAGCGAATTCGTTGATCGCCCCGATGCGAGGCCTGCCCGCGTCGTCGAATGTCAGTGCGGTGCGGCGTGTGCGCACCTTCGGTTTGGCCGGATCGTCGGCGACTACCGCCGAAATCGCATTGACCGCACCGATACTCAAGCCCAGACCTCTGGTCATGTTTTTGCTATCCCGTCAACGCACCGTGACCACGTCCAGCACGCGAGCGCACCATGTGGCCGCGGTCGTCTTCCAAACAGCTCGCCCAGATTAACTGGCGTGTCCGCGAATTGCTGCCGGATTGATGCGTAATCCGCAACCATGCTCCGCAACAAGGTCATTGATGCAGGTGGGGCAGATGAATGTTAAATATCAATCCCCCTGAACACACTTCGATAACTCACAGACCACAAGTAGCAGCTACCTGTGAGTAATCGGACAAATGCCATCGCAAATACATTCTTCAAGTTTGTTATATCCGGCATTCGGCACACTTACCGACCGGTAACCAATTCTTTTACTGCCGATATGATTTCACGGATGACGAATTACATTTGCGGCTTCACCGCACAGCGGAGACGACGAAAGGCCCGCAACGTCTCCCAGTGACGTTGCGGGCCTTCGCTTGTCGATCAGCTGCGCGCGAACAGCCGCTTCACCGAACGCTCCTTCTTCGGCGCCACGGCACCACGGGCCAGCGCCTGTGGGCGACGGGCACGGACGAGGCGGTCGAATTCGGACGCGTCACGCGTGGGCTCACGCAGGGCGCCGCCGTTGAAATCCTCGGCGAGCTGCTGCACGGTCTCCTGCGCGCACGACTTGTTGGTTCCGATGAAACCGGTCGGGCCGCGCTTGATCCAGCCGGTCACATACGTGCCGCGCACGACCTCGCCACCGGGCGCGGTGAGCACCCGGCCCGCGTCGTTCGGGATCACCGCTCGAGCGTCGTCGAAGGGCAGATCCACTGTCGGTATCCCCCGGTAGCCGACCGAGGTGAGCACGACACCTGCCTCGAGCAGCGTCGTATCACCGGTCGGCACGGCGGCCACGCGGCCTTCGCCGTCGGTGACGAGCTCGTTGCGCTCCACCCGGACCCCGGTCACCGTGTCGATGCCGACGATCTCCACCGGCGAGGACAGGTAGCGGAACACGATGCGCTTGCGCTCACCGAACGGGCGGCTCGCGACACTGTGCAGCAGGCGCAGCTTCTGCTCGACCTTGTAGGGCAGATCCGATGTCACCGCGGGCAACTCGCCCTCGATCGCGATGTCGATGTCGGCGGCCAGCAGCCCGACGAACTCGGGCACCGTGAACGCCGACTCGGCCGGACCACGACGGCCCAGGATCACGACCTCTTCGATCTTGCTCTCGCGCAGTGCCTTCAGCGCGTACGGCGCGATATCGGTCTCGGCGAGCGACGCCGGATCCACGGTCAGGATGCGGGCGACGTCGAGGGCGACATTGCCGTTGCCCACGATGACGACCCGCTTCTGGTTCAGATCGAACCGGTCGTCGGCGTGGTCGGGATGGCCGTTGTACCAGGCGACGAAGTCGGTGGCCGACACATTGCCCGCCAGGCCCTCACCTGCGATGCCCAGCTTGCGATCCGAGGACGCGCCGACGGCGTAGATCACCCCGTGGAAGTGCTCGAGCAGCTCGGCGTGGCTGATGTGCTTGCCGATCTCGACATCGAGGTAGGTACCGAAGTCGTCCTGCTTGGACATGATGTCGAACAGCTCGGCGACCTTGCGCGTGCGCTGGTGATCGGGTGCCACGCCGAGGCGAGCCAGACCGTAGGCCTGCGGCAGCCGGTCGAACATCGTGACCGCGACGCCCGGCTGGGTGAGCAGCTCGTCGGCGGCGTACATCGCCGACGGCCCCGATCCCACGATCGCGACCCGCAGCGGCGAGCGCTGCGTGTCGATCGCGGGCGGCATCACCGGCGCGGCCAACGTGGGCCGATCCCGCTGCACGCGGTAGAAGTCGGCGTTGATCTCGATGAACGGCTTCTGCTCGGCGGTGAGCTTCTTCGACGAGGTGATGGCGTCGACCGGGCACGCGGTGGCACAGGCACCACAGTCCACGCAGGCCGCCGGGTCGACGTAGAGCATCTCCGCGGTACGGAAATCCGGCTCATCCGGGGTGGGATGAATGCAGTTGACCGGGCACGCGTAGACGCAGGAGGCGTCGCTACAGCACGACTGGGTGACGACGTATGGCATCTGGCTGTCGTCTCTCAGGCGGCGTGCTTGGCGGAGCGCTTGGGCTCCGAGCGGTACCGGCTCGACGGGCCGTCGATGCCGAGCAGCTGCCACACCTTGCGGGCGACCGGGTTCATCAGGCCGATCTCCTCGGCCAGCGCGCGCACGTCGACGTAGTAGTCGGCGAAGGTCCGCTTGGACTCCTTGGAGCCGTAGAACAGTTCCTTGCGCACATCGGCGGGCATGTCGAACTGCTTGAAGAAGGACTTCGGCGGGGTCGCGATGGCGCGGCCGAGCACGAACATGATGATCGGCATCGCGATCGAGAGCACGGCCTTGTTGAACGTCGGCTGAGCCGGGACGTTCTTCTTCAGGAACTCGTGGGCGAAGGAGATGTGGCGAGCTTCCTCGGCCACGTGGATCGCCATCACGCCGCGCATGATCGGGTGGATGTCGTCACCCGAGCGCAGGATGTCCTTCTGGATGTGGTCGATCGGCTCTTCGCCGGCGAGCACGGCCATGAAGAAGAAGTTCGGGAACAGCGCACCGGCAGGGGCGGCCAGGTGGCGCAGCTGACGCACCAGCGGGTTCATGCCCGGCACATCGGCGACGCGGTTCACCATCTCCTGGAACATCAGGGTGTGGTTGTGCTCTTCGATCATCTCGTGCGAGCAGTACCGGAATTCCGGGTCGTTGTTCTTCAGATTGAAGATGTGCTGCATCATGCCGATGATCAGGATCGCCTCGAACTGCAGGCCGACCTTGGCCACATTGGCCTGACGGACCTTGCCGATCTCGATCTTGCGATCCAGCGGCAGCGCCTGGTACCAGGGGTGGCGACCGATGGGGTCGGCCGAGGTCACCAGGACCCAGCGCTCGGGCTTGCAGTTCGGATCGAAGTCGGGGGCGTCCCAGTCGATGTCCTCGAACGGGTCGAAGTGGCGATCGACCGATGCCTCGGACAGCATCAGCAACTTCTCGGCGTACGCCTGAGCCTGGGCGACTACAGGATCGACGTCAGGGGTGGTGGGCGCAGACATCGTCGTCACTGCCTCTCCTCTAGGGACGTTTACTGTTTCCAATGGTTACACCTACACCGGGTCACGTCAACTCCACCCCCTGTCGAATTTCGCGTGTTCGGCGTGGCGAAATCCCTGTTGAGGAAGCTACTCGCCAGTAAAAGCGTCTCTACCTGTGACACTGCGTCATGCACAATCTTCGACGGTGCGTGATGAGACACGAAAAATAGTTATCCGGCGCGCCCGGCACTCCGGCCTCCGAACCGCCGGTACCGGTTAACCTGCGCCGATTCGCGTCCCACCGCCGTCGGCGAACACCCTGACAACGCATCGGGGCCCCGCGACAGGTGTCGCGGGGCCCCGATCGTGACCGGATGGATCAGGCCAGCGGGAGATCCGGAATCCGGGTCGCGCGGGCATATACCGTCTCGCCCTCGGTCAGGTGCAGCGCCGCGGCGTCACCGCGGGTGACCTGGGCGGCGAACTGGTCGCCGGTCGCGGCGTTGCGCAGCTCCACACGCACCTCGAAACCGAGGCGCACGATCCGCTCGACCGTGGCCCTGGTGACGCCCGCCGATTCCGCGGTGCCCTCGTGTTCGGCCAGCGCCATGCTCGGATCGCGCCCGACGCGGATGTCGTGCGGGCGGACCAGATGGCCGTTGAGCCGGGCGACCGCGCCGAGGAACGACATCACGAACTCGTTGGCAGGCCGGTCGTAGACCTCCTCGGGCGAACCGACCTGCTCGATGCGGCCCTTGTTCATCACCGCGATCCGGTCGGCAACATCCAGGGCTTCCTCCTGGTCGTGGGTGACCAGCACGGTGGTCACGTGGACCTCGTCGTGCAGCCGGCGCAGCCACTGCCGCAGGTCGGTGCGCACCTTGGCGTCGAGCGCGCCGAACGGCTCGTCCAGGAGCAGCACCTGCGGGTCGACAGCCAGCGCGCGAGCCAGCGCCATGCGCTGACGCTGACCGCCGGACAGCTGCGCCGGGTAGCGATGCTGGAAACCGTCGAGGCCGACGATGCCCAGCAACTCGTCGACGCGCTTGTCGATCTCCTTCTTCGGCCGCTTGCGGATGGTCAGGCCGAAGGCCACGTTGTCGCGCACGGTCATGTGCTTGAACGCGGCGTAGTGCTGGAACACGAAGCCGATATCGCGCTTCTGCGGCGCCACGTGGGTGACGTCGTTGCCCGCGATCACCACCACGCCCGAGTCGAGGGACTCGAGGCCGGCGATCGAGCGCAGCAGCGTCGACTTGCCCGAGCCCGACGGGCCGAGCAGGGCGGTGAGCTGGCCTGCGGGGATGTCGATGCTGACATCGTCGAGGGCGGCGAAGGAACCGTAGTTCTTGCGGCCGTTGGTCACGGTGATCATTCGGTACCCCGCTTGCGTTCGAGGAGAGTCATCAGGAGGAGTACGACCAAGGCCATGCCCATCAGCAGCGTGGCCGCGCTGTAGGCGCCGAAGGTGTTGTGGTCGTCGATATAGCGGCCGTGCACCAGCAGCGTCAGCGTCTGCGACCGGCCCGGCATCGCGGTGGAGACCATGATCACCGCACCGAACTCGCCGAGCGCGCGCGCCACGGTGAGCACGACGCCGTAGGTGAGGCCCCACCGGATCGCGGGCAGGGTGATCCGCCAGAAGGTCTGCCAGCGCGAGGCGCCGAGGGTGGCCGCGGCCTGCTCCTGATCGTCACCGATCTCGTGCAGCACCGGCTCCACCTCGCGCACCACGAACGGCAGCGTGACGAAGATGGTCGCGATCACCATGCCGGGCAGGCTGAAGATCACCTTGAAACCGAGTGATTCCAGCCCACCGAACCAGCCACCGGCACCCCACAGCAGGATCAGTGACACACCGACGACCACCGGCGACACCGCGAACGGCAGGTCGACGATGCCCTGCATCAGGCTGCGGCCGGGGAACTTGCTGCGGACCAGCGCCAGCGCCGTCACCACACCGAAGACCACGTTCAACGGCACCACGATGATCACGATGATCATCGACAGCTGGAACGCCGAGATGGCCGCGGGGGTGGTGATCGAGTCGATGAACGCGCCGATCCCCCGCTCGAACGTGCGCAGCAGGATGATCACCAGCGGCAGCACCAGCAGGATCAGCAGGTAGCCCAGCGCGACCGTGCGCAGCGAGATCCTGGTGAACGCGGACAGTTTCATCGAGCCGCCTCTTCCTTGCGAGACGTGCGTTCGGCGAGGATCCGCAGCACGAGCAGGCTGACGAACGAGATCACCAGCAACACCACCGACACCGCGGCGGCGTTGATCGGCCGGTCGACCTCGATCTGCTGCTGGATGTACTGCGAGGTCATCTGGGTCTCGCGCGGGATATTGCCACCGATCAGCACCACCGAGCCGTATTCGCCGATCGCTCTGGCGAAGGCCAGGCCACCGCCGGAGATGATCGCCGGAGCCAGGGTGGGCAGCACGATGCGGCGAAAGGTGATCCAGTTGCTCGCGCCGAGCGACAGCGAGGCCTGCTCGACCTCGCGGTCGACCTCGATCAGCACCGGCTGCACCGAGCGCACCACGAACGGCAGGGTGACGAAGGCCAGCGCGACGATCAGGCCGGGCTGACTGGCATTGAGGTGGATGTCGATCGGACTGTTCGGGCCGTAGAGCGAGAGCAGCACGATCGAGGCCACGATCGTCGGCAGGGCGAACGGCAGATCGATCAGCGCGTTGACGATGCTCTTGCCGGGGAACTCGTCGCGCACCAGCACCCAGGCGATCAGGGTGCCCATCACGACATTGATCACGGCCACGATCACCGAGACGCCGACCGTGATGCGCAGCGAGTCGAGCGCCGTGGGCGCGGTGACCGCGTCCCAGAAGCCCGCCCAGCCGTCTTCGAAGGCGCTGACGGTGAGCGCCGCCAGCGGCAGCAGCACGATGATGCTGAGCCACAGCACGGCGACGCCGATGCCGAACGGGCCCACCGACCCGGTGACGCGCAGCCAGGCCCAGCGAGGTCCGCGCGAGGTCGGCGGCTTTTTGTCCAGTTTTACGGCACCGCCGGGACCGGAGGTATCCCCGGTCCCGGCGAGCCCACTGCTGTCAGTCACAGTTGTCCAGTATCGCGTGTGATCCGGGTCACGGCCTACTTGGTGGCCTTGTCGTAGATGACAGCGACCTTGCCGGTGCCCTGCGCGAACAGATCCTTGTCGACGGCCTTCCAGCCACCGAGGTCATCGATGGTCCACAGCTTGGCCGGGGTCGGGAAGTCCTTGGCGAACTCGGCGGCGACCTTCGGATCGACCGGACGGAAGCCGGCCTGCGCCCACGCCTTCTGGCCCGCGGGGGTGAACAGGAAGTCACGGAACGCGGTGGCCTTGGCCAGGTTCTTGGAGTTCTTCAGCACCGCGACCGGGTTCTCGATCTTGAAGGTGGTCGGCGGGTTGATGTGCTCGATCGGGTCGCCGTTGCGCTCGGAGAACAGGGCCTCGTTCTCGTAGCTCAGCAGCACGTCGCCGGTGCCCTGCAGGAAGGTCTCGGTGGCTTCGCGGCCTGACTTGGGCTGCACCTTCACGTGCTCGGGCGAGATCAGCTGCGACAGGTAGTCCAGACCGGCCTGCTGGTTCTTGCCGCCGTCGCTCTTGGCCGCGTAGGGCGCGAGCAGGTTCCACTTGGCCGAGCCCGAGCTGAACGGGTTCGGGGTGACGACCTCGACACCCGGCTTCAGCAGGTCGTCCCAGTCCTTGATGCCCTTGGGGTTGCCCTTGCGCACCACCAGGGTGACGACCGAGCCGAAGGGGATGCCCTTGGTGGCGTCGGCGTTCCAGCTCGACTCGACCAGACCGGCGTCGACCAGACGGGTGATATCGGGTTCGACGGAGAAGTTCACGACGTCGGCCTCGGCGCCGTCCTTGACCTTGCGCGACTGGTCGCCCGAGGCGCCGTAAGAGGCCTGGACCTGGACGCCCTTGCCCGCGTCGGTCTTGTTGAACTCGGGCACGACCTTGTCGAAGCCCGGCTTCGGGACCGCGTAGGCGTACAGATTGAGGGTGCCCCCGCTGCCGTCGGCCACGGTCGCGCCGCTGTCGGTCGAGTCGCTGGCGCCACCACCGCAGGCGGTCAGGGCGACCGCGGCGACAGCAGTGAGAGCGATGGCGGCGGCGCGGCGGCGGGAGCCGATCCAGGTGTTGCGAGACATCGGGGTGAACCTTTCAGGAAAGGACCTGCGGCGCAACGGCTTTCGTGCGGGCAGGGATCGCTCATGTCGATCGGTAGACCTGCCGTACATGGATATACGGCAGTTGGCGCGACTCGGGCCCGATGGCCCCCGGAGTTACGGACTACGACTGCGAAGGGAAAGCGCGCGCCAGTCTACTGGGCAAGAACGCGCAGACGTGTCCGGTGGCCGATCATCGACAGAGGATGTCCGCGACCGCGAGGTTGCCGACAGCGATCAACGCCAACTCATGGCGGATCTGCGGGGCGACACTCGACGACACAGGGCAGACTCTAGCAGATTGCGCCATGATGATCGCAATCAACGAGAGTTCTCTAACCAGGGGGGATTTCATCCTATGACCATGGCTCCAGACCGGGTTCGCACGCGTTTGCCAGAGATCAGCACGCGCGCTTGGGAACACCCGGCCGACCGCACCGCGCTCGTGGCGCTGCGCTCGTTGAGCGGCTTCGACACGGTGTTGCGGGCGCTGTCGGGATTGCTGCGGGAGCGTCAGCACCGGCTGATGTATCTGGCGACCGCCGTGCGGGTCGACGACCGGCAGTTCCGCACGCTGCACCAGTTGCGCGCCGACTGCGTCGGCGTACTCGACGCGCAGACGACGCCGGAGATGTTCGTACTCCAGGACCCGTCGGTGAACGCGTTCACCATCGGGATGGACAAGCCGTTCATCGTGCTCACCACCGGCCTGCTGGAACTGATGGACGCCGAGGAGCTGCGGTTCGTGGTCGGCCATGAACTCGGCCACGCACTATCTGGGCACGCGGTGTATCGCACGATGCTCATGCACCTGATGCGGTTGTCGGCCTCGGTCGGCTGGATGCCGGTGGGCGGCTGGGCGCTGCGCGCCATCGTGGCGGCGCTGATGGAGTGGAGCCGCAAGTCGGAGCTGTCCGGCGACCGGGCGGGGCTGCTGTGCTGCCAGGACGTGGAGGCCTCGGTGCGCGTGCACATGAAGACCGCGGGCGGCGCGTGGCTGCACGAGATGAACCACGGCGCGTTCCTCGACCAGGCCGACGACTACCTGCGCTCGGGCGACCTGCGCGACGGCGTGCTCAAACTGCTCAACCTGGAACTGCAGTCGCACCCGTTCTCGGTGCTGCGCGCGGCCGAGCTGCGCCGCTGGATCCAGTCCGGGGAGTACGAGCGAGTGCTCGGTGGCAGCTATCCGCGCCGCGATCAGGACAAGAACGCGCGCATCAGCGAGGAGGTCAAGGACGCGACCCGCCATTACCGCGAGTCGTTCGACCAGTCCGAGGACCTGCTGGTCCGCACGGTGCGTGATCTGGGTCGCGATGTGGGCTCGGCGGTGAACACCGTCGGCCACGAAGTCGGCCGTACCGTATCCGACCTGGGCAAACGCTTCGACGACTGGCGCAAGAACTAGGCGCTGTGCCGGCGCGGGCCCACGCTCGCGTCGGCTACCGCGTGAAGAACCATGCGATGACGACCAGGACTAGCAGGGCGATGAGGGCGAGCTGGACGCGAGAACGTGGCATCAGCGGGCACCGCTGCCGAGGATCGGGGTTTCGGCGAGGGTGACCGGCATCGGCGGTTCGGTGCGATCGTCACGGCGCAGCACGCGGAAGACCGCGCGCAGGCTCCGATCGAGCAGGAAGGCGATGGCGAAACTGATCGGGACCATGCCGACCAGCACCACGAGAAACTGCGGAATGAAGGGCAGCCCGGCTACCCAGAGTTCGAAGCCGTCCCACCAACCTGCGATGCGTTGCACGCCGTCCAGCCTAGTCGGTCGCTGTGAACGTCCTCGCCGTCCACTGGGCGCGGGCGAATTCCCGGCCGCGACCAGCCGATCCGCCGAGATCGCCGCCCACGGCGGTGGACGCGTGCCCGCGACGCCGTGATGATGGGGTATGGAGTCTTCCAGCGCCGACAGCCCGCCGATTCTGAGTCCGGTCTCCTCCAGTGGTCGTCGCGGCGCGTTTCCGCCGATCGACGACTACGCGTTCCTGTCCGACTGTGAAACCAGCTGCCTGATCGCCAGCAGCGGTTCGGTGGAGTGGATGTGCGTGCCCCGCCCCGACTCCCCCAGTGTTTTCGGCGCGGTCCTCGATCGCAGCGCCGGGCATTTCCGGATCGGTCCCTACGGCAAGAACGTGCCGGCGGCGCGGCGGTATCTACCGGGCGGAATGATCCTGGAAACCACCTGGCAGACCGAGACCGGGTGGCTGATCGTGCGCGACGCGCTGGTTCTCGGCCCGTGGCACAACAACATCGCCCGGTCCAAGACCCACCGGCGGACCCCGATGGACTGGGATGCCGAGCACATGCTGTTGCGCACGGTCAAATGCGTGAGCGGCACTGTCGAGCTGGAAATGAGTTGCCAGCCCTCGTTCGACTATCACCAGAGCGGGGCGAAATGGGAGTACACCGGCAAGGTCTACGAGCAGGCGACCGCGCGGGCAACCAACGATCCCGATGCCGGGCCGTCGCTGGTCCTCACCACCGATCTGCGACTCGGCCTGGAAGGCAGGGAGGCGCGGGCCCGCACCAGGATGTCGGAGGGCGACCAGGTATTCGTCGCGCTGACCTGGTCGGAACTGCCCGCGCCCGCCACCTTCGACGACGCGGCCCAGAAGATGTGGGCGACCGCCGAATGCTGGCGACGCTGGATCACCCAGGGCGACTTCCCCGACCATCCGTGGCGCAGCTATCTGCAGCGCAGCGCGCTCACACTGAAGGGTCTCACCTACGCGCCGACCGGTGCGCTGCTCGCCGCCTCGACCACCTCGCTGCCGGAAACCCCTGGCGGAGAACGTAATTGGGACTACCGCTACACCTGGGTGCGGGACGCGAGTTTCGCGCTGTGGGGCCTGTACACCCTCGGACTCGACCGCGAGGCCAACGACTTCTTCGCCTTCCTCAACGATGTGACCACCGGTGAGAACGGGGACGCGGTCCCCCTGCAGGTGCTCTACGGAATCGGCGGCGAACGACGCATCACCGAGTACGAGCTGCCGAACCTGTTCGGCTACGACGGCGCGCGCCCGGTCCGCATCGGCAACGCCGCCTACGACCAGGACCAGCACGACATCTGGGGCACCATGCTCGACGCGGTGTACCTGCACGTGAAGTCGCGCGGACAGGTACCGGAATCGCTGTGGCCGCTACTCGAACGCACCGTGCACGCGGCCATCGCCAACTGGCGCAAACCCGACCGCGGGATCTGGGAGGTCCGCGGCGAACCGCAGAACTTCACCTCGTCGAAGGTGATGTGCTGGGTGGCACTGGACCGCGGCGCCCGGCTGGCGCAGTTGCACGGCCAACACGAGCGCGCGGCCGAGTGGTTCGAGATCGCCGAGGAGATCCGCGCCGATGTCCTCGAGTTCGGTGTGAACGCGCAGGGCGTCTTCACCCAGACCTATGGTGGCGACACCCTCGACGCCTCACTGCTGCTGGTGGTGCTGACCCGTTTCCTGCCGTCCGATGATCCGCGTATTCGCGCGACGGTGCTCGCCATCGCCGACCACCTCACCGTCAACGGACTGGTACTGCGCTATCGCACCGATACCACCGACGACGGACTGGCGGGCGAAGAGGGAACGTTCACGATCTGTTCGTTCTGGCTGGTCTCGGCGCTCGTGGAGATCGGCGAACTCGATCGGGCCACCAACCTGTGCGAGCGACTGCTGGCACTGGCCAGCCCGCTGCGCCTCTACGCCGAGGAGATCGACTCGCACAGCGGGCGCCACCTGGGCAACTTCCCACAGGCCTTCACCCACCTGGCACTGATCAACGCGGTGACCCACGTGATCCGAGCCGAGGACCAACGCGAGGTGGGTCAGTTCCAGCCCGCGCACACGCCGTCGCATCGACCGTGACGAACCAGCGGCCGCCTCGCCTGGTCAGCGGGCGAGGCGTTCGGCGCGTTCACGCAGCTCGGCCACCGTGCGCAGGCCCGCGTCGATCTCGGTGATGCGCAGTTCCCGGTGGTCGCCGTAGCGCAGGCCGGTCTCCTCGGCGGCCCGCAGGGCTTCGTCGGCGGTGCGGCCCACCTCGGCGGCGATCTCGGTGTAGTGATCGCGCAGCACCCGTTGCAGGGAGCGCAGACGGTTGCGCGATTCCTTGCCCACCTGGAAGATCACGTCGTCGGCCAGCCGCGCGACGGCCACCTTGGCCTCGGCCTGCCTGCGATGCTTGCGGTTCTTGCGGTCGTCCCACAGCGCGTTCACACCCAGCAGCACGCCCGCGCCGGCGGAATACCAGTTCACCAGCGACATCCCGAGCAGGCTGGTGGCCAGACCGACCATCAGGATGCCGCCGTAGGAACCGCGCAGCGCGGTGAGCAACTGCTGTCCCACACCGGCCTTGGCGCTTTCGAGTGGCTCCAGCGGCTGCACCGGCTCGAGCACCTCACCGGGATTGGTCAGCCGCAGTTCGGGTAGCGGCGGGGTTCGGTTGTCGGGCGGGAACTTCGAGGCCACCTGCTCGGTGAGCTCGACGGCACGGTAGTGCGCCATCACGAAGTTCTCCTCGACCGCCTCACAGATCCGCGCGTCCAGTTCAGAGGCGAAA
Source organism: Nocardia alba NBRC 108234 (assembly GCF_001612665.1). Classification (GTDB taxonomy): domain Bacteria; phylum Actinomycetota; class Actinomycetes; order Mycobacteriales; family Mycobacteriaceae; genus Nocardia; species Nocardia alba. Next base: position 44,652 of record NZ_BDAX01000025.1, on the reverse strand, counting down.
TCGGACCACTTGTGGGCCGGATCGGTGCGGGTGATCTCGGCCTCCGCCTCGCGAACCAGCGTGCGCAAGCGGTGCCGAAGATCGTGTTCGATGTCGGCGCTGAGCTCGGAACCGCCGTCGACCAGGGTGACCTGCCAGGTGGCGGTGCGCTGGCGCAGTTGGTCGGCGGCGGTGCGGGCGGCGGCGAGGCGCTGGGTGATCTCGGCGCGCCTGCGTGGGTCGCGCAGCGTGTCCGCCTCGGCCCGCAGCGTCACGGTGAGCTGGTCGGTGATCAGCGCGATATCGCGCGCCGCGGCCGTCACCGCCACCGAATCAGCCTGGGCGACAACATATTCCCGTAGATGATCGATGAGCTGGGGCACGCCCGACTCGGCATCGCGCTGCTGATCACCGCGCTCGGCGGCCTCGCGATGCAGCAGGCCGGAGACGGGAGCCACCGCGAAGTTCAGCCCGGCACCGTCGAGCAGCGCGCGATTGCGTCGCTGGGTGAGCGACCAGTGCGGATTGCGGTCGATCTTGGTGAGCACACAGACCACCGACGGACACACCCGCTCGACCCGGCGCAGGTAATCCAGCTGCGCCTCGGTGAGTTCGGCGGCGCAATCAGTGGCGTAGAGGACCACATCGGCGGCGGCGATCATCGACCAGGCGGCCGCCTCGTGCGCGGTCGCGCCGGGCGCGTCCATGACGACGAGCCCGTCGGCCAGCAGCCCACTCGGCTCGGCGAACTCCGCACGCAACACCCCGAGCGCGGTCAGCGCGGGCAGCGGATTCAGCGGGTCGACCTGCACCCGTTCGACCCGGCCACCCGGCGCCGATTTCACCAGTGTCGCCTTCGGCGCCTGGCCGTATTCGACGATCACCGGCACGCTCGGCTTGCCCTCGGTGGCGCTGACCGGGGACCCGACCATGCTGTTGACCAGCGTGCTCATCCCCGCCTGCGGTTCACCGACGACGACGATCCTGACCCGCGGATCGCTGAGCCTGGCCCGCACCATGCCGAGACGGGCGTCGAGGTCGTTGCGCCCGCCCGAGCGGACCAGTTCCCGCAGTTCGTCGACCAGCGCGACAACGGGAGCCATCACATCCGGATGCTTCACCGTCGCGGTCTGCAGTCCGGCTGCGGCAGACACCTGTCCCTCACTCTCGTCACATCGACACGGCCGAAATCGTCGTGTCAGACCACGAAGTCATACCCGTGGTGCTCGATGGGAAACGCGGCGGCGAGCACATCGCCGCCACCCATGCCCGGATCGAACAATCCAGCCGAAACGCCATGGTAGCCGCTGTCGTGGTGGTCGAACTCGGCGGCGATCGGCTTGGTCTCGATGACCGGGGGTTTCACCGGCACGACGGTCGGCGCCACGGTGACCGGCGGTGGGACGTGGACCGTCGGCGGATCGATGTCGACGGTCGGCTGCTTGGTCGGCGGATCGATGTCGACCGTCGGCTGCTTCGTCGGCGCCGTCGGCTGCTGGGTCGGCACCGAAGGGGTCGGGTGGGGGGTGGTCGGGCTCGGCACGTCGACGGTCGGTGTGCTCCCGCCGGTCGAGGGGGTCGTGACGCCGGTGCTGGTACCCGGCTTGGTGGTGATGTCGTCGTCGGGAGTGGTCGGCTTCGGCGGCACGGTCTGACCGGTCGTCGGCACGGTGATCGGGACCTTGGTGATCTCGGGCACGGTCGGGACCGTGACCGTGGGCACCTTCACCGTCGTCGGGGTGTCGAGGTCGACCGTCGGGATCTTGGACGGCACCGGCACCGGCACGGTCGTCGGAGTGTGACCGCCACCGGAGACCTCGGGCAGCACAACGGGTTTCGTCGGCGCGGGCGGGGTGAACAGCGAGGCCGCGGGCGCGGTCAGCGGCGAAGGGGCGTGGTTTCCGAACACATTCGCGATCGGAGTGGAGGCCGCATCGGGCTGGATGGTGGTCTGCAACGGCGTGCTGACCACGGGGTTGAACGCGGCCGGCGCGGGCGCCGCCGGGGCGATCGGCGCGGGCACGGGGGCAACCGGGGCCGGAGCCTGCGCGGGAGCCGCGGCGAACGGTGTCGCCGCCACGGGAGCGGCGGGGGCAGCGAGTGCCGGAGCGGGCGCGGGCGTGCCCGGCAGCGCGAGGCCGGAGGACGACGAGCCGGGCAGCCCGGGAGCGCCCGACGAGGAGGTGCCGGTGCCGGCGGACGAGGAGGTGCCGAGACCGGACCCGGACGGTGTGTCGCCGGGCACCTTCAGGCCGCCACCGAGCCACTGGCCGTAGTCGTCGAGCTGGTCGCCGACCTGGCCGACCTGCACATCGAGCTTCATCTGCGAGGTGGCCCACACCCCGTCGAGCCCGACGTGGACGTCGACCTGCCAGTCGGTGGTCACCATCGCGCCGACGCCGTCGAACATGCCGGCGAAACCGTCGAACGCGCCGTCGAGGTTGCCGATCCCGTCGAACATGCCGCCGGGGGCGTGCGCACCGGGGAGATTGCCGTTGGGCAGACCGACACTGTCGTAGCCGGGGATGCCGAAGCCGTGGCCGGGCAGACCGTCGAAGCCCGGAATGCCGATGCCGCCGCCCGGCAGACCGTCGAAACCGGGCAGACCGTTGCCAGTGCCGGGGAGGTCGAACCCGGGAAAACCGCCGTCGCCGGGCAGACCGTCGAAACCGGGCAGGTCGAAGCCAGGGTCCGGGGTGGCACCGGGTAGCGGGTTCTGAGTGTCGTGGTAGTCGGATCCGGCCTGCGTGTACCCGTAGCCGGGAATGCCGAGGCCGCTCGACGACTCGTCACCGTCGGAGTCGGGAGTCTCTGGGCGCCCGACGGATTCATCGGGCGCCGCGACCATCGAGGCAACGGGATTCGGCGGCGCGAAAACGGGTGCGTGCGGTACTACCGGGAGCGGCGGAAGCTCAGCGGCCAGGTCGGGGAACGTCACGATCGGACTCGGTGCGTCCGGACTCGGATCGCTGGGGACAGTCTGCTGCGACCAGCCCGCATACCGGCTGTCGGCGTTGCTGGTGCCCGGTTCGCGCTGGGTTCCGTTGGCCGCGACCAACGCGCCACCGGTGACGTAGGCGCCCGCCCTGGCCACCCGGGCTACGCCGTTGGCGATCCGGTAGGCAGTGTCCGACCCCTCCGACCCCTCTGCGCGCGCGGCACCGTCATCGAAAGGCAGATCACGCGTCATCAAAGCTCCAACACTCGCATCGCTGTGGTTCCCCACCACAGACCAGCGGCGAAGTGAGGCCCATCCAACACTATTTCCCGGACGTAGGCCTGTCATTTCGTGCAGGCCGGTTGGTACCCGCTCACCTTATGGCGAGCAACACCTTTCGGCGAGCCCGAGGAATCAGGGGCCGTCGATCCCCAGAGAACTCTAACGATTGCTCAACGGAGCGTGAAGATCGGCGCCCTAGCGTCGGTGCGGTCGACCGAAAGGGTCGGCGAAACGCACAGTCAGGAGCCAGATCATGACCGCACTCTCCACTCGTCACCGTGTCAAGGCCGCCGCACTGCTCGGCGGCGCCGCGGTGATCACCGCCACGGCGACGGGCGTCGCGTCCGCCGACCCGGGCGAGCGCCCCGACGACGGCCGGGCGACCACCATCATCTGCACCGCGCCGGGCGGCGAGAATCTCCCCGAACTGCCCCCGCTGCCCGCCGTGCCCGGTGTTCGGATCGAACGCACCGCTCCCGGTGGCCAGGAATCCGGCAGAATCCACATCGAGCGCGCGGCCCCGGGCAACCCCGCGCCGCCGCTGGACGGTCCCGCGCAATGCCAGCGGATCCACTCCGACGGCGAGCGCACCGTCGTCCCCGCGCCCGGCGGCTTCGCCGATGTGGTCCCGGCACCGGCGACCGGCTCCGCCGATACCCAGCCCGCACAACCGTTCTGACCAGCGCGAACAACGGAAAACACTAGGGTGAGTGCATGACGGGACAGCAGATCTTGGTCGTCGACGACGAGGTCCGCGTGCTCGCGTCACTGCGGCGCGGCCTCGAGCTCTCCGGCTTCGAGGTGATCACCGCGCCCGACGGCGCTCGCGCACTCTCCCTGGTGGGATCCGCCGCTCCCGACGCCATGGTGCTCGACGTGAACATGCCCGAACTCGACGGCGTCGGGGTGGTCACCGCCCTGCGCGCGATGGGCAACGACATCCCCATCTGTGTCCTCAGCGCGCGCAGCGCGGTCACCGACCGGATCGCCGCACTAGAGCGTGGAGCCGACGACTATCTGACCAAGCCGTTCGATCTGGGCGAACTGGTCGCGCGGCTGCGCGCGCTGTTGCGACGCAGACCGGTCACCGCTGCCCCGTCGGCCGACACGATCCAGGTCGGCGAGGTCGTGATCGAGCTGACCGGGCACCGGGTCCACGCGGGCTCGGCACCGGTCGACCTCACCAAGCGGGAATTCGAATTGCTCGCGATGCTGGCGCGCAATGCCGGAATCGTGCTCGGGCGCGAGCAGATCCTGTCGAGCGTCTGGGGTTACGACTTCAGCACCGACACCAACGTGGTCGATGTGTTCGTCTCGTACCTGCGACGCAAACTCGAGGCCGACGGGGTCGCGCGGGTGGTGCACACCGTGCGCGGCGTCGGGTTCGTGCTGCGGGATCAGCCGTGAAGGCCTCGTGGTCGTTGCGGGTCCGGGTCGCGTTGGTGTCGGCGGCGGTGGCCGCGCTGGTCGCGGTCACCCTCGGACTCACCTACGGCGCGCTGCTGAAGGTGACAGGCACCAGCCAGCTCGATCAGACCGTATCCAGCATGCGCGTGCAGATCGCGCAACGATACGACGGCACCCCAGGGCAGCCACCCGCACCTCCCGAACCCGGTGCCCCGTTCCCGCCGCCCGCCACCGCGATACCGCGCGAACGTGGCATCGTGATCGCCAGCGCCCCACCCGATGACGCGCTCGCCCAGGTCCAGGGCGCGCCCGGGATGCTGGTCCGGCTCGATCCCGATCGCGAACTCGTGGACGCCGCCATCACCCGCAGCCAGCTGATCGGCCTCGGTATCGGGGTGGCCGGAGTGCTCGTCGCCGCCGTATTGGGTTGGGTGCTGGCCGGATTCGCCGCTCGCCCGTTGCGCAGGCTCGCCACCGCGACCCACGAGATCGACACCCTCGACGAGTTGCCGCCGCTGTCCGGCCGCGGCGCCAGGGAAGCCGAAGAACTCTCCGACGCCATCAACAGAATGTTGGCGCGCCTCGAGACCGCGCACAGCGAGACCAGGCAGGCCCTGGCCGGTGCCCGCGACTTCGCGGCCGTCTGCGCCCACGAACTCCGCACGCCGCTCACCGCCATGCGCACCGATCTGCAGGTGCTCGCGGGCACCGAGTTACCCGCCGACCAGCGCGGCGCCGTCCTCACCGATGTGCTGGCCGCGCAAGCCCAGATCGCGCGCACCCTCACCGACCTGGAACGGCTCGCCGTCGGCGAGCTCACCGATCACGCCACGTTCGAACCGTTCGAGCTGTGCGAGACCCTCGATCGCGCGGTGCAGAACGCACGCCGGGGAAATCCCGGCGTCGAGATCACCCTCACCGCCTGCGACCCGGTTCCGATCCACGGGTTGCCCGGCGGGATCATGCTGATCGTGACCAACGCGGTCGCCAACGCGGTGCTGCACGGCCGGGCAGGCAAGGTCACGGTCGCCGCACGGGCCACCGGCGACGGCGCCGAGATCACCATCGACGACAACGGCGCCGGCATACCGGAACACCTGTCCCCCACCGCTTTCGACCGTTTCGCCAAACGCCCCGGCTCTCCCGGATCCGGTCTCGGCCTCGCGCTGGTTCGCCAGCAGGCCGCATTGCATTCCGGCACTGCCGAACTCGGCCGCAGCGCGCTCGGCGGCGTCCGGCTGCGGGTGGAAATAGCTCAGGCGCCGGTGAGTACCGGCGCCTGAGCGGTCGTTGTTTCGGCTCGCCTACTTCTTCGGCTTGTCCGAATCCGAGGACAGCGCCGCCACGAAAGCTTCCTGAGGGACCTCGACGCGACCGATGGTCTTCATGCGCTTCTTGCCCTCCTTCTGCTTCTCGAGGAGCTTGCGCTTACGGCTGATATCGCCGCCGTAGCACTTGGCCAGCACGTCCTTGCGGATCGCCCGAATGTTCTCGCGCGCGATGATCTTCGCGCCGATCGCAGCCTGGATCGGCACCTCGAACTGCTGACGCGGGATCAGTTCGCGCAGCTTGGTGGTCATCTTGTGGCCGTAGCCCTGCGCGGCCTCGCGGTGCACGATCGCGCTGAACGCGTCGACCGCCTCGCCCTGCAGCAGGATGTCGACCTTCACCAGGTCTGCTTCCTGCTCGCCCGCCTCCTCGTAATCGAGGCTGGCGTAGCCGCGAGTACGTGACTTCAGCAGGTCGAAGAAGTCGAAGATGATCTCGGCCATCGGCATGGTGTAGCGCAACTCGACACGGGTCTCGGACAGGTAGTCCATGCCGCCCAGCTCGCCGCGACGCTGCTGGCACAGCTCCATGATCGAGCCGATGAACTCACTCGGCGAGATGACGGTGCACTTCACGATCGGTTCGTACACGTGTCGCGACTTGCCCTCCGGCCAGTACGACGGGTTGGTGACGACGTGTTCGGTGCCGTCCTCCATCTCGACCCGGTACACCACGTTGGGCGCGGTGGAGATGAGCTCGAGTCCGAACTCGCGCTGCAACCGCTCGCGGGTGATCTCCATGTGCAGCAGACCGAGGAAGCCACAGCGGAAACCGAAGCCCAGTGCCACCGAGGTCTCCGGCTCGTAGGTGAGCGCGGCATCGTTGAGCTGCAGTTTGTCCAGCGCGTCACGCAGATCCGGGTAGTCCGAGCCGTCCACCGGGTACAGGCCGGAGTAGACCATCGGGCGCGGCTCGCGGTAGCCGGTGAGCGCTTCGGTGGCGCCGTTGCGGGCGCTGGTGACGGTATCGCCGACCTTCGACTGGCGCACGTCCTTCACGCCGGTGATCAGGTAGCCGACCTCGCCGACGCCGAGCCCCTGGGTGGCCTTCGGCTCGGGTGAGACGATGCCGACTTCCAGCAGTTCGTGGGTCGCGCCGGTCGACATCATCTTGATCTTCTCGCGCGGGGAGATCTTGCCGTCGACCACGCGGATGTAGGTGACCACGCCCCGGTAGGTGTCGTAGACCGAGTCGAAGATCATCGCGCGGGCCGGTGCGTCGGCGTCGCCCACCGGAGCGGGGACGGCCTCGATCACCTTGTCCAGCAGTTCGGTCACGCCGACGCCGGTCTTGCCCGAGACCCGCAGCACGTCGCCCGGCTCGCAGCCGACGATGTGGGCCAGCTCGGCGGCGTAGCGATCGGGGTCCGCGGCGGGCAGGTCGATCTTGTTCAGCACGGGAATGATCGTGAGATCCTTCTCCAGCGCCAGATACAGGTTCGCCAGCGTCTGCGCCTCGATGCCCTGAGCTGCGTCGACCAGCAGGATCGCGCCCTCACAGGCCTCGAGCGCGCGCGAGACCTCGTAGGTGAAGTCGACGTGGCCCGGGGTGTCGATCAGGTGCAGGACGTAATCGGTGCCGTCGACCTGCCAGGGCAACCGCACGTTCTGCGCCTTGATCGTGATGCCGCGCTCGCGCTCGATGTCCATCCTGTCCAGGTACTGGGCGCGCATGGCCCGCTCCTCGACCACACCGGTCAGCTGCAACATCCGATCGGCCAGGGTCGACTTGCCATGGTCGATGTGGGCGATGATGCAGAAGTTCCGGATCCGGGACGGATCGGTGAACGTCGTATCGGCAAAACTGGAAGCCACTCCACTCCTCGCGGGGTATAGGCGAACTGCGCCCATCGTCCCATGCCCCCAGCCATACCCCATCCACCGGTGCACCCGACAGTGCACAGACCACACATTCCGCCCAGCTACACCACTCGCACCAGTACACCGGAGTGCGAGTCGGCGTTATATTTCACAGATGGCCAGCAGTTGGAACAGTCTCGGCAAGCAGCTCGGCGTCATCGCCAAGGAGCAGGGGCCCAAAATCGTGCGCAAGCAGGGCCCGCGACTGCTCGGGAAACTGGCGGACGCACTGGCGAACAAGCCGGGGCCCGCCGTCGCGGTGCGCCCGACGGCCTCGACACCCGTGCCGACGGCGCATCGCGCCCGCCAGATCGTCTACTGCCCTCAATTGGACGGGCGCGCCGATCCCGGTGAGATCGTGTGGACCTGGGTCCCGTTCGAGGAAGACCCGACCAACGGCAAGGACCGACCGGTGCTGGTCGTCGGACGCGACCGCAAGACGTTGCTCGGACTGATGCTGTCGTCGAAGGCCGACCGTGCGCACGACCGCAACTGGGTGGGCATCGGCTCCGGTCCGTGGGATCACGACGGCAGGCCGAGCTGGGTGCGGCTGGACCGGGTACTCGACGTGCCGGAGGACGGCATCCGGCGCGAGGGCGCGATCGTCGAGCGCAAGACCTTCGACCTGGTCGCGCACCGGCTGGTGGCCGAATACAGCTGGAGCTGAACGGGAATCGTGGCTAGGAGTGCACGTCCTTCGAGCGGCCGAAGATCAGGCTGTAGAGCAGTGCGCCCAGCGCCCCGCCGATCAGCGGGAACACGATGAACGCCCAGATCTGTCCCATCGCCCCGTCCTGATACGGCGCGACGCCGAGGCTGCGCGCCGGGTTCACCGAGGTGTTGTCCACCGGCAGCGAGACCAGGTAGATCACCGTGAGCGTGACGCCGATCGAGAGTCCGGCCAGTGGCACGTCGGAGATCTGATCGGTCGAGGCCAACACCACGAACACCAGCAGCGCGGTGAGCATCACCTCGATGATGATGGTGGCCGCCAAGCCGTACCCGTTCTGCACCACCACCTCACCGAGCGGCCCGGTCACCGCCGACGGGCTGTGCGCGCCCCAGCCGTTGGCGCCGAGACCGTCCACCTGGCGGTCGTAGGCGGGCAGGTTGTTCGCCAGCGCGAACAGCACGAGTCCGGCGAGGAACGCGCCGACCAGTTGGGCGATCACATAGCCGACCGCGCCGACCGCGCTGATCCGCCCGAGCAGCATGTGCCCGAGCGTGACAGCCGGATTGACATGACAACCCGAGATCGGCCCGATCGCGTAGACCAGGAACATCAGCGAAAGCCCGAAGGCGAAGGCGACACCGAGCGGGCCGACCCGATCGCCCGCCAGCACCATCGTGCCGACGCCACAGATCACGAGGATGAAGGTGCCGAGTCCCTCGGCCGCCCACTTCTTCGATCGGGGGACGACGTCGATTTCGACGAGTTCCTGTGCAGTGGGAGACATTCGGTGCCACCTCTCCGGGAGGAATCGACCCCCGCGGCGAGCGGGGTCCGCACGAGCCTCTCGGACACTACGCGAGCCGGGTGACCTCCACAACGACCTCGAGATCCGTCGAGCCGCCGCCGGAGAACACGCCTTTCAACGGCGGCACATCGGCGTAGTCACGACCGACGCCGACCGATACGTGCTGCTCGTTGACGGCGAGATTGTTGGTCGGGTCATAGCCCCACCACTGCCCGGTCCACGCCTCGATCCACGCGTGCGACTGGCCGGCCACCGTCTCACCGATCGCCGCGCCGGGCTTGGGATGCAGGTAGCCGGACACGTAGCGACTGGGAATTCCCATGCTGCGCAACAACACCAGCGTCAAGTGGGCATAGTCCTGGCACACGCCACGGCGCTCGGCAAAGGCCTCCAGCGCCGAGGTGTGTACCGAGGTCGTGCCCGCGATGTAGTCCATCTCCTTGTGCACCCACTCGGCCGCGCGCACCACCGCCTTGGCGGGCTCCTCGCCGCGTGAGAGCTGGCGCGCCACCGTCGACAGTTTGCGATCACGCGGCACATACGCGGTGGGACTGAGCATTTCGTCGAACCGATCGATGACGCGCCCGCCCTGCAGTTCGTCCCAGCTCAGTTCCTCGGTGGGCTCGGCGAACGGTTCGGTCTCGACCACCGATGACCCGGTCACCTCGAGCTCGGTGTGTGGTGCGTGCAGGTCGAAAGCGGTGACCGCGGTGCCCCAGTAGTCGGTGTAGCGATAGGCCCTTGTGGCGGGCACGGTTTCGACGCGATTGAGGATCACGTTCTGTCTGCTGTCGGCGCGCGGGGTGAGCCTGGCCTCGTTGAACGAGCGCGTCACCGGCGCGTCGTAGACATAACCGGTGGTGTGCACCACTCTGATCCGCCAACTCATAGCTCTCCCTCAACCTGCACGCGGCCGTCCTGCTTGCTGCGCACATCGGTCCACGCCACCCACGGGGCGGCATGGAAATACTGTCGTGACACGGCTTCACTGAGCTCACGGCACGATTTCTGCAGCGCGAGCAAGCGACTCTGCAGATCTTCCAACAACACGCCCGGCGGCAGGAACTCGAGTTCGCTGCGCGCACGTCCGAGCACTCGTTGCGCCTCGTGCCGCGCGCCGACGCGACTGCCCGGCCGCTGATCGAGCTCGGTCAGGCAGTCCTCGGCGACGCGCAGCGTGTGGAACACCGAACGCGGGAACAGGCGGTCGATCAGGATGAACTCGGCGACCCTGGCGGCGTCGAGAGCGCCGCGATGGGTGCGCAGGTAGGTGTCGTGCGCGCCCGCCGAGCGCAGCACCGTCACCCAGGCGGGCGAGGAGGTCTTGTCGCCGGCACGCGAGAGCAGCAGGCGCACCATCATGTCCACCCGTTCGATGGACCGGCCGAGCAGCAGGAAGCGATAGCCGTCGTCGCGACTCAGCGTCGAGTCGGTCAGTCCGGTGAACATCGCCGCCCGGCCCTTGATGTAGGAGAAGAACTCGTGCGGGCCGAGACCGCGCGCCGCCCGCTCCGCCGCGGCCATGCCGTTGTAGGTGGCATTGAGGCACTCCCACATCTCACTCGACGTGACTTCGCGTGCGCCGCGGGCGTTCTCGCGGGCTTTGGTGATGGAGTCACTGATCGAGACGCCGTGGTCGTGGCTGTAGGCGACGAGATCGGTCACCGACCACACGTCGAGGCGAAGACCTTCGGGCGGCTCGATCCCGAGCACCTTCAGGAGCACGCGCGAGGTGCGGTCCGCGTCGACGGTGGCGTCCTCCAGCAGTTGATGCACCGCCACGTCCAGGATGCGCGCTGTATCGTCGGCGCGCTCGACGTATCTGCCGATCCAATAGAGAGATTCGGCATTTCGAGCAAGCATGTCCCTATTCCCCGATCAACCGCTGTGTCTGCTGTTGCTGCTGTTGCTGCTGGTTGGCCTGCGGCGTGCTGAGTTCGCGACCGAGCTCGAACGAATCCGCCTGCGGCGGTTCACTGACCAGTTCGGGTCCGGCCAGCTCCCGGTCGACCGACCCCGCGCGCCCGGCCAGCACCCAGGTGTCCTTGCTGCCGCCACCCTGACTCGAGTTCACCACCAGGGAGCCCTCCGGCAGCGCGACCCGGGTGAGACCGCCGGGCAGCACCCAGATGTCGTCCCCGTCGTTGACCGCGAACGGGCGCAGGTCCACGTGGCGGGGCGCGAGATCGTCACCGATCTTGGTCGGCACCGTCGAGAGCTGCACCACCGGCTGGGCGATCCAGCCACGCGGGTCGGCCTTGATCTTGCGCTTGATCGCCTCGAGCTCGCGCGGGGACGCGTCGGGCCCGATCACGATGCCGTAGCCACCGGAACCCTCGACCGGTTTGACCACCAGCTCCCCGACCCGGTCGAGCACCTCCTCGCGTTCGTCGTCGAGCCAGCAGCGGAAGGTGTCGACATTGGGCAGGATCGGCTTCTCGCCGAGGTAGTACTCGATGACCTTGGGCACGTAGGTGTAGATGAGCTTGTCGTCGCCGACACCGTTGCCCACCGCGCTCGAGATCACCACATTGCCCGCGCGGGCGGCGTTGAGCACGCCGGCGACGCCGAGGACGGAATCGGGGCGGAAGTGCATCGGGTCGAGGAAGGTGTCGTCGATGCGCCGGTAGATCACGTCGACCTGACGCTCCCCCGCGGTCGTGCGCATGTAGACGACGTTGTCGCGGCAGAACAGGTCGCGACCCTCCACCAGCTCGACACCCATCTGCCTGGCCAGCAGCGAATGCTCGAAGTAGGCGGCATTGTGCACGCCCGGTGTGAGCACCACCACGGTCGGGTCGACCTCGTTGGGCGCCGCCGAGGCCCGCAGCGCGCGCAGCAGATGCCCCGGATAGTCACCCACGGCGCGCACCCGGTGCGAGGAGAACAGGTCGGGGAAGACCCGGGCCATCGTGCGCCGGTTCTCCATCACGTAGGACACCCCCGACGGGGAGCGCAGATTGTCCTCCAATACCCGGAAGTCGCCCTTTTCATCGCGGACCAGGTCGATACCGGAGACGTGGATGCGCACGCCGTTGGGCGGAACCAGCCCGGCGGCCTCGCGGTGGAAATGTTCACACGAGGTGACCAGGCGTTTGGGGATCACCTGATCACGCAGGATGTTCTGCTCGCCGTAGACGTCGGCCAGGAACAGCTCCATCGCGGTGACCCGCTGTTTGATGCCGCGCTCGAGCTTGGTCCACTCCGCGGCGGCGATCACACGCGGCACCAGGTCCAGCGGGAACGGGCGTTCCTGGCCCGACAGGGAGAAGGTGATGCCCTGGTCGATGAACGCACGGTCCAGCGCGTCCGATCGTTTGGCCAGGTCGTCGACGTCATTGGCGGCCATCGCGGCGTGGATGCCCTTGTAGGGCGCTCGTACTTTTCCCGACGCGTCGAACATCTCGTCGAACGCGTCAGCGAAGCGGCCGGGGCCGTACCCCTCGAATAAACCGGTGTGGGTGGATACCGGGTGCCCATTCGTTCTCACCATCGCCGGTGATGCAGATCGAGCCGTACTCGGCGCAGTGGTGGAGGTCATGACAAAAACTGTGCATCACGCGGCGGCTGGGTCGTGTGTGACACAGGTAAATTCTTTGCATCACCTCAACCGCGCGGAAATCCGCCGTCGACTCCCCTGTCGACCGGATGAGGGCCCGATTTCGTCGGGGGATGGCGAGCTGGTAACCTCGACCTTCGGCGCGGTGTTACCCGTAGTTCAGCACCATCTGCTGCATCGTGGGCGCGCGCCCGACGAGCTTTCAAGGAATACCACCCAGCGACAGGAAACCAGAGGATACAGGCGTGGCCAACATCAAGTCCCAGATGAAGCGGATCCGTACCAACGAGGAAGCGCGCAAGCGTAACCAGTCGGTCAAGTCCGCGCTGCGCACCGCGATCCGCAACTTCCGTGAAGCTGCCTCCAGCGGTGACAAGGAAAAGGCTGCCGAGCAGCTGCAGTTCGCGAGCCGCAAGCTCGACAAGGCCGCGTCCAAGGGCGTTATCCACGCCAACCAGGCGGCCAACAAGAAGTCCGCGCTCGCGCTGGCTCTGAACAAGATCTGATCGACGGCGAGCCCGGTGCTCGCTGACAATACTTCGCAAGACGCAGCCGCCGTGGCCTCGATGACCACGGCGGCTTTTGTCGTTCTCTTCCACCGGCTACCATTCGCGCCATGTTGACGGTCTACGCGAATCAGACGGTGGTACGAGGCGACGACCTGGCCGAGGTGATCCGCGCGGCGGAGATCCTCGGCATCGGTCTCAAGGTCGAGAACGTGATGGTGCCCGATGAGGACGGCGGCTACGGCGCCGCCTGGATCGTCACGCGCGAGGACGAGGTTCCGCTCTACGACGAGTGGGAGGGCCGCTACGACGACCTCGACGATGCCGACGACGAGGATGTGGACGTCTCGCTCGTCATCGCCGGCGACTAGTCAATTCACGCAAGGCACCTGCCCTGAGGTGATATCGCCGCGGACCGGCGCGCCCGCGTCGGGAGTCTCCGTCTTCGATGAGGGCGTGCCGGTCCGCCGAGCGCCCGCGGTCGACTCCGACGACCAGGCGGCAGGCGGTTCCGTGCGTTGCCCGGTGCGCTCGGCGGTGGTGGCAGGTGGTGCCGGCATCCCGAAGGCCGCGGCGATCTCCCGGCGGATCGCGGGCCGGTCGACGATGTTCACGTCCTGGCCGTTGATCACGTCGTAGCGCAGCACGGGCAGGGTCCGGAATTCGACCTCCGGATCGTCGGCGGCGCCCAGGGTGCGCACGAATTCGGTCATGTTCCAGTCGTCCGACAACACGATATTGCGATGCGCCACATCCATCAGCGCCGAAAGCTTGCCCGGGTCGGTGAGGGTGCCGCCGCTGCGAAGCTGGCGGGCCACCGAGGTCAGGAACGCCTGCTGACGGTGGGTGCGGTCCAGGTCGCCGTTCTCGAGCCCATGCCGCTGCCGGACGAAGGCCAGCGCCTGCGCCGGATCCAGTTGCTGGCGCCCCGCGGGGAAATCGGCGCCGGAGAATTCGGAGTCGCGCACCGGATTGTTCAAACACACTTCCACGCCGCCGAGGGCGTCGGCCAGATCGTAGAAGCCCGCCAGGGTCACCTCGGCGAACCTGTCGATCGGCACCCCCGTCAGATCCCGGACCGCTGCCACGATCGAGGCTCGTCCCGCTTCCCGGCCCGCCTGCTCCAACTTCCGCCGATCGGTGACGCCCCGCGCGATCAACTGGTCCTGCGCGGCCGCCTTCTTCAACCCGTACGCCTCCTTGATCTTGGCGTGGGTGTAGCCGGGGATGCCGGTGACCGGCACATAGTCGTCCCGGGGTATCGAGACCGCGACGATCTTGTCCAGTTCGGCCGGAATATGTACCAGGATCAGGGTATTGGCGTTGTATCCGCCTTCGTCACCGTCGCCCGCGTGCAGTTGCTCGAGGACCTCGGCCGGTAGCTCGTCACCGTTCTGGTCGCGTCGGGTATCCAAGCCGATCAGCAGGATATTGAGATCACCCCCGAGTGAATGCGGTGCGTTGTCACCGAGCGCGCGCGACCGCAGGAATCCCGCGTCGAAGCTGCCCGCCGTCGACCATCCATAGGCCGTGACAACCACCACCGCGGCCGACAACACCGCCGCGAGGACCTTCACCACCTGCCGTGCTGTTCGCCCCGCCGAGCCCCGACCGCGTCGACCGCGCCCGCCTCGTCCATCCCGGCCACCACTCGGCTCAACCATCTCATGATCAACTGTGCCAGCCGCGACAGCGACCGGACATCGCGATTCGATCCCGATTGGATGGAGGTGCGGCGCGCTCGTTCAGGACCGGGTGCCCAGGCCCTGCGAAATCCGCGGCGGATAGCCGTCCGGATCCTGTGCCGCGAACTGGCGCACCCCGACCGCGTCGGTGGCCCGCCGGTACCGGCGGTGTAGGTCCGAGCGGAGGAGTTCGGGAATCAGCCGGGGCAACCGGTTCAGCCGGTGGCGCGCAGGTCGAGGATGCGGGCGAGGGCGTGTTCCACGGCGTAGGTGGCGTCGGCAGCGCCGCCCTTGACGTCGGCGTTGAGGGTGGCGACTACCTGGAGGGCGGTTCCGATGGTGGTGGGGTTCCAGCCACGCGCTTGGGCCTGGGCTTTCTTGATCTTCCAGGGGGGCATCCCGAGTTTCTGGGCGAGGGCGAACGGGTCGCCGCGGCCTGCCGAGCCGACTTTGGCGATGGTGTGGACCGAGTCGGCGAGGGCGTCGGCCAGCAGAACGTGCGGGACACCGCGGTCGGTGGCCCAGCGCAAGGCCTCCATCGCGCCGGGGCGATCGCCCGCGACGGCGAGATCGGCGACATCGAAGCCGGTGACCTCGGCTCGGCCGGAGTAGTACCGACGGACCGCGTTCGCGTCGACCTTGCCACCGGTATCGGACACCAATTGCGAACAGGCGGCGGCTAATTCGCGCAGTTCCGAACCGACGGATTCGAGCAGGACCTGAACGACCTCGGTCGCAACCTTCACTCCGAGCGCCCGGAACTCGCCCCGCACGAACTCCACCCGCTCGGCACCCTTGGTGAGTTTCGCGCACTCGTGGACGGTCGCACCCTTCTTCTGTAGCGCAGGTGCCAGTGCCTTGGCCCGGCCGCCACCGGAGTGCAGCACCATGAGCACCACACCGTCGGGCGGGTCGGCCGCGGCCTCGGTGATCACCGCGACCGCGTCCTTGCCCGCTTCCGCGGCCGACTCGAGCACGATCACCCGGTCTTCGGCGAACAGCGAGGGACTGAGCAACTCGGCCAGTTCGGCGGTGCTCGCGTCACCGGCGCGCAATCGATCGACCGGCACCGAATCCGGATCGGGCGCACCGGCCCGCACCTGCGCGGTCACCATCGCAACCGCACGTTCGACCAGCAGTTCCTCATCTCCGAGAACCAGATGTACCGAGGCAGGGCGTTCGCTCACGAGGCGATCCTACGTAGGCCCACCGACAGCACCGCCCACCGACATCACCGGTACCGACACCTCCGCCCACCGATATTTCGTTCATCGCGGTGAGTACCTCGTCGCGTACCTGCGGGACGCGGGCACTGCCGCACACGCGGTGCGCGTCGACGAGACGTCACGGTCCGCAGATCGGCGGCGGTACCCACGATCACCACGTCGCCGTCGAGGTCGGTCCGTGCGACAGAGGCGCCGAGCGCGGCGAGGGTCGTGAGCACCGTGGGGTGCGGATGACCGAAGGTGTTGCCCGCCCCGGCACTGACCAATGCCAGGCGTGGGCGGACGGCATGGAGGAACTCTGTTGTGGTGGTGCGTGATCCGTGATGGGGCACTTTGAGGATGTCCGCCCGGATATCCTCGCCGCGTAGGAGTCGGTCCTGCGCCTGCGCCTCGATGTCACCGGTGAACAGGATCGTCGCGGCCGGCGTGCGGGCGCGCAGCACCAGTGACCGATCATTGGCCTCATCGACCGCCAATGATGTAGGCACGTCCCGGCCCGGCGCGAGGACCTGCAATTCGACTACGCCGAACGTCATTTCGTGGCCCGCGTGAAGCTCCATCAACGGAATACCGGCCGCACCAGCCAGTTCCGCCACTTGCTCGACTCCTCCACCGTTGTCGTGACTGTGGCCATCTCGTGCGGAATCAGTGTGGGCCGCTGACCGGCTATCGCCCTTAGTCTTCCGCTCCCCTGGTGTCCCGCTCGGACACTCGACACGGCCGTCTCCGGCCTGCCGAGCATCAGCGCCCACCGTCGACACTCGCTCCGGTGAATGTGAGGATGGCGGCACTGTGACCGGCGCCAGGCCGGCGGTTCGGTCGACAGCGGCACACGGTGTGGCGATAGCTGAGCGGAGTTCGCCCGGTGCGGTGGCTATGGCGTCGACAGTGCGGCCGCGCAGAGCGCCGGCGAGACCGTTGATGTGATCGGCATGGGGGTGCGTGAGTACCAGCAAGGGGATATGGGTGATTCTCAGTCGGTCCAGGCAGGCCCGGATCGGGCGTGGGTCGGGGCCGACGTCGATGACGATCGCGGCTCCGGGGGCAACCGAGAGGGCCAGGCCGTCACCCTGTCCCACGTCACACATGGTGAGCGCCCAACCCGATGGTGGCCACCCCGGCTGTAAGAAGCGCACCGGGAGCACCACCATCGCCACACTCAGCACCACCACCGCCAGGAGTCTGCGGGTGTGCGACCAGCGCAGTGCCGCCACGACCACGATGACGATCACGGTCGCGACCGCTCCTCCGACCGCGCCACCCGGCACCGTGATCATCGCACCCGGCACCGCGGCCGCATGATCGGCGACACCGAGCAACCACCACATCGGTGGCCGCGCGCACCACAGCACCCACACCGCGGCCTCACCCCACACGCAGGCCGCGACCGTGCCCACCGCGCCGATCACCGTGATCAGCCCGACCACCGGTGCGACGAGCGCGTTCGCGACGATCGCCACCAGACTCACCCGCCCTGACAGCGCGACCATCAGCGGCACCGTGACAACGAACGCCGCCGCCACCGCGACGACCTCCGCGGGTGCGCGCCACCAACCACGCGCCCGCAGCCAGTCCGCCCAGCTGGGTGCGAGCAAGATCAGCCCCGCCGTGGCGAGCACCGACAGCGCGAATCCGGCGCTGACCGCCAATTGTGGTGCGACGGCCAGCAATCCGATCACCGCCGCACACAGCGCCGGTAGCGCCTGCTTGCGTCTGCCGGTGAGCAGGGCGAGTACGGTCACCGAGCCCATCGCTGCCGCGCGCAGCACACTCGGGTCGGGACGGGCGAGGACGACGAACAGCACGATTACCCCCGCCGCCGCGGCAGCGCTGATCCGCGGGCCGACCGTGAGCAATCGAGTGAGCGCCAACAGAGCCGTCAACAGAATCGTGAAATTAGCGCCACTGACCACACAGAGGTGTTGCAAACCAGCGATCTCGAACGCGTCACGCACATCGTCGAGCAGCGCGACGGTGTCGCCGACAACGAGCGCGGGCAGCAACCCCGCCGCGGCAGGTGGCAGTGCCTCGGCGGACGCGGTGACCAGATCCGTTCGAACGCTCGCCGCGAGCCGCTGCCACCACGGCGGCTCACCGACCCGATTCGGCGCGTCGGTGGCATGCAGGGTGGCGATGGTCAGGTCCGCACGGTTCGGCTCGCTGACCTCGGCCCGGAACCGCACCAACTGCCCAGGCGACAGCGCAGCCCACTCACTTCCCTGCGCGAGCACCACCATCGATCCGCCGGCCAGCGTCCACTCCGTGCCATGGCCGAACTCCCGCAGACCGGCGCGGACAATCCATCGCCGCTCGCCACCGAAACCACCGGCGCGCAGGGGTTTCGCGTCATCGGTGATCACCGCGAGCACGTTCACCGACCGGCCGAACGACTCGCGCAGCGGGTGTGACCGGACGTGGTGCTCCTGCCAGGCACCTGCCACCCCGAATCCCGCACCGAGCAGCATCGTCGCCAGTCCGGTCACCGCGACGACCCGCCACCGCTCCCGTCGATGCGCTATCGCCCACAGCAGCACCGCCCACAACCCGATCGCCACGATGACCGACGCGACCGCGAGCACCAACCCCGCGACCCACCCCACGGTCACCGCCACGATCGTCGCAGTCCAGCATCCGAGCGCCGCAGGAACCAACCGCATATCCAGTACCTGCTGCTCAGGTTCGCCCTCCCCCGCATCTGTGTGCTGCCCCGCGCCCACCGTTGGTCCCGGCTCCTGCCCTTCCGCTTCCCAGCGCACGGCCGCCCGCGTCCATCGGCGCCAACCCGACCGCTCCGAATCACGTTCAGCCGCTGCCGACCGACCGGGCCGATCCGAACCTCCCGGCATCGCCTGGACGTGCTGCTCGGCGCTCGTTCGCCGACGACGCCGCGCCCGAACCGCTCCCTCTGCCTGCGCGTGCCTCATCCGCCTGCCGTGTCGTCATATCTGGACGTGCCACGACCCCGGTCGACCAGACCACCCACGGCACAGGGGTTCTCGCCCTGTCCGAGTGGGCAGGCGAGCCGGACAGGATCGGCTGATTCCGGTTCCCGTCTCGCCGGTGTTCCGGTGGGCTGATCTGTCACGGGTCCGAGTCGTGCGCACGGCCACACCGGGCAACTCACGCGCTCACCTCCACGCAGGAGATCTTCGGTTCGATCACGTCGTCACCAGATCGCGCAGCCGAGCCAGCCTGGCCGGACCGATGCCGTCTACCTCGCCGAGTTGGGCCACATCGGTGAAACGTCCATTGGTGGTGCGCCACGCGAGTATCGCCTTCGCGGTGATGGGGCCGACGCCGGGCAGTGCGTCCAGCTCTGCTTCGGTCGCGGTGTTCAGATCGAGGGGCGAATTTCCGGGCGAGCCAACGGCACCCGCGCTGGCGACGCTCGCACCTGATTGCTTCGAACTCACGGTGTTCGAGCCCGCGGTGTTCGAGCCCGCGGCGCCGGGCAGGGGCGCGGGTGCGCGGCCGGCGCCGATCATGATGCTGCCGAGGCGTGGTTGTCCGGATTGCGGATCTGTTGTTCCGACGATGACCTGGTCGCCGTCCGCGAGTCGTTGAGCCAGGTTCAGGCCTGCCAGGTCGGCGCCCGCACGAATACCTCCGGCCCTGTCCACGGCATCGGCGATCCGAGATCCCTCCGGCAATCGGTGCAGCCCGGCTCGTTCGACCAGGCCGACCACACTGACGACGATGTCGGCGCTCGGGGACGGACCTTGACCGGACACGGCCGCGACCACGGCGGTCGGGCCGGGCTGTACCGCGACATTCTCCGCCCGTAGGACCGGCACGGGCGGTACCGCCCGTGCCACCGGCTGATCTCGCAGCACCATCACACCGGTGAGCACCACAGCGATGACCCCGACCAGCCCGAGCACCAGCGCGCCGCGACGACCCGGATCCAGCCGCGCGCCCCGAAAGCGCTCTGGCACCATGCGATTCCGCCTGCCCGATCCGCCGTCGTCGAGCCACTCGGGCGTCTGCACCGCGTCTACCCGGCCGGCCGCGGGCGCGAGTTCGTCATCGTCCCAATGCCCTTCGCCGTGGCCCAGGCGCGCAGCGCTGTCGTCGGCCTCCATCCCGGACGCGCGCCGCGCCTGACTGCCCGGACGTGGTCCCTCGCGGACCGCCAGTCCGCCCAGCCGCTGCCGTACTCGCTCGTGCTCTTCGTGTCGTGACATGGCAGCGACGCTAGGCAGTCGCCGACCTGGCAAGCCGCTGCCGACCTGGCCTTCGAAGAAACCTGTGGATAACTCCGAGCCTGTGGACAACTCGCCCGCCAACGGCCTGCGCAACCAGAATCGGCTCTGCCCGAATAGATACCGTGCGCCCATGGCCGATTCGAAGTACTCAGGAACCCATGGAACCCGCACAACGATTCCGCGACTTCGCGCTCCTCGAAGCGCGGGACAATTCCGCGCTCTATCACCGACGAGCGCTCGACATCAGCACAGACGCCGCGGTGCTGGCACTGATCGCCCAATTGCCCACGGACAAACAGCAACCCAACCTGATCCTGGCTGCCGCGCGAGTCAACGGCGCGACCGCGGTGCCCTACCGCGAGTTCCGCGAGCAGCTGCGCGCGAACTGGTCGGCGATCTCCGCGACGGCGCTGCGCAGGCGTACACAGACGAACGAGGCGGGCCGGGCGGCCACCCTGCTGCCGGTGCTGGCCCGCCTGCCCGGACCCTTGGCGCTCATCGAGGTCGGGGCCTCGGCCGGACTGTGTCTGTACCCGGACCGTTTCAGCTATCGCTACGACACCGCCGCGTTGGACCCGGTCGACGGTCCGTCATCGGTGGTGTTGACCTGCGCGACGACCGGGGCAGTGCCGATCCCGGATCGGCTGCCCCTGGTCGTCCATCGAGCGGGCGTGGATCTGAACCCGCTCGATGCCGGCGACAGCGACGACCGACAGTGGTTGTCGGCCCTCGTCTGGCCGGGGCAAGGCGAACGGCTGGCACGCCTGCGTTCGGCCTGCGCGATCGCCGCTGCGGATCCACCGACCATCGTCACCGGCGATCTGAACGAGCAGATCACCGAGCTGGTTCACGCGGCGCCACGCGACAGCACCGTGGTGGTGTTCCACAGTGCTGTACTCAATTACCTCTCGCCGCAGGCGCGGGCGGACTTCCGGGCAACGGTTCGGGAACTACCCTGCCACTGGGTTTCGCAGGAGGGCACGGGGGTGCTCAGCGCACTGGTCGACCGGCTGCCGCCACGCCCGAATTCACCGGCCCGGCTGGTGCTCGCCCTCGACGACGAGCCGTTGGCTTTCGCCGGGCCGCACGGCCAATCGCTGGACTGGTTCGGCCCGGCGTAGCGCCGTCAGAGTCGCCGCATCACCGAGACGACGCGGCCTAGGATGACCGCTTCGTCGCCGTCGATCACGGCGTAGGCGGGATTGCGCGGCTCGAGATAGACGTGACCGTTACGGCGGCGGTAGACCTTGACCGTGGCCTCCTCGCCGATCATCGCGGCGACGATATCGCCGGAGACGGCCTCGCGCTGACTACGGATCACCACGAGGTCGCCATCACAGATCGCGGCGTCGATCATCGAGTCGCCACGCACCCGCAAGCCGAAAACCTCACCACGGCCGACCAGTTCACGCGGCAAGGTCATGACGTCGTCGGGGTTGTGCTCGGCCAGGATCGGCGTCCCCGCCGCGATATCACCGACGACGGGCACCGACACCGAGGCATCGGCGTCGGCCGCGGGCGCGCCACGCAGGAACAACCGCACGTCGATGGGTCGGGTCATGGTGGCGGCTCGGCGCAGGAATCCGTCCTCCTCCAACGCCTTCAGATGGTGGGAGACCGTGGATGTGGAGCGCAGGCCCACCGCGTCGGCGATCTCCCGAGTGCTCGGAGCGTAGCCGTGAGCGAGCACCGAGTCCCTGATCACGGCCAGGATGTGTTGCCTGCGCGGCGGCAGGTTCGCGGCGTCGAGCTGGTCGAAGTCGTCGTATCCGGTCATCGGGAAATCGTAGATCCCGCGCTGATCACCGCTTCAGTCCAGGTTCCTCGCGAAACAGTTCGACAGCGGCAGGACGTGATACGGCGCGAACAGCGGTATCCGGTGATAGCCACTGCGCTCGTAGAAACGCACCGCCTCGGGCTGCAGATGTCCGGTCTGCAGGATGATTCGGGGCCGACCGGCCGCGCGCACGGATGCTTCGGCGGCGTGCAACAGCGCGGTCGCGGTTCCGGTGCCACGGTGGGCGGGGCGCACGAACATCCGCTTGAGTTCGAGGTCACCGGCATTCCAGCGCACCGCGGCGTGCCCGACGGGCTCGGCACCCGCGTACGCGACGAACGTCTCGTGCACGGTCGCGTGGTCGACCGCGAGCGGCGAGGGTCCGCTCGAGGGGAGTTCGAGGTGCGCGTAACGGGGACCGACCTCCGCCGACATCTCCGCCCGCAACGTCTCGGCATCGGGGTCGTCCCACTCGACCACGAGTACGCGTGGCGAAAGGTCTGTCTGTGGAGAAGCGTTGCCTGCCATGCCGGCTACGGTAGGCACCGGATCGTCGCCACCGGGCTGTTTACCCTCAGCGAGATTCTGAACCGGCATCGGTCAGACACATCCACCGGGCAACACCGCGACGCCGAGTGCGCCGACACCGAGGTGCACACCGAGCGCGGGACCGAACTCGGCGACGTAGAGCTCGTGCACCTGCGGCAGCTGCTCACGCAGTTGCGCCGCGATGTTCTCGGCGGCCTCCTCGGCGCCGAGATGCTGAATACCCAGGGCCGCACCGTCGGACGCCGCCGCGTCCACCGCGGCGGCCACCAGTTTGGCGTAGGCACGCGATCGGGTTCGCACCTTCTCGCGCATTTCGAGCTTGCCCTCCACCAGCTGCAGCAGTGGCTTCGTCACCAGTTCGCTGCCGAAGAACGCGGCGGCACTACTCAGTCTGCCGCCCTTGCGAAGTTGCTCGGTGCGGTTGACCAGGATGAACGTGCGCGAACGCGTGGCGGCCGACACCGCGCGCTCGTAGACATCGTCGAGCGCCTCACCAGCCCTCGCTCTCCGCGCGGCAGCCAGCACGGGCAGACCGGTCGCCAGGCCGGCCCCGAGCGAATCGACAACGCGCACACGATCTTCGGCACCCATGTCGCGCACCGCTTGGCGGCCCGACTCCCAGGTCGCCGACAACCGGCGCGACAGATGAACAGCCACCACCCCGTCGCCGTCGCTGTGGCTCAGCGCGCGTTCGTAGGCTTCGCGCAGTTCGCCGGGCGAGGCGGCCGACGTGGTGACCGAATCGGCGGTGTAGTCGATCTCGATCGGGTCGACGCCCTCCCGGATCTCTCGTTCACCGACGAGCACGTGCAACGGCACCACTTCGATACCGAGCCCGGCGACGAGATCGGCGGACAATCCCGCCGCCGAATCGGTGACCACGACAACGGCCACGGACTACCGAACCTCCTGCAGCGCCTTCGTCATCGCCGTCGCCACCGCCGCGTGCCCGGCCCAGCCCCAGTGGATGCCGTCCGGGTTCGCCGAGCCCGACTCGATGTCGTCGCGCACCGCCTCACCGAGGTCGACGAGCGGGACCGACGTGCGACCCGACCAGGCCTGCAATGCCTTCACCGCCCGCGGCCGACCCCGGTGGACCCGCCCGTAGGCATCGCACTTGTGGACCGACGGCAGTACCGCCACGACAGGCAACTCCGGACGCAGATGGTTCAGCGCGACCCGCGACTGCTCCAGGTAGTCGACGCTCACCCTCGGCGGAAGGGCAACCGGGCGACCGAGTTTCGACAGCTTCGGCTGCAACCAGTTGTAGGTCGCGCGCACACCACGGCGCAGGCGCGGCGGACGGATGTAGCGAATCATCTCCCGCAGCGCGGTCGGCAGCGGAGAGGGCAGCGTGTCCATGCCGCCGACGGCGAACACGACCGCACCGGCGCGCGGCACGGACGCCCACACCCGGGGATCTCCGATCAGCGCCCAATAGGCATCGCGACAGGTCCACCCGATCCGAGCGATCAGCTCGACATCCCAATCCAGTTCCGCGGCGACCATATTCGGCCAAATGCGTGGGTCGTCGGCGGGCAGACCGCCCTTCGGGCCGTAGTAGGCGAGCGAGTCGGCGATCACGAGCAGCACAGGGCGCGGGGCGGCCGACTCCACCGGCCTCGGCGACACGGCTTGCTCGACTAGCGGCGTACCGGCCGTTGCCGCCGCGACCGATTCACCGTGCGAAACACCGGATTCAGCGGATTCGTCGACGGCGATACCCGCCTCAGCGGCAGTCACCGAGGTCAGCGAGCTGTCCGCGATATCGAGGTCGACATCCGAGCCCGCGGAGGCGCCGATCTCCACCGCGGCCGCTATCTCCGCCGAAGGAGGTGCGGACGAACTGGTGGCGTCGGACTCGGCCGATTCCGGTGCAGACCTCAATGGTTGCGGCACAGCCTGATCGGTCGATCCACCGGCATCAACGATCGAGTCAGTGACGGCCGGGTCGTCGACGGACCGCGCTACCGAGCTTTCGCCGCCGGCAGCCGAGACCGCATCCGCATCAGTCGCAGTGAGGTCCTCGCCGGCCCCGGTCTGTACGGCGACAGAGCCTCCGTCGCCCGACTCGGCCGCTGCGACACCCTCCACCGCTGCCGTGACACCGGAAGTCTCGCTATCCGCTTCTCCCGCAGCAGCACTGGAGGCGACGTCGACAGCGCTGGGCGCACCATCGGCATCGTCACCGATCGAAGTCTCCGCGCTCGGCACGTCGACACCTGGGGAGACATCGGCCGAAGACCCGGAATCCGCTGTTTCCGAGCCGGATTCGACGGCGTCCGCCGCCGAGTCGACCGGCTCGGGGGCAGCGACGACCGGCGGGGGCACCGGGCCGAAGAGGGCATCGGGCAGCGACCGTGCGCTGCGGGCAGTGACCTGCTTGAAGAGTTCGTCCGGTACCGAACGGATCGGCTCCTCGCGCTCCGCGCGCGCGGGCCGAGCGGGTGGCGGGCCGAACAGCGCGTCCGGCAATTGCCGTCCGGCTTTGGCCGTCACCTGCTGGAACATCTCATCAGGTACTGATCGATCGGGCTCTTCATTGGACATCGGGAGCTACCTTCGCCGCTGCGTTCCACACATCGAGGCGCCAACCGGGTCGGTCGATGTCCGGGCCGTGACTGGAGAGCTGCACCCAGCTGGTATTGGCCAGCCCGCCGAGGGCGGGCCAGTTCTCCGGTGGCAGTTCCAGCAACGCGGCCGTCAGAGCAGCGATCAGCCCGCCGTGCGCAACCAGGATGATAGTCCGACCGGGCCAATCCTGCCGCTCGTTGTACAGTTCGCGCACCACGGGCAAGGAGCGGGCACCGACCTCGAGCTTGCTCTCGCCGCTGGGCGGTGTGTAGGTAGCATCCAGACGCCATTGCACCCGCGCGCCGGGGTAATCGGCGTCGACTTCGAGATGGGTCAGGCCTTCCCAGTCGCCCAGGTTGGTCTCGCGCAGCCGTGGATCGGTGATGACGGGCAGATCGCTGATGTCACCGAGCGCCTGCGCGGTGTCCTTGGCGCGACGCAGATCGGAGGCGTGGATCGCGATAGCGTTGCGTGAACCCAGTTCTCGCGCGGCCTCTTTCGCCTGCTGGCGACCGAGTTCGGTGAGATCGGTGTCGATCTGACCTTGCATCCGGTCGGCCGCGTTCCATTCGGTCTGCCCGTGCCGCAACAGGATCAGGTTGCGCACATGGGCGTACTTGCTCACTCGTCTATTCCCTCTACCTGCGCGTCGTCGTCCGCGGCCGGAGTCGGGAGTGCGGCGATGCCTTCGACGGGAACCGCCGGGCAGTCACGCCACAGGCGCTCGAGGGCGTAGAAGTTGCGCTCGTCGTTGTGCTGGACGTGCACGACGATATCGACGTAGTCGAGCAGTGCCCAGCGACCCTCACGGGTGCCTTCGCGACGGACCGGCTTGTGGCCGGCTTCGCGCAGCTTGTCCTCGATATTGTCGACGATCGCGTTGACCTGGCGCTCGTTGGGCGCCGAGGCGATGACGAAACAGTCGGTGATCACCAGCTGCTCGGAGACGTCGAGGACAACGACATCGGTGGCGAGCTTGTCGTCGGCGGCGAGTGCGGCGACCGTGGCCATCTCGATCGCTTCGGTAGAGGCACTCATACGGTCTCCTCCTGCGGGGTCGGACCCTCACTCATGTGGCTCAACGTCAGCTACCTTCCGTTCCTGCGGGCACGTAGAGGTGCCGCTTCGATATGTACTGCACCACGCCGTCGGGGACGAGGTACCAGACCGGCCGACCCTCCGCGGCGCGGCGGCGGCATTCGCTCGACGAGATGGCCAGCGCGGGGATCTCGACCATCGTCACGGCGTCGGCGGGAAGGTCCCGCAGATGCTCCTCGAGATGATCGGTGTTCAGTTCGTAACCCGGTCGGCTCACCCCGACGAACTTCGCCAGTTCGAACAGTTCGGTCCAATCCTGCCATGTCAGGATGTTGGCCAGCGCGTCCGCACCGGTGATGAAGTACAGCTCCGCGTCGGGATGGGTGTTCTGCATCTCGCGCAGCGTGTCCACGGTGTAGGTGACTTTGTTGCGTTCGATATCGGCCCTGCTGACGGAGAACCTCGGATTGGACGCGGTGGCGATCACGGTCATCAGATAGCGGTCCTCGGCGGGACTGACCTGCTTGTTGACCTTCTGCCACGGCTGCCCGGTCGGCACGAAGATCACTTCGTCGAGCTCGAACCGGTTCGCGACCTCGCTCGCCGCGACCAGGTGGCCGTGGTGGATCGGGTCGAAGGTGCCGCCCATGACCCCGAGCTTGCGGCGCGGTCGAGCTGTTTCGTGCATGAGGTCTGAGCTTAATCCGGCCTACCGGACCGGGGCGGACCGGACTACTCCCCGCCATCGCGGCGCTCGCGCGGTCCCGACGCCTGCGCGCACATCTGGGCGAACTGGGCGCGGGTGCGTTTCAGCTCTTCGACGAGGTGTGCGGCAGGCTCGGCGGCCACGCGGCGATCGAGCTCGGTCAACAACACCGTGATCGTCACCCACCAGGGCCCGCGTACGCGCCCCCGTGGTCCGCGCAGTTGTAGCCAGGCGGCCGCGCGCAGGCAGCGGGCCCTCGGCACGATCTTGTCCTGCTCGCCCCAGAGGCCCGCGGCGCGCAGATAGCCGCCGAGCGCCTCGGACTCCTGCCCACAGCACTCGCGAGCGACCGCGGCCGACCAGACCAGATCGGCGTGGCGGCGGCGCAACGCGGGCGTACCGGCGATCAGCCGTGCCGCTTCGGCGAACTGCCAGGCGGCCTGACGATAGCGGCCGACGTGGTTCAGCGACTCGGCGAACTGGGCGCGCACCAGCGCGAGCTCGGCGGGTGGGTAGGCGACGGGACCGGTCAGCAGGGGGCGGTCGAAGGCGACCACGGCTTCGCCGTGGCGACCCGCACGATGCCAGGCGCGACCAGCGACCAGCCAGAGGTGGACCGAATCCGCCCACGAGATCGGCTGCCAGCACGCGGCGGCTGCGGCGGCGGCGCGAGCCATGTCGCGGTCGCGGCCCGGTTGCGCGGCGACGGCGGTGACCAGGCGAGTGCGCAGAGCCGCGAGTTCGGACCCGGCCAGTTCACCCGCTCCGACCACCAAGGCCCGACGCAATTGTTGCTCCGCTGCCGCCGGAGCGTCCGCCAGTCGAGCGGCGGCGATCTCGGCCAATCGCCGCGCCGCCCGCGCCCCCGCACCCGGCGCGAGCGGGCGGGCGTCGACGCCGGGGGAATCCGCCGCCAGCGCCGTGGCATGGCCCGGATAGGCCGAACCGGTCTCGGGGGCACCGACGAGCGGGCGGTGCGGTTCTTCTCTGGGCGAATCGTGCTCGTTCGCGAACGCATCGTTCACCGGCCGGAGCTCGCCGACCGCAAGACCGCGTACCCCGATAGAACGGGCCCTACCTGCGATATCCGTCGATCGGATCGCTCGTCGTCGCGCGACGCCCCTGCCAGCATGGGCGTGATCTTCGTGGCTGTGCCATGTGAGGCGCTTAACGTCGGCTGAAGTGCTCAGGCGGTGGGGCGCTTCGACTTCGGGAGCTTGGCGACGACCGCGTCGTAGGAGGCGTCGATCAGTTCGCGCAGGTCGTCGTCCGGCACCGCGCCGCCCACACGGATGCTGTTCCAGCCGTAACGGCCGATGTAGGCCGATGCGGTGACATCGTCAGGGTAGATGTCGATCAGTTCATCGGCCTCGGTGCGGTCGCGCCCACACTTGAGACCGATCGACGTGCCCGCGCCGAGGAACGCGAAAACCTTGTCGCCGACCTTGGCAACGGTGTCGCCCTCCCACGGCTCGTCTTCCCAGGCACCCGGTTTGGCCCGGCAGTAGGCCACAACGTCGACACTCATCTCGGCTCCTTCAGACAGGCAACAGTCGGGATACCACCTCGGTCAGCTGTCGTGCTGAACGGCATTCGTGCATCTCGATCACCGCGGCGTAGTCACGAGCCGCGGAATCGCCGGTCCCCCACAGGTTCTTGGGCTCGGGGTTCAGCCAGTGCGCGTGCCGGGCGATGCCGACCAGTTCGCGCAGAGTATTCAGTTGCGGGTTGCGGTAGTTGGTGCGGCCGTCGCCCAGAACCAGCAGGGAACTGCGACTGGTGACGGCTTCGCCGAAGTTCTCGGCGAAGCTGGTGAGCGCGTAGCCGTAGTCGGAGTGCCCGTCGGCGTCGATGATGCGCGACTCGGTGAAGATCCGGGTCATCACGTCGTCGAGGCCCGCGTACGGCGCGAAGAAGCTGGTGACCTCGTCGGTGCGGTCGACGAAGGCGAAGATCCGCACCCGCGAGAACTGCTCACGCAGCGCGCTCACCAGCAACAGGGTGAAGTTACTGAACCCGGCTACCGAGCCCGAGATATCGCACAGCAGAACCAGTTCCGGCCGACCGGGGCGCGGCTTGCGGCTCACCAGATCGATCGGCACCCCGCCGGTGGACATCGAGGCACGCAGGGTTTTGCGCAGATCGATTTCGCCGCGCCTGGCTCGTTTGCGCCGCACCGCCAGGCGAGAGGCCAGGATCCGGGCCAATCGCTGGGTACCGCGGCGCAGTTCGGTGAGCTCGCGCTCGGAGGCGCGCAGGAAGTCGGCATCCTCGGCCTGGCGCGCGACACCGTAGGTCGCGACGCGTTCACGCCCGATCTGTTCGGCCACGCGCCGATTGGTCTCGGCCTCCACACGCGCCCGAAAGCCCGCGATGCGTTCCCTGGCGACGCGGCGAGCGACCTCGGTGTCGCGCGCGCTCGCATCCGGCGGCAGCGCCAGACCCGCGAGCACCTTGGCCAGCAAGGACTGCGGCGCAAGGTCTTTGAGTGCCTGATACGTGGAGAACGAGGGTCCACGAGCGGACTGGAACTGCCCGAGTTGCTCGACCACCTGTCCGGCCAACGCCTGCAGCTGATCGCCGCTGTCGTCGGCGGCGAGCATCTCGGCGAGCTGCTCACGCAGGGCGGCGAGGTCGATCTGGCCGTCCGGAGTGCGTGGCAGGTCCGCGGCCTCGGCGGTGCGATCCCCCACCGCGGCGGGAAACCACAGATCGAACAGGCCGTCGAAAGTGGCGCGATGGGTGGGTCTGCGCAGCAGCGCGCAGGCCAGACCCTCACGCACCGCTTCGCGATCGAGCAGATCCAATACGGTCAGCACTCGGCCCGCGTCGACGGTTTCCGAGGGGCCGACCGGCACCCCGCGGGCCCGGAGCGCACCGACGAAACCGGCGACATGGCCGCCGATTCCGTGGGGTGTCGGCGCGGTCATGATCAGGCCAGTTTCAGTTCGGCCAGCGCACGCTGGTGATCGCTGCGGTGCTTGAGCACCACCCCGAGTGTGGCGCGCACCGTCGCGTCGTCGAGGTCCGCGGCGCCCAACGCGAGCAAGGTATTGCCCCAGTCGATAGTCTCGGCGACCGAAGGCAGCTTCTTGAGCTGCATACCGCGCAGCACGTGCACGACCCGCACCAGCTGCTCGGCCACCGTGCTGGGGAGTTCCGGCACGCGGCTGTCCAGGATGCGGCGTTCGAGGTCTTCGTCGGGGAAGTCCAGGTGCAGGTACAGGCAGCGACGTTTGAGCGCCTCCGACAGTTCCCTGGTGGCGTTCGAGGTGAGGACCACGAACGGCTTGCGGGTGGCGGTGATGGTGCCCAGCTCGGGCACGGTCACCGCGAAATCGCTGAGCACTTCGAGTAGCAGACCCTCGATCTCGACATCGGCCTTGTCGGTCTCGTCGATCAGCAGCACCGTCGGCTCGGTGCGGCGGATCGCGGTGAGCAACGGGCGCGAGAGCAGGAATTCCTCGGTGAAGACGTCGGCTTTGGTTTCGGCCCAATCGTTTTCACTCGACGCCTGGATCCGCAGGATCTGCTTGGCGTGGTTCCACTCGTAGAGCGCACGCGCCTCGTCGACGCCTTCGTAGCACTGCAGGCGGACCAGTTCGGCGTCGGCGACCTGGGCCACCGCACGCGAGAGCTCGGTCTTGCCGACACCGGCCGGGCCCTCGATGAGCAGCGGTTTACCCAGCCGATCGGCCAGGAAGACCGAGGTGGCTGTCGCCTTGTCGGCCAGGTAGCCGGTGGTGGCGAGCCGAGCGATGACATCGTCTACCGACGTGAAGATCGGTTCCTGTACGAGGTTCATGATCACACCGGCCGAGTCTGGCCGTCGCCCCACACGATCCACTTCGTGGAGGTGAGTTCGGGCAGTGCCATCGGGCCGCGAGCGTGCAGCTTCTGGGTGGAGATGCCGATCTCGGCGCCGAAGCCGAACTGCTCACCGTCGGTGAACGCGGTGGACGCGTTCACCATCACCGCGGCGGCGTCCACGCGGGCGGTGAACTCGCGAGCGGCGGCCAGGTCGGCGGTGACGATGGCCTCGGTGTGGCCGGTTCCCCAGGTGTTGATGTGGTCGACGGCGGCATCGAGATCGTCGACCACCTTCAGCGCGATATCCAGGGTGAGGTACTCCTCGCCCCAGTCGGCGTCGGTGGCCGGGACCTGACCGGGCAGGTCGCCGTGGATGGTGACGCCCGCGTCCTCGAGCGCCTTACTGAGGCGGGGCAGCGCGGTCTCGGCGACGGCGGCGTCTATGAGGACCGTCTCGGCGGCGTTGCAGACGCTGGGGCGGCGGGTCTTGGCATTGAGCACGATGGCCTCGGCCATCGCCAGGTCGGCGGCCGAGTGCACGTAGACGTGGCAGTTGCCGGTGCCGGTCTCGATGGTGGGCACCTGCGCGTCGCGGACGACGGCGTTGATCAGGCCCGCGCCGCCGCGCGGGATCACCACATCGACGAGGCCGCGGGCCTGGATCAGGTGGGTGACGCTGGACCGATCATTGCTGGGCAGCAGCTGCACCGCATCGGCCGGAATATCCTGCGCGACAAGGGCTTCCCGCAGAACCTCGACCAGGGCGGCGTTGGACTTCGCGGCCGAGGACGACCCGCGCAGCAGCGCCGCGTTGCCCGATTTGAGCGCGAGACCGAACGCGTCGACGGTGACATTGGGTCGCGCCTCGTAGACCATGCCGACCACACCCAGCGGGACGCGGGTCTGGCGGATCTCGAGGCCGTTGGGCAGCGTGGAACCGCGCACGATGACACCCACCGGATCGGGGAGCGTGGCGACCTGCCGCAGACCCGAGGCGATGCCGTCGATGCGTGCCTCGGTGAGTCGCAGCCGGTCGAGCAGGTTCTCCTCGGTACCGGCGGCCTGCGCGGTCGCGATGTCGGCGGCGTTGGCCGCGAGCACGCGATCGGCGGCGGCGAGCAGGGCATCGGCCGCCGCGTGCAGGGCATCGTTCTTCTGCGCCGTGGTCAGCTGAGCCAGCACACGGGACGCGACGCGAGCGCTGCGGGCGGCGTCGTGCACCGCTGCGCGGATGTCCAGCTCGGGGGTCACTTCTACCGTCATGGGTATCAGCCTACGCAGTCCACGTCGCGCGCTCGACGCCGCCCGGGACCCGGAATAGCCCTCCGACCGGCACCGGGACCGAGTTGTCCACAGGCTCGGCGACGCCGTAGACACAGTTGTCCACAGGCGGTGAGCACGGTGTTTCCGTCCACGCTCGAAGTCCTGCCGAGAACCGCGAACCGAGCGAACCCGGTAGAGCGGCGACATCACCGTTAGATTCAGCACCATGGATCGCCCTGGCTCGCCGACCGTTGTCGTGCTCGGCAGCGTCAACATGGATCTGGTCACGACCACCGCACGCAGGCCCGCACCGGGCGAGACGGTGCTCGGGACCGAGTTCACGACCGTGCCCGGCGGCAAAGGGGCGAACCAGGCGATCGCGGCGGCGCGGTCCGGGGCGCAGGTGCGGTTTCTCGGCGCGATCGGCGACGACACGTTCGCGACGGTGCTGGCGAACACGCTCTCGGCGGCGGGCGTCGATATCACCCTGCTGCGGCGGGTCGGTGGCGCCAGCGGGGTGGCCTCGATCGTCGTCGACGCCACCGGCGAGAACAGCATCATCGTGGTGGCGGGAGCCAACGGACAGGTGACCGAGCTGACGGATGCCGAGCTCGCGGCGATCGCGGCCGCCGATATTCTGCTGTGCCAGTTGGAGATTCCGGTCGAGACGGTGCTCGCCGCGGCACAGCACGCGCGCGCCTCGGGTACCGTCGTCGCGCTGAATCCCTCACCGGTGCGGCCGCTGCCCGACGCGTTGTGGGCCGCCGTCGACGTCGCGGTCGTGAATTCCCTGGAGGCCGAGCAGTATCGCGCCGAGCTGACACAGGTGGCGCACCTGGTGACCACACTGGGCGGGGACGGGGCGGTGTACCGCGGCACCGACGGAAACGAGATATCCGCCGCCGGCCGCGACGTCGAAGTCCTCGATACGACCGGCGCGGGCGACGCGTTCACCGGCGCCTTGGCCGCCACCTGGAATCAGGGTGCGCGGGCCGCGCTGAACTGGGCGAACGCCGCCGGTGCGCTGGCGACCACCAGCCTCGGCGCGAGCTCGTCCATCCCCGGGAGCGCGCGGATCGCGGCGGCGCTCACCACCGGCTGACCCGCCGTACCCGAGGAAATTCGAGTGCGCCGCCACCGCCGCGCCCATACCGTTGGTCCTTCACCGAGGAAAGGACCGACCATGTTTCCCGTCGAGCTGCGCGGTACGCGAGCGCAGACGCTCATGTGGGCCACCGAGCACGAGATCGAGCAGTCAGCGCTGCGCCAGCTCCGCAATATCGCGGACCTGGAGTGGGTGTACGGACTGCGCGTGATGCCCGATGTGCACCTGGGCAAAGGGGCGACGGTGGGGTCGGTCATCGCGATGCGTGACGCGGTCGCGCCTGCCGCGGTCGGTGTCGATATCGGCTGCGGAATGGAGAGTGTGAAGACTGATCTCACCGCCGCCGACCTGCCCGATGACCTGCGCTCGTTGCGGTCGCGGATCGAGGCGGCCGTCCCGGTGGGGTACCAGTCGCACAAGGACGCTGTGAATGTCGCACAGCTCGGCGCCGAATTCGCGGGTTCACACGGGCGGGCCGCGCGGCAGGCCAACGGCTGGGAGCGCTTCTGGCGCGCGTTCGGGCAGCTGCATCCCGGTGTGTCGGGGCTGGAATCGAAGGCGCACAAGCAGATCGGATCACTCGGATCGGGCAACCACTTCATCGAGATCTGCCTCGACACCGACGACGCTGTCTGGATTCTGCTGCACTCCGGTTCGCGCAATATCGGTAAGGAACTGGCCGAACGGCACATGGCGGTCGCACGCGCGCTGCCGCACAACCAGTCGCTGCCCGATCGAGACCTGGCCGTGTTCCTGTCCGGGACTACGGAAATGGACGCCTACCGGCGCGACCTCACCTGGGCTCAGGAGTACGCCGCGCGCAATCGCGCGGTGATGCTCTCGCTGGTGTGCCGGGCGGTGCGCGAGGAGTTCGCCGGGCGAACGGTGCGCTTCGACGAGCCGATCAGCTGCCACCACAACTATGTCGCCGAGGAGACCATCGACGGTATGCCGATGCTGGTGACCCGCAAGGGCGCGGTGCGCGCGGGTGCTGGTGAACTCGCGTTGATTCCGGGGTCGATGGGCACGCGGTCGTATGTGGTGCGGGGCAAGGGGAATCCGGATTCCTTCCAGTCCGCTTCGCACGGTGCGGGGCGGCGGCTGAGCCGGTCGGCGGCCAAGAAGCAGTACACGGTCGCGGACCTGGTCGCCCAGACCGAGGGCGTGGAATCGCGCAAGGACGCGGGCGTGGTCGATGAGATCCCGGCCGCGTACAAGGACATCGATCAGGTGATCGCGGCGCAAGCCGATCTGGTCGACGTGGTGGCGACGCTGCGTCAGGTGCTGTGTGTGAAGGGCTGAGCGAACCGGGCCGCTCTGTACCGCCGATCGACCTTGTCGGTGGTACAGGGCACTATGGCCTCATGACCTCACCCGCAGGCAACGATGTGCTCGACCTGACGGACCCTGACCTGCGCGAACGAGCCGAACAGCTACTCGGTGAGCTCGCCGGGCCCGACGCGCGGTTGCGGGAGGACCAGTGGACCGCGATCGAAGCGCTGGTGGTGCAGCGCAGGCGGGCGCTGGTGGTGCAGCGGACCGGCTGGGGTAAGTCGGCGGTGTACTTCATCGCGGCCAAGTTGCTGCGCGGGGCGGGACGTGGACCGACGGTGATCGTGTCGCCGCTGTTGGCGTTGATGCGCAACCAGGTGGCGGCCGCGGAACGGGCCGGGGTGGTGGCGGCCACGATCAACTCGGGCAATGTCACCGAGTGGGACGAGATCCATCAACGGGTGGCCGACGGCGAGGTCGACGTTCTGCTGGTGAGCCCGGAACGGTTGAACAACCCCGACTTTCGCGATCAGGTGCTGCCGCGTCTGGCCGCCGATGCCGGGCTCGTCGTCATCGATGAAGCGCACTGCGTATCGGACTGGGGCCATGATTTCCGGCCCGACTACCGTCGCATCCGAACACTGATCGCCGATCTGGGGTCGCAGGTGCCGGTGCTGGCGACCACCGCGACGGCCAACGATCGGGTGGTCACCGATGTGGCCGGACAGATCGGCACCGACACCCTGGTCTTGCGCGGCACGCTGGATCGCGAGTCGCTGCACCTGTCGGTGGTGCGATTCGACGACGCGGTCCAGCGCACGGCCTGGCTGGGTGAGCAACTGCACCGGCTGCCGGGCTCGGGCATCATCTACTGCCTCACCGTCGCGGCGGCCAACGATCTGTCCGACCTGCTGAATTCACACGGCCACACCGTCGCCGCCTACACCGGCCAAACCGATCCCGCCGAGCGTGAGGTGCTCGAGGCCGCGCTGCTGAACAACGAGGTCAAGGCGCTGATCGCGACGTCGGCGCTCGGGATGGGTTTCGACAAGCCGGATCTCGGATTCGTCGTGCACGTCGGGGCCCCGTCCTCGCCGATCGCGTACTACCAGCAGGTCGGTCGGGCGGGTCGCGGCACCGAACGCGCCGAGGTCGTCTTGCTGCCCGGCCCCGAGGACGCGCGGATCTGGAGTTACTTCGCGTCGGTCGCCTTCCCCCGGGAACACATCGTGCGCTCGGTGCTCGCCGCGCTGGACACCGACCGGGCGATGTCGACCGTGGCGCTCGAACCGCTCGTCGAGCTGAACCGCTCGCGCCTCGAGATGGTGCTGAAGGTGCTCGATGTCGACGGCGCCGTGCGACGGGTGCGCGGCGGGTGGCTCGCGACCGGCCAGGACTGGACCTACGACACCGCACGCTACGAGGGCTTGGCCGCAGCTCGCGACGCCGAACAACAGGCGATGATCGACTACCAGGCGACGGCCACGTGTCGGATGACCTTCCTGCGCCGCCAACTCGACGACCCCGGTCTGGACGGGCTCGCGACCGCCGACCTCGATTGCGGCCGCTGCGACAACTGCACCGGCACCCGCCCCGACACCACTGTCGACGACGCCGCGATCGCCGCCACCCGAGCCCGCCTCGACCGCCCCGGCCTCGACCTCGCCCCCCGCAAACAGTGGCCGAGCGGGATGGCCAAGTTGGGAATACCGTTGTCGGGCAAGATCTCCGGTGGCGCCGAGACCGGACGCGTGCTCGGTCGGCTCACCGACCTCGGCTGGGGCATGCGTTTACGCACCCTGCTCGACGCCCCCGACGCACCGGTACCGGACGCGGTCTTCGACGCCTGCGTCGCGGTACTGCGCGACTGGACCTGGACTACCCGACCGACCGCCGTGCTGGCTCTGCAATCCCCCCGCTATCCGCACCTCACCGCCAGTCTCGCCGACCGTCTGGCCGGGATCGGCCGACTCGACAATCTCGGCACCCTGCACACCAGACCGGACCGTCCCCCGGTCTCGGCGGCGAACTCGGCCCATCGAGTCGCGGGATTGTTCGATTCCTGGGAGGTTCCCGACCTCTCCGGGGTCGATGGCCCGATTCTGCTGGTCGACACCCTCACCGACACCGGCTGGACCATGACCGTCGCCGCGCACGCCCTCCGCACCAGCGGCGCCGACGCGGTGCTGCCGTTCGCGCTGGCGACGCCGACCTGATCCGGACAGCGGCGGCGTTCGACTGCCATCGATCGCCGTGTCATCCTTCGTTCGGCGATGGCACGGCGCGCGTTCACAGCGGGGCTCACAGCCGCCCCAGCGGATCGACAATCCCGTACGCTCACCACGTACGCGCAGGTCAACCGGCCGATAGGGAGTCGTCATGACGTCCACCGCTCCGAAGAAACTTCCCCCACTGCCCGTGCTCCGCGCGATCGA
Source organism: Nocardia alba NBRC 108234 (assembly GCF_001612665.1). Taxonomy (GTDB): domain Bacteria; phylum Actinomycetota; class Actinomycetes; order Mycobacteriales; family Mycobacteriaceae; genus Nocardia; species Nocardia alba. The sequence continues at coordinate 7,670 of NZ_BDAX01000025.1, read as the reverse complement.
GTGGGTGCGTGACACGCTCGCCGGACTACACCGCGTACTCGTCCCCGGCCACATCGCGCTGCTGGAACTACAGGTCGCGGGTTTCCTCTCCCAGGCCATCAGCGCCGCCGCCGAACTCGGGGTGGCCGACGCGCTGGCGGACGGCCCGCGCACGGCGAAACAGCTCGCCGCGGCACTCGAGGTCGATGAGGAGGGACTGCGCAGGCTGCTGGTCCTGCTGGTGAGCTACGGCATCTTCGACCAGCGCCGCGACGGCCGCTACGCCCTCACCCGCATCGGAGATTCGCTACGCAGCGACGCCGAGGTGACACTGCGCGATCTGTGCCGGTTCTTCGGGTCCCCTTTCCATCGCAACCACTGGACCCACCTCAGCGACGCGGTCCGCACCGGTGAGGCCGTGGGCCGAGACCTGGACGGCGCGAGCTTCTTCGAGTACGCGGCCGAGCACCGCGAGATCGGCGAACTGTTCGACAACGCGATGACCAGTATCAGCACGCTCGCGATCGAACCACTGCTCGCGGCTTACGATTTCGGGCAGTTCGGCACGCTCGTCGATGTGGGCGGTGGGCGCGGCAGCCTGCTCATCGAGGTCCTCGGCCGCTATCCGACGGCTACCGGCGTCGTGTTCGACCTACCGAGTGTGGTCGATGATCTCACGGCCGACCTCGCCGCGGCCGGGCTCGCACACCGCTGTGCGGCGCAAGCCGGCTCGTTCTTCGAATCGGTACCCCAGGGTGGGGATGTCTATCTGCTCAAACACATCCTGCACGACTGGTCCGATGCCTCGGCCGAGCAGATCCTGCGCACTGTTCGCGCGGCGATGAGCCCGACGGCGACGCTGCTGGTAGTCGAACTGGTGCTGCCCGAGCACGGTCGACCGCACCCGGCGAAGTTCATCGACCTGGAGATGCTGGTGAACACCGAGGGCGGCCATGAACGCACCGAGGTTCAGTTCCGCGATCTGCTGGCACGCAGCGGCTTCACTCTGGTGCGCACAGTACAGACGGCGGCGCCGGATCGAATCCTCGAGGCGGTTGCGCGCTGACTCGCTCGACACGCCGCCGCCGATTGCGCGCGCACCGTGTGACCGGTGCTTCAATGCGGCTATGACCAGGACCTCATTTGCTCGAACCCTGATGGCCGTCGCCGCGGGCTGTGCGGCCGGATTCACCCTGTTGACCGTTCCCGCCCAGGCGTCGAACGAGAACCCCCTCGACTGCGCGGGCGTGGCGGGCGCCCAGGCCGCCGCCGACCGCGAGAGCGCGGCCCGCGGTCTCGCGATCACCCCACTGTGCTTCAGCGGCGGTCTCTACAGCCCCATCCACGCGGGGATCCCGCTGGCCGTGCTGAACCCGCTGACCATGCCGGGTACCGCGAGCGTGTGTGTCGATGAACGCGGAACCGTCGAGGCGGCAGCGAAATTCGAATGGACCGACCGTGTTCATGTGATGCCGATGTGCATCCAGAATCGCGCGTTCGGCGTGTACGAGCTGTAGACAAGACCCGGACGCAGCGGTCCGCACGGAGTCGATCCGTGCGGACTTTTTTGCCTCTTGCGTTATCCGACAGCAACCACTCCGACGCAGGCTCGCTCGCCCGCGGGGGCCGGCCGGCTCGTCTATCGTTGGGCGGGTGGCCAAGTCTGCGGCGCCTGCGGTCGAACTACCGGTGGGTGAGCACACGGTGCGGATCAGCAATCCCGACCGGGTGTATTTCCCCGCGCTCGGCGTCACCAAGCTCGACCTGGCGCAGTACTACCTGAGCGTCGGGGACGGGATCGTCAACGCGCTGCGGGATCGGCCCTGCATGCTGCACCGTTTCCCCAAGGGTCTGCCGGGCGGAAAGGTGCACCAGAAGCGGGTGCCCGCGGGCGCGCCGGACTGGATCTCGACGGTGCGCGTGCACTTTCCGCGCTACGGCAGGCATGCCGACGAGCTCTGCGTGCACGAACTCGCCGACGTGATCTGGGCGGTGCAGATGTCCACGGTGGAGTTCCACCCCTGGAATTCACGGGCGTCCGATACCGAGTCACCCGATGAATGGCGCATCGACCTCGATCCGATGCCGGACTGCCCGTGGTCGCGAGTACAACGGGTGGCCGGGGTCGTGCACGAGGTACTCGACGAGCTCGGGGCGGTCGGGTGGCCGAAGACCTCCGGTGGTTCCGGGCTGCACGTCTACGTGCGAATCGCGCCGGAGTACGGGTTCGGGCAGGTCCGACGGGCCGCACTCGCGTTCGCGCAGGAGGTCGAACGGCGCGCGCCCGAGGATGTCACGACGGCCTGGTGGCGCAAGGACCGCGATCCCGCGCAGCTGTTCGTCGACTACAACCAGAACGCGCGCGACCACACCATCGCCGCCGCCTATTCCGTGCGTGGCGTGCCGGAGGCCACCGTGTCGACTCCGGTGCGCTGGACCGAGATCGACGACATCGTGCCGCGCGACTTCACCATCCAGACCGTGCCCACCCGCTACGCCGAGCTCGGCGACCCGCAGGCCGACATGGACAACGCCGTGTTCGACATCGCGCCCCTGCTGGAACTGGCCGACCGGCACGGCGTGCAGGACCCCGTCGACCTCGACGACTGACGCGCCATCCGGACAACGGCGACACGGCAGACTACCGACCGACGCGGGCGCCGAATCGCGAAAACGCGGTCACCGGGACAAGACGGGGAGGGTGCGGCGGCGCCGTCGACAGCAACGAGGAAGAATCACAGTCCGGGGACCGCGTGCGGTGCCCGAGACAGCGCTCGAGCCGCTATGCGGCACACGACCCAGGAGGTCTCTGTGCAGGAATCCGCGACCACGATCGCGATCGCCCCGGACCAGCCGGCGCCGCGCTTGCTCGAGAAAGCGGTGGTGGGAGCGGGCGCTCGGGTGGGTGAGCTGGCGGAGGCCGACGCGCTGATCTGGACCGGCAAACCCCGCGATTTCCCGTCCACCCTGCCCGCGTCGGTGCGCTGGGCGCAGTTGCCCGCCGCGGGCATCGAGGACTTCTTCGACGCGGGCGTGTTCACCGCCCACCCGGCTGTGCAGTTCACCTCCGCGGCCGGTGCGTTCTCGCACAGTGTCGCCGAACACGCGCTGATGCTGTTGCTGGCCGGTGTGCGATACCTGCCCGAACAGCTGCGGGCGACATCGTGGCAGCAGCGGGAGTTCTTTCCGCACGTCGGGTCGTTGCGCGGCAAAACCGTCACGATCGTCGGCGCGGGCGGGATCGGCCGCGCGTTGATCCCGATGCTGACGCCGCTCGGCGCGCATGTGATCGCGGTGAACCGCTCGGGACGCCCGGTATCCGGTGACAACATTCCCGCCGGCGTCGAGACGGTGCCGACCGACCAGCTCGCGCGCGTGTGGTCGCACACCGATCACGTGGTGGTCGCGGCACCGGCCACCGCGCAGACCCGCCACCTCATCGGCGCCGACGAACTGTCCCGGCTCAAGCCGTCGTCGTGGGTGATCAATGTGGCCCGTGGCAGCCTGATCGACACCGACGCGCTGGTGGACGCGCTGACCGGCAATTCGATCGGGGGCGCCGGACTCGACGTCACCGACCCCGAGCCGCTGCCGGACGGACACCCGCTGTGGACATTGCCGAACGCGATCATCACCCCGCACGATTCGAACCCACCGCAGCTGCGGTTGGCGGCGTTCGCCGATCATGTCGGCGCGAATGTGGCGCGGTTCGTCGCGGGTGAACCGCTGGAGGCGATCATCGACACCGCGCGCGGTTACTGACGGGTCCGGCGAGGGTCGCATGAAAGTTCGCCGAACGAAGTACTTCTCCGAGGTACTCAGCGCGGGAAAAGATTCCGTTCGGAGGTATGAGGCTTGATCGGCACGCCGGAATCGGACAGCGCGGGTTACGCTGTCCCCGTCCTGGTTCGGTAAGGATGGGATCGGCAATGGCATGGACCTTCACCGCTGACGAATTCGCGCACGTCTGGCGGGAATCGGGTCAGGACCGCATGCCGTTCCCGCTGCGCATGCTCGAGTCACCGCGCACCGAGAACGACGCGGACCGATTGCGCGCCGGTATACGGGACCGACTACCCGGGGGCGACCCCGACCTCGCCGCCTGCCTGCGGATCATCGCCGAACCGCACGCCAGGGTCGTACTGGTCGGTGGCGCCCACACTCCCGGCAGCGAAATCCGGCTCCTGGCGTGCGCGGTCTACGACCACGCGGTGCTGATCGTGCAAGATCCGAGCACCCGACCCGATTACGGTGGCAGCGTGCGTGTTTCGATCGGGCACACCGCGGGGATCGGCGCCCGCGTCGCGGCCTGCCTGCCCGATGCTCCGCCCGGTCGCGAACCGGCCCGCGAGGCCACGACCGATGCGGTGCGCGACGAGGAAACCGTGCTCGCGACCCATCCCGCCGTGCCCCGCATCCAGCGATTATTGCGCAGGCCGCACACGGCTGAGGGCCACATCCGCATCGAAACCGGGCTCGACCGACCGGTGCCGAGCGCGCCGGTGCATTACAGCTGGATCGACGTGGCCAACGACGGTCGCTACCTGCTGAGAGCGGGCGAGACCGTACACGTGGTGCCCGCGTCCACTGGGCAACTAGCGGCGCAATTACAGCGCAGATTGGTGCCAGCGCACAGTTCGCACAGTAGAAGGTCCGGCTAACCTGGACTCCACCGCATCATCTGGAGGGGAGACGCGATGACGATCGAGAGCAGCAGAGCCGAGATCTCCCGGTTCCGCAGCGCCGCCGTAGCGGGGACACTGACATTCGACCCCGACGCCGCGCGTCGGTGCGCCGAGCTCTACGAACAGCAGGCCGAGCATCTCGCCCAGTTACGGCAGGCACTCGAGAGCGCTTCCGAGACAACGGGATTCGGTGGCTTCGTCTCCGCCCAGCAGCTACAGGCCGGTTTCGCGCACAAAGCACGCGACGCCGCCGAACTGCTCGACCGCTACATCGAGGCGGCTTACCGGATGAAAGAGGCGTTCCTGCTCAGCGCGGGCCTCTACGAGGAAGCCGACGCCGCCGCGGCCGCCGCCCTGCGCGCCGTCGATACGAGGGTGCGCGGATGAGCACCGACCCCACCTACATCAGTGCGATGGAGCATTTCGAATCCATGCCGCACGAGCAGATCTACACGCGCGCCCAGCAGATCGACGCCGGCGCCATTCTCGGTGCGTCGATGACCTGGCTGGAGACCGCCGCCACCCTCACCACCTCGATGCCGCTGACCAAATCCGGCGCCGACCGGGTGATCGACGACACCGGCTGGTCCGGCGCCGCCGCCGATGCAGCCGCCGCGAGCACCCGCAGTTTCGCCGCCTCCATCGACGAGCTGGCCGTGGTGATGGCCGAAGTCGGCGCCCGCCTCGGTGGTGTCGCCGCGGCCGCCGAGGCCGTGAAGCTGGCCGTCGTCGCACCGGGCGGTTCCGGCCCGATCGGGGCGATCGCCCGCCTGCTGGAGAGTGCGCGAGTGATCGACGCGCAGATGGCGGCCGAGGCACTGCGCCAGGAAGCCGTGCTGGCGATGAACATGATCTACAAACCGGCGTATTCGCTGGCCGGAACCGGCGTCCCAGCGCTGCCCACGGCACCAGCGGAGACCGAATCACCCTCGGCCCGAGGTGGTTCCGCCTCGCCCGGCAACAGGTCGACTCCGAGCCCCTCAGCGCCACAGGGTAATTCGCCGGAATCTGCGCAGGACCCCGAGTCCGGCGCCGCACCCGATGAAACACCGTCGCCCAGCGCGACCGCGCCTCCCCGCGAGGACCCCACACCAGCGGAAAGCCCTGCGCCCCAGGGCCAAAGCTCGACGCCGGAGTCTCCGACCTCCAGACCCCCCGCCACCACCACCGAAGCACCGGCGCCGACTACCCAGGCGCCCGCGCCGACCACTGAAGTACCCGCGCCGACCACCGCGCCACCCGCGCCAACTACCGAAGCACCCGCGCCGGCCACCGATGCGCCCGCGCCGACTACTGAAGTACCCGCGCCAACTACCGCGCCACCCGCACCATCTTCTGAGGCACCCGCACCGCCGCCTACCGTGCCACCCGCACCCACCACCGAAGTACTCGCGCCGCCCACCGAGGCGCCCGCACCGCCTACCGAGCGACCAGCACCGTCTGTCCAGGCGCCTGCGCCCACAACCGAAGTGCCCGCGCCCACCACCGCGCCACCCGCAGCGACTACCGAAGCACCCGCTCCCACCACCGAAGCGCCCGCGCCGACTACCGATAGGCCCGTGCCGCAGGGCCAGGGCCCCATCGTTCCGCCGACGAGTTCGCCCGGCGATTCGCCCACTCCCCCGCCCACGCAACCGAACCACTATCCGACACAGCAAGATTCGAATCCACCCGCACCGAAACCGCCGGTGGAAACCCCGCGGCCGACCGAAGCCCCCGCACCGACGTCGGAACAACCGGCCTCCCCGGCACCACCCGGCCGCCAAGCGCCACAACCGATTCCGCTGCCAGGCATGCCCGACATGTCCGACCCAGGCGGACAACCCGGCGTCACCGGCCCCGTTCCCGGGGCCGACGTCTCACCGTCCCACCCCGCCACCCCCAAGGCTCCGCCACCCCAGACCGATCAGCCAGGAGTAGTTCCGCAGCGGTAGATCACCAACACCGCCACGTCCGCCGGCCCTCCTCCGGAATGTGCCGACCGCCCAGCCCCGCACCAGCGCCGTCAATCGGTTCGTGGCCTGAAAACCGATCGCCGCGATCGGCATCCGCCCACGCTGTGCCCGGCAGCGCAGGCCCACGGTCGCCGGACTCGGTCTGCCTCCTTCCCCTGGTCGGAGGCATGACCCGGGGTGTCACTGCCGGGCACCAGTCGCGTTGACGGACCGCTGATGGGGACAGGGCCGCGACAGAGATCTCCTTCCTCAACGTGGGCATCCGGACGTTGACGCTTCGATCGGCGCCATGTCACTCGATGCCACCAGACCCGGCACGGAGGCAGCATGAAACGAATCGTCATCCTCGGCCGCGGCGGCGCAGGCAAATCCACCCTGGCCCACCAACTCGGCACCGCCACCGGACTGCCCGTCACCGAACTCGACAAACACTTCTGGCCACCGGACCTGACACCGCTACCCCCAGATCAATGGAGAGCGACCCAACACCGGCTCATCAACGGAGAAGGCTGGATCCTCGACGGCGACCTCGGCCCCTTCGACGCGCTAGAGGTGCGGTTGAGAGCCGCCGACACCATCGTCGTACTCGACCTCTCCCTCTGGATCTGCGCATGGCGAGCACTACGCCGCTCCCGCGAGAACCTGACCTTCTGGCGCTGGCTGATCGGCTACCGCCGCCACAGCCTCCCCCTGATCACCACCGCCATCGCCGACCACGCCCCCACCGCAACCGTCCACCTGCTCCGCCACCCCCGCGACATCGAGCACTTCCTCACCGAAGCCCGCAACCACCCACCCGAAGACCCCCGACGAAACCCATAGCAGTACCCCCGCCCTCACCACGCCTACCTACACCACCAACCACGCCCTCACATCAAAGGCCCAGCACCCCACACCCCCGAACAAGCCTCGGGCACGACATCTCCAACACCCACACCTCGACCCACCAGCGCCCACCCCACCAACCAACCAACTACTCGCCCACACCTCGGGCCCCCCACCCCACCCAACACCACGAATCCGCCATGACCGCACTCCCAACCCCGCCCCC
>NZ_BDAX01000024.1 GCF_001612665.1 Nocardia alba NBRC 108234 | reverse complement strand
CAGCGCCTCCCGGACTACTCAAACCCAGGTCATCTCTACGGCCAACCGCCCCTCGAACCCCACTTCCCCGTACAACCGCAACCGCCGACCCAACCCCGCACCACCGCAATACAACTCACGACCACAAACCATCACCACCGCAGTACAACTCGCGACCGCCCCCTAAAACCACTCCACCGCAGAACAACTCATCACTGCCAACCCAAACCCGCACCACCGCAATACAACCCAACCCCGCCCCATACACCCCAGCCGACCGCCCCCAACCAGCCCCTATTCACACCTTGACCAAATCATCCGCATGAATCACCGGACGCTGCATCGTGTCAGGAAGCTCAGTAGTAGACCGCCCCAGCATGGAAACGACTTCCGTACTGTCGTACTCGACAACCCCCCGCGCGACAACCTCATCATCAGGACTCACCAGATCAACCACATCACCACCGAAGAACCGCCCACGAATACCCGTGATCCCCGCCGCGAGCAGCGAGTGCCGCTGCCCCACCGCATCGACAGCACCCGCATCGAGCAGGACCGCGCCCCGCGGCTCGGCCGCATGGCGAACCCAGAACTTGCGACCGGACAGCCGAATCGGCCGAGCCGCGAACGCCGTGCCCACAGTGCCGGCGGCGAGCGCCGACGCGGCGTCGGCGGCCGAGGCCAGCAGCACCGGGATGCCCGCGTCCGCGGCGAGGCGGGCCGCGGACAGCTTGGAGGCCATACCGCCGGTGCCGAGCGCGCCACCGCTACCCGCGATGACCCCGTCCAGGTCGGCGCTGCCGCGCACCTCGGGGATGAAGTTGGCGGCGCCCTTGCGCGGATCGCCGTCGTAGAGGCCTGCCACATCCGACAGCAGGATCAGCGCGTCGGCGCCGACGAGGTGCGCTACCAGGGCGGCCAGTCGGTCGTTGTCGCCGAAGCGGATCTCCTCGGTGGCGACCGTGTCGTTCTCGTTCACCACCGCGATCGCGCCGAGCGAACGTAACCGGTCCAGCGTGCGCTGGGCGTTGCGGTGATGCTCCCGGCGCGCGAAATCATCTGCGGAGAGCAGGATCTGGCCGACGGTGCGGCCATAGCGGGCGAACGATGTGCCCCACGCGTGGGCGAGAGCGAGCTGCCCGACGCTGGCCGCGGCCTGCTTGGTCGCGAGATCCTTGGGCCGCTTCGACAGACCGAGCGGCGCGAGTCCGGCGCCGATCGCGCCCGAGGACACGACCACCACATCCGAACCGGCTCGCATCCGCGCCTCGACCGCGTCGGCCAGCAGATCCAGACGCGCGGTGTCGAGACCACCTTCGAGGCTGGTCAGCGCCGACGAGCCGATCTTCACCACCACGGTGCGCGCCGACACGATCGCCGCGCGTCCCTGACTCAGCTCCGAACCCACCTGCATCGTTCAACTCCCTGCACCACGATCACCGAGCTAGCTCGTCAACCATCGCAGTATGCCGATTCAACAGTCGCGCCCGACAGCGAATTTCGCCGGGCGCGACTTACCTCACTCTTTGCGTTCGCCGTTTTCGTCGAGCAGGCCACGCCGCGCCTGCGAGGCGAGCTTGCGCTCGGCCGCGCCGACACGATCGTTGGTCTCGAGCCGGAGGTCGGTGCCGCGGCCGGTCGGCTGCATATCGACACCCGCCGAGATCATCGGCTCCCATTCGAAGGTCACACCGGCGATGGTGACCGGGCAACCCGGCTGCGCACCGCGCTTGACCAGCTCGGCTTCGACACCGAGGCGAGCCAACCGGTCGGCCAGATAGCCGACGGCCTCGTCGTTGTTGAAATCGGTCTGCCGAATCCAACGCTCGGGGCGAGTGCCGCGCACGATGAAACCGCCCGCCTCCTCGGGATCGGCGATGACCTTGAAACCGGTCTCGTCGGTCGCGATCGGGCGGATGATGGTGCGTTTGGGTGCGGCCTTGGGGTGCGCTTCACGGTACTTGCCGACCATGTCGGCCAGGGCGAAGGTCAACGGGCGCAGGCCCGCCCGGCTCACCGCGGAGATCTCGAACACCGGCCAGCCGCGTTCGGCGAATTCCGCCGACACCATTTCGGCGAGTTCGGCCGCGTCGGGCACGTCGGTCTTGTTGAGGATCACCACGCGCGGCCGGTCGGCCAGGTCGCCCAGGCTGGCGTCACCGGACAGTGCGGGCTTGTAGGCGGCGAGTTCGGCTTCGAGCGCGTCGACATCGGAGACCGGGTCACGACCCGGCTCCAGGGTCGCGCAGTCGACGACGTGGGCGAGCACCGCGCAGCGTTCCAGGTGGCGCAGGAAGTCCAGGCCGAGACCGCGGCCTTCGCTGGCGCCGGGGATCAGACCGGGCACGTCGGCGACGGTGAAGGTGGTGTCACCGGAGAGCACGACGCCGAGGTTCGGAACCAGGGTGGTGAACGGGTAGTCGGCGATCTTGGGCTTCGCGGCCGAGAGCACCGAGACCAGCGAGGACTTACCCGCCGACGGGAAACCGACCAGGCCCACATCGGCGACCGACTTCAGCTCGAGAACGAGATCGAGCTCTTCGCCCTCTTCACCCAGCAGCGCGAAACCGGGCGCCTTGCGCGCCTTCGACGCCAGCGAGGCATTGCCGAGACCACCACGGCCACCACGGGCGATGATGAACCGGTTGCCCACACCGACGAGGTCGACGACGACCTTGCCGTCACCGTCGACGACCACGGTGCCGTCGGGCACGGCGAGCACCAACTCGGCGCCGTTCTTGCCTTCGCGATTGCCACCCTCGCCCGGCTTGCCGTTGCCGGCCTTGGCGTTGGGGTGGAAATGGAAATCGAGCAGGGTGTGTACGTTGGCGTCGACCTCGAGGATCACGTCGCCGCCGTTGCCGCCGTTGCCACCATCGGGACCACCGAGCGGCTTGAACTTCTCACGATGCACCGAGGCGCAACCGTGTCCACCTCTACCGGCACGAACATGCAGCACGACGCGGTCGATGAATTTGGACATGGGTTGATCCTCCTCCTTCTGACTAGTCGTTTGCGGTACGGGGTAGGGAGAACACGACAGAGCGGGTCAGGGAATCAACCCTGACCCGCTCTGGTGTCTGTGGGGAGCGAAGCTCCAGGCGGTCAGGCCTGGACCGGCTCCGGTACGACGATGTTCACGGTCTTGCGGCCACGCTTGGTGCCGAACTCGACCGCGCCCGCCTCGAGGGCGAACAGCGTGTCGTCGCCACCACGGCCGACGTTCACGCCCGGGTGGAAGTGAGTTCCACGCTGACGGACCAGGATCTCGCCCGCGCTGACCTTCTGGCCGCCGAAACGCTTCACGCCGAGGCGCTGGGCGTTCGAATCGCGGCCGTTCCGGGAGCTGGATGCGCCCTTCTTATGTGCCATTGCTTCGTCTCCTCGGGAAAATTCTTACTTGATGCCGGTGACCTTGATGACCGTCAGCGGCTGACGGTGACCCTGGCGCTTGTGGTAGCCGGTCTTGTTCTTGAACTTGTGGATCCGGATCTTCGGGCCCTTGGTCTGGTCGATGACCTCAGCGGCCACGGAGATCTTGGCCAGCTTGTCGGCGTCGGTGGTCAGATCGGTGCCGTCGACGACGAGAACCGGGGTCAGCGCCACGGCGGTGCCGACCGCGCCCTCGATCTTCTCGACCTTCACCAGGTCACCGACCGCGACCTTGTACTGCTTTCCGCCGGTCTTGACGATTGCGTACGCTGCCATCGGTCGGCTTCCTCCACTCACATTGGTCCTGCACGTGTCCACGCCGCAGCTGCGACGCGTATTACTGGGCTCATCCCCGCACGAGCGGGGGAAGAACGTTTGCTGCCTGCGGTATCACCCGGCCTGTTCGGCCAGATGCTCAATCACTGGGCAGCGACCGACCTAGGTTACCAGAACGGTATGCACTCCCCCAATTCGGCCGGTCAGCGGCCGAATCGAGGACTTGCGTGCGCGGAGCGATCCGCGCACGCAAGCATCGAGCTACTGCGATTCGGCGGCCGGCGCGCCCGCGGGACGACCCACGGCGCGACGACGCGGCTTGCGCTCCGGGACGACCACGGGCTCCGCGGCGAAGTCGACGACAGCGGCCGGCTGCTCGTTCGCCGACAGGACGAACACGGCTCCCGTGCTATCCGGTGCGGGAGCGGCCGTCGACCGCGCTACGCGACGCCGACGAGGCGCCCGGGGCTCGGGTTCCGCGGCGGCGGCGACCGGTTCGGGCTCCACAGCGGCGGCGACCGGTTCGGGCTCGGCGGCCGGGGCCGGTTCGGGCTCGACCGGGGCTTGCTCGGACTGCGAGGACTCGGCGACCGGCGCCTCGACGACAGCGGTCTCGATCGGGGCCGAGATCACCGCTTCTTCCTCGACCTCGGCGACCTCGGGCTCGGCCTCGCCGGAGATAACCCCGGTGAGCGGACCGTCGGCACTCTGCTCAGCGCTGGCCGGGGCCGCACTACGACCCGACCGGCGCGACCGCGACCGCGAGCGCGGCCTGGTGGGCTCGGCGGGCGCTTCCTCGACGACCTCGGTGGGCTCGTCGCGGTGCTCGTCTTCGTGATGACCCGCCATCGCGAGCACGACCGGGTGGGCCCGCTTGACCGCGATGTCCTCTTCGGCGTGCTCGGTGGCCGGTGCGGTGCCGTTGGTCGCCGGTGCGGCGGCGGTCGCGGCCTTGTCGCGATCCTTGCCACGGCGACGACGTGAACTGCCCTCCTTCGAACGCGGCTCCTCGACCCCGGACCCGGAATCCACCGGATACGAGTGCACGAGAATGCCGCGACCGTGGCAGTGCTCACAGGTGGTGGAGAACGCCTCGACCAGTCCGGTGCCCAGCTTCTTGCGGGTCATCTGAACCAGGCCGAGCGAGGTGACCTCCGAGACCTGGTGGCGGGTGCGGTCGCGGCCGAGCGCCTCGGTGAGACGACGCAGCACCAGGTCACGGTTGGATTCGAGGACCATGTCGATGAAGTCGACGACGATCATGCCGCCGATATCGCGCAGCCGCATCTGGCGCACGATCTCCTCGGCCGCTTCCAGATTGTTCTTGGTGACGGTCTCCTCGAGGTTCGACGAGCCCGAGCCGGTGAACTTGCCGGTGTTGACGTCGACCACGGTCATCGCCTCGGTGCGGTCGATCACCAGGGTGCCGCCCGAGGGCAGCCACACCTTGCGATCGAGCGCCTTGGCCAACTGCTCATCGATCCGGAAGGCGTCGAACACGTCGACACCGTTGTTCTCGTGCCGGTTCACCCTCGGCAGCAGGTCGGGCGCCACGGTACGGACGTAGTTCTCGACAGTGCTCCACGCGCGGTCACCTTCGATGACCAGCTTGGCGAAATCCTCGTTGAACAGGTCACGGATGACCTTGACCAGCATGTCGGGCTCTTCGTAGAGGGCCTTCGGCGCGTTGGTCTCCTTGGCCGCGGCCTCCTCGATGGTGCGCCAGGCGGCCTGCAGCCGCTCGACATCGCGAGCCAGTTCGGGCTCGCTCACACCCTCGGACGCGGTCCGGATGATCACCCCGGCGTCGGACGGGACGATCTCGCGCAGGATCTCCTTGAGGCGCTTGCGCTCGGTGTCGGGCAGCTTGCGGCTGATCCCGGTGGAGGTGCCACCCGGCACGTACACCAGGAAGCGACCGGCGAGGGAGATCTGCGTGGTGAGACGGGCGCCCTTGTGCCCGACCGGGTCCTTGGACACCTGCACCAGCACCTGATCGCCGGGCTTGAGCGCCTGCTCGATCTTGCGCTCGCGACCGCCGAGACCGGCGGCCTCCCAGTTCACCTCACCGGCGTAGAGCACACCGTTGCGGCCACGGCCGATGTCGATGAACGCCGCTTCCATGCTGGGCAGCACGTTCTGGACCTTGCCGAGGTAGACATTGCCCACCATCGACGCCTGACCGGAACTGGTCACGAAGTGCTCGACGAGGATGTTGTCCTCGAGGACCGCCACCTGGGTGGTGGTCTGGTGACCCGGCGCGTGTTCGGCGGGGTCGAACGCCTTCTCGCGCACGACCATCACCCGGTCGACCGCCTCGCGACGGGCCAGGAACTCCGACTCGGTCAGAATCGGCGGACGACGACGCCCGGCCTCACGGCCGTCACGGCGACGCTGACGCTTCGCCTCCAGCCGGGTGGAGCCGGAGATGCCCTGCACCTCGTCGGGATTGCTCGCGCCGACCCGACCGCGGCTCTTGTTACGGGGCTCGCGCTCGTGCACGACGGTGTTCGGCGGGTCGTCCTCGGTCGCCGCGTCGGCGTCGGCGGATTCGCCACCGACCTTGCGACGGCGACGACGACGGCGACGACGGCTCGCGCCATCGGAGGCACCATCTTCGTCATCGGTGTCGGACTCGGTGTCCTCGGCCTGCTCGGCCTCGGTCTGCTCATCGGCCGGGTGCTCGGCATCGTCGGTGTCGTCGTCGTCGGAGTCCTCGCCGTCGGCGGACTGCTCGCCACGACCACGACCGCGGCCACGACGACCACGACGACGACGACGCGGCTGGCCGTCGGCATCGTGCTCACCGGACTGATCGGCGGCCTCGTCCTCGGCCTCGGTTTCGGCCTGCTCGGCCTCGGGCGCGACGGCCTCCTCCACCGGCGGCGCGGCGGCCTCTTCCGTCTTCTTGGGTGCCCGTTCGGCGCGACGGCGCTTGCGCGTCTCCTCGGCAGCGGTGGCGTCCGGCGGGAGGAACAACGGCATACCCACCGAGGCGGGCGCCTCGAAGGTCACCGGTTCGGCCTGCACGGGGGATTCCGACGCCCGGTGGGTGAACAGATCCGTATGCGCGTCCTCGCGCATCGTGGCGAACACCTCGTCGGTGCGCGCGACGTGGGTTGCGGAGAACAGCGACGCGGGCGTCGCTGACGTGTCGGCCGGCTGCTCGGCGACGGGGGCTGCGCTCTTCTTCGCGCGCGGCGCGGGGGCTGCGGGTTCGTCCGGTTCGGCGTCGGCGGCGGCGATCGCGTCGCGCACCGTCTCGGCGACCGACCGGTCGACGTTGGATTGCACGCTGCGCGCCTCGGCGCCCAACTCGGCCAGTTTGGCCAGGATGCGTTTGCTGGTCACTCCCAACCGTTTGGCCAGTGCATGAACTCGAATTCGCTCCGGCAATTGATCGGCATCCTGTTGTGTTGTGTCCAGCGGCTCTTTTTCGGCCACGAAGTCTCCTCGGGCCCCCGGGCGCGTCCTTCCCCGGTACGGGAGTGACGCGGCCGACGCGGGGGCATCGTCCGTGCACCTCGTACCCGATGGTACGAGGGTCATCTGGTCTCGCCCCGCGTGTCCGGTCGCACCTTGATCGTTCATCTGGCGGGCCAACCGGTCACACGGCGCCTGGCTGTACGGCGTGGCACCGCGCTTTCGAGCGCTCATCCAGCGTGCCGGTGCGGGCGACCCCAGCAACAGGGTCATCCGTGGCAGCGATGATCGGCATCAACCGCGGTGTCATCCGGTCATGTCCGACGCCGCGTCACGTACCTGCGCGAGAGGTCGGCGTCGAACACATCCATTGTCAGTATCCCATACGGTTCGCGCGGGGATCGCCATCGGCGCAATTGCCGTGAACTCCGCCCTGCTCACGGCCGTCGTACGGCCCGGCGCATCCGCCGAGCGAGAGCGCCCCGACCGGGCGGAGTTCGATACCGCCTGACCGGGTGCTTCTCGCTACGTCGCGCTATCGACCGTGGTGGGTCAGGCGGGGAATTCGGGGAACCAGAGCGCGATCTCACGCTTGGCGGACTCGGGCGAGTCGGATCCGTGGACCAGGTTGAACTGGGTCTCCAGGCCGAAGTCGCCGCGGATCGTGCCGGGCACGGCCTTCTCGACCGGGTCGGTGCCACCGGCCAGCTGACGGAACGCCGCGATCGCGCGCGGGCCTTCGAGTACGGCCGCGACGACCGGGCCGGAGGTGATGAATTCGATGAGCGAGCCGAAGAAAGGCCGCTCGGCGTGTTCGGCGTAGTGCTCGCGCGCGAGTTCCTCGGACACGTTCTTGCGCTCCAGCGCCTGGAGGGTGAGGCCCTTGCGCTCGATACGCGCGAGGATCTCGCCGGTGAGGCCTCGGGAGACACCGTCCGGCTTGATGAGTACCAACGTCTGCTCAGTCACGGGGTAACCCTAGCGTCGGCCGTGTCAGCACGCCGATCGGGCCCTCGAGCGTCAGGGCTTGGTACCCATCCGCTGGCTGGGGAGCAGACCCGCGTCCATTCGGCGCTGGACATCCGAGCGCAGGACGAGGATGAACGCCCAGACAGCGAGGAACACCACCCCGATCACGCCGATCGACAGGTGGATGAACACGCCCGCGAGCAGCAGCACCTGCAATCCCAGGTTGAACGGGATCGCCCACGGCTTCCGCTGGACACCCGCGCCCAGGATCATCAGCACCGAGAGCACCACGAGATAGGTTCCGGAGAACCACGTGACACCGCCGCCGACGTCGGCGACCACCGGCAGTGCCAGCAGCACCACGATCGCCTCGAGGATCAACGTCCCCGCCATCACGCCGCGCAGACCCTTCCACGGATCGTTGGCGGGGGGAGGCACTTGTTCGCTCACGCCGGTGCCTTTCCGAACAGGGCGCGCGCGGCGCCCGCGGTAACGACCGACCCGGTGACCACCACGCCGGCGCCCGAGATCACATCGCCCTCGTCGCCCGCCTGCTCGGCCAGCGCGATCGCCGACTCCAGCGCGTCGGGCAGAGTCTCGGCGGTGATCACTCGTTCATCGCCGAACCGCTGCACGGCCAGGTCGGACAGCGCGTCCACATCCATGGCCCGCGGGGAGCCGTTGCTGGTGACGACGATTTCGTCGAAGACCGGTTCGAGCGCGTCGAGAATTCCGGCCGCGTCCTTGTCGGCGAGTACCGCGACCACCCCGACCAACTTGCGGAAGTCGAACTCGCCGGTGAGCGTCGCGGCCAGCGCTTTGGCGCCCGCCGGATTGTGGGCGGCGTCGACGAAGATGGTCGGCGCGTTGCGCATCCGTTCCATCCGCCCCGGACTGGCCACCGTCGCGAAACCGGTTCGCACGGCCTCGATATCGAGCTGACGATCCGCGCCCGCGCCGAAGAACGCCTCCACCGCGGCCAGCGCCAGCGACGCGTTGCGGGCCTGGTGCTCGCCGTGCAGCGGCAGGAAGATCTCGTCGTAGACGCCGCCGAGCCCCTGCAGGGTGAGCAGCTGTCCACCGACGGCGACGGCGCGTTCCAGCACCCGGAACTCCGCGCCCTCACGGGCCACCGCGGCGTCCTCGGCGACGGCGCGGCGCAGCAGCACGTCCATCACCTCGGGTTCCTGTTCGGCGATCACCACGACGGTGTCGGTCGGGATCAGCGCCTCGGGCGCGCGCTTGATGATCCCGGCCTTCTCCTTGGCGATCGACGCGAGGTCGGGACCGAGGTACTCGGTGTGGTCGAGACCGATCGGGGTGATCACCGCGACCTGCGCGTGGATCACATTCGTGGCGTCCCAGGTGCCGCCCATGCCGGTTTCCACGACGGCCACGTCGACCGGCGCCTCGGCGAACGCAGCGTAGGCCATGCCGGTGAGCACCTCGAACTTGCTCATCGCCGGGCCGCCGGATTCGGCGGAGCGTTGGTCGATCATGCCGATATAGGGCGTGAGCTCGTGATAGGTCGCCACGTAGTCGGCCGGGGAGATCGGCGCGTTGTCGACGCTGATCCGCTCGGTGGCCAGCTGCAGGTGCGGGCTGGTGATCCGGCCGGTGCGCCGATGCAGCGCGGTGAGCAGGGCGTCGATCATCCTGGTCACCGAGGTCTTGCCGTTGGTGCCCGCGATGTGGATCGCCGGATAGTTGTGCTGCGGGTTGCCCAGCAGATCCATCAGGGTGGCGATCCTGGTGAGCGAGGGCTCGATCTTGGTTTCGGGCCAGCGCTTGTCGAGCTCGGCCTCCACCAGGGCCATCTCGGCGAGGTCGACCGGTGACGGCCCGGCGCTGAGCTGGGCCGCGGTGTAGTCGCTGCCGCCGAAGTCGGCGTCTTCGGGGTCGAGGTCGCCGGGGCCGAGGTCGCTCACTTGGCGCTCAACTCCGCCAGGCGGGCGCCGATGCGCGTGACTTCGGCCGCGGCCACATCACGTCGACCGGTGATCTTGTCGACGACCGGCTGCGGTGCCTTCGCCAGGAAGGCCTCGTTGCCGAGCTTGGCCGTGGTGGTGTCGAGGTCCTTGCGCGCGGCCGCGAGGTCCTTCTCCAGCCTGCGGCGTTCGGCGTCGAGGTCGATCGCGCCGGAGGTGTCGAGCTGCACGGTGACCGTGGCGTTCGACAGCCGGACCTGGACCTCGGCGGTGGTCGCGAAGTCGTCGCCGGGTTCGGTCAGGCGGGCCAGGTTGGCCACCGAGTCGGCGAACCCGGCGAGCCCCGCCTCGTCGATCCCGACGAGGGTGGCCTTCACCTTCTGCTTGTCGGCCAGCCCCTGGTCGCCGCGGAACCGGCGGATCTCGGTGATCAGCCGCTGGGTGTCGGCCACCCGCTGGGCCGCGACATCGTCGGCCGCGATGCCACTGGCCTGCGGCCAGGGAGCGATCACCAACGATTCGCCGCCGGTGAGCGCCTTCCACAGCGTCTCGGTGACGAACGGGATCACCGGGTGCAGCAGGCGGAGCACCGCGTCCAGCACACTGCCGAGCACCACCGCGGTGCTCTCGGCGCGCGCGTCGGACTCGGCGAACTGCACCTTGGACAGCTCGAGGTACCAGTCGCACAGCTCGTCCCACGCGAAGTGGTAGAGCGCCTCGCACGCTTTCCCGAATTCGTAGGCGTCGAAGGCGGTGTCGACCTCGGCGCGCACCGCTTCGAGCCGGTCGACGATCCAGCGATCGGCATCGGTGAGGGTCTCGCGCGGAGGCAGCTCGCCAGTGCGCGCGCCGTTCATCAGGGCGAACTTGGTGGCGTTGAACAGCTTGGTGACGAAGCTGCGCGAGGCCAGCGCGTGCGCGTCGCCGACGGAGAGATCGCCGCCGGGCTGCGCGCCGCGGGCCAGGGTGAAGCGCAGCGCGTCGGCGCCGTAGGAATTGATCCAGTCGAGCGGGTCGATGCCGTTGCCGCGCGACTTCGACATCTTCTTGCCGTGCTGGTCGCGGATCAGGCCGTGCAGGAACACGTCTTCGAACGGGACCTGCTTCTGTGCGCCCTTACCGGCCGTGAGCACCGGATCGTCGCTGACGTACATGCCGAACATCATCATCCGGGCCACCCAGAAGAACAGGATGTCGTAACCGGTGACGAGGACGCTGGTGGGATAGAACTTCGACAGCTCGGGGGTCGAGTCGGGCCAGCCCATCGTGGAGAACGGCCACAGACCCGAGGAGAACCAGGTGTCGAGCACATCGGGGTCCTGCACCCAGCCCTGCGGCGCTTCCTCGCCGGGGCCCAGGCACACGATCTCGCCTTCGGGGCCGTACCAGATCGGGATGCGGTGACCCCACCACAGCTGCCGCGAGATGCACCAGTCGTGCATGTTGTCGACCCAGTCGAACCACCGCGGTTCCTGGCTGGCCGGGTGGATCTTCACATCGCCTTCGCGCACGGCGTCGCCCGCGGCCTTGGCCAGGGTGTCGACCTTGACCCACCACTGCATCGACAGGCGCGGCTCGATCGGCTCGCCCGAACGCTCCGAGTGGCCGACCTGATGCTTGTAGGGGAACTTGCGGCCGACGATGCGACCTTCGGCCTCGAGCCGCTCACGGATCTTCACGCGGGCCTCGAAGCGGTCCATACCGTCGAATTCGGTACCGCTGTCGGCGATCCGGCCCGCCTTGTCCATGATCGTCGGCATCGGCAGGCCGTGACGCAGGCCGAGTTCGAAGTCGTTGGGATCGTGCGCCGGGGTGATCTTCACCGCGCCGGAACCGAATTCGGGGTCGACGTAGTCGTCGGCGACGATCGGGATCTGGCGACCGGTGATCGGGTGGTAGAGCGTGGTGCCGATCAGCGCCCGATACCGCTCGTCGTCGGGATGGACCGCGACGGCGGTGTCTCCGAGCATCGTCTCCACGCGGGTGGTGGCCACGATCACGTGTGGCTCGTCGTCGTTCAGCGAACCGAACCGCATGCTCACGAGCTCGCCGTCGACCTCCTTGTGGTCCACCTCGAGATCGGAGATGCCGGTCTGCAGCACCGGCGACCAGTTCACCAGGCGCTCGGCGCGGTAGATCAGCCCCGAGTCGTAGAGCCGCTTGAAGATCGTCTGCACGGCGCGCGAGAGACCGTCGTCCATGGTGAAGCGGTCGCGGCTCCAGTCGACGCCGTCACCGAGGCGACGCATCTGTCCCTGGATCTGCCCGCCGGACTCACGCTTCCAGTCCCACACCTTGTCGATGAACAACTCACGGCCGAAGTCCTCCTTGGACTTCCCGTCGACGGCGAGCTGCTTCTCCACCACCGTCTGCGTGGCGATGCCCGCGTGGTCCATGCCCGGCAGCCACAGCACCTCGTAGCCCTGCATCCGCTTGCGGCGGGTGAGCAGGTCCATGATCGTGTGGTCGAGCGCGTGGCCCATGTGCAGCGTGCCGGTGACGTTCGGCGGCGGCAGCACGATCGAGTATGGCGGCTTGCCCGAGGCGGCGTCGGCGGCGAAGTATCCGGCGTTTACCCAGCCCTCGTACAGGTCGGCCTCTACCTCGCTGGGGTTCCAGCTCTTGGGCAGGGCATCGGCACGATTACGCGAGTTGTCAGGGGCTGCGCTGGTCACGTCCCAATCCTAAGGGGAGCGACAACCAGCTTTTTCCCCGCCTACCCGAGCAAGAGAAAAGACGGAGTCTTCGGTGGATGAGGGACACCGAAGACTCCGTCTACAACCCTGATACTACCGGCGATCAACCCCGCTCAACGGAATCCATATGGAATTCTCAGCTTCTATTCACCCCGGACAGCAATGCCTGTGACGCGCCACGAAGACACGCGGAAACCGTTGTGTCCCAACCTTCCAGCGAAATATCCGGGTAGGCCCCGATTGCCGTTTTGTCCGTTTTACCGGACCCTGGACAGAGTGACGCCCCCGCTCGATTCCTCGTCTCCCGTTCCCGCATCGGCACCGAGGATCATCACCCCGATCGCCCTGGTGGACCTGCGCGCGAGCGCGGTCGAAGAACTGCGCTACCCCCGCAGCACCGTTCTGGTCTTCGCCGGTGTCCCCGGCGCGGGAAAGTCCACCGCGCTACACCGTTTCTTCGGCTCGGGACCCGACGCCGAACATCCGGTGCGGACGGCGTCGGGCGCCCTCGTCCTCGACTCGAACCACACCCGCAATCGGCTGCGTCACCGCCTGGGGTGGGCGCCGTACTCCCTGTGGCGACCGCTGGTCCACTTCGCGCACTACCGCGCCATCCGCGACGCGGTCCGCGACAGCGACGGACCGGTTGCCATCCACGACTGCGCGACCTTCCGCTGGAGCCGTCGCCTGATCGCCCGCTGGAGCGCGCAAGGCCGCCGGGAACTGCACATGGTGCTCATCGACGTACCGGCCGAGCAGGCCAGATCCGGTCAGATCAGTCGCGGTAGAAGCGTCAACAGCCTGGCCTTCACAGGGCACTGCCGCCGCTGGGAAACGATGATGGACTCGCTCGGCGCGCGCGGCACCGCGCTCGCACCGGATCCGCGGCCGCTGGCCTCGACCTCGGTGGTGATCATCGACCGTCCGACGCTGCACGCGGTCTCGCGCATCGCCTTCCACCCGGTCTGATCAGGGCACCAGCACGCTCAACGCTCCCGGCATCGACTGGACCGTCACCGGCAGCATCCCGGCGGGTTCACCATCGGCCGTCGCGTACCCGCCCTCGGCAGCGACCGTGATGCGCCGGGCCCGATATCGCTTGGTCGCCGGATGGTCGATCCGTTTGCCCGCCGACAGCGCGGGCAGCAATCGCGCCATCTCCACGCGCGACACCGCACCGACCACCGTGATGTCGAGATAGCCGTCGTCGGCGCGCGCTTCCGGACACACCAGCATTCCGCCGCCGTAGGTGCGGGTGTTGCCGATCGGCGCCATCACCGCGTCGGTCAGGATCACCACGTGTGAGTCGGGTGGATTGTCGAGCGCGCCGGGCGCCAGGCCCGACAGTTCGATCCGGAAGGGCAGTGTGTAGCCCCGCATCAGCTCGACGACAGCGGCCGCGGTGTAGCGCAGCGGCCCACGGGGATAACGCATCCTGTTGGCGCGCAAGGTGACTCGTGCGTCGAACCCGGTGCCGACCACGGTCGCGAACCAGGTGGGTGCCGCGTCGGGCGATTCGATGCGCCCCAGATCGATGGTCCTGGCCCGACCGCCGAGCACGATCTCGACGGCAGCACGGGGATCATCGGTCGGTATCCCGAATTCGCGCGCCAGATCGTTGCCGGTGCCCGCGGGCACCAGACCCAAGGGCACCCCACTGTGCGCGAGGGCGGCCAGCAGCACGTTCATCAGTCCGTCACCACCGACGCAGACCACCGCGTCCGGCCGACCCTCGCCCGCGACGAGGGTCCTGACCCGCGCCACCGACTCGTCCGCACTCGGCGCCCGCACCTCGACCACCTCGACACCGCGCGCCAGTAGCTCGCCCAGCACAGTCTCGGCGACATCGTCGCCCCGGCCAGACCCGGAATGCGGGTTCGTGACGACCACTACCCGCCGCACCGAATGTTCGCTCACGGCACCAGCTTCCCAGGGTTGAGCACTCCGGTGGGGTCGAGTTCGCGCTTCACCGCGCGCAGTACCCGAACTCCCAGGTCACCGATTTCGGCACGCATCCACGGACGGTGGTCGGCGCCGACGGCGTGATGATGGGTGATGGTGCCGCCCGCGGCGATCATCGCGTCGCTCGCGGCGGATTTGGCGATCCGCCACTGCGCGATCGGATCATCGAGCTGCTTGGCGACGACGGTGAAATACAGCGACGCCCCGGTCGGGTAGGTGTGCGAGATGTGGCACATGACCAGCGCGGGCGTGCCCTGCGCACCGAGCGCGTCCATCAGCGCACCGGTGACCTTGACCTTGAGATTGGCCAGATTGGCCCAGCTGGTGGCGGTTTCGAGCGTTTCGCACAGCACACCGACATCGAGCAGCGCGTCCCGCAGATACGGCGCGGCGAACCGGCCGTGCTCCCACTGCCGCGCCGGCGCCTCACCGAGTGCGGTGCCGCCCGCGGCGGCCAGCAGCTCGCTCGCCTCGACGGATCGGGCGGCCACATGCGCCCGAGTGCCCTCGAAGGTCGTGATGGCGAGACAGCCCGACACCGGGTTGCCGCCGACATCGGCCGAGCGCGCCAGATTCAGCCCCGTTTCGGCCTCGTCGGACAGGCGCATCACCGTCGGCGCCGCGCCGGCCTGCACCACTGCGCGCAGCGCCGCGGCGCCGGTGGCGAAGTCGGGGAACGACCAGGCTTGATAACCCACGGTTTCCGGCACCGGATGCACCCGCACGGTGACGGAGGTGATGATGCCGAGGACGCCTTCGGATCCGACGAACAACTCGCGCAGGTCGGGTCCGGCCGCCGACGCGGGGGCCCGACCGAGGTCGAGGGTGCCCTGCGGCGTGGCGATCACCAGGCGTTCGATCATGTCGTCGAACCGGCCGTAGCCCGCTGATGCCTGACCCGACGACCTAGTCGCGGCGAATCCGCCGATGCTGGCGAATTCGAAACTCTGCGGGAAGTGGCCCAGCGAGAGCCCGTGCGCACCGAGCGATTCCTCGGCTCGCGGACCGGTGAGCCCGGCGCCGAGGGTGGCGGTGCCACTGACCGGATCGACCGCGGTGAGCGTGTCGAGCCTGCGCAGATCGAGCGCGAGCACGGTGTCGAACTGCCCGCGCACGGGATCGACGCCGCCGACGACGCTGGTCCCACCACCGAAGGCGACGACGGCGACGCGGTGTTCGGCGCAGTACCGCAGCAGCGCGAGAACCTGCGCGTGATCGGCGGGGAACACGACGGCGTCGGGCGCGTCCTGCGGCGTGTCGGCGCGTCGGCGCAGCAGGTCGGGGGTGCTCTTGCCGCCCGCGTGCCGGAGCCGGTCGAGATCGGCGGTAGTGAGATGTTCGTCACCGACGATCGCCGTGAGGCCTGCCCGATCGGCGGCCGTGAGCGTGGTGGGGATCAGCGCCACATCGTTCTCGGCGCGGCGCGCGACCGGCTCACCGGAGATCCCGAACACCTGCGCGAGCAGGCCACGGATCTGCGCCGACAGCGGCTGATGACCGGCGGCGACGCCCCAGGCGTCCCACACCATGCCCGGTGCCACGGTGTCAGACCCGGATTGTTCGTGTTGCGTCTCGACCATGCGTTACATAATGACATATAGTGTCAAGCAGTAACCAACGATATGTCCCAGAGTCGGCGGCCGTACCGCTGTCGGATGTCACTACCGGCCGTTCACGACCGCAACCCCGCTGGCCCGCTCGATACCCTTGGGCGGTTCCAGCCCGACCCACGGCGCTGCTGTCCGGCGCCACCGAGCCTTCCGGCGGTGAAGCACGATGATCGATCTCGCGACCCACGCTGACCAGCTTTCGCCCACCGATGTGGCGATTCTCGATGCCACTCGGGCCTGCGTCGTCGATTTCGGCGTTCGCCGAACAACGCTCACCGAGGTGGCGCGGCGAGCCGGAGTGAGCAGGCCGACGGTCTACCGCCGTTGGCCCGACACCGGGTCGCTGATCGCCGAACTGCTGGTGCGTGAACTGCGCACGATCGTCGCCGAGACCATGCCCAACACCGGCCTCGGCCGGGATCGGCTGGTCCTCGGCATCGTGACCGGCTCGGCGGCGATCAGGTCGAACGCGGTGTTCGCCAAGATCTTCCGCACCGACACCGACCTGATGCTCACCTATGTGTTCGGGCGGCTGGGCCGCAACCAGCGCACGCTGATCGGGCTCTTCGCGAGCGTGATCGAGCTCGGCCACCGCGACGGGTCGATCCGGGCCGGTGATGCCGAGCGGATGGCCACCATGCTGCTGCTCATCACCCAGTCGGCGGTGCAGTCGGCGGGCACGGTGGAGTCGTTGCTGGCCGGTGCGGAGTTCGACGCCGAATTGTTCAGGGCTATCGAGGGTTATCTGCTCCCGCTACCCGACAAGGACTGTGATGACTCCTGATTTCTCCACTGCCGCCGCCACGCTGAACGCGGCACGTCGCACCGCCGACCTCGTGGCGCTGGGCGAGCAGCCCGAGGTCGACGTGGTGGTGATCGGCGGCGGCGTGACCGGCACCGGTGTTGCCCTCGACGCCGCCGCGCGCGGACTGCGCACCCTGCTGGTGGAGCGCGACGACTTCGCGTTCGGCACCAGCCGCTGGAGTTCGAAGCTGGTGCACGGCGGGCTGCGATACCTGGCGAGCGGCCGGGTCGGGATCGCGCACGAGAGCGCGGTCGAACGCGGCATCCTTTTGCGCACCACCGCGCCGCATCTGGTGCGCCCGCTCCCCCAGCTCGTTCCGTTGCTGCCCGGTATCAAGCCGGGCCAGAGCACCCTCATCCGCGCGGGCTTCGCCGCCGGTGACGCCCTCCGGATCGCCGCGCACACCTCCGTCGATACGTTGCCGCGCTCACGCCGGGTGGCCGCCGCCGAGGCCCTGCGCTTGGCGCCGACCGTGCGGCGCGACCGGCTGCGCGGTGGATTGCAGGCGTGGGACGGTCAACTCGTCGACGACGCCCGCCTGGTGGTCGCGCTGGCTCGCACGGCCGCCGCGCACGGCGCGACCGTGCTCACCCGCGTGGCGGCGGTCGCGGCGCAGGGTGACTCGGTCCAGCTGCGCGACGCGCTGACCGGCGAGACCATGACGGTCCGAGCGCGCGCGGTCGTGAACGCGACCGGCGTCTGGGCGGGCGAGGTCGACCACAGCATCGAACTGCGGCCCAGCCGCGGCACCCACCTCGTCTTCGACGCCGAGGCGTTCGGTGGGCTCAGCGCCGCGCTGACAGTGCCGGTTCCTGGCAGCATCAGCCGATTCGTCTTCGCACTGCCCGCCGCACACGGCCGCGTCTACCTCGGCCTCACCGACGAGGACGCGCCGGGCCCGATCCCCGACGAGCCACAGCCCACCGAGGCCGAGATCGACTTCCTGCTCGACACCATCAACACCGCGCTGCGGGAGCCGTTGACCCGCGCCGATATCCGGGGAAGATTCGCCGGCCTACGCCCCCTGCTGAAGACCGCCGACGACAGCACCGCCGACATCTCCCGCGAACACGCGGTTCTCACCTCGCCCGACGGCCTGATCACCGTCGTCGGCGGCAAGCTCACCACCTACCGCCGAATGGCCCAGGACGCCGTAGACGCCGCCGTCGCCCATGCCACGCTCCCCGCCACACCCTGCCGCACCACCCGAATCCCCCTCATCGGCGCGGTCGCGGGCGCCGCCCGCGACCGAATCGACGCCCCCCCGGTCCTCATCGAGCGCTACGGCACCGAAGCGAGCCAGATCGTCTCCGCCTGGCTCGCCGACCCCACCCGCGCACAACCCGTAGCCCCCGGAATCGACGTCACCGCAGCCGAATTCGACTTCGCCATCACCCACGAGGCAGCCCTCACCATCGACGACCTCCTCGACCGCCGCACCCGCATCGGTTTGGTCCCCACCGACCGCGAAGCCGCCATCCCCGCCGCCGAAGCCGCTTTCGCCAGAAACGCCGCCATCACCACCTGACAACCCAGGTCCCCCACCTCACCCGGCCCATCCCCGTCGTCCCTCCCCACCGCAACGCACACCCACCCGTTGGCGCCTTCACTCCCAACCCCGCCCCACCCAACTCCACACCGCACACCCAGCCCCGTCCCCGCCGTTCAACACCCCAGCTCACCACAACACTGTGGGGACCCAGCCCGTCCGCGGCTCACACCGACACTGTGCACACCCAGCCCGACCCCGTCTCCAACACCCCACCCAACCCACCCAACCCACCCACCGCACT
>NZ_BDAX01000023.1 GCF_001612665.1 Nocardia alba NBRC 108234 | reverse complement strand
CTGGGACTACCGATCCTGGTACCCGACCCAGCCCTTCAGTTCCCCGCTCCCCATCGCCTACTCCCCCGGCACCTTGATCCGCCCTCGCCACTGCCCCAAGAACTCCTTCTTGAACTCATCGAAGTACCCACCCTCGATACTGCCCCTGATGCGGTCAACGAGCCGAATCGTGAACCGCTCGTTGTGAATCGTGCACAACGTCGCCGAAAGCATCTCCTTCGCCTTGAACAGATGATGCAGATACGCGCGGGTGTAGTGCGCGCAGGTATAGCAGTCACACTCCTCGTCGATAGGAGTGAAGTCCCGACGGAACCGCGCGGTGTTGATGTTGAACCGGCCCTCGTCGACATAGATCGCGGCATTACGCGCCACCCGCGAGGGATTGACGCAGTCGAACGTATCCGCCCCGTTCTCGATCGCCGTGAACATGTCCTCCGGCTCGCTGATCCCCAGCATGTGGCGTGGTTTTGCCTCGGGCAGCTCATCACAGCACCATCCGACAGTAGTGCCGAGGTTGTGCTTTTCGAGCGCTCCGCCGATGCCGTATCCGTCGAATTCCGTTCCGCCCACACCCCGGATCGACTCCAGTTCACGACAAGCCTTGCGCCGCAGATCTTCGTACTGCGCGCCCTGGATCACCGCGAACAGCGCCTGATACGGCCGATGCCCGCGTACCGCCGTGAGCCGTTCGTGTTCGTCGATGCAGCGCTGCGCCCACTCGTGCGTGCGCTGCAGCGACTTCTCCTGGTAGCCACGGGTATTCATCAAGGTGGTCAGCTCGTCGAAGGCGAACATGATGTCCGCGCCGAGTTCGTGCTGGATGCCCATCGACACCTCGGGTGTGAATCGATGCTTCGATCCATCCAGGTGTGAACGGAAGGTGACCCCGTCGTCATCGACGGTGGCCAGCCGCTCCTTGCCCGCCGCGATCACCTGATCGGATCGAATATCCACGGCCTCCATGGCGAGGACCTTCTTGAACCCCACCCCCAGCGACATGACCTGGAACCCCCCGCTGTCGGTGAAGGTGGGCCCCGGCCAGTTCATGAACTTCCCGAGCCCACCCGCCTCATCGACAACGTCGGCGCCGGGTTGCAGATACAGGTGGTAGGCGTTGGCCAGCAGCGCCTGCGCCCCGATCTCGCGCATCGTCTCCGGCAGCACAGCCTTCACCGAAGCCTTGGTTCCCACCGGAATGAAGGCGGGCGTGGCGATCTCGCCGTGCGGGGTGGAGATCACCCCGGTCCGACCGTGCCTGCCCCCGTCCAGACGGGTACCTACTTCGAAGGAGAACTCGCTGCGATCAGCCACCGCCCCATCGTGCCAGCCCTGCGCACCGCCCCCGGGGCCGCACTCCCCGACCCCGAGGAGGGGACGCCGACGAAGTCGGCGGTTCGCGCCCGTCCCGTCGATCAGGCGCCGTTGCGTAGGCGACGAAGGAGCAAGCAACGGTGCCTGATCGACGGGACCGCCAGGGGCGCGAACTCGAGCGCGCCAGCGCTCAATCAGATACAGCCGCGAACTGGGCGTTGTACAGGTTGTAATAGGGTCCGCGCTCGGCCAGTAGCCGATCGTGGGTGCCGTGTTCGACGATGCGACCTTTGTCCATCACGACGATCAGATCCGCGTCACGGATCGTCGAAAGCCGATGCGCGATCACGAAACTGGTGCGGTCGCGGCGCAGGGCCGCGGTGGCGTGCTGGACCAGCGACTCGGTACGGGTGTCGACCGAGCTGGTCGCCTCGTCCAGAATCAGGATCGACGGTTTGGCCAGGAACGCGCGGGCGATCGTGATGAGCTGCTTCTCGCCCGCGCTCACCCCGCCGCCCTCCTCGTCGATGATCGTGTCGTAGCCGTGGGGCAGCGCGTGCACGAACCGGTCGACGTAGGCCGCCGTGGCCGCGGCCTGGATGTCGGCTTCCGACGCCGTCGGGTTGCCGTAGGCGATGTTCTCGCGGATGGTGCCCTTGAACAGCCACGTGTCCTGCAGCACCATGCCGATGCGCGAGCGCAGGTGATCGCGGGTGATGGTGGTGATGTCGACGTCGTCGATCGCGATGGTGCCCGCGTCGAGTTCGTAGAAGCGCATCAGCAGGTTCACCAGCGTGGTCTTGCCCGCGCCGGTGGGGCCGACGATGGCGACCACATGGCCGGGATCGGCTACCAGCGAAAGCCGTTCGATGACAGGCGTTTCCGGGTCGTAGCCGAAGGACACCGCTTCGAACTCCACCCGTCCCCGATCCACCGGGCGCGCGTTCTCCAGCACCGGGTCGGGGGACTGTTCCTCGGCGTCGAGGATCTCGAAGATCCGTTCCGCCGAGGCGACGCCGGACTGGAGCAGGTTCGCCATCGCGCCGATCTGGGTGAGCGGCTGGCTGAACTGGCGCGAGTACTGGATGAACGCCTGCACATCGCCGAGCGACAGGTTGCCGGTGGCCACTCGGAGCCCGCCGACCAGCGCGATGAACACGAAGTTCACGTTTCCGAGGAACATGATGGCCGGCATGATCAGGCCGGAGATGAACTGTGCCTTGAAGCTCGCGTTATAGAGCTTGTCGTTGCGCTTGTCGAACTCCTCGCCGACCTCGCGGCCGCGGCCGAACGCGGTGATGATCTCGTGGCCGGTGTAGGCCTCTTCCACCGAGGAGTTCACCTCGCCGGTGTATCTCCACTGGTCGACGAAGTGTGGCTTGGATCGCTTGGCGATCTGCGCGGTGACCACGATCGCGGCGGGCACCGTGAGCAGCGCCAGCAGCGCCAGCAGCGGCGAGATCCAGAACATCATGATCAGGATGCCGATCACGGAGAACACCGAGACCAGCAGCTGGCTCATCGTCTGCTGCAGGCTCTGCGAGACATTGTCGACGTCGTTGGTGACGCGGCTGAGCACGTCACCGCGCGGCGCGGTGTCGAAGTAGCGCAGCGGCAGCCGGTGCAGCTTCTGCTCCACCTCGTCGCGCAACCGCTTCACGGTCTGGTTGATGACGATATTGAGCAGGTAGCCCTGCAGCCAACCGAACACCGCGGCGGCCACGTACAGCGCGAGCACGAGCATCAGCACGTGCCCGACAGCCTCGAAGTCGATGCCGGTTCCCGGGATCACGTTCATCGCCGAGAGCATGTCGGCGCGGGTGTTCTCGCCCTGGTCGCGCAGCAATTCGACGGTCTGGTCCTTGGTGAGCCCGGGCGCGAGCTGCTTGCCGACGAAGCCGTCGAACACCAGGTTCGTCGCCTTACCGAGCAGGTACGGACCCAGCGTATTGAGCACCACGGAGGTGATCACCAGCGCGACGATCACCGCGACCGTGAACTTCTCGGGAGCCAGCCTGCTCAGCAGTCGCTTCAGCGACGGCTTGAACGATTTGGCCTTGGATTGCGGGCCCCCGGGTACGGGTCCACCTGGCCTCATCGGGCTTCCTCCACACTCAGCTGGGACTCGACGATCTCGCGGTATTCCGAGCAGGTCCGCATCAGTTCGTCGTGGGTTCCGATGCCGGCCATCGCACCGTCTTCGAGGACGACGATCTGGTCGGCGTCGCGAATCGTCTGAATCCGCTGGGCCACGATGATCACCGACGCGTCGGCGGTCTCGGGCTTCAGCGCGGCGCGCAGCCGGGCGTCGGTGGCGACATCGAGCGCGGAGAACGAATCGTCGAACAGGAAGATTCGTGGTCTGCGGACCAGCGCGCGGGCGATACACAGCCGCTGACGCTGACCGCCCGACACCGTGGTGCCACCCTGGGCCACCGGAGTATCGAGCCCCTGTGGCATCTCCCGCACGAAATCGGCCGCCTGGGCGACCTCGAGCGCGTGCCAGAGCTCGTCGTCGGTGGCGTCGGGCTTGCCGTAGCGCAGGTTGGTCGCGATGGTGCCGGAGAAAAGGTATGCCTTCTGCGGCACCAGTCCGATCCCATTTCGCAGGAGTTCGAGGTCTAGATGGCGCACATCGGCGCCGCCGATGTAGACCGCGCCATCGGTGACGTCGATCAGGCGCGGGATCAGGTTGAGCAGCGTGGTCTTGCCGGCTCCGGTCGACCCGACGATGGCGGTGGTGGAACCGGGTTCCACCTGGAACCGGATACCGCGCAGCACCGGCTTCTCCGCGCCGGGGAAAGCGAATTCCGCGA
Organism: Nocardia alba NBRC 108234; assembly: GCF_001612665.1. Classification (GTDB taxonomy): domain Bacteria; phylum Actinomycetota; class Actinomycetes; order Mycobacteriales; family Mycobacteriaceae; genus Nocardia; species Nocardia alba. The sequence continues at coordinate 218,722 of NZ_BDAX01000023.1, read as the reverse complement.
ACCGCATGTCGACGGTGGCCTGGTCACCCGCGAACGACTGCGGCGACCCCGGCGGCTGGACCGAGGACTCGGTCTCCAGCACTCCGCCGATCCGATCGGCGGAGACGGCCGCACGCGGGGCCATCATCGCCAGGAACGAAGCCATCATGACGGCCATCAGGATCTGCATGACGTAGGACAGCATCGCGGTGAGCGAACCGATCTGCATGGTGCCGTTGTTCACGTGGTGACCGCCGAACCAGATCACCCCGACCGCGGTGAGATTACTGATCAACATCACGGTCGGGAACATCAGCGCCATGAGCTTGCCGACGCGCACAGACGCGTCGGTGAGCGCGGTGTTGGCCGTGCCGAAACGCCAGATCTCCTGCCGCTCACGCACGAACGCGCGCACCACCCTGATACCGGTGATCTGCTCGCGCAGCACTCGGTTGACCCCATCGATGCGTTCCTGCATCTGCCGGAACCCGGGCACCATCCTGGCCACGATCGTGCCCATGGACAGCGCGAGGGCGGGCACCGCGATCAGCAGCAACCACGACAGCCCGAGATCCTCGCGCAGCGCCATGATGACGCCGCCGATACACATGATCGGCGCCATCACCAGGATGGTCACCGACATGACGATGAGCAGCTGAACCTGCTGAATATCGTTGGTCGAGCGGGTGATCAGCGACGGTGCGCCGAACATCCCCACCTCTCTGGCCGAGAAGGTCTCCACCCGGTGCAGCACGCCGCCGCGCATGTCGCGACCGGCGCCCATCGCCGCCTGCGCGCCGAAGTACACCGATGCCGACGATGCCACGATCTGCACGCAGCTCACCGCGAGCATCCACAGACCGGTGTTCCAGATATAACCGATATCGCCCTTGGTGACGCCATCGTCGATCAGGTCGGCGTTGAGACTGGGCAGGTAGAGCATCGCGATAACCGAGATCAGCTGGAGAACGAGGACACCCGCCAGCTGAGCGCGGTACGGGGCCAGATAGGTCCGCAGCAGGGAGATCAACATGATGGTCGAAGGCTACAGCGCGCGGGTGACCAGCGCCGAGCACTTTTACCCACCCTGTGGATAACTATCGGACTGTGGATAACCTCAGGTCCCCGCGGGTGTGCGCGGCTCGCGCCGCACCCAGGCGCCGGGGTCGGCGACCAGCTCACCGATGAAACCCGGCAGCCGGTCGGTGGCGACGTCGGCGATGGTGACGTTCTCCAGCACCGCCCGGATATTGACGCGCAGCGCGATCCACACCTGCTGCAGAGGTTCCGCCGCGCCGGGGTAGCGCACATCTTCGGGCCGCTGTCCGCGCACCGACGCCAGCGGCGATTCCACCGCGCGGATCACATCGGCCACCGAGATCTCGGTCGCGGGCCTGCCGAGGCGATACCCGCCGTCGGGCCCGCGCCTGCTCAATACCAGCTCGGCGCGACGCAGTTCGGCCAACACCGTCTCCAGCACCTTCGGTGGGATCTGCGCGGCGGCGGCGATGGCCTCGGACTTGACGACTCCATCGGCCGCGGCGAGTTCGAGCAGCGTTCGCACCGCGTAATCGACCCTGGCGGTGATATGCACGGTGTCGAACTTACGCGGTGCCGCATGCGGTCAGTACGCAGGTCGCCGCGTCGAGCAGGGTCCGCTCCACCAGCTCGTCGGTGGCGCCGGGCGCGAGTTCCGACGACACCAGCGCCACTCCGAGCACCTCGATCGCCGCCGAGGCTCGCAGCCGAGAGCTCTGGGTCGGGCTGGGCCCGGCCAGCCACTCCCGCAGCTCACGGGTGGGTTCCATCAGGTCGGGGTAGCGATCGGCGATGGCGTTGACGATGGCCGCGGTATCGCGCACGCAGAGCGCGCCCGCGTCGCGATGGCGGATCATGCCGCGCAGGTAGGTGCGCAGGACCGCGCGGATACCTTCGTCGTTGTACGGAACGGCCTCGATATCGTCGACGATGGCGCGCATGTGATCGATGATCGGATCGATGATCGCCATAAGCAGATCGAGCTTCGACGCGTAGTGGTAATAGAGCGAAGCCTTGGTGATTCCCACCACATCCGCCACTTCGCGCAGGCTCGTCTGCTCGAAGCCCTTGGCGGAGAACAGCTGCACCGCGGCGTCGCGGATCGCCTGTTTAGTGCCCCCACCTGCGGTGACGGTGTCGATGGTGTCTCGGGCGGGCATGGCGGAAATCCTCCCATGATTCGATGTGACGGATCCTGTGTCCCCGATATCGAGGTTGCTCCTCCACTTATTCACTAGGTAGTCTACCTACCGCACGGTAGGCAGAAAACGATGTTGTGGAGGCGGGTCCCGCTGGGGTGGCCCGCGAGTGCTGTCTACGAGCCATGCCACCCACCCGTTCTTCGCGCTAGGAGCACACGCGTGTCCGTATACCTGTACCGCTGGGGAAAGTTCGCTTTCCGCCGCAAATGGATTGTGTTGCCGGTCTGGCTACTGCTGTTCGTGCTGCTCGGCGGTCTCGGCGCCACGCTGAGCAAGCCGATGTCCAACGACTTCAGCATGCCCGAGCTCCCGTCGGCACGCGCCAACGAAATCCTCGACAAGCACTTCGAAGGCATGTCGAAGCAGTTCTCGATGGATGCCGTCACCGGCACCTACGTCATCGGCGCGCCGGAGGGCCAGAAGCTCACCGATCCCGCCAACCGGGCCGCGATCGAGGCGTTCATCGCCAAGCTCAACGACCTCGCGATCGTCGATCACGAGCAGAAGCTGTCCAGCCCGGTCGCGGCCACCGAGGAGATGGGCTGCCTGGCCGCCCCTGACCCGTCGAAGTGCTCGTCCGCCCCGCTCAACGTGCTGAACGAGACCGCGCCCAACACTGTCGGCGTGCTCAGCGTCCCGTTCACCATCAAGGCCGTCACCGACGTGACCGACGCCGAGCGCGATGCCGCCTACGAGGTCGGCGCCGAAGCCCGCAACGCCGGGCTGACCGTCGAGCTCAGCGGCTCGATCGCGATGAAGCAGGAACAGCCCAGCGGCAAGTCCGAACTGATCGGCATGGGTGTCGCGCTGATCGTGATGGTGGTGGCCTTCGGCGCCATCGTCGCCGCGGTCGTGCCCATCATCACCGCCATCGTCGGCCTCGGCGCCGCGACCTCGCTGATCATGCTCGGTACCTCGGTGATGGAGGTGCCCGCCTTCACCACCTTCCTGGCCTCGATGATCGGCATCGCGCTGTCGATCGACTACGCGCTGTTCATCGTCTCCCGGTACAAACACGAACTGGCCGTGCGTGATTCGGCCGAGGAAGCCGCCGGTACCGCACTCGGCACCGCCGGTTCGGCCGTGGTCTTCGCCGGTCTCACCGTCATCATCGCGCTCGGCGCGCTCGGCATCGTCGGCGTGGAGTTCCTGACCTTCATGGGTCTGGGTGGCGCCATCGCCGCCGCGTTCGCCGTGCTCACCGCCGTCACCCTGATGCCCGCGCTGATGGGTGCCTTCGGCAAGTCGCTGTTCAAGCCGAAGCTGCCGATCGTGGCCCAGCACGATCCGGAAGACGAGACCTCGGTCACCAACGGCCAGCGCTTCGCCAAGGTGATCGCCAAGGCCCCGTGGGTCGCGCTGGTCCTGTCGGTGGTCGTGCTCGGCGCGCTCGCCGCGCCTGCCGCCGGTCTGAACCTCGGCCTGCCCGGCGACGACAGCATGCCGAAGACCTCCACCATCCGTAAGGCCTACGACCTGCGGACCGAAGGCTTCGGCGAAGGCAGCAACGGTGTGCTCATGGTCGCCGCCGACCTGAGTGGCACGCCCGAGGCCGAGCGCAAAGCCGCCGTCGGCGCGCTGCGCGCCAAGCTCGAGTCCTACGAAGGCATGGACTACGTCACCGAGCCGGTGTGGAGCAAGGACAACCAGGGCGCCATCCTCAACGGTGTCCCGAAGTCCGGTCCGAACAACCAGGCCACCAAGGACCTGGTCGCCGAAGCACGTGGCGCGGAAGCGGATCTGAACGCGAAGTACGGCATGGCCTACGGCATCACCGGCACCACCGCCATCTACGCCGATGTCGACCATGTGCTGCTCAGCAAGATCCTGCCGTACCTGGCGATCGTGGCCGGTGCCGCGTTCATCCTGCTGATCCTGGTATTCCGCTCGATCCTGGTCCCGCTCACCGCCGCGCTCGGCTTCCTGCTGTCGATGGGCGCCACCTTCGGCGCGACGGTGCTGATCTTCCAGCAGGGCAAGTTCGGCCTGATCGAGGATCCGCAGCCGCTGGTCAGCTTCCTGCCGATCATGTTGATCGGCTTGGTCTTCGGCTTGGCCATGGACTACCAGGTGTTCCTGGTAACCCGCATGCGCGAGGAATTCGTGCACGGTAAGTCGGCCAAGGACGCGATGGTCTCCGGTTACCACCACGGTGCCCGCGTGGTGACCTCGGCCGCGATCATCATGATCTCGGTGTTCGGCTCCTTCATCCTGGAGACCGACGTCACCGCCAAGTCGTTCGGTTTCGCGCTGGCCGCCGGTGTGGCGATCGACGCGTTCATCGTTCGCATGATCGTGGTGCCGGCACTGCTGGTGATCATGGGCAAGTGGTCGTGGTGGATGCCGAAGTGGCTCGACCGCATCGTGCCCGATATCGACGTCGAGGGCGCCAAGCTCGAGCAGCTGCGCGCCGACAAGGTCGAAACGGTGAAGCACCCGGTTTCGGTCGGCTGACCCACCCATCACGAGCACGGCCCCGCAATCCGCTACCGGATTGCGGGGCCGTTCTTTTCGCTTGTCCGCGCTGCACCGGTGCTTGATATCGCCGTTGCTGGGCACCAGACTCAGGGCAGTTCGACCGGCTACACCTCCGATCCGCGCTTCGCACCGATCCACGAGGAGAAGAACCGTGTCCATCTATCTCTACCGGTGGGGCAAGCTGGCCTTTCGCCGCAAATGGGTTGTGCTGCCCGTCTGGTTGCTGTTCTTCCTGGTGCTCGCGGGGCTGGGATCCTCGTTGCAGAAGCCGATGACCGACGACTTCAGCATGCCGAACCTGCCCTCGGAGCGGGCCACCGAGATCCTCGACAAGCACTTCCCCGGTATGTCGGAGGCATTCGCGTTCGACGCGGTGACCGGCACCTATGTCGTCGGCGCGCCCCCGGGCCAGAAGCTCACCGATCCGGCCAACCGCGCCGCGATCGACGGCCTGATCGGCGACCTGGAGCAGCTCGAGATCGTCGACCATGCCGAACCGATCGTGAACCCGATCACCGCGACCGAGGAAATGGGCTGTCTCACTGGACAACCCGATCCATCGAAGTGCAGCGGCGCGCCCCTGAACGTGCTGAGCGAGACCGCGCCCGAGACCGTCGCGTACTTCAGCGTCCCCTTCGCGATCACCGACTTCGCCGACATCACCGCCGAGGCACGCGACGCCGCCTACAACGCCGGCGACTCCGCCCGCGCGGCCGGGCTGACGGTCGAGATCAGCGGCACCATCGCGATGGAACAGGAGATGCCGAGCGGCAAGTCCGAGATGATCGGTATGGCCGTGGCATTGGTGGTGATGATCGTGGCGTTCGGTGCCATCGTCGCCGCCTTCGTGCCGATCATCACCGCGATCGTGGGGCTGGGCGCGGCGACATCGCTGATCTTCCTGTCCACCTCGGTGCTCTCGGTGCCGAGCTTCACCACCTTCCTGGCCTCGATGATCGGCATCGCGCTCTCGATCGACTACGCGCTGTTCATCGTCTCGCGCTACAAACATGAACTGGCGGTGCAGGATTCCGCTGAAGAGGCGGCCGGTACCGCGTTGGGTACGGCGGGTTCGGCGGTGGTGTTCGCCGGGCTCACCGTCATCATCGCGCTGGTCGGGCTCGGCATCGTCGGGGTCAGATTCCTGACCTTCATGGGTCTGGGTGGCGCCATCGCGGCGGCGTTCGCCGTACTCACCGCGATCACCCTGATGCCCGCGCTGCTCGGCGCCTTCGGCAAGGCGCTGTTCAAGCCGAAGCTGCCGCTGATCGCCCAGCACGATCCAGAGGACGACAGCGTCGTCACCAACGGCACCCGCGTCGCCAGGGTGATCGCCAGGTTCCCCGCCGTCACGATGCTGCTGGCCATCGTGGTGCTCGGCCTGCTCGCCGCGCCGGCGCTGAACCTGAATCTCGGCCTGCCGGGCGAGGACAGCCTGCCCAAGTCGACCACCGTCCGTAAGGCCTACGACCTGCGCACCGAGGGCTTCGGCGAGGGCAGCAACGGTGTCCTGCAGGTGGCCGTCGACCTCAGCGAAACCCCCGTCGACCAGCGCGCGGCGGCGCTCGACGCTCTACGCGACAAGCTGCGGTCCTATTCCGATATGGATCTGGTCACCGAGCCGCAGATGAGCAAGGACGGCGCGGGCGCCCTGATCAACGGCATACCGAAGACCGGCCCCAACGCGCAGTCGACGAAGGATCTGGTGCAGTCGGCGCGCGCCGCGGAATCCGATCTCAACGAGCAGTACAAGATGTCGTACGGCATCACCGGAACCACCGCCATCTACGCCGATATCGACCATGTCCTGTTGAGCAAGATCGTGCCGTACATGGCGATCGTGGCCGGTGCCGCGTTCATCCTGCTGATCCTGGTATTCCGGTCCATTCTGGTCCCGCTCACCGCCGCGCTCGGCTTCCTGCTGTCGATGGGCGCCACCTTCGGCGCGACGGTGCTCATCTTCCAGGAGGGTGAACTCGGGCTGATCAAGGATCCCCATCCGCTGGTCAGCTTCCTGCCGATCATGTTGATCGGCTTGGTCTTCGGCCTGGCCATGGACTACCAGGTGTTCCTGGTCACCCGCATGCGCGAGGAGTACGTGCACGGCGCCGACCCCACCGACGCGGTGATCAAGGGCTATCACCACGGCGCGCGCGTGGTGACCTCGGCCGCGATCATCATGATCTCGGTGTTCGGTTCGTTCCTGCTCGAATCCGATGTCACCGCCAAGTCGATGGGTTTCGCGCTGGCGGTGGGTGTGGCCTTGGACGCGTTCGTCGTCCGGATGGTGCTCATTCCCGCTTTGCTCGTGCTGCTGGGCAAGTGGTCGTGGTGGATGCCGAAGTGGCTCGACCGGATCGTGCCCGATATCGATATCGAGGGCTCGCGGCTGCGCGAGGTCCAGGCCGCGCAGCGATCGGTCGTGGCGACACCCACAGGCTGAGCGTCGATGGCCGGGGAGCTCTGGTTCCCCGGCCATTTCCTACTGACTCGGTTGCGGCACTTCGCATTCGGTGACACGCGGATTGAGCCCGATGTAATTCGTCGGCCCCGCCGCGGCGGTGACCGCGATGGTGGCCCAGTCCGAACATTGCTTGGGCAGGTGGGCGAAGTGGTGGCGTTGCCCGGCGGCGAGCAGCCCGACGGCGAGCCAGCCGAGCACGACGAGGACCATAAGTTTTCCCCCGAGCCCCATCCCGGACTTCGCGGGTGGCGGCTGTCGCCCGCGCATAATCATCGTTCCTTCCAGGATTCGGTGTAACCCAGTCTATTACGCGAGGAATACACGGCAGGTCGGAGCAGGTGAATACCCGACGACAGTTCTCGCGCCCTCCCGGACAGGAAAAGCCCCGCCTGCTGCGCAAGCGAGGGGCTTTTGGCGCAAACTCAGCCGAGATAGGGCGCGATTCGCCCTTCCATGTAGTGAGCCAGCCTGAGCCGCTGCGTGTGGTGCATGTCGAGGCCGGCCAGCTCCGCCGGGGCCACGAACCGCAGCTCTGTGGACTCGTCGGAGATGGCGAGGCTACCCCCGGTGACACGAGCGAGGAAGCACACGTTGAACTGGCGCCGGACCTCACCGTCGCTGTAGGCAATGACGTGGCGCGGGTCGGTATAGGTCCCCACCAGCCCGGTGATCTCGATATCGAGGCCGGTCTCTTCCTTGACCTCACGCACCGCGCAACCGGGGAGGCTGTCGGTCATCTCCATACCGCCGCCGGGCAACGCCCACAGCCCATTGTCAGTGCGCCGCTGTAGCAGGATGCGCCCCTGGTCGTCACACACCACCGCCGACGCCGCGACGACGAGGCTGTTCGGCTCGGGTGCGTTGGGGTCGTCGTAGAACTCGGTGCGCGCCATCTGCTCAACCTTTCACCGGTCGGCCGGTCTGCCAGACCGCATCGAAACTGTCGGCGTAGGTGTCGAATAGGCCACCGTCGACGATACGGCGCAGGTGCCAGACGGGCGCGGCGTAAGCGTTCGTGCCCCACACGTGCGCGTTCACCATCATCTCGTCGTCACCCCGGTAGACGCTGTTGTAGAGCGTCGTCGAGTGCGTCCGTATCTCGATCCCGGGCGTCGCGTGCAGTGCTTGGAAGTGCAGCAGGGCCAGGCGGCAGCGCGATTCGATGCCGTGGCCGAACTTCTCTTCCCTGCCGCGCTGCTGGACGTTGGCGCTGTCGGCGTCGCCGACGGCGATCCGCACCGTGCAGCCGGCCGCGGCCCGCTCGACAAGCAGAGTGTTCAGCCGCGGGTACGCCTCGTGCAGGAACACCGCCGCGTAGACCAGGATGTCGATGCGCTCGTGTGCTCGTGCGAAGAGGTCGACGAACATGGACGGGGCAACGTCGGCGCGCTGGCCGTAGAGCGCGACGAGTTCGGGGCTTACCGCGCGGGCGGCGCGCGTCTGCCGGAGCTCGGGCCACAGCGCGTGCAGGTCTTCGCCGAGGCAGTCGGCGGCCTGGATTGCGGTCTGGCGCCTAGGAACTCGACCTAGGTTCACCCATCGCTCGACCGATTTCGGATCCACATTCGTCGCCTCAGCCAGGATCGCGTGTGTCCATCCGCGCGCGGCTATCGCGGCTCGCAACCGCTCGTTCGACATAGGGACGTTCTACACCCGTCGGGACGTCCTGAAGTGAGAAACGTAGGAGGTTCCGCTGTCTCGGTTATCGGCGGACGCTGAGTTCAGCCGCGCCGCCGGGTGGCCCTCATCCCCCGGCGGCGGAGGCACACCAACTCTGGAGAGAGAAGGCCGTCATGTGGGGGTTAGAGCGGGATATTCAGGTGCCGGAGCAACAGCGAGCGCGAGAGCCGCGCACCGCGGCGAACGCGGTCACCGTGCAGGAAATCATGGACCGCATCAACAGCGAGCACGAAGACGAGGGCCGCCCGTCACCAGTGCTCAACCATGCCGCACCAAGCGGACCGATCACGGTCGAATATGCGCGGATCCTGATGCGGCAGCATCGGGTCTGTAACCGAGACGAGTGCCCGGCGAAACGTGCAGCGTTCGCGTTACTTGTGGACAAGGGGATCATGTCCCCGAGCCCATCGGCCGGCCAGCTCGAACCGGGAAGGATCCGGGCGTCATGAATGACGAAGACCTGGCGCGCGAGCTGGCCGTGTTGCACGCCGACACAACCGCGGCGGTCGACGCGGCCGCACCCGGACCGACGGCCGCCCGACGACGACATGAACACGCCGAGCGTCCTCGCGAACGGCATGTGGGCCAACCGCTGGAACATGATCTGGCGCGTCACCGAGGACCGCGACAAACGAGCGCGGTTCGTGGCCGTGCACCTGGACGAGTGCCGCCGATGGGCAGGCGCTCAACTCCGGAACTCGAAACACTGAACGGTGCGCTGTGGCTACCCTGATATACGCAGACCGGATCACACTCGACGCGAGCACACCGGAAAGGCGCACCCCATGGGCGAAGACCGGCCGTATTCAGAGATCGAACTCCGTCGCCTGGCGAAACAACAGCGGTCGCCGGAATTCCGGGCGTGGCAGGAACGCGAAGCAGAAGACCTTGCCGAGCTCATCAGCGTGGTTCCCTGTTTGGCCGATCTGGATGACCCATGGACCGATGCCGGGCTGTCCGCGATCGAGGACGCGGCGTTGGCCCGTTTTCCGCATATCGGAGAGGAAGCCACACCCGAGGAAATGGCCTACCTCGCACTGTGTGCCCGCGGCATCGGACACATCTACCTCCGCACCATGGGCGAAGGCCACTGGGTTTGGGTCAAGCTGTACGAATCCGTCCCGATCGGCCCCGCGATCGAACTTCCGGGTCACACGTTCTGGACTGATCCGGGCCTGTCGATTCGCAAGATCATCCTCTACCGGAATGCTGGCGAGCTGGTGCGCGAACGTGATCGGCTCATCGCCTGGACACGCGAGGCCGCAAAACGCTCCATGGTGTAGCCCGCTCCCCCCGGTGACGGGGGCGCACGGTGACTGATCCCACCCCCGGCGGCGAGCAGTCGCATGACATTGTTCCCCGGACGGATCGCGGTCTCACGGAGGCCGGGGACGCCGGGCACAAGGCTTACGTGATGGCCAGGATCGCTGAGGCTGCCACCCAGCTCGACAAGATTCGCGACCCGCTGGACTGGCAACGCCAAGTCGAGTTGTGGGGTGACCGAAAACTCCTGCACGACACGATGATGTACGGCCACCAGCACCTTCAAGGCCGCACGGAAGCGCAGGGGTGGCGACACGAGCACCCGCAACCCACAACCTTGGGACCGCGCAGACACGACGCCGCGCAAGTCGTTCGGGTTGCCGGGGTCGAGATCGTTGGCACCACCACCGAATTCAAGGCCGGATGGGTCAGCAAGAAGGAAGGGCTGCGGCAGCTCTACAAAGAACGCGAACTCCTCGCGAAGGGCCTGACGCAGGACCGCAGCGAGTACATCATTCGTGAGTCACATCCCCCGCATCCAGAGGTAATGCGCGAAGCCCAGCAACTCGCGAAGGACTACCCCGGCAAGTTCGTGGTTGTCGAGCTGTCAGAGCCGCAGTTCGAGCGCGCGGTCGAGGCCGGCCGTCCGATCGTGCGCGCGAAGACGGTCGAGAAGCTGGGGCATTTGATCGAGAAGGTGCGTGACTCCCCCGAGTTGCGGACCGTGCCGCGCGCGCTGGAGCAGTTCACCCGCGAGATCGAGAAGGCGAAAGAGCGAGGCAACCCGATCGGGTTGGAGGCGTTAGTCCAGGCCCGCGATGATCTGGCGTACCTGGTAGAGGCCGACAAAGGGTTCACGCAGCGTGTCGACAAAGCTGCACGCGAAGCGTCGCAGTTGCGGTTGAAGGAAGCGCAGATCGTCGAGCAGGTACAAGCCCAGCAACGCGACCAACGCGCGCAGGCGTTGTGGCAGCAGGTGGCGCGGGTGGACCGGGAGATCGTGTTGTCCGCGGTGAGTTCGGTGCGTGCGCAGGTGCCCGCCAAAACCCCAGTGAAGCAGTTGGAGCTGCCGGGGGTCGATCCTGTGATGGCTCGTGCCATGGGCGGGATGCTGCACCTGATGCAGCAGCGCGAGATCGAGGATCGGTTGGTGTTGGAGCGGGAAGTGTTGCAGGGGTTGGCTTTACCGACACCAGTGCATCGTGAGGTCGCCGAACTCGTGCTGGCGCAGCAACGTGACACCCGCGGTCAGGCGGTCACGGTCGAGCATGTGAAGGCGGCGGAGCAGGACATTCGGGAGAAGGCCCGTGCGGTGCAAGCGCGGGAGGTTCGTGAGCGGGAGAACCGGGAGCTGATGGCCCGGATCGCCGACGCACACAACAAAGCCCTGGAGCGGGCTGCCCTAGAGCAGGGCAAGCCTCGCGGGGTAGACCGGCTAGAAGACAAGGCCCGAATGGAACGGGCCCCGGAGTTGGCGAACATCCTGCGGTTGGACGCGAAGCGGCTGGCAGAGCGAGGTATCGACCCACGGGTGGTAGACGCGATAGCGCGGGGAACGGCACGGCCGGACGACAAGGCTCATGCTCTCGTGGTCGAGGTCGGTGACGGTCCTCGCTGGGTGGACAAGCACAGCCCAGAGGTAGCGCTCGCCAAGCAAATTCAGATGGTCGACAAGGGCGTAGACCTGAACCTGGTGTACGTGCGGCAGGCGACGGACCGTGGGATGTCCGCGCCTGCTGTGGCACGGTCGCGGGAGGACTTGGAGCAGAAGCGTTTGGAGTTGGAGCGCGAGCGAACACTACAGCGAGAACCGCATCCCGAGCTGAAGTCACGGGCACGCGAAGGACCCGGATTATCGAAGGGGATCGAGAAGGGACTCGGACACGGGAGGTAATTGCGGGCGGCGTACGGAGGCCAACTGCCGCGACCGGAGTGTGGGCGAAATGTGGGTACAGACCGAACGGGTAGGCCGATACGGCATAAAAAAGCCTCTGACCTGGGCTTAGCAGGTCAGAGGCTTTGGCGGTGGCGGAGGGATTTGAACCCTCGGAGGGGGGTTACCCCTCACACGCTTTCGAGGCGTGCTCCTTAGGCCGCTCGGACACGCCACCGCCGACTACGGTACCGGAGCGGGTGGGAGATTGTTAAATCGGCTGGTCAGCGCTGGTTTTTGAAGAAGGTATCGAGGAGGGCGACGCAGTCGGATTCGAGGATGCCGCCGCGGACTTCGGGGCGATGGTTGAGTCTGCGGTCGCGGACCACATCCCAGAGTGAGCCGACGGCGCCGGTCTTGGGTTCCCAGGCGCCGAAGACGACCTTGCCGACCCGGGCCAGTACCAACGCGCCCGCGCACATCGTGCACGGTTCGAGAGTGACCGCCAAGGTCGCGCCCTCGAGGCGCCAGCCGTCACCGTGGACGGCGGCCGCCGCGCGCAGGGCGAGAACTTCGGCGTGTGCGGTCGGGTCACCGAGGGCTTCCCTGGCGTTGGTGGCGCGGGCCAGTTCACGGCCTCGCGCGTCGAAGACGACGGCGCCGACCGGCACATCGCGCGGGTCGGCGTCGGCTGCGGCCGCCAGGGCGGCGCGCATCATCTCCTCGTCGGTCACCTCGGCATTTTGTCCAGGACCGCGGCGAATTCGTCGGCGAAACCGAGGCGCTGGGCGATCATGCCGAGCTGCTCGTCGGGGTAGAGGTCGGTTTCGGCCAGGATCACACTGAAGACCGGCTCGGGCAGGCCGAGATCGGCCAGAACTCCGAGGTCGCCCTCTTCCCACGGCTCGACGTCGTCGAGGTCGTCGGGATCGATGTCGGGAATCTCGACATTGAGCACGTCGAGGACGTCGGCGGCGATGTCGTAGTCGATCGCCGCGGTGGCGTCCGAGACGAGCAGGCGGGTGCCGCTCGGCGCGGGACGCAACACGATGAAGAATTCGTCGTCGACGTCGATCAGGCCGAAGACCGCACCTGAGCTGCGTAAAGCCTTAAGTTCGGTCTCGGCCGCCGACAGATCGTGCAGGGCATCGGAGCTGAGCGGGCTGACCCGCCATGTGCCTTCTTCGCGGACCACGGCCACTGCGAACCCTTCGACGTCGAAGTCGTCATCCGACGTCGCCCTGTTCGTGCCCGAGCGCTGTGCTGCCATGGACCAAACGGTAGTCTGTCCCACCCCTAATGATGAACTCGTGTGCCAATCTGTTCAGATGAGCATCGACGAGCGTGGGGCTGTTTGCGTCCTCGGGACCGGCCTGATCGGCGGTTCGCTGCTGCGCGCCGCCGTCGCAGCGGGGTACCCGGCGTTCGGTTACAACCGCTCCGAGACCGGCGTTTCCGCCGCGCGCCAGGACGGGTTCGAGGTGTCAGGGGACCTGTCGGCGGTGCTGGCTCGGGCCGCCGAGGTGAACGCGCTGCTGGTGATCGCGGTGCCGATGCCCGCGGTCGAACACCTTCTGGCCGAGATCGCCGCACACGCGCCCGGCTGCCCGCTGACCGATGTGGTGAGCGTGAAGGGGCCAGTGCTGGACGCGGTGCGAAAGCATGGCCTGGAAGCCGACTACGTGGGCGGACATCCGATGACGGGAACAGCCGAATCGGGTTGGGCTGCTACTGATTCCGAACTTTTTCGGGATGCCGTCTGGGCCGTCGGAGTGGATGAGGGAACCCGGGTGCGACCGTGGTCGCGGGTGGTGGCGCTCGCGGTGGACTGCGGTTCGGTGGTGGTGCCGGTGGTGGCCGAGGAACACGATCGAGCGGTCGCGCGGATCTCGCATCTGCCACACATGCTGGCCGAAGCGCTGGCCGCCTCGGGTGCCGAGGGCGGCAGGCTGGCGCTCGGCCTGGCGGCGGGCTCGTTCCGCGACGGGACCCGTGTCGCCGCCACCGCGCCCGACCTCGTGCGCGCGATCTGCGAGCCGAACGCCACCGCGCTGGAACAGGTTCTCGACGAGGCCATCGAGACACTCGTCACTGCGCGCGATCGCCTGCGCGCGGACGGCGGTCTCGGCGAACTCGTCGAGACGGGTTTCCGCGGCCGCACCGCCTACGACAACCGCGCCACCTGGGACATCACCGGCATCACCCCCGGCGTCGGCGACTGGCTGGGCGAGCTGCACCGCGCAGGTCGCGACGGTGGGGTGCTCCGCACGCTCTGAGGATGAGTCAGGCGCGTTCGGCCAAGCCTGGGTAATCGAGGACGAAACCTTCCGGATCAACCGTGAGGGTGGCGCTCGAGACCGGTGAGAGGACGTTGATACCGTCGGACGCGCTCGAGTAGGTGAGCTCGGCCTCCTGCACCAGCAGGTCGGGCAGCCGCACATAGACGACGGGGACCTGGACGTCACCGACGGCGTTCTGCAGACCGAACCGGCGGATCGGCAGCGTGTTGAAGAACGGGCTCAGCACCACGTCGACATCGAGTGCGCCGCCGAAGGTGGAGCGCACGTGGGTGCCGCCCGCGTCGACGAGCCAGTAGTTCTCCTCGTCGCGCGAGATCGAGGCATGGCGTTCGCCTGCCGCCGTGGTGGTGCGCAGCGACAGCCGCCGCGTCGCGCCCGCCTCATCGGTGACCAGGTCGTAGGACGCGCTGAATGCCGGGTGCTCATCGCCGGCACAGCCGATCATCCGGCCCGCCGCCCTGATCCGATTGCCGTTCACTGTCACCCGCACCGATTCCATGCGGCTGTTGTCGTGGGCACGCCAGGTGAGCACCGCGGGCCACCGGGAGGCCGGTCTGATCTCGGTGGGGCCGTCGGCCGGGCCCGGGGCTGGGGTCGTCACCTCTCTACGGTAAGCGACACCAGCCCCGGTACCGCACAACACGGGCGCATCACACCAGCGAATCCCGCCATGCGGCGTGCAATCCAGCGAAACGGCCCTGGCCCGCGATCAGCTCGGCCGGTGCGCCGTCCTCCACGATCCGGCCACCGTCGAGCACCAGCACCCGGTCGGCAATGGCCACGGTGGACAGCCGATGGGCGATGATCACGGCCGTACGGTCGCGCAGCAGGGTCTCCAGCGCGCGCTGCACCAGCCGCTCACCGGGGATATCCAAGCTGGAGGTGGCCTCGTCGAGGACGATCACCGCCGGGTCGGCCAGGAACACCCGCGCGAACGCCACCAGCTGCCGTTGACCCGCCGAGAGCCTGCCACCGCGCGTGCGCACGTCGGTGGCGTACCCGTCGGCGAGTCCGCCGACGAAGGCATCCAGCCCCACCGCCCGCGCGGCAGCGGTGACCTCGGCGTCGGTCGCGTCGGGCCTGCCCAGCCGGATGTTGTCGGCGATGGTGCCGGAGAACAGGTAGGCCTCCTGCGTGATCATCACGACGTGCCTGCGCAGCTCGACATCGGCCAGGCGGCGCAGATCCACGTCGTCGAGGGTGATGACACCACCGCTGGGGTCGTAGAACCGGGTGAGCAGTTTCGCCAGCGTCGACTTGCCCGCACCGGTGGCACCGACCAGCGCCACCACCTGACCGGCCGGGATCTCCAGATCGAATTCCGGCAGCACCGACGTGGTGTGGTAGCCGAACCAGACCTTGTCCATCCGCACCGCACCGCTCGCCCGCTCGAGCGCGACCGGATGTTCGGGTTCGGCGACGGTCGGTTCTTCCTCGAGCACGCCGGAGATCTTCTCCAGCGCCGCGGCGGCGGACTGGTAGGAGTTGAACACCTGCGCGAGTTCGTCGAGCGGACCGTAGAACTGATCGAGGTAGAGCAGATACGCCGCGAGCACGCCGATCGCGAGGTTGCCCTCCATCACCTGCCAGGCACCGACCAGCAGCACGATCACCGTGGTGAGCTTGCCGATGAAGTTGGACAGCCCGACGTAATCGCCCATCCCGCGAATCGCGGTGGTCGTCGCCTGCTGGTACACCGAATCCTCGGTGCCGAGAACCTCGTCGTTGCGGTGTTCGCGCCGGAACGCCTGGACCGCCCGGATGCCGCTCATCGACTCGACGAACTGCACGACAACGCGCGCGATCGCTCCGCGCGTGCGCCGGTAGCCCGCGCGCTGACGCCGTTGCGCCCACCGCGTGACCAGCATCAGCGGCACGAACCCGATCAGCACGATCGCGGCGAGTAACGGGTCGAGCCAGATCAGCAGGGCCGCGATGGTCACCACCGAGATCACCGCGCTCAGCGCCTGATTCAGCGCGCCTTCGAGCAGCTCCTGCAGTGCTTCGATATCGCTGGTGAGCCGGGTGACGACCTTGCCCGAGGTGTACTTCTCGTGGAACGACACGCTCAATCGCTGCGTGTGCCCGAACGCGCGTACCCGCAGGTCGAACAACACCCGCTGACTCAGCGACCCTGAGGCTCGCAGGAACACGAAGGTGGTGAGGCCCGAGAACAGCGTCACCGCGACGAATCCCGCGACGGTCGCGACCATCGGTGTCCAATTACCTTGGCGGCCTTGGCTGATTCCGTGGTCGAGCCCGTAGGCGATGAACAGCGGCAGCGACACCTTGGCCGCGTTGTCGAGCACGATCAGGACGAAGGTGAGAATCGCCTGCTTGCGGTAAGGCCGCACCAGATCGAGGAGCAATCTCCGGGATCGCCCGGCCAGCACCAGGTTTCCGGTGCCGGTGACGGCATCGTCCTCCTTGGCGATGCCGCGCCAGTCGGCCGCCGCATCGACCTGCTCCGCTGGCGCCGCCTTCTCCGTTGTCACGGCGTCGGTGCTCATTGCTCACCTCCCATCAGTTCGCGGTAGTGGCTGCTCGTGCGCAGCAGCTTCTCGTGGCTGCCCTCGGCGACGATGCGTCCATCGGCGAGCAGGGCGACGCGGTCGGCCAGCGCGGCGGTGGACGGCCGGTGGGCGACGAGCAGTGTGGTCGCGCCGGAGAGCACCGACCGCAGCTGAACCTGTACGCGCTCTTCGGTTTCCACATCCAGCGCCGACAGCGGATCGTCGAGGACCATGATCCGGCCAGGGGTGGAGGTATCGCCGGTGAGCACCGCTCTGGCCAGGGCCAGCCGCTGACGCTGGCCGCCCGACAGACTCATGCCCTGCTCGCCGATGCGGGTATCGAGTCCCCATGGCAACGCGTCGACGAACCCGTTCGCCTGCGCGATCTCGAGCGCCTGACGCACGTCGGCGTCGGTGGCGCGCGGGTCGCCCAGTGCCACGTTCTCGCGCACGCTGGCCGAGAACAGCACCGGTTCCTCGAAGGCCACTGTCACCACCCGGCGCAGCTGCGCCAAGCGCAGCGTGGCGATATCGACGCCGTCGATGGTGATCCGGCCACCGCTGACGTCGTAGAGCCGGGGAATCAGTTCGAGCAGCGCGGTCTTGCCGCTGCCCGTCGCGCCGACGAGCGCGACCGTCTCCCCCGGCCGCACCCGCAGCGAGATCTCTTCCAGCACCGTGTTCTCCGGACCGTCACCCGATCGCGGGTAGGCGAAGCGGACCCGGTCGATGACCAGTTCCCCGTGCAGCGGCGTCGGTAGTTCCGCCGGGTGCGGCGGGTCGGCGATGTCGAGCGGGGTGTCGATGATCTCCCAGTAGCGATCGGCCGCGGTGCGTGCCTCGAACAGATCCGACAGCAGGAAGCCGAGCCAGATGATCGGCCACTGTAGGAACGTGGCCAGCGTGATGCTCGCGACGAGCGTGCCCATCGTCATCGACCCGTGCACCACCGCGTAACCGCCCACCCCGAGCGACACCGCGATCGACACGGTCGGCAAGGTCACCAGCGCCGCCCACAGCGTGGCGTCGAGGCGCACCTTTTCCATCTCCGTGCGCTGTAGTTCCCGGGAGAGCGCGGTGAAACGCATCCCGAAGAAGCGGCCACGCCCCAGCGCCTTGAGTACCCGCACGCCCTGCGCGGATTCCTGGGCGATGGTGGCAAGGTCGCCGGACTGGTCCTGCGACAGCCGCGAGGCCACCTCGAATCGGCGGACGAAGCGCGCGCAGAACAGCGTCAACGGCAGCGATATCACCGTGAAGATCAGTCCCACTTGCCAATTCATCGCGAACAAGACGATCAGCCCGGTGGGCAGGATCACCCCGTTGACGATGAGAAACGTAGCGGCGAACGCGACGAACCGCCGCAGCACCGACAGATCGTCGATGGCGCGCGAGAGCAGCTGCCCCGACTGCCAGCCGTCGTGGCGGCCGATCGACAGAGCTTGCAGTTGCGTGAAAAGCTTGGCGCGCATGGTGATTTCGAACATCGTCGAGGGCTTGGACACCAGCCATCGCCTGCCCCACATCCCGAACGAGTCGAGCGATCCGAGCAGGAAGATCAGCGCGACCGGCGCCAGCAGACCGACGAAATCCCGCCGCGCGATCGGGCCGTCGATCACCCGCGCGATGACCATCGGAATCGCGATCGCGGTGCTCGCGGTCAGGATCGCCAACGCGTTGGCCAGCAGAAACGGCACCCGGTAAGGGCGGAGAAAAGGCAGAAACCGCCTCAGCGACCGCAGTGCCCCACTCGACGGCGGCGCTGGCCGCTCCGGTCTGTCGGCCTCCGATTCGGC
The DNA here is from genome assembly GCF_001612665.1 of Nocardia alba NBRC 108234. GTDB lineage: Bacteria > Actinomycetota > Actinomycetes > Mycobacteriales > Mycobacteriaceae > Nocardia > Nocardia alba. The sequence goes on along the minus strand of NZ_BDAX01000023.1, from coordinate 200,136 downwards.
AGCCGCCAGCTCTGATGTGACAGACAAAACTCCCCCTTGATGCCCGGTCGGCTGGTTGGTTTTCCGGTACGGACGCCAGGTGATGTTCGCACCGGGGTCCGACAAGTTCGGCCCGTCCAGCGTCCCAGAGCACCCCCACCCCCGGCCACCGATTTTCCTCGTCACAGGCCCGCCCGTCCACCCCTGCCGAGCGGCGGGGCGCCCGCCATCGGAAAGGATCGTTCGCGGCCGGTGCGTGTTCAGCGGACCGATACACTTCGCCACAGGCGCGAGGGAGCGGGTCGCTGACGAGCGGACCACCCGAGTGGCCGCTGACCCGAGCGCGCCGGCGCTCCAGAACACAGGAGTCTCGTTGTCGCGGATGGTCGGGTTGTTCGCCGGGATCGGCGGGCTCGAACTCGGTCTGAGCAGGCACGGTTGGGCTTCGGAACTGCTGTGTGAGATCGATTCCGGTGCCCAGGGCGTCCTCGCGGCACGGTTCCCCGGCACCGATCTGCACGCCGATATCACCCGGCTGCGGTCCCTTCCCGCGGGCACCGAACTGGTCGCGGCAGGTTTCCCGTGCCAGGACCTCTCCCAGGCCGGACGCACCGCCGGCATCACCGGCCGTCGATCCGGCCTGGTCGACGAGGTGTTCCGGCTGGTCCGCAGGCAGCGCGGGCCGCGGTGGCTGTTGATCGAGAATGTCCCGTTCATGTTGCAGCTGGGCCGGGGCGCGGCCATGCGCCACATCACGGCCGCACTGGAGGAACTCGGGTACACCTGGGCCTATCGGGTCGTCGACGGGCGCGCGTTCGGCTTACCGCAACGACGTCAGCGGGTGCTGATGCTGGCCTCACGGACCGAGGACCCCCGCCAGGTGCTGTTCGGCGACGATGCCGGTCCCCGTGACTACGGCGATCCGGACCGCGATCCGTGCGGCTTCTACTGGACCGAGGGCGTGCGCGGCCTCGGCTGGGCGGTGAACGCGGTACCGACCCTCAAGGGTGGTTCCGGACTCGGCATCGCCAGCCCACCCGCGGTCCGGCTGCCCGCGGGCGAGATCGTGACGCCGGGGATCGTCGACGGTGAGCGATTACAGGGGTTCGACGCCGACTGGACCGCCCCCGCCCTCGATGTTCCCGGCGTGCGCCGAGGTCATCGCTGGAAACTGGTGGGCAACGCCGTGAGTGTGCGGATGGCGAGCTGGGTCGGCGAACGGCTGGCCGCGCCGTCGGACCCGCTGACCGTCGGCGAGCCGATAGCCGCGGGCCAGCCGTGGCCCAAAGCCGCCTGGGGTCACGCGGGCATCGTGTACCGCGTACCCCTGTCGACCTGGCCCGTCCACGAGCCCTACGAGGACCTGAAGAACTTCCTCACCGAGCCCCGTCTACTCTCCCCCCGCGCGACGGCGGGATTCCTGCGTCGTACCGAGATGGGCAGCCTGCGTTTCCCACCCGGATTCCTCGACGATGTGCGCGATCACCTCAACCGGATGGGCGGCTGGGCGGCGTGAGCGCGCGGCGGAAAGGCAACGGGGAATCGCCCGTCTCGTCGACGCCCTCCGCTGCGCGAAGGCCGGTGACCGACGCCGCGACAAGCGCGCGCATGTCCAAGCAGCGACGCGCTGATACCGCACCGGAGCTGGCGTTACGCCGTGAACTGCACCGCGCGGGCCTGCGCTATTTCGTCGATCGCCCACCCCTCAAAGGTCAGCGTCGCCGGGCGGACGTGGTGTTTCCACGACTGCGCATCGCGGTCTATGTCGACGGCTGCTTCTGGCATCGCTGTCCTGATCACGCGACCGATCCGAAGAACAACGCGCAGTGGTGGGCCGACAAGCTGGCCGGCAATGTCGCCCGCGATCGGGCCACCGACCTCGCGTTGACCGCGGCGGGCTGGGCGGTGGTCCGGGTCTGGGAGCACGAGGATCCGCAGGCGGCGGCGGAGCGGATCACCGCACTGGTGAAACGCGCTAGAGCTAGCTGATCTGCGGTTGTCGGGGTTTCAGCGACGACGCCGACCGCCGTCGGCGCGAACCCGCACCGGGGCGCGCGACGCGTCCGCGGCGACGAAGCCGGATACTGCCAGCGCGAGGATCGTGGCGAAACCGGCCAGCGCGATCACGTAGCTCATCGAGAACCTCTCCGTTGGTTATCAACCAGCCTGCACGGTGAACCTGAAAGCAACCTGTGCGTGCCTGTTGTGCTGCTCGATGAAATCACGTCCCGGCTCTCGACGCGCCTGATCAGGGCGGCCGAGGCCGGACAAGCACAATGGTCGGTGTGACCGAATCCGCACGGCACACCCGTCGCTACTCGTTGCTGATCGCCCTCGCGATCGCGATCGCGGGCCTGTGCTACTCGTCCTGGCTGCTGGAATTCGCGCTGCCGATCGACACCGACCCGGTCAACGACTTCCTCAGCGAACTCGACGCCGAGGGCAAGCCCTACCGCGCGGTGTTCGGCACCGCCGACAAGATCGTCGGCCTGTTGCTGATACCGGCCGCGCTGGGTGGACTGCTCGTTTTTCGGCGCCGCCGGTTGACCACGATCGGCTGGACGGCCCTGCTGTGCTTCGGTGCGTCCACCATCGCCGACGCCCTGCTTCCCCTGCACGACTGCGCCCCGGGCGAGAGCGCGTGCGGCGGCGACAGCGGGCTGTTCCCACAACTACACCAACCGCACGCGCTAACGAGCACACTGGCCGTCACCTCGATCGCGGTGGCGGCATTCGCGTTCAGTCTCGCCTCGTATCGCTACCATCGCTGGCGAATTCTGCGTGAATTCGGTGTCGCCGTGCTGGTCCTCGGGTCGGCGGCGACCATCTGGATGATGGTCGCCGACAACCTGTCCGGCTCCTATTCACTCGGCATAGCCCAGCGGATTCAGGTCGGCGCGATGTCGCTCTGGCTACTCGCCCTGGCCACCGCGGTCCTGCTCGAGGCCCGCGAGTGGACTACTTGACGGTGATCTTCACCGTGTAGCCGTCGATCTTCGCCGGCAGCTTGGTGGTGTCCACCGCGAGCACCTCGCCGGTGTCCTGCACGCCATTGGGCAACGTCTTGGGCTTCAGGCCGAACGGAGGCTGTTCGCCCTGACTGGCGGCCAGGCCGAAGTCGCTGTCGTTGGCGATATAGATGGTCTTGCCGCCGTCGAGGGTGGTGATACCTTCGATCTTGTCGTGACCGAAGAACCGGCCCTTCTCGTCGAGCGCGGCGACCAGCGCTGAAAGGTCCAGGTTGCTCTTCTTCGCGACCGGGGTGACGCCGATCTTGGTCAGCGCGGCAACGGCATCGGCGGTCGGGGTGACGCCGATCAACGTCTCCAGTGGCTTGCCGTCGATCAGCAAGCCGCCCTTCTCGGCGTCGTAGGTCGCGCCCGGCACGGCCGCCTGCGGACCGACATCGGTCGCACCCGCGATGTCGATGGTCCAGATCTTCTTGTCCGATTTGGGCGCGAGGTTGCCGTCACGCTCATCGACCAGGAACGTGGTGGCGCTCAGCGCGGTGATCTCCGAGACCGCGACCTTCGACTGCTTCGGGTTCTCCAACGGGTACAGGAATTCCCGCTGCGCCTTGGTCTTCAGATCGACGGTCACGATCCGCGCGAACGGCACCTCCTTGGCCGAGCCGCTCAGGCCGGGGGTGTTGAGCGCGCTCTGCACCACGCCGACCAGGGTGCTGCCGTCGGGGGTGATGGTCAGCCCCTCCATGCCCTGGTTGGGCGTGCGTAGTGCGATCTCCTTCGGCAGGCCGTTGCCGGGCGCGAGCCGCTCGATCTCGGTGCCCTTGGCATCGAAATGCACGAGAAACGGGCCGTATTCGTCGGAGACCCAGAACGTGCCGTCGGCCAGTGCGACGAGGCCTTCGGGATCGAGGCCGTGATCGGTAGGCGGCAGCACATTGCCCTGGAGGTCTTTGATGGTCTCGCCGGTACTGGCCGAGATGTCGACCTGTCCGTTGAACGGAGCGCCCGACTTGCTCCGCAGCTCGATGCTCGACTGCAGCACGGCCTTGTTGTCGACCAGCTTGAACCGACCGATCTTGGGCACGAAACTCGGTGTGGGCGAGAGCTTCTCATTCTTGCCCGGACCATCGACATTCGGTCCGCGGTCGGTGAGTCCGTAGAACTCGTCATGGCTACCGGGCACCGTGGTCCAAGCCGAGCCGAAACCACTGCCCTGCACCGTGGCGCCACCGAACTCGCCGAGCACCGGAATATCGGTCGTGTAGAGGCGAACCGCGTCGGTGGTGTTCACGGTGAACTGGTCGAGACCGGTGTAGCCGGTGCTCGGGGTGTAGACATAGGCGCCGTCGGCGCGGCGGGTGACATTGCCGTGCTCGGGCTCGAGGCTGACGCCGAGCACCGCACCGGTGCCCGCTTTGGCGACCAGGTCGTCGAGCGAGATCACCAGCGGCTGGTCCTTGCCCGCGGTGAAGCCGGCAGCGGAGTCGGGTGATGAGCAGCCTGCCACCGCGGCGGCGGCGCACAAAGCGGCGGTGAGAGGGAAAAGACGAAGACCTGGACGCACGTTCATTTCCCATGCATACCGTCGCGATCCGACCACGAGACGACCGGCAAATGAATTGCCCTCCACCACCCGGTGGACCATTCTGGCAACCATGACCACAACTCGGCGCAACATTTCCTCGGCCTCCGATTTCGAAGATGTCGTCGGGTATTCGCGGGCGGTACGGGTCGGCAACCAGGTCGTCGTCAGCGGCACCACCGCCGCTGTCGCCGGTGGTGGCGTTGTCGGCGGCGATGACATCGGCGCGCAGACCCGTGAGGTTCTGGCTCGCATCGCCGCCGCACTCGAGCAGGCCGGCGCGAGCGTGCGCGACGTGGTGCGCACGCGCATGTTCGTCACCGATATCGCCCGCTGGCCCGAGGTCGCGGCGGCCCATGCCGAGGTGTTCGGCACGATCCGCCCCGCAGCCTCGATGTACGAGGTCACCGCGTTGATCGCCCCCGACCTGCTGGTGGAGATCGAGGCCGACGCGATCATCGCTGGCTGAATCGTCACACGAAGCCGCGCCGGCGACCCGGCGTCGATCGTCGAATCATCCCCAGTTATCCACAGGCTCAGAGTTATCCACAGGGCGGATTCGACGACGTCGTTCTCCCGTACGCGCCAACGACAGCGCACTACCCTCGAATCCGTGACCAGCGAAACGGCAACTCCCACAGACCTGCTCGATCAGGTCGCCGCGTCCACCGCGCGCTTCGATACCGCCATCGGCGCGCTCACCGACGCCGCCGTGACCGAACCATCACTGTTGCCGGGGTGGACGCGCGGTCATGTGCTGGCGCATCTGTCCCGCAATGCCGACAGCCTGCTGAACCTGCTGCTGTGGGCCCGCACCGGCATCGAGATCCCGCAGTACCCGAGCGTGGAGGTCCGCGACGCCGACATCGAGGCGGGCGCACCCCGCCTCCTCACCGTGCAGCACGCCGACTTCACCGCCTCCGCGCACCGCTGGCAGGCAGTCGCCACGACCATGGCACCGGCCGACTGGCGGGCCGAGGTCCGCAATCGCCAAGGCGGCACCCTCACCGCCGACAAGATCGTGTGGATGCGCCTGCGCGAGACCGAGATCCACCACGTGGACCTCGCCGTCGGCTACACCCCCGCGGACTGGCCCGCCCCCTTCGTGGCCCGCCTACTCCCCGAAGCCATCAACGACCTCGCCGACAACCTCCACCCCGAAGCCACCCCCACCTTCGACATCCAATCCACCGACACAGATTTCACCGCCACCATCGGCCCAGGCCGCCCCCACCACACCGTCCTCGGCCCAGCCACCGCCCTCCTGGGCTGGCTCCTCGGCCGCACCCCCGGCACCGACCTCACCGGCCCACTACCACCACTCCCTGCCTGGAAGTAATCCGAGATCAACGAACACCGATCCTCGCCCAGAATGGCAGCGTTCCCGCACGAAAAAATCGACCCCGCATCTACTGATACGGGGTCGATTTCGGTGCGCCCGAAGGGATTCGAACCCCTAACCTCTTGATCCGTAGTCAAGTGCTCTATCCGTTGAGCTACGGGCGCATGGTGGTGCATCTTCAGTTGTTACCCAGCAAGCTGGGTATGGCGGAGGCGAGAGGATTTGAACCTCCGGTCCCCGTGAAGGGACAACTCATTAGCAGTGAGTCCCATTCGGCCGCTCTGGCACGCCTCCTGGAGCCTTCTCTTTCGAGGGCACCGGTCCTTGTCGAACCGCCGGGAATGAAGATTACACGAGCAGTGGTAGTAGTCCAAAACGCCTGGTCAATCAGCGTAAATTGCTGTCGAACCAGTCGTAGACGCGGGTCTGGGAGTCGATGCGGATGGCGGCGGTCGCGTCGTCTTCGGGTTCGGTTCGGTCGATGCGGTGACTCAAGCCCGGATAGGAGACTGTGAGACTGGCCACATCGGCTTTCGCGGCGGCCTCGCGGAGGCGTTCGACCGCCTCGGGCGGGGTGGCCGGGTCGTCGGCGCCGAAGAGGCCGAGCCAGGGTGCTTTGAGGTCGGCGGCGATATCGATCAGGGCGGTGTGCTGGTCCGGGAGCGGTTCGGTGAGGCCGGGGGCGCCCACGCTCACCGCGGCGCCGATCGGGCGGGTGGCGGCTACGAGGAAGGCCGCGGTGCCCGCGCTGTCGAAGCCGAGGACGCCGATCGTGTCGGGGAAGACGCCGCGGCCGGTGAGCCAATCGAAACCGGCGTCGAAGTCGTCGAAGAGTTCCTCGCCGAATACCTCACGCACCTGCGCGTCGGCGATCCGGTCGAACAGATGCGGCGCGACGACGATCCAGCCCTCCAACGACAGCGCCCGCATCAGATCGAGTAGCTGGGGTGAGAAATCCCGGGATTCATGCAGGACGACGATGCCGCCGCGGGCGACCCGTTCGGGCTCGACCACCGTGATCGGCACGGCGGTGCGCCGTGTGACGGCGGCCGTGTCTACCTCCACCGGCCGCAGGGGGGCGACGTCGTCGTAAGTGCCCGGCATAAACCCAGCGTAGGCGGCAGAACAGGACTTGGGTAGGGCTGGACGGCCGCGCCGCATGTCGCGACGGCCGATCATCGTAGGGTGGAGGCGTGACCGCGCGTATCCGCCCCGACCTCGCCACCATTCCGGCCTACGTTCCCGGCCGTAACCACCCGGATGCGGTGAAGCTCGCATCCAACGAGACGACCTTCGGTCCGTTGCCGAGCGCGGCCAAGGCGATCGCGGAGGCCGCCGAGCTGGCCAACCGCTACCCGGACAATCAGGTGAGCGAGCTGCGCGCGGCGCTGGCCGAGTTCCTCGGGGTGACCGTAGCCGAGGTCGCGGTCGGTTGCGGCAGCGTGGCGCTGTGCCAGGAGCTCGTGCAGATCACCTGCGACGCCCCCACCGACGAGGTGGTGTTCGCGTGGCGCTCGTTCGAGGCGTACCCGATCGTCACGCAGGTGGGCAACGCGACCGCGGTGCGGGTGCCGCTGACCGAGGGCCACCTGCACGATCTGGACGCCATGGCCGGCGCGGTCACCGACCGCACCAAGCTGATCTTCGTCTGCAACCCGAACAACCCCAGTGGCACCGCGCACGGGCGCGCCGAGCTGGAGCGGTTCCTCGACCGGGTGCCCGCGCACGTTCTCGTCGTGCTCGACGAGGCCTACTACGAGTACCTGCGGCTGACCCCCGAGACCCGCCCCGACGGCGTCGAGATCGGCCGCACCCGGCCGAATGTGGTTGTGCTGCGCACCTTCTCGAAGGCCTACGGCCTGGCCGGGCTGCGCGTCGGCTACGCGGTGGGCCATCCCGAGGTGATCACCGCGTTGCTGAAGGTTCACATCCCGTTCAGCGTGAACCGGGTCGCGCAGGCCGCCGCGATCGCCTCGCTGCAGGCGCACGGCGAACTGCTCGATCGCACCGATGTGCTGGTGGCACAACGACATCAGCTGCGCGCGGCGCTGCTGGCGGCGGGCTACGAGGTGCCACCGAGTGAGGCCAATTTCGTGTGGCTGCCGCTGCGCGAGCGCAGTATCGAGTTCGCCGAGGCGAGTGCGCTCGCGGGCGTGCTGGTTCGGCCGTTCGCCGGCGACGGCGTGCGGGTCACGGTCGGCGATCCGCACGAGAACGAGCAGTTCCTCAGCTTCGCCACCGCACCCGAAACGGCGGCCCGATTCCGTTAGCCCGGCGCATGGTCAGCAACCCTTGACGTGGGTTGCCGTGGGATTACCTCGAATTCGAGCACACTGCCAGCACACCGGCCGTAGGCTTACCGAAGCTGATCTCGGGGTGATCGATTTCCCGGTCGGCGCGCGCCACCGGTCGAGTGAAATGTGTTCTCGGCGGGCATTCTTCCCGCATCGGAGGGTGCACCCGCACGGCCCAACCTGCTGCCTGACCGGAGATACACCGTGAACCAGAGCTCTCGTCCTGCCGTCTGCGAAAAATCAACTCCCGCAGTGACTTCGACGTCCGATATCGACGTCGCCGGTCTGCCTCCGGCCGAGTTGGACCGCCGCTTGCGCGACTGCGACGAGTTCTTCCGCTACCCCGAACTAGGGCATCTCCCCACCCATCGTCGCCTCGGCGCGCTCGCCGAACTGCGCGATACCGGCACCTACCTCCAGACCGCCGAGGAGATCTTGATCGGCGCGAAATTGGCGTGGCGCAACCATGCTCGCTGCGTCGGCCGCAAACACTGGCGCTCACTGAAGCTCCTCGACGCCCGCCGAGTTACTTCCGCGCGGGAACTCTCCGAGGTGTGCTGGCAACATCTGCGTCTCGCCACCAACGGCGGTGCGATTCAGTCGATGATCACGGTCGGACCCACGCCCGAACCCGGCGGCGGCGCGTACCGGATCGAGAGCTCGCAGCTGATCCGCTATGCCGGTTACCGCAACGGCGACGGCACCGTCACCGGCGATCCGGCCAATATCGCGGCCACCGAGCAGGCGCTGGGGCTCGGCTGGCACGGGGCGCGCACGCCGTTCGATGTCCTGCCGGTATTGATCAGCACACCCACCGAGGGCGTGCGGTACTTCGATGTTCCGCGCGAGCTGGTCCGCGAGGTCGACCTGATCCACCCCGACTACCCGTGGTTCGCCGGGCTCGGGCTGAAATGGCATGCGCTGCCTGCTGTTTCGAATATGAACCTCGAGGTGGGTGGGGTTTGCTACCCCTTCGCTCCCTTCAACGGCTGGTACGTCGGCACCGAGATCGGCGCGCGTAACCTCAGCGATGCCGATCGCTACAACATGCTTCCGCTGATCGCCGACATGATGGAGCTCGACACGTCGTCGGTGCGGACGCTGTGGCGGGACAAAGCGTTGATCGAGCTCAATCACGCTGTGCTGCACAGCTTTCGCTCATCGGGTGTGCATATGGTCGACCACCACACCGTGGCCAAGCAGTTCTGCGACCACGTGCAGCGCGAGGAAGCCGCCGGGCGCGCGTGCCCCACCGACTGGAGTTGGGTCAATCCGCCCATCTCATCCGGGCTGACGCCCACCTTCCACCGCTACTACGACGAGCCCGACCTGGACATTCGACCGAACTTTGTCCACCGGGACTGATCCGCGGCGGGCTGTTTGACTCCTACCCGACCGGGTATTTGCTGCGATGTAGCCAAGTCCGGCCGTACCGGGCGCTACCGACCGATTGATCACCCACAACCCAGCGGAGTCCGGCCGACGAGCCCGAACATGCCCGCGACCGGCCTCCGCACCAGGTAGGAGGGATCATCATGACCGAATCGACCCTGGAATCACTGATCGGCGCCGCCGCCTATGACGAACGCGGCGACAAGATCGGCAAGGTCAAGCAGATCTACCTCGACAACCACTCCGGCGAGCCCACCTGGGCCGCTGTCTCGACCGGCTTCTTCAGCCACGACTCGCTGGTTCCGCTGGCCGGCGCCGAACACCTGGTGGATGACGACTCGATCAGACTGCGCGTGGACAAGGAGTTGGTGAAGTCGGCGCCGCATCACGACGGGTCCCGGATCAGCGCACAGGCGGAGCAGGAACTGTTCCGGCACTACCACGTCGATCCGCGGGCATCCGGATGGAATACCGAAGGTAGCCCGCGCATTCGACCCGGAGACGACTCACCGATGACCCAGGGCAACCGGGCATTCGCCGATCAGTCCGACACCGTTCGCTACGGTGACGACTCGATGGTGCGCTCGGAAGAGCAGCTGCGCGTCGACACCGAGAGCGAGGAAGTCGGCACCGCACGGTTGCACAAGACCGTGGTGAACGAGGAACAGACGTTCACGGTGCCCGTGACACACGAGGAAGTACACATCGAACGCGAGCCGATTATCGACCGCACCGGGCGCGCGACCATCAGCGAGGAGGACCGCGAGGTCGTCCTGCACGCCGACCAGGTGCACGTCGAGAAGGAAACCGTCCCGGTGGAGCGGGTACGGCTGGCCGTCGATGAGGTCGCCGACGAGAAGACGATTTCCGAGACGGTTCGTCAGGAACGCGTGGAAGCCGAGGGTGTAGACGACCACCGTCGCCAGCAACCCTGACACGGCAGCGCGACCGGCCACCCGCCTACCGGTGGGTGGCCGGGTTAGGCACTGTCAGCGGAAATCGGCGACGTGATCGGCTGCCCATCGGCGATAGTCGCGGGCGGGCGACCCGGTGACGTCGCGCACCGTGGAGGTCACCGGGCCGGGTGTGTCGACGAAGCCGGCGAGCGTACTCAGCACCACGCGCGCGATGTCGGGCGGGAGCCAATCCATGTGCGCCACAGCCGCTTCGGGGCTGATCTCCTCCCAGATCAGGGTGCGCCCGAGCACCTCACCGATGGCGGCGATCTGGTCGATCCGGCTCAGTGCGGCCGGGCCGGTGAGGGTGTACTTCGCCCCGGCGTGCCCGTCGGTGGTCAGTGCGCGCACCGCCACCGCGGCGATATCCGCCTCGTGCAGCAGGGGCACCGCGGCAGCACCGTACGCGCCGCGCACCACATCGCCCGCGCGGATCTGCGACGCCCATTCGACAGTGTTGGTGGCGAAACCTCCGGGACGCAGGAAGGTCCACTCCAGTGACGATTCGGCGATCGGCCGCTCGATGAGGGCGTGTGCCCGGCCGATCGGGTGGTTCTCGTCGCGGACGGCGGCGGAGGAGAGCAGCACGATGCGGCGCGCGTGTTCGGCGATCAGGGCGACCACCCGCTCCGCGATCTCCGCCGACAGCATCGGCCAGGTCAGATAGACGGCATCGATGCCGTCGAGGGCGCTGTGCAAGGTGTCCGGGTCGGTCAGGTCCCCCCGCACCACCTCGACCTCCGGGGGTAGCGACGCCGAGCGCGGATCGCGAGCCAGGGCCCGCACCCTCGTTCCACCAGCCGCGAGCTGCGCCGCCACCTGACCGCCGACATGACCGGTCGCCCCGATCACCAGAATCCTGCTGCTGTTCACCATGGGCCAACCGTACGAAGGGGACTTTCGATGAGAAAGGGCATACCGATAGGTAAGCTCATGACATGACGGTAGGAGTCCCGGACAGCGACCGGCCCAGGCTCGGTGAACGTGATGTATTCGACAAAGAGTGCCCGGCCCACGCCATCCTCGGCAAAGTCACCAGCCGCTGGGGCGTCCTGATCCTGGCCGCACTGCTCGACGGCTCGATGCGATATCACGTGCTGCGCGATCGGATCGGCAGCATCAGCGAGAAGATGCTGTCGCAGAACCTGCGCACCTTCACCGACTACGGCCTGGTCGAGCGCACCGTCGAACCCACTGTCCCCCCACAGGTTTCCTACGCCCTGACCCCGATAGGTCACGAGGCGGCGGAAAAGCTCCACGGACTCCTGGAATGGGTGAGCACCCGGGCCGAGGAAATCGAAACCTTCCGGCTGACGAACAGCCCAGCCTGATCGACACGCGAACTGAACCGCCGACGATGGCTGCGAGGAAGGATTCACATGGACCAGCCCGGGGCGCGAGCTCGCGGGCCTTGGCGGAGACGGAGGGATTTGAACCCCCGATGGTTTTACCCATGCTCGCTTTCAAGGCGAGTGCATTCGGCCGCTCTGCCACGTCTCCCTGGGAAGGATCGTAGCTGACGGGATCCGGATTTCCGCAAGTCCGGGCGGACCTGGGGCGGGTTGAGGGGAACCGGCGGCGACATGGGCGCGCAGGGTCTGGCTACCGGGGGGAATGGGGGCGAGGATTGGGGCATGTATGCGATTGAGCTGAACGGGTTCGGTGGGCCGGAGGTCATGGAGTGGACCGTGGCGGTCGATCCGGAGCCGGGGCCGGGGGAAGTGCTGGTGGAAGTTGTTGCGGCGGGGGTTAATCGGGCCGATGTGATGCAGCGCAGGGGGTTCTATCCGCCGCCCGCGGATGCGAGTTCGATTCTCGGGCTGGAGTGTTCGGGGACGATCGTGAAGTTGGGCGCGGGGGTTGTCGACTGGCAGGTCGGGGATCGGGTGTGCGCGTTGCTGTCGGGGGGTGGGTACGCCCAGTTCGTGGCGGTGCCGGTGACGCAGCTGTTGCCGATTCCGGCGGGAATGGATTCGGTGGCGGCCGCGGGGTTGCCGGAGGTGGCGGCGACGGTGTGGTCGAACCTGGTGCTGACGGCGGGACTGCGAACGGGGCAGCTGGTGTTGATCCACGGCGGCGGTGGCGGGATCGGGACGCACGCGATCCAGGTGGCTCGGGAGCTCGGGGCGCGGGTCGCGGTAACGGCGGGGTCGGACGCGAAGCTGACCAAGTGCGCCGAGCTGGGGGCGGAGATCTTGATCAACTACCGGACCGGCGACTTCGTCGACGAGATCGCCCAGCAGGGTGGGGCCGACGTGATTCTCGACAACATGGGTGCGAAGTACCTGGAGCGGAATGTGGAGGCGCTCGCGCCCTATGGGCGGCTGGTGGTGATCGGGATGCAAGGCGGGGTCAGCGGAACACTGAATATCGCCGCGCTGCTGGGTAAGTGGGGCACCGTCGCGGCGACCAATGTGCGCAGCCGACCACGATCGGGGCCGGGGAGCAAGGCCGAGATCATCGCCGCGGTCCGCGCGCACCTGTGGCCGCGGGTGACGGCGGGCGAGATCGTGCCGGTGATCTCCGCCGAGTTGCCGATCACCGAGGCAGCACGCGCGCACGAGATGCTCGACGAATCGCAGACCTTCGGCAAGGTGATCCTGCGGGTTCGCGACTAGCTATTCGAGTGCGCTGAGGGCGCGGCCGAGTTGGTCGATCTCATAGCGGGTCGTGTAGGGCGCGAGCCCGATCGTCACCGCACCGCCCTCATCGTTGACACCGAGCGCGTCGAGTAGTCGACTGCCGCCGTGCACACCGCTGACCGTGCCGATCCTGGCGTCGGCCAGCTTGGCCGCCACCTTCTCCGCCTGCATCCCGGCCATCGTGAAGCTGACCGTCGGAATGCGGGTGGAGGCCCGGCCGATCACCGTGAGGTTGTCGATCTTCTCCAGCACCTGCATCAGGTGATCGAAGAGCTGGTCGTGATAGTCCTGCAGCGAGGTGATCGATATCTCCAGGCGTTCGCGCCGGGTGCCGGTGGCGCGTTCGTCGAGCCCGGCGAGGAAGTCGATCGACTCGGTGAGCCCGGCCAGCAACGCGTACTGATGCCCGCCCACCTCGAGACGTTCAGCACCCTTGGCATAGGGGTTGAGCGACATCGAGGGGATGCGGTCGAGGAACGCGGGGTCGCGGAAAACCAGCGCGCCCACCTGCGGTCCGCCCCACGACGGCGCACTGAGCGCGACCACGTCGGCATTGAGGTCGTCGATGTCGATCAGCGCGTACGGCGCGGCGCCGAACGCGTCGGCGACCAGCAATCCGCCCACGTCGTGCACCCGATCGGCGGCCACCCGCACACCCGGCGCAGACCCGACGATCGGCGAGGCGGCGGTGAGCGCGACCAGGCGCGCGGTAGGCCCGATCAGCTCCTCGAACTGCCACGACGGCATCTCACAGGTCTCGATCTCCACCTCGGCCCACCGCACGTGCGCGCCGTAGCGGTTGGCGATGCGCAGCCAGGGGGCGACGTTGGCTTCGTCGTCCAGCCGGGACAGCACGATGCCGGTGCCCAGGCCCAGACGTGAGCTCAGCGATTCGGCCAACCAGGCCAGCAATACCGCGCGATCGGGACCGAGGACGACGCCGGCCGGATCCCCACCGACCAGATCGGCGACAGCTTCCCGTGCGGCATCGAGGATCGCGCCGCTGCGCGATGCCGCACCGTGGCGACCGATGTGGGAGAACGAGGAGGTGCGGAAACCCGTTGAGACGGCACGCGATACCGAATCGGGAACCAGCATCCCCGCCTGCGGGTCGAGATGGATCCAGCCGTCGCCCAGGGACGGTATCAGGCCCCGAACCCTCGCGACGTCATAAGTCATGGTGGCCACTTTAAGGGCAGGGGGCCTCCCGGTGTAACCGCGTGGGGGTTTTAGCGCGAAGCGGACACACACGCAATGATGGGGATATGACGCACTCGGAGGATGTCCCCGAATCCATCGTCGTGATCGGTCCCGACGGCCGTCCACTGACCGTGCCCACCGACGCCGACAGCGCGTCCGCCTTCACCGCACAGGTCGTGCCCGACGACGAGAAGGCCGCGAGCGAATCGGCCGAGACCCTGGCGGACATGGTCGAGCAGCCCGCCAAGGTGATGCGTATCGGCACGATGATCAAGCAACTCCTCGAAGAGGTTCGGGCCGCACCGCTGGACGACGCCAGCCGCACGCGTCTCAAGGAGATCCACAAGTCCTCGGTGCGCGAGCTCGAGCAGGGCCTGGCCCCCGAACTGCGCGAGGAACTCGAACGCCTCACCCTGCCGTTCACCGATGACTCGGTGCCCTCCGACGCGGAACTGCGCATCGCGCAAGCGCAGCTCGTCGGCTGGCTGGAGGGTCTGTTCCACGGCATCCAGACCGCCCTGTTCGCCCAGCAGATGGCCGCCCGCGCCCAACTGGAGCAGATGCGCCAAGGCGCCCTTCCGCCCGGAATGCACACGGCGGACGGCAAAGCAGGCGGCCATGTGGGCGGCGGCCAGTACCTGTAAACCCCAGAATCCCTCGTTCGCGGCCCGCCTCGATCTGGACTGACCGAAGGGTGCGACGAAGGAGTACCCGCAGGGAGGGAAGACCGAGGCCCCCCGGGGCCGCGAACACCCGGCGCCAGCCGGAAGACAACACTGTAAGGTCGGGGACCGTGCCCGCCGCTGCCGCCCGTCCTGATTCGGTCTCCGATGAGGGTGACGTGCGTACCGAAGAGAGCCCCGTGCATCCCGACGACGACACCCCCACCGACGCAGAGGTGACCGAAGCCGCCGCTGCCGAGCACACCACCGACGCCGCGCTGCTGGTGCGGACGCCGATGGTGTCGGATTCACAGACTTTCGGCCGCTCGTTCAAGGACATGCGAGACGGCCTACAACAGCGCGAGCTGTGGTTGTCGCTGGGCTGGCAGGACATCAAGCAGCGCTACCGCCGGTCGGTGCTCGGTCCGTTCTGGATCACCATCGCGACCGGTCTGCAGGCGCTGGCGATGGGCCTGTTGTATTCGACGCTGCTGGATCAGCCGATCAGCGAATACCTGCCGTATGTGACGGTCGGCTTGATCGTGTGGAATGTCATCAGCGCCTCGATTCTCGAAGGCTCCGATGTGTTCATCGCCAATGAGGGGCTGATCAAACAGTTACCCTCGGCGCTGAGCGTGCACGTGTATCGCCTGGTCTGGCGGCAGTTCCTGTTCTTCATCCACAATGCGGCGATCTACGTGGTGCTGTTGGTGGCGTTCTCGATCTGGCGTGAGCTGGACTGGTCGTTCTTCCTGGTGATCCCCGCCATCCTGCTGCTGTTCCTCAACGCCATGTGGGTGACGATCGTCTTCGGCATCTTCTCCACCCGCTACCGCGACATCGCCCCGATCCTCAGCTCGATGACGCTGATGCTGTTCGTGCTGACCCCGGTGATGTGGTCGACGAAGGCCCTGGAGAACTCGGTGAACGGCGCGGGCGAGCGCGCCAAGCTCCTCGAGCTCATCCCCACCTATCACTACCTGGAGATCGTGCGCGCTCCCCTGCTCGGTGAGCCCTCGCAGTGGCATCACTGGGCGATCGTCGGCGCGATCACCGTCGTCGGCTGGGCCGTCGCGATCCTGGCGCTCAAGCAGTACCGTGCCCGCGTCCCGTACTGGGTTTAGGAGCAGTCTCGATGAGCCGTGTGAGTATCGAAACCCATGACGCGTGGGTCGAGTTCCCGATCTTCGACGCTAAAACGCGGTCGCTGAAGAAGGCGTTCCTCGGCAAGGCGGGTGGCGCGATCGGACGCAACAGCTCCGACGTGGTGGTGGTCGAGGCGCTGCGCGACATCAATCTGTCGCTCAAAGAAGGCGACCGGGTGGGCTTGGTCGGCCACAACGGCGCGGGCAAATCCACGCTGCTCCGCCTGCTCTCCGGCATCTACGAACCCTCGCGCGGCAGTGCGCGCATCCGCGGCCGGGTGGCTCCGGTGTTCGACCTCGGCGTCGGCATGGACCCGGAGATCTCCGGCTACGAGAACATCATCATCCGTGGTCTGTTCCTCGGGCAGACACGCAAGCAGATGATGGCCAAGATCGACGAGATCGCCGACTTCACCGAGCTCGGCGAGTACCTGTCGATGCCGTTGCGCACCTACTCCACCGGGATGCGTGTGCGGCTGGCGATGGGCGTGGTGACCTCGATCGACCCCGAGATCCTGCTGCTCGACGAGGGCATCGGCGCGGTCGACGCGGAATTCATGAAGAAGGCCCGCACCCGGCTGCAGTCGCTGGTCGCGCGGTCGGGCATCCTGGTGTTCGCCAGCCATTCCAACGAATTCCTCGCCCAGCTCTGCGATACCGCGATGTGGATCGACCACGGTCAGATCCGCGAACAGGGCGGAATCGAGGACGTTGTGCGAGCGTATGAGGGCCCCGAGGCGGGTAATCACGTGGCACAGGTGCTGCGAGATCTGGAAACCGAGGGCGCACTCGGCGCGACGGGCGAGAAGAAGCTGGAGCAGAAGCAGGTATGAGCGGTCAACGTGACGAGGCTGCCCCGGCCGCCGTGCCGGGTGGGTTCAGCATGACCGACCGACTAGAGGCGACCCCGGCACCCGTGGAGCCCGCCGCCGTGCTGCCCGCCGAACCGATCGTGCTGCCCGACGACGCGGAACTGCCCCCCGGTGCCGAACCCGCCGACATCACGACCGAGACCGGCCCGACCGCCCGCATCATCGCGGTGGTCGTCACGCACAAGCGTCGCGAACTGCTCGCCGAGTCGTTGAAAGTGCTCGCCTCGCAGACCCGTCCGGTCGACCATCTGATCGTCGTCGACAACGCCAACGAAGACGCCGTGGCCGAGCTGGTCGCGCAGCAGCCGATCGAGGCCACGTACCTGGGTTCACGCCACAACCTCGGCGGCGCAGGCGGTTTCGCGCTCGGCATGCTGCACGCGCTCACCCAGGGCGCGGATTGGGTGTGGCTGGCCGATGACGACGGCCGCCCCGACGGGCCCGAAGTACTCGCGACCCTGATCGATTGCGCGCGCAGGCACAACCTGGTGGAGGTGTCGCCGGTGGTCTGCGATATCGACGAACCGGATCGCCTCGCGTTCCCGCTGCGTCGCGGAGTGGTGTGGCGTCGGCTGCGTTCGGAGCTCGGCGACGAGGACTTCCTGCCCGGCATCGCGTCGTTGTTCAACGGCGCGCTGATCTCGGCGAAGGCCGTCGACCTGATCGGCGTGCCCGACCTGCGGCTGTTCGTGCGCGGCGACGAGGTGGAGGTGCATCGCCGCCTGGTTCGCTCCGGGCTGCCGTTCGGCACCTGCCTGCAGACCGCCTACCTGCACCCCAACGGCGCCGAGGAATTCAAGCCGATCCTGGGCGGGCGGATGCACACCCAGTACCCGGACGACCCGGTGAAGCGCTACTTCACCTACCGCAATCGCGGCTACCTGATGTCGCAGCCGGGAATGCGGAAGCTGTTGCCGCAGGAGTGGATTCGCTTCTCCTGGTTCTTCCTGGTGACCCGGCGCGACCCGGCGGGCCTCAAGGAATGGTTCCGGCTGCGCTCACTGGGCCGCAACGAACACTTCGGCAAGCCCGACTAGCCCCCGAAAGTAGGGGGTAGTTCCCTCTGGCAGCAATCGGCCGTTCAGTCCTACGATGCGAAACGTGACCTTCGCAAAGAGTTTCGCCTCCGCCGCGGCGACCGCGCTCGTCGGCGCCGCGCTCTGTCTCGCCGCACCCGGCACCGCCCAGGCGGACGACCAGTGCCAGCTCGGCTGGTCCAATGTCGGCCCGCGCTCCTGCGTGATGAACGAAGTCAAGACCGCGCCGGTGGCGACCTTGGGCAACGGCGTCTGCGTCGGCCTCCTGAACGTGGCGGGCACCGCGTTCGACGGACCGCTCAATTCTCCCAGCGTGGCGCCCGGCGCCACCCACAGCATCGCCCTGCGCGTCTCGCAGGGTTTCTCCCCGCTCGGCAACTGGGCGCCCACCGTGCTGGCATGCGATGTGAACGTCGTCGTCGACTGGCGCAACCTCGACAGCGGCGCCACCGGCTCGGTGACCCGCTTCATCCCGGCCACCAGCACCAGCACCTACCCGGTCCAGGACGTGATCGCGAACACCGGCCCCGGTCGTATCCAGGTCACGGTCCGCACCGACAAGCCCAACATCCCCCAGTCGACCGAAGTCTTCGTGCCGTAAATGAGTTGCCGGGTGCCTGCGTGGTCGGGCACAGTGGTGTTCGAACGTTGGAGAGGAGGTGGATGTCCGTGAGTACCCACGTGTGGATTGCCGTGGTCGGGCGGCGCGATTGTGCGCCCGCCCAGGCCGCTCCGGACAACACCTCTACTCGCTGAACCCGTCGATCGGGTTCGGCACCCGACGAAGGATTCCCCCATCATGGTCGACTACGACCTGCTCGTCCCTTACGGCTGGACCGAAGCCGTAGCTACTGAATATCTGCCGCTGGTCGACGATCTCGTTCCGGCTCGTATTGTGCGGATGGACCGCAGCGAATGCGATGTGGTGACCCCGCACGGCCCGGCGCGGGCCGCCTGCCCGCGCGACATCACCGGACTGTGCACCGGCGACTGGGTCGGACTCGATGCCGAACGCACTGTGCGACAGCTGCTCCCACGGCGCTCGGCGATCATGCGATCGTCGGTATCGGGACGCTCGGTAGCCCAGGTGCTGGCCACCAATGTGGACACCGTGCTGATCTGCTCTGCCGCCGATGGCGATGTGGATCTGGGGCGGATCGAGCGGATGCTCGCGCTGGCCTGGGAGAGCAATGCCCAGCCGGTGGTCGTGCTCACCAAAGCCGATGCGGCGGAATATCTTCCGCTCGACGAGGTGCGCGCGATCGCGCCCGGCGCCACCGTGGTGGCGGTGAGCGCCGCCGCCGCTGTCGGTCTCGACGTGCTCACCGCGGTACTCAGCGGCACCGTCGCCCTGATCGGACCGTCCGGTGCGGGCAAGTCCACTCTCGCCAACGCACTGCTCGGCGCGGAAGTGTTCGCCACCAACGCGGTTCGCGCGGTGGACGGCAAGGGCCGTCACACCACAGTGCATCGTGAGCTGCGACCGCTACCCGGCGGCGGCACGCTCATCGACACTCCCGGCCTGCGCGGCATCGGCCTCTACGACGCCGCCGACGGCATCGGCAAGACGTTCAGCGACATCGAATCCCTGGCTGCTGATTGCCGTTTCACCGACTGCGTCCACGAGACCGAACCCGGCTGCGCGGTCCAGGCCGGTCTCGCCGACGGCACCATCACCGAACGCAGGCTGACCAGCTATCGCAAACTCGCCAGGGAGAACGAGTGGATGGCGTCGCGCACCGACAAGCGGCTGGCCGCCGAACGCGAACGGGTCTGGCGCGACATCAACAAACAGCAGCGTAAGAGCTACCGCGAACGGGGCCGCCGCTGAACCAGGGCAGTTGATCATCAGGCACTCACGCGGGCAAGAGCGTCAGTGCCTGATGATCCTCGCTAGTCCTCTTCGAAGATGACGTGGGCGCGTTGTGACGCGGTGGCCGCTGACAGATCGATCAAGTAGTCGATGGTGCCTCGGTCGGAGCCGAAATGATTGCTGGCGTAGTAGGCATAGTTCACCATGAGTCGGCCGTCGTCCAGTGGCACCGCCAACGCGGGACGGTTCTCCGCTCGTGACCAGCTGTGGTCGATCTCCAGTCCGCCTACCGTGCGCAGCTCGTGACCGGACAGGGCGAGAGTCCAGCGGTTCTCCGGACCGTGGCCGAGGTATTCCTTGACGTAGATCGTCCGGAATCGCGCGGTGACCACGCGACCGTCGGGCAGCAGGATGAACGGCACCTCACCCTCGGCGTAGAGGTGGCCGGGCTCGGGATCGTCGTGGAGTTCGGTGTGCCACAGGTCGTTGAGTCGCGGTTCCGGCCAGCCCTTCTTCGCGGCTTCGGCGCGCAGCGCGGACCAGTGCCCGGCCTCGGCTCGCTCGTAGGCGAAGTTGATGACATGGGAACCGATGTAGCGCTCCACGGTCGTGAACACATCCGGGTCGGCCTGGTTCGGTTCGCTCACCGCTACCTCGGCGGCGCTCGCGATGTCCTGGATGGCGCGGAGCAGGGCCGCGCCCGCACCGGTACCGCGTGCCGACTCCGTGATCAGGAACTCCGAGATCCGTACATAGCCTGTCCCCCACTTGCTCGGCCGGGACAGATCATAGGTCGCGAAGCCGAGCGGTGTTTCGTCCTCGACGATCAGCAGCACCGGTTCCCAGGTCTGCTCGGTCACCCGCCGCGCACGCCGCGCGATGTCGGCCGGGCGGTGCACCTCGAAATGCGCGTGCAACTCGGCCAGCAGCGCGGCGGCCGCCTCCGCGTCGGACGCGGAGGCGGGCCGAACGAAACGGGTCACCGGTCAGCTCGGGTCGATGCCGTACAGCCGCGCCCAGTTCTCCCGACTCGTGAGTTCCGGTACCGCCCTGCGGTATTCGGCCTGCAACGCCGGAAGTTCCTTGCGGAGCTTGCGCAGGGTGCGGTAGGCGCGAATGAGCAGCGCGCGTGCGCGAGCCTTGTCCCGACGACGCACCCGCACGCCCGACTGCGAGGCATCGGTGACGACCACGTGCTCGAACAGGCCGATGTGCCACCAGTGCGCGTCCTCACGAGTGACCCCGATCAGACCGGGCTGCGTGCGGCCGGTCCACTGCGTGATGGCGCGCTTGATCAGCACCAGGGTGGTGCGGCTCGGTTCGCCGCCGGCCCGGCGCACGGAGATGTCGGCGGAGTTCACCGGCGGGGTGGCCGCGGGGTGCTTGATGGTTTCGGGGTAGTCGTTGCGGGTGCTGCGGGCGGCGGCGAGCGCGTCGATACCGCCGTCGCGCAACGCCTTCGGGCCCTTCAGGAAGTCCTCGATGCCCTGCAGGGTGGTGTGCACCAGCCCGTACTGCATGCCGACCAGGTGCTCGGCGATGTAGCGGAAGAACTCGCGCGTGATCGCCTTGCCGTCGAGATCGGTGTGCAGGGCGCCGACGATGAGCGAGTTACGGGTGGAGAAGTACCGCGCCCAGTCGTCGTAGTCCTTCCAGTAGAAGTCGGCGTGCCAGACGGCGGCGTTGGGCAGGGTGACGGTGACGAAACCGTGCTCGCGCGCGCGAATGCCGTACTCGACGTCGTCCCACTGGAAGAAGATCGGCACCGGCAGCCCGATCTTCGCCACCACCTCGGCCGGGATCAGGCAGGTCCACCAGGCGTTGTAGCCCGCGTCGACCCGCCGCTCCTGGTTCTTCTTGAGCATGGAGGTGTTGCGCAGCGCCTTGGGCACCTTCTGGCCGTGCTTGAGCTCGTGCAGGTGCACCTCCTCCGCGCCGACATTGAGGTAGTCGGGGTTGAGCAGGAACAGCATCTGCGCACCGACCAGGGTCGGTTCGACGGTGAGATTGGCGAACGCCTGCAGGCGCAGCACGGTCTCGGGCTCGCAGAGGATGTCGTCGTCCATCAGGATGACGTCGGCGTGCTCGTTGGCAGCGGAGACTTCGTAGAGCCCGCGGGTGAAGCCGCCTGCGCCGCCGAGGTTGGGCTGGCGGATGTAGCGCAGCTTGTCGCCGAATTCGGGCCGGACCTGCTGGAACAGCGGCCGATCCTCGACCAGGTCGGTGCCCTGGTCGACGACGTACACCGCGTCGATCGCGGCAAGCACCACCGCGTCCGAGGCCAGCGCCGCGACGGTGTGCGCGCAGTCCTCGGCCCGGTTGAAGGTGCAGATCGCGATGGCGACCGGGCGCACCTGCTCGGGGGCCTGCGCGGTCCAGGCGAGTTCGGTGATCTCGAGTTCGCCCCCGACGGCGTCGAACTCGAGCCACAACGCGCCACCGTCGACGTACTGGTCCAGCGGCGCCGTCAGCGAGACGTTGCCGCTGCTGGTCGCCACCAGCGAGGCGATGATCCGGCGGTGCCCGGCGATATCGGAGGCGACCAGACGCACGTTCGCCTTGCCGCCGACCACGAGCTGCGCACCCACCGACACCTCGGTGACGGTGGTCCAGCGCTGCCAGTAGCTGGCGGCGAACCGGCCGAAGTAGGTGTTGGTGTGCGCGGTCGCGCCCTTCGGCAGGTGCAGCGAGTGGCGTTCGCGGACCGCGGCACCGCCCTTCACGACGGCGTAGAGGTCGTCGCTCACCCGCGCCGACGGCCCGGTGAAGATGCCCCGAGCCAGTACGAGCCGCTCGGGCGCTGAGTGTTCACCCCGCAGCGATGCGGGCGCGGCCTCGCGCCGATCGTTCGATTCGGTCACGGCTTTGGTAGCCGACTGCTCCATGAAGTCCTCGAAATTCTCGGTATCGACTGCGCCGACGCAGGGGAGTCGCGTAAAAGTTTTGGCGTCGCGGCGGGCGGGGCGAGGATATCAATCGCGCGCTGCCCGCGCTTCGTCAGTGAGGTGTAGCCGCACCCCGCGCGTGTTGCTCAGCGCTTGCCGATGGGCCGGTGAAAACGAATTTCCCGTAGGCCCAATAGCGGAATACGACCGCCATGGTCTGCCCGATGATGGTGGCGGAAATGTTGTCCGCCAGCGGCGACGACAGGTCGAGCACATAACGGGAAAAGCCGAGGCAGCCGAGTTGCAGGAGGATCGCTACCACATTGACGATCGCGTAAAGCAGATATTCCCGAGCCGGGCTGCCCGACTCGCGATGCGAGTAGGTCCACCACTTGTTCCCGAAGTAGGTGACCACCGTCGCCACCACGATCGCGATGATCTTGGCGACCAACGGAGAGTGATAGAGCACACCTTCGGACAGGGACAATCCCCCGCCCCAGAACACCAACAGGTTGTAGGTCCCCGCGTCGACGAGAAACCCGATCGCCCCCACAACAAGGAATGCCGCCCCCTGCCGCAACCCCGCCACCACCTTCGACACAAAAGAAGCAGCAGGCGGTTCAACGGGTAGCGACACGCCACGACGGTAACCAACCCCCACCCGAGCCCCCAAGGGAGGGCAACCACACAGCGGCCGATCAGCCGGTCAGACAGCGACGCGCACGCCACAACGCCCCCCGACCATAGGAAAAGGGCGGCCACGCAACGGCCGGTTCCCCGGTCAGCCACTACCCCGCACGCCACAAGAACAGCCAGCCCCCACCCCCGACCCTTAGGGAGGGGCGGCCACGCAGTGGCCGGTTCGCGGCCGGGTCGCCGGTTAGCCGCCGTTGCGTACGCGACGAAGGAGCAAGCAACGGCGGCTAACCGGCGGCCCCTCGGGGCCGCGAACACGCGGCGCCCGCGCCGCCGATAATCCTGTAGCCTCCCGGTGTCCCACTGCTGCCTAACTTCGAGGATTGACCGGGTGGACTCCACCGAGCTTCGTATTGCCGCCGTGGTGCCCTGCCACAATGAAGAGGCCGCGGTCGCCAAGGTCGTCACCGACCTCAAGGCCGCTGTGCCGGGGATCGTCGTCTATGTCTACGACAATCTGAGCACCGACCGCACCGCCGAATGCGCCCGTGCGGCCGGGGCGATCGTGCGTTTCGAGAACACCAAGGGCAAGGGCAATGTGGTGCGCCGTGCCTTCGCCGATATCGACGCCGACGTGTATCTGATGATCGACGGTGACGACACCTATGAGGCGTCGGCCGCGCCGCTGATGATCAAGACTCTGCTCGAGGGCCCCTACGACCATATTCTCGGCGTGCGCAAGCAGGACGACGCCGACGCCAGCGCCTACCGCAGCGGTCACGAGACCGGCAACAAGGTGCTCAACGGCGTGGTCGGCAAGGTGTTCGGCGAGAACGTCGAGGACATGCTGAGCGGTTTCCGGGTGTTCTCGCGCCGGTTCGTGAAGAGCTTCCCCGCCGTGTCGCGCGAATTCGAGATCGAGACCGAGCTGACCGTGCATTCGCTGCACCTGCGGGTGCCGCGGACCGCGGTCACGGTCGGTTTCCGTGACCGCCCCGCCGGTAGCGAGTCCAAGCTGCGCACCTACCGCGACGGCACCAAGATCCTCGCGCTGATCCTCGGCCTCGCGCGCCACGAACGCCCTGTCGCGTTCTACGGCCTGTTCGGCACCGTGGCCTGGCTGGTGTCGATCATCTTGACCGTGCCGATCGTGATCGACTTCTACAACACCCATCAGGTGGCGCGGTTCCCGACGCTGTTCCTGGCTTTCACGCTGTTGCTGCTGGGCAGCCTCGCGTGGACCGCGGGCCTGATCCTGGACGGCATCCGCCGCTCCCGCCACGAGACGGCACGACTGGTGTACCTGCGTTACGCGGCCGTCGGGGTGAGCGAGGATCTCGCGGCCGGAGACCGTCGGTGACCACGTCCACCGAACCCGAGAAAACTGTCGAACCCAGCCGGACCCCCACACGCGGAGATCGAGCGCTGGCGCCGATTCGGACGGTGACCCGGCGGTTCGGCGCGGCGACAGTCGCGTTCGCGTTGGTCGCGACCGTGTTCGGCGCCGTGTTCGCCGTGCTCACCCCGGCGTTCTGGGGCCACGACGAGATCACCCAGTTCGGCCGCGCCTACCAGGTCGCCCACGGCGGGGTTTTCCCGCAGCGCATCGTCGACGATCGCGGGGTGGCCTACGGCGGGCAGATTCCGGTCAGCGTCGACGAGCTGATGGGGTACGCCTTCACCGACTACAACGACAACCCCGATGAGCCCGACGCGATGGTGGCCGACCCCGGCGCCTACGACCGGCTCGGCGCGGCCGAGGTCTCCGCGACGACGCGGCAGATGTGGTTCACCAACACCGCCGCCTACTCGCCGGTGCCGTATGTGCCCGCGGCCGTTGGCATTCGGCTGGGCGAGGCACTGGGCCTCGACGTTGCCGGCCTGTATTTGCTGACCCGCTTCGCCGGGCTGGTCGCCTATCTCGCGGTGGTCGGATTCGGGCTCTACGCGCTGCGCGAGCGGCGTAGCCAGTGGCTGGTATTCACCGTCGCGGTGCTGCCGATCGCGCTTTTCCAGGCGGGCACCGTCACCGCGGATACGCTCACCAACGCGCTCGCCATCATGGTGTCCGCGCTGCTGCTGAAAGCGCTGTTCGTGGGCGATCGTTTGCATCGGGCCGAAACCGCCGCGCTGCTCGCCGCGACCATCGCGCTGCCACTGAGTAAACCGACCTATGTGCTGCTGGCGATGCTCGTTGTGGTGGTGCCCGCCGACCGCCTCGGTTTCACCGGAAAGGCGAGATTCGTCCCGTGGGTATTCGCGGTGACGGGCGGGGTGCTTTTCCTCGCCTGGACGAAGATCGCGGCCCCGACCGGCGACGGTATGGGCCTGATGCGCCCACCCCATCAGTGGGGTCAGGTGCGCCCGGGCGATCAACTGCGCGGAATCCTGGGTGACCCGGTGCAATTCGTGCACACTTTCGGGGAGAGCATCGCGTTGCGCGATCATCGCTGGTTCAACCAGTTCTTCGGTGAACTCGGTTTCGCGTATGTGGACGTGCCTGCGATTTCTGTGCTGGCGTGCCTGCTCGCGTTCGCGGTGAGTTTCGGCATCGTCGACCGGATGAGTACGGCCACAGCCACTTTCCGTCGCACGCTGATCGTGGCGCTCACGGTGCTCGCGAGTGTGGCGATGATCTATGTGACGCTGTACATGTCGTTCACGCCGGTCGATTTCTATCTCATCGACGGTGTGCAGGGCCGGTATTTCGTGCCGCTGGCAATCATGGGGCTGGCGGTGCTGGCTCGTGTGGTGCCGTTGCGCACCACTGATTCCGACGGCGTGATTCCGACCCGGGGAACCGCGATCACCGTTGCCTGCGCGTCGACTTTCGCGCTTATCGCTACCGCCGCAACGTATTACACCGTCGTCTGGGGATAATTCCCCGGACGACGGTGGGGATTACAGCGTCTTTTCACCCGCGGCCGCGTAGGCGCGTTCGGTTTCGGCCTTCTTCGGTCGCCACCAGTCTTCGTTGTCGCGGTACCAGGCGACGGTGTCGGCCAGGCCGACGCGGAAGTCCGCGTAGCGCGGTGACCAGCCCAGTTCCTCGCGCAGCAGGCTCGCGTCGATGGCGTAGCGCTGGTCGTGGCCGGGGCGGTCGGTCACGTGATCGAAGTCGGTGGGCTCGCGATCGAAAGCTCGCAGAATGAGCCCGACCACAGCGAGGTTGTCGAGTTCGCCCTGCGCGCCGATGAGGTAGGTCTTGCCGGTGCGTCCACGCTCGAGAATGTCCCAGACCGCGCGATTGTGGTCGTCGACGTGGATCCAGTCGCGCACCTGATGGCCCGCGC
This sequence comes from Nocardia alba NBRC 108234, assembly GCF_001612665.1. Lineage (GTDB taxonomy): Bacteria > Actinomycetota > Actinomycetes > Mycobacteriales > Mycobacteriaceae > Nocardia > Nocardia alba. The sequence goes on along the minus strand of NZ_BDAX01000023.1, from coordinate 173,437 downwards.
CGTACAGACGGGGGCGTACGCCGTCGATCAGATTGGTGATCTGGCGGGGGATGAATTTCTCGACGTGCTGGTACGGGCCGTAATTGTTCGAGCAGTTCGACAGGGTGGCGCGGATACCGAAAGACCTGGTCCAGGCGCGTACCAGCATGTCGCTGCTCGCCTTGGTCGCCGAATACGGGCTCGACGGGTTGTAGGCGGTGGATTCGGTGAAGCCCGGCTCGTCGGGGGTGAGATCGCCGTACACCTCGTCGGTGGAGATGTGGTGGTAGCGCACATCGTGGCGACGCACGGCTTGCAGCAGCGAGTAGGTGCCGACGATATTGGTCTGCACGAACGGCCACGGCTCGGCCAGGGAGTTGTCGTTGTGGGATTCGGCGGCGAAATGCACGACCGCGTCCACCCCGCTGACCAGATTGTCGACCAGATCGAGATCGGCGATATCGCCGTGCACGAATTCGATCCGATCCGCGACCGAGTCCAGCGAGGCCCGGTTGCCCGCGTAAGTGAGCGCGTCGAGCACGGTCACTTGGACATCCGGGCGCGTGGCCACGGTCTGCTGGACGAAATTCGCACCGATGAACCCGGCCCCGCCGGTTACGAGCACTCGCACTCGGTCAACGATACGGGCATTCCGCACACGCTCCTGACGAAAGTGCCACCGTTATGTGTTGCTGGAACGTCTCTGACCTGTGACCCGGTATATATTAGCGCTGTGATGTCCATCACATTACCTAGCGGTAGGTTAAGACTCAGGGTTGGTTTTCCCGAGAAAAAGCCCGGTCAACGCTCAGGTTTCCAGCAGCGCACAGGCATCGGAGTATCAATGGTGAACAAAACTTGAACTAACAGTCACAGCAGGTTCACCTCTGGTTAGCTGCGGGAGCTTTTGATCTACGAGTCCCCTCCGCACGCTCCAACTTTGAGGTTCAACGAAAATGCTGATGAGGAAATTCGCCGCCACGTCGGCGCTGCTGATCGCTGCCATGGGCGTCGCCGCCGGCACTGTGAACGCCGCGCCCGCCGAAGAAGCCGAGGCGATCAACTACTCCGCCGAGGTCATCGACTCGAAGGCCGTCATCACCACTGACGCCGGCTCGCTGGTCGAAGAGAACGGCGTCTTCAAGATCAAGGCCGCCAACGGCACCGTCGTCGCCGGCACCCCCCTGAACTTCCGCCTCGACGAGTTCGAGCTGCCCATCGCGGCCGAGATCTCGGGCAACACCGCCACGCTGACCCCGCAGCTGGACCCGGCCAAGGCCGTCTACAAGCCCGTCGCCCTCCCCTACGAGGACAAGGCTCCCTGGAAGACCGAGTACGAGCGTGAGCAGGCCGCCTGGAGCCGTCTGACCTCCACCATCTCCATGGGCGCCACCATCGGCACCCTGGTCGGCGGCCTCAGCGGCGCTGCCATCGGTTGTGTCGCGGGTGCGGCCGGCGGCCTCGTCGCCGGTGGCGTCCTGGGCGCGCTGGTCGGTTCCGTGCCCGGCGGCATCGGTGGCTGCCTCGTCGGCGCCACCACCATCGGCGCCCTCGGCGTCATCCTGGGCCAGATCTTCGTGACCGCCCCGGTCGCGATCGGTGCTGCGATCCAGTACTTCTCCACCATCTCCGCCCCCTTCACCGCTCCGGCCAAGTAATTTCGCCGTAGGACAGAAGGAAAGCGGCCCCCAGCCCGGAGAAATCCGAGCCGGGGGCCGCTTCTGCGTTTCCCGGACCAAGGGCCCGGGGGCCTACGACACCGCAGGCCCTCCGACCCGAGTCGGCTCGTCCGGCCGATCGCGATCAGGACCGTCCGAGCCGGTTCACTGGCCTATGCCGTACGTGCCCGGTGGGCCGGCTCCACCACGGTGCGGACGAACTTCGCCACCCGGCCCAGCGCCGACCGGCTCTCCGGCATGCTCGGCAGAATGCTCATGAACGCGTGTACCTGCCCGCGCCACAGCTCCAGCGTGTTGGGCACGCCCGCGGCGGTGAGCCGGTGGGCCATCAGTTCACAGTCGTAGCGCAGCAGCTCGTCCTCGGCGGCGATGAGCAGCACCGGCGGCAGCCCGGCCAGGTCGGCGTTGACCGGCGACAGCGCCGGGTCGAGCGGACCCTCGTGCTCGGCGCCGAGGTGGACGACCGCCTCGAGGCCCTTCAGCGGGATATAGGCGTCCCGCGCGACATTGACGTACTGCTCCTTGGCTCGGTAGTCCAGGTCGAGCAGCGGGCTGAGGCCGATGAGTCCCGCGGGCAGCGGCAGCCCGATCTCGCGCGCGCGGATCGCGGTCGCGAAGGTGAGGAACCCGCCCGCCGAATCACCGGCGAACACGATGCGCGCCGGATCGGCGCCGTGGCGCAGCAGCCAGCGGTACGCGAGCACGCAGTCATCGATCGAGGCGTCGATCGAACCGGGCAATTGCCGGTATTCGACATTGAGCACCGGCAGTCCGGTACGTCGGGCGATCCCCGCCGCGATCGCGCGGTGGGTGCGCAGACCGCAGACCGCGAATCCGCCGCCGTGCATGTACAGCACCGCACCGTGGCGCAGGGCGCGCGAGCCGCCCGCGGGGCGCAGCATCTCCATGAGGAACCCGGACAGCCTGATCTGCTCGCGTTCGACACCCTGTGGATCGGGCCGCAACCGCGACAACAGGTCGACCGCGACGGCGCCGACCGGAATGGTGGTCCGGTTGATGGGCACGGAGCGCAGCAGCGGTCCGATCACGCCGAGGCACGCACCCATCAGGACCCGCGAGGAGGTACTGGTCCGCCCCGAGTTGACGATGACGCCCGGGTCCGGCGTCTCGGCGGTGCTGATCGGGGCCACGGGCGCGAGCCCGCCCATCACGCCGGTGATCTTCGCGGCTACCATCGCGCACCTACCTCTACAGCTGGCGCGTCGACCCCTGACCAGGCGCTGACCCCCGGTTCGATGTCAACGCTGACATCTAACACAACGATGTTTCACACATCGACGCTCACATAATCAGATGAGGGTGTCGTCTGTCTCAGTTATCGCCCGACACACCCGGTCACGAAACGTTCGTGACCAATTCGTCGACAGGTCGGAACCTCCCCGACTCCGAAGCGGACGGAACTGGCAGACTTGCCACCTATGCGCGGAATCATCTTGGCGGGCGGCACCGGTTCACGGTTGCACCCGATCACGCGCGGGGTGAGCAAGCAGCTCGTTCCGGTCTACGACAAACCCATGGTCTACTACCCGCTGTCCACTCTCATGCTGGCAGGGATCGACGACATTCTGGTGATCACCACGCCGGAGGACGCCGACGCGTTTTCCCGGCTGCTCGGTGACGGCAGTCAGTTCGGCGTCGCGATCAGCTATGTGGTGCAGCCCGAACCCGACGGCCTCGCGAGCGCCTTCGTCCTCGGGGCCGACCACATCGGCAACGAACCGGCGGCGCTGGTACTCGGCGATAACATCTTCCACGGGCCAGGGCTCGGCGCCAGCCTGGAACGCTTCCACGACATCGACGGCGGCGCGGTCTTCGCCTACTGGGTGAAGGACCCGACCGCCTACGGCGTGGTGGAGTTCGATCAGGGCCGCGCGGTCTCCATCGAGGAGAAGCCGAAGGTCCCGCGCTCGAACTACGCCATCCCCGGCCTCTACTTCTACGACAACGACGTGGTCGAGATCGCCCGCGAGCTGAAGCCATCGGCGCGCGGGGAGTACGAGATCACCGATATCAACCGGGCCTACCTCGAGCAGGACCGGCTCAGCGTCGACGTGCTCGCGCGCGGCACCGCCTGGCTCGACACCGGCACCTTCGATTCCCTGCTCGACGCGGCCAATTACGTGCGCACGATCGAGGAACGACAGGGCCTCAAGATCGGTGTGCCGGAGGAGGTGGCATGGCGGCGCGGCCTGATCTCCGACGAGCAGCTGTGCAAGCTCGCCGAACCCATGGTGCGCTCGGGCTACGGCCGCTACCTGCTGGATCTGATCGACCGCGGAAAAGACTGGTAGCGCATGGAATTTCGTGAACTGGCGATCCCCGGCGCCTGGGTGGTCACCCCGCGCCTGCTCGGTGACGACCGCGGCATGTTCTGCGAGTCGTTCAAGGCCTCGGAGTTCGAGAAGGCCACCGGACGCTCGTTCGAGTTGCACCAGGTGAACACCTCGGTCTCGGCGGCCGGGGTATTGCGCGGGATCCACTACACCGACGATCCGCCGGGTCAGGCCAAGTATGTGACCTGTGTGCGCGGCGCGTTCCTGGACGTGGTGGTCGACCTACGGCCCGGCTCGCCGACCTACGGCCGGTGGGACAGCGTGCTGCTCGATGACGTCTCGCGGCGCTCGGTGTTCCTGTCCGAGGGTCTGGGCCACGCCATCCTCTCGCTGGAGAACCGTTCGACGGTGACCTACCTGTGCTCGCTCGAGTACTCCCCCGAATTCGACAGGGACCTGGACGCTTTCGACCCGCGCCTGCGCATCGACTGGCCGACAGAGGGCCGCGACGGTCGTCCGCTGACCTACGTTCGCTCCGCCAAAGACGAAGCAGCGCCGAGATTTTCCGACTGATTCACGTGAAACACGGCACCACCCGCGAGAGGTGGTGCCGTGCCACGTTTTCCGATCAGGCGACCGGTTCGAGCACCTTCGCCTCGACCGGCGCGACCTCGACCGGCTTGCGGAACCGGGGCAGGAAGACCGTGAGCGCGAGCAGCGCGCCGACGATGGTGACGCCCGCCGCGAACTCCAGGCCCGGCCGGTAGGTATCGAGCATCTGCTGGGGGGTGGCGCTCGTGCCGTGCCCGCCGGAGGTGACGATGGCGGTGGTCACCGCGAGCACGATGGCCGCGCCGACCTGCATCGAGGTCTGCAGCACGCCGGCCGCGAGGCCCTGCTCGTCGTCGTCGATACCGCTGGTGGCCTGCACATTGATCGCCGGGAAACCGACCCAGCCGATGCCGATCAGCAGAATCGCGGGCAGCAGCACGGTGAAGTAACCGGGTGCCGTGTCGATCCGCAGGAACAGCAGGTAGCCGATCGCCATCACGCTCATGGTGACCGCGATGACCGGTCCGGTGCCGAAACGGTCGATTAGTTTCTCGGAGAAGAACGCCGACCCGACGACCAGGATGCCGACCGGCAGCAGGGCCATCGCCAGCTTCAGCGCCGACCACTCCAGGGTGTCCTGCATGTACAGGGTCACGATGAACTGCCAGGAGAAGTAGGAACCGGCGACCGCGATGATGGCCAGGCTGGCTCGCACCAGCGAGGCCTTGCGCAGGATGCCGAGCCGGACCAGCGGGTGCTTCACCCGCTGCTCGGTGACGACGAAGGCGGCGAACAGGGCGATCACGGCGAGGAACGAACCGATGGTGCGGCCCGAGGCCCAGCCGACTTCCGGCGCGGTGACCACGGTGTAGACCAGCAGCAACATGCCCGCTGTCGACAGGAGCGCGCCGAGTAGATCGTGGCCGCCTTCCTCCGCCTTACCGTCCTTGGGCACCAGCACGAACGCGGCGGCCAGAGCGGCCAGGGCGATCGGGACGGGCAGCAGGAAGGTCCAGCGCCAGCCGACCCCGGTCATCAGGCCACCGAACAGCAGGCCCATGGAGTAGCCGCCCGCGCCGAAGACGGTGTAGATCGACAGCGCCTTGTTGCGCGCTTTTCCTTCGGCGAAGGTGGTGGTGATGATCGACAGACCGGTCGGCGCGGTGAACGCGGCGGCCAAGCCCTTGATGAAACGGGTGACGATCAGCAGCGCGGGGTCGCTCACCAGACCACCGACCAGTGATGCGACGGCGAAGACCGCGAGGGCGATGAGGAAGACCTTGCGGCGGCCGAGCAGGTCGGCGGTGCGACCACCCAGCAGCAGCAGGCCGCCGTAGCCGAGGATGTAGCCGCTGACGAGCCACTGCAGGGTGGAGGTGGACAGATCGAGTTCGGCGCCGATGGACGGCAGCGCGACGCCGATCATCGAGACGTCGAGCCCGTCGAGGAAGAGGACGATGCACAGAGTGATCAGCATTCCCCAGAGGCGCAGGGGCCACCTGGTGGGATCGGTCGCCTGATCTGCGGCCGAGAGCGTTGCTGGCGAAGTCATGCGGAGGACATTACATGCGTGTGCATTAATTGCCAACACATAAAATGCCGTTGCATGCACAAACACCAACCACTAAGATGAGGCCATGTCGAACCCGGCCATCACGTCAGCTCGGCGCACCGAAGCGCCCTCCGAGCTGGTCGGTCAGTGGCGCGAACTGCTCGAACGGCATGCCGCCGTGAGCTGCGCGCTGGAGAAGGCGCTCCAACGAGACCATGAGATCGGCCTCAGCGAATTCGAAACGCTGGACCGATTGGTCGACGCGGCGTGTCAGAAGTACCGCATGACCGAGCTGGCCCAGGACATCTACCTGAGCCAGAGCGCGCTGTCGCGTACGGTGGCCCGGCTCGAACGCGACGGTCTGGTGGAACGCAGCATGTGCGATATGGACCGGCGCGCGATCTTCGTGCACCTCACCGAGAAGGGCAGGGAGGTCTACGACCAAGCCCTGCCCACCCACCGGTCGGTGCTCGCGGGCTCCTGGGAAACCTCTACAGCGTGCCCGTAGCCGCCGCCGCGATATCGGTGAAAGCGCGCCGGTAGCGGTCACATTCGGCGGGTTTGTCCAGGTAGGTGCTGCCCGCGAAGGTCTCGACGAAGATCACCGGCGGCTCCGGGCGATCCACGGAATCGTCGACGCCGAAATCCAGGATCACGAACCGGCCCGATTCGAGACCGGCGTGGTAAGCGCAATCGCCGGGAACCACCTGGATCCGCACCGTTTCGCGCGCGGCCAGCTCTCGCAATCGCGCGAGTTGGCCCGCGCGCACGCGGTCGTCACCGATGGCGCGGGTGAGCACCGACTCGGCCAGCACCACATCGAGTCGCAACGGCGCGTCGGCCCTGGTGACCAGGGCCTGCCTGGCTGCCATCACGCGCAGCCTGCGCTCGAGTTCCGCGTCGGTCAACCCGGGAATCGTCTGTTCGAGCAGCGCTCTCGCGTAGTCCTCGGTTTGCAGCAGGACCGGGATGAGGCCGTCCTCGTAGAGCGTGAGCCCCGACGCGGCCTCCTCCAGCCCGATGTAGACCTCGAATCCCTCCGCGATCACGTCGCCGTAGCTCGTCCACCAGCCCCTCGCTTTGGTCTCGCGAGCCAAGGCTGCCAGCGGTTCGACCAGATCGGCGGGCGCGCCGTACACCTTGCACATGGCCTCGACGTCGAGGCTGCGCAACGACGTCTGCCCCGTTTCGATCCGCCAGATCTTCGCTTCCGACCACTCCAGTTGCGCCGCGGCGGTTCTCGTTGTCATCCGCGCGCGATTGCGCAGGTCACGCAAGTGCCTGCCCAGTTGCCTGCGCGGCATGGTGGAACCCGTGACGCCCTGCGGTGAAGCCATACTTCCCCCCTGTATCCGAACTCCGGTCCCCGGACGGAACTTTCGGAGATCGCCCTACGCGGCCGACATATCGTCGGATCTGCGTACGGATTGTTTCACAATGAATCCGGCACCGCGCAAGACCTATTTTTTCTTTCGGAACCGCCAGAACTGCACCGCGCGAACATCTTCGGAGAGTTGACTGACCGGTTCGGCGACATCGGACAGCGCCTGGAACAGTCCGTCGGCCAGGTCGCTGATGTGTTCGACACGGCCCGCCAGCCGGGCGGCGTTGTCGGCGAATTCGAGCATCAGCCGGACCGAGGCCGCGATGGTGAGACCGAGCGGGATCGATACCAGCGCGGCCAGTACTCCCAATACCGCGGAGGCCTTCCACATCAGCACGACGAAGGCGATCGGCAGGCCGATGGCGAAGGACACGACGCCCAATACATAGGCCAGGGGCAACAATGTCCTGGTCGCGGGCCTGCGGAACTGCACATCCAGCAGCGAACGGGCGGCTTCGGCGGCCCACTGTTTAGCGGAACCGGTGCTGCGGAACGGTTCATCGAACCCCGCGTCGCGCGCCAGATCGGCCGCATAGGACACTTCATCGGCACGATCGGATCGCTTGCCGTCGGCCGCTTTCCAAGAGAGCCAACGGGATTCGGCGTCGAACTCCTCGGCATCCCCGTCGTTCGACTCGGGTGTGCCAGGCGCTTCGGTCATGTACCGAATCCTGCCCGCTTTCGACCCCGACGCCAACCCGGGCGGCGGGCTACCTGCGATAGCGAAGGTTACCGGACTGAGACGAAGCGAACACTCACGAATATTTTTCGGTAACGGCGTAACGACTCGGCTACCTCAGGCCGATACGCCCATGAACGCAGGAACAGAGCTCTTCGGGGAATGGAGAACACAGTGCGCACGACGTTTCCGACCACCACTACGGGTGCCGACAAGGGTGCCGCCGCGCAGGAGTACGCCGCGCGTGGATGGACGGTCGCTGAAACCACCAACGGCCTCTGCTTGATCACCGACGACGAGGTCTCGGCCATCGAGATCACCGGTGAGATCGCGGGCGATGTTCGCCGCTTCCTGCGCGCCAACAACCTGTCCGGCCCCGTGATCGAGATCCCGGGCCAGGAGCGTCGTGAGATCCACCTGGTCACCGGTGTCCGCAAGGCCGCCATGGCGATCGAGGCCCTGCGCGAGGCAGGCGTCATCGTGCACACCGACGGTGCGAGCATCCCGCTGCCGCCGACCCAGCTCGCCGCGGGCAGCGCCTCCTGGGGCGTGGCGCCCACCGAGGCTCGCTGGATTCCGCCGGTCGTCGCCCTCGGTGCGGCCGTGCGCTCGGCGATGGCCCGCAGGCGGACCGGCGGCAAGCGCGCGAAGCTGACCCTGGCCAGCTGATCTGAACCAGCCCGAACCCGCGAAGCGCGACGCCTCCCCGACGTCGCCGCTCGCGGGTTTTCGGCGTTTCCAGCCACCGCCCCCACCAGTGGCGTAAGCATGAGATATGGCTCCACGTTCGCTGCTGCGTACCTGTCCGTTGTGTGAGGCTGTGTGTGGTCTCACGGTCACCCTCGATGACGCCGATCAGGTGCTGTCGGTACGCGGCGACCGCGACGACCCGTTCAGCAAGGGCTTCCTGTGCCCGAAGGGCGCCAGCTTCGGCAAGCTCGACGGCGATCCCGACCTCGTCACCACCCCGCTGATCCGCGACGGAGACGGTTTCCGTGCCGCGGGCTGGGACGAGGCGTTCGACCTGATCGCGGCCGCCTTCGCCGAGATCCCGCGCGGCGCGGCCGCGGTGTACCTGGGCAATCCCAACGCGCACACCGTCGCGGGCGCGCTCTACCTACCTGTGCTGATTCGCGCGCTGAGCACCCGTCACATCTACAGCGCGAGCTCGGCCGACCAGATGCCCAAGCAGGTCGCGGCCGGGCTCATGTTCGGCGACCCGCTGACGGTGCCGGTCCCCGACCTCGACCGCACCGACTTCCTGCTGATGCTCGGCGCCAATCCGCTCGAATCCAACGGATCGCTGTGCACCGCGCCCGACTTCCCCGGGCGGTTGAAGGCGTTGCGGGCGCGCGGGGGCAAGCTGGTGGTGGTCGACCCGCGCGAGACCAGAACCGCCGCGCTCGCCGACCAGCACCTGTTCATCCGGCCGGGTTCGGACGCGTATCTGCTGTTCGGGATCGTGCACACGCTGTTCGACGAGGGCTTGACCGACGTGCGCGTCGACGTGGCCGGGCTCGACGAGCTACGCGCGAGCGCCCTCGACTTCCCACCGGACGCGGTGACCGAGCGCACCGGCATCCCCGCCGACACCATCCGCGCGCTCGCCCGCGAACTCGCGGCCGCGCCGACCTCGGCCGTCTACGCGCGGATCGGTACCTGCACCGCCGAGTTCGGCACGCTCACCCAGTGGCTCGTCGACGCCGTGAACACCCTCACCGGCAACCTCGACTCCCCCGGCGGCGCCATGTTCGCCGAAGCCGCGGCGGGCGGGGTGCGGCGCAGCAAGCCGTTCCGGCTCGGTCGCTGGACCAGCCGGGTCCGTGAGCTGCCGGAGGCCATGGGCGAACTGCCCGTCGCCACCCTCGCCGACGAGATCGAGACACCGGGCGAGGGGCAGATCAGGGCGCTGGTGACGGTGGCGGGCAACCCCGTGCTGTCCGCGCCGAGCGGTGCGCGCCTCGACCGTGGCCTGGCCGGGCTGGATTTCATGGTGAGTGTGGATCGGTATGTCAACGAGACGACGAGACACGCGAATGTGATCCTGCCGCCGCCACGTTCGGTGCAGTCGCCGCACTTCGATTTCGCGCTGCTGCAGTTCGCGGTGCGCAATTACGCGCGCTACTCCCCGCCCCTGGTCTCGCTGGGCGAGCGGCCGTCGGAATCGGCGGTGGTGGCCCGGCTGGCGGCCGCGGTAAGTGGTCAGCCGCATGCCGGGACGGGTGCCGAGAGCCCGATCGCGATGGTCGACGAGCTCGTCATCGTCGGCACTTTGCACAACGCGGATATGAGCGAGCGCCGCGATGAGCTGACCGGCGAGAACACCACCGAACAGCGCCTCGACCTGATGCTCAAGCTCGGCCCGTACGGCGCCTGGAACGGCGGCGACCTCAGCCTGAAGACCCTGCTCGACAACCCACACGGCCTCGACCTCGGCCCACTGCGGCCCCGGCTGCCCGGCGTGCTGCGCACCGCGTCGAAGCAGGTGGAACTGGCACCGCCGCAACTGGTCGCCGACGTGGCGCGCCTGCGCGCCGGGCTGGCGAGCACCGCGCCCGCGATGGTGCTGATCGGACGACGTCAGCTGCGCTCCAACAACAGCTGGATGCACAACATCGCGGGCCTGGTCGGCGGTTCCAACCGCTGCACCCTGCAGGTCCACCCCGACGACGCGACCCGCCTCGGTCTCGGCGAGCAGGCCGAGATCACCTCGGCGGCCGGCTCGTTGACGGTCCAGGTCGAGCTGACGCCGACGATCATGCGCGGTGTGGTGAGCCTGCCGCACGGCTGGGGGCACGGCGCGAGCACCACCCAGTCGGTCGCGCTCGCGCACGCCGGTGTGAATGCCAATGTGCTGACCGATGATTCAGTGGTCGACCGAGTCAGCGGGACAGCGGTGTTCAACGGAGTGCCGGTGACGGTAGGCCCGGTCTGATCGGTCCCCGCCCGGGAACCGTTGCGCAAACTCGGCATTCACTTCATTCGCAACAATGGACACGCCCCGCCATTGGTGAGAGTCTCCTAGACTGAGTGAGATTGCGGTCACAACGGGGGTTTCGCTAGAAGCCCGCATCAACCGGTACGGCTAGCAGAGGGGGCCCGATGCCCGAAGAATTCGTCGGCAGCGACGGAGAACGCGAGCTACAGGACACGTTGGGCACCTCGGAGAGAGCCGAACGCTTCTACGACGACCAGATGATCGACTATCTGAATCCCACGATGGTCGATTTCGTCGCCCGGATGGACATGGCCTTCATCGCCACCTCGGATTCACACGGTGAATGTGACTCCAGCTTCCGGGCGGGGCCCCCCGGATTTCTGCACGTGATCGACGATCGCACGATTGCGTACCCCGAGTACCGGGGTAACGGGGTGATGGCCAGCCTCGGCAATATTCTCGAGAACCCGCACGTGGGAATCCTGATGATCGACTTCGTTCGCGACCTCATCGGCCTGCACATCAACGGTAAGGCCCGCATGGTCGCCGACAGCGAGTTGCGCGCCGACGTCACCGACCTGCCGCCCGCCGAGCGGGGAAAGACCTCGCAGGTGTGGGTGGTCGTCGAGGTGGAAGAGGCATACATCCACTGCCGCAAGCACATTCCGCAGATGGTCCCGGTGGTGCGGGATCAGCGGGCATGGGGCACCGACAACGTGCGCGCCAAGGGCGGCGACTACTTCGGCGTCAAAGCGGGCAAACAGGCCCCGGCCGTCGCCGAGGCCAGCTGACTACGCGATCTTGAAGATCACCACACGCTGCACGACGAAGTTGATGACGGTCGCCGTGCCCTGCGCGATCACGAACGCGAGGGGCTGACGCCACCACTCGTCGGGCAGCGCGGCGTACAGCGCCGCGTTGATCCCCACCTGCACCGCGAACGTCACCGCGTACAGGGCGACCACCGCGAAGAACCTGGCCCTGCTCGGCTCGGCCTTGAACGTCCAGCGCCGGTTGATCAGGTACGCCGTGGTGGTGCCCGCGACGAAACTGATCGCCTTGGCCAGGCTCACCGGCAACCCGAGCAGATTCAGCAGCAGGCTGTAGATGCCGTAGTCGACGACCGCCGACAGACCACCCGTCAGCGTGAACCGCACGATCTGCGTCTTGAGGTCGACATCGGTCCCGCCGGGCTCGTCGACCAGGGGAATTTCGGCGGGTAGCGGCAGATGCGGTTGGGCTTGCACGTGAGCAGCGTACGAGACCGGCGCACTGTCCTGCCACGTATACCCGCCATGCATGTAGCCTCTTAGCCGATGTCTGAGAACATTTCGACCACCAACGATGACGCGTTCGCGCTCCCTACGCGCACCCGCAAGCTCACCGGTTGGGGTCGCACCGCACCCACCTCCGCCGAAGTGCTCTCGACCAGCGATCCGGAATTGATCGCCAAGGCCGTGAGCATGGTGGCGCAGGACAACGACTCGAAGCCGACGCATCTGCGACGCGGCGTGATCGCGCGTGGCCTCGGCCGCTCATACGGCGACAACTCGCAGAACGCGGGCGGCCTCGTGATCGACATGCCCGCGCTGAACAAGATCCACAGCATCGACGCGGCCACCCGCCTCGTCGACGTGGACGGCGGCGTCGACCTCGACCAGCTGATGAAGGCAGCGCTACCGTTCGGCCTCTGGGTTCCGGTGCTACCCGGCACCCGGCAGGTCACCATCGGTGGCGCCATCGGCTCCGATATCCACGGCAAGAACCACCACAGCGCAGGCAGCTTCGGCAACCACGTGCGCTCGATGGATCTGCTCACCGCCGACGGCGTGGTCCGCACGATCACCGCCGCGTCCGATCCCGAGCTGTTCTGGGCCACCATCGGCGGCTGCGGGCTGACCGGCATCATCCTGCGGGCCACCGTCGAGATGACCCCGACCGAGACGGCCTACTTCATCGCCGACGGCGACGTGACCAGCACGCTCGACGAGACCATCGCCTTCCACAGCGACGGGTCCGAGGACGAGTACGAGTACAGCTCGGCCTGGTTCGACGCCATCAGCCCGCTGCCCAACCTGGGCCGCGCGGCCATCTCCCGCGGCAACCTGGCCAAGGTCGATCAGCTGCCGAAGAAGCTGCAGAAGGACCCGCTGCGCTTCAACGGCAAGACCTTCTTCACGCTGCCCGATGTGTTCCCCAACGGGCTGGCCAACAAGTACACGTTCGGGCCGATCGGTGAGGTCTGGTACCGCAAGTCGGGCACCTACCGGGGCAAGGCGCAGAGCCTGACCGCCTTCTACCACCCGCTCGACATGATGGGTGAATGGAACCGTGGCTACGGCTCCAACGGCTTCCTGCAGTACCAGTTCGTGGTCCCGCCGGAGTCGGTCGAAGAGTTCAAGCGCATCATCATCGACATCCAGAGCTCGGGTTTCTACTCGTTCCTCAACGTGTTCAAGCTGTTCGGCGAGGGCAACCAGGCGCCGCTGAGCTTCCCGATGGCGGGCTGGAACATCTGCGTCGACTTCCCGATCTCGCGTGGACTCAACGAGTTCGTCACCGAGCTCGACCGGCGCGTGCTCGAGTTCGGCGGGCGGCTCTACACCGCGAAGGATTCGCGCACCTCGGCCGAGACCTTCCACAAGATGTACCCGCGGATCGACGAGTGGATCAAGGTCCGCCGCAGCGTCGACCCGAATGGTGTGTTCATGTCCGATATGGCCAGGAGGCTGGAGCTCCAGTGATCAACGCAGTTGGCAACCCGCAGACCATCCTGCTCTTCGGCGGCACCTCCGAGATCGGTCTCGCGATCGTCGGCGAGTACCTGGCCAAGAGCCCGGCCAGGGTCATCCTGGCGAACCTGCCCGGCGATCCGCTGCTCGAGAACGCCGTCACCCAGGTGAAGGCCGCCGGCGCGACCCAGGTCGACGTCATCGACTTCGACGCGCTCGACACCGAGTCCCACCCCAAGGTCGTCGACTCCGCGTTCGCCGCGGGTGACGTCGACGTCGCGATCGTGGCGTTCGGTGTGCTCGGCGATGCCGAGGAGCTGTGGCAGAACCAGCGCAAGGCGGTCATGACCGTCGGCATCAACTACACCGCCGGTGTGTCGGTGGGCGTGCTGGTGGGCGAGAAGTTCAAGGCACAGGGCCACGGCCGGATCATCGTGATGTCGTCGGTGGCCGGTGAGCGCGTTCGCCGCTCCAACTTCGTCTACGGCTCCACCAAGGCCGGCCTCGATGGCTTCTACCTCGGCCTCGGCGAGGCGCTGCGTCCCTTCGGTCCGCGCGTCACCGTCATCCGGCCGATGCAGGTGCGCACCTCGGCGACCAAGGCCCATTGGGAAGCCACCGGCGCCAAGGAAGCCCCGCTCACCGTCGACCCGGAGGACGTCGCCAAGCTCGCCGTCGCCGCGTCGGAGAAGGGCACCGAGATCGTCTGGGCACCGGGCGAGGCCCGCTTCCTGATGTCGGCGCTGCGCCACGTGCCGCGCCCGATCTTCCGCAAACTCCCGATCTGATCGACTGCGTTCGGACTGCCGCATCATCCCCGGATGGTGCGGCAGTTCTGCTTTTCGGCTCCACTAGGCTGGCCCGGACCGTGGAGCACAGTGGAGCCGGAGGATTGCGCGCCGATGACGACCAATGACGAGGCGCGGGCGGGGCGCAAGATCTGGAGCGGGCTCGGTGAGGGGACTGCCGCCGCGGTGGTGGCGCTGGTTGTCGCCGCGGTGGGGCTGTTCGCGTTCTCGGCGGTGCAGTGGCCCGCGTTCAACTCCTCCCATGTGACGCGCGCGCTGACCACGGTGGGACAGGTCGTCGCGATCGCGCTGCTGGTGGTCTCGGTGCTGTTGATCCGGGCGCGCAGGTGGCCGGTGGCGGCGAAACTGCTCTCCTGGGTGGGAATCTCGAGTTTTGTCACGGTCACCTTGGGGATGCCGCTGGCCGCCACGAAGTTGTACCTGTTCGGCGTCTCGGTGGATCAGGAATTCCGGACCGAGTATCTGACGCGACTCACCGACAGCGCCGCACTGCGCGATATGACGTATGTGGATCTGCCGCCGTTCTATCCGGCCGGGTGGTTCTGGATCGGCGGGCGCGTGGGCAACGTGCTCGGGATGGACGGCTGGGAAGTGTTCAAGCCGTACGCGATCGGGCTGCTCGCCATCGCGGCCACGGTGGCGCTGGTGCTGTGGATGCGGTTGGTGCGGGCCGACATGGCGGTGGGCGCCGCCGCCGCGGTCACGGCGATGACCTTGGCCTACGCCTCGCCCGAGGCGTACGGCGCGGTGCTCGTGGTGTTCATTCCACCGGTGCTGGTGCTGGCGTGGGGCGCGCTGCACCGGCGATCCGGTGGTTGGGGCGCGGTGCTCGGAACGGGTCTGTTCCTCGGGGTGGCGGCGTGTTTCTACACGTTGTATCTGGCGATCGCGGCGTTCACCGTGGTGATCATGGGAGTGGTGGCGGCCGGCCTCGCGGTCTACGCGAAGCGAGCTACCTCGAAGAGCGCGTCGTGGCATGCCGCGATCGCGCCCTCGATCAGGCTGGCGGCGATCGGCGGTATCGCCATCGTGCTCGCGCTCGTCGTATGGGCGCCGTATCTGCTGGAGATGGCGTCCGATCCGAAGCTGCCGTCCGGCAACGCCTTCCACTATCTGCCCGAATCCGGCGCCCAGCTCGCGTTCCCGATGCTCGAGTTCTCCCTGCGTGGCGCGTTCTGCCTGCTCGGTGTGCTGTGGCTGGTGATTCGGGCCGGATCGTCGAGGCGCGCACAGGCATTGGGGCTCGGCGTCATCTCGATCTACTTGTGGACGCTGCTCTCGATGGCGGCGACCGCGGCGGGCACGACCCTGCTGTCCTTCCGGCTCGAGCCGGTCCTGCTCGCCGTGCTCGCGGCCGCGGGCGTTTTCGGCTTCGTCGAGGGCGCGACCGCCGTCTACCAGGCATTGAACGAGCCGGCCCCCCTGCGCACCGCGGCGGCGGCGATCGCCGTGCTCGGCGCTCTGGCCTTCGCCCAGATGATTCCCACCGTGCTCACCCACGAAATCGACACCGCCTACACCGACACGGTCCCGACCGACGTGCCGAACGCCGACGGCACCTTCGGCGAACGGGCGGATAAACGCAAGCCCTCCTCGGTCGCGTACTACCACGCGGTCGACGAAGCGATCCTGGCCCAGACCGGCCGCCCCAGGGACGAATCCGTCGTCCTCACCGCTGACACCAGCTTCCTTGCCTTCTACCCCTACTGGGGTTTCCAGGCCCTCACCTCCCACTACGCGAACCCGCTGTCGGACTTCAAGGCCCGGGCCGCCACCATCGCCGACTGGAGCAAACTCCCCGACTCCCCCGCCCTGGTCGCGGCCCTCGCGAAGTCCCCGTGGCGCGCGCCCGACGCCTTCCTCTTCCGCAACGACGGCGACAACTACACCCTGCGCCTTGCCGCGGACGTCTACCCCAACGACCCGAACGTCAAGCGCTACACCGTCGCTTTCCCCAAGTCTCTGTTCACCGACCCGGCTTTCACCGCCACCGAGATCGGCCCCTTCACCCTGATCACAGTCCGCCGCTGAGACCCGCGCGCCGATCTGGACTCACGCCGTGGTCCGGCCCAGGTAGTGGAGGAGTTCGTCGGTGGCACCCGCGGTCGGCGCTTCGACGATGGGAGCATAGGCGCCCCATTGACGAAGGGGTTCGGTGATCTCGGCCGGGACGCCGGAGCCGGGGGCCGGGTGGATGGTGCGGGCGGCGATCAGCAGGTGCGAGGACAGGTCGTCGGTGAGCGGGGACGGCTGGCCGGTGGCGACGGCGATGTCCCAGGCGTGGACGGCCGCGTCGAGGGCGGCGAGGGTGGCGGCGACGGGGGTGGGCAGGTCGCCGTGCGGGAGCGGGGTCGGCACGGTGGCGGTGTCGTCGGAGACGGTGGCCCAGGCCGCGGCGGTCTGGTCGATGGCCGCGCGGACCAGGGCGGCGGCGGTGCCGTCGAGCTCGCCGGAGGGATCGAAAGGGTTGTAGGACGGGCCGGGGCCGACGCCCAGCGCGGCGGCGTAGGCGAGTTGGTCGCCCGCGGCGTGCTGGATGACCTGGGTGACGGTCCAGTCCGCGCAGGGAGTCGGCAGGTTCCACTGGTCGTCGGCGATGCCGGTCACGACGTCGCTGAGCGCCCGGTAGGAGGTGGCGACCACGTCGCGCCAGACGGTTTCGAGGGCTGCGGTGCTGTTCATGATGGTGCCTTCCGTTTCGGTGATGACTCCAGCCTAGAAACCTATTAGGCTCCTTTCTTTCCTGATTTCTGACGAGGTGGAAATTGGCCGCGACAACCCCCCGCGTACTGCGTCTGCTCGCACTACTGCAAGACCGCGCCTACACCGGACGCGAGCTCGCCGACCGCCTCGATATCACCGAACGCACCGTGCGCAACGACATCGCGCGCCTGCGTGAACTCGGCTATCCCGTCCACGCGGAACGGGGCGCGATCGGCGGCTACCGCCTCGGCCGGGGTGCCACGATGCCGCCGCTGCTCCTCGATGACGAGGAGGCCGTGGCGGTCGCGCTGTCCATCGCCGTGGCCCACGACGGCTCGCTCGCCGTCTCCGATATCGGCGACCAGCTCACCAGAGCACTGCGCAAGATCGAACAGATTCTCCCGAAACGCCTGCAGCGCAAGGTCTCCGCGCTGCGCGATGCCACCGAGATCGGGCCGGCCACCACCGGCTCCCGCGAGCCGGACGCGCCGGTCGCCGCGGGCATTCTCACCACGCTCGCCGACGCGGTCCGCCGCACCACCGCCATCACCGTCGAAACCTCCGACGGCACAACCGAACTCGAGCCCTACCGGCTGATCAACTGGCAACGTCGCTGGTACCTGGTGGCCTACAGTATGAGAACCCACGACTGGATGGCGCTGCCCGCCGCCGGGATCACCCGGGCCGAGACGGGTGCGCGGGTGTTCGCGCAGCGCGCTCTGCCCCATCACGACCTCGTCGCCTTCGTCATGCGCCACATCGCGTCCACCGGCTGGCGGGTCCGCGCCCGCGTCACCGTCCTGGAACCCGCGCAGACTGTGATCGCCAGGATCAACCCGGCGGTCGGTGTGGTCGAGCCGATCGACGAGCACAGCTGCGTGCTGCTCACCGGCGCCGACGCGATGGAGACGATCGCGATCTACCTCAGCATGTTGATGATGGATTTCCGCGTCGACGGTCCGCCCGAACTGGTCGCGCACCTGCGCACCCTGGCGCGGCGCTACACCGAATCGGTGGGCGAGTAGGCGGGGCCGATCGTGTCCGATCCGTGCCGGAACCCGGTGTTCTTCCCGCTCCACGGCACTACACTGACGGGTGCGGCTTGGTCGCCGTCGGTGGATTCGAACTCCCCGGCGGCCGGCGTTGGATGAAGATCCCGCACGTCACGGGTCCCGGCGACCCGCTACCGGAGGAGGACGTATGTCCGATCCGTTGCACACGAGGGTGTGCCTCACCGGCCTGAACTGTTCCTGCCCGAGCATCAGCGTGTTCCTGGTGCCGGAACCCCTGGTTCTCGGCGGTCAGATGATGCACCTGCTGGAACAGGCGCCGGTCGCCGGGCGAATACCCCAGCCGACCCCGGACGCCGAGCTGATCGACCTGATCCAGGCCGTGCGCACGCCACTGGACACGCGTGGGCTCGCCCGTGCGGAGCAGGTGTCGTTCGCCGGTCCCCGCCACGATCCGCCGGTGGCGAGGGAGGTGCTGCACGACCATCTCATCGACGAACCCGCGCCGTGGGGGCTCGATGTGGACGATCCCGCGGAACTCACCCGGCTGGCGATGCTGCCCGAGCGGCGCATCGGAGTGCGGCGCATCGACGACTTCCAGGCGCATTCGGTCCGGCAGGCGATGGAGGCCGTCTACCGGTATTTCGCGATAGACCAGCGCATACCGCTGGTCTATCACGGCTTCGCCGACCCGCTCGACGGCTGGTTCGCGCTACGCGCGGCGGCGGCGTAGTCATCGTTACTGTGTCTATCGACACCCGTTAGCCACTGGTGTGCGGAGGAGCGATAGACCACAATATGTTCGGTCAGAGACAACAAACCGCACGGTCGGTGTCGCGGGGCAGGTACGCTGCGAATTGTTGGAAATTCGGCCGACCGAAATCAGTTTTGGTAGTGCTGATCGGTACGGATGCAGAGGTATAGCTATGACGCTCAGCAGACCCGAGCGCAGAGATCTTTTGTTGACCCGCCCGCAGCTCCAGGGCCGTGAACCGGAACCCCGGGCGCAGCTCGACTCGCTCGCCGCGATCGAGCGGGTGGTCATCGACGCCACCATCGCCCTGCTCGCGCCGGGGCAGAAATTCGCCCTGCTGTGGTCACTCCAGGTCGGCGAGCGGACCGTCGCCGGGATTCAGATCAAAGAGCGCAACGGAACAGTCACCAACCTGATGCCGCCCACCGAGGTGCTCGAATACCTCACCGATCACAAGCGCATGTCGTACGACCCCGACGCCGGGGCCTGGCTCAGCGCCGAGATCTTCATCGCCGGTCCCACCCGGTACAAGACGAACTACTCCACCGCCTCGGTCGCCGACTGGATGCCCGAGGTCACCGCCGATGATCTGCGCGCCGAATTCGCCGCCTTCCCGCGCCCCGACACCGAGATCCCCGACTGGGCCCGGACTCAACTCGACTGGGCCGACCGCCGCACGGGCTAGCGTGCCCCGGATTCGCCCTCGACCGGCACATCCACCACCGCCATCGGCCCGCCGTATCCGGGCATGACCGGGGTCGCCCGACCCGTCTGTCCGAGCGGCGCCGACCCGCGCTCAGGTTCGATGGATAGCATCAACCCCCGTGCCGGACCGATCTGAACGTACGTTCACCCGTTACCGCCTGATCGCCCTCGTCTGCGGGCTGCTCGGGTTCGTGCTCGCCCTGCTCGCACCGCTGTTGCCGGTGCGCCAAGACCGCGCGAGCCTGGACTGGCCGCAAGCGGGCGCTACCAGCGTCGAAGCGCCGCTGGTGTCGTATGTGCCGCAGCGACTCGACGCGCGGTTGCCCTGCACGATGCTGAGCGGGCTGCCGGGTCAAGGGGCGGAGAACCCCACCGCGACCACCCTGCTCACGACGATCCCGGTGGCCTCGGGCAAAACCGACCGCGGGCTCAGTGTCACCGTGCGCGACGGCGTGCTGGGGGTGCAGGCGCGCGATGTGCCGATGCTGTCGGCGCCGATCGCCGAGATCGGCGGGTGCTCGCACATCAGCGTCGTCTCGACCATCGAGGCGACGACCGTCGAGTTCGTCGGGGCGGCGCGTCAGGACGGCACGCCGTTCCGCAACACCGTCACCGTCGACAAGCGCCCGCAGATCGTCGGCGTCTACACCGACCTCGACGCGGCCGCCCTCACCGGGGCCGGGCTGCACGCCGACATCGACTCCCGCTTCACCTCGACGCCGACGCCGCTGAAACTGGCGACGATGATCGGGGCGGGCGTGTTCACCCTGATCGCGCTGATCGCGCTGCACCTGCTCGACACCGCCGACGGCCGCCGCGCCCGCCGCTTCCTGCCCCGGCACTGGTGGCGGATCACCCTGCCCGATGTGGTGGTGGTCGCGACCCTGCTCGGCTGGCATCTGATCGGCGCCAACACCTCCGACGACGGCTACATCCTCAATATGGCGCGCGCGTCGGGCCCGTCGGGCTACATGGCGAACTACTACCGCTGGTTCGGCGTGCCGGAGGCGCCGTTCGGCTGGTCCTACGAGCTGCTCGCCTGGATGACGAAGATCTCCGACGCCAGCCCGTGGATGCGCCTGCCCGCGCTCGCCGCCGGGCTGGTCTGCTGGGCGGTGATCAGTCGAGAAGTGCTGCCCCGCTTGGGTGCTCGGGTGCGCCGCGACAAGGTGGCGCTGTGGACGGCCGGGCTGGTGTTCCTGGCCTTCTGGCTCCCCTACGACAACGGCCTTCGCCCCGAGCCGTTGATCGCGGCGGGCGCCCTGCTCACCTGGTGCCTCATCGAGCGCGCCATCGCCACCGCACGGCTGCTGCCCGCCGCCCTGGCGATCCTCATCGCCGCGTTCTCCCTCGCGGCGGGTCCGACCGGACTGATCTGCATCGCCGCGCTGATCGCGGGCACCAGGCCGGTCATGCAGGTCATCATCAAACGCGCGCAGGGTCTGCGCCCGCGCCGGATCGCCGCCGACAACGAGTTCGACGCCGCCGATGACCAACCGCGGACCGTCGCGACCAGTTCCGCTCGTGCGGATCGACTCTCGATCAGCGCCAGGATCTTCCGGTACGCCGCGCTGCTGGCTCCCGGCGTCGCGGCGGGCACGCTGGTGCTCGTCGTCGTCTTCGCCGACCAGACGCTGGCCACCGTGCTGGAGGCCACCCGGGTCCGCACGCTCGTCGGCCCGAATGTCGCCTGGTTCGACGAACGCACCCGCTGGGACTCGCTGTTCATGCTCTCCCCCGACGGCTCGCTGGCCCGTCGCTTCGGCGTCCTGGTGCTGCTGCTGTGCCTGCTCGTCTGCGTCCTGCAGGTGCTGCGCAAGGGCCGTATCCCCGGCACCTCACGCGGCCCGTCGGTGCGCATCCTCGGCATCGTCTTCACCGCGCTGCTACTGATGATGTGGACGCCGACCAAGTGGACCCACCACTTCGGCGTCTATGCCGGTCTGGCGGGTTCGCTGGCGGCACTGGCGGCGGTGGCGGTCGGCACCAACGGAATCAAGGCCCCCCGCAATCGAGCGCTGTTCACGGCCGCGGTGTTGTTCCTGCTCGCGATGACCTTCACCGGTTCCAACGGCTGGTGGTATGTCTCCAGTTTCGGCGTGCCGTTCTGGGACAAGGCGCCGATGGTGGCGGGCAAGGGCGTTTCGACGCTGTTCCTCGGTCTCAGCATCCTCGCGCTGCTGGTCGCCCTGTACTTCCACCTGCGCGCACCGTACCGAACACCGAGCGACACCGGACGTTTCGACCGTTTCGCCACCATGCCGCTCACCATCGCGGCGGCCCTGCTGGTGCTGTTCGAGGTCGCGTCGATGGCCAAGGGCGCTATCACGCAGTACCCCGCCTATTCGATCGCGAAGTCGAATATCAATTCGCTGCGCGGTGATACCTGTGGCCTGGCGAATGACGTACTGGTGGAAACGAATACGGCCGACTCCCTGCTCACCCCGTACACCGGCGCACCCGCCGACGGACTGAACGCCGAATCCACCGGCTTCACCCCCGACGGCGTGGCCGACGACCTCACCGCCGACGCCGACGAGACGGTGGTCGGCGGCGCCAACTCGGTCGACTCCGATTCCGCGAACAAGACCACCGACACCACCGGTGCGGGCACCGGCGGCGGCACCAGCGCCGAGCCCGGCATCAACGGCAGCACCGTCGCGCTCCCGTTCGGCCTCGACCCCGCCCGCACCCCGGTCCTCGGCTCCTTCCAGGACGGTGTGCAGCGCCAGGCGAAGCTGACCTCGCAGTGGTATCGCGTCGACCTCGGCGACAGCGTGCGCGACGATCCCGCCTATCAGGCCCTCGTGGTCACGGCAGCGGGGCGGATCCGCTATGTCGACGCCGACGGCGTCGTGCACTACGGCCAGGAACTGCGCCTGGAGTACGGCACCCGCGCCGCCGACGGATCGGTCGAGGTGACCGGCTCGATCGCGCCGATGGACATCGGCCCGGCGCCCTCATGGCGCAACCTGCGCGTGCCGATCGATCAGCTGCCCGCCGGCGTGAACGCGGTGCGCCTGGTCGCCGCCGACAACGACATCACCGGCAAGCAGTGGCTCGCGGTCACCCCGCCGCGGCTGCCGAAGCTGGCCACCCTCGACTCCGTGGTCGGCCGGACCGCCCCGGTGCTGCTCGACTGGCACGTCGGCCTGGCGTTCCCCTGCCAGCGCCCGTTCGAACACCACGACGGCGTCGCGGAGGCGCCGCAGTGGCGGATTCTGCCTGATAGGGTCGGTTCGGACGCGTCCAACGCCTGGCAGGACGATATCGGCGGCGGCCCGCTCGGATGGACGAATCTGCTGTTGAAGGCTGAAACTGTGCCCACCTATCTCGACCATGATCTGGGCCGTGACTGGGGCTCGCTGGAACGGTTCACGCCGTATCAGCCCGCACCGCCCGCGAAGATCGAGGTGACTGTGATCGATCAGACAGGACGAGCCAAGGAACCGGCAATTCGGGCACAGTAGGACTGCGTAGAGACACTGGCAGCGTAAGGGCAGTGACCGGGCATTGATGCAGGTCTCTCATGAAACCCTCAGCGCCCGTTAGGGTTTCGATTTGATGAAACACCTGTAAATGCCATGGTAAAGGTCCTGTGCCTGCACGTTTGAGCACGTACCCTTGTGGGTATGACAGGAGCCTTCGATGACATGGATCTACGAGATCTCGTCGAGTTGCTCAGCAACGACGAGAAGCAAGAACTACGACCGGCCGTAATGCGGGTACTGGAAAGACTGCCTTCACAAGAGGTATTACGCCGCGACCTGAACCGTCGCATGCTCAACGTCTGACTCCTGTCCCCCATCGACCAAAAGGCGCGGACCACAAACGTGATCCGCGCCTTTTACTGTCCGGCCGAGGTCAGAAGACCCGCAGTGGGCCCGGGGTCCACAGGCCGTTTCGCGAGGCCGTATCGGTCTCGAGCTTCGCGGGGGTGGCCTGCGCGTACTGGTCGTAGCGTTCCAGTGAGCCCCAGTCGCGGGCCCAGTCGTCCTTCAGGTAGGTCGGGATGGTTACCCGGGCCGCCAGCATCTGGGTCATACCGAGCGGGCCACCGAACTCCTGCGCCTGCCAGGTGTCGGTGGACGAGATCGCCAGCGGGCGGTCCGGCAGGATTCGATAGTTCGCCACCTCGGCCACGCCGTTCTTGTGCGCGAACGGGCGCTGGCACGGGAACTGCAGGCCGACGGCCCAGTCCAGCAGCACCGGCTGATCCCGGCCGATGAAGGTGTCAAGGGTTTGCAGCTTCGGCACGCGCGGCGGGGTGAACGCCAACCACTGATCACCGATCAGGATCGGGTCGTTCGCCATCACGCGCACCGCGTTCACCTCGGCGGGCAGGTCGGCCAGCGGCACGCGCAGGTTGCGCCACGACGGCGCGGGGCCGATATCGCGCGGCTGATAGGCGCCGAGCGTGGTGACACTGCCGTCGGGGTTGCGAGTGCCGTACTCGACGAACAGCGCCTGGCCGTACTTGTCGGAGCCGGAGTCGTCCTTGGAGGCGATGCGACCGGCCGCGCTGATCACCACCAGCGGGGAGTCGTCCGAGCGGGCGGGCAGACCGTACCAGGCCGACTCCAGGTGGGCGGGCTGCTGCATGCCCTCCTGGTAGGAGCCGAGAATCGGGGTCCGCGCGGGGTCGAGGCCGAACGGCAGCGCCACGGTGGAACCGTTGATGCCCAGCGCGCCCTCACCACCGCCGGTGCCCGCGCTCTCGCCCTCGGCGAAGGCCGCGCCGACCGACTGGTTGCTGGTGTTGCCGGTGCCCGGCTTCACCTCGACCGCGTCGGCCGACAGGTCGCCCGGCACACCGTTGGGCGTGAACCCGACCGAGCCGGTGCCCGCGAGCGGGTCGTTGGGGTCGGTGAACGGACGGGCCGGGTCGACGATCGGCTCTAGTCTGCCGCCGTTCGGGTCCGATTCGACGAGCACGTCGTTGGCCAGGCCGCAGGAGTTGTTGCTCAGCGCGTCGATGTTGGAGCGGCCGAGCGAGTACCCGGGGTACTGCTGCGTCGCGCCCTTGACCAGCGAGAGCACTTCGAACAGCACCATCAGACCGACCACGATGGTGAGCGGGATCGCGGCGAACTTACGAATCCGCTTGCCGCGCTTGGTCTTCGCCGAAGGCACCGGCTTCACATAGTCTTCGCGCAGCGCGTACCAGCCCACCAGGGCGAGGGCAACGCCGAACAGGATGAGCATCACCGTGTTCGAGTGGATGCCACGCAGGGAGATGGTCTTGTCGAACCACGGCACGCCGTAACTGGACACATACCAGTAGCCGTTGATACCGGAGAACGACAACGCCAGCACGAACAGCAATCCGGCCAGGAAGATCGCCCGGTTCTTGCGCGAGCGCAGCGCGCTCTGCGAGACCGCCACCGCCGTCACCGCCGCGAGCCCACCCGCGATGCCCGCGTAGGCGCCGAAGTGGTGGGTCCACTTGGTGGGGTTGAACATCATGAAGAAGATCGTGCCGAAGACGATCCCCATCAGCCGCCAGGTCGGACCCGACGCGATTCCCGGCACCTGACGGCGGCGCAGCAACACCAGCAACGTCGTGAACAGGCACAGCAGCATCACCAGGAAGGCGAAACGACGGGCCAGCGAGCCGTCGACGGTCTCGACGAACATGTAGTAGTAGCGCAGGTAGTCCTCGTACCAGGCGAGGTTCGGGCCGGTGGCCTGGCGAACCCGGTTGGCTTCCTGGATGCCGGCGAAGGTCTGGTCGCCGTAGACCACCGTGAGCACGAGCACGCCCGCCGAGGCGATCGGGGCCAGTAGCGGGAGCGTGCCGAACTGGCGATGACGACGCACGATGATCCGCACCAGCGGCCGGATACCGGCCAGCAGCGCGGCCACACACATCAGGCCGGTAGGCGCGGCGGCGAGGGTGAACGCCGCGATCAGCACCGCGATACCCGCGGGCAGCAGGCGGCCGGTGGCGATGGCGCGCTCGATGGAAACCCAGGTGAGCAGTGCGCCGAGGGCGACGATCGGCTCCGAGCGCAGGCCGTTGTCGAATGGCAGCCAGAACGCCAGGAACACCAGGCCGCCGGTCCACAGCGCCACCTGCGAGCGCTTCACGGCGTTGCCCAGGCGCGGCACCACCTCGCGGCTGATCACCATCCAGCACAGGATCGCGCAGATCAGCGCGGGTACGCGCACCCACGGGCTGGCCGTGGAGATCTCGGCGAACACCTGGATGACGTAGTAGTACCAGCCGAACGGGGCCTCCGGCACGCCGTACCAGCGGAAGTAGTTGGCCATATAGCCCGCGTCGGGGGCCACGCGCACCATCGACAGGATGTAGCCGTCGTCGGAGGTGTTGGCACCGACGAAATGCCAGACCAGCAGCGTGCCGACGACAGCGCCGTCCGCCCAGGTGGGCTTCAACCAGTTACGCGGCAGGAAGCGGCGGTGCCCACGCCCGTCGCTGCCGTCGAGGCGGCCCAGCGCGGCGAGTGCCAGCAGGGTGCACAGCACAGCCGCGATGATCGCGACCAGCTTGATCACCGACGGGCTCGACGAGTAGCGGGTGTCGATCGTCGAGGTCAGCGAAAGACCCGGCGGCACCTCGCCCTTCAGTTCGGTGAACACGCCGACGATCTGCGGCCGCAGGTCACCGGCGAGCTGGCCCTGCACGGGCACCTGCACGGTTTCCACCGCACCCGGCGCACCGGCGATCGGCCGCTCGACCTGCTTGGTCAACCCGACGAACTCCGCACTCGTACGGTTCTGATCGGACTTGATCACGATCGCCGAGCATCCCGCCATCGCCGACCGGTCCGCCGACGCGACCACCGCGTTGCGATCCACCACATCGACCGCGGTATCGGAGACGCGCACGAACAGCGCCTCCAACGCCGCGCGATCGCCCTGCGGGGGCGCGGTCGCCAGCAGCATGCCGCCCTGCTCGGGCAGCGCCGACACCGCACTACACGGAATCGACACGGTCAGATCGATCGGCACCTGCGACATCAGCGGCGCCTGCACGTTCGCGAGCGAGCCGTTCTGCGGCCAGTTCAGTTGCGCGGTCGTTTGAGTGACCGGCAGAAACGGCGTGGCCACCGCGAACAGCGCGCCGAGGACCCCGGCGACCATCGCAATCCATCGCGCGGTCCGGAAGTCCTTCGCGGCGGCCGCCGGCTCGGCAGCGGGCTTGGAGAGAACAGGTGTAGCGGCGTCTGGCACGGTTCGACATGCTAGCTGTCCCTCGGTACTTGTGAGGGGTCGCACGCCTACGCGGTTCTCTTCCCTAGACTCGACGCCATGACCAAGGTGAATCTCGAAACCAATTACGGACCGATCGTGCTCGAGTTGGACGACCAGGCCGCGCCGAACACGGTCGCCAACTTCGTGAACTACGTGAACTCGGGCCATTACGCCGGCACCGTGTTCCATCGCGTCATCCCCGGTTTCATGGTGCAGGGCGGCGGCTTCGAGCCGGGCCTCAAGCAGAAGCCGACGCAGGCGCCGATTCAGAACGAGGCCACCAACGGCCTGAAGAACGACAAATACACCGTCGCGATGGCCCGCACCAACGACCCCCACTCGGCCACCGCCCAGTTCTTCATCAACATCTCCGACAATGCCTTCCTCAACCACACCGCTCCCCAGGGCCAGGGTTGGGGCTACGCCGTCTTCGGCAAGGTCACCGACGGCTTCGAGGTAGTGGACAAGATCGCCGCCGTCACCACCGGCAGCGCGGGCCCCCACCAGGACGTTCCCGTCGACGACGTCACCATCGAATCCGCCTCTGTCGTTTAATTTCTCGACGCAATGCGCCGGGCCGCCACCGAATTACTCGGTGGCGGCCCGATTTCGATCTGCGCCGGAGCGCGCGGCTGTCGCATGATCGCCGATGCGATCGCGCGGGTTTCACGGACAGCGGTATTGTGTCTCGACTGAT
The DNA here is from genome assembly GCF_001612665.1 of Nocardia alba NBRC 108234. GTDB lineage: Bacteria > Actinomycetota > Actinomycetes > Mycobacteriales > Mycobacteriaceae > Nocardia > Nocardia alba. The sequence continues at coordinate 145,752 of NZ_BDAX01000023.1, read as the reverse complement.
CGAAGTTCTTGGGGGAGCAAGTGAAAGACCTTATTTACTCGGTGCTGGGCATAGTGTTCGGCGGCGTTCTCGTTTTCGGCGGAATCGCCACTCTCAACAGCGGTGCCGACTGCAACGGTAAGTCCATGTCGGCGGGCCAGATCTGTGTGACCACCAGCAAGGGCTCATCGGTGGAGCGTGACGCCGCCGAACAAGAAGCCCAGAACAAACGCACCGGATGGCTGATGGTCGGCGGCGGGGCGCTGATGGGCGTGGGCTCCGCGTTCTGGCTGCGGAGCAATCTCCGGTCGCGCCGGGCGCGCCGGGTGGCCGCCACACCGCAGGGTTTCCCGCCCGCTGGGCAGGCGCAGGGCCAGTGGCCCCAGGCCGCCCCGTACGCCGCACCACAGGCCCAAGGCCAGTGGCCCCAGGCCGCCCCGCACGGCGCACCACAGGCACAGGGCCAGTGGCCCCAGGCCGCCCCTTACGGCGCACCGCAGGCACAGGGCCAGTGGCCTCAGGCGACGCCCGGTTACGGCACGCCCGCGTATCAGCCGCCCGCCCCGAATCAGCAGTTCCCGCAACCTGGCTCCGGGTACAACGCGTACCCGAACTACCCGCGCTGACCGGTCGACCCGGCACATCGCCTCGGCGACCTCATCACCGAAGCTGCCGGGTCGGGTCCATCGCACCCTCAGGAGACCGAAGCCTTCAAAGGTTCGGTGTTCACAGTGATGCCCACGGGTCATCGGCCACCTGCCGCGGCCCCGGATACGCGAACGGGCCGCCGCGGAGGTTTTCCGTGGCGGCCCGTTCTCGGTTCGAGCTAGAGCGGCAACACGTGGTGCTTGCGCGGGTTGCGCTGGATCTGCTTGTCCTGGAGCAACTTCAGCGCGCGACGGAGTTCGAGGCGGGTGCTGGCCGGTTCGATGATGGCGTCGATGAAGCCTCGTTCGGCGGCGATCCAGGGGGTGGCGACGTTCTCGTTGTAGAAGTTGATCAGGTTCTGGCGGATGGCGGCGCGCTGTTCTTCGGGGGCGGCGGCGATCTGGGCGGCGCCGAGCAGGCTCACCGCGCCCTCGGCGCCCATCACCGCGATGCGGGCGGTGGGCCAGGCGAGGTTGATGTCGGCGCCGAGCTGCTTGGAGCCCATCACCGCGTAGCCGCCGCCGTAGGACTTGCGGACCACCAGCGTGATCTTCGGAACCGAGGCCTCGACGTAGGAGAACAGGAAGCGGCCACCGCGCTTGATGACGCCGACCTTCTCCTGTTCCACGCCGGGGAGGAAGCCGGGGGTGTCGACGACGAAGATCAGCGGGATCTCGAAGGCGTCGCACAGGCGCACGAAGTGCGAGGCCTTGTCGGAGGCGCGGGCGTCGAGCGCGCCTGCCGCCGACATCGGCTGATTGGCGACGACGCCGACGGTGCGGCCGTCGATGCGGGCGTAACCGGTGATGATGTTCTGGCCGGTGTCGGCGCTGATCTCCTTGAACTCACCGTCGTCGAAGATGCGCAGCAGGATGTCGTACATGTCGTAGCCCGCGTTGTCGGAATCGGGCATGAACGAGTTCAGCTCACGGTCGGAGTCGGTGATCTCCGGCTCGAGACCGGGGTTCACCACCGGCGGCAGTTCCTGGCAGCTGCTCGGCATATAACCCAGGTATTCGCGCACCCAGGTGAAGGCCGCGTCCTCGTCCTTGGCGACGTGGTGGATGTTGCCGTACTGGGCCTGCGTGCGCGCACCGCCGAGCTCCTCGAGGCTCACGTCCTCGCCGGTGACCTCTTTGATGATCTTCGGGCCGGTGACGAACATGTGCGCCGACTCGGTCGCGACCACCACATCGGTGCAGATCGGCTCGTACACCGCGCCACCGGCGCAGTTACCGAGGATCACCGACACCAGCGGAACCATGCCCGACAGCGGCTCGAGGTTGGTCGCCATCCACGCGTACCAGGCCAGCGAACTGATCGCCTCCTGCACGCGCGCGCCGCCGGAATCGTTGATGCCGACCAGCGGAATGCCGACCTTCGACGCGTACTGCATCAGGCCGCACAGCTTGCGCCCGAACGCCTCACCGACCGAGCCGCCGTACACGGTCTGATCGTGGGAGAACACCGCCACGGGGCGGCCCTCGACCTTGCCGTGGCCGACGACCACGCCGTCCCCGTAGAGGGCGGTCGGGTCGCCGGGCTTGCGCACCAGCGCGCCGATCTCGACGAAGGTGCCGGGATCGAGCAGCTGGTTGATCCGGTCACGGGCGCTGGGAATGCCCTTGTGCGCCCGCTTCGCGATGCCCTTCTCGCCCGCGGGTTCCTTGGCGAGCTCGAGCCGCTCGTGTAGATCGGCAAGCTTCTCGGCGGTCGTGCTCACTGACTTATTCTCCCTCAGCGGAAATCGCGGCCAGTTTGGCGGCGAGGTCGGCACCGATCTGGCCGATCCGCGGTTCGTCGACGATCTGCAGGTGGTCGCCCGGAATGTGGACGACCTCGAGATTCGGAACGTACTCGTCCCAGCCGCCGTTCGGCCTGCGATCGGCGAAACGGGGCTCGAGCTCGATCGCACCATCGTGGTAGCGATCGGCCAGGTAGAGCACGACAGCTCCGTCGTACTGTCGCGGCTCCACCGCCAGCAGGGCGCGGTTCTCCAGCCACGAGGTGCGCTGGTGTTCGAGCACTCCGCCGGGGATCTTCGCTCCGGAGAGCTTGATCAGGTCGCTGATCATCGAGAACTGCTCGGTGTCGGACACCGCCGCCAGTTCCTCGATCTGCTCCCGATCCAGGGTGCTGGGAACGTTGTAGGTCTTCTTGGCGAACGCCTGGTAGCGCTCGAGACGACGCACGCGCTCCTCGGGGCTGTTGTCCTCGCCCTCGACCGTCATCGCGAGGTCGATCAGGCCGACATGGCGCACGTCGGCGCCTTCCTCGCGCAGCAACTGGCCCACCTGCATGGCCAGCACCGCACCGAGCGACCAGCCGTACAGCACATACGGACCGTTGCCCTGGATCTTGCGCAGCTCGGGAAGGTACTCGCGCGCACGGTCCTCGATGGAACCCTCGACCCGCTCGAAGCCGTAGACCGGGGTGTCGGCGGGCAGTCGCTTCATCAGCGGCTCGTAGACCAGGGTGTTGCCACCGGCCGGGTGGAAAACGAACAGCGGGACGGTGTCGGAACCCTCGGGACGGACACGCAGCGGGCGGATGAAGCCCTCCACGTCGGCGCCGCTGTCCTGGAGGTTGCGCACGATATCGGAGAGCTGCTCGATGGTCTCGCAGTCGAGCACGTCGTCGACCGTGACCTCGGCACCCACACGCTCGGTGAGACGCGCCGCCACCTTCTCGGCGACCTCCTCCTCGAGGATCGGCAGGGTGTTGAAGAGGCCACCGGGCGAAGCACCCGTGACGACAGCCCAGGTGGCGTAGGTCAGGCGTTCGGGCGCGTCACGTGGCGGAACGTTGTCCTCGCCGCCGGCCGCGGCGTCGGCGAAGTAGTCGATGTCAGCGACAACCGGCTCGGCGGCGGTTTGCTCCGAAACCGATTCGGCCGCAGTCGCGACGTCGGCGGCGGCACCTGCGTCAGCAGCAACCGGAGCAGTGGCATCTGTCGGCGCGGCATCCGAAACCGGTTCGGTAGCAGCAGCTTCCGGCGACAGCGCGGCTTCGGCCTGCTTCGCCACCGCCAGCGGATCCGCACCGGCGGCGATCGCGGCCCGAGCGGCCTCGACGAAGTTGGCGTCGACACCCAGTTCGACATCCTCGCCGGCGGCCTTGGCGGCAGCCTGCTTCTCCGCCATCGCCGCGACCTCGTCGCGATGCTCGATCGCGTAGCGCAGCACCTTCGACACCTCGTGCAGGCTGGCGTCACGAACGGCCGAGATCTGCAACTGCGGGATGTCGAATTCGTATTCGACGCGGTTCTTGATGCGCATGGCCATCAGCGAATCGAGGCCCAGTTCCATCAGCGGGATCTCCATCGGGAGATCCTCGACGGCGTAACCCATGGATTCGGCGACGATCACGCACAGCCGCTGCTCGATGGTCTCGCCGCTGTCGGCGCTCCAGCGGTCGCCGGTGGCGATGGCGATCTCGGCGGCGGTGGGCGCGACTTCGACAGCCGCGACCGCAACGGCGGCAACCGGTTCAGGCAGCGCCGCACCGGAGGTGACCACCGCGTCGAACAGCAGCGTGAACCCGGCGCCGGACTTGGCGTGCACCTGCACCGACGCGCCACCGAGGTGCGGAGTCAACGTGGTGGTCAGCGTGCCCGCTGTGGGCAGTGCGGCGTGCGGATGTGAAACCGAGACCGCGACATCGGAAAGGACCTGTGCGGCAGCGGCTTTCACCAGCGCGGCGAGATCGCTGACCGAGGCTGCCTGGATTTCCCAGGCGTGCCTGCCGTCGGGCATGGCCACGTGCGCGCCGGGAACACGGGTGTTCCCGCCGCCCGAGGACATCGAGACCTTGGGCCAGTACTCCTTGCGCACGAACGCGGTTCGCGGCACATCGGCGTAATCACCCGCCGGCAACAGCGAACTCAGGTTCACGGCATGACCGTGCACGTAGAGCTGGGCGAGCGCGGCGATCACACCGGCGGACTCGTCCTCCTTGCGCTTGAGCGTGGGGATGAGCTGCGCGTCGTGCACGCCCGCCGCGAAGGTGGTGCCCAGAACCTGCATCAGCGCAACGGAATTGGGCGCCAGTTCGAGGAAGGTGGTGTGCCCGGAGTCGACCGCCGCCTTCACCGCGTTGGTGAACCACACGCTGTGGCGCAGGTTCTTCACCCAGTAGGGCTCGTCGTGGATCGGATCGGAACCGGGCTTGAAGTACAGACCCTCGTGCACCGTGGAGTACAGGCCGATCTTCAGCGAGGTCGGCTCGATACCCGCCAGCTCGGCGGCGAGTTCGCCGAGCAGCGGGTCCATCTGGGAGGTGTGGCCCGCGCCACGGGTGGGTAGGATGCGGGCGAACTTGCCCATCGCCTCGACCTCGGCCACGATCTGCTCGACCTGCTCACGCGGACCGCCGATGACGGTGTTGGTCGGCGCCGCGTACACCGCGCACTCCACATCCGGGTACTTCGGCAGCAGCAGCGCCACGTCGTGGGCGCTGAGTTCGACCAGTGCCATATTGCGCACTTCGTCGTCGGTGAGCATCTGCTCGCCCTCGCCCATCAGGCGCGAGCGGGCACAGATCACGCGCACCGCGTCTTCGATCGTCAGGCCACCGGCGATGTAGGAGCCGGCCACCTCACCCATCGAATGACCCACCACCGCAGCAGGTTCCGCGCCGTGGGCACGCAACAACGCGGCGAGGCCGAGCTGGATGGTGAAGATGCCGACCTGGCAGGTGCCGACGTCGTAGTCCTGCTCGTCGTCGAGGAACATCTCGCGGATCGAGTAACCCGCCTCGTCCAGCACCAGCGCGTCGACCTCGTCGACGGTCTCGCGGAAGATCGAGTTCTCGCCGTAGAGCTGCTTGGCCATCTTGCGGTGCTGGGAACCGAAACCGGAGAACACCCAGATCGGACCGTTGGACGCGGGCGAATCGGCGGTGAACACACCGGCGCCCGGCTTGCCCTCGGCGATGGCGCGCAGGCCCGCGACGGCCTCCTCGCGGGTCTTGGCGACCACCACACCGCGCGAGCGCTGGTGGCTGCGCTTGGCCAGCGAGCGGGCGACATCGGTCAGCGGCACCTCGGCGCCAGCGCCCTCCAGCCAGTCGGCCAGCTCGGCGGCGGCGCGCTTGCGACGCGACGGCAGGTAGGCGGAAACGGCGAGGACCACGGGCAGCGGCTCGTCGCGCGCACCGTCCCATTCGATGACCGGCGGCACCGGCTCCACAGCGGCCGCGGTGATCGCGACGGCCTCGGCGACCACACCGGTGGTCTCCTCGCCCTCGACCTGCACGGCGGCGAGCTGCGCGGCGGTGACGTCTTCGACGACCGGGGGCGTCGGCACATATTCCTGGAGCACCACGTGCGCGTTGGTGCCGCCGAAACCGAAGCCGGAGATGCCGACGGTCGCGACGCCGCTGTAGCGCGGGTACTCGGTGGCCTCGTCGACGACCTTGAGATTGGCCTGCTCGAACGGGATGTAGGGGCTCGGGCCCGCGTAGTTGATGTTCGGCGGAATCACGTTGTGCTGGAACGACATCAGCACCTTGGCCAGACTCGCCACGCCCGCGCCGGACTCGAGGTGACCGAAGTTGGTCTTGGCCGAACCGAGCAGGGCGGGCTTGTCGGCGTCACGGCCGCGACCGATCACCCGGGCCAGCGCCTCGGCTTCGATCGGGTCGCCGATCGGGGTGCCGGTGCCGTGCGCCTCGATGTAGTCGACGGTGTTGGGGACGATGCCCGCGTCGCGGTAGGCGGCGCGCAACACGTCGGCCTGTGCGTCGGGGTTGGGCGCGAACAGGCCGTTGGAGCGGCCGTCGGAATTCACCGCGGAACCCTTGATGACACCCAGAATGTTGTCGCCGTCACGCTCGGCGTCGGCCAGACGCTTGAGCACGACCATGCCCGCGCCCTCGGAGCGAACCATGCCGTCGGCATCGGAGGAGAACGCCTTGATGTGCCCGTCCTTGGCGACGGCACCGTTCTGGTCGAAACCGAGGGTGATCACCGGGGCCAGGATCATGTTCACGCCGCCGGCGAGCGCCACCTCGGCCTCGCCGCTGCGCAGCGCGCGCACGGCCTGGTGCACGGCCACGATGGTCGAGGAGCACGCCGTGTCGACAGTGACCGACGGGCCACGGAAGTCGTAGAAGTAGGAGACGCGGTTGGCGATGATGCCGGTCGAGCCGCCTAGCAGCGCGTATCCGCGAGATGAGGCGGGCGCGTCGGGATCGGTGTCGCCGAGACCGAGCGAGGCGACCATCTGGAAATCGTTGGTGGACGAGCCGACGAACACGCCGACCTGACCGCCCTTGAGGTCACTGGCCGGAATGCGCGCGTGCTCGAGCGCTTCCCAGGCGAGCTCCATCATCAGTCGCTGCTGTGGGTCGACCTGCTCGACCTCGATCGGCGACATCGCGAAGAACTCGGCGTCGAAGTCCTTGATGACGTCCTGGTCCAGGTAGCCGCCGAGAGTGTTGGCCTGGTCGATGGATTTGGCCACGGACGGATCGGTGAGGAACTCCGACCAGCGACCTTCGGGCAGCTCCCGGATCGCGTCACCGCGCCCGATGATGAACTCCCAGGTCGACTCGGGCGTGGTGCCCGCACCCGGCAGCCGGGTGGACAGACCGACCACCGCGACATCGTGGGCCTCGGACGGCGCGAACGCGGCGGTGTACTCCGAGGAGTCCTCGGGCTCGGGCTCCGGCTCGCCGTTGACGATGACCTCGGCCAGCGAGGCGATGGTCGGATGCTGGTAAACCACCGTCGGGGTCAGCACCACGCCGGTGAGGTCCTCGATGTCGCCGCCGAGGGCGAGCGCATCGCGCGAGGCGAGCCCGAACTCCTCCATCGGCCGGTCGACGGTGATCGCGTCGACCGACTGACCGGTCGCCTCGGCGACCCAGCGGCGCAGCCATTCGCGCAGCTCGGCCACGGAAAGCTCGCCGCTCGTCGGGGTCGCGTTGTCACCGGAAGGAGTCATCGCACGGTCTTCATTCTGGGCGCCATCGTTGTCAGCCATCAGTCCTCAAGCTACCTGTCTGTGTACAGGGCGCGCCGTGGAACCGACGCCCGGCATGCACAGGGCAGGCCGGGCGTCGTTTCCGTGTCGAGCCAATTACTCTTCCGGTGCATCGGGGAAAGCCTGCTGGGTGTAACCACCGCGCAGCGTTCCCTCGAGGTAGGCGGCCTTGCAGGCGCGCCGGGCGATCTTGCCGCTGGACGTACGCGGGATGGAACCCGCGGGGACCAGCAGGATGTCACGAGCGGTCACGCCGTGACGCATCGAAACCGCGGCACGAACCGCGTCGGCGATCGGGGCCGGGTCGGCCTTACCGGCGCCGGGGCCACGTTCGGCCACGACCACCAGCTGCTCGGACGCGTCGTCCACGTCGAACTTCAGGCCGGAGTGGCTGTCGGCGGCGAAGACCTCGGCGGGCAGCTGGTTGGCGGGCACCGCGAAGGCGGCGACGAAACCGGGCCGCAGCGACTTGGACGCCTCCTGCGCGGAGAACTCCAGATCCTGCGGGTAGTGGTTGCGGCCGTCGACGATCACCAGGTCCTTGACGCGACCGGTGATGTAGATCTCGCCTTCGAAGTACACGCCGAAGTCGCCGGTCCGCATCCAGTCGGCATCGGGATCGGTGCCGTCGGCGTGGCCGCCTTCGATGGGCTCGGTGACCTTGTTGCGGAACGCCTTGGTGGATTCGGCGGGGCGACCCCAGTAACCGATGCCCATGTTGTTGCCGTGCAGCCAGATCTCGCCGACATGACCGTCGGGCAGTTCGCGACCCTGCGCGGTGTCCGCCGATTCCGGATCGACGATCACGGCCCACTGCGACAGCCCGACGTAACCACACGACACCTGCGCGATGGCCGTCTCGTCGGACTGGTCCACGCGCACCATGCGGCCCGCGTTGAGCTCGTTGCGGTCGACGTAGACGTACTTGGCCTCGTCCTCGGCGCGGGTAGCCGAGACGAACAGCGTGGCCTCCGCCATGCCGTAGCAGGGCTTGATCGCGGTCTTGGGCAGCCCGTAGGGCGCGAACGCCTCGTTGAACTTCTTCATCGAGGAGACCGTCACCGGCTCGGACCCGTTGATCAGACCGATCACATTCGACAGGTCGAGTGACTCGCCCGCCTTGGGCACCCCACGCGCGGCGGCGTGCTCGAACGCGAAGTTCGGCGCGGCGGCGAACGTGCCCGCGCCGTCGGAGACGGCGGCCAGCTCGTTGATCCAGCGCGACGGACGGCGCACGAACGCGCTCGGCGACATGATGGTGATGAACTTGCCGCCGACCGCGGGCAGGATCACCGTGAGCAGACCCATGTCGTGGAACAGCGGGAGCCAGGTGACGCCACGCGAGTTCTCGTTCATGTTCAGCGAGTTGATCATCTGCAGCAGGTTGGTGCCGACCGCGCGGTGGGTGATCTCCACACCGGCGGGCACCCGGGTGGAACCCGAGGTGTACTGCAGGTAGGCGATGTCGTCGATCGCGGTGTCGGGGCGCACCCAGGAGTCACCGAGGGTGTCCGGGATGGCGTCGACGGCGATGATGCGCGGGCGTTGCGCGGCGGGCAGCGAGCGGAAGAACTGGCGCACGCCCGCGGCCGAGGAGGTCGCGGTGAGGATCGCCGAGGGCTCGCAGTCACCGAGGACGGCGTGCAGGCGGTCGGTGTGACCCGGCTCGTCGGGATCGAACAGCGGCACCGAGATGGTGCCCGCGTAGATCGCCGCGAAGAAGGAGATCACGTAATCCAGGCCCTGCGGCGCGAGGATCGCGACCCGGTCGCCCGGGTTGGTCACCTGTTGCAGGCGAGCGGCCACCGCGCGCAGCCGTACGCCGAACTCCTGCCAGGTCAGCTCTTGCACCTCGCCGTCGCGTTCCCGCGAATAGTCGATGTAGCGGTACGCGAGCGTATTCGCGTCGTTACGGGTGTGCTTCTCGACGTGATCGACCAGGGTCCGGCCCTCGGGAATGATGATATTCCCGGTTGCGTCCAGGTAGTCGTCGAAAGTCTCTTCCATTCCTTCTTCTCCTTGCGAGGACGCGATGACAAGCTCTGCGGCCTCGACTCGCTATATCGCCACCGGACGTCGAACTCACGTGAACGTGCGTCGACAGCCTGCGGATTTTCGAAGCGGTCTGCGCGGTGACCGCTATCGGCTAAATGTTCTCAAACCAGAGTCATGTTACAGAGAGCCCCCGCTCAGTCCTCCCGCAGCAGCGGAATGACAGGCGCGAAAGCGTCCATCTGGGTGGGAAAGATGCCCACGTACGACATCGAAGTGAGTTGGCGCACACGCTTGACCTGTTCGGCGATTTCCTCGAACGTGCCGATCGCGATGTAGGGCGAGCTCAGAATCTCCTCGACGGTCAGTTCGACGTCGACTTCGAGGTCGGGATGCAACCCGCGTTCGATCGCGCGCAGCGCCATCTCGGCGGTCTTCTCCCGATCGTCGGTGATGACGATGGCGGTGATGGCCCAGTTCAGTTCGATATCGGCGAACCGGTCACCGGCAGCGGCCTTGACGATGTTGACCTTCTCGATCGTCTTCTCGAGCGTGATGCCCGAGAGCAGCCCCTTGCCGTTCTTGGTGGTCTGCGGAACGACCGAGACGATATCGGCGTGCTTGGCCGCCAGTGCCAGCATCTTCGGACCGCCGCCGCCGGTACACAGCGGCGGGCGCGGGCCCTGCCGAGGGCGCGGCGTGCCCTTGATGCCACGGACCTGGTAGTGCTTGCCCTCGAAATTGCACTCCTGACCGCGCAGCAGCGTGTCCAGGATGGTCAGCGACTCGTCGAGCTTCTCCAGCCGGATGCCGGGGCGCTCGAACGGGATGCCCGCGTTGTCGAACTCCTCCTTGATCCAGCCCGCGCCCACGCCGACCTCGAGACGGCCCTTCGACAGCACGTCGAGGGTGGCCAGCTCCTTGGCGACCACGACCGGATGGCGTAGACCGTTGGCCAGCACCGAGGTGCCGAGGCGGATCTTGGAGGTGGCCTGCGTGAGTGCGCCGAGCGCGGCGAGCGGGCCGATCTGATCGCCCAGGTGATCAGGAACGAAGAAGGTGTCGTAACCCATCTCTTCGGCTTCCTGCGCCGTCTGAACGAACTTGCGCGCGCCGCCCTCCTGCTTGTTGCCCTCTCCGGCCGCTCCGAAGCGGAACGGACGCGGCGGCGTACCCAGCGCGGTCAATTCACCGACGGGTGCGGCAGCTTCGGTCATGAACTCTTCGCTCCTGGCTGGTGTGTACTCGGGCGCAATTCCCAGCGCACTTTACAGCGTGTGAGCGATCCGGCGTGCGGATGTCACAGCGAGGCATGATCCATGGCAATCATGCCCCCACTGTGACTGTGACAACTCCATCAGGAATGCGGCGGATGTGGCGCGTTCTCGATGAGCCCCGCAGCCCAATTCACCGTCCATTGCGTGGCCGTGGTGCCGTTGCTGTCCACCCGGTTCGAGGCGTACAGCGCGTGCACCGGATTACCCGCGGACCGGATCAACGCCGCGAGACTGCCCAGCGCGTTGGCCGGGTTCAGCGCCTGGCGCGGCGCGTCGCAGATCATGTCGCCGGGCGCGCAGACCGAATACACCTTCGGCGCCAGCGTGCCGAAACCGCCAGGTCGCGGGCCGGTCATGCTGATCCCGGGCACATTGACGCCCTTGAGCGCCACCTCGGCGCCCTCGCCCGCGGGCGGCGGGTCACCGATCTCGGTGGGCTGACCTGGACCGCTCGCGGTGCGACGGCCGTCGGCGATCACTGTCACGCCGAGCACATTGGCCTCCGGGATCGGGCCGTTGCCAGCGCCGATCTGGGCGGCCACATCACCGGCGATCACCGCGCCCTGGGAGAAGCCCGCGATGACGAAGTTCGTCAACGGGCATTCCTTGTGACGCTGGGCCAGCACGTCGGTGGCACGCGCGGTGCCTTCGGTACGGCTGTTGTTGTAGGAGGCCTGGCCGTCGGGCGGGAACGCGATCGGGTTCGAGAACTGAGCCACGTACGGAACCGTGTACACCTCGAGCCGGTTGTCCGGGAACTGCGCGCGCAGCGGCTCGGAGACGCTGAGCATCAACGAGATCGGATTCGCGTGTGGGTTGTACGGATCGTCGGTGCTCGACGACTCCCAGGTGCCGGGAATCGAGAGCATCATCACATCGGGGCACTCGGCCGACTGCGACGTCGGCGGCGGCGGGCCGGGCGGCGTCGGCCCCGGCTCCTTCAACCGGCCCGCCAGCAGGTACCAGAGCAGCACGATGACGATGATCGCCAGCACGAGCAGCGCCAGCACGGTGAAGCACCCCGCGGGCCAGAACCCGCGGGAGCGTCGCGTCGGTCGGGGCGTCACTAGCAGTAGGTGGCGTTCGCGGCAGCGATGTAGACCTGTGCTGCCTTGTTGACATCCATCTTCGACGCGTCGAATGCCGGGTCGGTCCCGGCCATCGCGGCCACGAAGGTGGCGACGTCGGCCTCACTGGCGCCGGTGCCCTTGGTGGAGCAGATGTAGGTCGCGGTGGTGATCGCGGTCGTCTGGTCGCCCGGGGTGATCCCGTTCTTGGCCAGCTCGTTCAGGAACGCCTTGTCCTTACCGCTCGCGGGCGCGGCGGGGCTGGTCTGCGGTAGGGGCGTCGGCTCCTCGGCGGACGCACTGGTCGGCGGCGCGGAGCTCGACGGGGCCTCGGCCGGCGGCTCGATGACCACGGGCGGCGTTGTGGTCGCCTTCGCGGCGGCGCTGCTGGAGAGGGTGGGCGTCTGCGACGCGGTCGAGTCGTTGCCGCCACAGGCGGACAACAGGGCGACGGCAGCCAGGGCCGCGACCGTTCCGGCTACCGTGCCAGGGATCCGATGCATGAAGATGTCTTTCCTCGATCGTTCGTCAGGGAAGCGGTCGCAGACCAGGCTAGCCGGACAACCGGCGGCGCCGGGCACCGCGCGGGGAAGCTCAGAGAGTTCTCAGCCCGAGCTCACACCCCGTGGACTTCGGATTTGCCGTCCCGCAGCACAATGAACCCGGTCTGGAAGTTCTGCTGGATTCCGCCGGGAACCGCGAACTCGTCGCTCACCGGGTACCCCAACCTGCCGTTCTCGAATCCCTGCGCGCCCCAAGCCTCGGCCATCGCGCCATTGCGCACCGACCAGGCGCCCGAGAGCGGGCTCCAATAGATGTTGCCGCCCTCGAACCGGCTGTAGCGGCCCAGATCCTTCAGCGGCGCCTCCTCGGCGACCGGGAAACCGAGCGGGCTGTTCTCGAAGCCGAGCTGGCTGTACTTGTCGAGGACGAAGCCCTGCACCCGGTGCGCGCCGGTGGCCGCGCTGTAGAACATCGGCCCGTGCTCGAAGGCCTGTACCGAGCCGTCGCGGCTGGGCGTGTGTGCCTCGGCGGCTACCGGATAGCCGGCGGGACCGCCCTCGAAGCCCTGCTTGCCCCACTCGGTCAGGAAGGCGCCACGGATCACCTGCGCGCCGGTCTGCGGGGTCCAGTAGATCGAGCCGCCTTCGAAGGTCTGCATGCGCCCACGTCCGTCGGGCAGGGCGTGCTCGTCGCCGTTGGGCAGGCCGAGCGGTGAGTACGCGCCGCCGATACCGGCATAGGTGCCGCCGATGCGCCCGGCCACCGCGTGGGTGCCCGCCGCGGCGGAATGGAACACCCGGCCGTTCGGGAAGTCCTGCACCACTCCGGCGCCCGCCGGGTATTCGGCGGTGAGGCAGTTACCCAGCCAGTTCGCCGCCTGCGCGACCCCGGCGATCGCCCCACCCAGTGCGCAGGTGGCGCCGCCGGGATCGGTGCCGAGCGCCGCGGCGGCCTGCGCCCACGACTGACGCATCTCGAAATCCCAGTACGGCCACGTATGCGTGCCTGCGGGACGGTAATTCGCCTGGACCGGAATCGCCAGCTTCTCGAGCTTGGCGACGAAATTCTGGGTCGACAGGCGCGAGAGGATCTCCAGGCCGGTGCCCGCCCAGTTCTCGCTCATCAACGGCACTTCGCCGAGCTGATCGTGCGAACCGGCCAGGCCACTGCCGCTGGAGACGTACATGCTCACGCCTTTGAGCTTGTCGGCGAGCAGATACGGGTCGTGGGCCTCCCACTCGGGGCCGCCGGGCGGGCCCCACATCGCGCCCGCGTCGAAGCCGCCCGCGTCCTTGTTGGCGAAGGTGATCGCCTGCGGCATCCCCAGTGTCGTCGTGGTGAGCAGGCCCGAGTACGAGGCCACGTATCTCATCAGCCCCGGATTGCGGCCCGCGAGGTTCATCGCCGCCGTGCCGCCCATCGAAAGTCCCTGTACGCCACGCACATCCGTGGTTCGCCAGTCGCGCTCCAGGATCGGCGGGAGTTCCTTGGTCAGGAAGGTCTCCCACTTGTAGGTGAAGCCGTTGTCGGGCGCGAGCCAGTCCGAGTACCAACTCGACTGACCACCCACCGGCAGCACCACGTTGACGTTCTTGTCGGCGTAGAAGCCCTCGGCGTCGGCGTCTTTGGTCCAGCCGTTCTCGTCGTCCTGCGCGCGCAGACCGTCGAGCATGAGCATCATCGGGAACTTGGCGTCGGGCCGCGCGTTCCAATCCCGCGCCAACAACATCTGCACCTGGATCGGGGTCTTCATGGCGGCCGAGTACACCCACAGCGCCACCCGCCGATCCGAGAGCCAGTCCACCCGCTGCACCGCCGATACGCCGGACTGCGCCTGCGCGGGAACGGTGACGGTCGGCGCGAGCAGAGCCGCTGCTATGGCCGCGATGCCGAGAATCCGCAGCATCGACGCTGACCAGCTATGAACCGAGACACGATGTTCCATCACGCGCGGCCCTACCCTTCCCATCCCGGAATTGGGACACAGCATCACTGTCGGTTGTACCGCAGTGACGACCGATAACTGGGGAGGACACGCGAGCCGTGGAGACAACAAAAAGACCGGCCCACCCTGGGGGTGAGCCGGTCTTCGAGTAGTTGCTGAGCGGAAACTGCTAGGCGCCCAGCGCATTCAGGATGTGCGGACGCGCCTTCCACAGCTCGTCTTCCCAGTACTTCCACGAGTGGGTACCGGAGGCGCCGACGTCGTAGACGGCGTTGATGCCGAGGGTGTTGAGGCGACGCTGGAACGCGAGCGTGCTCACGAACGAGATGGCCTCGATGCCCATCGCGTTGGCGGTGTTGTAGGCACCGCCCAGACCGGCCGGGTTGTCGTGCTGGGCGGGCAGGCCGTTGGCCGAGGAGATGAACATCGGCAGGCCGCGCAGCTCGGGCGCGAACACCATCGGGTCCATCCGCAGCCACGCCGAGCTCCACGGCGAAGCCATGGCATCGACGTTGAACCGGCCCGCGTCGAGCATCATCACGCGGATGGCCTCACGCATGCCGGGGGCGCCCCAGTTCAGCGGGCCCGAGAGCGAGGACGCGTGCTTGAACTGATCGCGGTTCAGCGCCGCGAGACGCAGCGCCGCCGGGCCCGACATCGACAGGCCGAGCACCGCGTTGTTCTTGCGGGACACGCCGTAGCCCTCGAGGAAGGACGGGAGCTCTTCGGTCAGGAAGGTTTCCCACTTGTAGGTGGTCTTCTGGCCGTTGGTATTGCTGGCGGCGGTCCAGTCGGCGTACCAGCTGGACTGGCCACCGACCGGCATCACCAGGGTGACGTTGTCGTTGCTGAACTGCTGCATCGCGTTGGTCTCGAACGACCAGGCGTTGCGGTCGTCACGGGCACGAAGGCCGTCGAGCAGGTAGAGCGCGGCGTTGCCGCCGTTGCGCGCCCACTGCACCTGGACCTTCACCGGGCCCATCTTCGAGGGCACCATGAGTTCTTCGTAGCCACCGGCCGGTGCGCGCAGCACGGGTGCCGACACCGACGGTGCGGCAAGCGCGGTCGGGGCCGCTCCCGCGGCGATCGGCAGCACCAGGGCTGCAGCGCCGACAGCTAGAATTCGATTACGCCAACCACGAGATGCCGGCGCGACGGCCTTGCCGAAACGCATGAGAATTCCGCTCTCTTTCTGCTGTTATGGCATGCCAGACACGTCTACCGCCCTCGACGCTGCCCCGACAGCCCGGTCGATCAGACGGATGAAACAACGATCTGGTCACACTTACGCTCGCTGGAGGATATTCGACCCGCGAATTAACCGCAAGGGCAGGGTTATTGGCGGCTGGCGCCGCGGGATTTTCGGCCCGGGGGGCCTCGAATCCGAGGGGCGATACTGCGCCTTCGGCGTTCCGTCTCGCCCCTCGGATCCGAGGCGGCCGAAAATCCGTGGTCGCGGGGTTGAGGGGGTGGCGTAGTCGGCTCGGGTGCTTATGTGCCGGTCGCTTCGGTGGTCTGGACGTTGTGAACCGGCACCGCGAATTTCGGGTGCAGGTTCTTGATGTTCATCCGATGTTGGCGGACAAATCCGGGATCATCCGTAGTGCTTCGTCATTCCAGTTGTTCCAGGCGTGGATACCGAACGCCGGGAAAGAGTAGGTGACGTTACGGGCGCCCAATGTCGCCATCCTCACTTCGAAAGCCTTGGTGTTGGCCAGGGCCAGGGCTTCCAGCGCCATTCCGTTGACGGTGCCCATGTTCGGGCCGTCGTTACTGGTCGGCAGGCCCGATCCCGCCGCTATCCACAATCGGGTGTTGTTGCCGACCAGGTTGGGGGCGAACACGAACGGATCCATGTGGAACCACTGTGGGCCCCACGGCGGTGCCATGGAATCCACGTTGTAGCCGCCCGCGTCGAGCATCGCGAGCCGGATCGCCTCGCGCATGCCGGGGGCCGAGATGTTCAGATAGCCCGAAAACGCACCGGCGAAGGAGAATTGGTCCGGATGGTAGGCGGCCAGCGTGAGCGCGGCCGAGCCGCCCATCGACAGACCGAACACACCGTTGCGGAAGCGGTTGAAACCGAGGCGGTCGGCGAGGGCATTGCGTAGCTCACCGGTGAGGAACGATTCCCACTGGTAGCGGTAGCTTTTACCCGGCCCGCCTGCCAGCGCGTTGCCCGCGCCGGAACCCGAGGACGGCGCACCACCGGCCGGGATACCGAAGAATTCACTCGGCGCGTTCCAGTCGGCGTAGAAGCTCGACATACCGCCGACCGGCATCACCACATTGATATTCGCCGCGGCGAGCGCGTTGGGGATATCGGTTTCGATCTCCCAGCCGTTGAGGTTCTCGGGTGCGCGCATGCCGTCGAGAACGTAGACGACGCGATTGGTGTTGCCATCGGCGGCGCGCAGCACGCGCGACTTGATGGGCCCCATCCCGGAATCGACCCAGAAGTCGAAGGCGTTGCCGTTGAAACCGGCCGAGGCCGGGGCGATTCCCTCGGTGACGGCCGTCGCGATCGGAACGAGCAGAGCCATGGATACGCCCGCGGCCCAACGCCGAGCCCACGAACCAGGAGCGGCTGTCTTCACGGGTCCACGCGTGCGGCGCAGTGTTCGCATTCGACTAGACCTTTCTCGCAGACCGAACGCGCAAACCCCGAGCTACGCAGTCGGATCCCTCATCGGACGTCGCGAGGAACCAATCCAGGGCAAAACGGACGATTCAACCTCGACGCATGCTCACTGTGAATAAATCGGTGACGAATGGTCTACATGTTGCTGGAAAGTGACCCCTAGCACAACTACCGGTGATCCGTCGGACATGATTCGTCACCGCCCCAGGCTCGGATCGTGACGCAAACGAGAAAACCGCCCGGTGCTGACGAGGCACCGGGCGGTTTTCGGGTCGAGCTGGAGTGACTAGCCGATGTTCGCGGACAGGTCCGGGATCATGCGGTTGACTTCGGTCTCCCAGTTGCGCCAGTTGTGCACGCCGGTGATCGGGAAGTCGAAGTGGGCGTTGCCGCCGCCGAGGGTGGCCATGCGGACCTGGAACGCGCGGCTGTTCACCATCGCGAGCAGCTCCAGCGGGACGCCCTGGACGATCTCCATCGGGTTGGACACATCGCCCGCACCGGGAATACCGCTGGCCGCGGAGACCCAGATACGGGTGCCGTTGCCGACCAGACGCGGGGCGAACACGAACGGATCCATGTGGAACCACTGCTGGCCCCACGGCGGCGCCATCGCGTCGATATTGAACGCGCCGGCCGAGACCATCGCCACGCGCATAGCTTCACGCATACCGGGTGCCGAGATGTTCAGGTACCCGGAGAACGAGCCCGCGAAGCTGAACTGATCGGGGTGGTAGGCCGCCAGCGTGAGCGCGGCGGAACCGCCCATCGACAGGCCGAACACGCCGTTGTTGTTGGGGTTGAAGCCCAGCCGCGCCGACAGCGCGTTGCGCAGCTGGCTCGTGAGGAAGGTCTCCCACCGGTAGGTGTTCTTCTTGCCCGCCACCTGAACGGGGGCGACCGACGAACCGGTCATCGCCGAACCGGTCGCCGCCGAACCGGTGGAGCTACCACCCGAACCGGCGTCGAGGCCGAAGAAGCTGCTCGGCGCGTTCCAGTCGGCGTAGAAGCTGGACTGGCCGCCGACCGGCATCACCACGTTGATATTGGCGTTCATCAGCGCGCGGGCGACATTGGTGTCTTTCTCCCAGCCGCTGAGGTCGTCGCCGGCGCGCATACCGTCGAGCGCGTACACGACCCGATTGGTGTTGCCATCGGCCGCGCGGAAGATCCGCGACTTGATCGGGCCCATCTCCGAATCGACCCAGAAGTCGAAACCGGTCGGGTCGAAGGCCGCCGACGCGGTCCCGGTCGGACCGGCCACCGCCGCTCCGATCGGCAACACGACAGCCAGGGAGAGCAGCACCGATCGTTTGAGCCAACCGGCTCCCCGGGCTCTGAGACGTCCGCCACGCATTCTGTTATGGGCCTTTCCTCATGCGGCTCGCGCGGAGCCGCGGTTGCAATGACCGCCGACTGGATAACCGGCACACCAGTGCGCCGACGGGCCGTTCTTCAGTGACCATATCGCTACATCGATAGCTTGGCGTTACCGAAAAGTGATTTAGCGGCATACACCACTAATTCACCCCTGGTCAGCCGGTGTAGATCATAGGTCGATGGGTATGAACACCCCTCAGCGAGGCGGCTCTGGGAACGGATCGACGAGCCCGCAGCGCTGGATCTCGTACTTCGGTACCCGGTCGATGCGGTACTTCGAGAACGTCATGGCATTGCGCAGGTTGTGCTTGAAACGGTCGAGCGTCATCGGCTCGCGGGTGGAGATCATCAGCGCCTGGGTCTGCGGGCACGACATGGCGGTGCGGGCCTGGGTGACCCATTTCTCGTCCAGGTACCAGGGCATCCACGGGTGGATGTCGACCATGCCCGAGTCGGCCACCACCCAGTCCGGGTAGAGGCTCTTGTCGTGGCCGATGCGCCCGTCCGACAGCCGGTCCGAATGCGCGGCCAGCGGGTAAGCCAGGCCCATCGGGTCGATGACGCGCACATCGAGGGGCACATTCATGCTGGTCATACCCAGGTTCAGGAAGAAAACCGTGTGCCCGGCGCCGCCCTCGGGGATCGGCTCCGGCGGCGGATCGAGGTACCAGAACGTGTACGCCGGCGAGTTCAGCAGCAGGCCGCCCTTGGGATTGGCGGCGATGTCGTTGACCATGGCCCGCATGCGCGGGTAGTCGAGGTAATCCTCGGCCAGGATCGGGTGATCGTGGCCGGTGTTGAGGACGTAGTAGATGCGCTCGTCGACGATGCCGGAGGAGCGGATCTTGGTACCGGTCGTGATGGCGGTGGTGCTCGCCGCGTACATCGACCAGCCCGCCGTCCCGATCAGCGCTACCAGCAGCACCACAACGGACCAGTCGCTCTTGCGCAAGCGCAACGGGATCGGCACGACGGCCACCGGCAACAGCAGCAGGAACAGCTGGGTGAGCAGCATCCGCCCGTGCATGAAGTCGCCACCGACGCGCACCGCGTACACCGTGAGCAGCACGCCGCTGCCGAGCACCATCACCACCACCGCGCTCGGCGAGCGCAGCCACGCGCGCAGACCCGCCACCGAGAACCGCGGCCGGGCGAAACCGCGCGCGAAACCCGCCACCACACCGGCGATCAGCAGTACGAGCAGCGGAATCCACAGGTAGTACGGGCCGACCAGGTCCCACAGGTAGGTGACGCCCTGACTCCACTTGGCGCCGCCCGCGTCCTTGGCGACCGCGGTGTTCGGGTAGGGCAGGCCGTAGTAGCCCATCCGCCAGATCTGGTAGCCCACCGGCACGATCCCGGCGACGAACACGATCAGCGCGCGCAACGCGATCGGTCCGAACCGGAACGCGGGCATCGGCGCCAGGAAGATCATCCCGAGCGCGAGCACACCGACCAGCGTGGCCTCGGGACGAACCAGCGGTGCGAGTCCGGCCAGGAACACCAGACCCAACAGGCTCGGCACCCGGACAACTGCGGCCTGGCTCCAGCGGATCAGCAGCCACCACAGCAGCCCGACCCAGCAGATCACCAGACCGCTCTCCAGCCCGGAGGTCGCGTAGTCACGGGCGGGCGGCAGCGCGATATAGACCAGCACACCGGCCGGAATCAGCAGCTGACCAGCGGTTCCGCCCCACAGCCGCGCGGTGCCGAGCATCGCGAACACCACCGCGAGCACCGACACCACCAGCGCCACCCCGAGCACCACGTACTCGAGGCGGGCCTGGGTGAGCCAGGAGAAGAACCAGACCAGGTAGGTCCACGCGGTGCTGGTGTTCGCCTCGACCCGCTCGTCGGCGTTGAAGACCGGGCCGTTGCCCGCGAGCAGGTTGCGGATCGTGCGCAGCACGATCAGGCCGTCATCGGCGATCCAGCGCCGCTGCCACGCACCAACGGTGAACAGCACGGCGGTGAAGACGATCCCACCGACGAAGATGGCGCGGGACAGCACCGGAAAGCGCGCGTCGCTACGCGGCGACTCGTCGTCGCGTAGCTGCTCGTGTTCGGTTGAATCCTGCTCCGCTACCAACATCTCGTCAGGTGAGATAGACAGCGACACCTACCGCTCCGATCCAGGCAATAGCGAGGAACTGCAGGATGCGGTCCCCCAACGCGATCTCTTCGGGTTCACCGGCCTCGCCACCATCGACGTCGACCGCGTAACGCAGGATTGCGATGGTAAACGGGATCATCGAGATCGAGTACCACTGGGTGTCTCGAGCCGAGTCCTGCTGGAAGGCCCAGAGGCCGTAGAAGACCACGACCGCGGTGGCCGCGAGCGTCCAGATGAAGCGCAGGTAGGTCGGGGTGTAGTACTCGAGCGACTTGCGGATCTTGGCGCCGGTTTCCAGCGCGATCGCCAGCTCGGCGTAGCGCTTGCCCGCTGCCATGAACAGCGAACCGAACGCCATGATCAACAGGAACCACTGCGACAGCGCGATCCCGGCCGCCGCGCCACCGGCGACGGCACGCAGCAGGAAGCCCGAGGACACGATGCAGATATCGAGCACGGCCTGGTGCTTGAGACCGAGGCAGTAGGCCAGCTGGATACCGATGTAGATCGCCATCACCACGGCCAGGTGCCAGGACGCCAGGAACGAACCGGCGATCGAGCCGATCAGCAGCACCGCCGACAGCGCGTAAGCCAGGTTGACAGGCACGACGCCCGCCGCGATCGGCCGGAACCGCTTGGTCGGATGCGCCCGATCGGCGTCGACGTCGAGCGAGTCGTTGACCAGGTAGATGCCAGAGGCCGCCATGCAGAACACGATGAACGCGATCGCGACATGCACGAGCACGCCCGCATCGCCGACCGCTTCCGGCCCGACAGCGAGCGGCGCGGCGAGCACCAGCACGTTCTTGACCCACTGACGTGGGCGCATGGCCTTGATGACACCGCCGAGCAGCGTCTTCGGCGGGCCCTTCACAGCACCCTCGTCGAGGACGGCGGCGGACGGTTCTTCGCTCATCTTGGCCAAAGTTCTTTCAGTTGCGGTCACTGTCGAAGTCTCTTCTCGGCGGCTAGCACGGCAGCAGCCGACGCGGCCCCCAAAGCGGAACCGGCGATCACGTCGGAAGGGTAATGCACCCCGAGCACAACCCGGGACAGCAGCATCGGTGGGACGATCACCGCTGGCAAGGGTAGCCCGGTCAGTCGGCCGAGCAACACCGCCGCGGCCGTAGTGGACGTGGCATGCGAGGACGGGAAGCTCAGCTTGCTCGGCGTCGACACGTTGACCTGCACCGATGGATCGTTGGGGCGCGGACGCCGGACGATCCGCTTGATCACGATGGACGCCGCGTGCGCGCCGACCGCGCCCACCGCGACACCGGCCCACTGGCGGCGGCGCGGCTTGTCGACCAGCCAACCAGCGGCGGCGATGCCGATCCAGCCGAGCGCGTGCTCGCCGAAGTGCGACATGCCGCGCGCGGCGGAGACAACGGCCGGGTTCGTGCCGATGGTGCCCTGCACGGCGTTGAGGATCGCGACCTCGACCGGCACCTCTACGTAGTCGCCGCTGCAATCGCAACCGCCGCAGCAGCCTTCCTCGGCCATCTCGAGCTCGGGCAGTTCGGTATCGGTCACTTCACGGTTCCATTCAGGCCGAAGGTCTTCTCCCACGCCGCCGTGCTGGTGAGCTCGGCGTGCGCGGCCCGGTAGCGCTGCTGCATCTCCGGGAAGCGGGCGGTGAGTTCTTTACGCAGGCGCATGGCTTCCTTGAGCAGGTCGCGGGCCTGACGCGGGTCACGCTTGCGGTAGACGACCCCGCGCCCGTCGGCGGTGGTCACGGTGACGCCGTCGACCTGCGAGAGCAGGTACCAGCGCGCGTCCAACGTCGGGACGTTGAGCTGCGGCGTCTCGTAGGCGGCCGGATCGGCCTTGCGGAAGTTGTGCACCACGCCCTTGGCCAGGCGGGCGACCTTCGCGAGCGGGTTGCCCGGTTCGCCGACCGCGCCGACACCGTGGCGGTTGGCCAGCGGGAGTTCCGTGGACGACGGCACGACGACCGCGTCCGGGAACTCCTTGCGCATGCCGTGGATCTTGCCCAGCGCGCTGGGGAGCAGGTCGAACAGGCCCTCGGGGCCGGCCAGGAAGTCGCGGATCGCCTCGTTCTGAATGGCGACCGTGGAGTACTCGAGGCACAGCAGGTGCTTGAGGGTGGCCTTGATCGTGTTGACGATCATCGGCTTGCCGTCGCCGGGCAGGTACATCGAGGCGACCACGAGACGGTTGCGCAGGTGGAAGTAGGCCTGCCAGTCGATGGCGTCGTCCTTGTCGGACCAGGCCATATGCCAGACGGCCGCACCCGGCAGGGTGATGGTCGGGTACCCGGCCTCGCGCGCGCGCAGGCCGTACTCGACGTCGTCCCACTTGAGGAACAGCGGCAGCGGCTGACCGATCTGCTCGGCGACCTGACGCGGGATCACGCAGGTCCACCAGCCGTTGAAGTCGACGTCGATGCGCCGGTGCAGCAGCTTGGAGTTGTCGCGATCCTTGAGCGGGTACTTCGAGAAGTCGTGGTCGTATTCGACATTCGGCGCCGAGGACCACATGAAGACCCCGCGGTCGACGACCTCGCCCATGCTGTGCAGGTGCGAACGCTCCTGCAGGTTCAGCATCTGCCCGCCCACCAGCAGCGGCGACTTCGCGAACCGGGAGAACGCGAGGGCCCGCAGGATGGAGTCGGGCTCGATCTCGATGTCGTCGTCCATGTAGACGATGTACTCGGCGTCGGTCTTCAGCGCCTCGTACATGACCCGGCTGTACCCGCCGGAACCACCGAGGTTGGGCTGGTCGTGGATCGAGAGCCGGTCGCCGAGGCCGGCGGCGGCCTCGGTGAACCCGGGCTCGTCGACGACCTTGCGGTTGCCCTGATCCGCGACGATCACCGCGGCGATGTTGTCGAGCACCAACGGGTCGGAGCCGAGCGCGCCGAGCGTCTTGACCAGGTCGGTCGGCCGGTTGAACGTGGGCATGCCGACCGCGATCGAGCCCGTGCCGGGCGCTTGCTGCGGTGCGTACCAACCGCCGGACAGCAGCGTGACGACCGTGTCGGTGGTGATGTCGAACCAGATCCAGCCACCGTCTTCGAACGGGCCGAGATCGGTTTCGAACTCCACGACCACCGAGTCCGCACCCTGGGCGACGGCGAACTCTTTGCCCTGCACGTGAATTCGCGAGCCGTCGGCCTTGGACCGGTAGACGTCGGCGCGGCCGTGCCCGGCCAGTTCCAGGCGAAGGACCACCGACTTCAGCACGCTCCACCGACGCCAGTAGCTGGCGGGCAGCGCGTTGAAGTAGGTGCAGAACGACACCTCCGACTCCGCGCCGATCGACAGCGCGGTGCGGCTGGTGGCGTGCGCGCGCCGGGCGTTGGTGGTGGACTCCTCCAGGTAGAGGGTCCGCACGTCGAGTGGCTCACCCGGCCGCGGCAGGATGACCCGCTGCAACAGCGAGATGGCGCGAGTCCGGGTGGTCACGTCTTCGAGCATGGCCGTGGTCATGCCTCGTCCACCAGCGCCGCGCCCGATTCCAGGTGCGGACGCAGCACGTTCTCGAACATGCTCAGCGCCGAACCGATCGCCATGTGCATATCCAGGTACTGGTAGGTGCCGAGACGGCCGCCGAACAGCACCTTCTTCTCGGCGGTCTCCTGCTTGGCCCGCTCACGGTAGGCCAGCAGCTTCGCGCGGTCGTCGGGGGTATTGATCGGGTAGTACGGCTCGTCACCGGTCTTCGCCGACCGGGAGAACTCGCGCATGATGACCGTCTTGTCGGTCGGGTAGTCGCGCTCGGGGTGGAAGTGGCGCGGCTCGATGATGCGGGTGAAGGGGACGTCGGCGTCGTTGTAGTTCATGACGCTGGTGCCCTGGTAGTCACCCTGTTCGAGCACTTCGGTCTCGAAATCGATGGTGCGCCAGCCCAATTCACCTTCGGCGTAGTCGAAGTAGTGGTCCAGCGGGCCGGTGTAGACGATCGGGGCGTCCGGGTTGGCGGCGACGAGCTCGTCGCGCACGTCGAACCAGTCGGTGTTCACCCTGGTCTCGATGAGGTCGGAAGCGGCCATGTTCTCCAGCCACTTCGTGTACCCCTGCTTCGGCAGACCCTCGAAGGTGTCGTTGAAGTAGCGGTTGTCGAAGTTGTAGCGCACGGGCAGGCGGGTGATGTTGCCCGCGGGCAGCTCACGCGGGTCGGTCTGCCACTGCTTCGCGGTGTAGTCGCGCACGAACGCCTCGTAGAGGGGACGGCCGATCAGCGAGATCGCCTTCTCCTCGAGGTTCTGCGCGTCACCGGTCTCGACCTCGGCGGCCTGCTCGGAGATGAGCGCCTTGGCCTCTTCCGGGGTGAAGTAGCGGCCGAAGAACTGCGAGATCAGGCCGAGCCCCATCGGGAACTGGTATGCCTGCCCCTTGTGCATCGCGAACACCCGGTGCTGGTACCCGGTGAACTCGGTGAACTGGGTGACGTAGTCCCAGACCTTCTTGTTCGACGTATGGAACAGGTGCGCGCCGTACTTGTGGATCTCGATACCGGTTTCCGGTTCGGGTTCGGAGTAGGCATTGCCACCCAGGTGGTAGCGGCGGTCGATCACCAATACCCGCTTGCCCAGCACGTTCGCTGCACGCTCGGCGACGGTCAGCCCGAAGAAACCGGAGCCGACCACGATCAGGTCGTACTGGTTTGCCGGGGCGGTGGAATCTGCGTTGACGGGATTACCCTCAGGCGATGCGGCGGTCACGGGTGCCCAGCGTATCCGAAGACCGCAATTTGTCCCGGCGGAGTCTCCGACCACGCCCCGACCAGGGCCGATCCATCCCAGCGGAAGGAGACCGCCCGAACTGCGCCCGTCAGTACCCCGGCGGCGGGTATCCCCCCGGGCGCCCGGCGCGAATCCAGCGACCCGTGGACGGTGCGAGAGCGAGCAGGAAGATCAGCAGCGGTGCCGCGCCGCTCACCGCACCGCCGATCAGCACGACCGTCGCCTCCTCCCCCGCCACGCCGTTGCCACTCACCAGCGGGATCACGGTCGAGAGCACGCTGAACACCACGCCGATCCCGGACAGCAGGATGAGGATCACCCGGCCCGCGGTCTTGCGGCGGAACAGCAGAATCGAGCCGAGCAGCAGCAGCGCGCACGGCACGGCGCCGATCAACATTCCGACCGTCAGCGCAGCGCGGAAATCCTTCTCGGACCTGCTCGTGGCATCGCTGCCCATGATGACGGCGGTGGCGACCCCCATGACGCCCAGCCCGAGAATCGACAGCAGCAGCGCGATCACCGCGGCGGTGATCGCCGTGCCGCCGCCCGCTCGCGGCTCACCGTAACCCGGCCCGTAGGGGTAGGGCGCGACACCGTAAACCGGTGCGCCATAACCATTTTGGACAGGTGCGCCATAGGGCTGCGCATAGCCGTACGGGTCGGGTCCGTAGCCGGGTTGCGCGTATCCCTGCCCCGCGTACGGATCTTGGCCCTGCTGTGGGCCGTACGGATACCCCATGGTGTTCCCCCTCCTGACGAGCGGTGCCCGAACCGTTCCCGGCCGCGTGGCACCCTCCGCAACAATGCTGACCTGCTGAAACTATACGTTCGGACCGACAACATCGTCCGGGCGCGTGAGTGTGTAGGCGGCGGTCCACGGCAGCGCAGCGGACAACAGCACCAGACCACCGAAGGCCGCGCCCGAAAGTGCCGCCGCCCAGCTGTGATTCACGATCGCCGTCACCGCGCCGGGTACTCCGCCGAGTCCGATCAGAATCGAGCGGACCACGGTTTCCTCGGCGAACCAGTGGATTCCGTACCCGGAGTCGTAGTTCACGAGTGTGGCGAGCAGGCCGAGCGCTCCGAGCGCGAGCTGCGCGCCTGCGGCGACCATGATCATCCATCGCCCGGTTTCGTTCCGGCGCGCCAGCAGCAGGGCGCCGTAGGCGAACGCGAACACCGATGCCAGCGCGCCGAGCGTGGCGAACAGGGTCAGTGAGTCGTCGAGTTCGCCCGGATCGTTCACGAACGAGCGCACGAGAATTACCCCGCCAACCAGATTCACCCCGGCGGCGACCCCCGCGAGGCACCCGGCGATGGTCGCCGCCACCTCACCGCTCTTCGACTTCGTCTCCAGCACGACCATCCCCCGACCGTAGCGCCATCGGCCACGGCGCACCGAGTTCGAACACCACGCGCGTCGAACCGGCCCGCGCCGTGGGCGACCTATCGGGTGATGGTCCAGCGCCGCGTCGGCTCGCTCAAACTGAGCGCGAGGATCACCACATTGACCGCCAGCCAAGCGTCCAGCGGCCCGAACCGCCAGCCGTGACTCGCCCCGTTGAGCACGACGACCAGCAGTGTCGCCCCCGACATCACGGCGGCCATGGTGAGCAGCACGCGCCTGCCGAGCATCCGCCGACGCAACAGCAGCACCGCCCCGAGCAGGTACACCACCCCGAGCCCGCCGACGATCCCCGCGCCCACGTAGTCGAGGTCGATCTCGCGTCCGGCCGCCCGCAGTACGGCGGCCGCCGTGCCGACGAAGATTCCCGCCGCGCCGACCAGCACCCCGAGCCACCCCGCGATCCGCGCGGTCACCGCGCGCGAAGGCCGCTCCGGCCGCACCTGTTCCACCACTGCCCCCGCTAACGTCGTCGTCGCCGTCAGTTATACGGCGCGACGCCCGATCGAGCACTGTGTGGACAGTCGCCGCCTCACTACCCGATCGCGCGTCGGCCGATCGCTCAGGCGGGATGAGCTGCGACGTAAGCCCCGAAGGCTTCGAGGATGTACTCGGCCACGCCCTCGCCGTGCACGTCGTAGTTGGCCCGGAAGCGGGGGTCGGCGACGTACATCTCGCCGAGGCCGAGCAGGTACTCGTTCGATACCGGCTTGCCGTGGGTGCCGACGCCGAGCCAGGCGCGATGCCGGGCGACGATCGCCTGGACGACCTCACCTGCCACGGGAAGCCCGGCCGTGAAAGCCTTTCCGAAGTCGGCGGCGATATCGAGCTGAGTCTGCTGGAAGTCCTTCTTCTCGGCGTCGGTCAGCGACCGCCACCAGCGATCCGAGCTCTCGTACGCGTCCCTACCCCAGCGCTCGATGACCTCGTCCTTGTACTGCGTGTGGTCGAAACCATCGAAAACCTCTGCGGCCATGAGTGGTTCACCTCTTTCCGTCTTGCGCAACGTGGTCGACACCGATTCGATCTGCCGCACTACCCGATCCTGCTGTTGCCGAAGCAGTTCCAGGTGGGTGCGCAGCGCACCGGCGGTGTCCTGTTCCCCGGCGAGGACCTCGGCGATCATGGGAAGGCCGAGGCCGAGTTCGCGCAGCAGCAGGATTCGCTGCAGTCGAACAAGAGAGGTCTGGTCGTAGTAGCGATAGCCGTTGGCCCCGGTCCGGCTCGGCTCCAACAGCCCGAGCTGCCCGTAATGGCGCAACGTGCGACTGGTGGTTCCCGCGGCCTTCGCGAGGTCCGCGATGGTCCATTCACCCACCACGACCTGCCCCCTTTCTCGTCGGTACCTCCACTGTGCAACTTGACGCTACGTCAAGGTCAACCCCGAACTCAGAACCCGATCTCGACCTCGACGGTGTC
The DNA here is from genome assembly GCF_001612665.1 of Nocardia alba NBRC 108234. GTDB lineage: Bacteria > Actinomycetota > Actinomycetes > Mycobacteriales > Mycobacteriaceae > Nocardia > Nocardia alba. The sequence goes on along the minus strand of NZ_BDAX01000023.1, from coordinate 117,688 downwards.
GCGCTCGGTATACATCCGCCAGTACCGCGCGCCGAGTTCGTCGTTGCCGATCCGCGGCAGCGCGACCCCCTCGGGGATCAGCTCGGGATGCGCGTCGATCTCCAGCTGGACGGCGCTGTGCTCGATCAGCGCACCGATCCCGAGCAGCCCGACGTAGACCCCGGTGCCCTCGACCTCGGCGGCCAGCTGACGCACGAAGGCGCGCTGCGCACCGAGCGCGACGCCGACATTGGCCAGGTAGGGCTGCAGATTCTCCTCCGAAGCGCCCGAGGAGAACAGCAACGTGCCGCTACCCCGCTCGATCATCGTGGGCAACAGTGCGCGACTGAGCTCGATCGAGGAGTAGACCTTGAGCGCGAACGGCAGTTCGAGCGCTGCGCGGTCGACGTCGCGGGTCGTCGCGCTGCGGATCGACATCCCCGCGGCCGCCGCGTGCACCGCCACGTCGATCGGCCCGAGTTCGCCCTCGACCCGCGCGATGACCTCGGTCAACCGCCCTGATTCGGTTATGTCGGCCGCGAACGGCGCCACCTCGATGCCCTCGGCGCGCAATGCCGCCGCGCGCTGCTCGGCCCGGTCGAGGTCACGACCGATCACCGCGACCCGAAACCCGTTGCGGCCGAAGGCCCGTGCCGTTCCCGCGCCGAGTCCCGGCCCATATCCGAAGATCGCGAGCGTGCTCATCCGACTACCTCACTAAGTTGAGAGTTGGTTCAAGTTATCGCAACGTAGCACTAACTTGAACCTATGCTCAAGATAATTCGCACCGCTGATTCGATGAGTTCCCCCGAGATGGTCGGTGGGCTGATCTCGCGTCGGTGTCGATGATCGAAGTCGCGTTCAGCCAGTTCACCGTTGGTCGTCGGAGGAGCCTCGGGTGCGGTACTCGCGTGGACTCATGCCATGGGTGCGGCGGAAGGCGCGGGTGAAGTTGGCGTGGTCGGGAAAGCCCCAGGTGTACGCGATCGCGGCGATGCTCTGCTGGGGTGTGGTGGTGCGGGCGAGGTCGGCGGCGGCGCCGTGAAGGCGTTGGGCACGAACCCAATCGGCGAAGGTGATGCCGTTCCTGGCCAGGACCGTGTAGACGTAACGCTCCGAGATGCCGTGTTCGCGGGCCAGCCGGGCCACACTCAATTCGGGGTCGCGCAGATGCATCTCGAGGTATTCGATCAGGCGTACGTCGAGGCTGGCGTGCAGGTGTTCGCGGGCGCGGTCATCATCGCCGGCGGTGGTCGTGAGGAGTGCGCGCAGGAGTTCGAGTGTCGGCCGTTCCAGGGCGCGACGCTCGGCTTCGGGCAGGTAGACCGCGTTCGTGCCGAGGTCGATCAGGTAGCGAGTGACGATGTGGCCCAGTGTGTGCCGACGACTTACACTGCGCCCGAGTTGGTACTCGATGGTGCGCTCGGGCAGTCCGAGGCTCGTGTAGTCGATCATGAAGGTGTGCTTGGCGACGTCGTCGAAGGTGGCGCTGTAAGGCCGCATCGAACTGTAGGGAACGATGTCGCCGCGGGTGGCGTCGGTGATGGTGTCGTTGTGTCGAAAGACTGAGCGGCCCGACGCGACGACCGACAGCATCATGGTCCGTTCGTGGTCTTGTCCGACCCGCTTCTCGTCACGATGCACCATCGCGCCTCGCCCGCTGCACGACACCATGAACAGACTGCCGAAGAAGTCGGCGGTGGTCGCGACACGGAGGCGGTCGACGCTGCCGGTGGAGACGTCGATCGGGACCGGGTTCTGTTCGAGCAGGTCGCGCAGGGCCGGCTCCCGCTGTTCTACGGCGACCGTGTCGAGGTCGAACATGATGGGCATCGGAGCAGCCTTTCGTCCCGGTCGTCACCAGCGCGCTGGTGCGATGGAGATCGATTGTCGATCAAACCCGTACCGGCCGCAATCGAGCGGTTCGGTGGTGGCCGCTGCTTTCCTGTGCGGGAAATGCTCGATTCCGGTGCGGATCCAATCAAGACCGGTCGGCATGGTTACTCATAACGTCGCAGGTAGAGACATACTTCTACCTGGAGAGCGTCAACCTAGTGTCCACTACTTTCCGCAGATACCGCGTGGCGTGGCGAGCACGGCAACCAGCGCCGCGCCCGCATCCACACACCACCGGGTGCCCCTGGGCGTCTGCCCGACGTGTGGGGCGTAGGCGCGGTTTCTGCCCTATGGCGCTGCGCGGGTAGCGCGATGGCGATCGTTTTCCGGTCCGACGCGGTTCCGATCGAGGACCGCGAGGACGCGACTCGCTCGGCCTTTCTCGAGCAGACCTGGCCGATGTCGTTCGGGTTGGCGGATATGACCGCGTCCGATTCCGTGCTGGAGGTATGGCGCTACGGTTCGGCGCGAGTCCTGCGGGCGACGTTCACCGGCCTGCGCACATCACGCCAGAATCGCCATATCAGGGCAGCGGAGAGCGGCATGATGGCACTGATGGTCCAGGACCGGGGCACCGGCCGTCATGTGTCGGCCGGTGCCCAACGCGTCGTCGGCATCGACCGGATGGCTCTCGTCGATCTCGATGTTGCGCACGATGTCGATTGGGACGGACACGGCAGATCCATCACGTTCTATTTTCCGCGTGCGGAACTCGGACTCTCGCGTGCGGTGCTCGACGGTGCCACCTCGTCACTCGCGGCGAGCCCGCTCCACGACCTGGTCCGCACCCAGATCCGTGGACTCGCCGCGGAAGGTGAGCAATCGATCATGTCGACGGTGGCCGAATCGGTCGGCGTCGCCACGGTAGACATCGTCCGCACGCTTCTGGCCTCGACCTATGACGCCCGATACGGGCGCGGGGCGACGACCGAGATGCTGTTGCCTCGGGTCCGCGCCTACGTCCGATCGCACCTGTCCGATCCAGCGCTCAGCGCGGACATGATCGCCCGCGAGCACGGGATCTCGACCAGGCAATTGGTCCGGGTCTGCGCGGAGTCCGAACTCGTTCTCGAGCAATGGATCATCACGCAGCGGCTCGATGGAACCCGTGCCGAATTGGCCCGACCGGAACTTCGGCAGGTCCCCATATCCGCGGTGGCGCGGCGGTGGGGGTTCACCAACAGTTCCTACTTCAGCAGGAAGTTCCGGCAGATGTACGGGGTGACGCCGCGGACTTGGCGACAGCTCTGCGCCGAGACGATGAACCGTTCTCGCTGAGTACACAACCGTGCACGTAGAGACAGTTCGCGCGGTCCACGAAGTTCTACGTTCGTCTTCGACACGATCCCGGTCGCACCGCGAAGGAACACACATGCCGATTCACACCACGAACGATGGCACCGAAATCTATTACAAGGATTGGGGTTCGGGCCGCCCGGTGGTCTTGAGCCATGGCTGGCCACTGAACTCCGACAGCTGGGAGGCCCAGCAGATGTTCCTGGCCGCCAACGGCTATCGCGTCCTCGCCCATGACCGTCGGGGGCACGGTCGATCCACCCAGACCTGGGATGGCAACGAGATGGACACCTACGCCGACGACCTCGCCGGATTGCTCGAATCCCTCGATCTGCGTGAAGTGACCTTGATCGGATTCTCAACCGGCGGTGGCGAAGTCGCGCGCTTCATCGGACGGCACGGTACAGCGCGAGTCGCGCAGATCGTGCTCGTCTCCGCGGTGCCGCCGTTCATGCTCACAACCGACGACAACCCGGGTGGGGTGCCGGTGGAGATCTTCGACGGCATCCGGGACGCCTCGATCGCGGATCGGTCCCAGACCTATCGCGACCTGGCAGACGGACCGTTCTTCGGCAACAACCGCCAGGGGCAGAACCCGTCGCAGGGTATGCGGGACGCGTTCTGGCGGCAGGGCCTGCAGGCGGGCGCGCGCAACGCCTACGAGTGCATCGCCGCGTTCTCGGCCACCGATTTTCGATCCGACCTGGACGCCTTCGATGTGCCGACCTTGATCATCCACGGCGACGACGATCAAGTGGTTCCGTTCGAGGTGGGTGGCAAAGCCTCTGCCGCGCGAATCCGCGACGCCGTACTGGCGGTGTATCCCGGTGCGCCGCACGGCATCACCGACACGCACAAGAATGAGCTGAACAAGGACCTGCTCGTCTTCCTCGACACCTACGCTCCGGCCTGATCGCAGAGCGGACGAGGTGATGAACGATCTTCCTGTCGCCTTCACGATTCGGCATCGAGCGAGCCGACGGCTCCGCTTCGCGGAAGGCGACACATACGGCGCCCCAGCCATCGGTCCAGTCGTGGAGTTGTCGTGGTAGTGGTATTCGACAGTGCGAGCTATCAGCACCGGGACCGACTGGAGATCGCGAAAGTCGTATTCCAGGAGCAGTCCGCGCCGTCGACGGTGCGATTCGACACCACTGGCGCGATGTCCGCTGTGATGGAGGCATGGTCTTTCGGGGGTGCGAGCATGTTTCGCGCCTCCATGACCGGCAACCATCTGCTGCGTTCACCTCGCCACGTTCGCGACGGACCGTCGGGCAAGATCGCCGTGGCCGTCCAGGAACGCGGGATCGGCCGCTTCGAGCAATTCGGTATCCAACGTCTGATCCGGCCGGGCGATCTGATGGTCGTGGACCTGGACATGCCCTACGAGTTCGGTTGGGCGGAGATCGGCAGCTCACGGTGTGTCCATGTGCCGTTCGACAAACTGGGCTTGTCGCACACCGAATTCCTCGATGCCGCGCGACGTTTGCCCGCCAGTCCGCTCTACGACACTGTCCGGCGCCACATCAGCGGATTGCGCATCGACCGAGACGGTGAGATCGGTCGTGCGGCCTGCGATGCGTTGGGTATGTCCACGCTATCGCTCTCGCGTGCCCTGCTCGTCTCCGCCCACGACCCCGACGCAGACCAGCACCGCGACCATGAGGTATCGCTGCCCAGGATTCGCGCCCACATCCGCGAACGGCTCGCGGATCCCGGACTCACGCTCGAATCCATCGCCAGGAATTACGGGTTCACCACCTCGGAACTGCGGCATTGGACACGAGAGCGAGGGCTCGATCTCGAACAGTGGATCCTCGCCGAACGACTACACGGCGTCCGTGACAACCTGCGCCGCGGCCGGACACCGCCGGACGCGGAACTGGCGCTGCGCTGGGGCTTCGTAGATCTCCCTGCGCTGCGCGCGGCTTTCCTCGACAACTACGGCATCAGCATCGGTCAGTGGTGGGAAATTCGTCATGAGCGGTGAATCCGCCTCCGCGCGACTGGTCGAGACGATGACCGACCCGAGCCTCGAACCACGGCGCTGCCTCGGCGTCGCTGCCCACGTGAAACTGTCGAATCACGGCAGCGACCCCGTCACCGTCGACCACTGGCGGATGGGTGACGGGACCTGGTTGATGTGCGGGCGTTACGAGACATTCGCGGTGTCGGCACGCCGCGATCATCGCGCGGACCCCGCCTCGCGACTCATCACCATCGCCGTCATCGCCACCGGCGACTGGACCCTCACCCGTACAGGCGCACACGCGCCGCCGCCACCGGGAGAACCAGCCCTGATAGCCGTGGATCAGTCCCGGGCCTTCGACTTCCGGGCTCACGGCGGCGGGTCCGCTGTCGCCGTACACCTCACCCAGTCACGACTGACCCTGTCCATCGAGACAATCCGGCGCGGCCTCGACCACCTCGACCCGCGCCTGCCCCTCTACCCGCTCGTCCGGGATCACCTGGAACAACTGGGCACGGTCGCCACCACCGCGGAAAGACTTCTTCCCGAGCTGGAGACCTCCACGGTCGCCCTGATCCGATCCCTGCTACTCAACGCCGCGGACAGCGCCCCGGCCGTGGACCAACCCGCCGCCGTGGTCGCCGCGATCGAGCGATACATCGCATGCCACCTCGATGATCCGGGGCTGCACGCGAATGCCATCGCGGGCGCTCACAACATCTCCACTCGTCAGCTCTACAAGATCTGGCCCCACTCTCCGCTGGCGGACTACATCATCGTCCGCCGACTGGAGCGCGCTCGCACGACACTGATCACCCACCCTCACTTGACCATCGCGGCGATCGGACGCCGTCACGGGTTCACCGATCCGACCCACTTCACACACCGATTCCGCGCCACATTCGGGGTAGCGCCCTCGCACTGGCGCCGAGCGCAGAATTCCGTGACCGCACACCGCGCAGGACCCTGACAGCGCGCAATGCGGTGACCACGGCCATCACCGCGACCTGCGAACCCCACCCGCTTCCACCCTATTCGACTGGAGAACACAGCCATGCCTGCATCACTGCCCGCCAAACCGCCCATCGTGCTCATTCACGGACTGTGGATGACACCTTCCAGCTGGGATACCTGGGCCGAGCGCTTTCGTGGCCTCGGCCACGAAGTCATCGTCCCCGGATGGCCCGGGATCGGTGAGCGCACTCCCGCACAGGTCCGCGAAGACCCCTCCGCGCTGGAGGGGATCAGCCTGCTGCAGATCGTCGACTCCTACGACGAGGTCATCCGCGCCATGCCCGAACAGCCCGTCATCATGGGCCACTCGTTCGGCGGCATCTTCACCCAGATGCTCCTCGACCGCGGTCTGGGCATCGCCGGAGTCGGCGTCGCCCCCGGCCAGCCCGCCGGCGTCCTCACCCTGCCGTGGTCGACCCTGCGCACCGGGTTGCCGATCCTGTCCAACCCGTTGCGGATCAACAAGGCCAACCCGCTCTCCAAACGCCACTTCCACTACACCTTCGGCAACGACCTGACCCGCGCGGACTCCGATCGAGAATGGGCCGTCAGCGCCGTGAACTCGGTCAACCGCGTGTTCTTCGAAGGGGTGCTGTCGCTGCCCCGCAGGAAAACCGGTACCACCGCCGTCGACTTCACCAAACCCGACCGAGCCCCGCTGCTGCTGATCTCCGGCGAGATCGACCACGTCGCACCGCCCGCCATCCAGAAAGCCGCACTGCGCGAGTACTCGAAAGGGCCCGCGCTGGTCGAGCGCGTGGAATTCCCCGGACGCACACACCGCCTCGTCAGCCAGGACGGATGGCAAGAGATCGCCGACTACGCCCTCGACTGGGCCCTGCGCCACGCGACCGCGAGCCCGCGAGCCCGGTAACCCTTCGGCCGCACAGTGTGCCGCTCGAATTCACATCCCACTCCGAAAGAGACTCACCATGTTTCGCACTTCTGAGACCGCCGCCCGCCCTCGGCTGCGTCTACTGGCCTTGCTGGCCGCCTCTTTTGTCACGGCCGTCGTCGTACCCGCCAGCGCCACCGCGGCCCCGCCCAACCCGACCGTGGTTCTCGTTCACGGCGCTTTCGCCGACGCCACCAGTTGGGAGGCCGTTACCGCCGAACTGCGCGGTCGCGGCTACCAGGTGGTCGTCGTGGACAACCCGCTGCGTGGACCTCGCAACGACGCCGCCGCTGTGCAGCGCACCCTCGACACCATCGACGGCCCGGTCGTACTCGCGGGCCATTCCTACGGCGGCGCCGTCATCACCAATACCCACGACCCGAAGGTGAAAGCCAACGTCTATATCGCCGCGTTCGCACTTGCCGAAGGCGAGTTCGTCCAACTCCTGCTCGACCCGATCCGATTCCCCGGCAGCCGCCTGCTCCCGCCCGCCCTCCAACTACAGCCCTCCGCGTCAGGGCTGGACGGCTACATCGCCGAACCCTACTTCCACACCATCTTCGCCCAGGATGTCAGCGCCGCCACCGCCGCGACCATGTTCGATCACCAGCATTCGGCCGCGCTGACCGCCAACCTCGAACCCAGCGGCGCGCCGTCCTGGGCCACCACTCCGAGTTGGTACCTGATCTCGCGCGAGGACAACGTCATCCCCGCCTCCGCGCAACGATTCATGGCCTCGCGCGCAGCGCCCGCCCACACCACCGAGATCACCGCTTCCCACGCCTCACCGGTCTCCGCGCCCACCGCTGTCACCGACACCATCGTGGCCGCGATCAACGCGTCCCGATAACCCTCAGCCACAACAACTCCCACCGCGCGCACAGGTGTCGGCATCGCGATCGCCCGAGGCCGACACCTGGACCGCCGACCTACCTTCCAGGATTCAGGAGCCACCCCATGGACGCCGTCATCATCGATGCGGTCCGCACCCCCGTCGGCAAAGGCAAACCCACCGGAGCTCTGGCCGGAGTCCACCCGGTCGATCTCCACGCCCACGCGATCCGCGCCCTGCTCGCCCGCACCGGAGTCGACCCCACACTGATCAGCGACGTCATCGGCGGCGTTGTCGGCCAAATCGGCGAACAAAGTCTCAACACCACGCGCTTCGCCGCACTCGCCGCCGGTCTACCGGAATCGGTACCAGCAGTCACCATCGACCGCCAATGCGGTAGCGGCCAACAGGCCCTCCACTTCGCCGCACAAGGAGTCCGCAGCGGCGACTACACCCTCGCCATAGCCTCCGGCGTGGAATCGATGAGCACCATCCCCATCGGCAGCCAGACCCTGGGCCGCGACGCCCTCGGCCCCCGCATGGCACACCGCTACCCTGACGGACTCGTGCCCCAGGGCATCAGCGCGGAACTCATCGCGGCCCGCTGGAACCTCACCCGCCGACAACTCGACGAATTCGCCGCCGAAAGTCACCAGCGCGCCACTGCCGCATGGAAAGACGGCCGATTCGACACCGAACTGACCCCCACCCGATTCACCCGCACCGACGGTACCGAAACCGAACTGAACGTCGACGAAACCATCCGCCCCACAACAACAGTCGATATCCTGGGCGCGCTCCGACCTGCCTTCTACCACGAACGCCACGCCGCTCGGTTTCCACAGCTCGGTTGGCACGTTACCGCGGGCAACTCCTCACCGATCAACGACGGCGCCGCGGCCATGCTCGTCACCAACACCGAAACCGCCACCGAACTCGGACTGCGGCCGCGCGCCCGCATCCACAGCCTCACCGTCGTCGGCGACGACCCCCTCTACATGCTCACCGGCATCATCCCCGCCACCGCGAAAGTACTCGACCGCGCCGGACTCCGACTCAGCGACATCGATGCCTTCGAAGTCAACGAAGCGTTCACAAGCGTCGTGCTGGCCTGGCTCGCCGAAACCGGAGCCGACCCATCCAAAGTCAATATCAACGGCGGAGCCACCGCCATCGGCCATCCGATCGGAGCCAGCGGCGCCCGCATCACCGCCACCCTGCTCTCGGTCCTCGAGCAGACCGGAGGACGCTACGGACTCCAAACCATCTGCGAAGCAGGCGGCCTGGCCAACGCCATGATCATCGAACGCCTGTAGACAACACGCCACGGCGAACCGCCGCGGAACTACCGACACCGAATCAGCCGCTGGCATTTCAGTGGGAGGTTGCTGATTTGTAGGATCGGCGGATGCCAGAGGACAAGCCGTTGCGCAGCGACGCCAAGCGCAACCGCGACGCGCTGGTCACCGCGGCGCGCGAACTGTTCGAGGAACGCGGGCTCGACGCGCCGCTCAAGGACATCGCCGCGCGCGCCGGCGTCGCGATCGGCACCCTCTACAACCGTTTCCCCACCCGCGACGATCTGATCGCCGCCGCCGTCGCCGACCGGGTCGAGGCGGGCACCGTGATCGCCGAGCAGGCGCTCGCACTCAGCGATCCGTGGGAGTCGTTCACGGTCCTGGTGGAGCGGATCTGCGCACTTCAGGCCAGCGACCGCATCCTGGGCGAACTCGCCCTGCGCGGCCCGCCGAGCGACGCGCTGGCCCGCGCGCGCGAGCACGGGCACGCCCTGATGCGCCGGATCATCACGCGCGCACAGGAAGCCGGTGCGCTGCGCCCGGATTGGACGCTCGAGGACATCGCTTTCATCACCTGGTCGCACTCCAGTGTGGTCGCCGCGACCGCGAGCGTCGCGCCCGACCTCTGGCGTCGCAATCTGGCCCTGATCATGGATGGCTTGCGCGCGAAAGCCGCGCATCCCCTGCCGGTTCCGGCCCTCACCGAGGACCAACTGACGCGGGCGATGCGCGGCTGAGGCTGTCAGCCTTCGACGGTGCGTTCACGAGATGTCGCGCAAACCAATTCCGGCCCAACCGAACTCGACCTGTTCAGCACTGTGTCCGAAACCCGTTGCGCTGGAACGTATTCGGTCTTCACAACCCCCGACTCGGCCGGCATCTGCCCGAAGACCGTAGCCGCCAGCGCCACACCGAGACCAACGACCTGCAGGGCGGTCAACGCCTGGCCGAGCGCGATCCAGCCGATCACGGCGGCCGACACCGGGCTCAGCAAGGCGAGGAAGGACACCGAAGTCGCGGGTAGCCGCGAGATTCCGCGAACCCAGAGCCAGTAGGTCAGCGCGGTGCCGATGACGCCCAGGTACAGGTAGCCGCCGACAGCCTGTCGGTCGAGCGCGGGCGGCGCGCCTTCGATCAGCAGGGCGAGCGGCACGATGAACAGCCCGCCTGCGGTGAGCTGCCACCCGGTCAGCGCCAGTGGGCCGACCCCGTCGGGGCGCCCCCACCGCTTGGTGAGCACGGTTCCCGCCGCCATCGAGGCCGCGCCGACGAGACCGGCGACGATGCCGATCAGATCGAGTTCGACGGTGCCGCGCAGCACGACCAGCGACACCCCGAACACCCCGATGACGCCCGCGATCACCTTCCGCCGCGTCGGCGCTTCGGCCAGCAGCACCGCGGCGAAGGCGAGCGCGAACATCGGCGCGACGGCGCCGAGCACCCCCGCGACACCACCCGGCAGCCGATACGCGGCCAGGAACAGCAGCGGGAAGAACGCGCCGATATTGAGCACGCCCAGCACCGCGGCCCGCCCCAGCCACCTACCGTGCGGCAGCACCCTGGTCAACGCCAGCAGCACCAATCCGGCCGGGAGCGCGCGCAGGAGCGCGGTGAACAGCGGCCGGTCCGGTGGCAGGAATTCGGTGGTCACCGCGTAGGTGGAGCCCCACACGATCGGGGTGAGAGCCGTGAGCGCCAGCGTGCCCATGGTGCCGGTGGAGCGGGTTGCGGTCGTCATGTTCACTCCTGATTGATAATCTCAACGTTGAAATATCTACTCGCCAAGATATCTCTACGTCAAGTAGATGAACGTTAAGAGTTTCAATCGAGAGGGAAAGTGATGCGTGACGCGGTCGACCTGATCACCGAGCACTGGAACATCGAGCGACCGGATGTCGACGTGTCACCGATGGCGATCGTCGGCCGGATCACCCGGCTCTCGCGTGTCCTCGAACAGGATCTGAAACGCTTTTTCGCGGGTCACGGGTTGGAGTTCTGGGAGTTCGACGTGCTCGCCACGCTGCGCCGCTCGGGCGGTGAGACCGGTCTCACCGCGGGCGCGCTCAACCGCGCGGCCATGGTCACCTCGGGGGCCATCACCAACCGCATCGACCGCTTGGCCGCGAAGGGCCTGGTCCGGCGCGTCCCCTCCCCCGACGACCGACGCTCGGTCTTCGTCCAGCTCACCGCCGAGGGCCGCGCACTCGTCGACCGGCTGCTGCCACTGCACGTAGCCAACGAACAGCGCCTGCTCAGCGCCCTCGGCGCCACGGACCGCGAGCAGCTCGCCGATCTGTTGCGCACCCTCGCCGTCGCACTGGACGACACAACGCTCGACTGACCCGACCGCACACCGCTCGGCCATTGTCGACCGGAGCCGACCATCATCGACCGGCGTCGACGTCCGTCTACTCCCCGTCGTGCACGCCGGGAACACTGGGAACGGCGGCGGGGCCGTGCGGTCCCCCGTTCGGCGCACCGGGCGCGGCGGGGTTCACCGGACCGTGCACCGGTTCGCCCCGCACCTCGGCCTCCGAGGGGAACTGCAAGCCCTGCGGCACGCCAGGTGCGGCGATCCGGGGGACACCGCCCTGCGGCATCTTCAACGTGGGCCGACCCGATGCCGTCGCGGGCAACTGGTCACCCACGTCCGGCACGAGGTGGAGCAGCGTGGAGAAGTCGACGACCTGCGCGCCGAGCGTCTGCGTCGCGACGATCACACCGTTCGTGTACAGCCGATACGTGCCCGCCCGCTGCGGCAGCAGCATCTCCGGACCGATCGGCTCGCCCACCGCGCTGTTCGCGCCGCCGATCCGCCGGTACTCGGCATCGATCACCGACTCGCCCGCGAGCGCCTCGATGGTCAGATCCGGCGATGCGGGTGTCGCGGGAACCGCTGGGGCGGGAGCGGATTCGACGAGCTCGCTGGGCGCGGGCCCGACCTCGAAGGTCTCGATGTCGGCGGGCCTGCCGCCGTCCGGAGCCGCCGAGTACTCCGAGCGCAGAATCTGCCCGTCACGTAACAACACCGTGCCCGTGGTGGCGGCGACGGCCTCGGTACTGCGCGAATCCTCTTTCACCGTACCGGGATACGCCTGGCAGTCGGTGGTGTCGCAGGTCCGCGCGTAGTCGTAGCGAGTCTCGGCGAGTGCGTAGGAGCGGGCCGCGATCGCCTGTGCGCGTAGGGCTTCGAAGGCGCCCTGGTCCGCCCAGTTGGCCTGCATCTCCGCGGGCAGTACGCCGGCGAGGTAGTCGTCGAGGTCCACCTGGTTGACGGTGCGGAAGGATTCGCCGTCGAGCGCGACGCCGAGCGCACCGCGATAGGCGGTGCCCCCGCACAGCGTCAGATGTTCGTCGGCGGGTCGGCCCGCACCGGCGCCGATCGGATAGACGAACGGGTCGTCGGTCGCGGCCTGCCACAACACGTCACCGTCGCAGCCCGCGGTCACCACCACGTTCGCGCCGCCGTCGGGCAGCGGGGTGAGATGGGCGGCGTCGCCGGGGCCGATCGTGCGACCGGCGACCTGCGCGCCCGCGGCGGCGAAGGTGTCGAGGGTGGCGTCGTCCTGCGCCTGGAGCCGCACGTCGATCGTTGTCGGCCCGATTTGCCCGAGATCAGCCCCGGGGTAGTAGTGGCCGAGGATCTCCTCGGCCGACCAGCCCGCCCGCGCGTTGTCGAAAGCGCCGACCTGACTCATGCCGCGACCGTGTCCCGCACCGGCGGTCGGGGTGATCTGGCCCGGCAGGATCTGCCACAGACCGATCGCCCCGGCCAGTGCCAGCACGGTGCCGCTGACCAGGACCGGCAGCGGCAAGGTCCGGACAATCGGCGTGGTTCGACGGCGGGTGCCACGGCCGGTACTACGGGTGATCTCGGTGTTCGCTCTCATAGTGCGCTCCCACGGTTTCGCGGTTCGACCGGCGGAACTCGCGTCGGCATGTCGTCGTCGCCTAGCGGGATCCGAGGGCTACATTCGAGCAATCACATAAGTCTCGAGTACAGGTTGAGATGTGTGACGTATGTTAACTAGTGTGATGCGTGAGGTTAGAGGAAGCAAGCATCACATGCGCGGAAAAACACGAGCTCGACCCTGATAGGAGTCGCACGTGCGATACCGAAAGCCGAAACGTTCCTACGTGCTCCCAGTGGTTACGACCCTCGTTGTCGCCGCTCCGATCGGTGCGATCGCCCTGCGCGACTCGGCCGACTACCGCAGCGCGAACGATTCCCAGGTCGCGGCCGTGCCGACGCAGCTAGCCGAGGTCGCGCTCACCGCGATTCCCGACATCACGGTCCCGCTGCGCGACCTGACCGGCCTCGATCTGCCCGACCTGCACCTCGCGGACCTACGCATGTTGCAGCTGCCGAGCTCGATCCCGATTCCCCCGGGATTGCCGGTGCCCCCGGGCGTGGCGCTGCCCACGGAAATCCCGCTGCCGCAACTGCCGACGAAGACGCAGCCGACCCCGAAGGCCGCACCGGGTGCCGCGACACCCGAGGCCCCCGGGGCAGCGACGCCGCCTGCGCGCCCACCGGTCCCGAGCACGTCGGTCCCGACCGCGCCGCCCGCTCCTCCTCCCCCTCCCCCGGCGGCTCCCGCTCCGGGAGCGCCGGCACCCGGAGCGCCGGGAGGAGCACAGGCCCCGGCGGCTCCTGGCGCACCCGCCCCGGCCCCCGCCGCGCCTGCCCCAGCACAGGCAGCTCCGGCTCCGGGAGCTCCCGCTGAAGCCACGCCGCCGGGCGCACCCGTTCCGGCGGCGCCGGCCACCGGCACACCGATCCATCAAAGCCGTTCCGGCGGAGTCGCATTCATCGCCGACCCGGAGAACCTCGAACCCGGCACCACTCCCGAAACCCCCGCCCTCTCGCCGGGCGCGGTGGGCGCGGATGTCATCGACCAGGTGGGCGCGCAGGTCAAGGAACTCACCCAGGACACCCCGTTCAGCATGGTCGCCGTCACCGCCCGCGACATGGCGCACACCACCACCAAGCTGCGGGCTCGCCAGCTCGACGGCAACTGGGGTCCCTGGTACAGCGCCGATCCGGTCGAAACCAGGGCCACCGATCAGACCCCGGCCGACGTACCGACCGGCACCGAACCGATCTACGTCGGCGAGACCACCGCGGTGCAGATGCTGGTCACCCGTAAGCCCACCTCGGGTCCGGACCACGACCCGGCCCATCTCACCGATGCCGCGCTCAAGGCCGTCCTGATCAATCCGGGACGGGCCGCGATCGACGCCGCGCTCACCGATGTCGCCGCGGCGCTGCCCGGTGGCGGACCGAAGGTCATCACCCGCGCGCAGTGGGGCGCCGACGAATCGATCCGCTGCCAGGAACCCACCTACGACGACGGCGTCGGCGGCATCACCGTGCACCACACGGCCGGTCGCAACGACTACAGCCGCTCCGAATCCGCGGGCATCGTCCGCGCGATCTACGCCTATCACGCCGAAACGCTCGGCTGGTGCGACATCGGCTACAACGCCCTGGTCGACCAGTACGGCCAGATCTTCGAGGGCCGCTACGGTGGCCTCGATCGCGCGGTCCAGGGTGCGCACGCGGGCGGTTTCAACGAGAACACCGCGGGTGTGGCGCTGATGGGCAACTACGAGAACGAGGAGCCGAGCAACGAGTCGATCAACGCGATCGGCAAGTTCATCGGCTGGCGGGCCAAGCTCGCCGGGATCAATCCCAAGGGCATGACCACGATGTACTCCGAGGGCACGGAGTTCACCCCGTACGCCTACGACGAAGCGGTCGACCTGCCGGTGGTGTTCGCGCATCGCGATGTCGGCAATACCGACTGCCCCGGCGACGCCGCCTACGACCTGATGGATCGCATCCGTGGGATCGCGGCGGGCAATGCGGGCACCTACACCTCGCCGCCGACGGCGAGTCGTCCGCCCAGCCAGCTGGCGCGCGCGCCGCAGGGCAATATGGCCGAACTGGGCGCGATGGTGGACAGGTTCCTCGGCCTGTCCGCCGACAACGCGATCGCCAAGCACTGGGCGAGGAAGGGCGGGGTGGACGGCCCGCTCGGCGCACCGCAGTCGGACCTGATCTCGGGCGCGCAGGGCCGTCAGTACGCCAAATTCGCCAACGGTTTCGTCTACGCGGGCGATGACGGTCAGGTGTTCGAGGTGGTCGGCGCGATTCTCGACCGGTATCTGAGCCTCGGCGCCGACGCGGGCGTACTGGGCCTGCCGACTGCGGGTTCGTATGTCGTCCCGAACGGTCTTCGCACCGATTTCCAGCACGGTTCGCTGGTGCTCAATGAGCTCACGGGCATCGTCACGACGTTCTGGAAAACCTATGACGAGACCTACAAGCAGGAAATGAACGGTTCGCCGAAACCGGGTCGGACGCTCACCGCGCCGACCCTCGGACTGGCGATTCCGGCGCCTGCGCAGGCCGATCCGCCTGCCCCGCCTGCCGAACCGGCACCGGCCGAACCAGCACCGGCCGAACCGGTCCCCGCCGAATCGGCGCCGGCTGAACAGGCGCCGGCCGAACAACTCCCCCCTGAACAGATCCCCGTCGAACAGGTCCCGGCAGATCCGCCGGCTCCAGAACCCGCCCCGACCGGCTGATCCCGGTCACGGCGAAGAACAGCCGGTGCGCCCTCCGAGTGAGGGGCACCGGCTGTTTTATTGGAGCGCTGGCGCGCTCGAGCGGGGCCCTTCGGGGCCCTGAAGAGACTTACAGAAAGGCGCTCAGGTACTCGGAGTTCACGGAGCGCTGGTCAGCTCCACCAACGTTCCAGGACCATCGCTACACCGTGGTCGATATTGCTGCCGGTCACCTCGTCGGCCGCCGCCCTGGCCTCCGGATGCGCGTTTCCCATCGCGACGCCGTGTCCCGCCATCGACAGCATCGGTACATCGTTGGGCATATCGCCGAAGGCCACGATCGACGAGTGTTCGGCGCCGATCCGGCGCGCGACCTCGGCCAGCCCGGATGCCTTCGTCACCCGCGGCACCGCCAACTCGATCAGCCCGTTCTCGGTGGAGTAGGTGATCTCGGCGCGATCGCCGATGAGCGGAGCCAGGACCGCGCGCATGTCGGAACTGCGGGCCGAACTGAGCCGGATGAGCATCTTGATCGCGGGGGAGTCGATGACCTCGGCGTGCGAGACGACGGTGTCGTCGGGGTTGAGCCAGGCGTGTTCGTAGGTCGGCGAGCTGACGAACTGCTGCGTCACGGCGTCGTGCGCGCTGGCTCCGACCCGCTCGGTCGCCAGGCCGCAACCGGGTAGCGCGTGCTCGGCGACTTCGGCCAGCCAGCTCAGGGTCTCGACATCGAGGGTGTGGCTCGACAGCACCCGATCGGTGGCGCTGTCGTAGATCACCGCGCCGTTTCCGCAGATGGCCAGCGGTGCGTACCCGAGTTCGCTGACGACCGGGTCGATCCAGCGCGGCGGGCGACCGGTGGCGAGCACGAAGGTGGCGCCGTCGGCGACGAGGGCCCCGACGGCGGCCTTGGTGCGTGCCGAGATCTTGTCGGAGTGGTCGATCAGGGTGCCGTCGACGTCGCTGGCCACCAGCATCGGTTTCGGGTGCAGGTGCGTCATCCCATCTATCCTGCCGCACGTCGCCACACGGGGACGCCGGACTGTCCCTATGATCAGGGCCTGATCAACCGATCCAGAGGGGACTGATGACCGGCTTCCTGTTGCGGCGCACACTCAACTACGTTGTGCTCCTTCTGCTGGCATCATTCCTGACTTTCAGCCTCGCATCACTCACATTCAACCCGCTCGAGAGTCTGGAACAACGCAACCCGCGCCCACCGCAGTCGGTGATCGACGCGAAGGCCGACCAGTTGCATCTCGACGAGCCGATCCCACAGCGCTATCTCACCTGGCTCGGCGGCGTCGTGCAAGGGGATTTCGGGACCACCCTGGCCGGGCAGCCGGTGAGCGAGGAATTGGGCAGGCGGGTGGCGGTGAGTCTGCGGCTGCTGATTCTGGGTTCGGTGATCGGCACCGTACTCGGCGTGCTGATCGGTGCGGCGGGCGCGATCCGCCAGTACAGGTTCAGTGACTATTTCACGACGGTGCTGTCCCTGCTGATCATCTCGACGCCGATCTTCTTGCTGGCGACGCTGCTGAAATACGGTGCCCTGCAGATCAATACGATGGCCGGGACGCAGATCTTCCTCTACACCGGCGAAACCTCCGCCACGCAGGTCGACGGGTTCGGAAACCAGATACTCGACCGCGCACAGCATTTGGTGCTGCCCACCTTGGCGCTGGCGCTCGGCGCCATGGCGGGCTACAGCCGCTACCAGCGCAACGCCATGCTCGATGTGCTCGGCAGCGATTTCATCCGAACAGCCAGAGCCAAAGGCCTGACCCGCAATCACGCGCTCTACAAACACGGCCTGCGCACCGCGCTGATCCCGATGGCGACGCTGTTCGCCTACAGTCTCGGTGCGCTGATCACCGGCGCCACGTTCGTCGAGAAGATCTTCGGCTGGCACGGTGTCGGCGAATGGCTGGTCGACTCGATCAATGCCCAGGACCTGTACGTGGTGGTGACAGTGACGGCGTTCGCGGGCCTGGTGGTGCTGGTGTCGGGGTTGCTCTCCGATGTCGTCCTCGCCCTGCTCGACCCGAGGGTGCGTGTCTCATGACCGAAACCGAACTCATCGCCGTCGGCGCGCCCGAGATCGCGGCGGCCGGTCGCCGCAAACTGGTGTGGCGACGCTTCCTGCGCAACAAGCCCGCCGTGGTCGGCGCGGTGATCCTGGTGCTGATGTTCGTGGCCAGTTTCGCGCTTCCGCCGCTGCTGCCGTGGGACTACCAGCAGATGGACTACAAGGCGCTGCTGAAACCGCCGAGCCTCGAGCACCCGTTCGGGACCACTCAGATCGGTCAGGACGTCCTCGCCCAGACCATGCGCGGTCTGCAGAAGTCGCTGATCATCGGGTTCTGCGTGGCGATCTGCTCCAGCGTCATCGCCGCGACGGCGGGCGCGGTGGCCGGGCTGCTCGGCGGCTGGACCGACCGCGCGATCATGTGGTTCGTCGATCTGCTGCTGGTGGTCCCGAGCTTCATCATCATCGCGCTGTTCGCGCCGCGCACCAAGGGTTCCGGGTCGATCGCGATCCTGATCGTGCTGCTGAGCGTGTTCGGCTGGATGATCGCGGCCCGCATCATCCGCGGCCTCACCCTCAGTTTGCGTGACCGCGAATTCGTCCGCGCCGCACGGTACATGGGCGCGCCGACCCGCACGGTGATCCTCAGCCACATCATCCCGAACATCGCCTCGATCCTGATCATCGACACCACGCTGGCGGTCGGTGCGGCGATCAGCGCCGAAACAGGTTTGAGCTTCCTCGGTTTCGGTGTGCAGCCGCCGGATGTGTCGCTGGGTTCGCTGATCGCGGCGGGCACCAAATCCGCGCTCACCTACCCGTGGTTGTTCCTGTTCGCCGGTGGCCTGTTGATCGCGATCGTGTTGTCCGCCAACCTGGTCGGCGACGGTCTGCGTGACGCGTTCGACCCCGGCGCGCGGGGCGCTCGCAAGTCACGCAAGGAATCAGCCGAGCACAAGGACCAGGCGCAGGTGGAGCTGAAGAAAGCCGAGCAGCGATGACCGCGTCGACCGCACCCCTGCTCGAGGTCACCGACCTGCGGGTCTCCTTCCCCAGCGAGGAAGGCCGCGTCGAGGCGGTGCGCGGGGTGAACTACACGGTCGCCGACGGCGAGGTGCTCGCCATCGTCGGCGAGTCCGGTTCGGGCAAGTCGGTGTCCTCGCTGGCGGTGATCGGGCTGCTGCCGGACCAGGCGCGGGTGCAGGGATCGGTGCGCCTGCGCGGTCGCGAACTGCTCGGACTGGGCGACAAGCAGATGTCGAAGCTGCGCGGTTCCTCGATCAGCATGGTCTTCCAGGACCCGCTCTCCGCGCTCACCCCGGTGTATCGGGTCGGTGACCAGATCGCGGAAGCCCTACTCGCGCACGGCAAGATGAGCCGCAAGGATGCCGGGGAACGGGCGATCGAGCTGCTGGAACTCGTCGGTATCACCGACGCGAGGGCCCGCGCGAGGGCCTTCCCGCACGAGTTCTCCGGCGGGATGCGCCAGCGGGTGGTGATCGCCATGGCCATCGCCAACGATCCCGCCCTGATCATCTGCGACGAACCGACCACCGCGCTCGACGTGACGGTGCAGGCCCAGATCCTCGCGCTGTTGCGTCAGGCGCGCGATATCACCGGCGCGGGCGTCATCATGATCACCCACGATATGGGCATCGCGGCCACCGTCGCCGACCGGGTCGCGGTGATGTACGCGGGCAAGATGGTCGAAACCGCGCCGGTCACGGGGCTTTTCGCCGCGCCGCGCATGCCGTACACCGTCGGTCTGCTCGGTTCCATCCCGCGCATGGACGGCCCGCCGCGCACTCCGCTGATCCCGATCCTCGGCGCGCCACCGGCCATGCACGCCCTGCCGCCGGGTTGCTCGTTCGCGCCACGGTGCCCGGTCTCGATCGGCGACTGCACCGCCGCCGAACCCCCGTTGGAGAAGGTGAGCCCCGGTCACGCGGTCGCCTGCATTCGCACCGCCGAGGTCGGCACACACCAGCTCTTCGAGGCCTACCGCGAGGAGATCCCCACTCCAGCCCATCCCGACCGCACCGACGACAACGTGGTCCTGCGCGTCACCGACCTGGTGAAAACCTTCCCCCTCACCTCCGGCGTGCTGCTGCGCCGCCGTACCGGCGAGGTCCGCGCGGTCGACGGCATCAGTTTCTCCGTTCGCGCGGGCCGCACCCTGGCGCTGGTCGGCGAATCCGGTTCGGGCAAGTCGACCACCCTGTCGCAGATCATGGACCTGGCGCGGCCGCAGTCGGGCAGCATCGAGGTACTCGGCAACGACGTCGCCACCCTCACCAAGGCGCGCACCCGCGAGATCCGCCGCAAGATGCAGATCGTCTTCCAGGACCCCAGCTCCTCGCTCGACCCGCGCCTGCCGATCTTCGACGTCCTCGCCGAACCACTGCGCATCGACGGCCGGTCCCGCGACGAGGTGAACCGGCGGGTGCCGGAGTTGTTGCGCCAGGTCGGGTTACGTCCCGAGCACGCCGATCGCTACCCCTCGGATTTCTCCGGCGGCCAGAAACAGCGCATCAGCATCGCCCGCGCGCTGGCCCTGGACACCCAGCTGCTGGTCCTCGACGAACCCGTCTCTTCACTGGATGTGTCGATCCAGGCCGGCGTCCTCAATCTGCTGCGCGATCTCCAGGCCGAGCACGGATTGTCCTACCTGTTCGTCTCCCACGACCTGTCGGTGGTGCGCAACCTCGCCCACCACATCGCGGTGATGTTGCGGGGCAAGATCGTC
Source organism: Nocardia alba NBRC 108234 (assembly GCF_001612665.1). Lineage (GTDB taxonomy): Bacteria > Actinomycetota > Actinomycetes > Mycobacteriales > Mycobacteriaceae > Nocardia > Nocardia alba. Next base: position 97,161 of record NZ_BDAX01000023.1, on the reverse strand, counting down.
GAATCGGGCCCGGCCGAGCGGATTTTCGCCGATCCTCAGCACGAGTACACGCGCTCGCTCATCGCGGCCGTCCCGGAACCCGTCGTCAGCGGCTGAACAGAGCCCGTCAAGGAGGCGCCATGAGAACCCGACGAATGCGAGCAGCCCGCACTGCCCGCCTGCGCTGTGCGGCCGTGGTGGTGGCCGCCGGGATGATATTGGCGGGCTGTGGGGGCGGCGACGAGTCGGCAGCCGGGTTGAGCGATGAGATCGGGTCGACCAGCGACATCAACCCCAAGAGCGTTGACGAACTGCGCGAGGGCGGCAATCTGCGCTTGGCGACCACCGCTTACCCCGCCAACTGGAACACCCTGTCCAACGACGGCAACAACGGCGAGATCGGCAATATCGTGCGCGCGATGCTGCCGCGATCGTACGAGATCGACGCGGCGGGCCAGCTCAGCGTCGACACCGATTTCTTCACCGATATCCAGCTCACCAGCACCGATCCGATGCGGGTGACGTATTCGATCAATCCGAAGGCGGTCTGGTCGGACGGTTCGCCGATCACCTGGGAGGATCTGGCCGCCCAGGCGCACGCGCTGAGCGGACGCGACAAGAGCTATCTGATCGCGATCACCAACGGTTTCGAATTCGTCGACAAGGTGGAGCGCGGCGCCGACGACCAGCAGGCCGTCCTCACCTTCAGCAAGCCCTACGCCGACTGGCGCGGCCAGTTCGCCGGCAACTCCGCCCTCTATCCGAAGTCGGTGACCAGCACGCCCGAGGCCTTCAATACCGGCCTCGCGGATGCGATCACGCTCACCGCGGGCCCGTTCATCGTCAGCGCCACCGACCGTGGCCAGGGCCGGATCACCCTCGGCCGCAACCCTAAATGGTGGGGCGACAGACCCGTTCTCGACACCATCACCTACAGCGTGCTCGACTCGACGGCGTGGGTCCAGGCGTTGCAGAACAACGAGATCGACCTCATTCGCCTGACCACCCTCGATGATGTGAAGACGGTGCGCGGCACCGAGGGGCTCGTGGTGCGCCGCGCTCCCGGCAATCGCTGGCGCCACCTTACCTTCAACGGCGCACCCGGCTCGATTCTGGCCGAAGAGGGTGTGCGCGTAGCCATCTCGAAAGCGATCGACCGCCAGGGGATCGTCAACGCGATGCAATACGGGTTGGTCGAGAACCCGAAACCGCTCAACAACCACGTTTTCCTCCAGGGCCAGAAGGGCTACCAGGACAACAGTCTCGGCTTCGACCCCGCCGCCGCGGCCGCGCAACTCGACGCACTCGGCTGGAAACTCAACGGCGAGGTGCGCGAAAAGGACGGCCGGAAACTGGTCATCCGCGACGTCATGTACAACGACCCCACCTGGGTGCAGATCGCGCAGATCATCCAGCAGAACCTGGCCGCCATCGGCGTGCAGCTCAACATCGACACCAAGCCCGCCGCCGGGCTGTTCACCGATGTCATCCAGCCGGGCGACTTCGACGCCGCCCAGTACATCTACGAGGGCGATCCCTTCCCGCTGAGCAGCATTCGCCAGGTCTACTACTACGACCCCACCGACCTCCAGGCCAACTACGGCCGCATCGGCTCCCCCGAACTCAACGCGCTCATCGAACGGACCCTCACCGAACTGGACCCACAGAAATCCATCGAGCTGGCGAACCAGGTCGACCGCGCGGTCTTCGAAGAAGGCCACTCCCTGCCCCTGATGCAGTCCGACGGCAGCTTCGGCGCCCGCACCACCCTCGCCAATATCGGCTCCCCCGGGCTGGCCACCTACGACTACACCAAGATCGGATTCACGAAATGACCACAGTTACTGACTCCGGGCGCTTACGCCTGGCCGGTTTCCGCATCGCGGCACCAGTTCTCGCCTTGACGTTGGTGCTGGGCGGTTGTGGGTCCGACAGTGACGTGCAGGCGGGTTCGAGCACCATCGGCGCGATCAACGACATCAATCCGCAGGACCGCGACGCCGTGCAAGAAGGCGGCAATCTCCGGTTGGCCATTCCCGGATTCCCGCCGACGTTCAACAGCAGCCACGTCGATTCGGACGGCTACGTCAACGATGTGGTCGGCTGGACGATTCCCGGCACCCTCACTTCCGACGCCGCCGGAAATCTCACGACCGACACCAACTACTACACGTCCGTCGAGCTGACCAACACCAACCCGCAGACGATCACCTACACGATCAACCCGAAGGCGGTGTGGTCGGACGGTTCCCCGATCACGTGGAACGATCTGCGGTCCCAGGTCGCGGCGCTGAGCGGGCGCGACCCCGCTTTCAAGGTGTCGGCGACCCAGGCCTACAGCAGTGTCGACAAGGTCGAACGCGGGGTCGACGACCGGCAGGCGATCGTCACCTTCGCCGAGCACTACGCGGAGTGGAAGGGTCTGTTCAACCCGCTCTATCCCGCGCAGAGCACCGCGACACCGCAGGCTTTCGACGAGCTGTACCGCAACGACATGCCGTTGTCGGCGGGCCCGTTCATGATCACGACGGTCGACCGCGCCCAGCAGCGGATCGTCCTGAGCCGCAACCCGAGATGGTGGGGTGAGACGCCCAAGCTCACCAATGTCACCTACAGCATCCTCGATCAGTCCGCACAGCTCAGCGCACTACAGAACAACGAACTCGACGCCGTCGACTACCTGAGCACCATCGACGAGATCAAGACCGCCACGAATTCACCCGGCATCCAGGTGCGGCGCGCCCCGGCCAATCGGTTCTCCCACATCACCTTCAACGGCGCTCCCGGCGCCCTGCTGTCGGATCCGAAACTGCGGATCGCGATCTCCAAGGGCATCAATCGGCAGGTGATCGCGACGGCCATCCAGAACGGCCTGGTCACCGACCCGAAACCATTGAACAACCACCTGTACCTCGTCGGGCAGACCGGGTTCGAGGACAATGCCGAGTCGGTCGCGTTCGACCCCGCGGCGGCGGCCCGCATGCTCGATGAGCTGGGCTGGAAACTCAACGGCGATGTCCGGGAGAAGGACGGCCGCAAGCTCGAGATCCGCGACGCGATGGCTCAGAACGATGTTCAGATCCAGACCGCGACGATCGTGCAGCAGAACCTCGCGGAGATCGGGGTCAAGCTGATCATCGAAACCTACCCCGGCACCAACTTCTTCACCGGCGTCATCGATCCCGGTAACTTCGATCTCGCTCAATTCGCCTGGCAGAAAAGCATTTTCCCACTCGGCGCGCTGCCCCAGATCTACGCCTACGATCCGGCGAACATCCTGAGCAACTACGGCAGAATCGGTTCCCCCGAACTCAACGCGCTGATCGAGGAGACCATCGCCGAACTCGATCCGCAGAAGGCGATCGAGCTGGCCAACAAGGCCGACCGCATGATCTTCGAAGAGGGCTTCTCGCTGCCGATCGTGCAGTCCGCCGGGGCGACCGGCGTGCGCGCGAATCTGGCGAACTACGGCGCTTTCGGCCTCGCCTCGGCCGACTACACCAACATCGGCTTCACCAAGTAGGTGCGCGCACTCACCTATCCGCTGCTCGTCACGGGCGGCACCCTCGCGGTCGTCGCCGCGTGGGTGCCGTTCGCGGATGTCGATCAGTTGAGCGGGCTCGCCGTGGTCGCGCTCGCTGTACTCGCCTATACCGCTTACCAATCGGGGCTCGCGTTCGGCGTTCTCCCGACGGGGCTCGTGGCGACCGGAACGGTGCTCGGTAAGCGGGTTCGGCAGCAGTATCGGCTGGTCAGCCGGTCGTGGTTGGAGATCAGCAGCGGGGATCGGCTGGTGTGGCAGCCCGTTTTCTACGACCCGGCCCTGTCCTCGCTCACTCCGACCGAGCTGGAACTCACCGGCCGCGCGATCCTCGACGAACGTCCTGCGGCATCGGCCCGCTTCTACCCTTCGGGTCGAGTTCGCACCACCGAGCCCTCGGGAAAACTCATCGACAACCCCACCCGGGCGACCGATCCGCCCGCGTACGGGATCTCCCGTCGACTGGTCCTCGACCTCCAGCCCGCGGTCGGCGCACCGCTGGTCGGCCTGCTCTGGGTCTATGTCATGAACGGCGGTCTCGGCGCGTTCGTCGCCGCAACCACGGTCGCCGCTGCCGCCGCCACCTGGCTTTCCGCCATCCGGGGCTCCGACCCCAGCTGACCTGGGCACTCGGCCGTTTCCGCTCGACTGATTCTCACCTCGACGCCGAGACGTCCACAATCAACTGGTCTGACCACTTGACCTCTTACCGCTGAGAGCGCAGTATCAGGGGTATGGCATGGACTCCTGTGGTGAAGCGCTCGGTTTCCGGTGATGTGTTCGAGCAGATCGCCGCCGAAGTGCTGGGCGGGGAGTTGACGGCGGGCAGCACCTTGCCGAGTGAGCGGCAGTTGGCCGAAGCGTTGGGAGTGTCGCGGCCCGCGGTGCGGGAGGCATTGCAGCGGTTGGCCGCGGCGGGGCTGGTCGCCGTTCGGCAAGGTGAGGCGACGACCGTGCTCGACTATCGGCGCAGCGCCGGGCTGGAGGTGCTGCCGCGACTGCTGCTTCGGGGTGATTCGATCGACCCCGCGGTCGCGCGCAGCATTCTCGAGGCTCGGTTGCACAACGGGCCCAAGATCGCCGAGCTCGCCGCCGCTCGGGTTCGATCGCGAGGTACCGCCGAGCCGCGCATCGGAAGCGAGCTCGCACTGCTCGGCGAATCCGTCGATTCCCTTGTCGCCGAATCCGATCCACTCGCCCAGCAGCGGATCGCCCTCGAATTCTGGGATCACATCCTCGACCTCGCCGATTCGATCGCCTTCCGGCTGATGTATTCCATGCTGCGCGCCGCCTACGAACCCGCCCTGGCCGCGCTGGCGCCGATCATGTCCGCCGAGGTGGGCAATGGCGACGCCTATCGAGACCTGGCCGCCGCGATCACCGCGGGTGCGCCGGAACGGGCCGCCGACACCGCCCGAGCACTGCTCGAGCCGGCGACCACCGCCCTGATCCATGCCCTCGACGGGCCATGATCCACCCGAGGAATGACATGACCGATCACCGTCCGACAACGACGTCGCACGACTCCGAGCGATCCCGTGCGACCGGAACCCACCGAACCCCCGACCGCGGCTCACCGCGGGCGATCCGGCGCAGTATGTCCCTGAGCGAGGCGGCCCGCGAGTTCCTCCGGCATCCGTCGCCCTGGATGATCGCCGCGGTCTTCGTGGTCGCGGCGAGCACCCGCGTCGCCATCGGCGACTGGCAGCTCACCGATGCCCTTGTCCCCGTGGTGATCCTGGCCGCGTTCCCGCTCGTCGAGTGGATCATCCATGTCACCGTGCTGCACTGGCGCCCACGACACCTCGGCCCGCTGACCATCGACAGTGAGCTGGCGCGCAAACACCGCGAGCACCACGTGGACCCGCGCGACATCCCGCTGATCTTCATCCCGCCCAAGTCGCTACTGCTCACAATCGTCGCCCTGGTCGCGATCGCCCTGCTCGCCTTCCCCCGCACCGCCCTCGGCCTCACCTTCCTGCTCACCATCACCACCCTCGGCCTGCTCTACGAGTGGACCCACTACCTGATCCACACCGACTACAAGCCGAAACACGCGCTGTACCGGGCGATTTGGCGAAACCACCGCCACCACCACTACAAGAACGAGCACTACTGGTTCACCGTGACCACCTCCGGCACCGCCGACCGCCTCCTCGGCACCGCCCCGGACCCGGCCACGACACCGACCTCCCCCACGGCGCGCAACCTCCACGCAGGCTAGCTCCGAGGCGTCACCTCGGGGCAGTACGCAGACCCGGCTCGCACCATCACGCGAGCCGGGTTTTCGCTTGCCGCGAGGACGGCGCCGACAGCCGTTTGACAAAATACCCTAGGGGGGTATGGTAACAATCAGCGGCGGACCACAGCGGTTCCGTGGTCACCACCGGCCGCCGACGCCAGTCACCTCGATCGGCTTCCAACTCGCCGACTGAACGGATACGGAGCATCGCGATGAACGCAACAGGCAAGTTCGCCGGATTCGTCCTCGGCCTCGCGGCGGTCTTCGGGATCGCGCTGACCGTCGGCGCTGTTGTCGGTCCGGAACCGTCCGAGTCGGCCGGGCACGACGAGCACTCGACCGGGGCAGCGGCGTCCGAATTCCCCGGCGGCCTGCTCGCTACCGATCAGGGCTACACGCTCGCGTTGGACAAGCCGAACACCACTACCGCGCCGCAGTCGCCGACGAGTTTTCGCATTCTCGACGCGAACGGCGCACCGGCGACCCGGTACGTGAACAGCCACGACAAGGACCTGCACCTGATCGTGGTTCGCCGCGACCTGGCGGCCTTCCAGCACGTCCACCCGGTCCTGGATCCGGCCGGGACCTGGACCGTGCCGCTGGACCTCAGCCGCGCCGGCGACTACCGGGTCTACGCCGACTTCACCCCCGCGGGCGGGTCGAACCTGACGCTCGGCGCCGATCTGCGGGTGGCGGGTAACTACGACGTGCAGGCGCTGCCCGCGCCCGCCGCCACCGCGCGGGTCGGCGAGTACACGGTCGCGCTGAACGGCACGGTCACTCCGGGCGCCGCGTCGAAGGTGACGCTCTCGGTCAACCGCGAAGGCACTCCGGTCACCGACCTCCAGCCCTACCTCGGCGCCTACGGTCATCTGGTAGCCCTGCGCGCCGCCGACCTCGCCTACCTGCACGTTCACCCGGAAGGCACGCCCGGCGACGGCGTCACCCCCGCCGGACCGGGCATCGATTTCATCGTGAACGCACCGAGCGCGGGCGACTACCGCCTGTTCCTCGACTTCCAGCACCAGGGCGTGGTGCGAACCGCGGAGTTCACCGTGCGGGTCGCCGCGCCCGATGCCGCCGGTGCGAGCACCCCGGCCCCGCCCGCCGACCACGGCACGCCCGGCCACGGCCACTGACCCCACCTGTCTCACCCGCTGTCACTCAGCGAGAATTGCTATCAGGAACAAAGGAGCACCCCATGACCACCGTGACACACCCACCGGGCACCGGCCAGGTAGAACTGGTGATCGGTGGCATGACCTGCGCTTCCTGCGCGAACCGGATCGAGAAGAAGCTCAACAAGCTCGACGGGGTCACCGCCACGGTCAACTACGCGACCGAGAAGGCGCGCGTCGACTTCACCGGTGACGTCTCCCCCGAGGCGCTGATCGCCACCGTCGAACAGGCCGGTTACACCGCGGCACTGCCCGCACCGAAGCAGCCAGAGACCGAACAGGCGCCGATCGCCGAAGCCGACCCGACCGCCTCGCTGCGCACCCGGCTGATCGTGTCGGCAGTGCTCACCGTGCCGGTGATCGCGATGGCGATGATTCCCGCGTTGCAGTTCACCAACTGGCAGTGGCTCTCGCTCACGCTGGCCGCGCCGGTCGTGGTCTGGGGCGCGCTGCCCTTCCACCGGGCCGCGTTGACCAATCTGCGGCACGGCACCGCCACCATGGACACGCTCGTGTCGATGGGCACGCTCGCCGCGTTCGGCTGGTCGCTGTACGCCCTGTTCTGGGGCACGGCGGGCACGCCGGGAATGACGCACCCGTTCGAGTTCACCATCGCGCGGATGGACGGCACCGGCAGCATCTACCTCGAAGCGGCGGCGGGCGTGACCACGTTCATCCTGGCCGGGCGGTACTTCGAGGCGCGATCGAAGCGACGGGCGGGCGCCGCGCTGAAGGCACTGCTCGAGCTCGGCGCGAAGGATGTCGCGGTGCTTCGCGGCGGCGTCGAGACGCGAATTCCGGTGGAGGAGTTGGCTGTCGGTGACGAGTTCATCGTGCGACCGGGCGAGAAGATCGCCACCGACGGTGTGATCACCGAGGGCACGTCCGCGGTCGACGCGTCCATGCTGACCGGCGAGTCGGTGCCGGTGGAGGTCGGCGTCGACGACGACGTCACCGGCGCTACCGTGAATGTCGGCGGACGACTCGTGGTGCGCGCCACCCGGATCGGCGCCGACACCCAACTCGCCCAGATGGCGCGGCTCGTGGAAGACGCGCAGACCGGCAAGGCGCAGGCCCAGCGACTGGCCGACCGGATCTCGGGCATCTTCGTCCCGATCGTCATCGCGCTCGCCGTCGCCACGCTCGGATTCTGGCTCGGCACCGGCGGTTCCGTCGCCGCGGCCTTCACGGCGGCCGTGGCGGTGCTGATCATCGCCTGCCCCTGCGCCCTCGGCCTGGCCACCCCGACCGCGCTGATGGTCGGCACCGGACGCGGCGCGCAGCTCGGCATCCTGATCAAGGGACCCGAGGTGCTCGAATCCACCCGCCTGGTCGACACCATCGTGCTCGACAAGACCGGCACCGTCACCACCGGCAAGATGACGCTGCTCGACGTGATTCCCGCCGAGGGCGAACTGGGCAGCACCGTGCTGGAACTCGCCGGTGCGCTGGAGGATTCGTCGGAACACCCGATCGCGCAGGCGATCGCCAAGGGCGCGCGCGACGAGTTCGGCACACTGTCGCAGGTGGAGGGATTCGCCAATGTCGAGGGCCTCGGGGTGCAGGGCGTGGTCGACGGGCACGCGGTGATCGTCGGCCGGGCTCGGCTGCTGGCCGACTGGTCGCAGGCGCTCGACGAGAAGCTGGAAACCGCACTGGCACAAGCGGAATCGGCGGGCAGGACGGCGGTCGCCGTCGGCTGGGACGGTAAGGCGCGCGGTGTGCTGGTCGTCGCCGACGCGGTGAAGCCGAGCTCGGCGCGGGCCATCGCGCAGTTCCGTGAACTCGGGCTGACACCCATCCTGCTCACCGGCGACAACGCCCGCGCGGCCCGCGCCATCGGCGACGAGGTCGGCATCGCCGAGGTGATCGCCGAGGTGCTCCCACAGGACAAGGTCGACACCGTCAAGCGGTTGCAGGCCGAGGGCAAGGTCGTCGCCATGGTCGGCGACGGCGTCAACGACGCGGCCGCGCTGGCTCAGGCCGACCTCGGCCTGTCGATGGGCACCGGCGCCGACGTGGCCATCGAGGCCAGCGATCTCACCCTCGTTCGCGGCGACCTGCGCGCCGCCGCCGACGCGATCCGCCTGTCGCGGCGCACCCTGGCCACCATCAAGGGCAACCTGTTCTGGGCCTTCGCCTACAACGTGGCCGCCATCCCGCTGGCCATGGCGGGGCTGCTCAACCCGATGCTGGCCGGCGCCGCCATGGCGTTCAGCTCGGTGTTCGTGGTGAGCAACAGCCTGCGGCTGCGTCGGTTCAAGTCCACCGCGCAGTAGCGGAACAGACCGAGGGGCGGCACCACACGGTGTCGCCCCTTCGGTATTTCCACGGTTCAGGGGGTGACGATATTGAAGGCCGGGTCGAATTCGTCGAGCACGCCACCCAGCGTCGAGAGCTGGCCGCGGTCGCCGTCGAGGGTGATCTCGCCCGCGTCGGCGAGCTGATCGGCCGACTCCGGTTTCAGCAGCACCGCGACCAGCAACGCCTTCGGCCCCGCGACGTTCAGCAGCGCGTCCGCCGACCGGCCGCGCCGCGCGTTGAGCACGCCGCGACGAATCCACATCGTCCACTGCTCACCCGCATCGGTGAAATCCAGATTCATCCGCACCTCGATATCGGCCGCCTTCTCACCGATAACGTGCACGGAGACGAAGTCGAAGAGAATATCGATCGGCATCGCCAGAATCGAATCCCGGCTCGCCGTGGTGTACGGCGGCGGCTGGGTACCGGCGCGCAATTCCAATGCGGCGGAAAGGAAGACACCGCGCCACTGCGGCCCCTCGGCTTGATAGCCCATCTGCTCGTAGGCATCGGCCTGTAAGTCCTTGGCGCGCTGGTTGTCCGGCTGGGCGAAGACCAGATTGTGCAGGATCTCGGCGGCCCAGCGATAGTCCGCCGCGGCGATCGCCCGCTCCCCCTCGGCGAGAATCTTGTCCGCACCGGCGAATTCGACGAAGCGCCGGGCGGACTCCACCGGCGGATGCGGATGCAGCGACACCGGATCGCCGTCCCACATACCCAGTTCCTTGGTGTACACCGCGCGCACATCGTGGTGCAGGGTGCCGTGGTAGCCGCGGTTGGCCCAGTTACGGCCGAGCTCTTCGGGCAGTTCGATCACTTCGGCCGCCTCGAGCGGCGTGTAGCCCTTGTTCGCCAATCGCAGGGCCTGGTCGTGAATGTATTTGTACGTGTCGCGCTGGGATTCGATGAAGGCGGTGATGGTGTCGTTGCCCCATACCGGCCAGGTGTGCGGGCCGTAGTGCACCTGCGCCTCGTCGCCCCAGCGTTCCAGCGTCTCGTCGAGATAGCGGGCGAAATTGCGGGCGTCGCGGGTGCGCGCACCGCGCAGGGTCTGGATGTTGTGCAACGAATGATTGGCGTTCTCGGCGCAGGTCAGCGCCTTCAGGTGCGGAATCCAGATGTGCATCTCCTCGGGCGCCTCGGTGTCGGGGGCATAGAGGAACTCGAATTCGATACCGGCGATCTCGCGCTTGGCGCCGGTCTCGGTGATGAGGTCGGTCGGCGAAATATAGGAGACAGCAGGACCTTTCGTTGCCGCTACGCCGATGCCGCAGGTGATGTGTCCGAGCGGGTTCTTCGGCAGCAGACCACCGAATGCGTAGAAGCTGCGGCGTGCCATGGCATTACCGGCGACCACGTTCTCACCGATGGCGTACTTGTCGAATTGGTGGCCCGGCGCGATGATCGGCACCTTGCCCGAGGCCACGTCGTCGGCCGACACCACACCCTTCACTCCGCCGTAGTGGTCGATGTGGGTGTGGGTGTAGATCACCGCCGCCACCGGCTTGTCGGTGATGTGCTCGCGGATCATCTTCATACTCTGCTCGGCGGACTCCACCCCGGCCATGCAATCGACGACCACGATCCCGTCGTCACCCTCGATCACCGTCAGGTTGGCGATATCGTTGTTGCGTACCTGGTAGATGCCCTTGGTCACCTCGTAGAGGCCGCCGAGTGAGATCAGCTGGGACTGACGCCACAGGCTCGGGTTGACCGAGTCCGGGCACGGGGCGTCCTCGGTGAGGTAGGCGAGTTCCTCCGGGTCGTAGACCACCTTGTCGGGGTCGGCGTCGGAGTACACGAGACCGGGCAGCTCGGCGATCAGACCGCGCCGCGCATCGGTGAAATCGGCTCGGTTGTCCATGTCGTAGCGTTCGGTGGCGGCGACGTTGGCCGCCACCGTCGCCGCGCTCGGATCCTTGGCCTGGCACATGGGAATCCCTCCGCTCGGTTCGAGACGCTCGGTATCGAGCTTGCTCGCGCAACCCGGGCGCGGGGATCACCCGATACGGGTGAAGCGACCGCTCAGAACAGCGTCTGGGCGTCGGTCGAGAAGGTGAAGCCGTGGCCGCCACAAGCGGCTGGGTGGACAATCGAATCGGGGGGCCGGGAGCGGGTGCATGGACTGGTTCACGGCACCGGAGTACTGGCAGGGCAGGCTGATCTTCCAGCGTGGCCTGGCGGTGATCTACGGCCTCGCCTTTCTGGCCGCGGCGCTGCAGTTCCGCGCGCTGCTCGGTGAGCGCGGGATGCTGCCCATCCCGCGCTACCTGGCCCGCACGCCGTTGCGTCGGTCGCCGAGCCTGTTCCACCTGCGCTACTCCGATCGGTTCTACGCCGGTATCGCCTGGTCCGGGGTGGTGCTCGCGGTGGCGGTCGCGCTCGGCATCGCCGATCTGGTGCCGCTGTGGGCGGCCATGGCGCTGTGGGCGCTGCTGTGGGCGCTGTATCTGTCGATCGTGAACGTAGGGCAGGTGTGGTACTCGTTCGGCTGGGAATCACTGCTGCTGGAGGCGGGTTTTCTGGCGATCTTCCTCGGTAACGACACCGTCGCGCCGCCACTGCTCGTGCTGTTCGCCGCGCGCTGGCTGGTGTTGCGGGTGGAGCTCGGGGCCGGGTTGATCAAGATGCGCGGCGATCGGTGCTGGCGAGACCTGACCTGCCTGTATTACCACCACGAGACCCAACCGATGCCGGGTCCGCTGAGCTGGTTCTTCCACCATCTGCCCCGGCCGCTGCACCGGGTGGAGGTCGCCGCCAATCACCTCGCGCAGTTGATCGTGCCGTTCGGGTTGTTCGCGCCGCAGCCGGTGGCGAGCGTCGCGGCGGCCATCATCATCGTCACCCAGCTGTGGCTGGTGCTCTCGGGCAATTTCGCCTGGCTGAACTGGGTGACCCTGCTGCTGGCGACAACCGCCATCAGCGCCTACCCGGTGCTGCCGCACGCGCCGCCGGTGGCCGACCCGCCCGGATGGTTCCTCGGCGCGGTCCTCGCCTTCGTCGCGACGGTGGTGGTGCTGAGCGTGCGGCCGGTGCGCAACCTCCTCTCCGCACAGCAGGCGATGAACGCCTCGTTCGACCCGTTGCACCTGGTCAACACCTACGGCGCGTTCGGCAGTATCACCCGCGTGCGCCAGGAGATCGTGCTCGAGGGCACCGACGCCACCCACCTGACGCCGGACACGGTGTGGCGCGAATACGAGTTCAAAGGCAAACCGGGAGCCCTGCGATCACATCCGCGCCAGTGGGCCCCGTACCACCTGCGGCTGGACTGGCTGATGTGGTTCGCCGCGCTGTCGCCCAGCTACGCGCGAGCCTGGATGCTGCCGCTGGTGCGCCGCCTGCTCGACAACGATCCCGACACCCTGCGCCTGCTGCGGCACTGCCCGTTCCCCGACACGCCGCCGCACTACCTGCGCGCCCGGCTGTACGAGTACCGCTTCAGCACGCCCACCGAACTGCGCCGCGAGCGGATCTGGTGGCGTCGGACCCTGATCGGCGAGTTCCTGCCGCCGCTGAGTCACGAACGCCTCAACCGGCGCCCGGAATGAGAAAAGCCCGGCGCGATGGCCGGGCTTTTCGTTGAGCGGATGACGAGATTCGAACTCGCGACCCTCACCTTGGCAAGGTGATGCGCTACCACTGCGCCACATCCGCGTGCCTTCCGAAGCCGTTCCAGCGACCGCCGGTGACTTCGTCGTGCGAGAAGGAACTCTAGCGCGAATCTCCCGAACTACGAAATCCGTGCTCACTTCCGACCCTGTTCGACGGTGAGAACCGGCGCCGGTCGACCTCGTTAAGCAGGTCACAAGGATGCGGAAAAGGCTGCGGGAGAGGGTTTTCCGCAGGGCGGTTGGTGCCGCGAAGATCATGGGAGGGACAGCGTGAAGAGTCTGGGGATGATCGCGGTGGGCGTCGCGATGACGGCGACAATGTTGGGGGCCGGGCAGGCGCAGGCCGACATCACCGATCCGGCCGAGTTCACCGACAGTGGGGAGGTCGAGTTCACCGACAGCGGGGACAACGTGGAAGACGAAGCGTTCGGGGAGTACGCGGTCAACCGGAACGAGCCGGGTTCGTGCCTGGTGGTGCAGAACCACACGGGTGGACGGGTGACGGTTCGATTGAACTACCCGCCCAGCGGCGGGAAATGGGTGTTCGACCACGATGAGGTCGGGTTGCTGATGCGCAACGGCAAGGTGGTCACCTCACCGTCCGGGAATTGGAACGTACGGACGAACCCGCCGATCAGGTTCAACTGGGTCTACGACGGCAAAAGGAACAACCGCAAGGGTTGCAACGGGTCGTGGGTGATGACGATGAACTGAGCGGCGGAGTCCGATGCGCCCGCCGGTCAGCTCGGCCCTGCTGTGCCGCCTGCGACGACGGGGGCGAAGGCGGCACGGTGGCCGGCGGCCCAGGTGGCGTAGGCGCGGGGTGGTCGGCCGAGGGCTTGCGCGATGTCGTCGGTGATCGTCGCGTTGTGGCCGTGCCGGACGAAGGACTGCCCCACGGCGGCGCCTTCGACGAAGGCGGGCGACAGACCGGCCGCGGTCATGAAGGCGCGGGTGTCATCCTCGGGAATGTCGGTCACCTCGATCGGGCGGCCGATGATCTCGGCGAGAACGGCCGCCTGCTCGTGGCCGGTCAGCAGTTCGGGCCCGGTGAGCGTGAGCGTCCGGCCGACGTGCGCAGGGGCTCGCAATGCCGCGACGGCGACCGCCGCCACATCGCGTGGGTCGACCACCGGCTGGCGGCCTTCGCCGGTGAGATTCGGGACGGGGTCACCGGCACGCAGCGGTTCGATCCAGCTGAACGTATTCGACGCGAAAGTGTTGGGGCGCAGGATCGTCCACTCCAGGCCGGAGTCGCGCACGGCCCGCTCCCCTGGCACGTGCCAGGAACCCGGCACACCGAGGCGTGGGTCGCCGGTGCCGACGGCGGACAGCTTCACCACTCGCCGCACCCCGGCCTCGCGCGCGGCGGTCACCAGTTCGGCATCGGTGCCGGTGCCGTCCGGGCCGGGTATCCCGACGAGGAACGCGGCCTCGACGCCTCGCATGGCGGGTCCGAACGTCGCCGGGTCGCGGTAGTGGACGCGAACCACCTCGACCCCGGCGGGGAACCCTCCCCGCTCCGGGTCGCGGGTCGCCGCCCGAACCGCGACGCCCTCGGCCGCCAACTGCCGGATGACGTCGCTTCCGATGGTGCCTGTGGCACCGGTGATCAGGATCATGGCACGAGCATGGTCGCCCGGCTGCCCGCGAATATAGGAGAAATCGGCACGGACATCGCGGACCGCGCCACCTACAGTCGAGCAGGTGGCGTATCTGACCTCGGCGCACCTCGAGATGCCTGTGACGACCCCGGAATCGTTGCGTCCCTGGCTCGCCGAACTCACCAGCACGCCGCTGTTCGACGACCTCGCTCAGCCGTTCGCCCATCCGCCCCTCGCGACGACCACGGTCGTCCTCCGCACCGAGAAGTCCGGTCGCGGGAGCGCGTTCGTTGTCGGCGCGCAGACGAAGGCGTCCTACTCGAAGCCCGACGAGCCCGCCGGATGCGTGCGGCTGCGCCTGGAACCGGGCGTGACCCGCCAGCTGCTCGGCGTCACCGCGGCCGAGCTCACCGACCGCGTCGTGCGCCTCGACGAATTGCCAGGACCGCTGGGCGGTTTCGCGGCGGACCTGATTCGACTGCCGACCGAGCAGGCGATCGGGTACCTGGACGAACACCTGCCGCGCCATGTCTCGGAATCGACAACCGAGAGCACGCATCGGATCGTGCTCCGCGAGGCGATCTCCGCGCTCACCGCCGACGACGCCCCCGCGCTCGGTGAACTCACCGCCCGCCTCGCCGTCAGCGAACGCCAGATACGCAACCTGTTCACCACGGGAATCGGGCTGTCCCCCAAGCACTTCGCCCGCATCCAACGCCTGCGTCGCGTCCTCGCCCACGCGGGCGATACCCCATGGTCACACCTCGCGGCGAGCACCGGCTACTACGGCCAGTCCCACCTCACCACCGACTTCCGCACCCTCATGGGCGTCCCACCCGCCGCCTACCTCCGCGGCGAGCTACCCACACCGACGCACTGCCGAATCCCACGCTGAGTCAGCCCCGGCGACGAGCCGAACGGGCATGGTGGCGACCTCAGCCCTCGGTCTCCTGCGTTTTCGCGGCCTTGCGGGCGAAGCGTTCGGCTGCTTCGGCTTCGTCGAGGGCGGTTGCCTCCGCGAGGGATGGGGCGCTGCCGCCGAGTCGTTTCGGGACCCAGTAGGCGCCGGGCTCGTGGTTGTAGGACTTTTGCAGGTCGGCGAGCATTTCCTGCATGGTGGAGCGGAGCTGGGCGGTGAGGTCGGCGGCGGGTTCGTAGGGCTGGATGGGGGCGCCGACGGCGATCGAGATGGGGGTGTTGGTGCGGCCGAGGCGCTTGGGGAAGCCCTTGGTCCACACGCGCTGGGCGCCCCAGATGGTGATCGGGATGATCGGGACGTCGGCTTCTAGCGCCATGCGGGCCGCGCCGGACTTGAATTCCTTGATCTCGAAGCTGCGGCTGATCGTGGCCTCGGGGTACACGCCGACGAGCTCGCCGTCGCGCAGGTACTGCACCGCCGATTGGTAGGAGTCCGCACCCGCGGTGCGGTCGACCGGGATGTGCTTGAGGGTGCGCATGATCGGGCCGGAGATCTTGTTGTCGAACACCTCCTGCTTGGCCATGAACCTGATGTAGCGACGAGGGGTACGGACGGGCAGACCCGCGTAGGTGAAGTCCATATAGCCGGTGTGGTTGACCGCCAGCACGGCACCGCCGGTGGCGGGGATGTTTTCCGCCCCCTTGACGGTGAACTTCAGACCTTCGAGGAAGAACAGGGTTCGGGCCACGCCGATGATCGAGAAGTAGAGGGGTTCCACAAGTACGCAAGGGTAGTCGTAGATCTCCCAGTCGGCAGGGGTGCCATCCGCGCGCGCGGCCACCGTAGAATCGCGGCGTTCGCCCGCGCAGCGAATCCGCTTCGCGCACACCGGTCTACACCCCGGCGAGTCCGCTCGCCCCGACAGTCACACCCCGCCGTCTGCGTACGCGGGTGCCACGACCTAGGAATCGAGGAACGTCGTAGTGGAACGCGCCCAGCTTGCCCTGACCCACCCGCCCCGCGCGTACGCGCTGGTCACGGGACTGATCGTCACCGCGGCCCTGGTCGCCGGGTGCGATTCGGTGTCGGGGATCCCGGGCGATCCGGTCGAGGCGAACCCCGCTGCGACGACCACGGCCGCCGCGTCGACGACCACGGCGACCCAGGCCATCGCGCCCGGCGAACCGGCGCCGAACAGCCCACTGCCCGCCGACGCGCCGCCGGTCGGCGCCGTCGCCGGCCACGCCGACGCCGTGACCGCTGTCCGCCGCTGGGCCGTCGACCTACAGAACAGCACGGTGAAAGAGCTCCAGAGCAGCTGCTGGACCATCCCGCCCGCCACCGTCGCCGAGATGTACGCCGAACCCCAGTCGGTGCTCGCCGCCCTCGCCACCCCGGGCACCGCGACCGCCGACACCGTGACCTGGCGTAACCGAACCGTCACCGTCACCGTCGACCGCGAGTCCGTCGCGTCGGGCTATGCCTGCGGCCGCGTTTCCGCGGCGGGTGTCGAGCCCGGTTACGACGACGCCGACGCGCGTCACACCGTCCGCCGCTACCTCGCCCGCGCCACCGGCAAACCTCTCGACGCGGCCGACATCGAAGCAGACCATCCGCTGACCTGCAAGGCCTCGCCCGCTAGCTGGGACCCCGAGGGCACTGGCAATCCCGTAGCACCCCCCTTGACAGGCAACTCGGGCAAAGTAGGCAATGTCACCTCCTACACCGGCGAGGAGCTACGATCCGAGCAGATTCGTGGCGACTACCTGGCAGTTCACGTCCCTGTGACCACCTCGCCCGGCGGCACTCGGACACGCACTTTCACGGTTGTCGCGACCGCTGAGGGCTATTGCATCGGTGACGTAACGATTTAGCCACTACCCTGGTTGGCTGGTCCGCCGAAGCAGTCTCCGGGGCCCCACGGCGGTAGCTCGCCATTGATCCGGCGAATCAGATCCTGGTAGGAGGAAACAGCTCGTGCAGATCACCAGCGTCGGACATGCCGGCTTCCATATCCGCACCGAAGCGGGCACGATCCTGTGCGATCCCTGGGTGAACCCCGCGTACTTCGCGTCGTGGTTCCCCTTCCCGGACAACTCCCAGCTCGACTGGGAGGCCCTCGGCGATGTGGACTACCTCTACGTCTCGCACCTGCACCGCGATCACTTCGACGCCGCCCACCTGGCGAAGTACGTCAACAAGGACGCCACGGTCCTGCTGCCCGACTACCCGGTGCTCGACCTGCGCCGTGAGCTGGAGGCGCTGGGCTTCACCGAGTTCTTCGAGACCGAGGACTCGGTCAAGCACACGATCACCGGACCCAAGGGTTCCGTCGACATCATGATCGTCGCGTTGCGCGCGCCCGCCGACGGTCCGATCGGCGACTCCGGCATCCTCATCTCCGACGGTGAGACCACCTGCTTCAACATGAACGACGCCCGACCGGTGGACATGGACGTCATCCACGACGCGTTCGGCGATATCGACATCCACCTGCTGCAGTACTCGGGCGCGATCTGGTACCCGGCGGTGTACGACATCCCGGCGCGGACCAAGGCCAACTTCGGCAAGCAGAAGCGTCAGCGTGGCATGGATCGCGCGCGGTCCTACATCGAGCAGGTCGGTGCGACCTGGGTGGTGCCCTCGGCCGGTCCGCCGGTGTTCCTCGACGAGGAGCTGCGCTACCTCAACGACGATCGTGGCGACGAAGGCAACATCTTCCCCGACCAGATCGTGTTCCTCGATCAGATGAACATCCACGGCAACCCCGGCGGGATCCTGATGATCCCCGGCTCGGTGGCCGATGTGCGCGGCAAGGAACTCGACCTCGCGCACCCGTTCGACCCGGATCGGATCTACGGCGACAAAGCCGCCTACATCGCGGAGATGGCGCAGCGGTTCGCGCCGGTGCTGGCCGCGGAGAAGGCCTCATGGGAGACCGGCGAGGGTTCGCTGCTCGAACCGCTGCGTGAGCTCTTCGAACCGATCATGAAGCAGAGCGCGCTGATCAGCGACGGCATCGGCTACCCGGTAGGCCTGGTGATCGGCGAGGAGACCGTGGTCCTGGACTTCCCGCACCGCACCGTGCGCGCGCCGCTCGAAGGCGAGGGCCGCTACCGCTACGGCTTCCGCATCGCCCCCGAACTGGTGCGCACCGTGCTGCGCGACAACGAACCGGACTGGGTGAACACGATCTTCCTGTCCACCCGCTTCCAGGCGTGGCGCATCGGCGGCTACAACGAGTTCCTCTACACCTTCTTCAAGTGCCTCACCGACGAGCGCATCGCCTACGCCGACGGCTGGTTCTCCGAGGCACACGACGACTCCGCCGTCACCGAACTCGACGGCTGGGAAGTCCAGCGCCGCTGCCCCCACCTCAAGGCCGACCTCTCCAAATTCGGTGTGGTGGAGGGCAATAACCTCACCTGCAACCTGCACGGCTGGCAGTGGGACCTGGAATCCGGCCGGTGCAAGACCTCGAAGGGCCACGAGCTGCGCTCCCGCAAGCTCTGAGCCGTACGTCGATCAGCGAGCTGCTATATCAGGACGGCGGCTCGGCCACGTGGCGGGCGTATTCGAGGATGCGCAGGGTTTCCACGGCGTCGCGGGGGTCGACGGGGACCGGGGCTCCGTCGAGGAGGGTGGCGGCCATGCCCGCGTAGAAGGCGGGGTAGTCGCCGGGGAGGGTGGGGATGGTGCGCAGTTCGTCTCCCGCGCCGAAGGTGCCCCATCTGTCGGGTGTGACTGTGCCCCAAGGGTTTCCGCCGTTCGGGCGGCGACCCGCGCGCAGGTCGTCTTCCTGGGGGTCGAGGCCGGAGACGGTGTAGCCGTTGGTGGCGCCGAGCACGCGTAGACGCGGGCCGAGTTGCGGCGCGAGGGCGCTCATCCACAGGTGGGAGCGGGTGCCGTTGGCGTGGGTGAGGGCGATGAAGGCATCGTCGTCGGCCGCGACCTCGGGGCGGCGGCGGTCGAGTTCGGCGTAGACCTCGGTAACCGGGCCGAACAGCGTGAGCGCCTGGTCCACCAGGTGAGAGCCCAGATCGAACAGGATGCCCGCGCCGTCCTCGGCGTCGCCCACCTCGCGCCAGCCGCCTTTGGACACCGGCCGCCACCGCTCGAACCGGGACTCGAACCGCCGAACCTCACCCAGCTCACCGGCGTCCATCAGCGCGCGCACAGTGAGAAAGTCGTTGTCCCAGCGTCGATTCTGGAAGACACTCAGCGGCAGATCGGCCCGCGCGGCGGCCTCGACCACTTCCTCGGCATCGGCCGCGGTCACCGCGAACGGCTTGTCCACCACCACGGGCAGCCCCGCGGCCAGCGCTTGCAACGCCAGTGGCGCGTGCGAGCGATTCGGGGTGGCGATCACGGCGAGATCGACGTCCTCGTCCTCGACGAACATCTCCTGAGCCGACCCCCACACCCGCACCCCGGGATGCTCGGCTCGTGCCTGCTCGGCCCGCTCCTGCGACGAGGTCACCACGGCGGCCACTCGCATCCGTGGATCGGCGGCGATGAGCGGGGCGTGGAATACCGAACCGGCCAGGCCGTATCCGACTACCGCAACTGCGAGCTGGTCCATGGCTGCCCTTTCGTGGTGGTCCGCGGAATCGCGGTATTCACCGTAGCCCGGCCTCAGCGTTCGGGCAGATTCCCGACCGCGTGACGCAGGAGGGACGAGGCGATCGGGCAATACTCGTCGCGGAGCCCCTCGGCTCCGTGTACCGAGACCTCGATGGTCTCCTGCCCGGCATCCGGCATCAGGAAGGCGCGGGAACAGATGGCATTCGAACCACCCTTGCCGAGATACATCTGGACCCCGTCGACCGTGACGACCTCCAGGTTCTTGCCCGTAGTGCTCGTACTGGTGCTGACAAGCTCCAGGGTGACACGCACGCGCGCGTCCCACCGGCAGGTGTGCGCGTCGGCGACGGTGGGCTCGGGTGGCAGGGCGCCGATCTTCCCGGCGACGACGTCGCGGTTGAGCAGCGCGCACGGTTCGAGCAGAGCCAGCGAGGAATCCCTGCCCTCGGCGCGCGGCGCGGTCGTCAGTGAACGGGCGAGGTTGGCCGCGACGTAGTCGATACCCGCGCATTCCTTCACCCCGGACGGGTTGTTGAGGACGATGACGATGCCGGATTCGCGCTCGGCGCCCGGGCTCGGGATGACCCGCGTGCAGGAAGCCGAGCTGCCGTCGATGATCGGAACCCCTTCCACCATCGTCTTACTCGGCGTCAGGAATTCGTGCTCGCGCCCTAGGTACAGGTAGAGGCCGTAGCGGTTCGAACTGGCGGTACACCCCCAACTCGGGGACAGACTCAGCTCCCAGGTATCCGCGGCCAGTGGTGTCGGCGCGACCGGTACCGAGTCGCCGAGGGACGAGGCCAGCCAGCGGCAGGCATCGACCTGGCGCAACTGCGCCAGGGTCAGCCCGGTCACCGGCCCCGGCGCGCTTTCCTCGCGGGTCGCGAAGTAGGTGATCCCGACGAGCGCCACGAGTAGCGCTGCAAGTCCACCCGCCAGGCCGCCGCGCGCCCTCGGACTCGCCGCGGCCCACCGACGACGCCCGGATTCCAGTGCACGACTGCCGAATTCGACCACCGCACGACCTACCTCGGCCAAGACCACCGGGAAGGGCCTTGCGGGTGCGGGTTCGGGCGCGATGATCGCGGGCAGGGCGGCGAGCAGTGCCGAGATCTCGTGCTGCTGACGCCCGATGTCATCGAGTACGGAGGCGGGCCACGGCGGCGGGCCACTCGACGGGCCACCGAGATAGTCGAGTATCTGCCCGGGAGTGGGGCGAGCCGCCGGATCCTTGCGCAGGCAGGCGGCCAGCATCTCGAACAGCGGCTCCGGTACGCGGCTCAGATCGGGCTCGCGCTGGGCGATGTTGAACAGCGTGTACGGCACCGACGGCGCGGCGAACGGCGCGACGCCGGAGGCCGCGAACGCGAGCACGGAACCGAGGGAGAACACGTCCGAAGCCGGCGTCAGCGCATATCCGAGCGACTGTTCCGGTGACAGGAAGTCCGGTGTGCCCATGGCCGCCGCGGTCGCGGTTCCGGCGGCCGGGGTGATACCGACTTCACCCAGACGACC
Organism: Nocardia alba NBRC 108234; assembly: GCF_001612665.1. Classification (GTDB taxonomy): domain Bacteria; phylum Actinomycetota; class Actinomycetes; order Mycobacteriales; family Mycobacteriaceae; genus Nocardia; species Nocardia alba. Next base: position 75,681 of record NZ_BDAX01000023.1, on the reverse strand, counting down.
ACTGTCCCTTGCCAACAGCACCGTGTCGGCGCGGATGCCCTGGTGCACGAGGCCTGCCGCGTGCACGGTCCGCAGCGCCGAGGCCAAGGCCGCGGCCAGGGCGCGAACGGCGGGCACAGGCAGTGGCCCGTGTTCGGCTACGGCGGCGTCGAGGCGCATGCTGGGCACGAATGCCGCTGCCAACCAGGGCTTCTCAGCATCAGCGTCGACGTCGATCACCGTGGTGTTGGCGGGTCCGGAAAAACGCATACCCGCAATCGCACTGTGCCGCAGTTTGATTCGAAACTCCGGCTCGTCGAGGAGTTCCGGTAGCGCCTGTCGCACGACTACCAACGAGTCATCGGGGCCGGTGGCGAGCACGGACCGGAATCCGGCCGCGGCCTCAAGGGTACCGAGTACTCGGTAGCGGCCGATGGTGGGCGGATCGCTGGGGCCGGGTGGATGGATCGTCATGATGGGGGCAACTTCTCGAGTACGGGTTCGAACAAAGCGGCCGCGGTCTCGCAGACACCATCGGCATTCCAGGAGTTCGGGTAGTACGACGCCCGTAGTTGCTCGGCCTGATCGTCCTTGGTCGGCATCACCAGGTGGATGAAGGTGCAGTATGTGGGACCACTGCCGTCGAGGTAGACCGTGTGCCCACCGATCGTGCGGGTGGGCCGAGCCTTTCTGCCCGGGAGGCTGTCCGGCCGGATACCCTCGCCGATGTCGACTACGAAGAGGCCGGTGGCGCTGTTCAACGCGCAGCCGTGGGGAGTCGCTGAGCGCACGAGGTCACCGAGCGACGCACGAACTGTCCTGAGGTCGATCAGCGTGCACGGGTCGAGCGACTGCAGCGAACCCTGCGGGTAGGTCCGCAACGGTGGATTGACCGAAAGGCGCCGGACCACCGCCGCGAGTGCGCGTTCGGACTGCGGGCAGAGGTCGCCCGCGGGCGGAAAGGTGCTAGCACCCATCTTCAGCACCATCGGCAGACCGCTCTGCGTCACCACCATGCGGTCACAGGAGGCGGACTCCTTGTAGCGTCCGAGCACCGGCATCCAATTGATGGTGCTCCCCATCGGCAGATTGTCGTCGCGCACGTCTGCGACACCCTCGCCGGTATTCAGACTGAAGGACATCTTGCGACCGGCCTGATCGCGATACTCGATGGTGCAGCCGCCGAAACTGCTCGGTCTTACTTCACTTGTCGCCGTGCCGAGTTCACCGAGCACCGACGGATCCAGCAGCGCGCAGAGATCGAGCCGACGGGATTCCTCGTGGGTCAACGCCAGTGGCGGATCGTCCATCGCCACCGCGTTGCCCTCGACGCCGACGCCCCAGAACGCGATGGAAGCCAGCACCACCGCCGACACGGCCGCTGCGACGGGAGCCAGTCGCGCCCATCTCGGCTTCGGCGCCTCGGACACGATCGACGCCGCGGCAGCGGCGGTTCCGTCCGCCCAGCGACCCGCCTCGGCCTGACAGTCGGCGATGCGTCGGCGAATCCGGACCGGCCACACGGGTTCGACGTCGATCCGGCTCGCCGCGTCGAGCAACTGCTCGGGAGTCGGTCGCGCCGACGGGTCCTTGGCGAGACAGGCATCGACCAGAGCGCGGATCGGCTCCGGAATTCCGGTCACGTCCGGGGAGCCGTACAACACGTTGTAGAGGACCTGCGGGGTGGAGGCCGCGTCGAACGGGCTCGCGCCGGTGGCCGCCATCGCGAGGACCGCGCCGACGGCGAAAACATCGGAAGCCGGTGTGAGCTGACGACATTCGGCCTGTTCGGGGGACATATACGCCGGTGAGCCGATCACGGCGCCGGTGGCGGTGAGGTTGACGTCGTCCTCGAGCGCCCTGGCGATGCCGAAGTCGATCACGCGCGGACCGTCATTGGTGAGCAGGATGTTGCTCGGCTTGAGGTCGCGGTGCACCAGGCCGGTGCGGTGTATCTCGAGCAGCGCCATCGCCAAGCCGGTGGCAAGGAGTTTCAGCCCGTTCAGGTTCAGGCGGCCGAACTCGCCGATCATGTCCTGCAGGCCGGGACCCGCGATGTATTCGGAAGCCAGCCAGGGTGTTTCGGAATCCGCGTCATGGTCGACCACGCCCGCGGTGTAGGCGCCGGTCACCTGTTGTGACGCCATGACCTCCCGCCGGAACCTGGCACGAAACTCCGGATTGCCGGTGAACTGGCGGTGGATCTGCTTCACCGCCACCAATCGGCCATCTTGACCTTGGCCGAGCAGCACCTGGCCCATGCCACCCTGGCCGATCACGGCCAGGAGGCGATAGCGGCCCAACTGTTCGGGATCCTGTGAACCCAGCGGTTTCATCGCCGCGCCTCCCGTGTTCACCACGACCCGCTCAGCAGCGCGTGCTGCGCGACCGCTTGCTGTCGAATGTCGATTTCCTGGTTGCTGTAGAGGCGGACCACGTACTCGTTGTGGCGCACCAGGCAGGAGAACCGCCGGGCGGGAATGGAACTGTTGTCCGGCCTCGCCGCGCGGTAGCAGGAAATACCGGAGAGCCCCGCCGGACCCGGCATCGGCGTGTAATCAGCTGCCAGCGACTGTTTTTCCTTGGCGTCGGCGTAGGTTTTCGCGGCTTCGCTGTCACGCGCGCGGAACAGGAACTTGTTGTACGACACCGCGACCGCGTCGATCGAGCTCTGCGCGAACTCACCCAGTTCGGCCGACGGGTTGTCTCGCAACAGGGCATAGGAACGCGGTCCGTAGACCATGAAATCCCACTTGTCGGGCCAGTAATCGCCGGTCTTCACCACATGGGTGAGCAACTTGTCGCTGTCGAGTTTCAGCTTCGGCACATCGGCGGCGGGCGTCGGAGCGAAGGTGTCGAGCTCGGCCAGCTGTGCCCGGTAGGTCCGCGTGAGCAGATCGGACAACAGCTCGGGACTCGGCTCGATGATCTTGGCGTACAACCTGATCACCAGGTTCTTCCACACCAGCCAGCTCCCGACCGTCGGCACACCTGGTCGCCAATGTGACAGTGCGGCCGGGTATTCCGGGAGAACCAGAGGCGCGTTCTCGGTGTTCGCGGTGAAATCCGCCGCGGCCATCGCCTGTGCGGCCGCAGTCGCTTGAAGCTCGTCGGGTAGTGACAGGACCACGATCGACAACAGCTTGTGCTTCGCTTCGTTGTCCGACTGGCCATTGCTCGCGATCGCGCCGTAGCCTGCCAGCACGTCGAACGGCCCGAGCGCGCTCCGCTGTACGCCCGAGAGCAGATCGTCGACGCCGAGTATGCCGACGATCAGCCCGCCGCCGTCGCCGCTGGTCAATTCCGGGTCGATACGGTCGGCGAACAGCAAACGCTCGCCGATGCGCGCGGATTCCACCAGTGTTCCGCGCACTGTGTTCGGCGCGTCGTCGTAGTCGCCCACGACCGGTTCGAGGGCATAGTCGCCGTGATCGGGTGCGGCGTCGTCACCACATGCCGCGATGAGCAGGGTGAGCGACAACAACGGCGCCAGCCAACGCAACCGATTACGCACGTACATTCCCCTCCGACCACGGCGTCGAACGCCGGGCCCCTCCCGAACTCTGTCGTGAAACTATCACCCGCGAGTTCGGCGCCGCTACCGCGCGGGCAACCGCCCGACCGCCTGCTTCACGAGCGGATCGGCGATCGCGCAGAGTTGCCCTTCGCGCTGGTTCGGATTGCTGACCAACACTTCGACATCCTCGCGGAAGGTCTCGCCGACCTTGCGGAACTGATACACCCGACGACATTCGTGCAGCCCCAGCATCGCGCTGCCGAGATCGTCGACCAGCACACCGTCGCCGATATCGATCACCTTCTCCTCCAGGGAGGTCGCTCGTCGCCGTGGCTGCGACAACGTGATCCGCACGGTGGAGTCTCCCGACCACTCGCAGGAGTGCGCGGATTTCGTCACAACGGCACCGAGCGCGGCGAAGGCGGAATTGTCGACCAGGACACAGGGGTCTACTGATGACAGCGATTTCTGCGCGGCGGTGTCGGGACGCAATTCGTCGAGCGTGGCGGTGAGCCGGGAGAGAACATGGTCGGCCAGACGGCATTCGCCGCGCGAGAAGGTGTCGACGATGATTCCCCAGCGCGCGGCTTGCTCGCTGCCCTCGATGGCGAATGCGCAGTCATCGCCACGACGGGCGATCGCGTAACCGTTGACCACCTGTTTGCCGGATTCGAATCCGTTCAGCGCGGCACCGACCTCGACGGCGATATGCGCGCCACCCGAGTTGCCATCACATCCCCAACTCGACGTCGCCTGCCAGCGCCAAGCCGAGACATCCGGCGATGCCTTCTCGGCGACCTCGGCGGGCAGGGTGTTTCCGAGTGCCCGCGGCACCCAGGTGCAGGTGTCGGTGCCACGCAGCTGGTCCAGGCCGGGGAGCGTCTCGGTGGGCATCGCCTGCGGTGTGTCCTGAGGTGCTGGCGTGGACTCGTCGCCGCGGAGGGTAACCGCTGTGATCGCGCCGGCGATCACCACCGCGATCGCCGCCACAATTCCCAGCCGAAGAGCGGTCCGGCGCTTCGTGACCGGGATCTCGGCTGGCGCCGATGATGCTATCGGGGTATGCGCCGAAATGATCTGCGTTGCCTCGGGATCCGAAGTGAGTGCAGCCAGTTTTCTTGTCTGGTCTGCGATTTCGGCATGAACAGGCGCGGGCCACGGCTGCGCCTGAACGGGCAGGACGCCCAGATAGTCCAGGATCTGGGCCGGCGTCGGTCTGGCCCTCGGGTCCTTGCGCAGACAGCCCGCGATCAGGTCGCGCAGCGGCGCGGGAACCTGGTCGAGTTGCGGCTCGCTGTGGACGATATTGAACAGGGTGTAGGGAGCCGACGATGACGCGAACGGCGCCGTTCCCGTCGCGGCCATGCACAGCAGCGAGCCGAGCGAGAAGACATCGCTCGCGGAGGTGACCGGTTCGCTGTTCGCCTGTTCCGGCGACATGTACGCCGGCGAGCCGACCACAGCCCCCACTTCGGTGAGGGCTGCGCCGGTCCCCACCGCCTGCGCGATGCCGAAGTCGATCACCCTCGGGCCGTCAGCGGCGAGAATCACATTGGCGGGTTTGAGATCTCGGTGCACAAGACCGGTGCTGTGGATCGAGTGCAGCGCGGAGGCCATGCCGGAAGCCAGGGTGCGCAACGCGGGGACCGGCAGCGGCCCCAGCTCGCGCACTGCTTTGTCCAGCTCGACCCCCGCGATGAATACCGAAGCGAGCCATGGTGTTTCGCCGGTAGTGTCGAAATCGACCACCGCGGCCGTGAAAGCACCCGAAACCCGGGCGGAGATGGCGACCTCACGCTCGAACCGCGCCCGGAACTCACGATCGTCGAGCAGATGCGAATGAATCTGCTTGATCGCGACGAACCGGCCATCGGGTCCGGTGGCCAGCACTACCCGCCCCATGCCGCCCGCACCGAGCACACCGCGCACCCGATAGCGCCCGATCATCGGCGCGTCACTCGTCGACAACGGCTCGATCAATGCGGTACTCCCCCGTTCACACCCGCCACGGCGGGCGAGCCCGAAGCACCCATCCGACGAGCGCCCGGTTCGCCAGCAACCTAGCATCCCGGTTCCGGTCGACCGTCGACGTCTCCACTCACGGGGTACGCGCGATCTCTCCGGTTCCCGCGAGGCGCTAACGTCCCGCCCGGCTCGCCACGACCACCGCGCCCAGCACGATCACACAGCTGGCGATCGCGAGGGGCGAGAGCTTCGCGTCGACCGCGTCGAGTAGCACGGCGGTGACCAGCTGACCCGCCACCGAGGTGAGGCCGAGCAGCAGTACACCGATCAAGCCGACCGTGACAGAGGCCAGTGCGATGAAAGCCACTCCGATCAGACCGCCGGTGTAAAGCCTAGGGTTGGTGGGGAATTCGTCGGGAAGGCCGGTGTCGGACAGGGTGTGGAGGTCGAGGAGCAGCAGTGCGGTCAGACCGACCGCGAAGTTGATCAGGGTGGCGGCGAAGGGACCGCCGGTGGCGCCGACGCGGCCGTTGATCGCCTGTTGCCAGGCCAGGCCGATTCCCGCGAGGGCGGGAAGGACGATGAGCAGGGCGGGGATGTCCGGGACGCCCGTGGCGACCGTAGCCGGCGCGGAACCGCCGCCGACCGAGAGCACCACCCCGGCGATGCCGAGGGCGGCCGCGAAGATCCGCCACGCGGTGATCGGGGTGCGGCCGTTCGGAGCGAGGCCCAGCCGGTCGACGACAAGACTGCTCAGCAGCTGACCCGCGACCACCGCCACCGTGAACGCGGTGACACCGATCGCGGCGATGGTGAGGCCCTGCGCCGCCACGAAGAACGCGCCGCACAGACCACCGAGCAACTGCCACGGCGCCAACCTGCCCCCCGACACCGCCGCACGCACCTCGGCGACCCCCGCACGCAATGCCGGGCTCAGCAGAAAGGCGACCAGCAAAGCGAGTGATCCCGTGGCGAAACTGATGGTCGCCGCCGCGATCCCATCGGCCAGCCGAACCCCCAGCGCACCGTTGATCCGCCCCTGCACCGCGACACCGGCCCCGATACAGAACCCGAACACCAGCCCGATCCCACTGCGCCCGATCGCCCGCTCCTCATTCCGGTCCACGTTCCGCATATCGGTACGAGTGTGCCAGCCCTGGTCGTGCGGCACGCCGTGGGCGGTGGCCGCGCGACCGAAGCACCGCGCACCTGTCGTGCACCCCAGAACCTGACTACTCCGGGCGACGCGGCGGCATCCAGGTCGGCGTCAGTAGCGCTGTCGCGAGCAGGACGGTGCCGAGTAGGGCGATGGTGGTCGACATCGAAAGGTAGTGGGTCGCGGCCGCTACGAAGCCGAAGACGGCCAGGGCGACGATCTCGGAGAGCAGGCCCGAGACCGAGGTCACCGTGGCTCTGGCGGGTCCTTCGATGGCGTCTTGGAGGCGCGCGCCCGCGATGACCTCGATATTGAAGTCGATTCCGTAGGCGATGCCGATGCCGATGAAACCGATCCAGATCATGGCGGGCCCAGCGGTGGCGCCGACGGCGAGCGCGCCTGCGATGAACAGGATTCCGGCCAGGAACAGGGCGGCTGCCAGCGTTCGGGCGGAGAGGGATTCGGTGCGGCCCGCCAGCAGCGAACCGATCAGCGAACCCGCGACCGTGACGCCGACCAGCAGTGCCGAGGTACTGGTCGACGCGCCGCCGGAGACCGCGAGTAGGCCGAAGTACTCGTCGAAGGCGGTGACGCCGTACAGGAGTGCGCCCAGCAGCACGCCCCGGCGGACCCGGCGCACGCGTAGTGCCTCGGAGAGGCCGGTCCCGAGCATGGCGAGGTAGCGCGAGGAGGTGGAGCCGGGCGAAGCCGACGGCGGCGTCACCGCTACCGGTTTGACGTGAGGGCCGAGCGGTCCGGGTGCCGGCTCGTCGTCGAGATCGTCGACGGCCGTCGCGGAGATGGCGACGGGCGCGTTGGGCAGCGCCAGCGCGGTCAGGGTGTGCAGGAGGCTGATACCGACACTGACCCAGCCGACCAGCGGGTAACCGCCGATGGCGAACAGCGGTGCGGCGGCGACGATCGCCACGAGCACCGTGCTCTCCTGCGCACCGCGCGACCAGCCCATGATTCGCGCGTAGGCCGACGGTTCACCCCGTGCGACCAGGTCGTCGTAGATCAGTGCCTCGAAGGTCCCCGACTCCAGCGCGCTCGCGATACCCCAGACGAGGAAGCCGAGCGCGAAGCCCACAAACGACGGCATCAGCATCCACAGTGCGAAACACGTGGCCTGCAACAGACAGCTCAGGACCAGCAGGCGTCGACGCGACACCGTGTCCGCCCACGTACCCGACGGCACCTCGAGCAGGAACGCGGTCACCGACCAGATCGCCAACAGCAGCGAGATCTGGGCGGTACTCAGCCCGTGATCGGCGAAGAGAACACCGTAGACCGCATAGATCGGCAACAGGTCGCGAGTGCCCCTGAACAGGACCGCGCGCACCGTGAGGTCGCCGACACCGGTCGGCTCACGCCTCAACCAGGCCACCGCGTGCCGGAGCGGGGAAGATCAACAGCCGTAGACGAGCATCCGCATGGGTTCCATCGTTCGCGCCGCGACCGGCCGGGTCAAGCGATTATCCGAGCGGAATCCAGCCGTTGGCAGCGAGGGATTCGTCCTCGTCGGTGGCGCTCGCCGACGGACGGCCGTCGTTGAGGTCGTTGATGAGGTCGGCGACCGGGTGTGAGTCGCTGTAGTGGTAGCCCTGAGCGAGGGCGAAGCCGAGTTCGGTGAGGACGGCGGCCTGGTATTCGGTTTCCACGCCCTCGGCGATGACCTGCAGGTCCAGCGACTTGCTGAGCGCGGCGATCACGCTCAGCAGTGGCGGCGCGGGGGAATCCGAGCGGATGGCGGCGACGAATGACTGGTCGACCTTGAGGATGTCGCTGGGGATGGTGGCCAGCCGGCTCAGCGAGGAGTAGCCGGTGCCGAAATCGTCGATGGCGATGCGTACGCCACGGTCGCGCAGGGTGTGCAGGTTGGCGATCGCGGTCTGGGATTCGGCGGCGAGTTCGCTCTCGGTCACCTCGAGCACGAGTTGGTCGGCGGGCCAGCCGGTATCGGACAGGATGGTCGCGACCCGCTCGGCGTATTCGGTTTCGGCCAGCTCCAGGCCGGAGACGTTCACATTCAGGGTGAGGTTCAGCGAGGCGAAACTCTCCTGCAGGCGCGCGGCGTCGGCGCAGGCGCGGCGAAGCACCAGCTCGTCCAGGTCGGAGATGAGGTCGTATTCCTCGGCGACGCGGATCAGGCCCTCGGTGGTGACCTCGGGTTGCGCGCTCGACGACCAGCGCAGCAGCGCCTCGACGCCGACCGCCTGGCCGCCGTCCTCGGTGAGGCTGACGATCGGCTGGTAGTGCACATCGAGCGCACCGCGGTCGATGGCCTCGCGCAGTTCCACCGCCAGCGGGAGCTGACGCGACGATTCGAGCACGGTGCGGTTGCGGCCCGCCTGCTTGGCCCGGTACAGACCGACGTCGGCGCGGCTGACCAGCAGCGAACCGGACTCGCCCGGCTGCCAGGAGGTGACACCGGCCGAACAGCCCATGGTCACCGCGGCACGCAGTTGTTCGGTGAGCAGGATCGCGGCCTGCTCGGTGGTCCCCGGCAACAGCAGCGCGAAAACATCGCCACCGAAACGGGCCAGCACCTGGCCGGGCGCGAGCAGGTCGAGCCAGGTATCGGCGACCCGCTGCAGCACGGCGTCGCCCGCGCGGTGGCCGAGGTGGTCGTTGATCTTCTGGAATCGGTCGAGGTCGACCAGCACCAGGGCCACGCCCTGACCGCCGCGACCGGCGGCGTCGATCGCGGGATTGAGTTGCTTCTCGAAACCGCGCCGGTTCAGCAGGCCGGTGAGCACGTCGATATCGGCTTCCGAGGCCATCCTGGTCAGGATGCCCACCACCACGCCCGCGCCGAAGGTGACACCGGCCGGGATCAGCCCGGACCACCACGGCAACCCGCGCGCGGGCAACACCAGCAGACACAGCACCATCGCGAAACCGATATGCGCGGCGGCCTGGGTCCAGGCGAAGAACAGCGCCGCGTCACAGGCGACGAAGACGAAGAACGAGGCCAGCGTGATGCCGCCGACCAGGTTGGGGAAGTCGTAGACCGCGATCGCGACCAGTACCGCCGCGGTGGCGAGGTAGGCGTGGTGCAGGCGGTGTGGCATCCGCGGGCCCCACGCGAGCAGCGTGAGACCGAGTACCACCGAGATCGCCGCCGCGACACCGACCACGGCACGATTGCCGTCGTCACCCGGTGCGACGGCAGTGATCATCAGGCCGAGGACACCACCGAGAACGTAGAACGCCCCCGTTGTCCTGGCCATGACCTTTGCTGTCGCCAACGCCGATGCCGCCCGCACCCGGGTTCGGGTATCGCCGCGCGCCCCGATTCCTCGCACGAGCACCAGCCTAGATGTTGATGGGTCAGGGTGTTTGCCACATCCACCAAATGGATTGCCAGCAAACACCTAGCATCTTACGGCTTCAGGATATCGGTACCGACGAACGGGACCAGCGCCTCGGGCACCCGCACCGAACCGTCGGCCTGCTGGTGGTTCTCCAGGATCGCCACGATCCAGCGTGTGGTGGCCAGCGTGCCGTTCAGTGTGGCCGCGATCTGCACCTTGCCGTTCTCGTCGCGGTAGCGGACCGAGAGCCTGCGCGCCTGGAAGGTGGTGCAGTTCGAGGTGGAGCTGAGTTCACGGTAGGTCTGCTGGGTGGGCACCCAGGCTTCGCAGTCGAACTTGCGCGCCGCCGAGCTACCGAGATCGCCGCCGGCCACATCGATCACCCGGTAGGGCACGTCGATCGCGTCCAGCATCTCGCGTTCCCACGACAGCAGCCGCTGATGCTCGGCTTCGGCCTGGTCGGGGGTGGTGTAGACGAACATCTCCACCTTGTCGAACTGGTGCACGCGAATGATGCCGCGGGTGTCCTTGCCGTAGCTACCCGCCTCGCGGCGGAAACACGACGACCACCCCGCGTAGCGCTTCGCGCCCGTGCTCAGATCGAGGATCTCCTCCGCGTGGTAGCCGGCCAGCGGCACCTCCGAGGTTCCGACGAGGAAGAGGTCGTCCTCCTCCAGGTGGTAGACCTCGGCCGAGTGCTGACCGAGGAAACCGGTGCCCGCCATGATCTCCGGGCGCACCAGCACCGGCGGGATCATCATGGTGAAGCCGTTGGCGACGGCCTTCTGCGCGGCCAGCTGCAACAGGCCCAGCTGCAACAGCGCGCCGTAGCCGGTCATGAAATAGAACCGCGAGCCCGACACCTTCGCGCCGCGCTCCATGTCGATCAGGTGCAGCGCCTCGCCGAGCTCCAGGTGATCCTTGGGCTCGAAATCGAAAACCGGTGGGGTGCCGACGGTTTCGAGCACCACATAGTCGTCCTCGCCACCCGCGGGCGCGCCTTCCTGCACGACGTTGGAGATCGCGCGCTGCGCGGCGTCCAGGTCGGCGTCGGCGGCGTGCTGAGCGAGCTCGGCCTCCTTGACCTTGGCGGACATGTCGGTGGCGGCGGCCAGCAGCGCGGGGCGCTCCTCTTTGCTCGCCTTGCCGATCACCTTGCCCATGGCCTTGTGCTCGGCGCGCAGATTGTCGGCGGTCGCCACGGCGGCCCGGCGCGCGGCGTCGGCTTCGAGCAGGGCGTCGACGAGCGCGGGGTCCTCACCGCGGGTCCGCTGCGAGGCACGGACGGCTTCCGGGTTCTCGCGCAAAAATCGGAGGTCGATCATGAGGAAACAGCCTAGTTGAAGTGCCAATCGGGCAGCACAGGGGCATAGTTGCGGTGTGAGTACCTCTTTCGACACCGCTGTCATAGATACCGCGCTCGCCGATCTCGCCCAGGGTGAAGCAACCTGGGCTGCGACCGGGCTGCGTCGCCGCCGCGAGCTGCTCGACGAACTGCACGCGCTCACCGCCCGCGACGCCGAGGCCTGGGTCGCCGCCGCCCGCACCGTCAAGAAACTCGATGCCGACAGCCCCCTGCTCGGCGAGGAGTGGATGTCGGGCCCGATGACGATGCTCGCGAGCGCGCGGGCGCTGAGCGAGTCGATGGCGGCGCTGGAAAAGGGCTCCAGCCCACTCGAAGATGTCGACCTCGGCACCGCCCCCGGTGGCCGGGTATCGGTGCCCGCCCTTCCCCACGGAATCTACGACAAGCTGCTGCTGAGCGGATTCAGCGCCGATGTGTGGCTGCGGCCCGGTATCGACGCCGCGACCGCGCGTCGCAAGGCGGGCCTGGCTCAGCTCGACCCCGCGAAGACCAACGGCGTCGGCGCGGTGCTCGGCGCGGGCAACATCATGTCGATCGCGCCGCTGGACACGCTCTACGAGCTCTACGCCAACAACCGGGTCGTCGCGCTCAAGCTCAACCCGATCACCGATCCGATGCTGCCGGTGTTCCAGGCGATCTTCGCGCCGTTCATCGAACTCGGCGTGGTGCGCATCCTCACCGGCGGGGCCCCAGAGGGCGGCTACCTGGTGAACCACCCGCTGGTCGGGCACGTGCACATGACCGGTGGCGCGCCGACCCACGACGCGATCGTCTGGGGACCGGGAGCCGACAAGACCGGCGAGCCCATCCTGGACAAGCCGATCACCAGCGAGCTCGGCGGTGTCGCACCGTGCATCGTGGTGCCCGGTGACTGGTCGGCTGCCGACCTGAAATTCCAGGCCGAGCACGTGGCCACCCAGCGACTGCACAACGGCGGCTACAACTGCGTCGCCGCGCAGACCGTGGTGCTCGCCGCGGATTGGCCGCTCAAGGAGCAGTTCCTCACCGAGCTGCGCGCCGCGATCGACAACGCTCCCGCGCGCACCGCCTACTACCCGGGCAGCGACAACCGGGTGGCGGGCGCGCTGGCGGACTACCCCGACGCCGCCCGCGCCAACGGTCGCCTCCTGGTCGAGAACCTGCCCGCGAGCGACACCGCGCTGCTGCGGACCGAGTACTTCTCGCCGGTGCTCGGCGTGGTCGAGCTGCCCGGCACCGGGGCCGAATTCCTCGGCAACGCGGTCGACTTCGCCAACGACGAGCTGATGGGCACCCTGGGCGCCAACATCATCGCCGACCCCGCGACCATCGCCGCACTCGGCGCGAAGCTCGACACCGCGATCGAGGACCTGCGCTACGGCACCGTCGCCCTCAACGTCTGGACGGCTCTCGCGTTCCTGACCCCGCGCGCGAGCTGGGGCGCCTACCCCGGCCACACCATCGACGACATCCAGAGCGGCATCGGCGTCGTACACAACGCCTTCCTCCTCGACGACGTCGAACGCACTGTGGTCCGCGGTCCCTTCCGCCCCGCTCCCCGATCGATTCTGCGCGGTGAATTCGCCCTGACCCCGAAGCCGCCGTGGTTCGTCTCCAACAAGACCGGCGCCCCCACCGGCCGCAAGCTGACCGATTTCTACGGCGACGGCAAACTGCGTCGCCTACCTGGCATCTTCGTGTCAGCTCTGCGGGGTTGACCCGGCAGTCCGCCACGACAAATACACTCGTCGACGATGTCGAAGAAGCAGAGCAACCCAGCCGAGGGACCCGCCGCGCCCAGTCGCGGCGGCGCCCTGCACCTGTCCGCGACGAAACTGCGTTGGGGGCTGCTGATAGGCGCCCTCGGGGCGATTCTCGCGGCGATGGTCACCATGGCCGTCGCGGGCTTCGACACCGACAAGGTGGAAGCGCACCAGCCAGGCGCCGAACCCGTGGTGCGCGACAAGGAGTTCAGCAGCGCCGCGCGGGGCGACTGCCTGACCTGGTCCAAACCCGACCGCAGCGACCTGGTGAAGGTGGGCTGCGGCGACAAGCACCTCTTCGAGGTGGCGGGCGTCATCGACCTCAGCGCGTATCCGGGGCGTGAGTTCGCCGAAGGCACCCGTCACCCCGATTCGCTGCGCATGACCGAGTTGCGCGACGAACATTGTGTGACCGCCGTGCAGAAATATCTGGGCGGCCGGTTCGACCCGCGCGGCAAGTTCATGGTGAATGTGATGTCGCCGAGCCCGGCCGGTTGGCAGCACGGCGACCGGACGCTGCGCTGCGGCGTCCAGGTGGCGGCCACGGCGACGAGCCCGGCCACCACCGGCAGCCTCGCCGACAGTGATCAGTCCAAGGTCCATGTCACCGGCACCTGCCTCGGCATCAATCAGAACCTGCCGACCGACCCGGTCGACTGCGCTCAGCCGCACTCGGTGGAGATCGTCGGCACCGTCGACCTAGCGGGCGCCTTCACCGGCGGACCACCGTCGGAAGCCGATCAGGACAAGTTCGTCGAGGCCGAATGCAACCGGCTCTCGGGCGACTACCTCGGCAGCCCCGATGCCATCCGCAACAAGACGCTCACCCTGTTCTTCGATTATCTGGAGCCCGCCAGCTGGCTCGCGGGCAGTCACAGGTTGGACTGCTGGCTCGGAAAAGGCTCCGACCGCGAGGGTTTCGCGCCCATCGTGGGCTCGGCGAGGGGCGAGATCCTGATCGACGGACAGGCCCCTGTACCCCCGCCGAACACCGGACGTTCCACTCCGGCGCCGCTGCCGGGCGCCGCGCCGCTGCCGCCGCAGCCCCAGCCGAGGTGACGTTGTCCGAGCGGATGCCGCAGCGGCGTTTCGAGGAGCTGGTGAGCGATGCCCTCGACCAGATCCCGGCCGAACTGTCCAGTGCCATGGACAATGTCGTGGTGCTGGTAGAGCCCCGAAACGACGAGGAACCCTCGCTGCTGGGGCTGTACCACGGCATCGCCCTCACCGAGCGCGACAGCTATTACGCCGGATCGTTGCCGGATACGATCACGATCTATCGAGAGGCTATTCTCGACATCTGCAACACCGACGACGAGGTGGTCGAGGAAGTCGCGATCACCGTGATCCACGAAATAGCACACCATTTCGGGATTGACGACGACCGGTTGCATGAGCTGGGATGGGGATAGCGAAACTGGGTGGGGAATCGATGGAACCGAATGAACCGCTCTCGCGTCCTAGTACTCGTAGGGGGAATTCTCGTGGTTCCCGATAGCCGCCACCAGAAGGAGTCGGGTCATGGTTGGACACGTTCTCGTCGCACCTGAAATCGTCCTCGCCGCATCCGCGGAGTTGGATCTGCTCGCCGAGCGCCTCGCCGCCGCGGCCGGCCTCGCGGGGCCGACCACGCACGTGCTGCCCTCCGGCGCCGAAGAGGTGTCGCTGCTCGCGGCGACCCACTTCAACACCGCGGCCGGCAAGCACGACGGTTCGGTCGCCCAGGCGATCCTCGAGCTGCATCACGCGGCCGCGACCTTGCGCTCGCAGCTGTCCACTCATATCGGGGAAGACGTGGTTCGCGCGGCGACGATCAACGCCGTCCAAGTGTAGTCGCACCGATCCTGTCGACGATCATCAACTCAGGGGAGAAACAAGCATGACCGCAGGGATCACCGGGGTGTTCTGGCTGCCCCGTATGGCCGAAGTGAACTCAACCACCCTCAATACGGGCGCCCATGCGATCCCGATCAGCGCCGCGGCCACCTCGTGGGGCGGGCTGGCCGCCGCGTGGGGCGACGCCGCCTTCACCATCACGCGCGTGATCGCCGAGGTCGGCGTCGGCCTCCAGGGCGTCAACGGCATCGCCGTGCTCGCCCGCCTTGCCCCGTTCGCGGGCTGGGCCAGCCAGCAGGGCATCGCGGCCGCGGCGATCAGCGCCAAGTGCGCGGCCAACGCCACCGCCTACACCGTCGCCTCGATCGCGATGCCGAGTCTGCCCGAGATCATCGGCACCAACGCCGCGGTGACCGCCTCGGCCAACCCGCCGGGTGTCGTCTCCGGCGCCTTCGAGGTCGCCGAAGTCGCGCGCAACGCCATGGACATCCGCGCCGCGCTGGTGATGGAGACCTACGAGGCCGCCACGTCGGCCACCGTCGCCATCCCCAGCGAGTTCACCATGCCGCCCGCCATCGCCAGCGGTGCCGGCACCGCCTCGGAGGGCGACTTCGGCGGCGGCGATCCGCTGCAGACCGCGGTCGCCGCGGCGCAGGCGTTCGTCTCCAACCCCGGCGTGGTCAGCGCCGCCACCCAGGCGGCCAACACCGCAGGCGGCGTGCTCACCAGCGGTGTCAGCACGGTCGGCAACATCGGCGCTTCCGCGATCTCGGCGGCCACGTCCACCGTGCCGGCGGGCACCGTCGCCGCGCCAGTCATGGCGAGCGTCGGGGCAGCGGGCGCCGCGGTGGGTGGTATCTCCACCACGTCGGCCGGTCTCAGCGGCGTCAGCGCGGGGTCGCTGAAGCTGCCCGAGGGCTGGGGTGCGCCCGCCGCGAGCACCTCCGCGAGCGCACCGGTCACGGAATCGGTCATCAGCCGGGTCGAAGGCGGCGCACCCGTGCGCAACACCGGCACCGGCGGCAACCCGCTGATGGGCAACCGGCAGAAGGGCGAGGAGGACGATGAGCACGATGGCATCGACTACATCCGCTCCGACGAGTTCACCGATGGTCGCTACGCGGCCGAAGGTGTGATCGGCGCCAACCACACCGGATCGGCCAAGTGACGGTTCTCGGCACGGGCAGTGGAGGTTCGCTGCTCGGCGCCGTCGTGCTCTCGCTCGACGACATGCAGTTCCTCCTGGAGAAACTGGAATTCGACGAGATGCCCGTGGTGCTCGACGCCATGGGCCGCTATGACAACGTC
The DNA here is from genome assembly GCF_001612665.1 of Nocardia alba NBRC 108234. Classification (GTDB taxonomy): domain Bacteria; phylum Actinomycetota; class Actinomycetes; order Mycobacteriales; family Mycobacteriaceae; genus Nocardia; species Nocardia alba. The sequence goes on along the minus strand of NZ_BDAX01000023.1, from coordinate 59,495 downwards.
ACCGCGCACGACGCCGCCATGAACGTGGCGGGAGCCGCCCTGGCCGAACGCGATCTGCTGTTCGGCCAAGCGGTGGCACCCGAGCTCGCCGAACGGCTGCGGGTGCTCTACCGGCCGCAGTGGATCATCGCCCTGCGGTGGGTGGTGGCAGGCCAGGTCAACCGATTCTGTCTGGCGCAGGGCGACGACCGCGCGGTCGTCGCCCTGCGCGGGCCGGATTCCTACGTCATCGACGACGCCGGGCTCGATCTGCCCGGCGCGGTGCTGCAGGCACTGGGACCGGTCGACGCGCTCGAGCTGTACGGGATGAACGCTCCCACCGAGCAATTGGCGCCGATCTTCGGTGACACCGGTGACGCCGCCGCCACCACGAAGCGCCTGACCAAGGTGGGCAATCCGACCACCGACGCGCAGGCGCTGGCCTCGGCACTGGTGGAGATCCACTCCTACGCCGAGATCGTCGGCGTGGCCTACGGCGACGGCACCCGCGACATCCAGGACAACCACATCGCCGTATTCAACACGCGCGCGGGCAGATTCATCATCACCGCCAGCGTCGCCGACGACGGTGTGAAGTGGTCGTCCATAGCCAGCGGCACCAGTGCCCGCCTCCGCACCGCGGTAGCCGACCTCATCGAATCCCTACCGGTCCGAATCGAATTCCCTACCGAGGCAGCCGCTAACCCGGCGTAAGCCCACGCCCCACCGTTCACCACCGAACGCCCCCACAACTCAGCCGCAAACCGTAGGCGCAGCCGGAGCGTTTAGCCCATGGGGTCGTCCGCCGATGGGTCGGCTTTGATGGTGAACGGTGGGGTGAATTTTCCCCACCGAAGGCACTCCCAGCCGCCGTCTTCGGTGGGGAGAAGCTCGATGGTCTCGGTGTTGTCGAGGTGGTTGTTCGTCGTGAACGGCGGCGCCACCCCGGCCAGCGCCTTGCCGACCAGGCGCATGGCGGCACCGTGGTTCACCACCAAGACGTCACCGTCGGCGTCGGCGGCCAGGAACTCCTCGCGCAGGCCGTGCAGGACGGGCAGGATGCGGGCCAGCACTTCGTGACCCGATTCGCCGCCGGGGGCCCTCACGTCGAGTTCGCCCAGATGCCAGCCGTGATAGATCTGCTGGAAGAGTTCGTGCGCTTCCCGGTCGGAGCGGCCGTGCAGATCGCCCACCTGCACCTCGAACAGACCGTCGAGGACGTGAGCCGGTGTGCCGGTGGCTTCTTCGATGTGGCTCGCGGTCTGGCGGGCGCGCAACGCGTCCGACGACACCAGCACCTGGGGCGCGCGCACCAGACCGGCGCCGAACGCCTTCGCCTGCGCCACACCACGTTCGGTCAACGGCAAGCCGGGTACGGCGGTGTCGAGGATCTTCGCGACATTGCCCTCGGTCTCGCCGTGGCGCACCAGAATCAGTTTCGCGCGGGTAGTCATAGGTCCGCGACCCCCTTTCGCAATTGCGTCAACCATTCTGCCGCGGGTTCATCCGACGGTGGCGGCGTGCCGACTGCCGCTGTGGCAGGCCATGATCCGAGGAAACGGACATGGGCCGTGCGGTGTAAGGCTTTCAGCGTTTCCGCCACCGCCGGGTCGTCGAGGTGTCCGACACAGTCGAGATAGAACCGGTAGGTGCCCATCCCGGTGCGGGTCGGACGCGATTCGATGCGCGTGAGATCGACTCCACGCGTGGCGAATTCGGCGAACGCGCGCATCAGCGAACCGGGCTCGTTCGGCAGTTCGAGGACGACGGAGGTCCGGTCGGCGCCGGTGGCGGCGGGGGCGATGCCCGGCAGGGTGACCAGCACGAAGCGGGTGATGGCCTGGTCGTGGTCGGCCACACCGGCGGCTAAGGTCTCGAGGCCGAGCCGTTCGCCCGCCAGCGCGGTCGAGATCGCGGCATCGGCGGTGCCCGCGGCCACGTCTTCGGCGGCGGCCGCGTTGGACGCCGAGGTGAACGGGCGCGCCTCGGGCATATTCCGGGCCACCCACTCCCTGACCTGCGCCGCCGCCACCGGATAGGCGGCGAGGGTGCGCACCTGCGCCAGCGAGGTTCCTGCACGTGCCAGGATCGTGAAGGTCACCTCGAGCTCGGTCTCGGCCATGATCTGCAAGCGCGGTCCGATGGCGAGGGAATCCAGGGTCGCCGGGATCGAACCCTCGACCGAACTCTCGATCGGCACCACCGCGCCCTCGACCTCGCCGGTTCGGATCAGATCGAGCGCGGCTCCCTGGCTGGGCGCGGCGATCCGCTCGACCGGCCCGTCGAAGGACCCCGAGTTCTCGAACTTCGCCAAGGCCATCTCGGTGAAGGTTCCGGACGGTCCGAAATACGCAATACGCGGCACACCGCCAACTTTAGCGGCTGGGTTTTTGGAGCGCTGGCGCGCTCGAGCGGGGCCCTTTGGGTAGAGACATACAGGGGTTACCCGGCCCGGACTGGGGCGGATGGGGGTGGGGTCAGTGGTCCAGGATTTGTAAGGCTTCGGTGATTGCTTGTTCGTTGGGGGTTTCGATGGACAGGAGGACGGTGCGGGTGGCCTCGATGGCGGCGGGCTTGAGCGCCTTCAGGAAGGGGAGGTCGGGGGTGGTGAGGGCGGTGGGGATGTCTTCGCCGCAGAGGGCCGCTACGGTGCCTGCCAGTACGGCGAGGGCGCGGGGGCCGCTGGTGGTGCGGGCGACGAAGCCGTGGTCGGCGTGGGCGATGCCGGCCAGGAAGGCGGTGAGGTCGGGGTCGGGGATATCCACGTCCACGGGGGTGGGGGAACTGCCGTCGGGGCGGACCAGGTCTGCCACGAGGCTGCGGCGGGCGGGGGCCGACAGGTTGAGCAGGACGGGTTCGGCGGGGGCGGGATGGTCGTCGCCGTGGTCGTCGTGCGTCATCTGTCCACCGTATCGGCTCGATTCATCGGAGTGTCCCCTTGCGCGGTCAGCGTTTGTAACTTAGCTTAGGTTTACCTAATCAAACGTTTCGCGGAGGTTGTCATGTCGAGCCCCACCACGATCCTCGCGCCGACCACCGCCGAACGGGTGCGAAGCGCGTGCGCTCATGCCGAGACCGCGGTGCTCGCGCTCCCAGGGATCGACCCGGTTCCCACCACGCTGCACCACCTGCGCCGTTGCGGCGACGCGGTGATCGCGGTACCCGGGTCCTCGCTCGCGGCCGCGCTGGCCGCCACCGCCAACGAGACCTCCGCGGTGCTCGAACTCACCGATCACGCACCCCTGCCGCTGCGGGAACCGGTCAGGGCACTGGTGTGGCTGCGCGGATGGGTGCGCCAGGTACCGGAGCAGGCGCAGCGCGCGCTCGCCATCGAAATCGCCAAGGACTACCCGCATCCGGGTCTGCTCGATGTCGGACACGGCGTCACACTGCTGCGGATCGTGGTGAACTCGGCGGTGCTGGCCGACACCGCGGGCGCCGAGTCCGTCGACCACGCCGACCTGCGCGCCGCCACGGCCGATCCGTTCTGCGACATGGAAAGCGCCTGGCTGCAACACATGTCAGAGGATCACGCCGATGTGGTGGCCCAGCTGGCCCGCCACCTGCCGACCCGGCTGCGGGGCGGGTTGGTGCATCCGCTGGCCATCGACCGGTACGGGCTGACGCTGCGGGTCGAGAGCAATGACGGCGACCATGATGTGCGGCTGCCGTTCCCGACACCCGCCGACGACATCCAGTCGTTGAGTCGCGCGGTTCGAGTGTTGGCGGGGTGCCCGTTTTTGAATGGGTTGCGGCGTATTTGAGGTTTGACCGAGGCCCGGCGGGGGTGCCGCGGGGTGTTGGCTGCTTAGACTGCGCGGCATGCTTGTCGAACCTCCCCAGGACCCACTGAGCGAGCGGGACAGGTTCGGGCTGCGGGTCGAGATCGTGGTCGTGCTGCTCGTGACCTTCGGGTTGAGTGGGATCAGTGCGGGTCTGTCGCTGCTCGATTCGGCGTTGTCGCCGGGTGGGGTCGGTGGGCGCACAGTGGCGTTGAACGCGTCGCGGTCGAACAACTCGTTCCTCGATCTGCTGTTCCAGCTCGTCGGGATAACCCGGCTGCTCGCGTGGGCAGCGTTGGGTCTGTACCTGTTGTGGCGCAGCGGGATCGGGCCGAAGCTGATCGGGCTGGCCCGGATTCGGCGCGGCGATGTCGTGGCGGGTGCGGTGCTGGCGGCGGTGATCGGGGTGCCGGGGCTGGCGCTGTATCTGGTCGCGCACGCGATGGGGGTGAGCGTCACCATCGTGCCGAGCTCGCTGTCGGAGCACTGGTGGCGGCTGCCGGTGCTGATCCTGTCGGCGTGTGCGAATTCCGTCGCCGAGGAAGTGCTGGTGGTGGGGTATCTGATCACCCGGTTGCGCAGACTCGGCTGGTCGGAGAATTCGTCGCTGGCTGCGTCGGCGCTGTTGCGTGGCAGCTATCACCTGTACCAGGGGATCGGCGGCGGCCTCGGCAATATCGTGATGGGGGTGATCTTCGGCCGTTACTGGCAGCGCACCAACCGCCTGTGGCCACTGATCGTGGCGCACGCGACGATCGACGCGGTGGCCTACCTCGGCTACAACGTGCTGCGTGGGCGCGTCGGCTGGCTGCCGTGAGACGCCCGCCCGGTCAGTGATGTGAGCGGCGTGTCGCGGCGAGTTTCGCCACATCACCGCGTTTCGCGCTAACAGTGGCCCTCGCGCAAGGTATCCCAGTAGTACCGGAGCGCGCGCAACCGACTCACGCGCTCCACGATCAGTAGAGTTTGACGGTGATGAACGGCGACGATCCCCGCGAGGACCCCCGTAGACGCCGGGTGCCGCCGATGTCCGGCCGCCCCGGCGGCCCCGCGGTGCCCCGTCCCCAGCCGCCGCAGGGCCGCGCGACGCCGCCCGATCCGCGCTCCGCCCGCCCGCCCGGCAACGACCGGCGCCCCCAGCCCGAGGACGGGCCGACGGTTCGCTACAACCCGTCGCCCCCGCGCGGCGCCTCGCATGTCGAACCCACCCAGGTGATGCACCGCCGGAACTCCGGCGACCAGCCGTTGGCCTATTCGCAGCTGCCGTACGAGCGCGAGAAGCCGCGTCAGCCACCGCCACCGCGACCACCGCATCGTGAGCAGGTCAGGCACGCGCCGACCCAGCGGCCGGTCCCCCATCACGATTCCCTCCCGCCCCGGCGCACGCCCCCGCCGATCGACGGCGGAAGGCAGCCACAGCCGCCGCGGCGCAGGCGCAAACGTCATCCGTTCCGGTGGTTGTCGGTGATCATCGTGCTGTTGACCGTCGGCCTCATCGCCGCGGTCGTGAGCCTGGACGACTCGCTCACCCGCATCACCGCACTGCCCTCCTACAGCGACCGCGTGAGCAATACCCCCGGCACCAACTGGCTGCTCGTCGGCTCCGACGGGCGCGGCGGTCTCTCCTCGGAGCAGGAACAGGAGCTCGCCACCGGCGGCGACACCGGGCCCGAGCGCACCGACACGATCATGTTGGTGCACATCCCCGGCTCCGGTGCGACCACCATGGTCAGCCTCCCGCGCGACTCCTACGTGAACATCCCCGGCCACGGCAAGGACAAGCTGAACGCGTCGTTCGCGATCGGTGGCGCCTCGCTGCTGGTGCAGACGGTGGAGGAAGCGACCGGCGTGCGGATCGACCACTACGCGCAGATCGGTTTCAGTGGTTTCGCCAACGTGGTCGACGCGTTGGGCGGATTGGAGATGTGCCTGGACGAACCGATCGTCGACCCGCTGGCCGGGCTCGATCTGCCCGCGGGTTGCCAGGAACTCTCCGGTCCGCAAGCGCTCGGTTTCGTCCGCACCAGGGCCACCCCGCTCGCTGATGTCGACCGGATGAACCACCAGCGCGCGTTCATGGCCGCGCTGCTGAAGAAGGCGACGAGTGCGGGAACCCTCATGAATCCGTTCGCGTTGTGGCCCATGGCAACCGGGATCGCGGGTTCGCTGAAGGTCGACGACGGTGACCACATCTGGAACCTGGCCGCGCTCGGCTGGGCTATGCGGGGCGACACCGTCACCACCAGCGTCCCGATCGGCGGATTCGACGACACCGATGTGGGCAACGTGTTGCTCTGGGACAAGTCGAAGGCCTCTGGGTTCTTCGAGGCGCTCGCCACCGATCAGCCGATTCCGGAGGAACTGCTCACGCGGTAACGTCGAGGTATGTCCGAGTACCTGTCGTTCACCGAACTCCTGCGCGACCAGGTCGGCGCCGGTCTGACCGCAGCCCATCAGTATCTGGCCGCCGCCGTCTACTTCGACGCACAGGATTTACCCGAGTTGGCCCGGCAAACCTACGCGCGTTCCACCGCGAACCACGGACACGCGATGCGCATGGTGCAGTACCTGCTCGACCGTGATGTGCCGGTCGGGATCGGCGGGCTCGGCGAAGTACGTTCCGAGTTCGATTCCCCGCGCGCCGCGATCGCCTTTCTGCTCGATTGCGAACGGGTCACCACCGCGCAGATCAGCACCCTTGCCGCGGCGGCTCGTGACACGAACGACTTCCTCGGCGAACAATTCATGCAATGGTTCCTGGGTGAGCAAGTCGACGATGTCGCCGGAATGAACACGCTACTCACTGTGTTCGACCGCCGGGGCAACCTGTTCGACGTCGAGGAATTCATCCGCCGAGAGCTGCGCGACACGGTACCCGCCGATTCCACGGCACCCCGAATGGCAGGCGCGCGTTAGACGTACGTCCTCCTGCGCGCGACCGAGAAATGGCTGCGCATCGGCGTTTTTTAGGAAATACTTGGTTAGGGAATACTGTCCTCAATAAGGCTGCACTTGGATGACAACCCCCGATGACCAGCACTAATGTGGCGGTCATGTCGATTCATCCGGAAGCCCCGCGAAGCAAGTTCCATACTCTGCTCCAAGACCAGATCCGGCATGAGTTCAATGCCGAGCACCAGTACATCGCGATCGCTGTGTGGTTCGACAACAACGACCTGCCGCAGTTGGCCAAGCGCTTCTACGCGCAGTCGGTGGAAGAACGAAATCACGCGATGATGATCGTGCAGTATTTCGTGGACCGCGACATCTCCGTGGAGGTCTCGGGCATCGACGCGGCGAAGTCGAAGTTCGAGTCCGCCCGTGAGCCGATCGAGCTGGCGCTGACCCAGGAGAAGACGGTCACCGACCAGATCGTGCAGTTGGCGAGCACCGCCCGCGAAGAGGGCGACTACCTCGGCGAGCAGTTCATGCAGTGGTTCCTGAAGGAACAGGTCGAGGAAGTGGCGAGTATGACCACGCTGCTCAATATCGCCGATCGCGCCGGGTCGAACCTGTTCGATCTGGAGGAGTTTATGTGGCGCGAGTTGAGCAAGCCCAAGGACACGTCCGGCGCGCCATCGGTCGCCGGCGGCAGCGTCTAGCTTCGACGCGCAAGGATTCGGCTCGCGGGCAGCGAGCCGAATCCTTTGTGTGCGTTTACCAGCCGGAGCCGGAGCCCAACCCGAGGTTGGCCAGTACGGTGCCGATCACGATCTGAGCGAGACCGGCGATAGATCCGAGAAATTCCACGATGCCTCTTAACTTTGCTGTTCACCGATTGAACGGTTCAGTCGTGAACCTAACGGATCGAGTCTGTTAAAGAGACATGTTTCATTTATTTCAGCGCAGGGTGACCTGACGCGAACGCAAACCATCGCGCGAACGGCGTTCCTCGCTGGTCATCGGCTCGTCGGAGGCCAGCGCCCCGGCCAGGCGAGCACCGAATTCACGGGCCGGAGCCTCCCATTCGGTCGGGTGCAGCTCGGGATCGAGGTCGAACACCGGCACCAGCAGACCGTGTGTGCGGAACGAACCGGCGAAGCGCGAACCCTCACCCATGTGCAGACCACCGGTGGCGTGCACGCGCGCCAGCGCCAGCATCAGCGCGTCCTCGTCCTCGGGACGCACCCAGCGCACATGCGCCTTCTCGCCCGCGTCGACCCACCAGGCCGCGCCGACGGAATCCGGGCCGAGGTCCAGCCGCGCCGACGGCATGATGGCCTGCTTGGCCTGCTCGATCGTCGCCGCCACCTGCGGATCCGGGGTGACGCCCTCGGGCACCCACCAGTCGAAGTCCTGGTGCACGGTGAGCTCGAGGTCGGCGCCGGGATCGATGACATCGACCAGACGCGGACCACCGTCGGCGGCGTCGGCGGAGTTCAGCGACTCACCGGGCTCGGCCGACTGGGTCCACAGGATCGCCGCCGCGATATCTGCCGACGGATCGGCGCCACGGAACTGCATCTGCGTGCCGACGAAGCCGACCGGCTCGTCACCGGCGCGCACCAGCGCGGCCACCGCGCCGGGCAGCACCGTCGCCAGGGTGACCTCACGCTGCGCGGCCACACCGGGCACGAGCTTCAAGGTCGCGGTCGCCGACGGCACGAACTCCCGCAGCGCCACCAGATCACATTCGGCGGCAAGACCCTCGAACGGCCGTGTCACGGCCGCGGAGGTCTGCTCCTGCGCCGCACGCCGCTGCGCGAGACGCTGGGCCCGATTACTGTCGGGCTTCGGACTGTTCCGCTTGCTTTTACCCACGCGTGGAGTTTATGGCCGAGCGGCGAGTTCGTTCACCGCGCCCCCTGCCAGTCCGCGTCCGGTCAGACTCCGGCGAGGAGAGCCTTCGTGCGACCGGGGTGATTGGTCGCGACCCAGCTGACGCCCAGGTCGGCGCACAACGTCACGTCCTCGGGATCGTCGACGGTCCAGCAGTAGGTGGCCCGACCCGCCGCGGCGGCCTTGTCGACCAGTTCGGGGTGTTCGCGCAGGGTCTTCACCGAGGGGCCCACCGCGGTCGCGCCGACCGTGGTGGCCGCGCCGCCGCCGAGGAACCGCGAGGATTCGCCGAGCAGCACCGTCGGCAACAGCGGCGCGGCACGGCGAATCCGCCAGACCGCGGTCGCCGCGAACGACATCACCACCGCGCGGGAATGATCGGCCGACGCGGGCGTGGCGATGCCGAAGCGTTGCAGTTCGGCGAGCACCTTGTTCTCCACCAGGGCGCCGTAGCGCACCGGGTGTTTGGTCTCGATGAACAGCTTCGTCGGGCGGGTACGCCAGTCGAGAACCAGCCCGATCAGGTCGCTCAGCGCGAGTACGCCCTGCGGCGCTTCGCCGGTGCCGAAGTTCATGTCGCGCAGCTCGTCCAGCGTCAGTTCGCTGACCAGGCCGGTGGCGTCGGCGGTGCGGTCGACGGTGCGGTCGTGCACGCAGACCAGGTGGCCGTCGCGGGTGAGCCGAACGTCGCATTCCACCCCGTCGGCACCCTCCTGCAGGGCTAGCTCGTACGCGGCGAGGGTGTGCTCGGGTCGTGCCGCCGACGCGCCACGATGGGCCACCACGAAAGGTGGACGGTTGTTCTGGCTCACTTGGCCACGACCTCCTCCTGCGTATTCTCTCCTGTCCGGCCAGAATCCGCGCGTTCGACCTCATCGTGCCCGGCATCGTCGCGCACCACGACAGCGCCCGGCTCGACGGGCGCGATGACGATCTGCGCGGGGTCGGCCGCCATCACCCAGCGATGCGCGGACCTGATGTCCCCGCGCAGATCGCGACCTTCCAGCGCGTGCACCATCCACAGGGTGAGGATCGCGAACCCGGCCGCGCACAGGTTGGTGAAGCCGGTGAACGAGACACCGTCGGCCTCGGCCTGCAGGGTCGACGCGTCTCGCCACAGCGTTGCCGCGATCAGCAGCAGTCCGCTGAACACCCAGGCCGCCCACCAGATCCGCACAGCCCGCCGCGAACGCGGATCAGGGTCGGCGCCGAGCAGTTCGGTGAGGAATACGCCCGGCCAGATCAGGTTGACGCCCGGCACCAGGCAGCCCGCGATCAGCGACCATCGCTTGCGCGGGTCACGCCTGCCGTAGGCGGTGAACACGATCGTGCGCGCCTCGATCAGCCAGGCGACCAGCGATACCGCGGTCACCAACGCGTAGATCGGCGCGATGACGCCGAAAACCAATACTGTCGCGTCGGAGATCGACAGCAGCCAGCCGGGGATGAGCCTGGCGCGGTTCTGCAACAGGATCAGGTAGCGGCCGTACTCGGCCAGCCCGGCTACCAGGAAGACCATCGCGGTGCCGCGCAGCAGCCGGTCGCGATGGGCGGAGATACCGCGCAGTGGGCGTTCGGGCGTGGGGGCAGGCGACGGTGGTGGATCCAGCAGGCCCCAGCGCGGGGTCTCGGTGTAGCGCGGGGTCGGCCCGAGCGGAGCCGAGGTAGCGGCGCCCGCCCTGCGGGTACGGTGGTCGGGTCGGCGCGCGACCCAGCGATAGTTGCGCTGGGCGGCGGGCGCGTCGACCGTGCCGGGCGAGAGCAACACCCCTCGACAGCGCGGGCACCAGTGCATCGGAGCGCCCTGCACTGCCCACCGCGCACCACAGCGCGCACATGGTTGCACCACCGAACTCACCCGCGCACCCCGCTTCCGGACTAGTAGATCTTGGCTTCGTGGTCACCGTCGGCGACCACCGGGCGGCCGGTCTGCTGCCAGGCCACCATGCCCCCCACGACATTGACCGCTTCGTACCCGATGTGGGCGAGATACCGGACCACCTCGATGGACCGGCCGCCCTGTCGGCACACGACGTAGAGCTCGGCGTCGATATCGAGCTCGTCGAGGCGGGCGGGCACGTCGACCATCGGGATGTGGATCGCGCCCGGTGCGTGCCCGAGGTTCCATTCGTCGGGTTCGCGCACGTCGAGCAGCTGCGCGCCCGGCGCCGGGTCCGCGTGGTCGAACGCGGCGGGTACCGCACCCACCGGCACGGCGGGGACATCGGGGCTCGTCACGCCTCGATCCTGCCATGCCGCGCGAATTGCCGGGCGAGCCTGGGCGAGGACGAGGTGTCGGGTGGGGGCCAGCTATCGGCCAGCACACGAACAACGGGAACCGGCTGCCGACAACGCCGACAGCCGGGTGGAACCAGCCGGGAACGACCGATCCGGGACTCCCCTCCATGTCATCCCGGAGCGGTCGTTCGCCGCTGACGTCGGGATTCGTGGACTGAGTTCTGTCCCGACATCTACTTGGACGCAAGTGAGACCGAATCGGTTCCATAAATACGAGAACACTAGAGAAAATCCTAAATCCTGGGATCTGGGCGGTCTGATCGGTAACCTGGGCACATGAACGTGAGCAGGGGGCTACTCGACAGTTTCGACATCAACGGCTTGAATACCGCTTTGTCCGAATCCACATGTCTAGGGGTAGAAGTGGATGCCGCGGCGGGCCGACTGCAACTCGCGCTGGAGGTGCTGACGTTACCCACGGATGGATCCGCGCCGATCGACGCAAAAGTTCTGCTCACCTTCACCGGAGTCACCCGCGTCGCGGCCTCCCTGCGCATCCAGCGCTGGGACGATGTCGACGCCCGCGTGCTTCCCCTGAGCCTGGACCAGCTCGACGATGCCATCGAGAGCTTCGGCGGCGGCGGTCTGCACGGCTGGGAGTTCATCGACCTCGACGACAGCGGGTGGGCACTGTGGAGCGAGTTGCTGAGCTTCGACACGGTGCTCGATCAGCGCATCGCGGCGCATGTCATCGAGTTCTCTCAGGAAGAAGGCATCGACCCGCGCGAACTCGATGTTCGGGTGTGGTTCGACAAGATCTCCGTCACCGACACCGCGGGGCGTGAGATTCCGATGAAGGAGTTCATCGACGGTGGGCAGCGGTGGTGGGACGCGCATGCCACCGGGGACGCCCGGACCACGAAAGCCGATATCGCGCCGCCGCTGTAGCGAGACGTTCGGGGGTTACCGCGCTCGGGGTGGCGGGATGGTTCGCGGGTGGGGAAATTTCGGGGAAGGGGAATGCGGGGGCAAGGTGGTCGGGTTGCACGGGGCGGGTGTACGAATGATGGTTGGTGTTGTCGTCCGAACTGGGCGCGCACAGCCCGACATACGGAAAGGGACATCGTGGCCGTCTACACGCTGCCGGAACTGGATTACGATTTCGGCGCACTGGAGCCTCACATCTCCGGTCAGATCAACGAGATCCACTACACCAAGCACCACGCCGCTTACGTCGCAGGCGCGAACAAGGCGCTCGAGCAGCTCGAGGAAGCTCGTGAGTCCGGCGACCTGGCTGCCATCCTGCTGCTGGAGAAGAACCTGGCCTTCCACCTCGGTGGCCACTACAACCACTCCGTCTGGTGGAAGAACCTCTCCCCCAACGGCGGCGACCAGCCGGACGGCGACCTGGCAGCGGCCATCGCCGACCAGTTCGGTTCGTTCGACAAGTTCCGCGCGCAGTTCACCGCTGCCGCCAACGGTCTGCAGGGCTCGGGCTGGGCTGTCCTGGGTTACGACACCCTCGGCCAGAAGCTGCTGACCTTCCAGCTGTACGACCAGCAGGCCAACGTGCCCACCGGCATCATCCCGCTGCTGCAGGTCGACATGTGGGAGCACGCCTTCTACCTGCAGTACAAGAATGTCAAGGCCGATTACGTGACGGCGTTCTGGAACGTCGTCAACTGGGCCGACGTGCAGGACCGCTTCGCCCGGGCCGTCGGCCAGGGCAAGGGCCTGATCTTCGGGTAAGTAGCGAATTCACGAAAGAGGCTCCTCGACAGCGTGCTGTCGAGGAGCCTCTTTTCGTACCGCCAGGTTTCGCACCAACATGGGACCGGCATGAGGCCCGGAGAGGCGGACTGGCACTCACTGGTACTTGTGTGCCAGATGGGTTTGGGGTTATTCCTGTCATACGGGCACAGTCGCCCCCGTTAGTCGGGAGGCCATCATGAATACACAGGGTCCGATCGGGATCACGCCGTTTCAGGCGCGTGGGCGATTGAGCGGGTTCGTAGTGTCGGGGCGGTGGCCGGATACCACCAAGGAATGGGCACAGGTGCTGGTGCTCGCCGTGCGGGTGGCCTCGATGCCGGGCCTGCTGGTGACCAGCACGGTGTTCGGGGTACGCGAGGAGCTGCCCGACGACCCGGAACCGGGCACGGTGGGGCTGGTCATGGCCGAGGGACCGATCCTCGGCGATCAGGCGATCGAACCCGGCCGGTTCGCCGCGCACACCCCGCCCGCGCTGCTGATGCTGCATCCGCCGTCGGAGACGCGTCCCTCGCTGCCCGAGTGCGTGGGCGCGGCCTCGGGCTGCGTCCTGCTGCCCGGCGTGCCGCACCTCGGTTTGGAGCATCGCGCGGCGTGGGCCGAGGCGGAGCTCGACGGCACGATCACCTCGCTGGTGAGCCGGGTCGGGATGGATCTGATCAGCGATCCCGATACCGCGGTGCTCGCGATGCTGCTGGCGGCCTGAGTCTTTCGCTCGCGACGGGTTGGCGAACCACTGGCAACGGGTCTGCGTGGTGCGGAAATCAGGGCAACCGAACTATCGCCGCCGCATACCCAAACTTATTGTGCCCATTGAGATTTGGATTACCAGGTCTTGGCATACCGGGAGCTATCGGGCTAGAGTGGAGCACAGCGAAGGGGAGTAGCCCGCAATCGCACAGTCGACATACTGATCGCCGAGGCGGTCCGGCTGTGTGAACCGGTCAGCACCGGTGGGCGAGACCTTCGGCCACGAACCGATCCGTCGACCGGTGTGGCTGAAGGCGCACCCGTCTCTCAGCCACAGGCCGGAGTATTTCCTGGGAGCTGACTTCATGATCGCCACGATCCTGCTGAGTTTCGGCGTGCTCTTCCTCGCCGAACTCGGCGACAAATCGCAACTCATGGCGCTGACCTTCTCGCTGCGCTACCGCTGGTGGGTGGTGCTGGCCGGCATCAGCGTCGCCAGCGTGGCCGTGAACCTCATCGCCGCGGGCGTCGGCCATTTCCTCGGCACCGCGTTGCCGGCGGAGGCCATCGCCGTGATCACCGCGCTCACCCTGCTCGTGGTCGGCCTCTGGACCCTGCGTGATGCGCGCAGCGGCGACGACGACTCCGAAGACGCTCCTGAACCGCCGAGCACCCGCAACGCCTTCCTGGTGGTCATCTCCGCCTTCACCCTCGCCGAACTCGGTGACCGCACCATGTTCGCCGCCGCCGCCCTGGCCTCCAGTAACAACTGGGTCGCCGTCTGGATCGGCTCGGTCGCCGGCATGGTCGCCGCGGGCGGACTGGCGATCCTGGTCGGCAAGTTCGCGGGCAAGCACCTGCCCGAACGCGGGATCGCCTTCGCCTCGGGCCTGCTGTTCCTGTTCTTCGCGGCCAAAACCGTCCTCGACGCTTTCGTGCCCGCGCTGGGCGGTTGGGGTTCGGCGGGCCTGGCGCTGATCGTCCCCGCCCTGCTCGGCATCGGCGCCGTGGTGTGGCGGCGACGCGAGCCCGCGGGGCGCGAGAGCGGACTGGCCGAGATCGCGGACTGAGCGCGCGCGCCGATCAGGCGAAGGCGTTGCCGTAGAGGGTGCCGGAGCGGCGGGCCAGGGCTATCAGCTGGTCCTTGATGCCGCGCAGGCTTTCCGGATCGTCGGCGGCGATGCGGCCGGTGACCATGGCGCCGATGGCGGCGGCCAGGGTCGCGCAGGCGAAGCGCTGGTCCTCGGATTCGGCGCCGAGCATGGTGGAGACCACCTCCGCGAAGCGATGCTGCAGGTCCATCCGCGCCTGGATGGCCGACGGGCCGACCGCGTAGACCTCCACCAGGAACAGGCGCGCGGAGGCCGGGTCGTCGATCATGTGGTCGAAGTACGTGGTGAGAATGCGATCCATGCGGGTGAGCGCGTCGGTGTCGACGCAGTCGGCGATCACCGTCTGGAGTTTCTCGGCCAGCGCGCTCGACACCCGGTCGAAGGCCGCGTTGAAGCAGTCCTCTTTCGACCGGAACAACTCGTAGAACGTTTCCCGTGAAACCCCGGCGCGCTTGAGCACGGCCGCCACCGGCGTACCGACGTAGCCGCCGACGGTCATCGCCTCCCCCATCGCGACGAGAATGCGCTCACGCTGAGAGGCGACGACTTCCTCACGCGAGAGGTGGTGGCGTCCACGCGGAAGTTGTTGCCGCAGGGTCGAATCGTTCATGCTTGCCGTTCCATTCTGCGGGGTCGGGCGGGCTGTTCGGTTGTGAAGGGGACGTCCTCGGTGCGGGCGATGTCGATGGCACGAGCCAGTCGGTCGCCCTGCACCCGCTGCACGACCAGTTGGGCCAGCAGCCGGAACGGCCGGACCAACGCTACCCACCAGGGTGAGACAACGGTCTTGCGCCGTCGGGCTATAGCGCGTTCCAGCGCTTCGACCGCGGGCCCGACGGGCGAGCTCCCGGTGAGACTCGTCTCCTCCAGCACGGTGTGCGCGGCGACTGTACCGAATCCGCGCACCGTCATGTCGGTGTCGATCCCCGCGAAATAGCTGACCCCCACTTTCGCCCCGGTCGAGCGCAGTTCCGCCCGCAGGGTGGCGCCCAGCGAGGCGACCGCCGCGGCCGAGGCACTGTACGCCCCACCGAGCGGCAGCTGCACGGCGGCGGAGATCGACGACATCATCAGCACATACCCGCCCGGATGCGAAAGATGCGCGCCCGCCGCCGACACCGTGTAGGCGACCCCGAGCACGTTCACCGCGAGGGTTTCCTCCAGCACCGACGGGTCTCCGCCGATCATGGCCATCTGCTTGGCGACTCCCGCGTTGGCCACCAGCACATCGAGCCCGCCGAGTTCGCCGACCAGCGCCTCGACCACCCGCTCGACCTGTGCCCGATCGGCCACGTCGCAATACCGCCACGGCACATCGCCGCATTCCGCCGCCACTTCGGCCAGCAGTTCGGGCTCGAGGCCGAGCAGAGCGACGTGGGCCCCCCGCATCGCCAGCCTGCGGGCCAGCTCGGCACCGATCCCACGCGCGGCCCCGGTGATCAGGACCCTGCGCCCGGCCACCGAAGGACCGGCGAACGATCTCATGACGGCACGCTACCACCGGTAGACATCGGTGTTCACCATTATTTCCCCAGCGCTGCCGATGGGTGTTCCAGACCACACCCGGTTCACGCTAGGGTGCCACTATTGGCAAGCGGCACAATAAGCCGCGAGCCAAGGTTCTCGGGGCGACGACGAGCACGCTCTGGGCGCGCGCTGGACTGAGCCCAGGATGCTACAAAAGAGTGCCCGCCCACGGGCGGAGTCCAGCGCCGAGAACCGCGGCGGCAGCCGCGAATGAACACCGAGGACAGCGGCACCAGCCGCCAATAACACAGGAGGATTTGTCGTGGAGATTTCCGGTTCCGCCGCCATTGTGACCGGAGGCGCGTCCGGCCTCGGTGCCGCCACCGCCAAGCGTCTGGCCGACGCGGGGGCCACTGTGTTCGGGCTCGACATTCCCGCGTCCATCGAGCGCGCGGGCGACGACGTCCCCGCCGGCGTCACCTTGATCGCGGCGGACGTGACCAGCGGTGACGAGGTCGCCGCGGCGATCGCCCAGATCACCGAGGGCCCGGCACCGCTGCGCATCGTGGTGAACTGCGCCGGCGTCGGCTGGGCGGGTCGCATCCTGTCCAAGAACGGCCCGCACGACCTGGAGCTGTTCCGCACCGTCATCACCGTGAACCTGCTCGGCACGTTCAACGTGATGCGCCTGGCCGCCGATGCCATCGCCAAGACCGACCCGGTCGACGAGTACGGCCAGCGCGGCGTCGTCGTCAACACCGCCTCGGTCGCGGCCTTCGAGGGCCAGGTCGGCCAGATCGCCTACTCCGCGTCCAAGGGCGGCGTGCACGGCATGACCGTCCCCGCCGCGCGCGATCTCGCCCAGTTCGGCATCCGCGTGAACACCATCGCCCCCGGCATCATCGACACCCCGATGCTCGCCGGCGTCACCCCCGAGTACCGCGCGGGCCTGGAGGCGGGCGTCCCCTTCCCGTCCCGTCTCGGCCGCCCGGACGAGTACGCCCAGCTGGTGGAGTACATCGCGTCCCACGACTACCTCAACGGCGAGACCATCCGGATGGACGGCGCGCTGCGCATGGCCCCGCGCTAGTCACGCGGCCCAGCGATCCACGGCGCCCTGCCCACCCGGCAGGGCGCCGTCGGCGTCTCAGGGCGCGGTGCCGATGCCGAAGAGCGCGGTGGTGCGCAACGGGGTGTTCGGCCGGTAGGTCACCGTGAGATGGTCGATCGCCGCCGCGCTGCGACGCTGCCATTCCGGCTCGCCCACTTCGTCGCGCACGACGGCGAGCGCAGCACTGCTGCGGGTCAGCGCTTCCCAGAGGGCGGTCGCGTCCGGGAAGCGGACCTCGGCGGTGTACTGCTCGATCCGCACGTCGAGCAGGCCCGCCGCGCGCATCTCCGCGTCGAACACCCTGGGGTTCTCCAGGCTTCGCGAATCCGGTTGTGGGAGTGTGGCTGTGGGGTCGGCCGCGGTCAGCGCGCCGAACAGCGCTCGCATGAGCGAGGATTCGGCCGCGGGTGCCCAGGCGGCGACCACCGCGGTGCCGCCGGGGCGGAGCACGCGGCTCAATTCGGCGAAACCCTTGGCGCGGTCGGCGAAGAACATCAGGCCGAACAGGGACAGGCCCGCGTCGAATCGGTTGTCCTCGTAAGGCAGGTCCTGTCCGTCGCCGACCTGCGCGACGATCGTGGGGTGCGCGGCGGCCGCCGCGACCAACTGGTCGATCATCGACGGCGAGAGGTCGATGGCATGCACGCGGGCGCCGAGTTCGGCGGCGGCGATGCTCGACAACCCGGTACCCGCCGCCACGTCGACGATCTCCGATTCCGAGCCGATGGTGAGGTATTCGAGTGCGTGCGCCGCGAAGGGCGCGAGCACGGCCGCTCCGGTCTCGGCATACCCCTGCGCGACGAGGTCCCAGGGGCGAACAACGGACGACAACTGTTCTGACATAACAACCTTCATACCGGGCGCGTGAAGGTGACGAGGGCTCGGCCGGGCCCGTTGTAGTCGGGGACGGGGCCCGCGACGGTGAATCCGAGGCTGCGGTGGAAGTCGATCGAGGTGTAGTTGGCGGGTGAGGTTATCGCGGTGACGGTGGTGCGATTGTCGGAGCGCGCGATGCTGAAGAACGCTTCGTAGAGGGTCCTGCCGAGACCGCATTTGCGAGCGTCGGGGCGGACGGCCACGAAGTGGACGTAGGCGGCGTGTGGATCGGAGGGTGAGCCGAACCCGATGAGAAAGCCGGAGATTCCGCTGTCATCGGAGGTGACCAGGCTGGTCCGATGGAAGTGGTCGAGGAACATGCGGGGCAGATTGTGCACCGCCGCTCGACCCCACCAGTTGTCGACCACGCCGATGATGCTGTCGTAGTCATCGGGTCTCGCGCGACGAATCTCATGCCCCACCATCCTTCAATGGTCACCCGATCAAGGCGCCGAGGCACGAGAATTCCGATGAACAAATCCAACATCACAGAACAACTGATCTCGCACGAACATGGGTACCTCACCGGGCACGCCCGAAACGCCACCGACATCCCACCTCCGGCCCGGCGACTCACCCTCCAGCTCCCCGCGACCGGCAAAAGTCGCGGGGAGGCGGATCAGACGGTGCGGGTCAGGCGTTCGGTGAGGAGCTGGGCGAAGCGGGCCGGGTCCTTCAGTTCGCCGCCCTCGGCGAGAACCGCTGTGCCGTAGAGGAGCTCGGCGGTTTCGGCGAGTTCGGGAACCTTGCCCTCGTCGGCGTCGGACTTGCGGGCGTCGTAGGCGTCGCGCAGGCCCGTGACCAGCGGGTGGGTCGGGTTGAGCTCGAGGATGCGCTTGGACTCCGGCATCGCCTGGCCCGAGGCCCGGTACATGCGCTCGAGCATCGGGGTGAAGTCGTAGACGTCACCGACCAGGCAGGCGGGCGAGGTGGTGAGGCG
Organism: Nocardia alba NBRC 108234; assembly: GCF_001612665.1. Taxonomy (GTDB): domain Bacteria; phylum Actinomycetota; class Actinomycetes; order Mycobacteriales; family Mycobacteriaceae; genus Nocardia; species Nocardia alba. The sequence continues at coordinate 40,751 of NZ_BDAX01000023.1, read as the reverse complement.
GTTGGTGAGGCGAACTTCCTTGGCCACGTCGGTGAGCGTGGTGCCGAGCCAGGTGAGCAGGTCGCCGAAGTCCTTGTCCTGCTGTTCGCGCAGGGCTTCGGTTTCCTTCTTCTCGTCCTCGGTTTCGAGGTCGACCTCACCCTTGGCGATGGACTGGAAGGTCTTGCCCTGGAATTCCGGTACCGAACCGACCCACATCTCGTCGACCGGATCGGTGAGGATCAGCACCTCGCGCCCCTTGGCCGTGAAGGCTTCCAGGTGCGGCGAATTCTCCACCTGCGCACGGCTTTCGCCGGTCATGTAGTAGATCGAGTCCTGGCCGTCCTTGCACCGCTCCACATACTGCGCGAGCGTGGTGAGCTCGGAGTCGGAGGCGGTGGAGGCGAAAGACGAGACGGTGAGCAGGGTTTCGCGATTGTCGGTATCGGAGAGCAAGCCCTCCTTGAGCACGCGGCCGAACTGGCCCCAGAACGTCTGGTACCTGGTCTGGTCCTCGGCGCCCTGCATGTCCTTCACGGTGGACAGCACCTTCTTCACCAGGCGCTTGCGGATCATCTGGATCTGGCGGTCCTGCTGGAGGATCTCGCGCGAGACATTGAGCGAGAGGTCCTGGGCGTCGACGACACCCTTCACGAAGCGCAGGTACTCCGGCATCAGCTCTTCGCAGTTGTCCATGATGAACACGCGACGCACGTAGAGCTGCACCCCGCGCTTGTGCTCACGGGTGAACAGGTCGAACGGCGCGATCGACGGAATGAACAGCAGCGCCTGGTATTCGAAGGTGCCTTCGGCCTTCATCGGGATGATCTCGAGCGGCTCGTCCCAGGCGTGCGAGACGTGGTGGTAGAACTCCTTGTACTCCTCCTCGCTCACCTCGCTGCGCGGCCGCGTCCACAACGCCTTCTGCGAGTTGAGGACCTGATCCTCGACGATGGTCTTGTCGACCTTGTCCTCACCCTCGCCCTCGGTCACCGTGCGCTCGACCTGCATGCGGATCGGCCAGGCGATGAAGTCGGAGTACTTGCGGACGATCTCGCGCAGCTTCCATTCCTGCGTGTAGTCGAACAGGTGATCGTCTTCGTCGGCGGGCTTGAGCTCGAGGGTCACCGAGGTGCCCTGCGGCGCGTCGGCGACGGTGTCGATGGCGTAGGTGGAGCTGCCCGCGGCGGCTTCCCAGCGGGTGGCCTCGGTCTCGCCTGCCTTGCGGGTGGTGAGGACGACCTTGTCGGCGACCATGAAGGTGGAGTAGAAGCCGATGCCGAACTGGCCGATCAGTTCCTCGGCGGCGGCGTCGGACTTGGCCTCGGTCAGCTTGCGACGCAGGTCGGCGGTGCCGGACTTGGCGAGGGTACCGATCAGGTCGATCACCTCGGCGCGCGACATTCCGATGCCGTTGTCGCGGACGGTCAGGACCCGCTTGTCCTGGTCGACCTCGAGCTCGATGTGCAGATCCGAAGTGTCCGCGCCCAGGTCTTTGTCCTGGTAGGCGGCAAGCTTGAGCTTGTCCAGCGCATCGGAGGCGTTCGAGATCAGTTCCCGCAGGAAGGTGTCTTTGTTGGAGTAGACCGAGTGGATCATCAACTCGAGGAGCTGATGGGTTTCGGCCTGGAACTCGAGGGTTTCGACGCGCTGCTCAGTCACACCCCGATGGTATTACCGTCCGAAATCGGCCAGTGAGGGAACCTCGGCAACCGCGCGCGTGGACATCCAGTCGCGCAGCACCTGGGTGGCGCGGACGTCGTCTTCGTTGTAGACGAACAGCCGGGTGCGCTGGGACATATCGATAACGTCGTCGTATCCGACGGCGCGGCGGTACCAGCCCATCGAGGCCTCCCCGCCCGCTTCCGGATCACGCCAGCCGAATCCGGCGACGGGGGCGATCTTCTTGAGGCCCTTGCCGTTCGGGCAGATGAACTGCTCGGTGACGGCCTGGAACATGTCGACCCATTCCTTGGAGTCGACGAACGCGCGCACTTGCTCGTGCGTCGGAACACCGGGGCGGCCGGCGAATCGGCGGGCCGATTCGTAGAGCCACTTGTCCTCGGCGGTTCGCGAATAGCAATAGGCCGCAAAGGTTTTGCCTCGGGCGTGGGCGTCGGCGCGCCGTTCCATCAGCCAGGTCCAGAACTCGGCGAACGAGCGACCCTCGTCCTCGGTGGGCAGCGGATCCCAGGTGACGAACGGGCGGTAGACGTCGTCGAGCAGGGTGCCCCACAGGTAGGCGCCGTCCTCCTGGTAACTCTCCAGGTCGACGTCGATCTCCACATCGGCGCGACGCACGCTGACCCGCTCGAACCGGCGCACCAGCGGGGCGCCGTCGATCCAAGCGCGAGCGGTGACGACGGTTTCGGCGAACGGACCGTGCTGCCAGTCGTCGGGGTCCTCGCCCTCCCACGCGGCGAGTTCGTCGACCGTTTCGATCCCGTGCAGACGCAACACATCGGCGCGCGAACCCGGCGCGACCAGGCTCACGTCGCGCATCTGCGCGAGCGTCGCCTCGCAACTGGGCTCGGCGGTCTCGGATTGCCGCCCGGCGGGACCACGCACCCACCACGGGCACTGCCTGCACTCGGGCACCTTCGACGGCTGGGTCGGCAGTTCCCCGCGCACCACCGCGATGCGGTCGGCGTAGCGCAGGTCGTAGTCGGCCAGCACGTTCGTCAGGTCGTGCACCAGGATGCGGTCGCTGACCAGGCCGATCGCGCCGCCGATCAGGGCGGGGCTGGCCATTCCGTAGCGCTGCAACATGCGGTACAGGTGGGCGAGGCGCTGCTGGTCGCGCGGCTGCGGGCGCAGTTTCACGTGTTTGTCGCGGCGGGGCTGCCAGCGGAACAGATCCGAGGTCAGTGGGTGGAAATCGGCCGGGTCGGGTCTGCGCGGGTCGGTGACCTTGTGGTTGACCACGATGATCGGGATATAGCCGCCGCGATCGTCGTCGCGCAGCAGGATCTCGACCCCGCCGCGCCGACCGGTGTCGGCTTCGGCGGGCAGCAGACCGCCCCAGATGCGCGGGGCGCCCGCCTCGATGGCGGCCATCGTCGCCGCGGCCCTGGCCGCGCCACGCGACTGCGGGTCGATCACCACCCAGTCGGCGGGGGCGGCCGCGACCAGTTCGTCGCGGATTCTGATGCGGTGGGCGGTGGCGGCCTCACGCCGCTGCTGCACGCCTGGATCCTCACGGACCTCGGCGAGCACGCCGGGATTCTCGGCATCGAGGCGAAGGCGGTGCCTGCATCCGATCAGCGAGCGCGCGTCCAGAAAGGCGGTGCGGAAATCCGCAGCGGAAGCGGGGACCGGGCTACGCACCGGCCCGCCGTCGAAGTCGTCCTCGGCTGCACGCACGCAAGCAGTATGGGCCTTACCCCCGACACAATGCCCAATCGCTACCCTGATCCCACTACGCTACGAAGAACGGCAGGCCGCCTGGAGGCGGTGCTGCCTCATGACTTGGCGAGCATGACGGAGGGCCTGATTCCATGGGGTTGTTCAGCAAGCGGAAGCGGCGGCCCAGCCGACGCGCCGAGGCGAAAGCACTCAAGCACAAAGCCGCGGTGGAGGCGAAGCTGGGCGCCAAGAACGAGCGCAAGGCGGCCAAGGCGGGCGAGCGCGTGAACCGGCGCGCGGCCAAGGCACAGGCACGCACGGCCGAGAAAGTGGCCAAGGCTCAGATCGCGACCCTGCATGCCGAGGAGAAGGCCGCGCAGAAGGTCGCCGCGAAGGCCGATCGTGAACTGTTCAGCGCGAGCCAGGTCCGCAAATACATCGGTGTGGCCCGGGTACTGATCCCCGTGCTCGCCCCGCTGGCCTATCGCGGCGCGACGATGGTGCGCGGGCAGCTCGACGCGCGCAAGGCCCAGCAGCTCGGTATCGGCATGGACCAGCTGAGCGAGTTCAGTGGCCACGGTGCGCGCCTACAGGCCCGCATCACCAACACCGAGGAAGCCCTCGACAAGATCGCCGCCGACAAGGCGGGCGATGTCGACACCGCGAAGTTCATCGACGCGGCCCGCGCGCGCCTGGCCGACCTGACCGTGGCCGTGCGCACGTCCGAGCAGATGCCCGCGACGCGTCGCAAGGCCGTACACGCGTCGATCTCGGCCGAGTTGACCGTGCTCGAGACCGACGTGCTCGCCCGTCTCGGCGTTCGCTGATCCTGTCGTGACCACGCCGCAGCTCACCGCCCGCCTACGCGGTGGTGGCTGCGGCGTACTCGTGGGCGGGCTGGCGGTCGCCGCGCACGGGATCGGTGGCGGCCCGGTGCCGCGATCGGCGGAAATCGCGCTGCTGCTGATGGTTTCGCTGGCCGCCGGGATGTTCGCCCATGGCGCCGGGCCACGCGCGACCCCGCGTCGACCCCAGACACTGCGCACGGCCCTCGCGTTGATCGGTGGTCAGTGGGCCGGGCACTTTGCGCTGTCGGCGACACTGGACCATCACGGACTGCTGCATCTACCCGGTCCGGCGATGATCGCCGCGCACCTGGTTGCGGCATGCGCTTGCGCCGCACTGATTCTCGTCGCCGAGCGGCTGTATCTCGTTGCGTCGAGAGTGGTTCGGGCCGTGCTCGGCAAGCCCCGCGCTGTCGTTCACCGCGCCGCGCGGTGGTTCGTCACCGTCGCTGTCGTACGCGGCGCTCGTCCGAGGGGTGCGCGATGTCCGCGCGCGCCGCCGGTGTTCGCCTGATTCGCGACCACCTCAGATCTCTTCGGACGACAAGGCATTCCATGCACAACTTCATCACCCGTAGCACCGGCACCGCCGCCCTCACGGCAGGTCTGGTGCTCGCCGCCTGCGGTTCGGCCGCCGCGCACGTCACCGTCGACGCTCCGGGCGCCGCCCAGGGCAAGTACACCGTCGCCACCTTCAAGGTGCCGACCGAATCCGACACCGCGTCCACCACCGCGCTGCGCGTCACCGTGCCGAACCTGAAAAGTGTTCGGACCGAACCGATGCCGGGCTGGACATCGAAGGTCGAGCGCAACGACAAGGGCGAAACGGTCGCCGTGGCGTGGTCGGCCGATCCGGGTAACCCCGGCGTCGGTCCCGGCCAGTTCCAGCGCTTCGTGCTCTCACTCGGCCCGCTGCCGACGCAGGACACCGTGAACTTCCCGACCCAGCAGACCTACAGCGACGGCAAGGTCGTGGCCTGGGACCAGCCGAGCACCGGCGGCGCCGAACCCGAACATCCCGCGCCGACGATCACGCTGACCGCCAAGGGCGGCGCCGATGGCGGCGATCACCAGGTCGCCGCCGGTGCGTCGACCGAGTCGGAAACCGACGATGTCGCCCGCTGGATGGGTGGCATCGGCCTGGCGCTCGGCCTGTTCGCCGCCGCGCTCGGCCTCGGTCTCGTCTTCCGCTCGCGGCGGTCGTCGTGACGCGCAAGATGCTCGTCGGCCTGCTCGCCGCGCTGTTCGCGTGCGCTTTCGCGGCGGCGGGTACGGCAGCCGCGCATTCCGGCGCGGTGAGCAGCGTGCCAGAGAACGGTTCGACCGTCGAGGTCGGACCGGCGCGGGCCAGCGTCACGTTCAACGAGGAACTGCAGCAGAGCTTTCCGTCGCTGACGGTGGTCGGGCCGGACGGCAGGCTGTGGTCGAAGGGCAAGGCGCTGGTCGAAGGGCGCAGTGTCAGTGTGGAACTGGGCGAGCTGGGCCCGGTCGGCGAGTACACCATCGCGTTCCGGGTCACCTCGGCCGATGGTCACCCCGTGAGCGGAACCAGGACTTTCACGCTCAGCAAGGCGGGCACCGGCACGCCGGGCGCGCGTCCGGGTGACGACACGGCCGACGGCGACAGCGACGGCGGTGTGCCCGTGTGGGTGTTCATCGTGGGTGGCGTGGTGCTGTTCGGCGCCGGCCTCGCGGTGGCGTTGCTCGGTGGCCGGTCCGGCCGCAAGAAGTAGTCGACGATGACGACCGGTCGCCGGGGGTCCGCCGCCGCGCTGCGGCAGTGGCGTGTCCTGGCGCCGGTCGTTCTCGCCGCGCTGCTCGGAGTGGTGCTGGCCTGGATATTGCGCGGCTCCGGCGGGTTGGCCTTGGTGGCGATCGCGCGCGTGCTCGCCGATGGTGTCGGCGCGGTCGTGATCGGCCTCGCCGCGCTGCCCCGGCTCAACGACCGGCTCGCGGTCGGCTGGCGGCCGCTGACCGTGCTGGCCGGTCTCTGGTTCGCCGCCGAGTTCACCGTGCTGGTGTGCGAGGCAGCCGAGGTCGTCGGTGTCCCGGTGACCCGGCTCGGCGTGCACGATTTCATCACCTTCCTCGGCAGGCTCAGCGGCGGCCAGATCGGGATCGCGATCCTGTTCTGCACCGGCGCGATCGCCTGCTATTCGGCGCTGGCCTTCCGCGGACCCGACACCGCGTCGGCGGATCTGGTGCTCGTGTTCGCGGCGGTAGCGCTGTCGCTGCGCCCGATCACCGGGCACATGTCACAGCAGATGTTCGGTTCGGTGCTCGCCGCGGTCCACGCGCTGGCCGCCGCCCTGTGGCTCGGCCTGCTGCTCGCGATGGTCCTAGTCCTGCGCACCCGAGGCGAATGGGCCGCGACCCTGCCCCACTATTCGAAGCTCGCCGCGCCGCTGGTGTCGGTCGTCGCGCTCACCGGCCTGATCAACGGCCTGGTCCGCCTCGACGCCATCACCTCGCTGGTGACCAGCGGCTACGGACGAATCCTGCTCGCGAAGCTGGCGATTCTGTGCGTGCTCGTCGCGCTGGGCTGGTGGTGGCGTCGATCCTGGGTCCGCCAGGCCGCCGACCACCGCGTCACCGCCGAGGTCTCCCTGCGCAACGCGGCAACCGAGGTGCTGGTGATGGCAGTGGCGTTCGGTCTGGCAGCGACACTGGCAGTCACCGCGTAGTCGCCACGGCCCCAACCGAATAGCCCCCTAAACTCACCCCCATGACCGAAGTGAAGATTGTTGAAGACGGCGCGGCGCCCGCCGAGGCAGCGTTCGCGTTCATGAACGACTATCGCAATCTGCCGAAGTTCTGGTACGGCATCGAATCCTTCACTCCAGTCACCGCGCAGACCGACGGTGTCGGCGCGAAGTTCGACGGGAAGATGAAACTGGGCCCCGCCTCACTCACCTCCCGCATCGAGGTGGTTCGCTGGGAAGAGGGCCGGTTGATCGCCACCAGGTCGATCAAGGGCATCGAGATCGTCGCGACCTTCAATTTCATCCCGCGTACCGAGACCACCTGCACCGTCGACGCGGTGATCGACTTCAACGTGGGCGGTGGCATCGCGGGCAAGATGCTCGGCAAGACGATCGAACCGTTCGTGAAGATCGCGGTCAAGCACACCACCGACGCTCTCATCCACGAGATCGAGAAAACCTACCGCGAACAGCAAGGGTGAGCGTTCGACGACCGACGCGAGCGCTCGGCCCGACCCCCTGACCAGGGTCGACCGGACCTAGCGATCGCGAAACCGCGGGAACCTGACACAATCTCCAGCTATGACCGAATCAGCGAATGTTGTGGCCACCGCCGATCTGGCCGACGAGATCGGACCCGAGATCCGTAGCTGCGATACGCAGTTCATCCAGTTCGGCGGCCGCGCCGAATTCGCGGGCCGCATCACCACGATCCGCTGCTTCCAGGACAACCTGCTGGTCAAGCAGACGCTGAGCGAGCCGGGCGAGGGCAAGGTGCTGGTCGTCGACGGCGGCGCGAGCGTGCACACCGCGCTGGTGGGCGACATCATCGCCGGCCGCGGCGTGGACAACGGCTGGGCAGGCGTGATCGTCAACGGCGCCGTGCGCGACTCCGCCATCCTGCGCACCCTCGACATCGGAGTGAAGGCGCTGGGCACCAACCCCCGCAAGAGCACCCAGACCGGCAGCGGCGAGCAGGACGTGCCCGTAGAGTTCGGCGGCATCACCTTCGTCCCCGGCGAGATGCTCTACAGCGACTCCGACGGAGTAGTAGTCCGCGCGGAAGACTGACCCAAGGTTCACCACCACCCGGGCCGGGTAGGCCCTGGTAAGTCCCCTCGCCCAAGGCTCACAGCTGGGCCGGGTATGCCTGGTAAGTCCTTGCCCAAGGTTCACAGCCTAGGCCAGGTAACGCCCGTATGTCTCTACCCAAAGGGGCCCGCCCCGATCTGGACTGACCGAAGGGTGCGACGAAGGAGTACCCGTAGGGAGGGAAGATCGGGGCCCAAAGGGCCCCGCTCGAGCGCCAGCGCTCCAAAAAACACAGCAAGGTTCACCCCCCGGGCCCGGTAACCCCAGTAGGTCTCCTCAACCCACCCCCCGACACACCGAACTACCCCTCGGACACCCGCACCTTGTTACCAGCCAGCACAACAACATCCCCCACCTGCAATTGCCTCCCCCGACGTAACTCCACCTCATCGTTGACACGCACCAACCCCTGCGCGATCACCGTCTTGGCCTCGGAACCCGAATCGATCAGGTTCGCCAGTTTCAGGAATTGCCCGAGCCGGATGACAACGTCATCAATCGGCACATCAACTGGTTCCGACATGCGCTAATACTTACCCCGTCGCCCGAAACCGACCGCCACCGGCCCCGTCGTCGAGGGTCTCGACGAACACGCCGCGCCCTCCGCCACCCGGTTCGGGTGCGTTTGGACGCACACTGGATCGGTGACTTCCACGCAGGCCGAGCACCAACCCATCGTCGAGGACCGCACGCCGGTCCCCCACCGCGCGCACGGCAGGTTGTCCGAGGTGCCGCATATCGCCGGATTGATCCTCGGCGGGTTCGCGGTGCTGCTGTTCCTGTGGAGTCTGTCGCCCAGCCTGCGAATCCTCACGCAGGTGCCGCGGCACTACATCGACGCCTACTATTTCGACGCCCCCGACACCAGCCTCGTGTGGGCGTTGATCGTCGGTTTGCTCGCCGGGGCGACCGCCGCCCGCAAGCGGATCGCCTGGTGGCTGTTGGTGGTGTACCTGCTGCTGTACGCGGTGGCGAACATCCTGGACTTCTTCGTCGACGACGATGTGGACGCGCTGGTCGCCTTCATCGTGCACGCGGTGGTCATCGCGATCCTGGTGGCCGCGCGCAAGGAGTTCTACACCCGGGTCAGGCCCGGCGCGCTGTGGAAGGCGCTCGGCGTGCTGGTATCCGGGCTCGCGCTCGGCTGCCTGCTCGGCTGGGGCTTGGTGGAACTGTTCCCGGGTTCGCTGCCCGCGGGTGTGCAGCGTCCGCTGTGGGCGGTGTATCGGGTCACCGCAGCCGTGCTGGTGAACAACGAACATTTCGACGGGCATCCGCGAGCCTGGGTGAACTTCCTGCTCGGTCTGTTCGGCGCGATCGCACTGCTGGCCGCGGTGGTCGTGCTGCTGCGCTCGCAGCGCGCCGACAACGCGATGACCGCGCTGGACGAGTCGGCGATCCGGGGGTTGCTCGCGAGCAGTGATGTCGAGGACTCGCTCGGCTACTTCGCGACGCGGCGCGACAAGGCGGCGGTGTTCGCGCCGAACGGCAAGGCGGCGATCACCTATCGCGTCGAGTTGGGTGTGTGCCTGGCCAGTGGCGATCCCATCGGGCCGAAACAGGCATGGCCGCAGGCGATTCAGGCCTGGCTGGAGCAGGCCGACAGGTTCGGCTGGCAACCCGCGGTGATGGGCGCGAGCGAACTCGGCGCCACCGCGTACCGCAAGGCGGGCCTGTCGGCGCTGCGGCTGGGCGACGAGGCGATCCTCGACACCCGCACGTTCTCACTGGCGGGCCCGGAGATGAAGCAGGTGCGTCAGGCCGCGAACCGGTTGCGCAAGAACGGCCTGGAGGTGCGGGTGCGCAGGCATCGCGACATCCCCGCCGCCGAGTTCGCCGAGGTCGTCGCCAGGGCGGACGCGTGGCGCGATACCGAGACCGAGCGCGGCTTCTCGATGGCGCTCGGCCGCCTCGGTGACCCCCTCGACGGTGACTGCCTGCTGGTCGAGGCCGTCGATCACGACAACCGGGTGCACGGCATGCTCTCGCTCGTCCCGTGGGGGCGCACCGGCGTCTCACTGGAACTGATGCGCCGCGACCCGCGCAGCCCCAACGGCGTGATGGAGCTGATGATCTCGCAGCTCGCCCTGAACTCCGATCAGTACGGCATCACCAAGGTGTCGCTGAACTTCGCGGTGTTCCGTTCGGTCTTCGAGGAGGGCGGCCGGATCGGCGCCGGTCCGATCCTGCGGGCCTGGCGCGGAGTGCTGTTGTTCTTCTCGCGCTGGTGGCAGCTGGAGGCGCTGTACCGGTCGAATGTGAAATACCACCCGCGCTGGGTGCCCCGGTTCTTCCTGTTCGAGGAACGCAGACAGCTGCCACGGGTGGCCACGGCGAGCGGGCTGGCCGAAGGGTTCCTGCCGCGCCTTGGCAAGGCGCCCGACGCGGGCGTGCACACCGGTACGAAGGCGGCGGTCCCCGCGACGGTCACCGGCCTGCACGCCGACGGCAGCGCGCCGGACGCGCCGGCGGGCGCCGACACCGAACAGGGTCCACGCAGGCCCGAGCAGGTGCGGGTGCGCCTGGACAAACTCGACCGGCTCACCGCGTCCGGCATCGACGCCTATCCGGTGTCCTACCCGCCGACCCACGACATCGCCCAGGCCAGACGCTGCCCCAAGGGCACCACCGTGCGGATCGCGGGCAGGCTGCTGCGGATTCGCGACTACGGCGGCGTGATCTTCGCGCTGGTCCGCGATTGGACCGGCGAGATCCAGCTGGTGATCGATCGCGACCGGGTCGGCGCCGATCGCAGCAACGCGTTCACCGAGTTCTTCGACCTCGGCGATCTCATCGAGGTGAGCGGGCAGATCGGCACCAGCCGCAACGGCGAGCTGTCGCTGCTCGCGCAGGACTGGCGGATGAACGGCAAATGCCTGCATCCACTGCCCGACAAGTGGCGTGGGCTGGCCGATCAGGAGGCCAAGGTCCGGCAGCGCTATGTGGACATGGCGATCAACCCCGAGACCCGCGAGGTGATGGCCAAGCGCAGCGCGGTACTGCATTCGCTACGCGATTCCCTGCACGTCTGGGGCTTCCTCGAGGTGGAGACGCCGATCCTGCAACAGGTGCACGGCGGCGCCAACGCCACCCCGTTCCGCACCCACATCAACGCCTACGATCTCGACCTGTACCTGCGTATCGCCCCCGAGCTCTATCTCAAGCGACTGTGCGTCGGCGGCATGGAGAAGGTGTTCGAGATCGGCCGGACCTTCCGTAACGAAGGCGTGGACTTCAGCCACAATCCCGAGTTCACGATCCTGGAAGCCTATGAGGCGCACAGCGATTACGAGCAGATGATGCACCTGTGCCGTCGGCTGATCCAGCACGCGGCGATGGCCGCCAACGGTGCCGAGGTGGCGCTGCGGCCCAACGACGACGGCGGCTTCGACACCGTCGACATCTCCGGCGAGTGGCGGGTGAAGACCGTGCACGGCGCGGTCTCCGAGGCGATCGGCGCCGAGGTGACCGCGCGGACCGAACTGGACCGGTTGCGCGAACTGTGTGACGACGCGGGTGTGGCCTACCAACACGGTTGGGACGCGGGGCAGGTGGTGCTGGAGATGTACGAGCACCTCGTGGAGTCGCAGACCACCTACCCCACCTTCTATCTGGACTTCCCCACTTCGGTCTCCCCGCTCACCCGCTCGCACCGCAGCATCGAAGGGGTGACCGAGCGCTGGGACCTGGTGGCCTGGGGCGTCGAATTGGGCACGGCCTACAGCGAACTCACCGACCCGGTGGAACAGCGGCGCAGGCTCACCGAGCAGTCGATGCTGGCCGCGGGCGGCGATCCGGAGGCGATGGAACTCGACGAGGATTTCCTGACCGCGCTCGAACACGCGATGCCACCCACCGGCGGGCTCGGCATGGGCGTCGACCGGGTGGTCATGTTGATCACCGGGCGTAGCATCCGGGAGACACTGCCGTTCCCGCTCGTGAAACCACGGTGAGATCGGGTGCGGGTGTAAACGGATCGCGACACGTTCGCGATCAACAATGGCTCGGGGTGACGCTTGCGAGGCTTTCGGACCGAAAGCCACAGTGAGACCGTTACTCTCGAAGTTCCGGCATCGGGAGGATGTCCGGTCACCAACACATCGGGATGGGATTTTCATGTATCTGGACTTGCTGACCACAGCCGCGCTCGTCGATCCGCACGTGCTCACCAGCAGCTTCGACACCCTGGCGAGTTCGGATGCTGTCAACACCGCGCTGGAGCTCGCGGCGAAGAAGAAAAAGAAGAACAGCTCCGCCCTGATCATCGGCGGCATCTGCTGCCTGATCATCGTGGTACTCATCGTCGGCGGCATCTTCCTGCTGAAGAACAAGAAGAAGAACGACCAGCCCTGACCTGACGCAGGACTCGCGGCGCCACCCTCGGTCGTCCCCGAGACGTCCCGCGAGTCCGCGAAAGAGCGATCATTACCGGCAGTGGTCTCAGCACCACGGCTACGATGGTTCCTATGTCCCGCCTCGGTCGCATCACCTCCGATCCACAGATCTGCCATGGTCAGCCGGTCGTGCGGGGACTACGGATGCCTGTGCAGAACATTCTCGAGATGATGGCTTCGGGCATGAGCTCCGAGGAAATTCTCGACGACTACCCGGACCTGGAATCCGACGATCTGCTCGCCGCGCTGGAGTTCGGCGCCCTTGCGGCAGGCGGACACACCGTCGTCGCCGTCAGCGCAGCGTGAATTTCCTCGTCGACGCGCAACTGCCGACAAGGCTAGCGCGATTCCTGCACAGCGCTGGGCACGATGCGCGGCACACCACACAGTTGCCCGAAGGAAATCGCACCACCGACGACCATGTGGCAAAGGTGGCCGACGACGAGGACCGAATAGTGGTGTCCAAGGACGCCGACTTCCGGATCTCACACCAGTTACATGGTCGGCCACGCCGTCTCCTGGTCGTCGCGATGGGAAACATCAGCAATAACGATCTCTTGACCGTGTTCGAAACACACTTGGACGCCATCGTTACGGCGTTCGGCTCAGCCGACCGAGTCGAGGTCCGGCCGACTCAGATTGTGGCCTGGGCGAGAAGGACACCTGACCAAGCCCAGACCTAGTAGGGCAGAGTGTTGAGCGTGCAGCTGATATTCGTGCGTCATGCCCAGCCCGAACGTGTGGTCGGCGACACCGCCGCCGCCGACCCCGGTCTCACCGACATCGGCAAGCTCCAAGCCGACCGCGTCCCCGCCGTGCTCGCGCCCCACGACATCGCTCGCATCGTCAGCAGCCCCCAGCGCCGCGCCCGCGACACCGCGCTCCCCACCGCGACCGCACGCGACCTGCCGGTCGACGTCATCGACGACCTCGCCGAGTACGACCGCGACCTGCCCGCCTACATTCCGATCGAAGACGCGAAAACCGAATTCGCCGACGCCTACGCCCGCATCAAAGCCGGCCACCTCCCCGACCAGATCGACGGCCCCGCCTTCACCGCCAGGGTCCTGACCGCCGTCGAAAACCTGGTCGCCACGACCGCGCCCGGCGACACCGTCGTAGCGTTCGCCCACGGCGGCGTCATCAACGTCCTACTGGCCGACATCCTCGCCCTCTCCCGCCCCCTCACCTTCCCGATCGACTACTGCTCGATCACCCGAATCCTCTACTCCCGCACCGGCACCCGCACCGCGGCCACCATCAACGAAAACGCCCACGTCTGGAACCTGCTCCCCCGAGCCCTATCCCGAACCACCCCCTGACCACAAACCCAGCTACACCCCACCACCCCAGACCCACCACAACCGCACTCCCCACCACACCCCCACCAACTCCACCCCCGCCACAACCTCACTCCCCACAACCGCACTCCCAACCACCACACCAACCCCAGATCCGCCACAACCGCACCCCCCACCACCACACCAACCCCAGGTCCGCCATGACCGCACTCCCCACCACCGCACTCCCGACCCTTAGGGAGGGACGGCCACGAAGTGGCCGGTCCGCGGCCGGCCCGCCGGTTAGCCGCCGGGGCGCACGCGACGAAGGAGCAAGCCCCGGCGGCTAACCGGCGGGCCATTCAGGGCCGCGGACACGCGCGCGCCAGCGCGCCAATAAACACAGCCCCAAACCTCCTGGGACTACTCAAACCCCGAAGCTCTGCCAACCCCCAAACCTGACCCCACAATACGAAAAAGCCCGGCACCACCGAAGCGATACCGGGCTCAGCCGAACAAATCAGGACGCCTGAGCAATCCAGTTGTGCATCCAACTGATGGCAGTCTGCCCGCCACCCACCGAGTAACTGCCGTACAACGTATGCGCCTGCGAACGGTAGAACTGTTCCAGATCCTTGGCCCGCTTCTGGTTGGCGGCGTCGGTCAGCTGCGCCCCCAGAGTCGGGAACCCACCGGACGACATCAGATCGGTCATGATCGCCCCCGCCTCCAACTGGTAGCGCCACAGGTTCGCCGGGTTCGCGTCGGAGCTCTGCGCGAGGAATCCCGCGAACCGCGTCACGAAGTCATCGTTGGCAGTAGCGCAGTACAGATCGTCGACCGCGCAGATCGTGCGCGTGCGGTCACTCAGCCAACCGAACCCACCCGGCCGAGCGCCACCCGCACCCGCGCCGGGGGCGTGCGGGCCGACCTGGATATCGGTCGGCGAACGACGCGGATCGGAGATGAGGCCGACAGCGGCGACCCGGTCCTGTGGGATCGGGCTGATGCCGGTGCCGATCTCTGCGGCCAGATCGCCCGCGGCGTCGGCGCCTTGGCTGTATCCGACGATCGCGGCCTTGGTGTTGCCGCAGGCGGCCAGCTTCTCGCTGATCAGCCCGCGGGCGGCGTCGACCGCCTGCTTCTTGGAGTTGCCGTAGACGTCGCCTTCCCAGGGGAACGCGGTCGCGGCGTAGGTGACGTAGTCGACGTCGGTGTTTCTCGGCAGGCCGTTCGTGACGCCGGCGAGCATGCCGGGGCCGGGGGCCTTCTCGTGGCCGGTTTCCCAGGTGCCGGGAATGGCGACCACATACAGACTCGGGCAGGCGGGCGCCGCGCTCGCGCTCGTGCTGCAGACAACAATTCCGGACATCATCGCGGCAGACGCTCCCAGAGCCGCCATAACCTTCTTCAACCGCATTCCGCTCCAGTTCACCCTTGCTCGTGGATGTGCGAGCAACCCCGACTACTGACGTTGTGGCCCCAGACCTCGCCGCGCATCACAATAGGCGTACGAGCCATCCCATGCCACTGGACCTCTCGATCTCGCGGCGGGTCGCACCGTCGAATCACGAAAGATTCACACCCGCGGTGTCGGGAGGTCGGCGGCACGTCACCGCCGACACACCCCCCGTTGGAGAAACTCACACCTCCAGGTCTTCTTCGATGCCCTTGAGCTTGTGCCGCGCCAACGCCAGGTTGGCCCTGGCGCGATCGACCGCGAGGTAGAGGAACAGCCCCTTGGACTTGCGACCGGTCATCGGGCGGATGAGGTGGTACTGCGTGCCCAGGGTGATGAGGATGTCCTCGATCTGCTCGTTGAGGCCGAGCTGCTCGATGGTGCGCATCTTCGCCCGCACCACCTCGGTGTTGCCCGCCGCGGCGACCTGGAGGTCGAGCGCCTTGGTGCTGCTGAGCATTCCGAGGGCCATGCCACTGCTGTAGTCGACGATCGCGGCGCCGATCGCGCCGTCGATCACCATCATGTCCTTCAGAGCCAGATCCATGTTCGACATGTTGTGCCTTTCAATCGTTGTGCGCCGCGGCCAGATGACCGGCGATCGCGCGAGCTACCGGTCGCGACTCCAGATGGAGCCGACCGACATTCACTTCGGGTCCGGCGAGCACGGTCAGCGAGGTTCGACCGGCGGCGTAGATCACCACCTGCCCCTCGGTGCCGTGCACGACGACCTCGCTGAACCCACCGCCGTGCGCGGTGTTCGCCAATCGATACGACAGCGACAACTGCGCGGCCGACAGCGCGGCCATGCCCGCGGGTTCGAGATGGTCGGGGAGGTCGTGTTCGATGAGCAGTCCGTCACTGGATGCCACCAGCGACCCGGTGAGCTGCGGTAGCCGCTCGCGCAACGACTGCAGTTCGGCCTGGACGGCCGGATAGTGCTCGGGCGCTGCGTATTCGGGCGCCCTGGGTTCGGGAGTGGTCATCGCCACCTTGGTCAACCTTCCCCTCCATTCACCGAGCAGTTTCTTCCGCGCGGTCACGCAAGCTCCTCCAACGCCGCCCTGAGCCGGATGAGTATTTCGCGGTCGACCTGTTGCCAGCGTTCGGGTTCCGCCGCACAGGAGGGCTTTCCGCGGTGTCGGGCGGTCGCGGTCGCTTCCTCGTCGACCGCGTGCCTGCCTCGTCGTACACCCGTCTCCTGCTGGTGGCGGGTCGGTCCCGCGCTGCCGGGTACGCGTCGGGGCAGCGCGGGCACGGATGGTGTCGACCGAATCGAGGGCCGGTGGTCGGCCGGGTCCGGCGCGAGGGCCAGGTGGCGCCCGCGCGGTGGTTGTTCGGGCGAAAGGGTTTGCGGCTCCTCGATCAGGCCCGCCGTGGTGAGGTCACGGACTGCGACGAGGCAGCCATAGGTGGTGCGGCCGAGGGCGCGGGCGATGTCGGCGACGCTGCGGCGGGTGTCCGCGGCGGCGAGTACTTCGGCCTGGCTTCCGGTGAGTACCAACTGGTTTCGATCGACCCGGGGCACGGGAACCACCGGGACCGCCGTGACGAGGTCGGCGGTCCACGGACCGTTCTCGTTGTCGGTGCGGCGTTCGCATTCGTGAACAAGCGCGCGAGGCTCGATCTGGCAGACCGGGGCGAGCCAATGTTCGGGTGTCGGAAGGAATTCCGGCTCGCATGCCGAGGCCAGCAAAAAGTAGGCGGCGTCGAAGACCGACAGCAGCGCGAGGGTTTCCAGTCGCGGCTGATCCAGCAGCGGACCCGGGTCGCCCGCACCGGCGCGCAGCCAATCCTCCGCGGTTGCTACACCCGCTTCGACCACCAATCGGTCGAGTCCGATAGTGCGCCCGCAACCGACCGAGGCGATAGTCCCACGGACCAGGTGGAATTCACCGTCACCTGCGCGTAATACGCCGGTCGAGCCCTCCTCACCGAGCCGATGCAATTCATCGGCGAGCGCGACGCTCATCGTTTTCCGCCTGCCAGGTCCGCCAGTGCCGACCGGAGCTGGAACCGGGCCATCCCGAGATTGCCGATGTCGCCGTCGAAGGCGACATGCATGAACAACCTGCCGTCGAAGTCACCGTCGATCAGGTGCAGAAGGTGAAAACCCCTGGTACGGCACACCACGATCTCGGTGAGGGCGTCGTCGGCACTGGCGAGAGCGCGGCATCCGAGCGCTACCCGCACCACGTCGGTGGTCCCCGCCGCGTCCTCGTGCTCGTCGAGGTTCTGCCGGTTTCCGGCGCCCGCGACAGCCAACCCGCTGGCCCCGTCCACCAGCGTCGCGCTCCGCGCTCCGGGAATATCCATGATGCGTTTCAGACACCCATCAAGCGAATTCACCGAGCCCCCGAATCGTCATCGAATGTTGATCGAGACGAGACGTTATACCGCTCCGCTATTCCTCGCATCTCGAACGCCGGAAAATTGCTGCCGCACCATATGTTTGCTGATGGTTGCTGGAAAACCGGTCGGTATCAATACTTTTGAGTAACTTCGATGCTCATTCGCTGCCGACCGGCATAGCCGGTGATCACTCCCCTATTCGACCAGTCAGCGATCATCGCGTAAACATCGAAAAACATGCCTTCGCAGACCTCGCCGACCTCGGCGCACAGCGGTCCCCCACCGATGTGCTCGGAGTGTGCGGTCAGCCGGCGGCGCGGCGGTACCAGGCCTCCGCTTCGCGGTGGGCGCCTTGGGATTCCAGCAGAGCGGCGAGATTGGACATGGCTCTCGGATGACCCAGATCGGCCGCGCGACGGAAGCACCGGCGAGCCTCGGTGGTGGCGCCGCGACGGCGCAGCAGGATGCCGAGGTTGTTCACGGCGTCGATGTCGCCGTGGTCGGCGGCTTCGCCGAACCAGGCTTCGGCGGCGTCGAGACGACCCTGATCCTCGAAGAGTCGGGCGAGGTTGTACATCGCGTCGACATGGCCGGCCATCGCGGCGTGGTGGTACCAGTTCTCGGCATCCCGGCGGTCACCGCATTGGTAGAGCATGGTGGCCAGATTGAACATGGCGTTGGCGTTGCCCGCGACAGCCGCACGGCGGTACCAGGATTCGGCCTCGTCGAGTTCGCCGAACTGGTCGAGCAACACGGCGAGGTTGTTCATCGAGCGCGTATGACCCGCGGCCGCGGCGCGCCGGAACCAGTGCTCGGCTGCTTCGAAATCGCTGTGGTTGTGGTAGAAGTGGGCGAGATTGTGCATGGCGGTACCGTCACCACGCTCCGCGGCGCGACGAAGGTTCGCCAACGCTTCCGGCGGCAACGGCACAGCTCCCCCTCGGATCTCCCGTACACCTCGACATGGAAAGTCTATGTGCTGCAGGGAAGATCAGCCACGTCGTTTGCCGACGTAAGCGAACCCCGTGCACCCCTTTTCCGTTCATCCCCCGCGCACATTTCCCGCAAACCCGCAGGTATCGGCCCAACGCGTCCGCAACAGCCGGGGCACCCGCCGCGTGTGGGGGGAATGACAAAAAAAGACGCCCGCGGGCTCGGAAGCCTGCGGGCGTCTTGTATGTTTAGCGGTTACCGCTGGGCGACAGCCGTCGGCGGGATCGGCGCGGGCAGCGCGGTCTCGCCCTCGAGGAACTTGTCCACCGCCGACGCGGCGGCGCGGCCCTCGGCGATGGCCCAGACGATCAGCGACTGGCCACGGCCCATGTCACCGGCCACGAAGACGCCGGGGATGTTGGTGGCCCAGCTCTTGTCACGCTGGACGTTTCCGCGACCGTCGTAGCCGACGCCGAGATCGGTGAGCAGGCCCGGCTTCTGCGGACCGACGAAGCCCATGGCCAGCAGCACCAGGTCGGCTTCGAGGGTGAAGTCGGTACCCTCGACCTTCTCGAAACGGCCGTTGACCATCTTGACCTCGTGCGCCTCGAGGCCGGTGACCTTGCCGTCGGCGCCGACGAAACGCTCGGTGTTCACCGAGAACAGCCGTTCGCCGCCCTCTTCGTGCGCCGAGGCGACCCGGTACATGAGGGGGTAGGTCGGCCACGGGGTCGAGCCCGCGCGCTCCTCGGGGGGACGCGGCATGATCTCGAACTGGTGCACCGACTCGGCACCGTGGCGGTGCGAGGTGCCGAGGCAGTCGGCGCCGGTGTCGCCACCGCCGATGATGATGACCTTCTTGCCCTTGGCGTGGATGGGCGGCAGGCCATCGGCGTCGGCGATGTCGTCACCGAGCTGCACCCGGTTGGACAGCGGCAGGAACTCCATCGCCTGGTGGATGCCGTCGAGCTCGCGGCCCGGGATCGGCAGGTCGCGGGCGATGGTGGCGCCACCGGCCAGCACGATCGCGTCGAAACGCTCACGCAGCTGCTCGGCGGTGATGTCGACACCCACGTTGACGCCGGCCTTGAAGATGGTGCCTTCGGCTTCCATCTGCGCCAGACGACGGTCGATGACCGACTTCTCCATCTTGAATTCCGGGATGCCGTAGCGCATCAGGCCGCCGATGCGGTCGTCACGCTCGAACACGGTCACGGTGTGACCGGCGCGAGTGAGCTGCTGGGCGGCGGCCAGACCGGCCGGGCCCGAGCCGACGACGGCGATCTTCTTGCCGGTGAGGCGGGTCGGGTACACCGGGGTGACCCAGCCCTCGTCGAAGGCGTTCTCGATGAGCTCGACCTCGACCTGCTTGATCGTGACCGGCTGCTGGTTGATGCCGAGCACGCAGGACGCCTCACACGGAGCCGGGCACAGGCGGCCGGTGAACTCCGGGAAGTTGTTGGTGGCGTGCAGGCGGTCGATGCCCTCGCGCCACGCGCCCTTGTAGACCAGGTCGTTCCATTCGGGAATCAGGTTCCCGAGCGGACAACCGTTGTGACAGAAGGGAATACCGCAGTCCATACAGCGGCTGGCCTGGGTCTTCAAGGTGTCCTGGGAGAACTTCTTCTCCTCGTAGACCTCTTTCCAGTCGAGCAGACGCAGCTCGACCGGACGACGGGCCGGGGTTTCCCGCGAGGTGTGCTTCAAAAATCCCTGTGGGTCAGCCACGAGCCGCCTCCATGATCGCGGTGTCGACATCCTTGCCGGCCTTTTCGGCCTCGGAGATGGCGAGTAGAACCTTCTTGTATTCGCGGGGCATGACCTTCACGAAGTGGTTCACCTGCTGGGACCAGTCGCTCAGGATGCGTTCGGCCACAGCCGAACCCGATTCGTCACGGTGGGTCGTGATGATGTCGCGCAGCCAGGTGAAGTCGTCACCGGAGAGCTGCTCGATCGCGTCGACCTGATCCGGGTTGACCCGGCCGGGCAGTTTGCCCTCGGGGTCGTAGATGTAGGCCACACCGCCGGACATGCCCGCGCCGAGGTTGCGGCCGGTGTCGCCGAGGATGACCACGCGACCACCGGTCATGTACTCGAGCGCGTGGTCGCCCACACCCTCGACGACCGCGGTGGCGCCGGAGTTGCGCACGCCGAAGCGCTCGCCCGCGACACCGTTGATCAGGATGCGACCGCTGGTGGCGCCGAACATGATCACGTTGCCCGCGATGATGTTGTTCTCGGCGACGAAGGCTTCCGGTGCGGAAGCCGACGGACGGACCACGATGTGGCCACCCGACAGACCCTTGCCGACGTAGTCGTTGGCGTCGCCGAAGACCCGCAGCGTGATGCCGGCCGGGACGAACGCGCCGAAGCTGTTGCCCGCCGAACCGGTGAAGGTGATGTCGATGGTGTCGTCGGGCAGGCCCGCGCCACCGTAGAGCTTGGTCACCTCGTGGCCGAGCATGGTGCCGACCGTACGGTTCACGTTGGTGATCTTGGTTTCGATCTTGACCGCTTTGCCACGCTCGAGCGCGGGGGCGCTCTGCGCGATCAGCTCGTTGTCGAGAGCCTTGTCCAGACCGTGGTCCTGGGAACCGGTGCACCGGGTGTTCTGGTTCATGAACGCCGTTTCCGGCATGTCCAGGATCGGCGACAGGTCCAACTTGGCGGCCTTGTAGTGCTGCTTGGCCTTGGCGGTGTCGAGCAGGTCGACCCGGCCGACGGCCTCGTCGAGGGTGCGGAAGCCCAGCTCGGCGAGCAGCTCACGCACCTCCTCGGCGATGAACATCATGAAGTTCTCGACGAATTCCGGCTTGCCGGTGAAGCGCTCGCGCAGCACCGGGTTCTGGGTGGCGATGCCGACCGGACAGGTGTCGAGGTGACACACGCGCATCATGATGCAACCCGAGACCACCAGCGGCGCGGTCGCGAAACCGAACTCCTCGGCGCCGAGCAGGGCGGCGATCATCACGTCGCGGCCGGTCTTCATCTGACCGTCGACCTGCACGACGATGCGGTCACGCAGGCCGTTGAGCAGCAGGGTCTGCTGGGTCTCGGCCAGGCCGAGCTCCCACGGCCCACCCGCGTGCTTGAGCGAGGTCAGCGGCGATGCGCCGGTGCCGCCGTCGTGGCCCGAGATGAGCACCACGTCGGCGTGTGCCTTGGAGACACCCGTGGCGACGGTGCCGACGCCCGGTTCCGCGACAAGTTTCACGTGAATCCGAGCCTGCGGGTTCGCGTTCTTCAGATCGTGGATCAGCTGAGCGAGATCCTCGATCGAGTAGATGTCGTGGTGCGGCGGCGGCGAGATCAGGCCGACGCCCGGCGTGGAGTGACGCACCTCGGCGACCCACGGGTACACCTTGTGCGCGGGCAGCTGGCCGCCCTCGCCCGGCTTGGCGCCCTGGGCCATCTTGATCTGGATGTCGGTGGCGTTGGTCAGGTAGTGCGCGGTGACGCCGAAGCGACCCGACGCGACCTGCTTGATCGCCGAACGACGCCAGTCGCCGTTCTCCTCGACCTCGAAGCGAGCGGGGCTCTCGCCGCCCTCACCGGAGTTCGAGCGGGCGCCGATGCGGTTCATCGCGATGGCGAGGGTCTCGTGCGCCTCGGCGGAGATGGAGCCGTAGCTCATCGCGCCGGTCGAGAAACGCTTCACGATCTCGCTCGCGGGCTCGACCTCGTCGATGGAGATCGACGCGCGCTGGTTCGACTTGAACTTGAACAGGCCACGCAGCGCGGCGAGGCGCTCGGACTGATCGTCGACCAGCTTGGTGTACTCCTTGAAGATCGAGTACTGACCGCTGCGGGTCGCGTGCTGGAGCTTGAACACCGTGTCCGGGTTGAACAGGTGGTACTCGCCCTCACGACGCCACTGGTATTCGCCGCCGACCTCGAGCTCGCGGTGCGCGCGCTCGTTGCGGTTCTCCAGGAACGCGACGCGGTGGCGTACGGCCACCTCCTCGGCGATCTCGTCGAGGCCGATGCCGCTCAGCGGGGAGCGCAGGCCGGTGAAGTACTCGTCGACCAGGTCCTGGGCCAGGCCGATGACCTGGTACAGCTGGGCGCCGTTGTAGGAGGCGAGGGTGGAGATGCCCATCTTCGACATCACCTTGAGCACGCCGTTGCTGGCCGCGGTGCAGTAGTTCGCGACCGCCTTGCGGAAGTCGGCGCCCAGATCGCCGGTGCTGCCCGGAATCTGCAGGGAGCCGCGCTCGAGCATGTCCTCGATGGTCTCGAAGGCCATGTACGGGTTGATCGCGGCGGCGCCGAAACCGATCAGCAGGGCCATGTGGTGCACCTCGCGGGCGTCACCGGCCTCCACGACCAGGCCGACCATGGTGCGGGTCCGCTCGCGGACCAGGTGGTGGTGCACCGACGAGGTGAGCAGCAGCGACGGGATCGGCGCCAGCTTCTCGTTGGACTCGCGGTCGGACAGCACGATGATGCGCGCGCCGCCGTCGATGGCGGCCGAGACCTGGGTGTTGATGGCCTCGAGTGCCCTGCGCAGGCCCGCACCGCCCTCGGCGACCGGGTACAGACCGCGCACGACCACCGAGCGCAGGCCCGGCTGGCTGCCGTCGTCGTTGATGTGAACGAGCTTGGCCAGCTCGTCGTTGTCCAGAATGGGCTGTTCGAGCGCGATCATGCGACAGGAGTCGGGGCCCGGGTGCAGCAGGTCGGCCTCGGGGCCGAGGTTGCGCTTGAGGCTGGTGACGACCTTCTCGCGGATGGCGTCGAGCGGCGGGTTGGTGACCTGCGCGAACAGCTGCGAGAAGTAGTCGAACAGCAGCCGCGACCGGTTCGACAGCACCGCGATCGGCGTATCGGTACCCATCGAGCCCAGCGCCTCGCCACCGGTCTTGGCCATCGGCGTGATCAGCAGGTTCAGGTCCTCGGTGGTGTAGCCGAAGATCTGCTGCCGGATCAGCACCCGGTCGTGCGACATGTGCACGTGCGGGCGGTCGGGCAGATCGGCCAGGCGGCTGACGCCCTCGTCGAGCCACTGCTGGTACGGCTGCGCCGCGGCCAGCTCCGACTTGACCTCCTCGTCGGTGACGATACGGCCCTGCTCGGTGTCGACCAGGAACATCTTGCCCGGCTGCAGGCGGATCTTCTTGACCACGGTGGCGGGGTCGATGTCGAGCACGCCGACCTCGGACGCGAGCACGACCAGGCCGTCCTCGGTGACCCAGATGCGGCCGGGGCGCAGACCGTTGCGGTCGAGCACGGCGCCGATCTTGGTGCCGTCGGAGAAGCACACCGCCGCCGGGCCGTCCCACGGCTCCATCAGCATCGAGTGGTACTCGTAGAACGCGCGCCGGGCGGGGTCGAGGTTCTCGTTACGCTCCCACGCCTCGGGAATCATCATCATGATGGCGTGGTGCAGTTCGCGACCGCCCAGGTGCAGCAGTTCGAGCACCTCGTCGAAACGCGCGGTGTCGGAGGCGCCGGGGGTGCAGACGGGGAAGATCTTCTGCAGACGGTTCTTGCCCGCTTCGTCCTTGCCGAACACGTCGCTGCGCAGCAGCGCCTCACGGGCGCGCATCCAGTTCTCGTTACCGGTGACCGTGTTGATCTCACCGTTGTGGGCGACCCGGCGGAACGGGTGCGCCAGCGGCCACGAGGGGAAGGTGTTGGTGGAGAAGCGCGAGTGCACGATGCCGATGGCCGACTCGACGCGCTCGTCCTGCAGGTCCAGGTAGAACGCACGCAGCTGGGGCGTGGTGAACATGCCCTTGTAGATGAAGGTCTGGCCGGACAGGCTCGGGAAGTACACCGATTCCTTGCCGACGGTGCCCTCGCCGGGGCCTGCCTTACCGAGCTCGTGCTCGATCCGCTTGCGGATCACATAGGCGCGACGCTCCAGGTCCATGCCGGAGAGCTGCTCAGCGGAGTTCTTCGGCGAGCCGATGAAGATCTGCCGGAAGGTCGGCATGGCATCACGGGCCAGCGCGCCGAGCGAGGACTCGTCGATCGGCACCTCGCGCCAGCCGAGCACGGCCAGGCCCTCTTCGGTGACGATCTTCTCGACGCCGTAGGCGGCCCGCGCGGCTTCGCGGCGGGCCTGCGGCAGGAACGCGATACCGGAGGCGTAGGAGCCCTCGGGCGGCAACTCGAAGGGAGCGGCACTCTCGGCGATGATCGCGCGGAAGAACTTGTCCGGGAGCTGGATCAGGACGCCCGCGCCGTCGCCGGAGTTCGGCTCGGCACCCGCAGCACCGCGGTGCTCCAGGTTCAGCAGGGCCGTGATGGCCTTGTCGACGATGTCTCGACTGCGTCGTCCATGCATGTCGGCGACGAACGCGACGCCGCAGGCGTCGTGCTCGAATGCCGGATCGTAGAGCCCGGTGACTCCGGGTGACCTGTGGCCAGGAAGTTGCGTCATGCCTCTGCCTTCAAGAAAGTCGGCTGTCGATGTCGGCCACCCAGCAAGCTGAGCGTGGGCCCTTCGTCGTTTCGCCTCCGTCAAGACTGCGTCCGTACGACCCGAAACCAGCGACAGTGGTGGTTTGCGGCGTTGACGTAGTTGGGGTGCTCAGAGGTAACGGGATGCTTACTTCTCCCTTACCTCTGCGCGGGGTTTCACCCGCTACTCTTGGCCCGGTTTCACCGGGCCTCGAACAGGTGGTTGGCCGAACATGGGTGTGTTCGGCGTAAGAGCAAACGATAAGTCAGACCGCAGACCCAACCAACTAAGGTTGTGCTAAGTAACCCGTCTAGCTGGGGTTTGTAACGACTGCTTGCTTCGTCGCGCGCGTTGTCCAGTGTAAAGCAGACCGGGGACCGGATCGATCCCGGACAACCCCCGCCCACCTGCGTGAACACTGTCGGCGAACGGGCTCGAATCAGCCTCCGACCCCGGGCCGAAAGCTGAACTCACCTGCACCGCAGCAGATTTCCCTGTAGATGCCCTGGTCAAACCTCTCACCTCCGCTAACCGGGGGTACGGACTGTGAGATATTCCCGACACGGGCCCCCACAAGCGCGCCAGTCATCCGACCGTACGGTCTGTACTGCGAAATGTGCGCCACAGCACACCACTGGCTAACTTCTGGCAGTGTCTTTCGACACAAATCCGGCGCGGACAGCCGTGCGGCCCGGCTCGCCGCGCGCGACACGCCGACATCGGCGGAGGAATACCTCGGTCGCCGCGACGAGCCGACCCCTCAGTTGTGAGGCTGACCACAAGTAGCGCCCCGCCACTCGGTGTGTCGGAGTTCGGCCTGTCACGCTGGCACAACGAATCCATCCCAGTTTCGCCTCAGCCACCAGTTTCGCCATACCCAGTGGAGCGCACGACCCGGGGAGAACTCTCATGACCGGCTTACTCACCTGGCTCGGCGGAGGCCTCGCCTCGCCACGGCGCCGGGACCACGAATCGGGCGCTGAACTGGCTCTGCGCCATGAACAGGGCCGTTATCTCGTCACCGGTGCCGCCGTGACGTTGTTCGCGGTGATCGCCGGTCTGGTCGCGTTGTGCGCGCTGCTCACCGCGTCGGCGGGCGTCTTCGGCGCGACGCTGTTCGCCCTGGTCATCGTGGTTGCCGCGGGTGCGCTCGGCCGGGCGCTGGCGACCACGCCCGCCGCCGAGCGCGATCGGTTCGGCCTCGCGGCGAGGATCGGGGTGGGGGTGCTGGCGGGTGTCTTCGTCGCCGAACTCGCCGCCACCGTGCTGCTCGGCGGGACCGTCGACCGGGAACTGGATGTGCGCGCCCAGGCGAGCGCCGAGAACGCGCCCGCCGTGGTCGCCGCCCGCGCCTCGTTCGACCTGGCCACCGCGGACCGTGCCGCGCTCGATCTGAGCATCGCCAAATCGCAGGCCGATATCGACCGCGCGCTGGTGACCGCCCGATGCGAGTTCAATCCCACCCCGGAATGCCCGCGAACCAGGATCACCGGGGTACCGGGTCGCGGTCCGGAAGCCCAGACCGCCAACGACATGCTCGCCGACGCCCGCGCACAGCTCGCCACCGCGCAGGGCCGCGTCGATGGCGTCGACCAGCGGGTTCGGACCGAGTCGGCCACCCTGGCGGCCGCGCGGGCCACCGCGTTCGCCGAGGGCGACCGTGGCTTGGGCGCGCGCTGGCTGGCCATGAACAGCTACACCGCCGCGCACGCGGGCACGGCGGTGCTGCGCCTGCTCCTGCTCGTCGCGGGCGTCGTCGTTGCCCTGCTGCCGCTGCTGCTGCGCTGGTGGCGCGGCGAAACCTCGCTCGACCGCCGGGTCGACGCCGCGGACGTGGCCGATCGGGCCCAGCGCGAGGCCGACGCCGCCATCGCGGTGAAACGCGCCGAGGTGCGCGTGGAGACGGCCGCCCTGCGCGCCGAACACGAGCTCACGGCCGCGCAACTGGCCATCGAAGCCGATACCGTGATCGATCGAGAACGTCAGCGCACCAGGATCATCGCCGCGATCGGCGGTTTCGAGCTCGGTTTCGCCGAGCCGCATCGAAAGGACGACTCCGTGTCTCTGGAGCCGAACGTGACATCGCAGCTGCCCGCCGGGTACGTCCAGCACGCGCTGCCCGCCGGCGGGACTCTCGTCCCCGCGCACCACGCACCGACGCAGCAGCCACCCGCGCAGGCCCCGACCAGCGGCGGCGGGTTGGAGTTGCCGATCATCGGGACCGTGCCGTTCACCGACACCGCCGCCCGCTGGATCCGTCCGCTGGTACCGGCCTTCGTGGCCAATGCCTTCGACTCGGCCACCCACCCCCTGCGGACCGCGCGACAGGCATTCGAGGAGGTGGAGGAGGTGACGTTCACACTGCGCCGCACCCGCAAGGTCACCGTCGACACCCAGGATTCCGCGCAGCAACAGGTCCCCGCCGGATACCACCTACCGGGTCAGCCCGCGCAGGCCTTCCTACCGCCGAACGCCTACCCCCACCAGCAGTACCAGCCGTACGCCCAGCAGATCGCCTCGAACGTGGTCGACGCACCATCGAGCCGCTTTCACCCCGACCCCCGCCAATACCCCGTGGCCCCCACCTACACCGCCCTACCCGCCGGCGAGGGCAACGCCCTACCCGAGACGAACTCCCACGGCGAACTCCCCGCCGGCACCCCCAACCAGCTTCCCGGCACCCCCCGCCAACTGCCGCCCGCCCCCTGACAACACCGACCACCCACCTCCTCTGCCGCCCGGTACTGCCGAGTCGCCCGGTATAGCCCAGGCCGTGTCCCGACCCAACGTTCACCACCCAGGCCGGACAGCCCCCGAAGTTCACCGCACCACTCAGTGAACATTTGTACACCATAAGACTCAACACTCGACACCGCCGCCGGAAACCCCGTGCGCCATCACAAAACCGATCACGACCACTTGTTATAGCAAACCCACCCACACAGTGACCTGGGCAACTCTGTGGCCGACAGTAGCGCCATCGGTTTACAGTGCAGAGGTGATCAACCGCGATGGATCGGCAGGCGCGGCGGGATCAGCGCCATGGGGCTCTCCGCTACTCGGGCCGGTCGACGAGGCATCGAAGATCCGTCGCGTCCGAGTGCAGTTGTTGCTCACCGTTCCGCTGCTCATCGCCAATCTGATCGGCATCGTCATGGTGGTGGTGCTGGCGGGCTTCGTCCTGCCGGGCCCCACCGTGTTCACCCGACAACTCCTGCTGGTGAACAGCGTTTTCACCCCACTGTGCGCCGCGCTGGCGCTGGCCGGCGGCACCGTGTGGGGCACCGTGGCGGGGGTCCGCACGATGGGCTGGGCCACCGATCCCGAGCACGTGCCGACACCGGCCGAACAGCAGGTCACCGTGTCGGCGCCGCGCTGGATGGTGCTACAGCAGGCCCTTCTGTGGACGCTCACGTCGGCAGTGCTCACCATCGTCTACGGCGTGCTGGAGCCCGCGCTGATTCCCAAGGTCGTCCTCTCGACCGGAGCCGCCGCGATCGTCGTGTGCGCCAACAGCTACCTGATCATCGAGTTCGCGCTGCGCCCGGTGACCGCGCGCGTGCTGGCCGCCGACCCGCACCGCCGCCGCGGCATCGGTGTGTTCGGTCGGACCATGCTGTCGTGGTTCGTCGGGGTGGGGGTGCCGGTGACGCTGACGATGACAGTGGCGGTGTGGGCGCTGGCCGATCCCGCGGTGAGCAAGGCCAGGCTCGCGGTGTGCATGCTCAGCTTCGGCGGCTCGGCGCTGGTGTTCGGGTTGATCCTGATGGCCCAGGTCGTCGCGGCGACGGTGGCCCCGATCAAGGGTGTGCGACAGGCGCTGCGCCGCGTCGAGAACGGTGACCTCGACGCCGAGATCGCCCTCTACGACGGCACCGAACTGGGCGAGCTACAGAGCGGCTTCAACACGATGGTGCACGGCCTGCGCGAGCGGGCGATGATCGAGGACCTGTTCGGCAAGCACGTCGGCCACGATGTCGCGATGGCGGCCATCGCCTCCCAGCCGGTGCTCGGCGGCACCGAAACCGAAGCCGCGGCCCTGTTCATCGACATCATCGGCTCCACCACGATGGCGGCCACCCTGCCGGCACCCGAGATCGTCGGCATTCTCAACCGGTTCTTCGACATCGTCGTCGACGAGGTCGAGCGGCACGGCGGGCTGCTCAACAAGTTCGAGGGTGACGCCGCGCTCGCCGTGTTCGGCACCCCCGCTCCCCTCGACGACCCGGCCGGGTCGGCACTGTCGTGCGGTCGGGCGATCCAGCGCCGATTGCGCGATGCCTCCGACCTCGACGCGGGGATCGGCGTCGCGGCCGGACGGGTGGTGGCGGGCAATGTGGGGACGCACAATCGGTACGAGTTCACGGTGATCGGTGACGCGGTGAACGAGGCCGCCCGGCTGTGCGAGCTGTCCAAACAGCACGACGAGCGGTTGTTGACCTCGGCGACGACGCTCGCGGCGGCGGCCGACTCCGAATCCGCGCAGTGGGTGCTCGGGGAAACTGTCACGTTGCGCGGGCGGTTGAAGCCGACTCAGATCGCGCTGCCACGGGTCTCGGCGTTGGTCGATGAGGGGTCGGCTGTCGGGCAGCCGGTTTTCGGTAGGGATGACAACGGGTAGAACCGGGCCCTGTTTTTGGAGCGCTGGCGCGCTCGAGCGGGGCCCCTTGGGCCCCGGTCTTCCCTCCCTACGGGTACTCCTTCGTCGCACCCTTCGGTCAGTCCAGATCGGGGCGGGCCCCTTTGGGTAGAGACATACGGGGGTTACCCAGCCTGGGGGGGGTGGAGCGGGGGCGCGGTCGAGGCGGAGCCTTCGGAGGACACACCGGGCGGGACGGGCGGGAATGGCTAGACTCGGCCCGTGCGTCCTGCCGAAACGGTTGGCGCCGTCGGGGCGGGAGTCGATCCGGCACTGGTGCAGGCGCCGGTGCCGCCAATGCCGCCTACGGTGCCGATCCGTCCCTTGCGTTTCCGCGAATTGCTCGATGAGCCGTTCGCGCTGATCCAGGCCCATATCCGGACCTTCGCGGTGCTCGGCGGAAGTGCGCTCGCGCTCGGTGTGCTCGTCGCGCTCGGGGCGACAGGCTTGGTTTCCCACCTCACCGACGGCTCCGATGCGGGCACCGCCTGGGCCGCGATCCTGTCGACCGCGGTCTGTGTGTGGGTGATTCGCCTGGTGCTGCGTGGTGCGACCATCGCCATCGCGCTCGCCGATTTCCACGGGGTTCGCTACGGCCTGCTCGACGGGTTGCGGGCCGCGGGCCGACGGTCGACGCCGTTGGTGCTCGCCCAGATCGTGTTCACGCTCATCGGGATCGCAGTGCTGCTGGTGGGCAGCATTCTGGTGATCACCTATCCGCTCGCGCTGATCTGGCTTTCGTATGTGCGCGCGCGGCGGTTCGTCACCGAGCCGGCGATCGTCGCCGAGCACGCGGGTTTCGGTGTGGGCGTTGCCCGTTCGAAGGAGCTCGTGCACGGCGCCGACTGGCCGACCGCCGGTCTGTGGCTCACCCAGCGATGCATCTTCGCGGTTCTCGCGGTGCCCGCGTTCGGTATCCCGTTCTTCCTGTCCGACTTCTCCGGTACGCATCGCTGGGCCGTCATCGCCCTGCTCGTCGGCGGGTTGCTGCTGGTGGTGACCGTGAGCGAGATCGTCGAGGCGACCAGCCGCGTGCTCTGCTACATCAGCAGGCGGTGTGTGCGCGAAGGCATGGACATCCGGATTCCCGGTGATCGCCGGTGACCGAATTCCCCGATGGCGTTCCACCGCAACCTCGTCTCGGCGCCGCCGCCGAACATCGCGCCGCCGCCGAGAACGCCGCGGGGCGCCGCGATTACGACCGCGCGCTGCGCGAACGCTTCCGTGCCGTACTGCGCGGACTCGAACAGGACGGCAGCTTGCCGGTGCGCCGTTCGCGCACCGCGCAGGAGACCGCCGACGATGCGACCACGGCGCTGCCGCTGGAGCAGTCCACTGAATTACATCCGGCGGCACGAAGTTTCGACGAAGTCGTCTACGGCGGACGCACGGCCACCGAGGACGAGTACCGCCGCCTCGAATACGCCGACCGATACTCGCAGTCCGCGCCACCACCCGTCCTCGATCCGCTCGAGGTCGAGGTCGAGGTGGTCGAGCGAGAGTCGAGGCAGCGCAGGAAGCTTCCCCCGCTGCCCTCGTTCCTGCGCAACCCCCGCTTCTGGGCGGCGCTCGCGGCGGGACTCGCCATCGCGCTGCTGGTCTACGCCACCATGCAGTCGTGCGGCGCCCCCAACGCACCCCACCCGCCCGATCTGCCCAACCCGCCGGATCCACCGGACACCCCGCCCGACGACAGCGATCTCGATTTCGGCAGCGGCAAGGACTCGATCTTCACCCGCCTACCCGGCTGGTTGGCGTTCGGTGGGTTGCAGTTCCTGCTGGCCTTCGTGGCGCTGATCTGGTGGCGAGCGCGCAGGCGTGGCGCGCTGGTCGGCGAACCGCGTCCGGTCGAGGTCCCCGCGAACGAACTGCTCGCGGGGCAGGCCGGCCTCTACCGCCGCTCCGGCGACGTAGCCCATGTGGCCGAGATCCTGCGCGCCGCGACGCTGCGCCGGATCACCCCGCGCCTGCGCGGCGAGCTCACCAACGATCAACTGGTCATCGCCGTGGCGAACCGACTCGGCGTACCCGCTCAGCAGATCGGCACTGTCCTGTTCGGCGATGTTCCGGACGAGACGACCCTGAATTACATTGCCGCACACCTCGAATGGATCGAGACGGAGCTCGGATGACAAATATTTCCAAGGACGCCGCGCTGCTGGAGACGCCGAGCGCGCAAGAGGCGGCGGCGGCGCTGGCGGCGCTGCGCGCCGAGATCGGCAAGGCGGTGGTCGGCAACGATCAGGCCGTGCTGTATCTGGTGCTCGCCCTGCTGTGCCGCGGCCATGTGCTGTTGGAAGGTGTTCCGGGCGTGGCGAAGACACTGCTGGTACGCGCGCTGGCCACCTCGCTGGCGCTCGAGCACGCACGCGTGCAGTTCACCCCCGACCTGATGCCGGGCGATGTCACCGGATCCCAGATCTACGACCCGCATTCCGCCGAGTTCACCTTCCGCAAGGGCCCGGTCTTCACCAATTTGCTGCTGGCCGACGAGATCAACCGCACGCCACCGAAAACCCAGTCCTCACTGCTGGAATCGATGGAGGAGCGCCAGGTTTCGGTAGACGGTCAACCGCGTCCGCTGCCCGATCCGTTCGTCGTCGTCGCCACCCAGAACCCGATCGAGCAGGAGGGCACCTACCCGCTGCCCGAAGCGCAGCTGGACCGGTTCCTGTTCAAGGTCGATATCCGGCTGCCCGACCGCGACGACGAGTTCCGCATCCTGCAACGCCACGCCGGCGGCTTCGATCCCCGCGACCTCGGCGCCGCCGGACTGCGCCCGGTCGCCGGACCCGAGCACATCGCGGCCGCGCGCGCCGCGGTGGGCCAGGTGACCGTGAGCCCGGAGGTGCTGGCCTACATCGTCGATCTGTGCCGGGCCACCCGGTCCTCCCCCGCCGTCGCGCACGGCGCGTCCACCCGTGGCGCGACCGCGCTGCTGGCCGCCGCCCGCGCCTTCGCCTGGCTCAACGGCCGCGCGTACGTGACCCCCGATGACGTGAAAACCGTGGCGATGGCGGTACTTCGACATCGGCTGCAGTTGCGGCCGGAGGCCGAGCTGGACGGGGTGAGCGCCGAGGGTGTGCTCTCGTCGTTGCTGGTCTCGGTGCCGGTTCCGGTCTAGCGACGTGGTGGTCACAGGCCGGTTCGCGCTGCTCGCCACGATCGCGGCGGCGGTGGTGATGTTCGTGGTACCGACGTGGGTGGGCGTGCTCGGCGCCTGCGCGGTGCTGGCGGCGCTGCTACTGACCGATTTCGCGCTCACCGCGCGAACGGATTCGCTCGCGCTGACCCGCGCACCGTTGACGGTGGTTCGGCTCGGTCGCGGCACCGAGGTGGAGCTGGCTGTCACCAATATCGGCACGTCCGTCGTGCGCGGCCTGCTGTGGGACGCCTGGCCCGACAGCGCGCGCGCCGACGTCGGTGGTCACCGCATCGAGCTGGCCCCGCATACCCGAATTCGCTTGCGCACCAGCCTTACTCCTACCTACCGCGGTGATCGCGTGGCGGGCCCGGTGACGCTGCGGCTGCTCGGACCGCTCGGGCTGGCCGGACGGCAGAGCCGCGTCGAGGTACCTGCCCGGGTGCGCGCGCTGCCCGCGTTTCGCAGTGAGCGACTGCTGCGCTCGAAGGTGAAGCGGCTGCATCATCTCGAAGGACGCAATGTCGCGAATACGCGCGGACAGGGCACCGAGTTCGACTCGTTCCGCGAGTACGTGGCCGGCGATGACGTGCGCAGCATCGACTGGCGGGCCACCGCGCGCGCGAACGACGTCCTGGTGCGGACCTGGCGGCCCGAACGCAACCGGCACATGCTGATGGTCTTGGATACCGGGCGCGCCGGCGCGGGTCGGGTCGGCGAGGGCACGCGGCTCGACAGCGCGATCGAAGCGGCGCTGCTGCTCGGGAGCCTGGCCGCGGCCGCGGGCGACACGGTGGATCTGCTGGCCTACGACCGTCTGGTGCGCGCGGAAGTGAGCGGCGTCGGCGGCACTCAGCTGCCGGTGAAACTTATGCACACCCTCGCCGGGGTCGGTCCACAGCTGGTGGACACCGACACCGACGGGCTGGTGCGTACCGTGCTCTCGCGGGTTCGCCGTCGAGCGTTGATCGTGTGGTTCACCAGTCTGGACGGGCCGACCGTCACCGAGCACCTGTTGCCCGCGCTGCCGACGCTCACGCGGCGGCATCGGGTGCTGATCGTCTCGGTCACCGATCCCGATATCGCCGCGGCGGCGGGCGATCGCTCACAGGTCTATCTGGCGGCCGCCGCCGAAACCGTGCTGGCCGAACGCGCTCTCGTGCGGGAATCGCTGCGGCGGCGCGGTGTGGACGTGGTGTCCGCCGCCCCCGATCGCCTACCGGAGGCGCTGGCCGACGAATACCTCGAACTGAAGCAGTCCGGCTCGCTGTGATCGACGGACATCGCGAGTTGCGCACAATCGCACCTGGTTGTGGATAACCGCAGTTTCCACCGGTACTCACAGTTCATCCACCGACCCACCAACAGTTTCATCCACAGGTGTTCTGTGCACAGGTGGGCTGCCGCACAACCTGATTCATCCACAGCCGATTCATCCACAGGCTGTGGAGTTACACCCGTGAAAGCTGCTGTCGCCGAGCGAGAATCGCGCCGAGCACGTGATAGGGCGGGTAGCCGACGGGTGCCGGGCAGCGCAGCGCAGCGCACATGGCCTCGACGAGCCGCGTGCCCAGATAGTGCTGTGTGGGCGGCGTCAGCGTGGGCAGCCTGGTCAGATACCGGCGGGCCGCCGCGGCGAGTTCGTCGGAGATCCCGCTCGGATCCAGCTGTGCCGACCAACCGGCCAACCACGGGGGAGCCACCGCGAGCGACGGCACCGGCATTGTTGGGCGGGTGTGCACAACTACCGTTCCGGCGAGCACATCGCCCACCCGCCTGCCCTCGCGCGAGCACAGCGAGGTGACAACCGCGACCGCGCCGAACGCACCGAGCATCCAGAAATCCACAATCGCCCCCGCGAGGCCCCGGGTGAGCGCGTGCCGGAAGTCGATCGGCCCCGCGTCGGCCCGCACGACGCGCAAACCGAACGCCAGCTTGCCCAGCGACCGGCCACGCGAGACGGTTTCGCTGACCACCGGGTAGGCGATCAGCACGGCCACCAGCGTGATGACCGCCGTCACCGAGAACCAGGCGGAGTCGGCGTCGGTGGCCAACATCATGAGCACCAAGAGGTATCCCAGCGTCGCGGCGAGAGCGAGCTGGAGCATCAGGTCGAGCAGAAAAGCGCCGGCACGGCTGGGGATACGCGCGATGGGGAGCTCGAGCGCCACCGCTTCGCCGGTGGTGAATTCAGCCATGTGGCTAGCATTCCCGATATGGACACCGATGCCTACAGCTGGGCACGTCAACGGTCGTGGTATCGGCTCGATCAGCTGGTGCGCCAGCGCAAACTCTCCGGCGCGGAGGCCGACGAGTTGGTCCGGTTGTACCGGTCCACCTCGCAGCAGCTGGCCGGATTGCAGGGACACCAGCCGGATCCGGAGCTCGTCGGCCGGCTGAGCGCGCTGCTGGCGCGGGCCCGTGGGCGGGTACTGGCGGCGCGGTCGCAGCCATGGCGTGAAGTGGGCCGGTTCTTCACCCGGCACTTTCCCGCGGCTGTGTACAGAGCCTGGCCGTGGTGGCTGGGGACAACGGCGATCTGCCTGGCCGTGGCGGGCGTGATCGCCGTACTCGTGGATCGTTCGGCCGCGGCCCGCGACGCGCTGGGGATACCCGACGGAGATCTGTCGAATGTCACCGGACCTGGAGGTTCGTTCGAGTCGTACTACTCCGTGCACCCCAACGAGGCCTTCGCCGCCAAGGTGTGGACACACAATTCGCTGGTCTCGGCGATCGCGCTGTTCACCGGCGTCCTGATCCTGCCGGCTGTGTACGCACTGTTCATGAATGCGCTGAACCTGGGGATAACCGGTGGATTGATGGCCGAGGCGGGGCGGCTGGATTCGTTCTTCGGCTTCATCCTGCCGCACGGCACGCTGGAGCTCACCGCGCTGTTCGTCGCGGGTGGGGTGGGGTTGAAGCTCGGGTGGACGCTGGTCGACCCCGGCCATCGCAGCCGGGCCGCCGCGATGGCACGACAGGGGCGTGCGACCGCGACGGTGGCACTCGGGCTGGTGGGCGTGCTGTTGGTGTGCGGCCTGCTGGAGGGATTCGTGACACCGAGCACGCTGCCCGTGCCGGTGCGGATCGCGCTGGGGTTCGTGGCCGAGGGGGCGTTCCTCTACTACGTCTTCGGGATCGGCAGGCGAGTGGCCGAGGAACAAGATGCCACCGCCGTGGTGGTACCGGTCCAGTCGGCGGATCCGGCCGATCGGTGGCTGATGCCGCCCGCGAAGGCGCTCGACCGGGCGTGAGTTCGCAACTGTGCGTGCATTTGTGCGGCCGACAACTCCGAGCACACCGTGCGGTGACAGCACCGGATAATCGGCAGCTACGGAAGATTAAGAGACGGTGACGAACTCCCCCATTTGAGTTCCGCTGGCCGCAGCGAGTCGGGCTCGAACTGCGGCCAGCGTTACCGTCAACTGTACACAATCGTTATGCCCACGCAACCCCCAACGCGCAGGTCCGGGCGAAAATAACGAACCCGCAAAGGTCTGTGGACGCACCGATTTTCACACCTCCAGCAAACTTCTGGCGCGCCCCGGATCGAGCGATCGGCGGCATCGAGAATTCACTCCGAGCAAACCTTCGATAACGAATCGCGCACCCGCGAAGGGCTTCGCTCGCGAATGTTGAGCAAGGTTGATTCGGATCACGTTGAGCCCTTGTCATAGCTGTCACCTGGGGTTTCGGCAACGTAATTACGATCGGCGCCTACTTGAAACGCCAAAAGAAACCTCAAGTTTGTTAACTGCGCTGCAAACGAGATGTGTGCTCAGCAATCACCCTGAAACACTGAATTCATCACCTCTAACCGGACGAACGACCGGTTGCGAACGGTCCGCCGAACGGGCAGAAATCAGCAGAAGAACATCCGGAATACAAGGTTGCACGGGCAGTGTGACCTTCGCCTCACCTGCGAGTACCCAGCGGCTCGTGCGGGAATGAGGGCCCTCGCACACTCGGTCAGCGCAGCGGCCATACCGGCAGGCCACGGCGGTCGTCGGCCGCCGAAACAGGCGCGAGGTCGGGTTCAGTGCGCCGAAGCGGCTCAGCCGATCCGGACGACGCCGGTGATCGTTCCCTGCCAGAGCGCGCCACCCCTGGTGATGAGCGCGGCCATCTGCAGCGGATCTTCGGCGAGCGTGCCGGGCAGCGGAATCGAGGTCCGTACCGCCCCGGTCGCGGGGTCGAGAACGACATAGTCGAATCCGTCGAGGGGGGTTGTCGCGTCGGGCCCGACCCGCCGCATGGTGTGGATGCCCGCGTCGGCGAGCGACAGTCGTGGCACGGCCGCGCTGCGGACCTCACTGTCCCACACCGGGACACAGCCGTCAGCCGTGAGATCGACCCGGCTCAGACCGCCGCGGAACGGCGCGCTCGCAGGCACAGCCGGACCCGCCCCCTCGGGAACAGTGGGATACGGATAGCCGTAGGTACTCGCGACGAAGATCGACGCACCGATCCCGATCGGCGAATTCTCACTGCCGCCGACGGGAACCGGGAGGGAACAGACCTGCTCACCCGTACCCGAGCGCGCCACGATGAGGCGCACCAGATCGTCGGCGTTGTCGACAATGGCGAGATACTCGTCGCCGCGCACCGGCCCGAAATACGTTGGTGTGGAGCCGGTTCCCCAGCTGAGCTGACCCGGCTTCCGCGCGGACCCGCGATCGTAGGCCGATCGCCAAAGAATCTCGGGAT
This sequence comes from Nocardia alba NBRC 108234, assembly GCF_001612665.1. GTDB lineage: Bacteria > Actinomycetota > Actinomycetes > Mycobacteriales > Mycobacteriaceae > Nocardia > Nocardia alba. Next base: position 3,473 of record NZ_BDAX01000023.1, on the reverse strand, counting down.
CACCGGCTCGCGCGCGCAGTTCATAGAGCGCGTGCGTACTCGCCACGGCCACACCGCCGTTCGGCGCGGACGAAATACTGTTGGCGACCAGTTCCCCGGACGGCAGTGCGACCGTTCCGATACCGCCGTCGCGGCCCACGAACCCGACCACCCCGTGTCCGGTCGCGAACCAGACATTGCCCGACCAATCGGGAACCAGTCCGGTCACGTTGTCGCCCTGGGGAATCGCGCCACTCAGGTCGGCCTGCACGGTGGCGGTCAACCGCCACACACCGTCATCACCACGACCATGCGCCACCCGCAACAACCGTCGCCCGCCGTCGACGACCACCAGCCGATCCTCGTTGTCGAGATAGGCGTACACCCCGCCGAGCAAGCTCCCCTTGGTCAACGACAACGAAGCGAGCGCCCCACCGACCGGCCCCGGCGCACCCGAATCGAAGAGGAACACCGTCGGCGTCTGCCCCGCGATGGCGGTGCACAGCCCCACCACCAGGCCATCCGAGCCTTCGAGCAGCGTCGGGCACGCCGCCCCGAGCGGATACACCGTGACACCGGACCCGGGGGCGGGCCCGGCCAGCGGCGTCACATCCGAGGAGCCCGCGTCCCCGTGCATCGTCGCCGTCCCGAGCGGACCGAGGAAGGGGTTGGCCGCGAGCGGACCGGTCACCGGCGGGGCGGCCGACGCGGGGCCCGCCCACACGCACGCGAGCAGAAGGGCGCACGCGGCGGCATGGGTCGGCGCGAGAACACGGTGGCGGATCGCAGACAGCACGATCTGTATAGAACCCGACTTCGAGGTCGGAGAGAAGCATTCCGATCACCGAGGCGATGACGAAACCGTCCGGCCGTTCTCACGAGTTTCTCGACACCCGTGCTGGAATGCCCCCATGAGATCCGCCGAACCCGGGCGCCGCGCGCTGTTGAACGCGGGCAGGCAGCTACTGGCCACCGAGACGCTGAGCAAGCTCTCGGTCAACGCGATCGCGGCCGAGGCCAAGATGGCCAAGGGCAGCTTCTACCAGCACTGGCCCAGCCGGGAGTCCTACATCCTCGCCCTGCATCGTGCCTTCCACGACGATCTCGGCGACCAGGTCACCGTGGCGACCGCCGAGCTGCCGCCCGGCGAAGCGCGCCTCACGGCCGGGATCGACGCCTACCTCGACGGCTGCCTGGCCGCCCCCGCGACGAAGGGCCTCCTGGTACAGGCCAGAACCGACGCGGGCCTGGCCACCGAGGTGAGCGCCCGCAACAGCGCCGCCGCGGAGCTGCTCGCCGCGGACCTGGCGGCGATGGGTTGGTCCGAGGCGCTGCCCGTCGCTGTCCTCTTGGTAGCGGCCATAGCCGAAACCGCCCTACTCGAGTTGGACTCACAGTCCCCTCGGCCGGATCTGCGTGCCGCCCTGCTTCGCCTAGCCCGTCGTTGACCCCGGAAACGACAGAAGGCCCGATCCAATGGGATCGAGCCTTTAGTCTTGTGGGCGAAGGGGGACTTGAACCCCCACGTCCTTACGGACACTGGCACCTGAAGCCAGCGCGTCTGCCATTCCGCCACTCGCCCGAGCGACTGGAAAAATCTAACATGCCCCGCGGGCGAAAATAAAATCGATTACCTGACCTGCGGCGATGTGGCGCAAACCGGCGTGGGAACCGGGGGGCGCCGCCGGGAGTTACCCAGGTAGAGGATCGTGGATATCATGCAAGGAACGTGGTCGGGTCCGGACACGCCGTAACCAGCGTGTCGAGAATCGCGGACACGCGCACCGAAGGGAGGGCTGTGATGGGCATCGTATCGAGATTCGAACGTCGCTTGCAGGGCGCTGTCGGTGACGTGTTCGCGAGGGTGTTCGGCGGCAGTGTGGTTCCCCAGGAGGTGGAGGCCGCGCTGCAGCAGGAAGCCGCAGATCAGATCCAGGATCTGGAGGGCGGACACCGACTCGCGCCGAACAGTTACGTGATCACGATCAACGAAACCGATCACGGCAAGCTCGACGCCGATCACGACCTGACAACCAAAGCGTTCGCCAAACATCTGCAGGATTACATCCGCGAGCAGGGCTGGCAGACCTACGGCGAAGTACACGTGGCGTTCGAGGCATCACCTACGCTGCACACCGGAATGTTCAGAGCGAGCGGCCGCGTCGACCCCGATGCCGGCCGCGGGACGGCCCCACCTCGCCCCGGACCGCCACAACGACCCGCACACCCGCAACCAGGAGCTGGCCCCATGACGCATAACTCAGGCTACGAGCCAAGCCGAGAGCCCGCGGAGTCCGATCCACGCAACCGCGGGTACGCACCGCCGCCCGCCGGCGCGCAGGGGGCTCCCTACCCGGCCGACGATTACGGCCGTGGTGGTGGCTACGGCGCGCCCGAGGCGCAGCCCGGATACGGCGACGCCTACGGCCAGCAGGGTGGCGATTACCAGAACGGCTACGACCCCGCGCAGCAGGGCTACGGCCAGCAGGGCGGATACGGCCAACAGCCCGGCTACGACCAGCAGGGCGGCTACGGCCAACAGGCCTACAGCCAGCAGGGCGGGTACGGCGCACAGGGCGGCCAGTCCGGTTACGCCGATCCGGGCTACGACCAGCAGGGCGGCTACGGCCAGCAGGGCTACGCCGAACCCCAGCAGCAGGGCTACGGCCAGCAGGGTGGGTACGGCCAACAGGGCTACGCCGACCCGGGCTACGACCAGCAGGGCGGCTACGGCCAGCAGGGCTACGCCGAACCCCAGCAGCAGGGCTACGGCCAGCAGGCCTACGGCGCGCAGCCCGGTTACGCCGAGCCCGCCTACGGCCAGGAGGAACAGGGCGGCTACGGCCAGCCCGCCGCCGGTTACGGGCAGCAGCAGGGCTACGGCCAGCAGCAGGGCGCGGGCTACGCCGCCGCGCAATCGAGCTACTCGGCCACGCTCCAGCTCGACGACGGCAGCGGCCGCACCTACGCGCTGCGCGAGGGTTCCAACATCATCGGCCGCGGCCAGGACGCCCACTTCCGGCTGCCCGACACGGGAGTGTCGCGTCGCCATATCGAGGTGCGCTGGGACGGCCAGACGGCCATGCTCTCCGACCTGGGTTCGACCAACGGAACGCTCGTCAACGGCTCACCGGTACAGGATTGGCAGCTCGCCGACGGCGACGTGATCCGGGCCGGACATTCCGAGATCCTGATCCGGATCGTTTGATCCCGTAAGCTGCGCGGTGCACATCACGAGTCGACGCGGTCGGCTCTATGATGCTGCCATTACACGCACGGTCCCGACCTCGGGGCCCGCAAGCCAGCACGCTGGTGGGGGTGGTTCGTCCCGCACCTGCCGTACCGACGTACCCGGGCGAACAGGAGGTGGAACGCCGTGCAGGGACTGATCCTGCAATTGACCCGTGCGGGGTTCCTGCTGCTGCTCTGGTTGTTCGTCTGGGCCGTTCTGCGAACCTTGCGCAGCGATATCTACGCGGCATCCGGCATACGGA
>NZ_BDAX01000022.1 GCF_001612665.1 Nocardia alba NBRC 108234 | reverse complement strand
CCAGAAGGGCGCCAAGTATCTAGTGGTGACTCATGGTTCACTCGCCGGCACTCGAATCACCCTCGGCACGCAACCGGTTCTGATCGGACGCGCCGACGATTCCACGCTGGTACTCACCGACGACTACGCCTCGACCAGGCACGCGCGATTGTCTCAGCGTGGTGACGACTGGTACGTGGAAGACCTCGGTTCCACCAACGGCACATACCTAGACCGCGCGAAAGTCACCACCGCCGTCCGTGTTCCGCTCGGCACTCCTGTGCGAGTCGGCAAAACAGTGATCGAGCTGCGATCGTGACACTTGTTCTGCGCTACACCGCGCGAAGCGACCGCGGACTCGTCCGGGGCAACAACGAAGATTCGGTCTACGCGGGCGCACGCCTGCTAGCACTGGCCGATGGCATGGGTGGCCACGCCGCCGGAGAAGTGGCCTCCCAGTTGATGATCGCCGCGTTGGCGCATCTCGACGACGACGAGCCCGGCGACGACATCCTCGGCAAGCTCGACCACGCCACGCACTCCGGCAACGCCGCCATCGCCGACCACGTCGAGGCCGAACCCGAACTCGACGGCATGGGCACCACGCTCACCGCCATCCTGTTCGCGGGCCGCAAACTCGGCCTGGTGCACATCGGCGACTCGCGTGCCTACCTGCTGCGCGACGGCGAACTCGCCCAGATCACCCGCGACGACACCTTCGTGCAGTCGCTGGTCGACGAGGGCCGGATCACCGCCGAGCAGGCGCACACCCACCCGCAGCGTTCGCTGATCATGCGTGCCCTCACCGGCAACGAGATCGAGCCGACGCTGATCATGCGCGAGGCCCGCGCCGGTGATCGTTATCTGCTGTGCTCCGACGGGCTTTCGGACGTGGTGAGTGACGAGACCATCGGCAACACCCTGCGCGAGGGCAACACCGACGAGTCCGCCGACCGGCTCATCGAACTGGCGCTGCGCAGTGGTGGTCCCGACAATGTGACCGTTGTCGTCGCCGATGTGATCGACCTCGACTACGGGCAGAGCCACCCGATCCTCGCGGGCGCCGCCTCCACCGAGGAGGAGGAGGATTCCCCGCCACCGAATACCGCGGCGGGGCGTGCCGCCGCCATGCGTCCGCCGCGCGCGCAACCGCGCCGGGCCGCCGCGGCACCGCCGCCGCCGGAGACCAAGTCACACAAGCTGCGCTGGCTGCTGCTGTCGCTGGCGTTGATCGCCGCGGTCGCCGTCGGACTCGTGGTGGGCTACAAGATGATTCGCAGCAACTACTACGTGGGCGCCGACAACGACAAGGTGGTCGTGATGCGCGGCCTGCCCGGGTCGATCCTCGGCTACTCGATCCACGATGTGGAGCTCACCGGCTGCGTGAACAACAAGGGCGAACTCACGCTCGTCGAGGTGGGCAAGTCCGCGCCGAGCGGGTGCAAGCAGCTGATGGTCAGTGACCTGAAGCAGACCGGGCGCGAGCAGGTGCAGAAGGGCCTGCCGCCGGATTCGCTGGACAAGGCGCGCGGCAGCATGAAGGTGCTGGCGCAGAACGAACTCCTGCCGCCGTGCGCGAAGAAGGAAACGGTGCCGCAGCCCGGCGTACTTCCGCCCGAGCCGACCCCGGTGATCCCCGGTGGCGCACCGACTCCCGGCCCCGATCAGCCCGCGGCACCGACCACGACCACACCGGTTCCGACCACCACCGTCCCCCCGACAACCCCGCAGATCTCAGGGGAGAACTGCCGGGTGACGGACTGATGTCCGCACCGCCACCGCCGTCGGCTGGGGCGTTCCCCAGTCCCCCTGGTGGATTCGCGCCGGCGCCGCCGCCGTCGACGCGACGCAACCAGGAATTGCTGTTGCTGGCGGGCGCGGCGGGCATCACGACGGTGTCGTTGTTCATCGTCGAGGCGAGCCAGGAACAGTCGATCACCACCGACATCGCCAAGTACGGTGTGGCGTTCCTGGCGCTGTTCGGCATCGCCCATCTCGCGGTGCGCCGGTTCGCACCGTTCGCCGACCCGCTGCTCCTACCGATTGTGGCGCTGCTCAACGGATTAGGGCTCGTGCTGATCCATCGGCTCGACCTCGCGGAAGCGCAGAAGGCCGCGTACGACGCGACATCGGTGCCCTCCCCCGACGCCAACCAGCAGATCATGTGGACCGGCCTCGGCATCGTGGTGTTCATCAGCCTGCTCATCGTCTTGCGGGATTACCGCACGCTGGCGCGCTACACCTACACACTAGGCCTGGTAGGGCTGGTCGCGCTGGCGATTCCGGCACTGTTGCCGAGCCGGTTCTCCGAAGTCAACGGCGCCAAGATCTGGATCCGGCTGCCCGGATTCAGCATGCAGCCGGGCGAATTCGCGAAAATCCTGCTGATCATCTTCTTCGCCGGCGTGCTGGTGGCCAAGCGCGACCTGTTCACCGCGGCGGGCAAGCACTTCCTCGGTATGGAGTGGCCGCGACCGCGCGATATGGGTCCCATCCTGATCGTGTGGGTCGTCTGCATCGGCGTGCTCGTGCTCGAAAAGGATCTCGGCACGTCGCTGCTCATCTTCGGCACGGTGCTCGTGATGATCTACATCGCCACCGAACGGGTGGGCTGGCTGATCATCGGCGGCGGGCTGCTCGCGCTCGGGTTCGTGTTCGCCTACCAGCTGTTCGGGCACGTGCGCGTGCGCGTCGACACCTGGCTGCACCCGTTCGACGACTACCACAACACCGGGTATCAGATCTCGCAGTCGATGTTCGGGTTCGCCACCGGCGGGCTCGCCGGCACCGGCCTCGGCAGCGGACGGCCCCAGCAGGTGCCCTTCGCCAAGACCGACTTCATCGTCACCACCATCGGCGAGGAACTGGGCCTGATCGGGCTCGCCGCGGTGCTGATGCTGTTCCTGATCTTCATCGTCCGCGGGCTGCGCACCGCGCTGGCCGTGCGTGACAGCTTCGGCAAGTTGCTCGCGGCGGGCCTGTCGTTCACCATCGCGATCCAGATCTTCGTGGTCGTCGGCGGTGTCACCAAACTGATCCCACTCACCGGTCTGACCACGCCGTTCATCTCCTATGGCGGTTCGTCGCTGCTGGCGAACTACGCGCTGCTCGGGCTGTTGATCAAGATCTCCGATGCGGCCCGCGCACCGGCACCGCCCCGTAAGCGCGCGCCGGCCCCGATCGCCGACGCGGCAACGGAACTGGTGCGCAGGCCGGAAAGCAGGGTGAGCGAATGAACACGCCTCTGCGTCGCGTCGCCGTCGCCGTGATGGTGATGGTGGTGGCGTTGCTCGTGAACGCGACCTACCTGCAGGTGGTCAAGGCCGACGATCTGCGCAGCGATCCGCGTAACTCCCGGGTGCTGCTCGACGAGTACTCGCGCCAACGCGGTCAGATCTCGGCGGGCGGCACCGTGCTCGCCGGCTCCGTCGCGACCGACGACCGGTACAAGTACCTGCGCGAATATCCCTCCGATCCCTCGGCATACGCGCCGGTCACCGGGTTCTACTCGATGCAGTACGGCAAGACCGGCCTCGAGCTGGCCGAGGATCCGCTGCTCTCGGGCAACGACTCGAGCCTGTTCGGCCGTCGGCTCATCGACATGTTCTCCGGGCGCGATCCGCGCGGCGCGAACGTGCTCACCACACTGAATCCGATGATGCAGCAGGTCGCCTACGAGCAGATGACCTCGAAGGGCTACACCGGCGCCGTCGTGGCGATCGAGCCGAGCACCGGCAAGATCTTGACCATGGTCTCCACGCCGAGCTACGACCCCAACGAGCTGTCGGGCCACGACGGCGCGGCGGGGCGCGCGGCCTGGGAACGGCTGAGCACCGATCCGGATCAGCCGATGCTCAATCGCGCCGTCTCGCAGACCTATCCGCCGGGGTCGACGTTCAAGACCGTCGTCACCGCGGCCGCGCTGTCCAACGGCGTCGCCGGTCCGAACGACCAGTTCACGGCCGCGCCCAACATCACCCTGCCCGGGACCAGCACCACGCTGGAGAACTACAACGGCAGCACCTGCGGCGACCAGCCGACGGCCAGCCTCTACGACGCGTTCCGGCGTTCGTGCAACACCGCGTTCGTCGAACTCGGCGTGAAGGTCGGCGCGGCCAAGCTGAAGGACGAGGCCGCCGCGTTCGGCATCGGCGTCGAGGATCCGCCCAATGTGCCGATTCCGGTCGCCGAATCGACCGTCGGCCCGATCCCGGACAACGCCGCGCTCGGCCAGTCGAGCATCGGGCAGCGCGATGTGTCGGTGACGCCGCTCAATGTCGCGGTGATCGCCGCCACGATCGCCAACGGCGGCACCAGGATGCAGCCGTATCTGGTCGATCAGACCCAAGCACCCGATCTGTCGGAGCTCAGCAAGACCAAACCGGTCAGCGTCGGTCAGGCGGTGAGTCCCCAGGTAGCGTCGACCCTGACGGATCTGATGGTCGCCTCGGAGGCCAATACCGCGGGCGGTGGACGGTCGCCTTACCAGATCGCATCCAAGACCGGAACCGCCGAACACGGCAGCAATCCCCGTAACACCCCGCCACACGCCTGGTATATGGCCTTCGCGCCCGCGCAGAACCCGAAGATCGCCATCGCGGTGATCGTCGAGAACGGCGGCGATCGGGCGCTGGCGGCCACCGGAGGTTCGGTAGCCGCTCCGATCGCCAGGTCGGTACTGGACGCGGGCCTGGCAGGGGGCTGAACGAAATGAGTGTGCGAGTGACAACACGGGGGCCCCGATGCTGAACAACGGCGCCATGATCGCCGACCGCTACCGCCTGCAACGGCTCATCGCCACCGGCGGTATGGGTCAGGTATGGGAAGCGATGGACACCCGGCTCGACCGCCGGGTGGCGGTCAAGGTCCTCAAGACCGAGTTCTCCGCCGACCCGACCTTCCGCGCGCGGTTCCGCGTCGAGGCGCGGACCACCGCGCAGCTCAACGCACCCGGAATCGCGGGCATCTACGACTACGGCGAGACCACCGACCCGTCGGGCGGCGAGACCGCCTACCTGGTGATGGAGCTCGTTCAGGGCGAACCGCTCAACGCGGTGCTCAACCGGATGGGCAGGCTCTCGGTCGTCCAGGGTCTGGACATGCTCGAGCAGACCGGGCGCGCACTCGAGATCGCGCACGCGGCGGGCGTGGTGCACCGCGACGTGAAGCCGGGCAACATCCTGGTCACGCCGACCGGTCAGGTGAAGATCACCGACTTCGGCATCGCCAAGGCGGTCGACGCCTCGCCGGTGACCAAAACCGGCATGGTAATGGGCACCGCCCAGTACATCGCGCCCGAACAGGCCGTCGGCGAAGATGCCACCGCGGCCTCGGACGTGTACTCCCTCGGCATCGTCGGCTACGAGGCACTGGCGGGCGTCCGCCCGTTCACCGGTGAGGGCGCGATCACCGTCGCGATGAAGCACGTGCGCGACGCGCCGCCGCCGATGCCCGACGACCTGCCGACGAACGTGCACGAACTGATCGCCATCACCATGGCCAAGGACCCGCTACAGCGCTACCGCAGCGGCGGCGAGTTCGCCGACGCCGTGGCGGCCGTGCGGGCCGGTCACATGCCGCCGCTGCCCGGCGGCGCCACCGGTCAGCCGATGACCGGCGCCACCCGGGTACTTCCGCCCGGCCCGACCGTGGTGCTCCCGGCGGCTGCCGCTGCCGCGGCGGCAGCCGACTACGACGGCGCGACCCGGCGCTTCGGCCACCAGCCCGGCGGTCCGGTGGGTCCGCCCACCGGCGGTTACGGCGGTCCGGCCACCCAGGCTTCCGGGCCTGCGCCGCTGCCGACCAACAACGCCAAGAACAACCAGAAGTGGCTGATCGCACTCGGTGTCGGCGCGCTGCTGCTCGGCGGCGGCGTGCTGTGGTTGCTGTTCGGCGGTGAACCGAACCGGGATTCGGGCACCACGACCACCACCGTGCAGACCACCAAACCGCTACCGCCGCCGGTGACCACCACCAAGGCGTTCCCGCCGCCTCCGCCGGTGATCACCGAGGAACCGCCGGTCACGACGGAACGCCCGACCACCACAACGGTGGCGCCGACCACCACCACCGAACCACCGACCACCACCACCGAACCGCCCACCACCACGACGAAGACGAAGCCGACCACCACGCCGAAGACGACCAAACCGGAGGCGACCACCACGGCGCCCGCCGCGGGCACCACCACTGTCGGTCGTCCCCGGCTGCCCACCTTCGACCTGCCGTTTCCCGATGGTGACACGGCCGTTGGCCCGACCATAGGACAGCCATGACAACCCCGAAGAACCTCTCCTCTCGGTACGAGCTGGGCGAGATCATCGGGTTCGGCGGCATGTCGGAGGTGCACCGCGCCCGTGACGTGCGCCTGTCCCGCGATGTGGCGATCAAGGTGCTGCGGGCCGACCTGGCCCGCGATCCCACGTTCTACCTGCGGTTCAAGCGCGAGGCCCAGAACGCGGCCGCGCTGAACCACCCGGCCATCGTGGCCGTGTACGACACCGGCGAGGCGACCGTCGACGGCGGGCCGCTGCCCTACATCGTCATGGAATACGTCGAGGGCGACACCCTGCGCGACATCGTGCGCGGCAAGGGTCCGCTGGCGCCCCGCAAGGCGATGGAGATCGTGGCCGACGTGTGCGCCGCGCTCGATTTCAGCCACAAGGCCGGGATCGTGCACCGCGATATGAAGCCGGCCAACATCATGATCAACCGCGCCGGTGCGGTGAAGGTGATGGACTTCGGCATCGCGCGGGCGATCGCCGACAGCGCCAACCCGATGACCCAGACCTCCGCGGTGATCGGCACCGCCCAGTACCTCTCCCCCGAACAGGCGCGCGGCGAGACCGTCGACGCGCGTTCGGATGTGTACTCGGTGGGCTGTGTGCTCTTCGAGATCCTGACCGGGCAGCCGCCGTTCACCGGTGACTCGCCGGTCGCGGTCGCCTATCAGCACGTGAAGGAAGACCCGCCGCTGCCGTCGTCGGTCAATCCCGGCGTGCCGCGTGAGCTCGACTCGGTGATCCTCAAGGCGATGGCCAAGAATCCGGCCAACCGGTACCAGACGGCCGCGGAGATGCGCGCCGACCTGATCCGGGTGCTCGGTGGGCAGAAGCCGAGCGCGCCGATGGTGATGAACGACGAAGACCGCGGCGATTACGACGACGAACCCGGCCCGTGGAATTCGCACGACCGCCGCGACGACACCTCCGAGCACCCCGTGGTCGGGCCGGTCGGCGAGGAACGAAACCGCACCGGGCTGATCGCCCTCGGTGTGGCGGCCGCGCTCGCTGTGGCGTTCGGGCTGTTCTGGGTGCTGGTCGGTCCTGGTAGCAAGGCCGACCAGGTAGCCGTTCCCGACCTGTCCGGCAAGTCGGCCCAGCAGGCGCAGACCGCGCTGCAGCAGGCCGGTTTCTATGTGGCCGTGCAGGAGAAACCCGACGGCAAGGTGGCCCCGGGCAATGTGATCGCGACCCAGCCGCTCGGCGGTTCGCGCATCGACGAGGGCAGCACCGTGACGGTGCAGATCTCGACCGGACCCACGCAGGTGCCGTTGCCGCGACTGATCGGCATGAGCCAGGCCGACGCCGAGCGGCAGCTGAATTCGCTCGGGCTGCAGCTCGATCCGAATGTGGCCCGCAAGCCGTCGAGTACGGCTGACACCGACAAGGTGATCGCGCAGGAACCGAGTGCTGGTGTGCGGGTCGACATCGATCAGCCGATCATCATCACCCTCGGCGGCGGGCCGGAAGCGGTTCGAGTGCCGTCGGTGGTCGGCCAGGACATCTCCGTCGCCCAGCCGAATCTGGTGGATACCGCCGGGTTCAAGGTCGAGATCCAGGAAATGAAGTCCTCGCTGCCGAAGGGCCAGGTGCTCGCCACCAACCCGGCCGGCGGCAGCAACGCGGAGAAGGGCTCGACCATCACGGTCCATGTCTCCGCCGGTGACCGCATCACCATCCCCGATCTCACCGGGCTCACCCCGGTGCAGGCCCAGGACAGGCTGCGCGCCGAAGGGTGGACCGGTCAGCTCAGCCAGACCACGGTGATCACGCTCGACGGCAATGCTTCGGGCAAGGTCGTCAGTCAGAGTCCGGCCGCGGGTTCGTCGGTGACGATCAACAGCAATGTGGTGCTGCACGTGGGGGCCTCACCGCTTCCGCGATGAGGTCTCGATTGCATGGCGAATGCGTCCGCCGCGGCCGGGCGGGCGCAGAATGAGGCTGCTTTCATCCCATCCAGCGTTGCTGACGAGGAGGTAGCCCCATGACGACAGCCAGGGACATCATGAAGCCCGGCGCGCAGTGGATCACCCGTGGCGACACCGTGGCGACCGCGGCGACGGCGATGGCCGATCTCGGCGTCGGGTCGCTCGTCGTCGCCGATGACGACGAGCGCATGTGCGGCATCATCACCGATCGCGACATCGTGGTGAAGTGTGTCGCGCTCGGTCTGTCACCTGATCTGACGACGGCGGCGGAACTGTGCGAGTCGACGCCGCGCTGGGTCAGCGCGGACGCCGATGTGGAAGACGTGCTCGACCAGATGGAATCGCATCGGGTGAAGCGCATGCCGGTGATCGAGAACAAGCGCCTGGTCGGGATGATCAGCGAGGCCGACCTGGCGCGCCACCTCGACGACAATCAGCTCGGCGAGTTCGTGACCGCCATCTACGGGCGGCCCTGAGCTAACCCAGGTCCAGGTGAGTGTTCATCGACATGGCTTCCACGGCCATGTCGGTGAGTTCCACGACGCGCACGCCATGGGTACGGAGTTTGTCCACACCCTCGCAGGCGGCGACGAACAGGCTCGGCTCACGCCAGGCGATCACCACGGTGGGGATACCCGCGGCCAGGATGCGATCGGCGCACGGCGGCCTGGTCGCGGTGGCGCGGGTGGAACACGGTTCGAGGGTGCTGTAGATGGTGGCCCTGGTCAGGCGAGGGTCATCGGGGTCGAGCTTGTTCAGCGCGGACTCCTCGGCGTGCACCTTCTCGTCGGTTTCGCGGGAGAACCCGGTCGCGATCTCCACCCCGTCGGCGACGATGACCGCGCCGACCGAATAGGCCGTCTCGCTGGGCGGACAGTTCCTGGCGAGCTCTATCGCCCTGTGCATGAACCGGTGGTCGGTGTCGTCGTGGTCCATGTCGTTTCCCTGCGTTCTGCGAGTTATCCACAACCTCGACGTGATGTGGAATCGGTCATGTTCAGGTGTGGAGCAATGTTGTCCACGAACTGTGGACACCGCCATTTTCCCAGGTCATCACACGGATTCTGTTCGCGGTACCAGTTAGTTGCGGGGTTGGGGATCGGGGCTGACAAGGTAGTTCAGCACAGCGACATCCCCAAGTTGTTCCACACCTGCCAGGTGCAGCCTGCGCGCGGCCCCACCGGGGAACTGCCCCGGTCCCACGAAGCGCGGAGCCGCCGGATCGCCGACCAGGATCGGCGCGATCGCCAAGCGGATCTCGTCGACCAGGTCGGCCGCGAGGAAACCGGTGTGCATGCCGGTGCCCCCTTCCACCATCAGCCGGTGGATACCGCGCATGCCGAGGTCGGCGACGAGGGCCGCCAGCCCCACCCGCTCGCCGAGGCCGACCACCTCGGCGAGTCCGTCGAGCCTGCCGCCCAGCCGCCCGACGCCCGCGTCGGAGGTGTAGACGATCTTGTCGCCGCCGGTGTGCCAGAAGCGCAGCGCCGGATCGAGATCCCCGGAATCGGTGACGGTCACCTTCACCGGAAACTCCGGTTTGCCCGCCGACACCCGCGCGGCGCGGTGCTCGGCGCTGTTCACCAACAGGCGGGGGTTGTCGGTGCGCAGCGTGTGCGCGCCGACCAGGATCGCATCGGACTCCGCGCGGATCTGGTCGACCCGATCGAAGTCGGCGGTGTTCGACAGCAGCAGGCGCCGCGCGCTCGCGTCATCGATGTAGCCGTCCAGGCTCGCCGCCACCGAGAGGAGCACCCTCACGGTGTCCCCACCGACCGACGACGGCCCCCTCGGCCTCGATTCTTACCTCCGGCGTTCAGACCTTCGCTCCTTCGCACTGTCGGTTCAGCATCGAGGCGGGCCGCTACCGGGTCACCAAAGAGGCGACCTCCGCCTCCAGCGCGCGGACGAGCGTCTCCGACGGTCGCTCACCGCAGACCTCGAGCCAGTTGGCCAGCATCCGGTGGCCGCCCTGGGTGAGCACGGACTCGGGGTGGAACTGCACACCGTGGATGGGCAGCGTGCGATGACGCATCGCCATCACGATGCCGCTCTCGGTGTGGCCGACCACGACCAGCTCCTCGGGAATGGTTTCCGGGAGAACCGTCAGCGAGTGGTAGCGGGTGGCGGTGAACGGATCGGGCAGGCCGGCCAACACGCCGGACCCGAGATGGAAGACATCACTGGTTTTGCCGTGCAGCAGTTCGGGGGCCCGGTCGACGGTCCCGCCGAACGCCTCGCCGATCGCCTGGTGCCCGAGGCACACGCCGAGCAGCGGCTTGTTGTGCCGGGCGGCCGCGTGCACGAGCGGGATACTCGCGCCGGCGCGATCGGGACTGCCGGGACCGGGGCTCACCAACACGCCGTCGAAAGTCCCGGCTTCATCACCGACGGTGAGCAGGGTGTCCAGATCGTCCAGGCGGGGATCGTCATTACGCCAGACCACGACATCGGCACCAAGCTGGCCTAGGTACTGCACCAGGTTGAACACGAAGCTGTCGTAGTTGTCGACGACCAATACACGCATGCGTCGAGGGTACGGGAGTTGCGATAGCCTAGGCGTTACCTGTACTCCGAATTCGAGGACGACATGCCCAAGTCCAAGGTCCGCAAGAAGGCCGACTACACCCCGAGCCCTGCCAGCCGCACGCCGGTGAAGGTGAAAGCGGGGCCGTCGCCGGTCTGGTACGTCGCGATCATGCTGGGCTTCATGCTCGCCGGCCTGGTGTGGCTCATCGTCTACTACCTGGCGCAGGACCACATCGGCTTCATGCTCGATCTGGGCGCCTGGAACTTCCTGATCGGGTTCGGCCTGATGGTAGTCGGCCTGGTCATGACCATGCGATGGCGCTGATCGCAGCGGATTACACCCATGTTATTCATGCACACCTGTGGATAACCCTGTGCACAACTCGTGGATAGAGGGGCGAAAACCGCGTGAACGACGCACAACCCGTCTCGTGGTCGACGCCTATCGCGGGCCTGTTCGCCATCTCCGGCGGCGGAATCCTGCTGGTCGTGACCGCGATTCTCGCCCAGGACGGCCCGAGCAGGCTGCTCATCGGCCTCGCCGCGGCCGCCGTGCTGGCCATGTCCGCGCTCGGCATCCGCCAGCGCCCCCGGCTCACCATGGTTCCCGGCCGCGCGCCGCGCTTGGTGGTCGGCACACTCACCGGCCCGAAGGACTACCCGCTCGACCGGATCGACCGGATTCGCATGGTCTCCTACCGCCGCATCGGCCGTAAATCGGCGATGCTCGAGATCGATGTGCGCCACGAGGACACCGAGCGCCTGCTGATCTTCGGCCGCTGGGACCTCGGCACCAACCCCCACGACGTGTACGACGCCCTCGTCGTCAACGGCTTCGCCTCGGTGACCTCGGACTGACGTTGCTTCACGTGAAACAACGCCAGCCCGTCGGCCCTGTTCTCGGCGCCAGCCGCTATTCGACGGTCACGGACGAGATTATTACCGGCTCTTCCGGACGATCATTGCGGTCGGTCTTCACCGAGGCGATCGCGTCGACCACTTTGCGCGAATCGGGGTCGACCACCTCGCCGAAGATCGAGTGCTTGCGGTTGAGATGCGGCTGCGCGCCGACAGTGATGAAGAACTGTGAACCATTGGTCTCGGTGCCCGCGCCCGCATTGGCCATCGCGAGCAGATAACCGCGGTCGAAACGCAGATCTGGATGAAACTCATCGGCGAACTCGAAGCCCGGCCCGCCACGGCCGGTGCCTGTCGGGTCGCCGCCCTGGATCATGAACCCCGGGATGATCCGGTGAAAGACGGCGCCGTCGTAGAACGGACCATTTTCCGTCCCACCGGCATTGATGGTGGAGTACGGCGCGGTTCCATCGGCGAGACCGATGAAGTTGCGCACCGTCTTCGGGGCGTGGTTACCGAAAAGCGCGATCCTGATTTCGCCGTGGTTGGTGTGCAGAGTCGCCACGGACGTCTGGTTGGGTGAGGTCACGCAGTTATGGTGCCACGCGGCACGCCGAATCTGTTTGTGCCACAGTGGTCGAATGAAGCTTCGTAATCCGCTGCTCGCTTCGATCGCCGTCGCCGGGGTCGGTGCCCTGGCCTACCTGGCTCGCGCCAAGCGTCCCCAACTGCCGGAACCAGCCGCCGAGCCGCCGCGTCTGGGGTACTCCCGCAACGGCTCGGCGCACTAGCTCCGGCTTGTTCAGCGGCTGACCGACTTCTTGTACTGGATCTGCGCCAGCGGCACGAACACAACCAGGATGACCACGATCCAGATCAGGGACGTGGTCACCGGATGCTGCATCGACCACGCGTCCGAGGTCGGCGCCAACGGACTGGTGTTGCCGAACAGCTCACGCACCGCCTGGGTGACGGCCGACATCGGGTTCCATTCGGCGAAGATCCGTAGCGGCGTCGGCAGGGTGTCGATCGGCACGAACGCGTTGGACAGGAACGTCAACGGGAAGATCACCATGAAGCTGGCGTTGTTGAACACCTCCGGTGCCCGCACGAGCAACCCGACCACGGCCATCATCCAGGACAGCGCGTACGCGAACAGCAGCATCAGCGCGTAGGCGAGCACCGCGTCGAGGAACGACCCGCGGATACGCCAGCCGACGACCAAACCGGTCAGCGACATCACCACCAGGCTGACGATGTTGATCACCACATCACTGATGGTGCGACCGACCAGCACTGCCGACGACGCCATCGGCAGTGACCGGAACCGGTCGATGATGCCCTTCTGCATATCCTCGGCCAGGCCCGCGCCGGTGAACGAGGCGCCGAACACTACGGTCTGGACGAAGATGCCGGCGATCAGGAATTCGCGATAGCCGCCCTCCAGCCCCGGGACGCTGATCGCCGACCCGAAGACGTAGGCGAACAGCAGCACGAACATGATCGGTGACAGCGTCGTGAAGATCAGTACGTCGGGTACGCGCTTGATCTTGATGACATTGCGTTTGGCGATGGTGAGGCTGTCGCTCACCACTATCGACAGTCGTTCGCCGAGACCGGGGGTCTCCGCTTCGGTCTCGGCCAGCGTGGCGGTCATCGGTTCGTTCCTTCCACGGCGCCCGCGGACTCGCGTTCACCGTTGACGAGTTCTTCTGCCTCGTGCCCGGTGAGCGTCAGGAAGACGTCGTCGAGCGAGGGTCGCCGCAGGGCGACATCGTTGATGGCCACCTTGTGCTCGGTGAGTCTGCCGATAGCGGTGACCAGGTCCTGTGACCCGTCGGCGACCGGCACGATGAGCTTGCGCAGGCCGGGTTCGAGATGGATCTCGCCGTCGGCGAGGCCGCCGAGCACCTGCTGGGCGGCGGCGAGCTGATCGACGGTGGCGACGGTGAGCTCGATCCGGTCGCCGCCGACGAGGGCCTTGAGTTCGTCGGCGGTGCCGCGCGCGATCACCTTGCCGTGGTCGATCACCGCGATCGAATCGGCGAGGCGGTCGGCCTCGTCCATGTACTGGGTGGTGAGCAGCAACGTGGTGCCGCCCGCGACCAGCTCCTCGATGACGTCCCACAGGTCGAGCCGGGCACGCGGGTCCAGACCCGTGGTCGGCTCGTCGAGGAAGAGCACCGGCGGGTTGGCCACCAGCGCCCCGGCCAGATCGAGGCGTCTGCGCATACCACCCGAGTAGCCCTTCACAGGCCGGTCGGCGGCGTCGCTGAGGCGGAAGCGGTCGAGTAGTTCGCGGGCTCGCTCCTTACTGCGCTGGGTGCCGAGGTGGTAAAGCCTGCCGACCATTTCGAGGTTCTCGAAACCGGTGAGGTATTCGTCGACCGCGGAATACTGACCGGAGGCACCGATGTGTGACCGTAGGGCCTGTGGATTGTCGAGCACGTCGATACCGGCGACGGTGGCGGTGCCCTCGTCCGGAATCAGCAGTGTGGTGAGCACGCGAACAGTCGTGGTCTTTCCCGCGCCGTTGGGGCCGAGAAGCGCGGTGACGGTACCTTCCGGAACGGACAGGTCAAGTCCGTCGAGGGCGACGAGCTGCCCATACCGTTTGACCAGACCCTCGGCGACGATTGCGTCGGGCATGATTCTCCTGAAGTCGTGGTTGGCGATGGTGTGCCAAGTATTGCGCTACCCACCGACAAGTCGCATCCGAATTCCCGCGCGGCCGGGACGGCAGATGTACACGATTGTTCGACATGCCCAAGTGTCGCGACACGCGGCGAATCGGACTGAATTTTTGTGTCCCCACACGAACAAGACCGCCTGTTCGCTGGGTGGTCACCAACAGCGGGGCAAGAACATGTTCACCAGCGTTTCCGCGTAAAACCTTGCGTACCAGCCGATTCCGATCTTCGTAAGACACCTGACAAATGCCGGTAGCGCGAATCGGCCGCTCGCCACACCCCGGACCCGCGCCGACACCCCCGCCGACACCCGAAAAAACTCGCCAACTCGCCCAGCGCGCGTACACGGATTCCGCGCGTATCGCGTAGGATCGTTCAGGTCGGCCCCTCCCCCCCGGGCCGACCCTACGCGGGCCTCGGCTAACTCCCCCCCTTCGCCGAGGCCCGCTCCCCATTTTCCGGCAAGGTCGCAGCTCCGCAGATCAGCCGAAGCGCACTGCGGCGCCGGGCGTCACAGTCCGGCCACGTTCCGGCGATCACCCGGCAACCAGGGTTATCGTCGGCCCATGGTGCCTGGTCGTGGTGCGATCGCCGGGGTCGTCGTCTCGATGACGATCCTGGTCGGCTGTAGCGGATCCACCGACGACAGCGGATCCACCGACGACGCGAAAACCACCACGACGGCCACAGCCGAGCTCCCGCCGAATCAAGTCGCCGGTGTCGACCTGCCCGCCGACGCGGTCGGCAAAGCCATCGGACAGCTCGACGAACTGGCGGGCTCGCTGATGGAATCCAGCCGTATCCCCGGCATGGCCGTGGCCGTGGTGCACGGCGGAAAAACCGTGTATGCCAAGGGTTTCGGTGTTCGCGAGGCGGGCGCGCCCGACAAGGTAGACGCCGACACCGTCTTCCAACTCGCCTCGGTGTCGAAGTCGCTCGCCGCGACCGTCGTGGCCAACCAGGTCGGCACGGACGCCATCGAGTGGACGACCCCGGTGGTCGCCAATCTGCCGTCGTTCGCGCTGGCCGACCCCGCCACCACGGCCCAGCTCACCATCGGCGACCTGTTCGCGCACCGCAGTGGCCTGCCCGATCACGCGGGCGACCGCCTCGAAGACCTCGGCTACGACCAGGCCGCCATCTTCGACAAGCTGCGCCTGGAACCCCTCGATCCGTTCCGGATCACCTACCACTACACCAACTTCGGGTTCACCGCAGGCGCCGAATCCGTGGCCGCGGCGGCCGGGAAGGATTGGGCCCAGCTGTCCGCGGACGCCCTCTACACGCCACTGGGCATGCGCGACACCAGCTCTCGCTTCGACGACTTCCTCGCGCGGCCGAATCACGCGGTGGGACACGTGAACATCGACGGCGACTGGGTGGCCCGCTACGTGCGCGACCCCGACCCCCAGTCCCCCGCCGGCGGCGCGAGCTCCTCGGTGAACGACATGGCCCGCTGGCTCACGATGCTGCTCGGTGACGGCACGGCCGGCGCGACGACGATCGCCCCAGCCGAAGCGCTGCTGCCCGCCGTGACACCCCAGATCGTCTCGTCGCCGCCCACGTCCCCCACCGCGCGAGCGGGCAGCTACGGCTACGGCTTCAATGCGTCGGTCTCCTCTGCCGGGCGCACCACCACCAGTCATTCCGGCGCGTTCAGTCTCGGCGCGGCGACGAACTTCGTGGTGATCCCCTCCGCCGATGTGGCGATCGTCGCCCTGACGAACGCCGCGCCGCTCGGTATCCCGGAGACGCTGACCGCCGAGTTCGCCGATCTGGTGCAGTTCGGCGAGGTGCGCGAGGACTGGCGCGGGCTGTACCGCGAGGCGTTCGCCTCCGTCAACGCACCGGAAGGCGAGCTGTCGGGCAAGCCCGCCCCGGCGAATCCGGCTCCCGCGCAGCCCCTACCGACCTACGAGGGCACCTACGACAGCGCCTATTGGGGCCCTGCCACGATCGTGGCGACCGATACCGGACTGCGCCTGACCATCGGCCCCGAGCAGCGGACCTATCAGCTCCGCCACTGGGACGGCGACACCTTCGCCTTCGACCTGAGCGGCGAGAACGCCCCGCCCGGCAGCGTCACCTCGGCACGATTCGACGACGGCAGACTGACCATCGACTACTTCGACGAGAGCGGGCTCGGCACGTTCACCAGAACTAGTTGACAGAGCACGAGAACCAGTTGACAGATCAGGCCTGCGCGCGCCACGCGGTCGCCAGTCGCGCCGCCCTCACCTTGCCCGCGACCCCCAACAGCGGCACGTCACGCTCCCAGCGCTTCCTGACCTCCGGATCGACCGCTGCCCACAGCGGCTCCAGCTCGGTACGCAGCACGGTCAGCCGTTCGAAGATGCCACCGAGCGCGATGTGCGCACCCGGAGAGCTCGGATCCTCGCCACCGACCCCACGGACCGCCGCAAACAGCGCCAGCAGCTGTTCTACGGACCGTGCGGGCCACTGTCCTAGTCGGGCGACCCGAAGGAGTTGACCGAGCACAGCGGCCACCACATGCAGGTCCTCGACAGTCCGGAACGGCTTCAGGTAGTCGGTGTACCCGTCGCCGGGCAGCAACCCGCCCGGCGCCGCATCGAAAGTGACTTCGGCGTGCGGGATCTCCGGCGCGAACGGCAGCGCGGGCAGCGGCGTCACCGCGACGCGACCACCGGCCGCCACGAGCACGGCGCGCAGGACCGGCCTGCCGTCGGGCTGGGTCCCGGAGCGGGCGATCACCAGGAACCGATCGGCGAACGCGCCGAGCGTGGCGAAGGATTTGGTTCCGGTGACGCTGCCGTCCGCACCTACGGTCGTCGTCATCGTCGACGGTCGCGCGCCCGCGCCCTCGGTCGCGCACATCGAGGAGAGCTCGCCGGGGTCGAGCGAGGGAACCAGCGCGTGCAGGGCTTCCTGATATCCACCGAGGAATGCGGGACCTGTTCCCGCACCGTCGAATCCAGCGATCGCGGCCCGGTCGAGCGAACTCGCGAATTCCGTGGTTCTGGTGCGGTGTCGCGCCCAGTCCGCTGCGAAATCAGCCGAAACCGTGTCGGCGGGAGTGGCGGTGAGCAGGAAATCGAAAACCGAAGGATGTACAGCATTCACAGATGTGGAGCCTAGGGGAATCGAACCCCTAACCCCTGCCTTGCAAAGGCAGTGCTCTGCCAATTGAGCTAAGGCCCCTTACCGATCATCGACCGGTTGGCAATCCGAATCAGCGGGTGGTTACCTCGCGCCAGAGGTCTGCGTCGTCGCGCTTGCGGAATTTGTTGACACCGATGAGAACGGCGATCGCGACACCGACCATGAGGACAATCTTCATGATTCCCACCCTACTGTGCTGTTCGGGAGTGGGCCTAGGAGGACTTGAACCTCCGACCTCTTCGTTATCAGCGAAGCGCTCTAACCGCCTGAGCTATAGGCCCGAACTCATTTCGATCCCCGCCGGAGCAGTGAACCGCAACGAGAAACGAGGTTACCTTACCGTCCCGCTGATAACCAAAACGGCCGGTCAGACCCAGTTTCCTGGGACCGACCGGCCGTACCGGAAGACCTACTTCTAGTCGGGATCGGCCAGGGTTACCTGGATGCCACCGACCAGATCGCAGCACTGGTTGTAGATGAACACGCCAACCGTCGCCAACGCGGTGAAAAGCACCACATTGATCAGGCCGATCACGCCCGCGTAGCCGAACACCGTGCCCGCGTCGATCAGGCTCGACGAGCTGCCCTCCTGGTTCAGCATCTCGCCCAGCGAGTTGTCCAGGTTGTCCCAGACGCCCATGCCCGCCAGCACGATGTAGAGCAGGCCGACGGCCAGCATCCACACGAAGAACAGCGCGACACTGATCACCAGCGTGATCTTCAGGGTCGACCACGGGTCGATCCGGCGGATCTGCACGGTCGCGCGTAGTGGCTCACCCGACGCGGCGGCCGCGATGGCCACCGGAACCGCCGGCGAGACAGTGCCCACCGCGGCCGCCCGCGCACTCGGCCCCATGGGGTACTGGGGCGGCTGCGGCGCCATCGGCAGACCAGGGGGCGCCACCGGCGCCTCGGGTGCCGGATGGCGCACGTCGGACAGGTCGGGCATGTCCTTGACAAGTTCCGGACGCGCGATGCTGCGGGTCGGCCCGTCGATCCCGACGGACTTCACCATCGCCGCTTCCTTGCGAGCCGCCTTGGCCGCCAGGTCCGCCGTGGTGCGGGCGTTGGAGGCTCCGCTGCCCTTGAGGCCGCCGCCCGATGCCCCGGACGTCGGCCGCCCCTGGCTGGGCGATTCGCCGGGCCGGTACAGGTTCGACTGCGGTTCACGCTGCGGAAGCTGAGCCCACCCGTCCTGGTAGGGCGACGATTTGCTGCCCTTACCGTCGAACGAATCGGTCCCGGCCGCACCGGATTCCGGCGCCGCGCCCTCGGCCGGACCGCCCTGACGTGGGATCGGCCGCGGCGGGATCGGAGACGTGGCGATCCGCTCGGTGACGCCGTTGGTCTGGTTCCGATCGTCGTTCGACTGATTCGGTGTGGTCAATGGAATCCTCAGATCCGTTCGTTGCCGCCGCTATTTGGTGTGTTTACTCCGAAGCCACGTCGCCGAGGAGCTGATCGGGATCGGGCTCGTCGGCGTTGCGCGCGATCGCTAGCAAGGTATCGCCATCCGCGAGGTTCATCAATCGCACGCCCTTGGTCTGGCGTCCGGCCTTACGAACCTGCTTGGCTGCGGTGCGGATGACGCCACCACTGGAAGTGATCGCGTACAGCTCGTCCTCGTCGTCGACGATGAGCGCACCCACCAGGCTGCCACGTTTCGGGTCGTACTGGATTGTCAATACGCCTTTTCCGCCCCGGCCCTGCGCCGTGTACTCCTCGATCGCCGTGCGCTTGGCATACCCACCAGCCGTCGCGACAAGCAGATACGTCTCCAGACGCACCACGTTGAGCGAGAGCAATTCGTCGTCGGTGTTGAAGCGCATGCCCTGCACGCCGGAGGTCGCCCGACCCATCGGACGCAGGGCCTCATCGGTAGCGGCGAAGCGGATCGACTGGCCGTGCGCCGAGACCAGCAGCAGGTCGTCGTCGGACGAGCACAGCACCGCACCGACCAATTCGTCGTCGTCGCGCAGGTTCACCGCGACGATGCCGCCGGACCGGTTGGAGTCGAAGTCTGTGAGTTTGGACTTCTTCACCAGGCCCGCGCGTGTCGCGAGCACGAGGTACGGGGCGTCCTCGTAGGTCTTGAGCTGGATGATCTGGGCGATCTTCTCGTCCGGCTGGAAGGCCAGCAGGTTGGCCACGTGCTGACCGCGCGCGGTCCGGTTGGCCTCGGGCAGCTCGTAGGCCTTGGCCCGGTAGACGCGACCCTTGTTGGTGAAGAACAGCAGCCAGTCGTGCGTGGACGAGACGAAGAAGTGCTTGACGATGTCGTCCTGCTTGAGACCAGCGCCCATCACGCCCTTGCCGCCGCGCTTCTGCGAGCGGTAGAGGTCGGTCTTGGTGCGCTTGGCGTAGCCGGTCTCGGTGATCGTGACCACCACGTCCTCGCGGGCGATCAGATCCTCGTCGGCGACGTCACCGTCGGCGGCGATGATCCTGGTCCGGCGGTCGTCGCCGTACTTCTCGACGATCTCGGCCAGCTCGTCGCGCACGATCGCGCGCTGACGCTCGGGCTTGTCGAGAATGTCCTTGTAGTCGGCGATCTCGATCTCGATCTTGGCCAGATCGTCGATGATGCGCTGACGTTCCAGCGCCGACAGCCGGCGCAGCTGCATGTCGAGGATGGCGGTCGACTGGATCTCGTCGATCTCGAGCAGCTGCATCAGGCCGGTGCGCGCGGTGTCGGTGTTGGCCGCACCCCGGATCAGCGCGATGACCTGGTCGAGCATGTCCAGGGCCTTGACCAGGCCGCGCAGGATGTGGGCCCGCTCCTCGGCCTTGCGCAGCAGGTAGCGGGTGCGCCGGACGATGACCTCGAGCTCGTGATTCACGTAGTAGCGAATCATCTGGTCCAGGCGCAGCGTCCGCGGCACACCGTCGACGATGGAGAGCATGTTCGCGCCGAAGCTGGTCTGCAGCTGGGTGTGCTTGTAGAGGTTGTTCAGCACCACCTTCGCGACCGCGTCGCGCTTGACGGTGACCACGATGCGCATGCCGACACGGTCCGAGGACTCGTCGTGGATATCGGAGATACCCGCGATCTTCGCGTCCTTCACCTGCTCGGCGATGGAGTTGACGAAGTTGTCGGTATTGACCTGGTACGGCAGTTCGGTGATGACGATCGTGGTGCGACCACGCGCGTCTTCCTCGATCTCCACCACACCGCGCATGCGGATGGAACCACGGCCGGTGGTGTAGGCGTCGTGGATGCCCTGGCCGCCGACGATCAGGCCGTGCGTCGGGAAGTCGGGGCCCTTGACCCGTTCCATGCAGGCGGCGAGGGTGGATTCCTCGTCGGCCTCGAAGTTCTCCAGCGCCCAGTAGATGGCCTCGGCCAGCTCGTTGAGGTTGTGCGGCGGGATGTTGGTGGCCATGCCGACCGCGATGCCGTTGCTGCCGTTCATCAGCAGGGCGGGCACGCGTGCGGGCAGCACGGTCGGCTCCTGTGAGCGACCGTCGTAGTTCGGGACGAAATCGACCGTCTCCTGGTCGATATCGCGCAGCATCTCCATCGCGAGCGGCGTCAGGCGGCACTCGGTGTAGCGCATGGCGGCCGCGCCGTCGTTGCCGCGGGAACCGAAGTTGCCCTGACCGTCCACCATCGGGTAGCGCAGCGACCACGGCTGGGCCATGCGCACGAGGGTGTCGTAGATCGACGAGTCGCCGTGCGGGTGGTAGTTACCCATGGTCTCGGCGACCGGGCGCGCGGACTTCACATAGCCGCGATCGGGGCGGTAGCCGTTGTCGTACATCGCGTAGAGCACGCGCCGGTGCACCGGCTTGAGGCCGTCGCGCACATCGGGCAGCGCGCGGCCCACGATCACGCTCATCGCGTAGTCGATGTAGCTGTTCTGCATCTCGGTCTGGATATCGACCGGTTCGGTCCGGTCGCCCGCACCGCCGGACGGTGGCAGCGTGGTCTCAGTCATCAAATCTCCTTCGAGGGGCCGACATGCGAGCGGGCGCGCCGTGCGGCGCAGCGCCGCTTACACATCGAGGAAACGGACGTCCTTGGCATTGCGGGTGATGAAGCTGCGACGTGCCTCCACGTCCTCGCCCATAAGCACGGAGAACAGCTCGTCGGCCGCGGCCGCGTCGTCGAGCGTCACCTGACGAAGTACCCGAACCGCGGGGTCCATCGTGGTTTCCCACAGCTCCTTGGCGTTCATCTCGCCCAGGCCCTTGTAGCGCTGGATGCCGTCGTCCTTGTTGATCTTCTTGCCCGCGGCAAGGCCGGCCTCGACCAACGCGTCGCGCTCACGGTCGGAGTAGGCGAACTCGGGATCGGACCGCATCCACTTGAGCTTGTACAGCGGCGGCTGGGCGAGGAACACGTGACCGTGCTCGACCAGCGGGCGCATGAAGCGGAACAGCAGCGTGAGCAGCAACGTGGCGATGTGCTGACCGTCCACGTCGGCGTCGGCCATCAGGATGATCTTGTTGTAGCGCAGCTTGGCGATATCGAACTCGTCGTGGATACCGGTGCCGAACGCGGTGATGATCGACTGGACCTCGTTGTTCTTGAGGACGCGGTCGATGCGGGCCTTCTCGACGTTGATGATCTTGCCGCGCAGCGGCAGGATCGCCTGGTACATCGAGTCACGGCCCGACTTGGCCGAACCACCGGCGGAGTCGCCCTCGACGATGTAGATCTCGCACTTGCCCGGATCCTTCGACCGGCAGTCGGCCAGCTTGCCCGGCAGACCGCCCAGGTCGGTCGCCGACTTGCGACGCACCAGCTCACGCGCCTTACGGGCGGCCATCCGGGCCTGCGCCGAGGACACCGCCTTCTGCACGATGGTCTTCGCGTCGGCCGGGTTGGCCTCGAACCAGTGCTGCAGGTGCTCGTTGCAGGCACGCTGCACGAACGACTTGACCTCGGTGTTGCCCAGCTTGGTCTTGGTCTGGCCCTCGAACTGCGGCTCGCCAACCTTGACGCTCACGATGGCGGCCAGGCCCTCGCGGATGTCGTCGCCGGTGAGGTTGCCGTCCTTCTCCTTGAGAAGCTTCTTCTCCTTGGCGTACTTGTTGACCACCGTGGTGAGCGCCGCGCGGAAGCCCTCCTCGTGGGTGCCGCCCTCATGGGTGTTGATCGTGTTGGCGAAGGTGTGGACCGACTCGGAGTAGCCCGAGTTCCACTGCATCGCGACCTCGAGCTCGTGGCCGGTGCCCTTGACCGTGTAGCCGACGACCGAGTTGTGGATGGCCGACTTGGTGCGGTTGATGTGGCGCACGAAGTCCACCAGACCGCCCGGGTAGTGGTAGGTGCGGGTCTTCACCTTGTGCTCGGCCGCTTCCGCGGCGACCACCTCTGCGTCCTTGGGCGCCTCGGCGGTCTCGCTGACCACCTCGTCGATGACATCGCCCACGGCGACCCGCTCATCGGTGAGCTTGATGGTGAGGCCCTTGTTCAGGAAGGCCATCTCCTGCAGGCGCCGCGCCACGGTCTCGAAGTTGTAGGTGGTGGTCTCGAAGATGTCCGGGTCGGCCCAGAACCGCACCGTGGTGCCGGTGGCCTTGGTCGCCTCACCCTGCGCGAGCTTGCCGGGCTTGGCGTCCTTGTAGGTCTGGGACCAGTGGTAGCCGTCGACGTCGATCTCGACCTCGACCTTCGTGGAGAGCGCGTTCACCACCGAGATGCCGACACCGTGCAGACCACCCGACACCGCGTAGGAGTCGGAGTCGAACTTGCCACCGGCGTGCAGCTGGGTCATGACGACCTCGATCGTCGGCACGCCCTGCGCGTGCATCCCGACGGGGATGCCACGACCGTCGTCGATCACCTCGACGCCGCCGTCGGCGAGCAGGGTCACCTCGACCTTGGTCGCGTAGCCGGCCATCGCCTCATCGACCGAGTTGTCCACAACCTCCCAGATGAGGTGATGCAGACCGCGTTCACCGGTGGAACCGATGTACATGCCGGGGCGCTTACGCACCGCCTCGAGGCCTTCGAGGACCGTGATGGAAGAGGCACCGTAGCCTGAATTGTTGCCCGATGCGTTGGAGTCGTTGGCAGCCACTTCTCGGTAGCTCTCCTTACTTGCTGATCCCTGGCGCAGCGATCCGGGCAGCACGCGCACGGCTCGGACAGAGCCATCAGATATCACGGACTGCACAGCACGCGCCGAGGGTTCGCCGCTGGTTACGTCACCATCCTACTGGTAAGCCCAACTTACAGTGCACCTACGACACCCCTGGCTTCGCCGTGAATGCGAGAAATCGAACTGGCCCGCCTCTCCGCGTATTTTGGCCAGATTCAGGCGCGTGGAGAGGCGGTAACGCGGCAACCCTGTGCGGGTGGTCCGGTGGGGGCTCCGAAGTTATCCACAGGCTTTGTGCACATGTCCACAACTTCGGGCCCGCGAGCGGCGCGGACGCGACGGATCTCACCCCGGTCACCTCGCGGCTATCCGTAGGTGTCGCGGGGGCCACGGCCTTTGATGTGGCGATCGCCCTTGCGCCAGCTCGGTGCGGCGGGGCCGGTGATACGCAACGAGGTCACCACGCCGTGTCCGACGGCGGCACCGATCTTGGCCAGGATCTGACTCTGCAACATGCGCAACTGGGTGGCCCACGCGGTGGACTCGGCGGCGATCTTGAGCACACCGTTCTCCAGGGTCACCGGAGTGGCGTGAGAGGCGATGTCCTCACCGACGACGCGCGGCCAGCTGCCGAACACCGTCCCCTCGGCCACCTTGCCTGACCAGCCACGATTCTTCGCGAGTGTGCCACTGAGCGCGCCGAGGAGCTGGGGATCGCGAGCATCGGGACCCGCCCCCGACCAGCCGCTGCGACGTCTGCCGCCGGTTCGTAACTTGCGTACCGGCGATGCCCTGCCCTGCCCCACGGACTTGCCGTTGGCCTTGGCCGCGGCCCTCGCCTCCTCCAGCGCCCGGCGGGCCAGATCGATGCCACGCAGTTCCGGTGCGGGTTCTTCCGGCACGGGTTTCCGCCTTCCGGTATCGAGTGTGGATGGAGTCTACGCCGCGGCGCCGACGGGCTCGGCGAGCAGCGATCCGGCATATTTCCAGCATGTTGCCGGTTTTCCACAGGGTCTGGGGATAACTATCGCGATCTGTGCATATCTTCGGCGTGTTCGACGGCTTCGGTGACGATCTGTGAGGTACGGCGGTCCGCCTCGCCGGTCGTGTGCACACGTAACGGTTCGGCGGCCAGTTCCGACGGCACGTCCTCGGCCACCGCGGCCGTGATCAACACCTGCTCGGCCCCCGCGGCCACTTCCGCGAGCGCGGTGCGACGACGGCGGTCGAGTTCGGCGAACACGTCGTCGAGCAACAGCACCGGTTCGGAGCCTTCACCGCGCAACAGCTCGAACGAGGCCAACCGCAGCGCGAGAGCATACGACCAGGACTCCCCGTGACTGGCGAATCCCTTCGCGGGCGCGCTGCCGAGCAGCAACTCCAGATCGTCGCGATGCGGGCCGACCAGACAGACTCCGCGATCGAGTTCCCGGTTCCTGGCAGCGGCCAGCTCGCGCAGCATGATCTCGTGTAGCAGCTGCGCGTCGTCGGCCTCGGGAACCCTGGCCGGGTCGAGGAGCTCCGGCGGGAGATACCCGGAGCGGTATGTGATTGCGGCAGGACGGGATTCGGGTGCGATCGACCGATATGCCTGGGACAGATGGGGATACAGGTCGTGCACCAGGCGCAAACGTTGCGCGAGCAGCACCGCCGCGTGATCGGCGAGGTGCCCGTCCCACACGTCGAGGGTGCCCAGATCGGCACGTGAACGCGATTGGCGCCCAGCGGTTTTCAACAGCGCCGAGCGCTGCCGCAACACTTTGTCGTAGTCGGCGCGCACGCCGGCGAGTCTGGGCAATCTGGCTGTGGACAACTCGTCGAGGAACCGCCGCCGCTCCCCCGGATCCCCACGCACCAGCGCGAGATCCTCCGGCGCGAACAACACGGTCTGCAGAATTCCGAGAATCTCGCGCGAACGCCGCACCGGCGAGCGATTGATCTGCGCGCGGTTGGCGCTGCCTGCCTTGAGTTCCACATCCACCCGCAGCTCCCGGCCGGTGTTCACCACGGTGGCCCCGACCCTGGCCTGGGTGGCACCCATCCGGATCAGTGGCGCGTCGGCGGAGACCCGGTGCGAGCCGAGCGTCGCCAGATAACCGACGGCCTCGAGCAGATTCGTCTTGCCGTTGCCATTCGCCCCCAGGAACACGGTGCGCCCTGGGGACAACTCGAGATCGGCGTGTTCCCACGAACGGAAATCACGGACCGACAGCTCACGGATGAACATGTAGGCCTAGCCGCCCCCGCCTGCTCAGCCGGGCAGCCGGACCGGCATCAACAGGTAGATGTACTGGCTTTCCAACGCCGCGAACGCACCCGACTCGAGCACCTTGGGCTCCTCGTCGGAGGCGGGCAGCAGCACCGCGGGACGGCTGGGGGTGGTGAACCCGAAGGTCACCCGGTCGGTGTGCAGCGCGGCCAGGCCCTCGGTGAGGTAGCCGGGGTTGAACGCGATGGTGAGCGGCTCGCCGCGGAAATCGGCTTCCAGCCATTCCTCGGCCCGGCCCGCGTCGTCCCCACCCGCCGACAGCAGCACACCGTCTGTGGAGAACTCGAGCCGCACCTGGGCACCGCGCTCGGCCACCAGGGCGACACGCTTGATCGCCTCGGAGAGCACCGCGACGGGCAGTGTGGCGATGGAGGTGTGCTCCTTGGGGAGCAACTGACGGAACTTGGGGAATTCCGCGTCGAGCAGGCGGGTGGTGGTGCGCCGACCGCCGTTGACGATGCCGAGCAGGCCGTCGGCGCCGCCGCCGTTGCCCAGCGACAACTGCACGGGCGCCTCAGCGGCACCGAGGGTCTTGGCGGCCTCGGACAGCGTGCGCGCGGGAATGAGCACCGCGGTCTCGATATCGGAGCGGGTGGGCTGCCACTGCAGATGGCGCACAGCGAGGCGGAAGCGGTCGGTGGCGGCGAGCACCACGTCGTTGCCCTCGATCTCGACCCGGATGCCGGTGAGCATGGGCAGGGTGTCGTCCCGGCCCGCGGCGACGGCGACCTGGCCGACCGCCTCGGCGAACACATCGACGGTGAGTTCACCGGTCTGCTGCGGCACCTCGGGCAGTTGGGGATAGTCCTCGACCGGCATGGTCGGCAGGGAGAACTTCGCACTGCCACAGGCGATGAGCACGCGGGTGCCATCGACGGAGACGTCCACGGGCTTGTTCGACAGCGACTTGGTGATGTCGGCGAGCAGACGACCCGAGACCAGCACCTGGCCGGGACCGGCGACCTCGGCCGCGACGCGCATCTGTGCGGAGACCTCGTAGTCGAATCCGGAGACCGTCAGGCCGTTCTCGTCGGCCACCAGCAGCACACCGCCGAGAACGGGCACCGGAGGCCGCGACGGGAGGCTGCGCGCCACCCAGGCAACCGATTCGGCGAAGTCCTCTCGGGCGACCCGAAACTTCATGCTCGCAAGCTCCATCGCCCGATTTGTCCTCTCCGAGTTTCGAATCCGTGTGCGGGGGTGTGTCAGCGGAGTTGAACTGCTGTGTCGGCCGCGCCTTGAGTCTCGCACAACCAACCGACACCAAACGGTACCCGTGCGGTGCGCGAACTCCGCATCGACCCTCCCGGTTGATTTCCCGCTCGTCGAATCACCCCGCTCCTCCTTGCCCGCCTGTGAGTGAACGACCGCCCGACTCGAGCCTCCCCAACGGAGTTTCCACACACCCTGTTTTAAAAGAGTTCTCTCTAGAAGGAGAACTGAAGTAGTAGTAGGCACTGTGGAATTTGTGGATTTCCGCCGAATCCGCAGGTCAGAGAGCCTGATGGCATGGGGATGACCTTGGGGTGACTCGAGGATGAATCCGCGGTGGCTGTGGAGGCGTGAAGTTGTCCCCATTCCATCCTCGAGTTGTCCTCGAGTTGTTCCACCGGATTCACCCAGTTGTTCACACGTCGGGCCAGCCTGGTGGCAACGGTGTGGATTCCTCGAGGACTCCACAGGGACTCCTCGAGGAATCCACAGGCCCGATTCGGTGACATCGCAGGTCACCGCTAGTGCACAGGTGTTAGTAGAGCGTCTTGTGGATGATGTGGACAACTGCCTGTGCATGAACGCTGCACACCCTCGCCCAACACCCTGTGCACCGACCGGTGCACAAAGGTGTGGATTCCTCGAGGAATCCACAGGAATTCCTCGAGGAATCCACAGGGCAAAAAAGAACACCGCCCCAGGTCAGGGCGGTGTTCGGGGTTGTGGATGAAATCAGCGGGAGCGCTGTTTGATTCGGGCTGTGAGTTCTTGGACCTGGTCGTAGACCCGGCGCCGCTCGGTCATCTCCTTGCGCACCTTCTTCTCCGCGTACATCACCGTGGTGTGGTCGCGGCCGAACGCCTGCCCGATCTTGGGCAGCGACAGATCGGTGAGTTCACGGCACAGGTACATCGCGATCTGCCGGGCCTGCGCCAGCGGACGTGCCTTGCCCGGCCCGGTCAACTCCTCGAGCGTGGTGTTGAAGTACTCGGCGGTGACGGCCATGATCGTCGCCGCGTTGATCTCCAGCGCGGCTGTGTCGGGCATCAGATCACGCAACACCACCTCGGCCAGCGAGAGATCGAGCGGTTGACCGTTGAGCGAGGCGAATGCCGTCACCCGGATCAACGCGCCCTCGAGTTCGCGAATATTGCGCTCCACCCGGCTCGCGATCAGCTCGAGCACGTCGTGCGGCACATCGAGCCGGTCCATCCGCGCCTTCTTACGCAGAATCGCGATGCGCGTCTCCAGCTCAGGCGGTTGCACATCGGTGATCAGGCCCCACTCGAAGCGAGTTCGCAGCCGTTCCTCCAGGGTGGCCAGCTGCTTGGGCGGCCGATCCGAGGACACCACGATCTGCTTGTTCGCGTTGTGCAAGGTGTTGAAGGTGTGGAAGAACTCCTCCTGGATACCTTCCTTGCCCTCGATGAACTGGATGTCGTCGACCAGCAGGATGTCGGTCTCGCGGTAACGACGCTTGAACGCGACCTTGCGGTCGTCGCGCAGGCTGTTGATGAAGTCGTTGGTGAATTCCTCGGTGGAGACGTATTTCACCCGCATGCCGGGGAACAACCGCTGCGCGTAGTGACCGGCCGCGTGCAGCAGGTGGGTTTTGCCCAATCCCGAAGCGCCCCAGACGAACAGCGGGTTGTAGGCGCGCGCGGGCGCCTCCGCGATGGCGACCGCGGCGGCATGCGCGAAACGGTTGGACGCGCCGATGACAAACGTCTCGAACGTGTACTTGGCATTGAGACTGGCCGACGACGAGGACTGCGGCGCCGCCTCGGGCGACTTGTTGAAGTAGGTCGGCCAGTTGTTGCGGTTGCTCACCACCGGTTCGTCGTCGACCGGCTGTGCACCGGGCTGGCCGGGGAACGGCTTGTCCTTGCCCTCGGCGCTCGGCTCCTCGGCACGAGCGGCGGCGGGCTCCTCGGACGGTCTGCCGCGGTTCGGCGCGCGCTGCGGCGCCGGGTCGGGAGTGAACAGCGACTCCTGCCCGGAATGGTCGCGGCGCGGCGCGGCGCTCTGCTCGCGGCGGGCGGGCGGTGCGGTCTCGGGTACCCGCTGGTCCGGCCGCGCGCCACGGAACTCACCGCGGCCGCCGAACTCGGCGCCGGGATAGTCGGGTACCGGGTACGCCGCGCCCGGCTCGAAATCGGTGCCGCCGAACTCGCCGCGCTCGCCCTGGTATTCGGCGGGCTGACCGAAATCGGACGGCGCCTGCTGATAATCCGCCTGCTGGCCGTAGTCCGAGGGCGGCTGCTTGTACTCCGGCTGCTGGCCGTAGTCCGAGGCTGCCTGCTGGTATTCCGGGAGCTGGCGCAATTCCGACGGGTTCTGCTGGTACTCGGGCTGTTGCTGCTGGTACTCCGGTTCGGCCGGGTACTCGCGGTGCCCCGCGTAGTCGTTTCGCTCGCCGTACTCGCCGGCCTGCCCGGGGTACTCACGGCCGCCGTAGCTGTTGGAGTACTCGCCGTTGGCGGGATAGTCGGGCGAGGGCTGATAGTCGTTGCCGTACTCGCCGCCCTGGCCGGGGTACTCGCCCGCACCGTACCGCGGCCTGCCGTACTCACCACGGGCGGCGTAATCAGGAGCACTGAAATCGGGCCCGGGATAACCCGCGGGCGGGCGCACCTGCTCGCGCGGACGCTCCGGCCTGCTCGTCATCCTGGCGTGTCGGGGCGAACTACCGGCCCGCTCCCCCGCGGCCGGGCTCGGCGCGGCGATGCGCACCCCGAGTCCCTCCACCTGGGGACCCAGTCGGCGGGCGAGCGAGCGCAGGATCGGCTCGCGCAGATCACGCTCGATCGCCTCCTGCGCCAGCGACGACGGGACCGACAGCAACGCGAAACCCTGCGCGACGGTGAGTGGCTTCACCAGCTTCAACCAGGCCTGCTGCGCGCGACTCACCGCGGGGATGGCGCCGTCGGCAGAGCCGGTGGTGAGCTCGGCAACCACCTCCGGCCACACTGTGGCCAGCACGTTCTGCTCGTCGTCCATACAGCGTCCTCCCCGGACCGGTTTGTTGGGACCCACGGCCTTCGCGCACGCCGGAAAGCACCCGTGAACAGGTGTATTCCAGTGATCCTGCGTACAACCGAAGCCGGTTGGAACGCTGCGGTCCGGCGATCGGCGGACCACGGCGCGGGCACCGACGGCCTTACGAATATGCCACTGCGGCCGTCTGTCCACATAATTATCCACAGATGTGGACAAACCTGGGGATAAAGGAATTCTGCCAGCGTGTGGCAGCGAATGGGGCTGGACCTGCGGTTCTTCAGCAATCCCCCGGCTACAGAGGCTAGCTGGCCGCGCCCCACAATGCCAGAGGTGTGGAAGAACTCACGAAAAGTCGCTGCATGCGTCACTGTTGCCCGGGCGTGTCGTGCCTGGTCGGGCCGGGCACCGGGCAGGGTGCGGCGTCCGGTAGCCTTGACCACGTGCCGGTGACAGGTACGGGGGGCCGAGTTTGACCCGTCCCTTCGGGGTAAGTACCCTCGTACAGTCACCCCTTGGCGCGGTTGGCGGCTGTCTGCTGCACACCGATCGCCAAGGCAATCTGTGCGTAGACCGCGGTCCGCGGCGCAGACAAATCATTTGTACAGACTTCGGGCGCCGAATGGTGCCCACTTACTACAGGAGTGTTGACCGTGGCCAAGGGCAAGCGGACGTTCCAGCCGAACAACCGTCGTCGGGCGCGCGTCCACGGCTTCCGTCTCCGGATGCGGACCCGTGCGGGCCGCGCCATCGTTGCGGCGCGTCGCCGTAAGGGCCGTACCGAACTGACTGCCTGATCGCGCGTAGTCGGACGCTCGGGTGTTGCCTGAGCCGTATCGGTTGCACCACCGTGCCGAATTCTCCCGCACGGTGCGCCGCGGTCAGCGAATCGGGAGGCGAGATCTCGTCGTACACGCGCTCACGCACGGGTACGACGATGTCGCCGATGGCGATTCTCTGGTCCGCGTAGGTGGTCCTCGGTTCGGACTGATTGTCAGCAAGGCGGTGGGTAACGCGGTGGTTCGCCACCGGGTGGCCCGCCGCCTGCGTCATATGTGCGCCCAGGTTGTCGAAGAACTACCGGTCGGCACCGATGTCGTGATCCGCGCACTGCCCGGCGCCGCCACCGCCGATTCCGTCGAGTTGCTGCGCCAGCTGCGCACCGGCCTACGCAAGCTCGGCTTGCGCGGGGAACCGGAGCTCGCGCTCGGACGCACCTCGGCCGGTGAACGGTGATGAGGACCCTCACCCGCCTGCCCGCCAAAGCCCTGATCGCGCTGATCGAGCTGTACCGGACCTATGTCTCCCCCACCCGGATGCCGATCTGCCGGTTCACCCCCACCTGCAGTGAGTACGCGGTGACTGCCCTGCGCACCCGCGGGTTGGTCGTCGGATCGGCACTCACGGTCGTGCGGCTCGCGAAATGCGCGCCCTGGCACCCTGGAGGGTGGGATCCCGTGCCTGAGCGCGGGTCGAAAGCCTGCACACAGTCATCGCCAGTGCTGATCGGCGATACGAACGACGGGAGTACTTAGAGCCGTGCTCGACATCATCTATTGGCCGGTATCCGCAATTCTGTGGTTCTGGCACAAAGCCTTCGGGTTTGTGTTCGGGCCTGACAGCGGTCTCACGTGGGCACTGGCGATCGTGTTCCTCGTGTTCACGCTGCGCCTGGTGCTGTACAAGCCGTTCGTCAAGCAGGTACGCACAACCAAACAGATGCAAGAGCTGCAGCCTCAGATCAAGGAGCTGCAGAAGAAGTACAAGAACGACCGCGAGACCATGGCGAAGGAGATGCAGAAGCTCCAGAAGGAGCACGGCTTCAACCCGCTCATGGGCTGCCTGCCCGTCCTGGTGCAGGTGCCGGTCTTCCTCGGTCTGTTCCACGTGCTGCGCTCGTTCAACCGGACCGGCACCGGCTGGGGTCAGATCGGGATGTCCAACTACGACAACGCGCACACCGCGAACTACATCTTCAGCGCGGCCGATGTCCAGTCGTTCCTGAGTGCCCGCATCTTCGGTGCGCCGATCGCGGCGTTCATCACCGCGCCGCCCGAGCAGCTGGAAGCCTTCGCGGACTGGGGCGGCACGCCCACCAAGCTGAACATCGCGCTCGTCGCCGTCCCGCTGATGATCATCGCCGGCTTGGCGACCCACTTCAACGCTCGCGCGTCGGTGCAGCGGCAGACTCCCGAAGCCGCCGCCAACCCGCAGGCCGCCATCATGAACAAGCTGTCGCTGTGGGTTTTCCCGCTCGGCGTGATGGTCGGTGGCCCCTTCCTGATGATCGGCATCCTGATCTACTGGGTGGCCAACAACATCTGGACCTACGGACAGCAGCACCTGGTGTTCGGTCGGATGGAAAAGGAAGAGGAAGAGCGCAAGCAGAAGAAGCTGGAGCTGCGGTCGCAGAACGCGCCCAAGCCCGGTGCCAAGCCGGTCGACATCCGCAAGAAGCAGGATGCCCCGGCCGTCGATGACGAGCCGTCGGCGAACGGCACCGCGGCGACCAACGGCACCACTCCCAAACAGTCGGCCAAGCAGGGCGGTGGCAAGCGTAGGCCCGGCGGGCAGCAGCGGCCAGGTAACCGTGGCCGTGCGAACCAGAAGCGTAAGCGCTGAGACGCGATCGGATAGAGGGAATCCAATGACTGTTGAGACCGAAACCGACGGAGGGGACGCCACTGTGGCGACGACTGCTGTTGACGTCGTGAACGACGCCGAAGAAGCGTTGATCGAAGAAGGCGAGATCGCCGGCGACTACCTCGAGCAGCTACTCGACGTGCTCGACTTCGATGGCGATATCGACCTCGACGTCGAGGGCGACCGCGCCATCGTGAGCATCGATGGCGGGCGCGATCTGACCAAGCTCGTCGGCCGCAACGGGGAAGTGCTCGACGCGTTGCAGGAGCTGACCCGGCTCGCCGTGCAGCAGGCGACCGGCGTGCGCAGTCGGCTGATGCTCGATGTGGCCGGTTGGCGCGCGCAGCGCCGCGCCGACCTGAGCGAGATCGGCGTCGCTGCCGCGAAGCGGGTGCTGGAGTCGGGTGCGCCGGAGGCGCTGTCCGCGATGACTCCGTTCGAGCGCAAGATCGTGCATGACGCCGTCGCCGACATCGACGGCGTGGCGAGCGAGAGCGAGGGCGTCGAGCCGAATCGCCACGTGGTGGTAGTGCCCGAGTAGGCTGACTTCCGCCGCAACCACGAACAATGTGATTAGGCCTCCGGTCTCGGACCGGGGGCTTTTTCATTGCCATCACTCGGAAGGATGTTTCACGTGGAACGAGAACTGGGCGGGCTGTCCGACGAGCTGGAACCGCCCGCCGCCGCTGCCCGCGTGTTCGGTGACCGCTTGGACATCGCCCGGCGTTACTGCGCGGCACTGGCGACGGCCGGTGTGGAACGGGGTCTCATCGGCCCCCGTGAGGTTCCCCGGTTGTGGGAGCGTCACATCCTCAACTGTGCCGTCATCGGCGAACTGATCGACGAGAACTCCTCGGTGGTCGATATCGGTAGCGGTGCCGGACTTCCCGGGATCCCCCTGGCGATCGCTCGGCCCGACCTCCGGATCACGCTCGTGGAGCCGCTGCTGCGTCGGACGATCTTCCTGAGCGAGTTCATCGAAGAAGCCGGGCTGGATGTCACGGTGGTTCGTGGACGTGCCGAGCAGTCCGGGGTGATCAAGGAAGCCGGCGGCGCGGACGTGGTCACCTCGCGCGCGGTCGCTCCGCTGGCGAAGCTCGCGCACTGGTCGCTCCCCCTCCTTCGTGACCACGGTCGAATGCTTGCCCTCAAGGGAACGAGCGCTGCCGAAGAACTCGAGCGCGACGGTGCCGAGCTGATTCGTGACGGGGCTACTGATCTCCGTGTCGTGGGGTGTGGTGCGGGCATTGTGGAAGTTCCCACTCTTGTTATCAGTGCTGAGCTTCTCCCCCGTTCTGAGCGTCCGAGTCGTCGGAGTGAACGTAAGGCTGCCGGGGCGGAGAAGAAGGCTCGGAAGCGTCGGGAATCCTGATCGGGGTTCAGTTTCTTTTTGTCAGCCGGGTTGTGCGTTTCGTAACGTGACGTATCTTGCTGTGGGTCGTTGTATGGGGTTGGGGCGGCTCTATTTTCTTTGGGGTTTCGCGTTTGTTGGGTAGGTGGGTTTCGCTTGGATGTTTGTTGGGTGGGTTTCGATGCGGGTGTTGGGTGTGGGCAAAGTTGATCGGTGTCCGTGGGGCTGATCTTCGGTTTGGGGGTTGATGGAGTCGCTTGAGCGCGGTTGATCGATTGTGGGGGTGTCGGTGTATGTCGTGACCTATGTCGGCGGGTGGGTGCCGATCCGTGCTTTGCTTCCGTCACCGTCACCGTCACCGTCACCGTCACCGTCACCGTCACCGTCACCGTCACCGGGCGGAACGCGATTCGGCTCTGCGTGCCGAACAAGTGTGGTTTCACGTGGAACTTGGATTGGTGTGGCGGTGGGGATTGGGCGCGGTGGTGTGTGGGGGTGGCTGGGATTTTTGATTGGTAGTCCCAG
>NZ_BDAX01000021.1 GCF_001612665.1 Nocardia alba NBRC 108234 | reverse complement strand
TGCCTGACCGGCGGCCCCCTCAGGGCCGCGACTCGAGCGCGCCAGCGCTCCAATAAACACAGCAAGAGGCCCCGCTCCCATGGGGGGAGCGGGGCCTCACACAGTTGAATCCGGGCCGAGGCCCGCCGACAACTACTTCTTGTCAGCCCACACGCTGGTGCCGTCCGGCGCCTGGAACACGCTCAGCAGTTCGATACCCGAAGCGAGGGCAACCGGGCCACCGACGACGATCGTGCCGATAACGCCACCGATCGCCGCACCGCCGACCACGCCACCGAGGCACAGGGGGATCACCAGCGGACCGCCCGCGAGGCCCGCGACGCAGCCGATCAACGCGCCGACAGCGGTGCCGAGGAACGCGCCGATGGCAGTGCCGACCGAGAACTTGGTGGAGAAGTCGTTGATCGCCCGCTGGTTCTCCTGAGCCGACGCGATGTCCTTCGCCGCGGCGACCGGCTTGACGCCGAGCTTCTGGTCAGGCGAGATGGCGAGGTCCGCGGGCTTGTCCGGGGTGATCTTCAGGACGGTCGAGTCCTCGATGACCTCGGTCTTGGCCGGGATGTCGGTGCCGTTGATCGAGAACGCGATCGGCACGACGACCTGCAGTCCGCCACGTGAGTCCTTGATCTCGGCGACCTTGGTCTTCGGCGCCTCGGGAGTCTCCCCGTCCTTCTCCACAATCGAGAAGGTGCCGTTCTTCACGGTGGCGACGACGGTCTTGTCGACCAGCTTCACCGAGTACTTGATGTCCTGCGGCGCCTCTTCGGCATGAGCGGTGCCCATCGCCACGGTCATCGCCCCGATAACCAGCGCGGCAGCCGCAGTGGTCCTACGGAAGTTCATTCAGGTTCCAATCCATCAGGTGTGGTGCGTAGTGCGATCCAGCGACACGCGAGACTCGTCAAGCGGGGCATCTCTATGAGATGTCCCCTACTTCTCCCCGAGCGATGTGAAGACCGGCACAG
Organism: Nocardia alba NBRC 108234; assembly: GCF_001612665.1. Classification (GTDB taxonomy): domain Bacteria; phylum Actinomycetota; class Actinomycetes; order Mycobacteriales; family Mycobacteriaceae; genus Nocardia; species Nocardia alba. The sequence continues at coordinate 230,989 of NZ_BDAX01000021.1, read as the reverse complement.
CATGCAGAACAGCTGGAGCTTAATCGACCGAAACCGCTGAGACCAGAAGGAATTTCGGTGGATTTAGTAAGCCTGACCTTAGCTTCATCGCAGTTCACGCACGGTTTACGGTGTTAGGCAGTCGCTACGGAACCTCCGCAGCAAACACTTTTGTGATATTGATCACAGGCAAACGCCAGGTCAAGTGCCAGTAAACGAGGTCAGACGGCAAATGGCGATCCTACGATGGGCGCCGTTAGTTACTGGCGGGTAACTTAACGGCAGTTACGATACGAACAACCGAGCGGGGTCTCCTCGCTCAGACCCTCGTGTTGCCTCGAAAGAAAGGTCGCGACATGAATGCCCTGACTATCACGTTGGGCACGATTGGAGCTGTGCTGAGCCTGTTCTGTTGGGCGTCGTTTATCGGCGGCGCATGGAACATCGGCAAGGCCATCACCATCGGCCAGTCAGCTCCCGATCGTTGGCGACCGTTCTTCCCGCGGTTCAAGAACATGTTCGTCGAGGTCGCGGCCCACACGCGGATGAACAAGTTCCGCACGGTCGGCTGGGCGCACTGGCTGGTCATGACCGGCTTCATCCTCGGCGCGATCCTCTGGTTCGAGGCATACGGCCAGACCTTCGACGGCTCGTTCCACTGGCCGATCATCGGCGACTTGGCGATCTACCACCTCGTCGACGAGATCCTCGGCATCGGCACCGTGGTCGGCATCGGCACGCTGATCATCATCCGCCAGCTGAACCACCCGCGGATTCCCGAGCGCCTGTCGCGTTTCAGCGGCTCCAAGATGGCGCCCGCCTATGTCATCGAGACGATCGTCTTGATGGAGGGCCTCGGCATGATCATGGTCAAGGCGGGCAAGATCGCCACCTACGGCCACGGGCACGCCTCGACCGACTTCTTCACCATGCAGATCGCCAAGCTGCTGCCCGCGAGCCCGACCATGGTGTCGATCTTCGCGTTCATCAAGCTGATGTCGGGCATGGCCTTCCTGTACCTGGTCGGCCGCAACATCACCTGGGGCGTCGCCTGGCACCGCTTCTCGGCCTTCTTCAACATCTACTTCAAGCGCGAGGGCGACGGCACCGTCGCCCTCGGCGCCGCCGCGCCGATGATCTCCAACGGCAAGGTTCTCGACATGGAGAACGTCGACCCCGAGGTCGACACCCTGGGCGCGGGCCGCATGGAGGACTTCTCCTGGAAGGGCTGGCTCGACTTCACCACCTGCACCGAGTGCGGTCGCTGCCAGTCACAGTGCCCCGCCTGGAACACCGGCAAGCCGCTCTCGCCGAAGCTGCTGATCATGTCGCTGCGCGACCACGGTTACGCCGCCGCCCCCTACCTGCTGGCCGGTGGCCGCAAGGACGCCGGTGGCGACGAGGTCGGTCTGGTCGACGCCGACGGCAAGCCCGACGAGGCCGCGCTGGCCAAGATCCCCGAGGCCGCCCGTCTCGAGGCCGATCGCCCGCTGGTCGGTGGCGAGGACGTCCACGGCATCATCGACCCCGAAGTGCTCTGGTCGTGCACGACCTGTGGCGCGTGCGTCGAGCAGTGCCCGGTCGATATCGAGCACGTCGATCACATCATCGACATGCGCCGCTACCAGGTGCTGATCGAGTCGGAGTTCCCGTCCGAGCTGGCCGGTCTGTTCAAGAACCTGGAGAACAAGGGCAACCCGTGGGGTCAGAACTCCAAGGACCGCCTCAACTGGATCAAGGAAGTCGATTTCGACATCCCGGTGTTCGGTAAGGACGCCGACAGCTTCGACGGCTACGAGTACCTGTTCTGGGTCGGCTGCGCCGGCGCCTACGAGGACCGGGCCAAGAAGACCACCAAGGCCGTCGCCGAGCTCCTCGCGACCGCGGGGACCAAGTTCATGGTGCTCGGCGCGGAGGAGACCTGCACCGGCGACTCGGCTCGTCGCGCGGGCAACGAGTTCCTGTTCCAGCAGCTGGCGCTGCAGAACATCGAGGTCATCAACTCGGTGTTCGAAGGTGTCGAGCAGTCGAAGAAGAAGATCGTCGTCACCTGCGCGCACTGCTTCAACGCGCTCAACAACGAGTACCCGCAGGTCGGTGGCAACTACGAGGTCGTGCACCACACCCAGTTGCTGAACCGGCTCGTGCGCCAGAAGCAGCTGGTGCCGGTCGCGACGGTGTCGCAGAACATCACCTATCACGACCCGTGCTACCTGGGTCGGCACAACAAGATCTACAACGCCCCGCGTGAGCTGATGGAAGCCTCGGGCTCCACGCTGGTCGAGATGCCTCGGCACGCCGAGCGCTCCATGTGCTGTGGTGCCGGTGGTGCGCGCATGTGGATGGAAGAACAGCTCGGCAAGCGCATCAACGTCGACCGCGTCGACGAGGCACTGTCGACCAATCCGACCAAGATCGCGACCGGCTGCCCGTTCTGCCGGGTCATGCTCAACGACGGTGTGACCGCGCGTCAGGAACAGGGTCTGGGTGAGGGTGTCGAGGTTGTCGACGTCTCACAGCTGATGCTGGACTCGATCACTCGCATCGATGCCGCGCAACTGTCGGCCAATCTGGTTGTCGTCCAGGAACCCAAGGCCGAGCCGGAACCCGAGCCCGAACCGGAGCCGGTAGTTGCCCAGGTTGCCACCGAAGCCGCTCCGAAGGCCGCGCCTGCCGGTGGTGGGCTCGGCATGAAGGGCGCCGCGAAAGCTCCCGGCGGTGGACTCGGCATGAAGGGTGCGGCCAAGGCTCCGGGTGCGAAAGCGCCTGCCGCCGAAGCAGCTCCGACATCCGACGCCGCTGCGCCTGCGCCCGCCAAGGGCCTCGGGATGAAGGGTGCCGCGAAGGCGCCAGGTGGACTCGGCATGAAGGGTGGAGCGAAGGCGCCCGGTGCGAAGGCTCCTGCGGGCGAAGCGGCCCCGGCCGCCGAAACCGCGGCTCCGGCCAAGGGTCTGGGGATGAAGGGCGCCGCGAAGGCTCCGGGCGGACTTGGCATGAAGGGCGGTATCAAAGCCCCCGGTGCAAAGGCCCCCGTGGCAACTCCTGCGCCGACAGCTCCGGCCGAGGCGGAGACTTCCGCGCAAGCTCCCGAGGTTTCGGCCCCTGCCGAAGCCAAGCCATCGGTGCCCGCCAAGGGCCTGGCCATGAAGTCCGGTCTGAAACGACCGGCCGCCAAGGCTCCCGGCTCCAATGCCGCGGCCACCACGGCACCGGCAGCAGAGGCGACTCCCGCCGAAGCCACCGAGGCTCCCGAGGCGGCGGCCCCGACCGAAGCCACCGAGGCCGCGGCCCCGACCGAAGCCAAGCCATCGGTGCCCGCCAAGGGCCTGGCGATGAAGTCCGGTCTGAAGCGCCCCGGCCCGAAGGCCCCCGGCACCGCTGCGGCTCCGGCCGCAGCACCGGCCGAGACTCCCGCTGCCCCGGCTGAATCCCCGGCCCCGGCCGAACCGGAAGCCCCGGCGGCGGAACCGGCCGGTCAGGCCGATACCACCAACGGCAATGGCAACGGCACCTCGGCAGCCCCGCCGACCGCCAAGCCCGGCGGCCTCGGCTTCAAGTCCGGAGCGAAGTCCCCGGGTCGCAAGAACTAGTAACCGAACATCGAATACCCAGTGAGGCGCGGATTCCCGGGAATCCGCGCCTCACTGTTTCTTCGCAGTCACCCGGCCCGATGCCGCAGGCCCGCTCAGCAATCAGCGAACCAAGCCTTGACGAACCCCGCCGACTGATAGGCGTAATCCCACGCCCAGCGCACCGGCGACAGCTGAGGTTCGGGGTCGGTGAACAGCAACTCCCCCGCCCAGCATTTCCCGAGGATGTACCGGGCGCGGGAGATGTGTGGGGTGAAGGTGACCACGATGACGCGGTCCCAGTCGGCACCGAGACGGGCCAGCTCCCGCCCCTCACCGAGAGTCGTGCGGGGCGAGGGATCGAAGCAGATCACGTCGAAGCTGTAGCCCCCGTGACAGATTCGATTCACCATCGGACTGTGGTCATACGGGTTGGAGATCAGAACGCGTGGCGCGTACCCCTGCGCGGCCAACCGCAGCCCCAGTTGCTCGCGGCCGTCGTGCGCACCACCGAGGACAAGAATCGCATCGGCGACCCGCGGATCGTCCGTGCGTGGGCGCACATACACCGGCCACAGCGCGACCACCGCGATCAACACCATGACCAGTGAGCCGCCCGTGGCGATCAGGACCCGGCGCATAGTCGATGCTCCATCCGCGATGGCGTATTCCTGCGATCCACCCGATTATGCCAATCCGAGCGAACCGGCGCGGCTCGCCGTGAGTGCAGACCCACGATCCGAACCGTGCACCCGCCGGCTTCTCATTTCCCCAGGTGAGAGCCCCGCGACCCGATAGCCTCAGCGCGCGTTTCCCCCTGTACACCAGATGTTGCGCCCCCTCTTGCCTCACTGACGCGGCGTAGCCACGCGCGCCGCTTACCAACAGAACTATGCGATGCACAGTCTTCGGAACCGGGTACCTCGGAGCCACGCATGCAGCGTGTATGGCCGAGTTGGGACACGACGTGGTCGGGGTTGATATCGACCCCGGCAAAGTGGCCAAGTTGGCCGACGGTGTGGTGCCGTTCTACGAACCGGGGCTGGAGGACGTGCTGCAACGCAACCTCGCCGCCGGCCGCCTGCGCTTCACCACCGATTACGCCGATGCCGCGACCCATGCCGACGTGCACTTCCTCGGTGTCGGGACACCGCAGAAGAAGGGCGAGTACGGCGCCGACCTGAAGTACGTGCACGCGGTGGTGGATACCCTCGCCCCGATGCTGGAACGCCCGGCGATGATCGTCGGCAAGTCCACGGTGCCGGTGGGAACCGCCGCGGCTCTCGGCGTCCGGGCTCGCGCGCAGGCGAAGGTCGACGTCGAGGTCGCCTGGAACCCCGAGTTCCTGCGCGAGGGTTTCGCGGTGCAGGACACGCTGCGCCCCGACCGCATGGTCCTCGGACTCGATCACGACCGGGAGCGCTCGGCGTGGGTCGAGGAGCACATCCGCGAGATCTACGCCGACCTCATCGCCGCCGAGATCCCCTTCCTGCTCACCGATCTGGCCACCGCCGAGTTGGTGAAGGTCTCGGCGAATGCCTTCCTGGCGACGAAGATCTCGTTCATCAATGCCGTGTCGGAGGTGTGTGAGGCCACCGGCGCCGACGTCACCATGCTGGCCGACGCGCTCGGTTACGACGCCCGCATCGGCCGCCGATTCCTCAATGCCGGGCTCGGTTTCGGCGGTGGCTGCTTACCCAAGGACATCCGCGCCTTCATGGCCCGCTCGGGGGAACTCGGCGCCGATCATGCCGTGGCCTTCCTGCGCGAGGTCGACAACATCAATATGCGCCGCCGCACGAAGGTCGTCGACATGGCCGCCCGTGCCTGCGGCGGTTCGCTGCTCGGCGCGAACGTGGCGGTACTCGGCGCGGCGTTCAAGCCCGAATCCGACGATGTGCGTGATTCGCCCGCGTTGAATGTGGCGGGGATGATCCAGCTGCACGGCGCCGTCGTCACCGTGTACGACCCCAAGGCAGTGGAGAATTCGCGCCGCGTGTTCCCCACGTTGAACTACGCCACCTCGGTCTCGGAGGCCTGTGATCGCGCCGATGTGGTACTGGTCCTTACCGAGTGGAACGAATTCACGGCGTTGACGCCGGCCGACCTCGACCCGGTGGTCCGGTCCCGTTCGATCATCGATGGTCGCAACTGCTTGGACAGCGCGGCTTGGCGTGCCGCCGGGTGGGTATACGCCGGACTCGGCACCCCGTAGAGTAACGAGCCAAGCGGGGGCTGGGGCGGATCTCGGTCCGCATTATCGCAGTCCTTCGCATGTCGTGCAGTGCGGACGAGATGGGCAGCGGATGAGTTCGGTTCTGGGGATATCGGTGGGGGCCGGGACGGTGCGCCTCGCGTGTCCGCAGCACGGTGGCCCGCACGAGTCCGTTCCGCCGTATTCGTTCGACGTGCAGTCCATCTCGATGCCGGAGCGCCAGGCCGAGGAGTACGCCGCCGACGCGATCGCCGCCACGCTGGCCGCGGCGCCGGACGTCGCCGCCACCACCATCACCTTCCGCAGCGAGCCGCAGGCCAAGGCGGTTCGGGCCGCGATGGCACGGCGTCAGCTCACGAACTACCAGCTCGTTCCCGAAGCCGTTGCCGCCGTGCACTTCGCCCATGCCACCAGTGATATGCGCGAGGTGTCCACGCTGGCCGTCTACGACCTGGGCAGTTCGGGTCTCACGGTGAGCGTGATCAACGCCCGCACCAGCGATGTGTACCAGTGCGAGCGGATCAGCGATATCAGCGGCGACTACTTGGATTCGCTGATCAGGGAGCAGCAGATCGCCTCGGGCCGGATCGCGCATCCGGCCGATCCGGCGGGGTTGGCCGCTCTCGACGGGCTGTGCCGGGCCGCCAAGGAGCAGCTGTCCAACAGCAACGCGGTGGCCCTGCCCAGCGAGCAGGGCCTGGTACTGCTCACGCAGGAGAATTTCGAAGCGCTGATGATGCTGGCGATCGAGTCGTCGGCGCGGATGACCCGCGATGTCATCATCCGCGCGCAGCATCCGGTGCAGGCGGTGCTGGTTCTCGGTGGTGGAGCCCGGATTCCGCTGATCGCGCGCGTACTGGAGCGCACGATCGGCGTGCCGGTGATCGTGCCCGCCGAGCCGGAAACGGCCCTGGCCCGCGGCGCCGCGTTACTGGCGCGTCCCGCCCAGGTCCAGCAAGCGCCCGTGGCCCCGGCACCGATGCCGGTGGGCGAGCACGACGACGCCACTCCCGCCTGGCTCACCGCCCCGACCCGCGGTCGCCGCCCGCTCAGCGCGCTCACCAACCGCGCGCATTCGCGCCGGGAACTGAACGTGGCGGTGCTGACGGTGAGTTCGCTGGTGGTGGTCGCCGCGATCGGCCTCGGCCTCGGCTACGGCCCCCAGGTACTCGAGCGCGGTTCGTCGAGCGACGGTTCGCAAGCCGTCCCAGCGACCACTCCGCCGCGTCCGAGCGCTGTCGGCCCCACGACGGCCCCGGCCGCGACCACCGAGGCACAGCACGAAACCGTCGCCGCGCCACCGGTCAATCCGAATCAGGCCGAGGAGACCACCGCCGCGCCACCGACCCAGGGCCCCAACACCTTCACCGTGGTCCCCGGCCTGCCCCCGGTGGTCCTGCCGACGCTGCCCCCGGTGGTCCTGCCCGGCTTCCCACCTGCCGGTCAGTAACCGTTCCCGCCTGCTGGACGCCGAACCGAGTTCCGGACCGGCGTCCGAGCGGCCTCAGTTGCGCGCGTGCCTGGCCCGCACGGGCACGGTCGGCTTCGCGCCGAACGGGCGGGCCAGCATCACCGCGATCATCGTCGTCAACGGCACCGACAGGGCCAGCGCGATACCGCCCACCGCCGATCGGGTGATCTCGATGGCGACCGCGTCACCGGTCATCACATCGGTAATCGATCGTCCCGCCACGCTGAACAACAGCAGCAGCGGCAGCGCCCCACCGGCGTAGGCGAGCACGAGCGTGTAGACCGTGCTGGCGATGTGGTCGCGCCCGACCCGCATGGCCGCGGTGAAGATCTCGCGCCGCGACGCGCCCTCATCGAGGGCGGCGAGTTCGAAGGCCGCCGAGGCCTGGGTGATGGTCACGTCGTTGAGCACGCCGAGCGAACCGATGATGAACCCCGCCAGCAGCAACCCGGTGATGCTCACGTGCTGAATGTAGGTCGCCACGTTCGTGTTCTGTTCCTCGGACAGACCGGTGAGGTGGGTGACCTCGATCGCCAGCCAGGACAGCACTGCCGCCACCACCATCGACGCGAGCGTCCCGAGCAACGCCGAACTGGTCCGCAGATTCACCCCATGCGCGAGGTAGAGCACCACGTAGAGGATCAGCGCCCCCGACACCAGCGCGACCGGGATCGCCGACTTCCCGTCGAGCAGCGCGGGCAACAGGAACATCACCACCACCGCGAACGCGAAGCACAACCCGACCAGCGCCCGGAAGCCTCGCCACCGCGCGACCACACAGATCACCACGACGAAGGCCAGCACGATCAGGGTCAACGGCAGTCCACGCGAGTAGTCCTCGAACCCGTACATGGTGACCCCGGACGGATCCGCGGCGCGCACCATCCGGATGTCGTCGCCGGCCCGCAGATCGGGCTGGCCCGGCCCCGGCGCGATCTCGAACAGCGTCTTCTTACCCTCGTCGGGACCCGACCTGATGTCGATGATGCTGCGCTGGCAGGTGTAGGAGGCGGTCCGCGGCGGTTCCGGCTTGTCCGCGAACACCTTGCCGTTCGACGAGCTCCCGCAGGGCCCGATGTCCTGCATGACCACGGTCCCGGCCTCGGTCTGCACCGCCCCACCGGACATGGTCTGCATCGGCAGCGGAATCTCGACGTGCTGGGCGCTCGGCCACAGGAATACCGTTGCGACCAACACCACCACCCCGATGATCCCCAACAACCCGACAACGACCTTCGCCGCGGTGTCGCTGATGGCGATGGGCCCGGAATGATCGTGATGGTGATGATGATCGCTCACGGCCCGAAGCTTAAAGGATTTGATTTTCAAGAACACGCCGCGCGACACAGGATCTCACGTAGCTTCGCCGGGAACGAGAAAACCTCCCCGGGTCCAGTTCTTGCCTGGACCCGGGGAGGCGGGTTTGTGGGCGGCGGAGAGCAGGGGGGTGTCTCCGCCGCCGGAGGCAGGCGCCCAGGGGGGTAGGCGCGCGTACCTGAGGCTCTCGGTTGTCCAGGGGGGGTAGACAACCGGGCCGGGCGCCGAAGCGCCGAGGTCTACTGTACACAAAAGTTGGACTTTTGCACTAGTAGATCTTCAAAACATCCAAGATTCCAAACTCACAGTCTGTTTTACACGGCATACCAGGATGCTCACCCCGCCCAGGGCCCATAAACGCACTGGTCAAAGCCGTGACAGGTGAGCATCAGCTGTAACTCTACTGTCGGTAGCCTGCCAGGAAATTTCCGAACCGCTCGATCGCCACGGCCAGATCCCGCGCCCACGGCAACGTCACGATCCGCAGATGATCGTTCGCGGGCCAGTTGAACCCGGTGCCCTGCACCATCAGGATCTTCTCCTGCAACAGCAGATCCAGCACAAGCTTGCCGTCGTCGTGGATCTCGTGCACATTCGGATCCAACCGGGGGAAGGCGTACAGCGCCCCACGCGGCTTCACGCACGACACACCCGGGATCATATTGAGCCGCTCCCACGCCACATCGCGCTGCTCGAGCAGCCGACCACCGGGCAGGATCAGGTCCTCGATGCTCTGATGCCCACCCAGGGCCACCTGAATGGCGTGCTGGGCGGGAACGTTCGGGCACAGCCGCGACGAGGCGAGCAGATCGACACCCTCGAGGAACCCGGCCGCGTGCTCCTTGGGTCCGGTGATCGCGAGCCAGCCCGCGCGGTACCCCGCCACCCGGTACGCCTTCGACAGACCGTTGAACGTCAGGCACAGCAGGTCGGGAGCGAGCGAGGCCAGCGAGATGTGCTGGGCGTCGTCGTAGAGGATCTTGTCGTAGATCTCATCGGCCAGCAGCAGCAACCGGTACTTGCGCGCCAGGTCCACGATCTGCTGCAACACCTCCGCCGAGTACACCGCCCCGGTCGGATTGTTCGGGTTGATCACCAGCAGGGCCTTGGTCTTGTCGGTGATCTTCGATTCGATATCGGCGATATCGGGCTGCCAGCCGTTCTCCTCGTCACACAGGTAGTGCACGGGAGTGCCGCCGGCCAGGCTGGTCATGGCCGTCCACAGCGGATAGTCGGGGGCCGGGATCAGCACCTCGTCACCATTGTCGAGCAGGGCCTGCATCGTGACGGTGATCAGCTCCGACACCCCGTTACCGAGGTAGACGTCGTCCACATCGAGCTCGGGAAATCCGGGCACCAGTTCGTACCGGGTGACGATGGCGCGCCGGGCCGACAGGATCCCCTTGGACTCCGAGTACCCCTGGGCATACGGCAGCGCGGCGATGATGTCGCGCATGATCACATCGGGGGCCTCGAACCCGAACGGGGCGGGATTGCCGATGTTGAGCTTGAGAATGCGGTGGCCTTCGGCCTCCAGGCGTGCTGCCTGTGCGTGAACCGGCCCACGGATCTCGTAGACCACGTTCTGCAGTTTGGTCGACTGCTCGAGAACGCGCGGGGGTACATGCGGCGATTGAGGACTCACGCCTCCATGTTGCCATTCGGGGCAAACCGTTTACGCGTGCCCGTGACTGTGGGCCGAACCTGGGCCGGCGACAGCCAGGTCGACAGGCAGTCGACCCGTCCCCGGCTTACCCATGGTCGTGGGTAACCAGGCGTTGCCTGATCGACTACGGTCGCGGCCGACTGCCGAGCGCCGCGGTAGCCACACAGAACTCCTCGATGCGCTCGTCGAGCCCGCGTGCTTCCACCGCGTCGCGATAGGTCGGGGCGGCGATACGGCGGCGCAGGCCGACGAGACGTTCGCTCAGCTGGGCTATGCGTTTGTCCTCGGGAAGGTCCAGGACCGGGCGCAGCGCGTCGGCGGCGCCATCGATGCTGCCGTTGATGAGGTGGGCGGCCGCGTTGTCGACGCGGGCCAGCGATTCGGCGCCGTAGGACCGTTGCAGCGGGGGACCACTCGAATAGAGGGTGATCGCGCGTTCGGTGGCGGCCAGCGCCTGTTCGGCCCGGCCGAGCTGGATGCAGGTGGCGCCCGCGTAGTAGGCGGCCTTGGGCGGGCCGAACCCGAACACGCCGCCGATCTCGTCGTGCAGCTCGTCGCGGCGGTCACCGGCCGCCACCTCGGCCGCGCGCAGGCATCGGTCGGTCTCGGTATCGCTGCCCAGCCGCGCCCACACTCTGGCCTCGATGTTGAGCAGTCGCACCCGCCCGAGACCCGGACCGACGAATTCCTGTCCGCTGCGGGCTAATTGGACGGCGTTGCGCGGACGATCGGACCAGTTCTCGATCAGCGCGTGCATGCCGCGCGTCCACGCGCGCAACCCGTTGTGCCCGCTCAGTTCCGCGTAAGCCCAAGCGGCCCTGATCTGTTCACCCGCGGCGTCGAGATAGCCCAGGTCGGTACTCGCGTTGGCCAGCAGCCCCGACAGCGTTCCCGCCAGCAGATAGAGGTGGCTGGTATCGACGGGCTTCTGCTGCCCGTCGAGTAGTCGGTACACCCGCCTGCGCACCCGCAGCATCTCCACCATCATCGGTGCCGGTGCGGCATGGACGTATTCGTTGGCGATGCGCCGGACGTCGGCGTCGAGCTGGGCCAACGTCGTGGCCCCCACATTGGTGCCCTCCGCGGCGGCCGCGTGTTCGCTGGCCTCGTGCGCAGCCGCCATGATCAACTCCCTCTCCGACAACACCTCGGGCACAGCACCTTTGACAGTTCCCGCATCGACGAACGCGAGCAGGTCGGCATCACCCGCGGGCGCCAGCAGGGTCGAGAATCGTGCGCGCACAACATCATCGGATCGGGCCAGTGACGTGTCGAGCGCGGCCTGATTCACCGGACGCGGACGAACCCGCGCCCCGCCCGCCTCCCACTTCGACACCAGCCGCTCGTGCACACCGAGATGAGCCGCGAACTCCCGGATGCTCATTCGTTTGGCATCGCGAAGAGCTCTGGCCTCTCTCCCTGTCCACTCCCCGACCACAGCGTCACCTCATCCGACGGACAACTCCCTTCCAGAGTACGAGCGTGACAGTGAGACACGCCGCAAGTTCGTGGAATCGATTGCCAGAGGCAGTGAAAGGGCGGTGAGGGGCAGTGGTCACGCACTCGGGTATAGGCGATTCTGGAAACGTGGAAGCCAGAACTGTCAACGACTGGGTACGTTGTTACCAGCGTGAATTCCGGCTACCCGTCCGCGAGCGCGGCGGCTTTGTGATGCTGCCGATCACCGACCGGCTGTGCGTGGTGCATCTGCCGACCACGCGCGCCGAGAAGGTGCTAGCGGCGCTGCGCGAGCAACGCTGTGAGGGGCCGGTGCTGGCACGCCAGATCCGCTGGAGCGTGCTCGCCGTTCCCGACGCCAGGCCCTCCGAGGAAGAGGCCGCCGAGCTCGCGGGGCTCGATATCGATATCCCCGGCATCGGCAGCGCCGTGATGCTGCCGACCAACCTCGGCCGCTGGAGCCGGGAGGGCTGTCACTGGGTGCGCCCGCCGTCCGGCGGCGGCGACACCCTGCCCGCGCTGTCGCTGGTGCTGCGGATCGCCGTGGCGGCCGGTCCTCAGCGGGTCTCGACCGCGCTCAAGGAATCGGGCGAGAGAGGAAAGTTGAGGTACGACCGCGACGGTGTCGGCCCTCGCTGACCCTGATACTTCGACCCGGCCTTGGCGCTGCCGTACGGGTGCTCGGCCGGGCTGGACAGCCGGATCAGGCACAACTGCCCGATCTTCATCCCCGGCCACAGCGTGATCGGCAGATTCGCCACATTCGACAGCTCCAGCGTGATGTGCCCACTGAACCCCGGATCGATGAACCCCGCCGTCGAATGCGTGAGCAGCCCCAGCCGCCCCAAACTCGACTTGCCCTCCAGCCGCCCCGCCAGATCGTCGGGCAGCGAGCACACCTCGAGCGTCGACCCGAGCACGAACTCCCCCGGATGCAGCACGAACGGCTCCCCCGGCTTCGGCTCGACCAGGCTGGTCAGCTCGTCCTGCTGCTGCGCCGGATCGATATGGGTGTACCGACTGTTGTCGAACACTCGGAACAACCCGTCGAGACGCACGTCGATACTCGACGGCTGAACCATCGACTCGAGCATCGGTTCGACACCGAGCCGCCCAGCGGCGATCTCGGCCCTGATGTCACGATCGGAGAGCAGCACCGACCCAGTGTAGGCAGCTACACCCCAGGTAGAACCCCCACCCCTGAACCCCCACCCCACCAGACCCCCCAACAGTCACATCGCCCCGGCCGAGTTCTGATAGAGTCACCAGCGCACTGCCGATGTAGTTCAATGGTAGAACTTCTGCTTCCCAAGCAGATGGCGCGGGTTCGATTCCCGTCATCGGCTCAACGACGAAAGACCCCAGGATTTCCTGGGGTCTTTCGTCGTTTCTCAGCTCGAACGGTGGGTTCAGCCGGCGTGCAGGGTGCGGAACTTGCTGCCGTGGAAGACCAGTGGGTCGATGTCCTCGCGGGCGGCGACGCGGTTCACGCGCAGGATCACCACGAGATGGTCGCCCGCGAGGACCTGCGTTTCCGGTACCCCTTCGATCCAGGCGGTAGCGCCGTCGATGAATACCGCTTCGCCGGTTCCGCGGTGCAGGGCGGTTTCGCGGAAGCGGTCGCCGTTGCGGGCGCCCAGTGCCTTGGCGGCGGCCTGCTGGTCGGTGCCGAGCAGGCTGAGGCCGAGGTGACCGGCGTCGGCCAGTTTCGGCCAGGTCGACGACGAGTTCTGCACGCAGAACGAGACGAGCGGCGGGTCGAGGGAGACGGGCACGAAGGTGCTCACCGCCAGACCGTGCGGGACGCCGTCGATCTCGGCGCAGACGGCCACCACACCGCTGGGAAAGTTGGCGAAGGCGCGGCGTAGGCCGTTGCCGTCGGCGGGAAAGTCCAAGAGCTCATGCATGATTCGTTGCCTCCACCGGCCGCAGGGCCGGGTCTGTCAGTGCCGCGACGACGGGTCCCCATCGCCGCGCGTATTCCTCGATGACGCCGTCCTCGCCGAACGTCCGGTCGGACAGGTACAGCCCGGGCAGCGCGGCAGTGCCGCCGATCTCCACCAGGACGGGTTTGAGCAGCAGGTCGGGCGCGAGTGCGTGGGTCGGACCCGCGCCGAGCATCACCGGCACGGTCACCACACCGGCCAGCCCGGTGCCGCCGTCGAACTGTTCGAGGAACAGTTTCAGCAGCCCGGTGTAGGTGGCTTTGAAGGTGGGGCTGGCGAACACGACCAGCTCCGACGACGCGACGGTGCGCGCGGCCGCCGCCACCGCCGGGTCACCCCAGCCGAGCAGCCCGGGCCCGAGGGTGACCAGGTCGATCGTGGTGGGCTCGGTGTCGGGGCGCAGCGCCCGTGCGACCTGCACGGCCGCGGTGAGGGTGCGCGATGCCGGTTTCGGGTTTCCGACGACAACCGTCACTGTCATGGAATGTCCTTGTCTCGCATGGTGGTTCTAGATCACGCCGTGTAGCGGCGGCGGTCGGTTGTGCAGAAGAGCCCGCCCGATGTGCTGGTACTTCCAGCGAACGGGGTCGTGCAGCGTGTGGGTGCGCGCGTTGCGCCAGAAGTGGTCGAGTCGATGTTCGGCCGCGGCGCTGCGGGTACCGCCCACTTCGAATATCGCCGCGGATACCTCGTTCGCAGCGCGGTCGGCGAGAATCTTGGCCGTCGCGACCGCGATCGACGCGTGCGCACCGTCGCCGTCCGGACGTGCTTGCGTCGACTGCGCGGCCTCATCCGCCACCGGGTTCTTGCCTGCCGCGTCCGCCCCCGGCCGGATCGCCGCGTCCACGGCCGCTCCCGCGACGATCAGCGTCGCTTCGGCTGCCGCCACCGCGACGGCCAGTTCCCCGAAACGCTGCACGACGAGCGGATCGTCCGCCGCGCGCGCGACCTCGGCCTCGAACCACGGCCTACTGCGGGTGCGCACGAACTCCGCCGCCGCCGCCAGCGCACCGCGCGCGATACCCGCGTCGATGGCGGCGTGCAGGAGCTGCGCGAAAGCGCCGTACCCGGTCGGCGCGTTGACCGCGGACGCCCGCGAGACCAGCTGCTCCCGCCCGACCTCCACCGCGTCGAACTCGACCGTCCCGCTACCGGTTGTGCGCTGCCCCAGCGCGTCCCAGTCATCGACGATCCGCACGCCCGGTTCGAGCGCGGGTACGAAAGCCACGTACTCGCCGGGCGACACGCCCGAAATATCTTGGGGGTCATCGAGTCTGGCCAACACCGCGAGCACATCGGCGAACAGCGACCCGGTGCAATAGAACTTCGTCCCCTCCACCACAAACCGCTGGGCCCCGACAGCGCCGACCGGCCGCAGCACCGTCGCGATCTCCGCGACTGTCGCCCCACTGCGCTCGGACTGCGCGTTGGCGATCCGCGCACCCGTGAGCACCTTGCCGAAGTAGTCCCGCTGCTGTGTCCGAGTTCCGGCCAGCCGCAACAGGTTCAGATACACGAAGTGGCTGTGCGGTACCTGCGCGATGTTCGGGTCGGCCGCGGCCAGGATCCGCACCACGTCGGCGACCACGCTCGGCGGCAGGTCAGCCCCGCCGAATTCGGCCGGAACCGTGATCGCGAGCAACCCACTGGCCGAGAGCTGATCGAGCTCTTCGTGCGGCAGCCGACGCGAATGGTCACGCTCAGCGGCACCGGCGGCGAACGCCTCCGCCAGCTCGGTCGCGATCCGCACCGCCTGGTCCGCCGTGGTGATCCGCTCGGCGGTCACCACCGTCATCAGCGTCCCGCCGCGACCGGTGTCGCGGCGGCCTCCAATTCACGCACCAGCGGCAGCACCTTGGCGCCGAAGTACTCGACCTCTTCCTGGAAGTGCAGGAAGCCGGCCAGGATCAGGTCGACGCCGAGCGCCCGGTAGGCCACGATCCGCTCGGCGATCTGTTCGGGCGTGCCGATCAGCCCGGTTCGGAAGCCGTCGTTGTATTGGACCAGGTCCTCGAAGGTGGAGTCGGCCCACATGCCCTTGCGGTCACCGGTGGACGCACCCGCCTGCTGCACCGCGTCGCGGAACCCTTGCACCGCAGGCTTGTTCGCCTTCTCGACGATCTCGCGCAGGGTGTCGCGCGCTTCCTTCTCGGTATCGCGGGCGATGATGAACCCGTTGAGCCCGAACTTCACCTCGCGCTCGTTCTCCCTCGCCACCGCGCGCAGATCGTCCAATTGCTCTGTGACGCCGTCGAAGTCCTTGCCGTTGGAGAAATACCAGTCGGCATGGCGCCCACCGTTGCGCCGGGCGGCTGTCGAGTTACCACCCTGGAACAGTTCGGGATTGGGGCGCTCGGGGGTGTTGAGCGGTTTCGGCTTCAAGGTGAAGTCGCGGATCCGGTAGAAGTCGCCGCCGAAGTTCACCGCGTCCTCGGTCCAGATCTTGCGGATCACCTCGAGGAACTCGGCGCTGCGCCGGTACCGCTCGTCGTGTTCGAGCCACGGCTCACCGAGCGCGGTGAACTCGCCGGCGAACCACCCCGACACCACGTTGATCGCGAACCGGCCGCCGGACAGATGGTCGGCCGTGGCGCCGAACTTGGCCAGCACCGCCGGATGCCACAGCCCGGGATGGATGGCGGCGATCACCTTGAGCCGCTCGGTGGCGGCGAGCAGCGCGAGGCTGAACGAGGTCGACTCGTGCTGGAACTCGGCGCCGTAGGAGGCGGTGTAGCGCACCTGGGTGAGCGCGTAGTCGAAGCCGTTGCGTTCCGCGGTCTGGGCGAGCTTCTTGTTGTAGTCGAAGTCCCAGCTCGTGCGTTGCTCGATATCGCTGGTCACGAGCCCGCCACTGACGTTGGGTACCCAGTAGGCGAACGAGACCTGGTCGGCGATTGTCTCCGTGGTCACGGGCGGTTCCTCCTCGTCGTCGGCTGTTCCAGTGCAACACCGGCGGCCGAACCCGACGAGGGTTTGAATCGACGCGATCGATAGGGGCCGGCGATCAGCTCCCCACGCGCACGCAGTCCGCCGCGATCTTCGACTGCGCCGCGCTCACCTTGGACGCGTCGCCCTCACTGAGCAGCTTGGCCGGATCATCGGACTTGGCGTTGGACACCATCACCCGTAGCCCGGCCTGCGACATCCCCGAGTCGAGGAACACCTGCGCGGCGCAGTCGGCCAGCACGGGATTGCCCAATCCCTTGTCCTGCAACGACCTCGACAGCTCGGCCTGAGTAACCGGTGCCTCGTCGTCGCTGCCGCAGGCCGCGAGCACGGGCAGCGCGAGCAGCGCCGCGGCCATCAGACAGATCCGCATTCGGTGAGTCCTCTCGATCCTCGCGCGCCGAACGACGCGTGATGCGGTTCGGATCATGCCGCACCTGAGGTCCGCGTGGCCACCCCCTCCAACTGACTCACGAGTAAGATGGCGAGATGGGAGACCACATCACCGTCCGCTTCGACGACAACCGCGCCTATGTCGAGTTGAACAGGCCCGGCAAACACAATGGGCTGACCCTGGAAATGCTCCGCGATCTTGTCGACGCGGCCCGAAAAGTGGCCGATTATAGGACAATCCGCGCCGTCATCCTGACCGGGAAGGGACCGAGTTTCAGTAGCGGGCTCGATATTTCCGCCGCGAGTAGCAATCCATTGGCTATCGTCCGAGAATTCCTTCCACGCCCCCTGCGCGGCACCAATACCTTCCAGGAAGCCTGCTGGGCTTGGCGCCGCCTCGACGTCCCGGTGATCGCCGCGATCCACGGGCGCTGCTTCGGCGGCGGCCTCCAGATCGCACTGGCCGCCGACTTCCGGATCGCCACCCCCACAACCGAATTCTCGGTCATGGAAGCCGCCCACGGACTCGTGCCCGATATGACCGGACCGGCCACGTTGTCACAGCTCATCGGTATCGACCAGGCCAAGCTGCTGGCCATGACCGCCGACCCGATCGACACCGACTACGCGCTGCGCATCGGCCTGATCACCGATATCGCCGACGACCCGGCGCGGGCCGCCGAAGCCCTCGCCGACCGAATCACCGCCCGCGATCGCACCGCCGTGGCCGCCGCGAAGCACCTGTTCGACCACTCCTGGAACCGAGGGTCGCGCGCCACCTTCGCCGCCGAGCGGATGGCCCAACTGCCATTGTTGCTGCGTAAAGCCATGGCCAGTAGCGACTGACAAGCAATCCACCGGGAATTCATGGCGACTACCAAAGTTATGTGCCACATATCACTGTTAGCGGCTGTTAGCATCGCATCAATTCGCTGACCAGTCGATAAGTGGTACGTGACGGCAAGCCTGGAACGTGCCCCGATTTCGGCCCGAAACCGGAGGCTCGAACACCTGTGAACAAGACCGGATCCATACTGATGTCCGCACTCGCAGGAACGACGGCCTTGCTCGTGAGCGCAGCGACTCCCGCGGTCGCGAACCCCAACGCCATCAACCCGATTCCCGTTCTCAACGGCACCAACGGCCTGCCCGTCCTGCACGGGCGCACCCAGGCGGTGTTCCAGGTCACCGGCATGGCCAGCCCCAACAGCACCCAGAACTACAACGTCCTCGGGACCGACCTCGGCATCATGTGGGACAACGGGCGCGGCGAGATGCTCACCGCCTTCGGCGACACCGCGGGGATCGGCTTCCCCAATCTGCTCGCGGGCAGCACCTGGGCGTGGCGCTCCAATATCCTGGTCCGCACCCACGACCAGAACCCGGCCGACGGGATCATGTTCGACAACGCGGTGCGCGATGTCATCGGTCAGGCGCGCGACCTGATCCCCAGCCCCAAGATCCCCTTCCTGGAGATCAGCCGCATCCCCACCGCGGGCATCTCGATCAACGGCGTGCAGTACATGTCGCTGATGTCGGTGCGGACCTGGGACGCGCCCGGCGAGTGGACCACCAGCTTCTCCGGCCTTGCCGCGTCGGCCGACAACGGCGAGACCTGGGCCGATCTCGGTCACACCCGCCGACCCAACGAAGGCGGCAACGCCAACTTCCAGATGAACAGTTTCGTGAAGGACGGCGGCTTCCTCTACGAGTACGGCACCCGCGCCGGCCGCGACAACGAGGCGTTCATCGCGCGTGTTCCCGAGGCCGAGATCGAGAACCTCGCGGCCTACGAGTACTGGGACGGCGGCGAGTGGAAGCTCAACGACGTGAACGCGGCGGCCCCCATCATGGGCGGCGTCGGCGAGCTCTCGGTGATGTACAACGAGTACCTCGGCCAGTTCGTCTCCCTCACCACCGACCCGTTCAACTCCGTGGTGATGCGCCGCGCGTCGTCCCCTGTCGGCCCGTGGAGCGGCCCGGAGGTCCTGATCGACGCCCGCGAACTCCCCACCGCCTACGCCCCGTCGATCTTCCCGTACCAAACCGGTCGCGACCTCTACTTCATGACCACCATCCACACCCAGTACAACGTCGTGTTGATGCGCACCACGCTGTAAGCGGGGACCTTCCCGCCGAGTACGGCGTGGGGACCAGGGCGCCGGTCCTACACTCGACTCATGGACGCGGCGGATTGGGACGCGCGGTACGCGCGCAGTGAATTGGTGTGGGGCGCACCGCCGAACAGCACGGTTGTCGAGCACGTCTACGGGCTGGACCGCAAGATCACCTTGGTTCCCGATGAGTCAGGGGTGACGCCGCCGCTTCCCCGCGCTCTCGATCTGGCCTGTGGCGAGGGTCGTCACGCACTCTGGCTGGCCACCCATGGCTGGCAGGTGACGGCTGTCGACTTCTCCCAGGTGGGGATCGACAAGGGCAGAACGGTCGCGGCTCGACTGTCGCGGTCGGTCCGCTCCCGGGTGCACTGGCAGACAGCCGACATCACCGCGCTCGAGGCGGCCGACGTGACCGGCCCGTTCGAGCTGATCCTCATGGTCTTCGTCCATCTCCCCGCCGACGAACGCCGCGCCCTGCTGCACCACCTGTCCGGCATGCTCGCCCCCGGCGGCGTGCTGCTGATCCTCGGTCACGCCGCCCGCAATATCGTCGATGGTTACGGCGGCCCGCAGGAACCCGAGATCCTCTTCTCGCCCGAGGACCTCCGCGCCGACCTGGCCCGCGACGATGTCACCGTCACCCTCGCCCACGAGGTGTTCCGCCCCACCGAAGGCCCGGACGCCATAGATTCCCTGCTCATCGCGCAGCGCCCGAGCGTCGAGTCCGTCGACTGATCACCGCGCCCAGCGGGCGAACCAGGGCGTCACGGTCGCCTCGATCACGTCGAATCCGGTGCGGAACGAGTGCGCCTGCTTGGGGATCACGCGCACTTCGGCGGCGTCGGCGGCATCGGGCACCCCGAACGGGTCACTTCCCCCGTTGATCACCACCACCTCGATGTCGCCCGGCGCCAGCAGTTCATCGCGCCTGCTCTTGTCGGGCTTACCCGGCGGATGCAGCGGGAACGACAGCGCGATCACCCCCCGCGCCCCGACCTCCACGGCCGTCCGGCACGCCACCCGCGCCCCGTTGCTGCGACCCCCCTGAACAACCGGCACCCCGGGAAACCGCGCCCGCAAGGCCGCGATGACCTCGAGCCAGGCCTCGTCCTGCTTCTCCGCGTTCCCCGGCGCCCGCCGCCCGGCAACCCGATATGGCTGCACCACCCGGGCCACCGATCCACCCCCCGCTACCGCCGAGTCACGCACGGCCAGAATGTCTTTCGCATCGACTCCGCCACCGGCTCCGTGGGTGATCACCAGCAGGAATGCCGGATCAGCCACCTCGTCGAGCTCGATCTCGGCCGGTCCCACAGTCGTCTCGATGCGCACACCTCACGGTAGCCCCGTGGTCGCGGCGAGCAACGTCTCCGCAGCCGTGCGTGTTTTTCACATCACATTGCCGCCTACCCCTTTGCCGAGAGCATTACCCACCGGTAATATGATGAATAAGTTACCCGCGAGTAGCATGCGGAAAACCGGCGACGGGCGGGAACGGCACACCACCGACCGCACCAGAACTCAATGGAGAGTGAGTACTCACATGGGCCACTACAAGGCAAACGTTCGCGACCTCGAGTTCAACCTCTTCGAGGTCCTCGGCATCGACAAGGTCCTCGACGCAGGCGCCTTCGGCGACCTGGACACCGACACCGTCAAGGAAATGCTCACCGAGGTCCGCCGCCTGGCCGAGGGTCCGCTGGCCGAGTCGTTCGCCGACGCCGACCGCAACCCGCCGGTGTTCGACCCGAACACCCACACCGTCACCCTGCCCGAGTCGTTCAAGAAGTCCTACAAGGCGCTCGAAGACGGCGAGTGGGCCAAGGTCGGCATCCGCGAGGAGCTGGGCGGCCTCAACGCTCCCTCCGCCGTCGCGTGGGCCCTGTCGGAGATGGTGCTCGGCGCCAACCCGCCCGTCCAGATGTACGCCGCCGGCGCCCCCTTCAGCCAGGTGCTCTACAACAACGGCACCGATGAGCAGAAGAAGTGGGCCCAGGTCATGGCCGACCGCAACTGGGGCTGCACCATGGTGCTCACCGAGCCCGACGCCGGTTCCGACGTAGGCGCGGGCCGCGCCAAGGCGGTCAAGCAGGAAGACGGCTCCTGGCACATCGAGGGTGTCAAGCGCTTCATCACCTCCGCTGACGCCGACGACCTGTTCGAGAACATCGTCCACCTGGTGCTCGCCCGCCCCGAGGGCGCGGGCCCCGGCACCAAGGGTCTGTCGCTGTTCTACGTCCCGAAGACCCACTTCGACTTCGAGACCGAGACCCTCGGCGACCGCAACGGTGTGTTCGTCACCAACGTCGAGCACAAGATGGGCATCAAGGCCTCGGCCACCTGTGAGGTCACCTTCGGCGGCCACGGCGTGCCCGCCAAGGGCTGGCTGGTCGGCGAGGTGCACAACGGCATCGCGCAGATGTTCGACGTCATCGAGAACGCGCGCATGATGGTCGGCACCAAGGCCATCGCGACCCTGTCGACCGGTTACCTCAACGCGCTGGAGTACGCCAAGACCCGCGTCCAGGGTGCCGACCTGACCCAGATGACCGACAAGGCCGCGCCCCGCGTGACCATCACCCACCACCCGGACGTCCGTCGTTCGCTGGCCACCCAGAAGGCGTACGCCGAGGGCCTGCGCGCGGTCTACCTCTACACCGCCGCGCACCAGAACCCGGAAATCGCCGAGGTCGTCTCGGGTGCCGACTCCGACGTCGCGTTCCGCGTGAACGACCTGCTGCTCCCGATCGTCAAGGGTGTCGGCTCCGAGCGCGCCTACCAGTACCTGACCGATTCGCTGCAGACCTTCGGAGGCTCGGGCTTCCTGCAGGACTACCCGATCGAGCAGTACATCCGCGACGCGAAGATCGACTCCCTCTACGAGGGCACCACCGCCATCCAGGCGCAGGACTTCTTCTTCCGCAAGATCGCGCGTGACCGCGGTGTGGCCTTGGCCCACGTGGCGGGCCAGATCCAGAAGTTCCTGGAGTCCGACTCCGCCAACGAGCGCCTCAAGGGCGAGCGCAAGCTGCTCGCCACCGCGCTCGAGGATGTGCAGACCATGGCCGCCACCCTGACCGGTCACCTGATGGGTGCCCAGGAGCAGCCGACCGAGCTGTACAAGGTCGGCCTCGGTTCGGTGCGCTTCCTGATGGCCGTCGGCGACCTGTTCATCGGCTGGATGCTGCTGAACCAGGCCGAGATCGCGCTGACCGCGCTGGACAACGGTGCCACCGGCGCCGACGTCGCCTTCTACACCGGCAAGGTCGCCTCCGCGCAGTTCTTCGCCCGCAACGTCCTGCCCGAGCTGACCGCCACCCGCGCGATCCTGGCCAACCTGGACAACGACATCATGGACCTGGACGAAGCCGCCTTCTGAGGTTTCACCACCTGATCCACGCAAAAACGGGCCGGAGCATTCAGCTCCGGCCCGTTTTGTCTTCCACGCGGGAAGGCGTCTCGCGATCCTAGGCGGAGCCGCTGGTGAGCGCCGTGAGCGTCTGGAGGAAGTAGAGCAGGCCATCCATGAAAAATCTCCTTCGAAGTGGGTCGGCCATTACTAACACAGACTGGTTACGAACAGGGATCCACTGCTTGAAGGCTTGGTTTTCGGGTTCCGGCCACGCCGCGCGAGTACCCTGGAATTACCGTCGGTCGGGGTGAGGCTCGGGGGGTTGAGATGGCTGAAAGCACCGCGCTCAGTGTGTATTTGCGCGAACGGCGGCTGGCCGCGGGGCTCGCGCGAGCCGAGCTCGCCACCCGGACACAGCTCGCGCCACTTCTGATCAGCCAGATCGAATCCGGGGCCCTCGTCCCGAATCCCGCGATGTTGCAACGCCTTTTCGACAGCCTCGACGTGCCGCTGTGGTATCGCAAGCACATCCTGGTCCGCGGCCTGCCCGCCGTCGAGCCCGGCTCCGCCCCCAGCACCCCGTCGGCCGAAGACCTCGCCGACCTGTCCAGTCTCACCCACCCCGCCTGCCTCGCCCGCTTCCCCACCATGGACATGCTCGCGGCGAACTCCGACTACCAGCGCCTGTTCCCCGGCCTCGGCGCCGGCGTGAACATGCTCGAGTGGATGTTCCTCAACCCCGCGGCGAAAAAGGTCTACCTCGACTGGACCACCGAAGCCCAACTCCTGGTCCACGCCTTCCGCATGCTCTCCCCTCTCGCCCCCACCCCCCGGGTCACCGCCATCACCGACTCGTGCGGCCAGTCCCCCGACTGGGATCCCATCTGGACCAGCGAGGTCCGCCCCCAAGACATCGCCCGCCGCCACCTCCGCCTCCGCGAACGCAGCACCGGCCTGGAACGCCGCATGATGCTGCGCATCTACGACCCAGCCTTCCCCAACCGGCCATGGTGGCTATACCGCCTGATCCCGGTGCGATGAAGCGCGGTAAAGATATCTGATAAACATCAGATATAGGTGTAGCCTGGGTTTATGAGCACTACCGCGACCTTTACCGAGCTACTCCGTCACCCGAAAGAGGTAGTGGAGAAAGCCGGTGACGGCATCGTCCGGATCACCCGCCGCGACGCGGAGGACCTGATCCTCATGCGGGCGGGCCATCTCGACCGCCAAGACGCGGGCATCGCCCTGGCCAGTCGGCTGATGCGCGCAGCAGTTCGTCGACAGGGCGATATCACCGAGGCAGTAACAGATACGTTCGCCTGGGTCGACGCGCTGAGCCCGACCGGACGAGCCGAGTTCGTCGCCGAGGTATCCGAGTTGATCTGGAGCGCAGCGGAATTGGGCGAGTACACCCGCCTGCTCGAATGCGTTCAGAGCTGGCAGGGCACCGCCGAGGCATACGCCGCCGGCCTTTCCCGAGCCGACGACGGGGACCTGACCTGGATCGACGACGACAGTCCTGTCGTCGATCGGCCGTAGGGGGCGGCTTGTCCAAGGACCGTGCTGTCCCGCGCCCGCTGAAATAGTCAGCACCGTGACCATCGGCGGCAAAACGTTCGAACGATGGCAGTACAAGATCACCGACGGTGGCCGCATTTGGTATGCGGTCGAGCGTGACTCATCGGGCGGCGGGACCGTGTACCTGGTGGTCGTCACGCTCGGCCACCCGAACGAGACGGACAGCGGCAAGAACTATCGGTGACCTGGTCAGGCCGCCGATCCGCTCGCCAACAGCCGCATGAGCGATGTCAGCACCCAGAGCGTCGTGGTCGCCGATCCCGTCGGCCATTCCTCGGCAATACCTGTACCCATGCGAAGCCCCTTGTTACTCAGATCATGACCAACGTTCCGACCGAAATCATAGTGAGTCACCCGATACGAAAACGTCGACGGTACTCATTGGGGGTCCGGCGACCGCCGACATCGACCTTAGAAACGACAAAACGGCCCGCACCCCTGTTCAGGGGCGCGGGCCGAGCACTGGGGTTTCCAGTGCGTGCCAGTTCCGTCGAGAAACTGTCCAGAAGCCGTTCTGTCAGAGCCGGTTCGGCGGGTAGCCGCTACCGGACTGGACACTCAGTGCCGAGTGTGGGCCGATGTGCATCGCGCGTGGTTCTCGAAACATCTACCACCGCAGTGTCAGCCGATTCGTAGAAAGGTGACAGCACCACCGGTAATCGTGGCGTACCACAGGGACGAACTCACGGTGTGCGTCAATTCGATGGTCACCACTTCGCCCGCGGCGATCGGCGCCGTCGTGTTCACCACCAATGTGCCGCTCATCCCCGAAATGGCGGCGCTCGTCGCGACGACTGTGGTGCCGACCAGCAACCTGGCCTGGAAAGTACCGACCATTCCAGCGCCTGAGAACACGACATTGGCAATCAACGGCGCAGCTGCTGCACCACCCTGCGCCTGTAGCCCATTGCCGGAAACCACAGAGCCCGGATAACCGACGGTGTCAGCGGTCCATCCGCCGACCACGGTCCACACGTTGGGTGCACCCGTCACCACGTTGCCGTTCTTCGTCATCGCAGACGGACTGAACGAGTCCCCGCCAACAAAGATATGGGGCATCAGTTGCTCACCTCCGCCGTTTCCACCGGGACCTCGTCGTCCGTCGGCGGCTCAGGTTGCGGCTCGACCACGGGCTCGGGCTCGGGCTCGGGCTCGGGCTCGGGCTCGGGCTCGGGCTCGACGATCGCACCGGGGTAACCGGACTCCGCGCTCTTCCAGTAGGGCGTACCGTCGGGACTTTCCGGTTCCGGACGAGTTTCGAGTGCCTCCCACTTCATCACGGATCCTCCGAGGAACATGGTCGCCATCAGACGGTCACCCCTGCCAGACTCGTTTGCAGACCACGCCCCGCCGGACTGTCGACAGTAGTGATCTGCACCGTGATCCGATCACCGGCAGCGAAGGTCCACGCGCCGGTCAGACTGGTGTCGAGTGCGTGATTGGCCGCACCGATAGTCGCCGAGGTCCCCGCGACAACCACACCGTTCTTGCGCAGTTCGACGACCAGATTGCCGGTACCCGCCGTCTCGCCACGGTAGGTCACCTTCGACACCGTCAGCGCCCGCTCGATCCGAATCCCCTCCGGCACAATTGTTCCCGCACCGACAGCCCGGATACCCCCGTGTGACTTGATGGCGATGTCATACGCCTGTCCGGCCGAGGTAGGAGTACGCGCATTCGTCAACCGCGGGTCCGAGTCGGCCACGGCATGGATCGCGCTGCGAACGGCCGCGTCATCCGCGGCGGTGAGCAGGGCGCTGCCCAGCGGACTCGTTCCGGTCAGCTGACCGATCGGATGGGTGTGTGGCGTCGGTGTTCGAGGGTTCGTCAGCCGCGGGTCATCGCCGGCGACCGCGGTCGTGGCGGTATCACCGATAGCCGGCGCAAACGTGACGGGCTTACCCGAGATCCCACTCCACAGCGTGGTACCCGCCGGCCCGCGCACGACAATGCCTTGGCCGTTCGGTGTCCAACCACCGACTGTCCGATAGATGTACAGCAGCCCATCGGATTTGACGATGTACTGGCTACCGTCCGGCGGCGTGGCAGGCAGTTGCGGATAGGTTTCAGCCTGTCCGTCGATCTGGATGCCGTGACCCGCCGGTCCGATGACGACGGCGTTGCCCGACGAAGCGGGCACGGGAGCCACGAGAGTCAGGTCGACCAGGCCCGTAGACCCAGTATCGGGGCTTTCCGGGTTCGGTCCGGAGACATATTTGGGAACCTGGAAACTGAACGGTTCCAATGGAATTCGCTCGCCGTCGTAGGACAGATCGAACGAAACGCGCCAAGTCCATTCGGACGGATTGGTCGCGGGCCCTGGTGCGACCAGGCGCACTCCGCGCTTTCCGCGCCAGGTCAGATAGCCGAACTCGTCGAGTTGGCACTCATAGTGCTGCGGAAGCTGGACATAGGTCGCCGGCGCCGGCTGCGCGTTGCGAACGAGGATCTTCGGCGCGTCGGCGATGAAGGTGATGGTGCCGCTCATGGGCGGGAACTCGGGCAAATCGCCGAGGTCGGGGCCGTCGATAACGTTAGCGAGAAATCGCCCGACGACCTTGCCGTACTCGAGCGGAGGCAGATCAGCCATGGCTCAATACCTTTCGAGATAGTGTGCGAGGGTGCGCCGCATCAGACGGGCAGCGCACGAACCTGGAGGTGGGAGAAGTTGCCGTAGACCGAGTACGTGCCGCTGCCCGCGGCGCGAGTCGCGACCACGTAGAGGGTGGCGGTTTGATTGGCAGGCACGATTCCGGTCTGAGCTCCCGGCTCGACCGGGAAGTCGAATCCTGGAGAAATCAGCACGTGCCCTGATCGCGTTTCCCAGTGACCCCAGCCCCGGGCGACCACTTCGCCGTCCGGCGCACCGATACGAACCGTCGCATCGCACCGGGTCGGCGCCGCGGAGGAAAGCCCGACCGCACCCTCGACCCAGGGCCGCCACGGGGTCGGCTGCGCCGGAATCGTGATGGCTGCCAGTACCTTCGAGTCTTCCTTGAGATTCTGCGCGCTGAGGAACTGGTTGTTGCCGATCGTCCATGGGCCGCGCAGGCGAGGCGAGGGAATCGGCCGGAACTTCGCGGTGGCGCTGTCGAATCCGAGCACATAGCCCTGGCCGAGCGGATTCTCTTCGGTGACCAGGACGTCGGAAGCATCGGCGATTCGTCCCGCGGTGCCAGGGGCGCCCGGCGCACCCTGCTCACCACGGGGAAAAGTGATCTCCAACTGCTGGTTCGGTGCCGTCCCGAGAATTCGGGCCGAGGCAGCCGATCCGACCGCGCCCGCCAGTCCGACACCGGTGAGCACGTTCACCGGGCCCCGGCGCCCCGGCTGCCGAAAAGCATCGTCGAAGGCGATGAACTCGGTGCCGGTCCAGTAGTAGATCGCGTTCTCCGACACCACACGCCAGGCCTTGCGCGCATCGGCAGTGGTCAGCCCCAGTGCTGACAGCGCGGCGACATCGGCGATGTCCCCCTGCCAGGCCCAAGGCCACGCCGCGGCGCCTTCTGTGCCCGCGACACCGGCCGGACCTTCGCGCAGTTCGATCAGGACTTCCCGGTCGACGATCTCGACCGGATTCACGGTATAGGGCAGACCGACCGAGTCGGCCACTCCACGCATGGTGATCGTGACACCCTGGTCGAAGACGGTTGTCGCCTCGTCGTCGTTCACAGCACCCCCACGGGTCGGGCCGTGCACACGATTTCCGCGCCGGCCATCTGATACTCGAAATTCGCCGAACCGGCGCGATGCAGGACCACGACGAGCGTCGTCGCCTGACCTGCTGGAATGACACCCACTGTGCTCGCCGGGGTGATGTTGCGCGCGCCGAAGTGCGGCTGAAACCGCGCTCTCGTCTGCAGGCCGGTGGTGTACCCGGTGCCGAGCGCGACGGTCTGCCCCGTCGCCGAGCCGATATGAACGGCGGCGTCGACGCGGGTGCCGAATTCGCTGGCAGTTCCGTGCGGGCGGACAACCACACCACCGGTGATCATCGGAAGCCACGCGGTGTCTTGCGCGGGGACCTGCAGCGTTGCGATCACCATCGTCGTGGCCGTGACCGTGAACTGTGACGGCGCGAACCCGGGGCCACCGTCCCACGCTCGATCCTCGCGAATGGTCCATGGCCCCCGCAGGCCTGGATAGGGTCGTCCCGACCATTTGTTCGTTGTCGCGTTCCAGACGGGCACCGCCTTGTCGGAGTGCGAACCGTCGGCGTAGTCCGCGGCCTGACGAATGGGACCCGGGGGGCCGACCGGCCCCTCGAGCCCTTTGACGCCGCGGGGCACGACGATATCCAGTACGAGGTTCGGCGCGGTGCCGCTGACTGTCACCTGGAGGTCGGAGTTCGCGGTGCCGGTGGTGACGCTTCCGATCGTGACCGAACAAGACTCACCATCGGACCCCAGTGCGCCGAAGGCATCGGTGAAGGTGTCCATGCCGGTGCCGTTCCAGTACGCGAGTGCGCCGGATGAAACGACACGCCAGGCTTTGCCTGCGTGGGCGCTGCCCAATTTCGCGGTGAGGGCGCTCAAGGCGGCATGGTCGGCGATATCGCCTTCCCAGCGAAACGGACGCGCGGGCTCACCTTCGGGACCCTGCGGTCCGGTCGCGCCGGTCGTCAGTTCCAGGCTGCCGTCACGTGGTGTGCCGTGCAGAGCCTGCACGAGTCCGGGCGTACCGAGTCCCTCGTCCAATCCCCGGATCAGTGTTGCGTCGAAATAGTTTCCTACCGAGTTCATTTCATCTCATTCCGTAGGCTCGGCGAAGGCGACGAGCGAGGCTCCTACCGGGGTGAACCCGATCTGGTCGGAGTCGGGCCCGGTCCCGATCCGCTCGACCGACACCACGAGGTGTCCCGGCTGACCAGCCGGGACTGTCGCGAAGTCGGAGCTCGGCGAGAGCGCCTTGGCGGTGGTGCCGTCGCGCAGGCACGGGAACAGCGCCACGTACATCCAGGCGCCCGGCGCGCCGATCCCGAACGCGGTGCCGGTCGCGACGATCGGGCCCTGCGCACTACCCAGCCGGACCGTCAACTCGGCGGACTGACTGACCGTTTTCGAGTACGCGGCCATATGGCCGTACACGACCGGTCGCCACCGGAACGGCTGCGCGGGGACGGTGAAGGTGCCACCGTCGACCCGGCTGGTCGCGGCGACGTTTTCGCCGAGGAAGTCCTCGTGGTACCATCCCCACGGCCCCGAGCCCAACGGCGCCGGCGTAGAACGGAATCGACGGCTGGCACGGTCATAGGCGAATACGCCGCCGTGGCTCGGCCCGTTGGTGGTCTCGTAGTCCTCGGCTTCGGTGATCGTCCCGGAGTCACCGGGCGGACCGGCCAGGCCACGCAGACCCGCGGGAACCGTGGCCCGAAGCTGCTGGTCAGCGGCACGACCGACAATCTCCAACGCCGGTTCGCTCAACGCCGGTTCATTGACGGTGTCGGTGACCGTGATGCTGTTGGCCTCGGCCGCCGGACCCGCCGGTCCCACCGCGTCGACCGAGTGCACCCACCCCGCGTCGGTCCACACGTCCATGCCGTTGTCGTCGAGCCGGTGCCACCACTTGCCCCGGTCCTGCGGACCGAGACCCGTGGGTCGCGCGGCACTGTCGGCCAGCACGCCCATCTTGCGAAACGACGTCCGCGGACGTCCACGCACACCCGCGATTCCGGCCGGTCCGCCGGGCAGCGGCAAGTCCGCCACCTCTGGTGCCAGCTCGACCCGCACGGTCAGCAGCGGCAACCCGTCGATATCGGTCTGACGATCCGCGCGCAGCCGCGCGGCGAAATTGATGTCTGCCATAGATCTCTCCTTTCGGTTGGCGGGCCGCTCAGAAAATGAGCAGGTCCATGTCGGCCCCCACATCGGTGGACAGGTCCTTGATCGCCGAGGCGACACGGCCGAGCCGCTGCCACGCCTTGACGACCGAGTCCTCTTCGTCGGACCCATCGCCCACGGTGATCTGCCACGACGCCGCGGTTTCGCGGTCGTCGGTGAACGTCAGCTCAGTGACGAAGTCGGTGAATACCTTCTCGCCCATGGCGAATCCGATCTGGTCACCCAGACCGAAGTCACGGCCGATCAGGTAGGGCGCATTGTCCTGGATGGTCACCTTGTGGCTGGTGTAGCCACGAGACAGATGCAGGCCCTGCCGCGCCGCGACGAACCCGTCGAGCGTGAAGGCCTTGTCGCTGCCGGTGATGAACACCTCGCGGAACGCATACGGGCCGGCCTTGTTGACCCGCTCCATATCTCGGTAGACCATCCAGGCGAGGAAAACATCGTCGAGCTGGCCGCGATAGAGCCAGTCCAGACCGATCAGCGACAGCAGCCCCTTGATCGCCATCTCGATGCCCGCGTTCACCCAGCCCGGCGAACGACCACCGACGATGATGTCGGTCGCCGTCGGTTTGTGCAGGGCGATCTCGGAGGCGCCGATCCCGGAATACTCGCCCTCGAAGTACCACACCCAGGGCAGATTCCGCATGGTGCCGAACTTGCCCGGCGTCCCGTACACGGCTTCGTACTCATTGGTCGAATCGAACTTCGGATACCGCATCGGTGTGGTGCCGTCATCGGCGAATTCCTCGAACCACGAGATGATTCCGTCGAGCAGCGACCCGGTCGGTCCCGTAACGCCCGACTTGTCCACCGTCTCCAACACCACGGTCGGCTTGTCGAGGTAGAACCATTCGGGTGCCGGTTGCTCGTCCTCTCCCGGCAGGAAGAACCGAGCTGTCAACATGACACCCGAATCCTCGAGCATCGGCTGAAACAGCTTGTCCGCCATATCGAATCGCGCCGACGCAGCACTCCAACGGCTGGTGTCGGTCCGGGGATCGACCGGAACGACCGCGATCGGAAACGTCGTGTTCCCCTGCAGCCGCATCAGATTCGTTGTCAGGTACGTCGTCACCAGCGTCCGGACCGGCCCGAACAGGATGTGGTGACGCGGGAACTGCGCGAGCACCGGCGCGAACGGACTCGCCCAGCAGCAGATCGTCGACACATGGTTCCAGGCGTGAATCGCCTCGATGTCCACGGTCTCGACACCGTTGTCGTCCCGCACGATCGAGGCCTTGGTGATGTACCCGTCCCACCGAAAACCCCTGGTGTTCACGGTAATCGGCAGGGTCGTGTCCGCGTGGTTGTCGAACAGGTGGTCGAAGTGCACCATGTCGCGCGGACAGATCATCTTCAACCCGCCGGCCGAGTTCCGCGGGAAACTCACCTGCAACGACAGGTAACTCCGCTCCTCCCCCACCTCCTGCATGTCCTTGTCCCAGTACCGAACAAGAACCTCTTGATCCCGAGCCCCCTCCTGCTCGACCCGGAACATCTCATCCATCCGCCGCGACTCCGCGTGCGGTTCCCAAACACCCATCCTCCACCACCTTTCCTTGATTTTGGGCATAAAAAAACCCAACCCGAACCGGGTTGGGTTTACGTGGACAGTGCCGCTATTCGAGTATCTGCCGCACGTGCTCCGCATAGGCAGGGCTGGCCGACGGCTCCCACCACCACCAATGCGACTCAGGAATCCCCTCGGGAATCATATTCCTCGGGAGCGGAGCGACTTCGTCAGCATGATCACGAAATACGCAATCTATCTCGTCGATCAGGTCGATGTCATCATCTTCTAATCCATCTCGCACACCCGGATAATTTTCGAGCATAAATTGAATAGCCGACCGCCGAAGGCTTGGCTTACGCCATCCGTCTACTATCGCCGATGTCGCTCGAGAATAGGAGTTCATCAGATAATACGTCATCGTTCGACTATTCGCTATGGCTAGATCGGCAACCTTATGCCTGAGTTCCGCCAACTCTGCAGTATCGTATTCGCTGCTGAAAATACCGCACTCAACTCGCACGAGTCCCTCCATCGCACGCTCGAAAGCGTCAACCCGAGTGTCGTGCTCGGCCGAGCCGCTGCGATCGAGCTCGAGAGCGATCCCCAGATCGGCAATCACCGCACCCATCAGGTCGCCGGCATTTGTCTCACTATTACTCAATTCTCGACCGCTTTCGGAACCACTGCTTTGTGGTCACCAAAGAAAACCCAAATCGTCACCGAGCGCTTCTCTCACTATGTCCAGCAAGATTCCGGACAGTCCATCACACAGTCCAGTAACGAGCAGGTGCCCGTCACGAAGTCCCTTCGCTGCCGTCCTACAGCTCGATCCGGACATCGATCGATTTCCGTCATCATCTCTCCACACAAGGTGGAACAATTATCCGAAATTCTTCGATTCTGGGACGTAGACCCGACAATCTACTTCAGTAAGGCGACTTAGACCCGACTCGATCACCGGGCGGACATCCTGCCAAAGCAGCCCGCCGTTACCACAGCCAAGCGCAGGTAGTGCGATCGAATTGATTCGCAAATCAACAATAACCTTAACTAGGTCAACCATCCCACTCTCGATGTATTCAATTTGCGATGGTGAACGCCAGTGTGCCTTCGTAGGAAAAGAAACAACCCGGCGTGCTGTTGAGGTTACTGGCGGCTCCCAAACGTGCATCGCACCCAATTTCAGGTCTCCGCGCTTACACGCTTCCGAATAGTCTGAAAACATGTCTGGAAATTCTGCGCGAAACGCAGCAGCGATTCCTTTGCCCATGACGCCAACCGTATTCACCGCATTGACCAACGTCGATACATTTGCATCGAGCAAGTCGCCATTGCACCAGGTTATCACCCTAATCCCTCCATGCTATGACCACGTCGCCTCGGGAGCCTTTTCCCACTCCGTTTCAAAATATGTTGCATCTATCTCGATTGCGTGGAAATCTGGGTCAAGATTGATCTCTTCAATGGAATCCACGGGGATTTGAGCCAAACCGATATCGTCAGCGCCATTTAGGCCGACGCGATGCGATCGACCATCTTTGAATATCTCCACCTTTCGGACTTCGTAGTTATCATCTCCAACCTCAATGAAGAACGTACTCGGTTCAGTCTCCGAGTCATGGCGCCACTCCATCCGCAAATACATCATGGCATATTCTTTCCCGATCGCACAATTCTCCCGGTCAGATCGAGCGGTCCGCTGTTCGGGATCAAGAATACACCTTCCCGTCCAGCGATAACGGTCAATCCAGTCACATCTACTTCGATGTAGTGCGTAAATCTACGCCACCCTCGTGGCGTACTCAAGAACCGATAGGAAAGCTGACCGGGCCGCAGGGTTCCGGGCTCGATATCTGAAAGATACTGTCCATCGCCATATCTTGCATCCTTCGGGTTGTCCGCCTTCCGCGATGCCCACAGTTCGAGGGCATTCAGAATCTGGCTCAGTCGACCCTCTGTGGTGTAGTGATACAGGGTTTGCCGGGGGATACTGCCACTGGGCGGCGTCAGAGAACCATCAACAGGCCTGCTGGGTGGTGCACCTGTAGGCAACCCGCCACCGGTCGTTGTTCGCACGGCGGGCGCAGATTCCGAGGCATGCATCGCAGCGCCTAGCCGCTGCCCGACTGCAACGTCGTGCGCTCCAGCCGTGACGAGTGATTGCGATGTCGACCGAAGCATTACGAATTGCTCGACCTCCGCCACCAGGTCCTTCGCAGCCCGCGCGACGCTCTCCTCGGAAGTGAGCATCTGCGCTAGTGGGAGGCCCTCGCTCGGCCGTACGTATGCGTTCAATGGCATGACTGAGGGGCCGTTTGTCAGCGAGTTCATCGCCGGAGGGCTCGGCATAACGTCTGAGTAGGGGCGCGGCGCAGCATTCGGAACCCGAATAGCTGGGAGCGTCGTTGCTTCTGCCATGTGGACCGGCAGCGATCGCGTCGTCGCTGCGCCAGCCTCGGCCGCAACCCGCGCAGCTCCGACGCTGGCCGCCTTGGTGCCAGCGGCCGCAGCGACGCGCGCAGGTGCACCAATTGGAACGACATAGCTACCGATATCCACCAATGCAATCGCGACTTCGAGCGGTGAGTGCTCTGGCCGAGTCGGAACCACCGGCGCGTTGATCTTTCCGTCCCTGTCCGGGCGTGCGTTGATAGTTGCTCGCATTTCGGCATGCGGTGACAGGTTGACGACGGTGTCCCCGAGGACGACCAGACTGTGCTTAGTCGATTTGGCAATCGCTACAACCGCAGCAGAAATTGGTTTGTCCAGCGGATGCAATTCTGGTGAGGTAGGGGACACATTGACAGGTGGTCCTGCCCATTTCGGCGGATAACGCGGGTCAGTGAGGACGCCTTGTTGCAGCTGTGTTTGCGTCCACTGCTGGACCGCGGGATCCTTCCAGGCGATGCCACCTTCACGTAGCCGTCTGAATGCTGCACGCCAGGATTCGGCTTCTTCCTCGTTTTGTGGCCGGTACTGCGACCATTGCAAGTCGAGGAGCTGCTGATACCGGGTGTATTCGGCTGCTTTCAATCGAGCCACTGCCGCGTCGTATGGGTTCCCCGGCCCCACCCAGTTAGGTCGACCTTGCTGAACCAACGCCTTATCTGCCGCCAGTTGCGGCGCCGAGTAAGTCGCACTTGTCAGGCGCGGTACTTGGCATGGACCGGGGTCTGCCGGTATTGACACCGCGGCAGTGACGACTACCTGCGCCGGTACACCCTGCTGCGGATCATCCTGCGCCCGCGCCTGTTCCGGCTTGTAGGACTGCACGAACTGAACCGGATCAAGAAGGCCGGGATATTGGGTTTGACCGGAAACCGGCTGTTGCACACCGAGCAACACACTGGTCAGGGACGAGGGCAGACTCGCCGGTGTCGCGGGTTTGGGAGTCGGCGGTACGTCCGGGGCAGTTGTCGGTACCGGCTCAGGGGTGGTTGCCGCAGGCGCCGGTGATGGACTGGTCGGCGCGGTTTGTGGTTGGGGCGTGGACGGTGCGGGCGTCGGAGCGGGCCCAGCCGGAGCGGGGACCGGAGCAGGCGATTGTGGTAGAGGTTGGGCTTGCGGCAAGTCCGTCGGCACCGCTGGCCTATCGGACACACTGGGTTTGTCCGTGGTCAGACCGGGGATCGTCGGCAGGCCTTTACCCTCGAGCGGGGCATTGACGAACCGTGCCGTCGAAGTACGGTCTTGGGAGCGCCTGTCCATGTCACGAATGCCGAGCACTCGCTCATACGCCCGCGCTGCCGAAGCTGCCGTCATCCCGTTCAGGTTGTGCACCCGCGGTTCTCGTGTGGAGCCCGAGCCGGATTCAGCTCCCAACGGGGTCAGAGACGAGAGCCATGCAGAGAATTGGGAATGGTCATACGCCACGAAAGGCTCTGGTACCACCATCGCGATACCTCCTTTGAAATCGAGAGAGCCCAACCCCCGCACGGGGATTGGGCTCTCTCTTGTTCGGTATTCAGTTCGGGGGCAGGATCAGAACGGTCGCGATGACCTCGGCGTCACAGCCCCGATAATGCTCGAATCGGTGTTCCCGTTCTCGACCTTCACCACGATGTCGGTGCTGGTCCATGGGTCCAGCGAGGCGAGCCAGCGGCGGCCGGCGAGCTGGCCCCACACATTGACACTCGCGGTGCTGCCCTCGGTGTAGAGGCGAGCAGTGCGGTGGCGCGGGTGGGTGTCGATCCGCAGGGTTTGGCCTGTGATCAGGCGCGGCGTCTGGACCAGGCGCAGCTGGTCGAGACCCTCGACCGGGTCGAGGATCGACCAACGGCCGGGGCCGTTCATCGTGTACCGCGGCCAGGCCGGCTGATCCGCCGCATTGCGCAGGCGCAGAATGCCCTCGCCCGCACCGGAAGCGTTCGTCCACACCATGGTTTCGTCGAAGTGACGCTCGAGCGGATCCATCGCGGTCGCCGACATCTTGTACATCGCGAAGCCGTTGCGCGCCGGATCGATATCGCCCGAAGGTTCAGGGGCGGAGTCGATCTGGAACTGCTGGAAACGCCAGCCCTGGTGCCGGGTGAAGTAGCCGACGGTCACGGGCTTGTCGGTGGACCAGCCGCGGAACCACGCGTCGTGCACGGCGAGGAATTCGCGGACCGGGTTGGACTCCTGAGCGCCTGCCGCCGCCGAGATGATGGCGAGGAAGTCCCATTCCTTCTTCCAGCGGACCGACCGGGCGAAGGTGGCGCCGTCCTGGCGGGCACCCTCGGTGGCGAGCAGCTGAACCGGTGCGAACATGAAT
This sequence comes from Nocardia alba NBRC 108234, assembly GCF_001612665.1. Lineage (GTDB taxonomy): Bacteria > Actinomycetota > Actinomycetes > Mycobacteriales > Mycobacteriaceae > Nocardia > Nocardia alba. Next base: position 194,870 of record NZ_BDAX01000021.1, on the reverse strand, counting down.
CCTGTTTGCGCCGAGAGCCTTACGCCTTCACGACCGGCATTCGGGCCCGCCAGGTGCCAGACCCGGCCGTTGTTGTCCCACACCACGATCTTGGTGTCCTGTGTGTTGAGCATTTGGTGGATCATCGGCCGAGTCCTCCTCCTCGTTGTGCCACGAATGTCTGGCGTCGTTGAACTCGGGCGATGGACATCTGCACGCTCTTGGGGTCCATGCCGTTGAAATTGAAGATGTCGCCGCGGGCGGTGTGTCCGCCGACGCCCTCGGCCAGGTCTGTCAGACCGAAGCCGGTTCCGACGACTTCCTTCGCGGTACTCGCCAACCATTCGACAGGTTTCGCGACCAGGTCCACCGCCTTGCCCGCCACCGTGGATCCGACAAGGGATCCGAGCACGCTGCCGACCGCAGCACCGGCTGGGCCCGCGACCGCGGTGCCGAGTGCTGTGCCGATGAAGCTTCCGGCTTGGCCCGCCAGGTCTTGGGCGACTCCCTTCGCCGCCCCGGTGATGCCTTTGACCAGACCACCCGAGGAATTACCCGAAAGGAAGCCTTGAATGCCGGCTGTGAGGTTTGACTCTTCGTTGTTGTCGAACGCTTTCTGCTGTTCGAACGGTACGAAGAACTCACTGTCAGAATTGATCCCGAGCTGCTTGGCAAGCTCACCGTCGGCTGAGAGTGCGTTGGAGATGGACGGGATGCCGAGGGCACCGGCCAGCGCACCGACCGTAGAACCGGCTTCACGCAGGGCTGTGGTGTCGCTGAGACCCAGCGACTCCCCGAAGTTCTTCGCCAGCTCGCTGCCGACGATCGATCCGCGATCGATGTAGTCGGCTCCGCCGTAGGTTGTGAAATGCGTGGGGTCGGCAAGGCTCGTGCCTTTGAGACCCTCACTCAGGCTCGGCGTACGCGGTGTCGTGGATGGCCCGACAGCCGAATATCCGCCGGCGCCATTGGGCACATACACCGTGCTCGAACCACCACCGGACCCGCCGGTGACTACAACGCTGTTCGAACCACCGCTCGACCCACCGTCACCACCGCCGAAGCCTGTCGGCGTCATCGGCGAAGCGCCACCCGGCGCAACCGAACCACCGGCGCCACCCGACGACAGATCCGCGCCTTCCGATGGCATCGCTCCGATCGCGGACTTCAACGACATGGATGCCGCGAACCCACCACCGAACCGAGACCCGATCGTCTGACCGAGCTGCTCGCCGATTTCCGGCGCCAGCTGCCCCGCCGGTCCGAGCGCAGGCGCGATAGCCGCACCCAACGCCGCACCGACCCGACCACCGGCTTCCGTCGCCGAGGCGACGATCCCTGCGGACAACGCCTCGGAGAGTGCCGACAGCGGAGCCGTGGAACCCTGGGCAGACGAAGTTGACTCCTGGGCGAATGCGGGCATCGCGCCCAAGAGCCCCTGCGGTTCCACGTTCAGCGAGGCCGAGATCGGTGGTCCGTCGCCGGTGAACGGCGAGTTGGTGCCCAGATCGACTTTCATGGGTTCAGGCGCACGCCGACCGAACAGCCCGCCCGCGCCCAACACCGGAGCCAGTGCCCCACCGAGCGCCGCACCCGCGGTACCGGCGGCATTGATCGCCGCACCGCCGATGCCGCCGATCACATCGGCGATCAAGCCGGTCCCGAGTAGCTCGCGCCACTTCTGCGGATCACCCATCCCGGAGTCGCCGACCAGACCGCCGGAAGCGAAGCCGGGAAGCATGCCCGCCAGGTATCCAGCTGACGGAACCCAGCCGGAGTTGATCGCTTCCAGCAGCGGCAGCGCACCGGCCGTCGCGGCCGCGTTGACCACGAATTCACCGTTGGACAGTCGAGCCAGGATCGAATCACTACTGCCGGTCCCGGGACCGCGAACCGAGCCACCACCCGCGTAACCCGCAGGTGCACCGCTATTTTCAACTACGTAGCCGGGATCAGACTTCGCTGGATTGAGCAGCGTCGTCTTCGAGGAAAATTTGATCAATCGGGTCTTGGTATCGACCGCGTCCGTGTCGGGACGGAGCAGGTCCATCGCCTGTCCCGCTACCCGCTCGGCGATCGCGCCTGGCGCAGTGCCGAGCACGTCGGACAGCACACCGAGCAAACCCGCCCCGATCAGGCTGTTCGGCGGAATTCGGCCATCCTCATCGAGGGTGACCGGGTTCTCTTCGGGCAGGGTGATCGTGGCGGTGCCGCCGCCGGAGCCGCCTTCCCAGACGGCCCCGCTCGGCAGCCTGATCCGCATCCCCGGAGCCGGTGTGCCGCTCGTGGTCATCGCAAGAACGTCCGGCAATGTCATCGCCGTTGGGCGTCTCTTCTTCACAATTGGTATCCACTTTCTGCGTTCGACCGCTCCGGGGCTGCCACCACTAGTCGTTCCAGCCGAGGAAGTCGTTCATCTGATCGAGTTCCGTTGCTGTGCCGACCCGTTCGCGAGTCGACTTCCTGCCGGGCCGAACGATCGGCTCGGGCATGTTGCGCCCGCGCCGACCGTCATCGGTCCGTGCCCAGGCCAGCCACCGCAGACTGTCGGCGACATCCGCCAACAGGTGTTCAGCGGTCCGCCATCGACTTCCCTCGGGGTACATCGTGCGCAGCAACGCCGACTCGAGCGGCAGGTGCTTCACGATCGATCGCAGGTCGGCCCAACCGAGTACATCGGTGCCGAGCATCCGCAGCCGCAGCCCCAGGACGATCAGGTCGTATTCGATTGCCTCGCTGTGCTCTTCGAGAAGAGCGTCGAGGCTTAGGATTCCCCCAGGCTCAGCCCCGAGTGCGCGCGCCACGCCTCGAGCAGCTGGTGGTAGGCATCGGGGTCCATCTCGTCGAGCGCGGCCAGCGCTTCGGGCGCCAGGCTCAGCTCGAGCAGGGTGTACATCGCGTCCACATCGCCGAGACGGCGGATCCGGCGAACGAGACCGGGCTTGAGGTAGGACAGCGACGGCAGCACGATTGTGGCGCCGTCGACGGTATAGGTGAAGTCGTCCTTCACGACCGCCGGCTGGGCGATCTTGATGGGAGCAGCAGGAGAAGTCATGGGTAGCAGACCCTTTCGTTGTGCAGTGATGTGAATGAGAGAAATAGGAAGGGCCCAACGGCAGCGGGCGGGCCTGCGCATAGGTGTTTTACCCGCCGCCGTTGGGGGCTTTAATCAGGCAGTCTTGAGACCGTCATCGAGGTAGCGGTACGCCTTGATGCCGGAATCGTCCTTGAATGCCTCGACATTGATCGTGAAGCCGGCCAGTTCGTTGGACACGAACTTCTTCTCGGTGATCGAGGAGATCTTGGCGTTCGGCAGCACGATGCGGAGCTTCTTGTCCTCGGTCTTCATATCGAAGATCCACGAGCGACGCGGCAGAACCACGCCGGTCTCCCGGACGGTGATCAGCTTGCCCGAGGTGGAGGTGGCCGCAGTGGGGGTCACGTTGTTCTCACCGAAGATCTCGCTGAGCACATCCTGGTCCCACACCGCGTACAGGGTGAGGCCGAAGCGAACCGAGTGCTCGGTCTGCAGCTGGGCGATGATGTCGGCGTTCCAGTCCTTGACCGTCTCGACCTTGCGCTCACCGAGCGACTCGATGCCGTCCTCGGAGACATAACCCAGGGCCTTGAAGGCGGGGGCAATGGTGCCCGCCGCGGTGGTCGGCAGGGTGGTGTTGAGCGGCGCCACCAGGACACCGCCGGAAACGGCCAGGTTCGGGGTACCGGCGCCGATGAAATTGCTGGAAGGCAGAGCCATTGTTGTTATCTCCCTTGGGATTGTTGCGCAGGCCCTCGGGATGGGTACTTCAGTTCGACTCCGCATCGGAGTCAGGCGAGGACAGTGCCTCGCACAATCAGGTCGGCGACAAGTGTGTACCGCGGAGCGGCTGTCACCGGATCGGTGTCGTTCTCCATGCCGGCATCCTCGACCTGGTCGCACCACACGGTGCCCAAGTAGCCGGGAGCGGCCGCACTCAGGATCGAACGCACAACCGCGGCAAGGTTCGCCGCCGCGCCGGCGTCATCGGTGCATTCGAGAACAACACGAGGACGATCGAGAATCAGCTGAGCGCTACGGCGCCCCTCCCGATCTTCGACATCGACTCGGGCTTTTCGGTCGTTTCTGGTCACTCGCACCATCCGCGTCGGACGCGGATCCGGGACCCGGCCGACCACAGTCGCGGTATCAGCTATCGCGGTGAGTTGCGTCGTCAGATAATCGACCAGAGTTTGTTCGATATCAGGAAACAGTATTCTTTCATTCATGTCAAGTCCTTGAACAGATTGATCTGAAACCAATATTTGGGCATGAAAAATCCCGACCGGTCGACCGATCGGGATAATCCTCCGTAAGCAATTACAGCATGAATCAACGCCTTCGCACAGCGGGATTCATTTCGACTGCACAGCTATTCTACTCAGACCGGTTCATAGTCAAACTTTGCAGACATAACCCATGACCCGCTCGACTCCTTATCATAATGATAGGTAGCAGCTCGCAAAGGTCGCGCACCATACTCAATATGAAGAGATACTAGCTTCCCAACCGATTCCAGCAGATCGTCATCCGGAAAAATGATCGGTTGCAAAGTCGACTTCAGAGTGACACTGTACTGATCACCCTCTACACCGATCAGAAGGTCCGCTGAATCATCATCTTCATACATCTCCCTTAACACTAAATACCCGATTTCCACATCTATATCAGCATGCAGATCGAGAGGAAATTCAGGCAAAGTACGCATCCTTCAATGGGATCACTAAGATCATGGACTCGCATATATCGGATCGGGTAGATCGGTTCGCACATCTACGCAACCCGGCCTATTTGTATTCTACATCACAACCGTGAACTCCGAAATCTCTATACCGTTGAGATAGAACGCCTCATATCGCCAAGTACTACTACGGTCCAGAATGCGTTGAAGAAGTCCGCTGGCGTCATCGCAACATGGTCAAGGCTGTTCTAACCTGCGCGTTGGAATTCACCGAGACCGGAATCTTGGTTACCGCCGTGAATACGGCCGCGAACGCTTGGTTCTGTTCAGACGGACCGCTGGCCAGGATTCCCGCCCCGGTCCGCCAGCCGCCTTATATCCTACAGAAATCCGAATCACGTTCCTTTCTTGATCACGACACCTCTCGCGTGCCTAACCGCATCGTGAACAGAAATTTGTTGAGATCATGATTTGGGCATGAAAAATCCCGATCGACGTAGCCGATCGAAATATTAACCCAAGTTGGTGCCGAACCCTCGCTAGGACTTCTTACGCGTCGGGGGCCAGTCTGGCAGCACGTAATCGTCCTCGGGTTCACTATAGTCGCTACCGTAAAGCAGCGTACAAATTCGATCGACCTCTTCATCGCTCACTACCGGCGGAGTGTAATCATTCGTCTTGATGTGATCTAAAAATTCAGTGGGAGGTGCCGCGCGATGCACGCGTACGTAGTCGGCCCACGCCAACGACCAAAACCATTCCCCATCGGTGAACTCACCCACTCGAATATATCCGCACCCCTCGCCCAAGAATGGGTCATCTACCACGCCTGGAGATACCAATAGCGGCGTACAATTCTCCAGATAGGTTGCGACGCGCTCGGCCTCCACGAACGTCATTTCGCCTGGTGTCACCTCGACCGCGATCTCCTCGTCACCGATTCTCTGCGGGGCAATAATCGTAACCACACCGTGCACCTTCCACTATTTTTTCGGACCAGAAGGGTAGAACCACTGAAACGTACCACGGATAGTAGGATGCATTTTGCCGTTTTTCCCGTACGGCGCTACAACCATCCGCCCATTTGGATGGATCCACAAGATTTCAGTTGGAGCATACACCGCCACGCCCAGCCTATTAGAGAGATTTTGCGCGAATCCATCGGGATTCATCCCAGTTCTACAGGACAGAAGCCTAATAGGCTGACCGGGAACCCAGCCATGTCCTTGGAGTATCCGCGAAACCTCGCGGTGGCTAAAGTTCCGCCAATTCTTGGGTAGGTCAGCCTGTCCGTCACGAACCTGGAGACCGACGTACTTTGGCGCGCCATGTATACCTACATCAAATACCTGAGGCATTGGCTTCACCTTTGGCATATGGATAAGTACGTCGTCGTCCGAACGAAACATCATTAGCCCCCGCCTATTGTCCGGAAATGATCGAACATCGATAGTTAGCGGCCGATTACCCGGGATCGTTACAGGATTCGGCCCAGGTGCAGGAATCACACTCGGCGCAGGTATTATACTTGGTTCATGCGTATCAGTAAAGCTTCGTCCGCCAGGCAGAGGAGCGGTCGTGGGGCCGAGTACCGCTGACGGAGAGGTCTTTCCCCCATTCCGAACCCCTGCCAACCAACGCGCTCGAGGTATGGGGATCGGCAGGAATAGCGTCGCGAGGTCGATCACCGCCACGGCTGCCCAGAACACTTCACCGGCAGTATGTTCCTTCTCCGCAGGTGTTTCATATGACGGGAAGGATATTCCGTTTGATCCTGCCCTCGCATTCATCGTTGCAATGAGCGGACCGGTCCAGTAGTTGGAAAGCTCATCGCCGATGGCCGTGAACGCACCCTTATAATGCTCGATTATTCCCTCGGAGCGCTGGGGGATAGGGGTGGCCCATTCGATACCTGGAATATCGCCCGATTCGAGATCACGCTGCTGTTCTTCTGCAAGGTTGACGAGTCGATAGTAAGTCTGTGCGGAACCGTTAGTCGGGTCGTACACCACTCGCATATCCGCAACGCCCTGTTCACGGATGTATCTGTCTATATATACCTGACTGGGCGTGAAAGTTGTGATTCCGTTGACCTGGGTAAATCGGCCGAGGTCGATGCCTTCCCGGTCGACATAGTGCCCATTTGTAATGACTCCATCAACCGTTGTGTAGTTCTTTCGAATGCCGTTGGGGTAGGTGAAGTAGCCCTCGCCAGCCCCTCGTCGGTCAATCGGTCCTGATTCTTCGCTCTCACTTCCATCTGTCCCCGAAAACCTGGCGAACAGGCGACTTCCGAAATTACTCTGCCAGGTTGTTCCAGCTGCCGATGTGTGCGTGGAGTACGGTCCAGATGGAGTTATCTGGGTCGTTTGCGTTCCACCGTCTACATCTTGTGTTTGAAGTCCGATGTCGCCACCCTGAAATAGGACGACATTCACATCACGGCCATCGACAGTATCGATATATGAGGTAACCCCTTGTGTCGCATAGGTATCGACAACTGGCACAGAGGCGCCTGGTTGGGTAATTTTTGTATTTGTCCACGGCCGGTCCGCCCCGTCACTGCCACCCCCCTGCTCAACCTTGATCGATACTCCGTTGGCTAGCACATAGTCCCAATGGCGTACACCGAATTCATCGATGAACAGCGAACCCTGTGTGTTGTTGCCGTCGACCCATACCACCGCAGGCCCACCTCGAACAGGAGGTGATACGCCCTCGGGAAGAATCTGATTGACGCGACTCGTATCGAGTTCCTGCTGGGTTGGGGGCAGCTGCGGTACGGACACTGCACTCGGCGCGGCGAATAGAAGCTGACCGACAGCGCTTTGCTCAATCGCCACCCGGTCCTGCGGCGATATGCTCGGCGGAATCTGAGGGCTCGTAGTACCAGTCGACTGTGCTTCCATACCTTCGGTGTGACCGAAATCGTATAGCTCTGCGAATACAGGATTCTGCTGAAAGCTCTTGGGGAGCTGTGTCGCCGGAGTGGTCGCAGTAGGGCCATCGGCTCCGGGAGCAGTCGATGCCGGAGGCTGCGCGGGCGGCTCTGTGGGAGCCGGTTGAGTACTGGCAGGTCCTGTCTGGACCGGCGTGGGATTCTGCTGAGCGGGTAACCGCGGTGCTGGGGTGGGAGCCGGAGTCTGCTGGGGTGTCGCATCTGGTCGCGGCGGTGCCGGCATCGTCACACCCGGCTGCTCCGGAGGCTTCTTGTCGGTCGGAGGCTTCCAGTCCGGATTCACGCCCGGCTGTGTGGGGCCCTTATCGTTGACGAACTGCGCAGCACTGATGTTCTGCCCAGCCGAATCTAGTGCTCGACCAGCGAGAACCCTGTTGTACGCCCGCGCGGCAGTAGCCGGGGTCATTCCGGAGTGGTTGAACACCCGGGGTTGACGCTCGGGCTCGCGCGACTCGGCACCGATCGGTGTCAGACTTTGCAACCACCGACCATCACCCGTCGGGTCCGTTACCGGGCCGTTCACCGCGGAGGCTCCGCGTCATCGATCCGGCGGCGCAGTTCGGCGACCATCGCCGCATACGCCTCCGACTTCGTCTTCCCCTCACACGCGATCCCGCGAGGATGCGTCGCGTACCAGGCACTTCCCTCGACCTGCTTCACCGAGATCTCGTCGAAGTCGTAGAACTCCTCGGCATCAGGTGTCGGCCAATTGCCTTCGTCGTCAGGGGTGATGTGGGCGCCGGTGTCGAACGCACCCGGGGCACCCGCTGGGGTCGGGACCCACCTGATTTCTTCGAGCGCGGGGTGCACGCGCACACCGCGCTTGATCAGGTACTCAGCGACCCGGGTTGCCTGCTTGATCGAGGTGACGGTCGGTTCGGCGAGCTTGCGGCCGACGGGGCTGGTCCATTCGGGGAGGTGGATGACCGAGAGTTCCTCTGCCAGTGCGCGAACCTGCGGGTCGAGCTCGTCGTCGTGGTCCGGTTCGGCGAGCTTGCCGGAGAGGGTCTGCTGGAGGAGCGCCAAAAACTCGGGAGTGACCAGCTGTCCGGATTCGGTCTGGATGTATTCCGGAGGCGACGTTTCGTTGATGCCGAAGTCGACCGAGCCGATGATTTCCTTGCCGGACATTTGGGTGAGCCTCCCGAGTTTTTGGGCATGAAAATGGCCCGTGCCTGCTGGCCGGGCCGTTGTGTTGTTGCGGGTATCGAGTTAGCGGGCAGCGTCAGGTGATGCGCACATACGACGCCGAATTCACCTGTGCTGTCGGGTTGAACTGCGCGAGGAATTGTGTGCCCAGCGCCTGTACCCGGACCACATCTCCGGACGCGATGGAACGGACCACCGAGACAGTCACGGTCGCCGTTGAGCTGGCGGGAACAGTCGTCGCCGTACCGGTCGCGACGACGACTCCGTTGACTGTCAACCGCAGCGTGACATTGGCGTTCGCTGCCCCGGCCGCGGTGAAGACGATCGAGGCCGCCAGTGTCGCTGAGGCTTTCGCCGCCTGGGCGACGATGCCGTCGGTATTGACCGTCGATCCGGGGTAGGTGCCGGTATCGGCCGCCCACCCGGCCACCGTCAACCAGTCATTGGCCATCTGCGTCCACGCGGGCGACGACTTCGTCATCCCTGCCGGAGCGAAACTCGGCACTACGACCATCGACAGCTGTCCGGTACCGGTGTGCGCCATGTCGACACCCGCCTTCGCGCTGCTCACCGTGAGCAGCGCACCCGAACCCGTGGTGTCCACGGGCGCACCCTGGGCCATCGCGAGCTGCCCGACGCCGCCGAACGCGACCGGCTGTCCCGTTGCCGCCGATAGCGAGCCCTGTCCCGCAGTGCCGCCGGACACGACAACAGCCCCGGCGGCCGCGGCCGCGACCTCGATGCTGCCATCACCGGCGAACGCGAGATCGAACGGTTTCAGGCCGGAGAACCGGCCATCACTACCGAACAGCGCTTCCGCGCTACCGATCACGACCAGGTCCGTAGTCGTGGTGCCTTCGGCTTCGAAGGCCATGGGAAGGTGCGTGTTGAGCGACGCGCTGGAGCCACTGGCCCCGGTGAGTCCGGCCTCGAGCAGCACCTTCCCCGATTTGACCACAACCTTGGCGACCAGTTTCCCCAGGGCGCCCGCGGTGCCCAATGCCCCGGAACGAGGCGAGATCACCGCGGCCACCTGGCCGATCGCAGCCGACGCAGGCGAGATCTGCGATCGCACCTTGTTCAGCTGTGCGGCGAAGGCACCGTTCCCGCCCGACCCGGCGACAATGTATGGCTTGATGATCGGCACAAAGGCATCCGGTACGGCTGTCGGTGCCGTCGGCGCCCTCGACGTGGTGATGGAAACGCCGGGCAGTCCCACCGCGGCTGTTGTCGGCGCCGGCAGGGTGGCCCGCGTCGGTTGTTGCGTAGCCATGCGGCGCCCTCCGTCAGCTCTGGGTAAAAGTGGGGGTGATCAGCAGCTGGCCCTGGGCACCCAGGGTGGTGGAGCTGATCGCGACCTTGTCGATGAAGTCCGCGGAGCCACCGGCGAGGGTCTTCCACAGGCCGACGTAGGTGTAGGAGCCGGCGGGAAGGTCGATCGTGACCTGCGAACCGGTGACCACGCCACCGGTGCCGGAGGTCCAAGCCGACTGCTTACGGGCATAAGCGGGCGAACCACCGCTCGCCTCGTTGGCGCCGGTGGTGCCGGGATCGGCGGTGTGCACGCTGATGTAGACGGTGTTCGATCCCGCGACGTTCTTGTAGGCGTCGGCGAGAGCCTGGCGAGTGGTAGCAACGGCGATAGCCATGACAGCTCCTTGTTTCAGATATTTCGAGGGTGAAGGTTGATTTTTCGAGTTACGCGGATGCTCTAGGTCCGGATGACCGAGCCCACGTACCACGCGTAGGTGGTGGCGGGGGTGGTCGGATAGGTCACGAGCATCGTGTACCGCGAATTCGCGGGAATGGCGTCACAAATGGCGCTGGATACCGCCCAGGAGGCGGCGGTCGGGGTGACGGTCGCGGACCAGGTGGCCAGCGATACACCGCTCGGCGCGGTCAACCCGATGGAAATTGTGGTGCCAGTGGGAAATACCGCGCCGCCGGACGGCTGAATCGTCTGCACGAAACTGGCGCCGGTGGTCAGGATGAGAGGCTCGACCGTAGGCTGATACCCCAGATAACCGGGGTCGACCGGTGATGTCATGACACTTCCTTTACTTCGTAGCCGGCCAGCCAGAGCGCGCCTTCGTGAGTCGCGTCGGGATGGATGTAGGAGCCCGGCAGCTTTGTCATCGTGACTGCCGAACCGTCGGGTCGCGCCGCCACGATGACCGCCTCGGCGGACTGGCGACCGAACGCTTGCTGCGTCCACACGATGACGTGGTTGTTACCCGAGAGCGGTTCCGAGAGTTCGTAGAGCCGAGCGGGGCCGGCGAATCCGGTGACTTCGATGGAAAGCGTTGTGGCTGTGTTCATATCGCGAAATTTCCGTTCAGTAGGTGAAGTGATATTCGATGACGGTGACGAGTCCGGCCGCGCCGATCGCACCCGCGCCACCGCCGCCCGCCGGGAATCCGCCGCCGGCGCCGGCGTTTCCACCGCCACCGGACTGCAGCGCCTGCCAGAACGGCGGATTGCTGGTGCCTGCGGCCACCAACCCCGATCCACCGCCGACGGACCCCGCACCGGCACCACCGCCCCCGCCCGCGAGCAGAGCGATATCGCCACCGGAGACGGATTCACCGCGCTGCCCGTTCGGACCGCCGTTGCCGCCGCGCTGGAACCCGAGGCCGCCCCCGGCCCCGCTACTGGCTCCGCCGGATCCGCCGGCAGCGACCAGCCATGTGCCGAAACTGGAGGTCCCGCCATCGCCGCCACCGCTGCCCGCGACGCCGACGACAACGGGCACAGACTCAGCGAGCACGGCAGCCGGGATTCGCCGCGCGGACCGAATAGCCTGTCCCCCACCGCCGCCCACGGTCGCGTTGCCCGCTCCGCCGCCGCCGCGCAGGATCACATCCACCGCGAACAGGTTCGGCGGCGGGGTCCAGGTGTCCGATGCGGTGAACACACGGAGGTTGGCGGTGAACATCAGCTGGTCCGTTCGATCAAGAACACGATCCCGCCGGCGCCCTGCGCGCCTTTGGCCGCGCCGACGCCGTTACCGCCACCGCCACCGCCACCGCCCGCGGGGAATGCGCCTGCGCCGCCCGGGTCACTACCGGTGACTCCGCCACCGCCGCCGCCACCGCCTGTCGCGATGATCGTGGAGGGCGCCGAACCGGCCTGACCGGCGGGACCGCCCTGCGAAATCCCGCCCTGCCCGCCGGGCGCGCCGAGGCCGCCTGTGAATCCGGCTGCGCCACCCCCGCCCCCGCCGCCGCCGTACAGCGCGTAGGCGGAAATGGAATTGCCGCCGGCTCGTGGAGCCGGGTCGGGTTCTCCCACTCCGGACGCGCCGCTCTTTCCGCCCGCTCCGCCGGGGATCATGCCGGTACCACCGGCACCACCGGGCCCGGCGATGCCGTATTGGAACAGGCCGCCGAGTCCGCCGCCCGCCATCAACCACGAGCCGAACAAGGTGTTGGTGCCGTTCAAGCCGTTCGAACCACCGGCCGCACCGCCCGCCCCGCCGACGCCGACGGTAATCGGGATCGGGAGAAAGTCGCCATTGGTGTCCACCGGCAGTAGCGACGCGGGGATATTGGTGTGCACCTCGCCACCGCCGCCACCGCCACCGCCAGACCCACGATTGCCCGCGACAATATCCCAGCGTCCGCCCGCGCCGCCCGCGCCGCCGCCGATCAGGATGATGTCGAGAGACAGAATTCCCGGTGTCGGTATGTAATCTCCCGATGAGGTGAACACAATCGCGTTGCCCTGCAGCAGGATCTGCTGAAATCTCGTTTGCAACATCGTCATTGCTGGGAGAACATCGGATGGATCACCCGAAGCCGTGCCCGTGATCGGGCCGGTGATCCCCTTGGAGATCGAGTCCACCCCCGACAGTGCCTCCCCGGCCTTCGCGTCCAGATCGGTGGCCCACCCGTTGAGGAAAGCCAAGGGGTGCATGCCGAGCACCTCGACCCCGGCCAGCGCCCGGCAGAGGTTGGCCAGCATGCGGTCGATCGCGACACCGACATACGCACCCAGTTGGGCATCGGCCTTGCGCACCACGCTCGAGACCGCGGCATTGGTCATCGCCTGGAAGGTCTGCTGGCTGTAGTTGCTGATCTGGGTTTCGTTGCCGCTGAACGCGACCTCACGGGAGTCGGTGAGTCCACCGAAGCTGCCGACGACCTGCGCCCCATCGGGGTAGTTCCGGTCAGGTGCGGTCACGCTCGGTCACCTCCGCCTGGGTGAGCAGATGGTTGAGGTCGCCGTGCTCACGCAACTGGCTGACCAGATCGGCCCGCTCCTGCTGGGTCAACATCGCCACATCGGGCGCGGTGATCCGGGCGGGCTGCGGGGTCCCCTTCTCCACCCAGGTGCCCGCGGAGTTGAGCCAATGGTGGTGGCCCCGGATCGGCGGGTGGTATTCCTTGGTCTGCGCATCGGGATGATGCCGGAAACCCAAGTCCCACAGATGCTTCGACCACTGCTTGAGCACCATGGGATGCACGATCATCGGGGCGTTCTTCGGACCGGGCAAACCGACGAAAGCCCAGGAAAAGGCCTCCTCGGGATTATTGGGATCAGATTCGTGCTGCTGTGGAATTGACATGGGAATTGCCGTCTCTAATCAAAGTTGATTTTCACGCCGAGGTCGTGCATGGTCGATTTGATCTCGTCGATCTTGCGCATCGACTTCACCAGCGGCTCCTCGACTTCCTGATTGGTGCCGATGGTGATCTGCCAGGCCGGGGTCTGATCGCGGGCCCAGGCCAGTTCCAGCTGGGTTACCTGGTCGATGTAGATCTCGTCCGGGTTCATGCCGTGGACGGTGGCCCCCACCCGGTCACCGAGGAAGAAGTGGCCGTGGCCCTGATCGCCGATGAAGTAGGGCTGACCGTCGGCGACGGTGAGTTCGTGCGAGTAGAACGACCGCGTCGCCCACAGTGCCGAGCTCAACGCGGTCAGCGAGTTCAGGCTGTAGGCGTCGTCCGCGCCGTCCTGGAAGTGCTCGTAGTAGTGCGACCAACCGGCCTGCGCCGCGCGCATCGGGTCCTTGTAGGAAACCCAGGCGAGCAACGTGTCCTTGAATCCGGGATACAGCCAGGTCTCGGCGAGTTGACCGCCGATCGCCGACCAGTCGCCAAGACCCGCCGTGGCGATCTGCAGCAAACCGCCCGCGAGTTGACCGGCCGAGGTGAGGGCCTGCTTCACGCCGGCGTTCACCTGCTCCGGCGAATGCCCACCCGTGAGGATCTGCACATCGGTGAACGGCGTGATCGTGAACGACGACGTCTGCACGCCCGTGTTCCGGTCGGGCCGGAAGATCACCCATGGCGCCTTCGACAGCGTTCCCAGCCAACCCGGCTGCTGATATTCGTCGGTATTGGGATCGGGCAGGATATTGCGCGTCGTGCCCAGGTAGTCCTCGGTATACACCTGAGCGGTGTAGACCAGCCCGTCCAGGACGCTGCCGCCCTCGCTCGTGCCGGTGGTGAAGCCACTCTTGTCGACAATGTCGACCACGAGCGCGCCGTTGCGCAGATTCGCCCCCGGCCACGGCGCCGGATCGCCGACCAGCCACCGCCGGGTGGTGATCATCAACTGCGCGGTGGCCAGGGTGTCCTTCGCCAGGTCGTGGAACATCTTGAACCGAGAGTTGAGCAACGTCCACACCGACGAATCCGCCAGCAGATCATGGGGTTTCACCACGATCGACCAGTTGGACATATCCAGGTCGAACCACTCGGACACATCGAGCGGGTTGTCCGGCAGTGCCCACAGGGAGGTTTCCAGCCGCAGCACGTTCAAGAACAGGGCCAGCTTCAACGAGGAAACCGATGGCCCGGCCAGGATGAAGTGCTGTGGAATCTGCAGAGCGGCCGGGAGCAGCGGGTTGGCCCAGACGCAGATGTGCTTGAGTTCCTCATAGGAGTGCAGAAACGACATCTCGACCGTCGTGACGCCGTATTCATCTTGTTTGACAACAGCTTTCGACAGACGGCCGTCCCAGCGCGCGCCATCCTTGTCGACGGTGATGTGGATGTTCTGGGTGGTCCGCGTGCGCGAGATCGCCCACTGCGAAAGATGATGCTCATAGGGCAGCACGATCACGCCGGTCCCGGATTCATTGAGCATCCAGGTGAAATTGGCGCTGACCTCGCCCGCGCAGATGCCGCGAAGCTGCCAGTCGCCATCCCAGAACCGGATGAGCGGCGGTTTGGTTCGCAACACCTCACGCTGCGCCTTGTCTTGCAGCGCGTTCTCGTAGATGACAGGCAGATCGTTCACCGTTGTCATTGCAGCCCCCAGGGCCGCGACCAGCTGCGCGGCTGCACAGCCATCACCGAGGCGCCCGCCGGCGCGCCGGTCACCTGCACCGGCAGCAGCGTCGATGGCGTGTAGGGCGGGATCATGTACTCGAAACCGCGCCCACCCATGAGCGCCCACATCTGCGATCGGTCGGCCGCGACGAGGGTTTCCCGCGCCGGGTCGGTGTCAACGACCAGATCCTGACCGACGGCCGTATTCGGCAGCACCACAACACGATCCGCGTCCTCTTCGGCGCGGTTGTGGTAGTTGTTGCCGAAGGAGAAGTCGGGCAGTGTCCAGCGTCCCGGCGCCGAGCACACCCATTGCAGGTACATCGGCTGATCGGTCGGATTGGCGACGGCCACCGTGCCGGATTGCGTTGTGCCGCTCGTGGTGCTGATGGTCGAGACCCAGCTACTCGTCGCGGGTTCCTCGAACCACCACGGCACGCCCGCGGTGCAGGTCATGGTGACCTGACCCCACAGGTTCAGGTGCGGGTCCTTGTTCGGTTTGAAGTCGGGTTGCTGCGACATCCGCAGCGCGAGCGAGCGCGAGCCGTAGCCGGTGGTCACCGTCATGATCGAATCCGCGTCGTAGGCCCAGGCTTTGCGCCAGGCACTGTCCACGGACTCCCAGGAGCGACCGGCGATTTCGAAGATGTTGACGCCGAAGACCACTTCGCGTCGGTTGGTGCTGTATCCGCCGTAGGTCGCGCCGTTCTGGAACGCGGTCTGGTTCCAGATCGTCGTGACCGGCGCGTCGTAGAGTCCGCTCGGCGCGGTCCCGAGGTCGACACCTTCCCGGCCGCGACCTTGTCCACTGATCGTCCACGTCGAACCATCGACGCCGGTGATCGTTATCAGCGCAGGACTAGTCCCCACTGGTTCACCTCAACTCTTTCCCTTGTGCTGCAATGAATGTGGTTGCGCCGTCAGCTGACGTAGACGGCCGCGATGACGCCCGCGCCGACCGCGAGTCCGGCACCGTTCTGGCGCACTTGCACGTCGATCACGTCATCGGCCTGGAGTACCGGCGCGACCGTGATCGGCACGGTCAACGGCATCTCGGCGGCCAGGTTGGTGCCGGCGGTGAGCGTGAGCGAGGCGAAGCTCTGCTGCACCACTCCCGCCCGCAAGTGCCGAACTGTGAAGGTGGCATTGTTGGTCGCCGCGCCCGTCACAGTGACGAATCCGGCTGGTGCGACGAGAGTTACGTCGGTGACGGTGTCGCCGCTATAGAAGGCCGACCTGTACACCCCGGCGACGCCGATCACGTCGGCACCGCCGGCGGCCTGCGCGGGCAGGATTGCCGAATAGATCATGTGTTTTCCGTTCTCTGTTGTCGCGACATCGCCGCTACGCCCACGACGCGGCGACTTCACGCTGTGCCGCGAGTGTTGTCGCGCGAACATGCGCGCTGTCGACGTGATTGGTCGTGAGGTTGACCGTGGTCGAGTGATCGAAATGGTGCCGGTTGACCACGTGTGGCAGCGCCCGGGACGGGACCGCGAAGGCGTCTCGCCGTACCGCGATCACCTGCGCGTCCCGACCGCTGATGGTGAGCGAGTCACTATTGATCGCTTCCAGCAAGGCGATATGCCGACTGGTAGACGCGGCATTCACGACGAATTCGCCGTTGGACGCCATAATCGGCACCTGGTCATCGCGCGGACCACCCGGACCACGCACGATGCCACCGGTGGCCATATGCGCCACAGCCCATTCGACCATCGCGTCACCGATGAACCCGTATCCGATACTGCCGCCGCCGAGCCAGTCCGGCAGCGGAATATTGAGGCGCTTGAGCACCGATCCGATCGCGTTCACCACGACGGCGACATAGTGGGTCACCGTCTTGAACACGCCTTCGACCCCCGAACCCAAGCCGCTGAACGAGTCCGAGATACCCTTCGTCACGTTGCTCAGCCCGGCGGTCGCCGAGGCGAAGACGTCCTGGAAGAATTTGCCCACCGGCTCGAGCGTGTTCTTACGAACGGCCTCGAAAACTTTCTCGATCGTGCCCCAATTGCCGATGATCAGCGTCACCACGCCGATCAGCGCCGTAATCCCCAGCGCGATCATGCCCAACGGGGACTTCATCATCGACGCGTTGATCCTGCCGTGAGCGCCGATCCACGACTTGGTGGCACCTTGCACATTCTTCTGCGCGGTCGACGAATTCTTCATCGCCTTGGTGAGATTCGTGAGACCCTTCGGCGCGTTCGCCAAGCGAGAAACTATTTTCGCGTGGGCGACACCGTGATCCCGCATCGCCTTGTGGCTATCTTTAAGCGCCGAAGACTTGGAATTTAGCGCCTTGGTTCTTGCCTTGATCTCAGCGACAAGACTCTTGCCGCCGTCAAGCGCAGCCGGGCTTGTTCCACCCGGACCATCCTTCTTCAACTTGCGAATGGTATCCGCATGCGTTCCAGCGAGATTCCGTTGCGCGTCATAATATGACGACAGCGGCATACCGTTCCCCGATCGGTGCGCACGCATCTCCTTGCCAAGGGCCATCGCAAGGTTCTTCTCGGCTTCACTGACCTGAGAGAACGTAAACCTCTTCGGGTGATTCTTCGCGAGCGCTTCCAACCTGCGCTGGATCTTCTTGTCAACCTTCGACTTGTCGGTCACATGCCAGTGCACCCTGCGGCCCTGCTTGAGCGCGGCTTCGTCCTTGCCGAGCTGATCATGCGGGTGCTTTCCGCTCACCTTGCCATATTTGGTCTCGTGACCAGTCGCGCCGGCGCCGTCTTTACCAGCGTCGTACCGCCGGCCACCCTTGTCTGTTACGACATTATGTTCAACCGCCCACCCATTATCATCTGTCCAACCGCGGACGATCGCCATTCCATCTCTGAAATCGTCGCCGTATTGGCTCCTATAACTCCAGTTTCGAACAGCGGCGAGCCATTCCTTGGGACCCTTTTTTCCGCCCTTATCTACATATACCCGGTGTTTTTCTTTCTGAACATTCGACAGATCCTCGCCATTTTCTGGTTGCTCGTGTCTCCACGAACTATTTTCGCCATGGTCGGGACTCACGTTCCGGCCTCCTCATTACCTACTGCGCGCACAACGAATAGACTCCGTGCGATAAGCGCAAAGAATGACCGAACGCAAAACGTCCGGGATGAATTTACAAGTGCTCAGATAGACGCTCCGCAGCATTGCCGATCGGAGCGGGAATCTATCTAGACATTATGCCTCGCGCCGAGCCTTCTTTGCCTGCAACGAGATCCATTTATCCATCGGCAAACGTCCGCCCACCTGCCATTCGGCATAGTCATTGACGGAGTGACCGTAAACCCACGTCCACTCTTCACCATTACGGTAATGAACTGCCCCAAGCAACTGCGATAGCGTGTCGACGTAGAACTCAGCGAAGGGGCAACGGACAACCGGGCTGCAACCGCGACGATCAAAAAAGACGTCTAACGATGCGGAGGCGGCGACGCGAACGTTCATCCATCGTCCTTCGAAGCTACGGACAAATGCCTCACCGAAGTAGCGTTGAAACCGATCAGCCGCTGCAGCGTTCTCCGGGGCCAGTACTGCCTCTACTGAGGAAAATCGCGCTATCGCAGCTAGTTCGGCCGTTGCCACACCGTCCGCGCTGAATGGATCACTTGGCATATCTGTCACATCTTCAGCGAAGAACGTCTCGAGCGCGGGATCCATCTCGGCCAGCCATGCCAGCCACGCCGGATCCCGCTGATCCACTTCCCGCCGGCGAAGCTCCGCCTTGGTCGCCTTGCGGTAGCTACCCATGCCGGTTCCTCACGTTAGTTACTGACAGTTACCGCAGCTGATGCTGGCGCAGGAACTCGCCGGCATCAGCATCGCGGCGGGTACCCAGCAGGAAGGCATCGAGAATCTCATCGCTGACCGGTTGGCCGTCGGGGTCGTTGAGCATCAATGCGTAGACACCGAAGCTCTGCGACGGGCTCACCGGCCGGTAGGGCACCAACACGTCGAACGAGCCGTCACCATGCTGAAATTCGTAGACCTCGCCGATCAGGGCATCGAACTGCTCACCATCGCTGTTGGAGATAGCTCCGTCGTAGACCATGACACCGCGGGCGGCTGACCTGACGACCATGAGACCGCGACCGTAGTCCAGCGGCGACTCGTCACCACCCTGCGTGAGATCAACCAACGTCACTCGAGCATCGCTCTTGCCCAGGTAGGCAAGGAACGGGCCGGCCGTGCCCTCTGAAACCCACTGCACCGCCTGCGCGACCATCTCTCCGGCCAACTCAGCGGCAAGCTGCATGTTCTCCAACTGACACGACTCCCGAACTAGTTGAGAGGGCCGACGGCCCAACGTACCCGCAGCGACTGACTCAGCGGTCGCGAATATACCGGGAAATCTCCTCGATATCACTCTTGGAGCCGGCCACACGACCTCCTTCATCGGGCCACCAGCTGAATCTGAGAATTCGCTTCCCGCGCTTCAGGTGAGTGCGGTTGTAATCGATACCCGCATCAGGACCATCGTATCCGTATACGACACGCCATCCGTCAGCAATGTAGGCGTCGAGAACCTCGCTGTAGCATTTCGTCGGAATATACGACTCCGTAGGAAGTCGGCGAATTCGTTCGACGCCATCAAAATATGAAGCCTGCACCATGTTGCAGAGCGCCTTGAACTCCATATCAATCCTTAATTCCAGAGTCGTCGCGATCCTGAGCTCGCACCAAGGATATCAACGCCGAACCGCGGCGTAGGTCAATGCCTTTCGGGCTGCCAGCGCGGTGTCGTGCGTATGCGCGTGACCGGACGTCGGCGCGCTGATGTTGACCGAGAGGGAGCGGTCGAGGCGATCGCCGCTCGGCGCGATCGGGCTGACGATCGCCAGTTGGGGGCGGTCGGCGAGGGCCAGTGCCCGGGCTTGGGCGCCCGCGGTCGCAGGCAATGAGCGCGCGGTGGCCGCGTAGCCGAACCCGGTGGTCGACCTGGATTCGTTGTTGATCGCCTCGAGCACACTGCGGTGCTTGGCGGTGGCGGCCGCGTTGACGACGAACTCACCGTTGGACATCAGCACCGGGACCGCGTCCTCGCGCGGTCCGCCCGGTCCACGGACCAGGCCACCATCGCGCATCTTGGTCGACCATTCGATCAGCGTGTCGCCGATCTTGGCCAGGCCGAGACTGCTTCCGCCGACGACGGGAACCCAGCTGGGAATGGTGAAGTCGAGCTTCTTCAGTACCTCGCCAACGGCTTTGAGTACGGTCGCGCACGCCCGTTTCAGGGCATCGAAGACCTTGCCGACGACTTCGCCGACGGATTTGAACGCTCCCGAGACCACCTGGACGGTCTTCTTGAACGCCGGGACAACCGTTTGGCTCCATACCTTCTCGAAGAAGTTGATGACCGGTTTGAGAGCCTTCTCGAACGCCTTGACCAGTGCGTCTTTGAGCTTGTTCAGCCAGTTCATGATCTTGTCGATCCATGGCTTGAGGTCGTCGACGATCTTCATGATCATGCCGAGACCGCCCTCGCTCAGGGCCTTGTCCAGCTCGCCTTGCTGCTTCTCGTGCTCGCCGTGGTCCTTCGCGGCGTTCTTGTGATCGCCGCTCGAGTGCTTGACCGCGGCGGTGAGGGGCGACATGCCGATCGCGGCGGCCTTCGCCGAGTCGACCAGCTTCTTCGTCGCCGTGGTGTGCGGGGTCTCGAGGGCATCGCTGGCCTTCTGCGCGGCGTCGAGTTCCTGCTGCGCGGTCGCTATCGCCTTGGCATCGTCGCCCTGGCCCTTCTCCGCAGGGCCGCCCTTGCCAGGGGGCTTCTTCTGTGCCCGCGGTCCGGCGGCTCCGGCTGGTTGTTTTCCGCCGGGCCGTTTGCCCCCCGGTGCCGGACGCGCGGCCCCCGGTTTCCCAACCGGCTGAGCGGGTTTGGCTGTCGACTTGGCCACGCCCCCGGGGGACTGCTGTTGACGTGCCCGCATACCCATCGGCGCCGCTGCGGCAAGCGCGGCGGCGCCGGCGACGCCACCAGCCGCCGCCACACCACCGTCGTCCTCGGCCGAGTCGTCGCCGTCGTCTTCGAGTTCGTCTTCCCCGGGATCGAGATCGTCGAGTTCTTCTTCGTCCGCGTCGAGGTCGTCTTCGGGCCGGGATCGGTCCATCGTCTACTCCTTGGTCGTGCGTCGCCGCGACTTACCGCCGTCCAGCCGCGTAGGTGATATCTCGTTGCGCGGCCACGGCTTTCGAACGCAGGTAGGCGCCGTCGTGCTGCGTCGTCGTGAGGTTGATCGTGGTCGACCGATCGAATCGGTGCGTGGTCGCCACATCGGGCAGCGCTCGCGCCGGTTTGACGCGCGAAAGGCCCAATGAGGCAACAACTTGCGCGTCTCGCCCGCCGACATTGAGAGTGTCTTTGTTGATCGATTCCAACAGTGGCCCGTAGCGAGCCGTCGCCGCGGCGTTGACCACGAACTCGCCGTTGGAAGCCAGCACCGGCACCCGGTCCTCGCGCGGACCACCTGGCCCCCGCACCACGCCGCCATCGGCCATCCGCGCCGACGCCGCCCACGACGTCATCGCCCCACCGAGCCCGGCCAGGCTGAGCGTCGCGCCACCGAGCCAACCGGGAAGACTGAACTCGATCTTGGCGACCACCGAGCCGATCACGGCGACGATGTCCGCCACCTGGTTGACCACCCCGGCGAACAGGCCACCGATCCCGCTCCCCAAGCTGCCGAGCGCGTCTTTCACCTCGTCGATCACCGTCGTGAACGGCGCGAGGCACGCGGCGAACACCTTCTTGAAGTAGTCGCCAACTGGTTCGAGCACGTTCTTCTTCACCGTGTCGAAGGCCTTCTTCACGGAGTCCCAATGCTCGATGAGCAGCCCGATCACGACAATCGCGACCTCGATCGCCGCGACGATCTTGCCGATCACCGATTTGCCGACGGCCTTGTTGAGCTTGCCCTGGGACTTGTCCCACTTGTTCGACGCGCCTTCGACATTCTTCTGGGCACCCGCTGAGTCTTTGTGCGCCTTGGCGAGATCGTCGAAACCCTTCGACGATTTGTCGACGTTCTCGGTCATCTTCTGGCTGGTCGCCGCGTGCGTGCCGAGGTTCTTGACGTCGCCGCGCAGCGCTGAGGTTCGATCCTTGAGCGCCTTGGTCTCATCGGTGATCGGTTTGGCGTCATTGGACTTGCCCGGCGACGCTTTATCCCTCGCCCCACCCGCCGTGTCCCTGACCTGCGAGACGGCGTCCGACAGATTCGCCGGATCAGCCATTCCGGCGAGATAGTCCTTGCCCTGGGCGAGGGCGGCGCTACCGAGCCCGCTCAGCGCGGCTTTCGGGTCGGCGACGGCTCGGCGCCAGTCAACTCCCGACGCCATCGCCCCCATCGCCAGACCACCGGCCAGGCCGGCGCCGCCGCGCACCTTCGAGCCGAGCCCGCCCCGAGGTCTGCCCTGCGGCCTCGATGGCCTGCGCGGCTTGACCGACCGGCTCGGTGGTGTAGCGGTGGGTCGCACACCCCTCGGCGGTTCGGTCGGAGCCGGGGGGCGCTCTTTCTCGTATCGCGCTGGTGCGTCGCGCCTTTCGATGCTCGGCTGACCGCCCCGTGGATGATCGGAGTGAGCCACATCGGCTTTCGACGACTCCCCCGAACCCTTCCCATCGGACTTGGTCGCGCCGCCCTTACCCTTATCGCCGGCATCGAGTGGATCGCTCGCGGCCAGCGCCGCGCGCAATGCGGCGTCGAACTGCGCGTCGCCTTTACTGCTCATCGTTCTAACCACTCCCTGAGGTGTCTGAAAGGTTGGGCTAGCGCGACCCACCCGCGTAGGTGAGCGCGCGTTGCGCGTGCACGGCGCGCGATCGCACGAAACTGGTGTCGGTCCCGCGGTTCAGCGCGATGGTGGTCGAATGGTCGATCGCGCGAACTGTCGCGCCGGTTCGCCGCACGCCGCGCAGTGGGGCGATATGCGGACTCTTACTCAGCGCTGACCGGCCCGTATCGGTGCCAGCTACCCGCAGGTGATCACTGTCGACCGCGGCCATCACCGCCCGCTTCGGGCTGCCGGCGTCAACGACGATCTCATCGGTCGGGCCGGCCGGTGCCTTGGCGCGGCTCGCGCCGACAAGACCACCGTCTGCCATATGCGCCTGCGCCCACTGGGACATGGCGTCGGCGATGCCGTCCACGCCTGGGAACCACCGAAACTCGCCGAGGAGATCGGCGACCTTGCCGACGACCACGGCGATGTAGTGCACCATCTTCTGGAACACCCCACCCACGGTCGAACACAACGCCTTGAACGCGCCGGAGACGGCCGTACTGATGTGGGTGAACGGCTTCAGGACCTCGCCGAACTGATCCTGGAAGAATCTACCGACCGGATCGAGCACCTTCTCCTTGACGACACTGAACGCCGCCTTGATCTCGTCCCAGTGCTCGACGATGAGCGTGATCGCGAGAATCGCGGCCCCCAGGGCGAGGGTGAACCAGCCGACCGGCGACGCGTTCCACACCAGGTTCAACGCGGTCTGCGCCACCGACCACAGCTTGGACGCGCCGCCGATGATCTTCTGCACGGTTGACGCGGTGCGAATCGCGCCGGTCAGCTTCTTGAGGTTCTTGGCGACGCCGCCGACCTTGCCGACCATCTTCTTGCCGGCGCCCGTGTGGTTCTTGATGGCCGCGAGGTTGTCCTTGAACGCGCCGCCGAGGTTCTTGAGAGCGGTCGCCTCATCCTTGAGCCCTTTGGTGTCGACCTTGCCGCCCTTGGGTTTGCTTCCCTTCGGGCCTCCTGGTTTACCGGCCGCCGGAGCCTTAGCAGGTGGACGTTTCGCCAGGTCGACCGGCTTGCTCCTATTCGGCGGTGCCGCCGGCCTATCCGGTCTCGCGGACGTCGGTTTCTGGCCTTTGGCCGGCTGCTTCCGGTCGACACCGGGCGGCTTCGCGCCCGGACCACCTCCACGTGGCGACTTCGGCGCAGCGCCACGCTCTCGCTTGCCGCTCTCACGCGGCTGAATCGGCTTCTTCGGCGGCCGAGCCGTGGGGCTTGTGCCCATTGGGTGATCATCGACCTTGGGCGGATTCTTTTGCTGCCGAGCGGGTCTGGACGCGGAAGGCCGACGCGAAGGACTCCTGCTCTTGCTCGGCTCCTTCGTATTGCCCACCTTTTTCGGCCTCTGATCCGTTGAATCGTTGAGCCCGTCCAACGAGACCGGATGGATCTCGATGTCGAAGCCGGCCAACGGGTCCGGAACACCCTCCGGTTTCGAATCACTCATCGTTTCCAACCTTCCGATCTCTTGTGAATTATCGACGTCTACATGTCAATGCCGAGTCAGCCGAATAGCCATCACCCGGCTACACGCCAACCGGACTGATCCGCGCATCCTGCACGGCCTGCAATATCCGAATCTGCGCGAACGCCGCATCGACATCAGCGACCCGGACATCAAATGTGCGCGGACCGGGCCCGCTATCCGTGCGAGGCAACGCGCCGTCGTGCAGGAACGGCGGCCGATACGCGTACCCGATCTTGCGATCCTCAGCTTGGGCAGCACGCAACACCGACCGATCGATCACGGCCATCACCTCGATACCGGATGCCCTACGCGGCGCGGACCCACGTTGCCCACCCACCAAGCCACCGTCGGCCATCCGCTCAGAAGCCCAATCCACCATCGCATCACCGATACTCTTCAACCCGAACGACTTATTGACCGGGAATCCGATATTGATCTCGAGCCGCTGGAAAATCTGACCGATCGCCTTCACAATCCCCACGACCGTCGACCGCACCGTCCCAACCGCGGTACCGACAACCCCACCCATCCCATTGAACCCAGCCATCACCGCGTTGAACGCCGCGCGGTACGGCGTTATATAAATCTTGAACGCCGTCATGAAGAACTCAGCCACCGGCGTCAAAACATTCTTCAACACCCAATCAAACGCGGCACGAATCTGATCCCAATGCTCAACGATCAACTGAATAATCGGCACCGCAGCCGAAATAGCCGCAGCCACCGTCCCCACCGGCGAAAACAACATCGCAATATTCAGCAACTCTTGCGCAAATGCCCAGTCATCGGAGATCTCATCGATAATCTTCTGCGCCCCAGCCGAATCAATAACATCGGTAACAAACCCCGATGCCGCCGCAACAGCACCCCCGACCATCACAGCCAAATCATTAAGGCCATTCTGAACGTAGCTCGTAAATGAAGTCGCCATTCGGGAGAACTCGGCGATAGTCGCCTTCAAACCTGGCAAAATTCCATCGACGAACTGACCGGGCTGGGCGCCGTTTTCAGGTTGGACAACTCCGTCACCGGGCGACTGCCCCGTTAAAGGTGCTACTACCGCAGCTTGAACTACTTCCGGGCTAGGTTTGGGCGAATCACGCAGGGCAAAGCCAACGCCGGCGATAGCTCCCAAGCCACCCAGGGTCACTCCGGCGATAGCATTGGCAGTTGTTGGAGTCGAACTAGGAGCCTTTTTGGGCGGAACCGCCGGTTTTGGCTCACTTGCGCCTCCGCGCGGCGGCCTGAAGAACCCAACCGGGTCGTCACCGATATCAAATCTGGACCATTTGGGCTCGCCTAATACCTTGAATCCGCGTACGGGCTTACTCTTATAAGGAGCTTCAGCCAAGTAATATTCAACATTCGCTTCCTTTCGCCACAGCGACACCAGAATATGTGAAAGCTCGGGGTCATTGGCCAACGCTCTTTGGAATTTATAGTCTTGCGCGAGCTTGTACTCAAGATACAGCCTGGAACCCTGCTTCACATAATGCCACTGGTTTTTCTCATCACGAACCCAGGCAAAATCAGTCTTGCCCGAGCCGCCTTTAGCCTCGACCACAATTAAGCGGCCGTCCAATACGGCGACCAGATCAAGAGCGTTGGCTCCCTCACCCTCATAGATAATACGCGCACCCATCTGCTTCATTCGCAAGCGCGCGAACTTCATCCCCACCTCTTCGCCAAGAAGTTGAGGAAATCGCTTCGGGCCAGTATCTCGATACTGAATATATTTTACGGTTAGCCTGATCAGTTCATTGATTTGGCCACGTTTCGCAATATCGTACGCATTCTTATTACGTTGATCATTCAGAACTGCTACAAGGGAGTCGCGATCCCTGGGAATAGGGTACGTCAGACCAGTAATCTGAGAGAGGACGGCTACTATGCTCTTCTTGTAGTCCGCCGCTGAATTCAGATCATTGAACGTAGACGGCGCTTCCCCCTCTGGGCTTCCCAAGATGGCGTGGAGGAGCGTAATCTGATGGTCGATACTGCCTGGAAGATTCGCCCTTGTTCTTCTATTCGATTGGGTTCTCGTACGAATATAGTCGTTGACATCGTCTTCGAACACGCTTGGAACATCAAATGACGATTCTGGAATAGCTTTCGATACGCCGCCAGGGTGAGTACACAGATTCGCTGATTCCCGACTTATATGACAGTTACATCTATTTATGCCGGTCACGCCGATGCTCCTATAGCTAATATTTTAGAGAAACTCGCAGTGAATAGATCCGCTACACTAAAAGAAACTCTCCTCCTATAGCGCGCGGAATCTTGCGCCTAAGAGCACCTATCAGTTCAATTACTGAGTCATCGCCAGCAGTCAGCGCAGCGGTGAGGTCGAGGAAATCCTTGGTGGATGTCAGTGCGGCGTTCCCAACGGATGACCAACCGCCGGTATTGGTGCAGGAAGGCCAGTGTTTGTTCGACAATCCAGCGGCCGGTGGTCACCTTGTCGCGGGTGCCGCGGCGTGGGATGTAGCCGATAATCCATAATTGCGCGAGTTCGTCGTAGACCCGCGGATAGTCGTAGCCGTTGGTCCGCGATCAGTGTCGTGATCCGCTCGCGTGGTCGGGCGGGGCGTCCTCGCAGGGGCTTAACACGATCGAGCAGTTCGGGCAGCACGAGATCGTCGTTGACGTTGCTGACTGCACGATTGCGAGCGGGAGGCCGTGCCGCAGGTCATGATGTAATGCTTCGCTCCGGTTTGCGGCAGTCGACCGGGCTGGGACCAGTATCGGCTCCCTCTTTTGGCCCGCGCGTGCGAGCCGTCGGGGGATTACGCGGGCGACAGCGGCAATCCCGCGCGGTGGCAGTGGGCGAGCATCGTGGTGGGCATAGCCCCGAACACCTCGGCTGCCTGCGGGTCGCGTAGCCGATGCCAGCAGGTCATGCCAGACCTGATTCCCAGCTTCTGGGACAGGTCTTCCCACTCGATGCCGGTGATCAGCACAAACAAGATCCCATGCCGGACACACCGATCGTTCATCCGTGCTGATCCCGGTGTTCCCGCCGGCTTGACTGGTTGTAGTGGTTCGATCACTGCGCACAGCCGGTCGTCAACGACCCACAGCGCTGTCAAAACGAAACCTTCCGCACTGCAACAAGATTCGCCGCTACCAGACAGAAACTGTTAGGAACTCCGAGAGGACATCCCGTAATTTGTCGCGCAGCAGCCGGTTTCGTGTCGTCGGTGATGATCTCGGCGTCTGACCCGGCAATGGTGGAGTTGTTCTCCGAGCTGCGCCCGGCCACGTTTACCCGTCTTATCACCCGGTTGCGGCGCGAGAACGCTGGTCGGCCGTTGCGGGGCTGGCCTTGGGGTTGAGTTTCGAGGACCAGGTGCTGCTGGTGGGCACCTACTGGCGGACCAACCTCACGATGCGCCAGATATGGGTTGAAATGCACTCGGATTCAGGGGTTTTCCGCGAGTCAGGCGCGGACCTCGGTCCTGTTTTGGGCGGAGTAGTTATCCATCACCAGGTGTAGCTCACCATCGGGGTAAGCACGGGCGACATGGCGCAGGAAAGCGAGAAACTCCTGGTGGCGGTGCCGGGGCTTACATACGCCGGTGACCTTGCCGGTCGCGATTTCCAGTGCCGCGAACAGGGTCATAGTGCCGTTGCAGATGTAGTCGTGGGTTCGACGTACGGGGATGCCGATCTACATCGGTAACGTCGGCGCGGTCCGGCCTAGGACCTGGATCTGGGACTTTTCGTCCATGCAGAGCACGATCGCGTTCTTGGGTGGGTTCATGTAGAGCCCGACGATGTCGGTGACCTTGCCCGCCAGTTCCGGATCGGTGGAGAACTTGAACGTCTCCGCGCGCCATGGTTGCACCCCGTACCAACTCAACACCTTCAACACGGTCCTGTGCGCGATACCGAGGTGATCGGCCTACAGGCGTGCACTCCATGTGTGTGACAGCGTATTTGCGTAGTGGTGGGGTCAATGTGGTGGTGATCAGTGTGTCCCGGTCCAGGGTCCGTGGACGCCCTGATCGATGTTCTTCGTGAAGTCCATCGGTCCTGTGTGCGAGGTAGCGGGACCGCCAGTTGATCCCTGTGCCTGGCGCGAGATTTCGAACCAACGACCGATCTCGGCATGGGCCGCGCCATCGGCGGCCAGGATGATGATCCGGGCTCGTAGAAAAAGTCCGGACCTCATCGTCGTCGACCGAATCCAGGCCTGGAGGATCTCTCGGTCACCGTCACGCAACATCAGAGGGCAGCTCACACGGCCCTGATTCCACCAGATTATCTACCACCCAACAACTTTAAAATCTTTCCACTAGCCCTGATAGGTCACTGCCCAGGGCTTAGCGTTTCTATGAATCCAGTCGTAGGGCATCATTCGGCGAGTTGGGCAATCGCCCTCATGTCTGGCGTATTGGCGTCGTAGTCAGCCCAGACGTCGAAGTGAACATCCTCCGGCGATGCGCCTTTGTTTTGCCGACGAAGTGCCGCTACTGCAATCTTTGCCATCGACAAATATTCGATTTGCTTTGCAGGCCACATGACTGACCGCTTCCATTGTTCGCCGCCCTCAACCGCATAGAATTCCCAACCGGCAGGATCTCCGAGATACTCACGATCCAAAGAATCCGAGGAAGACGCAGGCAGATGCGTGATCGATATTGAAATCTGTCCATACCCCATCTGGAATTGGACATAACCGTTTTCACCTGTTCGCAACCTAATGCAGCCGGTTAACTTCATCATGCGAAAAGTAGCTAGAAGATTCTCCTCGAATTCCAACCATGATCCCGGCTCACAGTTCCCCGAGTATGGACCATCCACAGTATCGACGCCCACTTCAAGGACGTCGGCCTGCGAATCGCGCCAACGTTGATAGGCCGGATTCACGAGGTCTACGGAAACTCCAGAATCTGACATCGCGAGACAAATCACAAGACTGGGACTCACAAAACTGGGACGATCCCATCGCAGACTCGCAAATTGCCCCGGCCTGAAATCGTCCGGAGAACCGAACTCAAGGCGAAGTCGATATGAAATTTCAGCGAAAAGATCAGTTAACTCGGCCGAGTTATTGCCGCTTTCGTATAGCTTAGGGTCCACCAAGACGGTCGAGATCTGTGCCAAATCTTGAGAAGTATCCGCATCATCAGGCGAAGCCAACGGTAGCCAATCCACCAGCGCAAGCGGGAACGCCTGGCCTGGAACGGCATACAACACAGCGAAGCTCTCAGCGGAATAATTGGACTGCCAGCCAGCCAATCGATAGAATTCCTCAGCGTTCTCGGTCGTCCACTGCCAGTCGAAGTCAGCCGCCAATTGGGCGATACTGACGGCAGTTTCGATGTCGGCGTGCATGCTTGGATACTACTTCCTGTCGAGGACGGCCGTTGGCCAAGTCCGACTCAGTGCGGGCAGATCGGTACAGCTGAACCCGCGATGCGTGGCTCCGGGTGTGGACCACGGATGACATGAGTGAGCACCTATATAGAAATCCTAACAGGCTCAGCGGACAGGCGACTAATTTGATTGTAGTGCAGCGTGTTTCACGCAGCGAGCACCATGGATGACCACTCCGGCATCGGTTCGAAGACCCTGATCACCGACAACGGCTACGAGCATCCCAGCGCGTACACCGACCTACGACAGCGCAGGATCGCTGAGCCTTTTTCATCCTGCCGCAGCTAGTCGACGCTCGCGGTCCTGAAGAACACCGATCGCCTTCACAAGCCGCATGGCCTTATCGGGGCAATAACTCACAACGAAGATGGCTGGTAGCACGGATAGTCCACAGCAAACGTGATGTGCCCCACAATCGATTGGCCGTCTGTGTGGGTACGGCCGAACCGGCTTATGCTTCGCGTGCTCTCAAGCTCGAACTGGCTTGGGAGACAACATGTTTGATGGCCATCTCTCTGGGAGTTCGAGAAAATTGAAGAAGTTCATTGCCGCGACCTGTCTTGCGATCGCGGCAACAGCGGCGTTCGCCAGTACCGCGCACGCCGCGCCGGCACCAGGATTCGATCCCAGCACAGTCACCACCAGCCCGGTTGAGGCCGCACCGATCGCGCTGACGCCCGAGCAACGGGCCTACTGCCTGAACATCACCACGAACGGCTTGATCGGCATGGGCCTGGGCGCCCTCGGCGGGTTTTTTGCCGGTTCGGCTATCGGGGCAATTCCCGGCGCGCTCATCGGTGGGGTGGTCGGTGGTAGTACCGGTAGCAGCGCTCCGATGCCGGACGCGGACGCCAATGGCCAACCGCCGGTGGTCAAGTGCTTCTCCGGCGGGGCATTCTGATCAACCGCGGTTCTACCCGGCGACCGGTTTGAAGATGTCGACGATGCTGTTCATCGTGGACAGGCGCCGTTCCTCGCGGACTATGTCCATTGCTGTCTGCGGACGCGGCATCGGCTTCACCTGGGGTGGATCCGCGCCGGCTGCCGCAATCACGGCAGCTTGGACGCCCTGTAGCCCGTCGATGATCGACAGGAGCAGATACGTGTCGAGGGTGTAGCCCTCCGGGGTCGGTGGCTCTTCGGCGTCGGGATCGGGGTCGGATTCCTCCATGTCGAGCCAGTACTCGGCGAGCTCGCGGTCCAACGCCAAGGCTGTTTTGTAGTGCGACCCGCGGGGTAGGCGGTCTTTGAACCGCCAGATGGTGCGCCAGTCGCGGGTGCGGAACTCTATGGGCCCGAAGCAGTCTCGGATGTCGATGCCGCGCTCGAGTAGGTCGTATTCGAGCGCGGCACCGAACTTGTCCCAGAACTCTACGAGCCCTCGGATCCCCCCGGCAGCTCCGTGGCGCCTTCGCCGTAGAAGTGGGCGTACAGATCGTTCTGGAAGGCGACCCATTCGTCGATGGGGCGGTCGGCGAACAGGTCGTCGACCGCCTCGTAGGCCTCGCCCAGCAGGATCTGTAGCTGGTCTTCTTCGTCGTCGGTTTCGGCCAGCAAGCGCGCCTGGCGGCGGGTCAGTGGCTGGATCGCGATGTCGGCGGTCAGGTGGTAGGGGCCGCGTCGCTTGGCTGCGAGTTCACGCTGGATCTCGTAGAAGCGGCCTTCGTCACCGCCTGCGACCTTCGTGGCCGTTGACGTTTTGCGGGGTGCTGCCATCAGGGGATCTCCGGTTTCGTAGTGGTGGAACGTGGTTACTTGGCTGGCTTGGTCGCGGCGACGGCCTGCGCGGCGTCTTCCTTGACGCGGTGGCCGAGACCGAACTTGGCGTCACCGAACGCCGAGGCGTCGAAGACCTGGTACTCGTGCGTGCCGTCGGTCATCGTGACCGGGAACTGGGTGGGGATGATGGACACGGGGTTGCCCCGCTTTCTCTCCGGAAACTGACAAGGAAGTGGCCGCGTGCCGCGACCGGAGAAGCACGGCACGCGACCACGTTTCATGGGCGTCGGTTACGCGACGGTGACGACGCAGTTCACCGAGGCGAGCGCGGTGCCGCCGGTCGGGGTGTACACGATGCCGACGGTGGTGTTGCCCACGGTGGCGTTCGCGGCGGCGGTCACGAGACCGGACGCCGACACGGTGATGTTCGAGCCACCGGCCGGGGTGAAGGCGCAGTTGGCGTTCGGCAGGATGCCGCCGAACTGGTCGGTCACCACGATCGGCGCGGACGTGGTGGTGCCGCGGGTCACGCTGATCGGCGCGGGAGTGATCGCCGAGACGGTGTACTTGATGCCGGTCGCGGACAGCAGCCTCTGCCAGCCGGTGCCGCCGAAGCCGTGGGCGACGGCGTAACCGAGGGTGTCGTCCTTGAAGGCGGTGAGGGTGAGCTTCTCGCCCATCAGGTTGGTGGGGGTCCACTGCTCGCCGCCCCACTTGGTGACGGCGACCTTCGGCATGATCTTGAAGATGTAGATCGGGGCGGCGTCGGTGCCGTCCTTGCCGATCACGACCGCGGAGTAGTAGTTGATCTGCGGGGTGGCGGGCTGCCAGAAGCCGACCTCACCGTTGGCCGCGGCCTGGGTGGACGCCAGGTTGGTGTTGCTGGTCAGCGCCAGGTTCAGCAGGTTGGTCTGCTGCGGCTCGAACTCGATGGTGGTGATATCGCTGGTGATGTCGTCGCGGACCGGCTGCATCTCGCCGTACGCCTCGATGGGCGAGGCCGTCACGGCGCGCGCGAAGTTGACGCCGGACTTCTTGTCGATGAGGCCGACGGACTGGTACGACGCGGGCAGCGCGAGCAGGTTGCCGGTGGCGTCGGTCATGCTGCCCGGGGTGACGGGGGTGGAGTTCGGCCACGGGGCTAGGAACACCGCGGCGTCGAGCGGCTTGAGCAGCAGCTGGCGCTGGGCGGCCTTCAGGGTGGTCAACGGGGTGGACGAGATGGGAGGCAAGACTTTCTCCATTCATGTGCCCGGTGAACCGGGCTGGACAGGGAACTGGGCAACCCCCGCGATCAGGCAGGGGTGCCGGTGAAATGCCGTCTACTGACGGCGGGCGTCGATGGCGAAGGCGAGCTCGACCATCTGATGCAGCGGATCGAGGTCGGGAAATTCGCTCGTCCCGCGGCTGCGACGCAGATTCGGGGCGCTGAAACGCGGTTCAGCGGCGGCGATTTCCTCCACGTAATCGACCAGCACGCCGTTGAAGCGTGCGGCCGAGGCGTTCAGAAAAGCATCGCGCACCTGAATCGCCATGGTCTGCGCCTGCTGCCTGGTGCTGTGGAAAACGGCCGCCCGCACCTTCGCCTGGTAGGTGATCGCGTTGTGGTCGAGCGTGCCGCCCGTTGTGCGAACCCAGATCAGCGGCAACGTGATTTGGCTCGCCGTCGCGGGCAGGGCACTCACGGTCGTCGCGATGGGTGTGAGCAGCCCGATCATGAACTGCTCGAAGTCCGGGAACTGCCCGGCGTATGGGCTGGTCATGCGACACCGTCGTCGAGGGCCGGGACGATCTCGACAGCAGCGTGCAGTACGCCCGTCGAGGGTTCCGATGGCTGCGACGCGGCGACGTCTTCGGCGCCGAGAGCGGAACTCGCGGCGAACGTGGTCGATTCCGTCATGGTGATCTCCGGGTCGTGGGGTCAGAGGCCGAGCAGCGGCAGGACTACCGGCGCGAGCACGATGGCCAGCTCGAGCAGTTGGAGCAGGATGGGAAGCAAGGGATTCACCTCCCCTCGGCTGCGGGCGTTTCGAGGGCCTTGAGGCGGTCGAGGATGTCGGCCAAGGTGTCGACCACAGTCATCCCGTCGAGCTGTTCCCAGCCCGCGAACATGCCCGCGTCACGCTGCTGGCTACCGCACAGCTGCTCGCGGATGTCCTTGACATCGCTGCCGATCGGGCCGCAGAACGCGGTGATGAAATCCTGGATCTGGGTAACTTCGGATGCGCTCATCGGAGCGTCCTCTCCGTCGATGAATGCCTGGACGTCGCGACGGAACTCGTCCATGTCGATGCCGGCGGGGTCGATTTTTCCTTCGTGGGAGTACTCGCGGTGGGCCACGCAGTCCTCGGCGTCGCGGCCGATGCGGGCCAGGATGGCCGCGCAGCCGCGCTTGTAGGCGTCGAGTTGTGCCGGTGTCCAGTCGGTTCCGTCGCCGCGGGAGACGGCTTCGATGCCGATCACGTGGTAGTTGGCGTTGTCGGTGGGCCAGCCGGGCCAGGAGCCGCGGCCCGCGTGCCAGCACACCCCGGCCGCGATCACGCGGAAGGTGCCGTCGCGTTCGAGGACCAGTTGGGCGAGGGGGCCGGGGAGGTCGGCGCGGCCGTCCTGGACGATGCGCCAGTCGTTGCGGCCGCCGCCCGCGGTGTGGTGGCAGAGCACGCCACGCAGGTCACGGAAGTCGCCGTGGCCACGGTCGCGCCAGCCCTCGTGTTCGATGACATCGAGTCCGGCATCGCGCAGCACGTCGGCCAGCCATACCGGGTCGCCGGTCCAGCCCATGGGTATCTCCTTGTGTGAGTGAGGTTTCGGGGTCCCGCCCTCGTGGACGAGGGGAAGCGGCGAGGGCGGGACCATCGCTCCTGACGCAGCGGCGACGTCTACGACCGCAGACCACCTGCGGGAGACGGGCGCGTCAGGAGCGCGGCATGCGGCGGGCTCGAATCCCGCACCGTGTCGAGTGTTCTCCGGGGGCCGACCGCATGCAGTTCGGGAACGGCGGGGTCGCCGTCAGATTTCTTCTTGGAGGGTGGCGGGAATCTTGTAGTCCGCCGCCGGGGGTTCCATGCCCGGTACGTGCAGGCGCAGGAAGCCGAGCAGTTCGTCGATGTGTCGCTGGAGTGCGCGGATCAGGCGGATCGCGTCGCGGAATCGGAGGTGATCGTCGGCGGCCTGCTCTTCGAGCGCGACCACCCGTTCACGCAACTTGGCGACCTCGCGGGCCTGCCACGCCGTCACCGCGCCGATCACGGTCGCCAGCGCCATGCCGGTCGCCTGAACGAATTCAGGGCTCAACCACGATGTCATCGGGCTCACCCACCGATCCGGTCACCGGGGTAACAGCGGGTCTGATGAGGGCACCGGCGATCAGCGGGGTCGCCAATCCGTACAGGGTGAGCAGTATTTCGATCCACGCTGTATCGATCTCACGGCCGAACAGGTAGGCGATGACGCCCGTGACAGCGACGAGTACCGACCGCACCAGCGCGGGTTCCGGGGTCTTGCTGATTCTCATGATGTGTTCCTTCGCGGGTCTCAGATGCGGCCTTCGGCGACATCGCGGTTCAGCGCCTGGGCCAGCGCGCGGGCGTGGCCGTAGCGGATGTAGTCACTGGTGTGCCTGCCGTCGAACAGGTAGCCGCGGGCGTAGGTGATCGCGCCGGTCCAGTGGCTCCAGTTCGACGGAGACCACCAGCGCTGCAATTGCTTTCGGGTTGCGGTGTCGAGCATTCGCTGTGCCCAGCGGATCGCCGAGTTCGCGCTGGCGAAGCTGAAGAAGGCGCCCAGATCCGCGATTGTGCGCAAGGGGTTACCCGCCGGCAGCGCGGTGATGGGGTCGCCGGGTGCCGCGGCCCAATAGGCGGGGATTGCGTCGATGGGGCGTTCGCCGACAACGCCGTAGCCACCGGGGTCGGTATCGCCTAGGTACTTGCCCGCCGGTCTGCGCGGATCGGCGATCAGCGCGCAGGCGATCACCTCGCGGCCCGGGTACTCGCCGCGGCCGATCTCCGCGGCTAGGTCACCCGCGACCGCAGCGCCCTGTGAATAGCCAGCTAGGACAACGGGATTCGGCGAGCGGTCGATGGCTGCCAGCAGAGCGCGCTTACCTTCGGCGACGCTCTCGGCATAGCTCACGTGCAACCCGTAGTCGGCGGGATACGGGACTATCCGAGGGGTGAACATCGCGCTGTTCAGCGCGTCGATGAAGGCACCGGTGACGCCGTCGCCGCCAGGGTTCCAGGTGCCGCCGACCACGAGTACGTCGATCGTGCGGGGCGATCCTTTCGGAGACCACAGTGACATGTTCCTACCTCTCCGGTATGTGAGTGGAGGTCCCGCTCCGACGAACTGCTCCGTCGGAGCGGGACCGTGGCGCCCCTGCGCTGCGACAACGCCTTTCGACCGCAGCGAGCTGCGGGAGACGGGCGCGACAGGGACGGGCCTGCGAGTCGGCGACATGCGCCGATGACAAAGCCCCCGTGCCGTTTTCACGGAACGAGGGCTGAGTGGGGACTGTGACTATCGGTGGTGTCTGCCGGGTGCCAGTTGGCGAAGTATCTCGCCGGAGCTGGATGTCGGCCACAGACACCGGTAGGGGTATTCCGCGGGTATCCCGGGCAGCCAGCCCAGGCGGTTCAGCAAATGCACTGGTATTACAGCGAACTCGTCGTTCGCCAGGTGTTGTAGCCGCCAACCGAGCAGGAACTCGGTGACACCGAGGAGCGCCGAGACGTCGGTGAGATTGTCGCCGACTTCCAGCGCGTCACGCAGGTCGGCGAGTGGGATGAGGCGGTGTGCCACCACATCGTGCACCTCCATCTCGATCCGGCCCCGCCAGCGCTCACCATCGAGTGCCGCTGCCAGGTCACGTGATTCGGCCATCTCGATGTGGGCCACGGCGTGCGCGATGACCTCGTTTCGTACATGACCGGACAGGTCTGCTTGGATCAGGATCGCGCGGTCGACTACGGACCAGTACGACACGAAGTCGAAGACCACGGCCGAATCGACCCGGATTCCCTGGCTGAACGCGGACTCCTGGGCGTTGAACCCGTTGCGCTGTACCGCGATATCCTGCCGGTCCGGCATCGCGGTATCCGATTCACCTTCATCACCCATGGCAACACACAACTCTCACAACTCGGAACTGACCTCGACCCGTCGCATCCTCACCACCCCGACGGTGTCAGATGCCTGTATCAGCTCACCGAGAGGTAGTACGCGTCACCGTGGTCGGTGCCCGGAGCGAGCGCCACCGATCCACCGCACCTGCCACTACTTGGAGGTCTTCCACGCAGATGTCGGAGAGAGCGACATGGCCGACGCGGTTCCTTCTACCTGGTATCGAGTCGTCTACTCGGGAGAGGGGCCTGCCGCCTTCACGAGTGGGTCCCTCACCGGACGGCCCACCGGAATCGTCGGGAGTAAATGCATCGAACGCGCCTGACACAAGTAGAACCTCACCCAGCAGCCGAAATGTCGAGACTCTCGGTCGAGAGCACGAGCCCATTCTAGCGTCGACGCGAAGGGAGATCCCGGTCAGGATCCGTGTAGTCGGCGGTCGCCTACAGCGAATCGCACTGCACCGAACTACTTTTGGGCACGGCGAATCCCGCTGGCACTAGTTTGCTTCATCGGTCGCAACTTGTCAACACCCACTTCCGGATAGCGCGAAAGCCCAGGTAGACGGGGGTATCACGCGACAGCTTCGCGTCGAGCACCGCTCGAAAATCGTGCGGCCTAAGCGTTTTCGACACCGCGACGTGGCCGAAATGTGTCCCACAACGCCAGCGGGGCGCCGGCAACAATCTGCCGACGCCCCGCTGGGTCACTCTGTTCGCTATGCATCTATCGCCCGGTGCCGCACCGGAAGAGCCCGGTGCGCGTCCAAAACCTCACCCACGATGAAGAGCTCCGGCCAGTCCGGCGTCCAGGGCCCCGGGACCGGATTGATGAGGCCGGCCTTGCGCAGGGTGCGCACACGCCGAGCGGTGAGGTTACGGAAACCGTCACCCAACTCCTCGGCGAGCTTGCCGATCGCCGCCGCATGGAGGCGAACAGCCCTGGCACGCAGGACCAGATCCGCGTCGGCGGAGGCGAGCTCGGCCGGCGGACAGACCACCGTCTCGGCCGCCTCGATCGCCGCGGCGATCTCGGCGGGCGCGGCTTCGACACCTTCGGTCATCGCCAGCGCGATGATGTTGCGCTGCAACCACTCCGCCATGCCACTGGTGGTCGCGACCCCGCTGTAGTCGATGCCGCGCTGCTCGCAGACCAGCCGGACCCAGGCCACCATCACCGACTGGAGATGGTCGGCGGCGTGGGCAGCGGCCGGATTGAACGGAAGCCGTTGTTCCCGTGCGCCATTGCGCGTGCGGTAGTCCACCGTGCCGAATCGGGTCTGCCGGGTGCGCGCATCCGACAGATCCTCGACCAGGTCGGGGATGTCACCGAGCATCCGGGCCAGGTCTCGCGCGGCTTCTCGATCCAGGTACAGGTGGTTGTCATCGGCCCACCTGTCCAATGGGGTTACGCCGCATGAATCCTCACGCTCGCGATTCGACGCCGTAATGGCATCGTATGGGCCCATGTACTCACTCCTTCGGTCGATAGCGGGCCGCAGCCCCGGTCTCCCCCCGCTACGCGACCGAAAATGAATGGCGCGCCCGGGGCGGTGTCCAGCGATGGCTCCTACTGGGACCCACAATCGGACACACGTTGTATGCAACGTTGTTGCTAGGCATCTGTCAAGCCGGAGCGGCAGGCGCGGTACCCAGTCATCCGTCACCACAAACAAACTCGCTGATCGCCGTTGCTTATACAGCATCTGCAGGATTCGGATTCGCAAATTCGCAGCCAAGGACTACATGCACTTCATGCATCAGTGCAAACAATCTGCTACCCTCGCTGCATGGTGAGACAACGGAGCGCGGTGGTCCCCACCGAGGTCAGCGCCACCCTGCGGCTTGCTCGCAAGGAGCGCGAGATGTCGATGGACCGTGCCGCGAAAGCAGCGCGGATCAGTACGAGCCTATGGACACAGGTCGAGAACGGGACCCAGTACAAGCGCGGCCAGAAGGTCCCCGCCAGCACCACGGCCGAGACCCTGCAGGCCATGGCGGCGGCGGTCGGCCTCGACGCCGAACCGCTGTTGACCCAGGCGGGGCTGGACCCGGTCGAGACGGAGCAGGTCCGACCACCGGCCGCCGAGGGAATCGTCGACCTGTCCGGGTTGTCCGAAGGTGACCTACGAATTGTCGCCGCCTACGTCAACGGACTCCGGGCGGCCAGACACAGCTGAGCCCTGACGACGAATGCCCCGCTCATCGCGGGGCATTCGTCGTCAGGGTGATGCGTCAGGGAGCCGGGGTTTCCACCGGCGTCTCCTCGGCTGCTGCGAGCTGTTCTCTCGAATATCGGTCTCAGCAACGCTTGCTGACAGGTCACCGCCTATTGCCGACCACTGTCACCCGACTCGGTGGCCTGCCGAGCAGAGGGCCGACCTCGGCGATGACCTCCCCGACCGGCGCACCGGCAACCTCTCCACGAACGACTGCGAAATGGGCACCATCAGTCAATTCCTCTGACGTGCAGACGAATTCGTCGGTTACCAACAGCCTCATGTTGCTTGCATCGTCGGCGCAGACTCGAAGACCGGCGCGTGCTCCGCTCAGCACGAGAGGGACGACCTCGGCCCACGCTTCGTGCGGTCGGCGCTCCAGGACTATCGGCCGGTCGCCGGCGACATCGGCCATCGCGTCGAGAGCGGCGGGGATGCCTACCATCTCGGGGCGCCGGTTGGCCAGGGAATGTGTCATCGTGACGACCACGATCCCGACAACAAGCAGGCCGATACCGGCATATTTCAGCTGGCCGATCCGCTGGGTGAGGCCTATCAGGAGGAGAAAGAACATGAACAGTGGGACGGCATACGAGAAATAGCCGATATAGGCCTCGTCGATCTGGTCGATGCCGATCATCGCGTAGATCGACATCAAGAGCACCGTCACCGCGCACACAGCCAGGCCGCGTCGCAGGAACGTCTGACCACGCGCTACCGCTGCGACGAGGGCGTACAGCGCGACGAAGATGACGAGGCCGAGTATGCGGTTGGGCCCCCAGAACTGCACTGTGTAGGAAGCCGCGGTCCACGGCATATGGATACCGTGACCGCCGCCGTAGACGAAGTACTTCGGGAGTTCGCCGGGGTAATTCACCATCGTGTTCAGCCGAATCGGGAAGGCGAACACTACGACGATCGCACCGAACCACCACCAATCCCGCACAGCGACCGGCAGTTCCCAGCGCCGGACAAGGTAGAGCGCCGCGCCACCGAGCAATGTCACGAAGAACAAGAACTCAGCATGGCCGTGGATCAGTAGCCCGCCGGCCAACGCCACGATCCAGAGGTGTTCGGTGCGCCCAGCCAGTACCGAGGACACCGCGACCAGAAAGACCAGGAACGGTGCGAAATATACGAAGGGAAACCAGAGTTGGCTGAGCAGTTCGCGATACACCGTCACGAACAGCAGACTCGCACCAGCGAGTCCGGCGACGAGCATCCACGACGGATACCAGCTGTAGACAATGCTCAGAACCAGGGCCATCATTGCCGCGTTGAACAGCAGGATGGCAATCGCCTGACCGTTCCACGGTGACGGCACCAGACTCGAGACGTCGTAGAAGAGCCATTCACCGAACGCTTGCACATAGATGAGTGCGGGACCAGGATGATGAAAACCCGCCCTGGAATAGTTGCCGACGAGAAGCTCGAGATCCTTTGCCGCGAGCACCTGGATCGACACGGTCGCCGCGTCGCCCTCCTCGAACACCACCCGGGTGAACAGGTCACGGCTGCTTGCGAGCAGGGCCGTCGCATAAGCGAGCCAAGCCACGATGAAGACAGCGAAGCCACCGTAGGCCGTCGGCCGCATCGTGGCAGGAACTTCATCTCCGACCGATATCGCCGGATCACCAACTAGTTGATCAGTTTTCGTCACATCACACCGCGATAGCTCGAACAAGGCCTACCGACCCATAGCCAGCGATCCTAGCGCCGACCGGGCGCCGGCAACGTTGTGCCGAACCCACGGAGTCAGAGGACTCAGCGCACCGTGGCGGTGAAGCCCGGTTGCCCGTTGAATGGCCGTTCCAGAGGGCCGCACACCTTTTCGAGCATGCGGCCCACGCGTCCGACCTCAGCGTTCGGATGAACAGGAACGCTACGACGGGCAGTTAACCGTGTACTCCCACTGGGTGTCGTTCGGCCCGGTGACCCGGACGCTCACCGTCGTGGACGAGCCGGCGGGCAAGGACACGACCCGTGATCCGGTGCCCTGGTTGGTGTTGTCGCCGACGTAGCCGGTGTCGAGCACCTGGCCGCCTTCGTAGAAGACCTGGATGCGGTCGGGGATGTTGAAGGTTTCGTAGGTCAGGACGAACGAGGTGGGGCCGGTCTTGCCTAGTTGGTGGGTGGTGTTGGTGACGCCCGCTCCGCCCGACTTCGTCGAGCGGTTGCACTGCTGCACGGTCTCCGAAGAACCACTGCTCGAGCCACCGCCGAGGATGCCGCTGCCGGTGTCGAGGAGATCTCCCAGAATCCCGCTGCCGGTGTCGATTACCCCGCTGCCGGTCGCCCCGCTGCCGGTGTCCGCGCCGGCCACCCCGGCCCCCGCGGCCAGCGACAGTGCCGCTCCCACGACTACGACTGCTCGAAGAATCCCCCGATTCGAACGACTGATCTTGTTCACAACGCTTCCTCCACAACACTTCTCGCCACGGATCTGGATCAGGTGAACCCCGCCGACATGACCGAACGGTCGATGGGCAAGAGAAGTTCTACACGCGTTTCGCGGGGATCCGGAGGGCTCGAAATTCGGGCACCGAAGTGTTCAGATGCCGAATAGTTGCCGGGCGGTTGGGGCACGCGATATTGGCGAGGTGGCAACGTCGCAAAGTTGGACCACTGTGGCCCAGGCAATTTCTTAGCACGCAGAAGAAAACACCGGACGGTAGACCAAATTGGGCGTCGAAATGCCCGATGGCAAGTGTTCAGCGAACGCGAAGTTGGGTGATGAGTAAAGTCACAGCAATTGCGCGTAACGGTGCCCGTTGGGATGACGATCGAGGATGACCTCGAAAACACAAGGCCCCGACCACAATCCCCGAATACCGGTAGG
Organism: Nocardia alba NBRC 108234; assembly: GCF_001612665.1. GTDB lineage: Bacteria > Actinomycetota > Actinomycetes > Mycobacteriales > Mycobacteriaceae > Nocardia > Nocardia alba. The sequence goes on along the minus strand of NZ_BDAX01000021.1, from coordinate 153,237 downwards.
GGCCGCACACCCCCCTGGAGTGTGCGGCCCCTACCGGTGGGCACTCAGCGCAAGGTCGCGGTGAGGTGTGGGTAACCCTTTTTGGGGTGCAGGATGGAGAGGTCCCAGCCGGATCCGACTCGATCGGCGTAGATGTTCACCGATGACGGCAGGAAGATCGGCTTGCCGAACTTGACCGCGTAGCTCGCCTTTTCGGGTACACGACCCTCTACGGTGCTGAGGATCGCGGCAGCCGACCACATGCCGTGGGCGATGGTCTGCGGGAAACCCATTGCCTTGGCGCCGATCCCGGAGACATGGATCGGGTTGCGGTCGCCCGAGGCCGCGGCGTAGCGGTTGATCATTTTCTGATCGACGCGCTGCACGCGCAGCGGCGGCGGGGGCACCTCGTCGGCGGGAGGTGCCGACTTGGGACCGCCGGAGAGCGAGGTGCGCTGCTGGTGCAGCAGGGTCGATACCTGCCGCCAGACCAGTTCGCGGCCCACCCGGATCTCTGTGATCGCGTCTACCAGAAGACCTTTCGGGTGTTCGCGAAGGTTCTCGACGTGGGCGGAGAAATCGAGCGGCTCGGCGACCGAGATCTCCCTGGTGCGCTCGATGACGTTCTCGAAGTGCACCGCGCCGACCGCCGTGAACGGGAAGTCCCTGGCCACGAGCAACTCCATCATCAGCGGGAACGCGAGGATGAAGGGGTAGGTCAGCGGCAGGGTGTCGCTGAAACGCAAGCCGGTGGCGTGGCAGTAGGCGGCCAGGTGGTCGGCGTCGACCCGCACGCCGTCGACGACTACCCGACGGTCGGGCAGGGTCGGCTTGCGACCCGACAGCGGAGCGGGCAGCGGGATGGCGCCGAGCGCCGCCTTGGCGTACAGGCCGCCGTTCTTCGGGACCTCGGTGAGGGTGATCGTCTGAGTCATCAGGCGCCGATCAGGCTCTGACCGCAGACGCGAACCACGTTGCCGCTCACCGCGTTCGACGCGGGGCTCGCGAAGTAGGCGATGGTCTCGGCAACGTCGACGGTCTGACCGCCCTGCAGCAGCGAGCTCATCAGGCGACCGGCCTCACGGGTGCCGACGGGGATGGCGGCGGTCATCGCGGTCTCGATGAAGCCGGGCGCCACCGCGTTGATGGTGATGCCCTTCGCGGCCAGCAGCGGGGACTCGGCGTCGACCATGCCGATGACGCCGGCCTTGGACGCGCCGTAGTTGGTCTGGCCGCGGTTGCCCGCGATGCCCGCGATGGAGGACACGTCGATCACGCGGCCGCCTTCCTTGAGCACGCCCTTGGCGACCAGGCCCGAGGTGATGCGGTGCGGGGCAGCGAGATTGACGTTGATCACCGAGCTCCAGCGGCCCTCGTCCATATTGGCGAGCAGCTTGTCGCGGGTGATGCCCGCGTTGTGGACGACGATGTCGATGCCGCCGAAACGCTCGGTGGCGAAATCGGCCAGGCGCTCGGCGGCGTCGGGCGCGGTGACGTCGAGGGCCAGCGCGGTGGCGCCGATCTTGTTCGCGGTGTCGGACAGTGCCTCGCCCGCGGCGGGGATGTCGGCGACGATCACGGTGGCGCCGTCACGGGCGAACACCTCGGCGATGGTGGCGCCGATGCCGCGCGCGGCGCCGGTCACGACCGCGACCTTGCCCGCGAGCGGCTTGTCCCACGAAGCGGGGGCGACGGAGTCGGCGGCACCGACCCGGATGACCTGACCGTCGACGAAGGCCGACTTGCCCGAGAGCAGGAAGCGCAGGGTCGACTCGACGCCGGTCGCGGCGGCGCCCGCATCGGGGTGCACGTAGACGAGCTGGCTGGTGGCGCCGCGCAGCAGCTCCTTGCCGACCGAACGGGTGAAGCCCTCGAGCGCGCGCTGGGCGATCTGCGCGTCGACCGAGCCGACCAGTTCGGGGGTGGTGCCGAGCACCACGACGCGGCCCGACGGCGCGAGGCTGCGCATGGCGGGCTGGAAGAACTCGAACAGCTGCGCGAGCGCGTCGATCGAGTCGATGCCGGTGGCGTCGAAGACCAGCGCGCCGTACTTGGTGCCCGAGGCGAGCGAGTCGGCGACGGTGTAATCCGACAGCAGCGCGCGGACCGGCTCGGCCAGGCGGCCCTTGCCGCCGAGCAGCACCGGGCCGGGCAGCGCGGGCTCGCCCGCCTTGTAACGGCGCAGTTCGGCCGGCTGCGGGAGGCCCAGCTTGCTCGCGAGGAACGCGCCGGGGGCGGAGTGGATGAAAGATCCGTAGAGGTTCGGTGCACCCTTGCTCTTGGCTGCCACTGTTCCTACCTTCTCTGTGCTCGACGTGTGTGTGACCGTTGCCCTGCCCAGTGTCCCCGGTGTGAGCGCGCACTCGCGGGTACGGTGTCGACAACGAACTTACTCCGGAGTAAGTTTAATGTAAACCGATACGACGCCGCGACCGCACGGGGGCAATTCCACCGGCCGGCGTTATCCGGAACCGACGAGACCATGGAGAACTCGAGTGACCAGCAAAGCCCGCTCGGCGAAGTCCCCGGCCAAGGCCGTGAAGACCCAGCGCCCGATTGCCATCGTTGGCGGCAACCGCATCCCGTTCGCGCGCTCCGACAAGGCCTACGCGAAGGCGTCCAACCAGGACATGTTCACCGCCGCCCTCGACGGGCTGGTCAGCCGGTTCGGGCTGCAGGGCGAACGCCTCGGCATGGTCGTCGGCGGCGCTGTGCTCAAGAAGGTCGGCGAGCACAGTTTGATCCGCGAGAGCGTGCTCGGTTCGAAACTCTCGCCCTACACCCCGGCCCACGACCTGCAGCTCGCCTGTGGAACCGGCCTGCAGTCGATCGTCACCGTCGGTGACGCGATCGCGCTCGGTCGCATCGAGTCCGGCATCGGCGGCGGCGCCGACACCACCTCCGACGCGCCGATCGGCGTGAGCGAGGACATGCGCGAGTGGATGCTCACCGCCAACCGCGCGCGCACCACCAAGGACAAGCTCAAGCTGGTCGGCCAACTGCGCCCCTCGATGCTGGGCATCGAGATCCCGCGCAACGCCGAGCCGCGCACCGGGCTGTCGATGGGTGAGCACGCCGCCATCACCGCGAAGGAGTTCGGCGTCGCCCGCGAAGCGCAGGACGAGCTGGCCTACCTCTCGCACAAGAACATGGCGGCCGCCTACGACCGTGGCTTCTTCGACGACCTGATCACGCCGTTCCTCGGCCTGACCCGCGACGACAACCTGCGTCCCGGCTCGACCGTGGAGAAGCTGTCGACCCTGAAGCCGGTGTTCGGCGTCAAGGCCGGCGAGGCCACCATGACCGCGGGCAACTCCACCCCGCTCACCGACGGCGCGTCGGCGGTGCTGCTGTCCACCGACGAGTGGGCGGCCGAACGCAACCTCCCGGTGCTGGCCCACCTGGTCGACTCCGAGGTCGCGGCGGTGGACTACATCCACGGCCCCGACGGCCTGCTGATGGCGCCCACCTACGCGGTCGCGCGCCTGCTGGCCCGCAACGGCCTGACCCTGCAGGACTTCGACTACTACGAGATCCACGAGGCCTTCGCCTCCGTGGTGCTGGCCACCCTGGCCGCGTGGGAGTCCGATGCCTACTGCAAGGAGCGCCTCGGCCTCGACGGCGCGCTGGGCTCCATCGACCGCAGCAAGCTCAACGTCAACGGTTCCTCGCTCGCCGCGGGCCACCCGTTCGCCGCGACGGGCGGGCGTATCGTCGCCTCGACCGCGAAGCTGCTGGCGGAGAAGGGATCCGGCCGCGCGCTGGTCTCCATCTGCGCCGCGGGCGGCCAGGGCGTGGTGGCGATCATCGAGCGCTAGCTCGACACACAGCGACGGCGGGCGGTCTCCGGTTCTTCGGAGACCGCCCGCCGTTCGTTGTCTGAGCTCAGCGGCACTGCGGGTTCGGGTGCGGCTGCGACGATCCCCAGGGTCCGCAGAGCAGGAGCTTGATGAAGCCGAGTGGAATATCGATAGCGGCGGAACCGGTTCCGCTGGAACCCGATTCGGCTACCACGGCCGGTTGGGCGGGGGCGGCGAGCGCGGCGGGGGCGCCCGCAGCGATACCGGCGACAGCCGCGGTGGCGACGAGAACTCGGATCATTCGACGATGCATGACAAGCCTTTCGGGGGACGAGCTGAACTGCTGATAACCACATCGGGTGCTTCGATGCGCGCGTTATCCATAGCTTCCATGGGCTTGACCGCGTGAATTACTCAGTGCTACAAGCTATTCGAGTTCCCTGGAGAGCTGTTAGTTCGCACCGATAGCGGCAGCGAGAAGTGGCCAGGAATTGTGCAGGTCCTGTTCCCAGTACTTCCAGGTATGGGTGCCCGCCGGACGAAATTCGGTGTGGGCGGGAATGTTCAATTCCGCGAGGCGGGCGGCGAGTCGCTGGGTGCACAGGTTGGCGGCGGCCTCGATGGCGCCGCCGAGCAGGATCTGGTCGGTCATGCCGATGACCTTGCCGGGCGTGGCACCGGGCGGCAGAGCCTCGGCGGCGCCGGGCAGTCCGTTGGCACTGGAGAGGTAGATCGCCTTGCCGCGCAACCGTTCCGCGTTGAGGTAGGCATCGTTGGCGCGCCAGGCGGGGTCACCGGGTGGGCCCCACATGTTGGCCGGGTCCGCGCCGCCACGAGCCAGGACGGTGTCGATGTAGGCGCGGCTCACCGGGTCCTCGACCGAGGCGCAGCCGCTGTAGGCGCCGACGGCGCGGTAGCGGTCAGGGGCGGCGATGGCCAGGTTGAGCACCGCCGTGGCCGACATCGACAGGCCCGCGATGGCATTCACGCCGGTGGTGTTCAAGGTGGCGTCGATGATCGGCGGGAGTTCCGCGGTGAGGAAGGTCTGCCATTTGTTGCGGCCCAGCTTCGGATCGTCGCGCTGCCAATCGGTGTAGTACGAGAACGCGCCCGCCGCCGGAGTGACGACGTTGACGTTCTTGTCGGCGAAGAACTGCACGATGTCGGTCTGGTTGTACCAGTTCGCGATGTCCTCACCGCCGCCCGCGCCGTTGAGCAGATACAGCGTGGGACGGGGCGCGCTGGTGTCGTGCGGCGTGATGACCTGCAACGGGATCACCCGGTCCATCGACGCGGAGTACACGTGCACTATTTGCTGCCGCTGGCCCGGCCGCTCGATCCGATCCAGCCGGGATCCGTCCGCACCGGCGGTGCCGATCGTGACGACCGACAGCGCGATGACAGCGAGCGCGGTCAGCACCGTCCGCTTACAGGGGAACACGAGCCCTCACAGAGTTCGAAACGATTGCGCCACACAGGGAATGGTGCGCCGGGACGGCAGCGCGAGTCCGTCCCGGCGACCAGGTGCCAGACGATCAGCTACCGATCAGATCGCCCAGCACGTCGGCGATGATGTCGCTCAGCGAGCCGGTGGAGCTCAGCTGGCCATCATCGGAACCCAGCCCGTTGTCACCGAGACTGCCGATCACCGTCTCACCGGCATTGGCGCCGCGCGCGGTGAAACACGCTGTGAGGCCGGGCAGTTCAGTGCCGACACCCACGGTGCCCGCGACGCCCACGCCACCGCTGGTGACCATCTGGCCGGCCTTCACGCCGCTCGGCACGGGGTAGGTGATGGTGAGGGTGACCGGGTTGCCGGAGTTGACGAACCAGCCGGTGCTCGTGACCTTCCAGCCTCCCGCGTTCGGCACGGCGGTGACATCCTCGGTGACCTGGCCGCCGACCGCGTGATAGGCGGTGATGGTGGTCTTGGTCGGGGCGCCGAAGCCGACCGGCGGGAAGTCGGTGATGGTGTTGACGTACGGGTTGCCGATCCCGGTGGTTCCGACGACCACCTTGTAGGTGACCGAGGTGCCGACGCCGATCTGCTCGGCGCTCGCGGTCTTGTCGTAGACGTGAGTGACGCCGACGGTGCTCGCATCCTTCTTCTGCGCGTGACTGCTCACCGCGCAGGTGGCGTCGGCGGCGGCGACGCCGGATCCAAGGCCGACACCGACACCGGCGACGACCAGTGCGGTGGTGGCGACGCCCGCGGCGATACGCGAAGTCCGGAACATGTTTTTCCTCCATAGCCCCGGCGAGACGGCCGGGGCGAATTCCTCATCAGGTGGGCTTTCCCCCCCTCTGACCACAAGGTATAGGCCCAACTGGACGTCTGTCCCGGAAAAGAAGAACGTGTTCCTATTTTGTGGAATATGGTCGTTTTACTTTGTCGTGCGGGTAGTATCCGGCAGCTCGTTGTGGCCGCCGAAGGCCTTTCTCATGGCCGAGAGCATCTTGTCGGCGTAGAGGGCCTGGCCGCGGGAGGAGAAGCGTTGGTAGAGGGCAGCGGAGAGGACCGGGACGGGGACCGCGGTGTCGATGGCGGCGTCGACGGTCCACCGGCCTTCGCCGGAGTCGGAGACGCGACCGCTGTAGGAATCCAGGTCGGGATCGGCGACCAGGGCCGCCGCGGTGAGATCGAGAAGCCAGGAGGCCACGACCGAGCCGCGACGCCACACCTCGGTGATGGCCGGGATGTCCAGGTCGTACAGGTAGTACTCGGGGTGCTCCATCGGCGTCTCCTCCGCGGAGTGCTCACCGTGCAGGTAGTCCGACCCCGCGTTGGCGTGCGCCAGGATGTTGAGACCCTCGGCATAGGCGGCCATCGCGCCGTACTCGATGCCGTTGTGCACCATCTTCACGAAATGGCCCGCGCCGTGCGGACCGCACAGCAGGTAGCCCTTCTCGGCCTGCGACAACTCACCGGTGCGACCGGGGGTGCGCGGCGCCGTCTCGTAGCCGGGGGCGATGGTCGCCAGCAGCGGCTCGAGGTAGTCGACCTGGGCCCGGTTGCCGCCGATCATCAGGCAGTAGCCGCGCTGTAGGCCGAACACACCGCCCGAGGTACCGATGTCCAGGTAGTGGATTCCCTTGGGCTCCAACGCTTTCGCGCGCTTTATATCCTCGTGGTACCGACTGTTGCCGCCGTCGATGATGATGTCGCCCGGCTCGAGCAGTTCGGCGACATCCTCGATCACCTTGCCGGTGGCACCGGCCGGAATCATCACCCACACCACGCGGGGCACCTCGAGCTTGCCGATGAACTCGGCCAGGTCGTTCGTGCCGCTGAACTTGTCGCCCAGCTCGGACTCCAGCTCGGAGATCGGCCCTCGGTTGCGCTCGTAGCCGACGGCGGTGTGCCCGTCGCGCACGATACGGCGCACGATGTTGGCCCCCATCCGGCCGAGGCCGATCATTCCCAGCTGCATCAATTCTCCTCGTTCGTCCCGGTCCGTGGTGTCGAGTCTCACCCCAATTGTCTCGCGCCGCCGCGTCGCCGCTCGTCGAGGCGCTGGCCCGCCGCGCCGAAATTCTTCCGAATGAGCTGTAACGCCCCGCTCCGGGCCACGATAAACAGATCGGCTCCGTGTAGTTGCCAGACCCCCGACCCGGCAACTACGCGGAGCCTTTCGCTGTCCGGCGGGCGATCGGACGCCGTTCCGACGCCTGTACGGAGCACTTACCCAGCCCCCACCCGGTCGCCGAGCGCGCCGAAGCGCGTTACCCTCGGGCCGGACCCCGCAAACATTCGGGGCCAACCTAACGGAAGGACCTCCGTGCCCAGCGAGTCGACCGCCGGACGACCGGCCGACCGAAGGGGCGAGGTCGGATTACGCAAGCTGCTCGAATCAAATCGCACTTTCGATCCGGACACCACCGCCCTTACACAGCCCCTGAACACCGTGACCCGCGATCGCTGGTCACCCACACCCGGCCCGGCAAGCCCACCCCCGCCGACCTCGCCGGGCAACCAGCAGCTGGTCAAACGCATCGGGATCGCGGTCGGCGCCGTGCTGGCCGTCGGGACCGCCGCCTACCTGGCCGACCTCGCGTTGAGCACGGGTGAGGTGGCGCGCGGCGTCGTCGTCGCCGGTATCGACATCGGCGGCATGGACCAGGCCGAGGCCGACGCCCTGCTGCACACCGAACTCGGTCCCAAGGCCGAGCGACCGCTACCCGTGCGGATCGGCGACGTACAGGCGAGCCTGGTGCCCGCCACAGCCGGTCTGTCGGTGGACTACGACCGCACCTGGGACGCCGTCGGCAGCCAGCCACTGAACCCGGTGAGTCGACTGATCTCGCTCTTCGGAACCCGCGAGGTTCCGGTATCGAGCACCGTCGACGCCGCGGCCCTCGACGCACAGCTCGAGAGCTTCCGAGTCCACGACAACCCGACCGTCGAAGGCACGGTGCGGTTCGAGAACGGCAGGCCCGTCGCGGTCGCGCCGGTGCCTGGCCGGGTACTCGATACCGAGGGCGCGCGCACCACCGTCATCGACCGCTGGGCCGCGAGCAGCCAGCTGGATCTGCCCGTGGTGGCCGCGCCCATGGCCGTGCGCGCCGACGCCGTGCAGGCGGCGGTGCGCGAGATCGCGACACCCGCCGTCGCGTCACCTATCGCGGTGTCCGGCAAGGACATCGCGGCCTCGCTGACCCCCGGTCAGATCGCCGACACGCTCGGTTTCGCACCCGACGGTAACGGCGGACTGGCACCCCGGTTCGACAACGACGCCGTGATCGCCTTGCTCGCACCACAATTGGCGAAGTCGGAGGTGGAGCCCAAGGACGCCACCTTCACCGTCGGCACGGGTAAGCCGACCGTCGTACCCGCCGTGGTCGGCGAGAAGGTGGACTGGCCGAAGACGCTGGAGAAGCTGCCCGCCCTGCTGACGCAGCCGGGTCCGCGCACCAGCCCGGTGGTGTATCAGCGCATCGAGCCCAAGCTCACCACCGAGGCCGCGAACGCGCTCGGGGTCACCGAGACCATCGGTCAGTTCACCACCGGCGGCTTCAGCGGACCCTCCGGGGTGAACATCCGCACGGTCGCCGCCAAGGTCGACGGCGCGGTGGTCAAGCCGGGAGATACGTTCTCGCTCAACGAGTTCACCGGACCGCGCACCGCCGCGGAGGGCTATGTGGAGTCCGGCATCATCGACAAGGGCAGGCCGAGTACCGCGGTCGGCGGCGGCATCAGCCAGTTCGCCACCACGCTCTACAACGCGGCCTACTTCGCCGGGATGGAAGACGGCGGACACACCGAGCACAGCTACTACATCTCGCGCTACCCGGCCGCGCGCGAGGCGACCGTGTTCGACGGTGCGATCGACCTGGCGTTCCGCAATACCGGCACGACCGGCGTCTACATCCAGGCCATCGCCACCGGCTCCGACATCACCGTGCGGTTGTGGGGCACCAAGACCGTGAACGTGGAATCGGTGACAGGTGAGAAGTCGAAGCCGACCGAACCCACTGAGGTGGTGCTGCCGAAGGGCAAGGACTGCATCGCCTCCGAGGGCGCACCCGGTTTCACCATCTCCGACACCAGGGTGATCACCGACGCCAAGTCCGGCGCCCAGGTGTCGCGCCACACCCGGACCGTGAAGTACGACCCCATCCCGATCGTCAAGTGCGAGTAGGGGTTCGATAGCGAAAGGCTCGCGCGGTAGGCGAATTCGCCACCGCGCGAGCCTTTTTCGTCAGCAGTCGCAGCCGCAGCCGCAATCGCCGCAGCAGCAGTCATCGCCGCAGCAGTTGCCGCAGCACTCACCGCAGTCGCAGCAACTGCCGCAGTCGCAGTTCTTGGCCCAGGCATCCTTCTGTTCGCCGGTGCACGGACTGGTGTGGTCCACGCAGCAGGCCACGCCGGTGCAGTAGACGCCGAGGATGAGTCCGCCCGCCTTGAACGGACCGGGTCGGCTCGGGCGCCGTCGTCCGGGCGGGGACGGGAATTCGTACGGCGAATGCTGTTGCGCCGCAGCGGGAGTACGGCAGGTGTGGCCGACCGCGAGACCGAGCCCTCGGCCCACGGTCCGCAGCAGGCTCGCCAGCGGATCGAGCAGCGCCCAGCGCACTGTCGGCAGCTGGTCGAGTTCGGCCTCGGACGCGGCCTGTCGAATGCGGGATTCGCTCTCGCGCAGCAGCTCGTATGCGCGGGGCATATCCGTGCCGGTGGCCTCCAGGGGATTGAAGCGGCCACGGGCACGGTCGCGTTCGAGGTCTTCGATGGCGTCGGCCAGATGCGCGATGCGACCGACGTGGCGACCGATCTCCTGGAGCGCGGCAACGTTTTCCGGGCGACCGGCCAGCGTGGCGGTATGCCCGAAGAGGGTGGCGGCGCAGAGTTGAGTCGGCCCGGTGAGTTCGTCGAGCGAGGTCGAACCCGCGCGCCCTTGCGCCTGGAAGGCCGCCGCGCGCGACTCCAGCGCGGACTGGGTGGCGATCGCGTTCAGCATCGGCGCGACATCGAGCCCGATCAGCTCTGCCTGTCGCTCGGCTCGCGCCGCCCACGTGTTCGACACCCTGCGCATCGGAGCGCGGGCCACAGCGGACGCATCGCCGTCGTCGACGTGATCACGAATCTTGGCCGCGCCCAACAGCAGTGACGCGGTGGCGGCCAACCGCACGCCCGGCGCGCTCGCGGCGACCACCGAGGCGCGCTTCATGCCACGTAGCGGACACGGACCGGCGCTGGTGCGCTCGCCGGCACCTGCCTGCGCCTCCGTGAGCACGCTGAGCACGATCGCGTCGGTATTGGTCGCCGCGCGGGCCAACTGGCCGTGCCCGTCCCGCAGACCCAGGCACAGCCCGCACATGTGTGCCTGCCACTGCCCCGGATCGATGCCATATTTCGCCGCGCCGTGCGCACACGGCTTCAATACACCGAACACACTGCCACCCCGTCTGTCGTGAAACGTCAACCGTGCACGATCGCAGCCGACAGGGCGCGGCGCAACCGCTAGTCGACCTTCTTGCGACCGGCCAGACCGCGCCAGGCGAGATCGTCGAGTAGGTCGACCGCCTCGGCCACCTCGATCCGCCCGCTCGCGACCCGGTCGGCGATGGCCTCGCCCGCGCCGATCACCGCCGCCGCGACGACCTCGAAATTGGTTCCGGGGTCGGCGTTCCTGGCGCTGGACTCGAGCAGTTTCGCGGTGAGTTCGATGACGCGCTCACGGGCATTGTCGATTTCGGAGGCGAAAGTTTGCTGACCGAGTGCCTGCCGGTAGAGAACCTGCCAGGACTGGCGATTGCGGTCGACGAAATCGAGGAAACTCTCCAGCGCGGTACGCACCTGCTCGTGCGGGGTCAACTGCGGGTTGCCCGCGGGCGCGACGGCCTCGATGAACCGCAGACCCTCGCGCTGGATGCAGGCGCGAAAGAGTTCGTCCTTGGAGCCGTAGTACAGGTAGAGCATGGGTTTGGAGATCTTCGCCTCGGCGGCGATGGCATCCATCGACGTGTCGTGGAAGCCCCTGCGCGCGAATACCTCGACGGCGGCATCGAGCATCTGTTGCTCGCGAACTGCCCGGGGAAGTCGCTTGGTCCCGCCTGCCATCCACTCTCCTACCGCAGGGTGAACCACCTATCTTACTCCAAGGTAAGTTAACCCGCCCTCATTTGCCGCACAGTCGCCGAGCGCGATCAGCAGCCCAGCGCTACGCCCTTGTAGCGCGCCATCCGCAGAACGGATGTGTCGACCCGGTCGGCGGGCAGTTTGCCACTAGACACCGACTGTTCCAAACGGTCGAGTACCTGGGGCACCGCATCGCTGCTGATCCACAGCGCGTTGTCGGCGCCCGCGAGGAGAGTGGCCTCGACGGCATCGGCGATGGACATGCGGGCGGTGATGGCGGCCATGCCGCTGAGATCGTCGGTGAAGATCGGCCCGTCGTAGGGCGGCGCACCGTAGCCCTTGCCCTCGCGCAGCAGCGTCATCGCGGCCGGGCTGATGCTGGCGGGCACGTCGGGCTCGGTCAGGCCGGGCACGTCGAGGTGGCCGACCATCACCGCCGCACCGGAATTCACCAGCTCACGGAACGGCACCAGGTCGGTGTTCTGCATCTGGTCCAGCGGCGGGGTGGTGACGGCGCCGGTGTGCGAGTCACCGGACCCGGAGCCGTGGCCGGGGAAGTGCTTGATCACCGAACCGAGGCCGACCTCGTTGGCCGCGCGGATGTAGGCACCGGCGAACTCGGTGACGACCTTCGGGTCGTCGCTGTAGGAGCGGTCGCCGATCACGCTGTTGTCGGGCTGGCTGCTCACATCGACATCGGGGGCGAAATCGACGGTGATCCCGAGGTCCTTGAGCGCCTTCGACCTGGTCAGCGTGAACTGGTAGTACTGCTCGGGGGTCTGGGTCTGCGCGATCTCACGGGCCGACGGCGCGGCGCCGATCACGTTCTTCGCGCGCGAGACCCGCCCGCCCTCTTCGTCGATGGTCACCATCAGCGGCACCTTGGCCTTCGCCTTCACCGCGTCGAGTGCCGACTTGTCGAGCAGGCTCGGATCGGTCCAGCTGCCGACGAAGATGCCGCCCACCTGCTCCGAACTCACCACGTTCGACGCGTCCGCCGACCCGGTGATGCCGACGGTCAGCAACTGGGCCAGCTTCTCGCGCTGCGAAAGTTTGGCGAGATAGTCTGCGCCGCAATTGCTTCGGGTCGGAGTCGCCGACGCGGGCGACCCCGGCTCCCCGGCGGCCGAGGGACCGGCCACCGCGCTGCTACTCGCCGCGGGCGACGTCTCGTTCGACGAACCTCCCGAACAGGCGGTCGCGACGGCGGCGAGGACTGCGAACACGACCACAGGCGATTTCCGCATGCGCTCCACGGTAGCCCGCTCGCGCCGCGAACCCATCACGGTGGTTCGGATTGATACCTCCCAGCCGCGGGTAACCTGGGATGAAACCAGCTCCGACCAGCGCAGGAGGTCGTCATGGCATGCGATCGGATGCTCATCGCCTACGACGGTTCCGAGAACGCCAAACGCGCCATCGAGTACGCGGGACGGTTCCTCACCGCCGAACGCGCGATTCTGCTCACCGCGTGGGAGCCGATGGTGCGCCAGGCCGCGCGCATCTCCGGACTCGCCGGGGTGATGCAGCCCGACTGGGTGCCCGACGAGGAGGTGGAGGACATCGCCTACGCCGACGCCCGCAAGATCAACGCCGAGGGCGTGCACCTGGCGCGACTGGCCGGCGTCGACGCCGAACCGCGCACCGCCGAGTGCACCACCACGATCTGGAACGCCATCGTGGACTGCGCCGACGAACTCGACGTCGACATCATCGTCGCCGGTACGCGCGGTTCAACGGGGTTGCGCGCGCTGTTGCACAGCAGCGTCGCCGAGGCCGTACTCAAGCACGGGCACCGGCCGGTCCTGCTGGTACCGCCGGAGCAGTAGCCGGTCGCCACGCCCGATCTTCGAGCGGTGAGAGTTGCGTCGCTCTCGCGGATCGGCGCCACATCGGCGGCGTTATGGTCGAAGCACCATGAACGAATTCCTGCTCGCTCGACCCGACGCGGTGTTGCGGACGTCAGGGGTGCGCAAGTCCTACTCCGACCCGCGGGAGGCACTGGCGGCGCTGCGCGCGTGGCGGAGCTCGCCCGGCCGAGCGCAGGTCGCCGATTCGGCCGGAGAACGGCATGACCCGGCACCCACGTTGATCGTCGGAGCCCTGCCGTTCGATCCGCGCGAGCCCGCGGCACTCTGGCAACCGGAGACGGTGCTGCACACCGCGGGACCGTGGCGACCCGCGGCGCTCCCGGACCTGCCCGAAGTGCGTGTGGTGACCGAGATACCCAGTCCGGCTGAGCATGTCGCGCGGGTGACGAAACTGGTCGAGCAGCTGGCCGACCCGGCGAACGAGCTGCGCAAGGTAGTGGCCGCACGGTCGATAGTGCTGGAGGCCGACGCGCCGCTCGACCCCGAAGTGCTCGCGGCGCACCTGCTGACCAGGCATCCGAACGCCGCGGTGTACGCGGTCGACCTGTCCGCGGCGGGTCGATCCGGCGAGACGCTGATCGGCGCGACACCGGAGGTGCTCATCGCACGCCACGGCGAGCGCGTGAGCCTGCACCCGCTCGCGGGCACCGTGGCGCGCCTCGCCGATCCGGCCGAGGACGCGGCACAGGCGCGAGAACTGTTGGCCAGCAAGAAGAACCACGACGAGCATGCCTTCGTCATCGACTGGATCCGTCGGCAACTGACCCCGGTCTGCGCGCGACTGCACATCCCCGACGCGCCCGAGCTCCTCAGCACCGAACAGGTCTGGCACCTGGCCACCCCCATTCACGGCGTGCTGCGTGACCCGTCGACCACCGCACTCGACCTGGCCCTGCTGCTGCACCCGACCCCCGCCGTCAACGGCACCCCGTTCACCGCCGCGCTGGACGCGATCGCCACCGACGAACCGCGACGCGGCTTCTACGGCGGCGCGGTGGGCTGGTGCGGCGACGACGGCGACGGCGAATGGGTCGTGGCGATTCGCGGCGGCGAGCTCGGCGCCGATCGCCGGACGCTGCGGGCGAGCGCGGGCGGCGGGATCGTCGCGGCGTCGGATCCGCGTGCCGAGCTGGCCGAGACGACGGCCAAACTACGCACGCTGATGAATGCCCTGCGTTGCGAGCTGCCCAACGACTGATCGAGCCGGGCGGACCTGCTAGGTTGGCCACAGACAGGCCCCGTCGTCGAGCGTATTGGAGTGCGCGATGAAGTTTGCTGTTCCGGCTGTTGCCAGCGCGGTCGGCGGCGCCCTGCTGAGCGCGATCGCCGTCTTCGCCATCACGGCGGCGGTGCAGCAGAACACGGCGCCCTCGATCGACCGCAGCGGTGACAAGGACTCGTCGCTGCTCAACGCCCCTGAATACGGCAGCCGCTGAGGCCGACGCCCGCGCGTCACGCCCCACCTCGGGGCAACCGGACAGGGCGCCACTGGGTTGGCGCTGGCTCGTCGGCTCGGTAGTAGCCGCCTTCGTACTGACCTTCGCGCAGGCGCCCAGCCTCACCGTCGCCGACACCAAGTACGACCTCGCGCAGAACCCCCTCGGTTTCCTCGCGCGAGCGTCGCACCTGTGGAGCAGCCAGGCCCCGATGGGTCAGGTCCAGAACCAGGCCTACGGCTACTTCTTCCCGCACGGCGCGTTCTTCTCCGCTGGTCACCTGCTGCATCTGCCCGCGTGGGTCACCCAGCGCGTGTGGTGGGCGCTGCTGCTGCTCGCCGGGTTCTGGGGCATCGTCAAGCTGTGCGAAACGCTCGGCATCGGCTCGCGCGGGTCGCGGGTGATCGCGGGCATCACGTTCGCGTTGTCGCCCCGCGTGCTGACCACACTCGGCTCGATCTCCTCGGAAACCCTGCCGATGATGCTGGCGCCATGGGTGCTGCTCGCGCCCGCGGCGCTCGGGGTGGCGATCCGAGCGCGGCGGCGCGGTGGTGCGCTCTCGCCCGCGGGCAGCGCGCTCGCGCTGGCGTTGATGGGGTCGGTGAACGCGGTCGCGACCGTGGCGGCGTTTCTGCCCGCGGCCCTGTGGTGGGCCTCTTACCGGCCGAATCGGCAGTGGTGGCGGTTCACCCGAGCGTGGATTCCGCTGCTGGTCCTCGCCACTTTCTGGTGGGTGGTGCCGCTGCTGCTGCTCGGCAAGGTGAGTCCGCCGTTCCTCGACTTCATCGAGTCGTCGGGGGTGACGACGCAGTGGGCCGCGTTGAGCGAGGTGCTACGCGGGACCGACAGCTGGACGCCGTTCGTCTCGCCGGAGCGGATCGCCGGAGCGGTGCTGGTGACCCAGCCCGCCGCGGTGCTCGCGACCGGCTTGCTCGCGGCGGCGGGCATGGCCGGACTCGCCCGGTCGACGATGCCGTATCGGGGCCGATTCGCCCTGATCCTGTGCGTGGGGCTCGCGGGGATCTGCGCGGGGTATGTGGGGACGCTCGGCGGGCCGTTCGCCGAACACGTGCGGATCTTCCTCGACTCCGGCGGTGCGCCGCTGCGCAATGTGCACAAGCTCGAACCACTGATCCGGCTGCCGCTGGTGGTGGGGCTGGCGCATCTGATCGGCCGGGTCGCGCTGCCCGCGTCCGTGCCGATGCCGGTGTGGCGCAGCTCTTTCGCCCATCCCGAGCGCGACCGGCTCGTGGCGGTCGCCGCGCTGGTGCTGGCCGCGCTCACCCTCGCGACCTCGCTGGCGTGGACCGGTCGGCTCGCCCCGCGCGGCGCCTACGACCGGGTGCCCGCCTACTGGACCGACACCGCCGACTGGCTGGCCGACAACGCCGCCGACACCCGCGCGCTGGTCGTGCCCGGCGCTCCCTTCGGCAGCCAGATCTGGGGACTCACCCGCGACGAACCGCTGCAAGCCCTGGCGAGTACCCCATGGGCCGTGCGTGATTCGGTTCCCCTGAATCCGCCGGGCACGATTCGCGCGATGGATTCGGTGCAGCGGCTGATCGCCGACGGCAGGCCGTCGACCGGGCTCGCCGCCACCCTCGCCGACCAGGGCATCGGAATCCTGGTGTTGCGCAACGACCTCGACCCCGAGACCTCGCGTTCCACGCGGCCGATGCTCGCGCACCGCGCGATCGAGGGCTCGCCCGGCTTCACCAGGGTGACATCGTTCGGCGCGAACATCGGGCCGCGTGCGGCGGACACCGGGCTGGTGGTCGACAACGATCTGCAGCCCGCCTACCCGGCCGTGGAGATCTACCGGGTCGACGTACCGCCGCCCGGCACACCTGTCGACGTGCGCAGCGGCACGGGCGTACCCCCCGCGTTCCCCGGCGCGTACACGGTCCCGCTGGACTCGACCCCCGTTGTCCAGGGCGGCCCCGAAGTGCTGGAGCGGGTGCGCCGCGACGCGGAGAACCCCACGGCGCCAGTGCTTCTCGACGCCGACGCCCGACGCGCCGGGTTACCCGCGCGGCCCGTGCTGGTCACCGACACCCCGATGGATCGCGAGACCGATTTCGGCCGGGTCGACAACCACAACTCCGCGGTCCGCGCCGCCGACGACGCCCGGCGCACCCACAACCTGGTCCCCGACTACCCCGTCGAAGGCGCCGGGCTCGTGCAGGGCGAGTGGTCGGGGGCGAAGGTCACCGCGTCGAGCTCGGCCGCCGATGCCACCCAGATCGGCGGGGCGGCCCCCGGCAGTTCCACCGCGGCCGCCGTGGACGGCGATCCGAGCACCGCGTGGATCAGCAACGGTTCCGAATCGGCTCTCGGGCAATGGATTCGACTCGATCTGGACAAGCCGGTCGCGAGCGGCTCGCTGCGCTTCACCACCACGGCGGCAGCGCTGGGTGATCCGGTGAAGTGGGTCGAGGTCCGCACCTCGCGTGGGACGGTGTCGGCCCGGATCACCGAACCCGGCGATCCGGTGTCGGTCGCGCTGCCCGCGGGTAAATCCGACTGGGTGATGATCAGTGCCGCGCGCACCGAAACCGGCACCCGCGGTGGACAATTCGGAATCAGCGAGCTCACACTCGACGACTACTCCAACCGGGAGGCGCCCGAGCGGGTGGATATCCGGCACCGGGTGGTGCTGCCCGATGTGGCCGCGGGAACCGTCGTCAGCGGGTGGGATCTCGGACAGGAATTCCCCGGTCGCGGTAATTGCTTCGACGGTCCCGACCGCGTGCACTGCAGCAAGGGGCTCGGACTGCCCGCCGAGGAGCCCGGCGTCTTCGGGCGCACCCTGTCGGTGCCGGAACCGCTCACCGTCGGCACCGACCTCACCGTGCGGACCCGACCCGGGCCCGCGCTGGAGGCCCTGCTCACCGACCCGACCAGGCCGGTGGCACGCGGGCAGGCCGATGTCGCCGATCCGCGCGGCTCCGCCTTCGCCGCCACCGACGGCGATCCGAAGACCACCTGGACCGCGCCCGAGTCGACCGTGCGCGAACCCGCGGGCGGTAAACCCACGCTGGTGCTGGAACTTCCGGAACCGACACTGGTGACCGGGCTCGACATCACCACCGCGCTCGGCGGCCTGCCCGCGACCGCGACCGCCGTCGCGGTGAACATGGGCAACGGGCCGCAGATCCGCGAACTGCCCGAACGCGACCACGGCGAACCCGCCCGAATCTCGCTGTACCCCACCGAAACCGATCGCATCGAGATCAGCGTCCAGAGCTGGAACGAGGTGCTCGATCGCACAGCGCTCGGTTTCGTCCTCACCCAGCCTCCCGGGCTGGCCGAGGTCGAGGTGCTCGGGCCCGAGTATCCGGCCCACGCCCCCGGCGACCGACTCATCACTGTCGGCTGTGAGGCCGGGCCGGTGATCGCCGTCGGCGGCCGTGCCGTGCACACCACCATCACCGCCACCGCCGACGAACTCCGCACGGGTGCACCGGTTTCCGCGCAGGCCTGCCCCGAGGACGCGGCCGATATCGAACTGCTCCCCGGCCACCCGGACCTCACCGTGGCCCCCACCGAACTCTTCACCGTCGACCGCCTGCGCCTGCCCCGCACCGACCCCTACCCCGGCGCGTCCGCGAACGACGCGTCCGGCGAAACTCCCGAGCCCGCGCCCACCGACGCCGAAAGCGAACCCGCCGACCCGAACGAGCCGGGTGCCGGCACTCAACTGCTGGTCCTTCCGCTCAGTACCAACGTCGGCTGGCAGGCTCATACCGCCGACGGGCGAGAACTGTCGCCGCTCGTCGTCGACGGCTGGCAACAGGCATGGCTCGTTCCGCCGGGCACCACCGGGGAGATCACCGTGTCGTTCCCGGCCGACCGCTGGTACCGGCTGGCGATCTTCGGCGGACTGCTGTTGCTGATTCCCCTTGCGCTGCTCGCTGTTCCGCGTCGACGTGTGGTTCCCGACGCCGGGCCCGCGCCGAGCACCTGGGGTGTCGGCTGGGTGGCCGCGCTCGGGTTGACCGGCGTGATCGCGGTGATCGCCGGGCCGTTCGGGGTGGCGTGCACACTGATCGCCCTCGGCTGCCGACATTTCCGGCCCGCGCTCACGGCGCGCACCCTGCCCTGGCTCGCCGGCCTCGGGACACTGGCGTCGGCGGCGGCGCTGTCCACCGGGACCTGGCGCTCCGGTGTCGAGTACATGGGCGGCTCGCTGTGGGCTCAGGCGCCTGCCGTGATCGCGGTCGTCGCCGTCGGGATAGCCGCACTGCCCCGCCGGCGGTGACTCAGCGCATCGCCGGACGCTGCACCGATTCCGCCTCTTCGACACGTGCGGACACGGTTCGCCGATCCCACCGGGCCGCCCAGCGGCGGGCCGGTTCCTCGATCAGGGCGAAGCTCGCGGCGGCCAACGGGAGCGTGAGCGCGATGGTCAGGGTGATCACGTAGATGAAGTGACCGTTGAACGGCATGATGCCGAAGACCGGGAAGACCACCGTGAGCACCACCAGGTGCCACAGGAAGATGCCGTAGGACCAGCGGCCCAGAATCGCGGCGGTGCGCGATTCCAGCCAGCGGTGCTGGGCGCCCACCCGGTGCACCACCAGGGGTGCGAGCAGACAGAACCCCAGCACCATGCCGAGCACCATCTTCATCGCGTACTGCCACGGCTGCGCGCGTTCCAGACCGGCCGGGCCACCGAACTCGGTCGCCGAGAACACGAACGCGGCGAGCGCGATCGCCCACATCAGGGGCTGATTCGACAGCACTCGCGGCCACCTGGCCCCGGTGCGCGCGAGGTGGATCAGTTCCGCCAGGAGCATGCCCGCCGCGAACCACGGCAGATACGCGGGCAGCCAGTTGTCGGCGTGGATCGCGTCCGGCGTCGGAATCGGCCACAGATTCCAGGTCAGACACGCCACGACCAGTCCGCACAGCACCGGCACCCGCCACCGCGCCGCCGGTCCGCGCAATCGGACGAACAGCCAGGCCAACACCGGCAACACCAGGTAGAACGCCATCTCCACCGACAGGCTCCACATCTGGGTGAGCCCATCGGTCAACGTCAACGGCACGAACACCTGCAGCAGGAACAGATTCGACACCCACACCCGCAGGTTCGCCGAATGCGCCGCGCCGGGCAGCAACACCAGCACGAACACCACGACGACCCAGTACGCGGGCAGCACCCTGGCCACCCGGTGCAGCAGGTAGCGCGAGGTCCGCGGCGCGCGGCCGAGTCCATGCGCGGCCGCCGCGTGCGGACGCCACAGCAGAAAACCCGACAGCGCGAAGAACACCGCCACCGCCATATCGAAGCGTTCCAGGAGCGGTCCGAAGAACGGTATCCCGCTCGTTCCGGTCTGGAAGGCCACGTGCGTGACCAGCACACCGAGCGCCGCCATCCCACGCATTCCTTCGAGGGCGGGAATGAAGGCGCGCGGGGGCGGAACGGGAGCTGTCGTGGTCGTCATCGGGGTCCAGTCTGCCGTGTCGGCGATTTCCCCGGCGCAGCGCCGCACCTTCCGTGCCTGGGCTGTTAGTGTCGGGGCTCACGAGTGCCTGTGGCGCAATACCAGACCACCGGGCCATCCGTGTTCGAACGACGAGGAGAGTTTGCATGGCACTGAGTGCCGGTACCAGAAGAACGGTCGCCTGCGTGCTCGTGGGTCTGGGCGCGGCGTTACTCGTCGCCGCGCTGATGATCCCCACCTACACGGTGGGCAAAGTCGCCAAGACTCCACTCGATCTCGAGATCACGACGATCGCGGAGAGTCAGAAGGGCGAGGAAAGCCTCGTCCTCGACTCCAAGTCGTTGACCTCCGGTGACGGTGCCGCCGTGGTGAACAAGAATGTGCCACTGATCTCCCAGCGTTTCGTCACCGTCGAGGAGCCCTCCGACGCCGACGACATGACGCTGCAGGCAGGTCAGACACTGCGGCGCACCGATGTGCAGGGCGATACCGGCCTGCTCACCGCCACCATCGACCGTGTCACCATCTCGCGCACCAGCGGCATGCCGGTGGACGCCGACCCCAACGGGTCGATCGCGGTGACCGTCAACAAGGACGGCAGCGTCATGGAACCGGTGCAGCACACCGGCCTCGGCTACCGCTTCCCGATCGGCACCGAGAAGAAGACCTACCCGTACTTCGACATCAACGTGCGCAAGTCCTTCGACGCGAACTTCATCGAAGAGACCGAGATCAACAACATGAAGGTGTACCGGTTCCAGATGACCGCGCCGGTCACCAGCACCTGGGACGTCGTGCAGTCACCGACCAACCGGCTCACCCTGCCCGCCGCCAAGTGGGGCGTGGAGGGTGGCGACACCCCGGTCACCATGACGCGCTACTACACCAACGTGCGTGACCTGTGGGTCGAGCCGCAGACCGGCACCGTGATCAAGGGTGGGGAATCGATCCACCTGTTCTACGCGCGGTCAGGGGACAAGCCCGAGGTGACGGCGCTCAAGTCGCACATCGTGTTCGACGAGGCGACCGTGGAGTCGCAGATCTCCATCGCCAAGGAGAACATCGACAAGATCTCGCTGTTCGGGCGGGTAGTGCCGATCGTGCTCGGCGTGCTCGGCGTGCTGGCGCTGCTGGCGGGGTTGTTCCTCGGACTGCGTGGCGGCGGCACCCCGGCGCACGCGAGTCCGCGCGGATCACGTCCGACACCCGCGCCGACCACCGCGCGCGATGACACCGCGGCTACTCGATGGGACGGCGACGACGCGCCGACGACCCAGTTCCCCCGTGGGGACTACGACACGCCCACCGAACAGATCGACATCGACAAACGTCCATAGGCGCACACCCTCCACAACAGCCCCGGTCTTCGACCGGGGCTGTTCGTGTTCTCCGGGGATGCCTCGGGCGAACCCGGGGGTTCGGTCAGCTCAGGATCGGGTTCGCCGGAGCCGGGTGGGTCCGGGCGGCGCGAAGGACCACGGCGGCGACGATCGTGGTGGTGACGGCCGCGACGGAGACCGCCGTGCCGATCGTGGACTCGATCGTGCGGGCGAAGGCGAGCATCAGCCCCACCTCGACGGCGAGGCCGATCCAGGTGACGGCGGCCAAGGCGGTGCGTTCGACCGCGATGGCCGAGAGCAGAGCACCCTGCAACACCGCCAGGATCGCCCCGTGCAGGGCGAACAGCCAGAGCAGTCCCTGAATGGGTGCATAGTCGGCGCCGGCGAACAGGGGGGCCAGCGGGGCCGCCAGAGCCGCACCAAGCACCGCGACGACACCGATCGCCGAGAGCACCGACAGCGCGTCGCGGATCGCCCTGGCCGAATGCGTCGGCTCGGCCATCCGGGGGTACAGCACGACGCCGACCGCCTGGGGCAGCCAGAACGCGATCTTGGTGGCGATGGTGCCCAGCGAATAGCGGCTCGCGTCGACCTCGTCGAGGACGACGCGGACCACGATCAGGTCGACCGAGGACAGCGCCATCAGCGCCGCCTGCACCTGCACAGCGCGCAGTACCGGCACGACGCCGACGGTCTTCGTCAGCGCCGATTGACCGCTGTCCCCCGCGCCGCTGTCAGCCGCGGGCGCGGTGGTCCCGCGCGCGATGCGACCGGCGACGATCGCCGCGCCGACGATGCCCGCCGCGCCGGCCCACAGCGCACCGGCCGCACCGCCGCCGAGCGCGAGCGCGAGCAGCGCCGGTGCCACCCGCGCCGTACCCGCCATCGCCAGCACGGTCGCGAGCGCGCGAAAGTGATTGCCGCCCTGCAGGATTCCCTGCTCGCCCGAGAGGATCACCAACGCGGGCGCCGCGCCGAGCGCACCGGCGGCTGCCCACACTCCCACGTCGAGCAGCCCGACCACCATCGGAATCAGCACCACCGCGACGGCGGCGACCAGGGCGGCGCAGCGCCACATCATCGCCCGCACCGCACGCGAGGACGCCCCGCGCACCACCTCCCGCGCCACCACGTTCTGCATCGCCAGGGCGGGGACAGCGCACAGCAGCTGCACCGCGAGCAAGCTCGCGAACTCGCTGTACCCCTCGACCCCCAACCAGCTCGCCGCCAGCAATTGCAGCAGGTAACCGGCGACGTTGGCGGTCATGGCACCTGCCGTGACCCAGGTCAGATCGGCGACGACAGGCGGGCGGCGGACTGAGGACACGCCCCATGGTCGCACTTCACTGTGGGCGCCATCACGCCAACCCCGAAAATGTGAGTCCGAGCGGACTCACCTTCCTGCTTTTCGGCCCCGAACAGCGCCTATTCGACCCCGGCCACGGCGACGCCCGCCGGGACGTAAGGTGCGTGGACGTGACGGGTAGCGGTCGAGCAAGGGCTTTGGTGGCCGGATACTGCGCGCTGCTCACGATGATCATCGTCGGACCGCTCGCCGGATCGGGCTATCTACTGCTGCGCGACGCGGTGAGCACCCCGCGTTCCTTTCTCACCGATTCGGCCCTCGGCGTCGGCGCGGCCGCGCCCCGCGCTGTTCCGCAAGACGCCGTGCTCGCCGCGCTGTCGCTGGTGATCGACGGCGGCATCCTGGTGAAGGCAACCCTGATCGTCGCGCTGTGGTCGGCCGGCTACGGTGCGGCGGTCCTCGCGCGACGGTTCGTCCGCGCGTCGACCGGCGCGCAACTGGTCGCCGCGACGCTGGCGCTGTGGAATCCCTATGTCGCCGAACGACTTCTGCAGGGGCATTGGAGTCTGCTCACCGGGTACGCCGCGCTGCCATGGGCGGCACTGGCCGCCGCGCGGATTCGAACCCGCTCGAACGGGGCGGTCCGCGCCGATCGTGGCGAATCCGTCGACACCTCGGGGATGAACCGGCACCGCGGATTCGTCAACCGCGCCGGAACGCTGGGTGGCTGGGCAGCGCTGACCGCGAGCTTCGCGGCGGCCGGGTTGACCCCGACCGGTTCCCTGCTGGCCGCGATCATCGGGCTGGCACTGGTCGGGCGCCGAGCCTTCCTCCCCGCCACCGTCCTGTGGATCGCGACCTGCGCGCCCTGGCTGACCGCGACCGTGCTCGGATCGGGAGCCGAGCCGTCGGACCCCGCCGGGGTCTCGGCGTTCGCGGCGCGGGCCGAACCGTGGCTCGGCACGCTCGGCAGCCTCGCCGGGCTGGGTGGGATCTGGAACGGCGAGGCGGTACCCGAGAGCCGTACGACCCCGCTCGCCCTTGTCGGCACGCTCGTACTGCTCGGCATCGTCGCGTGCGGGGTGCGGGCGGTATGGGCGAGCGGACGTGACGGGCGAACGCTGCTGGTGATCGCGGCGGTGGCGATCGTGCTGCCCGCCCTCGGCGCGACCGGTTGGGGTCTGGCGGCCGGGGAATGGCTGGTGGTGCACGTGCCCGGCGCCGGGCTGCTCCGGGATACACAGAAGTACGTGGCCTTGGCGATGCCCGCTTACGCGCTGTGCGCGGCGGCCGCGTGCCGAACCGTCACTGTGGCGGTCCGCCGACTGTTCACCGAGCGGTCCTCCGCCACCGAGCCGAACGACAACAACGCAGATAAGACAATTCGCGAAAGCCGGACCGAATATCGCCCGGCCGCAATTGTTTTCGTTCTACTGCTCATCCTCCCGTCGGCCGATCTCGCCTGGGGTGTCGGCGGCGGCATGCGCCCCGTCCACTACCCCGCGGGCTGGGAACAGGTCGTCGACCACATCGACGCCCCCGGCGATGTCGCGGTCCTCCCGGCCGGGATGTTTCGCCGATTCCCCTACAGCGGAAAGGCTCCCGTCCTCGACCCGGCGCCCCGTATCCTCCCCAACGACGTCCTGCAAACCGGCGAACTCCGAGTCCGCGGCTACGCGGTGACCGGCGAGGGCAACCGGGCCCGCGCGGTCGAGCAAGCACTGCTCGACGGCGCCCCGGCCACCGATTTGGCATCCCTCGGCGTCGGCTGGATTCTGATCGAACGCACCACACCCGGCCCGCTCGGCGATTCCGCGAAAACTCTCACCACGGCCGAAGTGCGGTACCAGGACAAGGACCTGGCCCTCTACCGCGTCTCCTCCCCGGCCGTTCTCGACACCGCGAGCCCAACCCAGCGCCGCATCTCCACTGCGGCCCACTTGCTCTGGGTGACCCTGCTGCTCACCGGACTGATCGGCGCGGCACTGTGCCCGGACCGGACGGGCGCCCGGCGAGCGGAGCGAGAGAATGCCGGTAACTAGGCCCGGGTGGGCGAGACCAAACCGCTGACGTTGCGGCCACTCGCGGCGGCCGCCAGCACCTCGTAGACGCCGGCGCCGGTCTGTTCCCAGGAGAACTCGCCCGCGCGCGCCCTGGCCTTCTCACCCATGACGAGGCGGGTGTCGGGGTCGGCGAGGAGGTCGCCGACAGCGGTGGCGAGCGCGGGAGCGTCGTCGACCAGCAGGCCGGTGACGCCGTCGACGATCGAGTCGGTGAGGCCACGGGAGCTGCGGTAGCCGATCGTGGGGACGCCGTGCTGGGCCGCTTCGATGACGGCCAGGCCCCAGCCTTCCTTGCGCGAGGGCATCACGTGGACCCAGGCCGTCGAGAGGATCTCGTGTTTGCGGCGTTCGTCGACGTGGCCGTGGAAGGTGACGGCGTCGGCGATGCCGAGTGCATCGGCGCAGGCGCGCAGGTTGGGGGCCCACCAGCCGCCGCCGATGACGTCGAGATGCACGTCGGGGAAGCGGTCGCGCAGGTGGGCGACCGCGGTGAGGGCGTCTTCGATCTGCTTGTGCGGGACCAGGCGCGACAGGACCGCGATGCGCGGATGGGTGGCGCGGGTGACGTCGTCGCCGGGGACGACCTCGGCGGGGACCGGTTCGGCACCGTTGCGGACCACGGCGATGCGCTCACGGTCCACCCCGAGCACCGACAGTTCCTCGGCCGAGGGCAGCGACACGGTCAGGTACTGGTTGTCGCGGTGCACGCGCGGAGACAGCGTGGACTCGATCCACCAGCCGATCCGCCCGACCAGGCGACCGGCGACCGGCCACTGCTCGCGGTGCCCGTGGTGCACCAGCACCACCGAGGGCACGCCTGTGGCCGTGGCGAAGAAGGGGATGCCGTTCTGGGTGTCGATCACGACGTCGGGGCGCAGGCCGCGCAGGGGGCCGATACCGAGCCGACCGGCCACGATGGCGGCGAGCGCGCGGGGGTACACGGTGAAGCGCCCACCGGCGCGACTGATGTCGATGCCGTCGATCCGCTCACGCTTGGGCGCACCGGGATAACCCGCCGTCCGCAGGGTGACCTTGATGCCGCGCGCGGCCAGCTGAGCGCCGACCTGTTCCAGATACCGTTCGCTGCCGCCACCCTGTGGGTGCCCGGTGTCACGCCAGCAGAGTAGGAGGACTTCACGCACGGTCGGGGCTCGCATTCGGTTCGGTGGGCAGACAAACGTCGGACCCCACACTAGCCGGTGTGCTCCACGCAACACGGACGTATCCGCAGCGCCCGCCCACATCACGCGATCCTCCCCAGACCCTCACCAACCGCGGCCCTCGACCACGCCACATCCCCCGTTCACAACCGCCCGAACCGCACCCCACCCACCCAACGCCCCCACCACCAGCCGCGACCGAAGGGTCTGCCCATAAACTCCTGCCCGTGCCGACCGCCACCCAGCCGAGAACCGAACAGCCCGTCCAGCCACGCGACCGATCGAGGTTCGCGCGCCGCGCCACCCTGCGCCGCTCGCTACGCCTGCTCACCAGCTTCCGCTTCGAGCAGTCCGACCCGGCCCGCTTCTACGGCGGCATCGCCACCGACAGCGCGCAGCTGATCGGCGACTTCTACGCCGACCTCACCGGCCGCGACCTCACCGACACCGTCGTCCTCGACGTCGGCGGCGGCCCCGGCTACTTCGCCGACGAGTTCACCACGGTGGGCGCGCGCTACGTGTCGGTGGAACCCGACCCGTCGGAGATGCACGCGGCCGGGCTGCGGGTGTCGGGTTCGGTGCGCGGATCGGGCATGGCACTGCCGTTCCGCGACAACGCCTTCGACGTCTGCTTCTCGTCCAACGTCGCCGAGCACGTGCCGCAGCCGTGGCTGATGGCGGACGAGATGGTGCGGGTGACCAAGCCCGGCGG
Source organism: Nocardia alba NBRC 108234 (assembly GCF_001612665.1). GTDB lineage: Bacteria > Actinomycetota > Actinomycetes > Mycobacteriales > Mycobacteriaceae > Nocardia > Nocardia alba. Next base: position 126,544 of record NZ_BDAX01000021.1, on the reverse strand, counting down.
CCTCATCGTGTACTCGTACACGGTGTGGCACGGGCCGTTCGGTGGGCACGAGACCGGCCTGTGGCATTACCTCGGTGGCGAGTACGCGGCCCGCCGGTACCGGCGCAAGCACGGATTCGAACCGAAGAACAGGTTCGGCCGCTCGCTGTTCGCGGTGACGGCAGCGGAGGGTTTGCACTGGGCGGCAACCACTCCAGCCGACGTGCGGACTGTTTTTCCGCGTTATCACCCGCACTGGGCCTGGTGGCTGGTCCGAGTTCCGGTCGCCCGAGAGCTACTGGTCAGCAATCTTGTGGTGGTGGCTACCAAACCATGATCACGCCAGCCAGCTCAAGCGCCGCGACCTCCGCATCGGCTCGGGTAGCACCCTGACCCACGGCGATTCCTGAATCGCCAGGCCGACGGTCTCCAATGTGGTCAGGCCGACCTGGTCGGCGAGCGCGCCGACCATCGCGACCGCCTCAGCGGCCTGGATAGCGGCAGTCGCCTGCTCGATCGTGAGTGTGCGGCCCGGCAGGAATGAGACGACCCATCCGCCACTGCCCACACTTTTCGCTTGATGGTCGGTCTGGTCGCTGGTCATCAACGATCGGCCGATCACTTGCACAGCCATCAGTCGGTCTCCCCAATTCGCTGTTAATGTCCGATGAATCGAGCGAGCTGATCAGTTGCTAAAGCATCCCCTTTTCACCAGCGGAACGCAATAGTGCGTTCCCTGAAAAGCGAACAGACAGGTTGGAATTCGCAATCTTCACAGTCGTTGCGCCACAGCGAATTAGAACAGGTTACAGACAATTCGCTCGCAAAACTGTAACGTGTTCTCATGCACTACGACAGTCTGTTCATCGGCGGGAAGTGGACCACCCCGGCCGGTAGTGACCGCATTTCCGTGGTCTCCCCCGCAACGGAGGAGACCGTCGGCAGCGTGCCTGCGGTAACGAACGCCGATGTCGACGCGGCGGTCGCCGCGGCGCGCGACGCGTTCGACAGCGGGCCGTGGCCATCCACACCTCCACTGGAACGAGCGGAGGTAATCGGCAAAGTTGCGCGACTGATCGAGCAGCGCTCGCCGGAATTGCTCGCCGCGCTCTCCGCGGAGATGGGCGCGACAGCGTTAGCGGGCTTGACACTCAACCAGATTCCCGCCGTCGCGGCACTCGACGCACTCGTCGAACTCGCGAAGACGTTCGCCTGGAACGAGAGTCGAGTCGGCCCGTTCGGAACCACGCTCGTCTCAAGGGAACCCCGCGGTGTCGTCGCCGCGATCACCGCCTGGAACGTGCCGCTGTTCCTCGCCGCGAACAAGCTCGGACCCGCGTTGCTGGCCGGCTGCACCGTGGTACTCAAGCCCTCGCCCCTCACCCCGCTGACCGCGAACATCCTCGCCGACCTCTTCACCGAAGCCGGCCTGCCCGACGGCGTGCTCTCCGTCCTGCCAGCCGACGCCGAAGCCAGCGAATACCTCGCGGGCCACCCCGGCGTCGACAAGGTGACCTTCACCGGCAGTACTCCGGTCGGCAGGAAGCTGGGCGCGCTGGCGGGTGAGCAGCTCAAGAGCGTGTCGCTCGAGCTCGGCGGCAAGTCGGCCGCCATCGTGCTGCCCGATGTCGACCTGGCCGCGAGCATTCCCGTGCTCGCGTTCTCCGGGCTGATGAACAGCGGGCAGGGCTGTGTGGCGCAGACCCGAATCCTCGCGCCGCGCAGTCGATACGACGAGATCGTCGAGGCGCTGGTCGCGCACGTCAAGACCATGCAGACCGGTGATCCGACCGATCCGGCCACCCAGGTCGGCCCGCTGATCAGCGAGAAGCAGCGCGACCGCGTGGAAGGCTACATCGCCAAGGGCAAGGCCGAGGGCGCGCGACTGGTCCTCGGCGGCGGCAGGCCCGAGGGCGTGGAGCGCGGCTGGTTCGTCGAGCCGACGATCTTCGCCGATGTCGACAACGCCAGCACCATCGCCCAGGAGGAGATCTTCGGCCCGGTGCTCTCGGTGATCCCGTACGAGACCGAGGACGAGGCCATCGCTATCGCCAACGACTCCGACTACGGCCTCGCCGGTTCGGTGTGGACCACCGATATCGAGCACGGCGTCGAGATCGCGGCCCGCATCCGCACCGGCACCTTCGCGATCAACTGGTACGCCTTCGACCCGACCGCACCGTTCGGCGGCTACAAGAACTCGGGCGTCGGCCGCGAGAACGGGCCCGAGGGACTCGACTCGTTCTGCGAGCAGAAGTCGGTCCTGATGCCCATGGGGTGGACCGCCCCCACGTCCTAGTTCTCCGGCATGTGGACGCGCAGCACCGGCTGCGCGGCCACCTCACCCCGGGCCGGCAGGTCGACGACCTCGACCCGCCAGCCCGGGGGCAGAACGTGCTCCAGTCGGCCCGCCACGCGCTGCATGGGCGTGCTCGAACAGGTGTCGGACTCGGATCCGGGCACCAGATCGGTCATGCGTCGAACCACCTCTCAGCGTCGATCTCGTCGGGCTCATCCCCGCTCGCGCGGGGAGCTCGGGTGACCGCGTTGCGGTGCGGGAGTCTCGCAGGGGTTTCAGCTCGAGAGGAAATATAGGCGACAGTCGCACCGACGCGACCACCGACTCTCTGACACCCGACAGATGTACCCATAAAGAGTCCACGGAAATCGTCCGATGAACCCGGTACGAACAAAAACCGCCCGTACCTGACGGTACGGGCGGTTTCGGGTGTGTGGGGGGATCAGCCCAGGCGCTCCTTGAGTGCCTCGAACTCGTCACGCACGCCCGAAGGCAGCTTGTCGCCGACGAATTCGAACCATTCCTCGATCGAGGGGATCTCCTTGCGCCACTCGTCGGCGTTCACCGCGAGTGCCTCGTCGACGTCGGTGGCGACCGCGTCGAGGCCGTCCAGGTCGAGATCGGCAGCCGAGGGCACGTTGCCGACCGCGGTGGCCGTCGCACCCGAACGGCCCTCGATGCGGCCGACGATCCACTCCAGCACGCGGGAGTTCTCACCGAATCCGGGCCACAGGAAGCGGCCGTCGTCGCCGCGACGGAACCAGTTGACGTAGAAGATCTTCGGCAGTTTGTTCGCGTCGGCGTTCTTGCCGAGGTCGATCCAGTGGTTGAGGTAGTCGCCCACGTGGTAGCCGAGGAACGGCAGCATCGCCATCGGGTCGCGACGAACGGTGCCGACCTTGCCCTCGGCGGCGGCGGTCTGCTCCGAGCCCATGGTGGCGCCCATGAACACGCCGTGCTCCCAGCCGAACGACTCGGTCACCAGCGGGACGGTGGTCTTGCGGCGACCGCCGAACAGGATGGCCGAGATCGGCACGCCCTGCGGGTCGTCCCACTCCGGCGCCAGGGTCGGGCACTGCGACATCGGGGTGCAGTAGCGCGAGTTCGGGTGCGCGGCGTGACCCTCCGACTCGGGGGTCCAGTCGTTGCCCTTCCAGTCGATCAGGTGCTGCGGGTCGCCTTCCAGGCCCTCCCACCACACATCGTTGTCGTCGGTCTTGGCGACGTTGGTGTAGACGGTGTTGCCCGCGTCGATGGTGGCCATCGCGTTGGGGTTGGAGCTGTGGTTGGTGCCCGGCGCCACGCCGAAGAAACCGAACTCCGGGTTCACGGCGTAGAGCTGACCGTCCTTGCCGAAACGCATCCAGGCGATATCGTCGCCCAGGGTCTCCGCGCGCCAGCCGGGGATGGTGGGCTGGATCATCGCGAGGTTGGTCTTGCCACAGGCGCTCGGGAACGCGGCGGCGACGTAGTAGTTCTTGTTCTCGGGCGAGATCAGCTTGAGGATCAGCATGTGCTCGGCCAGCCAGCCCTCGTCGTGAGCCATCGCCGAGGCGATACGCAGCGAGTAGCACTTCTTGCCGAGCAGCGCGTTACCGCCGTAGCCCGAACCGAAGGACCAGATCTCGCGGTCCTCGGGGAAGTGGGTGATGTACTTGGTGTCGCTGCACGGCCACGGCACATCGGCCTGGCCCTGCGCCAGCGGCGCGCCGACGGAGTGCAGTGCCTTCACGAACGGCCGGTCGGCGCCCAGCTTGTCCAGCGCGGCCTGGCCCATGCGGGTCATCACGCGCATCGACACGACCACGTACTCGGAGTCGGTGATCTCCACACCCAGTTTGGGGTCTTCGGCGCCTAAGGGGCCCATGCAGAACGGCACCACGTACATGGTGCGACCCTTCATCGAGCCGCGATACAGCTCGGTCATGGTGGCGCGCATCTCGGTGGGGTCGACCCAGTTGTTGGTCGGACCGGCGTCGGCCTCGGTGGCCGAACAGATGTAGGTACGCGATTCGACGCGGGCCACATCGGAAGGATCGGACAGCGCTAGGAAGGAGTTGGGCTTCTTCTTCTCGTCGAGCTGCTGGAAGGTGCCTGCCTCGACCAGCTGGGTGGTCAGGCGATCCCATTCAGCGTCGGAGCCGTCGGCCCAGACAACGCGATCGGGCTGGGTGAGCTCTGCGACTTCCTGTACCCAGGCGAGCAGTTCACTGTGCTCGGTCGGCGCCGTGCCGTCGGATCCACGAAGACCAGGAATGGTCGCTGAGGTCATGAAAACTCTCCTGAGATGGGGGTTGTTCGATCCATCGATCGCCACCATGGGCGGGTAAGGCGTCCGCAGTGACCAACCGTCGCACAACCCCGGTAGACGGCTGAGGAGGCCGTACACGGACGGTGGCCGCGCATCGACTGGCAAGAGCGGACGCCCAGGTTCCTGACTCCAGGTTAACGCGATATGACGTTCAATATGGCATCGGGCTCCCTAACAGGTACCCACGGCCGTGTCGGCCAATCACATGCTCACAGTCGATCGAGCGTGACGATGTCGCGCTCACACGCCGTCAACTGCGCCGGCCGCTCCGCGACGAGCCTGCGCGCGAGCGCGTCCAATTCGGCGACACGCCGATCCACCGCCACGGCCCGCGCGGTCGATTCTCGCATCACGTGCTCGGCCAGCTCGGCCTCGATGTCCACCAGCATTCCAGCGACACGCTGTTCGAGCTGGGCTTTGACATTCACCAGCGCCTCGGAGACCCACTGCGCCATGTGGTTGCGTTCGGCGAGCTGGCCCCGGGCACGCACCACCCAGGCGGCCGCGCCCGCGCCGAGCAGCAGCGTCACCGGGACGCTCGCCACGTCGAGAGTCGGCACCAGCGACAGCGGCGCGACGAACAACCGGCCGAGGCCGACACCGGCCGACGCGCCGAGCGCGATCATGAGGTGATCTTCGACACCACGGTGTCTCTTGTCGGGATCGGGGCCGACTCGGGGCGCCGGATCGCGTCGACGGGCGGTCGGCGCGGCGGTGCCGATCCGGCGGGCCGCTTCGATGACCCGTTCGTCGATGACGGCGTCCACCGAGACCGAGAGTTCACCGGCCGCCTGCTGCAAACGCTGCGGGTAGGCGCGTAGTTCGGCGCGGTCGCAGCGATCCAGTTCGGCGCGGGAACGGGTGTGCAGCGCCCGCACCATCGCGCCGAGCTCGGTGGTCAGGTCGACCCGGGCGAGCTGGACCTGACTGCGCACCGCGGCGAGGCCGGTCTGGCGGCCCCCGTCGCGCTCGGCGACCAGCCCGATGCGTTCGGCCCTGATCCGGTCGGTGTCGGTGCCGGAGCGCAGCGCGGCGATCTGCTCGTCGATTCTGGCCCTGGTGTCGGCGAGGACCCTGGTGCGGACGGCGGTGCGACGCTGGGCGCCGTCGGCCGGTCCCTTGGCGGTGGCCGCGGCCAGGGTGGCGTGCAGTGCGGCCACGCCGGAGCGGTCGAGCAGGGCCGAGTCGTCGGTGGCGCGCGCGGCGGCGGCCAGCCGGGTCGAGACGGCGACGATGTCGAGGTCGGTGATGCCGCGCGCGGCGAGTAGTTCGAGGTTGCGGTCGCGGGTCGAGCGCCAGTCCTGGTAGGCGTGAAAGCCGTTCATGGCGAGCAGGATGCGCTGGTCGGCGGCCCGCAGACGGTCGATCAGGGCGAACATGTCGGCGCCGAGGACACTGCCTGCGTCGAAGACGATGAGCGCGGCGGCCGGATCACTGCCGGGGGCCGGATCGGCCAGCTCGATCAGGGGTTCGAAGCGGGCGAGTTCGGTGCGCAGCAGGGTGGTGTTGGCGTCGTCGGGGGCGAAGAAGTCGACGCTGCTGCCCTCCCCCGCGGCGGCCATCGCCCGGAGCAGTGCGCCGCCCTGCGGATTCCACCGGTCGATCACCGCGTCCACCGCCTCGGGCAGCGCATCCGGATCGCCCGGATCACCATGGCCGAGCTCGTCGACGGCAGTGCGTTGGCCGGGTGGGACCTCAGAGGCCGGCACTTGACATCCGCTCCCAGGCTCTGACGTAACCGTTGTGCACGCGCAGCGCGGCCCGTCGGGCGGCGGGGGGCATATCGCTGGACACGACGGCACGCCAGCGGGTGGCACGGGCGAGCGCCTCGTCGACGTCGCCGGGCGCGGGTGACGGGTAGCCCGCGGCCAGGTGCGCGACTTGCGGGCAGGCCAAGCCCGCGCACAGTCCGGCCCAGAGCGCCTCGTCGCCGGTGAGGTACTGCTCGATCAATTCCCGGGCGCGGCCACCGTCGCCGGGGACAGCGCGGGCGGCCAGCCTGGTCAGCTCGTCGAGCAGTTCGCCGCCGCGCACCGCTTCCACCTGCTCGTATCGGCGGTGGACCAGCTTGTGCAGCGGGTCGATCCCGCTCGCGGAGTGCAGGATCTGGATGATCGCCGACGCGGGCAACTCGGGATCGGCGCGCAGGGCCGACAGCGCGCAGTCCACGCCGTAGAGATCCCAGTTGGCGATCAGCCGCCTGCGCGCTTGCTGATCGGAGCCGACGCCGACGAACAGATCGGCCGCCAGCACCGACGGCACATCAGGGCCGACCGCGAGCCTGCGCAGCTCGTTCAGATCCTCGGCGCTCACCGCCCCCGCCCTGGTCTTGGAGGCGACCGAGGCGACGATCGGCACGATCGGCAGGCCGAGTTCCTGCGCGTGCCGCTGGGCCGCGGCCACCGCCTCGCCCCAGCGCGCGCCCACCGCGTCGGCCTTGTTGAGCACCACCACGCCGCGCCCCTGCGGCACGGTCGCGAGCAGGCGATAGTCGGCGGCCTGCGGCGCACCGGCCAGCACGTAGATGACCAGATCGCCGTCGAGGACCGGGTCCGGCAACTCGGGTTGATCGACCGGCGCGGTCTCCTGCGCCGACAACAACGCCAGCGCGCCCATCACGGTGGTCCGCCCGCTGAGCGCACGCCCGGTGATCTGGATGTGCAATGGACGACGACGGCGCGCGGCCGCCGCGGCGAGCTGTTCGGCGATCCCCGGATCACCCCCGCGACCTGTGCCCAGAACCGAGATCAGCGCGTCGAGCTGGTCCGCGGGTCGTGTCTGTGCGAATTCAGTGGTTGTCAGCATTGCGCACACCCCCTTTTCGGAGGGCATTGTGTCAGATCCGCGCCACGCCGGGGCGGGGCGAACCTTCTGCCGACCTGGGCGGATCAGCACTCCCCCGAACTCGCTTGTCGCGTAGCTCCGCGCATGCTGGACAATGGGCGACGTGAACGACGCCGCCGACCACGCCGAGCCGACCAGCCACAAGCTGTCGGAGATGCCGAACGACGCGGGCCGACGCTCGCTCACCGGCTCCCGGCTCTACCCGCGCGTCACGAGCTTCCGCACCCGGCGGGGCGCGCTGACGCCGAACCAGCAGACCTCATGGGATCGCACCTGGCCGGTGATCGGGCGCAATGTGGCCAACGAACCGCTCGACCCCGACGCCTGGTTCGGGCGCGCGGCACCGCTGGTGATCGAGATCGGCACCGGCACCGGCACCGCGACCGCCGCCATGGCCACGGCCGAACCGCACCTCAATCTCATCGGCATCGAGGTCTACGAGCCGGGTCTGGCCCAGCTGGTCCAGCAGATCGAGCGCGAGCAGATCGACAACATCCGGTTGCTGCGCGGCGACGCCGTCGACGTACTGGAGAACATGGTTGCCCCGGAATCGCTGATCGGCGTTCGGGTGTTCTTCCCCGACCCGTGGCCGAAGGCCCGCCACCACAAGCGCAGGCTGCTCCAGGCTCCGACCTTCTCGCTGATCGCCAGCAGACTGAAGCCGGGCGGCGTGCTGCACGTGGCCACCGACCACGCGGACTACGCCGAGCATATTCTCGAAGTAGGCTCCAAAGAACCGCTGTTCACCGGCCTGAACGACACCACCGGCGGCGACAGCGCCGCCAATCGCATCACCGCGCCGATCGGTTTCGAACGGCCCGTCACCAAGTTCGAAGGCAAAGGCCTGCGCGCCGGTAGCGCCATCAACGAGTTCATATGGGGGAAGATCGACAGATGAGCGTGAGTGAGATCGCCCCCGAGATGCCGGTGCCCGCCCAGGCAGGCTCCGGTTCCGAGGCGTCGAGCGGTTCCGATGTTCGACGTGTGCTGCTGGTCTGGGACGCGCCGAACCTCGACATGGGGCTCGGCGCCATCCTCGGTGGACGCCCCACCGCCGCTTATCGTCCCCGCTTCGACGCCCTCGGCCGCTGGCTGCTGGCGCGCACCGCCGAGATCTCGATCGCCACCAAGGGGCGCATCGAGGCCGAGGCCACCGTCTTCACCAACATCGCGCCCGGCACCGCCGACGTGGTCCGCCCCTGGGTGGAAGCGCTGCGCAATGTCGGTTTCGCGGTGTTCGCCAAGCCCAAGATCGACGAAGACTCCGATGTCGACGCCGATATGCTCGCCCACATCGCGGCCCGTCACCGCGACGGCGGCTTAGCCGGCATCATGGTCGCCTCGGCCGACGGCCAAGCGTTCCGTGAACCACTGGAAGCCATCGCGGCCAAAGGAATCCCAGCTCAGGTGCTCGGATTCCGTGAGCACGCGAGTTGGGCCGTCACTTCGGATACCCTCGGGTTCGTCGACCTCGAGGACATCCCCGGTGTGTTCCGCGAACCGCTACCGCGGGTGAGTCTCGAGTCGCTGCCCGACGAGGGCGCTTGGCTCCAGCCGTTCCGGCCGTTGTCCGCGCTACTCACTTCTCGCCCTGGTCAAGGAGTCGCTTAAGTGTTCACCCGCTGGGGCGATCTGGTCTACCGGTTCCGCTTCGCCGTCATCATCATCGTCGGTGGGGTGATGTTGGCGTTGGGCGCGTACGGCATGGGGCTCGGCCCCCGCTTGACGCAGAGCGGCTGGTTCGATCCCGGGTCGGAGTCCGTACAGGGCGCGCAGATCGCGGACGGGTCCTACGGGCGCGATCACACCGCCGATGTGATCGTCATGTACAACGCCCCCGAGGGCAAAACGGTCGATGACCCGGAGTTCTCGCAGAAGGTCGTCGACAGCCTCACCAAGGTCGTCGCGGAACATCCTGATCAGATCGGCAAGATCAACGGCTCCTATTGGAAGGTGGGCACCTCGCCCGCCGCGCCATCGCTGTTCGGTTCCAAGGACAAGAAGCACGCGTTCGCCTCGATCGCCATCGCCGGGGACAACGACACCGTCATGATGGCGAACTACCGGGCCGTCGCCGGTGCCTTCGCCATTCCCGGCGTCGACGTCGAGGTTTCGGGCCTACAGCCGCTCGCCGTCACCCTGACCGACACGCTCGACCACGACTCCAAACGGATGGAAGTGCTGGCCATCCCCGCGGTGGCGATCCTGCTCTTCTTCATCTTCGGCGGCGTGGTAGCGGCGGCACTCCCGCTGATCATCGGCGGTCTGACGATCCTCGGCGCCAACGGTCTCGTCATGACGTTGACCAACTTCACCGAAGTCAACATGTTCGTCACCGGTGTCGTTTCCATGATCGGTCTCGGCCTCGCGATCGACTACGGCCTGTTCATAGTCAGTCGTTTCCGCGAGGAACTAGCCGAGGGCTACGAGACTCGCGCCGCGGTTCGACGATCCGTGATGACGGCAGGGCGAACGGTCGTCTTCTCCGCGACGATGATCATCGCCAGCCTCGGCGGCATCCTGATCTTTCCCCAGGGCTTCCTGAGGTCGGTCGCGTACGGCACCATCGCCACCGTTTCCCTCGCGGCGCTGACCGCGGTGACGATCCTGCCCGCGATGCTGGCCGTGCTCGGCCCCCGTGTCGACATGTTCGGGCTCAAGCGATTCCGCAAGACCAAGACCGCCGAACAGATCGAGAACGGATTCTGGGGCAACACGACCCGCTGGGTCATGCGGCATCCGCTCAAGATCGCCATCCCGATCACGATCGGTCTGCTCCTGCTGATCATCCCGGTCAAGGATCTGGCCTTCGGCGGAATCAACGAGAAGTATCTCCCGCCGGACAATCCGACCCGGTCCGCGCTCGAGCACTTCTACGAGGTCTTCCCGCTGAAGAAGACCGACCCGATCCAGCTGGTGTTCGTCTCGGACAACACCAACGCGATCGGCAAGGTCTGGAAGGAAGCCAACCAGGCTCCCGGGCTGGTCGGTCCCTTCGAAGTGCCGGTCAAGTCGCCGACCAACCCCGAGGTGTTCCGGACCTCGGCGACTCTGGTCAACCCCACCGGCGGCGCCGAGCCGACGATCGACTATCTCCGTGCCATCGAGGTGCCCGACGGCGTCACGATGTACGTCACCGGTCAGCCCGCGCTCATGGCCGACAGCATCGACACGCTGCTGGAATTGATGCCGTGGATGATCTTGCTCGTGCTGGCTACCACCACGATCCTGATGTTCTTGACATTCGGTTCACTGGTGCTGCCGATCAAGGCCGCGTTGATGAGCGCGCTGGGTCTCGGCGCGACGCTCGGCATCCTCACGTGGATCTTCGTCGACGGCAACGGCGCCGGGCTGTTGAACTTCACCCCACAGCCGATCAGCGCGCCGGTCTTGATGCTGATCATCGCGATCATCTACGGCTTGTCGACCGACTATGAGGTCTTCCTGCTCTCCCGCATGGTGGAGGCGCGCGCCCAAGGCGCGTCGACCACCGAGGCCGTGCGGATCGGTACCGCCCAAACCGGCCGGATCATCACCGCCGCCGCGCTGATTCTGCTGGTGGTGACCGGTGCGTTCGCGTTCTCCGACATGGTGATGATGCAGTACATCGCCTACGGCATGATCGCGGCGCTGTTCATCGACGCCACCATTCTGCGCATGCTGCTCGTCCCCGCGATCATGAAGCTGCTCGGCGACGACTGCTGGTGGGCGCCGAAGTGGATGAAGCGCATCCAGGAGAAGATCGGCCTCGGTGAACCCATCCTCGACGACGAGCGCCCGGAACACGGCGGCGTGGTCGACCTGGTGAAGACCACACCGATCACCGACCCGCCGACCATGCAGATGACGGCGGTCCCCGACTCGAAGCTGGCCCGCACCCCGCGCAGGCCACGCACGGTCGCCGAGATCGAGGCCGAGGCCCCGACCGCGCGCATCGACAAGGTCGATGCCGAGCCCACTCGGCCGCGCCAGCCGATGTCGCCCGATCCGACGCGCCCGCGCGCCTCGATGCTGTCCTCGGGTGAGCCGACGCGAGAGTTGCCGACGGTCAAGCCGGGTAGAGCCGAGAAAGAAGACGCGGCCGAGCCGAAGGATTCCGGCGTCGAACTGCCGAAGTACCTGTCCGGCGAGCCGACCCAGGTGCTCCCGGTCGTGCAGCCGGATGCTACGAATCCCGTTCAGGGACAGCATGATTCGACCTCGGACACCGCCGAGGACGAGGACCGTGGCTATTCGGGGCCGAGCTTCGGCACCCCCCCGATCCCGCTGGCCGACCTCGGCGATCCCCGAACCGGCCCCGGCGGCGCCGCGCGCCCGACCCCCGGGCGTGGACACACGAACGGCACCGGCGAATCACCCAGCGGCAGTTCACCGTTCGGCGGCGCCGAGTCCGGTCCCGTAGGCAATACCGGCGTGACAGGACCGAGCTTCGGTCCCGATTCCCGCTTCGGACCGCCCGATACCGCCGCCCCGGTCGACAACGGGTCCGGTCTCGATCTGCCCGGCATCGCCCCCGGTGCCGCGCCGCGTGGCTCCGAACGCGTGCAGCCACCCTCGGGGTACACCGCCGGCGTGATCGGCGAGACCCCTCGGGTATCGACGCCCGACGACAGCGCCGGATTCGGCACGCCCCCAGCGGATTCGCCGCCACGGCCGAGCATCGTGCCGCCTGCCAGGCCGAGCACGGCGACCCCGCCGCCCCGTGGGATCGTCCCGCCGCAGGCGCCACGGCTCGTGAACACGCCGCCGCAGACACCGCTGCCGAGCGAGGCTCCGTCGAACGGAACCTTCAACGGATTCAGTCCGGTGACTTCGTCGAACCTCAGGGCGGTCGTGCCCGAGTTCCCCGCTCCGGAGCCGAGCCGTTCGTCCGATCAGACCGATCCCGCTGCGCGCGATACGGTTTCGCGCCCGCACGAGGTCGCCGGACCCGACTTCACGGCGTCGCCCGGCGCGGGTCGCACCGAGTCGCACGAGGGGGGCATCGCGCACGCGGAGACCGCGCCCGATTCGCCGCAGGGTGTCTTCGGCGACGCGGTACCGGTCGCACCGCAGCCGAGCACCCCGTGGAACAACGGCATGACGAGCCCCGGCACGCCACGCGGTTTCACCCCGTCCGAACAGGGCAGCGGACCGCGTTTCTCGCCGGTCACGCCGTCCTCGGCCGACGAGGCGGACCGTGGCCGTCCTGTCATCGATACCTCCGGCGAGCGACCGGGTTCGGCCCGACCGGCTGATGTGGTCCGCCCGCAGGTAGCGCCGCCCGGATTCACCGAGGTCCGACAGGAGACCACGCCTTCGCAGCCGGCTTCGGCAACCGACGAAACATCCGCCACCGGTTGGGAACCCGACGAGGCTCCGGCGAACGAGCAGCTCGGCGCCCCCGGTCAGTGGCAGGCGCCTTCCGGTTTCACCGCTGTCGCGCCCCCCGCCGCACCGACTCCGGAGCCTTCGCAAGCGTCGCCGGAATCCGCCCCCGCCGATTCCACCGCACCGGAATCCCCCGCGGCCACCCGCAACGAGATCGAGAACTGGATGGCCCAGTTGCGCTCGTCCCGTCGCGGCCCCGCCGAGGACGAGGGTCGCCACCACGGCACCGAGGGCCGGACGGTGAGTGTGAACGAACTGCTGCGCCGACGCGAAGACGACTGAGTCTCGAAACCGGTGACCGGCGGGGCCTTCGAGCCCCGCCGGTCAGCCATTTCTAGGAGCCCTGGCGAGATGGTGCGACCTCGGCGAAGGCACGCGCGTAGCGGGTTCCAGTGAGTAGCAACAGGATTCCGACTGCCAGGAACGCGATGACCCGGACCAGACCGGACAGTGTCGCCAGGTCGAACAGGAACAGTTTCGCCAGTGCCGCCGCGGCCACGAGCAGGCCGGACACCAGGCAGACTTTCGCGACGGCGGGCGAACTGGCGAGCCGCCGCAATCCGTAGAACAGCGAGCCCGTGGCCACCACCATCCACACGATGGTCGCGAGACTGTGCCCGATGATGAAACCGTCAGCGCCACCGCTGGATACGCCGAGCGACACGGCGGCGACCAGCACGTAGTACAGGCCCGCGATACTCACCGCGATCCACACCCCGGTGACCAGTGCCGGGTCGTCGCACCGCGGCAACCGTGGCACGGTCCACGCCACCATCGCCGCGACACCCAACCCGACCACGGCCGCCACCGCGGTCGCGACATCGAGCCCGGCCACCGCGAGCCGTTGCAGCGCCAGTGTTTCCGGCGTGGCGATCGCCAGCATCACCAACCCGCCGAGCAACGCGAACGCGAGACCCAGCCCCGCCGCGACCCTGGTGCGACTCGCGGCGGCCACCGCGAGAAACGCGAGGGCGACCGCGAACAGCGTCGTCGGGAGCAGCCGAGGGTGACCGCCTGTCGCCATGGTGCAGGTCTGCAAGAGTGCGACAGCACCGGTCAGGCCCGCTACCAGTGCCGTGTGCCGCGCAGGCCGGACAGGGGCGGAACCCTCGGTCGGACGGCGCGGAATCAGCGTGGTGGCCGCGAGGCCGAGCAGGACAGCGGCCAGTACAGCGGTGACGGAAGCGCTCACCACACGGTCGAAGAGTGTGGCGGTGGCGAGCACCGGCAGCGCGGTCAGGGCGATCGTGATGCTCGCGGTGATGTCACCGGGTCTGCGACGCACCGCGAGCAGCGCACCGACCAGACCGACCACCGCGCCGGCGATCGCGGCGACCAGCAGTCCCTGCCGCTGGTGCGCCTGCTCGCCGGAGATCGCCCCCTCTAGCCCGCTCAACGCCGCCATTCCCAGCACGGCGAGCACCACCGGCAGGGTGCGTACCACGTGCAGGACCGGCCAATCCCTGCGCAGCTGCACCGGAACCCCCGCCGACTGCAACACCACGAGGAACCCGAGCAGCAGCAACTCGGTCGTCAACGCGGGCGACAATATCGCGGCCCCCACCACAACCCCCACGGCCAACGGCTGCGACTGCCATCGCACCGCGATCCCGACCCCGACCAAAGCCACCACCAGCGCCACCGCGAGCCCGACCCCGACCGGCACCCACCGGTAATACCCGGTCACCGCGACAGCATCCAGGTACAGCCCCGCGATACCGGTGGCGACCATGGCGATTCCACCGACCCGGCCGCCGGGGCGCCCGAAAACCCGCCACCCGATCCCCACCAGCACGACCGAAAATGCGGCCCCGGCAATAACTCTCGCTACCGGTCCGAAGAACCCGGCCTGTGCCGCCAGCACCAACAGCATCAGCACGCCGACCAAGGTCACTCCGACCCCGGCCACCGCCAGCACCCTAGAGATCACCCCTTCCCGCTGCCACCACGGCACGCGAGGCCCCCGCATCGGCATCGGCATCGGCATCGGCATCGGGGCGAAAGGACGACCAGCCGGATAGGTAGCCTGCCCCCACCCTGGCCCCGCCTGCGGTCTCCGTCCCGTACCCGGAGGCACCGGCATCCCCACCGTCGGCGCATACACCGGCGTGTGCCCACCGCCCCCGGCCCAACCGGCCGGACCGACGACGCCACGAGGCGGACCGCCGTAACCGACACCCGAAACCGGCGGACTCATAGCAGGCTGGCCCACGGCAGGCGCCGAACTCACCGCAGGCTGACCGACCACAGGCGCGGGATCTACAGCAGCAGGCCCAGTACTCACAGCGGGCCCATCCGACGACGCGGGCGCCGAACCGCCGCCACGCACCGCCTCCTCGGCCCGCAATTGCGTGGACAGCACATCCAGATCACCCCCCAGCTGACCCATCCGGGCGCCGAGCGCGGTGAACTCCCCCGAGAGCCGCGCAACCAGCGCGGGATCGATAGCGGTACTCATCTCCCCATCGTCGACGCCCCACCCTCGCCGAACATGAGTAGAAACCCCCGCCGAACCCCCGGTTCCTACCCGAATCAGCCCGGGCGGTTCACGACCCCAGGAACCGCCTCCACTGCACCATCAACGGATACTTCGCCGTCACCGACCCGAACCGGACGCGCCCGTGCACGACCAGATGGAGCGGCCCGATCGGCGGTCCCGTGCGCACCTTGTTGTTCGCCGAGGACCCCACCAGATCCAGGCCGTTGAGGTCGACGGTGGCAGCGGCCGGAACGAGCACCGTCAGGCTCGTGCAGTAGTCGTCGACCTGAATCTCCACGATCTGCGTCTGCATCACCGCCTCGGTGAAGTCCAGGGTCACACTCGACATCAGGTTGTTGAGGTGCAGAACCGGCGGCACCTGCCACGGCCCGCGTCGATGAACCCCCGACAACCGGCTGCGGATCGCGTTCGGATTCGACCCACCGGGCGGAACCGGGATGTGGCGTGGACGCGGCATCGCGGCGGGCTGCGGTGTGCCCGCCACCCGCATACCGGGCAGGTCGACCAGCACGGCGTTGAGTTCGCCACGGGTCTTGGCGGCCAGCGCGGTATCCATCCGCTCGGTGAACTCCCCGAGCGACAACATGCCGAGCCCGACGGCCCGCTGCAACAGCTGGCCGACGTGCTCACGTTCGGCATCGGAGACACGCAGCTCACGGTCGCCGACCGGACCTGCTGTCGCGGCGCCGGGTACGAAAAGGGATTCAGGACCGCCCATGTCATCGAGGGTAACCAGACACCCTCGCTGAGCGCATCAGGGCAAACCCGTATCTTTTGCGGCTGGCGCCGCGGGTTCTCGGCGCTTGACTCCACCTCTTCCCTCCCTACGGGCACTCCTTCGTCGCACCCTTCGGTCAGTCCATCGGCGCAGGCGCGCCGAGAACCGCTACTCGAGTCCCTGTTCGATCGCGTAGCGGGTGAGCTCGACTCGATTCGCGAGCTGCAACTTTCGCAAGGTGGCCTGTACGTGGTTTTCCACGGTGCGGTGCGAGAGGTTCAAGCGGGTGGCGATCTGTTTGGCCGACAGCCCCTTGGCCACCATCCGCAGAACTTCGGTCTCCCGCTCGGTCAACGACGGCCGATGCGGCTGATCGGCGGCCACCGGCGCGGTCGCCATCCGCCGATACTCCCCGAGCACCAACCCGGCCAATCCTGGCGTGAACACCGGCTGACCGGCGGCAGTGGCCTTGACGGCGTCGATCAACTCGGCGGCCGACGCGCTCTTCACCAGATACCCGCTGGCCCCGGCCTTGATCGCGTCGAGCACGTCGTCGCGCTCGGCCGAGGCCGACAGCACCAGCACCCGGCTGTGCGGCGACACGCGCAGCACCTCGGCGGTCGCCGCGGCCCCGTTACCGTCGGTGAGCTGCATATCCATCAACACCACGGCGGGCTGAACGGCCGCGGCTCGACGCGCGGCCGTGCCGACGCCGTCGGCGGTGGCCAGCACCTCGAAACCGGCTTCGGCGAGATCGCGCGAAACGCCCTCACGCCACATCGGATGATCGTCGACCACCATCACCGTGATCATCGGCTGACTCCTCTGCTCAGCGCGCCAGGTGGCGCGGAATCCGGAATTCCCACTCGGTGCCGAGGTCCGCACCCTCGGTCAACAATTCGGCGACACCGCCGAGGGCCTCGATCCGGCCGACGATCGAGCGCGAAACCCCCATCCGCCCTTCGGCTTCGGCCGCTGCCAGGCGTCCGGTCGCGATCCCGGCCCCGTCGTCGCGCACGCTCACCACGAGGTGGTCACCGGTATCTTCGAGCAGCACATAGGCTTTCGCGTCGGGCCCCGCGTGCAAGGCGACATTCGACAAGGCGGTGTTCACCGCGGCCGCGATCTCCTGGGCGACTACCCGCCCGACGACGACCGGATCGCCCGGCGTGGCCACCGACACCTTCGGCGTGGCGTGCGCGGTGAGCAGTGGCCGCAGATCCACTTCGCCCGAACCCGAGTCGGGCAGCTCCGCCTGCTCGGACAGCAGCACCCGCAACGCCACCTCCTGTTCCCCGGCGCGCTGCGCGAGTTCCTGTGCGGGCCCGCCTATCTCGTCGCCGCGGCGTTTGATGAACGCGAGCACCTGCAATACCCCGTCGTGCACCTCACGAGCCAACCGCTCGCGCTCCTGCGCCGCCGCCGTGATGCGCAAGGCCCGCTCGAGCTGGCCCTGCGCCCGTCGCGCGGTATTGGCGGCCAGCCCGAGCGCCAACCCCACCGACACGAGTACCGGTGCGGTCGCGTCGCCCCACACGTCCTGTCCCCACTGATCCCGCACGGTCACCACCACCGCCGACATGACCAGTCCCGCGAGGACACCCGCGACAGGTCCGCGCAGAATCGCCATCGAGATCACCGAGTTCGCGATCCACAACGTGGTCGGCAAGGTCTGGTGTCCGTGGTACCAATCGTAGTCCGCGACAAGGCGAGTCGAGGCGATCAGCGCGATCGTCACCACCTGGTCGCCGAAGACCACCCAGCCACGGATTTTCCCGGTCGCCTCCGGGAAATACCACTGCGACAGCAGCAGCGCCGAACTCCCCGACCAGATCGCCATCACCGCGATCAGCATCCAGCTCAGTCGCGGATGCTCGTAGTACGACACCGACGCGATCTGCTGGCCGATCGCGTACAGCAGCGTGACCAGCCGAAACGCCTGCGCCGCCCGCCACAGTGGCGCGGTCGCGGCGTCGGCCGAGCTCAGCTCAGCGGTGTGGGTCCGCATCGCCGGACTCGGCTTCCTCTTGGAGCAGCCGCTTGGCCACGTCGAAGCGGCCGGGTGGCTCCGGTTTGTCGGGCTCGGCGCTGAACCGTTTTCGTTCCTCGGTGGCGACCAGTTCCCCGAAGGCCTCCTCCGGACTGTCGGCGAGCAGATAGCGAATCGCGGTGTTGCCCACCGCGATCAACGGCACCGCCAGCAGGGCCCCCGCGATTCCGCCGACGACCAAGCCCGCGGTGATGGCCAGCACCACGGCCAGCGGATGGATGCTCACGGCCCGCCCGAGCAGCAACGGTTGCAGCACATGGCCTTCGAGCTGCATGACCGCGATGATGATGCCGAGCACGATCAGCGCGGTCACCGGACCCTTGGTGACCAACGCGATGAACACCGCGACGAACCCGGCGAAGAACGCGCCGATGATCGGGATGAACGCGCTGATGAACACCAGCGAGGCCAGTGGCAGGGCCAGCGGCACATGCAGAATCGCCAGCCCGGCGCCGATGCCGATCGCGTCCACCGCGGCTACCACCACGGTGGCGCGCACGAACCCGACCAGCGTGCCGAAGCCCAGTTCACCGGCGGTACGGACCTTTTCGCGGTGCGCGGTGGGGATGATCCGGGTGACGAAGTTCCAGATCTGGTCCCCGCCGTAGAGGAAGAAGATCAGGACGAACAGGATCAGGAAAGTGCCGGTGAGGATATGGCCGATGGCGGTGGCGGTGGTCAGCGCGCCGCTGGTCAGGCTCTCGCGGTTGTCCTGGATGGTGCGCACGATGGTGTCGCCCGCGCTGCGGATCTGCTGATCGCTCAGATGCGGCGGCCCGTTGATCAACCAGTCCTGGACCTTGTGCACACTGTTGGTGACCTCGTTGGACAGCCCGGGCACCCCGTCGACGAACTGTTCGACGACAAAGGTCAGCACGCCGGCCAGCAGACCGATCGACCCGAGCAGCGCCACGAACACGCCCAGTGAGCGCGGGATCCCCACCCGCTGCATCCAGTCGACCAGCGGTGCGAGCAGCGCGGCGGCGAGCAGCGCGATGGCAAGCGGGATCACCACGGTGGCGAACTTCTGCACCAGCATGCCGACCGCGAGCAGCGCGCCGAAGATGATCAGCAGCCGCCAGCTCCAGGCGGCGGTTTTGCGGACCAGGGGATGTACTGCCTCGGCGTCCGAGCGCCACGGCGTTGACGCGGTCCCGGAATCTACCTTCTGGTCGGTCACCCGAGAGAGCCTATCGGTCCCGACCCTGGAGTGGCTCGGGTCGGCGGGCAGCGGTGCCGACCACAGTCGCGCTCTCCGTGCTTGCCCGGTCGCCTGTCATGATCACCGGCGCACATGGTCGGATAGATTGGCATGCGTGTCAGCGCCACTGGAAGCGGTCAAACAGACCATGCGAACGCGCTGGCCGCTGTATCTGACGTCTGTGCTGCTGGCGAATGCCTTCGGTGCGGTGCTGGTGTGGGCCTTCATCCAATACGGCCTGCCGGTTCCGGAGGGCGATCCGGGTGGAGTGCGCCAGACGGGCCTGCTCGCGCCGCTGCTCGTTTTCGGGGTCGCCGCGGTGCTGAGCATCTTCGCCGCCGCCCTCATGCTGCGACCGGTGATGCGCTGGCAGATGCGCGGCGGGCCACCGAGCAGGCGCGAGCAGATGGCTGCCTTACACGTGCCGCTGCGGCAGTCGATCGTGCACCTGGTGCTGTGGATCATCGGCGGCGGGATCCTGGCCGCGCTGATCATCACCGAATCGCCCGAGCTGGCGGGTGCGGTGATCGTCACCGAATGTATGGCCGCCACCATCGTGTTCGGCTTCACCTACATGCTGGGCGAGCGCATCCTGCGCCCGGTCGCCGCGGAGGCGCTGACCGAGGGCACCTTCGACCACACGCTCACCCCCGGCGTCGGCACCAGGATGGCGATGACCTGGGGCATGGGCACCTTCGCGCCGACCATCGCGATCGTGCTGCTGTGCGTCACCCAGATCTCCTCGGACGTGAAGTTCTCGGCGAACTCGCTCGCGATCTCGATTCTGCTGCTGTGCGGCGTGGTGATCATGCAGGCGCTGGCGCTGTCGATGCTCACCGGATCCTCGATCTCGGACCCGGTCCGGCAGCTGTCCCAAGCCATCAATCGGGTGCAGGCCGGCTCACGTGACGTGCAGGTGGAGGTCTACGACGGCAGCGAGATCGGGCTGTTGCAGGTGGGCTTCAACCGGATGATGGACGAGGCGGCCAAGCGTCTGAAGTTGCAGGAGCTGTTCGGCCAGCACGTCGGCGAGGACGTGGCGCAACGAGCATTGGACTACGGCACCGAACTCGGTGGCGAGACCCGATTCGTGGCGGTGCTGTTCGTGGACATGGTCGGCTCCACCGCCGCCGCGGCCGAACGCCCGCCGACCGAGGTGGTGAGCCTGCTCAACGAGTTCTTCCGGGTGGTGGTCGATGTGATCGACAGCCACCACGGTTTCGTCAACAAGTTCGTCGGCGACGCCGCGCTTGCCATCTTCGGCGCCCCGCTGGACCGCCCCGACGCGCCGAGCGCCGCGCTCGCCGCGGCCCGCGACCTGCGCGAAGCCCTGCGCGAGGTGACCAGCCTCGATATCGGCATCGGCGTCTCGGCGGGGCTGGCTGTCGCAGGCAACATCGGCGCGGCGAATCGCTTCGAGTACACCGTGATCGGCGACCCCGTCAACGAGGCGTCGCGACTCACCGAATTGGCCAAAGATCATCCCGGCCGCGTTCTCGCTTCGGGCAGCGCACTCTATTTCGCCGACGAGAGCGAGCAGCGACATTGGATCACCGGCGACGAGGTCCAGCTGCGCGGCAGACGCAGAAAAACTCGTCTGGCCTGGCCGAAGTCCGCGATCGCCGCGCCGAGCGCACCCGCGCCCGCACTCCTGCCGTGCGCGGTCTGCGGGCAGCCGGAATCCGACTGTGTTCACTAGGCTGAGACCGTGACGGCCGACGGCGACCTAGCAGGCGCACCGGCCGAGCGCCGCCGCCGCTTTCGGTGGGTCAAGTGGGTGCTCGGCGCGGTGATCCTCGCGCTGCTCGTCGGTGAAGGCCTGTATCTGTGGCCTCGCCTGCACGAATCCTGGCGCACGCTCACCGAGATCCACTGGGGCTGGCTGTTGCTGTGCATCGTTTTGCAGGCGATGTCGATGAGTGGCTTCGGGCGGGTGCAGAAACAACTGCTGCATGCCGGCGGGGTGGATGTCAGCCAGGGGAAATCGGTCTCGGTGGTCTACGGCGCGACCGCCATGTCGCTGACATTGCCCGCGGGCCAGGTGTTCTCCACCGCGTTCACCTACCGCCAGACGCGGCGCTGGGGCGCGAGCCCGATCGTCGCCTCCTGGCAGTTGGTCTTCTCCGGCGTGGTCGCCGCCGCCGGGCTGGCGCTGCTCGGACTCGCGGGCGCCGCGCTGGTCGGGCAGGGCATCGGGTTCAAATTCGTCGTCTCGCTGGTGGTACTCGGCCTGGTCCTGTTCATCGGCAACTATCTCGCCCGCCATCCCGGCATGCTCGAGGCCATCCTGCGGCGGGTGCTGGCACTGATCAACCGGCTGCGCAGGAAGCCCGCCGATCACGGCATCGCCAAACTGGCCGAGATTCGGGCGCAGCTCGAGTCGGTCGATCTGGGGAAGAAGGACGCGGCACTCGTCGGGGTGTGGGCGCTGGTGCACCGGTTCGCCGACGTGGCGTGTCTGGGCGCTGCCTGTTACGCGATCGGCGCCGATCCCAAGTTGTCCGGGCTGCTCATCGCGTTCGCGGCGGGCAAGGCGGTAGGGTCCATCCCGTTCGCGCCGGGCGGGATCGTGTACGTGGACGCGACGCTGATCTACGGTCTCACCGCGGGCGCGGGGCTGCCCGCCGCGCAAGCCGTCGCGGCCGCGTTCGTGTACCGGCTGGTCAGCTTCATCCTGGTCGCCGTGGTCGGCTGGATCGTCTTCGCGTTCCTGTTCCGTACACCGCAGGCCGACGACGAGGAGTACGAACAGGAGTTCTATTCCGTCACTCCGCATATGCAGGCCAGACGCAGGCGCGAGGAATCCGGGGACGCGACAGGCGGAACTATGGAGTCGGCGTCACCGCAGCGCGCGTATCGCGGCGCGCCAGCCCAGGAGAAAGAGCGCGAGGACGCAGGCCGCGACGAGCACGAAACTCGGTGCGACGCCCTGACCGCTGATGGCGCGCAACACCATCCCGCCGACGAGCGTGCTCGCCCAGATCAGGATTCCGGTGGGCCACAACGCCGTTGCGTCGAACCGGGTCTCCCGCGCGAGGTAGACCGCGAGGACCCAGCCGAGAATCAGTCCTAACCCGAAGGGCCACACCGTTTTCAGCAGACCGGCGATGACCGCTTCGTCGTGACTGCGCCTGCCGATCGCGCAGAAAACGATCACCAATAGAGCATCGATACCGAACGGCGCGTATCTGTTCACCGACGTAGCGTAGCCGGTCAAGATCGAATTCGAGACCCGGTTCATAGCCACTGAGCAGTGATAACACTCGCCCTACGGTTCCGGCGTCGCCAGCGATTTCAGCAGCACGGCCGCGAGCCGTGAAGTGGCGTCGCCGCTGTCGACGTCGGCGATGTGCACCGCGAAGACCAGATCGCCCATGGTCGCCAGCAGCCAACCGTCGGCGCCGCCCCGCGCGGCGAAGGCCGTGATATCGCGGAATCCGCGCAGTGCGGCGGTCTCGGGTTTACCGATGCCCTCGTTCATCATCGCGCGCAACCGGTCGACCGCGGGCTGGGGCAGCGCGGGAACCGGCGTATCGGTGGTACCCGGCTTGCCCGCCTCGATCATGGGCGCCACCACCGACCCACGCGAAATGGCCGCTGCGGCGATCGCCATCCCGAAGGGGCTCACCTGCACCGCGTCGGCACCCGCGCCCTGACGCACCTGCTCGGTGCTGCGGCCGGGCGTGCTGATCCGCCCGGTCACCTCGTCGAGCCCGGCCACCTTGAAGTCGACGCCGACGCCGAGCGCGGTCGCCGCCTCGGCGGCCTCCTGCACCGTGACGTCCTGCGGCGGCTTGTTCTTGGTCGCCGCGGCGACGGCGCGGAACAAATCCATCGTGCCGCCCGCCGGGAACAGTCCGGTGAAGGCGATGGGGCCCTTCTCCGTCGCGTAGGAGTTCTGCGCGACCGCGACCACCGCGCCGGTCGACGGCTGGATGGCCACGACCGTCGCCGCGGTCCCCGCGCTCACCACGGCGTCCTCGGCGGCGCGCTGCAATCGCTGATCCATCGTCGCGGCGATATCCGGCCCAGCCGGCCCCTGATATCCGGCAACCTGGCTGACGAATCTGCCGTCGGCCTCGAAAATCTGCACGCCCCAGCCCGCGGTGGCCTCCAGGCTGTCCTGCCACACCTCGCGCAGCGCGTCGAGCATGGGCGAGCGCGTGCGCCGGTCGGCCGAGATCAGTTTGGGCTGCTTCTCCATCACCACGCCCGGTACCTTGGCCATCCGCGGTTCCAGGATCTCGAAATCGCCGTCACGCAGGTTCACCGCGACGATCGGCTTGCCCTGCGAGGCCGCCACCTGCTGCATGAGCGACGGCCCGGTGATCAGGGGCGCGACCGGTTCGATGGCGTCGGCGAGGGCGTTCGTGGTGGCGACGAGGTCGCCGGTGCGGCTCGGGTCGATCTTGATGACGTTGAGCGTCTGTTCGGTCATCAGCGTTTCGCCGGGCAGATCCACAACCTTGGGCGGCGGCTTCGCGGTGGTGCGCACGAGCTTGACGGTCCGATTGTCGGTGAGCTGCGGCATGACCACCGCGGGCTCCCAGGAGATCCGCCAGCCGATGGCGAGCTTGCGGACGGTGCCCTGCAGTGTGTAGGTCCAGTCCTTCTTCTCGCCGAAGTTCCAGTCGACTTCCATGCTGAAGATCGCCGACTGCTTGTCGAGGTCGATCACTTGCGACGCCTCGTAGTCGACTGTGCCCGACTGCAGGCCCTCGAACATTTGCTTCAAGGTTGCCGAAGCGGCAGCGGGGTACGAGGTCAGGTCGGCGGCCTTGCCGTAGTCCTGATCGTCGAGGTACTCGGTGAACCGCTGGACCACCGTCTCCGACTCACTCGTCTTCCCACCCACTCCGCACGAGCACAGCGCGATGGCGAGGGTCGCAACCCCCGCGATCGCCATTGCGCCCCGGACGCGAAAGCGGCGGGATCCCCACACATCCATATCGCCCACTCTTCACTCTTGCCACTCCGATAACGAACCCACCGTACCGGAAGTCGACCTGTCTCCAATGCCTCGGTAAGCCGAGGCACTGCCCATCCTCGACACCTCGATTGTGCCGGAAATCTCGCCCTGATGAGGGTCCGTTTTCCAACCTCGCCCAGTAAGCGGCGACAACTGCTGTGTCAACCGTACCGACAGCCGCGACCGGTCGTGCGGATCTCGCATTTGTCCGGCGATTCAATCCGAGGGTACCCAGGCCGTCCCCGGCCAACCCCACGGCATCGCCTTTACCGAGTCGATACCGACCAGTTCACGCAGAGCGGAATTCACCGGACTGATTTCGGCGTAATCTTGTAATCAACGCAACGTGCGCAAGACAGATAGCAGGTGATTTCCATGCGGAACGATCGACGCGAGCGCGGATTCGGCCGACCCGGCGGTTGGCAGCAGGCCGACCTTCCCGATCCCGCCGACGCCCCCGACTGGTTCGCCGGA
The DNA here is from genome assembly GCF_001612665.1 of Nocardia alba NBRC 108234. GTDB lineage: Bacteria > Actinomycetota > Actinomycetes > Mycobacteriales > Mycobacteriaceae > Nocardia > Nocardia alba. The sequence goes on along the minus strand of NZ_BDAX01000021.1, from coordinate 101,829 downwards.
CGATTGCCCGCCGACTGGTTCACCGGGCCGGTGGACATCGAGATCGACCGCGACGAGATCGTCGTGGTCGGCGAACTGCCCACCCCCGGAGATGCGAGCACCCCCACCGCCACCAAAGAAGGCGCCCTCGCCCGCTTCCGCGAGTCGACCCGCGCCGCCCGCATGCAGATCGCCGACGAAGCCCAGCGGCGTTACGGCCGCAGCGTCGCCTGGGGTGTGCGAGTGGACGGCGAACGAGTCCTGTTCACCCACCTGGCAGTGCCCGTGATGACCCGCCTCCGTCAGCCCGAACGCCAGGTCCTCGACACCCTGATCGACGCGGGCGTCGCCCGCTCCCGCGCCGACGCCCTGGCCTGGACGGTCAAACTCGCAGGCAAACACGCCGAAACCTGGCTGGCCGAACTCCGCGAAGCCATGCGCAAGGTCGACAACCTCCGCTCAGAAGGCCCCACCGGCCTATAACCCCACCCCACCCCACCCCACCCGGTGCGGGTAACCCCCGTATGTCTCTACCCAAAAGGGGCCGGCCCCGATCTGGACTGACCGAAGGGTGCGACGAAGGAGTACCCGTAGGGAGGGAAGATCGGGGCCCAAAGGGGCCCCGCTCGAGCGCGCCAGCGCTCCAAAAACACAGCCCGTACACCACCCGGATACAGTGCCCTGCATGACCACCGAGCAGGCCACCGGTCCGATCCTCGTCCTCAACGGACCGAACCTGAACATGCTCGGCACCCGCCAGCCCGAGATCTACGGCGCTGACACCCTCGACGACGTTGTCGCATTGTGCGAACGGACCGCCGCCCGATTCGACCGCCGGATCATCGCGTTCCAGTCCAATCACGAAGGCGCCCTGATAGACCGGATCCACCAGGCCCGCGGCGAGGTGTCGGCCATCGTCATCAACCCCGGCGGCCTCACCCACACCTCGGTGGCACTGCGCGACGCCCTGGTGATCCCGGAGGTGCCTATCGTCGAGGTGCACATCAGCAATGTGCACGCGCGCGAGGAGTTCCGGCACCATTCGTTCGTCTCCCCGATCGCGACCGCCGTCATCGCCGGCCTCGGCGTCCAGGGCTACGCCGCCGCGATCGAGTACCTGAGCAAGCCCTAGGCCAGCCGGAAAACCGGGAAACCCGGTGCGATAGCGATCAATTCGGCATCGGTCGCGTCTTTGGTGACGCCCTCGAAGAACCTGCCGACCTCCCAGCCCCACTTCTCCAGGTACAGCCGCAACAGCGGCACCTTGTCGGCGTCGGCGACCTCGGTGGCGGTGAACAGTTCGGTTCTGCGGCCGAGGCGCAGTTCGCCGTCGCCCGCCGCGCGCAGGTTGCGCACCCACTGGGTGTGCCCGCGCGGCGCGACCAGGTAACGCGCGCCGTCGGCGGCCGTCATCACGTTGACCATGGTGGTGCGCCATTCACCGCTCTTGCGACCACGCACCGCGAGCAGCCGCGACCCCATGACGCTGATCCCCCACTTGGGCAACAGGTTGAAGATCTTGTTCATGATCGGATCGATACCGGTGGGGCTGAGGTAGCGGGTGGCGTTGTCCATCTTGATCACTCCTGATTTGTGAGCACTGCTCTCCGTTGACTACAACAATGCACCCTTCGTCATCCGAAGTCAAGAGCACTGCTCTCTCTTTATCGGAACGCCTGAAATCAGACGAAGTATTGCCGCGATGATATGTAGTACGTATGCTACAAATCATCGAAGGTCGATGATTGGGAGGACTCATGACTTCGAACAACAACGTCGTTCTCGATGTCGCGCAACTACGGATGCGATACGACGAGAAGGACGTCCTGCACGATGTGGCGTTTCACGCGAAGCGCGGGGAAGTGCTCGTCATGCTCGGCCCCAACGGCGCGGGCAAAACCACCACGATCGAGATCCTCGAGGGGTTCCGCAGGAGGTCGGCAGGCAAAGTCGACGTGCTGGGGGCCGATCCCGAACACGGTGACGAACTCTGGCGCGCACGCATCGGCGTGGTGCTCCAATCCTGGCGTGACCACGCGAAATGGCGTGTGCGCGAACTACTCGGCCATCTCGGTGGGTACTACAGCCCCTATTCCACGGCCCGCATCGTCCGACCGTGGGACACCGATGAGCTGATCGCGCTGGTCGGGCTCACCGAACAGCGCGACGCGAAGATCGCCACCCTGTCCGGGGGCCAGCGACGCAGACTCGATGTGGCGATCGGCATCGTAGGCAAACCGGAACTGCTCTTCATGGACGAACCGACCGCGGGCTTCGATCCCGCTGCCCGGCGCGACTTCCACGACCTGGTCCATCGGTTGGCCGATCTGGAGGAGACCACCGTCCTGCTCACCACCCACGACCTGGACGAAGCCGCGAAACTGGCGGACCGGATCCTGATCCTGGCCGGTGGCCGGATCATCGCCGACGGCTCCCCGGAGGAGCTCGCCGCCGCCACCGCGGGCGAGGCCGAGGTGCGCTGGACCCGCGACGGCCAGCGTTTCGTCCACACCACCACCGAGTCGACCAAGTACGTCCACGAACTGTTCAAGCAGCACGGCGAACAGATCGAGGACCTCGAGGTGCAGCGCGCGTCGCTGGAGGACACCTATATGGCGCTGGTCCGCCGCTTCGAATCCGACACGGCCGCCGAGCCCGTTCGTTCACTGCAGGAGGTCACCCGATGAATCCCACGCTGGTAGCGGTCAGAGGCGGCCTGGCCGCGATGTGGATCGAGCTGCGTCAGCTCTACACCAACGCACCGAGCCTGATGGGCCAATTCCTCACGCCCACACTGTTTCTGATCGCGATCTTCTTCCTGCGCGACCGGACCTATCACGACACCGAACTGTCCCTCGGCGAACTCGCCGTGCCCGGCCTGCTCGGCGGCATCATCGCGTTCAACGGCCTGTACGGCATCGCCGAAGTCCTCGCTCTGGACCGGGAGGATGGAACTTTGTTGCGCGCCAAGACAATTCCGAACGGCATTCTCGGCTACTTCATCGGCAAGATCGGCACCATCGCGGGCGCGGTCCTGGTGCAACTGGTGGTGGTACTCACCATCGGCGCCCTGATCGTCGGCGGATTGTCGATGCCCGACGGCGGTCTGGTCACGCTGACGTGGGTGATCGTGCTCGGTCTGCTGGCCACCCTGCCGATCGGGGCCATCCTGGGCGGGTTGATCGTCGGCGCCCGCGATATCTTCCTGCTCACGCTGCCGCTGATGGGTCTGATCGCCATCTCCGGCATCTGGTATCCGATCGCCGCGCTCCCCGGCTGGGTGCAGGGCCTGGCCCAGCTGTTCCCGATGTATTGGCTCGGCCTGGGCATGCGCTCCGGGCTACTGCCCGCCGAGGCGGCGGCCATCGAGATCGACGGGTCGTGGCGGCACCTCGAGACCGCCGCGGTACTCGGCGTATGGTCGATCGTCGGGTTGTTGCTCGCGCCGATCGTGCTGCGGCGAGCGGCCCGCCATGAATCGGGATCCAGCGTGGCCGTGCGCCGCGAGAAAGCGATGCAGCGTGCCTTCTGAGGTCATCTACAACCGCATCGCGATGCTGCGCGCCGAGCGCGGCATCTCGCGGCGGGACCTGGCCGAGGCGCTCGGTGTGCACTACCAGACCGTCGGCTACCTCGAACGCGGCGAATACAGCCCGAGCCTGCACCTGGCCCTGCGGCTCGCGGCGTATTTCGAGGTAGCGGTGGAGGTGGTGTTCTCCACCGAACCGTTCCCGAGGTTGGGCGCCGAGACCGCGTGAGCACCGACCGGGTCGACAGCCCAGGTCAGGACGCCTCGCCGCGCATCAACGCGTAGGTCGACACCGCCTTGCCCGCGGTCTCGCTCGCGGCGACGGCTTTGCGCCAGTACGACTGCGCCAGGCGCGAGAGCCCCGCGTCGACGCCGACTTCCTCGCTGGCATCGATGATGTGCTGGGCGCCCGCGTCCATCATGGTCAGGCTGGCCTCGTCGGCCCAGCCGCCGTTCTGGTTCGCCACGGAGAACTGCTCCATGAAGTACGGGAAGGCCTCGCTCGCACGCACCGCGAACGGGACGAACCGGCCGATGTCGTGACCCGACTTCGCGATCATGGCGCTCGCCTGGTCGAAGGCGAGCAGCCACGGGTGGAAGATCGTCAGTAGTGCCTGGTAGAAGACCTGCGCGAGGCCGTCGTCAGCGCCGAGGTATTCCTGCGGGCCCAGCGGGCGCAGCAGTGCGGCGTTGGCGTCGAAGACCGACCTCGGACCGCTGTAGAAGATGTAGGACGCGGGATGGGCGATATTGTCGCCCGCCGACATCACCCCGCCGGAGAGGAACTCGGCGCCACGCTCGCGCACCCACTTCGCGCCGGCCCGCGCCTTCTCCGGCGAGTCGGAGGACAGGTTGGCGATCACCTTGCCGGGCAGCTGGTCGATCGCCTGGCCGAGGACGTCGTACATGGCGTTGTAGTGGGTCAGGCTGAGTACGGCGACCGCGTTGGCGTCGAGCGCCTCGGCGACAGTCTCGGCGCGCTCGGCACCCAGCGCCACCATCGCGTCGACCTTGGCGGTGCTGCGATTCCACACCGTCACCTCGACGCCCGCTTCGAGGAAGGCCCTGACCATGGCCCGGCCCATCGGGCCGAGGCCGAGAACGGAAACGGAACGGAGAGCGGTTTGCTCGGACATGTTGTGGCCCTTCGATTCTCGATACTGGTTGGTTCGGCGCCGCTGTCCATGGTGGTCGGCGCGAGTATCGTCGGGAAGACCGCACGTTCGGGTGTGGTTGCTTACCCAGAGGTTCGAAACACGGTCAGAGGGGTGTGGCGACGGTGAGTGGTGACGCGGATCACGATGTGTGCGGCATGAGCCTGGCCATCGATGTCGTCGGCGGTAAATGGAAGCTGCACCTGATGTGGGTGCTCGGCGCGGGCCCGCAGCGATTCGGTCGGATCCGGCGGCTGCTCGACGGTGTGAGCGAGAAGGTGCTCGCCGAGAACCTACGACAGCTGGAGAGCGCGGGCGTGGTGCACCGCGAGATATTCGCCGAGATCCCCCCGCGCGTGGAGTACTCGCTCACCGCGCTGGGTGAAACCCTGCGCCTCGCACTGGAACCGCTGGAGAACTGGGGCGATGAGAATCGCGAGGCATTGACCGGAGTCCTCGGGGCGTCATGACAGGTGCTCCATGGCGATTCGCTCGCCGATGCGCTCCAGCAGGTCGGCCGCCGCGATGATCGAGCGCGCGGGATCGGGCTCCAGATCGCTGAGCGGATAGCACGTCGCGAACCCCGCGGCTCGAATCTCGCCGGGCGACAGCAGCGTTCGACCCACGGCCGCGATCACCGGCACGCCCGCCTTCTTCGCCGCCGCGGCGACTCCGACCGGCGCCTTCCCGTGCATGCTCTGGTGATCCAGCGAGCCCTCACCGGTGACGATCAGCCTGGCCCCGTCGATCAGAGTCGTGAATTCCAGCAGTTCGAGCAACACGTCGATACCGCTGCGCACCTGCGCGCCCAGTACCGCGAGCACCCCGAACCCGGTGCCGCCCGCGGCGCCCGCCCCGCCGATCTCGGCGTACCCGGTACCCAGCACAGCGGCCCAATTGGTCAGCCCGGCTTCGAGTTTCACCATCTGCCGGGCGTTGGCCCCCTTCTGTGGCGCGTACACCGCCACCGCGCCCGCGGGCCCGAGCAGCGGGTTGTCCACATCGCAGGCCAGCGTGAACCGAGCCGTCGCGACCGCCGGATGCAACGCGGCGCGATCCACCGACGCGACCTGCTCCAGCGTCGCGGCCACATCCGCGCCGCCCGCCAGTTCGCGCCCCTGCTGATCGAGCAACCGCAGACCCAGCGCCCGCAGCAGACCCGATCCGCCATCGGTCGAAGCGCTTCCGCCGAGCCCGAGCACGATCTCCTTCGCCCCGCCGTCGAGCGCGTGCGCGATGGTCACCCCCAACCCGAATGTGTCGGCCCGCAAGGGATCCAGCCGCCCACCCGGCAACTTCACCAACCCGACGGCGGCCGCCAACTCCACCACCGCGGTATCACCGCGCACTGCGTACACCGCCGTCGAAGCCTGTCCGGTCGGTCCGGGCGCCGCGACTTCGATCCGCTTCCACCCCGACGCCACGAACGCGTCGACCATCCCGTCGCCGCCGTCGGCCACCGGCACACACCGCACCCGAGCTTTCGGCGCCCGTCGCGCAACGCCCCTGGCCAGCGCCCCGGCAACCTCCGGTGCGGTCAACGACCCCTTGAACTTGTCGGGAGCGAGCACGACAAGTGGTTCGCCGGCCATCTTTTCCGCCTCTCCGCGTATTCAGCGTGTCGTTCCCGAGCTCGACGGTTCGCTGTGGGTGGTCGGGGAGTCACCCATGTTCTCATTTGCCCGGTGGGTTGTCCTCCCGAACACGGTAACGTCGACATATGGCGACCGAGGTCCGCAACAACACCGCGCTCGAGCGGTTCGAACTCACCGCCGACGGTCAACCCGCCGGCTACATCGAATACCAGGACACCGGGGACGAACGCGCCCTCGTGCACACCGAGATCTATTCCGCGTTCGAAGGCCGGGGACTGGCGAACACACTGATCAAGGCCGCACTGGACGCCAGCAGAGACGAAGGTTTCAGCGTGCTGCCGATGTGCCCGGTAGTCCTGCATTTCATCTCCACCCACCCCGACTACATCGCCTACGTCCCGCAACGCGCCAGGGAGTTGTTCGGACTCCCTCAGTAGTGCGCGACGGCCCCGTCGACGGCCAGCTGCAGCTCCTCCTTGACGAGCCTGGCGATGTCGGCGGGCCGCTGCGGCAACTCGCGAATCGGCGCCCGGAAGTAGGCGAGCCCCGACACCACCTCGGCCGCGGACGGTTCGACCCCAGCCGCGTAGGTCCCGTAGTTGATCCCGATGGCGACCAGCGCGGGCGCGGCATCCAGTTTGGCGGCGCGGAACGCGATATGCCCGATTCCGCTGCCGACCGCCTGCACCCTGGTGTGATCTACCTCATTGCACGTCCCCTCGGGGAAGATCGCCAGGTGGTCACCGTCGGCCAAGCGCTGCGCGCACACATCCATCATCCGCTGGCCTGCGGCGTTGACCGCGCGAATGCCGTGATCCTTGCCCCGGAACACCGGGATCCCGCCCATCATGTCCACTTTGCGCCGCTGCTCCGGGTCGAGGAAGAGCTCGTCCTTGGCCAGTACCCGTACCCGCCCGATCTTCGAGCGCAGCGGTGAGCGCCACGCCGTCGCCGCGACCGTGTACGGGTCGCTGGTCGAGAGATGATTGATCGCGTAGATCACCGGTCTGCCGCTGCGGATCAGGGCCTTCAACTGCTGTTTCGCGCCCTCGGCGAACGTCACGCGCGGCCGGAACCGCCGGGCGAGCACCGCGTACGAGGCCAACGCCTTCCACCTGTTCTGCTGATGTCGCAGGTAGTAGTCGTACACAGCGTCGTTGTCGTCGAGCAGGACCTCGGGCGAGTGCATAGCGCGACACTACCGGGCGATCGCGGGGTCCACGCACGAAGAAATTCCGGTTCCGATCCGGTCCGCGGGAAGCGCGTATCGCCGCTCCAATGCGATGATGGCTCGGTGGCAGGCGGAGACGACCCCGACGAGCGCCGGACTCGGGACGGGCACGGCGACGATCGGCGGCGCGGTCAGCCCGCGGTGAATGTCCGCGCGGGCAACCTGCTGGTGTCCGCGATAGACCTGGTGGAACCTACTTTCCGGCGCACCGTCGTTTATGTGATCGAGCACAACGACGCGGGCAGCCTCGGCGTGGTGCTGAACCGGCCGAGCGAGACCCCGGTCGAGGATGTGCTGCCCACCTGGGCCGACCTGGCCGCCAGCCCGAGCGACCTCTACATCGGCGGCCCGGTCAAACGCGATGCCGCGCTGTGCCTGGCGGTCCTGCACGCCGGCGTCGACATCTCCGAGATCCGCGGCCTGCGCCGCGTCGACGGCCGGGTCGTGCTGGTCGATCTCGACGCCGACCCCGCCGAGATCGGCCCGCTCGTCGAGCGGATCCGGGTCTTCGCCGGATACGCGGGCTGGTCGATGGGCCAGCTCGACGGCGAACTCGACAACGACGATTGGATCGTGGTCTCGGCGCTGCCGTCGGATCCGATCGCCACCGACCGCCACGATCTGTGGTCGGCCGTGCTGCGCCGTCAACCGCTGCCGCTGGCCCTGCTGGCGACGCACCCGATTGAACTCGAACGCAATTGATCCCGTTACTCCTTCAGACGAGTAGGAGTGACACATGAATTTCGACGAGCAGTGACCAGGGCCGCCGATGAACGATGGTCGCGACGAACTGATGCGCGCGCTCTACGCCGAGCACGCACCCGCGCTGTGGCGTTTCACCCTCGGTTTGGTGCGCGATCCCGGCCGGGCCGAGGACATCGTGCAGGAGACGCTGCTGCGCGCCTGGCAGCGCCCGGCCGTGCTGGAGCAGACCGAAACCTCGCCACGCGCATGGTTGTTCACCGTGGCCCGTAATCTCGCGGTAGACGAGCATCGCAGTGCCAGACACCGGCGCGAGTTCGGCACCGACAACCCGCCGGAGCAGGTGAGCCCCGACCAATCCGATCGCGCGCTCGACGGCTGGCTGGTCGCCGACGCGCTCAGTACGTTGAGCCCGGATCATCGCGAGGTGATCGTGCGGGCCTACTATCGCGGCCTCGGTATGGCTCAGATCGCCGACGAACTGGGTATCCCGCCGGGGACGGTGAAATCGCGCTTGCACTACGGCATGCGCGCCATGCGTCTGGCGTTACAGGAGATGGGGGTGACGAACCGATGACCGACCTCGCCGACGAGTACAGCACCTGGGACGCGGCCTATGTCCTCGGTTCGCTCGGCGCCACCGAGCGGCGGGCCTACGAGGCGCACCTGCTCGACTGCGGACACTGCACACAGGCTGTCGCCGAGCTGTCCGGGATGCCGGGCATGCTCGCCCTGGTCGACCGCGATACCGCGCTGTCGATGATCGCCTCGCCCGAGCCGGCCGCGCCGCAGGTCCCCGATCTGCTCCCGACGCTGGCGGCGGCGGCCGAGCGGCGCAGACGCCGGGGTCGCTGGCTCGGCATCGGCAGCGCGGTGGCGGCGGCCGCCGCGGCGGTGGCGATCGCGATTCCGGTGACTGTCACCGTGGCGCGATCGGAGTCGGCGACCGAGCAGATCGTCGCGGAGCAGCAGATGCAGGCGGTGGAGCAGACGCCGGTGAGCGCGCAGGTGAAGCTGGTCCGCGACGGCGAGCGCACCCGCCTGGTGATGACCTGCCGCTACGCGCCGAGCTCCTACGGCTCCGGCTACACCCGCACCTACGGGCTGGTAGTGACCGCGGGTGAGCAGCGGTTCGAACTGAATCAGTGGCCCGCGGGCCCCGGTACCGAGCTGACCGTGGATCGCACCATCGACGCCCCAGCGGACTCGATCAGCAAGGTGGAGATCACCTCCATCGATTCCGGCCGGACCGTCCTGGTGGCCCAGGTCTGAACGCGGAACGGTCCGGTCTCCGCGGAGACCGGACCGTTCGTGTGCCACCGCTATTTCGCTTGCTTGCGGAAGATCGACTTCGACCACAGGAAGCCGCCACCGGCGATGATCGCGCACCAGACCAGCGAGACCCAGCCGTTGGCGCCGATCTCGGTACCCATCAGCAGACCGCGCAGCGTCTCGGTGATCGGGGTGAAGGGCTGGTATTCGGCGAACTGGCGCATGCCCACCGGCATCGTGTCGGTGGCCACCAGACCACTGCCGAGGAAGGGCAGCAGCACGATGGGAAACGGTGCGTTGCTGGCACTTTCGGGGGTCGGCGAGAGCAGGCCGAGCGCGATGGCGAGCCAGGTGAAGGCGAAGGTCACCAGGGCCAGCAGCCCGAACGCGCCGACCCATTCCACGACGTTCGCGTTCGGCCGAAAGCCCACCAGCATCGCGACGGCGGTCATCGCGACCACGCCCGCCATCGCCTGGATGAGCGCGCCGAGGACATGCCCGGTGAGCACCGACGACTGCGAGATCGCCATCACCCGAAAGCGATTCACGATGCCCTTGCTCGCGTCGGTGGCGATCGAGACCGCCACCGACACCGTGAGGTAGGCAGGCAACAGCAGCATCATGCCGGGCGCCAGATAGTCGATGTAGTTGCCGCCGGAGGATTTCTCCAGCGCCCCGCCGAACACGTACTTGAACACCAGCATCAGCACGATCGGCATGATGATGATGCTGAACGTCATGCTGGGGTAGCGCTTGACGTGAATCATGTTGCGCCGCAGCATCGTCATCGTGTCGGCGAGGGCGTAGGACTTGGACTTGGTCAGAGTGGTCATCGCAGTGACTCCTGTTCGATGGTGGCGCGGCTGTTGGCATCGGGCATGCTCGGGCGGCCTACGTGGTCACGCTCCGCTTCCGCCTCCGGCCGCTGACCGCTCATGCCGGTGAGGGTGAGGAATACGTCGTCGAGGTTCGGGGTATGGACGGAAATGCCGCCCGCTTCGATGTTCTCGGCATCGAGCAGGTCGAGCACGGCACGCAGCGAACGCACGCCGCCGTCGCTCGGCACGGCGAGGGTCAGCCCGTCGGTGCCCTCGACCACCTTCGCCGTCGGTCCGAACGCGCGCTGGGCGGCGTCCACGTCGGGCTGATCGGTGAAGTCGATCCGGATATGGCCGCCGGGGATCAGCCGCTTCAGTTCCGCCGCGGTGCCTTCGGCGACGATTCGGCCGTTGTCGAGTACCGCGATGCGATCGGCCAGGTGGTCGGCCTCCTCGAGGTACTGCGTGGTGAGGAAGACGGTCACGCCGAGATCGTCGACCAGGCCGCGGATGATCTCCCAGATGGAACGACGGCTGCGCGGATCGAGGCCGGTGGTCGGTTCGTCGAGGAAGATCACCCGCGGATCGCCGACCAGCGTCATCGCCAGATCGAGCCTGCGGGTCATGCCGCCGGAGTAGGTGCTCGCGGGCTTGTCGGCCGCCTCGACCAGGTCGAAGCGCTCCAGCAATTCAGCTGCCAGAGTGCGGGTTTCGCGGCGCGGCAGATGGTTGAGGTCGCCCATCATGTGCAGGTTCTCTCGACCGGTCAGCAGCTCGTCGACCGCGGCGAACTGTCCGGTGACGCCGATCAGCTCGCGGACCCCGTCTCGGTCGGTCGCCACATCATGGCCGCCCACGGCGCACTCGCCGCCGTCGGCGGCGATCAGCGTGGTGAGGATCTGCACGGTGGTGGTCTTGCCCGCCCCGTTGGGGCCGAGCAGCGAGAAGACGGTGCCCTCGGCGACGGTGATGTCGATGCCGTCGAGAACTGTCTTGTCGCCATAGGCCTTGCGCAGGCCGCGTGCGGTGATGGCCGAGTTGACCATGGTTGTCCCTTTCCACAGGATTACATTAATTGGTGCGAATAAATGCATGAGTAATCCACACAGCCCCCAGGGGCTGCGGTTCGAGTGTCGGATGTGGAGTTGTCGCGGCAGGCTAGATGTCGAGTTCCTCGATCTGCGGATGCGCGGTGACGTCTTCGACCTTGCGGTAGAGCTTGTCGGGCACGCGATCCCTCAGGTCTTTCAGATCATCGAAGATCTCGTACACGTAGTCACCCCAGTCCCACGCCTTGTCGCCGATGCCGAACATGCGACGCCAGTATTTCCAGTCCTTCATGTCGCCGGCGGCCTCCCCGATCGGGTAGTCCGCCCACAGCGCCGTGTGCGTGTAGAGCACGAACTTGCCCTTGCGACTGCGGTAGACCTGCTGATGCAGCGCCTTCTTGTCGTCGACGTCGCGCCATTCGCCCAGCAGTACGCCCTGGAAGCGCACCTGCCGCGCGCCGTCGCGACCCACCTGCAAGACGACCTCGTCGAACCCGGCCGCACGGCCTTCCTCCAGCTCGATGAGCCGGCGCAGCGCGCTGATCACGGTGCTGGAGAGGTTTCCGCCGACGAGCTCCTGAGCTCGCTGGAACACGGGGAGATCGTCGTCGGCCACGTAGATCGTCTTGTTGGGCATGAACTCACTATACGTATATGTGTACGTACACACAAGGGGTGGTTTTCACCCACCCTCTGAACTCACCCTCGGCGCGCCTCGTAACCCCAACAGACGTGGTGCACATCGGCGTCATATTTCGACGCGGAGAAGGAGGGCCGATGCCGGACAGAGTGGTCGACTACCTGGTACGAACGGTAGCCGACCGGGGAATCACCCAGATCTTCGGCGTCGACGGCGCCAATATCGAGGACCTGTACGACGCGATCTTCGACGCGGGCGATTCGCCGGCGGGCATCGTCGCCAAGCACGAGTTCTCCGCGGCGACGATGGCCGACGGGTACGCGCGCAGCACCGGCGGCATGGGGGTCGTCGCCGCTACCTCCGGCGGTGGCGCGATGAACCTCGTCGCCGGACTGGCCGAGTCGTACACCTCCCGCGTACCGGTGCTGGCCTTGATCGGGCAGCCACCGACGGCGTTGGAAGGGCATGGCGCATTTCAAGATTCGAGCGGACTGGCCGAATCCATCGACGCTACTGCCCTGTTCGCGACGGTGAGCCGGTACTGCGCACGGGTCACCGATCCGGCTGAGCTGCCCGCACAGCTGGCGGCGGCCCTCACCGCGGCCGAAAGCGGCGGGCCCGCGGTGCTGCTGATACCCAAAGATGTTCAGCAGCAGGCGATGCCGGATCGCCTCGGCGTTCCAGCGCCGATCGGGGCCGGTAGCGGCGAGAACAGCACTCCCGCGCCCGAGCGGCAGTCGACCCGGCGACCCGGCGCGGGTCCACCCATCGACCCGCACACCATCGCCGCCGAACTCACCGATGCCCGCCGGACCGGCAAAGTCGTGATCATCGCCGGTGATCAGATCGCGCGCGACAACGCTCGCGGTGAACTCGCCGCATTGGTCGCCGCGCTCGACGCCGCCATCGGCCTCGCGCCCGACGCCAAGGACGTGTACTCCAACACCGGCCCCGGCTACTGCGGGGTCGCGGGCAGCATGGGTCACGCCGAGCTGGCCGACGCCCTGTCGGCGGCCGGCGCCTGCCTGCTCGTCGGCACCCGCCTCCCGGTCACCGCCCGCGCCGGGCTCGACGCCGCCCTCGCTGTCCTGCCGGTACTCAGCATCGGCGCATGCGCGCCCTACCTCGCGGCCACCCACGCCACCAGCACGGACCTCGCGGAAACCATCGCCACGCTGCTGGCCGACCTCGGGGTGGGGTCGACAACGAGCCCGCGCCGCGCGGAGGTCACGCCCATGGCCGTCCCCGAAGCGTCGGGCCCCGGGTTGCGCTACCGCGCCGTCGTCGAGGCGATCGCGGGCGCGCTGCCCGAGGCCGCCGATGTCTTCGCCGATGCGGGTAACACCGGCGCCTCGGTGGTGCATTACCTACGGGTGCCCGAGCGCGGACGTTTCACGGTCGCGCTCGGGATGGGCGGAATGGGATACGCGTTCGGCGCGGGTATCGGATCCGCGTTCGCCCGCCGCGGGGCGTCCGACGGCCCGCACCGCACCGTCGTCATCGCCGGCGACGGCTCGTTCTTCATGCACGGCATGGAGATACACACCGCGATCGAGCACGACCTGCCCATCACCTTCGTGGTGTTCAACAACAACGCCCACGCCATGTGCGTCACCCGGGAACAGCTCTACTACCGGAATCGCTACAGCTTCAACCGTTTTCAACCGTCACATCTGGGAGCGGGCATCGCCGCCATGTTCCCCGGGCTGCCGGCCCGCACCGTCTCCGATGCCACGCGGCTGTCCGACGCACTCGACCACAGCTTCGCCGCCACCGGCCCGTCGTTCCTCGAAATCCTCTGCGACCCCGACGAAGTCCCGCCGTTTCTGCCCTTCCTGTCCGCCCTCGAATCATCCAGGAGCACCCCGTGACCCTCAGCGCTCTGCCTGCCCTGTCCGACATCACCGAAGTGGTGCCCGGCGTCATCCGCATCGAGAACTCCGACCGGGAGACCACCACGCCGATCATCATGGACATGCTGCGGTCGGTGTATCCGCACGACCAGATCTTCGGCGACTACTGCCCCGTGCAGACCTACATCGCGGCCCCGCCGCGCGAGGTCTACGAATACCTCGCCGACACCCGCTCGCTCGAGGAATGGACCTACAGCCTGCGCGGCTTCACCGAGACCGAGGAGCCCGGCCTGTGGCTGGCCTACGACCGGCTCGGTGACGCGACCAAGTGTTTCACCCGCACCGTCAGCCATTCCGACGCGATGACCGTCGACTATCACTGCGCGTGGGATCAGTCCGAGCACCTCTGGATGATCTATCTGATGCGGGTGGTCGACGCGCAGGTGGTGTTCAACAAGCCCGGCTCGGTGGTGACGTGGGTCAACTGCAAGCACCCCTTCTACGACGAGAACGGCTATCCCGAGACAGCGCCGCCGAAGCGCCCCGTCTGGGTCGGCGACTTCTGGGAGATGTTCTCCGCCGGACACCAGCTCGAGCTGGACAACCTCAAAGCCATTTGTGAATACCGCGCGGCCAACGGGCTGCCCATCAAGCCGGAGTGGATGCAGTGAACATGCCGCAGGTGAGTCTGGTCGACGTCGCGAGCTATCTGCCCGGCGACCCCGTCCCGACCGACTACTTCACCCAGTTCTCCCGTTCGGAGCGGATGGCGAAGAACGTGATGTTCCGTTCGCCGACCGGCCGTCACCACATCGGGCGCGACGAAACCGCCGTAGACATGGCCGAACAGGCCTTCGCCGCCCTGCGCGAACGCCACGGCGCCGATCTCGCGTCCGAGATCGACATCATCATCACCCACACCCAGCTGCCCGATAACCCGGTGCTCGGCGCGGGCCCCGAACTGGCTCGCCGGCTGGGCGCTCGTCCGTCGCAGGTGCTCGATGTGCACAACAGCGGCTGCGCGGCGTTCGTGCAGATGATGGCGATGGCCCGGATGATGATGGCCACCAGCGAGGCGAAGACCGCGCTGATCGTCGCCGCGCAGAATTGCGCGGGCCCGGTGTTCACCCAGCCCGATATCCGGAAATTGGCGCAGGCGCCGGTGCCCGGCGACGGTTGCGGAATCGGTCTGCTGCGCAAGGACGATTCGGGCCCGATCCTCGACATCGAAACCCGCACCTATCCCGAATTCGCCGGTGACATGGACTTCTCCACGAATGGTCCGCGCAAGTACTGGGAACCGGGCGAGGGTCAGGGCTGCGTGAGCTTCTCCGAATCCAAGATCACCAAGGTGTTCGCGCGGGGCAATCGCCTGGTACCCGAGGTGGCGCTCGAGGTGTGCAAGCGGATCGGGGTGAAGAGCAGCGATATCGACACCTTCGTCACCAATCAGCCGAACCGGCTGTTCCTGCGCAACTGGCACGACGCGCTGGAGCTGCCCGCGCAACGTCACCCCGACACGTTCGACCAGTGCGGAAACTTGTTCGCAGCGGGGATTCCCGTGACGCTCGACGCGGAGAACCGGGCGGGCCGATTGCGCAACGGGTCGGTGGTGTTGCTGTCGGCGTTCGCGCACGCGGGTGACTTCGCCGGCGCGGCGGCGATTCGCTGGGGCGCCGCGCGATGACTGTGCGGTTGGTGGAACCGACGCGGCCCTCCCGTCGGTTCCACGCCACGGCGACACCCATGGTGTTCGACCTCGGCCTCAGCGAGAACCCTTTCCCACCATTGCCTTCCGTGATGTCGGCGGTGACTTCCGCACTCGCGCAGGCCAATCGGTATCCGGAGTTCCTGCCGGAGGAGCTGCCCCGCGTCATCGCCGATCACCTCGGTGTCTCGCCCGATGACGTGGTGGTCGGCGCGGGGGCCACCGGCGTCGCGATGCAGGTGATGCGGGCGCTCGGCGACGGTGAACTGCTCACCAGCACGCCGACTTTCGACGGCTACCCGATCATGGCCGAGATGGCCGGGATGCCCCTGGTCCCGGTCCCCCTCGATTCCGGCGGCGATCAGGACCTGACGGCGATGCGTCGCGCGGTGAACCGGCGCACCGGTCTGGTCGTGCTGTGCCGCCCGCACAACCCCACCGGCACCGTCCTGGACGCGGCGGCTGTTCGCTCCTTCCTCGCCGCGATCCCCCACCGCGTTCCGGTGCTTCTC
This sequence comes from Nocardia alba NBRC 108234, assembly GCF_001612665.1. Lineage (GTDB taxonomy): Bacteria > Actinomycetota > Actinomycetes > Mycobacteriales > Mycobacteriaceae > Nocardia > Nocardia alba. Next base: position 85,787 of record NZ_BDAX01000021.1, on the reverse strand, counting down.
GATGAGGCCTACGTCGAATTCCTGGATCCGGCGGACCGCCTCGATATCCGCGCTCTCCTGCACCGACACCCGAACCTGCTGATCCTGCGCACCTTCTCCAAGGCCTACGGGCTGGCCGGGCTGCGGATCGGCTACTGCGTCGGCCGCGGAAAGCTGATCGAACGAATCCGCAACCAGCAGTTGCCTTTCGGCACGCCCACCGCGTCCATCGCCGCGGTGCGCGCAGCCTACGCGGCGGGCGCCGAACTGCGCGACCGCGTCGACAGCATCAACCGCGAACGAATTCGGCTACGAACTTCGTTGCGTGCCTGTGGAATAGAGGTCCCGGACAGCCACGCGAACTTCCTCTATCTACCCGGCCCCGGCGTGGCCACCGCCCTGCGCCGCGCCGGTATCAAAGCGAAGGCCTACCCGGACGGAAGCGCGCGCATCACGGTCGGTGACCCCGCCGCTGGGCACGCCGTCCACGCCGCCCTCGTCGGTCTGCGGTAACCCGTCGACCTCGGAACCCGACCCGGTCATCGGCCGGGTCATCACGACCGGGACCCGGCCCCCTCCGCCGGGTCCCGGTCATCCGTGGCTCAGGACCCGCCACCGCAGCTGCCGCTGTCACCTGTCCCGGCGAACCCGGTACCGGAACTACCGGCGGCAGTCCAGCCCGCTCGGCGCCGATTCCGCGCCCGCCGCGCCTGTCCCGACGGCGCACGCCGACGCGCCCGGCGAACCGCGGCCGCGGCCCGTTCGTCTCGGGCTTCCGGTGTGGCGCCGAGACCGACGAGCCCGAACAGCACCAACACGATCGTGATCGCCAGTAGCACTGCCCCCGTTCCTCCGCCGAGCAACAACCCGACCACTGCGACGATGAACGCCACGACAAAGACCATGATTCCTCCCCCGAGACAAGTGTCGCCGCAGACCGGCGACACCGATTTTCCTTACCTATCCGTCGGACAACTTCCAGCTCAGCAGCTGCTGCCGCCGCCACAACCGCTGCTGCTACCGCCGCCACAGCTACTGCTCGACCCCGAGTCGCAACTGCCCGACCAGCCACCGTCGCTGCTGCTCGCGCCGCTGGACCAGCTGGTACTCGCCGAACTCCAACTGCTCGAGCGCGAGCCGGTTCCCCGTCGCCGATTCCGAGCCCGCGCCAGCTCCCGCGCCCGCCTGTTCGCGGCGATCCGCGCGCGCCTTTCCGGCCGTCCCGCTGGATCCGAGACCTGCTGAACAATCGCCACGACGACCATCACCGGCACCGTCACGATTCCCACCACGCCGACCACTCCGACAAAGAGCGCGAGCACAGTGGCGGCTACCTCGCTGATACTCATGGACCTCTCCTACCTGCACCGGTATGTCGAGGCCGACCGTAATCACACGTTCTTGCAATCCCCTTGTGGTTCAACCACTACCGAGGCCGCGACCAGCGATCAATCGCCGCCGCCACCCCCACAGCCGCCGCCCCCACCGCAGCCGTGCGAATGCCCGCCACCATCGCCGCCGCCGTCACCGAACCAGCTGACCCCGGCCGCGGACGAACCCGAAGCCCACCGCCGCTTCGACTTCCGCGACCCGCCGGGGTCACGAGAGAGCAGAAAACACCCGACCACCACGGCGATCACCCCGATGACAACCAGAACGATCCCCGCGGTCGTCGAATACCCGGTAGTGATAGCCCCGATCAACGCGAGAATGAGCCCAGCCCCGACAACCTTCATGATTCCCCCCGCTCGAGATCCTGTTCCCGTTGTACCGGAACGCGGGACCCCGCCGCTAGCGAAATCAGTTCGCGGGGGCGCAGGTGTCGCGGATGGAGCAGCCGCCACAGGAGGAGCCGCAGCCGCCCACGGGGGCGGGCGGGAGGAGCGGTTCCACTGCTCCAGCGGCGGCGTTGGCGCCCGCGCCGAGGGTGAAGACCGCGATGACCGCGACGAGTGCGGCCACGCCGACGCTCGCGAGCCCACCGGCTACCAGCACCACCAGCCCACCGGCGAACAGCAACGCTCCGGCCCCGACCGAGGTGGGGGCGGCGATGCGGTTGGCGATGCGGAAATTGTCGTCACTGTGCAGCGCGGCCTCGGTGGTAACGCCGAGGAAGCGGTTGCGGGGCAGTTTGCCGAACAGTCCGAGCACACCGGTCACGATGGCGACCGCGGCCAGCGCGAACAGCAGGAGAGCGACGACGACCATTCATGCAGGCTAGCGCACCCGCGCCGACCCGAAACCAGGACTCCCCGCCCAGGGTGACCGGCCACACACCGCCGGTGCGCGCCGACGAGGCCGCGCGAGACCGGGCGCCACGTTCTCGGCCCTTGGGAAATCGGCTCGCGGCCACGTTCTACGCTGTTAGACGATGTTTACCGGGGATCGGCGAGAACAAGAAGGCAGGACCGTGCAGGACACTCGTGCAACCGAGACTGACGTACCTCAGCACCGGTACAACGCCGAGCTGGCTGGGCGGATCGAACGCCGCTGGCAGCGGAACTGGACCGAGCGCGCCACCTTCCACGCGCCCAACCCGGTCGGGCCGCTCGCCGGTGAGACACCGCCCGACAAGCTGTTCATCCAGGACATGTTCCCGTTCCCCTCCGGCGCCGGCCTGCACGTCGGCCACCCGCTCGGCTATATCGCCACCGATGTGTTCGGCCGCTACCACCGCATGCGTGGCCGCAACGTGCTGCACGCGCTCGGCTACGACGCCTTCGGCCTGCCCGCCGAGCAGTACGCCGTGCAGACGGGCGCGCACCCTCGGGTGACCACCGAGGCCAACATCGCGACCATGCAGCGTCAGCTGGACCGGCTCGGCCTCGGCCACGACCCCCGGCGTTCGTTCGCCACCACCGACCCGGAGTACTACCGGTGGACGCAGTGGATCTTCCTGCGCATCTACAACGCCTGGTACGACCAGGAAGCCGGTCGGGCCCGGCCGATCGCGGAACTGGAAGAGCAATTCGCCGCCGGTGCGCGTCCGGTGCCCGACGGCGACTGGAACTCCTTGTCGGCCGCCGAGCGCGGCGCGCTGATCGACTCCTATCGTCTGGTGTACCAGTCGGATTCGATCGTCAACTGGTGCCCAGGGCTGGGCACGGTGCTGTCGAACGAGGAGGTCACCACCGACGGGCGAAGCGAGCGCGGGAACTTCCCCGTGTTCCGTAAGCGCATGTGGCAGTGGATGATGCGCATCACCTCCTACTCCGATCGTCTGGTCGACGACCTCGACACCCTCGACTGGCCCGACAACGTGAAGTCCATGCAGCGCAACTGGATCGGGCGTTCGCGCGGCGCCCAGGTGCGGTTCGACGCGGCGGGCGAGACCATCGAGGTGTTCACCACCCGGCCCGACACCCTGTTCGGCGCGACGTATGTCGTGCTCTCGCCCGAGCACGAACTGGTCGACCGGCTCACCACCGCCGCGTGGCCCGAGGGCACGGACGCGCGCTGGACCAACGACAGCGCCGCCCCTACCGAAGCCGTTGCCGCGTACCGCAAGTCGATCGCGGCGAAGTCGGATCTGGAACGTCAGGAGAACAAGGAGAAGACCGGCGTCTTCCTCGGCTCCTACGCCACCAACCCGGCCGACGGCGCGCAGGTGCCGATCTTCATCGCCGACTACGTGCTGAGCGGCTACGGCACCGGCGCCATCATGGCGGTACCCGGCCACGACAGCCGCGACTGGGATTTCGCGACCGCGCTGAACCTGCCGATCATCGAGGTGATCGACGGCGGCAACGTCGCCGAAGCGGTCCACGCCGGCGAGGGCAAACTGGTGAACTCCGGTTTCCTGAACGGACTCTCGGTCGACGAGGCCAAGGCGACCATGATCGGCCACCTCGAGGCCGAGGGGCACGGCACCGGCACCGTCCAGTACAAGCTGCGCGACTGGCTGTTCGCGCGGCAGCGGTACTGGGGCGAGCCGTTCCCGATCGTCTACGACGCCGACGGCGTGGCCCACGCACTGCCGGAATCCATGCTGCCCGTGCGGCTTCCGGAGATGGAGGACTTCGCGCCGGTCACCTTCGACGCCGACGACGCCGACTCCGAGCCGTCCCCGCCGCTGGCCAAGGCCACCGACTGGGTGAACGTCGAACTGGACCTGGGCGACGGCCCCAAGCAGTACCGTCGCGACACCAACGTGATGCCCAACTGGGCCGGATCATCGTGGTACCAGCTGCGTTACGCCGACCCGACCAATGCCGAGACGTTCTGCGCCGAGGAGAACGAGAAGTACTGGCTCGGCCCGCGCACGGCCGAGCACGGCCCGAACGACCCCGGCGGTGTCGACCTGTACGTCGGCGGCGTGGAGCACGCGGTGCTGCACCTGCTGTACGCGCGGTTCTGGCAGAAAGTGCTCTTCGACCTGGGCGATGTGTCGGGCAGCGAGCCCTACCGCCGCCTGTACAACCAGGGCTACGTCCAGGGTTACGCCTACACCGATGAGCGTGGCGCGTACGTGCCCGCCGCCGAGGTCGTCGAGCGGGACGCGAAGTTCTTCTGGACCGGCGCCGACGGCGTCGAGATCGAGGTGTCCCAGGAGTACGGCAAGATCGGCAAGTCGCTGAAGAACGCCATCTCGCCGGACGAGATGTGCGACCTCTACGGTGCCGACACCTTCCGCTTCTACGAGATGTCGATGGGTCCGCTGGACACCTCGCGCCCGTGGGCGACCAAGGACGTCGTCGGCGCGCACCGCTTCCTGCAGCGCGTCTGGCGCCTGGTGGTCGACGAGGAGACCGGCACGGTGAAGGCCACCGAGGCCGCGCCGTCGGAGGAGACGCTGCGCCTGGTGCACCGCACCATCGCCGGCGTCGACGAGGACCTGGCAGCGCTGCGCGACAACACCGCGGGCGCCAAGCTGATCGAGCTCACCAATCACCTGACCAAGAACTACGCCACCGGCGCCCCCCGCGCCGCCGTGGAACCCCTGGTACTGATGCTCGCCCCGCTGGCTCCCCACATCGCCGAGGAACTCTGGGAACGCCTGGGCCACACCACATCCCTGGCCCACGGCCCCTTCCCCGCCGCCGACCCCGCGCTACTGGTGGCGGACTCGGTGGAATACCCGATCCAGGTGAAGGGCAAGGTGCGCAGCCGAATTCAGGTCCCCGCCGACTCCGACGCGGCCACCATCGAGGCCGCGGCCCTGGCCGACGACAAGGTCGTCGCGCTGCTCCAGGGCGCGGCGCCGCGCAAGGTGATCGTGGTTCCCGGCAAGATGGTCAATATCGTGCCGTGAGGTGCCTCGCCGGCCGTCGCCGGATTCTTCCTGACGATGATGCCCCTCGCGCGAGGGGCATCATCCAGGTCGGGTGAAGCCGCCGGTGCCTACTTGATGCCGAGCAACTCGCCGTGCACGAGAGTCAGATACCCGTCGGGATTATCGGCCCACTGCAGCCAGGCCGTGGAAATCTCCGCCAGCTCGTCGGATTCGGCGAGTCCGGCGGTGACCAGTTGCTCGGCGATCGAGGAGTGCGTGATGCGCTCGGCCCACATCGATCCCCACCATCGTCGCTGTTCGTCATCGGCGAAACACCATGTGCTCGAGTCGATGACGTGATGATCGAACCCGACACGGTTGGCCCAGGCGAGAAGTCTGCGCCCCGCGTCGGGTTCGCCGCCGTTGGCGCGGGCGATCTGGCGGTACAGCCGCAACCACTTGTCCAGCGGCGACGACTCCGGGTACCAGCTGAACGCACCGTAGTCGCTTTCCCTGACCGCCACCACGCCACCCGGCTTACAGACCCGCTTCATCTCCGTGAGCGCGCGCACGGGGTCGCTCACGTGCTGCAGCACCTGATGGGCATGAACCACGTCGAAGAAATTGTCCTCGAACGGAAGCACGAGAGCATCGGCCACCGCGAACTCGATATTCTCGCAACCGCGCGTCGCGGCCTCGGCGCGCGCAGAGGCGATCACCTCCGGCGACGAGTCGACAGCGGTGAGCTTGCCCGGCGCGATGAGGTCCGCGAGATCGGCGCTGATCGTGCCCGCCCCGCAACCGACATCGAGCAGCGTCGAACCGGCGCGCAGGTGCTCGATGAGGTAGGCGGCCGAGTTCTCCGCGGTCCGCCAGCGCTGGGTTCGCAGAACCGAACCATGAAAACCGTGCGTGTAGGTCGGTGTTCGATTCTGATCAGGCACGCTGAGAACACTATCGTTCGCCCGGCATCACACACGAATGCCCTTACGGTCGAAGCCAACGCCCGGAACCCCGTCGAACCGTGTTCGTCTCAGGCTTGCACCTGCAGAACGTCATTGAGCGTCACCAGCGACAGGTTGCGTGCCCTGATGATGTCGACCAGTTGGCCGTAGCAGTGGGTGACCGGGGGGAAGTTGGCGTGGCCGATGATGATCGACTGGGCCGCGAAGTACTTGTCGGCGCACTCGAGCAGGTATTCCTCGGTGATCAGGCCCGAGTCGGACAGCGAGCCGTACCACATGGTGGGGACGGTGTAGCCGAGATCGGCGGCCACCTTGTCGACGGCGGCGTTGTGATATCCGAACGGCGGGCGGTAGAACGGGGTGCCGTCGACGCCGAAGTTGTTGCGCAGGAACGTTTTCGTGCGTCCGAGCTGGTCGGCTACCTCGGTGGAGCTGATCTTGGTGAGGGCGGCGTGGTCCCAGGTGTGGTTGCCGAGCTGGATCTGGCCGGAATCAACCAGCGGGCGCAGCTCGTTGCGGTGGATCGTCCAGGACTCGTAGTAGCCGGTGACGAAGAAGGTGAAGCGCGCGCCGGTGTCCTTCGCCCATTTCACATACGCGCCGACCACTTCCGGGCTGACGCCGTCGTCGACCGTCAGGGCCATGGTGAGCCCCTGGCCGGGCAACGCGGTGATGGGCTTCGGGGGGATGATCGACTTCGGGCCGCCCGGCGGGGGCGGGAGCAGGGGCTGGACGGGGGTCGGCGCGGGCAGCCGCGGTGTGGGGATCTCACCGGCGGAACCGGCCTCGACGGTCTCACCCTCAGCGGTCGCGCAGCCGGTCAGCGCCACGGCGGTACCCGCGGCCAACAGCGCCAGCATTCGACGTCTATCCACTTCCGAACCCCTACTCGAAATCATTGCGGCCGGCGCCGCGGTTCTCGGCGCTGAACTCCACCTCTTCCCTCCCTACGGGCACTCCTTCGTCGCACCCTTCGGTCAGTCCATCGGCGGAGGCGCGCCGAGAACCAGCGGGACTGTACCCACCGAATTCATCGAACGTCTGAACCGACGGAGACCGTTATGCGAATTCCGGGCCCCTGGAAGCGGTATCGGCGACCTTACCGAATCGCGGTCAGCGGGGCCGCAGCACGATCTCGGTGGGATGCGCGTCACGCGGGGTGTCGACAGCGGTTCGCACGGCCCCGGCCACCGTTTCGGCGGACAGGAACTCCGACGGCTGGTACTCACGCCCCTCGGCGGCGACGATCGCGCGCTGCATATCGGTGTCGATGCGACCGGGGAACAGCGAGGTCACCCGCAGCGACGGCTCCTCCTGACGCAGCGCGTCGGCCAGGGCGCGCAGCCCGAACTTGCTCGCCGCGTAGGAACCCCAGCCGGGATGCGCACGCAATCCCGCACCCGAATTGATCAGCACCACATGCCCGTTCGCGGCGCGCAGCGCGGGCAACAACACCCTCGTCAGCTCGGCGACCGCGATCAGGTTCACCTCGAGGGTTTCGCGCCACTGCTCGACCGACGACTCGGCGACCGTCCCGAGGTCCGCGATTCCCGCGTTGTGCACCAGCACATCGAGCCGGGTTATCCGTTCGGCGGCCGCGGCCACCGCGGGATAGTCGGTGAGCGCGACCGGCCAGCCCGTCGCCGCCGGCAGCTCGGTGAGAATCGGCTTCAGCGCGTCGGCGGATCTGGCGCCGAGCAGCAGGTCGTGGGTGGGCGCGAGCTCGCGGGCGATCGCGGCGCCGAGTCCACGGCTCGCGCCGGTGATGAGTGCGGTCGGGGCGGGAGTACTGGTCACCGTCATACCTGCCACGCTAGCGGGCACGCGGATCTCGACGCCGTGACCGTTTCCCCCAGCGGATGGCCGCACCGGCTAGTACCGTCGGACTATGACCGATCCCCGGTACAACTACGGACCAGCGGACCCGCAGTACCCCCAGCACCAGGGCCAGCCCCAGTACGGCCAGGGCCAGCCCCCGTATCCACAGGGCGAACCGGAGCCCAAGGTCAATGTGGGCAAGCTGTGGGCAGGCGGCATCGGCACGGCCGTCGTGGCCGCGTTGCTGGTGGTGGTCGCGATCATGCTGATCCGCGGTGTGCTCGGCATCGCGATCCTCGCGCCCGAAGGCGCGGGCGCGTACGGCAGCGTCTCCACCACCTCCTACGCCATCGCCGCCGCGGGCGCCGCGCTGCTGGCCACGGCCCTGCTGATGGTGTTGTTGCTCGCCATGCCGAGCCCGCTCACGTTCTTCACCTGGATCTGTCTGCTCCTCACCGCCGTGGCGGTGATTCTGCCGTTCACCCTGGCCGCCGATCTGGATGCCAAGATCGCGACCGCGGCGATCAACCTGGTGGTGGGGCTGTGCATCACCACCATGCTCAGCTCGGTCGGATCGGCCGCCCAGAACACGCCGCGTCAAGCCGGGTACTGATCGTCACAGCGCTGTCGGGATGCCATCGGGCCTGCTCCACCGCAGAATAGATAGATGACCGACCCAGGTTTCACCTCGACGCAGCTCGCGGCCCGCGCCGCCTACCTCCTGCGGGGCAACGACCTGGGCACGATGACCAGCGCCGCGCCCCGCCTCTATCCCCATATGTGGAGCTGGGACGCGGCGTTCGTCGCGGTGGGGCTGGCGCCGTTGAGCGTGGAGCGGGCCGTGGTCGAGCTCGACACGCTGCTGTCGGCGCAGTGGAAGAACGGGATGATCCCGCACATCGTGTTCGCCAACGGTGTGGACGGGTATTTTCCCGGGCCCGCGCGGTGGGAATGTCGCAAGCTGGCGAGCAATGCCCCCGATGGCCCCGATACCTCCGGCATCACCCAGCCGCCGGTGCACGCCATCGCCGTGCAGCGCATCCTGGACCATTCCCGCAGGCACGGCCGCTCCACCCGCGCGGTCGCCGAGGAATTCCTGAACCGCCGCTGGCCGGATCTGGTGCGCTGGCACCGCTGGCTCGCGCACGCCCGCGACCCCAAGGAAACCGGGCGGATCACGCTGTATCACGGCTGGGAATCCGGGATGGACAATTCGCCGCGCTGGGACCGCGCCTACGCCAATGTTGTTCCGGGGATGGATCTTCCGCCGTATCGTCGCGCGGACACCTCGATCGTCTCCGACCCCACCCAGCGGCCGAGCGACCGTGAGTACGACCGCTATCTGTGGCTGGTCGAGCAGATGCGGCGCGCGAACTACGACGATTTCCAGCTCACCTCGGTGATGAGTTTCGCCGTGGAGGACGTGTTCGTCTCCGCGATCTTCGCGCTGGCCTGCGAGGTGCTCGCCGATATCGGCGAGGAGTACAAGCAACCACACGCCGACGTCCGCGAACTGCACGGCTGGGCCGAGCGCTTCCGCGCGGGCGTGGTCGCCACCGCCGACGAACGGACCGGCGCGGCAAAGGATTACGACGTTCGCCTGCAACGCTGGATCAGCACCGAGACCCTCGCCATGTTCGCCCCGCTGCTCTCGGGCGGCCTGTCGCGCCACGCCGAGCGCGCCCTGCTCAACACCTTCGAGGGCCCGCGCTTCTGCGGCCACCCCGATCTGCGCTACGCCCTGCCCCCCTCGACGTCCCCGGTCTCCAAGGACTTCCGTCCCCGCGAATATTGGCGTGGTCCTGTCTGGCCGGTCATGAGCTGGCTGTTCTCCTGGGCCTTCGCGCGCCGAGGCTGGGCGGAACGCTCCTACATGCTGCGCGCCGAAGGTCTGCGCCAGGCCAGCGACGGCAGCTTCGCCGAGTACTACGAGCCGTACACCGGTGCGCCGCTGGGCAGCATGCAGCAATCCTGGACCGCCGCTTCGGTTCTCGATTGGCTCGGCTAGTTCTCGTCGAGATCGGTATTCCATTCGACGACGATGCCGAGTTCACGCGCGAGCGTTGCCGCCAGCCCCTGCGGGTCGCCGCCGTTGATGGTGGCGCCGCGCAGCGCGGTGATGCCGTAGAGGCCGGTGAGGTCGCAGTCCTCGAAGCGCAGGTTCTGCTGGATGCGGGCGCCGGTGAAGCGGGCGCCGACGAGGTTGCAGCGTTCGAAGCGGACGTTGCGGAACTCGGTGCCCTGGAAGTCGGCTTGACGTAGGTCGCAGTCACGGAACACGACCGTGCGCATGCGGGTTTGCGCGAAGGACGACAGGTCGGCGCGCGTGGATTCGATCGCCACGTCGCGCAGCACGCCCGCGGTCCAGGACAGTCCGGTGAGACGACCGTTGTCGACGAGGCTCTCGATCATCGAGGAATCGTCGGCGGCGACATTGGCCAGATCGCAGACGCGCAGCGTGGATTCGGCGATGGTGCTGTGGCGCAGCGTGCTCGGAAACCGGACACTGTCGAACAGGCAGGCCTCGATGCTCACCCCGGAGACGTGGCGCTCGGCGAAATCCGTATCGCGATACTCGACGTCGGTCACGGATAGCTCGTCGATCGGGTCGTCGCCGGGCGAGACCGCGGGTCGCAGCGACCCCGGCTTCGCCACCGCCGGCTCGAACCGCGTCTCACGCTTGCGCGCCATGCCCACCACTTCCTGTCAGCCGATGTCGGGACCAAGATACGGGCACAGGCCGACAGGCTTTCGGTAACTATTCCCAGACACACACCAACACCGCTGGTCACGCCCGCGCCGAGTCACTACGGTCGACGCCCATGAACACCAAGCGCTGGAGTTCGACGGTTCGTGGTTGTATTGCGCTCATCGCCCTGGCCTGCGCGCTACCCGCTACCGCGCAGGCGGAGCCCACCGGGCCGGATGTGTCGTCCTGGCAGCATGTGGACGGCCGGATGATCGACTGGCACGCGGTGCGCGCGGCCGGGCACCAGTTCGCGATGGTGAAGGCCACCGAGGGGTTGAACTACATCAACCCGTTCTTCGTGCAGGACAGCGTTCTCATGCGCGTCGCCGGGGTGGCACGCGGCACCTACCATTTCGCCCGGCCCGAACTACCGCCGGAACCGCAGGCGGCGATGTACGCGGCGACGGTCCTCGGCCAGAACGGGCCCCTCGACCTGCCCCCGGTGCTCGACCTGGAAACCACGGGCGGCCTGCCCCCCGCCGCGCTCATCGACTGGACCCACCGCTACCTCGCCACGGTGCAGACCCTCACCGGCCGCACGCCCATCATCTACACCTACCCCCACTTCTGGCAGACCGCGATGGCCGATACCGACGCCTTCACCCGATACCCGCTCTGGATCGCCGACTACAGCGGCGGCGACCAGCCCGAGGTCCCCGGCAACTGGCCCGCCTGGACCTTCTGGCAGACCACCGACCGCGGCGCCGTCCCCGGCATCCACGGCGGCACCGACGTCAACATCTACAGCGGCGCGCAAGGCGACCTCGCCCGCTTCGCCAACATGTCGGGACTGTTCGGCAGCAGCTGAGGGCAGACATGACAAAACCGCCACTCGCCCAGCCGAGTAGCGGTTTCGTCAGCGGATCGGGGGTCGGCTAGACGCCGATTCGTCCGCCGTTCTTCTTCCAGACGACCGCCACGGCGGGACGCGGCTGGGAGGTGCCGCCGTCGGGCCAGTGGGACTGCGGGTTGTCCGGGGTGGCGTCATCGGCCTCGCCGGGGTGCTGGACCGAGACGATGACGTGGGATTCGGTGACGATCGGACCGCAGGTCTCGGCGCCCTTGGGCACGGTGAGGAACTGCTTGGTCTCACCGCGGTTGGGGCCGTCGAGGATCACCGAGAACAGGCCGTCGTTGGTCTTGAGGGCGTTGCCGTCGGTGGAGATCCACAGGTTGCCGTACGGATCGAAGGCCAGGTTGTCCGGGCAGGAGATCGGGCTCACCTTGGTCTTGTCGAAACCGGCGAAGTAGGTGTCGGCGGCGGCGGGGTCACCGCAGACCAGCAGCAGCGACCAGGTGAAGTCGGTGCCGGTGTGGTTGTCGGTGAGCTCGAGGACCTGACCGTTCTTGTTCAGCTTGCGCGGGTTGGCCTCGTCGACGCCCGCGACCTTCTCGTCCTTGGCGCGGTTGTCGTTGTTGGTGAGCGCCACGTAGACCTTGCCGGTGTACGGGTTGGCCTCGAAGTCCTCGGGACGGTCCATCTTGGTGGCGCCGACCTTGTCGGCGGCCAGCCGGGTGAACACCGCGACCTCGGCGGCGGACATGCCGTCGACCAGGGACTTACCCTTGCCGTCGGCGCCGGTCTCGAGCAGCGGAATCCACTGGCCCTTGCCGGTGAAGCCCTTGTCGGAGGGGACCGCGCCGCTGCCGTCGATCTTGTCCGGGTGGTCGCCGGTGAGCTTGGCGACGTAGAGGGTGCCCGCGTCGAGGATGGTCAGGTTGTGGCGCATCGCGGAGGCGCCGGTGCCGGACTGCATCTTGCGCGAGGAGATGAACTTGTACATGTAGTCGAACTTCTCGTCGTCGCCGGTGTAGGAGACGACGTCACCGGAATCGGTGACGTAGATCGTGGCGCCCTCGTGCTTGAGGCGACCCATCGCGGAGTGCTTGATCGGCGTAGCGGAGGCATCCCACGGGTTGACCTCGACGACGTAGCCGAAACGGTTGGCCTCGTTGGGTTCCTTGCTCAGATCGAAGCGCTTGTCGGTGCGCTCCCACTGGTTCGGGGTGCCGCCCTTGGCGAAGCCGTAGCGCTTCACCCGGCCCTGCGGATCGGAGGCCAGGTCACCGTTGGCGAAGTAGCCGTTGAAGTTCTCTTCACCGGAAAGCACTGTGCCCCAAGGAGTTACACCGCCCGCGCAGTTGGCGAAGGTGCCGAGCACCTTGGTGCCGGAAGCGTCGGCGCTGGTGACGGTGAACGCGCTGCCCGCGGCCGGACCGGTGAGCAGGAACTCGGTCTCGGCGGTGATGCGGCGGTTGTACTTGCCGAAGACGGGGGTGAGCTTGCCCGAGCCCGCTTCGCCCTTGACCTCGACCACGGCCATGCCGTGCGCGGCCTTGGTGATCGCGATCTGCTCATCGGTCGGCTTGGCCTTGTCGTAGCCGCGGAACATCATCGGGCCGGTGGTGTACTCGTGGTTGACCACCAGCAGGTAGCCGTTGGCCTGGCCCTCGATCGGGATCAGCGCGGCGAAGTCGTTGTTGTAGCCGAACTGCTTGGCCTGCGCGGCCGCGGTCTGCTTCTCGAAGTCGAACGCGGGGGCGTCGGCGAAGATCGGGTCACCCCAGCGGATAACGACCTGCTGGTCGTAGCCCTCCGGAATGGTCAGCGCGTCTTCCTTGTTCGGCGCCACAGCGGTGAAAGCCGTTCCGGTGCCGGGGGTTCCGGCCGGCGTCGGGGCGGGGGTCTTCGCGGCGTCGGAGTCGTCACCACAGGCGGCGAGCGCACTCGCGGCGCCGACAGCCAGCACCGCGGCCGCGCCGCCCTTGATCAGGCCACGGCGGTTGAGGCCGCTGACGATGTCACCGAAGTAGGCGCCCTCTGAGGTGTTCGGGGGCTCGTGGAAACAGGCGTTGCCGCACTTGTATTCACAGGTCAGGGCGGCGCGTGCCGACTGACCGTCGTGCTTGACGAACAGGGCGAGCGGTTTCGGACTCACGGTGACTCCTGAGTAGAACGGACTCCGGGCACCGTAAGCAGCGCAAGCGAGCCATCGGGAACGCGTAGATGAACGGTCGACCAAAACTCGGCGCGCGCCGTGGGCGATCCTTGATGGATCAGGCACAGCGCGCGCCGAGTGCGAGTGACGTTGTCATCAGGCGTTGACCGGAAGGGCGATCACCACCTCTTGCTCGTTGCCGGGCAGGTAGTGCACCTGCACGATTCGGCCGACCTGCACCTGTCCGACGGCGGTGGGCGGCAGGTACTTCTCGGCGCGGGTCTCGAACGTGGTGCCGTTCGGGCGGGTGACCACCAGACCGAGCGCGACCTCGGTGTAGCCGCCGCGGATGCGGCCGGGGACATCCAGGCTGCGAACCACCGCCTGGGCGGCGATGCCGCGATCGGCGATGTCGAGCTTGCCGCGCGTGGTGATGCCCTTGCGGATGAGGGATTCGTTCATGGCGCGCTGGGCGGCGCCGTTGTCGCCGGAGCGGTCGACCTCGACCTTGTCGGTGCGACCCGGCAGGTACCGGACCGGCAGGACCACGCCCGGCTGCAACAGGCCCAGTTCGGTGAGCGGAACGATCATCTTGGCGTGCGAGTCGAAGACCTTTCCGTCGGACCCCTCGACCCGGAAAGCGATCTTGATCTGTGGTTGGTCGTTCACCGAGACACCGGTCTGCCGGAACGAGGTGATGGTGCCGATACCGACCGCGGCGTCGCGGAACTCGCTGCTGTTGCGGCCGGTGAAGGCTTCGAGAATGCCGTCGCCGGTGAAGGCGAAGACGATCGGGACGATGGTGAGCGCGATGATCGGCAGGGCCATCTGGGGACCGACCCAGCCGAGCATCGCACCGGTGTATTCGTCGGGGGTGTAGGTGAGTCCGTAGTAGAGGTAGTAGCCGATGGCGAGGATTCCGAAGGCGACCGCGGCCGCACGCAGCTTGGATTTCATGATTTCTCCTTGGATGGATGTCGACCGGGTCGCGAAGGTTCAGGCGCCGACGATGGTGGAGCAGGCGAAGGTGATGTCGAACTTGGCCGTCGACGGGCCCGCCAGCGGGTTGGTCATGTCGGCGCTGACGCCCTCGCCGGTGATGCGGTAGGTATTGCCGTCCTTGACCAGGGTCGCGGAACCGCCGGGCTGGCCGTTGCCGTAGCCCACGGCGTAGGGCAGACCGTTGGCGCCGCCCTTGCTGCCGCCGATGGCGACCGCCTGGACTTTGTCGCCTTCGACCGTCGCGCCGACCGAGAGGCTGCCGTAGGTGGCGTTGGCCGTGTCGGTGAGCGCCAGCGCGAGGGTGCCACCCTGCTTGGAGCAGGTGGTGTCGAACTTCGCGGTGAATTCCTTCCCGTCGACCTTGGCGGCAGACTTGCCCGCGGCCGGGGCGGGGGCTGCCGACCCCGTGCTGCTCGGGGCGGCGGTGCCCGCGTCGTCGCTGCAACCGGTGACGAACAGCGCGGTGGCGGCGGCGGAAGCGGCGAGGGCGGCGATCAGCTTGGCGTTCATGGTGGTTTCCGTTTCTCTCTGTGGTGTGTTCGGGCTGGTAACCCGTTGAGAGAAAGGTAGAAAGCATTCCTCGCCTACCGATCCCAACTTTCGCGCTCGGCCACCACCGCACCGAGCGCCGAAAATACCTATAACCTGGTCGAATGCTGAGACCGCGCGCCATGGTGCTCGATGAGGTGTGGCGGGGTATCGACGGCGTCGACGCGTTGAGCGGGGCCGATGGCGGGCCGCTGCGGCGGACGGTGAAGCTGGTTCTCGATCCGCTGGTGCTGCGGCCGATGCAGCATCCCGGGCTGGCGTCGAGCATGCTCGACGAGGACGGGATCACGCTGCTCACAGCACTGCTGCACGCGCAGTCCGATGCGCTGGCGGCCTGTGCGGCGTGGTTCGTCGTGCTCAAGCAGGTGCGCCGACGCCTGCGGATCACCGAGGGCAACGCCCAGGATCTGTACTTCCAACGCTGTTTCGAACTGGCGACCGTCGCCGGTGCGCCCGACGGCGAGCGCGCGCACGCGAGGGCCGAGGCGATGCTGCGGGAGGTCCACGACAGCACCGGTGGGCGCACCACCGCCGCGCTGAAACGCCATGTGACCGAACCTCATCGCGCCGTTGAGCTGGCGGAACTGTTGAACCTCGCCTGGGCGCGCCGCCCACTCACCCGATACGGCGCGCGGGATCTGGCCGCCGAGCTGACCGAACTGCTCGAAGCCTGCACGCTCGCCCGCGCGGGCGATCCGGCCGACGCCGGACCGCTGTTCGACGACGTCGTCGACAGCGGCGCGGGCACCCGACGCGGAATCGCGCTGTGGCTGCCCCATCCCCACGCCGGGGCCGATGACCTGGGGCTCACCGTCGAATCCAGCCCACAATGCCCCGAACTCGGCGCGAGCGCGTCGACCGCTAGTCTCGGTCTGCCCTTCGACCGAACCGTGTACGAACGGGTCTTCACGGTGTTGCAGGGCAGTATCGATCGGGCCGATCTGCCCGAGATCGCGGAGCTGGTCACGCGGGAGATCTCGCGCAGTTGTTCGCCGTGGGGGCTGCTCGACGAATCGCTGCGGGTCGCCGCCGCAGCGGGTTCCGAACTGGCGCTGGGACTCTCACCGATCGGACCGCCGGTTGCCGGGCAGGGCCCCGCGCCCGCGTCGCGGGCGCACGAGGTGGTCAACGGTCGCTGGCGGCGGGAAGGGTATGTGTTGCAGGCGCGTCGGTACGCGGTGCACGTGGTCGACGGGCAGACCGGTCCGCTCGCGGCGGTGGCCGCCGAGCTGCGCGCGCCGTGGCGGCCGTATTCGCGCAGGTTGTGGGTGCGTTTGCACGGTCGGGATGTGCGCGAGATGCCGGTATTCGATCCGGGTGAGCTGTGGGATCTGCTCGACGGTGTCGCCCGGTCGGTGATGCTGGACCACCGCACCCGGGTCAAACAGGCGCTGACCGCTGACACGGTCGCCGATGTGGAAGCGAGGGCCAGCTGATGACTGTCGTCCACCTTCGCCGCGCGGAGCCTGGTCTGATCGTGATCGCTGCCGAGGGGGCGCCGCTGGTCACCGATGCCGCGCCGGGCCTGGATGTGCTGGTACTCGAAGTCGCCGGCGGCCATCTGACCTGGAGTCTGTTCGACAGCGAGGTCGTGCCCGCGGCGGTGCTCGATGATGTCGACGCGGCGCAGGATTGGGTGTGGGCGATATACGGCGAGGATGTCGCCTCGGCTGTCGCTGCCAACGAATCCCGCGCGCTGCGGGCCGCGCCCGCTCGGCCGGAACGGGTGACTGCCCTGCGGCGACTCGCTTACGCGCACTGGGCGAGTCGGTGGTGGCCCGCATCGACAGTCGACGGGATCGCGGCGCTGGATCCGAGGCTGTTGCACGAGGAGATCGAGAGTCTCACCGAGCAGTGCGAGATGATGCTGGACGGCGATCTCGACGAGCGATTCCCGGTGATCGAGGCCGACCAGAGCCGGGCCGACGCCGACACAGGCGGCGATTCCACACCGATCGATCCAGCGCGCCGTCGCGCGCAGGACTACGCGTTGGCGGCAGGCGGCGCGGACGCGGCCGACGGGCTGGTCCTCGCGCGCGGCAGTGGTGGATGGGACTGGCGGCGTTGTCCGCCCGGGATTCTCGACGCCGGCGCGAACGCGGTGTCGTGGCAGGTGACACGGGCGGCCGGGATATCGACGGTGCGGGTCAGCGTGGTCGCCGCTCCTGACTGTCGTGGCGTTGTCCCCGAGCATCTTCGGCCGCACGCGTGGGTGCGGCCGGTCGGCTCCCCCGCGCATCCGGGGCACCAGCCATCGCCCGATGCCGACGCGGAGTTCACGGCACTGCACTTGGGCGCGGACTCGTGGACGGGAACGGTACGAATCCCCGGACCGCCTGAAATGCCCACTGAAATAATCATTTTCGTTCCCGGCGTCGGCCCGACCGATCCGGCGGACGAGTCGGCGGTGCGCGATCGAATCCGCGAGTTCGCCCGTCTTCGCCTGGCCGAGCCCAACGGTGACCAGCGTCTGCGCGCCGAGGCGGCCGCGGCCGAAATGGATGAGGACTTCTGATGTGCCGGATCGAAACCCCTCCGCGGATCGTTCGGTGCACACCACAGGGCCAGTAAGGATCAGGAGTAGCTGGATGGCAGCCACGGGGAGAACCTCGGACCAGGACGACGCGCAGCTCACCGCGGGATACGCGGCGTATCAGCGTGGCGATGTGGTCGCCGCGCTGGAGATCTTCGAACAGGCGGCCGACGGCGCGGCCCCGCGATTGCGGACCGCGGCCCTGATCAACGCCGCGAGCATGGCCGACGAACTCGGCGACCACCGGCGGTCGGTGGCGCTGTTCCTCACGGCGTTGACGGAAATGCCCGACGACGCCGCACATCAACGACCCGCCGCATTGGTGAATCTGTCGCAGGCCTACCAGCATCTGGGCGAGTTCGACGCCGCGCAGGAGGCGCTGGAGCAGGCGCGCGCGCTGCTCGCCGACAGCACCGATCAGGGGCTGTTGCGGGTGGCGTGTCTGCTGTCGCTGACGGCGGTCGCGCTGCACCGGCAGCAGTGGGCGCACGCCGGTGAGCTGGCGAACGAATCATTAGGTGTGACAGAACGTTTCGCGCCGGAACTGGCCGGTCATCCCTTGATGAACCTGGCGGCCTGCTCGTTCGAGACCGGCCGCTGGGAACTGGCCATCGACTTCGCCCGCCAGGGCGTGGCCGCGTTCGCCGCGGCGGGCGCGGCGGCCTCGGTCGCGGAGTCGCGGCAGAACCTGGCCACCATGCTGGTACGTGCCGGGCATTTCGACGAGGCCGAGGAGCCGTTGCTGGCCAGTCAGGAGTTCTTCGAGGCCGCGGAACTGGGTCACTGGTCCGGGATCGGGTCGAAGACGATGGGCTTTCTCGCCGAGCGCCGCGATGACTTCGATACGGCGCGTGCGTATTACCTGCGCGCACTGGATCAGTTCGACGCCACCGGCGCGGTCGTCGACGCGGCGGACGCGCGGCTGCGACTGGCCACCCTCGCCTGCGCGCAAGGCGATCTCGCTGCCGCCGAAGAGCTGCTGGACGCGTCGTTCGCCGCCTACGCCGCCCAGGGTCTCGGGATGCACTGCGCCCAGCTCGACTACTGGCATGCCGAACTGCTGCACGCCGCGATCGAGCACGCGGCACAGCCGGATCCAGACCTGGTGGCCCGTGCGGTGTCCCTGTCGGTCCCCGCCGCCCTCGCCATCGACGCCGTTCGCCATACCCTGCCCAACGGCAACCAGCGCGCGCACTGGCACCGCACCGTCGCCGAGCCGGCCATGCGTGTCGCCTTCCGCTGCGCCGCCCTCGCCGGAAACGGCCAACTGGTGAGCGATCTGATCGAGACCCAGTGCGCCGGTACCACTCTCGATACCGGCGCGTTCACCGACAGCCCGGCACCCGCTCTCGAATTCCAGCTGTTCGATCCGGTGCCCGCCGAGCAGATCACCACCCCGGCCCTGCAACTCGGCGCCGCGCTCGCCGATGTGGCCGCCGCCGCGGGCGTCCCTGTCGCGCCCCCGCCCCGGCTGGTCGACGACGGACGTGTAGTACTGGCGGATTTCATCTCCCACGCCGAGCAGCGCTACGGTCGCCCGGTTCGCGACACCCGGGTGATCGCGCTGTGAACACACCTGCATCCGAATTCAGCAGTACACCAACGGTATTCATTCGCATGGCCGATGCCGGAGACGTGTATGTGTCGTGGCGGTGGGCCGACGACGCGTTGGCACGCGGGGTGGCGGTACTACCCCGCGACCAGGTGCGCGAGACATTGCGACTGCTGACCGACGCGGTACCCGATCCCGCGCGACCCGAGGATCTGCGGCGGGTCATGACGGTGGGGGCGCTGGCCGATCCCGAGGCGGAAAGCGTGTTGGCACAGTCGCTGTCGCGCACCCTGCTGCCCTATGGGCTCGCCGTGCAGCTCTACGAGCTGTCGCAGCGCGGGATTCGACCGCATCTGCGGATTCAGCCGTCGCCCAGGCTGGCGCAGGTGCCGTGGGAGATCATCGCCCCCGACCCGGAGCTCCGACTGCTGGATATCGCCGATGTCAGTCTGCTCGCGCCGGTGTCGGTGGTCCACGCGCCGGGTCGAATCACCCGTCGCTGGAACGACACTCGCGAGCTACCCGTGGTCGCGGTGCTCGACCCGCGCGTGCCGGGGTTTCGCGCCGACTCCGAACTCGGCTCGGTTCTCGGCAGACCGTCCGCGCAGACCCTGGTGGCACAGCACTTCGGCCGCTACGCCGAGCGCGTGGTCCCCCGGGTCGACGACGCGGTCGAACTCTTCCGGCGCGCCGACATCGACCGCGACTGGTTGTCCGAGGTCCTGCGGGCGGGCGCGAGCCGACTGGTCTACGTGGGCCATGTCACTTCTCCCGCACCGGAATCGGGCCACAGCGAGCACGCCGAACTCCACCTCGGCTGCACCGCGGGCACCCGGGGCTTCGCGGCGACCAACCGCACCCACCGCCCGCTCTCGGCCAAGGACCTCCTCCTCGGCACCCACACGCTCGACCCCAGCCCCGTCTCCGGCCGTGACCGGTGGCCGATGCCGAGCCGGGTCGCCCTCATCGCCTGCGAAAGCGGCGGCGACCTCCGTTTCACCGAGGCGCTCGGCCTCACCACGGCGGCCCTCTCGGCGGGCGCCGAACTCGTCACCGCCACCCGCTGGCCGCTGCCCACCGACCACGCCTTCCACACTCTCACCCCCACCACGGGTCACCCGCTGCAAGCCGCGATCTGCGCCGTGGACACCGCCCACGATTCCTCCACACCCGTCCACACCCTGCTGACCTGGCAGCGAGCACAGCTGGCCGCGTGGCGCGACGCTCCGACGGCCGAGAACTCGCCCCTGCTCTGGGCCGCCTTCGCCACCGTCACCGACTGAACGACTATTCGGGCAGTCCGAGGCCCGCGGCCAGCACCGGCCACGACCGGTGGAAGGCGTCACGCCAATAGCCCCAGGAGTGGGTGCCGCTCGCTTGCCGATCGAAGGTGGCGGGAATCCCCAACTCGTCGAGCCGGGACTCGAGGTTGCGGGTGCACCAGTTCACCGCGGCCTCGATGACGCCGCCGACGACGACCTGATTCGCCAGGCCGAACGGCGTCGGATTCATCATGTACGGGTCGTCGATCCGGTCGTGCGGACCCGGCAGGCCGGAGGCATCAGAGACGAACAGCCTGGTGCCGCGCAGCTTCTCGGCGTTGACGACCGGGTCGTTGGCCACCCAGGCCGGGTCGTCGTCGGGGCCGTACATATTGCTGACGTCGCCGCCACCGTAGGTCTGCACGACCAGCTTGGTGAACTGCTTGCCGATCGGGTCCGAGATCTGCGCGCAGCCGCTGTAGCCGGCGACCGACTGGTAGAAGCCCGGCTTTGCCTGCGCCAATTGCAGGACCGCCGTCGCGGTCATCGAGTTGGCGGCGATGGCGTTGACGCCGTTGGTGCCCAGGGCCGCGTCGACCAGGGGCGGGAGTTCGTCGAGCAGGAAGGTGCGCCATTTGTTGCGGCCGAGCGCGGGGTCGTCGCGCTGCCAGTCGGTGTAGTACGCCCAGGCGCCGCCGATCGGCATCACCACATTGACGTCCTTGGTGGCGAGGAAGTCGCCGACATCGGTGTTCTGCCACCAGGTCGCGCGGTCCTCGCCGCCCCCGGCGCCGTTGAGGAGGTAGAGCGCGGGGCGCGGCACGGAGGCGTCCCGGGGGCGCTGCACCCGCACGGTAACGGGCTTGTTCATCGCGGCGGAGAAGACCAGCATGCTCAGGTTTCGATCGTCGACCCTGCTCGAGATGATGTTCGAGCCGTTCGCGGTGGTCGGCGTCGCGAGGAGTTTCTTGGCTTCGATGATCGGATCGCGCCCCTCGGCCAGGCTGTTGCCCGCGCCGAAGGTCGCGACACACGCGGCCAGCACGCTACCAATGACACCGAAAGCCATTGTGCGCCTGAATGTTCTGCCCATCGACCGAGAATCCCCATCCGTGAGTCGGCAGGCAGGACGCAGGCCGCAGGCACAGACAGTATCCGGGCAACCGACCCCGCCTCGGGCGGGGTCGGCTCAGTCCTCAGTGGTCGTCGTAGTGGTCCGCGTGGGCGGCGTGGCGGTGGCCGTCGTGGATGTAGTCGACGTGGTCGCCGTGCGGGACGGCGACATGGCCGCAGCCGGGGCCGTGTTCGTGGGTGTGCGCGGTGTGCTCGACGTGTGCTGAGGTCTCGCACTCGTCGAAATGGCCGTCGTGTTCGCGGTGCAGGTGACCGTCGTGGACGTAGTCGACGTGATCCTCGTGCGGCACGGCGACGTGCCCGCAGGTGGGGCCGTGAACGTGGGTGTGCTGGGGGTGTTCGGCATGCGTGGTGGTCATCGGCTCTCTCTTTCCGGTTTCCCGGAACGCGTCCGGTACTGATCGAATGGAGCTCCAAGCACCTCCGACATTAGCAGTTGCGCATGCGTTGCTGCGACCCCCTTACCTGGTCAGAGGACCTGGTCGAGGAACCGGCGCAGACGCGGGGTCTCGGCGTTGTCGAACAGGGCGTCGGGGCTGCCGGTCTCCACGACGACGCCCTGATCCATGAACACCACACTGTCGGAGACCTCGCGGGCGAACCCCATCTCATGGGTCACCACGACCATCGACATGCCGCCGGCGGCGAGGTCGGCCATCAGCGCCAGCACACCCTTCACCAGCTCGGGGTCCAGCGCCGAGGTGGCCTCGTCGAAGAACATCAGCTCCGGCTTCATGGCCAGCGCGCGGGCGATGGCGACGCGCTGCTGCTGGCCACCCGACAGCGAAGCGGGCCTGGCATCGGCCTTGTCGGCCAGGCCGACGATCTCGAGTTGTTCGAGCGCCAGCGCACGGGCTTCGTCGGCGGACAGGCCGCGCAGCTTGCGTGGACCGAGCACGATGTTGTCGGCGACGCTCTTGTGCGGGAACAGGTTGAACTGCTGGAACACCATGCCGATGCGCTGGCGCAGCTTGTCGGGATTGTCCTTCAGGACCGACTTGCCGTCGAGGAGCACATCACCGGAATCGGGTTCGTGCAGGCGGTTGAGCACGCGCAGCAGGGTCGACTTACCCGAGCCGGACGGGCCGATGACGGTGGTGGCGTGGCCCGCCTCGACATGGATGTCGACACCGCGCAGGATGTGGTTGCCACCGAGCGTCAGGTTGAGCCCGGTGCCGGTCAACGATGCACTCACGCGCCTCGCCCTTCTGTGATGACTGCCTGCTCGATCGGGTCGGCGGGGGTGGGTTTGCCGGTGCGCATGCGCTGGTCGATGTAGTTGACCAGGTGCGTGAGCGGAATGGTGAGCACCAGATACATCAGGCCCGCCGCGACCAGCGGGGACAGGTTGCCGGTCTGGGCGTTGAGGTCGCGGCCCACGGCGAACAGTTCGCGCTGGGAGGCGAGCAGGCCGAGGAAATAGATCAGCGACGAGTCCTTGATCAGCGCGATGAACTGATTCATCAGCGCGGGCAGCACCCGGCGCACACCCTGTGGGATCACCACCAGCGTCATCGACTGGCGGTACCCGAAGCCGATGGCGCGCGCGGCTTCGAGCTGGCCGGGCTCCACCGACTGGATACCGGAGCGGAAGATCTCACCGATATAGGCCGACGAGAGCAGCGCCAGCGCCACCGCGCCGAGCCAGTACGGGTTGCCGCCGGTGATATTGCGGACCACCGGGCCCACGCCGAGGCCGATGAGCAGGATGATCACCACGGCGGGCAGACCACGGAAGATATCGGTGTAGACGCGGGCGGGCCAGCGCAACCAGCGGGTGCGCGAAATGCCCATCACCGCGAGCAGCATGCCGATCACCGTGCCGAGGACACCCGAAACCAGTGCCAGGATCAGGGTATTGGGCAGACCGACCTTGATCAGGTCGGGAAAAGCCTTGCGGTACAAGGACCAGTCGAAGAACGTGTCCTGCAACTGTTGCAGCGTCGACTTCTGCGCGACCTGTTCGGTCTCCCCCGGCTGATTCTCGGCCGCCAGCGCCTTGAAGTCCGGGAGTTGGGGCGCGGGTGCGGCTTTCGAACCCGGCTTCCAGCCCGGCGGGAGTTCGCGCGGCACCCAGTCGGCGTAGAGGCGGGCGTAGGTACCGTCGGCGATCACCGCGTCGAGGCCGGAATTGAGCGCGTCGATCAGCGGCTGGTTGTTCTTCGCCACCGCGTAGCCGACGAAGTTGTCGAGACTGAAGGTGTTCTGGGAGATCACCATTCCGTCGCCGGGCTTGATCGCACCCTCGGCCTGGGCCGAGGGCGCCACCCAGGCGTCGACCTGGCCGGACTTCAGATTCGCGTAGGCGGTGTTGTAGTCGGGAAACTTCACCGGGTCCAGCTTCAGCTGGTTCACCACGAATTCGTCCTGCACGGTGCCCTGCACGACGGCGATGCGCGAACTCTGGTTCAGGTCGCCGAAGCCCTTCACCGCGCTGCCCTGCGGAACGACCAGGGAGAAGTAGCCGAAGTCGTAGCCGTTGGTGAAGCCGACCAGTTCACGGCGGGCATCGGTGGTGGTGATGTTGGACGAGCCCACATCGAAGCGCTTGCCCGACACCTGGGCGAGCAGGCCCGCGAACTCGGTGCCGGAGAACTCCACGCGCAGACCGAGTTTCGCGCCGATCGCGGTGAGGAGTTCGTTGTCGAAGCCGGTGAACTCGCCCGCGCTGTTGACGCAGATGCTCGGCGGCGCGTCGGACAGGGTGCCGACGCTCAGGGTGCCCGGGTTGAGCAGGCCGAGTTTCGTGGTGTCGATCGAGTCGACCGGCGCCGTTGTCGCGGTCGTGTAGCGATCGGCCCCCGCGGTCTCGCCCGCGGCCAGATTGGTCGGCGCGGCAGCGGCGGCGCTGGGTCCCGGTGGCGAGCAGAGGTCACGCGCGGAGCTGCTCTCGGAGCCGCCGCAACCGGTCGCGGCGACGCCGATCAGGAGCAAGAGGGCAGCGATCCGGGCTCGAGTTCGTACACCTGCCATGCCGATAGACCCTAGCCGCAACCTTGCACAGCGAAGGTTACGCAGGGCTGCGGCTCACGGCGTGGATCCGCGGCAACGGCCGGTCGGGGGCCCGAAGCGGGTTCGCCTCAGGGTGATCGAAACTAGGCGAGGCCCTCGAGGACGGCCGGGTTCGTCTCGTCACGCCATTCGATGGCGCGCCGGACCTCGGTGAGGTCGTAGCCGGGGCCGGAGACACCCACGGTGAACAGGGTGACGCCCGCCTCGTGCAGCGCCTTCGCCTCCTCGCGACCCTGCCACTGCACCGAACGCTCGATCCGCGACTGGTCGGTGCCGACGGCGGCCGCGTGCTCGGCCAGCACCTTGTTCTTATGGCCGAGGGTCGCCACATCGGCGAAGGAATGCCAGATATCGGCGTACTCGGCGACCAGGCGCAGCGTCTTGCGCTCACCACCGCCGCCGATCAGGATCGGGATATCGCGGACCGGCGGCGGGTTCAGCTTCCCGAGCCTGGCGGTGATGCGCGCCATGCTCTCCTTCAACAGGGTCAGCCTGGTGCCGGGCGTACCGAACTCGTAGCCGTACTCGTCGTAGTCACGCTCGAACCAGCCCCCGCCGATGCCGAGAATCAGCCTGCCGCCGCTGATGTGGTCCACCGTGCGCGCCATATCGGCGAGCAGGTCGGGATTGCGGTAGCCGCCGCCGGTGACCAGCGCGCCGAGCTCGACCCGCTCGGTCTGCTCCGCCCACGCGGCGAGCATCGTCCAGCATTCGAAATGCGCGCCCGCCGGATCGCCGGTGAGGGGGAAGAAGTGATCCCAGTTGAAGATGATGTCGACCCCGGCGTCCTCGGCCCGCAACACGGCATCACGAATGAGCCCGTAATCGGGCGCGTGCTGCGGTTGAAGCTGGACTCCGATTCGGACCGGACGACTCATATCGCTGGCTCCTCGATGACTCGAATTGGCTCGCGACCGAGGCTACCCGGCACAGGTCGGGGCCGCTACGATCCCTGGCGACCCACTACTCGGATCGTCCGGCACGTTCCTGCCGGGATGGGATGTTGATCTACGCATGGCTACCGTGACTTTCGACCGCGCCACCCGGCTCTACGCCGGCGCCACCAAACCCGCGGTCGACGCACTCGACCTGGAGATCGCCGACGGCGAATTCCTGGTACTCGTCGGCCCCTCCGGGTGTGGCAAATCCACCTCGCTGCGCATGCTGGCCGGGCTGGAGGAGGTCAACGGCGGGGCCATCCGGATCGGCGACAAGGACGTGACCAACGCCGAACCCAAGGATCGCGATATCGCGATGGTGTTCCAGAACTACGCGCTCTACCCGCACATGTCGGTCGCGGAGAACATGGGTTTCGCGCTGAAGCTGGCCAAGGTGGCCAAGGCCGAGCGCGACGAGCGTGTGCTCGAGGCGGCCAAGCTCCTCGACCTCGAGCAGTACCTGGACCGCAAGCCGAAGGCGCTGTCGGGCGGTCAGCGCCAGCGCGTGGCGATGGGGCGCGCGATCGTGCGCCAGCCGCGGGTGTTCCTGATGGACGAGCCGCTGTCGAACCTCGACGCCAAGCTACGCGTGCAGACCCGCACCCAGATCGCCCAGTTGCAGCGGCGGCTCGGCACCACCACCGTCTACGTCACCCACGACCAGGTCGAGGCGATGACGATGGGCGACCGCGTCGCGGTGCTCAAGGACGGCCTGCTCCAGCAGTGCGCCTCACCGCGCGATCTGTACCGCGACCCGGCGAACATGTTCGTCGCCGGGTTCATGGGTTCGCCCGCGATGAACCTGTTCACGCTGCCGGTCGACAACGGCACCGTCACCATCGGCGGTTACCCGGTGCGGGTGCCGCGCGCGGTGGCCGACGCGGGTGAGGGCTCCGTGGTCCTGGGCATCCGCCCCGAACACCTCGAGGTCGGCGCAGGCGGCCTGGAAATGGAAGTCGACGTCGTGGAGGAGCTCGGCTCCGACGCCTACGTCTACGGGCGCGCCGTCGGCGGTGGGTCCGGGGAAACGATTGTGGCGCGCGTGGATTGGCGCAACCCGCCCGCCAAGGGCGATCGCCTCAGCCTGACCACCGACCCCGAACACGTGTACTTCTTCAGCGTGGACGGCCGCCGCCTGCGCTGATCCGACCTCCGCGGGCGACTCGTCGATCGAGTCGCCCGCGCTTGATTTCGCTGTGCGCGTAGACGCTCGGCTCGGCGCCGATGCGGTCCTATGCTGATGCCGGCCGCCGGTGATCGCCGGGCAGGTTCGTCGACATGAGGTAGTGACATGCGCATCGCGGTACTGGGCACCGGCCAGGTCGGTCGACGGTTGGCGAGCAAGCTGGTCGAGGTCGGACACACGGTGACGATGGGGTCGCGGACCGCCGACAATGCCGACGCGACCGCGTGGGCAGCCGAGACCGGTGCGGCGCACGGCACTTTCGCCCAGGCGGCCACCACGGCCGAACTGATCGTGAACGCGACGTCGGGCACCGTATCGGTGGCCGCGCTCACCGCGGCCGGGGCGGACAACCTCGCCGACAAGATCATCGTCGATGTCTCCAACGCGCTCGACTTCTCGCAGGGCTTTCCGCCGAAACTCGTCGTCCCCGCGGCGGGCAGCGTCGCCGAGGAGATCCAGCAGGCCTTTCCGGCCGCCCGCGTGGTGAAGACGCTCAACACCACCAACAATCAGGTGATGGTCGATCCGACCCGAATTCCCGGACAGCACAGCATCTTTCTCAGCGGTGACGACGCCGATGCCAAGAAGCAGGTGGCGCGGCTGCTGAACTCCTTCGGCTGGACCGACGCACAGCTGATCGACCTCGGCGCCCTGAATACGGCTCGCAGCACCGAACCGGTCGTCCTGCTGTGGGTGAGTCTGTTCCAGGCCATGGGCACCGAGGACGTGACGATCGGCGTGTTCAGCGCCTAGCTGTCCGGCCGCTGCTTTCGGCGCTCGGCGCGGTCACGGAGGTAGTCCTCGTTGACTCGCACGCCCAGGCGTTGCAACGGGACCTCGGTGCCGTCGGGGGTTCGGAGGTCGACGCGGACCGGTTCGCCGGTTTCCGCGTCTACCCGCAGGAGGGGCGCGGGGCCGGGTTGGAGGTAGGCGTCGCCCCATTGCCAGAGGGCCACGACCACGGGGAGTAGGTCCTTGCCCATCTGGGTGAGGGCGTATTCGTGCCGGGTGCGTTTGCCTTCTTCCTGGTAGGGGCGTTTTTCCAGGAGGCCGGCCGCGGTGAGTTTGCGGAGCTGGGCCGCCGCGGCGGCGTCGGTGATGCCGACCCGGCGGGCGAAGCCGTCGAAGCGGCGGGTGCCGTAGAAGGCCTCGCGCAGGATGAGGATCGCGGAGCGGGTGCCGATGACATCCATGGCTCTGGCGATGGAACAGCCCGCCGCGTCCCATTTGCTGAGATCGGCCAGTGGTCCTTCCATCACAGCTGCCATGAGCTACATCATAGCCAATCTGACTTGAGCCGATGATAGCTAGGGACTAGTCTGGCTATTGTCAGATAGAGCCAGCGTTGGCGAAAGAGGACTTCCATGCGAGACGCGGTCATCGTCGAAGCGGTACGCACCCCGATCGGGCGGGGCAAGCCGAACGGCGCACTTCATGACGTTCATCCGGTCGACCTGCTGGCACACAGCCTGCGGGCGGTGGTCGAGCGCAGCGGGATCGATCCGGCGCTCATCGACGACGTGATCGGCGGCATCGTCACCCAGGACGGGGAGCAGGGGGCGAATATGACGCGGCGCGCCGTGCTGGCCGCCGGATATCCGGAATCGGTGCCGGCCACGACCGTGGACCGGCAATGCGGCAGCAGTCAGCAGGCGATCCACTTCGCCGCGCAGGGAGTCATCGCCGGCGCCTACGACATCGTGGTCGCCGCGGGCGTGGAATCGATGGGACGAGTTCCCATGGGCGCCAACCTCGTCGGCACCGACGACCTGTCGGGCGTCGCCTTCGCCCAGCGGTATCCCGACGGGCTCGTCTCCCAGGGCATCAGTGCCGAGCTGATCGCCGCGAAGTGGGGTCTGACGCGGACCCAACTCGACGAATTCGCCCTCGGCAGCCACGAAAAGGCCGCCAGGGCAACCAAAGACGGTCTCTTCGCCAGCGAGATCGCACCGCTCAACGGACTGCGCGCCGACGAGGGAATCCGGGTGGGCAGCACCATCGACACCCTCGCGAAACTGAAGCCCGCCTACTACGACCCCGCCATGGCAGCGCGATTCCCGCAGATCGGCTGGGAGATCACCGCCGCGTCGGCCAGCCAGGTCAGCGACGGCAGTTCCGCGGTACTGATCATGTCCGGCGAACGCGCCGAGCAGCTCGGCCTGCGGCCGCTGGCCCGGCTACACAGCTTCTCCGTGGCGGGCGACGACCCGTTGCTGATGCTCACCGCCGTGATCCCGGCCACCGAGAAGGTACTGCGGCGGGCGGGTCTGGAGATCGGCGACATCGACCTGTTCGAGATCAACGAGGCGTTCTCGCCGGTCGTGCTGGCATGGGCGAAGGAGACCGGTGTGGATATGAGCCGGGTCAACGTCAACGGTGGGGCGATCGCGCTCGGGCACCCGCTCGGCGCTTCCGGCGCGCGCTTGATGACCACGCTGGTCCACACGATGCGGCAGCGTGGAGCGCGCTACGGGTTGCAGACCATGTGCGAAGCGGGCGGCCTGGCCAACGCCACCATCATCGAACGATTGTGAGAGGAAACGGCGGCGCTCACCGCGAGCGCCGCCGTTCGTCTCGCGCGGGCGAGACCTACGATCGGTCGGGTGAGCGCCGAACTGTTTGTCTATGCGATTCCGTTGCGAACACGGTTTCGGGGGATCACTGTGCGCGAGGGGATGTTGATCCGGGGAGAGTTGGGATGGGGCGAGTTCTGCCCTTTTCCCGAGTATGACGATCGAGAAGCCGCCGGTTGGTTGGCCACCGCTGTCGAACAGGTGACCGTAGGGTGGCCGACCCCCGTACGCGATCGAATTCCCGTGAATTGCACTGTGCCCGCCGTGGATGCCGAGCGGGCAGGCCGAATTGTTCGAGAATCCGGTTGCGCGACCGCGAAAGTGAAAGTGGCCGATCATCCCGACTCCCTGGCCGAGGATCTGGCCCGAGTGGCGGCGGTGCGCGAAGCGATCGGGGATTCGGGGGCGGTACGGGTCGACGCGAACGCGGTGTGGGATGTGGAGACCGCGGTCCGGCAGATCGCGGAGATCGACCAGGCTGCAGGCGGTGTGGAATACGTGGAACAGCCGTGCCGAACCGTAGCGGAATTGGCCGAGGTACGTCGGCGGGTTTCGGTTCCGATCGCTGCGGACGAGTCGATTCGCCGAGCCGAGGACCCGATGCGAGTAGCCGTGGCCGGGGCCGCTGATATAGCGGTGCTCAAGTGCACCCCGCTGGGTGGAGTACGACGAGCATTAGCGGTCGCCGGAGCAGCCGGCCTCCCGACCGTCGTCTCGTCTGCACTGGAGACCAGCGTCGGCCTGGCGGCGCAGCTGGCGTTGGCGGGCGCGCTGCCTGATCTCGAATTTGCTTGCGGGTTGGGCACTCTCGCCTTGTTCGACGGCGATCTGGTCGCACAGTCCGCACTGCCGGTGGACGGATGGTTACCGGTCCCGACTTCGCCACCGGAGCCCGACCCCGCATTGCTGGACAAATACCGCCACCCTGACCCCGACCGTGTCGACTGGTGGTTGCGACGCTACGAGC
Organism: Nocardia alba NBRC 108234; assembly: GCF_001612665.1. Lineage (GTDB taxonomy): Bacteria > Actinomycetota > Actinomycetes > Mycobacteriales > Mycobacteriaceae > Nocardia > Nocardia alba. The sequence goes on along the minus strand of NZ_BDAX01000021.1, from coordinate 55,417 downwards.
GAGTCAGCGCACTGCTCGAGGACCACTGAGCGCCGAACTCCTAACCGAACCGAACACCGCACCCGGCGAAGGTCGTCCGGATCAGCAAAGCGGCCTCCGGACCGATCGCCCCATCGACCAATTCGGCATAGCGGGTGCAGAATTCGGGACCATGCGGCGCTTGTTCCGGATCGGGCGCCAGGTGGTGGGCGATTTCATGAAGAACCACCAATTCACGCAGGGCCCAAGCGGTGGCGCCGGTGTGTAGCGGAACGGCCAGGACGGCGGCCGTGGGCTCGTAGTGGGCTGCCGCGGCACCACCACGGGCACGGACCCGGATCGATACGGCGGCCCGTTCCCATTGCGCACGAACCCAATTCAGCGCCAGTACCTTGTCCACATAGGTCTGCACCGACTCGACGGAGGCGAAGCGGCGCTCCACCGGCAGGGTCAGCTGAGAACCGTAGACCTCCACCGTCCGATGCCCGAACTCGTCGGCACGATCGAATGCCCCGCGCACCAACTGCTCACCGTCATAGACCTTGGCGCGCTGGCTGTCACGCCGACCCGACTCAGACCCGGACACGAATTGTTCCGATCCGACCGGCCGCCGCGTGCGACCGCGTGGTCGCTGCCCGGAGACACCGCGCGGTCGTCATCGGCCAGTGAGCTTTCCGCGGGCGGCCGGTAGCTCGGGCGAGGCGCCCAAGCGCGCGGTGCGGCCCGCGCGGTCGCCCGCGCGGCGGGCCGCGGCGGAATGACCCGTGGAAGTCTGGGGGCCACGCCAGGTGCCGCGTGCTTCGGAGGTGGCGGTGTAGAAGTCGGTGAGCGCGACCTCCTTGTCACGCAGAGCCAGGGCGGTGCCGGTCGATTCGACAACGGATTCCTCGGCGACGACTTCGGCTTTCACCTCGGCAAGGCGAGCGCCGATTCGGGCGGCGAAGGCCATCTGGAAGTTCAACCGGGCTGTCACCCCCGCCACCGGCACCTCGACGCGACGGCGGACGGTGCGGCCGAGCCTCTTCTCGGCGACGACTTTGACCACCGTGGCCTCGCGGTAGGCGCCGGATTTGATGTAGTGATCGGAGGCTCGGACCATCTGAACGAGCAGGCTCGCGTAGAGCGCTTCGCAGGTGTCGATGTCGGCGGCGAAACCGTAGGCGTAAACCTGGGCCGAGGATCGGGCGACATCGCAGCGAACATCATTGGCGGTCGCGATCGCGACGAACAGCTGGACATAGGTGCGCAGACCTTTGCGGCCCGGTTCGCCGATCGGGATGATCCGCTGCACCGGCGCGGACCTGCGCTCACGCGAGGCCACATGTGAGCGCGCCACCGCGAGATCGATCGAGGACTTCGTCGCCAGTCGCTGGGCCGCGGCGAGGAAGGCCTCGGCCTCGTGCACATTGTCGGTGGCCTCGGCCTTGCGCAGCAAACCACCGATGCGAGTGAGCATCCGATCCGGGGAGGGGTCGTTCGCAGGACTTGTCACAACAATCAACCCTAAGCCCCGCATCTGACACAGAACTGTGTAAGTCTGTGCCCGTTCTCGGCCGCCTCGATCTGGACCGACCGAAGGGTGCGACGAAGGAGTGCCCGTAGGAAGGCAAGATCGAGGCCTCGAGGCCGAGAACACGCGGGCCCCGGCCCGCCACGAATACTGTATGTTGCCTGTTGCACCGCACGGTGTGCTGCTGCTCACGTCTTGACCCTGGAGTGTCTGCGATGGCCTTGAAGTTTGTCCCCAGAGCGACGATGGCTGCTGCCTCGATCGCCTTGCTCACCGCAACGTTCGCCAGTGGTTGCTCCAGTGACGAAGGTGGCAACGCGCTCGACCAGAACCTGACGGGCCGTGGCCCGATCACCTACGTCGAGGGCAAGGACACCACCGAAACCGGTGTGGTCAAGCAGCTCATCGACCGCTGGAACGCCGCGCACCCGAACGAGCAGGTGACATTCAAGGAGCAGTCGGCCGACGGCACCCAGCAGCACGACGACCTAGCCGAGCACTTCCGCGCCAAGCAGGACGGCTACGACGTGGTCGCCCTCGACGTGCCGAACACCGCCGAATTCGCCGCCAAGGGCTGGATCCAGCCGCTCGAGGGCAACTTCGCGATCGACACCGCGCCGCTGCTCGCGCCGACCGTGGCCAGCGCCACCTACAACGGCAAGCTGTACGCGGCGCCGAAGAACACCAACGGCGGCCTGCTGTACTATCGCAAGGACCTGGTCCCCAACCCGCCGAAGACCTGGAGCGAGATGCTCGGTCAGTGCCAGGTGGCCCGGGACAACAACATCGGCTGCTACGCCGGTCAGCTGTTCCCCTACGAGGGTCTGACCGTGAACACCTCCGAGGTCATCAACGCCTTCGGTGGCAGCTTCGTCGGCGCCGACGGCAAGACCCCCACCGTGAACAGCCCGGAGTCGAAGGCGGGCCTGAAGGTCCTCGTCGACGCCTACAAGAACGGTGACATCCCCAAGGAAGCCATCACCTTCAAGGAAGGCGAGAGCGCCAGCGCGTTCGAGTCGGGCAAGCTGCTGTTCCTGCGCAACTGGCCCTACCTCTTCGCGCAGGCCTCCGCCGAGGGCTCCGCGGTGAAGGACAAGTTCGGCGTCGCCCCGCTGCCGGGCAACACCGGCGTCGGCGCCTCCACCCTCGGCGGTTACAACGCCGCGATCAGCGCGTTCTCCAAGAACAAGGCCACCGCCGCCGACTTCGTTCGCTACCTGATCAGCGAAGAGGCGCAGCAGATCATCGCCTCGGGCTCGCTGCCCTCGGTGCGCTCCTCGCTCTACGACGACCCGGCCCTGATCGCGAAGATGCCGTACCTGCCGACGCTGAAGGAATCCATCGCCAGCGCTGTGCCGCGTCCGGTGACCCCGTTCTATCCCGCGGTGTCGAAGGCCATCCAGGACAACGCCTATGCTGCCCTCAACGGCACGAAGTCTGTCGACGACGCGGTCGCCGGCATGCAAAAGGGCATCGAGACCGCCGGTTCGTAGCGGTACGCGCAGCGGACCCGACCAGACCGTAGGAGAGTAGTAACGGTGTCGGATCCTTCGGGAGCCAAGCAGCGCGGGCTAGCGCTGCAACTGCGACAATCCGGCAAGGCGTGGCTGTTCGTCGCGCCCGTGCTCGTCGCCCTGGCCGTGGTCATCGGATATCCGGTGGTCGAGGCGATCTGGATGTCCACGCAGAAGGACTCCGGCATCGACCCGGCCACCGGGATGTTCGTCGAGGGCGGCGGCGCCGGATTCAGCAACTACACGCACTGGCTGCTGCAGCAGTGTGGGTCGCTGTCGGGCACGGTGTCGTGCCCCACGGGCACCCTCGGCTCGCAGTTCTGGTCGGCGGTCGGGGTCACGCTGTTCTTCACCGTGATCACCGTGTCACTGGAGGCCCTGCTGGGGCTCGGCATGGCCATGGTGATGGGCAAGACCTTCCGCGGCCGTGCGCTGCTGCGTGCCGCCGTGCTGATCCCGTGGGCGATTCCCACCGCGGTCACAGCGCGGTTGTGGGAGTTCATGTTCCAGTACGACGGCGTCGTGAACCGCGTGCTCGGCACGCACATCCTGTGGACCTCGGAGATGTGGGCGTCACGCTTCGCGGTGATCGCGGCCGACGTGTGGAAGACCACACCGTTCATGGCGCTGCTGATTCTCGCTGGGCTGCAAGTGATTCCGGCCGATGTGTACGAGGCGGCGAAGGTCGACGGCGCGTCGGCGTGGCAGCGGTTCGTCAACATCACGCTGCCGCTGCTCAAGCCGGCGCTGCTGGTGGCGGTGCTGTTTCGCACCATGGACGCGCTGCGCATGTACGACCTGCCCGCGATCATGACCGGCGCCAATCCGTCGACGAGCACCCTGTCGATCCTGGTGGTCGAGCAGGTGCGTCAGGGTCCCAACAGCGCGGCGGCACTGTCGGTGATCACCTTCGCACTCGTCTTCGCGATCGCGTTCGTTCTGGTGAAGGTGCTGGGCGCCAACGCTGTTCGCACGCAAGAAGAACAGCGGAAGGCGAACTGATGAGCATCTCGATGACGAAAGATCCCGTCGCCGAAGCGAATCCGCTGCCGACGCAGCCGGTGTCGTGGAGCAAGCGGTTCGCCACGACGCGCACCTACCTCGGTGTCGCCATCGTGCTGGTGTGGGGCCTCGGGCCGTTCTACTGGATGACCGTGGTGGCGTTCCGCGACCCGGCCCACACCTTCGACAGCACCCCGTGGCCGACCCACGTGACGCTGGAGAACTTCCGCAACGCCTTCGATACCAGCCGCGGCAACGACTTCGGCAAGGCACTGCTCAACAGCGTGATCATCGGTTCGGCGACCACCGCCGTGGCGCTGATCCTCGGCGTCCTCGCGGCGTACGCGCTGGCCCGGATGACCTTCGCGGGCAAGTACCTGATCTCGGGGCTGATCCTGTCGGCGTCGATGTTCCCCGCTGTGGTGCTGGTGACGCCGCTGTTCCAGCTGTTCACCGATATCGGCTGGATCGGTGAGTACCAGGCGATGATCATCCCGAACATCTCCTTCGTACTGCCGATGACGGTCTACATCCTGGCCTCGTTCTTCGCCGAACTGCCGTGGGAGCTCGAAGAAGCCGCGCGCATCGACGGCGCGAGCAAGTTCCAGGCCTTCCGGTTGATCATGCTGCCACTGGCCGCGCCCGCGGTGTTCACCACCGCGATCCTGGCGTTCATCGCCTCGATCAACGAGTACCTGCTGGCCCGGTTGCTCTCGGGCGACGACACCAAGCCGGTGACGGTCGCCATCGCGAGCTTCTCCGGCAACGACCCGCTGGTGCAGCCGTACGCGGCCATCATGGCGGCGGGCGTGATCGTCACCGTGCCGCTGGTGATCATGGTGCTCATTTTCCAGCGTCGGATCATCTCCGGTCTCACCGCGGGCGGCGTCAAGAGCTGACCTGCCGGGTTCTGCCGCCATCGCCGGGTAGAGTCGCCTGCACCGATATCTACATCGGTGCAGGTGAGTTCTTCTCACTCGCTCCGAAAGGAGATGGTGTGGCCTCCCAGCGCGGGCGCGGACGTTCCGACGACGACGTTCCGTATACCTCGATCGCCGGGTTCCGCGATCCACTGGCGAAAGAGCAGAATCCGGCCAAGGGCGCGGCGCGACGGGCGCAGGCCGCGCGACTGGCCGCCACCGACCCCACAGACGACGCCAAGGGAGCAGCGCGGCGCGAAAAGGCGGCACGCCGTGGAACCGACGAGCAGCCGACCGGTCGCAAGCCGCGCACCAGGGGTCAGCGCATCCGGCGGTTGCTGCTCGCCCTGTTCGTGATCTTCGTGTGTGTGCCCGCGTTGCTGTTCGTCGCGGTGTACTGGAGTTCGGAGATTCCCGAACCGGCCGAGGTCGCGGTCGAACAGCCCGCGACCGTCCTCGCCTCCGACGGCACCACCGTGTTGACGAAATTCATTCCGCCACAGGGCAATCGGATTCCCATCCCGCTCACCGAGGTACCGATCCCGGTACGCGATGCCGTGCTGGCGGCCGAGGACCGCACCTTCTATACGAACGCCGGGTACTCGTCGAGCGGATTCCTGCGCGCGGCTCGCGACAATGTGACGGGCCAGGACAACGCGGGCGGCGGCTCGACCATCACCCAGCAGTACGTGAAGAACGCCTTCCTCAGCTCCGAACGCACCGTCACCCGCAAGATGCGGGAATTGATCATCGCGGCCAAGATGGCGCGGCAGTGGAGCAAGGACGAGATCCTGTCCGCCTATCTCAACACCATCTACTTCGGGCGTGGGGCGTACGGCATCGCGGCGGCGGCGAAAGCCTATTTCGGCAAGCCGGTGCCGGAGCTGACCCTGGCCGAAGGCGCGGTGTTGGCGGCGGTGATCCGCTCACCGTCGGTGCTCGACCCGGAGCAGCATGCCGATCAGTTGCGGGCGCGGTGGCAGTACGTGCTCGCCGGGATGGTCGAGATGAATGTGCTCGCGCCCGGCGATCGGGACGCGACGGTGTTCCCGCCGATCATCCCGCTCGACGATGTGCCCGCGGAGTCGGTCGCGCTCGGTCCGGAAGGCCATATCCGCACCCAGGTGCTGCGCGAGTTGCGGGCCGCCGGTCTCGACGACACCGACATCAACACGGGCGCATTGCAGATCACCACCACCATCGACGCCGCGGCGCAGGCGGGCGCGGTCGATTCGGTGCGCGAGCGGTTGTCGTGGCAGCCCTCGGAACTGCGTTCGGCCGTGGTGTCGATCGACCCGCGTAGCGGGGCCGTGCGGGCCTACTACGGTGGCGAGGACGGGGCCGGGTTCGATTTCGCGCAGGCGCCACTGCAAACCGGTTCCGCGTTCAAGGTTTTCGCGCTCGTGGCCGCGCAACGGCAGGGCATTCCGGTGACGCGGGCGATCGACAGTTCGCCCATCACCGACCGCGGCACCGAGATCACCAATGTGGAGGGTGACTCGTGCGGACGCTGCTCGCTCGCCGAGGCGCTCAAACGCTCACTGAATACCAGCTTCTACCGGCTCACCATGACGATGGCCGACGGCCCGCGCTCGATCGCCGAGGCCGCGCACCTGGCGGGCATCCCCGAGTACATTCCCGGCGTCGACGGCGTGAGCCTGTCGGAGCCGGACGGCTATCCGCTCAACGGGATCGTGCTCGGCCAGTATCTGGTGCGCCCCCTCGACATGGCGTCGGCGTACGCGACGCTCGCCGCCTCCGGTGTCTATCACCAGCCGTACTTCGTGCAGCGGGTGAGCACCGGCGACGGGCGGGTGTTGCTCGACCGCGGCTGGGAAACCGCGTCGGGCAAGCGGCATTCGGAGCCCGAGCGGCGGTTCTCCGCCGAGATCGCCGATGCGACGACGTCGGCGATGCTGCCGATCGCCAACTACTCCAACGGCCACGGCCTCGCCAACGGCAGGCAGTCGGCGAGCAAGACGGGAACCACCCAACTCGGCGAGACCAAGGACAACAAGGACGCGTGGATGGTGGGGTACACGCCTTCCCTGTCCACCGCGGTGTGGGTGGGCACCGAGCACCCCCAGCCGCTGCGCAGCGGTCGCGGCGGGGCGATCTGGGGCTCGGGGCTACCCGCCGACATCTGGAAGCAGTCGATGGACGCCGCGCTGGCAGGCACGCCGGTCGAACAGTTCGACGTGGCTCCGGTGCCGAGCCCGCCGCTGGTGCCGTCGCCGGGCACCGGACCGGCGCCGACGACAGGCGGCTTCGACATCTTCGGTCCGCCGACGAACTCACCGCGCCCCGCGCCGCCGCCGTTGATCATCATCCCGCCCGCACCGACGCCCGCCACACCCGGTGAGCTCTTCCCCGGACTCGGCGGCGAAGGCCCCCGCTAGATCACGAGTTGGCGCAGCCGGACCCGACTACCCTGAGGACATGGCAACATCGTTGCCCAGAGCGCGAACCGCCCGACCACGGGTCGAAAGATCCCGGCGCGGAACCTGTCGGACCGATACGGGAGGATGTGCGGTCGGTACCGACACGCGACGACACTAGACATAGGGGCTACGCAGGTGGATTTCAATGTCGTTGACCGTCCCGAGACGCTGATCGCGGGCACGGTGCTCCGCAGTCCGGCGCTCGCCGTCGAGGGGCCGCGCCGCGCCAAAGTGGTCGAGGCGTGGACGCACCTGCGAGCGAGGACGTTACCGGGGCCGGTCGCGACGGGTTACGTCGATTTCGCGCCGGAGATCAATTCCTACCTCACCCACATCGTCGGCTACGAGTGCAAAACCCTGGCCGACCTACAGACGGGTGATGTGCTCGGCCGGATTCGGGCGGGCCGCTACGCGCGATTCGTGGCCAGCGGAGACAACCTCGGCGACACCATCGTCGCGCTGTGGCGCCAGGTGTGGGACGCGGAGGCCGCGGGCGAGTTCGTGCGCGCCTATACCGGCGACTGCGAGCAGTATCCCGACGAGAACACCGTCGAGATCTTCGTTTCGCTGACAGAGGAGAAGGACAGCTGATGGCTGTGGATTTCGAAATCGTCACCCTCACCGACAGCCTGGTCGCGGGTCTCACCGTGCCCCTGGCCGGCCGCGAGGTGACCGCGCGCGATCTCGACCTGGTGAACTTCACCTGGGATCGGTACCTGTCGAGGGAGAAGACAGTGCCCCGCGCCGCCGCCTACATAGGCCAGAACGACCACGCCGTAGCCGTGCTCGGCTACGAGGTAGCCGAGCTGGACGACATCGACGAAGGCGACGTCCTCACCCGCATCCCCGCAGGCCGCTACGCCAAATTCGTAGTCTCGGACAAGCCCTACGACCTACTACGCACCGCATGGGCAGAGGTCATCAAAGCCGAGAACGCAGGCACCATAACCCGCTCCCACACAGCGGAACTGGAGCGCTACACCGGCCCGACCAGCGTAGAGGTCTACGTCTCCCTCGACTGACCCCCGCGCCACTCCCACCCCCCACGGCGAAGGCCGGGCACGCACCATGCGCACCCGGCCCTCTCACGTCAGCGACTAATCCGCCCCGATGATGAACGCCTCGAGCTGAGTACGCGCCACATCATCAGCGATCTGCACCGGCGGAGACTTCATCAGATACGCCGAAGCCGGAATGACGGGCCCGCCGATACCACGGTCCTTGGCGATCTTCGCCGCGCGAACAGCGTCGATGATGATGCCCGCCGAGTTGGGCGAGTCCCACACCTCGAGCTTGTACTCCAGGTTCAGCGGAGCGTCGCCGAACGCACGACCTTCGAGCCGCACGTAGGCCCACTTGCGGTCGTCGAGCCACTCCACGTAGTCCGAGGGACCGATGTGGACGTTGCGGTCGTGGACCTTGCCCGCGAGCGAACCGGTGAGGTTCGACGTGACGGCCTGGGTCTTGGAGACCTTCTTCGACTCCAGGCGCTCGCGCTCGAGCATGTTCTTGAAGTCCATGTTGCCGCCGACATTGAGCTGGTAGGTGCGATCGAGCACCACGCCGCGGTCTTCGAACAGCTTGGCCATCACCCGGTGGGTGATGGTCGCGCCGACCTGCGACTTGATGTCGTCACCGACGATCGGGACACCGGCGTCGACGAACTTCTGCGCCCAGACCGGGTCGGAGGCGATGAAGACCGGCAGCGCGTTGACGAAGGCGACGTTCGCGTCGATCGCGCACTGCGCGTAGAACTTGTCGGCCTCTTCGGAACCGACGGGCAGGTACGAGACCAGCACGTCGACCTTCGCGTCTTTCAGCGCCTTCACGACGTCTACCGCGGGCGCCTCGGACTGCTCGATGGTCTGCGCGTAGTACTTGCCGATACCGTCGAGAGTCGGGCCACGCAGGACCGTCACATCGGTCGGCGGCACGTCGGAGATCTTGATGGTGTTGTTCTCGCTGGCGAAGATGGCTTCGGCCAGGTCGAAGCCGACCTTCTTGGCGTCGACATCGAACGCGGCCACGAACTTCACGTCGCGGACGTGGTAGCTACCGAACTTGACGTGCATCAGGCCGGGAACGGCCTGGCTCTCGTCGGCGTCCTTGTAGTACTGCACGCCTTGTACCAGCGACGATGCGCAGTTGCCCACACCGACGATCGCGACGCGAACTTCGCCGGATCCAACCTTGTTGACATCACTCATGGCCGCTCTTTCCCTCTTTCTGTGGTGCCGCCTTCGTCGATTGCTCCGCCGCAATCAACTCGTTGAGCCAGCGCACTTCGCGCTCGCTTGATTCCAATCCGAGCTGGTGGAGCTGCTTGGTGTAGCGATCCAGTGACCCGCTGGCCTTCTTGATCGCTTCCCGCAGTCCCTCTCGGCGCTCCTCGACCTGACGACGTCTGCCCTCCAGAATCCGCATTCTCGCCTCGGCGGGAGTGCGACTGAAGAAGGCAAGGTGAACGCCGAAGCCGTCATCGGTGTAGTTCTGCGGACCGGTGTCGGCAAGGAGTTCGGAGAACCGTTCCCGGCCGACCGGCGTGAGCCGGTAGACGCGGCGCGCACGGCGCGCGAGCGCGCCGTCCGGAAGCTCCTCGGCGATCAACCCGTCGGTCTGCATTCTGCGCAGCGTCGGGTAGAGCGAACCGTAGGAGAAGGCCCGGAACGCTCCGAGCAGGCCCGTCAACCGCTTGCGCAGCTCGTAACCGTGCATGGGCGCGTCGAGGAGCAGGCCGAGAATCGCCAATTCGAGCACTGCCGACCTCACTCCCTGACTATGTCGACCCGAAGGACGAACAGACCTAACCGTGGATGCGACTTCCAACTATATCGGACCGATACATCTACGCACAGTCGGATGTGACGCATGCGTCATCGCCGCAGGTCAGTGTGGAGGCAGGGATCAGGAGGTCGGCGGGCGGATCGCGCGCGGTTCGCCATCGAGGGCGAGTTCGAGGCGGCCGGACTCGCCGTCGTCGTTCCGGACGTAGACGGTGATCACGGGCTCAGCGTCCGCCTTCGCTCCCGGCGCGAATCCGATGGCGAGGTAGGTGACGCGCCCGTGGGGCACCTTGGTCGTCTGCGGCGCGCCCGCCACGAGCGGGGCGAAGCGGGCCAGGTCGATCGCCGCGAGGTCGAGAGCGGGGGTGCCGGACGGGCGGGCGGTCGGGGTACCGCTGGTGTCGAAATCGCCCCGGTAGACATAGCTGTCCTGCTTGCCCGATACCCCTTCTCGCTCGAACGAGACGTACCCGGGATAGACCGTGGCCTCATCGAGGATGGTCGTGCCGAATTCCGCGCGGTATTCGGCGAGGAAATAAGCAAGGCCGTCGGCCGTGGTGAGGTCGGGCAGCGCTTCGTCGGCAGCGGCGCGACCGATCAGACCGGCGACCGCGCCGACGACGCCCGCGGTCAGGATCGCGAGCACAGGGATCAACCAGCGGCGCGGAGTGCGGTCGATGCCGAGTGCCGGTGTGGCGGCGGCGAACTCGTCGGTGAGCTGGAGGTCCTCGACCAGCCGGTCGAGCGCGGCGAAGGTCTCGGCGCGCATCGCCCGGGCGGAGCGGGTGGCGTGTTCGTCGGCGGCGAGTTGGCCGTCGGTCAAGGCCGCGTCGAGCACAGCGCACACGTCGGCGCGGTCGATGTCGCGGGCGCGCAGCTGATCGGGTTTCTTCGGCATCGGCGCGACTACTTCTCTGTGTAGGGGTTGGCGCGGATCAACTCACCCGACACGGCCATCGTCAGGAAGCCGGATCGGGAGTGCTCGTCGCCCACGTGGATGCTGATGACCGGCCGTTTCGTCGAACTGTCGGCCGCGATCGAGAAATGCCGGACCTTGCCGTCCGGGACGCGCAGGGTGGTGGCCGCGTCGGCCAGGGCCACGGCCAGGGCGTCGGTGTTCACGGTGGCCAGGTCGATCGCGACGGTGGCGCGGGCGCGGGCGGGCATCGCGCCGGTCGCGCGTTGGAAGCCGCCGTAATAGGTGTAGTCGGCAGTGAACGACCCCTGGCTCGCGACCTCGCGCGTGAGTTTGGCGTAGGTGGGGTAGTAGGAGATCGTGTCGACGACGGCACTGCCGAACTTCGCGTCGAGACCGTCACGGATGTGCAGGAATCCGGCGATGGTGGTCGGGGACGGGGTCGGCAGGACCAGCGGGGTGGCGGAGTTGTGGTGGGTCGCCGGCGGGGGCTCGGCCGGGTCTCGCACCGTGACGACGAAGGCGGCGACGGCGGCGACCGACGCGAGGGCGATGACGACGAGTCGTGTGCGGTCGCGTCGGGCGCGGGGCTTGGTCGGCGGGTCGGGGCGCTGGTGGAGTTCGGCCACCAAAGTGGACAAATCGCCCAATGTTCGTGATTCCGCGGCCAATTCGATCATCACGGCGTGTTCCTCGGCGTCGAGTTGGCCGTCGGCGCGTGCGGTGTCGAGCGCCGCGATCGTCGCGGTGCGGTCGCTCGATCTGGCTCTCGTGCGGGCCGGGTACTCCGTGAGTGCCCGGCGACGCGGCCGTCGGGAGGGTGAGCTGTCGCCGAAAACCGCAGGTGATTGCAGGTCGGCGGTGAGGCGCGCGAGGTCGCCGACGGTGCGGGCGATGGTCGCCGACGCGACGCGATCGTGGTACTCCCCCGCACCGAGTTGCCCCTCCGCGTAGGCCGCGTCAAGTACGGTCGACGCCTGTGCGCGATCGATGTCACGTGCGCGCAGCACCGAATCGACGGCTGCCCGCCGCTGCCCGGATTCAGCCATGGCCGTGGGTCACCTCACCTGCGAAAACACCCGGATGAACCCCGGTAGCGGGAGTTTAGTCCGACAGATCGGATCCAACGATGCCGTGGGCACGCGTTTGGGAACCCCGCTACTCTGGTGATCGTGCGAATTCAGCGGCAGGTGGTGGACTATGCGCTCCGGCGCAGGTCCTTGCTCGCCGATGTCTACGCGGGGCGGGTCGGCGTCGCCGAGGTGTGCGACGCGAACCCGTATCTGCTCCGGGCCGCGAAGTTCCACGGCCGGGGCAGTGAGGCGACCTGCCCGATCTGCCGAAAAGAGCAGCTGACGTTGGTTTCCTGGGTGTTCGGCGATGGGCTCGGCCAAGCGGCCGGGTCGGCGCGGACACCCGAGGAACTGCTGCGAATGGCCGAGTCGAACGAAGAATTCTCGGTGCATGTCGTCGAGGTATGCCGCTCGTGCAGCTGGAATCATCTGGTGCAGTCGTACGTGCTCGGCACCGCACCCGCCCCCGCCCGGCGACGGACGAGTTCGCGAGCCCGGCGCTCTGCTGCCGAATGATGGGGTGTGGAGCGACGGGGCTGTGCGGTGATCGGCGGCCCGAACAAGTGATGGTGGCCACCGCGTGATGCGCCACTGTTCGGAACGCACCTTCTCCGCGCCGGTACTCCGGCGCGGATGTCGTGTGCCCGAACCTTACAAGTTATGGAGATCTGGTCAGTGAGTTCGCCCTACGACTCCTCCCCTTACGGCGATGATCCGCGCGGCGGCCGTCCGGCTCCGGGCGCGCAATCGGGTCTCCCCCCGCAGTCGGGTGATCGCCCCGGCGGTCCCCCGCCGCGTCGGCCGATGCCGCCCGCCGGTCCCCGCCCGCAGGGTGGTCCCGCGCAGGGTGGGCGTCCGCAGGGTCCGCCGATGCCCGGCGGACGTGGTCCGCAGGGTCCGCCGCCGAATCGGCAGCAGGGTCCGCCGCCCGGTGGGCTGCCGCCGCGTCGGCCGGGTCAGCCGCCGCAGCGTCCGGGTGGACCGCAGGGCGGACCACCGCCGCAGGGTGCGCCCGGTCAGGGCAGGCCGCCGCAGGGTAGGCCGGGGCAGCCGGGTCGCGCCGCGCCGCCCGCGGCAGGCGCCACCCAGAAGCTGCCGCGTCCCGGCGGCCCCGACGAGTCGACCGTGCGCGCGAATCAGCCTGGGCGCACCGTCCGTGGTGCGAACGACGACATAGCCGCCTCGGCGCGCCCCGGCGGCGCCGCCGCGGCCGCGCGGGCCGGCGCGGGCCGACGACCCGGTGGTCCCACCTCAGGTGAGCGTCGCGCCACCGTGGCCGGTGGCCCGACGACCGGCGAACGTCGTGTCGCCGGCGGCACACCGCCGCCGACCGGTCCACGCAATCGCCGCGACGGTAGCGGGGGCGACGGCTCGGGCGGCGACGGCTCGGTGCGGAAATCCCGGTGGCGGATCGTGCGCCGGACGCTCTATGTCCTGATCGCACTGGCCATCGTCGTGCCGAGCTCGGTGTTCCTGGTCGCCTACACGGCGGTGTCGGTGCCAAAGCCCGGCGATCTCGAGACCAACCAGGTCGCGACGATCTTCGCCAGCGATGGCTCCACCGAGATCAGCAAGGTCGTTCCGCCGCAGGGCAACCGCACCGAGGTCTCGATCGATCAGATCCCGCCGCATGTGCGCAATGCCGTGATCGCCGCCGAGGACCGCGACTTCTACACCAACCCCGGCTTCTCGGTCTCGGGCTTCGCCCGCGCCGCCCGCGACAACATCCTCGGCAAGGAAAGCGCCGGTGGTGGTTCCACGATCACCCAGCAGTACGTGAAGAACGCGCTGGTCGGTGACGAACGGTCGATGACGCGCAAGATGCACGAGCTCGTGATCTCGGCCAAGATGGCGCGGCAGTGGAGCAAGGAAGACATCCTCGCCGCCTACCTGAACACCATCTACTTCGGTCGTGGCGCGTACGGCATCGACGCCGCCGCCAAGTCCTACTTCGGCAAGCCGGTGCAGGAGCTGACCGTGGCCGAGGGCGCTGTCCTGGCCGCGACCATCCAGCTGCCCTCGATGCTGGATCCGGAGAAGAACCCCGAGGGCGCCAAGACTCGCTGGGGCTATGTGCTCGACGGCATGGTGGCGGAGAACAACCTGCCCGCGACCGAACGCCAGGGCATGCAGTACCCGCAGGTGGTGACGCTGGCCTCGCTCGGCGACAAGAACAACGACGAGGGCCCGTCGGGTCTGGTGAAGAACCAGGTGCTCCAGGAGCTCTCGATCGCGGGCATCAGCGAGCAGCAGTTGAACACCGAGGGCTTGCAGATCACCACCACGATCGACCAGAAGGCGCAGGACGCCGCGATCAAGGCCGCGCAGGGCAAGTTGGAGGGCGAGCCGGAGAACCTGCGCACGGCGGTGGTCTCCATCGACCCGCGCACCGGTGCGGTACGCGCCTATTACGGCGGCAGCGACGGTCAGGGCTTCGACTTCGCCAATGCCGGTCTGCCGACGGGCTCCTCGTTCAAGGCGATCGGCCTGGCCGCGAATCTCGAGCAGGGCGTTCCGCTTTCGCAGCTCTACGACAGCTCGCCGATCACCGTCAACGGCATCAAGATCGGCAATGTCGAGGGTGAGGGCTGCGGTATGTGCACCATCGCCGAAGCACTCAAGCGCTCGCTGAACACCAGCTTCTACCGCATGCAGCTCGATATGCAGAACGGTCCGCAGAAGATCGCCGATATGGGTCACAAGCTCGGTATCGCGCCGGAACTGCCCGGCGTCGGCGCCACGCTGACCGAACCCGGCGGCGTCGGCCCCAACAACGGCATCGTGCTCGGCCAGTACCAGTCGCGCCCGCTCGACATGGCCTCGGCCTACGCCACCTTCGCGGCCTCCGGCGTCTACCACGCGCCGCACTTCGTGCAGAAGGTCGTGACCGCCAAGGGTGAGGTGCTGCTCGATCGTGGCGAGCCCGCCGGTGAGCAGCGAATCAGCGCGGCCGTGGCCGACAACGTCACCGCGGCGATGAAGCCGATCGCGGCCTACTCGCGCAACCACAACCTGGCCGGCGGTCGCGAATCCGCCGCCAAGACCGGTACCCATCAGCTCGGCGACACCGGCAACAACCGCGACGCCTGGATGGTCGGTTACACCCCGTCGCTGTCGACCGCGGTGTGGGTCGGTACCGAGCAGGGCGACGCGCTCAAGAACTACGGCGGCGGCTCCGTCTACGGTTCCGGTCTGCCGTCCGACATCTGGAAGGCGACGATGGACGGCGCGCTGTCGGGCACGTCGAACGAGGCGTTCCCCAAGCCCGCGCCGATCAAGGGCCAGGCCGGTGTGCCGGAGTGGTCGGCGCCCTACACCGCGCCGTCGACCACCGTGGCCGCGATTGTGCCGCCGGTGATCGTGCCCTCGCAGGTGGAGATCCTGCCCGGCATCCGGATTCCGGTGCCGGGGGTGCAGCAGCCCGCGGTGACGCAGTCGCCGCAGACCCCCGTCGACACCGGTCCGGGCCCGCTGCCCGGCCAGCCGACAGCGACGCCCGAGGCACCCAAACCGGGCAACGGCGCCAACGGCGACGACAACGAGAGTGGCGGCACGGGAGCCACGCCGACCCGATCCCGGTAGCCACCGGTAGCCTCGGATGTCGTGACCGATCAGCGACTCGCGGACCAGCCGGCGTCCAGTGGTAACCGGCCGAGCCGCGAGGCGGGGTACGTGGCGCCCGCCCGGCTGGCGCCCGACCTGCGCTCGATCGATGCCCGGGACCGGCCGAGCCGCAACGATTCACTGACCGCGCAGCTGTCCACGGTGATCGGCGGCCCGGTCGGCGATCACGCGCTGATCGGGCGGGTGCGGTTCTGGACGCCGCTGCGGGTGATGTTCGCCTTCACGGTGATCTTCCTGGCGCTGGGCTGGTCGACGAAGGCCGCCTGTATCCAGCAGACCGGCGACGGCGACGGCGGGCTCATGCTCGACTGGAACAACGGCCGCCAGTACGTGGCCATGTGCTACTCCGACACCGTGCCGCTCTACGGCGCCGAACGGCTCAACGAGGGCGCGTTCCCGTACAAGAAGTCCTGGACCGAATCGACGCCCGATGGCGGCACCGAGACCAGATACATGGAGTATCCGGTGCTTTCGGGCCTGTACCAGTACGCGTCGATGCAGATCGGCAACGTGTGGGATCACCTGCCGCTGCCCGGCGCGATGTCGGTGGTGGTGTACTTCAACGTCGTCGCGATCGGCCTTTCCCTCGGGTGGCTGATCACGGTGTGGGCCTCGTCGCGATTAGCGGGGCGACGGGTGTGGGACGCCGCGCTGGTGGCGGTGTCGCCGTTGGTGATCGTGCACATGTTCACGAATTTCGACGCTCTCGCAACGGCTTTCGCGGCCACCGGCTTGCTGGCGTGGGCGCGGCGCAAGCCGGTGCTCGCGGGCATTCTGCTCGGGCTCGGCGGGGCGGCGAAGCTGTATCCGCTGTTGCTGCTGGGGCCGATCGTGGTGCTGTGTCTGCGGATCGATCCGATGCGACGCCAGCCCGCCGCGCGCGCCGGGCTGCGGTTGCGCGATGTCGACAGTCTCGATTCCGCCCGCACCTGGTTGCGTGAGACACCGGCGCGGACACACCTTTTCGCGATGCGGCCACTGGGCTCGGCCACGCTGACGGTCGTCGCCGCGGTGGGCACGTGGGCGGCGGTGAACCTGCCGATCGCGGCGCTGTACCCGCAGGGCTGGCGAGAGTTCTTCCGGCTCAACACCACTCGTCACGCCGATCCCGATTCGATCTACAACGTGATCACCTCGTTCACCGGCTGGACCGGCTTCGACGGGCCGATCGGCCACGGTGAACCACCGACCATCCTGAACACGGTCTCACTGCTGGCCTTCGTGACCGCCTGCGCCGGCATCGCCTATTTGGCGCTCACCGCGCCGCGCCGCCCCCGCCTGACCCAGCTGTGCTTCCTCGTCGTCGCGGCGTTCCTGCTGACGAACAAAGTGTGGAGCCCACAGTATTCGCTGTGGCTGGTGCCGCTGGCCGTACTCGCGCTCCCACACCGGCGAATCCTGTTGGCGTGGATGACGATCGACGCGCTGGTCTGGGTCCCGCGCATGTACTACTACCTCGGCGAAGACAACAAGGGCCTGCCCGAACAGTGGTTCACCGGCACCGTCGTCCTGCGCGACCTGGCGGTCCTCGCCCTGTGCGCCCTGATCGTCTACGAGATCCTGCGCCCTCAGCACGACGTGGTCCGCCGCGACTTCGTCGACGACCCAGCAGGCGGCGTCCTCGACCGAGCCCTCGACCCCCTACTCCCCTGGCTCCCCGAATTCCTGCGCCCGAGGCAGGCCACGATCAGCGCACGACCGGTATCGGTGCTGAACTGATCGCAGCGGGCGCGATGACGAAATACCGAGGGAGTACGGCTCTACATTCGTAGGTAGCGGGCCTGGAGTTCGGGTTCGGCGGGGAGCATGTCGAGGTCGAGTTCCCAGGCGTTGCCGGTCCAGGGGTCGAACAGGGGGGTGCCGGGCAGGGTGGGGAGGTGGCGGCAGGACTGGGCGAGCAGATCCACTGGGCCGTCGCCGAATTGGCCGTTGCTGCCGACGATGACCAGGGACAGGCCGATCAGGTCGCCGCGGATCATCAGTTGACCGAGGCGCACGATGTCGGTGCCCTGATAGCCGTGCGGGAAGTCGGCGGCGACGAGGATGCGGTGTTCGGTGGGCGGTACGGCTTGGCCGCTGTTGTAGGCGATGTCGGCGAGTTCGGCCGCGTTGGCGAGTTCGGCGAGGCGGGCGGAGATGTCGCCGTGGTCGGCGATGACCGGGCCTGCCAGCAGGGGTGCGAGGGGGGCGGCGAGGGTGCGTAGGCCGCCGGTGAGGTCGATCAGGTCGACCTTGATCGACTTGTCGGGGATCGCGGCGACGAGGCGGGCAACCAGGGCGCCGATCACGCGCGAGGCCGCGGCGGTGGATTCGGTGTCGACCCAGAGCGGTCGATTCAACGGCACCGGAACGCAATACGGCACGCGCAGGCCGCCACGGTCGAGCGCGTACAGCTCGCCGAGCCGGATGCCGTCGCTGCGGACGGCGCGGGAGGTCCACGCGGGAGCCAGCCAGGAGGCCAACGCGGCGGGCATGGCGGCGTCGGCCTCGGCGATCTCGAGGCCGAGCTGGTTGCTGTCGCGGCGGTGGTCGGCGTCGGCGAGGGCCACGAGTTCGTCGTGGCGACGCTGCGCCTGCGCGCGAGCCGCGTCGGCGGCAGGCGTGTTGCGAGTCGCCGGGTCGGAAACCGCTTCGGAGAGTTCTTGATCCAGGCGTTTGGCCGCGTAGTCGCGCGCCGAGACGAGCGCGGCGGCCGAGCGGGCGGCGTCCTCGAAGATCATCCACATGCGTTGCAGGCCGTGGTCGACTTCGAGTGGGATGCCCGAGGTGGGAACGGGTCTCGCGACTGTCTCGGTGGGAGCGCTCGGCGGCGCGAGCGGAGCAGGCTGCCAGGCCTGCGCGGGTGGTGGCGGGGTGACGCCGTGCGCGGTGAGCAGCTGAGCCGAGCCGCCCGCGTAACCCTGACCGAGCGCGCGCAACTTCCAGCCACCCCCGCGCCGATACACCTCCAGGCAGATCAGCGCGCTCTCACCGGCAGTCGGCGCGATGACGAATTCCGCTGCGGGACTACCATTTTCATACAGTGAAGCAGTCACCGTGCCGAGCGCGTGCCCACCAGTGACGAACAGCAGCACAGCGTGCGCGTCGGACCTGATCTGCGACAACGTCAGATCCACCGCCGCCCCCGCGAAGCTCACGCCGGGGGCCGAGGGCCGCGACGCGCACACATGGTCGGGCGCGTCGCGGACCCGCAGATCCTCGCCGACCACCAGCGCCCCGAGTTCGACGGCGCCGGTGGTCTGCGCGGTGAAGCGCACGGAATCAGCAGTCAGGGCAGTGTTCTGCCCCGCCTTCAGGTGAATCACGGTGTCTGCCTGTCTTGGTTCAGTTACCGCCGAGGAATCGGCCCAGCTGCGGCACGGCTTCGCCGGGGTGCTTGGCGTTGAAGCCCTCGCCCAGCGCCTGCATCTTCCAGTCGCCGCCGACGCGGTACACCTTCGCCATCGCCATCGCGGTGAACGGCATGCCGCCCGCGAGGGTGTAGCGGGCCAGCTCGCCGTTGGTGGTGCCGTCGATCAGGCGGCTGAACGCGTTCTGCACCTGCTCGAAGGAGTGGCCCTTGTACGAGGTGACGATGAACAGCAGCGTGGTGATGTGCGCCGGGATCCTGGTGAGGTCGACGAGGATCATCTCGTCGTCGCCGTCGCCCTCGCCGGTGAGGTTGTCGCCCTGGTGGCGCACCGAACCGTCCTTCGACGACAGCTGGCCGTAGTAGGCCACGTCGACGAGGTTCTGGTCGGCGAACAGGCAGACCGAGGCGTCGAGGTCGATGTCGACGGTGCGGTTGCCGAACATCCCGCGCGTGCGCACGGGATCCCAGCCGAGGCCCATCTTCACGAAGGTCAGCGCGGCGCCGCCCTCCTTGCGCAGCGTGACTCGCTGCCCCTTCTGCAGGCTGACCGGGCGATCCTTGCTCAAACTGATCTCGCCTGCGGGCTGCTGCGGCGCGCCCTGCGGGTAACCCTGTCCGGGGGGCGGCGGGTAGCCACCGCCGGGCGGCTGCTGGGCCGGGCCGGGCGGCGGCGGATAACCGCCACCGGGCGGCGCGTAGGCGGTTGCGGCCTGCTGCGGGTAGTTGGGCGCGGACTGCTGCGGATAGTTCGGCGCGGACTGCGCCGGATACGCGGGCGGGGCCTGCTGCGGCGGGGGCGGCGGGGACGCGGCCTGCTGCGGGGCGGCCTGGGCGGGCGAATCATCGACCTGCACACCGTGGTCGGTGACCAGCGCGGCGAAACCACCGGCATAGCCCTGGCCGACCGCACGGACCTTCCAGCTGCCCTGACGGCGGTACAGCTCGAGCGCGATCACGATCGACTCGGAGTTCAGACCATCGATCTGGTAGCTGAACAGCTGGTTTCCCGACGCGTCGGAGACCAGCGCGGTGGGCGGGGCGAAGCGCCCGAAATTGCTGGTGGCGTCGTCGAGGGTGATCACCGCGCGGATCTGGTCGATGTCGGCGGGCACCGACGACAGCGAAACAGCAAGCGAGGCAGGCTGTCCCGCAGGCCCGGGGCGCAGATCGACGCCCGGTCCACTCGGCTGGTTGTAGAAGACGAAGTCAGCGTCGGTGCGGACCTTGCCCTGCTCGGTCACGAGCAGCGCGGAGAGGTCGGCCGGTGCGGTGACCTGGAGCGAGATCACCACGTCGCTGACGGCCAGCGGGCCGTTCTGGCCCTTGGCGAGTGTTGCAGACAAGTTCGACCCTTCTGGTGGGTGTTCCACGGCAGTGCTTGCCACTCTACGAGAAACCGGCCGCACGCGTCCGCGCTCTGTGGCGCGGGCGTACTTTCGCCTGATCGGTTAGGGTGACGTCGCAGTCGGAACGGGCGGTGGAACCGCCTTCGCAGAGGGGACGGGCAAACACCTGTCATGGCGCAATTGTTCGAACAGTCGAAAAAGGTGATCGAGGCGCACCTCGCGGGGACGAGTATCCGCGCGATCTCCGGCTCGATGGTGGCCTACGAGGGCAATGTGCAGTTCAAATCGGCCGGGTTCGGCGGCGGCGAGGGCGTGCTCAACGGCCTCAAACGCCGCGCCACCGGTGAGAAACTGTCACTGATGGAGTGCAACGGCAACGGGCGCGTGTTCCTGGCGGTGAACGGCCAGAACGTCACCGTGGTGAACCTGAACAACGACACGCTCCAGGTCGAGTCGCAGCAGCTGCTGGCTTTCGCGGGCAACCTGCGCACCGATGTGCGGTTCGCCGGGGTCGGCGGGATGTCGGCGGGCAGCGGGCTGTTCACCACCACGGTCAGCGGGCAGGGCCAGGTGGCGCTGCTGTCGGCCGGTGGGCCGCTGATCCACCTCGAGGTGTCGCCGCAGTATCCGCTGATCGTGGATCCCGACGCGTTCGTCGCCTCGCGCGGCAATCTCAACCAGTCCTTCGTCACCGACGTCTCGTGGCGGTCGATGGTCGGACAGGATGCGGGCGAGGCGTTCTCACTGCGCTTCGACGGCCAGGGTGTCGTGCTGATCCAGCCGGCGGAACGGTAGGGACGGGCGATGTTCGAGAAGGTCAACGGCAAGGTCGTGAAGGTCAACGTCGGGCAGGCCGGCGGCGTTGTCGCCCGTTCCGGTGCGATGCTGTTCTACACGGGTCAGGTCGCGTTCGCACCGCACCAGATTCCCGGCGCCGGTCAGGGCATGGGCGGCGGCGGTCTGATGCGGATGGCCGGTCAGATGATGGCCGGTGAGCACGAACGGACCATGCTGGCGCAGGGCAACGGTGAGGTCCACTACGGATTCGCCGGACTCGAGGTGCATGTGGTGCAGATGCAGCCGGGCGCGGTGCTGCGGGCCGAGGCTTCGCGACTGCTCGCGCAGTCGGCCGGTTTGCAGGCTTCCGTGGTGTCGGTAGCCAGTTCGGGCGGCGGCGGTGGTGGCGGCGGTTTGATGGGCGCGCTGCGCGGCGCCGCGGCGGGCGTCGCGACCGGGCAGGGCATGTTCACCACCCAGCTCAGCGGACAGGGTTCGGCGGTGCTGCTCGCGCACGGCGGCTTCCTGGAACTGCAAGTGGGCGGCCCGAATCCGATCATCGTCGACCCGCAGGCGTTCGTCGCCGCGTACGGCAATGTGCAGACCGAGCTGAAGTCGGCGATGAGCTGGCGCGACGCGGTGGGCCGCGGCGCGGGCGAGGCGATGCAATTGCATTGCCACGGACAGGGTGTGGTGTTTGTGCAGGCCTCCGAAGAGAAGTTGTGAACCGATGAGCGACATCCTCTCGCCGATGAATCTCGGCGCCAGCGACAACATTCCGGGCAACAGCTACGCCTACTGCATCGACCTCACCGGTCCCTGGTTCATGCGCAAGGGCGCGATGATCGCCTACTACGGCCAGATCGAGTTCCAGATGCTCACCCACGGGTTGCAGGGCGGCCTGATGCACATGGTGAGCAGCCAGTTCTCCGCGCCGCTGTTCGCGGGCGACTACGTGGTGGCGCAGGGACACGGCAAGCTGATCATCGGCGACCGCGGTTACGACATCAATTCCTATGACCTCGAAGACGGCAACCTCACGATCCGTGGCGCGAATCTGCTGGCCTTCGAGCCGGGGCTGGCGTTGAAGCAGTCGATCGTGCCCGGGTTCCTCACGCTGATCGGCACCGGCAAGTTCCTCGCGTCGTCCAACGGCCCGGTGATGTTCGCCGAACCGCCGCTGCGCGTCGACCCGGAATCCCTTGTCGGGTGGGCCGATTGCCCGTCGCCCAGCCACCACTACGACCAGGGCTGGATCAGCGGTTTCCTCGCGGCGGGCGCGGCCAGGATGGGCGCCAACTCCGGCGAGGAACGTCAGTTCGACTTCACCGGCGCCGGTACGGTGCTGATCCAGTCGACCGAGAAGATCATGAGCGACAACGCCCTGGTCCGCACCATCGAGGGTCAGCTCCAGAGCGGCGTCACGGTGGGCGGTCTACAGCGTATCCAGGGCGTGATCGCCCAGCAGTTGGCCGGTCAGCAGCAACACTACTGAGCAAGGCGAACCCGGGTGCCGTTGTGGCGCCCGGGTTTTCGTCTACCTATGCAGGCACCGTGGTGCGCTCCGCTGCCGCGTGGAACCACCCGAGAATCTCCTCGCCTGCCAGGATTCCCGACGAGGTGGTGATCGTGAGGTTGGGGGCGGTGAAGTTCAGTTCCTCGAGTTCGCCGTGGCGGGGACGGATCGCGGCGTCGGCTGCCTTCAGCATCTCGGCGTCCAGTGCGCCGTCGCCCGCGGTGAAAAGCGTCGCTACGGCGGACAATTCACCGGATTCGACCAGCCTGCGACGGACGTCGGCGACAGCGAGACTCTTACAGACCGCATCGGGCATCGTGTAGATCTTGCGGCCCTGCTGGGACGCCGACCAGCCGTTGGCGCGGCACCAGGCGTCCCATTCCGCGAGGAAACCGGCGGGGACCAGGTCCGGGTGGACCACCAGATAGCAGAACAGCTCATCGGCCTCGCGGTACTTGGTGACCCAGGAATCGTCGACGCGGGAGCGTAATTCGGCGCCCACCTCGGCGAGGGTGGCGCCGGACGCGTTGACCTGGTCGTCGATGGCCACCCGCCACGCGGGGTCGGGGATGCCGTCGACCAGGATGTTGCCGCCGTTGCTGGTGATGGCGTAGCGCCAGGGCGCGCCGGGCAGGGTGATGCGCTGGAACTGTTCGATCGTGCGAGTGGTGGTCGGGATCACCGGTGCGATGGCTGCGAGCCCGCGCAGGGCGGCGATGGCGGTGACGGTCATGTAGGAGAGTGGTTCGCCCTCGTAATACTCGACGCACTCCAACGCGGCGGCCTCGGCGTCACCGAAGCCGTTGCGGGAGAAGATCATCGTGCGATCCAGATCGGTCGCGAAGAGGGACTCGGCGCTCACCGGGGTAGCTCCTTGATCAGGCCCATGCAGGAATAGGCCAGGTCGGGGACCACTTCCACCGGGACATTGCGCGCCGCGGCGAGCAGGCGGATGTGGGCGTGCTCCGGTGCGTCCGCTTCGCGCACCAGCACTCGCCACGGTACCCGGCGCAACAGCACGCGAGTGGTCTCGCCGACGCCGGGTTTCACGTAATTGACTGTGCTGATGCCATATTCAGCACGAACCTTTTCCACCGAGGCCCACCCGGACCAGTCCGGCGTACGGTCGGAATCGCGAATCGCGGCGACCGCGGCGGGCACCTGTTCGCTGATCGCGGGGAAAGCCGCGGTGACCGTGTCGATCAGGTGATTCGAGACATCGGCGTCGATCAGGTCGCGGTAGAACTTGGCGCCGTGGAACTCACCGGGACCGATCAGCGATTCGTTGAGCACCGTGCGCGAGACGAGGCCGGACACAGTCGAATTGAGGCAGGCCGAGGCGATGAGGAAGTCGTCACGGGTGCCGTAGGTACGCACGCAGTTGGCGGGGTCGGCCAGCACCACCAGTTCGTCGTTGAACCTGGCGCCGCCTGCGGCGTGGTAGGCGTCGAGGGCTGCGGTGAGTTCGTGCGTGATCGCGCCCTTGCCGGTCCAGCCGTCGACGAAGACGATCGAGGCGGGATCGTGGTGGTGGGCGAGGTAGTCCAGCGCCACCGCGTCGATGCCGCGATCGCGCACGATCGAGACGGCGTAGTGCGGCACGGTCAGCGGCTCGCGACCGATCCCGCTGACCAGCCAACGGCGCATGAGCACGCCGACGGGCGTGCCCGCCCTGGCCAGCGAGACCAGGACGATGTCGGTACCGCGTTCGGCCACGACGAGTTCGGCCACGGTCGCCACCGCCAGCGCCAGCCGCTCGGCGCTGTCGGCCAGCACACGATCGAAGAGCTCGCGGTATTGCGCGTCCGGCTGGAACTCCACCGGCAACGACTCGGCGTAATGGGCAACCCCGGCCTGGATACGCTGCTCGCGTTCGCCGATATCGGCTTCGAGGTCGGCGTCCGAGAGATCCTTGAGCAGCCACGAGACATCCTCGGGCGCATAGGAACCGAACGCGGGGCCGTGCAGCGCGGCGGGGAGCGAGCTGTCGACGCGGTCACGAGTTCCCGACAGTGACGCGGTGGGGGCCACCCGTTCAGCCGTACGGCTCGCATGCAGGGCGCGTGGGTCCGCGCCGGGCAGGACGGCGATCAGCACATCCGCGCCCGAGGCGGTGAGGACATCGACCAGGCCGCCGGGAGCGACCAGCTCCGGGGTGTCGGCCGGCGGATCGATGACCACCAGCAGCACCGCGTCCGCGTCTGTCCACTGGGCGTTGTACAGGTAGCGCTGGGCGGTGGGATCGGGTTCGGGAGCGGTGAAGCGGAAACCGCGCCGGAGGGGATAGCCGGGTTCGTCGAGGACGTATGCCGGTGAGCGGGTGGTGGTTTGGAAGCGGGTGGGGGTGCCCGCGTCGGCCAGGTCGGCGGCCAGGCGCAGGGGGAGGTACATGAGCTCTTCATGACCGATGACGATCACCGGGCGACCGGCGAATTCGGCGTCGAGGCGGGTACTCACCTCGTCGGCGATGGATTTCACCGCGATATCGAAAGCCGCGTTGTCCGAGCGAAGCGTGCCGTGCCTGCCGCCCTCGGGAACATCGACGGGCCAGGACAATTCGATGCGACCGTGCGAACCGGGCTCGCTCGCCACCGGATTCAGCCGCGGATCGGGCAGGGCGGTGACGGTGTCGAGCAGCCCGGCGGGCAGCTCGGTGCGACCCGACGCCAGGCACACCGTATCGATGCGCGCGCCGAGTTCGGCCGCGGCGGCTTCGAATCTGCGCCGATCGGCGGGCGTGCGCATATCGACCAGCGAGGCGAGCACGTAGTGCGAACGCGGCGCGAACGCGTGCAGCGCGCGCACCGCGTCGATGGCGGTGTCGCCGGTGGAGATCTCGTCGTCGACCAGCACCAGCGGGAGATCGTTGGCGAAGATCGCGGCGGGCGCGGGCTGGAGCAGGTGCGAGGTGGCGTGTGAATGGCCCTCCTCGAAACCGGTGAGCGTGGTGGCTCGTGGCTCGTGCCTGCGGGTGGAGTGCAGGTAGCAGCCCGCGTCGATCCGCGCGGCCACGCAGTGGCCCAGACCGGTAGCGGTCTCGGCGAACCCGAGCACCACGGCTTCGCGATCGCCGAGTTTCTCGCGCACCAGCTCGGCCAGGCGGTTGCCCGCGCCGATCACCACGCGCGGGTCGGTCGGCAGGTGCTTGCCGAGCACCGTCGATACCAGCAGATGCGCCCGGCGCGGATTGCGACGCAGACCCGGCTGCACCAGCGCGCCGATCGAGAGCTCGCCGGTCAGCACGCTGTCAGCGGACAGGGCCGCGAACCGCTCGGGTACGCCGTCGGCTGACCTCACCACCCGATCGGCGCTCTCCTCGGGCACCGAGCGCGCGGCGAAGGACTCGCCGTGATGCAGCTCGATACCGAGATTCACGGTGGCCCATGGTGTTTCGAACGCGTTCATTCGGCGATCATCGCTGTCAGCAAGTCCACGAAAGACACTCCCTTGTTCGCGACCCCGAACGCGCGGGCCCGAACCAGCGTCTGGCCCGCCCAACTGCGATGCGGGCGCATCTCGTTCATCTTGTTGCGGTACTCCGAGGCCGCGACGCCACCGACATCGGCGGCCATGATGTCGAGCGCGTCGGCGTATTCCTCGTGGGTCACCACCGACAGCGCGTGCACCACGGCCACGTGCGAGGGGTGGATCACCGTTTTGCCCTGGATGCCGTTGGCGCGGTCGAGGGTGATCTCGCGCAGCAGGCCGTCGAGGTCGCGGCTCACCAGGTACTGGCGGAACTTCACGGCGTCGGATTCCTCGAACGGCGCGCTGCGCAGCTGTGGCCGGAACATTCGCTCGTGATCGGCGAAGTACTCCCACACCGGTCCCGTGATGATGAAGCCGGTGCCGTCGACGCGGCCGAGGTAGTTGACGATGTCGGCGATCACGTCGGCGACCACCCGTACGTCGTAGATCGTGAGGTCGCGGTCGCGGCGGATGCCGAAGGTGGAGCACATGTCGGTGGCGCCGATCCGCACGGCCAGCACTTGCTCACGGTGTCCGGCGAGCAGTTCGGCGATGCGCGAGAGCTGCTCGTCGCGGGACTGGCGATGCACCAGGTTCGACGACTCGAGCACCGGCATCGCGTAGACCGGGCGGCCGAGGGCGTGGTTGGCCTCGTCGAGCGCGGCCAGGTAGGCGGGCCCGCTGACGGCGTCGAACTTGGGGAAGACGAATCCGGTGAGCACCTCGGCGCCCGGCCCGAGCGCGGCGACCAGCTCGCCGACCGAGGCCGCGTCGCGGACCCGGATGAACAGCATCGGGTTCGCGGCCTCGCTGCGCGCGAGCAGATCCAGGGTGTCCACCGCGTGCTGCTTGGCAGCCTCCACCTGGTGATCGGCGACGGCGTCCTCCAGGTCGATCACCATCGAGCACACCCCGCGCGCGGCCCGTCGGCGAATCGTCGCGGCGAGATCGGGGCGGGTCGCGGGCACGTACAGGGTCGCGCCGAGCGCGGTCGCCAATAACTCCCGGTCATCGTGGCCCCGGATCGGCTCCGGTTCCACCAGGAACAACTCCCGCCGACGGGGTCCCTGCAACTGCTGGAAATGGCGCAGAGGTGCCTGTTTACGCAGGCAAACTTCCGGCGCGATGGCGTAGACCGCGGTCATTCCCCACACCTCATCTGTTGAACCAATGTCATTTCTACTTTTCGGATGCGTTTTTTCGGATGCGCTCGACCACACCGGTGATGAAGTCTGCGACGGTACCCAGCTCGGTAACATACGCCCAATAGTCTGGGTGGCGACCAGTCAGTCCAGCGGTGATGCGGTCGAGGCGTTCTGCTTGTGCATCGAGAACGGAGCCCCACTCGGCGACCAGTCCTCGGTCGACCGCGAGCATCTGCGCGTCCCGCAGCCGGAATCGTACGGTGCGGGCCTGAGCTTCGGGGTCGGTACGTACCTCACGCAACAAATCGAGGCGCCGGGTGACGGCGTCGACCAACTGCTCGGCCTCGGCGAGGTACGCGCGTGCGGTGGCGGTCAAGTCAAGGGCGGTCTCCGGATCACGATCGGCTGCCGCGACGCGCGCGCCGACCAGCGCTTCGTCGGCGGCGTCCATGCCACGACGGCTTTCCCGCTCATTGTTGGTCAAGTCCGCCGAACTCGCAGCGCTGAACTCACGCAGTAGCGCGGAGTAAGCCGGTCCGAGGGCACCGGCGCGGTTGCCGACGGCGGCGAGACGGGTGGTCACCGACGCGATCGCCTTCGCGGCGGCCGAGGCGCGAGAAGGGGCCTGCGCCAAGGCATTCGACAGTTCCGTCGTGGCCTGTGCCACGTTGTTCGCCGCCTCGCGCGCGGCCGCGACCGAGGTGCCGGGATCACTGGCGGAGGCTGTGATCAGAGCCTCATTCAGCCTCCTTGCGCCCGCGACGATCGAGGGGTAGCTCGCGAACCCGGACGACGCCGCGGCGGCCAGCGCCTGCTCGGCCTCGGCCCGCACGTGGGTCAGCAACTGCGGCACCGTCGCCCGCACGGTGGCGGCTTCGGCCAGGCCCGCGCGGTGCGTGTGGTAGAAGTCGTCGACCCCGCGTGCCGCCTCGTTCAGCTGCCGGACCAGCGCGTCCGCCCTGGCCGGACCGTCCGCGACCGGGGTGCCCGCGGCTTCGGCCGCGTCGAGCTCCTCGGTGAAGCTCAGGTACGCGCCCGCCGCGGCGTAGCACCGCGCGCGCACCGGCTCCCAGACAGTGCCGATCCGGCGGTCGGGGAAGACCTGCTCACTGGCCACCACGCCCGCCTCCGCCGCTGTCTGCCTGCGATCCATATCCAGGAAGGCGGCCGATGCCGCGGCCCGCGCCCCACTGATCCACTCATGATCCGCCGCCGATCTGAACCATCCGCGTCTGCGAGGTGTCACCGGCACATCCCCTTTCCGAACCGCGGTACGGTTCGCGCGCTCACTGCCGTCGATGGTAGGAGATTCACCCGGTTAACCTGGGCTGCAGCCGGTTCCTACGCAAGATCCGCGAAACCTATTACTGTCGTAGCGGTACCCGGCGATTCGGACATGCTGGGAAACGACACACCGGACTAATCGAAGGGATTCCCGCATGGGTGTCAGTCTGTCCAAGGGCGGCAACGTTTCGCTGAGCAAGGAGGCTCCGGGCCTGACCGCGGTCTCGGTCGGCCTCGGCTGGGACGTGCGCACTACCACCGGCACCGACTTCGACCTCGACGCGAGCGCCATCGCGACCGGCGCCGACAAGAAGGTCGTCTCCGACAAGCACTTCGTCTTCTTCAACAACCTGAAGTCCCCCGAGGGCGCCATCGAGCACAAGGGCGACAACACCACGGGTGAGGGCGAAGGCGACGACGAGGTCATCGACGTCGACCTCGCCAACACCCCGCCGACCATCGAGAGCATCTTCTTCCCGGTATCGATCTACGATGCCGAGACCCGCTCGCAGTCGTTCGGTCAGGTGCGCAACGCCTACATCCGCGTGGTCAACAAGGCCAACGGCACCGAGCTCGCCCGCTACGACCTGTCCGAGGACGCCTCGACCGAGACCGCCATGGTCTTCGGCGAGCTGTACCGCAACGGTGCAGAATGGAAGTTCCGCGCCGTCGGTCAGGGCTACGCCTCCGGCCTGTCCGGCATCGCTCGCGACTACGGCGTCAACGTCTAGTCATCCTCGCGAACAGGGGGCTCGACTCGTCGGGCCCCCTGTTCGCGCGAAACAGAAAGGTCCCTCCGCGTGATAACGCGCATCTTCGGCTTGTCCATCGCCCTCACGGTGGTCTCGCTGGTCGTGGCTTACCTCTACGGTGGCCTGACCGCACTCGCACTGTGCGCGATCCTCGGCATTCTCGAGGTGTCGCTGTCATTCGACAACGCTGTCATCAACGCCACCGTCCTGGAACGGATGAGCGAGTTCTGGCAGAAGATCTTCCTGACCATCGGCGTCCTGATCGCCGTGTTCGGTATGCGTCTGGTCTTCCCGCTGGCCATCGTGTGGGTCACCGCGGGACTGAACCCGGTCGAGGCCTTCGACCTGGCGCTGAACCCGCCGGCCGACGACGCCGCGTACTTCGCTGACGGCAGCCCGAGCTACGAGACCCTGCTCACCGACGCGCACCCGCAGATCGCGGCGTTCGGCGGCATGTTCCTGGCGCTGCTGTTCCTGAACTTCATCTTCGAGGAGCGTGACATCGTTTGGCTCGGCTGGCTGGAGAAGCCGCTGGCCAAGGCGGGCAAGCTCGACATGCTGTCGGTGGTCGTCGCCGGTACCGGTCTGGTGCTGGTCGCGGAGTTCCTCGCCGACGCCGAGGATCGCTCGACCGTGCTGGTCGCCGGTCTGCTCGGCATGATCGTCTACATCCTGGTCGACGGACTCGGTTCGATGTTCCACGTCGAGGAGTTCGAGGAGGGCGCCTCCGGTGGTCCCTCCACGCTGGTGAAGGCGACCGGTAAGGCCGCGTTCTTCCTGTTCCTGTACCTGGAAGTGCTCGACGCGTCGTTCTCCTTCGACGGCGTCATCGGCGCGTTCGCCATCACCTCCGACCCGATCATCATCGCGCTGGGCCTCGGCCTGATCGGTGCGATGTTCGTCCGGTCGATCACGGTGTACCTGGTTCGCCAGGGCACGCTGTCGGACTACGTGTACCTCGAGCACGGCGCGCACTGGGCGATCGGCGCGCTGGCGGCGATCCTGCTGATCTCGATCGGCGTGCACGTCAACGAGCTCATCACGGGTCTGGTCGGCGTGGCGTTCATCGGCGCGGCGCTCATCTCCAGCATCTTGCGCAACCGCAAGTCCGAGCCCGACGCTGTGGCGGACGCCAAGGAATCCGCTCCGGTGAGCTGATCCACGGCCGAACAGTCGCGGCGGCGGCGAGTCCCTTCCGGGATTCGCCGCCGTTGTCGTTCACGCGGGTTGCAATCGGCGGCCCGGTGCCGCGCTCGGTTCGAGGTGCCCGCCACGCACCCTCGCCCGGAGAAAGAGGAAGAACAGGGTGATCAACAGGGCGGTGCGCAACCACACGCCGAACTGGACGATCCCTTCCATCAGCTCCACGCCCTCGCCCTCGCCCATGGCGGCGAAGTACCGGAACACCCCGACGCCCACCGCCGCGTCGGCCACCAGGTAGGCGGCGACCAGCGACCATGGCACCTCGAGCAACACCAGGAACGGGATTATCCACAGGGTGTACTGGGGTGAGTGCACCTTGTGGAAGAGCATGAAGGCGGCCAGCATCGCCGCGCTCACGCCCACCCACGGGTAGGCCGAACTCGGAGTCCAGCGCCGCCAACCCAGCCACATGGCCAGCGCGAACCCGCCGAAGATCAGGGCGGGCGAGGCGATCGCGACGGCATCGTGCCAGGTCTGCGAGGTCTGCGCCGACCGGCCGAAGATCAACTGATGGCCCCAGTACCAGATCGAGTTGGTGGTGATGTCGGCCTGACGCAACTGCTGGAACGTGATCGACGCGCGCCAGCCCTCCACTCCGGCCAGCACGAACGGCAGATTCACCGCCGCCACCGTGCCCATCGCGGCCAGCAGGGTCTGCGCGGCCCCCGCCACGTCGAGTTCGCGCAGCGGGCGACGATCGCGCGGGGTGCCCTCGGTGAGCACGAACACCGCCAGCGGGAGCACGAAGATCCCCGGGTAGAGCTTCAGGCAGAACCCCAGCGCGAGCAGTACCGCGGCGGTGATTCCGCGTGTGCGCACCGACAGCCCCGTCCACATCGTCATCACGTAGACCGCCGCCACCGCCGTGCACACCACCGGCAGCTCCCAGTTGTGGAAGGCGTAGAACACCAGCGGCGGGCCGATCGCCCACAGCAACGCCGCCGGGCCCGCGAGTCTGGCCAGCATCCACGCCGTGAGCAGGGCGAACGGCGTGAGCAACAGCGCCGACTGCCACAGGAAGTCGGCGTCGTTGTCGGCCCCGATGGCGCCCACCCACATCAGTACGCCGCTGAGCACCGGGTATTCCACCGCACCGCCGGTCAGCGCGCCGTCTTCGGTGATCGCGCCGTTGATGTACGGAAAGACGTGATTGTCGATATCGCGGCCGAGCCACAGGAATTGGATATCGGAATAGCAGACATCCGAATCCTTGCGCTCGTCGAATACCAGACTGCGACCGGATTCATCGATCGCGCCGCCCGCGCACCGGGCTTTGTTGGCGTAGGCCAGCGCGAGAGTGAGGCCGCACAGCAGCATCACGAGGATGCTCAAGACCGCCGCCCACGTCGCGCCGCGTCGTGCTGCGCGCTGTCGCGGGCCTGCTGTGGTCATGGCGACCACATTATGCGGCAGCCTCACGATCACCCGGGTACACCCGCGGCGGGCATCGATTTCGCTGGTCACCACCCGCTCATGTAGCCTTGTCGGGTTGCTGACGCAACGAACCCTCCTGCCATGGAGAGTCCATGGCCGTTTCCTAGTCCACAGGAGGTGATTGGTCCGTGCGTCAATATGAAGTAATGGTCATCCTCGACCCGAGCCTGGACGAGCGCATCGTCGGGCAGTCCCTGGATACTCTGCTCACGGTCGTCAAGACCGAGGGCGGCAACGTCGACAAGGTCGACATCTGGGGCCGCCGCCGGCTCGCCTACGAAATCGCCAAGCAGGCCGAAGGCATTTACGCGATCGTCAACCTGACCGCGACCCCGGCCACCGTGAGCGAACTCGACCGCCAGCTGGGCCTGAACGAGACGGTGCTGCGCACCAAGGTTCTGCGCAACGACAAGTAGTCCGCACCCTTCTTCTCGTTTACGTCGGTGCCTATCTCTAGGCTCTAGCGCAACGAGCAGCGGACTGCACCCCGAGCAGGAGGAACCCCCATGGCAGGCGACACGGTCATTACCGTCATCGGAAACTTGACGGCAGACCCGGAGCTTCGTTTCACGCCCGCAGGCGCGGCGGTGGCTAATTTCACCGTCGCCTCGACTCCCCGTGTGTTCGATCGCAATTCGAACGAATGGAAAGACGGCGAGGCGCTGTTCCTGCGCTGCAACATCTGGCGTGAGGCAGCGGAGAACGTCGCCGAAAGTCTGACCCGAGGCGCTCGCGTCATCGTGAGTGGTCGGCTCAAGCAGCGCTCCTACGAAACCCGCGAGGGCGAGAAGCGCACTGTGGTCGAGCTCGAGGTCGACGAAGTCGGTCCCTCGCTGCGTTACGCGACGGCGAAGGTCTCCAAGGCCGGTCGCGGTGGCGGAGGCGGCGGTGGCGGCTTCAGCGGTGGTGGTTCCGGCAATGCCGGTGGTGGATCTAGCGCAGGCGGCTACAACGCCAACAATGGCGGCGGACGTCAGGCCGGCGGCAGCAATGCCGGTGGCGAAGACGATCCGTGGGGTAGCGCGCCCGCGGCCGGCTCCTTCGGGGGCGGCGGCCGCATGGATGACGAACCGCCGTTCTGATCGAACGGCACTCATAGTACGGAGAGAAAACCATGCCTAAAGCGCCCGCGCGCGAAAAGGTACTGAAGAAGAAGGCCTGTGCTTTCTGCAAGGAAGCAAAGTCCGGAATCGTCAATATCGATTACAAGGACACCACGCTGCTGCGTAAGTACGTCAGCGATCGCGGCAAGATCCGCGCTCGCCGCGTCACCGGCAACTGCGTGCAGCACCAGCGTGATATCGCTGTCGCCGTCAAGAACTCGCGTGAGGTGGCTCTGCTTCCTTACGTGTCGACCGCTCGCTGAGAAAGGGAGTCACACAGATGAAGCTCATCCTCACCGCTGATGTCGACAACCTCGGCGCCCCCGGCGACCTCGTCGAGGTCAAGGACGGCTACGGCCGTAACTTCCTGCTGCCCCGCGGTCTGGCCATCCCGGCCACCCGTGGCGCCCAGAAGCAGGTCGACGGAATCCGTCGCGCCCAGGACGCCCGCAAGGTGCGCGACCTGGATCACGCCAACGAGCTGAAGCAGGCCATCGAGGGCCTCGCCGCGGTCTCGCTGACCGTGAAGACCGCCGACAGCGGCAAGCTGTTCGGCTCGGTCACCACCACCGACGTGGCCTCGGCCATCAAGGCGGCCGGTGGCCCCGTGGTCGACAAGCGCAGCATCGAGCTGCCGAAGTCGCACATCAAGGCGACCGGCAAGCACGGCATCGTGGTGCACCTGCACCCCGATGTGGCCGCGAAGTTCAACCTCGAGGTTGCTGCGAACTGAGTTCGCCGGAAACCACCCCTGTGCGTGCATAGGGGTGGTTTCTGCTTGCCTTTTTCCCGACCCCTTGTGCGTTAACTGAACGGTAGCCGATTGCAAGGTCGGCACGGGGTGTGTTACGCGGCTCACGGTCGGTAATCGCTTGACCTCCGGTTATTCGCCCTGTGGATGACTGCGAAAACCGACCGGAAGATTTGTGACCTCGGTCATATTCGACACCATGGCTGTTAACCCAACACGCCCGGCTGTTCACCTCGGCCGACACGCGGAACTTCTTTCATCCACAGGGATGAAGTTGGACAAACCGGGTCCTATCAGGGCGTTTTTTCGTACTGACCTGGGTTTTCCCCATGTTTTCCACAGGCGGTGCACAACAACGGGTGAACTACCCCCAAGTTATCCACAGTTGTGTGCACAGGTCGGGTTGGCGAGTCCCGAAAACGTCACCTAGGTTCGTCCCATCGCCCTGCGCGTGGCCCCGGGAATCACGCAGGCAACCGATTGCTGACATCGGTGTCGGTGTCCGGGAGTACAACGAGAGCATCGATGTGAAATCCCGGTTCTGCGGGCAGAGAGGACTCCCCTGGTGACAACCACCGGTGACCGCGCGCAAACGGAATTCACGCCTGAACCCCCCGGCGAGGACTTCGGTCGGCAGCCCCCGCACGATATGGCCGCTGAGCAGTCCGTTCTCGGCGGCATGCTGCTGAGCAAGGACGCCATCGCCGATGTGGTGGAGGTGCTGCGCCCCGGCGATTTCTACCGCCCCGCGCACCAGGCCATCTACGACACGATCCTCGACCTCTACGGCCGCGGCGAACCCGCCGACCCCGTCACCGTCTCGGCGGGCCTCGACCGCCGCGGCGAACTCAAGCGCATCGGCGGCCCGCCCTACCTGGTCACCCTCACCCAGACCGTCCCCACCGCGGCCAACGCCGGTTTCTACGCCGAGATCGTCGCCGAGAAGGCCATCCTGCGCCGCCTCGTCGAAGCGGGCACCCGCATCGTCCAGTTCGGTTACGCGGGCGCCGACGGCCAAGACGTCGCCGAAGTGGTCGACCGCGCTCAAGCCGAGATCTACGAGGTCACCGAACGCCGCACCACCGAGGACTTCACCCCGCTGGAAGAACTCCTCCAGCCCACCATGGACGAAATCGACTCCATCGCCTCCCGCGGCGGCATCTCCCTCGGCGTGCCCACCGGCTTCACCGAACTCGACGAACTCACCAATGGTCTTCACCCAGGTCAGATGATTATCGTGGCCGCGCGCCCCGGCGTCGGCAAATCGACCCTGGGAATGGATTTCATGCGGAGTTGCTCGATCAAGCACGGCATGGCCAGCGTTATCTTCTCGCTGGAAATGAGCCGGACCGAGATCGTCATGCGCCTGCTCTCGGCCGAGGCGAAGATCAAGCTGGGCGATATGCGCTCCGGACGCATGAGCGATGACGACTGGACCAAACTGGCTCGCCGGATGAGCGAGATCAGTGAGGCGCCCTTGTTCGTCGACGATTCGCCCAACCTGACCATGATGGAGATTCGCGCCAAAGCTCGTCGTTTGAAGCAGCGCCACGACCTGAAACTCGTTGTGGTGGACTACCTGCAGCTGATGAGCTCGGGCAAGAAGGTCGAATCGCGTCAGCAGGAAGTCTCGGAATTCTCGCGTCATCTGAAGCTGCTGGCCAAGGAACTCGAGGTTCCGGTGATCGCGATCTCGCAGCTGAACCGTGGTCCCGAACAGCGAACCGACAAGCGGCCCATGGTGTCCGATTTGCGCGAATCTGGATCGCTCGAGCAGGATGCCGACATGGTCATTCTGCTCCACCGGCCGGATGCCATCGAACGCGACGACCCCCGTGGTGGCGAGGCCGATCTCATTGTCGGTAAGCACCGTAACGGCCCCACCGCCACGATCACCGTCGCCCATCAGCTGCATTTGAGCCGTTTCGTGGATATGGCCCGCGGCTGACCACTCTCGGCTCGGTCGACAGCGCGAGTTGGATACCCAGCCCTGGTCGAGGTTACTCCCATACATCGCGTTCGTCGTCGTCCATGTCGGGCTATCCCGCCAGCTTCCCGAAAGTCAGCGCGACGTCCCACGGCTGCGCACCCCACGTCTTGATTGCCGCTACCGCGAAGATTCCAGCCCCGGGCAGCGACTGCTCGGTCGCGGGTGCCGTCACTGTGGAGCCGCGCTGATCCTGGGGAGCGTCGGGCCAGATGCCGGTGCCACGCGGTGCGGGGGCGGCCTCGATCAGCGACACCGGACCGTCGCCCTGATCTACGACCGCGAAGAGGCAGTACGGCTCGGGAATCGCATCCCAGCCGCCCAACTCCACCACAAAGTACTCGCCACGTTCGACAGCCGACAGCGCCGCCGCTGACAGGAACTCTTTCAGATCGCCCCACGGGTTGGTTTCCGGAGGCACCGGATCACCGAGTTGGAAGACATTCGCTTCCACCTGCACCCGGTCCCCTTCACCGGCGGCGAACCGGTTCTGAACCACCAGCGTGCCGGTGTCCGCATTCAGATATGCGGCTTCGCGAAAACGATTGTCCGGCATCGGGGTTCGGCCAACCACCCCGCGACCCAGCATTCTGGACAGTCCGCCTGGATCCTCCACCGACCACAGCTGCGACCCCCGGTCGGTCCACGTTCGGATCAGTCCCCCCATAACCGGGCTCAGCATCGCTGTCGCCATCGTCGCCCCCGGTTCGATTCCCCGAAGCGCCTCATTCGTCATCATGTCGCTCCCATGCCCTCCGACACCGGGCACCGGCCCGGGGCCACCCACCACTGGGCAACACGCCAACCTAGCTGCCCCCGCGTGTAACCGTCGACACTTATCGACGCCCGGCACACGGACGTGCCGCGGGGTTCGATCTGGCGGTGCGGCCGTGGTGGATCGACCTCTGGTAGACGCGGGCGGTGACCTCCCGGGGAATCGGTGGGGTGCGGCGGATGATGGGTCGATGGCTGAACAGATTCTGCAGGTGAAGTGGAAGTCCACGCCGGAAGATCATGACTATCCCGCTGCCGCCGACTATCTCGAGCTGCTCGGCGACAAGGCGGTGGTCGATGCGATCGTGGCCGAGCTAAGGGCGGCGCCGGTGGTGGTGAAGAAGGCCAAAGACATTCTGCGCGCGTCGCAGCTCGAAGCCCTCACCCCGGACAATCCGCATGTGCGCAGGGACCTGCTCAAGGTGAACGAGGGGCGCAAGCTCTCGCCGATCCTGCTGGTGCGGGGTGACTGCCGGACGAACGTGCCGATGCTGATCGCCGACGGGTATCACCGGGTGTGCGCGCTGTACTGGGCCGATGAGAATGTCGAGATCCCCGCCAAGATCGCCGCGATGCCATGACGTTCGCAACCCTGGCGCTGGTGGTCGCGCTCGGGTTGATCGGGCCGCTGCTCGCCCTGCCGAGACAGCTGTACCTGCCGGTGCTGCTCGGTGAACTGCTCGCGGGAGTCATCTTCGGCAACACCGGTCTTCGCATTCTCGACCCCGCCGACCCGGTCTTCATGTTCCTCGCCGACATGGGCTTCGCGCTGGTGATGTTCGCCGCGGGAACCCATGTGCCGGTGCGTGATCCGCGGGTCAGGGGTGCGCTCGGGGTCGGCGTCGCGCGTGCCGTGCTGGTGGGTGTGGCGGCGGCGGTGGCGGGCTGGGCGATGGCACAGGTGTTCGGCGTGGGGCACGCGGCGGTCTACGCGGTGCTGATGGCGTCGTCGTCGGCGGCGATGGCGTTGCCGATCATCGACTCGATGCGGTTGAGCGGGCCGCCGGTGCTCGCGCTCACCGCCCAGGTGGCCATCGCCGACACTGCCTGCATCGTCGCGCTGCCGCTGGTGATCGACCCGGCGAACGCCGCGCGAGCCGCGATCGGCGCGGTGGTGGTGGCACTCTGCGCGACCGTGATGTTCTTCGTGCTGCGCTATCTCCAGCGGACGGGTGCGCAGCGGCAGGTGCACGAGGTTTCCGAGGATCGCAAGTTCACGCTGGAACTGCGGGTGAGTCTGGTCCTGGTGTTCGCGCTGTGCGGGGTTGCCAGTGCGATGCACGTCTCGATCATGCTCGGCGGGTTCGCGGCGGGGCTGGCGGTGGCGGGGGTCGGTGAACCGCGTCGGGTGGCCAAGCAGGTGTTCGCGATCAGCGATGGGTTGCTCGCTCCGCTGTTCTTCGTCTGGCTCGGCGCGCGGCTGGATCTGCGCGAGTTCGGGGAGCACCCGCGGTTCGTCCTGCTCGGGCTGGCACTCGGTGTCGGGGCCGTCGGCGTGCACTGCGCGGCGCGGCTGCTCGGCCAGCCGGTCGCCTACGGCGCGCTGGCCGCGGCACAGATCGGGGTGCCGGTCGCGGCGGTGACCGTCGGGAGTCAGCTGGGGGTGCTGGTGCCGGGTGAGGGCTCGGCGATCATGCTGGCGGCGCTGTGCACGATCGCCGCGGCGACGGTCGCGGCCGGACGACTCGCGGCGAAGGCAACCGAAACGCCGAGCGACTCGTGAGCCGCGCGTAGCGGTCGGCCGTTGTGGCGGGCTCACCGCAAATGGTGGCCGGCTGCCATGGCCGATACGACACCACGCCGAGCAACCTCCGACAGCGAGTGAGCATCGTCATGGCGGGCACCGCCCGCGTCGCTCGTGGCGACCTCGCCCGAGTCGTCCCGACGGCGCTCGCGGGCCCCGATCCGTCACCCTTCGGTGAGAGCGATTTCGCATGACCCAGGAAATAGGGGCAGGGTTTTCCCGTTTGCGTCAGTAACGATCTTGCTGGTGGCCACGACATTGTTCGTGACATGCGGCCCGTCGGGGGGCCTGCCCACCTGTAGGTCATTCGAACGGG
This sequence comes from Nocardia alba NBRC 108234, assembly GCF_001612665.1. Classification (GTDB taxonomy): domain Bacteria; phylum Actinomycetota; class Actinomycetes; order Mycobacteriales; family Mycobacteriaceae; genus Nocardia; species Nocardia alba. The sequence continues at coordinate 16,703 of NZ_BDAX01000021.1, read as the reverse complement.
ATCACATATGAATCTGCGTGAGTTTCTTGCGAAACATCGCATTGCTTCGGCTGTCGCCGCGCCTGCGGCGTTGGGGGTCGCGGCGATCGTCGCGGCTTCGTTCGCGGTGACGTCACAGCAGCAGCCGTCATCGCCCAGTTACCAGCTGACGACCTCGGTGACGGAGTGCCGTGAGATGGTGACCATCTCGGTGGCGGGCCGCAACGACACCCCGGTCGAGGGCACCACGGCGATGCTGCTCGACGCCAACGGCAATCCACTACCCGCCGCGCTATCGGGCGACCACAGCAGTGTGTGGGTGGATCCGGTGGTCAACGCCCCGCGTGAGGCTGTCGCCGAGGGTGACTACGCGGCGGTGTACATCGCCTACCCGGCCGATCTGGCGAGCTACGAGGACGCGGTCAACCGCGGTGTCGAGAACACCCAGCAGGTGATGCGGGAGATCTCGGCGGCCTGCCCGGACACCAAGTTCTCCATCGTCGGCTACAGCGAGGGCGCCGATGTGGTGCGTCGCGTGGCCGAGGGCATCGGCAACGACGACCCCGCCGACGGGTACGCCACCGTGAACCCGGACGACGTGCTCGGCGTCGTGATGTTCGCCGATCCGGGCCGCAAGGCGGGCGACGGCACCTTCCTCGGCGCGAACGACCCGTTCGCGCGCCCCGACAACTTCGACCAGAAGTACCAGGACGGCAAGAAGGCGGTCTCGGGCCAGGGCGTCACCACGGGCGCCGGTTTCGGCGCGCTCGACGGCAAGATCGCCTCGTTCTGCTCCGAGGGCGACCTCACGTGCGCGGCACCGGACAACATCTCGCTGTTGCAGCTGGCCGCCAATGTGGGTCGGCAGATCAACATCGACGAGTTGCAGCGCGCCAACCTCGAGCGCGACGGCATCGCCGCGATCACCCCGGCGATGGGCCAGGACATGGCGTTCTCGCTGGGCCGGATCGCGATGGCCGCGTTCGCCGATATCGGGTCGAACCCGAACTGGATGGCCAGCGACGAGACCTTCCTCGACGTGCTGCTGAAGGTGTCCGACCCGGATTACAAGCCGGGACAGACCACCGCGCCCGCCAAGGCGGACGTGATCGCCGGTGAGAAGCTCTCGCCGCTGGCGTACCTGCCGCAGAAGATCTTCAACGAGATCGTCGGGCTGATCGTGACCAACCAGAACACGATTCCGGTGGTGATGAACGACCCGTACCAGCTGACCCTCGGCCCGAACGGCACCGGTCACCACTTCGACTACTGGCGTGACTCCGACGCCGCGAACGGCAAGCCGCTGACCTCGGCGGAGTACGCGGCAGCCTGGCTGACCAGCCTGGCCAAGCAGGCGCAGGCCGGCGAGACGGTGAACACCAAGGCCGCGCCGGACGACGCCTCGGTGACAGCCGCGCTGGCGGCTCCGACCAAGCCCGCGACGACCACCACCGCGCCGACCACGACGTCGAAGACCACCGCCAAGGCGACGACGACCACGCCGAAGCCGACCACCACGTCCAAGACCGGCACCAGCACCACGACAACCGCACCGGCGACGACCACGCCGGAACCGGCGACCAACCAGGCGGCCGCCCCGGCCCCGACCACCACGGTGGCGCCGACCACGACCGTGGCCCCCACCACGACCGTCGCCCCGACCACGACGGTGGCTCCCACCACCACGGTCGAGCCGACCACCACCGTTGCCCCGACCACCACCACGTCGGCCAACTAGACACGAATCACGAAATCCCCGGTGGGCAGCGTTATCCGCTGCCCACCGGGGATTTTTCGTCGAACTACACCGTGACGGGTTCGGCGACCGGGGGCCGAACAGCTCGCTCACCGCGAGTGGCGGCGATCAACACCAGCAGCCCGGTCACCGCGAATCCCATCCCCACCCAGAGCGGTGACACCCAGCCGAAGCCCGCGCTGATCGCCAGCCCGGACAGCCACACGCCGAGGAAGTTGCCCACATTGAAGGCCGCGATATTGGCCGACGAGGCGAGCGTCGGTGCGGCGCCTGCGTGGTCGAGCACCCGCATCTGGAGGCCGGGGGTGGCGCCGAAGCCGAAGAAGCCCATGGCGGGAAGCAGCAGCAGGGCCGCGATCTTGTAGTCGGCGAGCAGTGCGAAGGCCGCCAGCGCGAGCGCGAGGGCCAGCGTGAGCGTGAGCAGGGTGCGGGTGAGGGCACGGTCGGCCCAGCGGCCGCCGAGCAGGTTGCCGAAGAACAGGCCGACGCCGAACAGCACCAGCAGCCAGGGCACCATCGCGTCGGCGAACCCGGTGACGCGGGTGAGCAGCGGTTCGATGTACATGAACGCGCCGAACATCCCGCCGAACACCAGGACGGTCATGGCCAGCGAGTACCAGACCTGGGTGTTGCGGAAGACCGACAACTCGGCTCGGAGATTCGGGCGTTCGCGGGTGGCGGGTGCGTCGGGGACGAGCGCGGTGATGCCTGCCAGGGCGATCAGCCCGACGATGGTGATCACCACGAACGTGGCCCGCCAGCCCCATTGCTGCCCGACGAATGTTCCCAGTGGCACGCCGAGAACGTTCGCGATGGTGAGTCCGCCGAACATGATCGAGATGGCTCCGGCCTTCTTCTCCGGTGCGACGAGCGAGGCCGCGAGCACGGCGCCGATGCCGAAGAACGCGCCGTGGGCGAGGGCGGCGAGCACCCTCCCACCGAGCAGGGCGGCGTAGCCGGGGGCCAGCGCCGAGGCCGCGTTTCCGATGGTGAACAGGACCATGAGCAGCTGCAATGCCCGCTTGGGCTGCCACCGGTTGACGAGGGGGGTCAGCGCGAGCGCGCCGACGACGACGGCCAGCGCGTACCCGGAGATGAGGTAGCCGGCGGTGGGCACCGAGACCCCGAGGTCGGCCGCGACCGGGGAGAGCAGCCCCGCGATGACGAACTCGGTGAGTCCGATGCCGAAGCCCCCGAGCGCGAGAGCGATGAGACCGAGTGGCATGTGAACGCCTCTTTTCATCATGAGCCGATTAACCGCGTGTGCAACTAACGCTGCCCGACGATAGTTGCACACGCGCTATATTGCAACCGCCAGCTATACTCGGCGCATGGGTATAGCTGATGACGCCATCGAGGTACGGGCGACCGGCTGGCGCACCCTGGCCGCGCTGCACGGGCATATCGAGGCGGCGCTCGAACGCGAACTGGTGCGCGAACACGAACTGTCGATCGTCGAGTTCACCGTGCTCGACGCCCTGACCCGCCAGGACGGCTGGCACATGCGGATCTCCCAGCTGGCCCGCGCGGCCGCGTTGTCGGCGAGCGCGACCACCCGGCTGGTCAACCGGCTGGAAGACCGCGGCTTCCTGGTGCGCGTGCTGTGTGCCGACGACCGCCGCGGTATCTACACCGAACTCACCGAAACCGGCAGGGCCGCCTACGAGAAGGCGAAACCGACCCACGATCGAGCACTCGAGAAAGCGCTCGCCGACGCCGAGCAGATCCCGGAACTGGCACCCCTGGTCGGTTTTCTGCACCGAGTTCCAGCGCCGAGCTGACACGCGACATCGATACCAACGCGCCGATCATGGTGACTGTTGCCGATACCGGTGCAATGATCGCTGAGTGACTCAGTGGCTCCCACTCCTCGGCTCGCTCCCCGTCGCCGGCGCAGTTCTGGTCGGCGTCATCGCCAACAATCGAACCCACCGGCAAGGAATCGCGGCCGCCGACGAGCGCGGCAGGCAGGCACTCGACACCGCGCAACGCAATGTCGAACTGTCGAACATGGTGGGCGACCAGCGCGATCACGAGGCGTGGCGGCGCGAGGCGGTACTCGCCGCGGTCACCTCGATCCTGGATATCTCGGCCTCGGTGCGCACCGATCTGACCAGCTGCGGTGAATGGGATCTGGTCACCGTCGAGGAGATCGACAAACTCGGCGCGCAGATCCACAAGGTGATCTGGGATAGCCCGGGCGGCATGCTGACTCGCCTTCGGGTGGTGGCGCATCGCCGGATTCCCAACAAGTGCGAAGACCTGATGCGCACCCTCACCGCGGCCCAGCACATCACGATGCAGCGGCTGAAACTGCACATCGACGTGGAGGCCACCGTCGAGGAGCTGGAGGAGATGGCCTCGCTATGGCAGAAGGCGATGCGCCATGCCGCCGAGCAGGAGCGCGCGCTGGTCGAGACGACGCGCATCGAGCTGGGCATCGAGATCGCGACGAAGGGGACCGGGGTGGACCCGGCGCCCGCACCGCAGCCGGTGGTCACCGAAACCCGTTCGGACGAAGTCACATCCGCGGAAGTCGCCGAGGAACAACCCGCCGAGGCCGAGCAGCCGGCCGAGCCGCAACAGCCCACCGAGGCATCGCAGCCCATCGAGACACCGCAGCCCATCGAGGTACCGCAGCCCGCCGCGCAGGCCGACGAGACACCGCAGGAAGACGATCCGCGCGAGGCCGTAGACCCACGCGAGGCGCAGACCGTCAAAGTCTGACCGGAACGGAAAGCGGGCCGCGACACCAGGTGTCGCGGCCCGCTTTCGTCGAGCTCCCCGAGTCCGCGCGCCGCTGCGTCCGCTCGGCCCGAGCATCCAGTAACCTTCCGCGAGATGAACATCCAGTGAACTCCATAGAGTTCGCGATGGTCCGAGCGTTCAACTGACGCGATCCCGGGCACACGGGTAACGTGGACAGACGGCACGCAGGGGTGCCGTACCCGACAGCGTGGTCGATCGTCTGAAGACTTCTCACCGAACCACTCTCGTCAGGGGGCGATCTCTCATGGATCTCATCGCGCCGTTGGATGCGCTGTTCTTGCTCGCGGAATCTCGTGAGCACCCGATGCACGTCGGCTCACTGCAATTGTTCGAACCGCCCGAAGACGCCGGTCCGGATTACCTGCGCGAGTTCCGCGCGGCCCTGTTGGCCGACAAGACCGTTCGGGCCACATTCAGCAAACGGCCCGCCACCTGGCTGGGCGCGCCGCAGATGGCGTGGACCCAGGACGACGACGTCGACCTGGACTATCACGTGCAGCGCAGCGCCCTGCCCGGGCCCGGCCATATCGACCAGCTGCTCGATCACGCGTCGACCCTGCACAGCGCCCTGCTCGACCGGCACCGCCCGATGTGGGAGCTGCACTTCGTCGAGGGGCTGGCCGACGGGCGCTTCGCGCTCTACTCGAAGATGCATCACGCGCTGGTGGACGGTGTTTCGGCGCAGCGCCTCATGCGGCGGACGCTGACCACCGACCCGTTCGGAACCGAGCTCATGCGGCCGTGGAACCTGCCACGCAAGATCGGGCCGCCGCGTCCCGGCCGGTCCCGGCTCGGCGGACTGATCGATAGCGTCACCTCGGCGCGCTCGTCGACCACCGCGTTGATCAAGGCGGCACGCACCGGCCTGGTACGCCAGCAACTCACCCTGCCGTTCGAGGCGCCGCGCACGCTGTTCAACGTGCCGATCGGCGGCGCCCGCAAATGCGCGGTGCGCAGCTGGTCGATGGATCGGGTCAAGCAGGTGAAGAAGGCGACCGGGGCAACCGTGAACGATGTGGTGCTGACGATGTCGGCGGGCGCGTTGCGCGCCTACCTGCTCGAGCGCGACGCCTTGCCGGACAAGCCGATGATCGCGATGGTGCCGATGTCATTGCGCGAGGAAGACGATGTCGACACCCAGGGCGTGAAAATCGCGGCGCTGCTGTGCAATCTGGGCACCGATATCGCGGACCCGCTGGAGCGGCTGCGGGTGGTGAGTGAGTCGACGCGGCGCAACAAGGAGGTGTATCACTCCCTCACCCCGGCGCAGACGCTGGCGATGGCCGGGGTGATGTTGAGTCCGATGGCGGCGATGCTGCTGCCCGGTTTCGCCTCGGTGGCGACGCCGCCGTTCAATATCGTCATCTCGAATGTGCCCGGTGCGCGCGAGTCGCTGTACTGGAACGGCTCGCGTCTGGACGCCACCTATCCGCTGTCGATCCCGCTCGACGGGCAGGCCGTGAACATCACCCTCACCTCCAGCGGTGACAACCTCGATTTCGGTCTGGTCGGCTGCCGTCGCACGCTGCCCGACCTGCATCGACTGCTCGATCATCTGGAGGATTCACTGGTCGCGCTCGAGGATGCCGCACTGTAGAAATTAGGCATTCTCGACCAAATTAGAACGTGTTACAGTTCGGTATGCGTACCGAATTCTGCGAACAGCTCGGCATCGAGTTCCCCATCTTCGCCTTCACCCATTGCCGCGACGTCGTGGCTGCGGTGAGCAACGCGGGCGGATTGGGGGTACTCGGTGCCGTCGGCTTCACCGCCGAACAGCTCGAGGTCGAGCTGGCCTGGCTCGACGAGCACGTCACCGGGATCTATGGCGTCGACCTGGTGATTCCGTCGAAATACGAGGGCAAGGGCGTCGACGGACTCACCCCCGAACAGCTGGAAAAGCAGCTGGCGCAGATGGTGCCGCAGGGCCATCGCGACTTCGCCCAGCAGATCCTCACCGATCACCACGTGCCCGCGCTGCCCGACGGTGAACACCACAACGAGCTACTCGGCTGGACCGCGACCACTGCGGGACCGCAGGTCGACGTCATCCTGAACCACCCCAAGGCCAAGCTCGTGGCCAACGCGCTCGGCACCCCGCCCGATGACGTGGTCAAGCGGATCCAGGACTCCGGCCGGGTGATCGGCGCGCTGTGCGGCTCGGTCAAGCACGCGATGAACCACAAGGCGGCAGGCCTGGACTTCGTGGTGTGTCAGGGCACCGAGGGCGGCGGGCACTGCGGCGAGGTGTCCTCGCTGGTGCTGTGGCCGCAGGTGATCGACGCGATCGGCGATGTGCCGGTACTGGCCGCCGGCGGCATCGGCAACGGCGCGCAGGTCGCGGCGGCGCTGGCGATGGGCGCGGCGGGCGCGTGGACCGGGTCGCTGTGGCTCACCGTCGAGGAGGCCAATGTGCCGCCCGCCCAGATGGATACCTACCTCGAGGCGACCAGCCACGACACCGTCCGCTCGCGTTCGTGGACCGGCAAGCCGTGCCGCATGCTGAAGAACGACTGGACCGACGCCTGGGAGTCCACCGACACCCCCGACCCGCTGCCGATGCCGCTGCAGATGATGGTGGCCCTCGACGGCGTCAAGCGTGGACACCGCTACCCCGAGGCCGCCAAGGACGTGAACTTCAACCCGGTCGGCCAGGTGGTCGGCATGATGAACAAGGTCGAACGCAGCGCCGACGTGGTCAACCGCCTCGTCGAGGAGTACGTCACCGCCTACGACCGCCTCACCCGGCTCAACGGCTGAGCTGTCCCACCTCGAAGATCGGTGCCCGGCCGGCTGTCGACCGGGCCCGATCCTCGCACCGGTCGCCGAACGAATCCGGCTCGGACAGGGTTCAGACGGCCGAACTCAACGGCACGGTGTGCAGCGGTGTCTCGCCGACGAGCTGACCGAAGCGGGCGATCACCTTCTCGTGGTACAGCGCGAACAGATCACCGAACAGCGCGAGTTGTGCCTCGCTCGGCGCGGATTCGGCGTCCCACACCGCGAGTAGCGCGCGCCAGACGAGCACGTGCAGATCGGGCGCGACGGCGAAATAGGCGGCGACCGCCTCCGGCACCTCCACGACCATATCGGCGATCGAATTCAACACCGCGCGTTGCATACTCATGCCGAGCACACCGAGTAGCTTGCGCACCAGCGCGATCTCGGCGGCGATGATGTGCGCGTGGTCGGGCACGGTCTGGCGCGCCATCGCCTCCAGCTCGTCGACGGCGGCGGCGAGCTCGGCCGGATCGAGCACCTTCTCCCCCGCGGTGTAGGCGAGCAACGCCTCGCCCACGATGCCGCGTTCGACCTCGACGATGTCGGTGAACATCTCGGCCGCGACCGCGGGCGCGGTGATCGAGAACCGGAACAGATGCCGGTAGACGTCCATGCCGCCCTCGACGCGGACATCGCGGATGGTGAAGCCCTTGCCCCGCCTGGCCTCGACGAACCCGTAGGACTCGAGTCGTCCGAGGATGAGCTGGGCGGTGGCACGGTTCATCCCGAACTCGTCGGCGACCTGGCGCACCGACGGCATCAGCTCGCCCGGCCGGTACTCGCCGGTGGCTACGCGGCGTGCCAACTCATCGGCGACGTCGGCGACCACCGTCCGGGATCCCATCGAAAAAACACCTCTCGGTCATGATCCAGCTACGTCCCAGACAGTTTAGGCGCTCTGTCTTCGGAGCGCTGGCGCGCTCGGGTCGCGGCCCTTCGGGCCCCGAGAACAAGACGTTCAGCGATCGCAGCGCTATCGCGGCGCTTGGTCGATCGATCAGCGGTCTTTCCTTCTTGGGTGCCGTTCGGCTGGATCAGACAGCGGTGCGGCACCGTGCTCGGATACACCGGCAACGGGGCAGCTAAACATTCAGATCATGTCTTTCTTGTCCAGCCAGCCCATGACCGGCCAGCCGAGACCGACCGGGATCCAGCAGGTCAGCACGCGGTAGAGCAGGACGGCGGGAACCGCGATCTCGGCCGGGACGCCGAAAGCCGCGAGACCACCGATCAGCGCGGCCTCGACCGCGCCGACACCGCCGGGGGTCGGCGCGGCCGAGGCCAGCGAGCCGCCGATCATGGTGACGATGGTGACGGCCACGAAATCCGTGCCGCCGCCGAAGGCCTCGACGCTGGTCCACAGGGCGAGTGCCTGCCCGAGGGTGATCGCGCCACAACCGGCGATGATGACCACGAATCGCTTCGGGTCCTTGGCCAGGTCGGCGAGTTCGCCCAGCACTTCCTTCACCTGCGGGCGCACCGAGTGATTCACCCAGCGGCGCAGCGTCGGCACGAACATGAACGCGCCGATCAGCCCCACGCCGACGCCCGCGATCAGATACAGCACGGTCGCGTCGGGTACGAAGTGAGCCAGATTGGTCGAGGTGCCCGCCACCACGCTGAACACGACGAGCAGCACCAGGTGCGTGATCACCTGCATCGACTGCTGCATCGCCACCGCGGCGGTCGCGCGCAGGGTCGTCATGCCCGCCTTCTGCAGGAACCGCACGCTCAGCGCCAACCCGCCGACGCCCGCGGGGGTGGTCGTCGCCACGAAGGTGTTGGCCAGCTGCTCCACGAGCAGATACCGCATCTTGACCAGCCCATCCGCGCAGGCGCCGAGCGCGGCGGCGGCACCCACATAGGTCAGTCCCGAGACGGCCAGACCCGCGAGCGCCCACCACCAGTTGAGCGTGCGCAGCTGGCTGAAGAACGTCGGCACCTGGCTGAAGAACGGATAGGCCACATAGACCAGCGCCACCAGCAGGACGAGCTGGATGATCTGGTTGCGGGAGAAGCGCGTGATCTGCTGGGACTGGATCCGGTCGTGGCCCGTCTGCCTGCGCACCTCCTCGCGGGCGGTGGCCATCACTTTCGTCCACTGCGGCACCGACTTCCGGATGCCGATCGACATGGCCGATTTCGTCAGGCGCCGGGCCGCGTAGGCGACCCGGTCCTCGCCGAGCGCCTCGATCGCCGCCGAGACGGCCTCGTGTTTGCCGTACAGGGACGTGGTGGTCACCAGCAGCTGAGCGATATCGGTCTGGCGTTGCGCCTCGGCCGCACCGAATTCGGCGGCCGCGAAGCCGCCGAACAGGGTGTCGCCCTGGCTGACCCGCACGAAATCGGGTTGCAGATCGCCGAGGCTGATCTGGTTCTCGTGCAGGCGCAGCAGCGACCGCCACACACCGGGCAACACCTGCGCGGACAACGACGCGATCTGGGTACCGCGAGGCCTGGTGCGCGCGTACAGCATCCACCCGCGGTTCAGACCTGCCACCGCCACCTGATGGCTGTCGGCCATGCCGAGGTCACCGATCGCGATGCCGAGCAGCGCCCGATGTTCCACCGCCCGGTGCATCGATCCGTGCAGTGGCGCGGTCTCGCTGGAGCGGAAGGTTATCCAGCGCCACACCTGCCGGATCGCGCCGAAGCTGCGCTGGTTCTTGCCGTACAGCTCGACCATGATCTCGTCTTCCGGCCCGTCGACTTCGGTGGCGAGCAGCAGCGGCCCGCGACCGGCCGGCCGGTCGACCCGGAAGGCGCGCACGATGTGGCCGCGCTCCGCGAGCACCCGGACCGCGGCGTCGAGCGGCACCTCGAGCGCGGGCGTGCCGACCACCCACACGATCACCGCGCCGACCAACCAGCCCACCGCCAACCCGAGCATCGCCCGCGCCGGCACCACCGAGCTCACCACCAGATGGATCGGCGCGAACATCAGCAGCAGAAACCACATCCAGCGTCGCGGCCGCACCGGCAGCCACGGACTCGACACGGTGAGCATCGCCGCGAGCATCGCGATCCAGCGCGGATCGTCGAGGAATTGGGAGAGGAACGTGTCGAAGCGGTCCGGCACCGGCAGGTGCCATTTCGGTGTGGAGATACCCGCACCGGTGATCGACAGGGCGAGTACCGCGAGCAGGCCCGCCGCCCCGTACCCGAACAGCAGCTTCCACTGCCTACGCACGACCAGTTCGATGAAGATGGCGAACGGCAGGGCAAGGATGAGCATGCCGTAGATCAGGTAGACCATCGTCGCCTGGTCCTGGCTGAGGAATCCGACGATATTGGCGACCGAGCGTTCCAGCGCCAGCCACTCCGGGCGGGTGATCAGTGAGCCCGCGACCACCACGGCAACGCCGATGACCGCCAGTACAACCCGGACGATGTCGCTGGTGCGCCGGATCATCGGCTGCAGGAGTTTCCCCGTGACCGGGATCTCCCGACCGTCGACTCGCATGAGCCGCACGATACACACCGACACGCCGCGGACCCGCCGTGACATCACCCAACCGTTACAGTCGTACCCGCGTGAGGTGAGCCGTCACCGGTCGTCACCGACACCGGCGTCACCCCTGAGGCGGCGCGCGACTACCGGGTGATCAGCGTGCGGTTCGGGCAGTGACCGCGGCGTGGTCGTGGCCGGGGATCACCTCGATCTCGGCGGGTAGGGCGTGCAGGCGGTGGATGGCCTCGAACGCCCGGTTGCGGTCGGTGTCGACGAGTTCACCCAGCAGCGGTGATTTCTCGCGCAGGAGGTCGATCTGCAGGGTGCTCCACACCGCGTCGCCCGCGAGCAGAACGCGGGACCCGTCGTCGACCGCCAGCAGGACGCCGACGCTGCCGGGTGTGTGGCCCGCCAGATCGACGATCAGGACAGATCCGTCGCCGAACAGGTCGTGGCTGCGCGCGAAGGTCAGGACCGGCGGACCGTCGAGTTCGTAGAGGTCGAACGCACGGCCGCGCAAGGGCCCACGGGCGACGCCGAGCGGGGCACGCGAACCGGTCATGGCCCAGTTGTATTCGACGGCGGGCACCCGGATCGGAACCAGGCCGGGCAGTTCGTACAGTCCGGCGACGTGGTCCCAGTGCAGATGCGTGGGCAGCACGAAGTCGATGTCGTTTCCGGTGAGATCGTGCGCGGCCAGTACCTCGCTCAGCCCGCGCACCGGACTGTCGGGGCCGACCACCAGCGGCAGCGGGAAGGGTAGCTCGGGCAGCACCCGCTGGTGCACGCCCGCGCAGATCGCCGGGTCGACCAGGAAGGTGGCGTCGGGGTGCCGGATCAGGAACGTCGACATGGTCAGACGGGTAGACCGCAGGGTACATACGCCCTCGGCGACGATGGTCGTCGGTGCGGACAGTTCGGCCTGCGTGAGTGCGGTCAGGGCGACGGTGTTGCGCGCGCGGGGAACAGGAGCGCACTCCAGTCCGTCGAGAAACGTGGTGTCGGCGCCTCGCGGCCAGAGCAGCCGTGGGCCCGTGGTGGCGACAGCGATACAGCAGGCGAGAACAGTCGATAACATCGTCGTTCGCTCGCCCATATCTGCCACCGTAGGCGATCGCCCACACCGCAGCCACCGAACCAGCCTCGGCCACGGTGTTAGCCGGCACCGATCGGCTAACACAGAACAACATCTTCTATCGGGGGCATACGAGGGTTGCCTGGCCCGGACGGTGCGCCTCGGGTCGCGATATACGGGGGCTACCGAGTGCTGAGCGCGCCGGCGCTTCGGAATTACCGGCCCATCAGCCGATCTGTTTCGCGCCGTTCACGTTTCGTCGGGCGGCCTGCGCCACGCTCACGCTGCGGCAGCGTCGCGAGGACTTCCTTCGGCGGTGGTGGGGGGCTGCGATCGATCAGGCACTGGGCGGCCACCGGGGGGCCGACTCGCTTGTGGATGATCCGCTGGACCACGACGATGCGCTCTAGGCCTGCGTGGCGCACCCTGACCTCGTCACCGAGCCGGACGGTCAGCGCCGGTTTCGCGGCAACCCCATTAACGCGCACATGCCCGGCGCGACAGGCTTCTGCCGCGGCCGAGCGTGTTTTGAAAAGGCGCACCGCCCAGGTCCACGCGTCGACGCGGGCCTGGGTGTCGGAGTGCTGGGGGGTCACCCCTTAGACGATACGGCGAGCCGTGACGACGTCGTCTGCGCTGAGGTGGGTGTAGGACACCGGGGTGCCCGACTGCACAGCGTTGAGGAGCTGACCGTTGCCCGCGTAGATACCGACGTGGCCGCCACCGTTGGTGATGACGATGTCACCGGCCTGCAGGTTGTCGAACGAGACGGGCGCGCCGACATGCGACTGCTCGAAGCTGGTGCGCGGCAGTTCGACACCGGCCTGGCGGTATGCCCACTGCACGAGGCCGGAGCAGTCGAAGCTCTGCGGGCCCGCGGCGCCCCAGTTGTACTGGGCACCCAGCTTGCCGCGGGCGGCGTCGAGGGCGATGTTGCCGGCGGTCTGCTGCTGCGGCTGAACGAACGGGTTGTCGAAGTTCACGCTCGGGAGCTGCGGTGCGGCCTGGCCCTGCGGGGCGACCATCGCCTGGAGCTGCTTCTCGACCTGCTGTGCCGGCTGCTCGAGCTCTGGCGGCAGATCGAAGTTACCGAGACCGGGGATGTTGATCGTGGCGGCCTGCGAAATCGCGGGCATCGCACCGGTTGTAGCGGCCACCGCACCCATGACGAGGGCACCCTTGACGGAATTCGGCAGTCGAGAATCCCGCTGCAAGCTGTGTTTACCCACCGAGACGAGTCTCCGATCTTGCTACTCTCCCGCCGCTTCGCGAATCGCTTGGCGACCACGACTTCTCGGCGGTGACCCAGTGGCGCCGCTCCTCTGACGAACCGACAGACTCCACTAAGTCACGAGAAGATTACGGCCTGTGATGAGCGCTGTCCAGCGAAGCACGCAAGTTGTTTTCTTCCGGCCGGAAAAGCCCAGAACAACGGATACGGCACCGGCGTGTCGGCGTGCGTAACGTTTTCATCGCTCACGCCGAGGGGCCCGTTATCGCGGGCGCCGGTCGAGCAGCGCGCGTTCGAGTTCGTCGATGCGCGTCCGGGCGTCGGCCAGGTCGACCTCGAGTCTGCCCAGCACGATGAGCAGCGGCGCGAGAGCCAGGGGCGCGAGAGCCTCCGGCGCGAGTTCGCCATCGCCCTGCTCGGCGGTCGCCTCGAGCGTTGCCAGCAGTTGCCGCCGGACCGCGTCGGCCAGATGAGCCCCCGGCGGCAAGGGCCACGCGGCGACCATTTCGGCAACGGACAGCGGTTGCTCGGACATCGCCCTCCTTCTCGGATTCACAGACCGTCTCATGTTCGCTAGCAGTATCTAGGACTCAGCCCAGAGTTACCGAGATTCTCCCGTGCGCAAAGGCTACGGTTATCCGGCATGGACCCCGTGCGCAATCCGTATGCACCCGGCGCCGGCCAGCGTCCGCCCGAATTGGCCGGGCGCGACAAACAACTCATGGCGTTCGACATCGTGCTGGAGCGCATCGCCCGCGGTCGACCGGAACGCAGTGTGATGCTCACCGGCCTGCGCGGCGTCGGGAAGACCGTGCTGCTCAACCAGTTTCGCAGCGCCGCTGTCTCACGCGGCTGGGGCACCGGCAAGATCGAAGCGCGGCCCGACCAGGATCTGCGCCGACCGCTGTCCTCCGCCCTGCATATGGCGGTGCGCGCGATCGCGATGTCGGCCCGCAATGCCGAACAGGTCGACGATTTCCTCGGCATCCTCAAAGCGTTCGCCTTGCGCGCCACCGCGGACAAGGGCATGCGCGAACGCTGGCAGCCCGGTATCGACGTACCCGCGGTGACCGGCCGCGCCGACTCGGGCGATATCGAGATCGATCTGATCGAACTGTTCAAGGAGGCCGCGGCGCTCGCCGCCGACATCGGTGTCGGCATTGCCATTTTCATCGATGAAATGCAAGACCTCGGCCCCGCCGACGTGTCCGCGATCTGCGGAGCCTGCCACGAACTGAGCCAGGACGGCGCCCCGCTGATCGTCGTCGGCGCCGGCCTCCCCCATCTCCCCGCCGTGCTCTCCGCCTCGAAAAGCTACTCGGAGCGATTGTTCAGCTACCACCGCATCGATCGCCTCGATCGCGAATCCGCCGACCGCGCGCTCATCGCGCCCGCCGAACGCGAAGAGGTGAAGTTCACCGAGACAGCACTCGATTCGCTCTACCGAAGAGCCGACGGCTACCCCTATTTCGTGCAGGCCTATGGCAAGGCGGCCTGGGACCAGGCACCCGACACTCCGATCACCGCCGAAGACGTCGCGGTGGCCTCCCCCGCCGCCGAGGAAGAACTCGCGGTCGGCTTCTTCGGCTCCCGCTACGAACGCGCGACTCCCGCCGAACGCGAGTACATGCGCGCGATGGCCGACCTGGCGGGCGACGACGCCCCGGTCGCCACCTCGGCGGTGGCCGCCGAACTCGGCCGCAAGCCCGCCTCGGTATCCCCCGCGCGCGACGGCCTGATCAAGAAGGGCCTCATCTACTCGGCCGAGCGTGGCACCATCGGCTTCACGGTCCCCCACTTCGGCCGCTATCTCCGCAACGTATAGAAATCTTCGGATATCTAGGGAATCACCTAGAGAGTTGCAGAGAGTTCTGACGAGCCGCTCTTCGATGGCTATCTGAGGTGTTCTAGCCAAAGTCCTAGATGACCCAATATTTTCCTGGATAACAGCGGGGACCCGCCCGGGATCGGTTGCGCATCAGGTGGATAACGCGAGGGTTCACCGGCTAACACGCTGGAAACCTTCTCCGAAACACCAGCAGGACCCGCCGCTGACGGCGCGTCCCGCCGGAGGCGGAGGAGGCTCCAATGTCGAAGACCTTCCCTATCACCGACGGTCGCCGCTGCACCGTCGTCGCCGATGACGGTGTCCCGATCGCGGTCCGCAGCTTCGGCGCCGCGGACGCCGCCCTGACCGTGGTTTTCGTGCACGGCCACTGTCTGCACACCGAATCCTGGTCGTTGCTGCGCGCACACCTGCTGCGCGAGTGGGACGCCGACGCCCGCATGGTCTTCTACGATCACCGCGGCCACGGCGAATCCGGGCACGCCCACCACACCACCTACACGATCGACCAGCTCGCCGGCGATCTCGACGCGGTGCTGCGCGCACTCGCGCCGACCGGGCCGGTGGTGCTCATCGGTCATTCCATGGGCGCGATGGTGGTACTCGCCTACGCCCGCCTCCACCCGGCGGCCATCGGTCACCGGGTCGCCGGGATCGGTCTGATCGCCGGAGCCGCGGGCGGCATCGCCGAGATCGGCCTCGGCAGACTGCTCAACCGGCACGCCGTGGCCTCGCTGCAGCGCGCCGTCGTGCATGCGCCGCGGGTGATGCAGGCGTCGAAACAGCTCTCCCGCTGGGTCTTCGCGCCGCTGATCCGCGAGGCGAGCACGGGTACCGGGCGGTTGAATCCACGCGTGGCGGCGATCGCCACCGCGGTACTCAACGAGACCGCGCTCCTGACCACGTCCAGCTTCCTGAGCTCACTGCTCGACTTCGACGAGGCACCCACCCTGCCCCGCTTCGGCGATCTGCCCGCCCTCGTGCTGGCGGGCTCGGCCGACCTCATGATGCCGTTCGCGCACTCGGTCGTGCTGGCCTCACAGCTGGCGGGAGCCGAACTGGTGCGGATCGAGGGCGCGGGGCACAGCGTGATCCTCGAACGCGCGGAAGAGGTCGCTCACTCGATCATCGCGCTCGCCGAGCGGGCGAGCAACGGCGCCCGCTCGCGCTACGCCGCGGCAGGGTGATCGCCACGGTTATCGGATGGCAATCCTGTGATCCCCGACAACATCGGGCGTAAACCGAAAAGATCCGTTATTGTGGTGGAGATCACGTTGTGTGGTGAGTCACACAGCTCGGTGCAGTGCGGCCCGAGGTTTTCGGGCGTGCCCGTGATCCGGCGAGTCGGTATGCCCGCCATATACACAGGAGGTAACGATGACACGCAGCGATATCGCGGAACTGCGCTACGCGGTCGGCCAACTCCGGCAATCGATAGGCGCACTGCGCTCCAACTACGGCGACGCGGCCACCATCCGTCGTCTGGAGAACGACCTCGAGCGGATCGTCATCGACGCCGAGGACTTCGAGCAGGCACCACCGCCGGAACTCGCTGTCCCCCGGCGGTCCGAGCCGATCTACGTACCGGACAGCAAGTCCGACGAAGCGGCATGGATGGGGGCGCAGGACGAAGGGCTGGGGTTTCATTCGCGGCCCAGGACGAAGTAAGGCCTGATCACCGGCGCGACGGCTCTGTGTACAGGGTCGTCGCGCCGACCTGTGTTTTTGGAGCGCTGGCGCGCTCGAGCGGGGCGCTTGGGTACAGGCATACGGGGGTTAGCCGGCTCGGGTGGTGAACCTTGGGTAGAGACATAA
>NZ_BDAX01000020.1 GCF_001612665.1 Nocardia alba NBRC 108234 | reverse complement strand
GGGTAGAGACATACGGGGGTTACCGGGCCCGGGTGGTTAGCCCCAGCCCGGTGTCGGCCCAGCCCGGTGTCGGCCCAGCCCGGTGTCGGCCCAGCCCGGTGTCGGCCCAGCCCGGTGTCGGCCCAGCCCGGTGCCTAACCGGCCCGGTGACGGCCTGGTTTGCGGGTTCGGGAGCCGTGGAAGCGGGCGCCGCGAGGTACTTCGGCGGGGGCGTCCGTCTCGGCGGATTCGAATAGGGCGGCGATGCCGTGGTCGTGGCCTAGGGCGATGGCCTCTAGGCCGTAGTGGCCGCCGGTACGGCCGAGTTCGTGCAGCATGGTGGTCATGATTCGTAGGCCGGTGGCGCCTACGGGGTGGCCTAGTGCGAGGTCGGAGCCGTTGACGTTGAGGCGGTCGAGGGGGTCCAGTTCCCATTCGGTGGCCAGCGCTAGCACCTCTACTGCATAGCCTTCGTTGATCTCCAGCAGATCGATTTCGTCCAGGCCGCAGCCGGTGCGACTGAGCAGCTTCGATACCGCGGGTGCCGCGCCCAGTCCGGGGCCCGCGCTGTCGCAGCCCGCGGCGGCCCAGCCTGCGAGGAACGCCATCGGCGTCAGGCCGAGTTCGTCGAGTCGATCCTCGGCCACGACCAGGCACGCCGATGCCCCGAGCCGGTGCGAGCTCATGTTACCGACCGTCACCACGCCCTCGGCGAGCAGTGGGCGCAAGCCGGCCAGTGTGTGGGTGGACAGGTCGTCGCGCACGCCCTCGTCCCGGGTGATCTGGTGATCGCCGTAGCCTGCGGCCACGCCGACGACCTCGGCCGCGAACGCACCCTGCCGCCAGGCGCGGGCGGCCTTGCGATGGCTGGCCACCGCGAACTCGTCGGCGGCGCCGCGGCCGATTCCGTAGTAGTGCGCCAGCCGCTCGGCATTGCGCAATCCCGCGGTCCCACCGGGCGGGCGCGACTGGGCCGACGCGCATTCCACCCCGCCCGCCACAACCACGTCGGCCGCGCCGGTCTGCACCATCATCGCCGCGGTGATCACGGCTTGCAGGCCGCTGCCGCCGTGCTTGTCGGTCACGAAACCGGGTACCGCGAAGGGTAACCCGGCACCGCGAGCGGCGAGCGAGCCCACCGCGGGCACGTCGGAGAGGCGGCCGTCGATACAGGCCATCGCCACATCGTCGATGCGGAGCGGGTCGATTCCCGAGCGCTCGATCACGGCTGACAGCACCGTGGTCGCCAGCCATTCGGCTGGCATACCCGACAACGCACCACCTTCGACGCCGCTGGGCGTGCGGACGGGTGCCACGATCGCGGCTCTTCTCATTGCGCGTCACGCTCCTCTACCCGGTGCCGGGCTCACTTGTCACAGGGCACCACAGGTTTGTTGCACGGATATGACGGGTCGTCGCGACATCGCGGCTGTGATCGAGATCACCGGCATGCGTGACAACCGAGTAGGCGAGACCCTCGGCGAGCGGCGCGAACACAGGCGTATGGTGCTCCACATCACAATCCATCGCGGTGGGTAATGATTACTGCCGCAGACCCGAAGATCAGCGAGGCATCCACCGTGAGTGCCGCACCGACCGCCGCCCCCGCCACCCATTCCGCGGGCACCGGCGTCTTCAGCAGGACCCGTGCCCGCATTTCCGCGCGCACCCTGCGCACCGACCGCTGGTGGCTACCGCCGCTGTTCACCGCGCTCGGACTGGCCGCGTTCGTCACCTACGCGACCATCAGATCCTTTGTGCGGACGGCCTACTGGGTGCCCGAGTTCCACTATCTGACACCGTTCTACTCACCGTGCCTGAGCGATTCGTGCGCACCGGGCTCGGCGCATTTCGGCACCCCGTTTCCCGAGCTGCCGATGTGGATCCCGCTGGGTTTCGTGGTGCTGCCGTTCCTGCTCGGCTTCCGGCTGACCTGCTACTACTACCGCAAGGCCTACTACCGCTCGGTGTGGTTCTCCCCGCCCGCCTGCGCGGTGGCCGAACCGCACGCGCGCTACACCGGCGAGTCGCGGTTGCCGTTGATCATCCAGAACGCGCACCGCTACTTCTTCTATGTGGCGCTGGTGGTCTCGCTGGTCAACACCTACGACGCGATCACGGCGTTCCACGGCAGCGGTGGCGGTTTCGGTTTCGGCCTCGGCAATATCGTGCTGGCCGTCAATGTGATCCTGCTGTGGGCCTACACCCTGTCGTGTCATTCGTGCAGGCACATCGCGGGCGGACGGCTCAAGAACTTCTCCGCCCATCCGGTGCGGTACTGGTACTGGACCCAGATCTCCAAGCTCAACACCCGCCATATGGCGCTGGCCTGGACCACCCTCGGCACCCTCGTGCTCACCGACTTCTACGTGATGTTGGTTGCGAGCCACACCATTTCGGACCTGCGGTTCGTCAACTGAGCCGCGACAACACGAGGAGCTTGTATTTCAATGCCAGACGTGGAACGGCACGACTACGACGTCGTGGTGATCGGGGCGGGCGGCGCGGGTCTGCGAGCCGTGATCGAGGCACGCGAACAAGGGCTTTCGGTGGCGGTGGTGTGTAAGTCGCTGTTCGGCAAGGCGCATACCGTGATGGCCGAGGGTGGTTGCGCGGCGTCGATGGGCAATGCCAACGAGAAGGACAACTGGCAGACGCACTTCAAGGACACCATGCGCGGCGGCAAGTTCCTCAACAACTGGCGCATGGCCGAGCTGCATGCCCAGGAGGCGCCCGACCGGGTGTGGGAACTGGAAACCTATGGCGCGCTGTTCGATCGGACCGCCGACGGCCGGATCAGCCAGCGCAACTTCGGCGGCCACACCTATCCACGCCTGGCCCACGTCGGCGACCGGACCGGCCTCGAACTGATCCGCACGATGCAGCAGAAGATCGTTTCGTTGCAGCAGGAGGACTACGCGCAGACCGGCGACTACGAGGCCAGGATCAAGGTCTTCGCCGAGTGCACGATCACCGAATTGCTCACCGACGCGGGCGCTATCGCTGGCGCGTTCGGCTACTGGCGCGAATCGGGCGGGCTCGTGTTGTTCACGGCGCCCGCCATCGTGTTGGCCACCGGCGGCATCGGCAAGTCCTACACGGTGACGTCGAACTCATGGGAGTACACGGGCGACGGTCACGCGCTGGCCCTGCGCTCCGGCGCGACGCTGATCAATATGGAGTTCCTGCAGTTCCACCCCACCGGCATGGTCTGGCCGCCGAGCGTGAAGGGCATCCTCGTCACCGAGGGCGTACGCGGCGACGGCGGTGTGCTGAAGAACTCCGAGGGCAAGCGGTTCATGTTCGACTACATCCCGGCGGTCTTCAAGGGCCAGTACGCCGAAACCGAGGAGGAGGCAGATCAGTGGTTGCGCGACAACGATTCCGCGCGCCGCACACCCGATCTGCTGCCCCGCGATGAGGTGGCGCGGGCGATCAACGAGGAGGTGAAGGCGGGTCGCGGCACCGAGCACGGCGGCGTCTATCTCGATATCGCCTCGCGCATGCCCGCCGACGAGATCGTCCGCAGGCTGCCCTCGATGCACCATCAGTTCAAGGAACTGGCCGATGTGGATATCACCGCCGAGCCGATGGAAGTCGGGCCGACCTGCCACTATGTGATGGGCGGGATCGAGGTGGACCCCGATTCCGGTGCGGCGCTGGTGCCCGGATTGTTCGCCGCCGGTGAGTGTTCCGGCGGTATGCACGGCTCCAACCGGCTCGGCGGCAACTCGCTGTCGGACCTGCTGGTGTTCGGCCGCCGGGCCGGGCTCGGCGCGTCGGCCTACGTGCAACAACTGACCGACAAACCGAAGCCGTCCGAGACCGATATCGACGCGGCCACGAAAACCGCGCTGGCGCCGTTCGATTCGCCCGCCGAGGGTGCCGGCGAGAATCCGTACACCCTGCACGCCGAACTCCAGCAGACGATGAACGACCTGGTCGGCATCATCCGCAAGGAACACGAGGTCCGCGCGGCGATCGACAAGCTGAACGAGCTGCGCGCCCGCTACGCCAATGTGACGGTGACGGGCAAACGCCCGTTCAACCCCGGCTGGCACCTGGCCCTCGACCTGGCCAACATGCTGATCGTCAGCGAATGTGTGGCCCGGGCAGCGCTGTTGCGCACCGAGAGCCGAGGTGGCCATACCCGCGACGATCACCCCGGCATGAACCCGGACTGGCGCAACACACTGCTGGTGTGCGCCGTCGATCCGGCGTCGGACGCCCAGATCCCCGACGTCACCGTCACCCCGGCCGAGCAGACGCCGATGCGTGCCGAACTACTCGCCCTGTTCGAACTGAGCGAGCTCGAAAAGTACTACACCGAGCAAGAATTGGCTGCGCACCCGGCAGCCGAGGGAAAGGCGTAACCATGGGATACGACGCCCGGTTCCGGGTCTGGCGCGGCGACATCGACGGCGGCAGCCTCGAGAACTACACGGTAGCGGTGAACGAGGGCGAAGTGGTGCTCGACATCATCCATCGCCTCCAGGCCACCCAGACTCCCGATCTCGCTGTTCGCTGGAATTGCAAAGCGGGCAAGTGTGGTTCGTGTTCGGCGGAGGTGAACGGCCGCCCGCGCCTGCTGTGTATGACGCGGATGTCGACATTCGCGACGGACGAGGTCATCACCGTTACCCCGATGCGGACGTTTCCGATCATCAAGGATCTGGTCACCGACGTCTCGTTCAACTACGAAAAAGCGCGGGAAATACCATCTTTCGCGCCACCCGCGGGTCTCGCACCGGGCGAGTACCGAATGAAGCAGGTGGACGTGGAACGCTCCCAGGAGTTCCGCAAGTGCATCGAGTGCTTCCTCTGTCAGGACACCTGCCATGTGGTGCGTGATCACGAGGAGAACAAGACAGCCTTCGCGGGCCCGCGTTATCTGATGCGTATCACAGAGTTGGAGATGCACCCGCTCGACACGCGGGATCGTCGCGAAATGGCCCAGGAGGAAGCAGGTTTGGGCTATTGCAATATCACCAAGTGCTGCACGGACGTATGCCCCGAGCACATCAAGATCACCGACAACGCGTTGATCCCTTTGAAGGAACGGGTCGTGGATCAGCGCTACGACCCGATTGTCTGGCTCGGCAATAAACTCTTCAGGCGGTAGGAACGGGTGTCGCTGCGGGGCCCCGAAACCCCGCAGCGACAGCTGTCTACAAGACAGCGACAGTACCCACAGCGACTAATCCGACCAGTAATCCGATGAACAGCGCTGACAGCAAAGAGCTGGTGAGTACGTAGATTCCGATCGACGATACCGCGAACAGCAGTATCACGATCAGGCGTTCCACCCCGTCCTCAGGCGCTAGCCTCCGGTACCGGGGTGGCATTTTCTTCAACCCTCGGTCCATATACCCGGGTTACCCGATCCGACACAGCATCAAACCTCGCCCTATGCCGAAACTCTATCGTTCTGTGATCTAACAGGATCAAGGACGATCGAACTCGCCGTCGTGTACGCCCGCGGTGAACGCGGTCCATTCACTCGGGGTGAAGATCAACACCGGGCCGCCGGGATTCTTGCTGTCGCGCAGGGCGACGTACCCGTCGGCCAGCATGGCAACCTCCACGCTGCCGTCAGCGGTGCCCGCCCGCAGCCAGGTGGCGTCGGCGGTGTCGATGTCGCGCTTGGTGTTCACGCGAACGCGCCGGTGTCGATACCACGGGTGAATGCATCCCAGCTATCGCCGTCGAAGACCAGGGCGGGACCGGCGGGGTTCTTGCTGTCGCGCACCCCGACATGCCCACCGAACAGGAAGGCTACTTCGACGCAATCCTTGCCCGCACCGCTGCGGGTGCTCTTGAACCAGTGTGCGTCGACTAGATCGAAACTCATGCCACATACTCCTTCGCGACCCGCTGTAGCAGGTCTCTAGTCGGTTGGATGTCCAGCGCTTGACGCTGGAGGCATTCATGAGCCCGGTCATACCTTCGAACATCCGCGCGTCGTTCCAGGTAGAGATCACCGGTAAAGCCTTCTGCGTACACAACCGGCGGTTCGACCGGTTGCCCCTTACCGTCGGTGCCGAACTCGAGAACCGTGAAAGGTCCGGTCGAGACTCCGAGTGGAACACCGGCGGTAAACGGCAGGATACGCAGTGCGACATTACTTCGGGTGCTTCCGTCGGCGAGATGTCGCAACTGCGCAGCCATCACCATCGCATCACCGACGATGGTGCGCAATACCGATTCGTGCAGAATCACATCGATCTCGGCGGGCAAATGCTTGCGGGTGATGAGCGTCTGACGTTGCAGCCGTAGGGCAACCCGCCGATCGAGCTCGTCGGCCGAATCCTGGGGAAAGCCCAGATGATTCAGCGCGCGAGCGTATTCCGCGGTCTGCAGCAGACCGGGGACGAGCTCGGACTGGTAGGCGCGCAACCGCTGCGCCGATGCCTCCAAGCCCACATAGATATCGAAGTTCTCCGGTATCAAATCGCCGTAGGCGTGCCACCAACTCTTCACGGCGGCCTGCTGCGCGAGACCGGCGAACCCTTCGGCGAGATCGTCGGGAATGCCGTAGATCCGGCACAGTTCGTGGATGTCGATGGTCCGGATGCGGTCGGCCTGCCCCTTTTCCAGTCGCTGCAGGGTGCTCGCGCCCCATTCCATCAGCCGGGCCGCCTCGGCGATGGTGAGTCCGGCCTTGGTGCGCCAGTCACGCAGGTAGCGGCCGAGTTGGCGGCGCGGCAGGGTAGAGGAGGCGCCCGCCTGCCCGCCTGTTCTGTTCGATGCGTCAGCTGCCACAGCCCCACTCCTTCTGTGTCGCATAGCCATCACCCCGCCAGGCCCCGCCGCGGCAGTGGATTTCCGTCCAGTGTGGGGAATCCTGCACTCCCCCATGGATGTCGTGCTGGGAATTCGCGGTAAATCACTCCTTTCGCGCGTGTACTGCCCGTTAGCCGGGCATTTGCGTGCTGTGCTGTTGTCATGCAATTGAGCGAAGTGAACATGCGCATCGCCACAGCACTGATGAGTTGCTCCATCGATCCCGGTCCGATGGAGCCCTACCAAGCCCATGCCGCCATGCAACTACACCTCGACTGCACGGTCGAAGAGTGTCGGGTGCGCAGACGGGCGCGCAACACCCTCGTCGAAGCGGGTCGCTGCGTCCTGGACGCGCGCGCGACCCGCTAGCGATGTCGGTGGTCGGTGATCGGGTCACGTGGGCCGAATTTCGGTTTGCGTGCCTGCCCACTGAGCCCGAGCAGTCGCACCGCGCGGTAGCGGTGGGGTTGTAGCGGTCGTAGGTATTCGATCATCGCGTCGTCGTCGATCGGGTGGCCGAGCAGGCTCCAGCCGACGACGGCGGCGAGGTGATAGTCACCGACCGAGAGGGCATCGGCGTCGCCGAAGGCGCGCTGCGCGGTCTCGGCCACCGTCCACACACCGATGCCGGGCAGGCTGCGCAACCGTCGCGCGGCCTCGCCCGGTTCGACGGTGGCGGTGCGTTCGATCGAGTCGGCGACTCGGGCCGCGCGCACGATGGTCTGCGCGCGCTGCGGCCCGACATTGGCCCGGTGGTACTTCCACGACGGGATCAGTCGCCAGGTCTCGGCGTCCGGTGCCACCATCAGGCCGGTGGGCGCCGGGCCCGGCGCCTTCGTCCCGAACTCACGAACCAGGGTGCGCCAGGCCGCGAACGACGACTTCGTGTGCACCTTCTGTTCGAGGATGGCCGGGATCAGCGATTCCAGCACCAGGCCGGTCTTCAGCATGCGCAGGCCGGGAACCATGCGGTGGGCCTCGGCCAGGATGGGGTGTTCGGGGGCGAAGTCGTCGAGGTCTTCCTCGAGGCAGAGCATCCGGTCGAGACCGGCCAGGAATTCCTCCGCTCCGGGGCCCCAGGCGTGGGCGGCGGCGCCGTCACGACCGTCCTGGGTCAGCCGGTAGGTGACCACGCCGGTCGGCATCCGCGAGGCGTGCCAGTGGCTGCCGTCCGGGCCGACGTGGTGGCAGGGATCGCCACCACCGCGACGCAGGGGCGACACGGTGATGCCGACATCGAAGGGCCTGCTCGACCGGACGGTCCTGGACAGGCAGGCCGAGGCCAGGTCCGGGTCCAGGGTCTGGTCACGCATTCGACCATTGTGCGCCTGTGACCGGCGTCAATCGGCAGCCGGTCCGCCCGGGCGAGCGAGCAGGTATCTGGCCAGATGCAGGCCGGGGGTGTGGCCGAGTTGGTCGGCCTGGGTTCGGCAGGAGAAGCCGTCGGCCAGCAGGACCGCGTTCGGCGGGGCGTTTCGCAACGCCGGGAGCAGGGCGTTCTCGGCGACCGCGACCGAGATGTCGTAGTGGCCGCGCTGCATGCCGAAGTTGCCCGCCAGGCCACAGCAGCCCGCCAGTTCCTCGACGGTGACGCCCATCGCGGCCAGAATTCGGCGTTCGGCGTCGAAGCCACCTACCGCGTGCTGGTGGCAGTGCGGTTGGACGATCACGGTGTCGTGCGGTCGACGGGGTGGTTGCCAGGTGGGGTGCGAGAGCAGGAACTCGGCGAGGGTGCGGACCGAAGCCGCGACCTGTCGGGCTCGCGGATCGTCGGGGAGCAGTTCGGGGAGGTCGGCGCGCAGGGTGGCGGTACACGATGGTTCGAGGCCGACGATCAGCCCACCCGCCGCCACATGGGCGGCCAGTGCGTCCACGGTGGCGCGCAGCCGGGTGCGAGCGCCGTCCAGTTGGCCGGTGCTGATCCAGGTGAGACCGCAGCAGACCCGGTTGTCGGGAATGCGCACGCGATAACCGAGTTGTTCGATCAGTTGCGTGGCGGCGGCGGCGTTTTCCGGATCGAAGGTGTCGGTGAAGGTGTCGATCCACAGCATGACCTCAGCGGTACCGGTGCGGTCGTCGCCGTCGAACGATCGGCGGAACGACTTCGGGGCAAGGCGCGGCGCTGCCCGTCTCGGGTCGATTCCGACCAGGCGCATGCCCGCGCGGCGCAGGTGCGTCCGGGCGGCGATGGCGTTGGCCAGGCGCGGGACGCGCACGGCGATGGCGAGCCAGCGCGGAAGCCGGCCGAGGACATAGTGATCCAGCGGACGCAAGCGTCCGCGGTAGCGGCGATACAGCGCCTCGGATTTGTAGGTGGCCATGTCGACGCCCGCGGGGCAGTCGGCGGCGCAGGCCTTGCACGAGAGACAGAGGTCGAGCGATTCCTCGACCGCGGGCGCACGCCAGTCCAGTTCACCGCGGACGACCTCCTGGAGCACTCTGGCCCGCGCGCGGGTGGTGTCCTTCTCGTCGGCGGTAGCCAGGTACGAGGGACACATGAAACCGCCGGACCCCCGAGTGTCCGTGCGGCACTTGCCGATTCCTACACATCTGTGCACAGCTGTGGATAGATCGCCGGAGTCGGCGGCCAGGGCGAAACCGTGTGCGGGGACGCGGACGAGACCGGCGACCCGCAGGTCGGCGTCGACGGGATTCGGGGCGACGAGGACGCCGGGGTTGAGGATGTCGTCGGGATCGAACAGGGACTTGAAGCCCGCGAAGGCCGCGCGGGCAGCGGGGGAGTACATCACCTCGAGCAGTTCGGATCTGGCGCGGCCGTCGCCGTGTTCGCCCGAGAGCGACCCGCCGTGGCGCACAACGAGTTCGGCGGCATCGAAGAGGAAGGCGCGAAATCGCCGTGGCGCGTCGGTGATCGGGAAGTCGAGGCGGACGTGGATGCAACCGTCGCCGATGTGCCCGTACAGCAGTCCCCGCACGTCGTATTCGGTGGTGAGCGTGGCGAATTCGCGCAGATACGCGCCCAGGTTCGCCGGTGGGACAGCGGCGTCCTCCCACCCCGGCCACGCGGGCTGCCCGTCGGGGGTTCGGCCGGCCAGGCCTGCGCCGTCG
Organism: Nocardia alba NBRC 108234; assembly: GCF_001612665.1. Taxonomy (GTDB): domain Bacteria; phylum Actinomycetota; class Actinomycetes; order Mycobacteriales; family Mycobacteriaceae; genus Nocardia; species Nocardia alba. The sequence goes on along the minus strand of NZ_BDAX01000020.1, from coordinate 23,488 downwards.
GCCCGGATGCGCCACAGCGCGGCCGTGGCGAACGGATCGGTGACGATCCGGTGATCGTCGGCATGGCTGACCGCGCACAGTCGCCGGGCCCCGGCCAGCGCCTCGGCCGGGCTCGCTCCCGCGGTTTCGACGAACAGCCAGCCGCGTCCGCGCGGCAGCTCGGGCACGGTCCCCCGATGCGCGCGGACCACATCGACGAGACCGGCGTCGATGCCCTCGACCGCGATCGGCGCGCAGCCGATGATCGCGGCGATATCGTCCGCGGCGGAGGCGATATCGGGGTAGCCGAGCACCGTGAGGACGGTCGCGGCGGGCACCGGCGTGAGCGCGACCCGCGCGTGCGTCAGCAGTCCACAGGTCCCCTCGGACCCGACGAATGCCTGAGCCGCCGACGAACCACGTTCCGGCAGTAGGTGTTCCAGCCCGTAGCCGGACGCCTGACGATCGAACCGTCCGAGTTCGGTGCGCAGCACGGCCAGGTTCCTGGTGGTGAACTCCGCCAATCCCGGCACCGCCGCCAGGTCCGCGCCGAGGGTCCGGCGCGCCCCCGTGCCATCGAGTACGCGCAGCTCACGAACCGTATCGGAGGTGCGGCCCCAGGCCAACGCGTGCGGTCCGCACGCGTTGTTGCCGATCATCCCGCCCATGGTGCAACGGTCCTGCGTCGATGGATCCGGCCCGAAACGCAATCCGTGCGGGCACAGCCGCCGTTGTAGATCCGACAGCACCACGCCCGGCTGCACGAGCGCGGTGCGCGCCTCGACGTCGACCGCGAGCACGGCGTTCATGTGCCGACTGAAATCCAGCACGATGCCGGGGCCGATGGCATTGCCCGCGACCGAGGTGCCCGCGCCGCGCGCGGTGACCGACAGCCCGTTCTCGCGCGCGAAGCTCACGGCGGCGGCGGCATCGTCCTCGCAGTGGGGAAACACGACCATGGCGGGCCGAACGCGGTAGTTGGAAGCGTCGGCGGAGTATTCGACGCGTCTGCGCACCGACGCGTCGACGGGGCAGTCGATCCGCGCGCGCAGTGCGTCGGCCAGCTTTTCCGAGCTCCGGTCGTCGTCCACCCGACCAGCCTATTCCGCCGTCGGGTGGTCACCGGTCGGCCGTCGCACGCGCTACCGCCGACGTATCCAGGTCTCGGGAACCGGCGGTTCCGAACGCGCGAGTGCCGGACTCGGCGTCCGGTTTCGCTGTGCGCTGAACCCGGCGCACCCGGAAAGCATTTGCAGTCAACCTTTGTTGAGGTTTTAGTGTCGGTGGGCAGGAGTTCAATGGGCGGGGAGCCTCGAGGAGAGTGCAGTGAGTATCGAATCAGTGGCATACAGCCAGATGTATCGACGCGCGAACGCGCCGGAGGAGCGGCGCCCGTTCAGCATGGCGACGGCCCGCCGGATTCTGCGGTTCGCTGAGCATCACCGGCGGCGGATCGGCGGATTCCTCCTGCTCAGTGTGGTGGCCGCAGTGCTCGGTGTGGCCACCCCGATTCTGGCGGGGCACGTTGTCAACGGGATCGTCGACGGTGCGGCGCCGCGCACGGTGGTGCTGCTGGCACTGGCCATCGCGGGCCTGGCGATCCTCGACGCGGGGCTCGGTATCGTGATCCGCTGGCTCTCGGCCCGGATCGGTGAGGGTCTCATCCTCGATCTGCGGACCGCCGTGTTCGATCATGTGCAGAAGATGCCCGTGGCGTTCTTCACCAGGACCAGGACCGGCGCGCTGGTGAGCCGGCTCAACAGCGATGTGATCGGCGCGCAGCGGGCGTTCAGCGACACGCTCTCCGGCGTGGTCACCAACCTGGTCACCCTGGTACTCACCCTCGCCGTCATGCTCACCATCTCCTGGCAGATCACCCTGCTCGCGCTCGTGTTGCTGCCCGTCTTCGTCATCCCCGCCCGGCGCGCCGGCAACAAACTCGCCGCCATGCAGCGCGAAGCGGCCCAGCTCAACGCGGCCATGAGCACCCAGATGACCGAGCGCTTCTCCGCCCCCGGCGCCACCCTGGTGAAGCTGTTCGGCAGGCCGAGGCAGGAGTCGTCGGAGTTCGCGGTGCGCGCCACCCGGGTGCGTGACATCGGCGTTCGCACCGCCATGCTGCAGACCACCTTCGTCACCTCGCTCACCCTGGTCTCCGCGCTCGCGCTCGCGCTGGTCTACGGCCTCGGCGGCTGGTACGCGCTGACCGGCAGCCTCGACGCGGGCTCGGTCGTCGCGCTCTCGCTGCTGCTCACCCGCCTCTACGTTCCGCTCACCGCGCTGGCCAGCGCCCGCCTGGAGATCATGTCGGCGCTGGTGAGTTTCGAGCGCGTCTTCGAGGTGCTCGACCTGAAGCCGCTGATCGAGGACTCCCCGCACGCCACCCCGGTGCCCGACGGTCCGGTCTCGGTGGAGCTGGACGCGGTGAACTTCGGGTACCCGTCGGCCGACAAGGTCTCGCTCGCCTCACTGGAAGACGTCGCGACCCTGGACCGGCGCGGCGGCGTCGAGGTGCTGCACGAGGTGTCGCTGCGGGCCGAACCGGGGCAGCTCATCGCGCTGGTCGGTTCCTCCGGCGCGGGCAAATCCACTATCGCCCAGCTGGTGTCGCGGCTCTACGATGTCGACTCCGGCGCGGTTCGCCTCAACGGCTCCGATGTGCGCGACCTGACCATCGAATCCATCCAGCGCACCGTCGGCCTGGTCACCCAGGACGGGCACCTGTTCCACGACACCATCCGCGCGAACCTGCTGCTGGCCCAGCCGGATGCCACCGAGGAACAACTGTGGGACGCCCTGCGTCGCGCCCGCCTCGGCGACCTGGTCGCCTCCCTCGCCGACGAGCTGGACACCGTGGTCGGCGAACGCGGCTACCGGCTGTCCGGCGGTGAGCGTCAACGGCTCACCATCGCCCGCCTGCTGCTCAAGCAGCCGAAGGTCGTCATCCTGGACGAGGCGACCGCGTCGCTCGACTCCACCTCGGAGGCCGCGGTGCAGGAAGCGCTCACCGAAGCCCTCACCGGCCGCACCGCGCTGGTGATCGCCCACCGCCTGTCCACCATCCGCGCCGCCGACCAGATCCTGGTTCTGGAGGGCGGACGCATCATCGAACGCGGCACCCACGCCGGTCTCCTCAACGCCGATGGTCGCTACGCCGAGCTCTACCGAACCCAGTTCGCCGACGACCCGGTAACCCCGGCGGTCATCGCGGAGAACCTGATCGAGTCCGCGTCCTGGCCGCAGGGGTGAGCGCGGTGCGGCTCAGAACCCGTCGGCCACGCCGATCACGGTGCGCCCGGAGTGGGTGCCGTCCTTGATCGCCTGCAGGACGGTGCCGACCTCGGTGATCGGCGTGAACGACTCGATCGTCGAGAGATGCTGGGGGCGAAGCTGTTTGCCCAGTGCGGTCCACAGGGCGCGGCGCTTCTCGATCGGGAGCGCAACCGAGTCGATGCCGAGCAGGCTGACGCCGCGCAGAATGAACGGAAGCACGGTGGTGGGCAGCTCGGCGCCGCCGGTGAGACCGCTCGCCGCTACCGCGCCGCCGTAGCCGATGGCGCTGAGGACGTGGGCCAGCGAGGCGCCGCCGACGCTGTCGACCGCGGCTGCCCAGTTGGCCTTGTTGAGCGGGCGCGGCTTGGCATCGGGGTCGAGGGGGAATCGGCCGATGACCTCGTTGGCGCCGAGCTCGGCGAGCAGGTCGTTCGCGTCGGTCTTGCCGGTGGAGGCGATCACCTCGAAGCCGAGGCCGGAGAGGATGTCGACGGCGACGGTGCCGACGCCGCCGGTCGCGCCGGTGACCAGGACGGCGCCGTCGTCGGGGGTCAGGCCGTGGTCGAGCAGCGCCTGCACGCTCATGGCGGCGGTGAAGCCCGCGGTGCCGATGGTGGCGGCGTCGCGGGTGTCGAGACCGTCGAGGCGCACCACCCATTCGGCGGGCACCCTGGTGTACTCGGCGAAGCCGCCGTTACGCGAGACTCCCAGGTCGTAGCCGTGCGCGATGACCTGGTCGCCGGGGGCGAAATCGTCTGTCTCCGAAGCGATCACCTCACCGGTGAGGTCGATGCCCGGCACGATCGGATACTCGCGAACCACTCCGCCGCGCGGCGTGATCGCCAGCAGATCCTTGTAGTTCGCGCTCGAGTAGTGCACCTTGATCGTCACCTCGCCGGTGCCGAGGAAGTCATCGCCCACCGTTTCGCGAGCGAGAACGATCCCACCGTCGGTTTCACGGGCAACCATCGCAGAGAACACAGTTCCGCCTCTCCGGGTAATGTGGCCGGACTGATCGGCGCTACCAGTAGCGACGCGGCCGCCGGATCAGCCGAACGTGTGTCAGGCCCGTCCCCGGTGAGTTACCCATGTACCACCGAACCTAGTTGATCCGGGCCGGTCCGGCGATCGCGCGGCCGGTTCAGGGCGGGAGCAGTTCGAGTCGGACGCCGAGCAGCCGGACCGGGCGGTCGAGGTCGAAGTGGGCGATGATCGCGAGGGCGGCGTCGGTGATGGTGGCGATATCGTCGGTGGGGGTGGGGAGTTTTCGCTGTTTGGTGCGGGTGTAGAAGGTCTTCGTGCGGACGGTGACCGAGACTCGGGTGCTGACGCGGTGGTGTTCGCGCATTTCCTCGGCGATCTCGGTGGCGATGCGCGCGACCTCACGGCGGATTTCCTCTGGGTCGGTGAGGTCGTGCGGGAAGGTTTCGGATTTGCTGCGGCCCACCGGGATTCGCGGGGTGGTCGAGAGTTCGGTATCGCCTTTGCCGTGACCGAGGACCCACAGGTAGGGGCCGGTGTTCGGGCCGAATTCGGCGGCGAGTCTGTCGCGGTCGGCAGACATGAGGTCGGCGACCGTGGTGATGTCGAGGTCGGCCATGCGGGCGGCGATGCGGGCGCCGACGCCCCAGAGCGCGTCGGTGGGGCGGTGGCCCATGAGTTCGGTCCAGTTGGCGGCGGTGAGTTGAAAGATGCCGGTGGCGGCGCCGGGGTCGTGTTCGGGTTCGGCGGAGGTCTTGCCGGTGGACTTGGCGAAACCGGTGGCGAGTTTCGCGGTGAGCTTGTTGTCGCCGATGCCGACCGCACAGGTCAGTCCGAGTTCGATGATGGCGGTGCGTATTTCGGCGGCGAGCGGCCACGGATCGGCATCGGTGGCGACGAAGGCCTCATCCATTCCCCACACCTCGACCGCACCGGCCACCCGGCCCAGCGTCGCCATGATCTCCTCGGAGGCCACCTCGTAGGCGGCCATGTCGACGGGCAGGAAAACACCCTCCGGACACTTGCGCAGCGCCATTCGCAACGCCATTCCCGCACGCACGCCATAGGCCCTCGCGGGATAAGAAGCGCAGGTCACGACCTTACGGGGCTGCGCCGGATCACCATCGCCGCCGACGATGACCGGCAGGCCGCGCAGCTCGGGGCGACGCCGGAATTCCACCGCCGCCTGGAATTGGTCGAGATCGACATGCAGGAGCCACCGGGGCACTGTTCCGTCATACCCCATGGCACCGGCAATCCGGCGTAACCGGGCGTGGCAATATCCGTACCGCGCCAACCGATCACGACTGAGCTCGAAGAACGGAAACATCCGATGCCGACCGAAGCCACCACCCTCGACCTCGACCTGGCGCGCCAGGTGCTCGCCGCGCAGCCGTTCGCCCGTCTGGTCGGCACCGAGCTCACCGAATTCGGTGACGGCGCGGCGACTCTGGTCATCGACATCCAGCCCGAACACGGGCAGCAGTTCGGGTTCGTACACGGCGGGGTGCTCGCCTACGCCGCCGACAACGCCCTCACCTTCGCCGCGGGCACCGTATTGGGCCCCAACGTCCTCACCGGCGGCTTCACCATCACCTACCTGCGTCCGGCCCAGGGCGAGCGCCTGCGCGTGCACGCCACCGTGCTGGGCGCCACCCGGCGCCAAGCCGTCACCCACTGCGACGTCTACGCCGAGACCGACGGTGAGGAACCCGTCCTGTGCGCGGTCGCCCAGGGCACCACCCGCCGCGTCGAGAAGGACCTCGCCCCCTCCGCCGAGGAGGACGCGGACGGTTTCGACGACGCCGATCTCGATGACGACGACTTCGACGACCAGGACGACTACGACACCGATCAACTGGCCGTAGTCACCATCGACGGCCCCGTCCTGCCGCCGACCGTCAGTCACTGACCCGGACACGTCAACGGGCCGCGCACAGCTCGCGCACGGCCCGTCGACGGCGTGGATCAGGCGCTGACGGCGAAGGTCTTACCGTCGGCGGCGGGTTCGGCGACGGGTTCGATGGCGTAGGCCAGGATGTCTGCCACGTCGGCGACGGGGCGGACGGTCAAGGCGGCCAGCACGTCCGCCGGGACCTCGTCCAGGTCCGGTTCGTTGCGTGCCGGGATGAAGACGGTCTTCAGGCCGGCTCGCTGGGCGGCGAGCAGCTTCTGCTTCACGCCGCCGATCGGCAGGACGCTGCCGTTGAGGGTCACCTCGCCGGTCATCCCGACATCGCCGCGCACCGGGCGGCCCAGGGCCAGTGACACCAGGGCGGTGACCATGGTGACGCCCGCCGAAGGGCCGTCCTTCGGCACCGCGCCCGCCGGGAAGTGGATGTGGATATTGCGGTCGAGCACCTTGGGTTCGATGCCGATCTCGGCCAGGTGTGAGCGCACGTAGGTGAGCGCGATCTGCGCGGACTCCTTCATGACGTCGCCGAGTTGGCCGGTGAGGGTGAGCGAACGCTCGCCCTCGGCGCCGTTGGCCTCGATGTAGAGGACATCGCCGCCGGCGCCGGTGACCGCGAGGCCCGTCGCCACCCCGGGAACGGCGGTGCGTTCCATCGAGTCCGGGGTGAAGCGGGGGCGGCCGAGGTACTCGGTGAGGTTGTCGAGGTCGATCACCAGGCTCGTCACCTGACCGACCGGCTGCGGACCGGCTGCGATGTCGATGACGTTGTCGTAGCCGAGTTCGGGGTCGTACCCGAGCACCGCGCCCTCGCCCAGCTCGCCCTTGTCGACGAGTGCGGCGTTATCGCGCCCAGCCGTGTCTCCAACGCTCGTGACCAGTCGGGTCGCGGCCTTGCGCAGGGCCTTCGCCACCAGACGCTCCATTTGACGCACACCCGCCTCCCGGGTGTAGTTCGCCGCGATCTCGCGCAACGCCGCGTCGGTGATCGACACCTCCTCGGGGGTCAAGGCATTGCGCTCCAGCTGGCGGGGGACCAGGAAGTCACGGGCGATGGCCACCTTGTCGGCCTCGGTGTAGCCGTCGACGGTGATGAGCTCCATACGGTCCAGCAGGGGACCGGGGATGGTGTCCATGACATTGGCGGTCGCGATGAACAGGACATTGGACAGGTCGAGGTCCAGATCGAGGTAGTGGTCGCGGAAGGTGTGGTTCTGCGCGGGGTCGAGGACCTCGAGCAGGGCCGCCGCCGGATCGCCGCGGAAGTCGGAGCCGACCTTGTCGATCTCGTCCAGCAGCACAACGGGATTCATCGAACCCGCCTCCTTCACCGCCCGCACGATCCGGCCCGGCAGCGCGCCGACGTAGGTGCGGCGGTGGCCACGGATCTCGGCCTCGTCGCGCACGCCGCCCAGCGCCACCCGAACGAACTCGCGGCCCAGTGCTTTCGCGACCGACTCACCCAGCGAGGTCTTGCCGACACCGGGCGGACCCACCAGCACGAGCACCGCGCCGGAACCACGTCCGCCGACGACCTCGAGACCCCGCGCGGCCCGACGTGAACGCACCGCCAGGTACTCGACCATGCGATCCTTCACCTCGTCGAGGCCGTGGTGGTCGGCGTCGAGCACGGCGCGGGCGGCCGAGACATCGGTGTTGTCTTCGGTTTTCACTGTCCACGGCAGGTCGAGCACGGTGTCGAGCCAGGTGCGGATCCACCCGGACTCCGGGCTCTGGTCGCTGGCGCGTTCCAACCGGCCTACCTCGCGCAGCGCCTCGGCGCGGACGTTCTCGGGCAGGTCCGCGTTCTCCACGCGGGTGCGGTAGTCGTCGGCGCCGTCGGGTTCGTCCTCGCCGAGCTCCTTGCGGATGGCGTTGAGCTGCTGACGCAGCAGGAACTCGCGCTGGCTCTTCTCCATGCCGTCGCGGACGTCCTCGGAGATCTTGTCGGTGATCTCGACCTCGGCGATGTGCTCGGTGATCCACTCGATCTGCTTGGTCAGGCGCACCGCCACATCGGGGGTTTCCAGCAGCTCGCGCTTCTGGTCGTCGGACAGGTACGGCGCGTAGCCGGCAGTGTCGGCGATGGCCTCGGCGTCGGCGAGCTGGTTGACGATATCGATGATCTGCCAGGCCTCACGCCGTTGCAACACGGCCACGACCAGCTTCTTGTACTCCGCGGCGAGCTCGGTGGTCCGCTCGTCGGGCTCGACCGCCTCGACGAGTTCGGCCTCCACCCACAGCGCGGCGCCCGGCCCGGTGACGCCGTGCCCGATCCGGGCCCGACGCTCGGCCTTCAACACGGCCGCGGGCGCGCCGCCGCGCATCCGGCCGACCTGTTCGATGGTGGCGACGACGCCGTAGGACGCGTAACCCTCGTCCAGTCGCGGCGCGACCAGCACCGAACCGGTCTTCGCGGCCTGCGCGGCGTCGATGGCGGCCTGCGCGGATTCGTCCAGTTCGATGGGCACGACCATGCCCGGCAGCACGATCGGATCGGTCAGGAACAGCACCGGCAGGTTCTGAGCTGAAGTCATGTCGACCCTTCCAAAGTTGAGCTTTGCTGACTCAACATGGACCCTCACCGGTTTGTTCCTGCAGGTGGGCACCGTTCACTCACGGCGAAAACAGTCGGCCGAAATTCTTTTCCCGTGGATGTCGAGAAGGCGTCGATGGCTCCGTCCCAGGGGTACAACCCAGAGAGAACACGAACCGAGGAGATCAACATGGCCAAGTACCTGCTGCTCAAGCACTACCGTGGCGCTCCCGCGTCCGTCAACGACGTGCCGATGGATCAGTGGACGCCCGAGGAGGTGACCGCGCACGTGCGGTACATGGACGATTTCGCGGCGCGGCTGCGTACGACCGGCGAGTACGTCGACAGTCGGGCGCTGACCACGCAGGGCACCTGGGTCCGCTCCGACGGCGCGGGGCGCCCGCCGGTGACCGACGGGCCGTTCGCGGAGACCAAGGACCTGATCGCCGGCTGGATGATCATCGATGTCGACACCTACGACCGGGCGATCGAGCTGGCCGGGGAGCTGTCCGCGGCGCCGGGCCGGGGTGGGGAGCCGGTGCAGGAATGGCTGGAACTGCGACCGTTCTACGCGGAGTTGCCCACGGTGACCGAATGAACGAAGCGCTGGTGCGCGAACTCGTCCCCGTGGTGATCGGCGTGCTCGTTCGCCGCGGGGCCGAGTTCACCGCGGCCGAGGACGCGGTGCAGGAAGCGCTGATCCGAGCGCTGGACACCTGGCCCGACGATCCGCCGCGCGATGCGAAAGGCTGGCTCGTCGCCGTCGCCTGGCGGAAGTTCCTCGATGCGACTCGGTCCGAGACATCGAGGCGCGGGCGCGAATTCGCCGTCGAAGCCGAGCCCGACGCCGGACCTGTACCCGCCACCGACGACACCCTGTGGCTGTATTTCCTGTGCGCGCACCCCACGCTCTCGCCCGCTTCGGCCGTCGCCTTGACCTTGCGCGCGGTCGGCGGCCTGACGACCGGGCAGATAGCGACGGCCTACCTGGTGCCGGAATCGACCATGGCGCAACGGATCAGCCGGGCGAAGAAGCGGATCTCGGGCTTGCCGCTGGACCGTCCCAGCGATCCGAGCACCGTGTTGCGCGTGCTCTACCTCGTCTTCAACGAGGGCTACAGCGGCGATATCGACCTGGCCGCCGAAGCCATCCGGCTCACCCGTCAGCTCGCCGCCGCCACCGCTGAACCCGAGGCGTCGGGACTGCTCGCGCTGATGCTGCTGCACCACGCCCGCCGCGCCTCGCGCACCGAGGGCGGGCGCCTCGTACCACTGGCCGAACAAGACCGATCTCGTTGGGACACCGCACTCATCGCCGAAGGGGTGGTGATTCTGCAGGCCGCGCTGGCGCGTGACCGCCTCGGCGAATACCAGGCCCAGGCCGCGATCGCCGCCCTACACGCTGATGCCCCCAGCACCACCGACACGGACTGGATACAGATCGTGGAGTGGTACGACGAACTGCTCGCTCTCACCGACAGCCCCGTGATCCGGCTGAACCGAGCCGTCGCGGTGGGGGAGGCCGACGGGCCGAGGGCCGGACTCGCCGCCCTGGCCGGACTCGACCCGAACCTGCCGCGCCTCACCGCGGTGCGCGCCTATCTCCTCGAACGCGCGGGCGAGCTCACCGACGCCGCCACCCTGTACGCCGAGGCCGCCCGCGCGGCCACCACCGTGCCGGAGCGCGATCACCTCACCCGCGAAGCGGCCAGGGTCAGGCTGCTGCCCCGGAACGCAGCTCGGCCTCCCCCGGGTTGAGGACCGGGGGAGGCCGAGTTGTGGACAGGTGGTTCAGAGGTTCGAGGAACGAATCCGCTCGGTCGGGGGATCGAACGGGCGGCCCGCACTCGAGCCCGCGCTCAGGAAGCCGAGCACCGCGCCGCCGATGAGGAACAGGGCGGCGAGGATGCCGAGGATGATCGGCAGGGTCTTGCCGTACAGGTCGAGCTTGTCGAGGCTCTCCTGGGTGACGGCCATCTGCGCTTCGATGGTCTCCTCGTCGAAGACGAGGTGCGACTTCAGCACGGAGACATCGACCTGCCCGGCGCTACGGCCGTAGTACATGTGGATGTTCTCGCCGCCCTTGAGGACCGCGCCGGTCCTCGGCTCCACCCACACGTCGCGGGTGTTGGTGTAGAAGCGGGTCATGGTGACCGGCTCGGTGCCCTCGAGACCCCACTTGGCGGCGGGCAGCGCGAGCTGATGGGAGGGGTGCTTGACGACATCCCACATGTTCGTCACCGGGATGGTCTGGCGGAAGTGGTAGACCGGTACGCCGTTGATCTCCGACTCGTCGATGAAATCGATGTCGTAGGTGGCGCGGGCATTGAGGTCGAAGTACGGGTACGACTTCTTCTCGGTGCCGATCGGGAAGCGGTACTGCAGGCCGCGGCGCTGCTGCTCGGTGGGGATCGAGGCACCCGACTTGGGGTCGGCGGTGACGGCGATCGAACCGTTGGGCGAGGCGTCGATCGGCTCGCCGGTGACGCGGTCGATGGTGACGCGGTCGACCGAGGCGGTGAGCAGGCCCTCCTTGGGGTCGCGGTCATCGCGACGCAGGGTCTGGCCGGCCTGGACGGTCATCTCGTCGGCGTCCGAAGGCTCCTCGACCGTCAGGAAGCGCTGCGAGACGAGCGGCACGTTGGTGTTCACCGTCGCCGCGCCCTCGGTCGCGGTGAGCGACTTCGAGTCCAGCACAAGGCTTTCCTCGCCGGGCACGCTCTTGGCGACCGTGGTGATGCGCAGGTCGAGCGGGGTCTTGGCGACCTTGCCGACCGTGTAGGTGGGAATCATGATGGCGGCCGCGAGCAGCAGCGCGCCGAGACCGACGAGGATGCAGGCGATGAGCCTGCGTACGTTGCTCATCGCGAGCCGTACTGCACGTTGCCGAGCAGCGACGAGCCCGGATCACCGGACTCCTCGGGCGCCGGGATCGAATTCTGTTGCGCGCCCGCGGTGATGCCGAGAACGGCGATCACCCCGATGACCGCGCCGGCCAGGCCGCTGACCAGGCCGGGGACGACAAACTTCATAAATCGAACTCCAATTGCGTGGTGCGAGACTCAGCCGACGGAGAAGAACCCGACGGTCGGGGCGAACGAGCAGGTGCGGTCACCGTCGGCGGTGGCCGTGGTGAGCGAACCGGTGATCACGGCAGCGACCCGGCCGTGGCCGGTGTCGGCGATAGCGGTGAGGGTGGCTGGGCCGTCGGCGTTGATGCCCGCCTCGTTGGTGAGCGCCTGGGTGCCCTTGCGACCGTTGTCGAGGTTGACCCACTGCACAGTCATCGGCGGATTCTGCACGACCGTAGCGGTTTTCGTGCCGAGCGCGGTGAACACGAAGCCGGTCTGGTCCGCGGCCGGTCCGGGCGGCGGCAGCGTGGCCGGGCCGGGGACGGCGAGTGCGGTGCCGACGGAATCCGACGTCGGGCCGATGCAGCCCTTGCCGATGGTCGGGTAGAGGAACTGCGCGATGCGCGGACCGTCCGAAGGCGGCAATTCGGGACCGCCGCCGCCGCTGCCGTCGAGGAAGGTGATCACCCTCTCGAGGGTGGCCTTGACCTGCGCCGGGATGCCGGGGGTGGCCAGCAGCACACGCGCCTGGGCCAGAATCGCGGCCTGTCCGCCGTCGGCGATGGGGCCGGGGGCCGAAATCGCGCCTACGATCGTCGGAGCCAGCGCTGCGAGCGCCCCGGAGGGGACGTTCTCGGCGATGGCGGGGACACTCGGCTGTGTCGCGGCGGACTGCGGGGCAGCCATCGTGGGCGTAGGTGCCACGAGTGCCGCACCCGCCGCTAGTACGAGGGCGGACAATGCGGTCCGCGATGCTCGGGTGCTCAGCACTGGTCGGCCGTCCTTTGTTCGGTGGATAGATGAAGCGACCCGGAAAGGTCAGTGTTATTCCGGGTTTCAGATACTTTGAAGAGGTGACTACAGCGGACAGGCGGTATGGGGGTCGTACGATCGTCGCGCGAAAAGCCGAGCGCCGACTGCGATTCCTGGAAGCAGCGACGCGAATCTTCGCCGAACGCGGGTATGCCACGTGCTCGCTCGCCGAGGTGTGCGCGGCGGCCGGGCTGTCCAAGCGGCAGTTCTACGAGGAGTTCGAGACTCGCGAGGACGTGCTGGTGGCGGCCTACGACCGGATCCAGGACGACGCGGCGGCCGCGGTCGGCGCCGCGGTGGTCGCCGTGGGCTCGAACGATCCGCAGCTCGCGCTGCGTGCCGGATTCGGCGCGTACCTGGAGTCGCTCGGCTCCGACCCGTATCGCGCGCAGGTGGCGCTGATCGAGGTGGTCGGGGTGAGCGATCGACTGGAGACCCATCGACGAACCCGCAGGCATGCCTGGTCGGCGCTGATCGAAGAGGCGTTGGAGCGGGTGGGGGTGCGGCTGCGCGGCGATGCGGAGCTGACCACCGCGCTGATCACGGGGGCGGTCAACGGAGTGGCGCACGAATGGCTGCTGCGGCGCGAGTCGCGTCCGCCGGTCGACGAGCTGGCCGACCTGCTCACCGGCGCGGCCCTGGCGATGGTCAGGTTCGACTGACATCAGGGCAGCACTCGGGAGGGTGGCAACCACGCGCACCTGCCGCCTGCTCAATCGACTACCTTTCCGGACATTGTGAGACCGATTGGCTTCACAGTGTGGGCGAGAGTTTGGCATATTCGTGACCCAGATCGCAATGCGAGAATTTCTGAGACCGGTGTCACCTGGGACAATCCGAGGTCGGTGGCCATTTCCCGGCACCGCGGACACCGACCAGGGCAGACGATCCCTTCTGGACAAATGACCGGCTGAGCGTTCGTCGAGGCAGCCGCGAGCAATCCGGCGGCAACGTGTTCCAGTGCGATCGGAGCGCATCGTCAGCCTTTCCGCAGGGTGCCGGCGATAGCTCCGCCGAACAAACCGGGAGTTCGGTAGGCGAGCGTGCCGTCGGATTGCAGGGTGACCGTCGAGATGGCGCCCTCGTCCATGCATCCGCTGCCCTCGGTGAGCCTGGCGCGAAAGGTGAGGCGGTCGGCGCGGGCCTCGGTGAGGGTTTCCGCACGAGCGCAGCGGGCGTGCGAGAGCGCGCCGGTGTTGGCGGAGGTGGCCAGTTCCTGACCGACGGCGCCCGCGGCGATGGTGAGCTCGATGTCGAACTGCACAGGGCCGTCGGCGGCGCGGCCCTTCCAGGTGCCGACGAACTCGGTCGCGACGGTGGCCGCTCCAGGGACGGTCGAATCGGGCGCGGTGGCGGTCGTCCCGGGCGCGGTGGTGGTCGGGCCGACGGCGATGGCGGTTTCGGCGAGGGCGGTGCTCGTCGCGGCGGCCCCGGTGGACCGGGCGTCGAGTTGCGTGCCGATCAGGTAGGCGCCGACGGCGACGGCCACCGCGACCGTCGCGGCGGCGGCGATCAGGAGCGCGCGGGTACGCCGGGACTCGGTGGCGCGGGGTGGTGCGGGGTTGTGGGCGACCACAAAGGGACGCGGGGTGAATTCGCGGCCGGTCGCGGCCGGATTCGGTCCCGTATGAAAAGCAGCTTGCCGGGACCCCGTGGTCGGACCGGTGGTGAATCCGCCGGACTGCCGGTAGGGGACCGGCGCCGATCCGCCGGTGGCGGTGTGCCCGTTGGGTAGGGAGGGGCCGGTCGCGGAGTTCCACGGTGGGTTCGCGAGAGGCAGGTTCGGGGCCGAGGACCCGGTGGACCAGCCCGGCGCGGAAGTCGCGGTCACGTCCGATCGCGACGCGCCGGGTGGGTCGGCCGGACCGGAATCCAGGTCGAGCAGGCGGACCGCGGCGGTACTGATGTGCGCGAGCACTTGTGGCGGTAGCCAACCGGAGCGTTCGGGCGCGCCGAGGTGTGCCAGCTCCGAAAGAACCTGTTCCGGTGTCGGTCTGGCGGCGGGATCCTTGGCCAGGCAGGAAGCGACGAGTGGTCGCAGTGACGCGGGCAATGCCTCGAGGCGCGGTTCCTCGTAGACGATGCGCCAGAGCATCTGCATCACCTCGGCCGTGCCGAACGGACCGTGGCCCGCGGCGGCGAAGGTGAGTACGCCGCCGAGGGCGAAGACATCGCAGGCGGGACTGAGGGTTTCGCCGCTCACCTGCTCGGGACACATGAAACCCGGTGAGCCGAGGAACTTTCCGGTCGTGGTCAGCGCGGAATCCGCGATCACCCTGGCGATGCCGAAATCGATCACCTTGGGCCCGTCGATCGCGAGCATCACGTTCGACGGTTTGAGATCGCGATGCACGATGCCCGCCGCGTGCACCGCCACGAGCGCTTCGGCGAGCCCGTGCGCCAACGCCGACAGCGCGGGCTCGGCGAACGGCCCGAACTCGGACACCGCGTCGGTCAGCGAGATTCCCGCGACATAGCCGGTGGCCAGCCACGGCGCCCGCGCATCGACATCGGCGTCGAGCACCGGCGCGGTGAAAGCGCCGCCGACGCGCTTGGCCGCCGCGACCTCACGGCGAAACCGCGCCCGAAACTCGGCATCGATCAGATCGGGGCGGATCACCTTCACGGCGACCGTGCGCCCGCCCGGATTCCGGCCCAGATACACCTTGCCCATGCCCCCGGCGCCGAGGACCCCCAGCAGTCGGTAATCGCCGATCCGCCGCGGATCGTTCGGGTCGAGCGGTTGCATCGCGGGTAGTTCCTTCGATCAGGTGAGCTGAGCTCTGGTGTCGGCCAACAGTTCCGACAGCATCGGCTTCGCCGCGTGGTCGTCGGCCAGTTCGGCGACGGCGTCGGCGAGAATCCGCACGGCTTCGGTAGGGCGGTTCAGCTCGATCAGCAGTACGGCGCGCTCGTAATCGGCGCGGGTGGCTTGGTCGGCGGCGTCGATGGCGCGAAAACCCGCGGCGGCGGCGTCGGCGCGCTGCAAGGCATCGGCGAGATGTTGCGCGCGCCGCAGGATTCGGGCGGCGTTGTGCTGGTGACGGGCGGTGTGCCAGGTGAGCAGTTCGGTATCCGGTTGGGCGGCGGCGAGTTTCGCGATCGCGGCGTCGGCGGCGGTGATGGCCGTGATCGCGGCGTCGAAGTCGCCGGTCCAGTGCAACGACAGCGCCGCGCTGTAGCGGCAGTAGGCGACCCGCACCGGATCGCCGAACCTCTCGGCGACCTCGGCGGCCAGCACGTAGCGCTCGGCCGCCTCGGCATCACGATCGAGCAGATCGAGCAGATCGGCGGTCTCGACGAGAACAGCGGATTCGCCGCCGAGATCGCCGGTGGCACGGTCGAATTCGATGATCTCGTCGAGCACGGTGAGTGCCGATTCGTCCTCGTCCAGCTCGCGATGCAGGCCGACCAGCAGGAAGCGGCAGCTGCGCGCCTGCTCGAGGGCACCGGCCCGCTCCAGTCCCGCGATGGCCTCTTCGACCTGGTCGGCGGCATCGAGCAGGTGACCGAGGGCGCGGTAGGCGAGCGCCAGATCCCACTGCGCGTACGGCACCTGCGGACTGCCTGCCGCGAGACCGATCGCGATCGCGATGAGCAGTTCGCTGACCGCCTCCTCCTGCCTGCTCAGGTGGATGAGCAGCGCACCGCGCCGGGCAGACACGATGAGACGCACGTTGTCGGGGACGTCGGCGTCGACCAGGCGCGCTGCCTCGTCGATCATCTCCAGCGCCGCGACCGGGTCGCCCGCGTCGAGATGAATTCCGGCCAGGTACTGGGCCGCGTCGACGATCCGCCACGCCTGACCGGCCCGGCGATACGCCGCGACGGCCTCCTGTCCGGCTGCCACCGCATCGGCGAGTTCAGTATTGTTCTGGTGCAGATACATTCGGTGCCGGGCGACGTTGCCGAGCAGGATGTCCTCGCCCGATTCGGCGGCATCGGCTCCCGCCCGGTCGAGCAGGGCGGGTAGCTCGGCGGCGTCGTCGTCGGAGAGCTCCCCGCGATCGAACAGGGCGAACAGTCCGCCGGAAAGCCGTAGCGTCGCGATGGCTCTGGTCCGTGGCTCGGATGACTTCCCCAGGTGCGACAGCGAATCTCGCAGCAGCCCAACGGCTTCCGTACCGTCGCCGTGCCTGGCCAACAGCAGGCCGAGCCGCCCCAGCTCGGCCTGTCGACGATCTTGCTGGCCCGTCTCGGCGAAATACGCTGCCGCCCGGCGCAACAGCGATTCGGCCTCGGCGTGATCGGTTGTCTGCAAGGCGGCGCCGGCCAGCGCGGAGGCGCGCCGACCGGCCGAACCCGGATCGGTCGGCTCCGGCTCGGCCGCCAGCCGCGGTGCCAGCACCCGGAGTTCGGCGAGCGCGTGCTCGGCGTCCGCCCGCTCGGCACGTTCGAGCAGTTCGGCGGTGGTGAGCTCGGGGATCTCGCCGTCCGCCGCGGGACCCGGCTCGACCGGCATCCGATGCGCGGCGGCCGCGGACAGGGGCAGATAGTCGACGATCGGTGCGCTCGCCAGCTTCTTGTGGACCGACGCGGTCTGGTGCTCGGTGCCGTTGCGGTGGTCGAAGCGAGCGGCGATGGCCAGTGCCTCGTCGGTGAGCTCCACTTGCAGTGCGCGCGCGCTCGATTCGGCGGCGGGGCGACCGGTGGCGGCCGGGCGGTGCAACATCGTATCGCCGTTGCCCGCGTCGACGAGGGTGCGCAGAAGCAGTGCCGCGCAGGTCAGGAAGGCGAGGGCGTCTTTCGGGCTCGGCGCGCGATCGAGCCAGGAGAAGTGGCGATCGAGCAGTTCGAGGCCGCGCACCTGATTGCCCGACAGCGCGCAGAACTCGAGGTGGTCACCGATCGCGGCGAGATCCTGCGGCTTGGTGCGCAACAGGCGATAGGAGCGGCGATGCGCGCTGCGCGCCGCGTCGAGTTGGCCGGTGCGCAGGTAGGGCAACATCAGTTCGGTCAGGATGAGTTGCGGTTGTTCGGAACAGCCGAGTTCGCCGGCCAGCACCGGGGCGGCCAGTTCGACGGCTTCGAGGTCGCGGCCCTGGCTCGCCAACCAGGCGACGCGGTTGGTGGGATCGCAGCCCTCACAGTCGGAGTTCTCGTCCCGCGGTGTGGTGCACCATCTTTCGTACCACCGCGCGGCCGCGTCGAGGTCGCCGATATGGACCGCCACCCGATGCCTGCGGCCGTAGACCGCGTTCAGACTCTGACCCTCGACCCGGTAGCGCCGTTCCATCTGATCGAGGGCGGCCATCGCCCGATCCATCGGCACCTCGGGAAATCTCGTCATCGCGCCCACCGCGGTCTTGAACTTCCACCGCAGCGACGGCGCCACCCACGATTCGTGGGCGCCGGGGTCGCGATCGTATTCGGCCAGGCAGCGGGCGAACGGAACGAACAATTTGGCCGGGCTCATCCCGTGGCCGTACGCGTCGATCATCGCCATGCGAACGTGGAACGCGAGCTCGGCGTGCGCGCCGGCCTCCGCGTGCCGCAACACCTGTTCCAGCAGTGCGTCTTTGGCGTCGCCGTAGGGCATGTCGTAGGCCTGGAACAGCAGCCGTTGCAGGTCGTCGGGTGTGTCGGCGTCCGACATCACAACCCTCCGCTCGGATCGTGAACCGCCCAGTCGAGCAACCCGACGAACGATTTGTTCAGCAGCGCGGTGTCGACCGGCCGCATCGGATGCTGGCCCAGCAGCAGCGCCTGACTGTAGAGCGCCTCCACCGCCGTGGTGACCAGGCGCGCATCGGCGAGCCCGGTGATGCGACGTACCAGCGGATTCCGGTGATTGAGCACCAGCTGCGGCCGGTCGCCTCCCTGGTCGGTATCGAAGGCGCCCAGGACATCGGCCCACAGTTCGTCGGCGACCTCGCGGGTGGCGCGCAGTTCGGCACGATGCTGGGCATCGCGGTCGAGCAGATACAGCGCGGCCAGCGACGGCGGATCGAAAGTGCGCAGTACCACTTCGCATTCGAGCCGGTCGAGCACGCGCTGGGCGGTGGTCAGGAAGGGACGAAGCGCCAGCTCGGTCGCCGGATCGACGAGGTCGAAATGGGTGGCCAGCTCGGCGGGATCCAGGCGGCGCACCCGGATTTCGGGATCGATCGCGGGCAAACGCTCGAGAATGTCGGTGATATAGGAGTAGCCGCCGTTCACCAAGCCGATACCCGCGGCGCCCGCCACCGCGGCGAGCTGACGGAACTCCTCCACCGACGGGGTGTAGCGGACCTCGCCGAAACGGCGGCGGAATTCGGCGAGCGGGATCTGGCCCGCGTTGGTCTCCACCGGCAACCAGCGGTCGACCAGCCGCAACATGTCGTCGTCGTGCAGGGCGAGCGCCTTCACCCCGAGATCGTGGATGCGCAGGAAACGGTGCAGCGCGGCCGGATCGGAGGTGGACAGTTCCACCAGCCAGTCCCTGATCCGGTCGCCGAGCGCTGCCCTCGTGCTCTCCAGCAGGTCGTCCTCGTAGAGGGCTTCGCGGCTCGCGGTGGGGCGCAGCTCGGTGGTGTCGACCACGCAGCGGACGAAGAAGGCCCAATCGGGGAGCAACCCGGTAACGCTCTCCGCCAACAGCATTCGCTTCAGATACACCCGATGCCCGGCCTTGGCCGCCGGGTTGACCGGCTGCGGCAGCACGAAAGCCACACCGGTGACGCCGGATTCGGCGCACGCGAGATCGAAGGTGGCGAACGGGGTGAAGCCGAAGGTGTCCTCGGCGTACGCGGCGAGCGCGTACGCGCGGTCCGACGGAGTGGGATGGGTAGCGCGCCAGGGGACTTCGGGCTCGGTGATCGCCACACCGTCGACGGTGACCTCGAACGGCAGCAGGCTACCGAACAGCCGCGCCAGCTCGACCACGGTCGTCGGGGTGAGCCACTGTTCGGCGCCGCGGCGGGGTGCGAGCGTCACGGTGGTGCCGGGTTCATCGCGTTCGCGCGCGGCGGGCTCGACGCGATAGCGACCGTCGGCGAACCCGGTCCACCGCACGGTCGGGCCGCCGCGCGCCGACCGGGTGAGCACTTCGGCCTCGTCCGCGACCAGGAAGCACGACAGCAGGCCGATGCCGAACTGCCCGAGGAACTCGTGCCGGGCGAAACCGAGGTCGTCGCGCTTGCCGCTGCGGCCGATCGTGGCCAGGAAGGTGTGTACCTCGGCCTCGGTCAGGCCGATACCGCTGTCGTGAACGCGGATGGTGCCGTCGCCGGTACTCGCCGGCGTTTCGATCCTGACCTGCGCGCGAGCCCGCGGGTCGAGGGCATGGCGGGCGGTGATGGCGTCGACCGCGTTCTGCAGCAATTCGCGAACGTAGACCCGCGGGCTGCCGTACAGGTGATGACTGAGCAGGTCGACGATGCCCCGCAAGTCGACCTGGAATACCTGCTCCACCGGGGTTCCCTCCCAAACGCTGACCATCCGCTGGGTCACTGTAACCGGATCTGCGACGGCTGTGGCCACGGTTTCCGAGCGGCTCGGTGATCGGCATCGCCGGGTCCGCGCAGGCGCCGCGCCTGCGCGCTACAGGTCAGCCGGGTCGACGACTACCCCGCCGCCATCTCATCACGGGCTCAGCCCCGCTTCGGCTCGGGATAGTCGTCGAAGCCGGTCGACTCCTCGCGCACCAGGTTCGGGTGCAGGCCGTACTGAGGGAAGGTCGTGAGGACGAAGTTGAGGACCTCCTCGGACGTGTGACCGTCCGACATCACGTCGAGGACCGTCGACCGCGGCGGCATGGAGAAGTGGGTGTTGAGCATCCGGTCATTGGTCTTCAACCCCGTGGTGAACAACCGGCTCGCGAACAACGACGAGTTCGAGGCGACGATCGCGTCGGCGTCGGCGTCGCTGTCGAGCTGGGCGAACACCTTCTTCTTCAGGTCCAGGTTTTCCGGCAAGGCCTCGATCACCAGCCACGCGCCCTTCACCCCGATGGCCTGATCGGGCACATACTCCGCGGTGCCGGGCTTACCGTCGGGGACCGAGGCGGCCACCTCGGGCAGCTGTTGCTCCACGAAGGCCACCGCCGCGTTGCCGACCTCGCCATCGGGATCGATGATGCGGACCTCGCCGCCCCTGGTGGCGAACATCAGCGCGATTCGTCTGCCCTGGGCACCGCCGCCGATCACCGCGACCGGGCGCTGGACATGATTGCTCGGAACAATGCTCACAGCGACTCCCTCTGCACAGGCGACGGGAAGAACTCGGTGACGCGGACGTAGTGCCAGCCTACGTGGCCGTCCAGCGTTGACACCCCGTCAGGACCGGTCAGAATGTGGTTGCCTTATCCTCACGTCTTCACGTCTTTCGCGCGTCAGCACTAGGGGGCTCCTCGATGACCACGCTCGCCTCCGGCCTGTTCATCGATTGGGAAGAGCTGACGGGGCAGTCGAAATTCGTCGTCGAGTTGATCAGTTTCCCCATCTTCAGCGCGCTCGCCGGTTGGCTCACCAACTGGACCGGCGTGCTGATGCTGTTCTGGCCGCTGTACTTCAAGGGCTTCCGCGTGCCGATGCTGCACGTGCTGTACCCGTATCTACCGCGGCGCGTGCAGGTGCTGCCCACGTTCTCCGGTGACGGGCGCATGCTCGGCTTCCAGGGCTTCATCCCGGCGCGCGCGGAGAAGATGGCGAGTATCTGCGTGGACTCGGCGCTGTTGCGGATCGGCAGCCCGCGCGATTTCATTCACGAACTCGACCTCGACGGGATCGGCGACTATCTCGCCGAACGGGCGCGCGATCAGGTGGCGCCGATCGTCGACGAGATCATGAACCGGGAGAACCCCGACCTGTGGCGTTCGCTGCCCAAGGCCGTGAAACAGGCCATCTACCAGCGGGTCGACCGGCAGTTGCCCGCGCTGTGCCGTCGCGCGTTCGAGACCCTCGGCGACAATATCGACCAGCTGCTCGACGTGAAGAACTTCGTGATCCGGTACCTGGAGAAGAACCCGGCGATCCTGAAGGACCTGACCACCACCATCGCGGCGCCGGAGCTCAAGTTCATGGCGCGGATCGGTCTGCTCGGCGCGCCCTTCGGCCTGATCCTGGCGCTGTACCTGCATGTGCACTCGAAGATCCCGTACTTCGGCGCCATCCCGGCCTGGGTGATCGTGCTGTTCGCGTCGGCGATGATCGGCGTGACGGTGAACGTGATCGCGATCAAGATGGTGTTCGAGCCCGGCGATCCGCAGCCGCGCTACAAGTATCTGTGGCGACAGGCGCTGCTGGCCAAGCGTCAGCCCCAGGCCGCCACCGACCTCGCGCACATCCTGGCCTACCAGGTGCTGACCGTGGAGAACCTGTCCGTCGAGCTCCTGGAGGGGCCGAACGGGGACAAGACCCGTCAGCTCATCGAACGGGTGGTGTCGGAGGAGATCCACCGCCAGCTCGGCGCCACCGCGTTCGTGGTGCGAGCCGCCCTGGGCAAGAAGCAATTCGAGAATCTGGCCGTCTCGGGCGCGGGCGCCGGGCTGGTTTCGGCCCGCACGCTGGTCGCCGACGAGGAATTCGTGCTGGAACAGGCGAAGAAGATCGACGATTTCGCGGCGCGAAAGCTGCGCACCCTGACGCCCGGCGAGTTCATGGAGATGTTCTACGCCTCCGTGGAACAGGATGCGTGGTTGCTGTACCTACACGGTGGGGCGCTAGGTATCGGTGTCGGCGCACTCCACCTGCTGACCTTCGGCTGGTAATAACAAGCATGCGTGCTTGCATTTTTTGACCGTCGCTGCGACTCTTGGTGACGACGGCGCACCGGCACCGGGTCGCGCCATGATCGGCAAGGGAACTCCATGGCTGACCTCGCAGCGCTGCTCGACGATTTCGCCGCCGAATGCGCGGATCTCGAAAACCTGATCACCGGGCTGACTCCCGAGCAGTGGAAGACGCCGACACCCGCGCCCGGCTGGGACATCGCCACCCAGATCGCCCACCTGACCTGGACCGACGAGGTGTCGATACTCGCCGCCACCGACGCCGATGCCTTCACCGCGTTCCTCGCCGAGGCCGCGTCGCGCGCGTTCACCCTCGTCGACGAAGGCGCCGAGGAAATCGCGCGGACACCACCCGCCGAGCTGTTGGTCCGCTGGCGCGCGGGCCGCGAACAGCTCATCGCCGCACTCGCCGCCGTGCCCCCCGGCACCAAACTGCCGTGGTTCGGTCCGCCGATGAGCGCCGCGTCGATGATCTCGGCCCGCATCATGGAAACCTGGGCACACGGCCAAGACGTCGCCGACGCACTCGACGCGACCCGCGTCCCCACCGCCCGCCTACGCACCGTCGCCCACATCAGCGTCCGCGCTCGCAACTACGCCTACCTGGTCAACGGCGAATCCGGCCCCACCGAAGAATTCCGCGTGGAACTGACCGCCCCCGACGGCACCCCCTGGACCTGGGGCCCCGAAGACGCCCCCCAGCGCATCACCGGCCCAGCCATCGACTTCTGCCTGGTGGCAACCCAACGCCGCCACCGCGAAGACACCGCCCTGACCACCGAAGGCCCCGACGCCGACCACTGGCTCGGCATCGCCCAAGCCTTCGCCGGCCCTCCCGGCCCAGGCCGCACCCCCGGCCAATTCGCCTGACCACCCCGAATTCCGCCTACCCCAGCAGCAAAGACTTCAGGGGGCAGCGACAAAGGCCGCGGCCCGCTGGGTCAAGTAGAGGGAGGTAACGCCCAGGATCGCCGGTGGACCAAGTGAGTCTGCTCGAACCACCGACGGACCACCCCCACAGGCAGCGGGCCCAGCAGCCGGAACACAGATGTCTCTCGTCTCATTCACCCCGGCAAGAGCGCGCCCTCAACAAACATCGACTCAAAGGTCACCCAAGTAGCGGGCAATTGATCACACCCCACAAACTCACCCACGAACCCCGCGACCCCTAGGGAGCGGCGGCCACAAAGTGGCCGGTCGCGGCCGGGCCGCCG
>NZ_BDAX01000019.1 GCF_001612665.1 Nocardia alba NBRC 108234 | reverse complement strand
GGTCATGGCGGACCTGGGGTGCCGGTGTGGTTGAGAGTGCGGTATCCGCGGACTTCGGGTGTTCGGTGTGGTCAGTCGTGTAGTGCGTCTTGTTTTGCGGGGGCGTAGGTCGGTTCGGTCTTCTTGAGGATGGCTATGACGCGGTAGGTGATCGGCATGACGAGCACCTCGCACAGGGTCTTCCACAGGAAGCCGACGATGACGTAGTTGACGAACGACTGCCAGGTGTTGATGCCGATGGCGGTGGCGGCGATCGAGCAGAAGATGAGGGTGTCGGCGAACTCGCCTATGACGGTGGAGCCGATCAGGCGGGCCCACAGGTGCTTTTCCTTGGTGCGTTCCTTGATCAGCACCAGGGTGGCCGAGTTCAGCAACTGGCCGACGAAGTAGCCGGCGAGACCGGCGAGCACGAGTTGGGGGGTGGTGCCGATGACTGTGCGGAAGGCTTCCTGGTTCTCGTAGAAGCCCGCGGCGGGGAGCCGGATGGCGATGGCGAAACAGGCGACGGTCAGCAGCAGGGCGCCGAAACCGGTGTAGATGGCGTGGCGGGTGGCGCGGAAGCCGTAGACCTCGCTGAGTACGTCGCCGAGGATGTAGGCCAGCGGGAACAGGAAGAAGGCGCCGTCGGTGGCGATCGGCAGGATCTGGATCGGGCCCAGCAGCACCGAACTGTCGGAGAAGAACTCCACACCCTTGGTGGCGCAAATGTTGGAGATGATCAGCGTCGCGGTGAAGATGGCGACGATCACCGGATAGAACCCCCGCGCAACCTGGGCGAATGCCGCATGTTCCGGCGCGGGGTGCCCAGATTCAGCTGGTTTGTCGAGCGAGTTTGTATCAGTCACGGCCTCATTCTCCCAACCCTCGCGCCTCCTGGTCGACTAACCCTGATGTGTCCGGGTTCGGGGCGGTCCGAAGGGCCACGCCTCGAGCGCGCCGACGCTGAAACCAACCAGTACCCTGTCGTTATGACGAATCCCGGCGATTCCGACGAGTGGTGGAAGCAGTACGGCGGATCTGGCGTGTCCCCAGAGTCCGGCGCGCCGGGTTCGGTGCCGCAACATCCGACCGCCCAGCCGTCGCAGCCTTCCCAGTACCCGTCGTCGCCGCAGTATCCCCAGCAGCCGGTGCCGCCTCCCGCACAGCCGCAGTACCCGCAGCAGCCACCATCGCAGCCGCAGTACCAGCAGCCCAATCAGCCGCAGTATCCGCAGCAGCCGCCCGTCTATGGTCAGCAGCCGGGCTATCCGGCGGCGGGCGCGTACCAGCCGTACGGGCAGTACCCGCAGCCGCAGGGCACCAACGGTCTGGCGATCGGCGCGCTGGTGTCCTCGCTGATCGGTCTGTGCAGCTGCGGTCTCGGCGCGATCGTCGGCATCATCCTCGGTGTGATGGCGCTCAACCAGATCAAGGAGCGCGGCGGCGAGGGTAAGGGCATGGCGCAGGCGGGCATCTGGATCGGTGTCGCCGCGCTCGTGGGCTGGACGCTCTACATTCTCTTCTTCGTGGTGCTCGGCATCGCGGGTGGATTCGACACGTCGACGACCTACTGATCTCTACACGAAACAGGGGCGCCTCCGAAATTCGGAAGCGCCCCTGTTGTTTTCGTCAGGTGCGGGTGATCAGCCCTTGACGACCTGCGTGCCGCCGGCGAGCTTGTCGTGCCAGCCCTGCTTGTTCGGGTCGCTGTTGATCGTGGTGGCGATGTAGATGCCGAGGCCGATGCTCGCCAGCGAACCGACGCAGTAGATCAGCTGCGGGATCAGGAAGAGGTTGCGCTTGAGCGAGGCCTCCGGGGTGAGCTGAGGTGCGCCACCGGGCGCGAGCACGCGCAGGCCGAGAATCTTCTTGCCGAGCGTGGCGCCCTGCGTGACCTCGAGGCCGACGAAGTAACCGACCATCGCGAGGGTCGTGACGATCGGCGAGATGAGGTACAGGAACACGGCGCTGCTCGGAAAGACCAGCGATGTGATGATGCCCACCGGGATGCCGACGATGAAGCCGTCGATCACGCGCGCGCCGAAGCGGATTCCCAGATCGGCAGGCTGCACGCCGCCGAAGCCCTGCTGCTGCTGACCGTACTGGCCCTGCTGCGGGTAGCCCTGCTGCTGACCGTACGGGTCCTGCCCGTAGGCCGGCTGCTGCTGGCCGTAGGGATCCGGCTGGCCGTAACCGGGCTGGGGTGCCCCGCCGTGTCCGGGCTGGCCGTACGGCTGCTGCTGGCCGTAGCCGGGCTGTGGCTGCTGCTGGCCGTAGGGATCCTGGCCGTAGCCGCCGGGCTGACCGCCCTGCGGGTACTGGTTGGGGTCGTAACCACCGCTGGTCATATTCTCAGTCCTCGTTTTGATCTTCTAGATCGGTCAATGCGTACGTTACGGACATCCCTCTTGCCGGAACAACCCGATAGGCTCGAGTATCCACGGTTTCCGGGGGATGCGGGCTCGGTCGAAAACTTCGCGCAGTTCAGCGGTGGTGCGTGCGGAGTATCCGAGTGACTCCGCGATCGCCGCCACCACGTCCTCGGGCGTGTGGCCGAGGGCACGCTGATCCGAAAGACTTACGGCGCCGTCACGTTTGGCCAGGCGCTTACCCTCCTCGTTGAGTACGAGCGGCACGTGGGCGTAGACCGGGACGGTGAGTCCGAGCAGTTGCGCCAGATATGCCTGGCGCGGGGTGGACGGCAGGAGGTCGTCGCCGCGAACCACCTGGTCAACGCCCTGGGCGGCATCGTCGACGACGACGGTGAGGTTGTAAGCGGGGACACCATCACCGCGGCGCAACACCAAATCGTCGACGGCGCCCCGATATCGGCCGTGCAGCAGATCGGTGATCTCGTACTCGGTGACGTCGGCGCGCAATCGTATTGCGCCGACGCGTCCTTCGGCCCGCTTGGCCGCGCGTTCGGCCTCGCTGAGCTGACGGCAGGTGCCGGGGTAGGCGCCCATCGGGCCGTGCGGCGCGGTGGCGGCCTGCTGGATTTCGCGTCTGGTGCAGAAACATTCATAGGTGCGCCCGGCCGCGGTAAGTTCGGTCACAGCGGCCGCGTAGTTCGGTAGCCGTTCGGATTGGTAGACCACAGGGCCGTCCCAATCGATGCCTATCGCGGCGAGGTCGTCGAGCTGACGTTCGGCGGCGCCGGGGCGTACCCGGTCCAGATCGTCGACGCGAATCAGGAACTCGCGCTCGGAAGTTCGGGCGAAAAGCCAGGCGAGCACCGCGGTTCGCAGGTTTCCCACATGCAGCTCGCCCGAAGGGCTCGGCGCGTAGCGGCCCGCGCCGCGACTCGTTGGCACTGCTCGATCCTATGTGGGCTCGCGGCACAGCCGCGTTCGTAGCCGTTCCTCGGCGATGGTGTCACCGGCATCGAGCGCGTCGAGCAGCTCTCGCGCGTGCGCGATCAGTCCGGTGCGGTCGACATCGTGCTGCTGGGCGTTCGCCGGGTACGACCCGAGTCGCTCACTGGCGCGGCGCAGCAGGATACCCGCGCCTTTGGCATTGCCCCGCTGGATGTGGGTGAGGCCGACGGCGTACTGGGCCAGACCCTGCCAGAGCATCCGCTCGGCAACCGGCCCGTTTTTCCATGCGGCCTCCAATACCTCGTGGGCATTGAACGCCAATCCGTCGTCCAGCAGTTGCTGAGCGAAGGTGAGAGTTTGCTGGGGTCCGAGCTCGAGGTCATCGGGAATTCGGGCGACTCCGGCACTGCCGAGGGGCAGCGGTCGGCCGAGTCGGTCGCGGGGGCGATCGTTGCGGGCACGACCTGCGGTGTCACGGTCACGGGAGATCATTCCCCCATGATCCACGCCTGCCCGCGATGGTGCTTATGTGACGGTTGAGGTGCCCGGGAAATTGACGTATCACGGACTAATCACATGGCCGTAAATCAGGATGTGTCAACCGGATCGAGAATGGGTAAGGGACCTGGCAATGCTCCCGCAAACGTGAAGCTTCGCAAGCTTGGCAAAACGATATGGGAAAGCAAATTCTCTTCCGCAACATTGCGGAAGACCTGCTAGTGTTTCATCCGCGGGGCAGCCCCCGGAGGCGAAAATGCCTCGATGCGCTGGTTCGTGCCGGTCGGTTGCGCGCGCCGTGTGGCAGTGCGTTGTGTGCCACGAAGTAACTCATCGGTCGCGCCGGATATCGGAATGTTCAACGATTCCAGGAGTTATCCCCTCTTCTCGATGAACCAAAGGAGTAAGTGCCGTGGAAGTTGATGTGACCGACGCTGTGTGGCGCAAGAGCACCTACAGCGGACCCGATGGGAACTGCGTCGAAGTAGCCTTTCTCGCCGGCGGCGATATCGCCGTTCGCGACACCAAGGATCGCGGTCGCGGACCCGTGCTGGCCTTCGGTCCAGGGCAGTGGCAAGCCTTTCTCGCCGATGTCACCGCGGGAGAGTTCGCACGCGGCTGAGCCGCGAGATGCGTCTCGAATGGGCAATGCCGGCCCCGAGTCGAGCGGACTCGGGGCCTTCTCGGTGACGTAGGCGGGGTGGCCTATCGTGGCCGGATGACCACGATGGCCGCGCGTGACGCGACGATGTACTGGCTGTCACGGCGCACCGCCAACGACGTGTTCCTGCTCTACTCTTTCGCCGAAACCGATTCCACCACTGACGAACTCCGCGCTTTCATCGCGGCGCGCGCGGCGCGCATTCCGGATCTGCGGATTCGGTTACAGGAGATACCGGGCGATCTCGGTTACCCACGTTGGGTTCCGGCCGAATTCACGTCCCAGCAATTCGTACACCACCGGCCGGAGGGTCTGTCGTGGCATGCCCTGCTCGTGGATCTGGGCGAACTCCTGGGAACCGGTGTCGTCGCGACCGAATATCCGTGGCGCGTCCATGTTTTCCGGTCGGTTCACTCGTCGCCGCGATCGGCGGCGCCCGTGGTGGTCGTGGTGCTGCAACTTTCGCACGCGCTCGCCGATGGCACTCGAGCCGCCGCCATCGCGCGCGGGCTCTTCGGGATGGCTGTGGATGAATCAGTTGTTCACAGCACATCTGATGCACCTGTGGATAACTCGGGATATCACCCGGTCGGAGCTGGGCAAACTACCGCACAGCCGGTGGAATCCTGTGGACAACCCTGTGGATGGATTGCTCAGCGGGTAGATCCGAGAGTACTTGGCGTGCTGCGTTTTCCCGGGCAGCTCGCGGCGACAGTGTGGCGCGGGCGTGCCGCGTACCGGGCGCAGCGGGAATTGGCGGATCGCACGGCCGCCGGTGAGGTGCCCGCGGCCGCAACCGGTTTCGCCCCCTGTGCGTTGAATCCGGCCGCCGCGGTCGGCGGCCATACCGTGCGAATGCTCGTTGTCGATGCGGACCACCTCCGTACCCCGGGCAGAACCGTCACTGTTACCGCACTGACGGCGATCTCGCGCGCGCTGGTCGACTATCTCACCGAGCGGGGCGAGCGACCGGAGCGGCTGGGAACGGCGCTGCCGATGGCACTTCCCGCGCCGAGCGCGGCCCGCAACAACTACCGCGGACTGTCGATCGACCTGCACATCGACGAACCCGACCTGCGCCTGCGCGCGAATCTCATCGCCGCCGAACTCGCCGACCGCCGTGAACGAGCCACGAATCCGCTGCTGGGCGTACAGGATCGAGTCGGTGAGGTGGTTCCCGCGATCCTGGCGGTGCGCGATGTCGAACGGGCCGACCTGGACAATGTTCCGGTGACGCTCGACGGCAATACCGTCGTCTCCAGCGTCTATCGAGGCCCGGCCGATCTAGCCTTCGCGGGCGCCCCGGTCCTGTTCACCGGGGGTTTTCCGGCCCTCGGTACCGTCATGCACCTGACCCATGGCGTGCACGGGATCGGCGCGACGATCACGCTGTCCGTGCACGCCGACGCGCGGGTGATGCCCGATCCGGACCGCTACCTGGAATTGCTCACCGCGGCTCTCGACGCGGTCGTCACCGCGCATCGCTGAGACACGCACGTCCGGAACAGGTTTCAGCTGGGTCCGACGTTGTTTCCCGCGCGCTTCAGCTCCGCGCCCACCGCGCGCAGGGCCGAGTGCAAGGCTGTCGCGGGATCGGTTCCCGCGGCCCGGCCCTCGATCACACCGTCGATCCGGAACGGGCAGAAATATCCGGTTCCGCTGTCTCCCTGGTGTGGTCGCCCGATCTCGATGAGCGGGCCCGTTCGATGCGCCGCGGCGATCGCCGTCGCGAGTGCGGCATCGGCGGCTCGCGGATCACGTCGACGAGAGCCGGGCAGCACGGGTGTCGATTGCGCGTGAACTCGCTCGTACCAACCGATCACTTCGAAAGACGCTGCTCGCGCGCCGGTTTCGTAGTGGCCGAGCGCGGCCCTGCTGTACGGAACGCGCGCGGCCAGCGCCGCCAGCGACAATCCCGACTCTTCCCGCAATCGCCGCAACCGAGCTCCGACGACGCCGTTCCCCTGCTCGCCCCGACTGGACATGGGCTCATCGTAGAGAACTGTAGACGTTTGTAGACGCTTTTTGCTGTCCAAAAGGTCTTGGCAGCGACCATACTTTTGTCGGCGGCTCAGCGATGACCATACCGCGCCACACGTGCAAGCACTGACTCGTTCGGAGGGGAACCGATGGAGATCTATCTGTGGATTGCCGTGGGGCTGTTGGTGTTCGGGGCGCTGAGCCGCTACCTACTACTCACCCCGCCCGCCGAACGCGGGCGCCCGAGCGTCGCCGAGATCAGGCGACGGCTTCAGGCCGAGCGCGAGGTACTCGGCCACGACTCGACATTGCCGTCGGTGCGCAGCATTTCCGCCAGCAGCTTCTCCGCGTCGGATTTCTCCCGCGCCAGGACGCTCCAGCCGCGCACCAGACCATCGGGGCCCGATTTCGTCGTCCACGAGCCGACCGCGTGAGCACCCTGGGGATGCAGCGCGTAGTAGATGGTGCCGACCGGGTAGGCGATATCCATGCCGCGTACCCAACCGGTGAGCGCCTCGCCTTCCCACACCCGCATCTCGCCACGGACCCGGTCGACCGGATCGGCCGCGGGCTCGGGTGGTTCGGCGGTCGAGTCGAGCATCAGATGGTCGCCCTCGTGCCGGATGGTCACCGCCGCTACCTCGACCTCGTCCGCGTGGTTCGCCGGTTTCTGCCAGGCTGCCCACCAGTCGCCCGCCAGGTCGACGCGGTTGTCCACGATGCCGGCCAGCTCCGCCAGCGAGACCTGCAGGGCATTGGCCAACCTGACAGCGACCGGCAGTGTCGGCGACTGCTCTTCGGACTCGTACCTGGTGATCTGGCGCGAGCTCACCCCGATCGCGGTGGCCAGCGCGGGCTGCGAGAGCCCGAGCAGTCTGCGCCGCTCCTGGATCACCTTCCCGGTCCCGGTGTTCATACAGTCATCGCCTCCATTGCCTGCCCCTCCCGTCACACCCTGCTGGACACTTGCGCACCGGGCCCGCAGCTGTCGCGCGCCGCCACCCTCCGTCATGAAGACCACTGGCGTGCCGTCCATGCCGACTGTGTGGCCGATTCTCCCATTTCTTCGCTCCAGCAGGCCCGTTTCGTGCTGACTCAACACAATGGATGCGGCCCGCGCTGCCTACAGCACCTGGCGGCGACCGCCTACAGCACCGGATTGATCGACGACGTCTGACCTCACGCGCCGTCCTCGTCCAGACCCGACACGTTGACGAACTGATTGCGAGACGCCGAAGGTCTCGCGATCGCCGTTACCGTCGAGGTATGAGTGTGGATCCCTTGGCGGAGGGCGACGGCGCCACCATTCTCGAACGTCCGGGTCTGCGTCAGCGATGGTGGCGGTTGCGCAGGCCGTTCGTCCTTCCGTCACAGCGGGCCACCGCCGACAACATCGTCGCCGCACCCACGCCCCTGCAACCGATCGACCTCGCCGACGACGCCGAGGTGTCGCAGGTACTCGACCTCGCGGTCCGGGTGGGCGAGGTCGTGCTCTCCGCGGGCACCGGTGTCGGTGACACCTCCGCGCAGGTCCGGTTCATCGCCTCGACCTACGGCCTGAACAGCTGCGATATCGATGTCACCTTCGACGCGATCCGTATCTGGGCCGACCGCGGTCCCAGCCTGCCGCCCGCCAGTGATATGCGCGTCGTGAAGTACCGCTCGCTCGATTTCACGCGGTTGGCCGCGGTCGACCGGCTGACGCGGCGCATCCGCAGCCAGATCGTCCCCGTCGACCAGGCGCACGCCGCCCTCGACGAACTGATCTCCTCGCGGCACCCGTACCCCCGCTGGGTGTCGACGGCGGGCTGGTCGTTGCTCGCGGCGGCGATCGCGGTGCTGCTCGGTGGTGGATTCGTGCTCGCCGCGATCAGTTTCGCGACGACCGCGGTGATCGATGTAGTGAACCGGTTCCTGCATCAGCTCGGTTTACCGATGTTCTTCCAGCACATGGTCGGTGGTGTCATCGCCACCATCCCCGCCATCGCGCTCGCCTCGGTGAGTGATCACTGGCGCTCCGACGCGGCGCTGATCGTCGCGGCGGGCATCACGGTGCTGCTGTCCGGTCAGCAGTTGGTGGGTTCGGTACAGGACGCCATCACCGGCGCGCCGATCACGGCCGCCGCCCGCATGCTCGAAGTGGTGATGATGACCGGCGGCATCGTCGCGGGCATCGGTCTGACCCTGCGAATTTCCACGATGATGGGGATCGCGGTGCCCGAGATCGCGGCGAGCGCGGGCCGCGACACCGACGATCTGGCGATCAAACTCGCGGCCGGTGCGGTGGCGGCGATCGCCTTCGCGTTGGCCTGTTACGCGGAGCGCCGGGCGCTGTTCGCGGCCGGGCTCAGCGGTGCGGGTGGCACCATGGCCTTCCTCGGCGCGCAGGATATCGGCTTCGGGCCGGTGGTGTCCGCCGGGCTGGCGGCCACCGTGATCGGTCTCGCCGGTGGTCTGATGGCGCGTCGCGCGCTCACCCCGCCCTTGGTCGTCGCGGCGGCGGGGATCACGCCGCTGCTGCCGGGTCTGAAGGTGTATCGCGGGCTGTATGCCCTGTTGGAGGACGAGACGCTGCTCGGTTTCGGGCAGATCCTCGGGGCGTTCGGTGTCGGCTGCGCGCTGGCCGCGGGCGTCATCCTGGGCGAATGGTTCGACCGGTTGCTGAGTCGTCGCGGTGCGCCGCGCGACTTCGATCCCTCGTTCACCAGCGACCGGTGAACTGGATCAGCGAGGTCAGATCTGCACGAGGGTGCGTGGCCCGTCGGCCGCCGTGTCGGCGGGCGCCGGGTCCTGGATGCGCGGTTTGCCTGCCGCCCAGCGCATCTGGCTACGGGCGGCCGCTGCCTCGGTGGCCGCGGGGATGACAAGCAACGCCAGCGCGGCGCCGTTGCTGCCGACCACGTGCATGATGCGCGCGGCCTGTTCGGTGCGGGCGGTGCTGTCGTCGGATTCGCTGGTGGTCCAGTCGAATCCGAGCCGTGCCAACTTGCCGATCCGCGTTCCGACCGCGGCCACCAACTGGTGCATTTCGGTCATCGGCTGGTCGGTTCGCGGCCACCAGGCGCCGTCTATCGGCCCGGTGGTGGCTGTGCGGTCACGCAGCATCAGCCGGATCGGCGCGGACGCGTCGCGCCCGATGCTCGTTTCAGGTGATGTGTTCACTGTGTTCTTCTGTACTTTCTGATTTCTTTGCGATCGACGCGCTCGTGGCATCGACCGGCGCGATCCGAACTCCGGACCGGCGCGAAGGCTGGGTACCCACTTCACCGTGTCGGCACGCACATCGGTGTGGGGCGGCGACGACGGTATAGGGGTGTGGTGGGGGTCTCCCGCACCATCGGGGCTCACTCTACGGAAGCCCACCGACAGATCCACCGATTAAACGAACAGGGCCCCGACCGGCGAACCGATCAGGGCCCTGCTGCTGCGGAGGATAGGGGATTTGAACCCCTGAGGGCGTTAACCCAACCCGCGTTCCAGGCGAGCGCCATAGGCCACTAGGCGAATCCTCCGTGGAGCAGCATAGCGGGTGGTGGGGGGTCGATGCCAAACCGGCCTGCGCGACCGGTTCTGACCTGCTACTTCTTCAGAGCGGCCAGTACCTTGCGGACCTGGTTCTCGGCGGCGGTCCGCATGGCCGCTTTGTCGACGGTGCGCATCGTCGACACCTCGATCTCCACCTTCACCGAGATGTTGCTGTCGTGTGCGGCCACCACCACGGAGTAGTCGCTGGGGATGGAGCCGTAGGTGTGCTGCTCGCTGGAGTAGTACGCCTCGGTGCCGAGGCCGGTCACCGGGCCGTGGTCGTAGTCCTTGCCGGTGGTCTTGGTGTCGTAGCCCTTCCAGCGCGCGTAGTCGGACTCGGTCTCGCTCTTGGTCTTGAACTCGACCTCGAGTCCCAAGGAGGCGTCATTGGCGTTGCGGCCCGGCTCCTGGTTCTTGGCGTCGCAGTCGTAGGAACCGCCGCCGATGTACTCCGACGGTCCACGCTCGGTGTGGGTGGTCGTCTCGCGAGTGGACGACCACTGGTTCAGCACGGTGAGATCGACCAGATCACAGGCATTCTTGCCGTCCTTGAAGACATAACTACCCGCCCACGCGTCCGGGTCGGTGCCGAAGGGGCTGTCGTCGACCTTGTTGGCCGTGAACGCGATCAGCCCGATCACGAGCGCGCCGACGCCCACGATCGCGCCGCCCACGATCCACCACACCGCCTTGTTGCCCGACGAGGGCGGCCGCGGCGGTGCGCCCCATTGCGGCTGCGGTGCCTGATACGCGCCTGCTTGCGGATGCGCGTACTGCTGCGGGAACGGCTGTTGCTGCGCGAACGGTTGTGGCTGCGCGCCGCTCTGATACGGCCCCGGCGGCGCGGTGTAGGGCTGGGGGTTCGCGCCGCTCTGATAGGGAGTGGGCGGCGCGGTGTACGGGCCGGGCGGGCCGAGATTGCCGCGCAGCACCGTCGGATCGGCTAGGGCGGGGTTCTGACCTGCGCCTTCACCTGGTCGTTCCCACCATGCGACCGTGGGGTCCGACGGCGGCACGCCGCCGCCTGGTGGTTGTTGATTCGGGCCGGTCACGATCGGGCCCCCCTCTCCAGTTATGGGGAACGCCGAACCCCCACTGCCGATATCGGATAGATCGTAGCCAGCGTCACCGTCAGCGCGGCGGGTATACGGTCGCGTTCACTCGAGTAACGACAGGTCAGGGCGTCTTCGTCGGTGACGGATATGAGGTGGAACACGCTGGGCCGCGCAGATCGAGGTACTGGCCGAACGCATCCATACCTCGATCCGAAAACCGGTTCTCGCGTGGACAACCCGCGAATAACGTTGTTGCGCCGAATAATCAGCGTGTTCTGCGAAGATCCCGACGAGGTCGAAGCCGGCCCGCTGCGCCACCATCGACAATCACTTCCTCGCCGGCGACCACGGCGACCACGGCCGGGTCGAGGTACGCACGCGCGCCGCCGACCTGCTGTTCGACGACCGGAATCGCTAGTACCGAGAACAACCGCTACACTGGCCGACGGATCCCGCGCGGCGAGCATCCTGTGAACTCCCCCAGGGCCGGAAGGCAGCAAGGGTCAACGGGCTCTGCCGGGTGCGCGGGGTCCCCTTTATTTCCAGGGGTCCCCGCTGTGACTGATCGGCCTACGCACCTTCGCAGCGTGCGAGCCTGATCCCAGCCCCGATACCCCGCCGATTCCGCGCATTCGCCGGGTAACGTTGCGGCTGTCAGCACGCACAGCGTGCACCCCCCTTGCTTGCTTCGAAAGGCTGCCCAGGATGCCCCGGCAAACGCAGATCGGTTTGATGAGCCACGAGGAACTCGTGTCCGAGCACGAGTCCCAGACCGCGAATTACGCGACGCTCAAAACTGAGAAGCTCACGCTGGACCTCACCAGAGGTAAGCCCTCGTCGGAGCAACTCGATCTGTCCTCGTCGCTGCTCTCGCTGCCGGGCGACGGTGACTTCCGCGATGGTTCCGGCACCGACTGCCGCAACTACGGCGGCCTCAACGGCCTGCCGGAACTGCGCGCGATCTTCGGTGATCTGCTCGGCATCCCCGTCGAGCGATTGGTGGCGGGCAACAACGCCAGCCTCGAGATCATGCACGACATCATCGCGTTCGCGATGCTCTACGGCACCCCCGATTCCCCGCGCCGCTGGGTCGGCGATGAGCCGATCAAGTGGCTGTG
This sequence comes from Nocardia alba NBRC 108234, assembly GCF_001612665.1. Taxonomy (GTDB): domain Bacteria; phylum Actinomycetota; class Actinomycetes; order Mycobacteriales; family Mycobacteriaceae; genus Nocardia; species Nocardia alba. The sequence goes on along the minus strand of NZ_BDAX01000019.1, from coordinate 304,454 downwards.
CCCGGCCCCCGGCTACGACCGCCACTTCGCCATCACCGAGGCGCTCGGCATCGAGATGATCACCATCCCGATGCGCCACGACGGCCCCGACGTGCACGCCATCGCGGCGCTGCTGGCGAACGACCCGCAGATCAAGGGCCTGTGGGCGGTGCCGAACTACTCCAATCCCACCGGTGTCGTCTACTCGGAAGAGATTGTCCGCGAGCTGGTTTCGCTGCCCGCCGCGGCACCGGACTTCCGCCTGTTCTGGGACAACGCCTACGCGGTGCACCCGCTCACCGACACCGCGGCGCCGGTCATCGATGTACTCGGCCTGGCCGAGGCGGCGGGCAACCCGAACCGTCCGCTGGTGTTCGCGTCGACCTCCAAGATCACCTTCGCCGGTGCGGGCGTGAGCTTCTTCGGTGCGTCGCAGGCCAACGTCGACTGGTACCTGTCGCACGCCGCGAAGAAGAGCATCGGCCCCGACAAGGTGAACCAGCTGCGGCACCTGCGGTTCTTCAGCGACGCCGAGGGCGTGCGCGAGCACATGCAGAAGCATCGCGCGCTGCTGGAACCCAAGTTCGCGCTCGTGCGCCGCATCCTCGAGGACCGCCTCGGCGCGTCGAAGGTGGCGTCGTGGACCGAGCCGAAGGGCGGCTACTTCATCAGCCTCGACGTGCTCGACGGCACCGCGGCCCGGGTGATCGCGCTGGCCAAGGATGCAGGCATCGCGCTCACCGCCGCCGGCTCGGCCTTCCCGTACGGCAAGGATCCCGAGGACAAGAACATCCGCATCGCCCCCAGCTTCCCCCAGCTGCCGGAACTGGAGAAGGCGATGGAGGGATTGGCGACCTGCGTGCTGTTGGCAGCGACGGAGAAATTGCTCTAGAGCTCGATCGTTGGATCGCCGGCGAGGCTGAGGGGCAGATCGGGGTTATCCAGTCCGGGTCGGCTTTCGGACGAGGGCGCCGAACAGCGTGACGGAGATGTGGATGTCACCCCGGTCCGCGCCTGCTTGGAGGTCGGCGAGGAGTTGGTCGCGTTCGGTGGGGGTGATCGCCCCGCGCAGCGCGGCCAGGTCCGCGATTCGGCGGACCAGCGCTCCGGCGCCGACCGTTCGGTCCTGCACCAGCGCGTGTGAGCCGATCTCGTCGACCACCAGGCCGGTGCCGCTGAGCAGCCCGGCGAGTCGGCGGCCCGACAGCGGATTGGTGGTGGCGGAAATCAGGGTGTCGATCACCGTGCTCGCCACCCGCGGGTTGCCGGGATGGACGATCGCGGTGGCCCAGTCGCAGTCCACCACCACCGCGCGCCCGCCGGGCCGCAGCACCCTGGCGATCTCGGCCGCTGCCCGCGCGGGTGCGGTGAGGTGCTGGAACACCCGCTCACACAGCACCGCGTCGAAGGTGTCGGCGCCGAAGGGCAGGCCGTAGGCGTCGCCGGAGACAAAGCGGGCGCTCGACCCGGACTCGACCGCACGGCGCTGCGCCGAGGCCAGCAGATTCGGATCCGGTTCGACGCCGATCGCGGTGCCGTGCGGCCCGACCTCCTCGGCGAAGGTGATCACCTCGGATCCGGTGCCGGACCCGATATCGAGGGCGTTCTCGCCGGGCCGCAGCGCCAGCGCGGCGTGACTCCAGGAGCCGAGCGCCCGCATGCCGGGCTGGGTGACTTCCAGATCATGGGCGTCGATCAGCTGATCCCGGGCCGCTTGATCGAAGCGAGCCGGTCGTGGGGTGTAGTCGGTCATTCGTACCGCCAGAGTGGGAGCAGTCCTCGTAAGCATGGACTCAGAGGCTACTGGGGAAATGTGTCACGATGAATGTATGACTCGCACGCTGTGTCTCGCTCAGGAATCCGAGGCCGATGAACTTCTCAGCATCGACGATTTCGCGTTGCTGCTGGGGATGTTGCTCGACCAGCAGTACCCGATGGAGCACGCGTTTCGTGGGCCGCGCAAACTTGCTGAGCGCATGGACGGATTCGACCTGCGCCGCATCGCCGAAGCGGATCCGGCCGAATTCGAGGAACTCGCGGCCACCCCACCGGCGATTCACCGCTATGGGCGGTCGATGGCGCGACGGGCGCAGGCGCTCGCCCAGTACGTGATCGAGCATTATGACGGCGTACCTGCGCAGATCTGGACCGCGGGCGACCCCGATGGCGCGGAGGTGCTCCGCCGGTTACAGGACCTGCCGGGGTTCGGGGCGCAGAAGGCGAAGATCTTTCTCGCGCTACTCGGGAAACAACGTGGCGTACGGCCGAGCGGCTGGCGAGAAGCGGCAGGCGCGTATGGCGACGACGGGTCGCGACGCTCGGTCGCCGATGTCGTCGATGCGGAAACATTATCGGAAGTAAGGGAATTCAAGAAGCAGGCCAAGGCGGCGGCCAAAGCCTCGAAATGAATATTTAGTTAAGATCTAGCTGTTTTTTTCCCTCGTCACGAGGGTGGATCTGCTCGAAGCTTGTTTCTCGAACGGCTCCACAAACAGATGAGGGATTGGCAGTTTTATGAAGATGAGGAAGTTCGCCGTGGTCGCGGCGCTCCTGACCGTGGCTACTGGCATCACGGCAGGCACCGTGAACGCCGCGCCGGCCGAAGAGGCCGCCGCGATCAACTACTCCGCCGAGGTCGTCGACGACGCCAAGGCTGTCATCACCACGGATGCGGGCTCGCTGGTCGAAGAGAACGGCGTCTTCAAGATCAAGGCCGCCAACGGCACCGTCGTCGCCGGCACCGCCCTGAGCTTCCGCCTCGACGAGTTCGAGCTGCCCATCGCGGCCGAGATCTCGGGCAACACCGCCACGCTGACCCCGCAGCTGGACCCGGCCAAGGCCGTCTACAAGCCCGTCGCCCTCCCCTACGAGGACAAGGCTCCCTGGAAGACCGAGTACGAGCGTGAGCAGGCCGCCTGGAGCCGTCTGACCTCCACCATCTCGCTCGGTGCCGCGATCGGCACCCTGGTCGGCGGCCTCGGCGGCGCTGCCATCGGTTGCGTAGCGGGTGCGGCCGGCGGCCTGATCGCCGGTGGCGTCCTGGGCGCGCTGGTCGGCGCTGCCCCCGGCGGCATCGGTGGCTGCCTCGTCGGCGCCACCACCATCGGCGCCCTCGGCGTCATCCTGGGCCAGATCTTGATCACCGCCCCGGTCGCGATCGGTGCTGCGATCCAGTACTTCTCCACCATCAACGCCCCCTTCACCGCCCCGGCCAAGTAAGTCCGACCGGATCGGTGAAACCCCCTGCGGGAGCTTCGGTTCCCCGCAGGGGGTTTCGTGTTGACACCCATTACGCCTGTCATGAACCCCGCTGACCTGCGGCAATGATGTGCCACAGCGCACAATTCGCCGATTCGGCTTGGATGGGTCGGAATTAGGTGTTAACTTGATTGTTATGTCCAGCAACCATCTCGCCGCCCAGCGGGTCACGTACGTGACCGCCGCTCTGGGCCTACGGTTGCCGTTGACGCGCGAACTGTGTCGTTCCTGCTCCTGCAGCTGAGCCCCCCAGGTTCGCGAGCTGCCACGCCCCACGTGTAGGCAATCCCGTTGAGATAACGGGATTTTTGGCAAGGAACTTCATATGTCTGCTCCCATCATCGATCGCCCCGTCTCCCGGACGAGCGCAGGTCGCTCTCGCGTTTCCCGCCCCGTTGTGCCGCCTGAGCTGCGGCGTAGCGACAACCCCGCCGCCGCGGTGCTGCGCACCGCCGCCTCGGGCCCGGTCTCGCGCGACAACGCCGCGCGGGCGACCGGACTGAGTATCGCCACCGTGAATCGGCAAGTGGCATCACTGCTTTCGGCGGGATTGCTGCGCGAGCGGCCCGACCTGACCGCCGCGGGCGCAGTCGGCAGGCCGCGCGTGCCCTTCGAGATCGATCACGACGCGTACCTCACGCTCGGCATCCACATCGGCGCCGAGGCGACGAAGATCGTCGCCGCTGACCTGCGTGGTCGAATTCTCGGCGGACTCGCCATCGCGACACCGAAAACCGGGCAGGAATTCGCGGTCACCACCGTCGCACGCAGCGCCAAGGCGTTCCTGCAGCGCTGGCACCGGCGGACACCGCTGTGGGCCGGCGTCGCCATCGGTGGGCGGGTGGATCCGCAGAGCGGTGTGGTCGACCACCCGAAGCTGGAATGGAAGGGCGCGCCGATCGGGCAGGTCCTCGGCGATGTGCTCGAGCTGCCGGTCTCCGTCGCACCGCACGTCGAGGCCATGGCGGCCTCCGAACTGCTGCTGCCGACCTTCGACGCGCGCCGACCCGAGCCCGACACCGAACTTCCCGCTGCCCAGCACGGCAGCAGCCTCTACTTCTACGTGCGTGAGACCGCGGGGATCGCCGTCACTCTCGACGGTCGCGTACACACACCTAGCAATGGGCCGGGGTCGATCGCGCATCTGCCGACGGGCTCCGATGTGCAGTGCACATGCGGGCGGCGTGGGTGCTTGGAAGTGACCGTCGGTGATCGGGCGCTGCAAGCTCGGGCTGTCGGTCGCGGAATCATCCCGGCGCACAACGGGACTGCTGGTACGACGATCAACGACCTTTATCGGGCGGCGGAGTCGGGGTCGGAGTCGGCGCGGGAATTGCTCGCCGAGCGGGCGACGATGCTGGGACAGACTGTCGCCTTGGTTCGCGACATGTTGAATCCGGATCGAGTTGTGTTGGGTGGGCAGGCTTTTACGGGGTATCGGCCTGCATTGGGGCATGTGGCTCGGGCGTTTTCGCAGAGTACGCAGTTGGCCGCTACCGACATTCGGGTCAGCGGGTTCGGGGGGAAGGTTCAGGAGTTCGCGGCTGTGGTTACTTCGTTGAGTGCGTTGTATGCGGATCCGTTGGCGGCTGTTCGTCGGGTTTAGGGATGACCGAGGGGCGGTAGTCCCAGGCGGTTTGACGCTGTGTTTATTGGCGCGCTGGCGCGCGCGTGTCCGCGGCCCCTGGGGGCCGCCGGTTAGCCACCGGGGCTTGCTCCTTCGTCGCTTGCGCCCCGGCGGCTAACCGGCGGCCCGGCCGCGGACCGGCCACTTCGTGGCCGCCGCTCCCTAGGGGTCGCGGGGGCGGGGCTGGTAGGGCGGTCATGGCGGATTTGGGGTATGCGGTGTGGCTGGGAGTGCGGTAGCTGGCCGGACTTGGGGTGCACGGTTTCGCTGGGAGTGCGGTAGTCGGCCGGACTTGGGGTGCACGGTTTCGCTGGGAGTGCGGTAGTCGGCCGAGCTTGGGGGTGCGGTGTAGCTAAGAGTGCGGTAGCTGGCCGGACTTGGGGGTGCGCGGTTCGCTGGGAGTGTGGTGGCCGGGCGGACTTTGGGCGTGCGGGGTGGTTGGTTGCGCGGCTGTCTGGTCGAACCGGCGCGCGCGGTTGTCGCGCGCCGGTTGGGATCAGGGTGGGTCAGTGGGGGTTGAAGGCGCCTTCCAATGCTGTGATGAAGAAGGGGAATTGGGCGGCGAAGCGGTGGAGGTTGGGGTCTCGGTCGTAGCCGGCGAACCAGTAGAGGCCTGGTTGTGAGTCGTCGGCGGGGTTCATGTCGCGGAAGGTGCGGATCCAGTTGTCGGCGCGGCCGCTGATCACCGTGTACGGGAGGGCGCGGGAGAAGATCGTTTCCTGGTCGATGGGCGGGATCCGGTCGCGGACAACGGTGTCGAGGCCGCGGTGCATGGCGCGGATTCGGCCTGCGACGGTGTCGCCGAGGGGGGTTCGGGTGGGCAGGTAGTTGGGGAGCAGCACGGCGGCTCCGCCTGCCAGGGCGATGGCCACACCGACTAGGGCGTGGCCTGCGGTGAGGGCGAGGGTGATGGTGATGATCAGGCCGAGGGCGATCAGGGCGGCGCCGATCCAGCGGGGCAGGGCACGCTGTTTCGGGTCGGCGAAGGCGCCGGTGGCGACGGCGTCGTTGCGCATGGCGGCGCGGATCGGGTCCAGTTGCAGGCGGCCGGGGGCGCGCAGTTCGCGGACGGCGACGGCGTCGGTGCCCTCGGGGAGCAGCATGTCGTAGACGGTGCGTTCGTATTCGCGCAGCTGGTCGTCGGGGGCGTTGACTCTGCTGATGCGCCAATCGTCTTCGCCGCGCGCGTTCACGGGGGTGATCCACAGGTAGCGCCGGACGGCGAGATCGACGACGGTGGCGGCGATGTCGACCGGATCGGCGTGCTCGTCGATGATCAGGCCCGCCTCGCCGGGGAGCACGCCGTCGGGGGAGGTGAACTCGACGCGGCCCGCCTGCTGGATCAGCGGATCGAAGGTGTCGCTGCCCGCTATCGCGGCGGCGGCGCGCTTGCGCGCCAGCAGCACGTAGGCAACCATGCCCGCCAGGGCCAGCAGGAAGGCGCCGAAGGCCGCGAGTACAGGTGTGGTGAAGGCGAAGGGGCCCGTACCGCCGCCGCGCACATCGGCATTCGCGGGCACGGTGCCGGGGGGCATCTGCAAGGTGAGGTCGATGGCATCGCCCTTGCGCAGGTCGGTCTGGTGCAGGAAGAGCACGCCGTCGGGTTCGGTGTGGACATCGGCGCACGGCTTGGCATTGCCCGCGGAGCCGAGTTTGCAGTCCACGATGCCCATTTGGAAGCTCGGGCTGATCACCGAGACGTCGAGCACGGCGATATCGGCGTTGAGCACGCCGAGCCAGTGGAACACCTGTGTGCCGGGCATGTCGGAGACGGTGTTGTGCACCGTATACGTGAACTTCGATTCGCCCGGTTTCGCCTCGACGATGAATTGGTCGTTGGCGGTGGTGGCGGTGCCCGCACCGCTCGCGGTCACATCGGTGACCTTGAAGATCCGTTCCACGTCGTCACCGACCTTGAGGCGCAACGGCAGCGACATCGTGAAATTTCCGTCGGCGGGTACCGCGACAGTTTCGATGACCTCGAGCACACCGGTTTCGGTGAGGGTGAGGTCGGCGGTGATCGAAACACCGGAGGTCGAGGGCTCCGTGTGGGCTACCGGCGCGGCCACGAGCAAACCCGCCGCAGCGAGCGCTAGCGCGCCTGCGGCGCCCCCCCGAAAAGTCAGCATGGGTGCTTACTCTAGACAGCTTGCTATTCTGCGTCAGCGGCTGTCGACGACTCATGAGACGAGGGGGGTACGGGGGAGTGACTCAACCACCGTACGGTTATGGGCCGAACGGCCCAGGTGGACGACCGGTTCCACCGCCCCCTGGCTATGGTCCGCCGCCGGGATACCGGCCACAACCCGGCTATGGGCAGCCGGGTTATCCACAGCCGCAGGGTTATCCACAGGGTTACGGACAGCGTCCGGCGTACGGTCCGCCGCCGGGATACCGCCCGCCGCCGATGCCCTACGGCCCGCCGGGCAGGCCTACTCCACCGCCACGCAAGCGGGGCGGTGGCTTCACCTCGGTAATCCTGGTCGTCATCTTCCTGCTGGTCGGCGGCCTGGTGAAGTACGCCGTCAACACCGGAGTCGATCTCGGGATCGGCGCGATCGGCCCGAAACCGACCACTACCTACACCCCCCAGCCGGGCACCGCGCCCGCCGCGACCGGAGACAACCCGCTGCTCACCGATTCCGACGGCACCCTGGTCCCTGCCTCGTGCGCGTACGCGCCGTGGGGCACCCAGGTGGACAAGGCGCGCGCCTTCTTCGAGTCGGCCGCGAAGTGCCTCGAGGCGGCGTGGAAACCCTTGCTGGCGCAGAACAATCTGCCGTTCGAGTCGCCGACGCTCAGCGTCACCGCGAACACCGATGGCATCACCACCCCGTGCACGGGGTCGACGAGTAATTTCGCCGCCTTCTACTGCCCGGCGAACAAAACCATCTACATGCCGATCAGCCAGCTGCAGACCGATCAGTTCCGCGACAACTGGGTGGTGTACCTGTCGGTGTTCGCGCATGAGTACGGCCACCATGTGCAGGCCCAGTCGGGCATTCTGCGCAAGGCCAACAGCGAGCGTGTCGACGCGGGCGCCCGCTCGGCCAAGGGCCTGGAGCTGTCACGTCGAGTCGAGTTGCAGGCCAACTGCTTCGACGGCATGTTCATCGCCTCCTCGAAGGGCGGTGGCTCGCTGACCTCCTCGCAGGTCACGGTCGCCACCAAGGATTCCTACGGTCGCGGTGACGGCCCCGGCGACATGCGCGACCACGGCACCGCTGAGCACGGCGGCCAGTGGTTCGAAACCGGTCTCGCGCGCAACCTCACCGCTCAGTGCAACACCTTCACGGTGTCCGCGAGCGAAGTGAACTGATGAGCCAACCGCCCGGCTACGGGCCCTATGGTCCTCATGGTCCGCCGGGGTATCCGCACCAGCAGCCGTATGGGTATCCCGTCGCGCAGTATCAGCATCCGTTGCCGCCGCCGTACGGTCGGCCGTTGCCGCCGCCGTACGGCTATGCGCCGCCGGGCTATCCGCCGCCGCGCCGGGGTGGTTCGGGTGCGGGCGGGGTCGTGTTGACGGTCTTGACCGTGTTCGGGGTCATCGGGTTGCTCATCGCCGCGGTGACGGTGTCCGACCAGAGTTCGCCGGGCTCGCTCGCCGAGACGACGCCGCCGAGTTTCACCTACACCTCGAATTCGCCGGTGCCGACCACGAACCCGACGACAGCGCGCGCCACGACCACCGCACGCACCACGGCGCCGACCACGACCAAACCGGCAGGACCGCAACCGGTGATCGCGCTCGGGCAGCATCCGCTGTTCAAGAACGACGACGCGGGTCTGACGAACATGGACTGCGATCTGCCGCGCTGGTCGACCGCCGCGGCGGTGGCCACAGCGTTCTTCGCGGCGGCGCAGGTCTGTCTCGATCAGATGTGGCGGTCGAATCTGGCCGCGGCGAATCTGCCGTTCAAGAGCCCGGGTCTGGTTGTCGCCGAACAGCCTTCGGAGCTGTCATCGCCGTGTGGCGGCGCCACCAGCGACGCGTTCTATTGCAGCGCGTCGAGCACCATCTACATGTCGACAGCGGGCTTGGTCCTGCACAACACCCCGTATCCGCCGATGGAAGCGCTGTCGGTGTACGCCCACGAATACGGTCACCATGTCCAGGGCCTCACCGGCCTGCTGCAGGCTTCGTCGAACCAGCGCCGCGACCAGGGCACCACGTCGGCGGGTGGGCTGGAGACCTCGCGCCGAATGGAATTGCAGGCCAGCTGCTTCGGCGGCATGTACATCGGTTCGTCGGAAGCGGGTGGGTCGTGGACCTCGCAGGAGGGCTACGCCGCGGTGAAGCACAACTACAACCGCGGTGACGGCAACGGCCGCCACCGCGATCACGGCACCCCGACCCACAACGGCAACTGGTACAACCAGGGTTACTCGAAGAATCGCAACTTCGAATGCAACACCTGGCTGGCACCGGCCGACGAGGTGAGCTAGGTCCCGTAGTGCCCCTCGCCGAAGCGGCGGGGAGAGGAGCCGTGAACGCCTTCGGCATAGGCGGTTTCGGCGTGCAGGGCGAAGTCGATGCCCGCTGTCTCGTCTTCTTTGCTCACGCGGAAGCCGATGATCTTGTCGACGCCCTTGCCGAGTGCGAACGAGATCGTGAAGGCGTAGGCCGCGACCACCAGGATCGCGACCAGTTGCTTGCCGAGCTGGGCGAAGCCGCCGCCGTAGAACAGGCCGTTCACGCCGCCGGTCATCACCTGGGTGGCCAGCAGGCCGATCAGGACCGTGCCCACGATGCCGCCCACGAAGTGCACGCCGACCACGTCGAGCGAATCGTCATAGCCCGCTTTGTGTTTCCAGCCGACCGCGAACGAACACACCACACCGGCGGCCAGACCGACCAGTACCGCACCGAGGGTGTTCACCACGCCGCAGGACGGGGTGATCGCGACCAGACCGGCCACCGCGCCCGAGGCTGCGCCGAACGTGGTGGGCTTACCGTCGCGGATCTGTTCGACGATGAGCCAGCCGAGCATGCCGAGGCTGCCCGCTATCAGGGTGTTCAGGAAGACCGCCGCCGCGGTGCCGGTCGCGCCCAGTGCGGAGCCCGCGTTGAAACCGAACCAGCCGAACCACAGCAGTCCGGCGCCGAGCAGCACGAACGGCAGGTTGTGCGGACGCATCGCGTCGATGTTGAAGCCGATTCGCGGTCCGAGTACCAGTGCCAAGGCCAAGGCGGAAGCGCCGGAAGTGATCTCGACCACCAGCCCGCCCGCGTAGTCGAGCGCGCCGAAGTTCAGCAGCCAGCCGTCGGGCCCCCACACCCAGTGCGCGATCGGCGCGTACACCGCCAGCGTCCACAGCGGGACGAACACCATCCAGCCCGCGAACTTGGCACGGTCGGCGATCGCGCCGGAGACCAGGGCGGCGGTCAGGATCGCGAACGTCAGCTGGAAGGTGACGAACAGCAGCTCCGGAATGGTGCCGCGAACTGAGTCGGGGTTGATCCCGGCCAGCCCTAGATGTTCGAGACCGCCGATCAGGCCGCCGCCCGCGTCGTCGCCGAACGCGAGGCTGTAGCCGGCCACCAGCCAGACCACGGTGACCAGCGGGATCGCGATGAAGCTCATCATCAGCATGTTCAGCACGCCTGTCGAGCGCACCATTCCGCCATAGAAGACTGCGAGTGCGGGCGTCATCAACAGCACCATGGCGGTGGCCGCGAGTAGCCAAGCAGTGGCCGCTGGGTCGATCGTTGCGGGCACGGTAACTCCTTTCACGCGTGGATGCGTCGCGAGAAAGTTACCGAACCCTCACCGTTGATGGCGGCGCTAGGCCCGGTTCTCCTTAGCCAGTGCCCGCGTGCCGCGTTTGCCGGGAACGGGCAGGTCATCGCTGCTCGCGAGCCACTCGGCGGTGGTGAGCCAGCGGCGCTGGGCATGCGCGTCGGCCACGTCGAAGAACAGGCGGCGACCGCGGTCGTCGCGCGCGTCGCGGGCGAGTACCGCCCAGCTCGGCGGTTTGCCCCGGTCGGCGGTGTGTTCGACGACGAAGCCCGTGACCAGTTTGCCGATCATGTTGACCGGCTTCTGCGAGACCCGATTGCCGTATTTGGTGGTGTGCCAGCGCCGCGCCGGGCACAGCGAACCGGGGCTCGCGCTCGAGGCGATCCAGCCCGCGCGCTGCGCCCGTTCGATCAGCCACAGATGCTTGACCGCCGACGGCGCGATCTCACCCACCCGTTCGGCGATGAGCGCGCAGATTTCGGCGTCGGCGAGGATATCGCGCCTGGTGGGGCCGATATTGTGGTCGGTCCAGTGGGCGGCGGCGAGGCGGGCGAGGACACGGCCGAACTCGTCGATGCTGCGCTGGGCGCGACGGCCGAGTCGCTCGATCCGCTCGGCCTCGCGGCGCATCTCGTTCTGCGCGGTGAGGGTGCGAATGGCCGCCATGGTCGGCACCTGCCCGCGCTCGAGCAGTTGCAGGATGGCGTCGGCGGTGGCCGGGTCGGCCGCGGCGGCGACGGGTAACGAGTCGCGTTTGATGTCGAAGTCTTGTGGGCTGATCGCCCGGCTCAGTAGCCCGACCGCGGCGTTGTCGCCGGCGAAGTCGGTGTGGGCGAGCCAGGCGGTTGCGATGTCATCACACGACAGCACGGTGAAACGTTCCTCCGGTCGGTGCGGTGGGGGAGCGATCGGTGCGCGAAGGTTGTGCCCCGGTCGGGATGAGGGACCGGCCGGGGTCACCAACCTGATGAAGGTTTGGCCACCGAAGTTGCCGAGACCCACGGTAGCCAGCCACTTGCGACACTGTCACGGTCCTTCACTATTTCGTTACATCTAGCAAGTGGCCGTTAATCGGGGAATCGGTATGCATTGTCGGGTTATCCAGTATCAAACGACTGTTCGATTGCTGAATTTCTGTGTTCGAGGCAGTAGATAGCTATTCTGTTGCGGCTAATGGCATGGTTTGCACGTACGCTCCGTACCGTGGAATTCAATGTGATTTGAGTCACATGATGATCAAGAGTGCATTACCCCGTATCGGTGCACTGCCAGCCGCCGATCAACCCTGTCGGACGCTCTCGGTAGCCTGTGGGTCGTGGCTCTGTACCGGAAGTATCGACCGGCGACATTCGCGGAAGTAGTGGGTCAGGAGCACGTCACCGACCCGCTGAGTACGGCGCTGGATACCGGACGGATCAGTCACGCGTATCTGTTCTCCGGGCCTCGTGGCTGCGGTAAGACCTCCTCCGCGCGCATCCTCGCGCGCTCGCTGAACTGTGTGGACGGGCCGACGTCGACGCCGTGCGGTACGTGCTCGTCGTGTGTGGCGCTCGGTCCGGGCGGCTCGGGCAATCTCGACGTGATCGAACTGGACGCGGCCAGTCACGGTGGTGTCGACGACACCCGTGAGCTGCGCGATCGCGCCTTCTACGCGCCCGCCGAGTCGCGCTACCGCGTGTTCATCGTCGACGAGGCGCACATGGTCACCACGGCCGGTTTCAACGCGCTACTCAAGATCGTCGAGGAGCCGCCCGCTCATCTGATCTTCATCTTCGCCACCACCGAGCCGGACAAGGTGCTGCCGACGATTCGGTCTCGTACGCACCACTATCCGTTCCGGCTGCTGCCGCCCGCCACCATGCGCGGACTGCTCGGCAAGATCTGCGAGCAGGAGCACGTACCGGTGGAGGAGGCGGTGTATCCGCTGGTCATCCGGGCCGGTGGTGGTTCGCCGCGCGACAGCCTGAGCGTGCTCGACCAGTTGCTCGCGGGCGCCGGACCGGAGGGTGTCACCTACCCGCGCGCGGTCTCGCTGCTCGGCGTCACCGATGTCGCGCTGATCGACGACGCCATCGACGCGCTGGCCGCCGATGATGGCGCTGCACTGTTCAACACGGTTGATTCGGTGATGGAGGCCGGCCACGATCCGCGCCGATTCGCCGTCGACCTGCTCGAACGCCTACGCGACCTGATCCTGCTGCGCGCGGTCCCCGACGCCGCTGACCGCGGCTTGGTCTCCGGCCCCGGCGATGTCATGGAAAGGATGCGGGAACAGGCCGAACGCCTCGGCCCGGCCACCCTCACCCGCTACGCCGAACTCCTCCACGAGGGTCTCGGTGAAATGCGCGGTGCCACCGCCCCGCGTCTGCTCCTCGAAGTCATCTGCGCCCGCATGCTCCTGCCGTCGGTCTCCGACGCCGAGTCGGCGACCCTGCAACGCCTGGAACGCCTGGAACGCGGATTCGCGAGCGGATCGGTTCCCGCACCCGCGCGCCCCGGCCCGGCCGCGGGCGAACCGCCCGCCGAACGCCCTGCCGTCCCGGCGTCCAGTGGTCGTCGAGGTGCGGAACTCCTCGCCGCCGCTCGCGCCGAGAAGGAAGCGGCGGCCGGTGGATCGCCGACATCGGGCGGCACGAGTCCCGTTGCCGCGCAACAGAAGACCGCGGCCCCGACCGCGTCGTCGGCCCCGGTGGGCTCTGCGTCGAGCGCGTCCCCGGCAGCGTCCGCGCCGCTCGCCGAGCCCGCACCGTCTACACCTGCGGCTTCGTCCGCACCTGCCGCCGGGCACGGACCTGCCGGGCACGAGCCTGTGCCGAACCCCGTGCCGTCCGTGCCTGCGGCGACGCCCTCGCCTGTACTTTCGCCGCAGTCGGCGACCCACGGGTCTGCTGCCTCGTCGGAGCAGGCGCCGCAGTCCGCGCCACCCGCGCCTAACGCGTCACCGATCGATGCCGGACAGCATGCGGTCGATGATTCTTCCGAAAGAACTGGAGCCCAGGGTCTCGCCGACGCGATCCGCTCCGCACAGCCGGACTTCCGTCCTCGTCCGGAAAGCGTGGGCCCAGAGCAGTTCTCCGGTCCGTCTACCGAAACCGACTCGACTCGCACCAGCGACGACCTGACTCGCGCCGGAGGTGACCCGACTCGCGCCGGAGGTGACGTGGCCCGCTCCGGAGGTGAGTCGGCCCGCGTCGGCGGTGACCCGGCCCCCGCCGGGGGTGACTCGACTCGCGCTGGAGGTGACCCGGGCCGCGTCGGAGGTGAGTCGGCCCGCGTCGGAGGTAGCCCGGCCCGCGCCGCCGACGAAGCGACTCGCGCCGATGTCGGCCCGGTCCGGGCGTCGAAAGCGGCGGCACCGCAGGTGGGTTCGCCGGCTCGGCCGGGATCGGAGGTGGTCGACGCCGAAGCGTCTTCGCGGGTCGAGGGTCGGCGGGTGGAGCCGCAGGTCGGTGCGGTGTCGGAGGATCTGGTCGGGATCGTCGATGCCGCGTGGCCGGAGATCAAGAGTCGGGTGCGGGAGTTCGGGGCCACCTTGCAGGCGTTGTTGTCCGGGGCGGCGGTGTCGCGGGTCGACGGCGAGGTGATCGTTTTCGCGCATCCGGCCGCTCCGTTGGCGCAGCGGTTGTCCGATCCGCGCAATATCGAGGCGGTGCGTTCGGCGGTGCGGGCCGTGCTCGGGCGTGAACTGGATGTGCGCTGGGAGACCGGTGCGCCCGCGCCGCGACCGGCGCCCGCCGCCAAGGCCGGGCCCGCGCGAGGGGCCGGAAATCCGGAGAGCAAGCCCGCTGGACGCCCCAAATTCTCGCGGCCGAGCCAGGCGGCGGGTAACCCGTCGTCGAACCGGGTGAACCGACCGTCCGACGATGACATTCCGCCGCCGGATTTCCCTGACCTCCCCGACGACCCCGGCCCGGACGAGGGGTCGCAGTCCCGGTCCGGTGGCGATTCCGTGCGCGGCGCCGCTGTTCTCGCCCCGCCGACTCCGGAGGAGGAACGGGAGATGCTGGCCGCCGCCGCGGTGCCGGTGGCTCCCGGTGACCGCCAGGATCCGGACGAGGTCGCGCTGGCGTTGCTACGTGAACAGTTCGGAGCAAAGAGTCTGGATGGTTGACAGCCACCGTCCGCACCGCGTTAAGTTAACGGCAGTTCGCACACCACGGTAGTATGAACGGGTGGCCGGTCGTACCGGATGGGCATGGTTCTATGCTCCGCTGGTGCTGCCGGGATTTGTACGGCGTCGAGACAAATGGTCGTGGCGTTCGTGCGGCCACCGCACCCCAAGGAAGGAAACACTCCGATATGACCACAGAGGCCTACATCTACGAGGCCATCCGCACTCCGCGCGGCCGCGGCAAGAAGAACGGCTCGCTGCACTCGGTCAAGCCGATCGATCTGACTGTTGGTCTGATCCAGGAGCTGCGTGGCCGCTTCCCCAACCTCGACGAGGACCAGATCTCGGATCTGATCCTGGGCTGTGTCGCGCCGATCGGTGACCAGGGCGCCGATATCGCTCGCGTCGCGGTGACCGTCGCGGGTCTGCCCGACACCGTCGGTGGCTTCCAGCTCAACCGCTTCTGTGCCTCCGGGCTCGAAGCTGTGAACCTGGCCGCGCAGAAGGTTCGCTCGGGCTTCGACGACCTCGTGATCGCGGGTGGCGTCGAGTCGATGTCACGCGTCCCCATGGGTTCCGACGGCGGCGCGTGGGCGATGGACCCGGCGACGAACTACGACTCCTACTTCGTGCCCCAGGGTGTCTCGGCCGACCTCATCGCCACCATCGAGGGTTTCTCCCGCGATGATGTCGACGCCTACGCCGTGCGCTCGCAGGAGCTGGCCGCCAAGGCCACCACCGGTGGTTACTTCGCCAAGTCGATCGTTCCGGTCAAGGACCAGAACGGTCTCATCGTGCTCGACAACGACGAGCACATGCGTCCCGGCACCACCGCCGCCGACCTGGGCAAGCTGAACCCCTCCTTCGCCGGTATCGGTGAGATGGGTGGCTTCGACGCGGTCGCGCTGCAGAAGTTCACCTACGTCGAGAAGATCAACCACGTCCACCACGGTGGCAACAGCTCGGGCATCGTCGACGGCGCCGCCCTGGTGCTGGTCGGCTCCGAGGAAGCGGGCAAGCACTCGGGTCTGACCCCGCGCGCCCGCGTCGTCGCGACCGCCACCTCCGGTGCCGACTCGACCATCATGCTGACCGGCCCCACGCCGGCCGCGAAGAAGGCACTGGCCAAGGCCGGCCTGACCATCGAGGACATGGATCTCGTCGAGATCAACGAGGCCTTCGCCTCCGTGGTGCTGAAGTTCCAGAAGGACCTGAACGTCCCGGATGAGAAGCTGAACGTCAATGGTGGCGCGATCGCGATGGGCCACCCGCTTGGTGCCACCGGCGCGATGATCACCGGCACCATGATCGACGAGCTCGAGCGTCGCAACGCGCGCTACGCGCTGATCACCCTGTGCATCGGTGGCGGCATGGGCGTTGCCACCATCATCGAGCGCGTCTGAGCTCCGGCCGACTTTCACTTCTCATAGGAGAGAACGAAAAACTATGACTGACAACATCATCGGCTGGGAGAAGGACGCCGACGGCGTGGTCGTCCTCACCATCGACGACCCCAGCCAGGGCGCCAACACCATGAACGACGTGTACATCACCTCGATGGCCGCGACCGTGGATCGCCTCGAAGCCGAGAAGGACGACATCACCGGTGTCGTGCTGACCTCGGGTAAGAAGACCTTCTTCGCCGGCGGCGATCTGAAGAACATGATGCAGGTCGGCCCGGACAACGCGGCCGAGGTCATGAAGATGCTCGACGACGTCAAGGGCCCGCTGCGCCGCCTGGAGCAGCTCGGCAAGCCGGTCGTCGCCGCCATCAACGGTGCCGCCCTCGGCGGTGGCCTCGAGATCGCGCTGGCCACCCACTACCGCGTCGCCGCGGACGTGAAGGGCGCCGTCATCGGTCTGCCCGAGGTGAGCCTGGGCCTGCTGCCCGCCGGCGGCGGTGTGATCCGCACCGTGCGCATGCTCGGCCTGCAGAACGCGCTGATGCAGGTGCTGCTGCAGGGCCAGCGTCACCGCGTGACCAAGGCCAAGGAAATCGGCCTGATCAACGAGGTCGTCGGCTCGATCGAGGAGCTGGTGCCCGCCGCCAAGGCGTGGATCGCGGCCAACCCCGATGCCGCGCAGCCGTGGGACAAGAAGGGTTTCAAGATCCCCGGTGGCGCTCCGTCGTCCCCGGCGATCGCGGCGAACCTGCCCGCGTTCCCGGCCAACCTGCGCAAGCAGATCAAGGGCGCCAACATGCCCGCCCCCCGCGCCATCATGTCGGTGGCCGTCGAGGGCGCGCAGGTCGACATCGACAACGCGTCGCTGATCGAGTCGCGCTACTTCACCGGTCTGCTGACCGGCCCGGTCGCGAAGAACATGATCCAGGCGTTCTTCTTCGACCTCAACCACATCAACGGTGGTGGCTCGCGTCCCAAGGACGTGCCCAAGCGTGAGATCAAGAAGATCGGCGTCGTCGGCGCAGGCATGATGGGCGCGGGCATCGCCTACGTCTCCGCCAAGGCCGGTTTCGAGGTCGTCCTCAAGGACGTCAAGATCGAGGCCGCCGAGAAGGGCAAGGCGTACTCGGAGGCCATCGAGGCCAAGGCGCTCTCCCGTGGCAAGACCACCCCGGAGAAGTCGGCCGAGCTGCTGGCCCGCATCACCCCGAGCGCGGACGCCGCCGACTTCAAGGGCGTCGACTTCGTGATCGAGGCCGTGTTCGAGAACCCCGAGCTCAAGAACAAGGTCTTCCAGGAGATCGAGGACATCGTCGACGCCGATGCCCTGCTCGGCTCGAACACCTCGACCCTGCCGATCACCCTGCTGGCCGACGGTGTGAAGCGCTCCGAGGACTTCATCGGAATCCACTTCTTCTCCCCCGTGGACAAGATGCCGCTGGTGGAGATCATCAAGGGCGAGAAGACCTCCGACGAGGCGCTGGCCCGGGTGTACGACTACACCCTCGCCATCAAGAAGACCCCGATCGTCGTCAACGACAGCCGTGGCTTCTTCACCTCGCGCGTCATCGGCACCTTCATCAACGAGGCCATCGCGATGGTCGCCGAGGGTATCGACCCGTCGACCGTCGAGCAGGCGGGTCTGCAGGCCGGCTACCCGGCCGCGCCGCTGAAGCTCAGCGACGAGCTGAACTTCACCACCATGCAGAAGATCTACAAAGAGACCGCGGATGCGATCCTCGCGGCCGGTGGCGAGCTCAACGCCGCCGCCGCGAAGACCGCCGAGGTCCTCGACACCCTGGTCGAGAAGCACAACCGCACCGGCAAGCTGGGCGGCGCGGGCTTCTACGACTACGTCGACGGCAAGGTCACCGGCCTGTGGGACGAGCTGCGCTCGATCTTCAACACCAGCCGTGAGCTCCCGGAGGGCGTCACCCTCCAGGATCTCAAGGACCGGATGATGTTCGCCGAGTCCATCGAGACCCAGAAGTGCTTCGACGAAGGCGTGCTCACCAGCACCGCCGACGCGAACATCGGCTCGATCTTCGGCATCGGCTTCCCGGCCTGGTCGGGTGGCGCGCACCAGTTCATCGTCGGCTACCCCGGTGGGCAGGAGGCCTTCGTGGCCCGTGCCGACGAGCTGGCCGCGAAGTTCGGCCCGCGTTTCGAGGTTCCGGCCTCGCTGCGCAAGTAAGTAGGTAGTTCCCGGTTTCGCACCGGGTCGGCGCCCGTCACCTCATCGAGGTGGCGGGCGTTCGCCGTTATCGGGGCTTGGCGTAGTCGGCGTAGCCCTGCCAGTCGAGCAGAACGCACGCTTCGTCGCCGACCACCCACGCATCGTGGCCGGGGTCGGCGATCATGACGTCGCCGGGGCCGAATTCCAGTTCTTCGCCGTCGTCCATGGCCACCACGATCCGCCCGGACAGGCAGTACCCGATGTGCGCGGCTTCACAGCTGTCGGTGCCCGCGATCGGCTTCACGTGTTCACTCCATCGCCAACCAGGTTCGAAGACCGCCCGGCCGACCGGGCCGTTTTCGACGTTGACCAGGTCGAGTCGACCTTTTCCCTGTTCGAACGGCCGGGTTTCCTCGGGCGCGTCGAAACTCATGCGTACCAGCGCTGACATGGCATCTCACTTCGGCTCGGGTGATGAGCGGCGATGTCGCGGTCCACCGAGCGGAGCTGGCCCGGCCCGCGGCGGCGCCCACCGAGAGTTTCAAGTCTTCGCCCATCCTCGCGGCGGCACAAGGGGCGGGTTTCGGCTTCGTCGAGACGCGGCGGGGCGACAGTTCGAATGGTGTTCACCCAGGGGTGTGGTGGGTTGGATAGCTTGTCGTCATGGGACGTCGGGTGGCCGCAGCGGTGCTGGGAATTGTCGTCGCGGGAGGCGCGGTGCCGGACGCGAGCGCCGCGGTCGACGGTGTGCGGGTGTTGGGGGAGCAGGTCGTGGAGCACGATCTCGAATTCGCGGGAACGGTGGTCGGTGGGCTGTCGGGGATCGACTATGTCTCCGGCGCCGATGAATTCGTCCTGATCAGCGACGACCGGTCGGAGAAGGGTCCCGCACGCGTGTACACCGCCCGAATTCCATTGGGGGAAGGCGGAATCGGTCCCGTGACCTTCGCCGCGACGATGCCGCTGCTTCGGCCCGACGGGGCGACGTACGCGCCGAAATCGGTCGATCCCGAAGATATTCGGGTCGATCCGTGGACGGGTGACTACTTCTGGACGCAGGAAGGTGAGCGCGCGGGCGAGGTGCTCGCTGATCCTTCGGTGCGGGTGGCGCGCGCGGATGGCGGGTTCGTCGCGGAGTTGCCGATCCCGGAAAGCGAACGGATGCGCGCTGATTCGGGGCCACGGCAGAATCAGGCGCTCGAAGCGGCGACGTTCGCGGCCGGTGGGGCGCTGTTCGTGACCGCGATGGAGGGTCCGCTGCTCCAGGACGGGCCGGGCGCGACCACGACGGCGGGGGCGACGACGCGGATCACCGTCCAAGCCAGGTTCGGGCCGGTGCTGGCACAGTACGCGTATCCGCTGGAGCCGGTGTTCGCGGATTCGCGGCCGGAGGCCGGACAGTCGAGCAACGGCGTCACCGCGATCCTCGCCGACGACCCGGTCGATCCGACCCGATTCCTGGTGGTCGAACGGGCTTTCGCCAAGGGCGTGGGAAATCGGGTGCGGATCTTCGAGATCGACACCGCGGGGGCGAGCACTGTGCTCGACGCGCCGATCACGGGTGCACGCCCGGTGGCGAAGCGGCTCGTCGCCGACCTCACCGCTCTCGGAATCGAGGCCGTCGACAACATCGAGGGAATGACCTGGGGGCCCCGCCTGCCCTCGGGCGAGCGTACGTTGGTGCTGGTCGCGGACAACAACTTCGCGTCCGAACAGCGCACCCAGTTGATCGCCCTGGCGGTGCGCTGAACCGTGGGTTTCGGACAACCGTTGCCGCCACAGCGTCGAATCTCCACCCGATAGACGCCGGATCGCGCTAGCTTGGATATGTGTGGTGATGTCGATGGCATCCCCGCATGTCGACCGAAACGCCGGTGACGCCGATGGTGAGAGGTGGTCACATGGATCCGGAGCAGACGCGTACGCGGCGCGGGCCGGCCGAGGCGGCGCCGGCGGGGCTGAATACGCAGCGGACGATGGCGCCGGGGGTGCCCGACAAGGCCGTCATCGCCGAGCTCGATGCCATGGGACTCACGGGAGCCAAGGAAATCGGGCGCGGCGGATTCGGCGTGGTGTATCGGACCTTGCAGCCCGCGCTGGATCGCGTAGTGGCGGTGAAGGTGCTGTCCTCGGAGATCGATGTGGAGAGCCGGGAACGGTTCCTGCGCGAGGAACAGGCGATGGGCAGGTTGTCCGGGCACCCGAATATCGTCGACATCCTGCAGGTCGACGTGACCGAGACCGGGTTGCCGCTGATCGTGATGCCGTACTGTTCGCGTGGCTCACTCGAACGCCTCATTCACGATCGCGGGCCGCTGACCTGGTCGGATACCCTCCGGGCCGGAGTGAAGCTGGCCGCGGCGATCGAGTCGGCGCATCGGGCGGGCATCCTGCACCGGGATGTGAAACCGGCGAACGTACTGATCAGCGGTTATGGCGAACCGCAACTCACCGACTTCGGCATCGCCCGCATTCCGGGCGGCTTCCAGACGTCGAGCAGCTTGATCACCGGTTCACCCGCGTTCACCGCGCCGGAAGTGCTCAAAGGCAATGAACCGACCGTTCGGTCTGATATATACGGCCTCGGTGCGACCCTGTTCGCCCTGCTCACCGGTCACGCCGCGTTCGAACGCCAGGCCGGGGAGAAGGTGGTCGCGCAATTCCTGCGCATCACCACCCAGCCCGTCCCCGACCTGCGCGCCCAGGACATCCCCGACGATGTGGCGGAAGTGATCGAACGGGCCATGTCCCCCGAACCCGCCGACCGCCCGGCCTCGGCCTACGAGTTCGGCGAACTGCTGCGCGAAGTCCAGCGCGCGCACGGCCAGATGCCCGACGAGATGGCGCTACTGGACTCCGAGGAGACCACCGACTCTGCCCCGGAGGTTTTGAAGTCGGTGACCGGCCGCCGCAGCTGGCCGCTGACCCTCCAACCCGCGGGCGCCTCGGTACCCCTGACGAGCTCGACGACCGGTACTTTTCCGCCGACCGCCGCCACCAAATTCCGTCCGCCCACACCCGCGCGCGAACCTTTTCCGCGCCAGCGCCTGCTCGACGTGCTCCGCGAGGGTGGCGCGCGCCGACTCGCCCTGATCCACGCGCCCGCCGGTTTCGGCAAGAGCACCATCGCCACGCAGTGGCGCGCCGACCTGGCCACCCGCGATATCCCGGTGGCGTGGCTGGGGGTGGATCAGGACGACGACAGCGAGATCTGGTTCCTCGCCCACCTCATCCAGGCCATCCGCCGGGTACGCTCCGACGTCGGCGCAGGCCTGGAGCAGGTGCTCGAGGAGCGTCCCGCCGACGCGGTCGCCTATGTGATCGCCACTCTGATCGATGAGATCCACGCGAGCGGGCGACCGGTGGTCGTCGTGGTGGACGACTGGCACCGGGTGCGCGACCCCGGCGTACAGCGCGCGATGGCGACCCTGCTCGACAACGGCTGCCACCACGTGCGGTTCGTCATCACCAGTCGCGATCAGTCCGGCTTGCCGATCAGCAGGTTGCGGGTGCGCGACGAATTGGTCGAGCTGGACGCGGCCGCGTTGCGGCTCACCGAAGCGGAGACCCGCCAGATCCTGGTGGAGCGCAACGGTTTCGCGCTCACCGACGAGCAGATCGAGCAGATCCACGTCGCGACCGACGGCTGGCCCGCGGCGATCCAGCTGGTGAGCCTCACCTTGCGCGGTAAAGCGGATCCGACCCAGTTGCTCGCGTCGCTGGCCGAAGGCGGGCACGGGATGCGGGAGTATCTGGCCGAGAACGTGCTCGACGCGCTGGCGCCCGAGCAGCTGGAGTTCCTGATGGCGATCTCGGTGGTCGAGCGGGTGAACGGGTCACTGGCCGCGCTGCTCGCCGACGTTCCCGATGGCGCCGCGATGCTGGCGCAGGCCGAACAGCGTGAGCTCTTCCTGCATCGGATCCAGCATGATCCGGAGTGGTACCGCATGCAACCGCTGTTCGCCGAGCATCTGCGCGCCCGACTCGACCGCGAACATCCCGGCCGTTCGAAAATGCTGCACCGCAAGGCCGCTCGCTGGTACGCCGAGCACCAACTGCTGCGTAAGTCGGTGGATCACGCGCTGGCCGCGACCGATCTCAAGCTCGCAGCCGACCTGCTCGAGAGCGGCGGCATGGACCTGATCGACGGCTCCCGGCTCGCCACCCTGCTCGGCACCGTCTCGAAACTGCCTGTGCAGCAGGTGACCTCACGTTCGAAGCTGTTGATGGCGGTGGCCAGGGCGAATATGAACATGCAGCAGACCAGCACGGCCCGGAGCGCGCTCGGTCGGCTCTCGAACCTGCTGGCCCGCAGCTCGCCGGGTGCGCCGGAGCTGACCGAACAGCGTTGCGTGGCAACCATTCTGGACGCGGCGGACCGGGTGGCCCACGATGACATCGCTGACGTGGCCGACCGTCTGGCCTCGGTGCTCGACGAACCCGACGACCTGCCCGCCTGGACGGTGTCGACGGCCGCCAACCTGATGTCGTTCGTCCGGCTGTGCGAGTTCGACTTCGACGCGGTGGCGCAGCTACAGGAGTGGGCCGCCGACTATCACGCGCAATCCAAGGACCCGCTCGGTCCGGTGTTCGGGCTGTGCGCGCTGGGCGACGCCGCCTACGAGCAACTCGATATCGGCACTGCCACCGCCACTTTCGAGCAGGCCTACGAGACCGCGCGGACCAAGTCGGGGCCGCGCTCGGACGCCGCCCGGATCGCGGCTGCCCTGCTCGGCGAAGTGGCCTATCGGCGAGGAGACCTGGCGCAGGCCGATCGGCTCCTCGACGAGAGTCTGCAGCTCGTCACCAGGGTGGGTCCTGTCGACTTCCTGATCGCGACGTTCGTGATCGGGGCCAGGGTGAAAGCGGCCCTCGGCGACCAGTACACGGCCTCGGCCCGCCTCGACGAGGGTGCGCGAGTGGCCGCGGAGAACGGGCTGGCGCGCCTGGACGCCCATGTGCGGGCCGAGCGGTCCCGGCTCGGGTTCCCCACCGGCGACGACAACTTCGTCCCCGATTCCTCCGGCAACGGTGCGCGGCGCAAGAAGGGCGCCGCCGCGCTGATCACCGAGGCGCGCGCGATCGCCGACATCCGAGTGCTGCTGGCCGAACAGCGGCTGCGCGCCGATGATCGCGCGGCACGTCATGCCAGGGTGATCTACGCGAAAACCCTCGAACAGGGCCGCCCCCGTGCGGAATTGGACGCGACCCTGCTGCTCGCGGAGTGCCTGGCCTCGGCAGGATGGGTCGGGGAGGCGACCGGTCTGGTGCTTCCGGTCCTGCGCACCTGTGCCGAACTGGGCTGGACCAGGCCACTGCTGGACGCCGGGCCCGGGGTGGTCGGCCTGCTCCACGTGCTGCGTACGCAATCCCATGACGGGCAGGACCATCCGATACTGCGCGACCTGCCCCGCCACTTCCTCGACGAACTACTGCTGTGACATAGGCGGCCGGCGCCGCGGTTCTCGGCCCTGTGACCCCGGTTCTTCCCTCCCTGCGGGTACTCCTTCGTCGCACCCTTCGGTCAGTCCAGAACCGGGGGCGGGCCGAGAACACGGCACCGCGCTACGGCTGCCACCAGGGGCGCAGCGGGACATCCCAGGCACCGTTCGTATCCAGCTTCACGCCGAGTACGTGGTGCAGCTGGATCACGTTGCGCTGGAAGCCCAGTCGACAGCCCGCCATGTACAGGCCCCACACCTTCGCGGTGCCCTCGCCGACCTCGGCCACGGCCGCGTCCCAGTTGGTGACCAGGTTCTTGCACCACTCGTGCAGCGTCAGCGCGTAGTGCTCGCGCAGATTCTCCTCGTGCAGCACCTCGAGGCCGACGTTCTGGATGTCGGAGATGATGCGGCCGGAACCGATCAGCTCCCCGTCGGGGAAGACGTAGCGGTCGATGAAATCGCCGGCCTTGGTGGTGCGGGTGTTGTCGTGGCGGGTGATGCAGTGGTTGAGGAACAGACCACCCACCCGCAGCTTGTCCTTGATGTAGCCGAAGTAGAACGGGTAGTTGTGCACGCCGATGTGCTCGGTGAGGCCGATCGAGGAGACCGCGTCGAATTCGCCCTCGGGGATGTCGCGGTAGTCGCTGTGCCTGACCTCGGCGAGCTCGCTGAGCCCTTCCTCGGCGATCTTCTGCTGCGCCCAGGCGGCCTGCTCGGCCGACAGGGTCGCCCCGATCACCCGCACACCGCGCGCGGCCGCGTAGCGGACCATGCCGCCCCACCCGCAGCCGATATCGAGCAGCCGGTCGCCTTCCTTCAGCCGCAGCTTCTCGAAGATCAGCCGGTACTTGTTCTCCTGTGCCTGCTCGAGGGTCCAGTCCTCGTCGCCGTACACCGCGCAGGTGTAGGTCATCGACGGGCCGAGGACGTACTCGTAGAACTTGTTGGAGACGTCATAGTGGTGGTGGATCGCCTCGGCATCGCGGGTCTTGGAATGGCGCAGACCCTCCAGCGCGATCCTGCGCCAGCGCGGCAGCGTTTCCTGCGGCGGGGGCGCGATCGGCTTGAGCCGGTCCCAGCCGAGCGACCGGGCGATGGTCACCAGTGAGAGTGCCGAAGGACGATGGAACTTCATGTCCTGCATGGCTTTCAAGATGTCGTACGGGTCGCCGGGATGCACCCCCTCGGCGATCATGTCGCCGGCGATATAGGCCCGCGCCATACCGAGGTCGCCGGGGGCGCCTGCCAGGTAGTTGATGCCGCGCGGGGTCTTGATCTCGAGCGAGTAGGCCGCGTCCTCCGGTCCGGTCGCGCTGCCGTCGTAGGCGGTCAGGCGGACGGGGATCTCGCCGTCTACGAGGCTCTCGACGACCTCGGCGATGTTGAGCCGGGTCCCCAGTTCGGTCAGGCCTGTGGCCCTGTCAGCTCGGTCCTTGAATGTCGTCACTTGCGTTGCACCGCCTTCGAATACAGATTCAGCAGTCGTTGGTCCGGGTCGTAACGGGTTTTCAGTTCGGTGTAGATGTCGCCGCCGTAGAGTGCGGCGAACTCGGCTTCGTCGTAGTAGGAGTCGGAGTAGAGCGACTTGTGTCCGTCGAACGCGGACACGATCTTCTCGATGGCCCGGTTGGCCGCCCCTTCCGGTTGATCTCGCTCGGTCGGCACCGCCGACCAGAATCCGACATTGACGTAGGTGCGCTGTGGCTCGAGCGGATACAGCGGCCACGGACGCGCACCGTCCGCCGCCGGTGCGTCGCCGAGCGCGCGCAGGCGCAATGGGCACAACCAGATCGGCTCGATCGGTATTTCCCGCAGGAACCATTCGACGAAGTCGGCGGTGTGCTGGACCGGAACCTCGATGTCCTGCACGACGCGTTCCTGCGGCGGGTTGCCCTTGCGGGCCTGTCTGCGGTCATCGATGTGATATTTGCGGTCGAGGGCGACCAGTTTCCAGTAGAAGCTGCTGCGGCGGCGCGACTTCGGCCAGAACCTGCGGATCTTCGGGTTCTGCGCACCGAACGCGCGTGAGCACCAGAACCAGTCGGTGTCCCAGCGCCACAGGTAATCGTGGATGGTCAGCCGGTCTCTGGTCACCCCGTCTGCGTGTTGCAGGGAGCGGTAGAAGATGTCCATGCCGGTGTAGTCGCTGACCGGGCCTGGCTCGTCGGTCTGCCTGCCCAGGGTGAGGTAACTCTCGTTCGCGCTGAACACCACGCCGTCGAGGTAGTCGACAGCTTCGCCGTCGAAGCGGCGTTCGACGACGATCCGATCGAGTTCGGCTTCCAGTTCGCGCAGGTCGTGGAAGCGCACGTGCCGCAGTTCCACGTACGGCAGCACCGGTTCGAGTTCGATCTTCAGCCGCACGGAGTATCCGAGCGTGCCGTAGGAGTTGGGGAAGCCGTGGAACAGGTCGGCGTGCTCGCCGGTGGGTGTCGCGGTGACGATCTCCCCCGACCCGGTCAATATGTCCATTTCCAGCACGGATTCGTGCGGTAGTCCGTTGCGGAACGAGGTCGATTCGATGCCGAGACCAGTCACCGCCCCGCCCAGGGTGATGGTCTTGAGCTGGGGCACCACCAGCGGCGCCAGCCCGTAGGGCAGGGTGGCCGCCACCAGGTCCTCGTAGGTGGTCATGCCCGCGACGTCGGCGGTTCGGGCCCGCGGGTCCACCGCGATCACCTGGCCGAGGCCGGACACGTCGAGCCCGGGCGCATCGGGAGCTGCCCTGGCCCGGAACAAGTTCGATGTCTTCTTCGCCAGCCGGACGACGGCACCGGGTGGGATGGCGCGATAGCTTTCCAGCAATCGCTGTACTCCCGCTCGATGCGCGGCATATCCGGACTCGCGTGTGGCCGGTTCGTGACCAGCCATGCCCAAAAGACTCACTGCCACCCTTTGACGCTAGTACGACCGTGTCCGCCGGGCCACCGGATACTTGCGTGCCGCGACAAAAAGTCACGCATATGTTCCCGTACCGGCCCAACCTGGTCGGGTGACATGCGCGGGGACAGGGCAGGATGTAACCCGGTCGAGATATCGCCACACCCCCAGCAAGGAGTCAACAGTGGGACAGGTCAGCGCCAGCAGTTCGATCGTCGTCGCCGCGGATCCGCAGCGCACGCTCGCCGCGATCAGCGATTATGAGACGGTCCGGCCGCGCATTCTTTCCTCGCACTACCGCGACTACAAGGTTGTCGAAGGTGGCAACGGCGCGGGCACCGTGGTGGAGTGGACGCTGCAGGCCACCGAGAAGCGCACCCGCAACGTGCGCGCGACCGTGACGGTGGCGGATTCGGTCCTCACCGAGCGTGACGCCAACTCCACCATGGTCAACACCTGGACGGTTACCCCCGACGGCACCGGCTCGAAGGTCACCGTCGAGACCACCTGGAAGGGTGCGGGCGGCATCTCGGGCATCTTCGAGGGCATCTTCGCCCCGCTCGGCCTGAAGAAGATCCAGGCCGAGGTGCTGGGCAACCTCTCGGGCGAACTGGCCTGAGTTCAGTTCACCGTGGTGGATCAGTCCTTGCCGATGTCGAAGAGGTTTCCTTCGGGGTCGGCGAGGGTGGTCCACTGGAGGCCGTACTCGTCGAAGTCGCCGATGTGCTTGCCGCCCAGACTGATCGCGCGCTCGATGTAGTCGGCCCACTCGGCGGTGTGGAAGTCCAGGTGGACCACATTCTTGCCGGGTGTTTTGTCCGGGACCTGGATGAACATCAGGATCGGGGCGAGACCGGCGGATTTGCCGACCGTGGCGAAGAACTGCGAAGCCTCCGGGTCGACGGGTACGTCGAGTAGCCCCGCGTAGAACTCCGCCTGGGCGGTGGCGTTGTGGCAGTCCATGGTGATGTTGGACAGGGTGATGGTCATCAGAGTTCTCCTTCGGTGATCGGCCAGCACACTTCGGTGCGGTAATCGGCCGGGTTATCGGTGATATCCGGGCCGACGAGATAGCGCTCGCGGACCGGTTCGTCGGGTAGCGCGGCGCTGTGCTCGGCGACGTGGCTGCCGAGCGCGCCGTAGGTGCGGTCGAAGTCTTCGAACGGGCCTTCGTGCACGGCGACGGCGAAGTGGCGGGCGGGGAAGTCGACGACGGCGAAGCCGCGGGTGGGAGTGAATTCGACCCCGGGCGGCAACGGCACATACGCGGTGACCGCGCCGTTGTCGTCGGTGAAGAACTCGTTCGAATACGTCGCGCCCGCAACACCTCCTGGGTTCACCCCGGACTCGAGCAGGATCAGGTACAGCTGTTCGAACGCCGTGCCGCACCAGTCGGCGATGTCGGTGTGTTCGACCTGGTCGGTGACGGTGAGTGCCGTGAACGCGGGCTCGACCCGGTAGTCGATCTCGATCGGTGGTGGCGGCGCGGTGAGCAGGGCGCGCAGCGAGACCACCACCTCACGGGTGCGTTCCAGCGCCGCTTCCATCCTGGTGAGATGGGCCCGCAAGGTGGTGTCGCGCTCAGCGGGATCGGCCGTGGCGAGCACGGTGCGGATCTCCGGTAGTGGCATGTCCAGGTCGCGCAGGCGCCGGATCAGATGCGCCCGCTCCACCTGGTCGGTGGAATATCGGCGATAGCCGGTGCCCACGTCTACCGCGGCCGGTTCGAGTAGCTCGATCTCGTGGTAGTACCGCAGCGTCTTGACGCTCAGATGGGTGAGGCGGGCGAACTCGCCGATCGCCACGGTTGCTGTCATGAGGTCCAGCGAACACCCTCCAGCGGGTGGAGGGTCAAGAAACGATCAGGCGGGCGTCAGGACGAAGGCGGCGAGCAGCGGCCACGAGCCCTCGCGCCACCACGTGTAGCCGAACCAGACGCCCGGGGTGACCTCGCGAATCTCGTCGTAGACCTGCGGGGTGGGTGACGGCGCGTAGTTCAGCGCCCAGGTGGGCGCGCCATCGAGGATCGACGGCGCTCGATAGACATCGGCCGGGAACGCCTCGATTCCGGAGGCGGTGACCCGGTTGGTCAGGGTGCCGCCGTCGGGCCCGGTGCGGAACACCTTGCCGATCCACAGCGCCGGGGCGGCCGCCTCGAGCTGCGGTGGGCGTGTCACCCACCCGTTGGTGAGGCCCATCGGGACCGAGCCCGCCTGCGCGTCACGGTAGATCTGGTCCTGCTGGGTGACACTGCACCGGGACCGCAACGAATCGATGGTCGCCGCACGATTGCCCGGATCGAGTACGCAGCCATTGCCGTAGTTGGTGACCCCGCCCCCCGAATCGGCCGACACGGCGGCCGGTGTGAGAAGTAGCAGGCCGGCCGCAGCGAGGAAAACGGCCGAAACCGACGAAAGGCGCGCACGGGATACATCCATCTGATCTCCTAGAGATTGCTGAATCATTGCCCTATCGGCCCTGATGGTATGCCCAAGCCCCCGCGCAGCCGTAGTTTCAGCGCCCGTTTCCCACGACCGACCGGCAAACGGCAAGTGCCCCCTCCCCGCACACGAGGGGAACGAGACGGAACGTCGAGCCCCCGCGCAGCCGTAGTTTCAGCGACCATTCCCCACGACTAAACTGACGAACGGCAAGCCCCGATCCCCGCACCCAACCCACCCCCACGGTTTTCGGCCGCCTCGCACCCGAGGGACGAGACGGAACGCCGAAGGCGCAGTATCGTCCCTCGGGTGCGAGGCCCCCCGGGCCGAAAACCCCCGCGGCGCCAGCCGCCAAAATTACAGGAGCGTTGTGCAACCCGGTGATGGTCAGTTCGATATGCAGGCACTGCTCGCTCAGGCTCAGCAGATGCAGCAGGCAGTGATGCAGGCGCAGGCCGAGCTCGCCGAGACCGAGGTGGCCGGTCAGGCCGGCGGCGGTCTGGTGCAGGCCACGATCAAGGTCAGTGGCGAGGTGATCGCGCTGACGATCGATCCGAAGGTGGTCGATCCAGAGGACGTCGACGGGCTGCAGGACCTGGTGATCGGCGCGATCAACGACGCCATGAAGAACGCGCAGCAGCTCGCGGCCGAGCGTCTGGGCCCGCTGTCGCAGGGCCTCGGCGGCGGTTCGATGCCCGGTCTGCCCGACTTCTGATGTATGAGGGGCCGGTTCAGGATCTGATCGACGAGCTGGGCAAACTGCCCGGCGTCGGACCGAAGAGCGCACAGCGCATCGCGTTTCATCTGCTGGCTGTGGAGCCGCCGGATATCGACCGGTTGCAGGCCGCGCTGCAGAAGGTGCGCGACGGCGTTCAGTTCTGCGTGTCGTGCGGCACCGTCGCCGATGGCGAGCTGTGCCGGATCTGCGCCGACCCACGCCGCGACCGCACGATGATCTGTGTGGTCGAGGAACCCAAGGATGTGCAGGCGATCGAGCGCACCCGCGAGTTCCGTGGGCGCTACCACGTGCTCGGCGGTGCCCTCGATCCGCTCAGCGGGGTCGGGCCTGATCAGCTGCGGATCAGAGAACTGCTCACCCGCATCGGCAATCAGGAGGACGGCATCGATGTGAGCGAGGTGATCATCGCGACCGACCCGAATACCGAGGGTGAGGCGACGGCCACCTATCTCGTGCGGATGCTGCGCGATTTCCCCGGGCTCACCGTCACGCGATTGGCCTCCGGCCTGCCGATGGGCGGCGACCTGGAATTCGCCGACGAACTGACCCTCGGTCGGGCGCTGTCGGGCCGACGGACGCTGTAGCGGGCGCCGCGCCGGTCACGTTCGTGCTCGGATCAGAGTTCGACCCGGGTCCAGGCGACGCCGTCGGTGGTGGCGGGCTTGCCGTTGGCCCAATCCCAGATGATGCGGGCGACCTGCGCCGGGTCGTCCAGGGTGGTGCCGAAATGCCGGTCGGGCGCGCCATCGCGATATTCGAGGGTGTAGGGGCCGCCCGCGTCACGGTAGGTCTGGATGTAGCGCTGTTCGCCCTGCTCGACGATGAGGTACGGGTTGGGCGCGGCCAGCCCGGCGACCCAGTGATGCGCCAATTCCTCGGTGAGATAGGGGAATTCGCCCGCGCCGCCGTGAGTGACATTGATCGGGATGTGGTCGGCCGGGTCGATGAGCCAGCTCAGCTGTGGATCGTAGACGGCGTAACCACGCGGGGTCGCGAGGTCGAAGAGCAGATTGCGGACGAAGCCGATGGCGTCGTACGGGGAGGGGACGTAGAGCGTGTCGCCGCTGGGTCCGCCGACGGGTTCGACGCTGAGGAACGAGTCGTCCGCGGGCAGTTCGGCGTTGCGCGCGTTCAGCTCGGCCGCGATCTCGGCGATCGGCGCGGACTCGGTGAGGCCTTCCTGAGCGGCCAGGTACGCGTCGATCTCGTCGACGGAGCTGGCGACGCCGGACGGCAAGAGGATGTGGTCGTAGCTCACCCGGCCAGCCTACGGGCCGCGGGACCGGTCGTAATCGATGTGGTCCCCGCCCCGCGCTATTACCAGCGTGTTTCGAAAGGGGGGCCGGTCGGGAAACTCAGGTTTCGTCGACCCGCGCGCTGTCGGGGATATGTGGTCAACTTGGTGAATGGGCATCAAGGTGTCACTCGAGCACCGCACGGCATATTCCTTCGATCGTCTCGTCGAGGTGCATCCGCACGAAGTGCGGTTACGCCCCGCGCCGCACTCGCGGACGCCGATCGAGGCGTATTCGCTCGAGGTGTCGCCGGCTGAACACTTCGTCAACTGGCAGCAGGACGCGTTCGGCAATTTCGTTGCGCGCCTGGTGTTTCCGAACCCCACCAGGGAGTTGTCGATCACCGTCGGGTTGATCGCCGACCTCGAGGTGGTCAACCCGTTCGACTTCTTCATCGAGGACTACGCCGAGTTCTTCCCCTTCGAGTACGACACCGCACTCGCCGAGGATCTCGCGCCCTATCTGCGGCGCGTCGACGAGGCGGGGCCTGGCAGCGGTCCGGGGGAGTTGTTGCGGGAGTGGGCGCGGGCACACCGACCGCAGGGCCCCACCCGGGCCATCGACTATCTCGTGGAACTCAACTACGCGCTGCGCAACGCCGTCGACTACACCGTGCGTATGGAAGCGGGTGTGCAGACACCCGATCACACATTGCGCACCGCGCTCGGATCCTGCCGCGACTCGGCCTGGCTGCTGGTCGGCGTGCTGCGTGAACTGGGGCTGGCCGCCCGCTTCGTCTCCGGCTACCTGGTTCAGCTCACTTCGGATGTGCCGTCGCTGGACGGTCCGTCTGGCCCCACCGCCGACTTCACCGACCTGCACGCCTGGACCGAGGTGTATCTGCCCGGCGCGGGTTGGGTCGGGATGGATCCCACCTCCGGCCTGTTCGCGGGCGAGGGCCACATCCCGCTCGCCGCCACGCCGCATCCCGGCGCCGCCGCCCCGATCTCCGGAGCGACCGGGATCACCGAGGCCACCCTCGATTTCAGCAATGTGGTCCGTCGGATCCATGAGGACCCGCGAGTCACGCTGCCCTATACCGAGTCCCAGTGGGAGCGCATCGTCGCCTCCGGCGCCGCGATCGACGCGCGGATGGCCGCGGCCGATGTCGGCCTCACCATGGGCGGCGAACCGACCTTCGTCTCCATCGACGACCAGATGAGCGCCCAGTGGACCACCGCCGCCGACGGTAGGCACAAACGTGAGCGCGCCGTCGACCTCGCCGACCGGCTCCGCTCGATCTACGCGCCGACCGGCATCGTGCAGTACCGCCAGGGCAAGTGGTATCCCGGAGAACCGTTGCCCCGCTGGGAGATCGCGATCGCGTGGCGGGCCGATGGCGAGCCGATCTGGCAGCGTCAGGATCTGCTCACCGACCCGTGGACGCCGGTGGCGCAGCACACGCCGGAGCGGCCGGGCGCTGATGAGAGCACAGGGCACTCGAACGGCTACGCACCGGCCGGCGCCGAGGTGGCGAGCGCTGTTGTCGCGTTGGGTCTGGCGGACGAGTCCGACGGGGACGCGGCCGACACTGTGCCCCGCTCGGACGACGCGAGGTCGGTTCTCGACGCGCCGCCGCCCTCGGACGACATGGTCGCGGTCTTCGAAGCACGTCGCCGGGTCGGCGGCGACGACATCGCTGCCGCTGTTGTCGCGCTGGGCCTGGCCGACGACGACGATGTCCGGCGCGACGGTGAGCCGGGCGGTACCGATGCCGATGTGCGAGATCGGGTGGAGGTCGAGTTCCAGGACGGATCGGCGCTGATCGACGAGCCTGTCGAACTGATCGTCGCCGAACATCGGCGCGCCGCCGAGATTCAGCAGGCCTGCGCCGAAGCCGGTGTCCCCGCGGTCCCCGCGAAACCGGCCGAGGTGTCGAAGAAGGAAGCCGAGCAGTCGGTCGAAGCGGCCGCGAAGGCTGAGGCCGAACTGCGAAAGGCAATGCGCAAGAGCAGATTTCGCGGAAACAAGGACAGAGGCAGTGCGCCGCCGCCGTCGGCGTACCCGCCCATCCAGCTCGCCCGCTCGCAGCCGCTCAACTCCGCCGCCGGGGTGATCCCCGTCCGGGCGCCCGCTGCCGATATCGGCGCGGCCAAGGCGTTGGTCGCCGAGATCGCGGGCACCCTCGGGTTGCCCGATCGCCAGGTGCGCCCCGCGTTCGAGGATCCGTTGGCGCGGTTGGCGGCGACCGTGAACGCGCCGTACGGTGATCCGCCGCCCGCCGATATCGATCCGGCCGAGGACTCGCCCGAGGTGCGGCGCGTACTGCTCGAGAGCCTGGAGGAGTCGGTCGATCAGCCTTCGGCGTATGTGCTGCCGATTCACCGGCGGGCCGACGGCGTCGGCTGGGCCAGTGCCGACTGGCAACTGCGGCGCGGGCGGGCCGAGGGTGGGCGCGGCCGGATCGTGCTGGCCGACGGCGATTCGCCTGCCGGACTTCGCCTTCCGATCGGGTCGGTGTCCTGGCACGCGCCGCCGGTCCTGCCCGACAGCGACCCGCTCTACCAGCAACCGCTGCGCACGGAGCGGGTCGAACCGCCCGCCGCGGTGGAATCCGCCGATTTCACGCCGACGACCGCGCTGGTCGCCGAGGTGCGGCAGGGGCGACTGCACGTGTTCCTGCCGCCGGTCACCGAACTCGACGACTTCCTCGATCTGATCGCCAAGGTCGAGGCGGCGGCGGTGGCGATCGGGCAGCCGGTGGTGCTCGAGGGCTACGCACCGCCGAGTGACGCACGGCTGCAGACGTTCTCGGTGACGCCCGACCCCGGAGTGATCGAGGTGAACATCATGCCGACCAGCTCGTTCGCCGAGCAGGCCGAGGTGCTCGACACCCTCTACGAGCAGGCCAGGTTCGCCCGGCTGAGCACCGAGTCCTTCGACGTGGACGGCACCCACGGCGGCACCGGCGGCGGCAACCACATCACCCTCGGTGGGGTTACCCCGGCGCGTTCGCCGATGCTGCGCCGCCCTGACCTGCTGGTCTCCATGCTCACCTACTGGCAGCGTCATCCCGCGCTGTCATACCTGTTCGCGGGTCGTTTCGTCGGCCCGACCTCGCAGGCGCCGCGCGCGGACGAGGGCCGCGAAGGAGCGCTCTACGAACTCGAGATCGCCTTCGCCGAGGTCGCCAGACTCACCGCCGAGCAGGCCCCCGGGCCGACGCCGTACGAGATCCAGTCGGCCCCATGGCATATCGACCGCGCACTGCGCCATCTGCTCACCGATCTCACCGGCAACACCCACCGTGCCGAATTCTGCATCGACAAGCTGTACAGCCCCGACTCCGCGCGTGGTCGGCTCGGGCTGCTCGAGCTGCGCGGATTCGAGATGCCGCCGCACTTCCAGATGGCGATGGTGCAGTCGCTGCTGGTGCGCGGCCTGGTCGCGATGTTCTGGGACAAGCCGCTGCGCGCGCCGCTGAT
Source organism: Nocardia alba NBRC 108234 (assembly GCF_001612665.1). GTDB lineage: Bacteria > Actinomycetota > Actinomycetes > Mycobacteriales > Mycobacteriaceae > Nocardia > Nocardia alba. The sequence goes on along the minus strand of NZ_BDAX01000019.1, from coordinate 269,932 downwards.
CCGGCACGGGGCCAACCTGCACGGCCGATACCTGCTGCCGCACTTCCTGATGAACGACATCGCCGAAGTCGCCGCCGACCTGCGCGCGGCGGGCGTCGACTTCGACACCGCCTGGCTCGACCCCTTCACCGAATTCCGTTTCCCCCGCATCGGCACCGCGATGATCGGTGAGGCGGAACTGGAACTGCGCGGGGCGATCGAACCGTGGCTCACCCTCGGCGAGCAGACCACCGGCCAGGGCACCGCCCGCTACGTCGACTCCTCGGTGGAACGCTTGCAGGTGCGCTTGGTCGGCGCCGACCGTGGCCGCTACGCCCTGACCTGCAACGGCATGCCGGTTCCCCTGCTGGCCACCGACAAATCCGACGTGCAGGTGGCAGGCGTGCGCTACCGCGCCTGGCAGCCGCCGAACTCCCTGCACCCCTCGATCACCGTCGACGCACCCCTGGTGTTCGACCTGGTAGACGTCGCCACGGGCATCTCCCGCGGTGGCTGCACCTATCACGTCGTGCACCCCGGCGGCCGCGCCTACGACGACGCACCTGTGAACGCCGTCGCCGCCCAATCGCGCCGCAACCGCCGTTTCGAGGCAGCCGGCCACACGGTGAACCCCATCGATCCGGCCGAACTCCGCGCGAAAATCGCGGCACAGTCGACCGATGTCGGCGCACCAGGCATCCTTGACCTACGCCGCGCGCGAACAGTGTGGGGCCAGTGATCGGGAGGTTTCGAAAAATCGCGGCACCAGCGCCGCGCGAACAGCCGGTCGGCTCGCGGTTGCCGGATCGACGCGATGCGTGCGGTGTCCGATCGGTGTTACCGACTCGACCAGGTAGGCAATGGAAGTCAGTGGCCCTGGGTTTTGCGGCCGTCCCGATTCTGGACTGACGGAGGGAGGGAGCGCAGCGACTGACCGGAGGAGGGAAGAATCGGGACAGCAGGGGCCGCAAAACCCCGCGGCGCCAGCCGCAAAAAATACAGGAGGCTCGGTGGCTCAGCGCGATGAAGCGCAACGGGGCGGGAATCGGCCGGGATCGGGTGTTCGCGCTCAGGTCGCCGAGCAGTTCGCGCGGTATCGGGCTGACAGTTCGGCGGGTGCCCGCTTCGACGAGTGCGGTCGGCCCACCAGGGGCTATTACGACGAATTGGTCGACGGCCGTGGGCGAGTGCGATCGATGTGGTCGGAGCTGTCGGCCGATTTCATCGACCAGGGGATCGGCGGGATCGATCGGATCGATCGCCGGGTGCGCAGGCAGATCGAGGACGACGGTGTCACCTACACCGAGGTGGGTCTCGGCGGCGAGGACGACACCGCGATACCGCAGCCGTGGCGCCTGGATCCGATTCCGTTGCTGGTGTCCGCCGAGGACTGGACCCGCCTGGAAACCGGCCTGGTGCAGCGCTCGCTGGTGCTCGACGAAGTGCTCACCGATGTCTACGGCCCTCGCAGGTTGTTGAGCTCGGGCCTGTTGCCGCCGGAGGTGGTGTTCGGCAATACCGGGTATGTGCGGGCCGCGCACGGCATCACCATCCCCGGCACCCATCAGCTTTTCCTGCACGCGTGTGACATCAGCCGGTGGAGCGACGGACAGTTCCGGGTGCTCGCCGATTGGGCGCAGGCGCCCTCGGGCGCCGGGTACGCGCTGGCCGACCGTCGGGTGGTGGCCTCGGCCATTCCCGAGGCGTTCGAGCACGCGGGACCCCGACCGCTGAGCCCGTTCGCGCGGGCCATGCGGTTGATGCTGGAGGAGGCGGCGCCCGAGCTGGCCGACGAGGAAGAGCCGGTTGTTGTCGTCCTGAGTCCGGGTTCGCATTCCGAAACCGCTTTCGACCAGGCTTATCTCGCGCAGATGCTCGGTTTCCCGCTGGTGGAGAGCTCGGATCTGGTGGTGCGCGACGGTGCGCTGTGGATGCGCTCGCTGGGCAGTTTGGAACGGGTCGATGTGGTGTTGCGGCGTGTCGACGCCGAGTTCTCCGACCCGCTGGATCTGCGCCCCGATTCGCGCCTCGGCGTGGTGGGGCTGGTCGAGGTGCTGCGCCGCGGTGCGGTGACGGTGGTGAACACCCTCGGGAGCGGGCTGCTGGAATCGCCCGCGTTGAGTCCGTTCCTGCCCCGCATCGCCCGCTCGGTCTTGGGGGAGGACCTGCTGCTCGGCGCCACCCCCACCTACTGGGGCGGCGACGACACCGAGCGTGCGCACCTGGTATCGCACGTCGGCGACCTGGTGATCCGTTCCGCTGTCGATGGCGCGACGATCTTCGGCCCGAGTCTGTCGGCGGCCGAACGCACCGACCTCGCCGCTCGGATCGAGGTCGAGCGGTGGAAATGGGTCGGGCAGGAACCCGCCGAGTTCTCGGTGGCGCCCGCCGTCGACGGTCCGGCGGGATTGGCGGCGGCCCCGGTGGGCATGCGGTTGTTCTCGCTGGCCCGACGTGGCGGCTACACGGCGATGACGGGTGGGCTCGGGCAGCAGCGCATGCGGCTCGAACCGACCCGCAGTGTGATCAAGGTGGCCGCCAAGGACGTGTGGGTCCGCGCGGCCCCGGCCACCGTGCCCGCGGTGGGTTCGGAAGCCCCGCACGAGGAACGGTTGCGCAGGGCGGTGCCTGTTGTCGAGGCGATCAGTTCGCCGCGCGTGCTCAACGATCTGTTCTGGATGGGTCGCTACAGCGAACGCGCCGAGTCGGTGGTGCGACTGCTCGCCGCCACCCATGACGTCTATCAGGACTATCGCTACCGCCCCTGGCTCGACGGCGGCGAGGCGTTGCCGATCCTCATGCGCGCGCTGTCGATCACCACGGGAACTCTCGCTCCACAGTCGGTGCTGCCCGACGGGATCGGTCAGTTGGTGGCCGTGCGGTCGGACGCCGCCACGACGGAGGGTTCGAATGCGGATGTCGAGCAGGGTGATTCGCCTGTCGGCATCGAAGATCGCACCCGCGCGTCCGACGTGCCGCCGCCGTACTCTCCGTCGAGCGACGAAATATCAACGGATGCGATAGATGACGACTCGATAGCAGATCTGCCGGCATCGCAGGCTGCCGAGCAGGACCAGCCCGCTGGGCAGGACCAGTCTGCTGGGCAGAGCCAGTTTGCTGGGCAGAGTCAGTCAGCCGGGCAAACTCAATCTGCCGGACAGAGTCAGTCGGCTAGGCAGGACGAGGTCGCGGGGCGGGATCAGGCTGTCGATCAGAGCCGGTCCGCTGGGTTTGATCAGTCACCCGTGGAGGAGGCGGAACTCGATTCCGGGGACGGTGAGGCGGAGGCGCCGTGGGAGCGGGCGGGGACCAGCGCGTTGGCTCGTGCGTTGCGCACCACCGGTGTCACGCCCGAGCGGGGTGCGGAGCCGATACCCGAGCCGGAGCCCGAGCCGGTTCTCGCGCGGTCGCGGCAGTCGCAGGGGCAGTTCACCCATCGCGCGATGGATTCCGGTGGCGACGGCGTGGGCGCGCGGCGAGCGGTGGCCGGTGCTTCCGCCGAGGGGTTCCAGTACCTCGCCTCGTTGACCGGTGATCGCGAGCTGGCCGGGTCGCTGGCGTACGCGGTGGATCACTACGGGTCCGCCGCGCGTGCGGTGCGCGATCAGCTGTCCAGTGATACCTGGATGATCGTCGGCGCCGTCGATCGCGCGCTGGCCGAATTCCGCAGTGCCGCTACCGAACAGGAGACGGCGCTGTCGTCGGTGCATTCGTCGGCGCTGGCGGCGTTGCTGTCACTGTCGGGGATCGGCGCGGAGTCGCTGGTGCGCGACACCGGCTGGTACGTCATGGATATCGGCAAACGGATCGAGCGCGGGCTGGCGGTGACCTCGCTGATCAATGCCGCCCTGGCGCGCAAGACGTCGGCCCAGGCGCAGGGCGTGATCGCGGAGGCCGTGCTCACCGCCACCGAGTCGGCGGTGAGTTACCGTCGCCGCCATCGTGGTTCGGCGCACGTCGCCGCGCTGGCGGGACTGCTGCTGTTCGATCCGGGCAACCCGCGTTCGCTGATCTATCAGCTCGACCGGCTCGAGGCCGACTTCCAGGCGCTGCCCGGCGGTTCCGGCGCCTCGCGTTCGCAGCGCCTGCTCGCCGATGCCCAGCGCATGCTGCGCCGCGTGGACCCGGCCGACCTCGAAGAGACCGACGACGAGGGCATACGCACCGAACTGGTGGAACTGATGGAGGGGGTGCACTTGCGACTGCGCAAGCTGGCCGAATCGTTCGAGACCACCAAACTCGCTGTCCCGCTGGGTATTCAACCGCTGTGGGGCAACACCAGGATGGTCGGATGACCCGGCGATACATGGTGGTGCACCGCACCACCTACAGCTACTCCGACGAGGTGACCAGCTCCTACGGTCGCGCGTACCTCACCCCGCGCGAATATCCGGGCCAGCGCCTGCTCGAGCACGAGATCTACATCGACCCGGTACCGTCGGACCGCTCGGTGGGCACCGACGTCTACGGCAACACCACGACGTATTTCCACGTGACCTCCGAGCATCGCAATCTCGAGGTGACCGGCGAGTCCCTCGTCGAGGTCGACAGCGAAGACCCGGCGGCGATACCGGGCGCCGAGATGGCATGGGAGTCGGCGCGTCCCACCGCCGCCACCGGTCCACTGGCCGTCGAGTTCACCCTCGATCTGCTACCGCCCGAGATCACCCCCGACGTCATCGCGTACGCCGCGCAGAGTTTCCCACCGGGTCGGGCGCTGCTCGAAGCCGTGACCGAGCTGAACACCCGCATCCACCACGACTTCCAGTACCGCTCGGGCTCCACCACGGTGAGTACCAGCGTGGCCGACGTGTTCGCCGCCCGCGAAGGCGTCTGCCAGGACTTCGCCCGAATCGGTGCGGCTTGCCTGCGCGCGCAGGGGTTGGCCTCCCGTTACGTGTCCGGCTATCTCGCCACCGACCCGCCGCCGGGCAAGGAACGGATGGTCGGCGTCGATGCCACCCACGCCTGGGCCGCGGTATGGCTGCCCGGTGCCGACGACTCCGATCGCACCGGTCGCTGGATCGCCTTCGACCCCACCAACGATCAATTCGCCGACGAGCGGTACGTGACGGTAGCCTGGGGCCGCGACTACCAGGACGTTCCGCCGTTGCGTGGCATCATTTACACCGATGCCAAACAGTCCACAATCAAAGTGTCGGTCGATGTAGCTCCGGTGGAGGTGTAGTCCGTGCGTGACTTCGTGTGTCCGAATTGTGGCCAGCAGCTGGCTTTCGAGAACTCGCTCTGCCTATCGTGCCGCAGCGCACTGGGTTTCAGCACGAATGAGCGCACGCTGGTGGTGATCGGCGACCCGCCGGGCGATGCGGCGGTGGATCACGCGGCGGGCGTGGTCGACGGCGATCGCTTTCGGCTGTGCGATAACCTGCATGTGGCGCAATGTAACTGGCTCGTCGACCGGGACGCCGATGGTCCGGCGCTGTGTGAGTCGTGCCGGTTGACCAGGACCAGGCCCAACGATTCCGACACCGTCGGTCTCGCCTCGTTCGCCGAGGCCGAGGCGGCCAAGCGTCGGTTGATCTTCGAGCTGATCGAACTGGGCCTGCCGATCGTCGGGCGCGAGGAGGATCCCGAGCGCGGGCTGGCCTTCGATCTGCTGTCGAGCCGCGCGAAAGACGTGCTCACCGGCCACTACAACGGGGTGATCACCCTGGACCTGGCCGAGGCCGACGACCCGCACCGCGAGCAGTTGCGCATCGAGATGGCCGAGCCGTATCGCACGCTGCTCGGCCACTTCCGGCACGAGATCGGGCACTACTACTTCTCGGTTCTGGTCGCCGACGACGCCGCGCTGCGGCGCTTCCGCGATCTGTTCGGCGATCCGTTCGCCGACTACCAGGCGGCGCTGGATCGCCACTATTCCGAGGGAGCGCCGGCCGGCTGGCACCGCGACTACGTCTCCTCCTACGCCACGATGCACGCTGCGGAGGACTGGGCCGAGACCTTCGCCCACTACCTGCACATTCGCGACACCCTCGACACCGCGGCGTCCTTCGGCCTCGCTCCCGCCGGCGCGACCCTGGACCGTCCGCAGATCGGTCGCGCCGGATTCGACCGGATCATCGAGCTCTGGCTGCCGCTGACCTGGTCGCTGAACATGGTCAACCGTTCGATGGGCCACGACGACCTGTACCCCTTCGTCCTGCCGGAGCGGGTGCTGGAGAAAATGCGGTTCGTCCACGACCTGTGCGCGGGCAGCCTTGCCACCACCTCGGAGGCTGTCGCCTCGTAGCGGTGACGCGTTGTCGATTCCGCTGCGACGAGCGTCACAGCTCGGTACTCTTCGTTGATTGAGACGTCTGCGTCTCAATCCGGTCGGCGTATCGATCCGGACTGCTCGACGAGAAGTGTGTGGCTATGAACTCTCCGCTGGTATCTGTCGGTCTGCCGTTGGCGCTGGCGGTGATCATGTTCGGCCTCGGGCTCTCGCTCACCGGCGCCGACTTCGCCCGCACCGCGAAAACACCGCGCGTCGTCGCCATCGCGCTGGCCTGCCAACTGCTGGTGCTACCGGTGGTCGCGTTCGGGCTGGTGCTGCTGTTCGGGCTGCCGCCGATCCTGGCGGTGGGCATGATGCTGCTCGCCGCCTCGCCCGGCGGAACCACCGCGAACCTGTTCAGTCATCTGTTCCGTGGTGATGTGGCGTTGAATGTGTCGCTGACCGCTGTGAATTCGATCATCGCGGTCGTCACCGTGCCGTTGGTGACGAACTTCGCCATCGGCTACTTCGAGCCGAGCGGCGAGGACGGTTCCGTCGGATTGCAGCTGAGCAAGGTGATCCAGGTGTTCGCGATCGTGCTGGTCCCGGTCGGTCTCGGCATGCTGGTGCGCCGCTGGTCGACGGAGTTCGCGGACCGGATGGACAAGCCGGTGCGCATCGGCTCGGCGATCACCTTGCTGCTGGTGATCGTCGGCACCATCGTGAGCGAACGGGATACCCTCGCCGGTTCGCTCGGCGACGTCGGCGCCATCACCGTCGTGTTCTGCCTGATCAGCCTGTTGGTCGGCTACTTCCTGCCGCGTCTGCTCGGCGTCGCCGACCGGCAGGCCATCGCCTGCTCGTTCGAAGTCGGCATCCACAACAGCACCATCGCCATCACCATCGCGATCAGCGTCCTCGACAGCACCGAACTGGCCGTGCCCGCGGCGGTCTACGGCGTGCTGATGTTCCCGTTGGCCGCGCTCGTCGGCTGGCTCATCACCCGTCGGCAGGTGCGCGCCGAGGTCGCCGCGAAGTGAGTCGCGCGCGAGGCCGTCAGGCGTGCGCCGCGTAGATGTGGCGTGCCAATTCGTCTCGCAGAGTAGCGAACTCGGGGAGCGCGCGGACCGTGGCGAAGTCCGCGCCGTCGTCGAACGACGGTGTCACGTCGTGCACGATGCGGCCGGGCTCGGTGCCCATCACCAGGATTCGGGTGCCGAGCAGAATCGCCTCCTCGATGCCGTGTGTGACGAACAGGACCGTCTTGCGACGGTCGCGCCACAGAGTGAGTAGTTCGCGCTGGAGCCGTTCCCTGGTGAGCGCGTCGAGGGCGCCGAAGGGTTCGTCCATCAGGACGATGCCGGGATCGTTGACCAGTACCCGGGCTATCTGCGCGCGCTGCTGCTGTCCACCGGAGAGTTCGTAGGGTCTACGGTCGCCGAGCTGGTCGAGACCGACCAGCTCGAGCAGCCGCTGGGCCTGTGCGCGCCGTGTCTGCTTCGGCACCCCTCGGACTTTCGGACCGAACTCGACATTGGCGCGGACCGAGAGCCAGGGATAGAGGTTCGCCTGCTGGAAGACCACGCCGCGGTCGGGGTCGGGCCCGTCGACCACGCGATCGCCGACCCGCACCTGCCCCGCCGTCGGTGCGAGGAATCCGGCGAGGATGTTCAGCAGGGTCGACTTGCCGCAGCCGGAAGGGCCGATGACACAGACGAATTCGCCGGGTTCGATGGTGAGATCGGTCGGCGCGAGCACCTGAACGTCACCGTCGGGGCCTGGGTAGCTCTTGCTCACCCCGGTCAGCGTCACCCGCTCGGCATCGCCGGTCACCGGCCCCGCGGTCACGAGCCGGCGCCCGCCGCGGCGGTGGCGGAGATGCCGTCGCGGTACTGCTGCACGGTGCCGACGGCGGCGATACCGCCCTGGCTCAACAGGAATCGCGCGGTACCGGCGAGATCGGCGCTGAAGCCGCCGCCCAGGTACTTCGCCCCGGCCTGCTCGGCAGCGGGCAGATACTGGTAGCCGGCGAGCTGCGGAACCACCTTGTCGGGAGCGATGCCCAGTTGCGCGCCGATCGACACCGCCGCCTCGGCCTGCTGGTTCTTCAGCTGCCCGACGGCATAGTCCTGCACCTTGGCCCATGCCTTCGCGAACGCGGCGTTGTCGGCGAGGAATTTCTTGTCGGCGATGGCGAGGTCATAGGTCGGCGCACCGGCCGCCGCGGTCTCGGCACTGCTGGTGAGCACCGTGCCGCCCGCCGCGGTGAGCTTGGACAGCGTCGGGTCCCAGACCCACGCCGCGTCGATCTGATTGCCCTGCCACGCACCGGGAATCGCGTCCGGCGCGAGGTTGATGAGTTCTACCTTGCCGGTGAGTCCGGCCCGGTCGAGCGCCGCGAGCAAGCTGTAGTGGGAAGTGGAGCCGAAAGGCGTCGCGACCTTCCTGCCGGCCAATCCGGCCAGCGTGGTGATCGACTTGTCCCGCACGACAAGCGATTCCGAGGTGCCGATCACGTCGTGGATCCACACCACCTGCACGGGCAGGTTCAGCGGCGCGGACAGCGCCTTGGTGGCCGGGCTCGAACCGAGCGTGCCGATGTCGAGGCCGCCCGCGCCGAACGCCTGCACCACGTCGGCGCCGGAGGCGAACTGGCTCCAGGTGATCTTCGCGTTCGGCAGGCACGCCTGGAGCAGGTTGCGGTCCTTCACCAGCAGGTCGCCGTTGGGGATGGCCTGGAAGCCGAGGCGGACGGTGCTGGTGACGCTCGGGTCGGCGGCGAACGGGCAGCTCGCGGCGGCGCCGGTGGCGTCCTCGCGTCCCGATTCCACGCAGCCCGCGGCCACGGCGACCACGGCGGAGAGAGCGGCCGAGGTCGCGACGACCCTGCGCAGTGCGGATTTCATACTTTGCCTTTCCATGGAACAGCTTTGGCGCCGATGAGCACGATCACCGCGTCGAGCAGCATCGCCGCCACGCCGATCACGATGATGCAGGCGATGGTGAGCGGCGTATTCAATTGCGTGCCCGCGATATACGCCAGGCCGCCGATGCCGGGGATGCCGTTGTTGAGTTCGGCCGCGACGACCGTGGTCCAGGCGAAGGCCGTCGCGATGCGGATGCCGCTGATCACGTTGGGCAGGGTCGCAGGCAGCACGACCAGCGAAACCACCTGTGCGCGAACGGCACCCAGGGAACGCGCGGCATTCAGGTAATCCTGTTTCACGCCGAGCACGCCGTCCAACGTCGCGATGACGATCGGTGGGAACGCGGCGAGGAACAGCAGCCAGATCTTGGCGGTGTCGCCGATGCCGAACCACACGATCAGCAGGCCGATGTACCCCAGCGGCGGCAGGGCGCGCAGAAAATTCAGAATCGGTTCGGTGACCCACCGCACCGGCGCGACCATCCCCATCACGAACCCGACCAGCGGCCCGACCACGATCGCCGCACCCACCCCGATCGCGATCCGCTGCAGGCTGGCCAGTAGGTGTTCCCAGAGGTAGTAGTTCTGCTCGCCGACCACGAACCGATCAACGCCATCGGCGATCCGATGGGTGGAATTGGCCCGCACGAAGGCGTCCCACACCGCTCTCGGCGACGGCAGATACAGCGGGTCGACCAATCCGGCCGCCGTCACCGCCGTCCAGCCGGCCAGTACGGCGCCGAGTGCCACCACGGCGGCCAGCGCCGATCCACCCCGCCGCGGCGCCTTGGCGGAACTGGGTTTCGCACCGGCCGCCGCGTCAGCTTTCACCGTCGACACCACTGCGGTCACCCAGCGCTCCTCACCTCCGGTGCCACGGCGGATTCGCCGAGCACCTGCGAAGGGAGACGCTATCGGCGCAGGTAGCCGTCGAGGGAGGTTAAAAGTCGCGCTGAGCGGAAGTCATGCGGCCACGTTCACCGGTCGTGATTCGCTGCGGTGCTGACTCAGGCGCGCAGGCGCTCCTTGCGCAGGCGCTCGACCTCGGGGAGGTCGAGGGGAGCCAGGTCGGTGGCGGGGATGCCGAGCGCCATGGCGATCAGGAGATCGGCCAGTTCGGGGTTGCGGGCCAGCGCGGGGCCGTGCAGGTAGGTGCCGAAGACCGAGCCCTGGACCACGCCCTCGGTGCCGTCGCCCACCCCGTTGCCGACGCCGCGGGTCACGCGCGCGAGCGGTTTCGCGTCCGAGCCGAGAGTTGTTCCGCCCCGGTGGTTCTCGAAGCCGGTGAGTGGCGCGGTGAGCCCGGGGACCAGCGGCGCGGTGGTGACCTCGCCGATGGCGCGCACCTTCTGCGGCGCGGTGGTGACGTCGAAAAGGCTCACGCCGTCGACCTTTTCGCCCGCCGAGGTCTCGTACCAGTTGCCGAGCACCTGGATGGCGGCGCAGATGGCGAGCACTGGTGCGCCCTTGGCGGCCGCCTGCTGCAGGCCGGGGTACTTCTGGAGATGGCGGGTGGCCAGGCGCTGCGCGGAGTCCTCGGCGCCGCCGAGGGTGTAGATGTCGAACGAATCCGGCACGGGATCAGCGAGGGTGATGTCGATGATCTCGGCGTCGTAGCCGCGCATCCGCAGGCGCTGGCGCAGGACGAGGGCGTTGCCGCCGTCGCCGTAGGTGCCCATCACATCGGGCAGGACGAGGCCGATACGAAGCGTCGACTCGCTCATTTGCGGCCTTCCAGGTCACGGTTGAGATCGCGGAACGCGGTGTAGTTGGCCAGCACCTCGACGTGTCCGGCGGGGCAGGAGGCGATGGCGCGCACCGGATCCGGGACGAGGGTGTGCTCCACGCCCGCGTAGGTCAGGCGTACGGCGAGGTCGGTGGCACGCTCGCCGGAGGCGACCACCTGCACGCCCTCGAAGTGCTCGAACCGCACATCCCACAGCCAGGACAGGTCCTCGCCGTCGGGCACCTGACCGTTCACCGCGATCACCAGACCGGCCGAGGACGGCTCGATCATCGACAGCGCTTCCTGCCAGCCCGCGGGGTTCTTGGCCAGCAGCAGCCGCGCGTCGTGGTCACCGACCGTGACGGTGCGGTAGCGACCGGCGATCTCGCGCACGGTGCCGGTGGCATCGGTCGCCTTCGCGGGCTCGGCACCAAGGGCAACCGCCGCCGCGACGGCCTGGGCCGCGTTGCCGCGGTTCGCGCGACCCGGCAGCGCCAGATGCAGCGGAGCGCGGAAACCGTCAGGGCCGCACAGGTCTTCGCCCTCGAGCCACCACTCCGGTTGCGGGCGATGGAAATCGGCGCCGGTCGAGCGCCAGTTCTCACCCTCCCAGACGATCGGCTCGCCGCTGCGCGGACAGCTCGTGGCGTCGACGGCCCAGCCGCTGCCCGCCGACACCCACACCACATTCGGGTGGTCGTAGGCGATGGAGGCCACCAGCACGTCGTCACAGTTGGCGATGACGACCGCGTCGGGATGACGCAGGAGCCCGGCCCGCAGCTTGCGTTCGATCATGTTGATCTCGCCGACCCGGTCGAGCTGGTCGCGGCTGAGATTGAGCAGGACCACCGCGGTCGGGTCGAGCGCGTCGCTCACGTGTGGCAGGTGCAGCTCGTCGACCTCGATCGCGGCCAGCGCCACCCCCGGATGCAGGCTGAGCGCGGCCACGATGCCGGCGTCCATATTGGCGCCATCGGCCTGGGTGGCGACGGCGCCGAGCGTGCCGAGCGCGGCGGTCGCCATCCTGGTGGTGGTCGATTTACCGTTCGTGCCGGTGATCAGCACTGTCCGCCTGCCGCGGCCGAGCTGCGTCATGATCGACGGATCGATCTTCAACGCGATCAGGCCGCCGATCATCGAACCCTTGCCGCGACCCGCCTTCTGCGAAGCCCACGACGCCGCCGCCGCCGCTCGCAGGGCCAAGCGCCCACGCACCGAGATGTCTGCCACGCCGCGAGTCTAGGTGCGCGGTGTTACGCGGTGTTACGCGCCGCGTGCGAGCGGGTGTCACTCGGTGCTACCCCACGCAGTCCGGACGCGTGCGACGTGCGGTTTCGGTGCCCGCCGGTCAGCTGCGGTCGTCGAACAGATTGGGTAGACCCTTGGCGTAGCGGTCGGCGTCGACGATGCGCAGCGGCTCGAGTTCGGGCGTGCGGCGCAGTCGGAAAGCACGGCAGCGCGGTGCGGACGAGCCCGCCACGTCCAGCAGCGCGTTCACCGCGGCACGGGCCGACTCGTTGGCGCCCTCCATGGTCGCCAGGTCCACATCGGTGCGCACGTAGTCACCGGCGAGGAAGAGATTCTCGATCGACCCGTGCGGCTCCGGGCGGGCGTCCCATGAACCGGCGGTATTGATGAGCAACGGGTCGGCATTCACGTTGTGCGTGCCCTGCCAGGTGATTCCCGGATCGAGAAACCAGGAATGCACGTCGGCGGGGCGCAGCAATTGTTCGCGATCGTTGAGATGGCTGCTCAACTGTGCCCAGACTTCGCGGAATATCTCCTCGTGGGTGCACGCGGTGGCGGGTTTGCCGTACAGCATTCCCGGCGAATTCCAGTCGGAGATATCGATCGAGAGGCAATCGGCCACCGAACCGTCGCCGAAAGAGGGCAGTTTATCGGTCCACAACTGATTCTGGCTGATCGAGGTGAGCGACCACGGCGAATCGACATAGGCCGTGTGGCCGCGCGAAATATTCAGGGGCGCACGGAAATAGATCTGCATTCCGTTCATCCAATCGACGAAGAGCCGATCGGTCGCGGCGAGTTCCGGCGCTGCGGCGAGCACCTGCGACGACCACAGTTTCCGCGCGTGCTCCACCGGCAGCGCCACCACGAAATAGTCGGCGTCGACGGCATGCGCGCCCGTCGCATCGGTGATCCTGGCCGCTCGGATGCGCCGGTCGCGCACCTCGAGTTCGCTGACCCGCGCGCCGAGCTCGAAACGCACTCCCAGCGCACGCAGGTGGCGCACCCACGGGTCGATCCAGGCGGCATTGGTCGAGTTGTTGAGCACGCGGTCGAGGCCGCCGTCGTTGCCGAGGCCGAGCGGGTTGCCGAGGAACTGTTCGCCCATGCTGCCGATGGTGCGCGTGCTGGCCAGGTTCTCCTTGGCGGCGACCATGATGGAGGTCAGCGAACGGGACACGACCGCGCGGAACTCGTGCGACCGTTCGTGCCCGTCGACGAAGTCGTACCAGGAGGTGTGCTCCCACTGACCGAGGCGGCGGGCATCGCAGCTGGTGTTGAACACCATCAGCCGGTTGGCGAAGAACAGACCTTCGGCCGCCGACATCTTGGCGGTGGTGGTGATGGTGGCGGCTATGGTCTCGCGGATCGAATCCGGCGTGGTCTGCGCCGCGGCGATGCTGCCGGGCAGCGCGAACGTGATGTCGTCGCCGTCGACACGGGAGAACCTGGCCTCCGGCACGGTGACGAGGTTGTTCCACACTCCGTCGGGATTGCCCGGATGCGGTATGCGGCGCATCGTGTCGGGCAGGTTCTGATAGAAGCCGGGGAAGAAGCGAAACCCGTGCTCACCGGGTAGATCCGGCCTGCCGTCACGGCCGGTGCCCGGCACGCCCATGCTGCGCGCCTTGCCGCCCAGCGCACGCGCCTCGTAGACGGTGACCTCGAATCCGCGTTCGGCCAATTCGTGCGCGGCCGTGAGCCCGGCGACTCCGCCGCCGAGGACAGCCACTCGACGCCCCGGTGGCGCGGCGAATCCCGGCGCTCCCGCTACGGCCCCCGCCGATATCACCCCCGCTGCGACCGTGCCACGAAGAAGGGTCCTTCGAGAAACGGGCCACCGCTGTTCCGCCATACGCTGTTCAGCTGCCTTGCTCGAGTATCGCCTGGGATTTGCTACCACTCTAGAGCGCGGTGAAGACCTGGCTGTATCGACCCATGCGTCGTTCACGAGCTCGAACTGACCGGGGTCGAACGGAAAACACCGCGTACGACCGGTCACATGTTAGCCAGCGCTCGCGCGATCGTGGTCGAAATCGGGTTCAGGCCCTGGCCAATGCGGGGGCGGGCAACGGCGCCTTCGGGAGGCCACGGCCGGTGGTCGCCGCGAACGCGCCCGCGATCACGACAGCCCCGCCGATCAGGGCGGCCGCCGACGGCTGTTCGTCGAGGACAGCCCAGGCAGCGCCGATGCCGACCACCGGCACGAGTAGCGACAACGGCGCCACGGTGCCCGCCGGATAGCGGCTCATCAGATAGGTCCACAGACCCGAACCGCACACGGTCGCGAGGACGGCGATGTAGGCGAGGGCGCCCAGCGCGGGCAATCCGTCGGCCGAGAACGCGGCACCGACCGCGCGAAAACCGGTGCCAGGCCCCTCGACGGCCATCGACAGCGCCAGCATCGGCAAGACGGGAACCACCGACATCCACAGGGTCAGGTGCAGCGGGTTGTAGCCGGGGGAATCGGCACCGGCCATGCGGGCGCCGAGATTGCCGAATGCCCAGCCCAAGCCGCCCGCCAAGGTGAGCAGGACCGGCAGCAGAGTGGCGTTGGCCATGCGGTCCGCGCCGATGATGACCATCCCGAATACGGCGATCGCGAGTCCGGCGACCTGGACCGGCCGTAGGCGTTCGCGCAGCAGCACCGCGCCGAGCAGCACCGTGAACGGTGCCGACGACTGCAGCACCAGGGAGGCCAGGCCCGTCGGCATGCCGGTGCGCATCGCCGTGAACAGGAACGCGAACTGCAGGATGCCGAAGCCGGTGCCGTAGAGCAGCAGCCAGCGGGTGCGCACGGCCGGGCGCGGGATGAAGATCAGCACGGGGATCGCGATGACGGCGAAGCGCAACGCGACGAAGAAGAAGGGCGGGAAGTGGTCGAGGCCGATCCGAATGGCCAGAAAGTTCAGGCCCCAGAGCACGACGACAGTCAGTCCGAACAGGCGATCACGGGAGGTCACGCCCTTATCGTGCGGGCCGCTAAAGATCAGCACAATCGAATAAATATGGATGGATAACGTAGTTTTACTTCATGTTCTCGATCGAGCGACTGCGGATTCTGCGCGAGCTGGCCGACCGCGGCACAGTGGCCGCGGTCGCCGAGGCGTTGTCGATGACGCCGTCGGCGGTCTCGCAGCAGCTGAAGGTACTGGCCAGGGAAGCCGGCGTGGCGCTACTCGAACCGGACGGCCGCCGGGTGCGGCTCACCGACGCCGGGCAGGCACTGGTGTTGCGGGCCGACGACGTGCTCGCCGCGATGAACCGGGCCACCGCCGAGATGGCCCACTACCGGGGCTCACCGCGCGGGCAGGTGCGGGTGGCGTCGTTCCCGTCGGGTGCGGCGCTGCTGCTGCCGCCCGTGCTCGCGGCCCTGGCGGGCACGGGGGTCGAGCTGGTCGCGGGCGACGAGGATCTCCCGCCGAGCGAGGCGTCGAAACTGCTGGCCGACTACGACATCGTGCTCACTCATCGCGATGAACGTGGGCCCTCGCCCGCCGGGCCGAGACTGGCGGCGCGCGTGCTGATGCGCGAGCCGATCGATGTCGTTGTCGCGCCGGATCATCCGCTGGCCGGGCGCTCGTCGGTGCGTCCGGAAGAACTCGCCGAGGAGACCTGGGTGAGCGTGCGCGGCGGGTTCCCGGTCGACGATGTACTAGAGTCCATCGCCACCGTCACCGGGGTACGGCCACGGATCGCGCAGCGGCTCAACGAGTTCCGGGTGATCGAAACGCTCGTGGTCTCGGGCTACGGCGTCGCGCTGATGCCGCGCTACGCCGTAGCCCACCCCGACCTGTCGGTACTACCGCTGGCCGGGGTCCGCGCGGCCCGGGTCTACGAGATCGTCACCCGGCCACAGGCACACCGCAGCCCCGCCATCGCCACTGTGCTCGACGCGTTCGAGGCCGCGGCGGGCGAAGTGATCAGCCGCTGACTGACCCGGTGCCTGTCCGCTCCAACGACGTTCGGTTGCCGGGTAATCCGGTGTTACGTCAGAACTGACCCTGCTGGTACTGCTGGCCCTGGTAGGGCTGGCCCGGTTGGTATGGCTGCTGCTGGAAGGACGGCTGACCGTGGTAGCTGAAATCGTCGGCGACCATCGCGGCCAGTTCGAGCAGGGCCCGCCTGGTCGGCTTGCTCACCAGTTCGAGGTCGATTTCGGCGCCCTCGGCCAGGTGATCGTCGAACGGGACGATCTGCACGGCACGGGTGCGGTCGAGGAACAGCTTGCGCAACTGATCCAGGTCGACCGTGGAAGCGCCACGGCGCGAGGCGTTCACGACGACGACGGTCCGTTCGACCAGCTTCGAATAGCCGTGGTGGTCGAGCCAGTCCAGCGTCGCCGAGGCGCTGCGCGCACCGTCGATCGCGGGGGAGGTGACCAGCACCAGCGAGCTCGCCATGTCCAGCACGCCCGACATCGCCGAGTGCATCAGACCGGTACCGCAGTCGGTGAGAATGATGTTGTAGAACGACTGCAGGATGCCGATGGCCTTGCGGTAGTCGGCCTCGCTGAAGGCCTCCGAGACGGCCGGATCCTGTTCGGAGGCGAGCACTTCCAGTCGGCTCGGGGCCTGCGAGGTGTGTGCGCGAACATCCGAATAGCGGGTGATCTGCTGGTCTTCGAGCAGGTTGCGCACCGTCGAACGGGTCTGGCGCGGCACCCGGTGCGCGAGCGTGCCGAGGTCGGGGTTGGCGTCGATGGCGATGACGCGGTCACCGCGCTGGGACGCGAAGGTGGAGCCGAGGCCGACCGTGGTGGTGGTCTTACCGACCCCGCCCTTGAGCGAGAGGATCGCGATCCGGTAATCGCCGCGCACGGGCTGGTTGACCCGCTCGCCGAGATCGCGGTAGACGACATCCGCCGCCGACTCGCCCGGGTTGATCACACCGCCGGACACCTTGTGCACGGCCTTGCGCCACCCGCTGCGCGGCGACTTGCGTGCGCGCTTGAGCAGGTTCAGATCGTTGACCGAGTGACCGGGCTGCGGTGCCTGCATGTGCTGGGGCTGGAACGGCTGCTGTTGCTGCGGAGCCGGTCCGCCTCCCCACTGCTGGCCGGGCGGCGGACCCGGCTGGCCGAGCTGGCCCGGGAACTGCCCGTGCTGACCGGGGAACTGGCCCTGATCGGGACCGGGGCCGGGCGGCATTCCACCCTGCATCGGCTGCTGGTACATCGGCGGCGGCGGAGGCGCCCAGCTGTAGATGGGCTCGGCCTGGGGACCTTGCTCCTGGGCCGGAAACTGCTGCTGCTGTTCGGGACCGGGGTACGGCTGACCCTCGGCGCCCGGATACTGCGGCGCCACACCGGGATGCGGCTGCTCGCCGGTCGCGTGGGGACCGGGGTAGGGCTGTTCGACGGGCGGCTGGCCGGGCAGCCACGGCTGCTGCTCAGCCTGCTGACCCGGCCACGGCTGCTGCTCGGGGGCGTTCATCGGCGGCTGCCCGCCGGTGTGCTGATACGGATCCGGCACCGAGTACGGAGCACCCTGCGTGAACTGGCCCGGCGGTACGAAACCGGCGGGCTGGTACACGGTCTGGTCGGCGAGGCCGGCCGGACCTGGCTCCGCGACGGAATGCTCGCCGGTCGACGGGTCGACGGCTTCACCGGCCGACTCGGCGGCGGTGTCGGCGGGCTCGATGTCGTCTGCGGTCGCGGTCTGCACTCCGGAGGGACCGGACGCAGCTTCGGACACGTCAGCCGACGGACTCTGCAGCCACGGCGGCGAGGTCGGATTATGGTCGTTGTTCGTCACAGTTCCCCCACTTGCTCGCTGAACGAGCAGGAAAGCTCGGCGCTGAATATGCCCTAAAACGCTAACACGGAGGCAATTTTCGCGCGTCGGGGGCAGTGGCTCGCATGCCCCGGAGCGAATTCGAATGTGCCCAGCTCAACCGGTATATCCGGTGCGGAGCCTGCCGGTAGAACCGAAGTTGTCCACAGGCTCGCCGAATCTGTCCACAGGGATAAAAGCGGCCGGGACGCGAGGTCCCGGCCGCCATAGAGCAAACTACTGCGCCGCGCGGTTGACCGCCGAGACGACCGCCCGCAGCGAGGCCGTGGTGATCGAGGTGGCGATACCGACGCCCCACACGACCCGGTCGCCGATGGCTACCTCGACGTAGGCCGCGGCCTGCGCGTCGTCGCCCGCCGACATGGCGTGCTCGCTGTAGTCGAGTACCCGCACATCGAAGCCGACGGTCGCGATCGCGTCGACGAAGGCCGCCAGCGGGCCGTTGCCGGAGCCGCTGATCTCCTGCTCGACGCCCTCGACCTTCACGGTCGCGACGATCGAGTCGACGCCGCCGTCGGTCTCGGCCGCGGTGACCTTCTGCTTGATCCGCTCGAGCGGCAGGATCGGGTTCAGGTACTCGGAGGCGAAGACGTCCCACATCTCCTTGGGCGTCACCTCGCCGCCCTCACCGTCGGTGATCGCCTGGATCGCCTGCGAGAACTCGATCTGCAGGCGCCGCGGGAGCACCAGGCCGTGATCGGTCTTCATGATGTAGGCGACGCCGCCCTTGCCGGACTGCGAGTTCACCCGGATCACGGCCTCGTACGTGCGGCCGACGTCCTTGGGGTCGATCGGCAGGTACGGGACCTCCCAGACGATGTCGGCCACGTCGGCGCCCTGCGCGTCGGCGGCGGCCTTCATCGCGTCGAGGCCCTTGTTGATCGCGTCCTGGTGGCTGCCCGAGAAGGCGGTGTAGACCAGGTCGCCGCCGTAGGGGTGACGCTCGGCGACGGCCAGCTGGTTGCAGTACTCCACCGTGCGACGAACCTCGTCGATGTCGGAGAAGTTGATCTGCGGGTCGATGCCGCGCGAGAACATGTTCATGCCCAGGGTGACCAGGCAGACGTTGCCGGTGCGCTCACCGTTGCCGAACAGGCAGCCCTCGATGCGGTCGGCGCCGGCCTGGTAGCCCAGCTCGGCGGCCGCGACGGCGGTGCCGCGGTCGTTGTGCGGGTGCAGCGACAGCACGATGGAGTCGCGACGGGCCAGGTTGCGGTGCATCCACTCGATCGAGTCGGCGTACACGTTCGGCGTGGCCATCTCGACGGTCGCGGGCAGGTTGATGATCAGCGGCTTGGCCGGGGTCGGCGCGATGATCTCGGAGACCGCGTCGCAGACCTCGCGGGCGTAATCGAGCTCGGTGCCGGTGTAGGACTCCGGGCTGTACTCGTAGCGCCACTCGGTATCGGGGTAGCGCTTCTCGATCTCCAGGCACAGCGCCGCGGCGTCGGTGGCGATCTTCTTCACCGCGTCGCGATCGGCGCGGAAGACCACCCGACGCTGCAGGATCGAGGTGGAGTTGTAGAAGTGCACGATCACGTTCGGTGCGCCGGCGCAGGCCTCGAAGGTGCGCTCGATCAGTTCGGGGCGGCACTGGGTGAGCACCTGGATGGTGACATCGGCGGGGACCGCGCCGTCCTCGATGATCTCGCGAACGAAATCGAAGTCGGTCTGGCTCGCGGCCGGGAAACCGACCTCGATCTCCTTGTAGCCCATCCGCACCAGCAGGTCGAACATGCGGCGCTTGCGGGCCGGGCTCATCGGGTCGATCAGGGCCTGGTTGCCGTCGCGCAGGTCGACGGCGCACCACGCGGGGGCGCGATCGATGATCTTGTCCGGCCAGGTGCGGTCGGGCACCGTGATGGGCTCGACCTCTTCGGCGAAGGGGCGATACCGGAACGACGGCATCGAGGAGTTCTTCTGGGTGTTCCAGACGGGCTGGTCGGCCGGTGCGGGTTTGCCGGGGGCCGAAATGGTGCGCGAAGCGGATACGAATGCGTCAGCCGAGGACATGCAAGTTTCTCCGTGGGTGTGAAGGATTCCCTGTAGGGGAGCGGGTCGACCGGCGCGTTGGAACCCCGCGACGGGAGCCGGTCCGTATCAGAACCCGTCGCGGCGGCCGAGAAGAAGTGCCCGCTGCAGCATGATCCTCCGATCCTACCGCGTGCCCACCCCCGCTTGTCAGCGGCCTGGACCAATTCGGTGAATCGAGTCCGCCGCCCTCCGCTCACCGGTTGACCAGTACCGTTTCCCCCATAACGCACGCTTGTACGGACCTTCGCGTCCGACGAGACGTACCAAAGGAATTCGAATGACTTGGTTACAACAGGTGGCCATCTTCGCCGCGGGGATCGCGGCGGGCGGCATCAATACGATCGTCGGATCGGGCACGCTGATCACCTTTCCCACGCTGCTCGCGTTCGGGTTGCCGCCGGTGACGGCGAATGTGTCGAACACGATCGGTCTGGTCCCCGGCTCGGTGAGCGGGGTCATCGGATATCGGCGGGAACTGCGCGGGCAGCGGACCCGGCTGCTGCAGCTGGGCACCGCGTCGCTGCTCGGCGGCATCACGGGCGCGATCCTGCTACTGACGATGCCCGCGGAGGCGTTCAAGGCGATCGTGCCCGTCCTCATCATCGTGGCGCTGGTCCTGGTTGTCGTGCAGCCTCGGCTGGCCGCGTGGGTGAAGAAGCGGCGCGAGGACGGCGATGCGGCGGCGCCGGAACACGGCGGCCCGATTCTGTTGATCGCGGTCTTCGCCACCGGCATCTACGGCGGCTACTTCGGGGCCGCGCAGGGCGTGCTGCTGATCGGTCTGCTCGGGGTGTTCGTGCACGAGGACATCCAGCGGCTTAACGGCGTGAAGAACGTCCTCGCCCTGATCGTCAACGGGGTGTCGGCGGCGATCTTCATCGCGATCGCCGAGGTGAATTGGCAGGTGGTCGCGTTGATCGCGGTCGGCTCGATCATCGGCGGGCAGCTCGGCGCGAAGGTCGGGCGGAAGTTACCGCCGAATGCGCTCAGGGGGGTGATCGTGGTTGTCGGCACTATCGCGGTGATCCGCCTGCTCACCAGCTGAGGTCCCACCCCCGCACCACGCGCCGCCGTGACATGTGACAAATGCCCCTACGACCGGGCGATTGTCCGGTTTGCAAGGTATTCTTCGCGTCGGCCATGCGTGATGAGGGAGGTGGCCTGGTGCACAGACGTGCCTTTTTCAAGGCGGCGGGGCTGGCGGCTGTTGCCGGTGCTGTGGGAACGACGCTGGCGCACGCGCCCGCTACGGCGGATCCGCGCGAGGCGATGTTCCGGTCCTGGGTACCGGAGATCTTCGCGCCCATCCCGGACGCACCCGCGCATACGCAGGCCATCGTGATCGGATCCGGCTTCGGCGCCGCCGTCACCGCGCTTCGTCTGGCCGAGGCGGGGATCGCCAACACTGTGCTCGAGCGCGGTTCGCACTGGCCGACCGACCCGTGGCGCGAGATCTTCACCGGCGACGACCTGCCCGACGGCCGCGGTTTCTGGCATCGCACCAGCTTCACCGGCGTCACCAAGGTGCCGATGAGTTTCAGCGCGTTCGGCGGAGTGCTGGATGTGACCGAGTATTCCGGGCTCGACGTGTGGCGGGCCGCCGCGGTCGGAGGCGGCTCGGTGATCTTCACCGGGGCCATGATCGCTCCGGAACGCAGGCTGTTCGACCAGGTCTTCGGTGGCGTCGTCGATTACGGCGAGCTGGACAGCGTCTACTACCCGCGGGTGCGCCAGATGCTGCGCCTGGACACCATGCCGGCCGACATCTACAACTCCTCGCCGTTCGCGCACGCGCGTGCCTGGGACGCTCAGGTGCGAGCTGCCGGATACCAGCCGCTGCCCAACGACTCGATCTTCACCTGGGACGTGCTGCGCAGCGAGCTCGCCGGAAAGTCTCGCGCGTCGGCCACCTCGGCCCGCTCGAACCTCGGCAACTCCAACGGCGCCAAGTTCGACCTCAACCAGAACTACCTGCGCTACGCCCGCGAGACCGGCAGGTCCCAGGTCTTCCCCGGCCACCGCGTCGACGCCATCGCCCAGGAAGCGAACGGCAGGTTCGTGGTCACCGTGTCGAAGCTGGCCCCGACCGGTCAGGTGCTGAGCACCCGCAACCTGACCTGCGACAAGCTGTTCCTCGGCGCGGGCTCCGTCGGCACATCGGAGCTGCTGGTCCGCGCGCAAGCCACCGGCGCGCTGCCCAATCTCAACGAGCACATCGGCGACGGCTTCGGCACCAACGGCGACGTGGTGCTGGCCCGGGGCGCGAGCGCCATCGCGGGCCAGGGTCAAGGCGTGCCGAGCGCCAGCCGGATCTACGACGAGTCCAGCGTCCCGCTCACCCTGGAGAACTGGTACATCCCCGGCATCCCGTTCGAGACCGGTGCGCTGGCCTCGCTGGGCATGGTCCTCGACCCGACCCGCGCCCGTTTCGGCTATCACGCGGCCTCGGGCGGTGTCGGCCTGAACTGGTCGGCCCGAACGCAGGACGCGGTCGCCGGGGCGGCCCGTGCGGTCGATCGCCGGATCGCCGATCGCGCGAACGCGATCGCCGAGTACGGCGCCCTCGGCTACGACGCCAACGCCCAGTTCACCGCGCACCCGCTCGGCGGCGCGGTCCTCGGCAAGGCCACCGACGCTTTCGGCCACGTCCACGGACACCCCGGCCTCTATGTGATGGACGGCGCCGCGATTCCCGGCAGCACCGCGACTGTCAACCCGTCACTGACCATCACCGCGCTGGCGGAACGCAATATCGAGGCCGCCCTGCGGGGCTGAACACGCCACCGACCGGCGTCGGTAACTGCCCGCGTGAGGTCGGCCGACCAATTAGCGTGGGCAGCGCTATCAAGGCCGACCTACGCGGCGCCGACCGCCAGATATTCAGGAGCAACAGTGGCTTCACCGGGGATCGAACGGGTCGAGGCCCTGCCGGACGTGCGCTCGAAGACGCCGACGCTGCGTACCGACATCCTCATGCTGATCCTCGCGATCATCTCGGTGGTGCTGGTCGTGTGGATCACCTTCTTCCACGTCAGCGCCCCGACCTATCACGCGATCGTCATCGTCGACACCTCGATCTGCGCGATCTTCCTCGTCGAGTTCGTCTGGCGCTGGCGGCGGGCGGGCTGGCCGTGGTCGTTCCCGTTCATCTACTGGTACGAAGTCCTCGGCATGATCCCGGTGACCAGCCCGCTGTTCCGCGGGTTCCGGCTGCTGCGGATCGTGGTGATCTTGATCCGGCTCGGCCGGGTGGCCGACCGGGCGATGGGGGAACGGGTCACCGCGACGATCGTCAACCGGTTCGTCGGCACGATCGTCGATGTGATCAAGCGCCCGATGACGATCGCGATTCTCGACGAGGTCTCCAAAGTCCTGCGCGCGGGCCACTACACCCAGAACATCTCCGCCGCGCTGGAGGAGAACCACGCCGAGGTCGACCAGCTGATCATGGACCTGATCAAGAACGACCCGCAGACCGGCAAACTGCGCTACCTCCCGTTCCACGACGACATCATCCGGCTCGTCGCCGACACGGTGTACCGGATGCTGCGCCAACTACTCGACGACCCGCGCACCGACGAACTCGTCGCCGACATGCTGCGGGAGAACCTCGACCAGATCAACGACGCGGTGCGGGCCGGGGTGACGGTGCCGCCCTCGCATCGAGGGGCGACGCCCGCCGAGCACGGCGTGCGCCACCACCTCGGTCAGATCAAGCGTGTCTGATCCGGTCGCGCGGCTGGGCGAAGCGCAGGGTCTCGAAGATCACCAGCGCGGCCAGCAGCGCGCAGAGCAGGGCGAGCGAGGCGAGCGCGGGCAGGTGCGCGGCAACCGGGATCAGCGCGAAAAGTAGCGCCGCGGTGATCACCCGGGCAATCGACACCGATTTCGTGGCGAAGTACTTCGCCGCCACGACGCCGAGAATGAACAGGGCCGGTCCGGCGTAGAGCGCGCCGAGCGGGATGCCGTAGAGCGCGTCGGTGAGCGTGTGGTGTGAGGAGTCGCCGACGTAGTACAGCACCTTCTTCAGCCCGAGCGAGAGCGCGATGACGCCGACGATCATCGGGAAATGCCCGTAGGTGTAGCTGTTCTGCGCGATCTTGATCTGGTGCGCGCCCCTGGCATGGGCGAAGCTGTGCTCGATCGAGATCGCGGCGACGTCGAAGTAGAGCCACCACAGCAGACCCGATACCGCGAGCCCGAGCATCGAGCCGAGCGCGATCGGCCAGGAGATCGGCAGGCCCGCCACCCCGATGCCGATCGAGACGATCGATTCGCCGAGCGCCACGATGACGATCAGCCCGTAGCGTTCGGCGAAGTGCTTGGCCGAATTGATTCGCCAGTCGGTTCCCGCGATGAAGGTCCACACCATGTCGCCGACGATGGCGGCGACCCACAGCAGGATCTGGGTCAGGCCCGTGGTCATCGCCGCGATCACCAGCAGCGTGGTGCCGATGGTGATCGAACCCAGCGCCCAGCGCAGCAGTTGCCCGCGCAGCTGGGAGTCCTCGGCGCTGATCGCCCAGAAGATGCCGACGTGTACCAGCCGCACCACCAGATAGGCGATGGCGAAGACCAGCGGCCCGAACCAGCCGCCGGGCAGATCGCTGAACGCCTCGGGAATCGTGAGCGCGGCGATGAACGCGCCGCCCATCGCGACGAACATGCCGACCCGCGCGATGCCCTCGTCGGCGCGCACCACATTGCCCAGCCACGAGTAGGCGATCCACAGCCACCACATCAGGGCCAGGACCAGCGTGGCCCGCAGCATGTTCGCCGCGGTGGTCTCGTCGGCGGCCAGGTCGGTGACCATCGTGAAGGCGAACACGATGACCAGGTCGAAGAACAATTCGAGCTGGGTCACCGAGCTGTCCGCGGTGACCGGCCGGAACCGGAGCCGTCGATTTCCGATCATGGCGTCAATCGTCGCACCCACGGCCACGATTCGCGCGCGAGGCCGGTTGTTTCGCGGACGGCGCAACTAGCCGACCGCGAAGCCGCCGACCTCTGGATACCGCTCGGCGAAGTCGATGAAGTTCGCGACCGTCTCCTCGTGCAGTTTGCGCAGGGTGCGGTTGAACAGGATGCCCGGTATGGGCAGCGGAAGCGAGAGCTCCACGTGGTAGTCGACCTCGGTACCCTCGGGGGCTTCGACCAGTTCGATCCAGCCGCCGCCCTTGGAACCACGACTGCTGTCGACGACCCGCCATTCCGAGCGGTACCGCTCCCAGGAGTATTCGAGGACCTGGGCGTCGGAGTTGCCGAGGAAGTGGGCGGTGGCGAAAACTCGGCGCGGCTTGCCGTCGGCATCGCGCGGCCCGACTCTGACATCGCTGAGCGAAGTCGACCACTCCGACATCAGGTCAACGGCCAGCAGTGCGTCCATCACTTGGTCTATCCCGGCGTCAACGGTGAATCGGATGTCGATCTTCGAGCGCATCTGTGTCTATCCTCCGAACCCCCGCAGCTTTCGGCCCGATTGTGCACAGTGGTGCCAGTGATCGTCAACACGTCTACGGTCTGGACATATGACCGGGTCAGCTGCTTATCACACGCTCGACGGCCGTTTCGATCAGCGCCATACTCTCCCGTTCGGAGAAGATTCCGGGCAGCGTGAGGTGTTCGACGATGAGCCAGTTGAGCGCCAGATAGAGCAGTAGTACCGACTCCGCGTCGCCGGGCAGCCCGGACGCCAGATGGTTGCGGACATTGAAATCGATGTCGGCCCGGACGCGTTCGGTGAGCACCGTACGCAGTTCGGGGCGCCGGGTGGCCTCCAGGCGAAGTTCCAGCAGGGCGAGGTAGGCCTTGCGATGCGATTCGATCCGCCCGACCACCTCTTTCATCAGCGCGGTGATGTTCTCGATGTCCTTCGGCCCGTCGCTGACCAGGGCCATCGTCTCCTCGCTCGGTTGCACCACCTCGTAGAAGCGGACACCGGCCTGGGTGAGTAGCTCGTCGCGGTTGGCGAAGTAGTTCGACGCCGTGCCCGCGGGGACGCCCGCCTGTTTGTCCACCGCGCGGAAGGTGAGGCCGCGAGCGCCCTCGTCGGCGAGCACCTCGATGGCCGCGTCGAGTAGCGCTTGTCGTCGTTCGGGATTAGTTCGCACTTGACACCACTCCATCTGTAGTACTACGTTCAAACCACTTCAATCAGAGTACAACACCTGAGGCGGTAACCATGCGAAAGCTCGTCTACTACATCGGCGTCTCCCTCGACGGCTACATCGCGGGCCCCGGCGGTGAGTACGAGTTCTATCCGACGCCGCCGGAATACTCGGGCTGGCTCAACGCCGAATTCCCCGAGGCCGTCCCGGTCCACCTGCGCCCGCACTTCGGCATCGACGTCGACACGCCCAACAAGAGCTGGGACACGATGCTCATGGGTCGCGGCACCTACGCGGCGGCCTACGACGCGGGCATCCTCAGTCCGTTCGCCCACATGCGGCAGTTCGTCTTCTCCTCGTCGTTGGGTCCGGTAGACGCCCCCAACGTCGAGATCGTCGACGGCGATCCGGTCGAATTGGTGCGCGAACTCAAGCGGCACGACGGCCTCGATATCTGGTTGTGTGGCGGCGGGAACCTCGCGGGTCAACTGCTCGGCGAGATCGACCAACTGATCATCAAGAGCTATCCGGTCATCGCGGGCGCGGGTATCCCCGCCTTCACCGGCGTCTTCCAACCGACACTTTTCACCCCGACCCGACGGAAGGAATTCGACAGCGGCGCGCAGGTCACCTGGTTCGATCGAAGCTGAATTCGGCGGTTATCCACAGGTGACAAGCCTGTGTCGTTTTCCACAGGGTAGGTAGGTAGCAGCCGAACCGGTGGCCCGAGCCCGGTACTCTTGGTCGCTGATACCGACCTGACACTCGATCGTGAAGGACCTGCTGTGGCTCTCGTAGTTCAGAAGTACGGAGGATCCTCGGTGGCTACCGCCGAGCGGATCCGGCGCGTCGCTGAACGGATCGTGGAGACCAAGAAGCAGGGGCACGACGTAGTCGTCGTGTGCTCGGCGATGGGCGACACGACCGATGAATTGCTCGATCTCGCGGAGCAGGTGGCCCCGGCGCCGCCGGCTCGCGAGATGGACATGTTACTCACCTCCGGCGAGCGCATCTCGAATGCCTTGGTGGCCATGGCAATTCACACGCTCGGCGCCGAGGCTCGCTCGTTCACCGGTTCGCAGGCAGGCGTGATCACCACCGGCGCGCACGGCAACGCCAAGATCATCGACGTGACTCCCGGCCGCCTGCAAGAAGCACTGGCCGAAGGTCAGATCGTGCTGGTGGCCGGCTTCCAGGGTGTGAGCCAGGACAGCAAGGACGTCACCACGCTGGGCCGCGGCGGTTCCGACACCACCGCCGTCGCGCTGGCCGCGGCGTTGAAGGCCGATGTCTGCGAGATCTACACCGATGTCGACGGCATCTTCTCCGCCGACCCGCGCATCGTCCCCGACGCCCAGAAACTCGACAACATCTCCTACGAGGAGATGCTCGAGATGGCGGCCTGCGGGTCGAAGGTGCTCATGCTGCGCTGCGTGGAGTACGCGCGCCGCTACAACGTTCCCGTTCATGTTCGGTCGTCCTACACCGACAAGATCGGCACCACTGTTTTCGGATCGATGGAGGACATTCCCGTGGAGCAGGCAATCCTGACCGGCGTCGCACACGACCGCAGCGAGGCCAAGGTGACCGTCGTCGCCCTGCCCGACGAGCCGGGCTACGCGGCCAAGGTGTTCCGCGCGGTGGCCGACGCCGAGATCAACATCGACATGGTGCTGCAGAACATCTCCAAGGTCGACACGGGCAAGACCGACATCACCTTCACCTGCCCCAAGACCGACCTC
Source organism: Nocardia alba NBRC 108234 (assembly GCF_001612665.1). Classification (GTDB taxonomy): domain Bacteria; phylum Actinomycetota; class Actinomycetes; order Mycobacteriales; family Mycobacteriaceae; genus Nocardia; species Nocardia alba. Next base: position 242,155 of record NZ_BDAX01000019.1, on the reverse strand, counting down.
GTCCGCGCGGTGCAGAAGCTCACCGAGCGACAGGACGAGATCGGCTTCGCCGAGATCCTCTCCGATGACCACATCGGCAAGGTCTCCCTGGTCGGCGCGGGTATGAAGTCGCACCCGGGCGTCACCGCCACCTTCTGTGAGGCGCTGGCCAACGCGGGCGTCAACATCGACCTGATCTCCACCTCCGAGATCCGGATCTCGGTACTCGTGCGTGACACGGAACTGGATGAAGCGGTGCAGGTGTTGCACAAGGCATTCGATCTCGGCGGCGACGAAGCCGCTGTCGTCCACGGCGGAACGGGGCGTTAAGCAATGGGTGTACGTGTAGGGGTCGTCGGCGCGACCGGTCAGGTCGGCGCCGTCATGCGCAAGCTGCTCGAAGAGCGCGACTTCCCGGCCGATGAGGTGCGGTTCTTCGCGTCCTCGCGTTCGGCGGGCAAGACGCTGCCGTGGCGCGGCGGTGAGATCGTCGTCGAGGACACCGAGACGGCCGATCCGTCGGGTCTCGACATCGCGCTCTTCTCCGCGGGCGCCACCATGTCGCGAGTGCAGGCCCCGCGCTTCGCCGCGGCGGGCGTCACCGTGATCGACAACTCCTCGGCCTGGCGCAAGGATCCCGATGTGCCGCTGGTGGTGTCGGAGGTCAACCCCGAGGCCACCCGCAACCTGCCCAAGGGCATCATCGCCAACCCGAACTGCACCACCATGGCCGCGATGCCGGTGCTCAAGCCGCTGCACGATGTGGCCGGTTTGCAGCGTCTGATCGTGTCGTCCTACCAGGCTGTCTCCGGATCCGGGCTCGCCGGTGTCGAGGAACTCGCCTCGCAGATCCGCGCGGTATCGGCCGACGCGGAGAAGCTGGTGCACGATGGTTCGGCCGCCGAGTTCCCCGCGCCGAACAACTACGTCGCGCCGATCGCCTTCAACGTGATCCCGCTGGCCGGCGGCCTGGTCGACGACGGGTCCTTCGAGACCGACGAAGATCAGAAGCTGCGCAACGAGAGTCGCAAGATCCTCGGCCTGCCCGACCTGCTGGTGAGCGGTACCTGCGTGCGTGTTCCGGTCTTCACCGGGCACTCGCTGTCGATCAATGCCGAATTCGCCGAACCGATTTCGGTGCAGCAGGCCAAGGAACTGCTGGCCGAGGCGGCGGGCGTACGTCTGGTCGACGTGCCGACTCCGCTGGCCGCCGCGGGCCAGGACGACTCGCTCGTCGGCCGCATCCGCCAGGATCCGGGCGTGCCGAGCGGTCGTGGTCTCGCACTGTTCATCTCGGGTGACAACCTGCGAAAGGGTGCCGCCCTCAACACGATTCAGATCGCGGAAGTTCTGCTCGCGAACCGCTGAGTTGGGTTTGTCGGCGCGCTGGCGCGCGCGTGTTCGCGGCCCTGAGGGGCCGCGGACCGGCCACTTCGTGGCCGCCGCTCCCTAGGGGTCGCGGGGACGGGGTTGGGAGTGCGGTTGTTCGTGGGTCGGGTTCAGCGGATCGGGCGGATGCCGGGGGTGCGGGGGTCGTTGCCGACGCAGGCGAGGATGGCGCAGCCGGGGGGGATGCTGGCGAAGGGGGCGGCCAGTGGTTGGTTGAGGCAGTTGAAGACGGTGCAGCCGGGATAGGCGCCGGGGCCGATGCCGAAGACGGCCAGCAGGATGTTGGCGTCGATGAGTTTGGCCGCGTCGAATTCGAGCGAGGGCTCGACATAGGGTGCGGTGACCGGCACCTGGGTGTCGGTGACGGCGGCGAACAGACGGCGGAAGAACTCGTGGGGCAGTTCCACAGCGTGCGCGAGAATGCCGCTCGGGCCGTAGGCGGTCTGGTTGCCGAAGGGGCCGGTCCACATCACCGTCAGGTCGAGGCTCGGCAGGAAGAACACGTTCTGCAGGCCGAGCCCGGACATGAAATAGCTGTCCGCGGGCATGAAGGCGGGGGATTCGCTGCACTCGGCGCCGAGCCAGAACAGGTAGCCGTAGCAGCTGTTCGCCTTCGACGGTGTACGGGCTTTGCGCAGATAGTCCGAGGAGAGCACGCGGTCGGCGCCCCAGCGGCCGTCGTTGGCGACGAGCAGCCCGATCTTGGCCAGGTCGTTGGGAGGCAGCATGAGATGGGCGTAACCGTAGGTGTGGCCGGATCGGTCACTGGCCCAGTAGTAGTCGCTGCGCGGGATGCCGAGCGGGTCGAACAACTCCCGCTGCGCGAACTGCTGCAGTGGTTCGCCCACGGCCAGCTCGATCACGTACGACAGCAGGTCGACATTGCGCTGGCTGTAGCTGAACGTGGTGCCGGGCGGGTTGGTCAACTGCACCGACAGTGCCTGCACCGCCGAGTGCGGGTCGATCGGGATCACCGCGGTGACGCCCTCGGACAGCACGCCCACCTGCATTCCGGAGGTCTCGGTGAGCAGGTTCTCGACGGTGATCGACCGGTGCGCCGCGTCGCCGAGGCCGGGCGGCAGATAGCGGTCGATGGGAGCGGTGATGTCGATTTTGCCTTCGTCGGAGGCGATTCCGGTCAGCATCGACACCACCGACTTGGTGACGCTCCAGATGTTCCACGGTGTATTGCCCGTCTCGTGGTTGCGCAGCCCTTCGCCGACGAGGCAGTTGTGCCGGAAGATCTGGACATTGAGCCGGTTGCGCGTCGCCGCGAACTGCAGTGCCGCTTCGAGTTTCACCGAGTCCATCCCGACCTGAGCGGGCTCGGCCCGTTGCAGGTCGCGACCCGAGGTCACCGCACAGGTCGTTGTCGGCGCCGCGTCGGCCGGTACGGCGAATAGGCACGCCGAGGTCAGCACCGCAGCGATCGTTCCCGCGAAAACGCTCGTGATGTGCCGCATGCGGCCGAGAGTAGCCCGTGCCACGCACCGTAACCTGTATAGCGCGGCCGCGAAACGCACTGATCAACGGTATGTTCACCGCGCCGCAACACTGCGAAACCCATACACCCCCGCACCGACGGCGAGCACGCCGAGCCCGGCCAGTACCGACCCGATCGGCAACGCGAATCCGACCACCACGCAACCCACCGCGCCGAGCACCGGAACCCAGCGACTCGGTCGCCCCTCGGCGCCGGTGAGCGTGGCCGCCGACAGGTTGGCGACGAGGTAGTACGCGAGCACCGCGAACGACGAGAACCCGATCGCCGCGCGCAGATCCATGGTCGCCGCGAGTACCGCCACCACCACACCCACCGCGAGCTCGGCCCGATGCGGGACCGCGTATGTCGGATGGATCCGGGCCAGGGCCCTCGGCAGGTGGCCGTCGCGCGCCATCGCCAGCGTGGTTCGCGAGACTCCCAGGATCAACGCCATCAGCGAACCCGCCGCCGCCAGCACCGCACCCACCCGAACCACCGGCGCCAACCCGCCCGCGCCCGCCGCCTCGACGACCTGTGCGAGCGGGTCATGCGCGGCGGCCAGCCCGCCCGACCCCAGCGTCAGCAGCGCGGCCACCGCCACCAGCGCGTATACCGCCAGCGCCACGGCCAGGGCGAGCATGATCGCCCGCGGAATGGTCCGTTCGGGCGCGCGCACCTCCTCGCCGAGGGTGGCGATCCGCGCGTACCCGGCGAACGCGAAGAACAACAACCCCGCCGCCTGCAAGACCCCGTACGGCCCGATCTCCCTATCGAGAACCGTTGCCCCTGAATGATTTCCGCCGATCCCCACCACTACAACCGCTGCCAGCACCGCCAACACCACCCCCACGATCACCCGCGAAGCCAGCGCGGACTTCTGCACTCCCACATAGTTGATCGCCGTCGTCAGCACCACGGCCCCCACCGCCACCGCGTGCGCTTGGCCCGGCCAGGCGTAACTGCCCACCGTCAACGCCATCGCCGCACACGACGCCGTCTTCCCGACCACGAACCCCCACCCCGCCACGTACCCCCAGAACGCCCCGAGCCGCTCGCGCCCGTACACATACGTCCCCCCGGACACCGGATACAACGCGGCCAATCGCGCCGAGGACATCGCGTTGCAGTAGGCGACGACCGCCGCCACCCCCAAAGCCACGAGCAACCACGACCCACTCACCCCCGCCGCGGGCCCCAACGCCGCGAACACCCCGGCCCCCACCATCGCCCCCAGCCCCACCACCACCGAATCCCCCAACCCCAACCCCCGCTGCAACCGCCCATCCGAAGCCATGACCCCATCCTCGAGCACGCGCGCGAACAGCGCGACCCGGATACGACAAACGCCGCCAGGTCGATGAGGGTGACCTGGCGGCGTTCGAGTCGATAGGCCGCCTCGAGGACGGCCCGTCAGGGTGCCGACGCCCCACAAGCGCCTCTCGGCGGGTGGTCGCTCGTAGCGACAGATGGGGTGAGGCCCGGGGCTGTTCGGACGTCGACAGTGGTTTCAACGGCCACTGTCGGTGAACTATTCCGGCCGCTGGATGTGATCCGCGCAACCGCACGAGGCAGGTCCGGCGATGCGCGGACCTGCCTCGTGTCGAGGGCCGTGTTCATGGCTTTCTCGTGGACGGAGTCAGGGGTCAGAAGTTGCTGAACCAGTACAGCAGGCAGGCCAGCACCCAGACGATCGCGGTTTCCATAGTCGATCTCCTTGCGTCGGTCCATCCATCATCGCCGAAAACCCGCCTTCGCCGACAAGTTGTTCTTAAGAAGCTCTAGAGACCGACACCGCATTGTTGCTTCAGACACCGGAACAACCGGGTCCGATCGGTCTCGAGGGGTGATCGGTCGGACCCGGCGGTGCAGACCAGAAGGTGGCTCTTCCAGACGCTGAAGACGCACTGCCGACGGTAACCACACCGACGGGCTGGGCCGACGCTGTTCCACGTTGTGTCGATGAGTACGCGTGCCGGGCCGGTCGGTCGAGGGGTGATCGGCCCGGACGTTTGCGTAGGGATGGTGGTCACCGATCCCGTAGGTAGGCCACCCAACTCCCGTACGGGGTGATGTCGGTAGCGGCGACGGCGGCGTCGTAGCTGCAGGCGAAGCCGACCACCGCGCGTCCGTCGGCGAGATCGATACTGGTCAGCGCCATCGGCGGCGGAAGTTCGGCGAGGAATCGGCCGAGGCCGGCGGGGGAAACCAGGAACAGTTCGCCGAGAATCGGTGCGCCCTGTCCGGCACCGTGGCGGACCAGGCCGGGTTTGGCCGGGGAGGTATCAAGGGCGGTGAGGCGGTAGGCATCGGTGGTGGTGATCTCGCCCGCGAAGCGCGCGCCCAGCTGTTCGAGTTGCCAGTGCAGCGGCTGGCCGCGTAGGTGGGCGCCGAAAACGGCAAGGGGCACACCGGTTTCCACGAGTAGCGGTGCGGGGGTGCCGGTGATGCGGGCGCAGAGGTCGATCGCGAGTTGGTCGGCGAAAGCGGGGACTACCACCGTCACGCCGAACGGGAGACCGTCGGCCGCGGGTTTGCCGGGAATCGCGACGGCGGCGAAGTCGAGCAGGTTGCAGAAGTTCGTGTAGGTGCCGAGGCGGCGGTTGATCGCGAGCGGGTCGGCTTCGACGTCGGCGATCGAAGGGTGCTCGGTGGTGGTGGGGAGCAGCAGGCCGTCGAAGTCGTCGAGCAGTGTTGTCGCGATGGTGCGGGTACGGGCCAGGGTGTCCTGGTCGTGGGCGTAGACGTGTGCGCCGAGTTCGCTTGCAGCACTGACTATTCCGGCTACCGTAGGGTCGAGACCCGGTGCGCCCTTGTCGACGAACTCGCCGACCGCCGCGTATCGCTGCGCGACTATCGCGCCGTCGTAGAGCAGGCGGGCCGCGTCGAGAAGCGGTGAGATGTCGATTTCGGTGATCCGCAGGCCCTGATCACGCAGGGCGGCAACTGTTTCGGCGAAGGCAGTGCGGTAGGCCGGGCTCAGCGGTTCGAGGTCTTCGGGGCGGGGGATCGCGATCTTCGGCTCGGCGGAGGCCGAGAGACGGATGTCGGCGGGCCATTCCCGACTGCGCGGATCTCGGGAATCCCTGCCCGCCATGATCTTTGTGGCGGTGACGGCCAGGTCCAAGTCGGCGGCGAAAATGGTGACCGCGTCATAGTCGGCGCAGGCGGGAACGACGCCATGGGCGGGGATCACGCCGAGGGTGGCCTTGATGCCGACGATCCCGTGTAGTGCGGCGGGCACGCGGCCCGAACCCGCGGTATCGGTGCCGATGGCGAGGTCGGCGATACCGAGCGCGACAGCCACCGCCGAGCCCGAACTCGAACCGCCCGAGATCAACTCGGGATGCAGCGCATTGCGCACGGCACCGTAGGGACTGCGAGTGCCGACGAGACCGGTGGCGAACTGGTCGAGGTTGGTCTTGCCGAGAACCAGTGCGCCCGCCTCTACCAGCCGCTGCACGGCGGTGGCGGTTTCGGTTGCCTCGTAGGCGAATTCGGGGCAGGCAGCGGTGGTGGGCAATCCCGCCACGTCGACGTTGTCCTTCACCGCGAGGAGCAGGCCCGCCAGCGGGAGTTCCTCGCCCCCGGCGACCCGGCGTTGCAGCTCGCCGGCTTCGGTCGTCAGCACCGCCTGCGAACGCAGCGTGATCCAGACCTCCGGCCGATCCACCTCGGCGATCCGTGCGTAGGCGGCGGCGACCCGCTCGGTCGGCGTTACAGACATTGACGCTCCTCTATTCACTCAGAGACATGGCGGCGACAGCACGCGAGATCCGGTCGAGCACCACATCCAGCGAGTCGCCGATGTGGGTGTGCAGGAGCCGCTCGGCCAGGGTGAGATCGCCGGCGAGGACGGCGTCGAGAATGCCGAGGTGCTCGCTGATCGTGGTCTCGATGCGGTTGTTGATCATGAAGTCGTACATGCGCACATGCCGGATCCGGGAGTTCACCGCCACCAGGGCGCGCACCATCTCGGCATTGCCCGCCGCGGTCAGCAGGGCGACGTGGAATTCCTCGTCGACGACGACGAAACCCGGCTCCTGGGCGGGCGGGTCGGCCTGCAGAGTGAGCCACCTGTGCCGCTCGGCGCGTAACAGGGCCGCGTCGTGTGTGATCCGCGGATCCGATCTGACGCGCGTCATCCCACCCAGTTCCAGGGTCAGGCGCAGCTCGTAGAGATCGCGAATCCGCGCCACGCTCGGCCGCACCGGGCTGAACCCGAACTCCTCTCGTTGCAACAACCCGTCCGAGCAGAGCATCGTGAGCGCCTCCCGAACCGGCGTACGGGAGATCCCGAATCTGGTCGACAGCTTCGGCTCGGTGAGCCGCTGCCCGAACCGGATATCCCCGTTCATCAACTCGCCCCGCAACGTCGAATACACGACATCGCGCAACGGCCTTCCCGAGCCATCACCCGGTGCATCCACCCTTGTCGACATGGGTGTATACGCTATCGACCGCTAATTTCTATCAAGTGACAGAAAGTAAGCGCCACGTTATCGCTTGCTCACACCGGCGTCCTCACCATCCACGGCCGCGCGTGGGGAGAACTTCTCAACCAACCTCGAACACGCAGGTAACCCCACCCGCCATGCCGGCGCCCACACTCGAACCACGACCCGACCCCCACCTCCGCTCACCCCGGAAGGGTGACCATGTGCCCCACCATCCTGGCCCTCATCCTCGGCCTGATCTCCGTCACCGCCCTCACCATCTGCTGGCCGAACCCCCTCGACCGCAAATCCCCACAGACAAGCGAAGAGCCCCTGACCAGTGAACTGATCAGGGGCTCTTCTGTGTCTCAACCAACACGTCGGGGTGACAGGATTTGAACCTGCGACCTCTTCGTCCCGAACGAAGCGCGCTACCAAGCTGCGCCACACCCCGTGAGGCGAACCTGAAGTAGCTTACAACGTGGGGTCGGGAAACGTTAAATTGGCTGGTCAGGTGGGGGTTAGTCGAGGGATCTGATGGAGCTGAAGATGCGTTTGGCCTCGGCGGCGCCGATGGCGCCGGGGACGCCGGTGTCGGCGATCATCACCATGACGAAACTGCCGTCCTTGGCGCCTTTGAAGGCGTAGGTGTAGACGGAGTAGGTGGCGGCGCAGCCGGGTTTGGGTGCGGGGACCGTGCCGGTGGTCTCGACGAACATGCCGTCGGTTTTGCCGTCGATCGACTTCAGGGGCTGGGCGGGGCCGGGGGTGCCTTTGGAGCCCTGGTAGGCGAGGGGAGCGGCCTTGGTGCCGAGTTCGGCGGCCGCCGCCGCGTTGTCGGCGTTCTTCGAACCGGTGAGCAGCGACATGGTGCGGGTGGAATTGGGGCAGTAGTCGCGGCCGTCGGAGGCGTAGCCCTTGCCGACCACCGAGTCGCCGGGAGGTTCGCCGACGCCGCCGATGGTGGTTTCGGTGGCGACCTTCCAGCCCGCGGGGACGTCGTAGGCAGCGCCACGGTCGGGGGAGGCGACTACCTGGTAGCCCTCGATCACGGGTTTGCGGTTCGATGCGGCGCCCGAGGGCGAAGGGGTGGTGGTGCTGGGTTTGGGCTTGCTCGACGAGGTCGGCGCCGGTGTGGTGGACAGCGCGCTGACCATCGACGGGGTGGCTCCCGCGGTTGTGGTCGGTGCGTCGTCGCCGCGGGTCAGCGCGACCGCGGTGATCGTCGCGCCGACCAGGAGCAGTGCCGCCACGCCTGCCGCGGTCCAGATCGCCGCCTTGTTCCCGGATTTCGGGTTGGACGGGAAAGGCTGGCCGTACGCCTGGACCCCGTTGTGATCCAGCGGCGGGATCTCGCCGTACTGCTGCGGTACCGGCTGTTGCCATCCTGGTGCGCCGATCCTGGTCGGATCGGCCTGCCCGGCCGGTACGCCCCACTGGTGCTGACCGGGCGGATTCGCCGGAGCCCCCGCTCCCCACTGCTGGCCACCGGCGGGAGCGCCCCACTGCTGAGCTGGTGGCATCGGCGCACCCCATTGACCCGGCGGCTGTTGCCCGGCAGGAGGATTCATGCTCGGCTGCCATTGCTGGTTCGAAACAGGTTGTCCGCCAGGCAAATTCGCGCCGGGTGGCCCCGGCTGCCACTGTTGGCCGGGGGGCTGTTGCCCAGCAGGCGGATTGGTGCCATGCCACTGCTGGTTCGAACCCTGCTGACCCACAGGTGGATTCGCTCCCGGCTGACGAACTCGGGTGGGGTCGGCCTGCCCCTGGTATCCCGCAGAAGGGTTACCGGAATTCTGCCAGTCCTGTGGACCCGCCGGCGTCCACTGCGTCGGTTCAGGAAGCCCGGGTGGTGGGCCGGAACCGTCCCAGCGCAGAGTCGGCGGCAGGCCGGTGCTGCCCGGCGTCCACACCGCAGTGGGATCGGGTGCGCCCGGATTCGGCGGTTCCGCATTCTGATCCGGCGAACCGGGCCGCCGCCACTGCTGGTCGGGCTGGTTCGGTGCGCCGGGTCCGCCGAATACGGTCGGGTCGTCGCGCCTGTCGTCGGATCCACTGCTCACGGTCGTCTCCTGATGACACCTCAATGACAATGTCGTTCGGAGCCAGACCCTAGCGGGCTACGGCCTCCGAGGTCGAAATGCCGAAGCCGGTGTCAGCGGAGGGCCGCTTGGGCTGGGCGCCGACCAGGGTGAGCAGGGTGGCCTCGGGGCGGCAGCAGAAGCGGTAGGGAGCCCACGGCGAGGTGCCGATGCCCGCTGAGACGTGCAACTGGGTGTGCTCGCCCCATTGGGAGGCGCCCTTCACCCGCGACTTGTCGATGCCGCAGTTGGTGACCAGCGCGCCGTATCCGGGAACCACCAGCTGCCCACCGTGCGTGTGACCGGCCAGCACCAGGTCGTAGCCGTCTTCGGCGAAGCGATCGAGCACGCGCGGCTCAGGCGAGTGCGTGACGCCGATGCTCAGCTGCGCCAGCTGGTTCGGTGCGCCCGCGACCGTGTCGTAGCGGTCGCGCTGCAGGTGTGGGTCGTCGACGCCGGCACTGGCGATGCGAATGCCCGCCACTTCGAGGTCGCGCCGGGTGTGGGTCAGGTCGAGCCAGCCGCGTTCGGTGAATGCCGCGCGCAGGTCCTGCCACGGCAGCGGATCACCGTAGACGCGACGGTGATCTTTCTTGAAATACTTCAGCGGATTCTTCGGCACCGGCGCGAAATAGTCATTCGAACCGAACACGAACAAGCCGGGGCGAGCCAGCAGCGCACCGAGGGATTGCACCACCGCGGGCACGGCCTTGGGATGGGAAAGATTGTCGCCGGTATTCACGACCAGGTCGGGTTCGAGGCGGTCGAGTTCGCGCAGCCACTGCTGTTTGAGCTGCTGACCCGGCATCATGTGCAGGTCGCTGACGTGCAGAATGCGCAATGTCGGCGACCCGGGCGCGAGCACCGGCATCGTGGCTTCGCGCAGGACGAACGCGTTCCGTTCGATCAGCGTGGCGTAGCCGATACCCGCGACGGCGGCCCCGGCGGCTCCCAACGCGGTTCGGCGGACAGCGGACGTCGAGATAACGGGCATTTGTCCAGCATAGGCGACCCCCTCCCGGATCGGCGCGTGTGTTTCCGCACAAACGGTCTGGAATTTCTCTACCCGCCCGATTTCGGACCGAGTGGAGAGCGCGACCGAGCGGGGAACAGGGCCGATAGGAAAAATGTGATGGGACTGGTCGGAGCGAACGACTACGGTAAACCGCATGTCGGAACTGAAAGCCAAGCTGCGCGCGGATATGACCACCGCGATGAAAGCCAAGGACAAACTGCGTCTCGCGACCCTGCGGATGCTGCTCGCCGCTATCCAGACTTCCGAGGTCTCCGGTACGGAGGCGCACGAACTCTCCGATACCGATGTCGTGTCGCTGCTGCAGAAGGAAGCGAAGAAGCGCAACGAAGCGGCCGTGATCTACGAGCAGAACGGCCGCGGTGAACTGGCCGCGAACGAGCGCGCCGAGGAACAGATCATCGAGGAGTACCTGCCGACCCAGCTCGACGACGCGGAGGTGGCGCAGGTCGTCGATACCGCGATCGCCCAGATCGCCGAGCAGCTCGGTGAGCGTCCGCACATGAAGCAGATGGGCCAGGTCATGAAGGCCGCCACCGTGCTGGCCGACGGCAAGGCCGACGGCTCACGGCTCTCGGCCGCGGTCAAAGCCCGCCTGTAGAAACGCGCGAAGGCCGCCGTCCGAATCGGACGGCGGCCTTCGTCGGGTGACTAGCGCGGCACCGGGATGGGGATGGGTGGCAGGCGCGGAATCTGCGGCAGCCCCGGAAGCGCGGGCGCGGGCGCGGCGGGTGGGGGAGTCGTCGGCGCGGGCACTCGAACGGAGCCGTCACTGATGTAGATCGTGACCACCGAGCCCGGAATGGCCGAGCCGTTCGGCGAACTGCCCATCACCGTGCCCTTGGCCTGCGAACCGGCGCCGGTCACCGCGGAGACCTGGAAGCCGGAGCTGGACAGGATCGAGGTGGCCTCGCCCTGCGACTTGCCCGCCACATCGGGAACCTGGGAGTTGTTCGCGCCACGGACGTACTTGTCGTCCAGCGGTGGCAGACCGGGCGGCGGGAACCGGTCCATCAACGGCTTGATCGCGTTGAACCAGGTGCGGGCGGGCTCGTTACCGCCGAACAGTCCGGAGGCATCGCTGGCGCCGCAATTGCGCAGCGGGAACGAGCAGATCTCGCCGGGGGTCGGGCTGTCGCCGTAGACGTAGACCGACGACGCCAGCGCGTTGGTGAAGCCGAGGAACGCCGAGGAGCGGTGGCTCTCGGTGGTGCCCGTCTTGCCCGACATCGGCGCCGACCACCCCGCGGCCCGCGCCGCGCCCGCGGCGGTACCGCTGATGTCGTCCTTGCTCATCGCGTTGGCGAGGGTATTGGCCAGACCGGGGTCGACCACCTGCTCGCAGGCCTGCTGGGTGAGCGGAACGGTCTTGCCGCCGCGGTCGACGACCTCCTTGATCGGCGAGGGCGGGCACCATTTGCCGCCGGAGCCTAGCGTGGCGGCCACATTCGACAGTTCGAGCGGGTTGATCGCGAACGGGCCGAGGGTGAACGAGCCCATGTTGTTGTTCTTGATGTGGTCGGCCAGGCTGGCGTTGCCATGGCCGGAGGTGCCGGGATCGGTGTAGGACCGCATACCGAGGCGCACGGCCATATCCACCGCGGCCTCGACGCCGACGTCCTGGATCATCTTGACGAAGGCGGTGTTGGGCGAGGTCGCGAGCGCGTCGGTCACCGACATCGACCCGGGGTAGTTGCCCGCGTTCTTGACACACCACGAGTCGGCCGGGCAGCCCGGCGAGTTCGAGTAGCCCATGCCCCTGGCGGCGTAGGTGCCGGGGACATCCACCTGGGCGGCGATGCCCAGGCCCTTCTCCATCGCGGCGGCGGTGGTGAAGAGCTTGAAGATCGAGCCCGCGCCGTCACCGGCCATCGAGTACGGCTGGCCGAGCAGTGTCTCGTTGGCGTCGCGGTTGAGGCCGTAGGTGCGGCTCGACGCCATCGCCAGGACGGGGTGCGAATCCTGACCGGGCGCGACCACCGACATGACCTCGGCGATGTTGTCGAGGTTGGGGTTGGCCTGTTCGTTCACCGAACGCTTGACCGATTCCTGCAGCACCGGATCGAGCGTGGTCTTGATCAGGTAGCCGCCCTTGTCGATCTGTTCGCGACTGATCCCGGCCTCGGCCAGGTACTGCAGCGCGTAGTCGCAGAAGAAGCCCTTGTCGTTGGCGGAGATGCAGCCGCGCGGCAGACCCTTGGGTTCCGGCAGCACACCGAGCGGCTCGGCCTTGGCCTTGCGGAACTCCTCGGCGCGGTGCGGGATGTTCTGGATCAGTGTGTCGAGCACGGTGTTGCGACGGTCGGTGACGCCCGCGATGTTGGTGTAGGGGTTCAGCTTGGAGCTGGACTGCACCATGCCCGCCAGCATCGCCGCCTGGGTGATGCTGAGCTGGGCGGCATCGACGCCGAAGTAGGTCTGGGCGGCGTCCTGGACGCCGTAGGAACCGTTGCCGAAGGGCACCAGGTTCAGGTAGCGGGTGAGGATCTCGTCCTTGGACAGTTCACGGTCCAGCGTGAGCGCCATCCGGATCTCGCGCAGCTTGCGCGCCGGCGTCGTCTCGATCGCGGCGCGGCGCTCGGCGTCGGTCTTGGCGACGACGAGCAGGTTGAAGTTCTTCACGTACTGCTGGTCCAGCGTGGACGCGCCCTGCTGCACGGCACCGGAGGAGGTGTTGGTGAGGAACGCGCGCAGCGTGCCCTGCCAGTCCACGCCCTTGTGATCGGCGAAGCGTTTGTCCTCGATGGACACGATCGCCAGTTTCATGTTGTTGGAGATCTTGTCGCTCGGCACTTCGAAGCGGCGTTGCTCGTAGAGCCACGCCAGCGGCGACCCGTTCGCGTCGACCATGGTCGACACGGCGGGGACCGTGCCCTCCACCAGTTCGGCGGAGACATTGTCGACGGCGTCGGCGGCGCGGTTGGAGATGAACCCGAATCCACCGGCCAAGGGGAACAACAGCCCAGCGACAAGCACGGCGGCCAGCGCGACGCTGCCGGCCAGCCTCGCGAGCGTTTGAGTGATCGGCACGATCCCAGACTAGAGGGTGGGGTGGTGAGGTTCACTGCTGTGCTGCTCGACTGCTTGTCGGCCCCGAATGTCCGGGCGGTGCCAGGGGGGTTGCTCGGGCGTGTCAACAAAATGATCACATCGGCGTGTCGCGGACGGCCACGCCGGTGATCAGCACTACTGCGCCGTTCTGACCTGATTTGAATGGACGCCCGTACCAAAAAATCGGGGGGCGGTCTTGCGTAACCGCCATACCTTTACCTAGATTGAGAACCCAGTGTGATAGAGCTAACACTCAAAGTGGAATGTGGTGCGGGACGCAGCGGTAGTTGGGTTGCTGTGATCCGCGCTCGCGATTCTGGAGCGCCGCGCAACGGTGTTCGGACTGCAAAGGGGCACATCAAATGCACATCACAACCCCCATCGCTCGACTGGATGTAGAGCAGGCCGAGGCAAGGATCGCTTGGGTTGCCCAGGCGCGATGCAAGGAAGTGGACCCTGATCAGCTGTTCGTTCGCGGTGCGGCACAGCGCAAGGCGGCAACCATCTGCCGTCACTGCCCGGTGCTGATGCAGTGCGGTGCCGATGCTCTCGACAATCGCGTCGAGTTCGGTGTGTGGGGCGGGATGACCGAGCGACAGCGGCGTGCGCTGCTCAAACAGCATCCCGACGTGACGTCGTGGGCTGAATTCTTCAACGCCCAGCGCCAGCACCAGGTGGCTATCTAGCAGACGAGACCGGACCGTTATCACAAACGGCGCCGAGACCGCGTGGAATGCGGAATCGGCGCCGTTCGTGAGTGTTACCGGATTGTGAGCTATAGCGGATTTGCCTGAATCGATCAAGCCGAAGCCGGGGTACCGGCCAGTTGGTCGCCGACCGCGCGCAACGCCTCGAGATCCGAGACCTCGAACGGCAGCGAGGTTACCGAGACGATCTTCACGTGCGGATGCGCACCGGTGAAGCGATGCAGCAGCCGCTGCTCCCGCGCCGCCGTCGACACCCGATCGGCGTGGATGCGCAGCACCGACGCGGTCAGCGGATTCGACTCCGCCAACTGATCGGCGACGGTCAGCGCGTGATCACCGGACAGCTCCGACAACACCGGATGGGTCCGGTTCAGCACCAGACCGGCCAGCGGCATCCGCTCGGTCGAGAGCCGGTCGACAAAGAACGACGCCTCGCGCAGCGCGTCCGGCTCGGGCGCGGCGACCACCAGGAAATGGGTGCCTGGCTTGGACAGCATCACGAAGGTGCGCTCGGCCCGATCCTGGAACCCACCGAACAACGACTCCAGCGACTGCAGGAATACCGAGGCGTCCTTGAGCATCTGCCCGCCGACGATCGTCGAAACCCCGCGCATCGCCAGGCTCATCGCGCCGGTGACGATCCGGCCGACACCGCGCCCCGGCGCCATGATCAGCCGGATCATCTTGCCGTTGAGGAACGTGCCGAGGCGCTTCGGCGCGTCGAGGAAATCGAGTGCGTTGCGCGAGGGCGGGGTGTCGACCACGATCAGGTCCCACTCCTTGCGCGCGGCCAGCTGACCGAGCTTCTCCATCGCCATGTACTCCTGCGTGCCACCGAACGACGACGCCACCGTCTGATAGATCGGGTTGGCGAAGATCTGCTCGGCCTTGTCCGCGCTGGTGTGCTCGAGCACCATGTCGTCGAAGGTGCGACGCATGTTCAGCATCATCGCGTGCAGCTCTCCGGGCACCTCGTGGTCGAGCTGCACGCGCTGCGGGGAGTTGTCCAGCTCGGCCACACCGAGCGACTGCGCCAACCTGCGCGCCGGATCGATGGTCAGCACCACCACCTTGCGACCCGACTCCGCGGCCCGCAGCGCGATCGAGGCCGCGGTGGTGGTCTTGCCGACCCCGCCTGACCCGCAGCACACGATCACCTTGGCGTTCGGATCGGCGATGATCTCGGAAACGTCCAATAAGTTCGGGGTGGAAACCTGCTCGCTCATCGGACTCCCTGCGCGGATAGCTGTTCGGCCAATTCGTAGAGGCCGCCCAGGTCGACGCCGTCGCCGAGGGCAGGCAGGGACAGCTGAGGGACATCGATGCGCGCCAATTCGGCGGCACTCGCGTGCTGCGCCGTGAGCACGGTGGCGTGGTCGACGGTCTCGGCGATCAGGCCGTCGAAGTCTTGTTCGGACAGCGTGATGCCCGCCTTCGTCAGGTCGGCGGCGATAGCGGCGGTGTCGAGTTCGCTCGCCACGGCCGCGTCGCGCTGGGCGGGGGTGAGCTCGGCGGTGGCCGCCCGGTTGACGATCACCGTGCCGATCCGCAAGTCGTCGGCGATGAGCTCGGTGATCGCGTCGGCGGTCTCCTGCACCGGCAGCGCCTCGAGCAGGGTCACCAGGTGGATCATCGTCTGATCGGAGTGCAACAGTTTCGACACGCCCTCGGCCTGCGAGGCGATCGGACCGCCCTTGGCGATCTCGGCCATGGCCGTGGTGACGTCGAGGAAACTGGCGATCCGGCCGGTCGGCGGCGCATCCACGACGATGTCGTCATAGGCGGGCCTGCCGTTCTTACCGACCCGGACCACGCACTCCTTGATCTTGCCGGTGAGGATCACATCGCGCAGACCGGGCGCGATGGTGGTGACGAACTCGATGGCGCCCATCCGGCGCATCGCCCGGCCCGCGAAGCCGAGGTTATAGAACATGTCGAGGTATTCGAGGAACGCGTACTCGATGTCCAGTGCCAGCGCCGTCACCTCGCCGCCGCCGTCGGCGCTGGCGATATGGGTCTCGGTGGGGGGCAACGGCGGCCGATCGAACAGTTGCGCGATGGACTGGCGACTCTCGACCTCTACCAGCAGGACTTTGCGGCCACCTGCGGCGAGCGCGAGCGCGAGCGCGGCGGAAACGGTCGACTTGCCGGTGCCTCCCTTGCCGGTCACGTAATGCAAGCGGGCCTTGGCCGCGCGCTGTGGCCATCCGGTCAACGGTTCGGGAACCGACGAAACCGGTTCTACTGTTGGTGCTCCCACGCCGCCGAGCCTATAACCCGTTTCTCACAGGCGTTCGGGGTGAGCCCTAAACTCACACCATGAGTGAAGTCACCCTGTGGGAGTACGCGACCGTGCCGCTGTTGACGCACGCGACGAAGCAGATCCTCGACCAGTGGGGGTCCGACGGCTGGGAGCTGGTCTCGGTGCTGCCCGGACCGACCGGCGAACAGCACGTCGCCTACCTGAAGCGGCAGAAGTAGTCGTGGCCACCGCGTGGAAGGACGCGCTCGATCGGCTCGGCGTCACGCTGCCGCCGGTCGCCGCTCCTGTCGCGGCCTACATCCCCGCCGTGCGCACCGGTTCGCTGGTGTACACCTCCGGGCAGCTGCCCTTCGTCGACGGTGAACTGTCGGCGGTCGGCAAGGTCGGGGCCGAGGTGGATGTCGAGCAGGCCAAGGAAGCGGCTCGGCTGTGCGCGTTGAACGCGCTCGCGGCCGTGCACGATCTGGTCGGGCTCGACCAGGTGGCGCGGATCGTGAAGGTCGTCGGATTCGTCGCCTCGGCGCCCGGATTCAGCGACCAGCCGATCGTGATCAACGGCGCGTCGGAGTTCCTCGGTGAGGTGTTCGGCGAGGCGGGGGTGCACGCGCGCTCGGCTGTCGGGGTCTCGGAACTGCCCAAGAACACGCCGGTCGAGGTGGAATTGATCGTCGAACTGGACCAAGAAGTCGGATAGGTAGCCGTCATGGCACTGCAACATCCCGCGTACCGCCAGGTCAGGCCGGTCACCGCGACGGCATCGGTACTGCTGGCCGACAACCCCGGCCAGATGACGCTCGATGGCACCAACACCTGGCTGCTGCGCGGCCCGGACAGTGATTCCTATGTGATCGTCGACCCGGGACCCAAGGACAAGAAACACACCGCCGATATCGTCGCGGCGACCGGCGGCCGGATCGCCATGACCCTGATCACCCATCACCACCACGATCACACCGGCGGCATCGATCACCTGGTGAAAGCCACCGGGACGCCGGTGCGATCGGTGGATCCGGCGTACCTGCGTGGTGCGGTTCAGCCCCTGGTCGACGGTGAGGTGATCGAGGCAGCCGGCCTGCGGATCACGGTGCTCGCGACGCAGGGGCACACCACCGATTCGGTGAGCCTGCTGCTCGATGACGCGGTGCTCACCGGTGACACTGTCCTCGGGCGCGGCACCACCGTGCTCGAATCCGCGCCGGGCGCGCTGGCGAATTTCCTCACGTCGTTGGAAAAGCTACGTGAGCTGGGCGCGGGTAAGGCTTTGCTGCCCGCGCACGGGCCCGATCACCCCGATACGGCACCGGTGGCGCAGTACTACCTCGACCACCGGCGTGAGCGGCTCGAACAGGTGCGGGCCGCGCTGGTGGAACTGGGTTCCGACGCGGGCGCGCTCGCGGTGGTCCGCAAGGTATACGCCGACGTGGACAAACGGCTGTGGCCGGCGGCGCGCAGTTCCGTGCAGGCGCAGCTGGAGTATCTGCGGGCCGAACAGAGCTGAAAATCACTCGATCGCCGACGCGTTTGCCGCGTCGGCGATCGAGTGATTTCGGGCGACAACGGCCGATGCCCGCCACTACGAAACCGTGAGGGTGGTGGACGAGGCCCTCTCCTCGTGAGCCCACACCTCGACGGTCCCGTCATGGCGGAACGGCGGATGTCCCTATGTCAGCGAGCGCGACGTGCCAGCCGCTCGGAATCCGAGATCAGCACGCTCTTGCCCTCGAGGCGCAGCCACCCGCGATGAGCGAAGTCGGCGAGCGCCTTGTTGACGGTTTCCCGGGAAGCACCGACCAGCTGGGCGATCTCTTCCTGGGTCAGGTCGTGGGTCACGCGCAGCGCGCCCGCTTCCTGGGTGCCGAAGCGCTGTGCGAGCTGCAGCAGCGCCTTGGCGACGCGACCTGGCACGTCGGTGAAGATCAGGTCGGCGAGGTTGTTGTTGGTGCGGCGAAGGCGTCGTGCCAGCACGCGCAGCAGCTGCTCAGCGATCTCGGGGCGCTGATCGATCCACGCCTTGAGTGCGTCGCGATCCATCGTCACGGCGCGGACCTCGGTAACCGTGGTCGCGGTCGAGGTACGCGGGCCCGGGTCGAAGATCGACAGTTCACCGAACATGTCGGACGGACCCATGATGGTCAGCAGGTTTTCCCTGCCGTCCGGGGACCGTCGGCCGATCTTCACCTTGCCCGTCGTGATGATGTACAGCCGATCGCCGGGTTCGCCCTCGTTGAAGATGACGTGGCCGCGCGGAAAATCTACCGGCTGCAGCTGCTTGGCGAGCGCGGCCACCGCGGTGGGCTCGACGCCTTGGAAGATGCCTGCTCTGGCGAGGGCCTCGTCCACGAATGTGCTCCTTATGGGATATGGCTTGCGAACCTGGTCGAGCGAATCGACCAACCGCGCAGTCTACGCGGCATTCTGACACCGCAGTGACAGACACCACGTAAAGAGTAGATTGCGCGAAGGGAATCGATCGTTTAGCTCGCCCGCGCCACATCCAGTTCGGAGGTGCGGGAACGGCGCTTGCGCACGCGCGCCACGGCGGCGGGCAGGCCGAGTTTCGTCAGCTCTTTCACTTCGGCGTTGCTTGCGTTGTCCAGGTACTGCTGAACCTCTTCGTCGGGTTCGAGAAGCTTTCGGAGCCGATTCTCGACCCGCTCCATCCCCAGCGCGAACAGCATCAACAGCACTGGGAAGAGCACCACAGCGAGTCCTTGCATGACTGGCAGTAAACACGGTCCAGGTCTCAGATGGAACACAGCGGGCAATCTGGCCGGGCAATGTTGTCGTAGTGGTTCCGTATGGTGAAGCGGTGCCCGTTTCCCCTGCCCCCGCCGCCGCCGGCGATGCCGACCCGGCAGCGGATTCGGCGGCCGTACCCACCGGAATCTCGACCGCCCGCAAGCGCAAGAACCGTGCGATAGCTGCGGAAACGCGGATCGGACTGGTCCGGCGCGCCCGCCGGATGAACCGCACACTGGCCGCGGCTTTCCCCGACGCGCACTGCGAACTCGACTTCACCACTCCGCTGGAACTGGCCGTCGCGACGATCCTGTCCGCCCAGTGCACCGACGTCCGGGTGAACCTCACCACTCCCACGCTGTTCGCGAAGTACCGCAGTGCCAACGACTACGCGCAGGCCAACCGGGTGGAGCTGGAGGAATTCATCAGACCCACCGGCTTCTACCGGAACAAGACCAGTTCGCTGATCGGCCTCGGTCAGGCGCTGGTCGAAAAATACGATGGTGATTTACCTCACACTCTGGACGAATTGGTGAAATTGCCCGGGATCGGGCGCAAGACGGCCAACGTCATTCTCGGCAACGCGTTCGACGTGCCGGGCATCACCGTCGACACCCACTTCGGCCGGTTGGTGCGCCGATGGAAGTGGACCGACGAGGAGGATCCGGTCAAGGTCGAGCACGCGGTGGGCGCGCTGTTCGAGCGCAAGGACTGGACGATGCTCTCGCACCGGGTGATCTTCGAGGGCCGTCGGGTGTGTCATGCGCGCAAACCGGCCTGCGGTGCGTGCGTGCTCGCCGACGATTGCCCGTCGTTCGGGCTCGGTCCGACCGATCCGGCGGTGGCCGCGAAATTGGTGAAGGGCCCGGAGCGCGATCACCTGCTGAACATGGTCGGCCTGTGAGCGAAGGCTCGCTGCTGCGGCGGCCCGGGTTGCGCTGGGCGCTCGCTGCGGTGATCTTGGTCGTCGCGGCCACGGTTGCGCTGTGGCCGCGTGAGGGGTCCGAGACCAGCGGGATCGTTTCGCAGACATCGCGGCAGACCTCGGGCGTGTCGGCCGAGGAACGCGCGGCAGCGGGATCACAACCCTGTCCGTCGCCCGCGTCGGCATCGGCGACCGGGTCGGGACCGCTGGCCGGTCTCTCGGTGAGCTGCCTGGCCGATGGCAAGCCCATCGATCTCGCCGCGGCGCTCGCGGGCAAGCCCGCGCTGCTCAATCTGTGGGCCTATTGGTGCGGACCCTGCGCTACCGAACTACCGCACCTGCAGGAATTCGCGCAGCGGGCGGGCTCGGCACTCACGGTCATGACCGTGCACAGCGACCCCGACGAGGCGAAGGCACTGTCCCGGTTGACCGGTCTCGGCATCACTCTGCCCGGCGTCGAGGATCCGCAGGCAGCCGTGCGCAGCGCGGTCGGGGCACCCGCGGTGCTGCCGGTCTCGGTGCTCGTGCGAGCCGACGGCACCATCGCGAGCGTGGAGGTGCGTACGTTTGCCGACGTGGCCGACATCGCGGATACGGTATCCGCGAAACTCGGGGTCACGGTATGACAGAGGACGTAATGGTGGCGTGCGGATCGAAGGCGATGGCGTGAACGAAGTAGCGAGGCTCGACGATTCCGGCATTCCCTCGTGGTTGCGCACCGCGATCAGATCCGGCGGCCCCGATGCCGACGACACGCTCGCTACCTCCCGTGCCCTGCGCCGGGCCATGTCGATCACCGGCAGGCCGCGCCAGGCGGCGGTCCTCGTGCTGTTCGGTGGCGCGCTCGAGGCCGACGAGGCGGCGCCCGGTGGCCTGCCCGCCGACGCCGATGTCCTGCTCACCCAGCGCGCCTCGACCATGCGTCAGCACCGCGGCCAGATCGCGTTCCCCGGCGGAGCCGAGGATCCCGGCGACGACGGTTCGGTCGGCACCGCCCTGCGCGAAGCCGCCGAGGAGACGGGACTCGATCCAGCGGGTGTCCAGCCGTTCGCGCTGCTGCCGAAGCTGTTCGTTCCACCGTCGAAATTCGACGTGACCCCGGTGCTCGGCTACTGGCGGGCACCCAGCGCGGTCCGCGTCGTCGATCAGGGCGAAACCGAGCGTGTCGTGCGTGTGCCGCTCGCTGAATTGCTCGATCCGGCGCACAGATTCATGGTGCGTGGCAGTCTCGGCTACCAGAGTCCCGCGTTCCAGGTCGACGGCATGCTGGTGTGGGGACTTACCGGCGGTATCCTCGCCGGCATCATCAAATCCGCCGGGTGGGAACGAGACTGGGATCGGGGCGACGTGCGTGACCTGGAGACCTCGCTGGCTGCGGTCGGAATGACCCTGTGAGCGCCTCGGTCTGGCTCGACATCGTGGTGGTTCTGATCGCGCTGGTCGCGGCGTCCACCGGCTGGCGGCAGGGCGCGGTGGCGTCGGCGCTGGCGTTCTTCGGCGTCGCGCTGGGCGCGGTCGCGGGCATTCTGATCGCGCCACACATCCTCGAGCACCTCAGTGAGGGCCGCAGCCGGGTCCTCGGCGGCATTCTGCTGATCGTGCTGCTGGTGATCGTGGGTGAGGTCGCGGGCATGGTGCTCGGCCGGGCCGCGCGCACCAGCATCCGGCAGCCGTTCGCCCGCAGTGTGGACAGTGTCGTCGGCGCGATGTTGCAGGCAGTGACGGTGTTGGTCGCGGCCTGGCTGCTGGCTTTGCCGCTGGCCACCGCGTCCCAGCCCGCTGTCGCCGCCGCGATCAACGGGTCGAAGGTGCTCGCCGACGTCAACGCGGTCGCGCCCGACTGGTTGCGCAAGGTTCCCAACGAATTCTCCAAGCTGCTCGACACTTCGGGCTTGCCCGATGTGATCGGGCCGTTCGGCCGGGCGCCGATCGCCGCCGTCGAGCCGCCCGATCCGTCGGTGCTGGCAAGTCCGGTGGCGGCGTCGCTGCAGCAGAGCGTGCTGCGTATCCGCGGTACCGCGCCCAGTTGCCAGCGGGCGCTAGAGGGTTCGGGCTTCATCGTCGCGCCGGAACGTGTGATGACCAACGCCCACGTCGTCGCAGGCACCAACACCGTGGCGGTCGATACGGCACGCGGGCCCCTGGACGCCACCGTGGTCCTCTTCGACCCGTCCAAGGACATCGCGGTCCTCGCGGTCCCCGGTCTGACCGCGCCCGCGCTGCCCCAGGCGCCCGAGCCCGCGAAGTCGGGCGAGAGCGCGATCGTGCTCGGTTACCCCGGTGGGGGCCCGTACACGGCCAGTGCCGCCCGGGTGCGTGAGACCCTCGACCTCACCGGCCCCACCATCCACCGCGACGGCACCGTCGAACGCGAGGTGTACACCGTGCGCGGCCAGGTCCGCGCGGGCAACTCCGGCGGCCCGCTGGTCGACGCGGAGGGCCAGCTCCTCGGCGTGGTCTTCGGCGCCGCGGTCACCGACGACGACACCGGCTACGTCCTCACCCTGCATGAGGTCGCGTCCGAACTGGCCGCGTCCGCCCCGAGTCGCACTCCGGTGAACACGGGCGCCTGCGTACTGAGCTGACCGGCTTCGAGTACCCGCGCGGTGAGCTACGGAGAAACCAGGTCGTCGTGCGGCGACCCGTTGACACCGTTCTGCTCGCGCCAGTGCGCCGTCAGTACCTCGTTGACCTTGCTCGGGTTCTCCTGGTGCGCGTAATGCCCCGCGCGCGGGATCGACACCAGCGTCCGCTGGGGCGACAACGACCTCCCACGCTGGAACGTGGCGTCGAGCAGGTACGCGTCGTGCTCGCCACGCAGCATCAGCACCGGGATATCGATCGGGGTCCGCATCGTGGCCATGAACCGCTTACCGTCCGGCCGCCACTGACTGCGAAACGCCCAGCGCTGATACTCCAGCGCGCTGTGCGCGGCGCCGGGGATCCGGATGGCGTGCCGCAAGCGGGCCGCCGTCTCGACGAATTCCGCGCTGCGTGACCAGGATTCACCGACCCGATCGTGCAGCAACCGCTCCACCTCGGCGCCGCCGCGTCGGGTGAGCAGGTTCTCGGGGTAGCGCGGTAGCTGATACCGCAGGAAATCGGGCAGCCAGGTGGCCCGTTGCGCCGGATCACGCAGGACAGCGCTCTTGAGCGCTGCGGGATGCGGCGAGCTGACCAGCGCGATCGAGCGGACCAGCCGAGGATGCAGCACAGCGGTGGCCCAGCAGACCAGTCCGCCCTCGGCGTGGCCGACGAGTGTCGCCTCGGTGTGCCCGAGCGCCCTGATCAGGCCGGCGATGTCGCCGGCGAGGGTCCAGCCGTCGTAGCCACGTGGTGGTTTGTCGGTATCGCCGTAGCCGCGCAGGTCGACGGCGACGGTGCGATACCCGTGGCCGGCGAGCGCGGTCAGCTGATGCCGCCACGACCACCAGAAATCGGCGAAACCGTGCAGCAGCAGCACCAGGGGCGCCTCGGAGCGGTCCGGACCGTCGGCTTCGACGATATGGAAGCGGATACCGTTGGCGTGCACGTCCCGGTGGGTCCACGGTCCGTCGAAACGAACGCTGGAGGGATCCGGGAATGAGTTGGACGACACGCCGATCGAGCCTAGTGGGCGGGCCGGGCCGGTGCGACCGAGCCCACCCGGCGCGTCATCGGTTACTCGACTTGTCCAGCGAAGTGGCGCCTGTACCACGAGATCCGATGGCCGCGTGCGCGTCGGCCGCGTCGCGGTGGGCGAACGCCGCGGGCAGCACCTCAGCGGTCTGCTTGAGCGAGCCGATCGTCTTCTCCGGTGCGCGCACCTTGCGTACCTTGAGCCAGCCGAACAGGGCCAGCAGGACGGTGGTGAGCACCATCACCAGGAACACGATCAGGAACGCGGCCCAGCGCCACAGCCACATATCGAGCAGTTCGGCGACGAAGAAGAAAAAGAAGAACGAGCTGAACAGCAGCACCACCAGCGCGAGGATGAAGAAGACGCTGCCGGTGAGACCCTTCTTGATCTCACCGGTGACCTCTGCCTTGGCCAGCGCCACCTCGGCGCGCACCAGTGTCGACATCTGTTCGGTGGCATCGCGCACGAGGCTGCCGATGCTCGCCGATCCGGGCGGATTGGCGTCGGTCAACGGGATCGAAGTGACCGTCCGACCGTCATTTCCGCCTTGGGTGTAACTCACTTCGTCGACCCTTCTCCCTGTGGTAACTGGTCTGCATCGCGGCGCGCCTGGTGCACACGTCCTCGGCGCAACAGTAGCGCCGATCCGATCAGCGATGCTGCCATCGAGGTCACCAGAACGGCGGCCTTGGCAAGATCGACAGCATCGTCGCCGACGTCGGCGAGCGCGAGTTCCGCCACGAGAAGGCTAACGGTGAACCCGATCGCGCCGAGTACCGACAGGGCGAACATGTCGCGATACTCCAGTCCGGCTGGGCGTTTCGCCCAGCCGAGCTTGATAACGAGCCAGCTCACACCGAAGATCCCGGTCGTTTTGCCGAGCAGGAGACCGAGGATGATCGCCAGCGAGAGCCGGTCGGTGAACAGCGATCCGAACACCGCGCTGTCGAGCGGCACACCGGAGGCGAACAGTGCGAACAGCGGTACGCAGAATCCGGCCGAAATCGGTTGCACCACATGTTCGAGATGGGTCGCGGGCGCGATCGACTCGCCGGGATCCTTGCGCACCCTGGTGAGCAACCCGAGCGCGACACCGGCCAGCGTGGGGTGGATACCGGCCTCGTGGAGCGCGTACCAGCAGACCAACGCGACCGGAAGGTAGAACAGCGGCGTGTGCAGTCGCAGTTTCTGCGCCAGCGCCCACGCACCGCAGCACGCCAGGGCGGCGGCCAGCCACAGCAGCGACAGCGAGGCGGTGAACAGCACCGCGATGAGGATGATGGCGAGCAGGTCGTCGACCACGGCCAGACTCAGCAGGAACACCCGCGCGCTGGTCGGGATCCGCGAGCCGGTCATCGCGAGGATCGCGAGCGCGAAGGCGATATCGGTGGCGACGGGAATGGCCCAGCCCTTGTCCATGCCGGGCACGCCGTGGCCCACTACCGACGCGATCACGGCCGGGGTGATCACACCGCCCACCGCGGCGATGATCGGCAGCGCGGCCCGTTTCGGGTCGCGTAGCTCGCCGACGGCGAACTCGCGTTTGAGTTCGAGTCCGGCGACGAAGAAGAAGATCGCGAGCAACCCGTCCTTCGACCAGTCGGCGAGGGTGAGGTCGAGGTGCAGCGCGGGGATGTCGAGGTGGGCGTCGACCATGGTCTGATAGCTCGCGCCCCACGGCGAGTTCACCCAGATCAGGGCCACCGCGGCGGCCACAAGGAGCAGTGCGCCGCCGACCGTTTCGGTGCGCAGATAACGGGTGAGCTCGGAGCGGACGCGCGTGATCAAGGGCAAGCCTTCCGGCAGGGGTCGACTGGCTGCGGTCGCTCACCGACTGGGATTCACGACCGCACGCCGACCAGACTTCCCGGCACACCTCTACGAAATCCTAACGGAACCGGCCGGTGACATCGGATGCCACCGGCCGGTGCGCGTCAGTTGCTCCCGGTGCGGATGGCCTCGAAAACGCCCGGATCGACCAGCGTGGAAGTGTCGCCGAGTTCGCGGCCCTCGGCGACATCGCGCAGCAGCCTGCGCATGATCTTGCCGCTGCGTGTCTTGGGCAGCTCGGGCACGATATGGATCTCGCGTGGCCGCGCGATCGGGCTGATCTCCTTGGACACCTGTGCCTTCAACTCGGCGACGAGCTCGGGCCCCGCCGACGCCGCGGCCTCGCCGGTCAAGATCGTGAACGCGACGATCCCTTGCCCGGTGGTCGCGTCGGACGCGCCGACCACCGCGGCCTCGGCGACGGCCGGATGCCCGACCAGCGCGGACTCGACCTCGGCGGTGGAGATGCGGTGTCCGGAGACGTTCATGACGTCGTCGACGCGGCCGAGGACCCACAGGTCGCCGTCGGCGTCGAGCTTGGCGCCGTCGCCCGCGAAGTACCACCCCTGCTCGGCGTAGCGCTCCCAGTAGGTGGACCGGTAGCGATCCATATCGCCCCAGATGCCGCGCAGCATCGACGGCCACGGCTTGTCCAGCACGAGGTATCCGTTGGCCTCGGTCTCGCCCAGCTGCACCGGCTTGCCCTCTTCATCGACGACCGTCGCGGAGATGCCGGGTAGCGGGCCCATCGCGGCGCCGGGTTTGGCCGCGGTGACGCCGGGCAGTGGTGCGATCATGATGGCGCCGGTCTCGGTCTGCCACCAGGTGTCGACGATGGGTGTGTTGCTGGCGCCGAACACTTCTCGGTACCAGCGCCAGGCTTCGGGGTTGATGGGTTCGCCGACGGAGCCGAGCAGGCGCAGGGTGCTGAGGTCGTGTGCGTCGGGGATCTCGCGGCCCCATTTCATGAAGGTGCGGATCAGGGTGGGTGCGGTGTAGTAGATGGTGACGCCGTATTTTTCGATGATCTGGAAGTGTCGGTGTTCGTCGGGGGAGTTGGGGGTGCCTTCGTAGACGACCTGGGTGGCGCGGTTGGCGAGGGGTCCGTAGACGATGTAGCTGTGTCCGGTGACCCAGCCGATGTCGGCGGTGCACCAGTAGATGTCGTTGCCGGGTTTGTGGTCGAAGACGTTGTGGTGGGTGTAGGCGGTTTGGGTCAGGTAGCCGCCGGTGGTGTGCAGGATGCCTTTGGGTTTTCCGGTGGTGCCGGAGGTGTAGAGGATGAACAGTGGGTGCTCGGCGGGGAAGGGCTGTGCCTCGTGTGTCGGCGAAGCGGCGGAGACGGTTTCGTGCCACCAGAGGTCACGCCCGTCGGTCCACGGAACCTCCGTGCCGACCCGGCGCACCACCAGCACGTGCTCCACCGACGACGGCACGTCGCCCTTGGCCGCCAGCGCCTCGTCGACGGCTTCCTTGAGCGGTGCGGGCTTGCCGCGCCGCCACTGACCGTCGGTGGTGATGATCAACCTGGCTTCGGCGTCGTCGACCCGCTGACGCAGCGCGCTCGGCGAGAATCCCGCGAACACCACCGAGTGGGTGAGTCCGAGCCGCGCGCACGCCAGCATCGACACGATCGCCTCGGGCACCATCGGCATGTAGACGGCGACGCGATCGCCTGCCTCCAGGCCGAGCTCGGTCAGGTAGTTCGCCGCCCGCGAGACCTCTTCCAGCAGTTCGCGGTAGGTGATGTCGCGCGAGTCGCCGGGTTCGCCCTCCCAGTGGATGGCGACCTGGTCGCCGTGCCCGTCGATGACGTGGCGGTCGACGCAGTTGTAGGCGACGTTGAGTTCGCCGTCGCCGAACCAGCGCGCGACCGGCGCGTCGGTCCAGTCGAGGACCTCGGTGAAGGGTGTGTGCCAGTGCAGCCGGTTGGCCTGCTCGGCCCAGAAGCCTTCGCGGTCGGTCTCACCACGGTCGTAGAGCGTGGCGTCCGCGTTGGCGGCGGCGGCGAATTCCGCACTGGGCGGAAACGAGTCCTGTTGTCCTGCAGCGGTTTCGGTCACGTCGTTTCAGCCTCACATGCCTGGTGCGGTCGGGTCGGTCGCCGGGGTGCGGCCCGGCTGTCTAGACAGTAGCCAACAGACCCACGCCGGAGTGCCCCGTTGTCGCGACGATGTTTCGCGCCGGTCAATAGGGCGGTACATCCGATGGCTTCGCCGGACAGACCGGACGGTCGCGAGTTATCGTTTTTACTCAATGGCTCAGCTGAGCGTTCACGATTTAGTTCATATTTTTCTGCCGAGGGCGAGGGGATCGGCACCGACCTCCGACCGTTAGCCACGGAATTGAACCGGGAGAGATCGTTGAGATTTATCAGAGCGACCGCGTTGATCGCGGCGGGACTGGCGGCCACAAGCCTCGGTCTCACCGCGTGCTCGTCCGACGACAGCGCCGATTCGAGCATTGTCACCACCAACGCGGGCGAGCCGCAGAATCCGTTGGTGCCCAGCAATACCAACGAGAACATGGGCGGCCGTGTTGTCGACCGTTTGTTCGCCGGGCTGAAATACTATGATGCCAACGGTGAGGCCCACGACGAGGTAGCCGAGAAGATCGAGACGGCAGATCGAAAGTCGTACCGGATCACCATCAAGCCGAATTGGAAATTCACCGACGGCTCGACGGTGACCGCGAAATCATTTGTCGACGCCTGGAACTACGGCGCACTCGCCGACAACGCGCAGCTGCAAAGTTATGTGTACAGCCCGATTGTCGGATTCGACGAGGTGAGTGCCGAGAATCCCGCGGTCAAGACGATGTCGGGGTTGCGAGTCGTCGACGACCGCACCTTCACCATCGAGTTGAAGTCACCGTCGATCGACTTCGAGAGCGCGCTCGGCTACGCGCCTTTCTATCCGCTGCCCGACGCCGCTTTCAAGGATATGAAGGCATTCGGTGAGAAGCCGATCGGTAACGGCCCCTACGCCTTCGGCTCGTGGGAACACAATGTCAAGATCGATCTCACGCCCAACCCGGACTATCCCGGTGGCCGCCCGGCCAAGAACAAGGGCCTGCGATTCGTGATGTACCAGTCCTACGACACCGCGTACGCGGATCTGCAGGCCGGAAATCTCGACACGCTCGACACCATTCCCGACAGCGCGATCACCACGTACCGCAGCGACCTCGGCGACCGCGCGATCACCAAGCCGACCGCGCAGAACCAGCACATCGGCATCCAGACCACCGTGCCGCACTTCGGTGGCGAGGAGGGCATTCTGCGTCGCAAGGCCATCTCGATGGCGATCAACCGCCCGCAGATCATCGACAAGATCTTCAATGGCACCCGCACGCCCTCGCGTGACTTCACCGCCGCGACCCTGCCCGGATACGACGCGAAACTGCCGGGTTCGGAGGTGTTCGATTACAACCCCGACCAGGCGAAGAAGCTCTGGGCGCAGGCCGACGCGATTTCGCCGTGGTCGGGTCGGTACCAGATCACCTATAACAGCGACGGCGGTCACCAGGCCTGGATCGAAGCTGTCGCCAACAGCGTGAAGAACACCCTCGGCATCGACGCGGTCGCCAACCCGATGCCGACGTTCAAGAACATCCGTGACGCGGTGAACGCCGAGACGATCGGGACCGCGTTCCGCTACGGCTGGCAGGGCGACTACCCGACGATGATGCAGTTCCTCGGTTCGCAGTACTACAGCTTCTCCGAGACCAACAACGTCAACTACAACAACCCCGAGGTGGACCGGCTGTTCGACGCCGCCCTCGCCGCCCCGACACAGGCGGAGTCCTACAAGCTGATCGCGCAGGCGCAGACGATCATGATCAAGGAGATGGCCGACATCCCGGTGTTCGACTACGTCGCCAATGCGGGCCGTTCGGATCGGGTCACCAAGGCCGAGCTCGCCTGGAACGGCCTGTTCGACTTCGAGAACATCGAGAAATAGAACTCGACAGCTGGGCCGGGCTACTGCGAAGTGGCTCGGCCCCGGTCGTTTTCGGAGGAAACGATGGCTTGGTACGTGGTTCGGCGTCTGCTCCAGATGATCCCGGTATTCCTGGGCGCGACGCTGCTCATCTACGCGATGGTATTCCTGATTCCGGGTGACCCGATCAAGGCGCTCGCCGGCGAGAAACAGCTGACACCCGCCGCCGAGGCGGTACTGCGCGCCCGATACCACCTCGATCAGCCTTTCATCGTGCAGTATCTGCATTACTTGAAAGGAATTCTCACTTTAGATTTCGGCACTTCTTTCTCGGGGCGACCGGTCCGAGAGGAACTCCAACGTGCCTTCCCGATCACGATCCGGCTCGCCTTCCTCGCTGTGTTCATCGAGGGCTTGTTCGGCATCGTGTTCGGCATGATCGCCGGGCTGCGCAAGGGCAAGCTCTTCGATTCGACCATGCTCATCGCGAGCCTGGTGATCATCGCGCTTCCGGTGTTCGTCGTCGGTTATCTCGCGCAATTCTTTTTCGGTGTGAAATGGGGGATCGCTCCGGTGACGGTCACCGGTAAAGCCGGCCTGAGCGAGTTGATCGTGCCCGCGTTCGTGCTCGGGTCGCTGTCGTTCGCCTACGTGCTGCGTTTGACCAGAAACTCCGTGGCGGAGAACAAGTCCGCAGATTTCGTTCGCACGGCGACAGCGAAGGGACTCGGTCGCCGTCGCGTGGTGACAGTGCATATTCTGCGGAATTCGATGATCCCGGTCGTCACCTTTCTCGGGGCCGATTTCGGTGCGCTGATGGCGGGCGCGATCGTCACCGAGGGCATCTTCAACATTCCCGGCGTCGGCGGCACCATGTACCAGGCGATCATCCGCGGCGAGCCGCCCACCGTGGTGTCGTTCGTGACGGTGCTGGTGGTGGTGTTCCTGATCGTCAACCTCGTGATCGACCTGCTCTACGCCGCACTGGACCCGAGGATCCGCTATGCATGACAAGCAACAGCATTTCGTGGCCCCCGCCGACGAGGTGGAGGTGCTCGCCACCGACCGAGTCGTGGACCGGGGCGCTCCGACCAGCATCTGGGGTGACGCGTGGCGGCGGCTGCGCCGAAACCCGGTGTTCGGGGTCTCGGTGGTGTTGATCGTGATCGTCCTGCTCGTGGTGGTGTGGCCCGCACTGTTCACCAGCCAGGATCCGCGGTTGTGCCTGGGTGAGTTCGGCATGGACGGCCCTCGCGAAGGTCATCCGTTCGGATTCGACAAGCAGGGCTGCGATATCTACGCGCGCACCATCTACGGCGCGCGCGCGTCGGTGAGCGTCGGCATCGCATCGGCGATGCTGTTCCTGCTGGTAGGCGGCATCCTCGGCGCGATCTCCGGTTTCTACGGTGGGCTGCTCGATACGATCGTCTCGCGTATTGCCGAGATCTTCTACGCCATTCCGATGGTGCTGGCCGCGATCGTGCTGCTGCAACTGCTGCGGCCCGCCGGGATCATGACGGTCGTCGCGATCCTGGTGGCCTTCACCTGGCCGCAGGCCGCGCGCATCACCCGTGGCGCGGTGATCGAAGCCAAGAACAGCGAGTACGTCACGGCGGCGAAGGCGCTGGGCGTGTCACGCCTGGGCACACTGATGAAGCACGTGCTGCCCAATTCGGCGAGCCCGCTGATCGTGGTCGCCACGATCTGGCTGGGCGTCTTCATCGTCACCGAGGCGACGCTGTCCTATCTCGGTGTCGGTCTGCCGCCGAGCATCGTGTCCTGGGGCGCCGACATCGACCGCGCCAAGACCGAGATCCGCACCTCGCCGATCCTGTTCTATCCGGCGACGGCGCTGGCCATTACTGTCCTGAGCTTCATCATGCTCGGTGACGCGGTGCGCGACGCGCTCGATCCGAAGGAGCGCACCCGATGAGCCTCGACAAGTCCGCACCGCAGCCGCTGCTCGACATTCGGGACCTGGACGTCGGTTTCACCGCCGACGGCAAGCAGATCCCCGCCGTTCGCGGAGTGAACCTCACCGTCTACCCCGGACAAACCGTCGCCATCGTCGGCGAATCCGGCTCCGGCAAGTCGACGACCGCGCACGCCATCATCAACCTGCTGCCTGGCACCGGGAAGGTGACCGGCGGTTCGATCCTGTTCGACGGCAAGGACCTGACAAAGGCGTCGGAGAAGGAGATCGTCGCGATCCGCGGCAACGGTATCGGCTTGGTCCCCCAGGACCCCATGTCGAACTTGAACCCGGTGTGGAAGATCGGCTTCCAGATCCGGGAAACCCTGGTGGCCAACGGTATCGCTACCGGCGACGCGGCCCGCGAGCGCGCGGTGGAACTGCTGGCCGAGGCCGGAATGTCCGACGCCGAACGCCGCGTGAACCAGTACCCGCACGAATTCTCCGGCGGGATGCGTCAGCGCGCGCTCATCGCGATCGGTCTGTCGTGCAGGCCGAAACTCCTGATCGCCGACGAGCCGACGTCGGCGCTCGACGTCACGGTACAACGCCAGATCCTCGGACATCTCGAACAGCTCACCACCGAGTTGGGGACCGCGGTGCTGCTGATCACCCACGACCTCGGCCTCGCCGCCGAACGGGCCGAGCACCTGGTGGTGATGTATCGCGGCAAAGTGGTGGAATCCGGTCCCGCACTGCGGATTCTGCGTGACCCGCAGCACGCGTACACCAAGAAGCTGGTGAACTCGGCGCCGTCGCTGGCGGCATCGCGGATGTCGTCGTCGCGGCAGCGGTCCGAGGTGCGCGCGCAGGCGGTCGAGGTGGCTGAGAAAACTGTCGCGGACCGGGCCGGCGACACCGTGCTCGATGTGCGAAACCTGTCCAAGGCGTTCAAGATCCGTGGCAAACGGCCGTGGCAGTCCACGGACTTCGTGGCCGTCGACGACGTGAGTTTCACCGTCCGTGGGGGAACCACCACCGCGATCGTCGGCGAGTCGGGATCCGGCAAGTCGACCATCGCGCAAATGGTGCTCGGCCTGCTCGAACCAACCTCGGGCACAGTTGATTTCGACGGTAAGGAGGTCGCGAAGCTGGACCGCAAGGGCGCGTTCGCATTCCGGCGGCGGGTGCAGCCGATCTTCCAGAATCCCTACGGTTCGCTCGACCCGATGTACTCGATCTTCCGCACGATCGAGGAACCGCTGCGGGTACACAAGATCGGCACCAAGGCCGAACGCGAAGCGGTGGTGCGTGACCTGCTCGACAAGGTGTCGCTGCCCGCGTCGGTGCTGCGGCGCTATCCCAACGAATTGTCGGGCGGGCAACGTCAGCGGGTGGCGATCGCTCGGGCGCTGGCCCTCTCGCCCGAGATGGTGGTGTGCGACGAGGCGGTTTCGGCGCTGGATGTGCTGGTTCAGGCGCAGATCCTCACGTTGCTCAATGATCTCCAGGCCGAGTTGGGGCTGACGTATCTGTTCATCACGCATGACCTGGCTGTTGTTCGGCAGATCGCGGACAATGTTCTCGTTATGCGGGAGGGGAAGGTGGTTGAGGCGGCCACTACCGACGAGGTGTTCGCGTCACCGCGTGAGGGGTATACGCGGGCGTTGCTCGAGGCTATTCCGGGGCGGGCGTTGTTCGCGGGGTAGCGGTGGTGGCCCGGGCGGGAGTTGCTCGCTTACAGGTGTTCGGTAGTCCCAGGACGGTTTGACGCTGTGTTTGTTGGCGCGCTGGCGCGCGCGTGTCCGCGGCCCTGAATGGCCCGCCGGTTAGCCGCCGGGGCTTGCTCCTTCGTCGCGTGCGCCCCGGCGGCTAACCGGCGGGCCGGCCGCGGACCGGCCACTTCGTGGCCGTCCCTCCCTAGGGGTCGGGAGTGCGGTGGGTGGGTTGGGAGGGTTGTTGAAGACGGGACAGGCTGGGTTGTTGGAGGTGGGGAACCGTTGGGTGTGGCGGTTGTTGGAGGTGGGCACGGTTGGGTGTGCGGGTCTTTTGAGGGCGGGCACCGCCCTGGGTGCATCGGTTTTGAAGGTGGGGCACAGGCTGGGTGTGCGGGGTAATTGGGGGTGTTGAAGGTGGGATGGGCTGGGTGTGGGCAGTGGTGGGGTGTTGAGGCTAGGGATTGCTGGGTGTGGGCAGACGATCCGGCCGGGGCGCCGGTGGCGAAGGGCTCCGGTCCTCCCGCGGCGGGTAATACGGCTTTGACTGCGGTGTTGTACACAGCCCGCACAGTGGTGCGGCGCGCCGAGCGATCCGCGTCAGTGGTGGGGTGTTGAGGCCAGGGATTGCTCGGTGTGGGCAGTGGTGGGGCGTTCGAGGTAGGCATGGGCTGGGTGTGGGGAATGGCCGGGGTGTTCGCGGTGGGGAGGGTTTGTGGCGGGGGTGGTGAGTTCGTGGCTGCTGATTCGGGGGGTGTCGGCAACTTGCGCGGTGTGCTGATCGGTGCGGTGGGGCGATCCGGTAGTACCGGTGCGGGGGTTGGGTTCTTGAATTCTTTCGTGTGCGCAGGTCATCGGCGTAGTTTGGAGTCGTCCGGGGTGGAGCGGTATTGATCGCGGGGGTGGAGACCGGTGGATCGAATCGATGCTGAACGGCTGGCCGAGCGGGAAGCGCGGCGGCGCAGGGCGGTGACGCCGGGGGCCAAGCGGCTCGCTGAGGTGCCGTGGCCGGATCGTGGCTGGCCGACCGTGCGCGGGTTGTATGTGACGGTGGGGGGCGCACTGTACGAGCGGTAACCTCCATGCGTGACTGATCCGCTCCAGCCCCTGGTCGACCTGCCCGGCGTGCGCGAAGCCGCCGACAAGGCGCGTGACGCGCTCGCGGCCGTGCACCGGCACAAGTCGAACCGGCGCGGCTGGGCGACCACCGCCGCCGAGGCCGCTGTGCGGGCCGCCCGCTCCTCGGCGGCCATCGAAGGCGCGAGCACCGACCTGCCCGCCGACGGTCGGGTCAGCGACCCGGTGCTGGCCGGCGCGTTGCGGGTGGGGCAGGCGCTCGACGGCGACGCGCTCACCAATCTCGTCGGCACCTGGCGGCGCGCGCCACTGCAGGCGCTGGCCAGGCTGCACCTGCTCGCCGCCGCCGATCTGGTGACCAACGAGCAGGAACTCGGTCGTCCGCGCTCAACCCCCGGCGTCGCCGAACGGCTCGACATGCTCGCGCAAACTGTGCAGTCGAGCAAGGCACCCGCTCCGGTGATCGCGGCGATCGTGCACGGCGAGCTGCTGTCGCTGCGGCCGTTCGGCACCGGCGACGGTGTCGTCGCGCGCGCCGCCTCGCGGCTGGTCGCGGTGTCCAGCGGGCTCGATCCGCACAGCCTCGGCGTGCCCGAGGTGTTCTGGTTGCGCCGCCGCCAGGCCTACCTCGACGCGGCCGCCGGATTCGGGATGGGCACCGCGGAGGGCGTGGGCGGCTGGGTGCTGTTCTGCGCGGGCGCGCTGGAAGACGGAGCCCGCGAGGCGAACTCGATCGCCGACGCGGCCGCGTCGTAGGCCGCGACGCTGACACATCAAAACGGGCGGCGTTGCCGATTGCTCGACCTCACCGCCCGCTAGCACGGAACACCCGGTTACCAAGCGTGCAGGGTGGGTTGTGTTGGGCGGCCTCGGCGATCATCCCAACCCCGCCGGTTCATCCCCGCAACCTGTGCGAGGCGTTCGCCGACGTCGGCTCGAATTTCGCAGGCCCACAACGCTTTCGGCCTTGTCGCGGCGCGCTCCGCGTGGGTGCCTGGTGTCCGTGCTGGGAAGGGTGGGATGGGGGGCGAAACCTTCTCCACCGGCTCCGTCTTGGCCTTCCGTCCTTCCGTGACTCCATTCTTACACTGTGATGGCATTCACATCAAGAGTTTCTAAGGCATTACCGAATCCCCATGAATGCGGCGTGTCGCTCGGAGATTCGTGCTGGACGATGGTCGGTCAGCGACGTTTGCGCAGCAGTCGATAGCTGATCGCGCCGGCGATGATCGCGCTCAGTCCCACGGCTGCCGTCGCGGCGACGGTGGTGGTGGACGGCGTCGGGAAGCGCGACCACAGCGACACCGGGTTGGAGAACGTGAGCACCGGCCAGCCGCGGCTCGCCGCCTCCTTGCGCAGCGCGCGGTCGGGGTTCACCGCGGTCGGATGGCCCACGGTGCTCAGCATCGGCACATCGGTCACCGAGTCGGAGTAGGCGTAGCACCGCGAGAGGTCGTAGCCCTGCTCGGCGGCGAGCTTCTCGATGGCGGCGACCTTGCCCTCGCCGTAGCAGTAGAACTCGATATCGCCGGTGTACTTGCCGTCCTCGACGACCATCCGGGTGGCCTCGGTGTGTGAGGCGCCGAGCACCTCCGCTATCGGTCCGACGATCTCCTCGCCGGAGGCCGAGACGATCACCACATCGTGGCCGCGGATCTTGTGATCGGCGATCAGATCAGCGGCCTCGGCGTAGATCAATGGGTCGACCAGATCGTGAAGTGTCTCGGCCACAATGGTTTTCACCTGCTCCACATCCCAGCCGGCGCACATGTTGGCCAGGTTTGCCCGCATCCGTTCCATCTGGTCGTGATCGGCGCCGGAAAGCAGGAACAAAAAGTGCGCGTAGCTGCTCTCCAACACGGCTCTGCGGTTGATCAAACCCTGCGCGTAGAAGGGTTTGCTGAAGACGAACGCGCTCGACTTCGCGATCACCGTCTTGTCGAGATCGAAGAACGCGGCAACCCGCCCGCCCGGCACCGGAGCTCGGCCCGCTGTGCCGAGACTCGGTTCCGTGGGCGGGGTCTGGTCGCGTTCTGACGTCACGTCATCAGAATAGGCACGACCTGCGCGCACCGCCGTATCGACTGTCCACACCATGGAAAAGGGTTTGCCCTGGGGACGCCGGGCGGCGCGAATCGCCGAAGAATGTCGGCGAATGCTACTTGCGCCCGCGGCAGGGGATGGGTGTAGTATTGCTGACACCTGGACTTAGTCCAGGCGCGTTCAGCCCGACCCCCCGGGGCTGAACCCGACGGCCCCAGCCTCCTCCCCCCCGGCTGGGGCCGTCCTCTATTTTCAGGACGATCGCAAAAGTTCTCCACACCCCCGAGTTATCCACAATCGGTGTTTTCGGGGTGTCGATCGACTCGCCGCTCGGCAACGCTGAGTCGCATGAAACCAGTCCCGATGCGCAGTGGTCCGCCACCGATCGCGCCCGCACTCGTGCTCGTGCGCGACGAACGGCTGCGTGCGGAGGTACGTCGAGTCGCGGCGGCCGCCGAGCGCGTCACCGATGAACGGGTGATGCCGGTCGGTAGGCATGCGTGGGCGGGGGCAGGCATGGTGATCCTCGATACCGCCGCCGCTGTTGCCGCCGCGGGCGGCGGATTCCCGCGGCGGGCGGGTGTCGTCGTGGTCACCGAGGGGGAACCCGCCGTGCCCGACTGGCAAGCGGCCACCGCGGTGGGTGCCGAACGAGTTGTCGCGTTGCCCTCCGGCGCTGTCACGCTGGTCGAACAGTTCGCCGAACATGCCGAATCCCGCACGGGTGAAGGGATAGTCGTCGCGGTGGTCGGCGCGGGTGGCGGTGCCGGGGCGTCCACGCTCGCCGCGGCGACCGCCCTGCGTGGGGCCGCGCGGCGGGTGCGTCGCGACACGGTGTTGATCGACGGTGCCCCGCTCGACGGTGGGATAGATCTGGTGTTGGGCATGGAGAACGTACCGGGGTTGCGATGGCCGGATCTGATCATCGAAGACGGCCGGGTATCCGCTGCGGCGCTGCACAATGCGTTGCCCGCTGGGGCTCCCGGTTTGGCGGTGCTGTCGTGCGGTCGAGCGCGGCCCGCCGGCGGCGCGAGCGGAGGGCGATCACGGGCCGGTGCGGATTCCGCGGCACCAGCGTTCGTCGGACTGGCTCCGGCGGCGGTGCGCGCTGTCATCGAATCAGGCAGGGATGCGGGCGATCTCGTCGTCTGTGATGTGTCGTGTGAACGTGGGCCGGCTGCCGACGCCATGCTCGACGCCGCCGATCTGGTGGTCCTCGTCGTCGCGGCCAGGCTGCGCTCCATCGCCGCGGCCGAAGTCGTGTCGGCCTACCTGGGAGAGCGAAACCCCAACCGCGGCTTGGTCGTCCGTGGTCCGGCGCCCGGTGGACTGCGCGGAGCGGAAGTGGCCGAACTGCTCGGATTGCCCCTTCTCGCCGCGGTTCGCGGGCAAGCCGGCCTCGCCTACCGCCTCGAACGCGGTGGCCTGAGCGTCCGCAGCCGAGGCCCCCTGCGCGATGCCGCCGACGCCGTCCTCTCGATGGTCGGGGCCGATCTATGACCACCTCCGTCATCGCCGGATACGCGAGCGTGCCTTCAGCGGACCTCCGGATGGACGGAGCCGGCGCGAGATGACCTCCTTTGTCACCGTCGACCTCCTCGAACGCGTCCGCGAGCGGCTCGCCGAACATCAGGGCGTCCCTGATGCCGCCCAACTGGCGGCCGCGATCCGGACCGAAGCGGGCGGCGTGCTCGCCGACACCGATCTGCTCCGGGCCCTGCGCCTGTTGCAGACCGAGATGACCGGGGCGGGGCTGTTGGAGCCGTTGCTGCACGATCCTCGGGTCGCTGATGTGCTCGTCACCGGGCCGGACGCGGTGTGGGTCGACCGTGGTCGCGGGCTGGAGCTGACCGATGTTCGCTTTGCTGACGAAGCCGCTGTCCGCCGCCTAGCCCAGCGCTTGGCCCTCGCCGCGGGCCGCCGCCTCGACGACGCTCAACCCTGGGTCGACGGCAAACTCGCCGGAACCGAAGCCACCCTGGGCGATGCGTTCGGCGTGCGACTCCACGCGGTGCTCGCCCCTGTCGCCCACGACGGCACCTGCCTATCGCTGCGGATCCTCCGCCCCGCGACCCAGGGCCTGGACGCACTGGCGGCCGCCGGCTCGATTCCGCCGGACGCGCACCGCCTACTCGGCGACATCGTCCGCGCTCGTCTCGCGTTCCTGGTCGTCGGTGGTACCGGAGCGGGAAAGACTACTTTGCTCTCGGCCCTGCTCGCCGCCGTCGACCCGGCCGAGCGAATTGTCTGCGTGGAGGACGCCGCCGAGCTGGCCCCGGTCCATCCGCATGTTGTTCGCCTGGTCGCCAGGACCGCCAATGTCGAGGGCGTAGGCGCCGTTACGGTGCGCGACCTGGTCCGCCAGGCGTTGCGGATGCGCCCGGATCGCATCGTCGTCGGCGAGGTTCGCGGTGCCGAGGTCGTCGATCTGCTGACGGCTCTGAACACCGGTCACGACGGCGGCGCGGGGACGGTCCACGCCAACTCGCCCCAGGAAGTCCCTGCCCGGTTGGAGGCACTGGCGGCACTCGGTGGAATGGACCGGGCAGCGCTGCACAGCCAACTGGCTGCCGCTGTCCAGGTAGTCCTGCACGTTCGCCGCCGTTCCGACGGCACCCGCGCCCTCCACGAAATCGGTGTGCTGCACCGTGATTCCGAGGGCGTGCACATCACACCGGCCTGGCGGGCGGACAGTCACCCGACTCCCGCGGTCGACGATCTCCGCCGACTACTCGAGGTACGACTCGGATGAGAGAACTCGTCGCGTATGTGGTTGTTGTACTGCGTGATTCGCGTCTGAACATGCGAAGTGACCTGTCGCGCAGATATTTTCATCGACTCGGATGGCCTCTCGATCGATGGCCTGCAGTCGGCGATTCCGGGCGGCGTTCGCCGCGGGCAAGGCTCGGAGCCACCGACGAGTGGCTCGACCGAGGTACGGGTTTCGGCGGGAAGGAGGCGGGCTCATGGGTGGTGCGTTGCTCTGTTGTGCGATCGCGGTGCTGCTGTTGCCCGAGGCAGGCGATCAACGGCGGTTCACCCGACTTTTCGCGCCGAGCGAGGGCGGCGAGCGAAGGCGTGTGCCTGTGGAGTGGTGTGCAGGAATCGCGTTGGGCTGCGCGGCATTCGTGTTCGGGCTCGGCGTCGGTTCGGCGGCTCTCATGCTGGGGGCCACTGTGGCGGTGCGCACACGGCGTGGTCGAAGTGACCGCGAACGGCGGCGCGAATGTGGTTACCTCTTGGCCGGTCTCGAAGCCGTGGTCGGCGAGCTACGTGTCGGCGCCCACCCGAGCGCGGCGGCGGAATCCGCCGCAGGCGAGTCGCGTGGCGAAGCGGCACGCGTCCTGGCGATCAGCGCCGGCCGCAGCCGACTCGGTGGCTCCGGTGCCGATGGCTGGCTGCAGCCGGATTCGATTGTGGCCGAGGAACTGTCGAGGGTCGCCGCGGCCTGGCGGGTCGCCGAGGAGCACGGCCTGGCTCTCGCGGAACTACTGGCCGCCGCCAGGTCCGATCTACTCGGGCGCATCCGCTTCCGGGACCGCACCGAAGCCGCCCTCGCAGGTGCCCGAGCATCGGCCACAGTTCTGGCCGGCTTACCGCTGGTGGGGATCGGGCTGGGTCAACTGATGGGCGCCTCCCCGCTAGCCATCCTGTTCACGAAACCGGCCGGTGAACTACTTCTCCCACTGGGCGCCGCTCTCGCCTGCTGTGGATTGCTGTGGACAGATGTCATCACCCGCAAGAGCACGGCCTGATCCGCACGAGACGACGTCGAACGGCGGCAGTGGGGGGAGCTGGTGCGGATGCCCTGTGGACAGTTGTGCGCGCCGCGCGCATCAGCCTGACCCGGATCGTGCCACCGACCGCCGACGGACGTAGCTGCCGATCCCATGCCTGTGGACCGGTGTGATCACCGAACACGACCACGAACTGACCGTGGTATCCCGCCTGGGCAGCGCGGACGCGTGTGGATGGGTGTGGATCGAACTTCGAGGAGGGATTTGCCGTGCAGTGGATGGATGGTGCTGTTTCGCCGGGGGCGTTGTTGATCGCAGCGGTGGCGATCGTGTTGTTGCCGGGCCGGGTTGCTGTCAGTCGGCGAGTGCGTTCGCTCGGGCCTCCGACGGCCGACACCTCCGGTGAGACAGGCGATACCGCGAAGGTCGACCCGCTCGGGTCCGCGTCCGCGTTCGATCTTCTGGCCGCGTGTCTGCGCGCGGGACTGCCGATGGCCGCGGCCGCGCGCGCGGGCGCACCGACCGCGCCGCCGGTTCTTCGGGCTGCCCTGCTCAGGGCCGCTGATCTTCTCGCGCTCGGCGCGGACGCGGCGACGGCTTGGGAACGGGCGGCCGCGGACGCCGTGGGGTCGGCGGGCGCCGACGACGTCGAGTCACTCGCCAGGATGGCGCGTCGTTCGGCGCGCTCCGGTGCTTCGCTGGCCGCGGCGGTCGGCGAACTCGCAACGCAACGCCGCGAAGCCGTGGAGGACGCCGCTGTCGCGCGCGCCGAACGCGCGGGTGTGCTGATCGGCGGCCCGCTCGGACTGTGCTTCCTGCCAGCCTTCGTCTGCCTCGGCATCGTCCCGGTCGTTATCGGCCTGGCCGACCGCGTGCTCGGCGGCGGTGGGCTGCTGTGACCGACCGCGACGAAACCACCGAAACTTCACCGCGCGGACCAGCCGCGCGGTGCAACCAGAGAGGGGATCACGATGACGTTCGCACACACGGTGTACCTGGGGGCCCGCGCCCGACTACTGCGTCTGCTGCGCGAGGACGACGGCATGTCCACAGCGGAGTACGCGATCGGCACCATTGCCGCGGCGGCCTTCGGGGCCGTGCTCTATGGGGTGGTCACCGGGGACAGCATCGTCAACGCGCTGACCAGCATCATCGACAAGGCGCTCAACACCAGCGTGTAAGTCGTCGCGGCACAATCACTCTCGGCGCCGATACGGGTGCGGTGACGGTCGAGGCCGCCATCGCCCTCGCGGCCTTGGTGTGCGCGGTGGCCCTGTGCGTCGGTGCGCTGCTCGCAGGAGCCACTCAGGTCCGTTGCACCGACGCGGCCCGCGAGACCGCCCGCCTCGCTGCCCGGGGTGACACCTCGCGCGCGATCGCCGCGGGCAGAGCGGTCGCCCCACCCGGCGCGATGGTCGAACTCCGCACCGAAGGCGACCGTGTGGTCGCTACCGTCGCCGCGAACACACCTCTGCTTCCCGGCCTTCGTCTTCGTGCCGAAGCGGTGGCGCTCACCGAGCCGGGAGTGGATCCGTGACGGCGACGCGGGATACGCCCACGACGAGCGCGACACCGTGCGGGTCGACGGGCCGAAGGTCGTCGTGGCGTGGGTTGGCGAGGGATGAGGGTGGGGCGACGGCGTTCGTGTGTGTGGCGTTGGCAGGACTGATCTGCCTGACGTTGATGGTGAGCCAGGTGGGTGCGGTGGTGGTCGCTCGGCATCGGGCGCAGGGGGCCGCTGATCTGGGCGCGCTGGCCGCGGCGGGTGCACTGGCACAGGGCGCGGAGCTGGGATGCGCGGAAGCCGACGAGATAGCCCGGCGGATGGAGGTTCGAGTGCGACGGTGCTCGGTCGCGCAGTGGGATGTTGTTGTCGATGTGGAGGCGAATGTAACCGCGGGAGTGTTCGGCGTGCGTACTGTGCGGGCCTCGGCACGGGCGGGTCCGGTAGAAGAGAAAGAGTGACGCGGAAGTGTTATCACTGTGCGGTGGTTGTTCTGTACCGAGCCAATTCTGAATTAACCGGAATCGCCTTTGCGCTATTTCCTGCGCATTGTTTGATTCAGGCGAGAAAAAAATGAAAAAAACGATGTAGTCGCGCCGGCGAGGCTGTTGGCTATGCGCCAGTTAATAGAAGAGTGGTCCTTTTTATTCGGATGTCGGGCAACCGTGGGCATATCGTCGCTGGTCAACACGAATTCGGACGGTTGACCAACATTTGTGGCGGGAGGTGTATCGCTGATCACTCGGTGGGCGACCGCATCATGAATCCGAGGGTCGGTCGCCGTGTGCTCGCAGCTCGCCGAGAACGGCGGCCAGCAAGCGTGTGGCAGCCGCCTTGTCCAGCGGATTGTTGCCGTTGCCGCACTTGGGCGACTGCACGCACGAGGGGCAGCCGTCGTGGCACGCGCAGCTGTGGATCACGCTCAATGTGGCGGTCAACCAGCCCGTGAGCTGGGCGAATCCGCGCTCGGCGAACCCGGCGCCGCCGGGCTGACCGTCGTAGACGAACACCGTCGGCGCACCTGTATCGGGATGTTCGGCGATGGAGACACCGCCGATGTCCCACCGGTCGCAGCCTGCTACCAGGGGCAACATGCCGATGGCCGCGTGTTCGGCGGCGTGCAACGCGCCGGGCAGCTGTTCGTCGGAGATGTTCGCGGCGGCGAGCAGTCGGGGCGTGACGGTGTACAGAACAGCCTTGGTGTGCAGCGTGTGCGCGGGCAGATCGAGTTCCACCTGGTCGAGCACCTCGCCGGTCACCAGGGTCCGCAGGTAGCCGACGACCTGGTTGGTGACCGCGACCTGCACGGATGCCGCCGTGACCGCGCCGAGCACACGCTCCTCGATCACCCCCTCGACGGTGATCGAGGTGATCTGCCGGGAACTGGTGGTGAACCCGGGATCCACCTCGTTGACGAATGCGACGCCACCCTCCAGATCCAGTTCGTCGACGAGGTAGGTCTCGCCCTGGTGCAGGTAAACGGCCCCGGTATGCAGCGTGGCGGGGGCCCGGCCCGCGTCAGCGGTGCCGAGCAGTCGGCCGGTCTCGGCGTCGACGATCGCGACCGGTGCGCCGAGGCCACCGCGTACATCCACGTCGTCGTGGGGGTGGGTGTGCGCGGTGATATGCCAGCGGGCAACCGTGCCGCGAGTACCCGGTCTGCGCCGGATCAGGCCCTGCTCAGCCAGGTCGGCAAGCACTTCGTCGGCCCTGAGCTCGCTCACCTCCTCGTCGGTGAGCGGCAGCTCCATCGCGGCGCACAGCAGCTGGGGGCCGAGGATATAGGGGTTGTACGGGTCGGTGATGGTGGCCTCGATCGGCCGGTCGAGCAGCGCTTGTGGGTGATGCACCAGGTAGGTATCGAGGGGGTCGTCGGTGGCCACGAGCACCACCAGCGAACCCTGGGTCCGCCTGCCCGCCCGCCCGGCCTGCTGCCAGAAGGAGGCGACCGTCCCGGGGAAGCCGGCGATGACCACGGCATCGAGGCCCGCGATATCGACGCCTAGTTCGAGTGCGTTGGTACTTGCGGCGCCGAGCAGGGTCCCCTGCGACAGCGACTGTTCGAGCTCACGCCGGTCCTCGGCCAGATACCCCGCCCGATAGGCGGCGACCCGTTCCTGCAGCTCGGGTGCGGTTTCCGCGAGTATCCGACGGGCATCGAGGGCGATCAGTTCGGCACCGCGTCGGGAGCGAACGAAGGTCAGCGTCCTGGCACCCTCGGCCACCAGCGCCGCCATGATC
This sequence comes from Nocardia alba NBRC 108234, assembly GCF_001612665.1. Classification (GTDB taxonomy): domain Bacteria; phylum Actinomycetota; class Actinomycetes; order Mycobacteriales; family Mycobacteriaceae; genus Nocardia; species Nocardia alba. The sequence continues at coordinate 198,453 of NZ_BDAX01000019.1, read as the reverse complement.
TTGGCCGCCTCGCTGGTCGCGGTGCGTCGCACCGGCGCTCCGTTCTCGCCGGTCTGGACCGCGCTCAGCGGCGGTTCCCACAGCGCGACAGTGCGGGCTCCCCGCGGTGACCCGTCTTCGGTGACCGCGACCACCGGCGCCCCGATCAGCCTGCTCGCCGACGCGGCGGGGTCGGCGCTGGTCGCCGAGCACAGGATGAACACCGGGTCAGCGCCGTAGAACCGCGCGAGCCGACGCAGCCTGCGCAACACCAGCGCGACATGTGAACCGAACACTCCTCTATACGCATGGCATTCGTCGACCACCACATAGCGCAGGTTGCGCAGCACCCGTATCCAGCGCTGATGGGAACGCAGAATCCCGACGTGCAGCATGTCGGGATTGGTGAATATCCAGCGGGCGTTGGCCCGCACCCACTGCCTGACCTCGGCCGGAGTGTCGCCGTCATAGCTCGCCGGATGCGCCTCGCGCAGCGGATTGTCGTGGATCAGGCTGCCGACCGCGCGGAGTTGATCGGCGCCGAGCGCCTTGGTGGGGGACAGGTACAGCGCGGTGGCGCGGGGGTCGTCGTGCAGTGCGGTGAGTACCGGCAACTGGTAGCCGAGCGACTTCCCGGAGGCGGTTCCCGTGCTCACCACGACGTGGTTCCCGGTCGCCGCGAGGTCGGCCGTGCGGGTCTGGTGCTCCCACGGTAGCGCGATGTCCTGCGCTTCCAGGGCCGTGACCAGGTCCGATGGAACCCATTCCGGCCATACGGTGGTGCGTTCGCGCCGTGCGGGCAGTTCGGCCACGTGGGTCAACGGGTCGCCGCCGGCAGCCGCCTCGGTCAGGACACGATTCAGCAACGATCGCCCATAGCCCGTGCTCATTTCGTGCTCTCGAACCTCGGTCCGGTCTGCCGGATTCATCTGGTCCTCCTCTCTCGCGACACGAGAAGTGTGAAACGTGTGTGTGCGACAACCACTACCAGGGATTTCGTAACCCAGTAGCGATCTGGGTCACAGCAGGTTTGCTGGAAGCTCACTCGGTTATCAAGAAGCAAACAGACCGAAAGTACGGATACACCCAATCTCTCCCTTACCTGCACATTCGCAAGATCAGGAATTTTGCAAATAGTCGGTAACTCGACTGTTGAATTACGCAGAGACATGGTTCACTGGGTCTCGGTCGCAAGCTTCTGTGTTCGAGGGACGGATCCAAGGTCCAAACCATCAGCAGGATCGTTGTTGCGAACGCCGTGCTCAGGATTTCCTTGCAGGGGGACCAACGGTACAGCGGTCGGAACGGGCCCGGTGGACGAACCCAGTTGTCCGCCGTTTCCGGTAGAAAGAGAAGGAAACAGAATGGCACAGGGAACTGTGAAGTGGTTCAACGCGGAGAAGGGGTTCGGCTTCATCGCGCCCGAGGACGGCTCAGCTGACGTCTTCGTCCACTACTCGGAGATCCAGGGCACGGGCTTCCGTACCCTCGAGGAAAACCAGAAGGTCGAGTTCGAGGTCGGCCAGGGCACCAAGGGCCCGCAGGCCACCGGCGTTCGCGCGCTCTCCTGAGCTGCGAAACACAACAACGCCTCGTCCCCCTCCTCCGCATGCGGAGGAGGGGGACGAGCCATTTCCGGGTACCATCGCCCAAGACAGCGCCCGCGTCGTGAAACGCAGCAAATGTCTCTACCCCAGGTGCGCAGGGTATAAACGTCACTGGTGGTGATGTCCGAACGTCGCCGTCTGCCCCAGCCGCGCACCGAGCGGACCTCCCGACGCGCGGATCTAGAAGGAAGGTGTTCGCCGGTGGCAACACGAGACCGCAGTTCAGCCGATCAGGGCCGACCCCTGCGTCGTCTCGTGATCGTCGAGTCGCCGACCAAGGCCCGCAAGATCGCGCCCTATCTGGGTCGCAACTACACCGTCGAGGCCTCGGTGGGGCATATTCGCGACTTGCCGCGCGGTGCCGCCGACGTGCCGGCCAAATACAAAGGGCAAGCGTGGGCTCGTCTCGGCGTCGACGTCGATCACGACTTCGAGCCGATCTATGTGGTGAACCCGGATAAGAAGGCCAAGGTCGCCGAGCTCAAGAGCTTGCTGGCCGACGCCGACGAGCTCTACCTCGCCACCGACCCCGACCGCGAGGGCGAGGCCATCGCCTGGCACCTGCTCGAAACGCTCAAGCCGAAGGTCCCGGTTCGCCGGATGGTCTTCCACGAGATCACCGAGCCCGCCATTCTCGCCGCCGCCGCCGACACGCGCGAACTGGACAACGATCTGGTCGACGCGCAGGAAACCCGCCGCATCCTGGACCGCCTCTATGGCTATGAGGTCTCCCCGGTGCTGTGGAAGAAGGTCATGCCACGGCTGTCCGCCGGGCGCGTGCAGTCCGTCGCCACCCGGGTGATCGTGCAGCGTGAGCGTGAGCGCATCGCGTTCCGCTCGGCCGGGTACTGGGATATCGCCGCCAAGCTCGACGCCGGCCCGGACGAGAAGTCCGACTCGACCAATCCGCGCACGTTCGGCGCGCGGCTGGTGCAGGTCAAGGGCGATCGCGTCGCCTCCGGCCGCGACTTCGGTTCCGATGGTCAGCTCAAGTCGGCCACCGGCGTCATCGTGCTCGACGAGGCGTACGCCCGCAGGCTGGCCGAAGCGCTCGACGGCGCCGCGCTCGAGGTCAGCTCCGCCGAGGCCAAGCCGTACACACGCAAGCCGTATCCGCCGTTCATGACCTCCACGTTGCAGCAGGAAGCGGGCCGCAAACTGCGGTTCACCTCCGAGCGCACGATGCGGGTCGCGCAGCGGTTGTACGAGAACGGCTACATCACCTACATGCGTACCGACTCCACGACGCTGTCGGAGTCGGCGATCGCGGCGGCTCGCTCGCAGGCGACCCAGCTCTACGGCGCGGAGTACGTCTCGCCGTCGCCGCGCCAGTACACCCGCAAGGTCAAGAACGCGCAGGAGGCGCACGAGGCGATCCGTCCCTCGGGTGACACCTTCATGACGCCCGGTCAGCTGGCCTCGAAGGTCGACAACGACGAGTTCAAGCTCTACGAGATGATCTGGCAGCGCACGGTCGCCTCGCAGATGGTCGACGCGCGCGGCACCACGCTGACCCTGCGCATCACCGGCACCGCGCGGACCGGCGAAGAGTGCGTGTTCTCCTCCTCGGGTCGCACCATTACCTTCGCCGGGTTCCTCAAGGCCTACGTCGAGAGTGTGGACGAGGAGGCGGGCGGCCAGTCCGACGATGCCGAGTCCCGTTTGCCCGCACTGGAACAGGGCCAGAGCGTCACCGCTGTCGAGCTCACCCCCGACGGTCACAGCACCAACCCGCCCGCCCGCTACACCGAAGCCTCGCTGATCAAGACATTGGAAGACCTCGGCATCGGCCGTCCGTCGACCTACTCCTCGATCATCAAGACGATCCTCGATCGCGGGTACGTGTACAAACGCGGTAGCGCGCTGGCCCCGGCGTGGGTGGCGTTCGCGGTGGTCGGTCTGCTCGAGGCCTACTTCGGTCGACTCGTCGATTTCGACTTCACCGCCGCGATGGAGGACGACCTCGACGCCATCGCCGGTGGTCGCGAGCAGCGCGGAAACTGGTTGTCCAGCTTCTACTTCGGTGGCGAGTCCGGTGCCGACGGTTCGGTTGCGCGATCGGGTGGCCTCAAGAAGATGGTCTCCGTGCAGCTCGATGACATCGATGCGCGCGAAGTGAACTCGATCAAGATGTTCGTCGACGAAGAGGGCCGCGATGTCGTGGTTCGCGTCGGCCGTTTCGGTCCGTATCTCGAGCGGATGATCGTCAATCCCGATGACCCCGAAGGGGATCGGATCTCGCAGCGGGCGAACCTGCCCGACGATCTGCCGCCGGACGAGCTCACTCCCGAGGTCGCCGAGAAGCTGTTCTCGACGCCGCAGGAGGGCCGTTCGCTCGGGGTCGACCCGGTGTCGGGGAACGAAATCGTCGCCAAGGAAGGCCGTTTCGGCCCGTACGTCACCGAGGTGCTGCCGGAACCACCCGCGCCCGAACCGGACGCGGCGCCCGCGAAGAAGACCAAGAAGGCCGCGGAGGTCAAGCCGCGTACCGGTTCGCTGTTCAAGTCGATGGACCTGGCCGAGATCACCCTCGACGACGCGCTGATGTTGCTCTCGCTGCCTCGCGTGGTCGGCAACGATCCCACCTCGGGCGAGGAGATCACCGCGCAGAACGGCCGCTATGGCCCATACCTGAAGAAGGGCACGGATTCTCGCTCGCTGGCCACGGAGGAGCAGCTGTTCTCGGTCACGCTCGACGAGGCGCTGAAGCTCTACGCCGAACCCAAGCGTCGCGGGCGTCAGGCCTCGGCCGCGGCCCCGCTGCGTGAACTGGGCAATGACTCGGCCACCGACAAGCCGATGGTGATCAAGGACGGTCGTTTCGGTCCGTACGTCACCGACGGTGAGACCAACGCGAGCCTGCGCAAGGGCGACGAGGTCGAGTCGATCACCGACGAGCGCGCTTCCGAACTGCTGGCCGATCGCCGGGCGCGTGGGCCGGTGAAGAAGGCGGCGAAGAAGACGACCGCGAAGAAGGCTGCCAAGAAGGCACCCGCCAAGAAGGCGGCGACCAAGTCGACCGCCACGAAGACGGCGACCAAGACCGCGGCCAAGAAGACGACCGCGAAGAAAACCGCCGCCAAGAAGGCTCCGGCCAAGAAGGCTGTCGCGAAATCCGCTGGGACAGAAGAGGCTTGATCCCCCGCTTGCGCGCCCGCCCGGTCTCGGCGAAACCTGTCGGACCGCGCGGTTAGGGTGTAGCCCGTGGCAGGTGTCTTCGATCGACTGGTCGGCCAGGATGTGGTCGAGAGCGAGCTGGCCGCTGCCGCGACAGCGGCGCGGGCGGGCGCGGTCACCGGCGCGATGACGCACTCGTGGCTGTTCACCGGGCCGCCGGGTTCGGGAAGGTCGGTCGCGGCGCTGTGTTTCGCGGCGGCGCTGCAGTGCACCGATCCCGATACCGTCGGGTGCGGGCAGTGCCATGCCTGCACCACCACGATGGCAGGCACCCACGGTGACGTGCGGCGCATCATTCCCGAGGGCCTGAGCATCAGCACCAAGGAGATGCGGGCGATCGTGCAGATCGCGGCTCGTCGCCCGAGTACCGGTCGCTGGCAGGTCGTGGTCGTCGAGGACGCCGACCGTCTCACCGAAGGTGCCGCTAACGCCCTGCTCAAGGTGGTCGAGGAACCACCGGACCGCACCGTTTTCCTGCTGTGCGCCCCCACCGTCGACCCCGAGGACATCTCCGTCACCCTGCGCTCGCGGTGCAGGCACGTCCACCTCGTGACGCCGACTGTTCCCGCTATCGCCCAGGTGCTGCGCGAGCGCGACCAGCTAGACGAGAAAACCGCCGACTGGGCGGCTTCGGTGAGCGGCGGCCACGTCGGCCGGGCCCGCAGGCTCGCTACCGACGAAGACGCCCGCCAACGACGTAAGCGCGCCCTGGCCCTGGTCACCGCCACCGAGCGTCCCGGTGCCGCCTATCTGGCCGCCGACGAATTGGTGAAGTCCGCGGACGACGAAGCGAAACTGATGAGCGCCGACCGCGACGACCGCGAACGCGAAGAACTCGCCACCGCCCTCGGCGCGGGCGGCACCGGAAAGGGGTCCGCCTCCGCCACCCGCGGTTCGGCAGGCGTCCTCAAAGACCTCGAACGCCGTCAGAAGTCCCGCGCCACCCGCACCGGCCGCGACGCACTCGACCGCGCCCTCATCGACATCGCCGGCATGTACCGAGACGCCCTGGCAATGCGCTTCGCAGGCCGCGGCGTCCCCATCACCCTCACCCACCCCGACATGACCGACGAGATCACCGACCTCGCCACGAGTGTCCGCCCCGAAGGACTCCTGCGCAGCATCGACGCCGTCCTGGCCTGCCGCGAAGCCCTCGACCTCAACGTGAAACCCCGCTTCGCCATAGCCGCGATGGTCGCCACCCTCATCACCGCCCGCACCACCTGACCACCCGTTTTCGCGTTCTACCCCTTCCCGCGATAGACTCGCGTCGCCGAATTGGCACGCCGCCTTAGCTCAGTCGGTAGAGCGCTTCACTCGTAATGAAAAGGTCGGGGGTTCGATTCCCCCAGGCGGCTCCAGCTCAGAGGCCCTTTCCGGTTCGCCGGGGAGGGCTTCTGTTGTTTCCGTGTTCAACAGTGTGCCAACCGGCGCGAAGACCCACCCGCGGCTCACTCGTACAGGGCGGCCCCGCCGCCTTCAACTGGTCCGCGTGCGTGTTCGAGTGGACCGGTACGTGGTTTGCCGCGATCATCAAGGCGCACCGCCTGGCCGTGCTCGGCGGCAGCGCCGATGTTGACCGTGCGGGCACCTGTTGCGGTATCTGGTTGCTGTCCAGGTCAATTCGCCGCGCCGTAGCCGCGAGGTCACGCCGAGTCGACTTGATCCCGGTGCTGGTCGACGAGGTGCTGGTAGGTCGACGGGTCGATGTCCTCTCCGAACGCCCGCTGCATGAATGCCGTGATCTCGATGGATGGACCGTCGGTGTAGCAGGGAATGTGGTTCACCCCGCGGACGCGGTGAGCACTCTCCTCGATAGCCCGTGCGATCGGGGGGTCCCTCGCTGTCGCCGGAATCGGGCGCAGTCTCGTCCGGCCCCAGGCTCACCACGATCTGCCAGACCGAGCGATCATCGTCGTCATCTATGCGCAGACCCGCTGCCATCTACCTCTTCCACGTCTTTCTGTGTTGCAGTGCTCGGCTTTCCATCCGCGCTCCGCAGCCGCTTGGGCTTCGGCGTCCTTCACCGCGTCGACCTGAGGCAACGAGAAAGGCCCCCGACAGGTCGGGGGCCTTGTTCGCGGTTACTCCTGAGCCGATCGCCGTTGATCGGTCCCAGGAGAACTGGCTCGGGTCAGCGGGCGGCGACGTTGCCGCTGGTGGCCCGAGAGTTTGTGGAATCGCGCAGGATCTGGTGCAGCACGGTGTTGAAGGCGTCGGTGTCTTCGACGTTGCCGAGGTGACCGTGCGGCAGTACGTGGAAGTCGGCCAGGTGGCCGGTGCGGCGCAGGGTGTCGACGATCGGGCGCGAGAGGCGCTGGGGGAGCAGTCGGTCCTTGGCGCCGGCGATCACGGTGGTCGGGACGTTCAGGTTGGCGGTGCCCGCCGACAGGTCCATGTCGGCCATCGCGGCAGCGTGGCGACCGCGCGCGGTCGGACGGCAGGAGCGGATGATGCCCATCGCGAAGTCGACCTCGTCGGCGGTGGCCTCGGGGGTGAGGATGCGGGTGCGCAGCACCTGCTGGGTGAGCCAGCCGCCGGGGATCGGCAGCGGCGAGAACAGCAGCGACTCGCTGACCTGCTGGGGCATCCGCACCGGCGCGCCGAGCAGGGTGACCGGGTACTGCGCGAGGGTGAGCTGCTTGTTCAGCAGCGGCAGCATGTCGGTTTCGCCGCGGATCCCGGCATTGGCGGTGTTGGCGAGCAGCACGGCGGACGCGCGTCGCGAAACCTGCTCGGGATGATGCTTGGCCCAGGCCTGGATGGTGAGCCCGCCCATGCTGTGCCCGGCCAGGACCGCCAACTCGTCGTCACGCAGCGTCGCGTCGAGAACGGCGGACAGGTCGTCGGCGAGGGTGTGTTCGCTGACGGTGGAGGTGCCGAGGGTGGAGGCGCCGTGGCCGCGCTGGTCGTAGCTGACCACGCGGTACTCGCCGGCGAAGGCGTTGATCTGCGGGTACCAGTATTCGATACTGCAGGCCCAGCCATGGATGAGGACCAGGGTGGGGGCGGTATCGGGACCGTAGACGTGGACTCGCAGTTGCGCGCCGTCCGCGGTGTGCACCGGGACGACCCGGTGCTCGGCGGTGGGGGCGTTGAATTTCGCGGTAGCGAAACTGCGGGTACGCAACCCGGCACGGAACTGTGCGGTCAGGGCTCCGGTCTCGAGGTGAGAGACCATGGTTCGCGCTGCCGCGAGCGTCATCATCGACTTCGCAAGCATGTCGGCACTCCTTTGTGTCGTAGGCCACCGTACCGTGCAAGCCGGGGTGCTAGCTAGTGTTAGCGGGTCGCAGTGTCCCACTTGTTGCGAAGTGGGTCGCCGAGCATGGCGGCATTGTGAAATCGCCCGAAATCAGCGAAAAATTACATCGGAAGGCCGCTATCGGGTAACGGTCGCGCTGGCGGCGACGGGCGGCCGCCGCTACCGTAGTGGAGTGGACAAAACGCACGTCACGGCCGAGTTTTCCGGCGCGGACCCGAACCGGACCGCCGCGCGCTCGACCTGGCAGCGGATGGCCCCGCCACTGATCGCCGCCGGTCTCGGCATCGGCACCATGGCCGTACTGCATTTCCGTGACCCGCACGTCGAGGGTTCGTACGGGCTGTGCCCGGTGTCCGCGCTGTTCGGGGTGTACTGCCCGGGGTGCGGCGGCATGCGCGCGATGCACAATCTCACCGATGGCAACATCGTCGACTCGCTGCACAGCAATCTGCTGGCCCTGCCGCTTACGGTCGCTTTCGCGGTCTTCGTCATCGACTGGATCCTGCGCGCGCGCCGCGGACAACGATGGCGCCTGCCGAGTCTGCGGGCGGTGACGGTGTGGTCCTTCTTCGGCCTGCTCGCCTTCTATACCGTGCTCCGCAACACGCCATGGGGAACGTGGCTCACCCCCGTCTGACGCTGGTTCTCCGACCGATTACCGGGCACCCTGGAACTATGGGCGATTCACTGAAAGACCGAGTCCGGCAGAAATTGCAGCGCCAGCTCACCGAGGACGGACCCGACCCCGAGCAGGACGACGCCAGGATCATCTCGGTGGCCGACGACCTCGAAGCCCTCGAACTGGTGCAGGCCGACGATCCGCTCATCGAGGAATTGGCCCAGCGCTACCTGGTGTTCTGATGCGCCTGCCCGCCCAGCGGCGGTAATTGCGGCAGCGGCTTGGTCCCGAGCCAGATCGCGAACAACCCGCGTAGCGGCGCCACACTGTAGTGACCGGCCAGGTCGACGAATTCCTCCGTGGTCACAGAGGAATGCCGGTACCGCGCGGTCCACTCCCTGATCAATTCGAAGAACAGGTGGTCGCGTAGCTCCAGTCGTAGTGCGTGCAGTGTGAGCGCTCCACGCTTGTAGACCCGGTCGTCGAACATGTCCTTGGGTCCGGGATCGCCGATGACGATGTCCTGGGGCTGACGCGCCAGATTCGCGCGCGCGGCCCGAGCCAGTTGGTCGGCGGTCGGCCCACCGGCCGCTTCCGACCAGATCCATTCCGCGTAGCAGGCGAAGCCCTCGTGCAGCCAGATGTCCTGCCATCGTTTCAGCGTCAGGCTGTTGCCGAACCACTGATGCGCGAGTTCGTGTGCGACAAGACGTTCCGAGCCGCGCTTGCCGTCGCAATGGTTGGCGCCGAAGATCGACAGGCCCTGCGCCTCGATCGGGATGTCGAGTTCGTCATCGGTGACGACCACGGTGTAGTCGTCGAACGGGTACGGCCCGAACTTCTCGGTGAACAGCGCCATCATCTGCGGCTGTCGCGCGAAGTCGTGGTCGAAGGTCACCCGCAGGCGCGGGGGGACCACGGCGTGCATCGGTACCGGTTCGCCGACGGCCCCGACCCGGTAGCGGCGGTAGTTGCCGATCTGGATCGTCGCCAGATAGCTCGCCATCGGCTCGGCCATCTCGTACACCCAGGTGGTCTGGCTGGCCTTGGCCTGTTTGCTGACCAGAGTGCCGTTCGCCAAGGCGTAGAACGGGCTGTCGGTGGTGATCGAAATCCGGTAGGACGCTTTGGAACTCGGATGGTCGTCGCACGGAAACCAGGAGGCGGCGCCGTTGGGCTGGCTCGCGACCAGCGCCCCCTCGGTGAGCTCTTCCCACCCGACCTCGCCCCACTGCCCGCGCACCGGCTTGGGGGTGCCCGAGTAGAGGACGGTGATCTCGAGAACGCCACCGGCGGGGATCTTCTGCTGCGGTGTGAGCGCCAGTTTGCCCTGCTGGTGGACGAACTTCACCGCCTTCGACCCGTTGACGAGCACCTTCGACACCATCAGCGCCTGCGACATATCGAGGGTGAACCAGGGCCGCGCCGTCGTGGTGACCGCGATGATCACCGCGCGTCCGGCGAGCCGATTGCTGGCCGGCTTATAGCCGAGTTCGAGCTCGTATCGGGACACGCGGTAGCCGCGATTGCCGTTCTGCGGTAGGTAGGCGTCGATGGGATCCTCGTAGAACTTGCTCCGCATCAGGAGGCACCGCGCTGCCTCGACTCCCGCGCCATAGCGGGAACGGTCCAGTGCGAGATGGGATTGCCCCACCAGCGAGTCGACGGCGGAACCACGTCGCCGCGCATGACGAGCGAAGCCGGACCGATGGTGGCACCCGCCCCGATGTGTGCGGCGGGCAGGGCGACGCAGTGCGGGCCGAGGGTGGCGCCCGCGTCGAGCGTCACCGTGTCCATGGACATGATGCGGTCGTGGAACAGGTGTGTTTGCACCACGCAGCCGCGTTCCACGGTCGCGCCGTCACCGAGTGTCACCAGGTCCGCCTCCGGTAGCCAATAGGACTCGCACCATACCCCGCGCCCGATCTTGGCACCGAGTCCGCGCAGCCACAGATTCATGACGGGAGTACCCGTGGCGGCCCGTGCGAACCAGGGCGCGGCGACGGTCTCGACGAAGGCGTCGGAGACCTCGTTGCGCCACACGAACGAGCTCCACAGCGGATACTCCACCGCGCGGATTCGCCCGACGATCAACCACTTGGCGGCCACCGCGATGGCGCCGGCGAGCGCGCCCGCGCCCATCAGGACCAGGCCCGAAGCGAGAGCGGCGACCAGATAATCGGTGTGCTGGGCGATCAACGCCAGAACGAGCAGCACACCGAGGCCGATCGCGAAGGTCACCATCACCGGGATCAACCGGCAGGTCTCCACGAAGGCCCGGGCCAGTTTCAGCCGCAGCGGCGGATCGAAGGTGCGTGAGGTGTCGCTGGATTCGGTCGCGCGACGCAGCCGCACCGGCGGGCTGCCCAGCCACGACGAGCCCGCCTTGGCCTTGTTCGGCGCGGCCGAGAGCACCGCGACCAGACCGTTCTTCGGCACCCGGCGCCCGGGCGCGGTCATCCCCGAATTACCGAGGAAGGCGCGCTTGCCGACCTTGGATTCGCCGATGCGCAGCCAGCCGCCACCGAGTTCGTAGCTGCCGATCATGGTGTCGTCGGCCAGGAACGCGCCGTCGGAGATCACAGTGAACTTGGGCAGCATCAGCACGGTCGACGCCTCGACGTTCTTACCGATCTTGGCGCCGAGCAGCCGCAACCAGACCGGGGTGAGCAGGCTGGCGTAGAGCGGGAACAGGAAGGTGCGGGCGGAATCGAGCAACCGTTCGGTGGCCCACACCTGCCAGCCGGTCCGGCTGCGCACGGGGTGGTAGCCCTCACGCAGACCGATGCTGAGCAGGCGTACCGCGACCACCGTTGCCACGGCGTACACCGCGAGACTGAGCAGCGTGGCCAGCGGCAGGATGGCGAAGCCGCGCAGGGCGGCGGCGCCGATGGTGGTCTCCTCGCGGATCCACCAGGCGATGAACGTGCCACCGACGGCGAGGCCGAAGACGGGCATCGCGGCCAGCACCATCGACGAGATTCCGAAAACGATCAACCAGTGCCTGGCGGGTTCCGGCGCGTGGTCGGGCCAGCGGCGCGGGGCCTTACCGGTTTTGGCGGCGGGCGAACCGGCCCATTCCTGTTCGCCCTTGACCTTGCCCGAGACGGCGGAGCCGGGAGCGATCTCGGCCTTCTTGCCGATCTTGGTGCCGGGCAACAGGATCGAGCGGGCGCCGATCACCGCGCCGTCGCCGATGGTGATGCCGCCGATGTGCACGATGTCGCCGTCGACCCAGTAGCCGGACAGGTCGACCTCGGGTTCCACGCTGGCGCCGTCGCCGAGTTCGAGCATGCCGGTGACCGGGGGCAGGCTGTGTAGGTCGACGCCCTTGCCGATCTTGGCGCCGAGTGCGCGGGCGAACGGGACCATCAGCGGCGCGCCGGACAGGCTTTCGGCGCCGCTGGCCTCGGACAGGCGCACGGCGGCCCACAGTCGTAGGTGCACGGCCGAGCCGCGCGGGTAGGACCCCGGGCGCAATCCGGCGAGCAGGACCCGGGCGCCGACCACGCAGATCGCCATCCGGCCGATCGGCGAGATGAACAGCACGAACGCCAGCAGAATCCACCACCAGGACACGCGCGGCAGCCACGGCAGCGAACCCGACCAGTCCGCGATGCCGGACACGACGGTGAGCCAGGTGACCCACTGCAACCCGGTGAGGGTGGTGAGCGGAACGGTCGCCAGCACCTGCGCGATCTGCGCGCGCACCGGTGTCGGCGCCACGACGCGCGCGTCGACCGCCGCGACCGGCGCGCTGCCGTCGAGGAGTTCGACCAGCGAACCGAGCCGCGGGTGGTCGTAGAGATCGGCGACGGTGACATGCGGGTACCGCTCACGCAAGGCGCCGACGAGCTGCGCCGCCGAGAGCGAACCGCCGCCCAGATCGAAGAATTCCGCGTCGAGGTCGGTGGCCTCGGCGCCGAGGATCGCGTCCCAGAGGCCGGCCACCCAGGCCGCCGTGCCCGACAAACCGGTCTCGGCGGACTCGTCGGTGCTGGGCAGCGGCCACGGCAGCGCGTCGCGGTCGACCTTGCCCGAGGTGCGCGTGGGCAGGTCGGCGACGATCGCCAGGCGCGGCACCAGCGGGGCCGGAAGTTGTTCGGCCAGAATATCTCTGGCCTTCTTCACGTCGAAGTCGGGACCGGCGCCGGTGAGGTAGCCGACGAGTATCTTGTTGCCCGCCTTGGTGGTTCGGATCGCGGCTGCGGCGCCGCTGACGCCGGGCAGGTGCTGGAGCGCGTTGTCGAGTTCGCCGAGTTCGATCCGCCTGCCGCCGATCTTGATCTGATCGTCGGCGCGGCCGAGGAAGATCAGGCCGTCACGGTCGTTGCGCACCAGATCGCCACTGCGATAAGCGCGTTCCCACCCGAGCGAGGGCAGCGGCGCGTACTTCTCGGCGTCCTTGGCCGGATCGAGGTAGCGGGCCAGGCCGACGCCGCCGATCACGAGTTCGCCGGTCTCACCCTCGGCCACCGGGTTGCCCTGCGGGTCGATGACGGTCAGATCCCAGCCGTCCAGCGGGAGGCCGATGCGCACGGGCATCTCGCCGGTGAGCAGCGCCGCGCACGCGACGACCGTCGCCTCGGTGGGACCGTAGGTATTCCACACTTCGCGCTCGGGACCGGCCAGGCGTTCGGCCAGCTCCGGGGGCACGGCTTCGCCGCCGAAGATCAGCATTCGCACCGATTCCAGCGCTTCGGCGGGCCAGGTCGCGGCCAGCGTCGGCACCGTGGAGACGATGCTGATCTCACGGCGCATCAGCCATGGGCCGAGGTCGGCGCCGGTGCGCACCAGATCGCGGGGGGCGGGCACCAGGCAGGCGCCGTTGCGCCAGGCCAGCCACATCTCCTCGCAGGAGGCATCGAAGGCCACCGACAGACCGGCCAGGACCCGGTCGCCGGGGCCGATCGGGGCCTTCTGTAGGAAGAGCCGGGCCTCGGCGTCGACGAAGGCGGCGGCGTTGCGGTGGGTGACCGCGACACCCTTCGGGGTGCCGGTGGAGCCGGAGGTGAAGATGATCCACGCGTCGTCGGCGGGGGTGGGCTGGGTGTCCCAGTCGTGGTCGCCGGTGGCGGTGGTGGCCGACTCGATGCCGTCGCCGGTGGCGATCGCGCTCACCCTCGCCTCGCCGAAGACGAGTCTGGCTCGCTCCTGCGGGTCGTCGGCGTCGACGGGCACATAGGCGGCGCCGCAGTAGAGCACGGCCAGAATCGTCACGTACAGCGCGGCGGAGCCCGAGGGCATCCGGACGCCGACGCGGTCACCCGGTCGCACGCCCGCCTCGATGAGCTCGGCCATCCTGGCCTCGATCGTGGTGATCAGCTCCAGGTAGCTGAGCACGACGGTGCCGTCGTCGATGGCCGGTGCGTCAGGGTGGGCGAGGGCGGTGCTGGTCAGGATGTCGACCAGGGTGCGTGGCGGCGCGGCGAGATCCGCGCGCGCGAGCGGGTCGCGCAGGACCGCCGGTACCTCAGTGTGTGGCTCGAGCATCGTGCTCAGTCCACCTCTCATCGGTTGACCCCCATCGGTGGTGTCTGTTGTCTCATGAGCGGGTTACCGGAGGGCAAACAGGCTGGTGACCAGATGCCAACGGTACTAGGCGCGGGTGTCGGCGGGCGGTAGCGCGGGGCGTGCCGTCCGAGCTGTTCACGACGGCGATTCCGGCAGTTCGCCCAGCGCCGTCACGACCAGCTGATGCAGCGTCCGCTGTTGGTCTTCGTCGAGGCTGCCGAGCACCCGCGCGGTCGCCTCGGCGATCAGCTTGTCGGTGCGTTTGCACTGTTTGCGCCCGGCCTCGGTGATCCGCAGCCGGTATTTGCGGCGATCCTTGCCATCGCGGGTGCGTTCTACCAGGTCGGCGCGTTCCAGCGCGTCGATGAGGCGAACCACTTCACTGCGGTCGATGCCGAGCGCGTCGCCCACCTTCTTCTGCGTCAGGTCGGCGTTCTCCTCGATGAAGGTGAGCACCCAGTGATCGCGCAGCGGGACGCCGATCTCGGCGTGCAGCGCCTTGGTGAGCCGTCCGAGCGCGTACACCGGGTAGCGCGGCAGACCGCGGACGGAGTTCGTGTTCGTGGACATGAGAGGGAACTCTAGCAAATAGTGGAGGTACCCAATCATCTCGGGTGTCCATCATGGGATACTCAGATGGTTGGAAACTGGGTGTGATCAGGCAACTCGGGGCAATCGGTCAGGGATAACCGACGACATTGCGCGCGCGTGTCGAGCGCGCGGACTGATAGGCCTCGGCACGACGCCGGACCTGAGCGTGGATATTCGACGCGGGATCCACATCGGCGAGTTCGAACGAGATCTTGCCGCCGTGGTCGTGGTGGATGACCAGGGAATCGTCGAGGACGCGGTACACCGCGCGAACGTCACCGTCGGCCCAGGCCGCGACGAAGCGCACCGCGACAGCGCGGTGCAGCGCGAGTCGCCAGTATTTGCGAGTTCGCTCGCGCAATCGATCGGCATCGACGCCGTCGAACCAGCTGGGCTCCAGCGTGGACGAGGCGCCGACCGGCGTCGTCGACTGCGCCCAACGGTCGGCGGCGCTCAGATCGACCCACAGGATCTCGCCGTCGCCGACCTGATGGCCCGCGCGGGTCACGCGGCGTGACGGCGGCCGCCGGGGCGGTTTGGCGCGGGTGCCGATGATGGTGACGGCGGGCGTGGCGGGCAGCCTCGTTTCCGGGTCGACGGGCTGGTAGTCGGGATTGTCCTCGCGGACGAAGCCGAGGAGCCGGTCGAAGGCGGACAGGCCGGGGGCCGGGGCGCAACCGTCCAGGCACAGCAGCGTGCGACCGAGGGCGAAGACGAGATCCGCCGCGATCGAGCCCCGCTTCTGCTCGTCGAACGCGCGGGTGAGGACCTGCGCGGGGACGATCACGATCGACGTGTCCGAGGGACTGGTGTGCTCGGCGCAGCGGGTGAGGTGACCCACGTGCGCCGACTCGGACTCGGCGTAGAACAGGTAGTACGCGGTGGCGCCGAAATGCGCTGCGGCGTCACGCAGATCGGCGCGCTGGGCGGTAGGCAGGGCGGCCGATTTGATCGGCTCACCGCGTCGGGCCCGCTTGGCCTGGATGAGGAGCCGTACTTCGCTCGCACCCGAGGGGTCGCGCACGCTGTAGATGAAATCCGCGCCGACCCCGCGCCTGCCGCGAGCCCGGTTGCCGCCTTCCTCCGGTCGGGTCAGCAGCCGGAGCCCGCCCACTCCCGTCGTCTGCGTAGCCGACCCCCACGACGTGCACCGGCGCGGCGGCACGCAATCGGGGCACGGCGCGTCGATGCGATAGTCGACCCCGGTGAGGTGGCCGAGCAGGAGCTCGGTGAACGTCTCCTCCTGCCACGGAAACAGCCGCGCGCCCAGGTGTTGTAGCCGGTACACACTCTGCGAACTCAGCCGCCGCGCCGCGATCGGGTCGACGAAGATCTCCGCCGGGAACTCAGACATCGAGCGGGATATCGATCGCCGGGCGCAGTGCCTCGAGCTGGGTGACGTACGCGCTGAGTACCCGCTCGTACAGATCGTCGACCTTGGCGTGGCGCACCGTGATCACCATCGCGTAGCGGATCGGCTGTACGTTGGCGCCCGCGTGACCGGATTCCCTGGCGTTGTGGTGGATATCGAAGACCGGGTTGCGCAGGCTGTTGACGCGCTTGCTGCGCTCGGCGTGTAGGACGGTGTCCCACTTGCGCGAGTCGCGGCGCGGTACAGCCTCGGGATCGAGTTCGGTGGTGCGGAAGAACGGGGCCGAATCCGGGTGGATTCTGGACGGTTCGGCGAACCGCTCGTCGTGCGGACGGAACGTGACGTCGAGGCCGCTGCGGGTGTAGCTGCCGGGGTCGGCGGGGTCGACCGGCGTGGCGTAGACCAGGGTCGCTCGAATGCGGACCATGCCGGCGGGCAGCGCCGCGGGGAGCGGAATCAGGGCGCGCAGGTACTTCGCGGGGGTGAGCTCGCCCTGGTAGAGCACCCTGGCCTCGCCGTCGCCGCAGAGCACCAGGTCGGCGAGGGTCGCCGCGATGCGTCCGTGCCCGGAATCGGAATCCGGTGAGCTGGTGCGTCTTTCGGCCGTGTGTACGAGCAGTGCCTTCAGGTCGAGCGCACCGAGTTTCGGGCCGAACAGAGTGCGCGCGCCCAGCGCGGCGCGCAGTGCCATCGGGGCAGCGAAGCTGGTGCCCGAGTCGGGAACGGCGGTGCCGTCGGGTCCGACGACGTGGAACGGTTCGTGATCGCTGCCGCCGAAGGCGAGCAGGTCGGGTTTCACGGTGCCGGGGGATCGGCCGGGTCCGATCGCGGAGTACGGCGCGCGGTTCCACTGTGCTCCCGCCCGATCCGACGAACCGACGGCCAGCGCGTTGACGCTGTCGGCCGGAACCTGCACGCGCGCATTACCACTGGGCCGGTCTGCCTCGCCGTTGTTGCCGACCGCGATGGTGGCCAGCGTGGTGCCGTCGCTGAGGTAGTCGTCCCAGAACGCGGTCCAGGCATGTACCTCGTCGTCCTCGATGGGCAGTTCGGGGCCGATGCTGACATTGACGAACTCGTATTTGCGTTGGCGCAGAACGGTATCGATGCGCTCGATGGCCGAGTACAGCTCGCATTGGTCGTCGTCGGTGTTCTCGTCGAGCACCTGATAGTGGTCGACATAGCCGTAGGGGACCGGGACCGGCGCGACGGGGTCGATGCTGCCGAACAGCAGCGCCGAGGTGACGCGGTGGCCGTGGTCGAGGTAGTTGCGGTGGGGCGCGGCACTGTCGGCGAAGGTGTGGGTGTCCACCCAGCGGGTCAGCGGGGTGTGCGCGGGGATGCCGCCGTCGAAGACCGCGATGGTGAGCTCCCGGTCGGTCGGCTCGGCCGTCGGCAGGACCGGACGAAACGTCGACAGTGTTGTCCTGGTGGCGGTGTCGCGCCCCAACTGGGTGCGCATGCGCGGCATGCGGCGGATCACCCTGGTGAACGAGTAGCCGGCGAGCGCGGCGATGGCGGCGTGGGTTCCGATGACGGGGACGAAGGCCAGGCCGCCGTTGTCGAGCCTGCGGTCGATGGCCACGTCGAGATCGAGATCGCGGGAGAAATCGAGCAGGCCGGCCAGCGCGATATCGCGATCGGAGTGCAGCACCAGTTCGGCGACTGTCTCCGAATTACGCGATGCCGCAGCGAGTCTGAGTCTGTCGTCGGCGTCGTTGAGCCGGAATTCCGCCAGGCTGACGATGCCGTTCTCGGCGCCGCCCAGTGGTGCGTCGGCATTGATCCGCGCGGTGAGCAACTGCAGATTGACGCGGGTGGTCGCCAGGAACAGCAGTGTGCTCGGCCGTGGTTTGCCGTGCTCGGGCGCGATCGCTACCGGCCTGCTGCCCAGTGGATCCAACTGCATCGACGTGAGAAGCCTTGTGGGATAACCACTTTTGGGCAGGTACTGCGGATGGAGAGTTACCGCGGTGACCGTCTCGTCCTCCGGGCAGGCGGTCTTGGGCAGCGCGTCCGCACGTGAGGTGGCCGCGCTCAGCATCGGCGCGAGTCGGGCCCGCGCCTGCTCCACCGTGTACGGGGGCTGCGGCGAGCCACCGGATCTGCCGGCGGAGATGGGCGCGGTGAGTCGCTCACCGAAGCCGATCAGAAATCGCGGTCCCGCCACTCGTGATCCCCCCAGCCGGCACGCTATTCCCGTCGATGCGTGAAACCACGAATGGTGTCGCGCGACACCCCCGTCAGCGCGCTGATCTGGCGCTGAGACAAGCCTGACACGCCGGTCAGCGTCTGTGCCAGCTGTAACCGATCCGTTTTGGGAAATTCAGCTACCAGTCGCGCGGAATGCTCGGCCATGAGTCCGGGCAGTAGCTGGTCCTCGAGCACGCATCGCCTGCGCAATCGCAGCATCGTGCGCTCGATGTCGTTGAACGACAAGCCCTTCGACGCGAGCGCGACCGCGTCCACCGCGCCGTCGGGCAGCGGCTGCCCGGCGAACCGGCGGATCGCCTCGCAGCGCTGCTCCGCCTCGGGCAGCGCGAACTCCACGCTCACATCGAAGCGTCGCCACACGGCCGGATCCAGCAGATCCGCGTGGTTGGTCGCGCCGATGACCAGGCCCGCCCCGGTCGGCCAGTCGTCGATCTGCTGGAGCAGCACCGTCACCAGCCGCTTCAATTCGCCCACGTCGCGATCGTCGTCGCGACGTTTGGCGATGGCGTCGAGTTCGTCGAGCAGCAGCACGCACGGCCGCTGCTTGGCGTAGTCGATGGCATGGCGCAGGTTGGTGCCGGTCTTGCCGAGCAGGCTGCTCATGATGGTCGCCAAGTCCAGAACCACCAGCGGCAAGGACAATTGGTGGGCCAGCCACGCCGCGGCCATCGTCTTGCCGACCCCGGGCGGACCGACGAACAGCAGGCTGCGGGCCGGGGTGAGATCGGCGGCGGCCAGCCGGTCGGCCTGCTTGCGCTCGTCGACGATCTGGGTGAGCACGTCGTAGGTTTCGGGGCCCAGGATCGGCACTTCGACGGTGGAGCCGGGGTGGATCACCCGCAGCAGCGGCAGTCTGCTGTCCCCGTCGACCGGAATCGGCGTATCGACTTCGGCGCGTAGGGGATTGGCGCGCGTGGGGTTCTGGCGCAGCAGCGCGACCAGCGCGTCGGCGAGGTCGGGACTGGCGTGCCGGTGTCGCCGCGCGGCCCGGCGCACGAACATCGCGACATCCTGCTCGCGCCCGGCCAGCGCCAACCTGGCCAGGTGGACGAATTCATCGGGCAGATCAGCGCTCACGTCCGCCGAAGTGGAGCTCAGGGCGTGTGACATGGTCTTCTTCCGATCAATTGCGTGGACTGTTATTGCTTCATTCGATCGTACGGCGTCCATCACGGGCAAAGTTCACCCCTTGTGTACCGGTTTGACATCGGACCCCACCCGCAGCGCCACATTGATCTGCCAGGCCCTCGGCGCAGCAATTCCTTTGGTCGGATGCTAGTTCCGCGACGTCAGGTCATCGGCGATTCCCGTCGCTTCGGGCGTGCCTCGCCAGTGCGGCGCCCGATAGGTCCTCGCCGCACTGGCGAGCGGTGTTTTTCGGAGGGTGGTTGACAGGTCCGGCTGTCGTCTGTCAGTCTCGTTGCAGGTCACGAGTACCAGCGTTCAGCCCCGGCTTGCTGGTCGGCAACCCTCCTCCGCGGTGGGGTGCTCCGGGTGACGACCAGGCTGACGTCCGACTTGGGCGCGGCAAGCGCGGGCCACCTCTTCAAGAGCGGGTCCCTGAGCCGACGGGATTTCGTCATGACTGCTGTAGTCGACCCCACCTGTGCCATCGCGGACGTGTCCGGCGCCGACCTGCGGGTTCCGCTCGTTCAGGGCGGAACCAGCACCTACGCCAACTTCGACTACGCGGCGAGCGCGCCGGCGTTGAAGCAGGTCACCGACCGGATTTCACAGCTGCTGCCGTTCTACGCCAGCGTGCACCGCGGTGCGGGGTACGCCTCGCGGATCTCCACCGAGTGCTACGAGGCTTCGCGTGGGTCGGTTGCCCGGTTCCTCGACGCCGACGACGACCAGGTCGTCGTGTTCACGCGCAACACCACCGATTCGCTGAACCTGCTGGCCGGGTGCGTGCCGGGGGAGACCGTGGTCCTCGATATCGAGCATCACGCCAACTTCCTGCCGTGGGCCGCGCGCGGTCGTCGGGTCGTCCGGGCCGCCGCCACTGTCGAGGAGACGATTCAGCGGGTCGTCGCCGAGTTGTGCAGCAAGCCCGCCGCGCTGCTCGCGGTGACCGGGGCGTCCAATGTCACCGGTGAGGTGCTGCCGCTGGAGCGCCTCGCGACCATCGCTCATCAGTGTGGTGCGCGCATTCTCGTCGACGCCGCCCAGCTGGCGCCGCATCGCCGGATCTCCCTGCGCGAGAACGGGATCGACTACCTCGCGTTCTCCGGGCACAAGCTGTACGCGCCGTTCGGTTCCGGGGTGCTCGTGGGTCGGCGGGACTGGCTGGACGCGGGCGAGCCCTACCTCGCCGGTGGTGGCGCGGTGCGCAGTGTCGGTGTGACAGAGGTCGAATGGGCGTGCGCGCCGCAGCGGCACGAGGCCGGTTCGCCGAATGTGTTGGGCGCGGCCGCTATCGCCGCGGCCTGCGATGCGCTCGCCGCCATCGACCCTGGTGAACTCGTCGCGCACGAGCGTTTCCTGGCGGACCGGCTGCGTGCCGGCCTGTCCGCGCTGTCCGGCGTCGGCCTGGTCAACATCTGGTCCGACAGCCCCGACTGTGTGGGCATCGTCGCCTTCACCATCGCCGGATTCGCCCCTGGCGAAGTCGCCGCCTACCTCTCCGCCGAACACGCCATCGGCGTCCGCGATGGTCGCTTCTGCGCCCACCCGCTCCTCGCGAGCCTCGGCCTCGACGCGGCCCTGCGCGCCAGCATCGGCCTCGGCACCACCGCCGCCGACGTCGACCGCCTGATCAGCGCGGTCGCCACCCTGGTCGCCGACGGCCCCACCTGGAACTACGCCGCCACCGACGGCCACTGGAACCCCACCCCCGAAACCCGCCCCCTCAGCGCCTCTTCACCCGAAGGCGCTGCCCCCTGCCTGATCGGCTGAACTCGTCACAGACGAGATCCGCCGAACGTCGGCCGTCGAGACTCGCTCTCGGCGGCCGATATTCGTTCCGCTATCGCGTGACACCCGCCAGGGAATTCAGCCGGAGATTTTCTCTGAAACTCCTACGTTCAGAGTGGATTCCTGCTGGGTAACACGGGTCGAACCCGTCGCGATGAAGCCCCCGAGTTTGTCCGACAATCAAAGGGGACCCAGTGACTCGACCTACCCAGCCGCCCGACCCGTGGGCTCGCCCGCCCCGGCAGCCCGAAAAGAAACGGCGTTGGCCGTTGCTGGCCGGGATCGGGGTCGCTGGTGTGCTCGGTCTCTCGGTGGTCGCCGGTCTCAGTGACGACAAACCTGCTCCGACCGTGCGGACATCGCCCACCTCGACCATCCGCCCACTCGAATCATCAACCACGACAAAGCCGTCGACGACCACCGCGATCCCGACAACTACGGCGCCCGCCGTGCTGTCACTCGCCCCGACCACTGTGATCGATCTCCCGCCGACGCCCATAGCGCCTACCACCACGGTCGCGCCACCGCCTCCGCCGCCGGTTATCGTCCCCGTGCCAACCACGACGGTCGACCTCCCCGCCCCCCGGGTGGCACCCGTACCGGAGCCCCAACCGCCCGCGCCCGCCAGCGCCTATTACCAGAATTGCGCCGCTGCCAGAGCGGCAGGCGCAGCCCCGCTGTACAGGGGCGACCCCGGCTATCGCTCCGCCCTGGACCGCGACGGCGACGGCGTGGCCTGCGAATAGGGACGATCACGTATCCATCGAACGAATGATGTCCCCGACGCGGACGTGCGATATCGACGCTCAGGTCAGGTGTCGAGGGGGGTGGGGCGGTGGTATTTGCCGTTGTAATAGAGCAGTGGGGCGGCGGAGGGGGATTCCTCGGTTTGGTCGTGGACTCGGGTGACCAGGCCTACCGCGAGAGTGTGATCGCCTAGATCGATGAGGGTGTGCAGGGTGGTGCGCAGCCAGATGGGGGTGCCGTGCAGGACCGGTTCGCCGGTGTCGAGGGTTGTCCAGAGCGAACGGTCGGTGAAGCGGTCGGCGGCGGTGCGGGAGAAGCGGTGGGCCAGGTGGTGCTGGTGTTCGCCGAGGAAGTGGATCACCACCGAGTCCGCGACGCGCAGGGCGTCGATGCTCGAGGAGGTATGCGCGATATTGAACGACACCAGCGGCGGCTCCAGTGACAGCGAGGCGAACGACGTGGCGGTGAAACCCACCGGTCCGGTCGCCGCGCCCAGCGTCACCACGGTGACACCGGACGGATAGTGCCGCATCGAGGCCCGATACTGCTCAGCGGTGATCCCGCTCAAATCGTCGGGAACGACCAGCCCGGTCTCGGAAGAAGGTTGCACATCGCCCACCGCCCCCAACATACGCCCGCTCTGTCCTTTTGATCCGACTCACCAGCGACCACTGTTGACGTAATGATTACGTCATTGGATCATTGAGGGATGCTGTTTCCCACGCCGAACCTCTCGCCGGGCGATGAGGCAGTGCTCGCTGAGGTCGACCAGATGCGAGAGTCCCTCCATTTTGAACTGCAAAGCGTTCCCGCAGTCTGGGTAGGTGGGTTGCGCAAATTCCTGACCGCCGATGCGGTGTCGGCTTCCAATTCGATCGAGGGATTCAAGGTCTCGACGGTTGATGTGGAGGACCTGCTCGCGGGCGAGCGTGACGTCGAGGTCTCTGAGGAGAATCGTGCCGAGACCTCGGCATATGCGCGGATGATGACCTATATTCAGACGCTGCACGACGTCGAGGACTTCGAATACAGCGCCGGATTTCTCAATTCTCTGCACTGGATGTTGCAGGGGCACCGACACACACCGCGCAAGCCCGCGGGGCAGTGGCGGCGCGGCCCTGTCTATGTCACCGACGCCCGCGACCCGAGTATCGCCGCCTACACCGCGCCTGCCGTCGAACAGGTTCCTGACCTCATGAGTGAGTTGGTCGATTG
This sequence comes from Nocardia alba NBRC 108234, assembly GCF_001612665.1. Classification (GTDB taxonomy): domain Bacteria; phylum Actinomycetota; class Actinomycetes; order Mycobacteriales; family Mycobacteriaceae; genus Nocardia; species Nocardia alba. The sequence goes on along the minus strand of NZ_BDAX01000019.1, from coordinate 175,237 downwards.
GCTGAACACGCCGACGACGACACATCCACTGATTTCCGCCGCGATGGCACATCTGCACCTGGTGTCGATTCATCCATGGGCTGACGGCAACGGCCGGATGTCGCGGTCGCTACAGACATTGATGATCGCTCGTGAACGTGTTATCGCACCGGAGTTCTCCTCCATCGAAGCGTGGCTCGGGCGGCCTGGCAATACCTGGGAGTACTACCGGGTGCTCGGTAGACGGGGCAGTGTTTACCGGCCGGACCAGGATGTCTCCGAGTGGGTCCGGTTCAGTCTCACCGCCTATCACCAGCAGGCGCAGACCGTACATGCGAGAGCTGAGCGTTCACGGCGCGTGTGGGATGGTGCGACCGATTATCTGCGTGCGCAGGGTTGCGACGAACGCATCGTGTCCGCACTGCACGACGTGGCGATGTCCGGTCGGGTGCGCCGGACCAGGTATGAACAGGCCGAAGGGCTCAATACTCAACAGGCACAGCGTGATCTACGCGAGATGGTACGTCGCGAAGTGCTTGTTCCAGTGGGCCGGACTCGTGCCAGGTACTACGCGGCAGGCGCCGCGTTCCCCGATCGGGTACTCGAGACCGCGCGCACACCAGCGACTTTGATCGATCCATACGCCGGTCAGTCCTAGGTTCAGTCGATTTCGATGGGCAGGCCCGCGGTGATGCGGATGATTTCGCGGAAGTTGGTGCGGAACACCGTGTTCGGGTGGCCGCCCGCCGCCCAGACTTCGGGGTGGGCGGCGAGGGCGGTGTCCACCCAGGTGGGGAGGTTGGTGGGGTGGCCGAGAGGGGCGGTGCCGTCGATGGGTTGGCCGGTGATGCGTTCGACCAGGGCCGTGGGGGCGGGGGTGAGGGTGCCCTCGAGGCGTGTGCCGGTGCGGGCGAGGTCGACGCGGTGGTGGTCGGCGACCAGGAGCAGGACGGGGTCGTCGTCCAGGAGGAAGACCTGGGCGGTGAGGATCGCGGTGGGGTGAGCGCCCAAGGCGCGGGCGGCAGCGACCGCGGTGGGAGTCGGCGTCTCCGGGCAGACGATGACACCGTGGTGGCCGCGGGCGATGAGAGTTTCGGCGACCCGGCATGCGACCGGCGGCAATGACGACCTGCGCATACCAACCAGGTTAGGTCGATTGCCGGAAATATGCTGTGTTACTTGGAGTTCTGGCTGTGTTCGTTGGAGCGCTGGCGCGCTCGAGGTTCGCGGCCCCTGGTGTCCCGTCGATCAGGTGCCGTTGCTTGCTCCTTCGTCGCGTACGCAACGGCACCTGATCGACGGGACGGCCGCGAACCTGGCCGGGCCCTCCCTGTGGGGCGGGGGTGGTGGCATGTTGGCGTGGTGGCAATAATCGGGGGATGAGTGAATGGAAGGCTTTTACCGTCGAGATCGCCGACAACGTGGCGCAGGTCACTTTGATCGGGCCGGGCAAGGGCAATGCGATGGGGCCGGACTTCTGGCGCGAGCTGCCGGAGGTGTTCGCCGAGCTCGACGCTGATCCGCAGGTGCGGGCGGTGGTGATCACCGGGTCGGGTAAGCACTTCTCGTTCGGTCTCGACCTGGCCGCCACCGCGGGCACGCTGGCGCCGGTGCTGGTCGAGGACGCGAAGGCCGCGCCGCGCACGGAGTTCCTCAAGGAGGTCCGCCGGATGCAGGCTTCGGTGACGGCGCTGGCCGAGTGCACCAAGCCGGTGATCGCGGCGGTGTCGGGCTGGTGCATCGGCGGTGGCCTCGACCTGATCGCGGCCGCTGATATTCGTCTGGCCAGCGCGGATGCCAAGTTCAGCCTGCGTGAGGCGAAGGTGGCGATCGTCGCCGACATCGGGTCGCTGCAGCGCCTGCCCGGCATCATCGGCGAGGGTAATTTGCGGGAGCTGGCCTTTACCGCCAAGGACATCGACGCGGCTCGCGCCGAGCGGATGGGTCTGGTGAACGAGGTGTTCGCCGATCAGGAGGCCGTGCTGGCCGCCGCGCACGCGATGGCGCGCGAGATCGCGGGGAACCCGCCGCTGGTGGTGCAGGGCATCAAGGACGTGCTCGAGCAGCGGACCAGCCCGGCGATCGCCGACGGTCTGCGCTACGTGTCGACGTGGAACGCGGCGTTCCTGCCGTCGAAGGACCTCCCCGAGGCGATCGCGGCGGTCTTCGAGAAGCGCGCGCCGCAGTTCAAGGGCGAGTAAAGGCTGTTCAAACGGTTGCCCCGGTAGCCGTTCTGCCTACATACTTGCATCACACAACTAATTGATTGATGCAAGTAAGGGTGAAGTGTGAGTGAGACTGAGCCCGCGATCGACGCGATCGCGATCCAGCTCGTGCGACTGCACCGGCTGCGCGATCGGGCGATGGCCCAGATCAAGGACCGCTCTGGCATCGACCCGGCGGGGTTCATGGTGCTGTTCCGGCTGCTCTGCGACGGGCCGATGCGCTCGGGTGCGCTCGCCGAGGCCGTGAACTCGGACGCCTCGACGGTGAGCAGGCAGGTCGCGCAGCTGGTGGAGCGTGGCCTGGTGGTGCGCGCCGCCGACCCCGACGACGGGCGAGCCACCGTGCTCGCGGTCACCGACTACGGACGCGAGACCGCCGACCGGATCCGGGCCAAGCGCCGCGAGTCCGTCGCCATCGTCACCGAGAACTGGTCCGCCGACGATCGGGCCCTGCTCGCCGGGCTGCTGACGCGGTTCGTCGACGACTACGACGCGGCCCGCCCGTTCCTGGCGACCCAGCCACCCGCACTGCGCACTACGGAGAATGATTCGTGACGACAACCGTTGCCCCGGTGGACTCACCGGCGGGCTTCACCCATCGACAGATTCTGACCATCCTGTCCGGGCTGATCCTCGGCATGCTCCTGGCCGCGCTCGACCAGACGATCGTGTCGACCTCCATCCGCACCATCGCCGACGACCTCGACGGCTACTCGCTGCAGGCCTGGGCCACTACGGCCTATCTGATCACCGCGACGATCAGTACCCCGCTCTACGGCAAGCTCTCGGACATGTTCGGCCGCAAGCCGTTCTTCCTGACCGCGATCGGTCTGTTCATCATCGGTTCGCTGCTGTGCACGTTGGCGACGTCGATGTATCAGCTGGCCGCGTTCCGCGCGTTCCAGGGTTTGGGCGCGGGCGGGCTCATGTCGCTGGCGCTGGCCATCATGGGCGACATCATCGCCCCCCGTGAGCGCGCTCGCTACCAGGGTTACTTCCTCGCTGTGTTCGGCATCTCGAGTGTGCTCGGGCCGGTGCTCGGCGGTCTGCTGGCCGGGCAGGACACCATCCTCGGCATCACCGGCTGGCGCTGGGTTTTCCTGGTGAACGTGCCGCTGGGGCTGCTCGCCCTGGTGGTGGTGACCCGGGTGCTGCATCTGCCGCGTAAGCCGCACGCCACCCATCGCATCGACTTCGCGGGTGCGGTCGTGCTCGCGATCGGACTGGTCCCGTTGCTGATCGTGGCCGAACAGGGACGCGAATGGGGCTGGAGCAGTAGCTCTTCGGTGATCTGTTACGTGATCGGCGTGGTCGGCCTCGCCGGGTTCGTCGCGGTGGAGAAATTCATGGGCGACGCGGCGCTGATCCCGCTGCGTATCTTCGACAACGCCAACTTCGCGCTCGGCGTGGTGATCTCCTTCGTCGTCGGTGCGGCGATGTTCGGCGGCATGCTGCTGCTGCCGCAGTACCTGCAGGTGGTGCGCGGCGCGGGACCGACCGAGGCCGGTCTGCAGATGCTGCCGATGGTGCTCGGCATGATGACCGGCTCGATCCTGTCCGGTCGGCTGATCTCGAAAACCGGTAGCTACCGGGCATTCCCGCTGATCGGCGCGAGCACGCTGACGCTCGGGTTGTTCCTGCTGCACCTGCTCGACGCCGACAGCCCGCTGTGGCTGGCGATGCTGTTCATGGCGGCCACCGGCTTCGGCCTCGGCAACCTCATGCAGCCGCTGACCCTGGCCCTGCAGAACGCGCTGCCGCCCAAGGACATGGGCGTCTCGACCGCGTCGGCGACCTTCTTCCGCCAGATCGGCGGCACCCTCGGCGCGGCGGTGTTCCTGTCGATCCTGTTCTCGCTGCTCACCCCGAGCATCACCACCCAACTGCAGCAGTCGGCCGCGGATCCCGCCTACCAGCAGGCCGTGATCGAGGGCGCCAAGAGCACCAACCCGGCCGACGCCGCGCTGGCCAAGGGTCTACTGGCGCATGACACTTCGGCCGCGAGCGAGGTGCTCCAGGACAGCTCGATCATCCAGCAGCTCGACCCCGAGCTCGCCAAACCCTTCCAGGTGGGCTTCTCCGACTCGATGTCGACGGTGTTCCTCGTCGCGGCCGCGGTGGCGTTGATCGCCCTGCTGCTGGTGCTGTTCTGGAAGGAAGTTCCGCTGCGGATGGCGGGCGGAATCCAGGCCGACGGCGACGCCAAGGCCGCCGACGGGGTGGGTGCGCTGATCGACACCACCGCGCAGTCCACCGCCGCTGCCACCGGGGATCCGAGTGACGGGGACAGCGATGGTCGAGGTCGGGTGGGGTAGGTGAAGTGCCCTAGGGGAGCGCGAACCAACCCCTAGGGGTGGCTGTTCGAACCTGTGCGCCGCAATAACTTCGAGGAAGAAGCCACTGCACGCACAGGAGAAGACAACATGCGCATCAAATCCACTATCGCCGCCGCTCTGCTGGCCCTCGCGACCGTCGCCGGGGTGTCGGCGGTCGGTGCGGGCAACGCTGCCGCGGCGCCGTACGGCACCTACTACGGCACGTACTACGAGCTCTACCAGTGCCGTGCGGCCGGACAGGATCCGTACAGCGGCGGGTACTACTGGGAGTGCACGGAGAGCTGGGACGGCTGGGACCTGTACATCTGGTACTGATCTCGGAACAGGAAACGGGAAGTCCGAAATTCTTCGGACTTCCCGTTTTTCGTGTTCCAGCCAGCTCAGTGGCCGGATTCCTTCAGGCGGGTGAAGGACTCGTCGATGATCTTCTCGGCCTCGGCGCGGCCGAGCCACTCCGAACCCTCGACGTACTTGCCGGGCTCGAGATCCTTGTAGCGCTCGAAGAAGTGCTTGATCGCCGACAGCTCGAACTCCGAGACATCGCCCAGGTCCTGGATGTGGTCCCAGCGCGGGTCGCCCGCGGGGACGCACAGCACCTTGTCGTCGCCGCCTGCCTCGTCGGTCATGCGGTACACGCCGACCGGGCGGGCCTCGACGATCACGCCGGGGAACACCGACTCGGGCAGCAGCACCAGCGCGTCGAGCGGGTCGCCGTCCTCACCGAGGGTGTTCTCGATGAAGCCGTAGTCGGCCGGGTAGCCCATGGAGGTGTACAGGTACCGGTCGAGCTTGACCCGGCCGCTCTCGTGATCGACCTCGTACTTGTTCCGAGAACCCTTGGGAATCTCGATGGTGACGTCGAACTCCACGCCATCTCCTTGCTCGTTCGAGTGCTGGACTGTGCCGAATCGCCAGATCGTTCTGGGGAACCGGTGCGCAACGAGGATAGTGTGGTGTGCTGGTACACCGGTGCGGCAGGCGGCTGTAGTCGCGCAGTCGAGGCGTGTCGGTCGGCGTTGAGGGAGACACTGTCGTGGTCGATACAGGCGGCAATCCGGGATCAGCGGTGCGCGGGCGCCGGAAATCCCGTTGGATCTGGTTGTCGGCAGTGGTGGTCGCGCTGATGGTGATCGCGGGTGGTTTCGCGGCGATCGCGCGGCCGTGGACACCGGAATTCCGGCACGGCGGACTCACCGTGGCGCCCGCGCCGGATACCGGCCAGGTGTTCCCCGAGGTGGCCCCTGCCCGATCGGACGCGCCCGCGCCGACGGTGGCGGGCATCGCCGCGGCGCTCGCCCCGGTGGTCGGCAATCCCGATCTCGGCGCGTTCGCCGGTGAGGTGAGCGATCCGAGCAGCGCGACGGTGCTGTGGAGTAAGGATTCGACCAAGCCGATGATTCCGTCGTCGACGGCGAAGATCATGCTGGTGGCGGCCGCGCTGCTGACCTTGCCCGATGATCAGCGGGTGACCACGAAGGTGCTCGCGGGCGCCCCCGGCGAGCTGGTGCTGGTCGCGGGCGGAGATCCCACGCTCACCACCCGGGCGGCCGGCGGCTACTACACCGGCGGCGCCAGGATCGCGGATCTGGCCGCGCAGGTGCGGGCCTCGGGTCGGCAGGTGAACGCGATCGTGGTCGATACCTCCGCCTACTCGGGGCCGACCATGGCCTCGGGGTGGGACCCGATCGACATCGCGGAAGGGTCCATCGCCCCGATCGAGCCGATCATGCTCGACGGTGGCCGGTTCGATCCAACGGCCGACTATTCCCCGCGCACCGCGAACCCCGCGCTCGACGCCGGGCGGGCGCTGGCGGCGGAGCTGGGCGCCGACCCCGCCGCGGTGCGTGTGGGACCGGCCGCGCAGACCGGCGCGCAGATCGCGAAGGTGGAATCGGCTCCGCTGCGAGTCCGCCTGCACGACATGATGATTCACTCCGACAATGTGCTCGCCGAGACCATCGGACGTGAGCTGGCGGCGGCGTCGGGACAGCCCGCGTCCTTCGCCGGTGCGGTCGCGGCCACCACGGCCGCCCTGTCGACGGCCGGGTTCGACATCGCCGGACTGCGCCTGGCCGACAACAGCGGGCTCTCCATCGACGACCGGGTCACGCCGAAGCTGCTCGATTCGATCATCGCGACCGCGGCGAAGCCGACCGGTGCCGCGGCCGTGGTACCGGCGGGCACCCAGGCCAGGCCCGAGAACGATCCGCGCGCAGCGGCTCTCGCCCCGATGCTGGACTACCTGCCCGTCGCGGGCGGAACCGGCACCCTCGCGCCGCGCTTCGTGACGCAGAACCGGCAGGGTGCGGGGTGGGTGCGCGCCAAGACCGGAACTCTGAGTGTGGCCAGCGCGTTGGTCGGATATGTACTCGACCGCGACGGGCGGGTACTCACCTTCGCACTCATGTCGAACGACCGATTGCCGGAGCAGAGCAGGCCGGCGCTCGACGCGGTGGCGGGTGCCCTGCGCGACTGCGGATGCTCGTAGAGAACGGGTGGCTGATGACCGAGAAGACGACCGAAAAGACCGAGCGCAAGAATTCCGGATTCAGCGGAGCGGTGGACTGGCGGCTGGCCGCGCGAACCGGGGCGCTGCTCGCGCCGGCAGGACCGCGCGCGTCCCGGCAGACGGCGCAACAGGTCGTCGCCGAGTTGGCATCGGCCTCGGTGCTGGCCGAACTGCCGGTGCGTGAGGTCAGTGGGCTGCTCGACGACCGGCCGGTTCCCGAGGCCAGGATCGTCGACCGGCCGGGGTGGATCGCCGCGGCCGCCGACTCGATGGCCGTGCTCACCGGTACCGAATCCGCCGACGGCGGCAAGTTCGTCGGCAAACCCGCGGGTGTGCAGGCGGGGACGATGCTGGCGTTCCTGTCGAGCGCGATCCTCGGGCAGTACGACCCGTTCACCGGCGAGGACGGCACCCTGCTGCTGGTCGCGCCCAATATCCTCGGCGTCGAGCGCGCACTCGGCGTGGATCCGAGCGACTTCCGGCTGTGGGTGTGCCTGCACGAGGTGACGCACCGGGTGCAGTTCTCGTCGGCGCCCTGGCTGGCCGGGTACATGCGTACCAACGTGGACATCCTGAGCGAGGTCGGCGAGGAGCCGATGAGCGAGATGCTCACCCGGTTGGTCGGTGAGGTGCGGTCGCGGCGCAACGGCGCGAACGCCGACGATCCGAACAGTCGAGGGGTGGTCGGGCTGTTGCGCGCGGCCCAAGCGCCACCGCAACGGGAGGCACTGGATCGGTTGTTGATGCTCGGCACGCTGCTCGAAGGGCACGCCGATCATGTGATGGACGCCGTCGGGCCCGCTGTGGTGCCGACCGTCGCCGATATCAGGGCCGCGTTCGATCGGCGTCGACAGAAGCCGTCCAACCCGATCCAGCGGCTGCTGCGGGCGTTACTCGGCGTCGACGCGAAGGTCGCGCAGTACGTGCGGGGCAAGAAATTCGTGGACGCGGTCGTCGAGCGGGTCGGGGTCGCGGAGTTCAACGCGGTGTGGACGAACGCGGACACCCTGCCGTTGCTGGACGAGGTCGACGATCCGGACCGGTGGATTCGCCGGGTACTCGGATAGGCCTCGGTAACCTGCACAGGTGACATACGCGGGCGATAGACCGCCGAGCACGGCCGCTCGGTCTGCTGTTGGATCGCGGCTGCCGTCCGATGATCGAGATGCGACCGTTCGGTGTACCCGATGACATCGCGCCTACCGGAGACGGCGGCGGTGCTGGCGGTACGACGGGGTGTGCGCGAGTGGGTGGCCGCGCACGGTGGGCCGAGCCCGGTGGTTGTGGGGTTGTCCGGTGGGGCCGATTCGCTGGCGCTGGTGGCCGCCGCTGTTGTCGAGGCCGGTGAAGTCTGTGCGGTGGTCGTCGACCATCGGTTGCAGGCGGGGTCGGCCGAGGTGGCTGAACGAGCGGCCACGCAGGCGCTGGGGCTCGGGTGCGTCGGGGCGATTGTTGTGCCCGTCGAAGTAGGGCGCGTGGGGGGCGCGGAAGCAGCGGCGCGGTCGGCCCGGTATGCGGCGTTGGAGACGGTGCGCGACGGGCGGCCGGTACTGCTCGGACACACGCTCGATGATCAGGCCGAGACCGTGCTGTTGGGGTTGGCGCGTGGGTCGGGCGGGCGGTCGATCCAGGGGATGGCGGCGTGGAATCCGCCGTGGGGGCGGCCCCTGCTCGGGGTGCGGCGGGCCGATACCGCGCGGATGTGCGCCGATCTCGGAATCGAACCATGGGACGACCCGCACAACGCCGACCGCAGGTACACCCGCGTGCGGGTCCGCGAGGAAATACTGCCGCTGCTCGAGGACGCGCTCGGCGGTGGAGTGGCGCAGGCACTCGTGCGCACCGCCGACCACCTGCGCGAGGACGGCGCGGTGCTCGATGCCTACGCCGCAGAGCTGCTACGTAACGCGCGTGCGCGCCTCGCTGGTACGTCTGCCCTCTCGATCGAGATCCTCGCCACTGCGCCGCCCGCGTTGCGTCGCCGGGTGGTGCGCGCCTGGCTCGCCGATCAGGGCGTGACCGGGCTCGTGAACGCTCATTTACAGGCGATCGACGAGCTGGTGAGCAATTGGCACGGGCAGGGCGGCGTGGCGGTGGCCGGCGGCTCCAGCGACCACAGGTTGGTCGTGACGCGTGAACGTGGCACGCTGGCGGTGCGAGCACAGCCGCGCATTTGATGCCACGAAGGGACACCCACTTCCGTGTACGGAGACGACATCGCATCGGTGCTGATCACCGAAGACGAGATCAAAGCCAAAATCGAGGAACTGGCCGAACTCGTCGCCAAGCGGTACCCGCCCGATTCCCCCGAAGGCGACCTCCTGCTGATCTGCGTTCTCAAGGGCGCGATCTTCTTCATGACCGACTTCGCCAGGGCGTTGACGATCCCCACCCAGCTCGAATTCATGGCCGTATCGTCCTACGGTTCGTCCACCTCGTCCTCGGGCGTCGTGCGCATCATGAAGGACCTGGACAAGGACATCGCGGGCCGTAACGTCCTGATCGTCGAGGACATCATCGACTCGGGCCTGACCCTGTCCTGGCTCAAGCGCAACCTGTCCACCCGCAACCCGGCCTCGCTGGAAGTAGTGACCCTGCTCCGCAAGCCCGACGCGCTGCGCACCCCCGTCGATGTCGCGCACGTTGGCTTCGACATCCCCAACGAATTCGTCGTCGGCTACGGCCTCGACTACGCGGAACGCTACCGCGACCTGCCTTACATCGGCACCCTCAACCCAGCGGTTTACTCCTAGCCCGCTGTCCGCGAGCCGACCACCCGCAATAAGGCGCGGATGTCGGCTTCGATGATCCTGAACACCGCGTAGGACACGACGAACCCGATCACCCCGCCCACGCAGATAGCGCGGAGTGGGGTGGTGGTCGTTCGTAGGTCTTCGACCGGCAAGAACGTCGCTCCGATACCCGCGACGAGCGGAATAGACGCCGCAGCGATCAAATATCGGCGACATTGGGCGATCAAGCCTGTCAGTGCCTGTCTATCGCGGCGGAAGTCCTCACCATGGTGGAGAAACAACGGGTAGACGCAACGCGTGAGATACAGCGTGATCAGGAAGAACGGGTAGGTCATCGCAATGGCCGCGCAAATCGCTGCCGCGAGTCCGAAGTGAACTACGGTACGGATAGTCAGACCGTTGCCTGCGAATCCGATTGTCGCCGCGAATACAGCAGCCGCCATCAGCCACAGGACGGAGGCTATCGTGACGGCCTGGTTGCCCAACCTCAAGGAATCCTGGCGGGCGCGGTCGAGCGAACTGGAATGGCAGTCACTGCCCGCACGCAGCCGCCGGGGAATAATGAGGAGCCGTCTGGCCAGGTAGATCAAGATTGCGGCGCCGAAAGCGAAGAACACCACATTCGTGGCGCCTGCGACTCTCAGTAGAGTGGCACGGGTGCTCGGGTCGAGCCGGTCAACGATCAGCGCGGTGTTCAACTGTGCGTTGTAGATGGCGGCCAGCAAATTGGGGATGGCGATCGACAACGCCATGATGGGAAACAGGACCGGTCGCAATCTGATTCGCCAACTGTTCGGTGGTGGATCTACAAGGTCGCGAGCATGTGCGTCCTGACTCAGGTCGAACTGCGTAGCGAGGACATCTCCGTCGGGCCAGCGGTCAGTTCGGTCAGGCTCGAGGCAACGCAGCAACACCCGGCGGAGTGCAGGCGGGCAGTCCGGTGGAAGTTGTTGTAGCGCATAGTCGCTCACGCCATTGCTGCGCGAGGTGAGTATCGCTTCGAGTCTGGTTCGATCGCACCAGGTGGGGTCGTCGGCGTTGGTGTCGTCGAATGGCTTTGTGCCGGTGAGTAATTCCCACAGCAGTACGCCGAGTGAGAAGAGGTCGGAGCGTGCGTCCAGATCGGCGGCGGTGCGGTCGTAGCCGGGATGGCTGGCCTCCAGCTGCTCGGGTGACATGTACGCCAGCGACCCGCCGAAATACGAGAGCGGGCTGGTGCCCGCGGTCTCGCTGAAGCTGATGTTGAAATCGGCGAGCTTCGGCACACCCTCGGCTGTGAGCAGGACGTTCGCCGGTTTCACATCGCGGTGCAGCACACCCCGATCGGCCGCGTGGTCCAGCGCGGCGGCCAGCCGCCGACCCAACCAGGCCACGGTGTCGGGCCAGCTGAGTCGGGCGATCTCGTGGCGCACGCTCGAATCCGCCGGGCGGATCTCGCCCTTCTCGGTCATCGCCGCGTCGATCGCGTCCAGCAGGAGCCGGCCGTCGCGTTCGGCGGGCGGGGTCGCGCGGACCCAGCGCAGCAGGTCGAGCAGGGTGCCGCCGGGCAGGAACTGCATGTACAGCAGTCGCAGCCGGGGCGAGCCGTCCTCGGGTGGATCGAGGACCAGCTGATCGAACACGCGCACGATGTAGGCGTGGTCGAGCTGGGCCAGGGTCTGTGGCTCGGTACCGCTGTCGGCGGAGATCTTCACCGCGACCAGGCGTTGCATCGACCGTTGCCGGGCCAGGAAGACCCGGGCGAACGCGCCGACGCCGAGTTCGGTGAGCAGCTCGAAGTCGCCGACGCGATCGCCCGCCTCGAACCGGTCGAGCCCGCGACGATCGGTGGAGTGCATGGTGGCGGTGCGGTCGAGCGAGGGACGGGTCGCCTCGGTGCTGACAGTCGGGCTCACGACGGGTGATACGCGCGCACACGCGCGGAAGTTCAACCGTGCCGTGGATCGGTCAGCTGACTACCCGTTCCAAGGCTTTCAAGTCGGCTTCCAGAGCGCGGAAGAGCAGGTAGGAGCCGATGAAGGCGACGATGCCGCCGACGCAGAGCACCCGAACGGCGACGATCACCGCCGGGATATCACCGGGCGGCAGAAAGGTGACGCCCGCGACGGCGAGCAGCGGCACCGAGGCGGCCACCGCGAGGTACCAGGTGCAGCGGCGGCTGAGCGCGCGCAGCCAGGCGCCGTCGTCGGCGCTGATCTCGCCGTGGCGAAGGAAGATCGGGTAGATGCAGCGGACCAGGTAGAACGTCACGAGGAAGAACGGGTAGGCCACGGCGATCGCACCGCAGACCAGCAGCGAGGCGAGGAAGTGGACCACGGCGTGGCCCGGGACGTCACCGGCGGCCAATCGCAGCGCGATCGGGAAGGTGACTCCCGAGATCGCCCAGAGCGAGAACGCGACGATCACCACCCGGTCGCCGAAGCGCAAGGTGTCGTGTCTGGTGCGGCGCAGGATCTCGGAGTCGTAGCGGCGGCCGTGGCGCAGACCGCGCGGTACGGAGAGCACGAAACGGGCGAGGTAGATGAGCACCGCGGCGCCCAGCGGGAAGAACACCACGTTCACGCCCGCGGTGATGATGACGAACGATTTCTGCGCGGTCTCGCTGAGCCGGCTCACCACCAGGTGCTGATTGTGCAGGATGTTGTACCAGGACGCGAGAGCGTTGGGGACACCGATCGCCAGGACCAGCACCAGCAGCGGCCACTTGCGCCACAGCATCCGCCAGCTGTTCGGCGGCGGGTCGACCAGGTCGCGGGCGCGGGCGTCCAGACACAGGTCGAACTGCTTGGCCAGCACCGAGCCCGTTGCCCAGCGACCCGACCGGTCCGGGTCGAGGCAGGTCAGCAGCACCCGGCGCAGGGCAGTGGGACAGTCGCCCGGAACCCGCTCCAGCGCCACGGGGTCGACGCCGCCGGTTCGGCGCTCGAGCATGGTCTCGAGGGTGGTCTCGTCGCCGCGCCCCTCGGCCGCCGCGGTGTCGTCGTCGAACGGCTTGGCGCCGGTCAGCAGTTCCCACAACACCACGCCGAGGGAGTAGATGTCGCTGCGGGTGTCGAGATCGGCGGCGGTGCGGGCGAGACCAGGGTGGCAGGCCTCCAGCTGCTCGGGCGACATGTAGGCCAGCGAACCGCCGAAGTAGGCCACCGGGCTGGTGCCCTCGACCGTGCGGCTGAAACTGATGTTGAAGTCGGCGAGCTTCGGGACGCCCTCGGCGGTGAGCAGGACATTCGCCGGTTTCACGTCGCGGTGCAGGACACCGTGCGAGGACGCGTAGTCGAGCGCCTCGGCCAGCCTTCTGCCCAGCCAGGCCACCGTTTCCGGCCAGGTCAGGTCAGCGATCTCGGAGCGCACGCTCGAATCGGTCGGGCGGATCTCGCCCTTCTCCTCCATGGCGGCGTCCACGGCGTCGAGCAGGAGTTTGCCGCTGCGCTCGGCCGGCGGGGTCGCGCGGACCCAGCGTAGCAGGCCGAGCAGGGTGCCGCCGGGCAGGAACTGCATGTACAGCAGACGCAGGCGACGCGAATCCGATGGCGTCGAGTCGGTGTCGAGCAGCTGTTGGTCGAACACGCGCACGATGTAGTCGTGGTCGAGTTGGGCCAGGGTCTGTGGCTCGGTGCCGCGGTCGGCGGAGATCTTCACCGCGACCAGACGCTGCATCGAGGTCTGCCTGGCCAGGAAGACGCGCGCGAAAGCACCGGAACCGAGGCCGGTGAGCAGTTCGAAATCGCCGATTCGCTGGCCGATCTCGATGCGGTCGAGCGGCTCGAACGCCCCGGGGTTCGACAGAGCGTCCGTCGACGCCGTCGCGGCCGAGGTGGCGGTCGCGGTGAGGTCGAGCTGCGGGCTGGTCATCTGGGTACTACGAGTCGAGTCCAGGGTTCGGTTCACCGTCGCGTCCGGATCGTCGGAGCGGTGGGTGCTCTGATCGAGGTCCTCGGCATTGAGCAGGCCGCGCAAACTGGGCGCCTGCTCCGGATACTCCCGCAGGCAATCGCGCGGATCGACGCGCTCACCGCTGTGCCTGCGGATGACGAATTCCTCGAACACCAGCCCTGCGGGCAGCGATGCCCGATCGAGTTCGGGGAACTCGGCGCAGTACTGACTCAGCCGCTTGCGCGCGATGTCGGTGCCGGCGTGATGCAGCCAGCGGTGGCGAAGGTCGACCCGGATCAGCTGGTGGAGCGCCTGCGCGCGCAAGGTCGCCGCGTCGGGCAGGTACGCGGCGATGTCGGGCGGGTGCTCGCCGAGCGTGCCCCACGCGGCGGCGAACGCCTCGACCATGTCGACGCGCACATTCGTGGCCCGACCGGGTGTTGCGTCGGGTAGTTCACCGCTTCCGGTGTTATCGCTCATCAACCGACCTCAAAGGTTCGCGCGCGGATCGGTGCGAAATTCATTCCGCCACACCCGCCGCCATCGCCGGAGAGCTGTACTAGAAATGATAACTTGCGCCTCTAGAGCTGATCACCCGAATTTCGACGACCGTGCGACGGGGGCGAATCCGCAGATGAACGAGGACCTCACAGCGGTAGCATGGGAGTCCGTCGACGACGACGGCGTAACGGACGCTGAGGTGACGATGGACTCGTCCCACCTACCCGCCGACCAATACCCCATCGGCGGCCCCGCAGCCGCGCTGGCCGCCCGCGTTCGCGCGGGCGTGATCACCCCGGCCGACGTCACCGCCGACGCGCTCGCCCGCATCGCCTCGGAGAATCGCAAGATCAACGCGTTCACGATGGTGCGCGGCGAGCGGGCCAGGGCGGAAGCGCGCGAACTCGCCGCCAGACCGGACCTCGACGCGCTGCCGCTGGCCGGTGTGCCGGTGGCGGTGAAACAGAACATCGCGGTGGCGGGCGAGCCGACGCAGGCGGGTTCGGCGGCCACCTCCGCCGAACCGGCGAGCGTTGATCACCCGGTGGTGGCCCGGTTGCGCGCCGCGGGCGCGATCGTTGTCGGGCTGACGGCGATGCCAGAACTCGGACTGTGGGGCAGTACCGACTCCACGGGGTGCGTTACCCGTAATCCGCGTGATGTCGGCCGGTCAGCGGGTGGATCCTCGGGTGGCGCGGCCGCCGCGGTGGCCGCCGGACTCGTGCCGATCGCGCACGGCAACGACGGCCTGGGCTCGATCCGGGTGCCCGCCGCGGCGTGCGGAGTCTTCGGGATCAAGCCGGGTAGACATGTGGTGCCCTCGCAGATCGGCGCCGACTCCTGGGCGGGCCTGGCCGAGAACGGCGTCCTCGCGACCACGGTGTCGGACGCGGCGCTCGCCCTTTCGGTGCTGGCGGGCCGTTCCGACCTGGCCGAACTACGCAAGCCACAGCGACTACGCATCGGACTGGCCGTGGCTCCGCCGTCGCGACTGGTTCGAATGGATCGGCATTGGACGGCGGCGGCGCGCACCGCGGGTGCGCGCGCGGCAGTGGCCGGGCACGAGGTGCAACCGGTGGAACTGCCCTATGGCGACGCGGCGCTGTTGATGCTGCTGCGCTGGCCGAGCGCGAGTCTGGCCGACGCCGACGCACTCGCGAACCCCGAACTGCTCCAGCGACGCACCAGACGTCATCTGGCGATCGGGCGGGTGATCCAGCGACTCGGTCTGGTCCGGCCGAGCCAGATCGACCGGACCGAAGCCAGACTGCTCGAGTTCTTCGAGGACTTCGACGTGGTGATCACCCCGACGCTCGCCGCACCGCCGCCCAAGGCCAAACAGTGGAGCGGGCGCGGGTGGGCCGCCAATGTCGTGTCCTCGGTGCGCTACGCGCCGTTCACCGGGCTGTGGAATCTGCTCGGCTGGCCCGCGGCGTCGCTACCGATGGGCACCCATCCCGAGGCGCACACCCCGTTGGCCGCGCAACTGATCGGTCCGCCGGGCAGCGAGTCCACTCTGCTCGGTCTCGCCGCCCAACTGGAACTGTCGAACTAGGCGCGACCCGCGCCGTCGCTCAGACCGCGATCGGCTGCGGCTGCGGGGTCGGCTCGGAGAAACCACCGTCGACGGCGCGACCGGCGAACTCCAAGATGGTCGGGCGCGTGTCGTCGGCCCGCCATGCCACCGCCAGCTCACACGGGGTGAGGCCGGCGACCGGACGCGCGGTGAGCCCGGGCCAGCGGTACATCGGCACGTTGTTCTCGGCCAGCAGGCACACGCCGAGACCGAGACTCACGGCCTCCAGCTTGTCTTCGGGGGTGGCCGCCTCGGCGCCGATCTTGGCCGCCTTGCCGCCACGGGCATCGTTGCCGAGCCAGAAATCGCGGACCGCGCCCGCCTCGGTGGGCAGGGCGATGAAGGGCTCGTCGAGCAGATCAGCGAACTCGATGCTGTCCTGCTCGGCCAGCGGATGCGATTCCGGCAGCAGCACCCAGCGCGGCTCGGTGCGCAGCACCTGCCAGCGATACCGGTTGGAGTCGGGCAGCGGCAGCCAGACCAGCGACAGGTCGGCCTGTCGACCGGCCAGGCCACTCGAGGGGTCGTTCCACGATGCGGCGTGCAGGGCGAGGCGGTGACCGCTGGCGCTCTCCAGGTCGTTGATCAGTCCCCGGCCGAGTGCGGACTGGATACCCACGCGCAGCACTTCACCGGCTTCCTGGAGGGACACATTGGTCACCTCCCACAGCTCGAGGATCTTGCGTGCGCCTTCGAGCAGTTCCTTACCGGCGACGGTGAGGGCGACACTGCGCTGGTTGCGGTCGAACAGGACCACGTCGAGCTGGCGTTCGAGCTGGCGGATCTGGCGTGACAACGTCGGCTGAGCGATATGCAGCCGCTGGGCGGCGTTCGTGAAATGCAGTTCCTCAGCGACGGCGACGAAATACCGCAGATCGCGCAAATGCGGGTCCATAGCACCTTGCTATCAGAATCGGTCGGGAAAATCCAGCCAAAACTGGCAAGGAAGTTCGCGGAGGTGGATCAAAACAGTCACCAGGTTGGTATTGCACAGCATATGGCCTGGCATGGTGAGCTGCACCATCGGATTGTCTATTGTTCGTGCCGATGTGCCATTGGGTGAATCAGCGTCAAATTTGGGCAGCTGACCAGCGAAAATGCGGCGATTTTCACATTGACCGCCCGAATGTGGGCGCTGTCGGAGCGGTCGAAAGGTGCCGCTGACCACGGCACTATGACCCGATAGGGCACAAAAGTGATCTTGCTCACAAAATTGTTTCGAAACGGTGAATCCGGCTGCGCGCCAACGTGCGTCGCAGCCGGAATCGACCTACTTGCTCTTCTTGAGACGCAACACCGTAGGCAGGTCGATCCGCCGCATCCCGCGCGCACCGGCCGCCCGCATCGCCGCGACCGCGATCACCAGTTTGTTCATGTCGGAGGGGTACCAGAACAGTTCCTTGCCCATGGTGGGCAGCTTCGGCTTCGTCATCGCCTGGGCGCGGCAGTATTTGCGCAACCCCGACGCACCGCCCCACCGCGCGCCGACGCCGGACAGGCCCCAACCGCCCATCGGCATCGCGGGATTGAACAGGTTCGCGAACACGTCGTTGATGTTCACCGCGCCCGTCTCCAGCTGCCTGGCCACGCGTTCGCCGCGCGCCTTGTCGCCGGTCCACACCGATGCCGAGAGCCCGTAGATCGAGTCGTTGGCCAGCCGGATCGCCTCGGCCTCGTCGGCCACCTTCATCACCGGCAGCGTCGGGCCGAAGGTCTCCTCGGCGACGCACGACATCGAATGATCCACATCCACGAGCACGGTCGGCTCGAAGAAGGTGCCGACACCGGTGCGTTTGCCGCCGGTGGTCACCCGGGCGCCCGCCGCCACCGCTTCGTCGACGTGGCGCTGCACGATCAGCACCTGGTTCTCGTTCGCCAGCGCGCCCACGTCGTGCTCGGACTCGCGACCGTCGGCGCCCTGGCGCAAGGCGGCGACCGCCGCGGTCAGCTTGGTGACGAATTCGTCGTAGACCGGCGCCTCGACATAGACCCGCTCGACGGAGATACACACCTGACCGGCGTTGAACATGCCGCCGAAGGCGATGCCGTGCGCGGCGCGGTCGAGGTCGGCGTCGGCGAGCACGATCGCCGGGTCCTTGCCGCCGAGCTCGAGGCTGTAGGGCACCATCCGCTCCGCGCAGGCGGCCGCGATCCTGCGACCGGTCGCGGTGGAACCGGTGAACTGGATGTAGTCGGCGTTCTCGACCACGGCCGCCCCGGTCGCGCCGGCGCCGGTGACCACCCGCAACACCGGCGGCGCGCCGATCTCGGCCCAGCCGCGGGCCAGCTCCACCGCGGACAGCGGCGTCACCTCCGACGGCTTGAGGATCACCGCGGCGCCGGCGGCCAGCGCGGGGAACACATCGATCGCAGGCATCGCGAGCGGGAAGTTCCACGGCGTGATCACCCCGACCACGGGATAGGGACGGTAGGCCACGGTCAGTGACTTCACCCGCGCGAGCGGGCTGTGCGGGGACGGGTGGTCGTCGGCGAGGAACTTGCCCGCCCGGCGCGCGTAGTAGCCGAGGATGTCCACCGCGAACGCCGAATCGACGATCGCGTCGACGCGCGGCTTGGCGGTCTCCGATTGCAGCACCGCGGCCAGCTGCTCGGTGTTGTCGATCAGCCAATCCTGCATCTTCAGTAGCCAGTGCTTGCGCCCGGCCGGCCCGATCGCCTCCCATTCGGGCTGGTAGAGCCGCAGTTCGCGGACCGCCGCCGCCACGTCGTCGGGTGCGATGACGGGTACGGTGCCGACGAGGTCGCCGGTCGCCGGATTGTGAACTTCGATCACCGCGACGTCATTGTCGAGTTCGCTCACTGGTCGTTCTCCTCGTGCGTCCGCTGAATTCGGTGCATCGGCAGGCGGGGATGTGGCCTGTCCGCTGATTCCTACGCTGTCTCGCCGACCTCGTTCTCGCGCGCCGCGATCCGCCGCAGCGGCGGCTCGGTGGGCGGCGGGACCCGGCGATCGGGCAGTTCCGCCAGCAGGGTGGTGGTGGCGGCGGCGATGGCCGCGACGGCTTTGTCGACCGCGGGTTTGGTGGCGCTGCTCAGGCCGGAGATGCCGCCGACTTTGCGCACATACTGCAAGGCGGCAGCGTAGATCTCCTGCTCGGTGGCGGCAGGCTCCAGACCACGCAAGACGGTGATATTTCTACACATGTCAGAACCATAGACCTGTGCGGCATGACACGACAGGTGAAGAATAGGGGGATCTGAAAATCTCGTGATGCAGGTGAGATTGGAGCGCGCCCCGTGATCGCGGTCACGGCACTAGACTCGCCCGCATGGCTGCCAGGGGAGTACCAGCGCTGACCACATTCCCGTACCCGGAATTAGACGAGCGCGAAGAAGATCATTGGTCGGGCGCGGGTGTGAGCGACGACGAACTGCGCGCGCTCGCCCTCGGCGCCTTCTATTCCACGCGCTGGGACGCCTTTCACGACGCGATGCTGCTCGGGCCCGAACGCGAGCACCCGCTCGGCGACCGCCGCGAACTCGCCATCGACACCCTCACCGGTGCGTGGGGCATCACCGACGGCACCGAAGCCCGCGCCTCGATGGAGCAGTTGCTCGAGGGCATGCACGCACCCCTGTACTCGCTGGTGCATCCACTGGTGATGGCCTCGGTCAATGCCAGCGAGCGCGACCGCTTCGGCGAACGGGCCGACAAGCAGCGGGCGTTCCTGCGTCAGGTCGGTTCGTTTCGGGGGATGGACAATCCCGAGGCGCTGGTCCGCGACTACGACATCTGGGCACAGGCCATCAAGATCGGCTTCACCGACCACCTGTCGCGCCCGCTACCCAACGACATCCACGCCTGGGACCTGGCTCGCGTAGTCGCGGTGGCCCGCATGGCATTCACCGCGGGATACATCGACGCCGACGTGGCGTGGGAATACTGCATGCGCGCGCTGGCCCCCGCGCAGCGCCGCTACCGCAACTGGCGCCAGTTCGGCGATGCCTATCTCACCGGCTGGACCTACTGGCAGGCCACCGAGGACCTGGCCGAACTCAAGAACGGCGGCGTCGACCGGCGGATGGAACTGGTACGCCTGTGGACCCGCCCCACCAGCCCCTGGCGCCGGATCGAACTCAACGAACCGGAACAAAAGGCCGAAACCGAAGCACCCGAACCGAATTGAACATCTGACCCACCCCCGAACATCCCGACCCCGAGGAGGGATCGCCGACGCAGTCGGCGGTCGCGCCCGTCCCGTCGATCAGGTGCCGTTGCGTACGCGACGAAGGAGCAAGCAACGGCACCTGATCGACGGGACACCAGGGGGCGCGACCTTGAGCGCGCCAGCGCTCCAAATTACAAGCTGCGCAGGATCCCGCGGCCGTAGCGCTGGAATTGCGTGTCGTCGACCATCCCGAGCGAATGCCGTTCGACCAGCAATTCCCATTCCGCGTACAGCTGGTTGACACCCGGATCGGCTGCCCCGGCGGCACCGTCGGCGGCCTGTCTGCGGATGGCGAAATTCACCGCGCAGGTGACGCGTTCGGTGTCGGCGCGATCCACGCCCGCGAAATGCAGCGTGCGATTGCCGTCGTTGATGTCGATGCCGGAGCCGCCGTGGCGCGTATCCACCTCGCCGGGCGCCGAGCGCGCGCCTTCGACGGTGCGGGCGCCGAGGATGGCCGCCACCGCCAATTCGAAGGCATAGCGTTCGCCGCCGCCGATGGAGATGAACAGCACCCGGGAGGTGGTCGCGGCGAGCAGACCGGCGCCCGATCCCGCGGGCGGGGTGGCCAGGGCGATGGCCGTCTCCAGGACGTATTCGTCGGGGGTGACATACCGGTTCAGCGCGGTGACCGCCGAACGCGCGTCCTTGCGCGGGGCCATCCGGCGTACGGCGCGCTCGACATCGGCCCTGGTGGGACCCGACTTTCCCCACTCGGGAGCGGGTGGGGTGAGATCGGGCGCGGCCACGTCGATGCGCTTGGTCGCCATGATCTGGTCGTTGATCCGGTCGACGATGCCGAGGGCGGTGGGCACGTCGTGCTCGGCGATGAGCACCGGAAGGGGAGTGCGGTCGGCGGGAACTCCGGTGAGTACCGCTGTGGGGTAACGCAGATAGATCTCGATCACCACCGCCTCGTCGGCGCGCCGATTGAGGCGCACCTTGAGTAGGTCGGCGATGGGAACGTCGAGAACACGTTCGCCGTCGGTACCCGGCCGGAGGACGACGAGCCGTCCACCGCCGTGGCGCAGAATCGCTGTGGGTGTTCGTAGCTCGACGATGTCTATACCCCCTGCGCTGTAGTTGTGTCGTCGCCCACGATAAGGCGGGCATGACATGATTGTGGCCAGTTGCCACAACCCGGTCGGAGCGTTCGGGAACCACTTGCGTTCTCCGGCCGTTTACCAGTGCAACTGCACCAGCAGCCGAAGTGCGCGATGTATCGAACTAGACCGTACGCGGTAACGTGGCATGTCCGCATCCGAAACCCGCCGATCTCGACGCTTCGCAAGCACACCCGGAGTAACAACCGGAAAGGACTGGGCCGTCCGGCCGACGCTCTATGAACCGCAAGACAGTGTTTCGCACCTTGGCGATCATCTCGGGCATCATGCTCATGATCTGGCTGTTCAGCTTTCTCAGCGATGACACGCGCGGTTGGGAGAGTGTCGACACCTCCGTTGCGCTGACCCAGCTCGAAGACAAAGCGAACGTCAAGAACGTGCAGATCGATGACAAGGAGCAACAGCTCCGCATCGAACTGAACAACGGCAACGAGGCCACGAGCAACAACGCCAAGATCGTCGCCAAGTACCCGAGTGGTGGGGAGAACTCCGCCCAGATCCTCGACGCCGTGCAGAAGTCCGGCGCGCCGTACGACACGGTGGTCAAGCAGGAGAGCTGGCTGTCGCAGCTGCTGCTGTTCATCGTGCCGATGGTGCTGCTGGTCGGTCTGTTCATCTTCGTGATGTCGCGCATGCAGGGCGGCGGTCGTGGCGGGATGATGGGTTTCGGGAAGTCCAAGGCCAAACTGCTGACCAAGGACATGCCCAAGACCACGTTCCAGGACGTGGCCGGTGCCGACGAGGCCGTCGAGGAGCTCTACGAGATCAAGGACTTCCTCCAGAATCCGGCCCGCTATCAGGCGCTCGGCGCGAAGATCCCCAAGGGCGTGCTGCTCTATGGGCCGCCGGGAACCGGTAAGACGCTGCTGGCCCGCGCGGTCGCGGGCGAGGCCGGGGTGCCGTTCTTCACCATCTCCGGTTCGGACTTCGTCGAGATGTTCGTCGGTGTCGGCGCCTCGCGCGTGCGCGACCTGTTCGAGCAGGCGAAGCAGAACAGCCCCTGCATCATCTTCGTCGACGAGATCGACGCGGTCGGTCGCCAGCGCGGTGCGGGCCTCGGCGGCGGTCACGACGAGCGCGAGCAGACCCTCAACCAGTTGCTGGTCGAGATGGACGGCTTCGGCGATCGCTCCAACATCATCCTGATCGCGGCCACCAACCGTCCCGATATCCTCGACCCCGCGCTGCTGCGCCCCGGTCGGTTCGACCGGCAGATCCCGGTCGGCAACCCCGATCTGGCCGGTCGCCGCGCGATCCTGCGGGTGCACTCGGCGGGCAAGCCGATCTCGCAGGAAGCCGACCTCGAGGGTCTGGCCAAGCGCACGGTCGGCATGTCCGGCGCCGATCTGGCCAACGTCATCAACGAGGCCGCGCTGCTCACCGCCCGCGAGAACGGTTCGGTCATCACGGGCGAATCGCTCGAGGAATCGGTCGACCGGGTGATCGGCGGCCCGCGCCGCAAGAGCCGCATCATCAGCGAGCACGAGAAGAAGATCACCGCCTACCACGAGGGCGGCCACACGCTGGCGGCGTGGGCGATGCCCGATATCGAGCCTGTCTACAAGGTCACCATTCTGGCCCGCGGCCGCACCGGCGGCCACGCCATGACCGTGCCCGAGGACGACAAGGGCCTGATGACCCGCTCGGAGATGATCTCGCGGCTGGTCTTCGCGATGGGTGGGCGCGCCGCCGAGGAACTGGTGTTCCATGAGCCCACCACCGGCGCGTCCTCCGATATCGATCAGGCCACCAAGATCGCCCGTGGCATGGTCACCGAGTACGGCATGAGCGCTCGTCTCGGCGCCGTGCGCTACGGCCAGGAGCAGGGCGACCCGTTCCTCGGTCGCTCGATGGGCGTGCAGCCCGACTACTCGCACGAGGTCGCCCGCGAGATCGACGAGGAGGTTCGCAACCTCATCGAGGCCGCGCATACCGAGGCGTGGTCCATCCTCAGCGAGTACCGCGAGCAGCTCGACGCCTTGGCTACCGCGTTGCTCGAGCGCGAGACGCTGCACCGCAAGGATCTCGAGACGATCCTGGCCGGGGTGCAGAAGCGTCCGCGGATCACCGCGTTCAACGATTTCGGTGATCGGCATCCGTCCGACAAGCCGCCGGTGAAGACGCCGGGCGAGCTGGCCGTGGAGCGCGGCGAGCCGTGGCCGCCGGTGCAGCCCGCGCCGGTGCCGGTGCCCAACGGGGCGCCGCCGGTGGAGCCCAACGGCTACCCGGGCCAGCCCTATGGTCAGCCCGCGCCGCCCGCGGCCGGTTACCCGTTGCCCGCCGCCCCGACCCAGGCGTTCCCCCGGCAGTCGGGGACGCACGGCTCGCGACCCGATTACGGCGCTCCGGCAGGCTGGTCGGCGCCGGGTTGGCCGCCGCGCGAGGATCAGCAGCCACCGCAGCAGCAGCCTCAGCAGCCCCAACCGCCGCAGGACCAGGGCAGTGCCTGGGGACGTCCCGAGCAGCAGCAACCGCGGCACACCGGCGACGGTTACCAGCCGTGGGGCGCCCAGCCGCAGCCGCCGGTGCGTGACGCCGATCCGGAGAACAAGGATTGGGAAGGGCCGAACGGCCGCCACTGACCGGTGGCCAACTACGCTCGAATGTCGAATCCCGGAGAGGTACCGGGATTCGGCACTGGTTCTCGGACTACGCTCGGTCGTCGAATGTCGGGTGGTCGCCGACTCTCGGCTTCTGGTTCCCGGCCCGCCGGCCTCTGGACTGAGCGCAGGGCCGAGGACCCGCGGCGTCAGCCGCAAATATCACGGAGGTGCGGAGAAGTTGTCGGCCAACAAGCAGGATCTCGATCCGACAGGTGAGCTGGGTGCGTCCAGTCCGTCGGAGCTGACGGCGCTGGCGACCGGTTTGCCGTTCGATCAGGCGCGCGCGGAGAGCGCGGTGCGTGAGCTGCTGCTCGCCGTCGGTGAGGACCCGGACCGTCCCGGCCTGGTCGACACGCCCGCGCGCGTGGCGCGTGCGTACCGGGAGATATTCGCCGGGCTCTACACCGAGCCCGACGCGGTGCTGGCGACCACGTTCGACGAGGGTCACCAGGAACTCGTACTGGTTCGCGACATCCCGATGTTCTCCACCTGCGAGCATCATCTGGTCTCGTTCCACGGCGTCGCGCACGTCGGCTACATCCCCGGCTCGCACGGCCGGGTGACGGGTCTGTCGAAGCTGGCCCGCGTCGTCGACCTCTACGCCAAGCGCCCCCAGGTGCAGGAGCGGCTGACCAGCCAGATCGCCGACGCGGTGATGCGCCGACTCGATCCGCGCGGCGCGATCGTGGTGGTCGAGGCCGAGCACCTGTGCATGGCCATGCGCGGAATCCGGAAGCCCGGTGCCAGCACCACCACCTCGGCGGTGCGGGGCCAGTTGCAAACCGACGCCGCCTCGCGAGCTGAGGCGCTGGACCTGATCCTGCGCAAATGAGCGAACCGCTGGTGACCGCCCGTGACCGCCGCTCCTGCGTGGTCATGGGTGTGGTCAACGTGACCGCTGATTCCTTCTCCGACGGCGGTCGCTACCTCGATCCCGAACTCGCGATCGCCCACGGTGTCGAGCTGTACGAGGCGGGCGCCGACATCGTCGATGTGGGTGGCGAATCCACCAGGCCCGGAGCCGACCGGGTCGATCCGGCCGCCGAGGCCGCCAGGGTGGCGCCGGTGATCAGGGGTCTGGTCGCCGCCGGGGTGCCGACCAGTGTCGACACCATGCGCGCCGAGGTCGCCGAGGCCGCGCTGGCGGCGGGCGTATCGGTGGTGAACGACGTCTCCGGCGGCCGTGCCGACCCGAACATGGTGAAAGTCGTCGCCGAAGCGGGTGTGCCGTGGATTCTCATGCACTGGCGGGCGGGCGCCGACTACCGGCACACCGGACCCGCCGATCACTACGATGACGTGGTCGCCGAGGTCCGTGCCGAACTCACCGCCCAGGTCGATGTCGCTGTCGCCGCCGGTGTCACCCCGGACCGACTGATCCTCGACCCCGGTCTCGGCTTCGCCAAGAACGCCGAGCACAACTGGGAGCTGCTGGCCGCGCTGCCGGAACTGGTGGCAGGCGGTTTCCCGGTCTTGATCGGCGCCTCGCGCAAGCGTTTCCTCGGCGCGCTACTGGCCGACGAATCCGGCCCGCGCCCGCCCGATGGTCGCGAAACGGCCACCGCCACGCTGTCGGCCCTCGTGGCCACCCACGCAGCCTGGGGTGTGCGCGTGCACGATGTGCGAGCCTCTCTCGACGCCATCGCCGTCGTCGACGCCTGGCGCCGAGCCGCCGACGCTCGATCGGCCGCTGCCCGAGGAGCCACGCCGTGAAAGTCCCCGCTACCCGAACCGTCGCAGGCGTCCGAGTCACTCTTCGAGGAGCTGTCCGATGAACTCGCCCTTGCTGCCGCCGCGTGCGGGTAGACCCGCCACGTCGCGGATCGAGCTGCGCGGCCTTCGTGCGTTCGGCAGGCACGGAGTGTTCGACTTCGAGCGTCGTGACGGTCAGGAATTCGTCATCGACCTGACGGTGTGGGTCGATTTCGCCGTCGCCGCGGCGTCCGACGATCTCGCCGACACCGTCGACTACGGCGCGCTCGCCGAACGTGCCGTGCGCATCGTCACCGGTCCGCCGCGCAACCTGATCGAAACGGTGGTCTCCGAGATCGCCGACGACGTGATGGCCGACCCGCGGATCGAGGCGGTGGAGGCGGTCGTGCACAAACCGTCGGCGCCGATCCCGCACACCTTCGAAGACGTGCGGGTGGTGGCCATCCGGTATCGCACGCAGGCCCCGGAGCCGCGACGATGACTCGCGCGGTGCTCTCGATCGGCTCGAATATGGGCGATCGGCTCGCGCATCTGCGCAGTGTGCGCGACGCGTTGGGGGAGCGCGTCGTGGCGGTTTCGCCGGTCTATACGACCGCGCCGTGGGGTGGCGTCGACCAGGACGATTACCTCAACGCCGTGGTGATCGCCGAAGACCCGGCTTTCGACGATTACGCCTGGCTGCGGTTCGGTCAGGAGCTCGAGCAGGCAGCGGACCGTGTTCGCGAGGTTCGCTGGGGTGCGCGCACCCTCGACGTCGATGTGGTCCAGTGCGCGGACAGCACCGGCGCGGCGATCGACCGCCACACCGACCCGACGCTGATCCTGCCGCACCCGCAGGCCCACCACCGGGCCTTCGTGCTCATTCCGTGGCTGGCCGTCGAACCGGCCGCGCGCCTGCTCGTCGACGGGGTGGCCCGACCGATCGCGGAGCTGCTGGCCGGACTGGACGCGTCCGAGCGGGACGGCGTGGTTCGTACCGATCTGGTGCTGCACGAGGAAAGCGCCGGCTCGTGCTGAAACCCACCCGGGTACTCGATCTCGCGCTGAATGTGGTGGTGGCCGCCGCGGTCGCCTGGATCGCCACCCGGTTCGCCTATTCCAGTTTCCCGTCGATCTCGGTGGCCGCGGGCGCCTCGCTGCTGCCGGTCGCCGCGATCGAGGCGACGCTCGGTTTCGCGATCAGGGCCAAGATCGCCGATGAGCAGATCGGTGATGGTCCGGGCCAGATGCATCCGATCAACGTCGCCAGGGGCGTGGCGCTGGCGAAGGCGTCGTTGCAGGTGGGTTCGCTGGCGGCGGGCGTGTGGCTGGGGTTCCTGCTGTGGGTTTTCCCACAGCGCGGCACCGTCACCGCCGCCGCTACCGATTCGCCGGGGGCGGTGGTGGGGCTGCTGGCCGGTTCGGCCCTGGTTGCTGCGGCTTTGTGGCTGGAGTATTGCTGTCGGGCGCCCGAGGACCCGACCGACGATCCTGCTACTACATAGCAACTTGCGAATGGAATCACTGCGACCTTTGGTGGGCCGACCAGCCGTTTCCGGCTACCCTGGCGCTCATGGTTTCACCTTCCCGCAACACTGCGCCCCGTCGACGGCGGGACGACGCGGGAAAATTCTTCGTCGGTTTCGTCCTGCTGCTCGGTCTGACAGCCAGTGTTTTCCTGATCTTCAGCGAAAATGTCCAATACGTGCGGATCGGCCTGGTAGCGGCGCTGTGGGCGGCGGTTATCGGCGCTCTCGCGGCAACCAGATACCGCAAGGACGCTGCCGTCGACAAGGCGAAGGTGCACGATCTGCAGACGGTGTACGAGTTGCAGCTCGAGCGTGAGATCGCCGCACGCCGCGAGTACGAGATGGGCGTCGAGGCGAGGGTGCGTGCCGAAGTCGGCGCCGATTCCTCCGAGATCGCCGCATTGCGCGCCGAGCTGACCCTGCTGCGCCAGAATCTGCAGGTCCTCTTCGACGGCGCACTGCCCGACGAGCAACCCGCGCTGCAGGCCGACGCCGTGCGGATCGACGCGTTGCCCGCCGGTGGCTTCAATGCCTTCGACGATCATGATCATGATTTCGACGTCAGCCCCCATGATTTCGACGTTAGCCACGAGGATGCCGCCGCAGCCTGGTTCGGTCCGTGGCAGCAACCGCCCAGCGCATTGAAACCTGTCTTCATCCAACCGGTTTCGGCCAATTTCGCCGACCCGTACGACGATCCGGTCACCGCGGAGACCTCGGCGGTGCAGCTCGACGAGTACGCCGAAACCCAGCAGCCGACCGTCGCCGAGCCGCCCACCGCGCCGTCCAATCCCTCGGCCAAGACACCTCCGCCCCGGCTGTCCTCGCCGAATACCCGCCAGGTGTCGGGCACCGACCTCCCGGTCGAGCCCATCACCAACGGCCATTCGTTCGCGACCCCCGAGCCCACCCTGGCAGCACCCGAGCCCACCCTGGCAGCACCCGAGCCCGCTCCGGCGGCACCCGCGCACACTCCGGCGGCGCCCGCGCCCATCCCGGTGACCCCTGAGCCGACTCCGGCACCGGTCGCCGCGGACGAACCGGTCGCGGTCCCGGTGGCCACGGCGGAGCCCGCCCAGCCGCCGGCCCCTCGCCCGGAGAAGGCACCCGCGGTGGGCACCAGCACCCGTCGACGCCGCCGCGCCGAAACCGAGGGCACCGCCCGACTATCGGTGGCAGACATCATGGCCAACCTGGAATCGGAATCCAGCCGCTGATACCCCGCCGACAGGCCCGCCTCGAGCCGACCCCGCACACGCGCGGGGCCGGCACCAGGTAGTTCGCGCCGGGGACGGCAGCGTAAGCCGACCCGCGCGGGCGGGAGAGCTAGATCACGGCGGGGTTGATGGCGCCGTGCCCGCACACCCCTCTATCCTCGACTCGTAACGTCTGGTACCCGCAACGCGGGACTGGAACGAAATCGAGAGGACAACGTTGACCTCGAGAAGTGTCAACCCTGATGGCGCGCGCACGAGTATCGACGCCGTGCCCGCACGAATGGATCCAGCGCCCGCACGACTGACGGTAGGAATCGTCTCGGCGGGACGAGTGGGTTCCGCACTCGGCGTCGCGCTCGAGCGAGCCGGCCATGTGGTCTTCGGTGTCGCCGCGATCTCCGACGCCTCGGTGCATCGTGCCCGTACCCGGCTTCCCGAAGCCCAGGTGCTGCCGATCGAACAGATCGCCCAGCGCAGTGAACTGCTCCTGCTCGCCGTTCCCGACGCCGAACTGGCCGGGCTGGTCCGCGGCCTCGCCGGGGCGAACGTGGTCCGCCCCGGCACCATCGTCGTCCACACCTCCGGCGCGAACGGCGTCGCGATCTTGGCGCCGTTGACCGAGCAGGGCGCGCTCGGCCTCGCGATCCACCCCGCCATGACCTTCACCGGCCACGACGAGGACATCGCTCGGCTCGCCAATGCCTGCTTCGGCGTCACCGCCGCCGACGAGGTCGGGTACGCGATCGCGCAGGCGCTCGTGATCGAGATGGGTGGCGAACCGGTTCGTGTCGAGGAGAGCAGTCGTTCGCTCTATCACGCG
The DNA here is from genome assembly GCF_001612665.1 of Nocardia alba NBRC 108234. Classification (GTDB taxonomy): domain Bacteria; phylum Actinomycetota; class Actinomycetes; order Mycobacteriales; family Mycobacteriaceae; genus Nocardia; species Nocardia alba. The sequence goes on along the minus strand of NZ_BDAX01000019.1, from coordinate 146,310 downwards.
GCCCTCGCGCACGGCAGCAATCACCTGGTCACGCTGATCGTCGACGCCGTCGCGGCCCTGCGCGAATCCCTGTCCGGCCCCGGCCTGCTCGGCCAGCCGCTGGTTGACGACCAGCCAGGCGGCCTGCCCGAACGGCTGCTCGCGCCGCTCGCCTCGGCCGCTCTCGACAACGCGCTGCGTCGTGGCCGGGCCGCGCTGACCGGTCCGGTCGCCCGCGGCGATGTCGATGCCGTCGCCGCCCACCTCGCAGCGCTCGCGCAGGTCGACGACCGGCTGGTCGAGTCCTACCGAGCCAACTCGTTGCGTACGGCCCAACTCGCCGACACCGATCCGGCACTGCTGGAGCTCCTCGCCAAGAAAGGCCACTGATGGAACCCCGAGAAGTGCATCACCACCAGGGTGGCGCCCGCGCCACCGGCGCCTTCAAGGCGGGCGTGCTCACCGTGCACCACAACCCGGAGGTGCTCGACACGGTCGCCAAGGCCCTGCGCGGCGCCGGTCGGACGGTCGGTTTCGTGCCGACGATGGGCGCGCTGCACGAAGGGCACCTCGCGCTGATTCGCCAGGCCAAGCTCAACAACCAGGTCGTGATCGTCTCGATCTTCGTCAATCCGCTGCAGTTCGGCGCGAACGAGGACCTCGACGCCTACCCGCGCACCCTCGACGCCGACCTCGAACTGCTCCGCACCGAGGGCGTCGACCTGGTCTTCGCGCCGACCGTGTCCGATATGTATCCGCACGGCATGCGCACCACGGTCGCGCCGGGCCCGCTCGGCGCCGAACTCGAAGGCGGCAGCAGGCCGACGCATTTCGCGGGCATGCTCACCGTCGTCGCGAAGCTGCTCAACATCACCCACGCCTCCGAGGCGTATTTCGGTGAGAAGGACTACCAGCAGCTCACGCTGATCCGGCAGATGGTGCGTGATCTGAACATGGACGCGCGGATCGTCGCCTACCCGACGGTCCGTGAGGCCGACGGCCTGGCGCTGTCCTCACGCAACCGCTTCCTCGACGCCACCCAGCGCGAGTCGGCGCTGGCGCTGTCGGCCGCGCTCGCCGCGGGCCGCCACGCCGCGGGCCTCGGCGCGGACGCGCTCGTGCAGACCGCTCGCGCGGTTCTCGACGCGGTCGACGGCCTAGAGGTCGACTATCTCGAACTGCGCGACTCGAATCTGGGTCCGGCTCCCACCGCCGGCAACGCCCGGCTGCTGGTCGCCGCCAAAGTCGGCGACACCCGCCTGATCGACAACGCTCCCGTAGTACTCGGCGCCCAGATCGACGGGCATCCCGACGCGAACTCCCTCCCTGCCTCGCAGGCGCACTGAAAGGCGACGACGATGTTGCGCACCATGATGAAGTCGAAGATCCACCGTGCCACCGTGACCCACGCCGACCTGCACTATGTCGGCTCGGTGACCGTCGACCAGGATCTGCTCGACGCCGCCGATCTGCTCGAGGGCGAGCAGGTCTGCATCGTCGACATCGACAACGGCGCCCGCCTCGAGACCTACGTGATCGCCGGTGAGCGCGGTTCGGGCGTGATCGGCATCAACGGTGCCGCCGCCCACCTCGTGCACCCCGGTGACCTGGTTATTCTCATCGCCTACGGCCAGATGGACGAGGCCGAGGTCCGCGCTTACGACCCGAAGGTGGTCTTCGTCGACGACCACAATCGTCCGGTGGAGCTGGGCAGCGACCCCGCGCACGCACCGGAGGGCTCCGGCCTCACCTCGCCGCGTTCGCTGTCGTTCGTCTGAGCCGGGCGGGGGAGCCGGCACAATGCTGCTGACGATCGACGTCCGCAACACCGGGATCGAGCTCGGTCTGTTCTCCGGCAGCGGTGAACACGCGAAGCTGGTGCGGCACTGGCGAATTCACACCAATCCGCTGATCACCGCAGACGAGTTCGCGATGCAGGTGCGTGGCCTGGTCGGCGAGGATCTCGATCAGATCATCGGCGTCTCGGCGCTGTCGACCGTCCCGCCGGTGCTGCGCGAACTGCGTGCCATGCTCGCGCGCTACTGGTCTCACGTGCCGCATGTGCTGGTGGAACCCGGTGTGCGAACAGGCATTCCGCTGCTGGTCGACAATCCGAAGGAGGTCGGCGCCGACCGCATCGTCAACTGTCTCGCCGCGTTCCGCGGTTTCGGCGGGCCCGCGATCGTCGTCGATTTCGGCACCGCGATCTGCGTCGACCTGGTCTCGGCCAAGGGCGAATTCCTCGGTGGCGTGATCGCGCCCGGCGTGGAGATCTCGGCCGAGGCGCTGGTGGAACGCAGTGCGATGCGTCGCGTCGAGCTGGCGAGGCCGCGTTCGGTGGTGGGTAAGAACAGCATGGAGTGCATCCAGTCCGGCGCGATCTTCGGATTCGCCGGGCTGGTCGACGGACTGGTCGACCGCATTCGCGACGAATTCGACGCGTTCGCCGGCACCGATGTCACCGTCGTCGCGACGGGGGCGGGCGCGCCGCTGATCGTGCCGGAATCGGAGACCATCGACCAGCACGTCCCGCATCTCACGCTGACCGGCCTGCGCCATGTCTATGAGCGCAACAAGAAATAGTGTCTGCTAAACTTGTGCTCGTGATCTTCCGTGTGCGCACCCAGGAGTGTTGTCGAGGCTAATTCGCCTCGACCGTTCGAGGCTGACGTTTCCCTCGACCGTTTTCTCACCTCCTGGAGATGCGCTCATGCGTTCCTCTGTCCTTTCCCTCTCGTCCGCACGCGATGAGTATTCCGCGACGCCCCCGCTCGACCGGGCGATCGCCTCGGCGTTGCCGACTCGGTTGCGGCCCGCTGACCTCCTGCGACTCACCGACGAAGGTGCCGAAGACGTCCTGTCGGGCCGCTACGATCACCTCCTTCCGGCCGACGGTATCTGGCCCGCCGAGGATCGCTGGGCGGCCCGCCTTTCGCACGACGACGAGGTCGATGTCTGGCTGATCAGCTGGACGCCGGGCAAATTCACCGATCTGCACGATCACGCCGGCTCGCTCGGCGCGCTGACCGTGCTCAGCGGCGCCCTTTCCGAATACCGCTGGAATGGCACGGAGTTACGCAGACGCACGCTCGCCGCGGGTGATCAGGCGTCGTTCCCGATCGGCTGGGTGCACGATGTGGTGCGCGCGCCCGCCGCCGCCGAATCCGTCGGCCCGCTCGATCCCACCTTGAGCGTGCACGCTTATTCGCCGCCGTTGACGGCGATGTCGTATTACGAAGTTACCGGCCATGGAACGTTGCGCCGAACCAAAACCGTCCTCACCGACCAGCCCGAAGGTGATCTGTGATGAGCCGTTTGACGATTGATCAGATGCTCGAGAACGCTCGCGCGCGATTGCGCCGGGTGTATGTGTACGACGTGGCCGCCGCGCTGGAACGTGGCGCCATTCTGGTCGACATCCGGCCTGCCGCCCAGCGGGTGCGTGAGGGCTCACTGCCCGGAGCGCTGGTGATCGAGCGCAATGTCCTGGAATGGCGGCTGGATCCGACCTCGTCGGCGCGGTTGTCCCTCGCCGTGGATCATGACGTGGAGTGGATCATTTTCTGCTCGGAGGGGTACACATCGAGTTTGGCGGCGGCGGCGTTGCAGGAGTTGGGGTTGCACCGCGCCAGCGATGTGATCGGCGGGTACCAGGCGTTGAAGTCGGCGGGGTTGTTGACGGTCGGCGTCGACGTCCCGCATTTCGCCCGCGAGGTGCACGCACTGGCTTCGCTGTAGACGCGAACCGCAAACTCCGAAATGTGAAGTGCCTCACTGAGTTCGTGAGTGCCCGGGTAACTTCGAGCGGTCCTGCGCAAAACGCGGGACCGGGAGCTCGCGATCGCGCTCGCGGAATTCCCGGAGCCGCGGGTGAGCGCGGTGGGCCAGCGGTAAATCCATTTCCGGCGACCGCTAATGTTGTCGGATGTGAGCACTCCTAACCCCGCCGCACCCGGCCGCGCCGCCACAACCGCTGTGGACATCGATGTTCCCGAGCAGATGCGCATTCGCCGGGACAAGCGCGAACGGCTGCTCACCGAGGGCGGTGAGGCCTATCCGGTGGTGGTGCCACGTACGCACACGCTGGCCGAAATCCGCGCCGCCTATCCGGATCTGGAAGCCGACACCCAGACCGGTCTGCAGGCAGGTGTCGCGGGTCGCGTCATTTTCGTTCGTAATACCGGCAAGCTGTGCTTCGCGACACTGCAGGAAGGCGACGGTACCAAGTTGCAGGCGATGATCAGCCTCAACGGTGTCGGCGCCGACGCGCTGGCGGCCTGGAAGGCCGATGTCGACCTGGGTGACTTCGTGTTCGTGCACGGCGAGGTCATCTCCTCGCGCACCGGCGAATTGAGCGTGATGGCCGATTCGTGGTCGATGGCGGCCAAGTCGCTGCGACCGCTGCCGGTGGCGCACAAGGAGATGAACGAGGAGTCGCGCGTTCGGCAGCGCTACGTCGACCTGATCGTGCGTCCCGAGGCCAGGGAAATGGCTCGTACCCGCGTGAACGTGGTTCGCGCGCTGCGCAATGCGCTGGAGCGCCGTGGCTTCCTCGAGGTCGAGACCCCGATGCTGCAGACCATCCACGGCGGCGCCGCCGCGCGCCCGTTCATCACCCGTTCCAATGCGCTGGACATGGATCTTTTCCTGCGCATCGCACCGGAGCTGTTCCTCAAGCGGTGCGTGGTCGGCGGCCTGGAGAAGGTCTTCGAGATCAACCGGAACTTCCGCAACGAAGGCGCCGACTCGACCCATTCGCCGGAGTTCGCGATGCTGGAAACCTACGAGGCATACGGCACGTATGACGACTCCGCGAAGATGACCCGGGAATTGATCCAGGAAGTCGCGAACGAGGCATTCGGAACCCTTCTGGTGACACTGGCCGACGGCACGGAATATGACCTCGGAGGTGAGTGGACCACCGTCGAGATGTACCCCTCGTTGTCGGAGTCGATCGGTGTGGAGGTCACTCCGGAAACCACGGTCGAGGAATTGCTCGCACTCGCCGATCGGGTGGGTCTGGAAATTCCTTCCGACAAGGGCTACGGTCACGGGAAACTGGTCGAAGAACTTTGGGAACACGCGTATGGCGACAAGCTCTACGCACCGACTTTCGTGCGCGACTTCCCGGTCGAGACTTCACCGCTGACCCGGCAGCATCGCAGCAAGTCCGGCGTTACCGAGAAGTGGGATCTCTATGTTCGCGGCTTCGAGTTGGCAACGGGCTATTCGGAACTGGTAGACCCGGTGATCCAGCGGGAACGCTTCGTCGACCAGGCGAGGTTGGCCGCGGCAGGCGATGACGAGGCCATGGTGCTCGATGAAGACTTCCTCGCCGCGATGGAACACGGCATGCCGCCGACCACCGGAACGGGTATGGGAATCGATCGCTTGTTGATGGCACTCACCGGTGCGGGAATCCGGGAAACGATCCTGTTCCCGATTGTGCGGCCCACTACTCGCTGACCAGTGAATTCATGGGGTGAAGTCCTCATGTTGGAAATTTCGCATTTCGGGGTATTCTTGCCTCGGGTATTCGGCCTGGAGGCAGGCTTGACGATTTCGAGAGGACGTTCATCTCATGGCAAAGAAGGTCACCGTTAGCCTGATCGACGATGTCGACGGTGAGTCCATCGCGGACGAGACCATCGAGTTCGCAATCGATGGGGTGTCGTACGAGATCGATCTGTCGGACGCAAATGCGGCGCGTCTGCGCGAAGGCCTGGACGAGTGGGTCGCCAACGCCCGTCGGGTGAGTGGCCGTCGCCGGGTGAAGGCCGCCGGTGCGCCCGCGCCGCAGGGCAAGAGCCGCGTTTCCATGGACCGTGAACAGAGCGCCGCAATTCGCGAATGGGCTCGCCGGAAGGGCCACAAGGTCTCGGCTCGCGGTCGTATCTCGGCGGAAATCACCGAGGCATACAACAAAGAGGTCGGCAAGAGCTGAGATATTGGCGGCGCGGGCGCCGCGTGGTTCGCGGCCCCGTCGGTCCCGCTGTTGAGACGCCGTTGCTTGCTCCTTCGTCGCGTACGCAACGGCGTCTCAACAGCGGGACGGCCGCGAACGGCAGGCTGCGCCTGCCTGCCCCTCCTCGAGGTCGGGGCGTGTGGGCCGGGTTTTGTGGGTCGGTCGATGTCGGGTGGGGTTTCGTGTCCGGGTCCTGTGGGGTTGGGGTGGTAGGGAAGTAGACTGTTGGCCGTGCACAAGGTGTTTCGAGTATCCGGCGGTGTCGCGCAGTGAGTTCCTTCCTGCGGTATACCGACGACACCGGTAAGCAGCATGAGCTGGCCCTCGAGGCCGACCAGCAGCGTGTCACCATCGGGCGCAATGTGCAGGCCGACCTCGTGCTCGCGTGGGACGCCGAGGTGTCCCGGCTGCACGCGGCGGTCGAACATCTCGGTGCGCACTGGACCATCATCGATGACGGACTTTCGCGCAACGGCACCTTCGTCAATGGCGAGCGGCTGGTCGGTCGGCGTCGGTTGAGCCCCGGCGACCGGATTCGGGTCGGGACCACGCTTGTGCATTTCTTCGATTTCGGCGGAGTGGTGGATGACGCGACGCATACCGCGTCCGGATCCATTCCCACAATGCGCTCGCTGACCGAGACCCAGCGCGCGGTGCTGGTCGCGCTGTGCCGTCCGTACAAACACGGCACCGGTTTCGCGACGCCCGCGTCGAATCAGCAGATCGCCGAGGAATTGTTCCTGTCGATCGACGCCATCAAAACGCACCTGCGCGCCCTGTTCGCGAAGTTCGGCGTGGAAAACCTCCCGCAGAACCAGAAGCGCACCCGTTTGGCCGCGCTGGCGATGCAGAGCGGGCTGATCTCCGACCACGATTTGTGACTGCGACGTTCGCGTAGGTCGGTGAGCGTCTGAGCTATGTCGCGGACCCGATCCGGACGGTTGACTTATTCGTATCACCGGAGCGCGAGACCGAAGCTCCGGACCACGAGTCAGGAGACCTCGCATGTTCGCAGTTCGGATGGCCGCTATGGTGGCGGCCCTGCTCAGCACCGGACTCATCGCCGGCGTGTTCTACGCCTACGCGATCTCGGTGATGCCCGCGCTCGGCCGTGCCGACGACCGCACGCTGATCGATGTGATGCAGAAGATCAATGTCGTGATCATCAACCCCTGGTTCATGTTCGGCTTCATGGGCACGGTCGGTTTCACCGCGCTCGCGGCGGCGCTGCACCTCGGTAAGGAACAGCGCTCGCCGCTGATCTGGATCGGAATCGCGTTGGCGCTCAACGTGATCGCTTTCGCCGTCACCGCGGGTTCGAATGTGCCGCTCAACGATGCGCTCGCCGCGGCGGGTGACCCGGCGTCGATTACCGATATCGCTACTGTCCGTGCGGATTTCGAGGCGAGTTGGGTGCGCTGGAATATTGTCCGCGCGGTGCTGCACGCCGCGGCTTTCCTGGTGCTGTGTGGTGCGCTGTTCGCCGCGGGGGTGCAGCAGGGTAAGTCGAATTCGACCGTCGGCGCGATCGCGGCGCCGACGTCGATGATTTCCGCGCGGTAGTGCCACGCGAAAACTAGAACGTGTTCCATGATGTGTGGAACACGTTCTAGTGAGGAGTCGTTCATGCGACGTACATCGCTTCTGGTGCTGGCCGCGGCACTGTTGGCCTGCCTGCCCGCCACCGCGTCGGCCCGGCCCCTCCCGGTCGACTACAACTTCTTCGCGGGCATCCCCCCGGAGCTCCTCAACCCCGGCGGCTCGCTACCCGGCGCGAACGACCCCGCCTGCGTCCCCTCGCCGAGCCATCCCGACCCGGTGGTCCTGCTGCACGGCACCGGCGGCGGAGGGCAGACGAACTGGGGGGTATACGCCCCGCTGCTGGCCAATGAGGGCTATTGCGTCTTCTCGCTCACCTACGGCTCCTACGCCCTTCCCTGGCCCGTCTCCGCGATCGGCGGAATGCGCCCCATCGAGCAGAGTGCCGCCGAGGTGTCGGCCTTCGTGGATGGCGTGCTGGCCCGCACCGGCGCCGAGCGCGTCGACCTGATCGCCCATTCGCAGGGCAATATCGTCGGTAACTACTACGTCAAGCGGCTGGGCGGAGCGGACAGGGTCGGCAAGCTCGTCGGGATCGCGCCGCCCTGGCTCGGCACCAACGCGTTCGGGGCGGGCGATATCGCCTACTTCAGCCGGGCACTCGGCGCGGGGCCCGCCTTCGACGCGGTGAGCTCGTCGCTGTGTCAGGCCTGCGGGCAGATGTTCACCGGTTCGCCCTTCATGACCGCGCTCAACGCCGACGGTGTGTACGACTCGCGGGTCACCTACACCAATATCGTCTCCGCTCTCGACGAGTTGGTCGTCCCTTACACGTCCGGCCTGGTACCGGGCCCGAACGTCACCTCGATCGTGGTGCAGGACGGGTGTGCGCGGGACTACTCCGAACACCTGGCCATCGCGGGCAGTCCGCGCGCGGCGGGGCATGTGCTCAACGCGCTCGATCCTGCCCGGCGGGCCGCGGTTCCGTGCGAATTCGTCCCACCTTTCACCGGTTGAGTCGTATCGCGCGATTACGCTGTGGGCAAAACTGAACCGGAAACGAATGCCGCGACGTGCGCGTTGTCAGTGAGTGACCATGTTGTCGTCGGTCCCCATTAGGGTGGACCGGCGGCGGCGGAATCCCCTGCCAACTAGAGTGGATGGCGGGGGCCGCAACCCCCGGGCTTCATGGCAGGCTGACGGCGATAGTTGTCGGTCCGACGCCCTAGGTTGTATCGAGCATACTGCGGCGTCTGTTGCCAGAATGTCGGAGCAGGAGAGTGAGGGAGCGATGTTCGAGAGGTTCACCGACCGCGCGAGGCGTGTCGTTGTCCTGGCCCAAGAAGAGGCCCGGATGCTCAACCACAACTACATCGGCACCGAGCACATCCTGCTTGGGTTGATCCACGAGGGCGAGGGCGTGGCGGCGAAGTCGCTGGAGTCCCTTGGCATCTCGCTGGAGGGTGTGCGTAGCCAGGTCGAGGAGATCATCGGTCAGGGCCAGCAGGCGCCGTCCGGTCACATCCCCTTCACCCCGCGTGCCAAGAAGGTGCTGGAGCTGAGCCTGCGCGAGGCGCTGCAGCTCGGCCACAACTACATCGGCACCGAGCACATCCTGCTCGGTCTCATCCGCGAGGGCGAGGGCGTCGCCGCCCAGGTGCTGGTCAAGCTCGGCGCCGACCTGAACCGCGTCCGTCAGCAGGTCATCCAGCTGCTGTCCGGGTACCAGGGCAAGGAGCCCGTCGAGGGTTCCGGCACCCGGGGCGAGGCGGGCACTCCGTCCACTTCGCTGGTGCTCGACCAGTTCGGCCGCAACCTCACTCAGGCCGCGCTCGAAGGCAAACTCGACCCGGTCATCGGCCGCGCGAAGGAAATCGAGCGCGTCATGCAGGTGCTGAGCCGCCGCACCAAGAACAACCCGGTGCTGATCGGTGAGCCCGGTGTCGGTAAGACCGCGGTCGTCGAGGGTCTGGCACAGGCCATCGTCAACGGCGAGGTCCCCGAGACCCTCAAGGACAAGCAGCTCTACACCCTCGACCTGGGTTCCCTGGTCGCGGGCAGCCGCTACCGCGGTGACTTCGAAGAGCGCCTCAAGAAGGTGCTCAAGGAGATCAACACCCGCGGCGACATCATCCTGTTCATCGACGAGCTGCACACCCTCGTGGGAGCAGGAGCCGCGGAGGGAGCCATCGACGCGGCCTCGATCCTGAAGCCGAAGCTGGCCCGTGGCGAGCTGCAGACCATCGGCGCCACCACTCTCGACGAGTACCGCAAGTACATCGAGAAGGACGCCGCCCTGGAACGCCGTTTCCAGCCGGTGCAGGTGGGCGAGCCGACCGTCGAGCACACCATCAACATCCTCAAGGGTCTGCGCGACCGCTACGAGGCACACCACCGGGTCTCCATCACCGATGGCGCGCTCGTCGCCGCCGCCACCCTGGCCGATCGCTACATCAACGACCGGTTCCTGCCGGACAAGGCGATCGACCTGATCGACGAGGCGGGCGCCCGCATGCGCATCCGCCGGATGACCGCTCCGCCGGACCTGCGCGACTTCGACGACAAGATCGCCGATGCGCGTCGGGAGAAGGAAAGCGCGATCGACGCGCAGGACTTCGAGAAGGCCGCGCGTCTGCGCGACAAGGAGAAGCAGCTTGTCGCCAAGCGGGCCGAGCGCGAGAAGCAGTGGCGTTCGGGTGATCTGGACGTCGTGGCCGAGGTCGACGACGAGCAGATCGCGGAGGTGCTGGCCAACTGGACCGGCATTCCCGTCTTCAAGCTCACCGAGGAGGAGACCACCCGTCTGCTCCGCATGGAAGACGAGCTGCACAAGCGGATCATCGGCCAGGAGGATGCCGTCAAGGCCGTCTCCAAGGCGATCCGCCGCACTCGCGCCGGTCTGAAGGACCCCAAGCGTCCGTCGGGTTCGTTCATCTTCGCCGGTCCGTCCGGTGTCGGTAAGACCGAGCTCGCCAAGTCGCTGGCGAACTTCCTGTTCGGCGACGACGACGCGCTCATCCAGATCGACATGGGCGAGTTCCACGACCGCTTCACCGCTTCTCGACTGTTCGGTGCCCCTCCCGGGTACGTGGGCTACGAGGAGGGCGGCCAGCTCACCGAGAAGGTGCGCCGCAAGCCGTTCTCGGTGGTGCTGTTCGACGAGATCGAGAAGGCGCACCAGGAGATCTACAACACGCTCCTGCAGGTGCTCGAGGACGGCCGTCTCACCGACGGTCAGGGTCGTACGGTCGACTTCAAGAACACCGTGCTGATCTTCACCTCGAACCTGGGCACCTCCGACATCTCCAAGGCGGTCGGCCTGGGCTTCACCCAGTCCAACGCCGAGGGCTCGAACTACGAGCGGATGAAGCTCAAGGTCAACGACGAGCTGAAGAAGCACTTCCGTCCCGAGTTCCTCAACCGCATCGACGACGTGATCGTCTTCCACCAGCTCACGAGCGAACAGATCGTGAAGATGGTGGACCTGATGATCGCCCGCGTCGCCAAGCAGCTGAAGAACAAGGACATGGCGATCGAGCTGACCGAACAGGCCAAGAGCCTGCTCGCCAAGCGCGGTTTCGACCCGGTCCTCGGTGCGCGTCCGCTGCGTCGCACGATCCAGCGCGAGATCGAGGACCAGCTGTCGGAGAAGATCCTCTTCGGCGAGATCGGCGCAGGCCAGACCATCGTGGTCGACGTCGAAGGCTGGAACGGCGAGGGTCTCGGCGAGGACGCCAAGTTCAACTTCACCGGCAAGACGAAGCTGACCAAGGCTTCCGCGGGCGACGACAAGCCTGAGGTTGTCCTCACCGGCGCCGCCGAAGGCACCGCGCCCGAGGCCGCCGCCTCCGGCGAGTAACCAGCTGAACCGAGAAAGCCCGCCCCCTGTATCAGGGGGCGGGCTTTTCGCTGCTTTTCGGGGGTGTGGCCGAGTCGCCTACTTCTTCTCGCGCCCGCGCGGTTCGCTCAACACCGCGAGCCTGCCGCGGTACTCGTCCTCGGTGATCTCGCCGCGAGCGAACCCTTCCCGCAGGGCGGACACCGCGCCACCGCGGCCGACGCACCGTCGGCGGGCGAAGAACACCACCGCGATCACGGTGATCCAGAACAGCAGCGGAAAGATCCAGAAGAACGGCCAGGGATGCCACCCTCCGTCGTAGTGGTCGGCCAGCAGGGTCAGCGTCGTCGCGCTGTCGACAATGTTCATGGCTCAACCCTGCTCGCCCGAACGCGCGACGACATCGGCCGCGAGACCCGATCCGGCGTACGTCCCGACGCGTACGCCCCGACCGGTACCGTGAAGCGCATCGCCGTTTCCACCATGAGGGGTGCGCAGTGACACAGGCCGATGGTGCGCAGAGCCTCGATGACGTGCTGGCCGGTGTGCGGTGGCGGTTCGCGGGACGTGACGAGTTCACGCTGACGGCAGGTCAGTGGGAGTTCATGACCGAGCCGAGTGCGCTGGTCGTGCTGGACGGGCTGGTCCGCGTCGAGGGACTCAGCACGACAGAGGATCTGGCGAGCGGCGACTTCCTGTTCGTTCCCGGCACGGGCCGGTTCGCGATCAACGCGCTGTCGGCGGGACGGGTACTGCGGGTGCGCCTCGATCCCGTCGGAACCGGCGGTGCCATGACCGCGCTGCCGCAACGGCTGCTGCTGACCGGTTTCGTCGAGCACACACCATTGGCCGCCACCATGTTTCGCCACCTGGTCGAGCAGTGCCCCGACCCGTTCGGTGTCCAGGGCGACCGGGTGGCCACGCTGATCACCTCGATGGCGATCGAGTCCTGGTATGCGCGTGGTTGCGCGCCGCAACGGTGGCTACTGAAGGTGAACGAGCCCGGGGTGGCGCAGGCGATAGCCGCGATGCATGCCGATCCGGGGCAGGAGTGGACAGTCGAGGGGCTGGCGAAGATCGCGCTGGCCTCGCGGTCCGGGTTCGCGGCCCGGTTCCAGGCGGCGACCGGCCTCACACCGGGCCGGTACCTGGCGAAACTGCGAATCGAGCGGGCGCAGCTGTTGCTGACCGACCATGCTGTGCCGGTCGGCGCGGTGGCGCGCCGCCTCGGCTATCGCTCGGAGACGGCATTCGGGCGGGCCTTCCGCCGGCACACGGGTCACACGCCGACGGATTGGCGGCGGGTGACCCGGGCACCTGCGGATGTCAGTGCGCCGCCAGGGTGAGTGAACGTCGGATCAGCACACCACCGAGCACCGCGGCGACGGCGCCGAACGCGTAGGTGGCGGCCAGGCCGATGCTGTCCACCCCACGTCCGCCGACCGCCGAGCCGAGGATGATCGCCAGTTGGAAACCGCCGACTACCAGCCCGCTGCCCGCTTCCAGCCGATCGGGCAGCACCCGCGACACCCACACCTGCACGAGATTGAGGATGCCGCCGAACGCGACGCCCCACACGACCACGGCCAGGTAGGCGAGCGGGGCGAACGTCGCGGAGGCGATGATCGCGAGCAGTGACAGGCCGATGGCCGTTGGCACCACCAGCAGTAGGGCGCCGAGGTGGCGGTCGGCGAGGGCGCCGAGAACGAAGTTGCCGAGCAGTCCGCCGATGCCGAACAGGGCGAGCAGGATCGGGATCACCGCCGGGCCCGCGCCGAGCAGTTCAGCGAGGGCAGGGCGGATGTAGGTGTATCCGGCGAAGTGGCCTGCGACGACGGCGACCATGCTGACCAGGCCGAGCGTTACGCCCGGAGCCCGTAGCGCGCTACCGAGTGCGCCGAATCCTATGCCCTTGCTCGGTGCGATAGGCGGCAACATCAGCCGTACGGCGACGGCGGTGGCGGCGGTCAGCGCGGCCGCGATGAGAAAGGTCGTCCGCCAGCCGGCGTAGGTACTCAGCAACACGCCGAGCGGCACGCCGGCCACCGTCGCGACCGTGGTCCCCGCGTTCACGATCATCATCGCTTTGCCGAGCCGCTCGGCGGGCACGAGTTCGGCGGCGATCACCAGCGCCATCGACCAGTAGCCGCCGACAGCCAACCCGAGCAGCAGACGCGCGATCAGCAACAGCACGATGTTCGGTGCGAGGGCCACCACCACGTTCGAGACCGCCGCGCCGATGGTCAGCCCGATCAGCAGGGTTCGCCGATCCAAGCGGGGAAACAGCGCGCCCAGTCCGAGCGCGGCCAGCAATGCGGTCAGGGCCGTCGCGCTCACCGAGAGCCCGACGACTCCCTCTGGCACATGCAGATCCGTTGCCAGCGCGGTGAGTACGCCGGGGGGCAGGAATTCGGCGGTCACCAGTGTGAAGCTGCCGAGGAACATGGTCAGCAGGGCGGGCCGGATCCGGCGATCGGTGTTCTCCACTGTCGCGTCGGCCGTCGAAGTCGTTGTCATGCCAGGTGCAACAGCACCAGTCGCCGCCGTTCTCGCCCGAAACGCCACCGCGTCCGACTCGAACGCCGCGTTCGCGCAGCGTCGACTTCGAGCCGAAGTCGCGGCTATTCGAACCCGGAGAGCACGGGCGAGTTTCTCGCACTGGCGTACATCAGGAATTCCACCAGTCCTTCGTAGTGTTCCCGTAGGTATTCGTGGCAGAAGTCGGTGTCCCAGATATCCGGGTACACGTCGTTGTCGTCCATGTCGTCCGGGGCGAAGTGTTCGGCGAGGGCAGCGAACGGTGTCGCGGTCAGAGTGTGGGCCGCGGCGGACACCTCGTGGGCTGTCCAGATGCGCGGCTCGCCGTCGCCTGCCCACGGGTCGAGGTCGCGGATCAGGTCGACATCGACTTTCGCGGCCGCCAGCAGGTAGCGCAGTCCGTCCCAGGACTTGTCGATGTCGCCGACCGGTTCGCCGGTGTGGTCGATGGCTTCGATCAGGTCGAACGCGGCTTCGGCATCGGCGGTGATGCGGGCCGCGTCGGCCTCGGAGATGCGGTGGAATGCGAGCACTGGTCCCATGGCGGGAAAGGTAGAAATTCAGGCTTGGCGATACCTTGGCGACTTCTTCTCGCCGGTCGAACCGCCTTGTTTCGCGGCGTACGGTGGGAATTGCTCGTTTGAACCGACACGGGGGTGTTCGTACACATGACTGATTCCGACCGCACACTGATCGCCGTTCTGCTCGACCGCTCCGGGTCGATGCAGACCATCAAGGCCGACACCGAAGGTGGGTTGGCCGCCTATTTCGAACAGCAGCGCTCGGTGCCGAAGAAGATCGAGGTCACGCTCGCACAGTTCGACACCACCTACGACGTGGTCTACGCGAACGTGCCGCTGGCGCAGGTACCGGCACCGAGCTTGCAGCCGCGTGGCGGGACCGCGCTCTACGACGCGCTCGGCAAGCTCGTCACCAGCGTGGGCAGCGAACTGGCCGAGCGCCCGGAACACGAGCGCCCCGGCACCGTGATCGTGGTGGTTCTCACCGATGGCCACGAGAATTCCAGCCGCGAATGGACCCATGCCGCCGTGAAGTCCCTGATCACCCAGCAGCAGGACGTGTACAACTGGACCTTCGTCTTCCTCGGCGCCAATATGGACGCCGTCGAAGTTGGCTCCAACCTCGGCTTCGACCCCGGTTCGGCCATCACCTACGCCCCGGTCGCCGGCGGCGTCCGAGGCGCCTTCGACGCTCTCGCCGCCTACTCCGCCCGAGCGCAGGCCGCACCGGCGGGCGCCCCTCGCCGTGCGAACTTCTCCGCCTCCGAACGCCGACAGGCCGACCAGGGCTCGTAGCCGCCTACTGCCAACCCGGGCGGACCAGGCCGGATTCGTAGGCGAGGACTACGAGTTGGGTGCGGTCGCGGGCGTCGAGTTTGGTGAGGATTCGACTGACGTGGGTGCGCGCGGTGGCGGGGGACATGTAGAGACGGGTGCCGATCTCGGCGTTGGTGAGGCCTTCGGCCACCAGGGTCATCACCTCGCGTTCGCGGTCGGTGAGTTCGGCGAAGGCGGCGGGGGGTGGTTGTTTGGCGTGGGTGGAGAACTCGGCGAGCAGGCGGCGGGTGACGCCGGGGGACAGGAGAGCGTCACCGGCGGCGACGACGCGAACCGCGCGGAGCAGGTCGGCGGGTTCGGTGTGTTTCACCAGGAAGCCCGCGGCGCCCGCGCGGATCGCCTCGAACACGTACTCGTCGAGTTCGAAGGTGGTGAGGACGACGACGCGAACCGGCGCGAGCGCAGGGTCGTCGGCGATCATGCGGGTGGCGGCGAGGCCGTCGAGGATCGGCATGCGGATGTCCATCAGCACCACGTCGGGGACGAGCGCGCGGGTCATCCGGACGGCCTGTTCGCCGTTCTCGGCCTCGCCGATGACCTCGATGTCGTCCTGGGCGTCGAGCAGCGCGACGAAGCCGCCACGGACCAGAGCTTGGTCGTCGGCGACGAGAAGGCGAATCCTCGACGGACCCACACTGATCGGATCGGGGCTGTGGGCGGCGCTCACGCGCCCACCTCGCCGCGATGTCCGCGCCCGGAGCTCGACGAGCGGGCGTCGGCGGCCGAAGTCGCGGCCCGGGCGGGCAACCTGGCTGCCACCCTGAACCCACCGGACGGTCGCGGCCCCGCGGTGAGTGCCCCGCCGAGCGCGTGCGCCCGCTCGCGCATGCCGATGATCCCGTTGCCGCCGATTCCGGTGCGCGCGGCCATCGCGGTCGACCGGGTGTTGTCGACGGTGATGTCCACCGTCTCCGTGGTGTAGCGCAGGGTGATCAGCGCTGACGCGCCGGGCGCGTGGCGCACCACGTTGGTCAGGGCTTCCTGAATGATCCTGGCCGCTGCCACATCGATCACGCTCGGCAGCTTCTTGGGCGTACCGATGATCTTGGTGTCGACGACGAGCCCGGTCGCGCGGGTGCGTTCGAGCAGTGTGTCGAGGTCGTCGAGGGTCGGTGCGGGCGCACGCGGGGCCGGACGCGGTGGTGGGGGCGAATCCTCCACCACGACACTGTTTTCCGACACGACACTGTGTTCCGGGTACTCCGGCACGGCCGTGCCGCTGCGAATCGCGTGCAGCAGCGTGTGCACCTCGGCCAGCGCTTCTTTCGACGTGGTCTTGATGGTGGCCAGCGCGGCGGCGGCCTGCTGCGGCTTGCGATCGAACAACTCCAGCGCCACCGACGACTGCACATTGATCAGCGAAAGACTGTGCGCGAGAACATCGTGCAGCTCGCGGGCGATGGCCAACCGCTCCTCGGACGCCGCCCTGGCCTGCTGAGCCTGTTCGTCGCGTTGGGCGGCCTCGGCCCGCTGCGTGCGCGCCAGCACCACCGCGTGCCGCTGACGCACCCCCTCCGCGATCGCGACCAGCACGCCCATCCAGGCCAGCAGCCCGAAGATCTGCCATGCGTCGGAGTGCCGCCCGAGCAGGGCGGGTACCGGCCACACCATCGTCAGGTAGCCGATCACGACCACCGGATAGGTACGCCATCGCGATCCGGTGACTGCGGCCGACAGGAACGCGATCACCAGCGACAGGAAGATCGGCCCGTACCCGTAGTCGCGCAGGACGTAGGTCACCGTGGCGATCAGGGTCACCGCCAGCACCGGTTCGGGCAGCACCCGCCGCAAACCCAGCGCCACCGGCCCCACGAGCAGCAGCAGATACGCGAACGCATCCAGCGACCGCACTCCGGTTTGATGCGAATTCGCACCGGAACTACCGACCAGCTGGATCACCGCGACCACCGCCGCCAGGCCCCAGTCCTTGACGACCGAGTCACGCTCCCACTTCGCAGACGCTCCCACGTGTCCAACCCTATTGTGTGCCGGTGCCGCCCGCGTCGGCCCGCGCGCGTATTTCCGGCGAGCGAGGCACGATGCGATCATGTCGGCCGGTCGGCAGGCTGATCGCGCCGGGTGTTCGTCGATGTTGCCGTAGTCCGCGCGGCGTAGCGGCGAGCACGCCGCGAGACGGATGCCGCCGCACCCCTTCGGCGCGGATTCTGATTCCCATGAACGAATCGATCGTGGTCACCACCGAGTTGACCAAGCGCTATCGCGAGCACCTCGCGGTGGACGCGGTGAGCATGCGGGTCGCGGCCGGGGAGATCTACGGATTCCTCGGGCCCAACGGCGCGGGCAAAACCACCACGTTGCGCATGCTGGCCGGTCTCATCCGGCCCAGCGCGGGTACCGCCACCGTCCACGGCCTGTCGCCGGGCGATCCGGCGGTGCTGCGTCGCATCGGCGTACTCATCGAGGGCCCCGGCTTCTACCCCTACCTCTCCGGCCGCGCCAACCTGCGCGTGCTGGCCCGCTATCGCGGACACGGCCGTGCCGAGGTCGAGCAGGCACTGGACCGCGTCGGCCTGGCCGACCGGGCGGGCGAGCGCTTCCGGACCTATTCGCTCGGCATGAAACAGCGGCTCGGTGTCGGCGCGGCCATGCTCGGCGACCCCGATCTGCTCATCCTCGACGAACCGACCAACGGCCTCGACCCGGCGGGCGTGGCCGAAATGCGCACGCTCATCACCGATCTCGCGAATGACGGACACACTGTGCTGCTGTCGAGCCACCAACTCATCGAGGTGCAGGAGATCTGCCACCGTGTCGGCGTGATCGCCGGTGGTCGTCTACTCGCGGAATCGACGGTGGCCGAACTACGTGGCACCGCGACACTGCTGGTCCGTGCCGAGCCTGTCACCGTGGCGCTGGAGGCCGTGCGGGCAGTCACCGATGCCCCCGCCCGTGCGGGCGCGGAGGGAATCAGAGTCGACACGAGCGCCGCGATGGCGCCAGAGGTGGCGCGAGCCGTCGTGTCGGCGGGCGCGGATCTGCTCGAACTGCGGGTGGACGAGAAATCGCTGGAAGAAGTGTTCTTCGAGATGACGGCTGTGGAGGTAGCGAAATGAATTCGACGACAAGAGATCTCACCGCCAGTGTGCGCGCGGAAGCGCTACGGCTCGGACGGTGGCCCGCCTTCTGGATCATCCTGGGCACCTGGATCCTGCTCAACCTGACCTTCGCCTACCTCTTCAACTACCTCGCCTACACCTCCGGCGAAAACGGCGCGATGTCGGACGGTCTGCCTCGCGATGTCCTGCTCGGCCAGCTCATGCCCGCCGCTGTCCCCGAGGTTTTCACCCAGGGCATGGCGATGTTCGGCGGCGCGCTGGTGCTGATCCTCGGCTCTCTCGCGGTCGGCAGCGGATATGGCTGGGGCACTTGGAAAACCGTGTTCACCCAGGGGCCGAGCCGAGCGGCGGTGGTGGTGGGGCTGTTGGTGACCCTGCTGGCGGTGGTCCTCGCCCTCGTCCTGGTGGCCTTCGCCGTCGACGTCGGCATCGCCACGGTGATCGCGGCAGCCGAATCCCAGCCGATCGCGATGCCTCCGCTCGGCAACTCCCTGATCGGAATTGTCACCGGTACAGCGATTCTCGGCATGTGGATGCTCGCCGGTGTCCTCATCGGAGCCATCGCCCGCGGTCCCGCACTCGCCGTCGGTCTCGGCCTGGTCTGGGTCCTGGTGGTGGAGAACCTCCTTCGCGGTGTGGCGGGCATCTTCGGACCGCTCGAAGCCGTCACCGATCTGCTCCCCGGGACGGCGGCGGGCTCGCTGGCAGGCGCGATGCGCACAGTGGAGGGACCTGCCAACCCCGGTGTCCTCGATATCCTCACCCGCGGTGAATCGTTCGCGCTCCTGGCCGTCTACGTGGTGGTTTTCGCCGGCGGCACCCTCTGGTTGACGACCCGTCGCGATCTCACCTGACCCGCCACGAGGTCAGGACCAGCCCGCGGGGTTCGAAGCCGTCTCGCGGGAGATGCCGGAGCCGGTCTCGGGAAAAGCGCCGAAGCGCGCATGGTGGAGGTGGGCGAAGAAATAACACATTTCCTCACACTCGGCGTCGGTGGTCGCGGCCTCGGGGTCGGCGTTGACGGCCTCGTAGTAGTCGCGGCCCATGGCCACGATGAATCCGCGAGCGTAGAGGAAACCGTCGTCGGAGCCGTCGGTGACCGCCTGGATGTCGGCGCGGTCGATGTCGTAGAGCGCGCGTTCGGCGACACGGTCGAGCGCGGTCAGGTCCGCGCTGCTGAAATCGGCTGACAGGGCGCTCAACTGGGCCAGGAAGGCGTCGAGTCGGCTTCCCAGGTCGCCGTCGGCCGACCGTAGGGCCGTGGAGGGTGCGGTGCCGGTAGCCGTCCAGGCCGACTCGATCAGATTCCAGAATCGGGAGATGTCTTCGGGGGTGCTCGTCACCTGTCGGACGGTACTGCTGGGGTCCGACACATCGCCGACGGCCATCGTGCTCGCGCGTAGGACGAATCCTGAGTAACACCGTCGCGCACCCGATGGGAGGATCGGCCGGTCATGACCGGTAGAGTCGGCTGATGGACCAGCCAGTTCGCCCCCCGGACCTGTCCACGCGGCCACATGAGCTCACGGTCGAGCGCGTGATGAAAGCATCGCCCAGCCTGCTCTACGCGGCCTGGACCCAAGGCATGGACTTATGGCTGGCCGTTCCCGGATCCGTGCTGATGCGCCCCGCCGTCAACGAGCCCCTCTACTTCGACACCGGCTCGCCGGAAAAACGCAACCCCCATTACGGCCGCATCCTGCTGCTCGAGCCGAACCGGCGCGTCGAATTCACCTGGGTCACCGCCGCCACCGACGGCGTGGAAACCGTGGTCGCGGCCGAATTCCTCAAACAGCCACGCGGCATCCGCCTGCGCCTGCGGCACTCGGGTTTCCCGACCGCGGCCATCCGGGATCTACATCAGCAGGTCTGGCCGGACAAACTCGAGCGTCTCGACGAGATCACCAGCGCCACCGCCTGAGCGCCCGGGTCGGCCGTCGCGCAAGCCTGAGTGGGTGCCGCCGTCACCGCTGGGTGAACCAGCGGTGCGCGGCGGGGGTGTACATGGCCGGGATCGCGATGACGACGGCCAGGATGTGCACGGTCCGGCAGCCGGCCAGCACGGCCGAGTCGGCGGACATGCCGTCGAACAGGGCCGCGAAGTCGTCGGTCGACAGCAGCACCGCCAGCGGCTCGATGATCAGCGAGAGCAGGCCGACCACGCCGATGCCGACGGTGAGCAGCGCACGGGCCACTCGGCTGCCGTTGAGCATGTACACGGCCACCCCGGCAACCGCCAGGTAGATAGCCAGGCGGGGTAGCAAACCCGTTGCGGTAGCGCCGAATTCATCGCCGCCACGAACCGCGCGCAAGAGTCCTTCGGCGACCCCGGCGGCGAGGGCGGTGACGAGCCCGCCGAACGCGATGTCCACGGCGCGGGGGCGAGTGCTGGAAACAAGAATGGCAGTGCCGGTCATGACACCGACACTGCCCTTCTCAGCTGCTCGCGAGGATCACCCTGCGGTAGGAACCGTGTCCACTACCGGAGTGCTACGCCGCGAGGCGAACTCCGTGAGCGCGGCGAACGCCAGCCCCAAACTCACCCACAGCGTGGTGGTTTCGGCCAGCGAGGCCACCCGGAAGTTCCACAGCAGCGTGGCGGGGAAGTCGTCGGCCACCTCGTTCACACCGGGCAGCAGCACATAACCGACCGTGGTGACCACGACGAACACGCCCACCGCGGCGACGAGCCGCAAGGTGTCCGACGCGGCGAGCGCGCGGTAGGCCGCGACAGCGCCCGCGACGGCCAGCAGGCCGAGGACGACGGCCGCGACCCACAGCCAGGTGCGCTCGTTGATGGTGTCCGGATCGCCCACCGCGGGCGGGTTGGCCGGATATTTGAAGAAGGGCACCGCGACGATCGCCGCCCACGCGAGAACCGCCGAGATCAGCGACAGATGCGGCCCCGACAGATTCGTGAAGCGGCGCGCCACGTTCACCGCCGACGCGAACAACGCGCCGAAGGCCATGCCCGCCAAACCGAGCGCGAGGAACTGTCCGGCCTTCTGGCCCGACCGGCTGACCAGCGGTTCGTCTTCGTCGCCGTGGGTATGGCCCTGCGGTTGTTCAGCTTCGTGACCGTGTTCGGCCGGAGCGGCCGCGGCTTCCTCGATGGCGATCGCGGCGTCCACCTGGGGCTCGCCGACGAAGTAGCCCACTGTCGCGGCCAGCAGGCCGGCGATCAAGCCGGCCAGCAGGCCGCGCAACAGCAGGGTCTTGAGTGATCCGATCAGTGGCACGGAACACCCAGCAGGTGACGTCCGTCATGCATCAGCTCGTGCAGGAACATCCCGCTACGCGAGACGGCCCCCTGGTCGAAACCGACCAGGTACAGGGCGAGCAGTGCAAGCAGGACGACACCGACCGTGACCAGCACGGTTGCGAGGGTGTCGAGGCCGGTCGACCGGCTGGGTGAATGCGCGATTGCCATTCGAGTCCTCCTCGGGGATACGCGTCCCACGGTTGAAATGTGGTGCGAAGGTGCCGGTGTCTGGCTCTCCGGCACCGGGGACCCGGTACGTGGATGACAGTGGCGCGACCGCTCCGGATTCACACCGGATTACCGCGCACCCTCGCGGATGTTCCCTCGAACTGTGACAGTCGCGGTCACCCACGTCAATACGCGCAACCGTATGTCCAGCGGAAACGCCGCTGTCAGACCTTCGCGGGCACGTCGAGGACGACCTCGAACTCGAGCAGCGAGGCGCCCGTCGACACTGGCTTGGGGCGCTCGCCGTCGCCACCGTTCCCGGCATGCGCCGCACGGGCCGGACCGTCCCGCCACGCGGCGAACGACTCCTCCGAATCCCATTGCGTCACTACGAAATACCGGTTGTCGCCGGCGACGGGACGCAGCAACTGGAAGCCAAGGAATCCGGGGGAGTTCTCCACCGCTCCGGCCCGCGCGGCGAACCGCTTCTCCAACTCGGGGCCCGCGCCCTCGGGAACTTCGATCGCATTGATCTTCACAACAGCCATGGCATTCACAGTATCTTTGCCGGCTGGCGCCGGGGGTTCGCGGCCCTGGGGGCCTCGATCTTCCCTCCCTCCGGGTACTCCTTCGTCGCACCCTCCGCTCAGTCCAGATCGAGGCGGGCCGCGAACTCGCCTGCGGCGACGTGACACAGCGGGGCGGTGTGTGAGCTTGCCTGTGGCGACGTGACGTGGTTGGGCGGTGTGTGAGTTTGCCTTGGGCGATGTGACGGGCCGGCGGTGTGTGAGTTTGCCTTCGGTGATGTGACGTAGCTGGGGCGGTACCTGAACTCGACTCCGGCGACGTGACGGGGCTGGGGCAGTATCGGAGGGGTGTTGTACGACGAAGGTGGGTCCGGGGTTCCGATTCTGCTGTTGCACGGGCTGATGGGCAGTGCGCGGACGTGGGCCGATCAGGTGCCGTGGTTGCGGGGATACGGGCATGTGTACGCGGTCGACGCCGCGGGGCACGGCCGGCCGGCGCCCGCCGCGCTCACGACGGAGGCGTTCGTGGCCGACCTGGCCGAGCGCACCGCCGCGATCACCGAGCCGATGGTGATCGTCGGGCATTCGATGGGGGCTATCCACGGGTGGGTGTTCGCGGCGACCTATCCCGAGCGGGTGCGCGCGATCGTCGTGGAGGACATCGCTCCCGATTTCACCGGCCGCACCGCCGCCCACTGGGCCGAACTGGTCCACTCCTGGCCGCAACCGTTTCCCGACGAACAGGCGGTGCTCGACTATTTCGGCCCGGTCGCGGGCACGTACTTCCTCCGCGCGTTCACCGCCGCGCCCGACGGGTACCGGCTCCACGGCGAAGTCGACACCTTCCGAGCGATCTCCGAGGAGTGGGGCACGCGCGACTTCTGGACCGAATGGAAGTCGCTGCGGGTGCCCACCCTGCTCATCGAGGGTGAGCACACCATCACCCCGCCGGGGCAGATGCGAACGATGGCCGAGGTCCATCCCGACGCGGAGTATGTGCGCATCGCCGACTCGGGGCACCTGGTGCACGACGAACAGCCGGAGGCGTACCGCGAACACGTCGGCCGGTTCCTGGAGCGCGTCAGCGGGTGAGTCGAGCGGCGGTCTCTCGGCACGGGCCGAGATCCGATCTCACCCGGTGGGGCTACCTTCGCCCGCGAGTGCGAACAGTCCGTCGTCGGTCTGCTCGATCAGTCCGTCCACCAGCAGCGAGTCCAACGCCCGCGCACGCTGGCCGGGGTCGCGGGTCCATGCCAGGTCGAGGCGAATCCGCTCGACCGGGCCCGACGCGTCGCGCAGCACATCGAGCAGCCGCCCACGGGCCTGACGGTCGGTGCCCTCGTATTTCTGCACCTTGCGCACCACGTCGGCGGCCGGTTTGCCCGCCGCGACCCACGCGCAGTGCGGCAGCGGGCAGCGGGCGCAGTCGGGGTTGCGGGCCGTGCACACCAGAGCACCCAGTTCCATCAGGGCGGCCGAGAATCTCGCGGCTCGCGGCACCGGAGCAGGAAGCAGCGCTTCGGTTTCGGCGAGATCGCGCGAGGACGGGTTGCCGGGTTCCCTGCCGTGCACCGCGCGGGCGACAACGCGTCGTACATTCGTGTCCACCACGGGAACTCGCTGTCCGTAGGCGAAACAGGCCACCGCGCGGGCGGTGTACGCGCCGATGCCGGGCAGACTCAGCAGCACGTCGACATCGGCGGGAACCACGTCACCGTGTTCGGCCGCCAGCACCCGCGCGCACTCGTGCAACCGCAACGCCCGCCGCGGATAGCCCAACTTGCCCCACGCCCGCAGCACCTCCGCTTGTGAGGACGCCGCCATCGCCGACGGCACCGGCCATCGCGTCACCCACTCGCGCCAGATCGGCTCCACCCGCACCACCGGGGTCTGCTGGAGCATGATCTCGCTCATCAGGATGTGCCATGCGGTCGCCTCCGGTTCGCGCCACGGCAGCGCGCGCGCCGTGTCGTCGAACCAGCCGAGCAGGGCCTGCGCGTCGATGCTCACCGTTTCCGTTTCCTCCGAGCCAGTCTCTCTTTGCCGACGCGTAACGTGGCGGACTCGCTGGTAACCGAGCGGCTGTGCACAATGGTCGGTATGCCTGGTTCCAATCCGATAAGCGCCTGGAAGTCATTGCGTGAAGGCAACGAGCGCTTCGTCAACGACACCCTTCAGCATCCTAGCCAGGGGGCCGCGGACCGAGCCAAACTCGTCAAGGGCCAAAACCCCCACGCGATCCTGTTCGGCTGCGGTGACTCCCGCGTGGCCGCCGAACTGATCTTCGACCAGGGTCTCGGCGACATGTTCGTGGTGCGCACAGCGGGCCACGTCGTGGACAGTTCGGTGCTCGGTTCGATCGAATACGGCGTCGAGGTGCTCAATGTGCCCCTGATCGTCGTCCTCGGGCACGACAGCTGCGGCGCCGTGAAGGCCACCATCGACGCGCTCGACGGCGGCGAGGTGCCCGGCGGGTTCATCCGCAGCGTGGTCGAGCGGGTGACCCCGTCGATCCTGGTGGGACGCCGCGAAGGCCTCAACACGGTCGACGAACTCGAGGCGCGCCACGTGGTGGAGACCAGCAAGCTGCTCATGCAGCGCTCGATGATCATCTCCCAGCGTGTTGCCGCTGGTCAGTGCGCTATCGCGAGCGTCACCTACAAGCTGGAAGACGGTCGCGTGCACCTGCGGCGCACCGTCGGCAATATCGGCGAGGTGGTCTGAAACCGGGTCCCCTACCCGGTTCGGCCCCGACACGCCGAGGTCATCGAGCGCACCTCTGCGCGCTGCGCTTACCGTTGAGGCGTGCTGGAACCGAATGGACCGCTCTCACCGGAGATCTACTGGCGCCGCCGTGCACTCGCGATCGGCGTCATCATCGTCGCGCTCGCGATCGTGATCTGGCTCGTCACCATGGTCGCGCGCGGCGGTGACTCGGCCGGTGCCGACTCGGCGGCGGCGAGCACGACCACGTCGGCGGAGTCGAGCGCGGCCGAGACGAGCTCACCGACCGGAAGCACGTCGACAACACCCAGTAGCGCGTCGACCACGCCGAGCGCCACGACCAGCGCCGTCGAACAGCCCGCGGCACAGCCGTGCTCGGATCAGTCGCTGGCACTGAAGGTGTCGGTCGGCCAGCCGACCTATCGGGTCGGTGACCAGCCCGGGTTCGGCACAGTGATCACCAATATCTCCTCCGCGGCCTGCTCGCGCGATCTCGGCGCGGGCCCGCAGTTCCTCGTCTACACCCTCGACGGCCAGCGCAGGCTCTGGGCGAGCAACGACTGCAACCAGGACGACCCGGCGGAGATGAAGACGCTCAAGGCCGGTGAGCAACTCTCGTACAAGGGCACCTGGTTCGGCACCACCTCGCAGCCGCAGTGCGCGGGTGACCGCCTCCAGGTGCCCGCGGGCGCGTATATGGTCGTCGCCCAGCTCGGTGCCGTTCGCAGTGCCGCGGAGCCGTTCAACCTCGCTTCGTGACGTCCGATACCCGCGGGCCGGGGGCATTGTGCGGGTGTGCCATAGGTCGCATGTTCGAGATGGGTGGATTTGCAGTGTTCGCAGGATCCGCGACCCCGTCAATGGTTATTGGCGGGGAAATGGCGAACCGGCACTGAATCGGGCGGTTGCGGAAGTTATTCCACCGCTACTACTTCGCGGGGTGCGCGGGATTTGCGGAGTTCGGCCAATCGCAGTGCCGATCGGAGATCCCCGACCTCGTGGATACGCATCGTGCCGGTCTTGGTTTTCTCCGAACCGGGCGGTACGAGCGCGGTGGTGAACCCCAGACGTTCGGCTTCGGCCAGGCGCCTGCCGAGCCCGGTGACCTTGCGAACCTCGCCCGCCAGCCCCACCTCGCCGAGGATCACCCATCCCGCGGGCAGCGCGATGTCGGCCTCGGCGGACGCGATGGCCAAGGCGATGGCCAGATCGGCGGTCGGCTCGAGTAAGCGCATCCCGCCGACGGTCGCCGCGTACACATCGTGCTTGCCGAGGAAGACCCGCCCTCGGCTCTGTAGCACCGCCAGCACCATGGCCACGCGGTTGTAGTCCAGCCCGCTCACGGCCCGGCGTGGTTGCGGGATCTCGGTCTTGACGGTGAGCCCCTGCACCTCAGCCACCAGGGGCCGTTTGCCGTCCATCGCGACGGTCACCGCGGTGCCGGGGACGGTGTCGGTGCGATGGTGCAGGAACAGCCCGGACGGATCGTCGACGCAGGCGATACCGTCGTCGTGCAGTTCGAAACAGCCGACCTCGTCGGCGCTGCCGAACCGGTTCTTGATGCCGCGAACCATCCGCAGCGACGAGTTCTTGTCTCCCTCGAACTGCAAGACCACGTCCACCAGGTGCTCGAGCGTGCGCGGGCCCGCCATGTTCCCGTCCTTGGTGACGTGCCCGACCAGCAGCACCGCGATCCCGGTCGCCTTGGCCAGCGAGGTCAGCGCCGCGGTGACCGCGCGCACCTGGGTGACCCCGCCGATCACACCGTCCACCTCTGGCGCCAGCATGGTCTGCACCGAGTCGACCACCAGCAGCGACGGCCGCACCTGCTCCACATGTCCGAGCACGATCGACAGGTCCGATTCGGCCGCCAGGTACACCCGGTCGTGCACCGCGCCCGTCCGATCCGCCCGTAGCCGCACCTGCCCGGCGGACTCCTCGGCGGTCACGTACAGCGCGGTCTCCTCGCGCGCCGCCGCCCACCGGAACGCCACCTCGAGCAGCAGCGTCGACTTGCCGACCCCCGGCTCGCCCGACAGCAGCACCACCGATCCCGGCACCACACCGCCCCCGAGTACCCGATCGAGCTCGCTCACCCCCGTGGACCGGGCCCGCGTGACCTTGGCGTCGATCTGCGACAACGGCGCCGCCGCCGTACTCGGCAGCATCGCCCGACGCCCCGGGGCCGCGGTGGACGCCGAAACGGCCACCTCGTTCACTGTTCCCCAGGCACCGCAATCCGGGCACTTGCCCACCCACTTGGACACCTCGTGGGTGCACGCGGAGCACTGGAAGACTGCTTTGGTCTTGGCCACACGCGCACCCTACGGACCCGGACCGACACAAAGGAAAAGCCGCCGCGAAGTTCGCGACGGCTCTTCCCTACGGCTGGTGTCAGTGACCGCCCGCGCCCTCGGGCGCCGGGCCGGACTTCTCGTTCTCGATGCGCGGGACGGCGGCGGCATCGACCGGGACCGATACCTGCACGGTGCCTGCGTCCTTGAAGTTGAACGTGACGTTGTAGGTCAGGCCGGGGACGATGTCCTTGGTCAGGCCCGTGATCTCGATCGTGGCCGGGGTGGTCACCGGATCCTTCGAGGGGATGTCGACACCCGCGGCGGTGCTGGTCGGGGCGGCGGAGGTGGTGGGCGCGGCCGAGGTGGTGGTCGGCGCGGCCGAGGTGGTGCCGTGGTGATCGTCGGCCGCGGCGGGCTTGGTCTCGCCCGGTCCGACGACCACGGTCTGCTGCGGCTTCAGCACGAACTTCGGATCGCCGGCGGGCCCGGTGATCTTGATCTGGCCCAGATCGCTGCTCACGCTGGTGAGCTCATCGGTCACCGTCTCGCTGTTGTTGATGATCGACAGCGCGAGCACCGCCTTGCCGCCCTTGTCGTGCTCGGCGGCGGCCTCCGGGTAGATGATGTGCACGTTGCGCAGGGCGATGGCGCCGACGTTGGCGTGATTGCCGTTGATCGCGGCGGCCTGCGACGAGGTCTGGGTGTGCTGGCCGGCACTGCAGCCGGTCAGGGCGATGCCCGCGGCAGCGGCGAGCGCGGCAACCGTCACCATGCGACGTCGCGCCGAGTGGGCGGTCACAGCTTTCAGGGCAGTCACGGTTTGTCCTCCATGTCGACCGGGCTCACTCCGTCCACACGGGGATCGGAGGGTAGTAACTAGGCAGCGTAGTAGTTCACTTCGCGCGGGTGACGTTCGGGCTCGCGACGCGCGGGTGCGGAAGTAACAGTTCGGTGTCCGGAGGGGGTTTGCCGGAGGGATGCCGGGACGGTGCCGCGCGATAACCTGTCGCTGTGCTGGTGGTTAACCTGTTCTGCCACAACACAATGCACAACAATTCTGGATTGTCAACCCCTGTGGTGGCCTCGTTGTGGCCCTGACCTGCACAGTTGATCGCGCCGTTATCGAGTCGCATGTTAAACTGTGAACATCGAAAGGGGCACGGGACACATGATTTTTAAGGTCGGAGACACCGTCGTTTACCCCCACCACGGAGCGGCGCTGATCGAAGCAATCGAGACCCGCACCATCAAGGGTGTGCAGAAAGAGTATCTGGTCCTGAAGGTTGCGCAAGGCGACCTGACCGTTCGGGTTCCCGCAGAGAACGCTGAATACGTCGGCGTCCGTGACGTCGTCGGCCAGGAAGGTCTCGACCGCGTCTTCCAGGTGCTGCGCGCGCCACACACGGAGGAGCCGACCAACTGGTCCCGCCGTTACAAGGCCAACCTCGAGAAGCTCGCCTCCGGCGATGTGAACAAGGTGGCCGAAGTGGTGCGTGACCTGTGGCGTCGTGAGCAGGACCGCGGCCTGTCCGCCGGTGAGAAGCGCATGCTCGCCAAAGCCCGTCAGATCCTCGTCGGTGAGCTAGCGCTCGCCGAGGGCACCGACGACGGCAAGGCCGAATCGCTGCTCGACGAGGTTCTCGCCGCGGCCTCCTAGAAAACAAACGAACAAGTGCGACCTGTCGTAGCACTGGTCCCTGCCGCCGGTCGTGGCGTGCGCCTGGGTGAACCAACCCCGAAGGCGTTCGTCGCGGTCGGCGGCACACCTATGGTCCGGTTGGCCGTCGACGGTCTGATCGCGTCCGGTGCCGTGCACCGGGTTGTCGTGGTCGTGCCCGCCGAACTGGTCGAGACCGCTACCACGCTGCTGTCCACCACCTCGCTGACCGGCGGTTCGATGCCCCCCGTGCCGGTGCATGTGGTGGTCGGCGGCGCCGAGCGCACCGACTCGGTGCGCGCGGGCATCGCCGCCGCGCCCGACGCCGCGTTCTATCTCGTGCACGATGCCGCGCGCGCGCTGACACCACCGGAGCTGATCGCGCGGGTGGCCGCCGCGCTCCAGGCGGGCAGCCAGGCCGTGGTTCCCGCATTGCCCGTCGTGGACACCGTGAAATCGGTCGACGACGCGGGCATCGTCACCGGAACCCCCGATCGCGCCCACCTGCGCGCCATCCAAACCCCCCAGGGCTTCGCCGCCGACCTGCTTCGCCGCGCCTACGCCACCGACGACGGCGCCACCGACGACGCGGGCCTGGTCGAACGGCTCGGCGTCGCCGTGCGGACAGTTCCCGGTGACCCGCTGGCCTTCAAGATCACCACCCCGCTCGATCTACACCTGGCCGAGGCGCTGCTCGCCGACGGCACCCGGTCCCCGGTCGCGGGCCACGCGCAGGCGGTTGCCCGATGAGAGTCGGAATCGGCAGCGACGTGCACCCCATCGAGCCGGGACGCCCCTGCTGGATGGCCGGGCTGCTGTTCGCGGACGCCGATGGCTGCGCGGGCCACTCCGATGGTGACGTCGCCGCCCATGCCCTGTGCGACGCCCTGCTCTCCGCCGTCGGCCTCGGCGACGTGGGCGCGGTCTTCGGCGTCGGCCGCCCCGAATGGGCCGGTGTCACCGGTGCCGCCATGCTCACCGAGGTCCGTCGGCTGCTGGCCGAAGAGGGCTTCGAAGTCGTGAACGCCGCGGTGCAGGTCATCGGCAATCGACCCAAGATCGGCCCGCGCCGCGCCGAGGCGCAAAAGATACTCGGTGAACTTCTCGACGCACCCGTTTCGGTGTCCGGCACCACGACGGACGGGCTCGGTCTGACCGGTCGCGGCGAGGGTATCGCCGCCATCGCCACCTGCCTGATCGCAGCGTGTTCGTAGCCCTGACGGGCCCCTGAATTCTTCCCACCGCGCAGTGCGTTCTCATGAGTGCTTCTCGCCGATTCGATCAGCCGTCGCGTAAACCACGGCGCCACGAACCGGCCGGTCAACCCCACCCCAATCCCACCGACTAGGATCGAATGCCGTGACCTTGCGCCTTTTTGACACCGACACGCGGACCATGCGGGAATTCACCCCGTTGGTCCCCGGCCGTGCCTCGGTGTATCTGTGTGGGGCCACCGTCCAGGGCCAACCCCATATCGGTCATGTGCGCAGTGGCGTCGCCTTCGACGTGCTGCGTCGCTGGTTGCTCGCGCACGACTACGACGTGCGGTTCATCCGCAATGTCACCGATATCGACGACAAGATCCTGAACAAGGCCGCCGAGGCGGGCAGGCCGTGGTGGGAATGGGCCGCGACGCACGAGCGCGCGTTCGACCGGGCCTACGAGATTCTCGGCGTGCTGGCGCCGTCGGCCGAACCGCGCGCCACCGGGCACATCACCCAGATGGTCGACCTGATGCAGCGTCTGATCGAGCGCGGTCACGCCTATGCCGCCGAAGGCGATGTGTATTTCGACGTGGTGAGCTGGCCGAATTACGGCGAGCTATCCGGTCACCGCCTCGACGACGTGCACCAGGGCGAAACCCCGACCCGCTGCAAACGCGATCCCCGCGATTTCACGCTGTGGAAGGCCGCCAAGCCCGGCGAACCGAGTTGGCCGTCGCCGTGGGGCCCCGGTCGCCCCGGCTGGCACCTGGAATGCTCCGCGATGGCCGAGTTCTATCTCGGTCCGGAATTCGATATCCACTGCGGTGGCATGGATTTGATTTTCCCGCACCACGAGAACGAGATCGCCCAGTCCAAAGCGGCAGGCGACGGTTTCGCGCGTTACTGGTTGCACAACGGCTGGGTGACGATGGGCGGGGAGAAAATGTCGAAGTCACTCGGCAACGTGCTCTCGGTGCCGAATGTCCTCACCCGGGTGCGCCCGGTAGAATTGCGTTTCTACTTGGGCAGCGCGCATTACCGTTCGATGCTCGAATACTCCGACAAGGCACTCGACGACGCGGTCGCCTCGTATCAGCGCATCGAAGCCTTCGTGCAGCGCGTGCTGGATCGAGCGGGCGAGGTGCCGGTCGGTAAATGGACCGACGGTTTCGCCGCCGCGATCGACGACGATCTGGCAATCCCGAAGGCGCTCGCCGAAATCCACCGCGTGGTGCACGAGGGCAATCGCGCGCTGGAAGCGGGCACGGTGGAGTCCGCGGTCGAGCTGGCCGGCCAGGTGCGGGCGATGCTGGGAATCCTCGGCGTCGACCCGCTCGACGAACAGTGGTACACCCCCGCCGACAACTCGGCGGCGAACGACGCGCTCGACGTGCTCGTCCGCACGGAGCTGGAGCGCCGGGCGAACGCGCGGGCCGACAAGAACTGGGCAGAAGCCGATGCCGCACGGGATCGGCTCATCGCCGCGGGTATCGAGGTCATCGATACCCCGCAGGGGCCGGAATGGTCGCTGGGCGCATCGAGCGGAAAGGCGAACTGATGGCAGGCAATTCACAGCGACGCGGAGCGGTCAGGAAGAGCGGCACCAAGAAGGGCGCCGTCGCCGGTTCGGGTGGCAAGCATCGCCGCGGTCTCGAGGGTCGGGGCGCGACCCCGCCCGCCGCCGAGCGCACCAAGCACCCCGCCGCCAAACGGGCGCGGGCCGCAGCCAAAGCCACTGCGGCACAGGGGCGTCCGACCGGTAAGTCCGGCGTTCCGCGCGCGGGTCGCAAGTCCGACGAGGGTCCCGAGTTGGTACTCGGCCGCAACCCCGTGCTCGAGTGTCTGCGCGCCGACGTGCCAGCGACGGCACTGTACGTGGCGGTCGGTACCGAGAACGACGATCGGCTCTCGGAGAGCGTGCAGCGTGCCGCCGATATGGGCATCTCGATCCTCGAGGTGCCGCGCACCGATCTGGATCGGCTCAGCGCGAACGGTTTGCACCAGGGTGTTGCCCTTCAGGTGCCGCCGTACCGCTACGCCCACCCCGACGACCTGATGGACCGGGTGAAGGCCACCGCCGAACCGGCCCTGCTGGTGGCACTGGACAACATCACCGACCCGCGCAACCTCGGCGCTGTCATCCGCTCGGTGTCCGCGTTCGGCGGGCAGGGCGTGGTGATCCCGCAGCGTCGCAGCGCGAGCGTCACGGCTGTCGCGTGGCGGACCAGCGCGGGTGCCGCCGCTCGGTTGCCCGTCGCGCGGGCAACCAATCTGACTCGCACGCTGAAGGATTGGGCCTCCAACGGTATTCAGATCGTCGGCCTCGACGCCGACGGTGACACCACCCTCGACGACTTCGACGGCAGTGTGCCGACGGTGGTGGTGGTCGGGTCCGAGGGTAAGGGTCTGTCACGGCTGGTTCGTGAGAACTGTGACTCGATTCTGAGTATTCCGATGGCGGGTCCGGTCGAGTCGTTGAACGCCTCGGTCGCCGCGGGTGTCGTCCTCGCCGACATCGCGAGGCAGCGCCGTCTGGGCTGAGTCCGCGCAGTTGACGGGCAAAACCGCTCTGTCACCGTACAATTCGTGCTGTGGCGATCCCTAATCAGCCGATCGGTGAGACGGTCGAGCACCCGCAGGCCAACCTGATCCTTGTGCTCGGGCTGCTCAGCCCGTTCTGCTGTGGGCTCTTCGGGCCGGTCGCGTGGGTGCTCGGTAAGCGGGCACTCAATGACATCGACGCGTCCTACGGTGCGCTCAGCGGCCGGTCGCAGGTGGTGATCGGGTATATCGCGGGCATTTTCGGCACCATCTGCATGCTGCTGTACGCGATGCTGTACCTGGCCGGTTCCTGCAACGGGAACTTCTGAGGTTCAGTCCAGGCTCGGGCGCTCGCCGGGGGCGTCCCAGGCGGGCCATTCGCCGCTGACGCTGCCGGTCCAGTTCGGCGGACGGCGTTCCTTGAACGCCGTCATCGCCTCGCCGCCGTCGATACTCTTGGCAACCTGCGCGTTCAGCTCGGATTCGAGCTGACCGACCACCGCGGGCGTCATACCGAGGCTCTCCCAGATCAGCCGCTTGGTGAGCGCTACCGGCAGGGGAGCGGTGCCGGTAGCGATGTCGTCGGCCACCGCCATCGCGGTCGTCAGCACCTCGTCGGCGGGCAGTGCGGCATTGGCGAGTCCGAGCGACTTGGCTTCGTCACCGTCGAAGGTGCGTCCGGTGAGCATGATGTCGGCGGCGTTGGCCAGCCCGGCCAGCCGCGGCACGGTCCAGTGCGCGAATCCGTCGGCGAGCACCCCGCGACGCACCTGATTCAGTCCGTACACCGCGTCGCGGGCGAAATACCGCAGGTCACACTGCAGAGCCAGGGCCAGCCCGATACCGACGGCGTGCCCGTTCACCGCGGCGATCACCGGTTTGCGGACCTGCCAGGGGGCCGGATCGAGCGTCGCGCTCACGTCGCCACCGCGCGCGGCCAGGTCGGCGCCCGCGCAGAAGGCCGGTGGCGTGCCGGTGATGACGACGGCGCGGATCGCGTCCTCGGTATCGCACCGGCGCAGCGCGGCGCTCAGCTCGGCCGCCATCGCCGGGGTGACGGCATTCTGCTTGGCCGGTCGGTTGAGCGTCAGCTTGGCGACGCCGCCCGCGACATCGACGAGCAATTCCGAACTCATGGGATGGAATCGTACTAGCGACCGGCGAGCAAGTGTTTGCCGATCGCGTACTTGTGCACTTCCGTCGGCCCGTCGTACAGCCGGAAGGCGCGCATATCCCGGAACAACATCTCCACGACCGTCTCGTCGCTGATCCCGATCCCGCCCAGCACCTGCACGCACCGATCGGTGACCTTGAACAGTTCCTCGGAGACATAGGACTTGGCCATCGACGATTCGTGTCTGGCCTGCTGCCCCTGATCCATCAGCCAGCAGGCATGCCAGATCGTCAGCCTGCACTGATGCAGCGCCACCTCGTTGTCGGCGAGCATGAACGACACGCCCTCGTGTTCGCCGATCGGCTTGCCGAAGGCGGTACGGGTTCGCGCGTAGTCCAGCGCGATGGACTGGGCTCGGGCCGCCGCGCCGAGCCAGCGCATGCAGTGTGTGAGCCGGGCGGGGGCGAGCCGTAGTTGCGCGTACCGCAGGGCCTGTCCGGTACGGCCTAGCACGGCCGAGGGCGGCAACGTGAGATTGTCGAACCGCACCACCGCGTGCCCGCCGACGTAGTTGCGGTCCATCGTGTTCATGATCCGCTCGATCACGATGCCCGGCGCGTCACCCTCGGTGAGGAACAGCGTCGGGCCCGCGGGCAGGTAGGGGTTCTCGGCGAGTTGGGCCATGATGATCCAGGTCTTGGCGCCGTCGGCGCCGGTGATCAACCATTTGAGACCGTTGAGCACGAAGTTCTCGCCGTCGAACACGGCCTCGGTGCTGAGCTGTCCGGGATCCGACCCGGCGCCACCGGGTTCGGTCATCGCGAAAACCGAACGCTGTTCGCCCCGGATCACCGGCATCAGGTACTGGTCCGCCTGCTCCGGGTCGGCGATCTTGCCGAGCAGGAACATGTTTCCCTCGTCGGGCGCGGCGCAGTTCATGGCGACCGGCCCGAGCGTGGACCACCCCGCCGCCTCGTACACCAGCGCCTGCTCGACGTGGCTGAGTCCGAGCCCGCCGTGTTCCACCGGTGCCTGCACGGTCAGCAGTTTCTCGGCGCGGGCCAGTTCCACGAGTTCGGCCCGCAGATCGTCGTTCGGGCCGTGCGCGGTGAGCCGGGGGTCGCGCTCGAACGGCACGATCTGCTCGACGACGAAGGCGCGAACCCGATCTCGCAGTGCGGCCAGATCATCCGGAACAGTGAAGTCGATCATGCTGGCCATTCTGCGCGCCGAGCCGGGTGACGCGTGGCCGTTCGGCCATCGGGGCGAGATCTCGGGCGGGTTCAGCGCGCGTGCGCGAGTTGCCGATCTCGATGTCCGATGACCCGGCACACCAGGTAGATGCCGAACGAGATCGCGGTGACGAAGGTCGACACCGGAACGCCGGGCGCCAGTGACAGCAGCAGCCCACCGACCGCGGCGATCTCGGCGAACACCACCGACAGCACGGTCGCCCGCATCGGGCTCGAGGTCACCTGGGCCGCCGCGGCGGCGGGCGTGATCAGCAGAGCCAGCACCAGCAGCGCGCCGACGATCTGTACGCCGAACGCGGCGGTGATGCCGAGCAGCACCGCGAACACCACCGACAGCGCCCGCACCGGCACGCCGCGCGCGATCGCGACCTCGGGGTCGGAACTGGCGAACAACAGCGGCCGGTACACCACGGCCAGCACGGCGAGCACGCCCGCGGTGCAGGTGACCAGTAGCGCGAGCCCGTCGTAACCGACCCCGGCGACCTGACCGGTGAGCAGCGAGAACTTCGACCCGGCCCGCTCCGGCGCGAGCCACAGGAACAGCACCGACAATCCGAGCCCGAACGACAGCACCACCGCGATCACCGAATCACGTTCGCGCGCACGAGAACCCAGCCACCCGAACAGCACGGCCGCGACCACCGAACCGGCGATCGCGCCGAATCCGACCCCCACCCCCACGAGCAGCGCCGCCGACGCGCCGGTGAGCGAGAGCTCGCTGGTCCCGTGCACGGCGAACGACATCTGCCTGGCGACGATCAGCGGCCCGATCAATCCGGCCAGCAACCCCAGCAGGGCACTCGCCAGCAGCGCCTGCTGCACGAAGTCGTAGCCGAGCAGATTCGCGGTGGTGGCGAAGTCGAACATCTGCGCAAAGACCTTGGTGAGCTTTTCCATCAGGCGGTACCGCCCAGCGCGTCCATGTCGTCGCCGGTTCCGACGACCACGAGGCGCCCACGCACCCGCAGCACCTCGACCTCGGTGCCGTAGAGCTCCGACAGGGTCCGCGAGGTCATCACCTCGTCGGGCGTACCGATCCGGAAGCCACCGTCGACCAGGTACAGCACCCGATCCACCAGCGGCAGGATCGGGTTGATCTCGTGGGTCACGAACAGCACCGCGGTGTCGTGTTCGCGGCGGCGCCGGTCGACCAGTTCGGCGACCAGCCGCTGGTTGGCCATATCCAGGCTCAGCAGCGGTTCGTCGCACAGCAGCACCGATGGATCGCCGACCAGGGCCTGGGCGACCCGCAACCGCTGCTGCTCGCCACCGGAGAGCGTCTCCAGCGACGCGTGCGCGAACGACTCGGCGCCTACCGCGGCGATGGCCCGCTCGACCTTCTCGGCCCGGCTGCGTCGACCGCGCCAGCCGAGCCCCCATCGATGCCCGTCCACGCCGAGGCCGACCAGGTCGACGCCGCGCAGTTGCACGCCGGCGTCGATGGTCTTCTGCTGCGGGATGTAGCCGATGCCCGGATTGCCGACCCCGGCGCGCCGCCCCGCGATCAGCGCGCTGCCCGCGCTCAGCTCGCGGGTGCCGAGCAGGGCGCGCAGCAGCGAGGTCTTGCCGGAGCCGTTGGGTCCGAGGACGGCGATGAACTCACCCGGTCGCACGTCGAGGTCGAGGTCACGCCAGAGGACGCGGTCGCCGAAGGCCATGGTCGCCCCGCGCAGCCGGATCGCCGCGTCGGCGGTCTCGGGCGCGGCGGTGGTTTCCGACACTGCGGTTGCCTCGGTCATGGGGGTCCTCAGCGCAGGGCCGCGGCGAGCGCCTTGGCGTTGGCGGTCTGCCACTGGATGTAATCCATTCCAGCGGGCAGGGTTTCGGTGACCTCGACCACGGCGACGCCCGCGGATTTCGCGGTGGCCCGCAGGTCCTGGGTGATCTTGTCCTCGGTCTGGGTGTTGTAGATCAGCGCCTTGACCTGCTTGGCGGTGATCAGGTCGCGGGTGGCGGCGACGGCGGCCGGGGCCGGGTCGGTCTCCTGCTCGATCGCCTCCTGGAACTCGCGCGGGGTCTTGTCCTGGGCGGTCGCGGCCGTCAGCAGGTAGTGCGCGAGCGGCTCGGACTGGGCGACCGGCGCGTTCGGCGTCTGGGTGGCGATGGTGCCGGTGATGGTGCTGACGCCGATCAGCTGATTCTTGAAGGCGACCGCGCGCTCGGTGTAGGCGTCGGCGTGCGCGGCGTCGACCCGGCCGAGTTCGGCCGCGATCCGGTCGGCGACGGCGGCCACCGTGGTCACGTCGTACCAGACGTGCTCGTTGTCGTCCTTCTTGTCCGCGCGCTGCTCGAACGCCTCGACGGTCCGCTTGTTCTTGCCCGAGATGGCCTTCTCGATGAACTCGTCGTAGTGGCCGCCGTTGAACACGACGAGATCGGCGTCGCTGATCTTGGCGGTGTCGGTGGCCGAGGTCTCGAACGAATGCGGGTCGGCGGCGGGATCGCTGATGATCGAGCTCACCTGGGCGTCAGGTCCGGCGACGGCGGCGGCCACCGAACCCCACACATTGGTGGAGGCGACGATCTGGGGGGTACCGGTATCGCTGGCGCTCGTACCGCAGGCGGTGAGGACGACCACGGCCGCCACTCCCACCGTGAGACCGGCGAACAAGCGGACGAATCGAGGGTTCACGCGGCACTCCTGGCGATGCTGGCGAGCAAGCTCTAGATCATAATGGAAATCGTTACCGTTTTAGATTAGCAGGACCTACGCTGATCAGGTAACGAGCCGGGTGATCTCGCGAGCACACGGGCGAATCGCCGAGCGGCGGCCGACGTTCCGAGTGCGGAACGCCGGCCGCCGAACTGACGGCGCCCGCCCTTACGTCTGGCCGAGAGACACGGGAAGCCGGATCTGTTCGCTCAGGAGTTGGGCACAGCGCAGCAGGCCGAGGTGGCTGTACGCCTGCGGGTGGTTCCCGAGGGAACGTTCCGCGACCGGGTCGTACTCCTCGCTGAGCAGGCCGGTGGGGCCCGCTGCGGCGACCAGCTGAGCGAACAGCGCCTCCGCGTCGGAGCGCCTGCCGATCAGCAGGTACGCCTCCACCAGCCAGGCGGCGCACAGGTGGAAGCCGCCTTCGCCGCCGGGCAGTCCGTCGTCGTGGTGGTACCGGTACACCGTCGCGCCGCTGCGCAATTCGGCCTCGGTGGCCACCACGGTCGCGGCGAAGCGCGGATCGGCCGGGTCGATCAGGCCGCTCAGGCCGATGTGCAGGGTGGCCGCGTCCAGGTCGGTGCCGTCGTAGGCGGCGGTGTAGGACTGGACCTCGTCGTTCCATCCCTTGGCCCTCACCTCGTCGGCGATCGTGTCGCGCAGGCTCGCCCAGTCGGGATCGGCGGCACGATCGAAGCGCTCGGCCAGGGTCAGGGCGCGGTCGATGGTGAGCCAGCCCATCACCTTCGAGTACACGTGGTGGCGCGGGTTGCCGCGGATCTCCCAGATGCCGTGGTCGGGTTCGGTCCAGCGCCGCTGCACCGCCGACACCATCGCGTGCACCAGTTCCCAGTCGGCGTCGGGCAGGGCCTTGGCCGGTGCGGTGATGCCCTGACGCTCGCGCTCGTGCGCCATCGAGGTGATCAGGTCGACGATCGGCCCGAACACGTCGAGCTGCACCTGCATATTGGCCGCGTTGCCCACCCGCACCGGCCGCGACCCGGCGTAACCGGGGAGCAGGTCGATCACGGCCTCGGGCGGCAGGGTCTCGCCGTAGATCGTGTACAGCGGGTGCAGGCGCTCCGGGCCCGGCAGGGTGTCGAGCACCTTGTGTACCCAGCCGAGGAACTCGTCGGCCTCGGTCAGCGAGCCGAGGTTCACCAGTGCCTGCGCGGTCAGCGACGCGTCACGCAGCCAGCAGTAGCGGTAGTCCCAGTTGCGCACGCCGCCGATGTCCTCGGGCAGTGAGGTGGTCGCCGCGGCCAGGATCGACCCGGACGGGCGGTGCACCAGCCCGCGCAGCGTCAGCGCCGAACGCTTCATCAGATCCGGCTTGAGCGGGGGCAGCTGCAACCCGGCCGCCCACTGCGACCAGTACTGCTCGGCGAGCTGGCGGCGCTGCGCCTCGGGGGTCATCGAGGGCGCGAGATCGGCCGTACCGCAGCGCAATTCGAGTACCACCGGACCGAGCGAAGGATCCACCACCGCGATCGCCTGCTGGTTGGTGCCGTCGGACAGGATCTCCCACTCGACGCCGGGGGAGCGCAGCACCATCGGATCGTTGGTGCCGCTGACCTGGATTCCGTTGCGCACGACATCCATTCGCACCGGCACCTGGCCGAACTCCGGCTGTGGTGCGAAGGTGACCACGGCCTTCGCGGTGCCGGTGATCACCCTGGTCAGGTCGGTGCGATCGGGGGCAACGTCGTGGGGCAGGTAGTCGGCCACTTGCAAACTGGCCCACCGTGTCTCGACCGTCATGGTGCCGTCCACGTACCGCTGCGACAGCGGCAGGCTCGGCCGCTCCGGTGCCACGGTGAAGTGACCGGCTCCCGCGCCGCCGAGCAGGTGCGCGAACACCGCCGCCGAATCGGGTTCGGGGTGGCAGAACCAGGTGACCGTGGCGTCGGGGGTGAGCAGCGCGACCGAGCGCGGGCTCGCCAGCATGCTCAATCGCTCGATCCGCGGGGCACTCGCCCCGGCCAGCCAGGTGCGCCGCTCCTCGACGAGGAACGCCAGCGCGCGGGCCACGTCCTCGGTGGAGTCCACGTGCAGCTTGGCGATGCTCTCGCCCTCGCCGACCTTGATGCCGACATCGGGACCAGAGAGCACGCGGAACGCCTTCTCGTCGGTCACGTCGTCGCCGAAGAACACCGCGGCCGACGCGCTCGCCTGATGACGGATGGTGTCGAGCGCGGTGCCCTTGTCGGTGGGGATCACCGCGAGCTCGATCACCGCCTTGCCCTCGGTCACCTGCACGCCGTCCCAGGACGCCGGGCCTTGGCGCACGGAAGTCAGTGCGCGCCTTCCGATTTCCGGGTCGGCGTTACGCACGTGCAGCGCGGCGCTGGCCGGCTTCATCTCCACGGTCACGCCCAGGTTGTCGGTGGCGATCTTCGAGAACGCGGAATTGATCTCTGTCAGTAGCTTTTTGGCGTCCTTGTCGATCGCGTGCACGAAGCCGACGTCGAACTCGGAGCCGTGACTGCCGATCAGCTGCACCTCGACCGGCAGGCGCGAGAGCGCGGCCAGATCGCGTAGTGCCCGACCGGAGATCACCGCCGCCGTCGTGTTCGCCAACCCCGCGAGCGCGCGTAAGGCGCTCACCGATTCCCGTTGGGGAAACGCTTTCGACGGGTCGGACACGATCGGGGCGATTGTCCCGTCGTAGTCCGAGGCAACCAAGAGCCGTGGCACGCGCGCAACCGACGCCAGTGCACGGCGGACATCCAAGGGCAGTTCCTGTGCGCTCACGCATCCAACCTAGTGATGGGAGGAGTTGATCAGGGGGCGCGAAAAACAATACTGCGTCAATTCTCCCGCTCGAGCGGCGCGGCAGGTTGTGCGCTCGACCCCCCGGTCGTCGCCTCGCGACCTCATGGCAAATTCCGCACCCCGGGTCCACCGATGTCGGACGTATTCGTCGAGCTCACCGGGCACGGGCAGGCTCGGCGAGGCACGGGGACCCGGTAGATGCGCTGTTTCGCATATGCGATGTCTGCTATGCATCTTCCCACTGGAAGGCGCACAGCCGACGGGTGTCAACAGTGATGGGCGATTTGTGATGTTGCGGTAGTGAGCTTTGCCGGGTTGCTCGGTTATCCGCGATCGCCCAGCAACAGGTCGACGGTGAGCTCGAGTCGTTCCGTGACATCGGTCGCGGACGCGCGCCGGGTGAGCCAAGCCACCAGGTTCGACAGCCACACATCGGAGATGACGCGGGCGATGGCGAGCTGGCGCTCGTCGGGTTCGCCGTCGCTCATCGCGCGGGCGAAGACCCGGTCCATCACCTTGCCGACCCGATCCACTTCCGCGGCGGCCGAGGCGTCGGCGAACATGAACGCGCGCGTCATCGCCTCGGTGAGTAGCGGGTCGCGCTGCATCATGCGGGTGATCTGGGTGAGCAGGGTGTGCATGCGCTCGGACGGGCCGTCGCCGGGCAGCGGCTTGCGCTTGCCCTCGAACATCTCGAATTCCCTGGCCAGCGCCGAAACGAGCAGGTGCACCTTGGACGGGAAGTAGCGGTACAGCGTGCCGACGGCCACGTCGGCGCGCTCGGCGACCGCGCGCATCTGCACGGCGTCGTAGCCGCCCTTGGAGGCGAGCGCGAGGGTGGCGTCGAGGATGCGCTTGCGCCGGTCGCGCTGTGCGCTGGAGCTGAGTTCGTCCTCGGACAGCGTGGTCACGGTGGGCGTTGGTGCGGGACTGTCCATCGTGGAAACCCTTCGCTTCAGTAGTGATCGATCGGCCGAGGCATGCCCGGAGCTTGGTGTGAGTGTAGGTCTCTTGACTTACACCCGGCTCAGATATTAGAACATGTTCTAGAAGTGTGAACCACGCCGGAAGGGCGGATCCTCTTGTGACCATCGCCACCACTGACGAGCACAAAGCCGTCGCGGCATCGCTGCGAGGCTGGGCGAGCACGGTCGCGCCGATTGAAACAATGCGGACCGGCGGCTCGGCCGCCTGGCGCGGATACTGGACCGGGTTGACCGAGTTCGGGCTGTTCGAGGTCGCGCTGCCCGAGGAAAACGGCGGTCTCGGCGGCACGGTCGCCGACCTCGCGGTGATGCTGGAGCAGACCGGCGATGACCTGGTCGGCGGTCCGGTGCTGGCCACCGCGCTGGCCGGGCTGATCACCGAGGGCGCGTTCGCCGACGGCACGCCGTGTGCGGTCGCGGTGCCCGGCGCCGATCGGTCCGCGAAGGCGGTCGCCACCGACACGGGTTGGAGTGTCTCCGGCACTTGGGATTTCGTCTACGGCGCCGATGAGCTGACCCGGGTTCTCGTGCCCGCCGACACCGCCGACGGCACCCGCTGGCTGCTGCTGCCCGCCGACGCGGTGACGGTGACCCCGCTGCCGCACGGCGACCACACCGTGCCGCTGGCGCGGGTCAGCGCCGCCGAGGCGGCCGTCGCGGCCGACCACGGCTTCGCGCCGACAGTCGATGTCACCGACCTCTTCGTCGCGCTCGCGGTGTCGGAGCTGGCGGGCATCGCCGGCTGGACCCTGCGCACCGCGGTCGAATATGCCCGTGTCCGTGAACAATTCGGCAAGCCGATCGGCAGCTTCCAGGCGATCAAGCACCTGTGCGCCTGGATGCTGTGCCGCACCGAGCTGATCCGCGCCGTCGCCGCCGATGCCGCCGCCGCGATCGACGAGGGTGGCGACGAACTCGCGATCGCCGCCGCTGTCGCCGCGTCGGTGGCCCTCGACGCCGCCGTCGACAACGCCAAGGACGCCATCCAGGTGCTCGGCGGCATCGGCTTCACCTGGGAACACGACGCGCACTTCTACCTGCGCCGCGCCAGTTCGCTGCGCCAGCTCCTCGGTGGCTCGGCGCGCTGGCGTGCCCGGGTCGCCGAGCTCACCAGGGCCGGTCAGCGCCGCACCACCGGCGCCGAGCGGGTGCTCGGTGACGCCGCCGTCGATACCGCGCTGGCCGACGAGGTCGCCGCGATCGCCGCGCTCGAGCCCGCCGACCGGGCCAGGGCGCTGGTGGAGGCGGGCATGGTGATGCCGCACTGGCCGCGCCCCTACGGCCGGGCCGCCGATCCGATGACCTGCCTCCAGCTCGCCGAACAGCTCCGTCGCGCCGAACTGGCGACCCCCGACCTCGCCGTCGCGGGCTGGGCTGTGCCGACGCTGTTGCGCTTCGGCACCGAGCAGCAGATCGAACGCTACGTCTGGCCGACCCTGCACGGCGAGGTCATCTGGTGTCAGCTGTTCAGCGAGCCCGGCGCCGGCTCCGATCTCGCCGCCCTGCGCACCACCGCCGACAAGGTCGACGGCGGTTGGGTGCTGCGTGGGCAGAAGGTGTGGACCTCGCTCGGCTCCACCGCGAACTGGGGCATCTGCCTGGCCCGTACCGATCCGGGCGCGGCCAAGCATCGCGGCATCAGCTACTTCCTCGTCGATATGCGCGCCACCGGTGTGCAGGTGCGTCCGCTGGTGCA
Organism: Nocardia alba NBRC 108234; assembly: GCF_001612665.1. Taxonomy (GTDB): domain Bacteria; phylum Actinomycetota; class Actinomycetes; order Mycobacteriales; family Mycobacteriaceae; genus Nocardia; species Nocardia alba. The sequence continues at coordinate 103,158 of NZ_BDAX01000019.1, read as the reverse complement.
GATCACCGGCGAGGAGAAGTTCAGCGAGGTCTTCCTCGATGACGTGTTCGTGCCCGATGATTGCCTGGTCGGCGCGCTGAACAACGGCTGGAAGATCGCGCGCACCACGCTGTCGGCCGAACGGGTCGCGATGGGCGGCGGCGGTATCGGTGGCGCGCTCGAAGCGCTGCTCGACCGGTTTCCGGTCGGCGGCTGGGGAACAGAGCTGCGTGAGGACCGTTTCGGCACGCTGATCACCTCCTCGGTTGCCGGATCATTGCTGGAGCAACGGATCGCGGTGGCGACGATGGCGGGCGTCGACGCGGGCGCGCAGGCGGGCGTCCGCAAGCTGGTCGGTGTCCGGCACCGCCAGGAGCTGGCGGAATACGCGCTCGAACTTGTCGGCCAAGAGGGTTCACTGGACGGCGATGAACTGAAAGAATTCCTGCTTACACGGTGTCTCTCGATCGCGGGCGGTACCGAGCAGATTCTGTTGACCGTGGCCGCTGAGCGCATTCTCGGCCTGCCGCGCGATGCGGACAGTTAGCTCGATGAGGGAGGACGCCGTGGATTTCACCCGCGACGAAAGCGCCGACGCCGTAGCCGAGGTGGTAGTGAGCCTGCTCGAACGCGAGTCGGCCCGGGATATGGCCCTGTGGCCGAGCCTGGTCGACTCCGGCCTGCTCTCGGTGCCGGTACCGGAACGGTTCGGCGGCGACGGCATGGGACTGCTGGAGGTATCCGCCCTGCTCATGGAGCTGGCCACCGATGCCGCCGCGGTCCCGGCCCTGCCGACCTTCGGGTTCGGCGTGCTGCCGCTGCTCGACGTGCTGTCGGACGAACTGGCCGAGCGGGTACTGGCCGAGGTGGGCAAGGGCACCGTGCTTACCGCCGCGCTCAACGAGCCCGGCGCGCCGTTCACCACCGCGCCGACCACCAAGGCCGTGCGCGAGGGCGACACGGTGCGCATCACCGGTCGTAAGTCCGGCGTGATCTACGCCGCGCAGGCGCGCTGGATCCTGGTGCCCACCGATGCCGGTGTGGCACTGGTGGATTCGGTCGCGCCGGGGCTGGAGATCATCCCGGTGTCGGGTTCGGCGGGCATCCCGGAGGCGACGCTGGTCCTCGACGACGTCGAGATCCCGGCCGACCAGCTGCTGCCCGACGCGCTGCCCGGACTGCACCGCCACGCACTGGCCTGTATCGGCGCGGTCGCCGACGGCCTGTTGAAGGGTGCGATCACGCTCACCGCCGAGCACGTGCGCACCCGGGAACAGTTCGGCAGGCCGCTGGCCGAATTCCAGGCCGTGGCCCAGCAGATCGCGGATCTGTACGTGGTCTCGCGCACGCTGCACGTGGCCGCGGAGTCGGCGTGCTGGGCGCTGGCTCAGGCCGACGCTTCGCCCGAGCACCGGTACCGCGTCGACGAGGACCTCGACGTGCTCGCCTACTGGGCCGCGTCCGAAGTCCCGCGCGCCATGCAGAAATGTCACCACCTGCACGGTGGACTCGGCGTGGATATCACTCACCCGATGCACCGCTACTACTCGCAGGCCAAAGACCTCGCCCGGCTCCTCGGCGGTGCGGGTCTGCGGCTCGACCTCCTGGGAGCAAGATGTTCATCGATCTGACCGCCGAACAGCGGCGGTTGCGCGAAGAATTGCGTTCCTACTTCGCCGACCTCATCAGCCCGGACGAAGCCGCGACGATGGCGGTGGACCGGCACGGCGACACCTACCGCGAGGTGGTGCGCCGGATGGGCCGTGACGGCTGGCTCGGCGTCGGCTGGCCCAAGGAGTTCGGCGGCCAGGGTTTCGGCCCGATGGAACAGCAGATCTTCTTCAACGAGGCTGTCCGCGCCGATGTTCCGCTGCCCCTGGTCACCCTGCTCACCGTGGGGCCGACCCTGCAGAAGTACGGCACCGACGCGCAGAAGAAGAAGTTCCTGCCCGGAATCCTGTCCGGCGACATCCATTTCGCCATCGGCTACTCCGAGCCCTCGGCGGGCACCGACCTCGCGGCGCTGCGCACCAGCGCGGTGCGCGACAACAACGGTGACTGGATCGTCAACGGGCAGAAGATCTTCACCACCGGCGCCCACGAAGCCGACTACGTCTGGGTGGCCTGCCGCACCGGCACGGTCGAGTCGCGCCATCGCGGCATCACGATCCTCATCGTGGACACCAAGGATCCCGGCTACTCCTGGACCCCGATCATCACCTGCGACGGCGCCCACCACACCAACGCCACCTACTTCGACGATGTGCGGGTGCCCGCCGAGATGTTGGTCGGCGAGGAGAATCGCGGCTGGCGGCTGATCACCACCCAGCTCAACCACGAGCGCGTCAGCCTCGGCCCGTCGGGCAAGATCGAACAGCTCTACGACCGTCTGCGCGACTGGTCGGCCGAGCACAGCCTGCTCGGCGAGCCCGAGGTTCGGCGCGCGCTCGGCCGGGTGCGAACCATGGTGCGGCTCAACGAATTGCTGAACTGGCAGGTCGCGGCCGCCGATACCGCGGCGGCGCAGAACGCGGTGATCGCCGACGCCTCGGCCACCAAGATCTTCTCCACCGAATCGCTGCAGGACGCGGGCCGCGTGGTCGAGGAGATCATCGGCCGCTACGGCGACCCGGCCGAGCCCCGCACAGCCGAATTGCTCGACTGGCTGGATCGGCGCACCAAGCAGAACCTCGTCGTCACCTTCGGCGGCGGCGTGAACGAGGTCATGCGTGAACTGGTGGCCACCGCGGGACTCGACCTCCCGCGCGTGCCCCGATGAACAAGGAGCGGCGCGTGCCGGACAGCATCACCCCCGACGATATTCCGGACGCGCTGGCGAGGTTGTCGGCAGCGGGGCAGTCCGCGCCGCGGGCCGGTCGCGACCCGGTGAACCAGCCGATGATCCACAACTGGGTCGAGGCGCTGGGTGACACCAACCCGATCTACGTGGACGCCGAAGCGGCGCGAGCGGCAGGCCATCGCGGCATCGTCGCCCCACCCGCCATGGCGCAGGTGTGGACGATGAACGGCCTGCACGGGGTGCGCACCGCCGACGACCCGCTCGGCCTGGCGACACAGCTGCTCGACGATGCCGGCTTCACCTCCGTGGTCGGCACCAACTGTGAACAGACCTACCACCGCTACCTCGAGCCGGGGGAGGCGGTGACGATCCGCAGCAGGCTCTCGGAGTTCAAGGGCCCCAAGCGAACCGGGCTCGGCGACGGCTGGTTCCTGACCTTCACCACCACCTGGTCGGTCGGCGACGAGGTCGTCACCGAAATGCTCTTCCGCATTCTGAAGTTCGCGCCCGCCGCCGCCACTACGGAGGCGGAGCAGGAGTCGGCGAGCATCGCGCCCGCCGATCGGGTCGGCCCGGTCATCTCGCGCGATACCGAGTTCTTCTGGGCGGGAACCGAAGTCGGCGAGCTGCGCATCCAGCGTCTGCCCGACGGCACCCTGCGCCATCCGCCCATTCCCGCACTGTGGCAGGACAAGTCGGTGCCCACCGACTACCTGGTGGCCGCGGGCACCGGCACGGTGTTCAGCTTCGTGGTGCACCACGCGCCCAAGGTGCCCGGTCGCGACCTGCCCTTCGTGGTCGCCCTGGTGGAACTCGACGAGGGCGTGCGGATGCTCGGTGAGCTGCGTGGCATCGACCCGGCGGAGGTCGCCATCGACGTGCCCGTCCGGGTCGCCTTCGAAAAGCTCGCCGACGGAACCGTGCTGCCCTACTGGCAGGCCGTGTGATGACCGCAAAGGACGCCACGATGACCCCCACCGTCGACCTCGCCACCATCGCGGTGGGAACCACGTTGCCGGAGTTGGTGATCCACGCCGATCCGACCTTCGTGATCAGTACCGCCATGGCGACCAGGGATTTCCAGGATGTGCACCACGACCGCGACAAGGCGGTCGAGCGCGGGTCCGACGACATCTTCGTCAATATCCTCACCGATACCGGTCTGGTGCAGCGCTTCGTCACCGATTGGGCCGGGCCGCGCGCACTGGTCAAGCGCATCGCCCTGCGTCTCGGGGTGCCGCTGTACGCCGGTGACACGCTGACCCTTTCCGGCACCGTCACCGGGATCGACGCCACCCTGGTCACCATCGACGTGCACGGCACCGACAGCCTCGGCGAGCACATCACCGCCACGGCCGTCATCGCCCTTCCCGATCTGGAGCCGAAATGAGCACCACCGCGGCCGAATCCGCTGACAGCCCCGGCCTTTCCGGTCGCGCCGCCATCGTCGGCATCGGTGCCACCGACTTCTCCAAGGACTCCGGTCGCAGCGAATTGCGGTTGGCGGCGGAGGCTGTCAGCGCGGCGCTGGCCGACGCGGGTCTCACACCCGCCGATGTCGACGGTCTCACCACCTTCACCATGGACACCAACACCCAGGCCGCAGTGGCAAGGGCAGTCGGCATTCCGAGCCTGAAGTTCTTCAGCCACATCGGCTATGGCGGCGGTGCCGCCTGCGCGACCGTGCAGCAGGCCGCGATGGCCGTGGCTACCGGCGTGGCCGATGTGGTGGTGGCCTATCGCGCGTTCAACGAACGATCCGGCGCCCGATTCGGGCAGTTCTCGCCCGCGCTGGCCGCCGCGCCCACGTCGTCGGGGATCGACGCGGGCTGGGCCTACCCGCAGGGGCTCGGCACGCCCGCCGCGCAGGTGGCGATGGTCGCCCGCCGGTACATGCACGTCACCGGCGCGACCAGTGCCGATTTCGGCGCGGTGGCGGTCGCCGACCGCAAGCACGCCGCGGTGAACCCCAACGCCTTCTTCTACGGCAAACCGATCACCCTCGAGCAGCACCAGGATTCGCGCTGGATCGCCGAACCGCTGCACCTGCTCGACTGCTGCCAGGAGTCCGACGGCGGCGTCGCCATCGTGGTCACCAGCGTGGAACGGGCCCGCGACCTCGCGCAGCGCCCCGCGATCATCGCGGCCGCGGCCCAGGGCAGCGGCGCCGATCAGTACGTGATGACCAGCTACTACCGCGACGCCATGACCGGCCTGCCGGAAATGGGTCTCGTGGGCGAGCAGCTCTGGGCGCAGAGCGGCCTGACCGCCGCCGACATGCAGGCCGCGATCCTCTACGACCACTTCACCCCGTTCGTCCTCATGCAGCTCGAGGAACTGGGCTTCTGCCCCCGCGGCGAGGCCAAGAACTTCATCGCCGACGGCGCCATCGAGCTCGGCGGACGCCTGCCGCTCAACACTCACGGCGGCCAGCTCGGGGAGGCCTATATCCACGGCATGAACGGCATCGCCGAAGCGGTGCGCCAGATCCGCGGCACCTCGGTGAACCAGGTCGACGCCCTGGAACGCATCCTGGTCACCGCGGGCACCGGCGTACCCACGTCAGGACTGGTCCTGACGTCGTAGCCTCTCGTACGCTCGACCGGGTGACTCCCCGCCACCTGGTCGACGTGCACGTCCTGCTGATTCGCGGCGACCAGGTTCTGCTGAGTCTGCGCCGGAGCGGCGACGAATTCGATCACCGCTGGCACCTGCCGTCGGGAAAGGTCGAAGCCGACGAATCGGTGGCGATGGCGGCGGTTCGGGAAGCGTCCGAAGAGGTCGGGGTCGAGATCGACCTCACCGCCTTGCGGCTGTTTCATGTCGCTCACGTCACCGCGGCGGGGCGCGATGCCCGGCTCGGGCTGTTCTTCCGCGTCGAGGACTGGCGCGGTGAACCTGTCAATCGTGAGCCCGATAAATGCTATGCGCTGCAATGGTTTCCGCTGGCAGAGCTTCCCGCGGATCTGATCGAGTACTCCGCTCTCGGCCTGGCCGCGCTGACCTCGGCCGCGCCCTATTCCGAATTCGGTTGGCGGGCCGAATAGTCGCGTGCACCGGTCAGGAACTCGGCCAGCGGCCGCGCGAACTGGTCGACGGTGCCCGCCGATTCCGCGCGCAGTCCCGCGAAGCGATCGAAGACGAGTCCTTCCAGTAGCGCGAGGAAGTCGTGGGCCGACTCGCTCGGCGCGGCGGCGCCGAGCGCACTGAACAGGTCGGTCGCGCGGTCGAGGGAGAACAGGCTGCCCGCGAGGCGGCCGTGGAGTTCCGGGTCGGACATGACCTCGATGATCAAGGCGTGCCGGGCGATCAGCTCGTTGCGGCGATGGGCGAGTAGGTCGGCGAGCCAGGACGCGATGTCGTGTGCGACCCGTACGGGATCCATCGGCCTGCCTGCGGATTTCGCGCGGGTAAGGCTTTCAGTGTGAGTCGCTGATTCGTGCTGCGCGGCTTCGAAATCCACGCGTGATCGCGTGGTGATCGAGTCGGCGATGGCCTCGATCAAAGCCTGTCGAGTACGGAAGTAGTACGAGGTCGAACCCGGCGGTAAGGCCAGCCGGGTGTCCACCGCGCGGTGGGTGAGCGCGCGGATTCCCCGGGTGGCGATGAGTTCGATAGCGCCCGCCACGATCTGGGTCCGCCGGTCTGTGGACATCGTCACCTCTCCTGGCCGTCGGCGACGCCCGTCCTCTACAACTGTAGAGGAACGAGGAGGTTCGGATGAAACCCGACACGGTGGTGCTCGACCCCGCACAGCAAGCGGCCCTGGACGCGCTCGAAGCACTGCTCGATCCGGTCGACGGACGCCTCTCACCGGGCGGGCACTCCGCTCGACGCACCGGCCCGTTCGGTATCCCGCGCCTGGCCGAAAGCGGTGGTCGGCGCTCGCGTGCCCTGCGCGGGCGTCGGGCCGCACGAGGCAACCAGCCCGGGGGCTCCGTCGAGCGCGATGCCCTGCGGCGATATCGCGCCGGCATCTATCTGCACGGCCGACCGGGACGCGGCAAGACCATGGTGATGGACCGGTTCTACGGCGCGGTCCGGACCTCGCGCAAGCGTCGCTTCCACTTTCACACCTTCTTCGCGGCCCTCCACGCCGCCACCCATGCCCTCGGCTCGGTCGAACGGGCCATCGACGAACTTCTCGGCGGGGCCGACCTGGTCTGCTTCGACGAATTCCACGTCACCGACATCGGCGACGCGATGCTCATCGCCCGCCTGCTCGAAGTTCTCTTCGCCGAGCACCGCACGCTCGTGGTCACGTCGAACTACCGGCCGCGCGATCTGCTGCCCAACCCGCTGTTCCACGACGCCTTCGTGCCGACCATCGAGTTGATCCTGGCCCACCTCGACACCGTCGCCCTCGATGGACCACTCGATTACCGCACCCGCACGCCACACCGCGACACCGGTTTCCTCGCGGGTCGGTACGTGCTCACCGAGGGCGCCGGATCGGCTCCACCGCGTGTGGAGGCGGGCGCGCGGGCCGTCGCGGCTCGGGCGGACCCGCACGACATCGAGCGGCTCGCGGTCGACGTGCCCCTGGGCAACGGCCGCACCCTGCGCGCCCGCACCGCCACCGATGTCATCACCGTCGATTTCCACGACATCTGCGCCGTACCCACCAGTGCCGCCGACTACCTACTGCTCGCCGAGCGCTACCGCCACCTGACCATGGGCGAGGTTCCTCCGCTGCGCGAGGTCCCGCCGGACTGGGCCATGCGCCTGGTGAACCTCGTCGATGTCGTCTACGACGCCGATATCCCGTTCACCATCCACGCGTCGGAGCCCCCGCACGACCTCACGGCCGGCGTCCCCCTGATTCCTGATCTGGCTCGCACCGCCAGCCGACTCGGTGAATTGCCGTTAACTAACGCGTCGAGCGTCCGCGCTGTGTAGCAAGTCCCTGATCTCAGGGGGACAATAAGGGAGAGAGGTTGAAAAGCATCGATTTCCTCTCGAGTGGACCACTCGGCATGTAACTATGTGGCTGTTTTGTGCAGTCTCTGGGGTTTGGTGGTACAGCTGTGATCGGGGTGAATCAGCCCATTACGCGGGCGATCGTCGTGATCGCACTGGTCGTCGCTTCGACGATCGCGTTGCAGGGCACCCTGCCTGGCTCCGGCGCGACTTCGACCGGAGCTCCTTCCGCGCTGCTCGTCGCCGTGATGCCGGTGCTGCTGCTGGTCTCGATCGTCATCCTGGTAGCGGGTGTCATCGCCAGTCAACATCGTCTGCCGCTGGCGATGCCGGAAGCTGAACGCGACGCCCTGCCGCGCATCCAGTGGCGCAGGTTGGCGGTGCTCGTCCCGGTCGCCGTCGCCGCGGTCGCCCTGATCTTCGCCGGCGGGGTCACCGCGCTGTTCCTGCTGCCCGGCGCCCGCCCGATGCGCCAGGCCTCCGAGACGCTGACCGAGGGCTCCGGTCCCGTCCCCACGACCGACACCCATGCCGCCGATCCCACGACCGGACCCACCGAACTCACCGGCACCGCCCTGGTGATCGCGGCGATCCTGGCCATCGTGCTGATCGTGGTCGCGATGGTCGGCCTGGTCGTCGTCGCTTTCGCCGCACGTCGTGAGCCGGTCCCGGTCGCGCCCGTCGAGGACGAACCGATCGCCAGCGAAGTCGACTCCCTCACGCGCGCCGCCGAAATGGGCCTGGCCGCGATGAACGCCCCCGGCCAGGACCCGCGCACCGCCATCATCGCCTGTTATGTGGCGATGGAGCGCGGCCTGTCCAGCGACCACGCCGCCCGCCCGCTGGCCTCGGACACCCCGATGGAGGTACTGGCCAGGGCCTTCGAAAGCGGTGTGCTGCACGATGCCTCGGCCCGCGAGCTGGTCGCGCTGTTCGAGGAGGCGCGCTTCAGTCCGCACTCGATGCTCGAATGGCAGCGCATGCGCGCCGAACAACTGCTGCGCATCGTGCTCACAGATCTACAGCGCAGGTTGGTGACGGCATGAGCGGTCAGCGCCCGGAGGCGGTAGCTCGCGTAACCACGCAGGGCGCCCGAGCATGCCAGGAGGCCACGGCATGAGCGGTCAGCGCCCGGAGGCGGTAGCTTGCGTAACCACGCAGGCCCGAGCATGCCAGGAGGCCACGGCATGAACCGGACTTCGGTGATTGTGACAGCCGTGCTCGCGGTCGCGGTGATCGAAGTGACGTTGGTGCGTCTGGATCGTGACTCGGTGCTGCTCGCGGTCGCCGTGCCGGTGGCCGTGGCGCTGGCGCTGCTGGTCCGGTCGCTGCGGCACCGCGTGATCAGCGAGGAGCCGCTCACCGAGTACATCGACAACGGTCCGGCGGAGATGCTCGGTCGATGGCACGCGCGCGCCGAGATGCTCACCGCGCGTGCCGACGGCACCCGTGCCGACTGGGATCGCCACCTGCGCCCGCTGCTCGCCACGGAATTCGAGCTGTCCACCGGACTGAGGGTTTCCAAGAATCGCCGGGCCACCGAGGCCGCCGGTCAGCTGCAGTTCGGTCCCGAACTGTGGCGCTGGGTGGACCCGGCGAACTCCGCACCGCGCGACCAGACCGGTCGCGCGCCGGGAAGAGAGGCGCTGGACGAGATCCTGCGCCGTTTGCAGACGATGTGAGGGGTTAGAGGCCACCGATGACAATGCCGTTGAACGTGACCGTCCAGCGCTCCGATGCCGTACTGCGTGAGCTGGGCCGTGTCGTGGTCGGCAAGCGAGATGAGCTACAGCTCATCATGATTGCCGTGCTGGCCGGAGGCCACGTACTCATCGAGGACCTGCCGGGACTCGGAAAAACCCTGATCGCGCGGTCTTTCGCGGCCGCGCTCGGACTCGACTTCACCCGCGTGCAGTTCACGCCCGATCTCCTGCCCGCCGACCTGCTCGGTTCGACGATCTACGACATGGCCTCGGGCCGGTTCAACTTCCGGCGCGGCCCGGTGTTCACCAATGTGCTGCTCGCCGACGAGATCAACCGCACCCCGCCCAAGACCCAGGCCGCGCTGCTGGAGGCGATGGCCGAGGGCCAGGTGAGCATCGACGGCGAAACCTTCCTGCTGCCACAGCCTTTCGTGGTGCTGGCCACCGACAACCCGATCGAGTACGAGGGCACCTACCCGCTGCCGGAGGCGCAGCTCGACCGCTTCGCCATCCAGCTGCGCCTCGGCTACCTCTCCGAGGCCGACGAGACCCAGATGATCCGGCGCAGGCTCGAACGCGGTTCCACCGCGCCGCAGGTGGGCCAGGTGGTCGACGCGCAGGGGCTGATGGAGATGCGTCAGTCGGTCGAGTTCGTCACCGTGCACCCCGACGTGGTGAGCTACGTCGTCGCGCTGGCCTCGGCCACCCGCAGCCATCCGCAGGTGGAAGTCGGCGCCAGCCCGCGCGCCGAACTCGACCTGGTGCAGATGTCGCGGGCCAGGGCGCTGCTCCTCGGGCGCGACTACGTGATCCCCGAGGACGTGAAGGCTCTCGCGGTGGCGGGGATGTCGCATCGCATCACGTTGCGCCCGGAGATGTGGGTGCGCCGGATCCGTGGCGAGGACGTCATCACCGAACTACTGCGCCGGCTACCGGTGCCCCGCGCCACGAGCACATGAAGCATCGCGACGAATCCAGAACGGTCGAGGTCGACCTCCGGTGGCGACCCGCGCCGCTGGTGTTCATCCTGGCCGGTTGCGCGGGCGCGGCCCTGGTCGTCGCGGTGCTGCTCGGGCAGTGGCAGCTGGTCGTGTTCGCGGCGCCGATGCTCGGCGTGCTCGCCACCGCGCCCTGGCAGCAGGCGCCGACCAGGGTCCAGGTCGACGGCAGCGGCACCGTGCGCTGTTTCGAGAACGAGGTGATCGGCTGTAACGCGGTCGCTTTCGTCGAGAGTGGGCACGCGCTGCTGCGGATGAACGCCCTGCCGATGCCGGGCCTGGAACTCGAGATCGAGGAAGCTCACGATTCCGGCGGTGCGCCCGCGGGCATGCGACTGGGGCTCTCGGCCGCCCGCTGGGGACGCTATCCGGTGCGGGTGAAGGTGTCCGCGCTGAGTCCGGCCGGTCTGGCCGTCGCGACCACCGAGCTGCCCGCGGCCATGCTCTACGTGTACCCCATCGCCGATCCACAGCGAATGCGCTTGCCGCGCACCGAACTTCCCGACCGCATCGGTACCCACCTGACCCGCAGGCACGGTCCCGGCGTCGAATACGCCGATATCCGTGCCTACACGCCGGGCGATCAATTGCGCGCCGTCAACTGGCCGGTGAGCGCACGGCGCGGCAGGCTCTACGTCACCCAGCGGTTCACCAATCGCTCCGCCGACGTGGTGGTCATGGTCGACACGTCGCAGCAGGCGCCCGGCCCGGCCAGCGATTCGCTGGAACTCTCGGTGCGCGGCGCGGCCCAGGTGGTGCAGTCGACCCTGCAGTCCGGCGACCGCACCGCCGTGGTCTGCCTCGGCGAATCGCCCCGCTGGCTGCGCCCCGACATCGGCCGCAGACAGTTCTATCGCATCGTCGACACCGTTCTCGGCGTCGGTGACGAACACCTCGAGGTAACCGGCACCCTCGCGCCGCACGCCGCCGTTCCGATCGGCGCGATCGTGGTGGCCTTCTCCACGCTGCTCGACACCCAGTTCGCGCTGGCCCTGATCGACCTGCGCAAACGTGGCCACGTGGTGGTCGCGGTCGACGTTCTGCGCGGCACTCCCTTCGCCAACGGCCTCGACCCGACCATGGCCAAGATGTGGCAGCTCGAACGCGCCTCGATGTATCGCGATATGGGCACCGTCGGTGTCGACATCGTCGCCTGGCCCGAAGACACCCGCCTCGACCAGGCGATGCGTCTGCTCCCCGCACACCGCCGAGCGGTCCGGGTGCGCCGATGACAAGATTCCTCGCCATGCTCGCCGGTCTGCTGCTGGTCGCCGCTGTCGCGCTGATCAATCCGCCGGCCGGGGTGCCCGCGCTGGCGCTGGTGATCGCGAGCTGGTGGTGGCGCCCGGCCTCGGTCGGCGCGGTGCTGATCACCATCGCCGCTCTCGCCTTCGCCGACGTCGGCGTAATAGCCGCTGCCGCAACAGGTTTGGTGGCCACCACCTACCTGCTCAATGCCGCCGTCCTGCACGCCCCCGACGGCGTGGTGCCCACCACCATTCCCTCGGTCGGGGGCGCGGTCCTGTTCACCATCGCCGCCGCCACCGCGGCCCTGGTTCCGGTCCAGCTGATCTGGGCGCCCCTGGCCGCGCCCATCCTCATCGTCGCGATCTATGCCCTCTTGGTGAGCGGCCTCGCGGCCAAGAATCCGACCGTCGAGGAGATCCCCAGCGAGTGAGCGTCGTCAGGCTGGGTCTTTGACCAGCACCGCTCGGGTGTAGAGCAGGGTGAAGCCCTGGGTCTGGGAGTTGTGCTGGGAGGCGGACCCGGGCTGGGTGGTGACCACGGCGAGGTCACAGTCCGCCGCGGTCGCGGTGTTGAGCCGGGTGGCCAGTAATGCCGTCTGGACGCCCTGTCGGCGGTGCTCGGGCAGGGTCGCCGCGCCGGCGAGAGCGGCGATGCCCGCGGTCATGCGAAGGCTGGCGCCGCCCGCCGGAGTGCCCGCGCGATAGGCCAGGTATCGGTGAGTGTTGTTGGCGGCAGCCAGGTCTCGTACGGCGGCGGCCAGGATGTCGCGAGGGAAGTCCTCGGTGGCAGGCAGGCCCTCGTCGTCGGGGTGGGCGAAGCCGTCGACGACGATATCGAGCCAGTCATCCAGATCGTCGCCGTCGTCGCGGCGCACTTCGATCGACTGCGCAACCGGCCACGTGCGGTCACGCAGACGCAGGCCGAGCACATTCTCGAAGGATGTCAGCCGGTAGCCGCGCGCGGTCAGTTCGGCTCCGATCCGTGGCTCGGCGAGATGGGCCAACTCGACCTGGACCGGCGCCCCCACCTCGGCATAGGCCTGTTCGACCGCCTCCCACTGTGCCGTCGAGGGTGTCCCGGCGAAGCCGACGCCGACCACCTTGTTCAACGGCGAGTTCGGACCGGCGAAACACGCCGCGCCACCGGCGATCTCCACGGTGAACCCACTCGCGGTCGAGGGTGCCCGGTGAAGTCCCGCGCGCACTCCACCGGCGATGGCCTCGGTCTCCATCCGTTCGATCCGACCGGCCATGCCGATATCGCAGAACAACGCCGCCGCATTCTCGCTCATCAGCCAGTTATATCGCCCCTGTCCAGCGAGTTTCCGGCGACCGACGGGCTAGCGGTCGGGCCGCCAGGGGATTCGTCCGTCGCCGTCGCCGGTGGAGGTTCGGTGCTCGGACCAGTCCCACAGCGGCTGGAGGGATTCGGCGAGCAGGGCGCCTTCGGTGGTGAGCTCGTACGCGCCGCGCTGGCCGTTCTTGCGGATCAAGGCCGCAGACTGGAGTTGCTGGAGTCGGTCCGAGAGCATGCTCGACGAGCAGTTGCCCATGCGTCGGCGGATATCGAGAAAGCCGAGCGGGCCCGGCTCCAGTTCCCAGATCACACGCAGCATCCAGCGCTGACCGAGTAGGTCGATCGCGGCCAGGATCGCTTGCGACGGTTCGTCGCCGGTTGCGCTTCTCATTCAGAAGCACGATAGTTGCTTCTGAATCAGAAGCATGATGGCCGGTCGGGATGGACGAGGAGATCGACGATGGATTCGACAGTGCGGCGAGATCAGCGGATCGTGCTGGTCACCGGGGCCTCGCGGGGGATCGGGGCGGAGGCGGCCGCGCAGTTCGGCGCGGCGGGGGCGCATGTCGTGGTGAATTTCCGGGAGAAGCGCAAGCGGGCCGAGAACGTCGTGGACGGGATCGTGGCGGCGGGCGGCAGCGCCTCGGTGCTCGGCGCCGATGTCTGCGATCCGGCGGCTGTCGAGACGATGGTCGAGGAGATCGGCCGGATGTCCGGTCGGTTGGATACCCTGGTGCTCAACGCATCCGGCGGGCTCGAGCGCGATGCCGATCCGGGCTACGCCCTCCGGCTCAACCGGGACGCGCAGGTGAACCTGGCGACGGCGATGCTGCCGCTGATGCCGGAGGGTGGCCGGATCGTGTTCGTCACCAGCCATCAGGCGCACTTCATCCACGAGAACGACAACGTGCCATCGGGTTACGCGCCGATCGCGCGGAGCAAGCGCGCGGGTGAGGACGCGTTGCGCGCGTTGATTCCCGAATTCCGTTCGCGTGGAGTCGGTTTCACGGTGGTGTCCGGCGACATGATCGACGGGACGATCATCGTGCGTCTACTGGAACGCCGCGACCCGGACAGCGTCGAGTCCCGCCGCGCGGCAGGCCCGTTGCCCACCGTCGAGGACTTCGCGCGGGTGATCGTCGCGGCGGGCACCGAAGCGGTCGCCGACGGACACACGTATTTCGTCGGCGGCGATGACTATCTCGCCGCCGGTGCGCTCACGCGCTGACGCGCGGTATCCGCACGCTGAGGTCGGTGATGCACTCGCGCAAAGCCGAACGACGTGACCCGGGTGCCGGGTCACGTCGTCGAGGGGGTGCTGTCAGGCCGAGGCGGTGACGGCGGCTTCGCGTTGGAGTTCCAGGGCGATATCGATGAGCTGGTCTTCCTGGCCGCCGACGAGCTTGCGCTTGCCCGCGCGGACGAGCATTTCGGCGGCGGAGACACCGTAGCGTTCGGCCTGGCGTTCGGCATGGCGCAGGAAGCTGGAGTAGACACCCGCGTAGCCCATCATCAGCGCCTGACGGTCGAGCAGGCACTCCGACGGCATGGCCGGGCGGACCACGTCCTCGGCGGCGTCGGTGACAGCGAAGAAGTCGACGCCGGTCTTGACACCGAGCTTGTCGCAGACGCCGATGAAGGCTTCGACCGGCAGATTGCCCGCGCCCGCACCGAAGCGGCGAGCCGAGCCGTCGATCTGGGTGGCGCCCGCACGCACGGCGTAGACCGAGTTCGCCACGGCGAGGCCGAGGTTCTCGTGGCCGTGGAAACCGACCTGGGCGTCGTCGCCGAGTTCGGCGACCAGGGCCGAGACGCGGTCGGAGACCTGCTCGAGGACCAGCGCGCCCGCGGAATCGACGACGTAGACGCACTGGCAGCCCGCGTCGGCCATGATGCGGGCCTGCTCGGCCAGCTTCTCCGGCGTGGTGGAGTGGGCCATCATGAGGAAGCCGACGGTCTCCAGACCCAGATCCCGCGCGTAGCCGAAGTGCTGAATGGACACATCGGCTTCGGTGCAGTGGGTGGCGATGCGGCAGATGGACGCGCCGTTGTCCTGCGAGATCTTGATGTCCTCCTTGACGCCGACGCCGGGCAGCATCAGGAAGGCGATCTTGGCCTGCTTGGCGGTCTCCGCGGCGGCTTTGATCAGTTCCTGCTCCGGGGTCTTGGAGAACCCGTAGTTGAACGAGGACCCGGCCAGACCGTCACCGTGGGTGACCTCGATGACCGGGACACCGGACGCGTCGAGCGCGCCGACGATGTCGCGAACCTCGGTCACGGTGAACTGGTGACGCTTGTGATGCGAGCCGTCGCGCAGCGAGGTATCGGTGACACGCACATCGAGTTCGCCCGAGTAGGGCTTCAGCACATTGCTCATGGTCGCATTTCTCCCTTACACCCGAGCCGAGAGGATTTGATCGGCCAGCACATCGCCGACCTTGGTGGCCGCGGCGGTCATGATGTCGAGGTTGCCCGCGTACGGCGGCAGGAAGTCGCCCGCGCCCTCGACCTCGACGAAGATCGACACCTTCGCCAAGCCGCCGGATACCAGCGACGGTTCGTCGAACTGCGGGTCGTTGAGCAGCCGGTAGCCGGGCACGTACTCCTGAATGGACTTCTCCATCCGGAAGATCGACTCGGAGATCGCGTCGCGATCGGCATCCTCGGGGATGGCGCAGAAGATGGTGTCGCGCATGATCATCGGCGGCTCGGCCGGGTTCAGGATGATGATGGCCTTACCGCGTTCGGCGCCGCCGATGGATTCCACACCCTTGGAGGTGGTCTTGGTGAACTCGTCGATGTTCGCGCGGGTACCCGGTCCGGCCGACACCGAGGACACCGAGGCCACGATCTCGGCGTAGGACACCGGGACCACCCGCGAGACCGCGTTGACCATCGGAATCGTGGCCTGACCACCGCAGGTGATCATGTTGACGTTCGCCGCGTCCCGCAGTGAATCCAGGTTCACCGGGGGGATCACGGCCGGGCCGACAGCGGCCGGGGTGAGGTCGACGGCGCGGATACCCGCGGCCTCGTATTTCGGCGCGTACGCGCGGTGCACGTAGGCGGAGGTGGCCTCGAACAGCAGATCCGGCTTCTCGTCGAGGGCGAGCAGCCAGTCCGCGCCCTCGGCGGAGGTTTCCAGACCCAGCCCGCTCGCCCGCTTCAGCCCCTCCGAATCGGGGTCGATGCCGATCATCCAGCGCGGCTCGATCTTGTCCGAGCGCAGCAGCTTGTAGAGCAGATCGGTGCTGATGTTGCCGGACCCCACGATCGCGGCGGTGACTTTGCTGGTCACGGTGTTCTCCTAGGAAGTCTGGTTCAG
Source organism: Nocardia alba NBRC 108234 (assembly GCF_001612665.1). Classification (GTDB taxonomy): domain Bacteria; phylum Actinomycetota; class Actinomycetes; order Mycobacteriales; family Mycobacteriaceae; genus Nocardia; species Nocardia alba. The sequence continues at coordinate 86,889 of NZ_BDAX01000019.1, read as the reverse complement.
CTGAAACGCAAGCGGACGGAACCGAGTCCGGTGAACTCGGCGAGGAAGTCGTCACCGGGGCGGGCGTCGATGGCGCGGGTGCAGGAACCGGGTAGCACGATGTCGCCCTTCTTCAACCGCACCCCGAAGGTCGCGACTTTGCGCGCCAGCCACGCGACGGCGATCACCGGATCGCCCAGCACCGCGTCGCTGCGGCCCTCGGCGATGACCTCGCCGTTGCGGGTGAGCACGGCGTCGATGGCCTTGATGTCGATGTCGCCGGGTGCGACGCGTTCTTTGCCGAGCACCCATCCGGCCGAGGAGGCGTTGTCGGCGATGGTGTCGGTCAGGCCGATCTTCCAGTCGTTGATGCGCGAGTCGATGAGTTCGATCGAGGGTGCGTACGCCACGGTCGCGGCCAGCACGTCGGCCTCGGTGCAGTCCTGGCCGGGCAGGTCGGCGCCGAGGATGAACCCGACCTCGACCTCCACGCGCGGCAGCAGGAACTTCGAGGTGTCGACGGGGACGTCTTCGTAGACCTCCATGTCGGCGAGCAGGTGACCGTAGTCGGGCTCGTCGACGCCCATCATCTCCTGCATCGCCTTCGACGACAGCCCCACCTTGTGCCCGACCACCTTCGCGCCGGACCGGAGCCGACGCTGGATATTGAGCAGCTGGATCTCGTAGGCATCGACCACATCGATATCGGGGAACCGGTCGACGAGCGGCGGCACGGCCACGCGCTCGTCTTCGGCGCGGGCCAGTTCATCGGCGAGATGGGTTCGTACCGCGTCAGGCAGCACGCGGACCTCCTTGGCAGCACAGTCAGCACGGTCGGCAGAATCTAGACGCCAAAACTGTAACCGGTTTTCCGATTCAGCATCGGCCGTTCACCTGACAATACAACGCTACATCTGGTGATTTCTGCAACATGTTCTACTGAGTTCGATTTTTATCTGTCCAACGACCGGACCCTTCTATAACGTGTTCTACATGAGTGATCGGGAATACGATGTCGTGGTCGTCGGGAGCGGCGCCGCCGGGATGACCGCGGCCCTCACCGCGGCCCACAAGGGACTGAGCGTTGTGCTGCTGGAGAAGGCCGCGCACTACGGCGGGTCGACGGCCCGATCCGGCGGTGGCGTCTGGATTCCGGGCAACAAGGCGTTGCTCGCCGCGGGCAGGCCCGACGACCGCGAGGACGCGCGCACCTATCTGCACAGCATCATCGGCGACGCGGTGCCCACCGCGAAGATCGACACCTACCTCGATCGCGGCGCCGAGGCGTTCGACTTCGTCCTCGACCACACTCCGCTGAAGATGAAGTGGGTTCCCGGCTACTCCGATTACTACCCCGAAGCGCCGGGCGGGCTCGGTCAGGGGCGCTCGTGCGAACCGACACCGTTCAACGGCAAAGTGCTCGGCGCGGAACTGGCCAACCTGGAACCGCCCTACGCCAAGGCGCCGCTGAACGTGGTCGTCATGCAGGCCGACTTCGTGCGGCTCAACCTGATCCGCCGTCATCCCAAGGGCGCGATGCGGGCGTTGCGCGTCGGCGCGCGCACCTACCTGGCGAAGTGGACCGGCAAGCATCTGCTCGGCATGGGGCAGGCCATCATCGCCGCCATGCGCAAGGGCCTGCTCGACGCGGGCGTGCCGGTGCTGCTCAACACCCCACTCACCGACCTGGTGGTCACCGACGGCACGGTCACCGGGGTCAAGGCCACCGTCGACGGCGAACCGGTCACCTTCACCGCGCGCTACGGCGTGATCCTCGGCGCGGGCGGGTTCGAGCACAACGCCGACATGCGGGCCAAGTACCAGCGTCAGCCGATAACCACTGAGTGGACAACCGGCGCCGCGGCCAACACCGGCGATGGCATCGTCGCGGGCATGGCAGCGGGCGCGACGGTCGGGTTCATGGAGGACGCCTGGTGGGGTCCGACGATCTTCAAGGGCGGCAAGCCCTGGTTCGCGCTGGCCGAGCGCAATCTGCCCGGCACCATCATGGTCAACGACCGGGGCGAGCGCTTCGGCAACGAATCGGCTCCCTATGTCGAGGCGGTGCACACCATGTACGGCGGTGAGTACGGTCAGGGCCCCGGCCCCGGCGAGAACGTGCCGTCCTGGCTGGTGTTCGACCAGCGCTACCGCAACCGCTACATCTTCGCGGGTCTGCAACCGGGACAGCGCTTTCCGTCGCGCTGGCTGGAGAACGACAACATCGTCAAGGCCGACACGATCGCGGAGCTGGCCGAGCGCATCGGCGTGCCCGTCGAGAGCCTGACCTCGACGGTCGAGCGCTTCAACGGCTTCGCCGCCACTGGCAAGGACGAGGATTACGGCCGCGGCAACAGCCACTACGACCGCTACTACGGCGACCCGACCGTGAAGCCGAATCCGTGCCTGGCCGAACTGTCGCAGGGCCCGTTCTACGCGGCGAAGATGGTGCCCGGCGACCTCGGCACCAAAGGCGGCCTCGTCACCGACACGGCCGCACGTGTGCTGCGCGAGGACAATTCCGTCATCGACGGCCTCTACGCCGCGGGCAACACCAGCTCGCCGGTGATGGGCCACACCTACGCGGGCCCCGGCGCGACCATCGGCCCCGCGATCACCTTCGGCTACCTGGCTGTGCTCGACATCGTCGCCAGGAAGAAGACCGACTCGGCGAAGGCGACCGCATGAGGGTCAGCCCCACCATCACGATCGGCTATCTGGCCGTCATCGACGTCTCGATGACCGGGTCGGCGGACGAGGTCGACGGATGAACCAGCCTTTCGCACTGTTCAGCGGACAAGCAGGAGTAACCGATGCCCATTGATCTGTCGACCGCGCTCGGCGCGACACTGCCCTCGCGCGAGTTCAGCTGGACGGCCACCGACGTGCAGCTCTATCACCTCGGCCTCGGCGCGGGCGCTCGTCCGACCGACCCGGCCGAGCTGGCCTACCTCGACGATCGCGCACCCCAGGTGCTGCCGACCTTCGCTGCGGTGGCGCCGACCCTCGGCGAGACCGAGCCGCCGCGGGTGAGTTTCCCCGGTATCGAGATCGACCTGGCCAAGGTGGTGCACGGCCACCAGGAAGTGGTGGCGCACCGGCCGATTCCGGCCGCGGGCAAGGCGCTCTGGGCTGGTCGGATCGTCGAGATCTGGGACAAGGGCGCCAACGCGGTGATCGTGCAGGAGCACACCATCACCGGATCCGACGGCGAACCGCTGTGGACCGCCCGCTCCTCCATCTTCGCCAGGGACGAAGGCGGCTTCGGCGGCGAGCGCGGTCCGAGCGCCCGCACCGAACTGCCCGATCGCGCCCCCGACGCGGAGCTGCTCACCCCGACACTGCCGCAGCAGGCCCTGCTGTACCGCCTCTCCGGTGACCGCAACCCCCTGCACTCGGACCCCGAATTCGCCCGTGGCGCAGGCTTTCCCGCCCCGATCCTGCACGGGCTGTGCACCTACGGCACCGTCTGCAAAGCCGTCACCGACCACTTCCTGGACAGCGACGCCACCAGGGTCGGCGGTTTCCGCGCCAAGTTCGCCGGCGTGCTCTACCCGGGCGAGACCCTGCGCACCAAGGTCTGGCGCGAGGACGATCAGCTGATCGCGGTCGTCACCGTGGTCGAACGAGACGACGCCCCCGTCCTCAGTGATGTCGTCCTGCGGATCGCCTGACCCGGACAGCTGATCAACCGGGGATCGCGCGAGAATCGCCCGCGAGCGATTCCGTGTGATCGTCGGTCGATCCAGGCATCGCCGGCGCCGGGCCGGTCCAGCTGCCGGTGGTGACGGCCTGCTCGATGGCCGCGAATCCCGCGGTGCGCATTCGGCCCGCCGCGATCAGGGCCGCCGCCTTGGCGATGTTGAGCCGGGACCACGGGCTTCTCGGGCGCCGGGGCGAGTAGCGCTGGAGGTAGTGGTCGGCGTCGTAGGCGCGGCGGTGGCTGTCGATCCAGCCGTAGCAGAGGGCGCCGTCGAGGGTTTCGGTGATCGTCACCGAGGGCTCGGGGGCGCCCTTCTTGGCAATCCGCACCCAGACCTCGCCCGCGTCGTCATGATTGGCCGCCAGCCAGGCCGTCCATTCGGCCGCGTCGGCGCAGGTGATGAATTCGATCCGGTTCATGAGTCCCATCCTGCTGGGAAAAGTGCTCACCAAATGAGCGGTTTACGCCAGCGAAATCAGGGACGGGGCGGCCGCCGTCCGGGAGGGGTACGACGCGGCGAACGCTATGGGTCGATGGGCAGTGCGGCGAGCAGCGTTCGAGCGGCCTGTCGTGCCTGGTCCGCGCGCTCTGGGCTGTCGATGCCCTGGAGGTGGAAAGCCCAGTGAGCCTCGAACAGGCACGCGAGGGCATAGGCGGTGGCGGCGACGCGCTCGGGTGGCGCGGTCGGGTAGGCGACCTCGAGTCGGTGTTCCAGTCCCGGCAGCCACCGGTCGCTCCAGAGTTCGCGAAGCCGTTGCCGGACCACGGATTCCCTGGCCGACAGGGCGACCAGTTCACACCACACCACCAGGTCGTCGCGACTCTCGTACGCGCCCGGTCCGAACATCAGCGCCACGCGCTCCTCGATCGGCTCGTCGGCCCCGAGGCGCAACATCGCGTCGCCGTAGGCCGCGACCGCATCGGTGATGAACGCCTGCATGAGCCCGTCCCGGCTGCCGAAATAGTGCAGGACCAGGGTGCGTTGGACGCCCGCCGCCGTGGCCACTCGCGACAGTGTCGTGGCGGCGAAGCCCTCCTCGGCCACCACTGAGCGCGCCGCCCGCAGGATCTGGGCGATCCGCTCCTTGGCCTTGCTCGGGCGGCCGACTTTATTTACTGTCATGATAGTCAATATATTCGACGGGAGGCAGTGATGCGAGTACTGGCACTGGGCGGGGCAGGGGAAATGGGGCGGGTCGCGGCGCGTGTCCTGCGCGCCGACAGCAGGGTGACCAACGTGACGATCGCCGATCGGGACGAATCGGCGGCGTGCAGGGTGGCCGCTGAGCTCGGCGCCGAAGCCCGCGGTCTCGACGTCACCGACGCGGCGGCGCTGGCGCACGCCCTGCGCCAGGTGGACATCGTCGTGAACACGGTCGGTCCGTATTTCCGCTTCGGCCCGCCGATCTTGGCCGCCGCCATCGCCGCGGGCTGCGACTACATCGACATCTGCGACGATCCGCAGCCGACCATCGAGATGCTCGAACTGGGCGCACGGGCGAAGGCGGCGGGCGTCACCGCACTGCTCGGGATGGGTGCCAGCCCCGGCGTCGCCAACCTGCTCGCGCTGCGGGCCGGCGCCGAGCTCGACCGGGTCGACTCCCTGATCACCGGCTGGAACATCCACTCGGCCCACCCCGCGTCCGAGACCACGGGTCCGACCGCCGCGGTCGTCCACGGCATGCGGCAGATCAGCGGGAACATTCCGGTCACCCGCCACCGGACGCACACCGAACGCCCTGCGCTGCAACGGGTTCGGTTCGACTACCCGGGACTCGGTCCCAGTGCGGGCCGGAGCTTCGGTCACCCGGAGGCGATTACGCTGCCGCTGGCCTTCCCCGACGTTCGGGAGGCGACCTCGGTGGCCGTCGGCGATCGTTCGACCTCGGCCGCGCTGCTCGCGCTGCGCTGGGCGATCAACCGCCGACTGCTGACCGTCGACCGCGCGGCCGGCCTGGCTGCCCGGGCGGAACGTCTACTGCCCGCCGACCCGGCGACCCTCGTCGCGGCCGGTCGACTGCCACCGCTGTTCGCGATCGCCACGGGCGTGCGCGACGGCTCCGAGGCGACGGTCGCCACGGCACTGTGTCAGGTCCCCGGTTTGTCGATGGCCGAGAACACCGGTGTGCCGCTGGCGATCGGCGCGCTACTTCTGTCGATGGAGTCCAGGCCGGGTGTCCACGTACCCGAGACACTGCTCGACCCTGACCGGTTCTTCGCCGCGTTCGCGCCGCACTGCATCGGCCTACCGGACCCGTCGGCGATGACCGTCACCACCCGCAGCTGGGCCGGCGCCGAGGCCAACGCCGCGGCACTGTCCTCGGCACTGCTCACCGCACTGGTCGCCGCGGGCTGAGCGGCCCGCTACCAGTGCGGGGCAGCGGCGTTCACAGCCAGGTGTCGAGGCTGGTGGTGGTGAGGAAGTGGTCCAGGTCCGCGCGCCAGGGGGCGGGGGTGGTCTTGTCCGGCTCGATGCCGGTGTACTGGCCGCGGTAGAACAGCAGCGGTCGCCCGCCGGTGGTTTCCGATTCCGCGAGCGCGTGGACCCGGCCGATGACGATGTAATGGTCGCCGCCGTCGACGACGGAGTCGACCGTGCATTCGATGGTGGCCAGCGACTCGTCGATCACCGGAACGCCGAGTTCGGAGGTGTGCCAGGAGACTCCGGCGAATTTGTCGGTCTCCCTGGAACCGAAACGCGCGCAGACCGGCTGCTGTTGCTCGGAGAGCACGTTCACGCAGAACTTGCCCGCCGCCTCGATCGCCGCCCAGGAGCGCGAGCCCTTGGTGGGGCAGAACAGCACCAGCGGCGGGTCGAGGGAGAGGGCGGCGAAGGACTGGCAGGCGAACCCGATGGGGTCACCCGCCGGGTCGAGCGCGGTGATCACGGTGATGCCGGTGCAGAACTGCCCGAGCACCGTGCGGAACTGCCGGCCGTCGATCGCCGGGGTCTGTTCGGTCATGTCCTTCGCCGCCGTTCCTATTGCTGCTTGAATCCGACAGTGAAGTCGTGACCCCACAGGCTGACCGCGGTCGATTCGCGGGCGACCCAGGCGTGGTCGTCGACTTCCAGTCCCTCACAGCCGAATTCGATGTCGAATCCGCCGGGCGTCTTCATGTAGAACGACAGCATCTTGTCGTTGATGTGCCTGCCGAGGGTGGCCGACATCTTCACCTTCTTGCGATAGGCGCGGTCGAGGCAGAGGCCGACGTCGTCGGAGTTTTCCACCTCGACCATGAGGTGCACGATGCCGGTGGGATTGGGCAGCGGCAGGAACGCCAGCGCGTGGTGGCGCGGGTTGCAGCCGTAGAAGCGCAGCCAGGCCGGGTCGCCGTCGGCGGGACGGCCGACCATCTGCGGCGGCAGCCGCATGGAGTCGCGCAGCCGGAAACCGAGGATGTCCTGGTAGAAAGCCTGTGCCGCGGCATCGTCGGTGCAGGTGAGGACCACATGGCCCAGGCCCTGCTCGGCGGTGACGAACTTGTGGCCGTAGGGGCTCACGAAGCGGCGGCCCAGGTATTGCGCGCCGTAGAACGCCTCGAGGGTGTTGCCGGACGGATCCTGGAATCGGATCATGCCCTCGACGCGGCGCTCACCGAGCTCCTCCTTGGTGCCCTCGGTGAAGTCGACCCCGGCCTTGTCCAGGGTCTCGCGCAGCTGTTGCAGGCCGGGAGCGTCGGTGACCTCCCAGCCCGAGACCAGCAGCCGATCCTGCTCACCGGGGACGATCACCAGGCGGGCGGCGAAATCGTCCATGCGCAGGTAGAGCGCGTCGGGGTCGAGCCCGCTGCCCTCCATCATGCCGAGCACCTTGAGGCCGTATTCGCGCCAGGCCGCCATGTCGGTGGCCTCGATGCGCATGTAGCCGAGTGCGCGAATGCTCATCTACTTCTCCCCGAGGAAATCGACCGTGAGCCGGTTGAACTCGTCGAACTTCTCCAGCTGTGCCCAGTGCCCGCAACCGCCGAACACGTGCAGCTGCACGCGCGGGATCACCTTGGTGGCCACGAGCGCGCCGTCGAGGGGGTTCACCCGATCCTCGCGACCCCAGATGAGCAGCACCGGCTGACGCAGCTTGTACGCGTCACGCCAGAGCATGCCCTTCTCGAAGTCGGCGCCGGCGAAGGACTTGCCCATCGCCTTCATCGCGGCCAGCGATTCGGGGGTATTGGCGAGCGCGAACCGCTCGTCGATCAGCTCTTCGGTCACCAGGGACTGGTCGAAGACCATGATCCGCAGGAACTTCTCCAAGTTGTCCCTGGTCGGTTCGTAGGTGAACCGGGAGAGCAGCCGCACGCCCTCGGTGGGGTCGGGCGCGAACAGGTTGGTGCTCAGCCCGCCGGGACCCATCAGCACGAGTTTGCCCGCGCGGGTGGGGTGGTCGAGGGCGAAGCGCACCGAGGCGCCGCCGCCGAGGGAGTTGCCGAGCAGGTGCACCCGGTCGGTGATCTCGAGGTGATCGAGCAGTGCGAGCAGCGCGTTGGAGCTGTGCACGAAGTACTGCGGGTGGTCGATCGGCTTGTCGGACTTGCCGTAGCCCGGCTGATCCGGCGCGATCACGTGATAGCGCTCGGCCAGGACCGGGATGTTGCGGGCGAAGTTCGACCACGCCGACGCGCCGGGCCCGCCGCCGTGCAGCAGCACGATCGTGGTGGGGTTGCCGACGCCCGCCTCGTGATAGTGCAGTGTCAGGTCGGGGGTGACCTGCGCGAAGCGGGAGGTCGACGCGTACGTGAGTTCAGCGGTCTGCGTCATCGGCTACACCATGGCGTCGGTGACGGGCAGCCCGAACTCGTGCGTGCCGTACATGACGTAGGCACGCTCGGGATCGTTGGCCGCGTGCACTCGTCCGGCGTGCGCGTCACGCCAGAAGCGCTGCAGCGGTGTGCCGTTGGCCAGTGCGGTGGCGCCGGAGGACTCGAAGAGCTTGTCGATCGAGGCGATCACGCGACCGGTCGAGCGCACCTGGTCGCGACGGGCGCGCACGCGCAGGTCGAACGGCACCTCCTCGCCCGCGAGCAGCAGCGCGTACTCCTCGGCGACATTGCCCGAGAGCTGACGCCACGCGGCGTCGATATCGCTGGCCGCCTCGGCGACGCGCACCTTGGCGAACGGATCGTCCTTGGCGTTCTCGCCCGCGTAGGCGGCGCGCACGCGCTTGCCCTGGTGCTCGACGTGGGCCTCGTAGGCGCCGTAGCCCATGCCGACGATCGGCGCGGAGATGGTGGTGGGGTGAATGGTGCCCCACGGCATCTTGTACACGGCGTCGGTGTTCTGCTCGAGGCCGGGCGCGCGGCCCTCGCTCATCGCGCGGAAGCTCAGGAACCGGTGCGTCGGCACGAAGACATCTTCGACGACCACGGTGTTGGAGCCGGTGCCGCGCAGGCCGACGACATTCCAGACGTCATCGATGCGGTAGTCCGAGCGCGGGATCAGGAAGCTGCCGAAGTCGACCGGCTTGCCGTTCTTGATCACCGGACCGCCGAGTACCGCCCAGGTGGCGTGATCGGAGCCGGAGGACCAGGCCCACGAGCCGCGCACGATGTAACCACCGTCGACGGCCTGTCCGGCGCCCATCGGCGCGTACGAGGACGAGATGCGCACATCGGTGTCCTCGCCCCACACGTCCTGCTGGGCCTGCTGATCGAACAGCGCGAGGTGCCAGTTGTGCACCCCGATGATGCCCGAGACCCAGCCGGTGGAACCACACGCGCTGGCGATCTTGCGCACGGTGTCGTAGAAGATCACCGGGTCGGCGGCGTGGCCGCCCCACTGCGTGGGCTGGAGCAGCCGGAAGAAACCGGTCTCCTGCAGCGCCTTCATGGATTCGTCGGGAATGCGGCGCAGGTCCTCGGCCTCCTGCGCGCGCTCACGCAGCGTCGGCAGCAGTGCCTCGACCCGTTCGGTCACTTCTTGCGTCATTTCGGAGCCCGCTCCTGCCCTTGTCGGATCGACAACCGGTTCTATTCGCTTCTGAGATTAGAACAGGTTCTCGTTTCTGTCGAGAAGATAGCCCTACCTCGGATATAACAGGAGTCAACAGAGAAGTTCGCTGGACAACTGGCGTGAAGTGGCTCAGTTTTGTAACGTGTTCTAGTGAACGAGGAGGGTTCGGGATGGCGATCAACCCCAAGGTGAGGGAACTCGATGTCGGTGCACCGCCGACGAGGTTCGCGCGCGGCTGGCACTGTGTCGGCCTGGCGTCGACCTTCCGCGACGGTAAACCGCACGCGGTGGAGATCTTCGGTACCAAGCTCGTCGTGTGGACCGATACCGACGACCAGATCCGCGTGCTCGATGCCTACTGCAGGCATATGGGCGGCGACCTGAGCATGGGCACGGTGAAGGGCGACGACATCGCCTGCCCGTTCCACGACTGGCGCTGGGGCGCCAGCGGAAAGTGCACCGCGATCCCGTACGCGCGCCGCGTTCCGCCGCTGGCCCGCACCCGGAAGTGGACCACGCTCGAGCGCAACGGTCAGCTGTTCGTCTGGCACGACCACGAGGGCAACGAACCGCCGCCGGAGGTCACGATCCCGCATATCGAGGGACCGTACACCGACGCGCAGGGCAATCCGGTCGAGACGCACGACAGCGGCTGGACCGACTGGACGTGGGACTCGTTGCTGATCGAGGGCGCCAACTGCCGCGAGATCATCGACAACGTCGTGGACATGGCGCACTTCTTCTACATCCACTACGCCTTCCCGACGTTCTTCAAGAACGTCTTCGAAGGGCATGTGGCGACGCAGTTCCTCGAGACCAAGGGCCGTCCCGACATCGGCATGGCGGCCAAGCACGGCGGTGACACGCTGCTGAAGTCGGAGGCGTCGTACTTCGGGCCGTCCTACATGATCAATCCGCTGGTGAACATCTACAGCGGGTACGAGATCAAGGTCCAGCTGATCAACTGCCACTACCCGGTCAGTCAGGATTCGTTCGTGCTGCAGTGGGGCCTGACCGTCGAGAAGCCCAAGGGCATCCCCGACGAGGCCGCCAAGAAGCTGGCCGACACGATGGCCAAGTTCTTCGGCGACGGTTTCCTGCAGGACGTGGAGATCTGGAAGCACAAGTCCAAGGTCGAGAACCCGCTGCTCTGCGAGGAGGACGGCCCCGTCTACCAGCTGCGTCGCTGGTACGAGCAGTTCTACGTCGACATCGCCGATGTGACCGAGAAGATGACCCAGCGCTTCGAGTTCGAGGTCGACACGACCAAGGCGAATCAGGCGTGGGAGGCCGAGGTGGCGGAGAACCTGCGCCGCAAGGCCGAATCCGAGGAAGCGGGCGTCTGATATGAGCCAAAGCGAGCAGCAAAGGTCCGGCGATCCGTCGCGGCTCGCTTCGGCGGAGCCGGGGTCGGGCGATTCTCCGCATCGCGCGGGGACTCGCCCGACCTGGGCCAAAGCGCCCGATTTCGCTGATCAGCCCGTACGCCGGGCGGCGGTGCGCGCACAAACCGTGGTCGACAAAGCGCACTACCTCGATAAGGGCCTGACGCCGCTGCGGTGCCAGACCTGCTCGGCCCAGGTGCTGGTGCGCAAGTCGAGCGCGCACCAGACCTCGGTGCAGTGGACCGAACGGCCCGACGCGCACTGCCCGGTCTTCGCCCAGATGACCGCGCACGGTGCGCGGCCGGGTCGACCGGAATCCTGCCCGTCACTGGAGAAGTCGATCAAATGGGCGGTCGACGAGGGCGTGCTCGAGATTCCCGACTAGTCAGCTGAACGGTGACTGCGGGCGATCCTGGCGCACGCCGTCGAGGTAGATGTCGACCTTCTCGTTGTAGAAGCACGCCAGCCCGGCCACCTTCTGGCTCTCCGGCAGCGGCGTGCGATAGATCCAGACGATATCGATGTGCTCGGTGTCGCCGACGCGCACGTTCCAGTAGTCGGCGGTGCCCTTGTAGGGGCAGCTGGTGTGGGTGTCCGACGGGGTCAGCAGATCCATCCTGACATCGGTCAGCGGCAGGTAATACCGTGCGGGCAAACCGGTTTCGAACAGGATCCGAGGCGAATGCGAGTCCGCGACGGTCACTCCGTCGATCTCCACCCGCACATGCCGGGAGCTCCCGAGAATGTCCACGCGCGAATACGGATCGCGCGGATGGACGAAGACCTGCTCGTCTTCCTCGAACCAGTCGAATGCCGCGATATCCAGCCGCACAGCGTCTTTCAGCTCCGCCAGCGGTGAGTCGAGATAGCGCAGCGCCGCACCGTCGGCGCGCAGACCCTCGACCCTCACGTCGTAACCCGTCGCGTCGCCGTGACTGGGGGAGTGCTCGGTGATCCCGTTCGGATCGAGGTCAGCACGCAAGTCGGTGAGCGGCACGTAATAGGTCGGATAGTACGGAATCTCCCAGACCAGCAACGGCCGCAGGGTATCGGCCACCAACTTCCCGCGCAGATAGACCCGCACTCGCTTCTGCCCGATCTCAACCTCGACACGCCCACGTCGGTCCTCGGTCATACACCAACGCTACCCGAACCCCAACCCCGAACCCCGACCCCTAGGGAGGGGCCGGCCGCGCAGCGGCCGGGTTCGCGGCCGTCCCGTCGATCAGGTGCCGGTGCGTAGGCGACGAAGGAGCAAGCACCGGCACCTGATCGACGGGACACAAGGGGCCGCGAACTCGAGCGCGCCAGCGCTCCGAACTCAGTCGCCGACGGTTATCGCCTGTGCTTCCTCGACGGAATGCGGGGCTGGGTCGTGGTCGTCGATGTGGGCGAGCGCGCCGCGGCCGATGTACAGGACCGCCACCGCGGCGGCGGTGAAGGCCGCGCCGAGCCAGAACGGCAGCGACATGTTGTGCTCGCCGAGTTTGCCCGCCACCCACGGCGCGGCGGCACCGCCGCCGAATCGGACGAAGCTGTAGGCCGCCGACGCGGTCGAGCGCTCGACCGGCGCCGAGATCATCACGGCCTCGGTGATCAGCGTGTTGTTCACGCCGAGGAAGGCGCCCGCGATCACGACGCCGACGATCAGCACGATCTTGTGCTCGGTGAACATCCCCATCACCGCCAGGTCGACCGCGAACAGGCCGAGCGACAGCGCCATCATCGGCAGCGAACCGAACCGCGCCTGCAGCTTCGGGGCGAGGAACACCGAGGTGAGGGCGAGCAGGATGCCCCAGCCGCAGAAGATGAAGCCGATCGCGTAGGTGCCCATGTCCAGTGGGAACGGGGTGAACGCGAGCAGGGTGAAGAAGCCGAAGTTGTAGAGCAGCGCGGTGATGCTCACGGTGAGCAAGCCCCGGTGCCGCAATGCCTTGAACGGCGCGGTGATCGAGGTCGGCTTGGTCGGCTTCGGCATCTCGGGCAGCAGCACGACGATCGCGATGAAGGCGATGGCCATCAGTACCGAAACGCCGAAGAACGGTCCACGCCAGCTGATTCCACCGAGCACGCCGCCCAGCAGCGGTCCGGTGGCGATGCCGATGCCGAGCGCGGCCTCGTAGAGAATGATCGCCTTGGCGACGCCGCCGGTGGCCGCGCCGACAATGGTGGCCAGCGCCGTCGCGATGAACAGGGCGTTGCCGAGCCCCCAGCCCGCGCGGAAGCCGATGATCTCGCCGATGCTGCCGGACATGCCCGCCAGCGCGGCGAACACGATGATGATCGCGAGCCCGGACAGCAGCGTCTTCTTGGCGCCGAAGCGACTCGAGATCACGCCGGTGACCAGCATGGCGACGCCGGTGACGGCCATGTAACTGGTGAACAGCAACGACACCTGCGACGGTGTCGCGTTCAGCTGTTCGCCGATCGGCTTGAGGATGGGATCGACGAGGCCGATGCCCATGAACGCGATAACGCTGGCGAAGGCGACGGCCCAGACAGCCTTGGGCTGGCCGGTGGGGGAGGTGGCTGCGGCAGTGTCGTCGCGAGTCAGCTGGGGGGTGCTCACTGGCGCTCCTGGTTTCATCACTGGTGACCGCGGGCAACCGCGCGAAGGGCTGTCAGCAGGTCGTTCATGTCGGTATCGAGGCGGATCAGCCGGTCGAGATCGAATTCGGCGAGTCCGGGTGCCATGGTGGCGGCGAACGCGCGCCTGGCCTCGGTGAGGCGGGTCCGGCCGGCCGGGGTGAGCTCGATGACCACTGCCCGGGAGTCGTGCGGGTCCTTGGTGCGGGTGGCGAAGCCGTCGGTGACGAGTCGACCGATCAGCGCCGTTGCCGCCGGTTGGGAACATCTGTCGATCCGGGCGAAATCACTGACCCGCAGATCACCGTGCTCGTCGAGTACGGAAAGAGCCCGCAGGACCGCGCGGGGCAGGTCGTCGTCGCTGATCGCCCCGGCCAGTCGGGTGAGCCGACCGGCGGTGACCATCAGGTCGACCACGATGTCGTCCGCGGATGGCTGCGCTGTCGGCTTCACAGGACCTAATATTACATAAGCTAATTATCTAAATCCAGTGGGGTCGGCCCGAACGCCGGTGAGACGGGGCACAACATGCCGAAAGCCCTGGCGGCGGCCAGGGCTTTCGAAGAATGTCGGCTAGGCGGCGACCGGGCGTCGTCCGGTGCCGAACAGCTCGGCGGTGGCATGGGCCCGCTTGAAGTACAGGTGGGCGTCGTGCTCCCAGGTGATGGCTATACCCCCGTGCAACTGGATGGTCTCGGCCGCCACCGTGGTGAAGGTTTCGGTGCAGTGCTTGCGGGCGACCCAGACGTCCTCCGCGGCCGACGGGCTGTCCTCGGCGACGGCCTCGGCGGCAGCCAGCGCCGCCGATTCGGCCGACTCGACCAGTACATACAGATCGGCCATCCGGTGCTTGAGCGCCTGGAAGCTGCCGATCGGGCGACCGAACTGCACGCGCGAGGCCGTGTACTCGACCGTCATCTCGAGACAGTGCCTCGCGGCCCCGACCTGCTCGGCGGCCATTGCTGCCCAAGCGATTTCGCGCAAACGGCGGCGCAGCGTCGCCGGGTCACCGGTGCCGAGGCGGGTGGCGGGGGCATCGGTGAAGCTGATGGTGGCGAGCTTGCGCGTGGGGTCGAGTGCGGGAGTCGCGGTGACGACCACGCCGGGGGCATCGGCGGTTGTCTCGAACAGTCCTTCCTCGGTCAGTACCAACAGCAGCTCGGCCTGCGCGCCGTGCAGTACGTAATGGGCTGTGCCGCTGAGCTTTCCCTCGGTCGCGCCGACACCGAGCGAATCCCAGCCGTTGGCGTCGGCCCAGCACAGCGCCGCTGTGCGCGAACCGTCGGCCAGATCGGGCAGGAGTCGAGCGCAGGCCTGTTCGTCACCGGCGAGCAGAATCGCCTGCACCCCGAGAACCGCCGATCCGAGCATCGGCACGCTGCCCAGCGCGCGTCCCAACTCGCCGACGACCATCAGCGATTCGACAAGTCCGGCGCCCGCGCCGCCCCATTGCTCCGGCACCGCGAGCGCGGCGACCCCGACCTGCTCGCAGAGCATCCGCCACAACTTCGGGTCGTAGCCGAGGTCGGTGTCCATGGCCTCGCGCAGCGTCGCGGAGGTGGCGTGCTTGCCGAGCAGCGCACGCACGGAGGTCCGGAATTCGAGCAGTTCATTCGATGACATGGGGTTCCTCGTCAAGCTCGGTGATGGGGTACGTCTCAGCTCGCCGCGTCGGCGGGTGCGGCGGCGCGCAGGGCCTCGGCGATCCGGCCCCGATGGAAATCGGCTGTGCCCCAGGCTGTTCGCAGCGCGGCGACCTTGGTCAGCCACAGCGACAGGTCGAATTCGGCGGTGTACCCGATCGCGCCGTGGACCTGAAGCCCCGCCCGTGCGGCGCGGTGGGCGGCATCGCCGCAGACCACCAGGGCGGCGGAGACATCGCGGGCGCGGTCGTTCGATTCCAGGGTGAGCGCCGCGCGGTACACCAGCGGCTCGGCCAGGTCCAACGCGATCAGCACGTCGGCGAGCTGCTGCTTCACGGCCTGGAACTCACCGATCGCGCGCCCGAACTGCTTGCGCTGCTTCGCGTAGGAGGTGGTCTGCTCGAGAATCGACCGACCCGCACCGAGGAGCTGGGCGGCACACGCGAGAACGCCGGTGTCGAAGGCGTAGTCGATGGCCGCTTCGACCTCGGGACCCTCGGCGATCAGCTCGCCGGCCGTGACGCGCACCAGCGTGCGGGCGGGGTCGATCGAGGTTGCCGCCGTTGTCGCGGGTACACCGAGGGTCAGTCGACCGTCGGCGGCGACGAGGACCGGCTCGGCGATCTCGGCGTCGAGGGCGATGCCGCGCTGCGCCTCGAAGGTGATGGTCGCGAGCGACTCGCCGCCGGCGAGCGCGGGCAACCATCGCCGCGCGGGCGCGTCGTCGGTAAGGCGTTGCAGCAGAGCGGGAATCACGGCGGCGGACTCGATGACCGGGCCGGGCGCGGCGGCGCGTCCCAGTTCGATCAGCGCGACGACGAGATCGACAGTGGACGCGTCCGCCCCGTCGTACTTCTCGTCGACGATCAAGCCGAAGACGCCCATGTCGGCGATCTGGCGCAGCAGCGCGCGTCCCCTCCCGGTGTCGCCGGCGGCCCACGCGCGCACCGCCGTCGGCACCTGTCCGGCATCGAGGATCTTGCGCAGCTCGGCGGCGAAGTCGAGCTGTTCGGTACTGAGCGCGAATCTCATCGCGGACCTCCTGTGTTCGGCAGGGCGATTCGGCCCGAATGATGGCTGGTCCCGTGTCGCGCGTTCATCGCTTGCTCTCACGGGGCAGTCCGAGGATGCGTTCGGCGATGATGTTGCGCTGGATCTCGTTGGTACCCGCGTAGATCGGGCCCGAGAGCGAGAACAGATAGCCGTCGGTCCAGGTGCTGCGCTGCTCGGCGGCCCCGCCGAGCAGGTCGAGCGCCGTCTCGTGCATCGCGATATCGAGCTCGGACCAGTACACCTTGGTGATCGACGATTCCGCGCCGAGTTGCCCGCCGTCCTGCAGACGCGTCACGGTGCCGAAAGTGTGCAGGCGATACGCCTCGGCGCCGAGCCAGGCATCCACCACCGCGTTCCGCGCGGCGGTGTCGGCGGGCTCGGTGGTCTCGGTCCACAGGTCGATGAGTCGCCGCGCGGTGGCGCTGAACCGGCCGGGGCTGCGCAGGGAGAGACCGCGTTCGTTGGACGAGGTCGCCATCGCGACCCGCCAACCCTCGTTCACCCCGCCGATCACATCGTGGTCGGGCACGAAGACATCGTCGAGGAAGATCTCGGCGAAGCCGGGTTCGCCGTCGAGCTGGGGGATCGGCCGCACGCTCACGCCCTCGGCGGTGAGCGGGAACATCACGTAGGTGAGGCCGTGGTGGCGCTGCGCCTCGGGATCGCTGCGGAACAGGCCGAACGCCCAATCGGCGAAGGACGCTCGCGAACTCCATGTCTTCTGGCCGTTGAGCAGCCAGCCGCCGTCGGTGCGGCGAGCGGTCGAGCGCAGGCTCGCCAGGTCGCTGCCCGACTCGGGTTCGGACCAGGCCTGTGCCCAGATGTCGTCACCGCGCGCCATGCGCGGCAGGATCCGTGCGAGCTGTTCGGGGGTGCCGTGCTCGAACAGCGTCGGCGCGAGCAGGAAGATGCCGTTCTGCGCGACCCGGCCCGGTGCGCCCGCGGCGTAGTACTCCTGCTCGAACAGCACCCATTCGAGAATCGACGCGTCGCGCCCGCCGAACTCGCGCGGCCACGAGACCGCCGACAGCCGGGCTTGCGCCAGCTTCGCTTCCCAGTCCCGATGCGCGGCAAAACCTTGCGCGGTATCCATCGACGGCAACGGCTCGGCCGGCACATTGGCGGCGAGGAATTCGCGCACCTCCAGCTGGAATTCCCGGGCAGCCGGGTCGATCTCGAGATCCACTTACTTCGTCCCGTTCTGTTCGGTGGCGGTGGCCTTCATCGAGCGGGCGTTCATCCCGCCGAGCGAATCGGTGCCGACCTCGGCGTTGTGCGCGTGTGCGAAATGGTGCAGCCCGAAGACCGAGTCCATGCCAGAGCGCATGCCCATCAGATCCTCGGCCTGGTTGACGGCCTTCTTGGTGAGGGCGAGCCCGAATTGCGGCATGGCGGAGATCTTCTCGGCCATGCCGAACACCTCGGCCGCGAGCTGCTCGCGTGGTACGACCCGGTTGACCATGCCCCACTCCTTGGCCTGGGCCGCCCCGAACCGGTCTCCGGTGAACAGGAACTCCTTGGCCGCGCGTGGACCCATCACCCACGGATGCGCGAAGTACTCCACACCCGGAATGCCCATCCGGACAACCGGATCGGAGAAGAACGCGTCGTCGGAGCAGACGATCAGGTCGCACACCCAGGCCAGCATCAGCCCGCCCGCGATGCACGCGCCCTGCACCATCGCCACCATCGGCTTGGGGATCTCCCGCCAGCGCCTGCACATGCCGAGGTACACCTCGGACTCGCGCGCGAACCGCTGATCACCGCCGGGGCGATCGAGGTGGTCCCACCACAGCGCGGCCTTGTTCTCGTATTCCACGTCGTGGTCACGGCCCGGGGTGCCGATATCGTGGCCCGCGCTGAAGTGTTTTCCGTTGCCCGCCAGCACGATCACCTTGACCTGGGGGTCCTCGACGGCCCGCACGAAGGCCGCGTCGAGGGCGTAGGTCATCCTCGAGTTCTGCGCGTTGCGGAAATCGGGCCGATTCATGGTGACGACGGCGACCGACCCGCGCACCTCATAGGTGACGACGTCGGTCTCGGTCTCGGAACTCACGACTTCTCCTCACGTAGCTCACGCTTGAGCACCTTGCCCGCCGCGCTGTAGGGCAGTTGGTCACGGAACTCGACAAGCCTCGGCACTTTGAAATTCGCCAATCTGCTCGCGGCGAAGGCGATGACCTCGTCGGTGGTCAGCGTGGACCCGGCCCTGCGGACCACCACGGCCTTGCCGACCTCGCCCATCCGCTCGTCGGGCACGCCGATCACGGCCGACTCGGCGACGCCGTCGAGCCTGGCCAGGGTCTGTTCGATCTCGGCGGGATACACGTTGAACCCGCCGGTGATGTACATGTCCTTGAGCCGGTCGGTGATCTTCAGATAGCCGCGCTCGTCGACGACGCCGATGTCGCCGGTGTGCAGCCAGCCGTCGGCGTCGATGGTCTCGGCGGTGGCCGCCGGATCGTCGAGGTAGCCCAGCATCACGTTGGGTCCGCGCAGTAGTACTTCACCGGCGTCGGACAGGCGCAATTCGAAGTCGGCGATCGGCCCGCCGCAGGTGTTGGCGATCGTGGCCGCGTCGTCGGAGGGGCGGCACATGGTGCCGAATCCGGCCGTCTCGGACAGGCCGTATGCGGTGATCACCACCTCGAAGGCGAGATCGTCGCGCATCCGCTCGATCAGCACCACCGGCACGGTCGCCGCGCCGGTCACCGCCACCCGCAGCGAGCTCAGGTCACGCTCGGTGCGCTGGGGATGCTCGAGGATGGTCTGGTAGATCGTGGGCGGGCCGGTGAGCACGGTGATCCGCGCGGACTCGATGAGCGCCAGCGCGGCGGGCACGTCGAAGGTGGCCTGCGGCACGATAGTGGCCCCGGTGACCAGGCACGCGAGGATGCCCGCCTTATAGCCGAAGTTGTGGAAGAACGGCGGGATCACCAGGTAGCGGTCGCCCGCGCGCAGGGTCGAGCACTCGGCCCAGGCGCGCACCACGCCCAGCGCCTGCCGGTGCGCGACGAGGGTGCCCTTGCTGCGGCCGGTGGTGCCGGAAGTGAAGAGGATGTCGGAGACGTCGTCGGGGTCCACCTGCGCCGCTCGCTCCTCGCCGACCGTCTCGGACACGTTCGCGGCCTGCGCGAGCAACTCGTCCCAGGTGATAGTCGCGGAGTCGTCCTCGCCCGATGACCCACCAGCCGCACCCTCGACCGGGATGACGACAACCGTCCCGATACCGAGTTCCGGCGCCGCCGCCGCGAGTTCGCTCGCCCGATCGCGGCCGAGGAAGGGACCGGCCACGAACAGGGCCTTCGCGTCGACGCGAGCCAGCACATCGACGGCCTCGGCGGCCACATAGCGGGTGTTCAACGGAACCAGCGCGGCCCCGGCGGAATGCGCGGCCAGGGCGGCGATCACCCAGTGATAGGTGTTCGGCGCCCACATCGCCACCCGGTCGCCGGGGGCGATGCCACGGGCGATCAGGGCGCGGGCGGCCACCCGGACCTGGTCGAGCAGCTCGGCCCAGTCCAGGCGGATCGCGCCGTCGATGAGGGCAGGCTCGTGCGGATGCGCCGCCGCGATGTGTCGCAGCGCCTGCGGAGTGGTTTGGGCAGGGGTTGTCACGGGGTCCTCACCGTTGTGCGGTTCGCTGTTCTTCCGAAGCAGCTAACAAAGCAAGTGCTTGGTAGGTTATCCTACCGAGGTGGGCGTGATCCAGACCTCAGATTCCGATACCGCGACTTCCGACGCGGAGTTTCGCGCGGAAATACGCGATTGGCTGGCCGAAAACCTCTCGGGCGAGTTCGCTGACCTGCGCGGCACCGGCGGACCCGGCCGCGAGCACGAATTCTTCGACGAGCGGTTGGCCTGGGACCGCCACCTCGCCGCGGCGGGCTGGACCTGCCTCGGCTGGCCCATCGAATACGGCGGGCGCGGCGCCAGCGTGCGTCAGCAGGTGATCTTCCATGAGGAATACGCCAAGGCCGACGCGCCCGCGCGGGTCTCGCACGTGGGCGAGGAACTGCTCGGCCCCACCGTGCTCGCCTTCGGCACCGACGAGCAGAAGAAGCGTTTCCTGCCGGGCGTGCGCTCGGTCGGCGAACTGTGGTGTCAGGGCTATTCCGAGCCCGGCGCCGGTTCCGACCTGGCCGCCGTCGCGACCACCGCGCGCCTGGACGGCGACAAGTGGGTGATCAACGGCCAGAAGATCTGGACCTCGCTCGCCCACGTCGCCGACTGGTGCTTCGTCATCGCCCGCACCGAGCGCGGCTCTAGCCGTCACAAGGGCCTGTCCTATCTGCTGGTTCCGATGAACCAGCCCGGCATCGAAGTGCGCCCGATCGAACAGCTCACCGGCACCTCCGAATTCAACGAGGTCTTCTTCGACGATGCCGTCACCGACGCGGACCTGGTGGTCGGCGCGCCGGGCGACGGGTGGCGAATCGCGATGGGCACGCTCACCTTCGAGCGCGGCATCTCCACCCTCGGTCAGCAGATCCGGTTCGCGCGCGAACTCTCCGACATCGAGGACCTGGCGCGCCGCACCGGCGCCGCCGACGACCCGCTGATCGCCGATCGCCTCGATCGCGCCTGGGTGGGACTACGGGTTTTGCGCGCGCACGCGCTGCGCACCATGAGCGAGGACCACGACGACGCGGGCGGCGCCTCGGTGTCGAAGTTGTTGTGGGCCAACTGGCATCGCGACCTCGGCGAACTGGCGATGGCCGTCCAGGGCGCGATGGGCCTGATCACCGGCCCAGACGACATGACCGCATGGCAGCGGCTGTATCTGTTCAGCCGCGCCGACACGATCTATGGAGGTTCGAACGAAGTGCAGCGCAACATCATCGCCGAGCGTGTGCTCGGTCTCCCGCGAGAGGCACGCCCGTGACCGATCAGACCTATTCGGGTGCGGGCAAGTCCCTGTCGGTCGCGCCCGCCTCGATCCCCGGACACGGCTTGCTCGCGGGCCGGACGGCGGTGATCACCGCCGCGGCGGGCACCGGCATCGGCTCGGCCACCGCGCGCAGGCTGCTCGAGGAGGGCGCCGATGTGGTCGTCTCCGATTGGCACGAGCGCCGGTTGACCGAGACCGCCGAGCTGCTGGCCAAGGAGTTCCCCGAGCGCCGGGTGGGCGCGGTGGTCTGCGATGTCCGCGATACCGCGCAGGTGAATCAGCTGCTCGCCGACGCCGCCGCCGAACTCGGCCGGATCGACATCATGGTCAACAACGCGGGTCTCGGCGGTGAGACCCCGGTGGTCGATATGACCGACGAGCAGTGGGACCAGGTGCTCGACATCACCCTCACCGGCACCTTCCGCTGCACTCGTGCGGCTCTCGGTTACTTCCGTGGCGCGGGCCACGGGGGCGTGATCGTCAACAACGCCTCCGTCCTCGGCTGGCGCGCCCAGCACGGCCAGGCGCACTACGCCGCGGCCAAGGCGGGGGTGATGGCGCTCACCCGGTGCAGCGCGGTCGAAGCCGCCGAATTCGGCGTGCGGATCAACGCCGTCGCGCCGAGCATCGCCAGGCACCCGTTCCTGGACAAGGTGAGCTCGACCGAGCTGCTCGACTCGCTCAGCGAGCGCGAGGCCTTCGGTCGCGCCGCCGAGCCGTGGGAAGTCGCGGCGACGATCGCCATGCTGGCCAGCGATTACACCTCGTACCTGACCGGCGAGGTTGTCTCGGTGAGCAGCCAGCGCGCATGATCGTGGTGGCGAGCTCGGCCGAACCAAGCAATTGCTTGGTTGTACGATGACGGGTGTGACCGCTCCCGACACCGTCAAACGCACCCGCCGCGCCGAACTCCTCGACCTCGCCGCCGATCTGTTCGCCGAACGTGGACTGCGTGCCACCACGGTGCGCGATATCGCCGACTCGGCGGGCATCCTCTCGGGCAGTCTCTACCACCACTTCGACTCCAAGGAATCGATGGTCGACGAGATCCTGCGCGGATTCCTCGACGACCTGTTCGGCCGCTACCGCGAGATCGCGGGCGCGGGCCTGAGCGCGCGAGACACCCTGGAGTCCCTGGTGACCGCGTCCTACGAGTCGTTCGACCGCCATCACGCCGCCGTCGCGATCTACCAGGCCGAGGCCAAGAACCTCCGCGATGTCGAGCGCTTCGGCTACATCCGCGACTTCAACACCGAGTTCCGTGACCTGTGGCACCGTGTGCTCGCCGCGGGCGTGGCCGACGGCAGCTTCCGGCCCGAACTCGACGTGGAACTGGCCTTCCGCTTCCTGCGCGACACCGTGTGGGTCGCGGTCCGCTGGTACACCCCCGGTGGCCCGATCACCGTCCAAACCCTTGCCCAGCAATATCTCACCATCGTGCTCGACGGGCTGACCCTGCCCGGGAGCACCGCGAAATAGGAGTTCCATCATGACCGCATCCGCCGAGCGCCGCCCCTACGCCCCGTTGCGGGAGGCCTATGTGATCGATGCGGTGCGTACCGCGGTCGGCAAGCGCGGTGGCGCGCTGGCGCAGGTCCATCCCGCCGATCTCGGCGCGGCCGCGCTGCGTGGGCTCGTCGAGCGCACCGGTATCGACCCGGCGGTCGTCGACGACGTGATCGTCGGCTGTGTCGACAACGTCGGCCCGCAGGCAGGCAACATCGGCCGCACCATGTGGCTGGTCGCGGGATACCCCGAGGAGGTCCCCGGCGTCACGGTCGACCGGCAGTGCGGTTCCAGCCAGCAGGCGATCAACTTCGGCGCGCAGGCCATCATGAGCGGCACCGCCGAGATCATCGTGGCCGGCGGCGTGCAGAACATGAGCTCCATCCCGATCGGCGCCGCCATGATCGCGGCCAAGCCGTACGGCTTCGAGTCCTCGTTCATCGGCGCGAAGGGCTGGGACTCGCGCTACGGCACCGGTGAGGTCTCCCAGTTCAAGGGCGCCGAGCTGATCGCCGAGAAGTGGGGCATCAGCCGCGAGGACATGGAGCACTGGGCGCTGCAGAGCCATCAGCGCGCCAAGACCGCCATCACCGAGGGCCGCTTCGACAACGAGATCGTGCCGGTCGGCGAATTCACCGTCGACCAGGGCCCGCGCGAGACCAGCCTGGAGAAGATGGCGAGCCTGCAGCCGCTGTCGGAGGGCAGCCCGCTCACCGCGGCCGTCGCCAGCCAGATCTCCGACGGCGCCAGCGCCACGCTGCTCGCCTCGGAATGGGCGGTCAAGGAATACGGTCTCACTCCGCGGGCCCGCATCCACCACGTCAGCGCGCGCGGCGCCGACCCGATCTTCATGCTCAGCGCGCCGATCCCGGCCACCCAGTGGGCGCTGGAGAAGACCGGCCTGACCATCGACGACATCGACGTGATCGAGATCAACGAGGCCTTCGCCCCGGTGGTGCTGGCCTGGATCAAGGAGATCGGCGCCGATCCGGCGAAGGTGAACGTCAACGGTGGGGCCATCGCGCTCGGCCACCCGCTCGGCGCGACCGGCGCCAAGCTGTTCGCCACGCTGCTCAACGAGCTCGAGCGGGTGAACGGCCGCTACGGCCTGCTCACCATCTGCGAGGGCGGCGGCACGGCCAACGTCACGATCATCGAGCGTCTGGACGCCGACAAGAAGTAGGTCCTCGGTACGAAGTGGTGGTCCTCGGCGGGTTTCGCCGGGGACCACTCTTCGTTCATCACCATGTCCCAGCGCTGCGGCGTATCGGGCACGGCCGGTCCGGGTGGCGGCAATTCGTCCCACCTATGATGGCCTGGTGAAGGTGCTCGGCGCATGCCCGCTCGACTGCCCCGACGCGTGCTCGTGGGTGGTGACCGTCGAGGACGGGGTCGCCACGGGTCTCCGAGGAAACAGGGAACATCCGGTCACGCGCGGCGCGCTGTGCGTGAAGGTGAACCGGTATCTCGAGCAGGTCGGCGCGCCGGGCAGGCTCCGGTATCCGATGCGCCGGGTCGGACCGAAGGGGTCGGGGAAGTTCGAGCGGATCAGCTGGGACGATGCGCTCGACGAGATCGCCACCCGGGTCACCGGCATCATCGACGAATTCGGCGGTGAGGCGGTCTGGCCGTTCCACGGCACCGGCAGCCTGGGCTATATCCAAGGGCTGGAAGGGTTTCCGGGGCGCCGGATGTTCAACCTGCTCGGCGCCTCGCATCATCGGCCGACCATCTGCTCGGTCGCGGGCACCGCGGGCCTTCGCTACACCCTCGGCACCTCCGGCGGCATGGACCCCGAGGACTTCGCGAAGTCGAAGCTGATCCTGCTGTGGGGCACCAATCCGCTCAGTTCCGGCCACCACCTGTGGAAGTTCATCCAGGACAGCGGCGCCTACCTGGTCTCCATCGACCCTGTCCGCACCAAGACCTCCGAGCGCTGCGACGAACACCTCGCCCCGTTGCCCGGCACCGACGCGGCGCTGGCTCTCGGGTTGCTGCACGTGGTGGTGTCGCTGGGCGCGCAGGACACCGAGTTCATCGCCGAGCACACCGAGGGCTGGCCCGAATTCCGGGACCGTATCGAGGAATACACCCCCGAACGTGTCGCCGCGATCACTGGGCTGCCCGAGGAGCGGATCGTCGCGCTCGGGGAGCGGATCGCCCGCACCAGGCCGACCGCCATCCGCGCCTCGCAAGGTATGCAACGCCACGCGGGCGGCGGTATGGCGCTGCGTGTGCTCGCCTGCCTGCCCGGAGTCACCGGTGACTGGGCGATACCCGGTGGGGGACTGCATTATTCGACGAGTGGGCACTTCCGCCTCGACGGTGCCGCACTGCGTCGCGATGATCTACTGCCGCACCCGGTCCGCACCCTGTCGATGACCCGGCTCGGCGAAGCCCTGCTCGAGACCGATGGTCCGCCGGTCAAGGCGCTGTTCGTGATCGGGGCGAACCCGGTCGGCTCGAATCCCGATCAGCGTCGGGTGATCGAGGGCCTGTCGCGCGAGGACCTGTTCACCGTGGTCCTCGAGCACTTCGGGACCGACACTGTCGACTACGCCGACATCGTCCTGCCCGCCACGATGCAGCCCGAACACCTCGACGTGCTCGCGGGCTACGGGCACCTCTATCTGATCTGGAACGAACCGGCCGTCGAACCGCCCGGCGAATGCCTTTCCACCACAGAGACTTTCCGTCGACTCGCGCGCCGCTTCGGTCTCACCGAGCCCGCGCTCTACGACTCCGACGAGGAACTGGCCAGGCAACTGCTCAAAGGCCATGACCTCGAACGCCTCAGGGCCGACGGATTCCTGAAAGTGCAGGCGGGCCCGGTTCCAGCGGGGAAACTCCAGTTCGTCTCCGCCAGAGCCGAACTGGCCGGTCACGATGCCTTTCCTACCTACACCCCGCCGGCCGACCCCGGCGACGGACTGGTGCTGATCTCCGCCGCTTCGCACTACTTCCTGAACACCACCTTCGGCTCCAACCCCGAATTGCGCCGCCGTGCGGGCGAATCCACCGTCACCCTGCACCCCGACGACGCCGCCACCCGCGGGATCACCGACGGCACCCCAGTCCTGGTGTCCAACGCGCGTGGGTCGTTCGAGGCCGTGGCCGAGGTGTCGGACCGGGTCCGCCCTGGCGTCGCGGGCACGACGAAGGGTCGCTGGGCCAAATTCACCAACGGCGCCACGGTCAATGCCACGATCGCCGAACGGGATTCGGACTACGGCGGTGGCGCGGTGTTCCACGACAACCGCGTCGAGATACGTCCCCGCTGATCCGCTCAGAACTCGACGGCGTCACGGATCAGCGGGCAGGTCATGCAGTGTCCGCCGCCGCGCCCGCGCCCGAGTTCGGCGCCGACGATGGTGATCACCTCGACGCCTTCCTTGCGCAGGGCCGCGTTGGTGTGGGTGTTGCGGTCGTAGGCGAACACGACGCCGGGTTCGACCGCGACCAGGTTGTTGCCGCTGTCCCACTGCTGACGTTCATTGGCGTAGAAGCCGCCGCCCGTCTCCACCACCCGCAGCTTCGGCAGGTTCAGCGCGGCGGCCACCACGTCGAGGAACGGCGCGGTCTCCTCGATCACCTCGACCCCGGGTGCGCGGTCGCTCGGCCGCAGGGAGAACGGGTGGATGCCGTAGACGATGTCGGGATACACCGTCACCAGGTCGCGGTCGGCGAAGGTGAACACGGTGTCGAGGTGCATCGCCGAGCGCAGCTTCGGCATCCCCGCCACGATCACCCGCTCGGCGGCGCCCGCCGCGAACAGCGACGCGGCGACCTGGGTGATCGCCTGGCGCGAGGTCCGTTCGCTCATCCCGACCAGGACCACCCCGTTGCCGACCGGCATCACGTCGCCGCCCTCGAAAGTGGCCAGCCCCCAGTCCTGTTCGGGGTCGCCCCACCAGACCTTCGCGTCGGTGAAATCGGGGTGGAAGGCGTAGATCGCGGCCATCAGCAGCGTCTCGTCGTGCCGGGCGGGCCAGTACAGCGGATTGAGGGTGACGCCGCCGTAGAGCCAACACGTGGTGTCGCGGGTGTAGAGGGTGTTCGGCAGCGGCGGCATCAGGTACTCGCGGACCCCGGTCTGCTCGCGCGCCAGCGCCAGGTAGCCGGAACGGAAGTCGGCGGGCAGGTCGGCGGTCGCGAATCCGCCGATGAGGTAGGTCGCCAGGGTACGCGCGTCCAGCGAGTCCAGGTAGGCCCTGGTGTCGTCGATCAGCCCGAGCCCGACTTCGTTGGCGACGATCTTGCGGTCGAGAATCCAGGCTTTCGCGCCGGGCACGGCGAGGGTCTCGGCGAGCAGATTGTGGAGTTCGATCACCTCGACGCCGCGGTCGCGCATCTTCGTCATGAAGTCGAAGTGGTCGCGTTTGGCGTTCTGCACCCACAGCACGTCGTCGAAGAGCAGGTCGTCGCAGTTGGTCGGCGTGAGCCGCTCGTGGGCCAGGCCGGGCGCGCACACCAGCACTTTGCGCAGCGTGCCGACTTCGGAGTGGACGCCGAACGCGGTGGTTCCGGTCATTTTCTGCTCCTCGAGAGATCGGGCGGACTCAAATCGAGATGGCGCCGGTCGCCAGACCGACGATGCCGACAACGGCGCCGAGGGCGACCACGGCGAACATGACCGCCTCCCAGGGCGAGAAGATCCGCTTGCCCGCCTCCCGGCGGGTCAGGGCGAACAGGATGGTGCCGGGCGCGTAGATGATGCATGACAGCAGCAGGAATTCGAGACCGGCCGCGACCAGCATGAACGCGGTGTAGAAGGTGGCGACGAAGGCGATGGCGAACTCTTTGACCCGATTGTCGGGCTGGATTCGCTCGTAGGTCTCCCTGGTGTAGGCGAGTTTGAGCGCGTAGGCGGCGGCCAGCAGGTACGGCACCAGCGACAGCGAGCTGCACAGTTTGAGGGTGAAGGTGAACGCGTCGTCGGAGAACAGCGTCGTGATCAGCACGATCTGGATCAGCACGGTGGTGAAGATCAGTGCTACCACCGGTACGTTCGCGCCGTTGACCCGGGCCAGGAACGACGGCATGTCCCGGTCCTTCGCCGCCACGAACAACACCTCAGCGGCCATCAGCGTCCAGGCCAGGTAGGCACCGAGGACCGAGATGATCAGTCCGATGCTGATGAACCAGGCGCCCCAGGTGCCGACCGCGGATTCGAAGACCGGCGACATCGACGGCTGCTGCGCCACGGCGAGTTCGTCGCGCGGCATGATGCCGAACGACACCATGGTCACCGAGGCGAAAATAGCCAGCACGCTGAGGAATCCGAGCACGGTGGCGCGACCGATGTCCTCGCGTTTGCGCGCGTAGCGCGAGTACACGCTGGCGCCCTCGATGCCGAGGAACACGAAGACCGTCACCAACATGGTCGAACGCACCTGTTCGACCAGCGATTCGGAATACGCGTCGCCGCCCCAGAAATTGTCCGCGAAGACACCGGGGTCGAAGAAGAACAGCAGCACCACGATGAACACCAGGATCGGCACCAGCTTGGCCACGGTGACGATCTGGTTGATGGTGGCGGCTTCCTGCACTCCGCGCAGCACCATGAAGTGGAACGCCCAGATGCACACCGTCGACAGCAGCACCGCCGCGATGGTGTTGCCCTCGCCGAAGATGGGCAGTACCTGCCCGAGGGTGGACTTGATCAGCACCCAGTAGCTGACATTGCCGACACAGGCGCTGGCCCAATAACCGAACGCCGAGAAGAATCCGAGGTACTCACCGAAGCCCGCCTTCGCGTAGGCGTAGACACCGGCGTCGAGGTCCGGTTTGCGCACGGCCAGCGTCTGGAACACGAACGCCAGCATCAGCATTCCGGTGCCGGCGATCGTCCAGGCGATGATCGCGCCGAATCCGCCGGTGGCCTGGCCGAAGTTGCGCGGGAGCGAGAAGACGCCCGCGCCGACCATGGACCCGACCACCATCGCCGACAGGGTCAGCAACGGCATTTTCTTGGTCGCGGTTTGTTCCGAGGCTGTCATCGCGCTACTCCTCCGGCTCGGTGCTGGCGATGGGTCGGACGCGGGCCGAGGATGCGACGGCAGTGTTGGCAACCATCTCGCATATCGGCGTCGGCGAGGCCCGGAACTGCCGTTGGAACTCGGCGTCCACGCGACCTCCCGCTGCGATATCGATGTCCGGCTAACTTTAGGCGAACGGACACCGTCGGTAGCGGCTTCGAAGGCGTGTCGCGACCACGAGACGCGCTGAGCCGAAAACAACACTGGACCCGGTGCGCACTGTGTGAGTGCGGCACCGGGTCCAGTGCTCGATCGCCCCGTGGGACCGACGGTTGGCTCCAGGCCGTCGAGGGGGCGAGTTCGTGGCGGCAGCCGGGGTACGGCCGCGGGTCAGTGGGCCTCGGTGGCGGGCTCGATGGTGAGCGCCGAGAGGGCCTCGATCCGGGTGAGGGCGTCGGTGACGATCCCGTCGATCAGTTCGGCCACGGTCGGCAGGCTGTCGATGATGCCGGTCACCTGGCCGGCGGGCAGCACGCCCGCGTCGGTGCGACCTTCGACGAGACCGGCCTTGGTGAGCATCGCGGAGTTCGCCGCCATCACGACCTGAGACCAGCTGAGGTCCTTGGTCTTTCGCATAGACAGACCGTCACGCATCAGCGTCGACCATTTCATCCCGGTCATGCTCTTGAACTTGGCCGCGTTCGAGACCGCCGCCGACAGGCCGCGCCAGCCGCCGGAGTGCTCGAGCTTGGTCACCAGTTCGGTGTTGAGCATCCGATGCGGCATGCCGTCGACCTTCACCGACACCACCGTGTCCTGCAGGCCGCGCGCCAGGTACTGCTGTTTCACAGCCTCGGGCACGGTGCTCTCCTGGGTCAGCAGGAAGCGAGTGCCCATCGCGACACCGGCGGCGCCGTAGGACAGCGCGGCGGCCAGGCCGCGACCGTCGAAGAAGCCGCCCGCCGCGATCACCGGGATATCGACCGCGTCGAGCACCGACGGCAGCAGCAGCGTGGTGGCGACCGGGCCGGTGTGACCACCGCCCTCACCGCCCTGCACGATCACCGCGTCGGCGCCCCAGGACGCCACCTTCACCGCGTGTTTGGCGGCCCCGATCGACGGAACGACCACGACACCCGCGTCTTTGAGCCGGGCGATCAGCTCCTTCTTCGGCGCGAGCGCGAACGACGCCACCCGGACCTGCTCGCGAATGAGCAGTTCGATGCGCTCGCTCGCGTCGGTGGCGTCGGCGCGGATGTTCACGCCGAACGGCTTGTCGGTGAGCGACTTGGTCTTGGCGACCGCCGCCTCCAGCTCCTCGAAAGTCATTGTCGCCGAAGCGAGAATACCGAGTCCGCCCGCGTTCGCGGTGGCCGCGACCAGTCGTGGACCGGCGACCCAGCCCATGCCGGTCTGCACGACCGGGTGCTCGATGCCGACCAGTTCGGTCAGCGGTGTGCGCAAACGCCCGCTCATGCTGTCTCCATTCGGCGTGCTCGGGCGGCCTGCGTGGTTATGCTCCGCTGCCGCCTCCGGCCGCTGACCGCTCACGCCACCACTTCCTTCTCCCGAAACCCCCTGGGATCGAGCACGGTTCGAATGATCCGCAGCTCTTCCTCGGTCGGCAGCCTGGTCTCGCCCGCCGAATCCAGCTCGGCGATCTCGAAGGAGGTGTTCTCCGCGACCTCGGCCGGGCTCACCCCCGGGTGCAGCGACAGCGCGCGCAGGGTGTGATCGGGGCCGTTGAAATCGAACACGCCCAGGTTGGACACCACGCGGTGCAGGTGATGGAAGCGGTAGGCCGGGTTCTCGGGATCGATACGGTCGTAACCGATTCCGGAGATGATGTCGACCTGGTCGACGAACACCCGAGTGCTGTGCTTGGGCACGAAGTAGCTGGTCGCGTGGTTGATGGTGTTGCCCGGCGCGCCACGGACCCCGAACATCTGCCTGCTCGGCTGCTGTAGTGGACCGAAGGCCGACAGGTTCTGGTTGCCGAAACGGTCGATCTGGTTGGCGCCCATCACCACATGGCGACGGCCGGAGGCGACCACATCGAATACCCGGGAGAACGGAATCCAGCCCTCGACAGGCGCTTTGGCGCCGATCGCCGGTACCTCGGCGAACAACAGCGCCTCACCGTCGGACAGCAGCAGATCGGGTTCGAAGGTGAGCCGGGCCAGCCGCGCGCCGATGGTGGTGACGGTCGACATCGGACTCGCCATGATCTCGCCCGCCCCACGGAAGATCTCCGCAGCCGCGACGACACAGACCTCGGCGCGCGTGACGGTTCCGCTCTGTACTGCGGTCATGACTTCTGCTCCTCGGCGAAAGTGGCTACGGCGGACTGGTATTCCTCTTCGGAGACATCCAGGTAGCGGGCCTTGAACTCGGCCCACGACTCCGGCGTCTTCGCGGCCGCCACATAGTGCTTCTGAAACTTCTCGTCGCGCCCGTAGCTGCCCGAGAAGGTGAAGTGCGCGCCGCCGGGCGACTCGACCACACCGTCGACCAGCATGCGGTTGAGGATGATCGCCTGTTGCGGAACGGCTTTCACGAGCTCGTCGGTCTCGACGAGGCGATCCACCGAGACATACCGACGCTGCGCCGCGAGGCAGTACAGATCGTCGAAATAGGGATCGACGCCCGTGTAGGCCGCGTTGCCGTGCTTGTCGGCCAGATCCAGGTGCACGAACGACGCGTCCAGGTTCAGCGCGGGCATCGCGACCAGTGTCTCGACGCGGCCGTCGGCGGCGGGATACGGCGACGCGACGGTCTTCAGCTCGCCCTCCCAGAAGTCGAGCACCGCCGACCCGAGCCCGGCCCGGATCGGCAGGAAGGGCAGTCGCGCGGCGGCCGCCTGCAGCCCGCACTTCACCATTCCCTCGTCCATCTCGCGCACGGTGATCGCGCCCTCGGTGCGCGCCTTCGCGAACCACGGGTCGTAGAACGGCGCCGAATCCAGTGAGACGAACCCGTAGTATGCCTTGCGGACCTTGCCCGCCGAACACAGCAGGCCCAGGTCGGGGCCGCCGTAGGTGACCACGGTCAGGTCGGTGACATCGGAGCGCAGGAGCGCGCGCACCAGTGCCATCGGTTTGCGCCGTGAACCCCAGCCGCCGATGCCGATGGTCATGCCGCTGCGCAGCTCGCCGACCACCTCGTCGAGGGTCATTCGCTTGTCGCGCATGGCTTTCAGCTCTCCTTCTTCTGCGCGGCGAGATCGTCGTCGAAACGCGCCCTGATCTCGTCGGCGACACCGGCGAGGTTGAGCTCCATCGTGAAGCCCTGTTCGTAGCGGTAGGAACGGTGCACGTCCTGCATGTCGATGCCGTTGAGCGCGCGTTTGGCGGCGCGGATCACCCGGCCGTCCTTGTTCGCGATGTTCTTGGCGACCTCCATCGCGGCGGCGTCGAGTTCGGCGCGCGGCACCACCTTGTACACCGAGCCGAAGTGGTGCAGCTGCTGCGCGGTGAGCTTGCCCGCGGTGTAGAACATGGTGCGCATCAGGTGCTGGGGGACCAGCCGGGCCAGGTGCGTGGCCGCGCCGAGCGCGCCGCGGTCCACTTCGGGCAGGCCGAAGGTGGCGTCATCGGAGGCGACGATCACGTCGGAGTTGCCGACCAGGCCGATGCCGCCGCCCAGGCAGAAGCCGTTCACGGCGGTGACCACAGGCACCTCGCAGTCGTAGACCGCGGCGAAGGCATCGAAGCAGCCGTGGTTGGCGCGGATCAGCGCGGTATGGCCGGTGTCGGCGTTCATCTCCTTGATGTCGACGCCCGCGTTGAACCCGCGGCCCTCGGCGCGCAGCACGACCACCCGGGTCTGCTGGTTGCGGCCCGCCGCCCGGACGGCATCGGCCAGTGCGAACCAGCCGTCCGAGGGCAGGGCGTTGACCGGCGGGTAGTCGACTGTGACGACCTCTACCCCGTCGGCTTCGGTGTGACGGTTTATCCCCATCGCGATGTCTCCTCGTGCGCGCCCCGGCGATCCCGAGACAAAGCAAGCAATTGCTTGGTAGGTTAACACGGTGGCTGTAGAAATCGACCTTTCCGAGCAGATCGTTCTGGTGACAGGTGGCGTACGAGGCGTCGGCGCCGGAATCAGCCGCGCCTTCCTCGCCGCGGGCGCGACCGTGCTCACCTGCGCGCGCAGACCGGCCGACGAACCGATCACGGTGGGGGATCGCGGCACCGAACACCTCACCTGCGATGTACGCGATGTCGACGCGGTACCCGCGATGTTCGCCGAGATCGTCGCCAGGCACGGCCGGATCGACCACGTGGTGAACAACGCGGGCGGCGCGCCGTACTCCATGGCCGACGCCACGACCCCCAAATTCCACGCCAAGATCGTGGAGCTGAATCTGCTAGCGCCCCTGCTGATCTCGCAGCAGGCGAACGCGCTGATGCAGAAGCAGGACGAGGGCGGCTCGATCGTGATGATCACCAGCGTGAGCGGGCACCGGCCCTCACCCGGCACCGCCGCCTACGGCGCCGCCAAGGCAGGCCTGGACAGCCTGGTCACCTCGCTCGCCATCGAGTGGGCCCCGAAAGTCCGCCTCAACTCCGTAGTGGTCGGCCCCGTGAAAACCGAACTGAGCCACCTGCACTACGGCGACGCCGACGGCGTAGCCGCTGTAGCCAGAACCGTCCCGCTAGGTCGCCTGGCCGCCCCCGCCGACGTCGGCAACGCCGCCCTCTTCTTAGCCTCCCCCCTGGCCGCCCACATCAGCGGAGCCGCCCTGGTCGTCCACGGCGGCGGCGAACGCCCCGCCTTCCTGGACGCAGCCAATGCCGACAACTAGCCCCACCACCCACCACGATCTCTGTCCGCCCCGCATCCCGCAGGGCGGACGGAACGCCGAAGGCGCAGTACCGCCGAAGGATGTGAGGCCCCCCGGGCCGAAATCTCGCGGCGCCAGCCGCCAACCGATAAAAGCAACCCCGCCTCGCGACTGAACTCGCTCTCCCACGCAACCAACGCCACCCACCCAACCGTCGACCACGGATTTTCGGCCGCCTCGCATCCGAAGGGCGAGACGGACCGCCGAAGGCGCAGTATCGCCCTTCGGATGTGAGGCCCCCCGGGCCGAAAATCCCGCGGCGCCAGCCGCCAGATAAACACAGGAGCACAACATGACTGACCAGGTGATCTGCGCAGGTCGCACCGTAATCGTCACCGGTGCCGGCCGGGGTATCGGCCGTGCGCACGCCCTTGCGTTCGCCGCGGCGGGCGCCCGGGTGGTGGTCAACGATGTGGGTACCGCCCTCGATGGCGCCGCGACGACGGAGACTCCCGCTCAGCAGGTTGTCGATGAGATCGTCGCGGCCGGTGGTGAGGCCGTCGCCAACTACGACGACGTCGCCGATTGGGAGGGTGCCCGTCGGCTGATCCGGCAGGCCGTCGACACGTTCGGTGGGCTCGATGTGCTGGTCAACAACGCGGGCTTCGTGCGTGACCGGATGCTGGTGAATCTCGGCGAGGACGAGTGGGATGCCGTGGTCCGCGTGCACCTCAAGGGCCATTTCGCGACCATGCGTCATGCGGCCGAGTACTGGCGGGGCGAGTCGAAGGCGGGCCGCCCGGTGGATGCCCGCGTGATCAACACCAGTTCCGGCGCCGGTCTGCAGGGCAGTGTCGGTCAGGGCAATTACGGCGCCGCGAAGGCCGGTATCGCGGGTCTCACACTGACCGCGTCCGCCGAGTTCGGCCGCTACGGCGTCACTGTGAACGCTATCGCGCCCGCTGCCCGCACCCGGATGACCGAGACGGTTTTCGCCGACACCATGGGCGCCCCCGACGCGGGTTTCGACGCGATGGCCCCGGAGAACGTCTCGCCGCTGGTCGTGTGGCTCGGCAGCACCGAATCCGCCGGGGTGACCGGCCGGATGTTCGAGGTGGAGGGTGGAAAGGTGGCGCTGGCGCAGGGCTGGCTGCACGGCACTCCGGTCGATCGCGGCGCGCGCTGGAACCCCGCTGAGCTGGGTCCGGTCGTCAAGGAACTGATCGAGAAGAGCACCCCGCCGGAGCCGGTATACGGCGCCTAGCAAACTTCGCGGCGTCAGGCCGGGGATCGTCCCCGGCCGGTGCCTATGGCATTTCACACACGTCCAGGGGGCTGGACGACTCTTGCTCTCTCCTGCGGGCCCGTAGCCGTGGGTTTACTATGGGCATCTGTTCGTCGATCCCGGAATGTGTCGCGACCGGGGGTTAATTCTGCGCTGAATAACTAAGGGGGATCTAGCGCATGGCCATTGGTCGCATGTTGCGCGTGTTTGCCGCTGCGAGTGTGTTGGCCGGCTGTGCGTTAGCGGGGCCCGCGCTCGCGTCGGCCGCCCCGGAGAAACCGTCGACGCCTGCCGCGCAGGCACCCGGCAGCGGCAGCGCGGGGCAGGGCGCCAACGGTCGGACCACCACGCCCCCCACGCCCGATGAACTGAGCCTGCCCGGTCAGGGCAGGCCGACCGACCCGCAGACGGGTGCCCCTGTCACCGATGACAACGAATGGGCTTCCCTCACCATCCCCGGCGGGTCCGGCGCGGACGTCCCCACGAGGCAGGTCGCGGATCCCCTGTCCGGCTCCGCCGCCGTCGGCTCCGCCACGGCCGGTGCGGGTTCGGCAGCCTCGGGGGTAGTCCTCGGCGCGGGTTCGGCGGGCCTGGGCGTGCTGCTCGGTACCGGTTCGGCGGGCCTGGGCCTAGTTCTCGGCACCGGCTCCGCAGGCGCGGGCGCGGTTCTCGGCACCGGATCGGCGGGAGCCGCGGCAGTACTCGGCACAGGTTCGGCCGGTGCCGCGGCGGTACTCGGGACCGGATCGGCCGCTGTCGGTTCGGCCGCCGCGGGCACCGGTTCGGCCGCACTCGGTGCGGGCGCGGCAGTGCTCGGAACAGGTTCTGCCGCAGTAGGTTCCGCAGCCGTCGGGTCCGCCGCAGCGGGTTCCGCGGGTACGGGTTCGGCCGCTGTCGGCTCCGCCGCTGTCGGTTCGGCGGCAGTCGGCTCGGCCTCGCCGCTGCTCTTGCTCCTCATCCCGATCCCGTCGTTCCCGGCCGCCCCGGCGCTTCCGTCGATCGCGATCCCGCCCACACCCGCGGTTCCCGGTATTCCGAATATCGCTGTGGCGGTGCCTATTCCGGCGGCCGCTCCGCCCGCTGTCCAGGCTCCCGTCCCGGCCGTGCCGCAGGTCGTGGCGGCACCCGCACCGGCGGCGAAGCCGAACCA
This sequence comes from Nocardia alba NBRC 108234, assembly GCF_001612665.1. Lineage (GTDB taxonomy): Bacteria > Actinomycetota > Actinomycetes > Mycobacteriales > Mycobacteriaceae > Nocardia > Nocardia alba. The sequence continues at coordinate 50,997 of NZ_BDAX01000019.1, read as the reverse complement.
CGAGTTCACGCCGACCAGTGACAACAGCGGCCTGCCCGAACCCGAACTCCTGTCGGTGATCGGCGGCCTGATCGCGCTCACCCTGGCCGGAACCGCTTCGGGCGCAGTGAGTTTCCAGGGCGCCGCGGCAGCCCAGGCGCGGGTGAACGCGGCGCGCGCCGAGTTCTTCGGACCGAGGTCGTGAGGGGATCGTCGATGAGTAAGAGCAAAACCCAGAGCACCTCCCGGTCCTATCGCCGCGTCGCCGCCGCCGTCGACGCGGTGTGCGCGGTGGCCGCCGACTCCGACGCCACCAGCCTGGACGAAGTAGTCCACGCCATCTCGGTGGAGCGCAAACGCGACATCGAGATCACCAGCGCGAGCCTGGGCCCCTGCGTGTGTGGTCAGCGCCGGTTCTATCCCGAACGCGACATCATCGTGCTCGCCGACGCGCTCCCGAGTCGCGATCACACCCTCGCGCACGAACTCGGCCACATCGTCTTCGACCATGAGGGCGCGCCCGCGGTGGAGACGACGCTCGAGGTCAGCGACGACCTGATCGCCTACATGCTCAGCCAGCGCGCCCACGCGCAGATCGTCGACGACGGCGCCGACGATCTCGCCGAATGGGAAGCCGAGACCTTCGCGGCCATGCTCATGACGCGGCTGCGCGTATTCAGCAACCGGGGCGCAGGCGTCTCGGTCCTTCGATTCGATGAGGCACTCGGATGACACTCTGGTTGACGGCCCTGCTGGTCTGGGTTGCCGCGGGAGCGCGAGTGGGCCGCGTGCTGGTGAAGCCCGCGACGACCGCCCGGGTGGCCATCGTCGTCGCGGTCGCGGCCGTGGCGCTCGCGGTGACCGTCGCCATTCCCGAGATGGCTGTCGCCATCGACAATCTGATGCCGGGTGGTGTGCGCGGTGGCTGGCTGTCCACCGGCCTGGTGATCTCGGCCTGGATCCTGTTCACCACGGCCACCTCCGTGGTGGCCTCGGCCGCGTGGCCGGTGGTCTCGCGACGCAATCTGCGCCAGGTCGCGATGGTCGTGTACGGCATCGGCACGGTGGCCATCGCGATCACGCTGGCGTGGTCGTTCACCGTCGGGTGGATCATGGTCGCGCTGGGCGCGGTATTCATCGTCACCACCGGTCTGCGCAATCTGGACTGGACCATCCTCGGTCGCGGCATCGCCATCTACATCGCGGGCACCGCGCTGGTCGCGGTGCTCGCGGTCGCCAATGTGGGCCGCGCGTTCCAGGACGCCGCGCCGACGTTGCCCGACGAACCGCTGTGGGGCTGGGCCGCGTGGGAGGTCGCGGCGCTGCTGATCGCGCTCGGTGCGGTGTCGATCGTGATCGAGCTGTGGTGGCGGGCCAAGGCGCTGCTGCGCAGGATCCGGCCACTGCACCAGTTGATGGTCGGCCGGTTTCCCGAGGTGGTCGCGCCCGAGCAGAACGCCACCTCGGCACAGCTCAAGGCCTCCGACCACATGGCACAGGTCATGGACGCGCTGTATCTGCTCTCGGGCAGTGGCGCCGTGATCCCGGCGGCCGGTGAGCCGCCGAACTCGGTGTCGCAGCGAGCCGCGGTGGTCGCCGAGTGGGCGCGAAATCCGTTGGGGGACTTGTTCGTCGACGCGCGCTGGATCGCACCGCCGCCCGGCATCAGCCCGCGCGGCTGGGTGCTTACGCTCGCGAATCAGTACGAGTACGCGTTGGCGGACGCGAAGGCTGAGCCACGAAACGCCGCGGCCGCGAAATGATCCACAGCACAGAAAACGGGCCTGAGCTGGTGGTTTCCCACCGTCTCAGGCCCGTTGTCTGCGTATCCGACGAATTTACGGCCGTACCGAGGACACCATCAGGTGCGTCAGGCCGACCGCTGTGTTGGTCCTATTCCGTTCCATCCGGAGGAATTTCGGGCAAGCCTTCGCTGGCCCGCAACTTCTCCGCCATCGAGGTGAGTAGATTCTGTGATTCCTCGGACAGGTCGAATGCCCTACTCGACAGTCGACGAAGTCCGTAACCCTGTAGCTGCGCGAGCAGCTCCAGGTCGTGATCGATCTTGGCCGCGTAGATATCGTTGAAGAAGTAGTCAGGCTTGACCTTGAAGAACTTCGCCAGGGCGGCCACCGTCTCATCAGACGGGTTCGTGCGTTGTCCCGACCGCAACTGCGAGAGATACGGCTTCGAGATCGGATGCCCGGAGGCAGTCAGCGCAGCCGCAACCTCTGCGTTGGTATGCGGCTTGCGCCCCGGGGGATGCACGGTTTCGAACAGCTTGTTCAGCCGCGCCGCGAAATCAGCCATTGTGAGCCGCCCAATTCCCTTCACTGTACTAACAGTCGTTATCTCGGATACGTATCATTGATATTAGCGGCTCAGTAACTGAAAACCTACGCCTGATTCGGGATTTCTCTACGATTTCCGACGTTCACTTGCGCGCAGGGGCGGCGGTGGTCGCGTTTGCGGGCCACGCCAACGGCTCTTGTGGAGCGCGGGGGCACCCGGGTTCGTGCCCGTCGCAGGGTTCTTCCTTCATAGCTTCGTGATAGCTAAAAGATAGCTGACATCTCATGATCCCCCGGCCCCCTGTGACTTTGTGGCGTACGACACGTTCCGGGCGCCCAGGGATGAATCTTCAACCTGGACGCCCGGATTCGGTTTGGATCAGTCTACAGCCGCTCGATGATTGTGCCCGTCGCGAGCGCGCCGCCGGCGCACATGAGCACCATGGCAGTGCCCTGACCTGTGCGTTCGAGTTCGTGTAGCGCGGTCGTGATCAAACGGGAGCCGGTAGAGCCCACGGGATGCCCGATTGCGATCGCACCGCCATTGACATTTACCCGTTCCATGTCAGGTTGATGCACAGCCGCCCACGAAAGTGCGACCGACGCGAATGCTTCGTTGATCTCGAAAAGATCGATATCGCCAATCGTCATTCCGGAGCGCTCCAGCAGGCGGGTGCACGCCTGGACCGGGCCGTCCAGGTGGAACTCCGGTTCGGCGCCGACGAGTACCTGGGTGTGAATCCGGGCGCGCGGACGCAGGCCTTTTCGGCGCGCGACGGTTTCGTCCATCAGCAGCACCGCGGCGGCACCGTCGGAGATCTGTGACGAGGTGCCCGCGGTGTGGATGCCGTCGGCCATGACCGGCTTCAGCGCCGCAAGTCCTTCGCGGGTGGTCGCGCGCAGGCCCTGGTCACGGCTGACCTCCACTTTCTCTCCGGTGGCCACGCCTTCGCTGTCGAGTACCGGCGCCGAGACCGGCAGTACCTCGCGGTCGTAGCGGCCTTCGGCCCAGGCCTGGGCGGCCAATTGCTGGGAGCGCAAACCGAATTCGTCGATATCGGACCGGGTGATCCCGCGCCTGCGGGCGATGCGCTCGGCGGCGCCGAACTGGTCGGGCAGATCGATCGACCACGACGCGGGACGGCGCGAGCCCGCCTCGGTGCCGAGATTGGCGCCCAGCGGCACCCGGCTCATCGCCTCGACACCACACGCGATGCCGACATCGATCGCGCCGGTGGCGATGAGGCCCGCGACGAGGTGGTTGGCCTGCTGGGCCGAGCCGCACTGGGCGTCGATCGTGGTCGCGCCGGTCTGCCACGGCAGGCCCGCGTGCAGCCAGGCGACGCGGGTGACGTTGTTGGACTGCTCGCCCGCCTGGGTGACGCAGCCGCCGATCACCTGCTCGACCTCGGCCGGGTCGAGGCCGGCCCGATCGAGTAGTCCGCGCTGTGCCAGGCCGAGCAGTTCGGCTGCGTGCAGTCCGGAAAGGTGCCCTCGACGTTTGCCGATCGGGGTGCGCACGGCTTCGACGATCACGGGTGTGCCCATCTGAATCTCCCTCATAACTGCAACAGGTTCTGATCTTGAGTTTAGGGTAAAACCGCGAGCTTCTTCCGTCGCGGCAACCCCTGTGCTTGAATGATTGTAGAACGTGTTTCAGTTTGTCGAAGGAGACATCTGGTGGTAGATCCGAGCACCGAACACGCCGGCCCCGTGACGGGTGCCCGGCCGAACCTGCCGCCCGGGTTCGACGTTACCGACCCGGCTATCTACGCCGAGCGGATTCCCGCCGAGGAGTTCGCCGAGCTGCGTCGGACGGCCCCGATCTGGTGGAACGAGCAGTCACCCGAGGTGGGTGGGTTCCACGACGACGGCTTCTGGGTGGTGAGCAAGCACGCCGACGTCAAGGAGGTGTCGCGCCGCAGCGAAGTGTTCTCGACCTTCGAGAACACCGCGATCCCGCGCTTCAGCGACGACATCCAGCGCGAGCAGATCGAATTGCAGCGCTTCGTCCTGTTGAACAAGGACGCCCCCGAGCACACCAAACTGCGCAAACTGATCTCCAAGGGCTTCACCCCGCGCGCGATCAACGGCCTGCGCGCCGAGCTCTCGGCCCGTGCCGAAGGCATCGTGAAGCGGGCGCTCGAGTCCGGCAGCGGCGACTTCGTCACCCAGGTGGCGTGTGAGCTGCCGCTGCAGGCCATCGCCGAACTGATCGGTGTGCCGCAGGAGGACCGGATGAAGGTCTTCGACTGGTCCAACGACATGACCAGCTACGACGATCCGGACAGCACCGCCGATCCGGTCGCCGCGTCGATGGAGATCCTCGGCTACGCCTACCAGATGGCCGAGGCCAGGAAGGCCTGTCCGGCCGACGATCTGGTGACCACGCTCATCGAGGCCGACGTCGACGGTGAGCACCTCACACCGGAGGAGTTCGGCTTCTTCGTGATCGTGCTGGCCGTCGCGGGTAACGAGACGACCCGCAACGCCATCACCCACGGCATGATCGCCTTCATGGAGAACCCCGACCAGTGGGAGTTGTTCAAGAAGGAGCGCCCGGCCACCGCGGCGGACGAGATCATCCGCTGGGCGACCCCGGTGACCTCCTTCCAGCGCACCGCGCTCGAGGACACCGAGCTGGGCGGGGTGCAGATCAAGAAGGGCCAGCGACTGGTCATGCTGTACCGCTCGGCAAACTTCGACGAAGAGGTTTTCGAGAACCCGGAGAAGTTCGACATCACCCGGCCCGACAACCAGCACCTGTCCTTCGGCGGCACCGGCGCCCACTTCTGCGTCGGCGCGAACCTGGCTCGGCTCGAAGTCGATCTGATCTTCAACGCGATTGCTGATCATCTGCCCGATATCACGCAAATCGGTGATCCGAAACGTCTGCGTTCGGGTTGGCTCAATGGAGTCAAGGAGCTGCCGGTCGATTACAAGGGCACCGGTTGCCCCGTCGCGCACTGAGTCACTGACAACGAGAACAGCCCGGGACCTTTCGGTCCCGGGCTGTTTTATTGGAGCGCTGGCGCGCTCGAGGTCGCGGCCCTGAATGGCCCGCCGGTCAGGCGCCGGGGCTTGCTCCTTCGTCGCTTTGCCCCGGCGCCTGACCGGCGGGCCGGCCGCGACCGGCCACTGCGTGGCCGCCCCTCCCTAGGGGTCGGGGGTCGTTGTTCGGCTGGCCGGCCATTGCTGGTTTTTGCGGGGTGGGGTCATTATTTCGGGCGGGTTGTTGCCATTGCGCGGTCTACTTCCCAGAAGGCGCGTAACGCGGCTATCTTGCCTTCGGCATCGACCTTGTAGGTGAATACGCCCTCCGCGTCGATGACGTGGCCTGCCATGGTGGTGCGGATCAGGCCGGTGAAGGCGATTTCATTTCCGCAGGCGAACGAGTCCTCGAAGCGGAATTCGATGGAATCGGTGAGGGCGATGGCCTTGTCCCAGAAGGCGCCGATGGCCTCGTGGCCACGGTGGCCGACGCCGTCGGGATCGAAACCCGAAGGGCCGACGGGATCTTCGACGATTCCGTCCTCGGCGAACAGGGCGACCCAGGCTGCGCGGTCCTTCGCTTTGACGGCGGCCTGGGATGCCAGGCCCGCGGCACGGGCGGTGCGTTCGATGGTGGTCATGCGTGCGCCTTCGCGATGATGGGGTCGGCGATGTACTTCTCGGCGAACTTGCGCAGCGAGTCCTGCTTGGCTGCCAGCTCGCCGTCGAAACCGATACCGTCGGACAGCCACGGCACCACGATGTTGTCGGTGACGCCCGCGTCGGCGAGGTCCTGGTAGCCGTCGCGGCCGAACTTGTCGATGCAGACGGACTGGATCTCGAAGGGTTGCTCGGACCGGCCGTATTCGGCACGCAGGTCGCCCAGCGTGCCGATGGTGGTGACGAGGTCGTCGAACTTCATCATCGCCGAGGTCCAGCCGTCACCGATACGGGCGGCCCGGCGTAGCGCCGGACCGGTGTGTCCGCCGATGTAGAACGGCACCCGCTCGCTCGGCGCCGGACTGATCTGCAGCTGGTCGAAATCGAAGAACTCGCCGTGGAATTCGACCATCCCGCCGTCCAGGACCAGCTTGATGATCTCGATCATCTCGTCGACCCTGGCGCCACGGCGGGCATACGGAACACCACACCACTCGAATTCCTCTGGCGCCCAGCCGATTCCCACACCGAAGCCGAAGCGATTGCCGGACATGTTGGCGATCGAGCCGACCTGGCGGGCCAACAGCAGCGGATTGCGCGAACCGAGCTTGAGGACATTGGTGTAGAACCGCAGCTTCGTGGTGACCGCCGCCATGGACGCGGCGGCGATCAGTGGATCCACCCACGGTGTCTCCGGGCCCCAGAAGCGGCTGCCGTCGGGGGTGTACGGGTAGTCGGCGGCCTGCGACTTCATATAGAACAGCGAGTCGGGCAGGCCGATGGAGGTGAACCCGCATTCTTCGGCCGTCTTGGCCAGCTCGGTGAGCTGGTCCAAGGGGCTCAGTGCGACACCGAGGGTGAATTTCATGCCGGACGCTCGCTTCCCACGACCCACATCGAGAAGTACTGGGAACCGCCGCCGTACGCGTGGCCGAGCGCCTTGCGCGCGTTCGGCACCTGGTACGCGCCCGCGCGTCCCATCACCTGCTTGGCCGCCTCGGCGAAGCGGATCAGGCCGGAGGCGCCGATCGGGTTGGACGAGAGGACGCCGCCCGATGGGTTCACCGGAATACGTCCACCGATCTCGGTCTCGCCCTTGTCGGTGAGTTTCCAGCCGTCGCCCTCCGCCGCGAAGCCGAGATTCTCGAGCCACATCGGCTCGAACCAGGAGAACGGCACATAGATCTCGGCCACATCGATCTCGTCCAGCGGGTCGGTGATCCCCGCCGACTCCCACAGGGCGGCGGCGGCGTCGCGGCCCGCCCGCGGGTTCACCTGGTCGCGACCGGCGAAGGTGGTCGGTTCGGTCCGCATCGCGGTGCCGTGTACCCAGGCGACCTTCTTACCTTCGGCTTCGACTGCCGCGGCGGCCTCGGCATCGCCGATCACCACCGCGCACGCGCCGTCGGAGGACGGGCAGGTCTCATCGAAACGGATCGGGTCCCAAAGCATCTGGGACGCCAGCACCGACTCGAGGGTGATGTCGGGCTGATGCAGGTGCGCGAGTGGGTTCTTCGCGCCGTTGCGTCGATCCTTCACCGCCACCATCGCGCCGATGTGCAGCGGCGCGTTCGAGCGCCGGATGTAGGAGCGCACATGCGGCGCGAAGTACCCGCCCGCGCCCGCGCCGACCGGCATGGTGAACGGCACCGGAATCGACAACGCCCACATGGCATTCGACTCCGACTGCTTCTCCCAGGCGATGGCGAGGACGCGCTTGTGCACCCCACCCTGCACCAGGTTGGCGGCGACGACGCCGGTGGAACCACCGACCGAGCCCGCGGTGTGCACGCGGATCAACGGCTTGCCCGCCGCGCCGAGCGCCTCGGCCATGTACAGCTCGGGCATCATGACGCCCTCGAAGTAGTCGGGGGCCTTGCCGACGACGACAGCGTCGATATCGGCGATGGTCAGACCCGCGTCATCGAGTGCGCGATCGATGGCCTCGCGGCACATGCCCGCCATGGACACGTCCGTACGTTTTGTCACGTGATGAGTTTGGCCGGTGCCGAGCACCGCGGCGGGGAAGCTCACTGGACCTCCATGACGGCGACCAGATTCTGTTGCAGCGCAGGGCCGCTGGTCGCATGAGCGAGGGTCCGGTTCGCGGAGCCGGACATGATGGCTTTGGCTGCGTTGCCGATTCGTTCGAGACCCGCCGCGAACATCGGGTTCGCGGCGAGGGCGCCGCCGGAGGGGTTGATGCGGGTGTCCGCGGACAGCCCGATCGCCTCGGCGAGAATCAGCTGCTGGTGGCTGAACGGCGCGTGCAGTTCGGCGACGTCGAAGCTGGTGTTGCCGCCGGTCGCCGCCGCGGCCGCCTTGGTGGTGGAGGGGGAGCGGGTCAGATCGCGACCGCCCAGTGCCTGGGCGTCGATGTTGTGCGCGATTCCAGTGATCCACGCGGGCCGCTCGCAGAGCTCGCGCGCGCGATCGCCGACCGCGAGCACGATCGCGGCCGCGCCGTCGGTGATCGGCGCGATGTCGTGGGCGCGCAGCGGGTCGGCCACGTAGGGCGCGCCGAGGTCACCGCCCGCGACGGCCGCCATGTCCTGCTCGGTCCACCGGCCCGAATCCAGACCGGCACGCGCCTGCAAGCCGGCGATCGAGACCGCGTCGGGCCACAGCGGCGCGACCAGGTAGGGGTCGAGCTGCATGGTCAGCACCTGGCGCAGCGTGCCGGCCGACGACTTGCCGAAGCCGTACACGAGTGCGGTCTGCGCCTGGCCGGAACGCAGTTTCACCCACGCTTCGTAGAGCGCCCACGCGGCGTCCATCTCCACGTGCGACTCGTTGATCGGGGGAACGGCGCCGATCGCGTCGATCGCCGAGATGAACGAGAACGCGCGACCGGCGAGGAAGTCGGAGGACCCCGAGCACCAGAAGTCGATATCGGCCTTGGTGATGCCGAGCTCGGCGTAGAGCTGCTGGAAGCACGGCACGAGCATCTCGACACCGTTGGTGGTGCCGAAGGTTTCGGGGACATGTGGTGCGTGGGCGAAGCCCACCACCGCGATCTCGGGCAGGCTCGCGTCGCTGCCGGAGGATGCTGATGTGGTCAACGTCGCCTCTCTAGAGGTGGTGCTGGTAGGACTCGTAGGGAGCGTCTGGCTCCCCGGTGGGCCGGAAGTGGTCGATATTGGCCAGCGTGTGGCCCCACTCCTCGCGGGGTTTCCACACCGCCTCGACCTGCATACCCATCCGCACCTCGTCGGCCTCGCAGCCGAGGATCAGGTGCAGGACCGGGATGTCGGCGCCGTCGAGGAGCACGTAGGCGGCCACGTACGGAGGCTTGATCCGCTGGCCGAGGAACGGCACATTGACGATGCAGAACGTGGTCACCGTGCCCTTGTCGGGCAGCTCGACCAGGTCGTCGGTGGGTTTGCCGTCGGTCGGATTGGCGCCGCGCGGCGGGAAGTACACCCGCCCGCCCGCTTCGGAACGGCCGCCGATGAGCTTGCCCTCGGCCAGCCCGCGCAGGTAGACGCTCTCCTGCGGAGAGGCGGTGTGCTTGTAGTCGAGGTCGACGGGCGTGGTCAGGATGGTGATCGGCGCTTGTTCGGAATAGTCGGCGGGGCTGGTGGCCTCGCCCGGTTCGAAGTAGGCGATGTCCTGGATGCGGCCGGTGCGCTCGTCGGCCCAGCGGGCACTGACCCGCATTCCGGTGCTGAGTTGTCCGGGATCGGTCACGTCGAGGGCGTGCAGCAGGGCGGTGTCGGCGCCGTCGAGCTGGATCAGCCCCCACGCGAACGGGCGGTCGAAGGGCTGGCCGGGCAATGGCTCGGACACCCACGTCCAGGACGTGACGGTGCCGGTCGCCGCCACCTCGACCAGTTCGGCCAGCGCCGCGCTGGTGTGTGGATCGTATTCTGGCGGTGGCACGAGTATTCGCCCGTCGCTGCCGCGCGCGCCGAGTATCCGGCGTTCGCGCAGTCCGGTCAGAAAGGCGCCGATGATGGGTCCGACGGACCTGGTGTAGTCGAATCGCACCCTCAGGGGTGCACTCAATACTTCCACTGCGGTATTCCCCTGGGTCACGATATCGAGTAGAACAGGTTCTTATTCTGCTCGCAAGCATTCGCCGAAAGGGCGCCGATCATGAAATTCGGACTTCAGCTCGGATACTGGGGCGCGCAGCCGCCCGTCAACGCGGGCGAGTTGGTGATCGCGGCCGAGGAGACGGGCTTCGACGCGGTGTTCGCCGCCGAATCGTGGGGCTCGGACGCCTTCACCCCGCTGGCCTGGTGGGGGTCGTCCACCGAGCGCGTGCGCCTGGGCACCTCCGTCGCTCAGTTGTCGGCGCGTACCCCCGCGGCGGCGGCGATGCACGCGCTCACGCTGGATCACCTCAGCGGCGGCCGGGCCATTCTCGGCCTCGGCGTCTCCGGTCCGCAGGTGGTGGAGGGCTGGTACGGGCAGCCGTTCGCGCAGCCGCTGCGACGCACGCGCGAGTACGTCGACATCGTGCGCAAGGTACTGGCCCGCGAGGCTCCGGTGACCTCGGACGGTCAGCACTACGGACTTCCGTACACCGGCCCCGGCGCGACCGGGCTCGGCAAGCCACTCAAGCCGATCGTGCATCCGCTGCGCGCTGAGCTGCCGATCTGGCTGGGTGCGGAGGGTCCCAAGAACGTCGCGCAGACCGCTGAGATCGCCGACGGCTGGCTCGCGATCTACTACGCACCCCGACTGGCCGGGATGTACAACGAGTGGCTCGACGAGGGCTTCGCGCGGTCGGGCGCGCGCCGTTCGCGCGACGATTTCGAGATCGCGGCCAGCGCGCAGGTGGTGATCACCGACGATCCGGCGGCGGAGATCGAGCGGATGCGCTGGGTGAGCGCTCTCTACATCGGCGGCATGGGCGCGCCCGAGCTGAACTTCCACGCCCAGGTGTACAAGCGGATGGGCTACGGCGCCGAGGTGGACGAGATCTCCGCGCTGTTCCAGGCGGGGCGCAAGGCCGAGGCCGCGGCGGCGGTGCCCGACGAGCTGATCACCGACACCGCGATCTTCGGCGACGAGGCCCATGTGCGCTCCCGGTTGAAGGAATGGGAGGACGCGGGCGTGACGATGATGCTGATCTCGGTCTCCGATGCCGAACAAATGCGTAGGCTCCAACCCCTTGCCGCCATGTAGAACACGTTCTAGATTCGAAGGGTGAGCAGCCAGCAGACAACGGAAGTCCTCGGACTGTGGAATATCGCCGAGGCCGATCCCGAACGCATCGCCCTCGTCGACCCGGACGGTAGGGAGGTCAGCTATCGAGAATTGGCCACTCTCGCCAACCGTTACGCCAACGGACTACGCGGCATCGGATTGCGCACCGGCGACGTGGTGGTCAGCATGCTGCACAACGGGGTCGAGGCGATCGCCGCGTACTTCGCCGCCTACCAGTCCGGTTTCTACATCGTCGCGGTGAACTGGCACCTCACCGCGCCGGAGATCGCCTACATCCTCGGCGACAGCGAGGCCTCGGCGTTCCTGGCCAGTGAACGGTTCGCCGACACCGCGGCCGAGGCCGCCGACCTCGCGGAACTGTCCGCCGATGTCCGCTTCTCGGCGGGCACGATCCCCGGGTTCCGGCCGGTGTCGTGGCTCGGCGCCGCCGACACCGGTCGCCCCGACGAGCGGTCCATCGGCGCGCCGATGCTCTACACCTCGGGCACGACCGGTCGGCCCAAGGGCGTTCGCCGCCCACTGACCGGTGCCGATCCCGATGTCGTGCCCGCGGCGAATCAGGCCTACTTCAGTCTGTTCGGCCTCGGTCCCTACGACGATCACGTGCACATCTGCGGCTCGCCGCTCTATCACACGGCCGTGCTGAACAACTCGACGATCTCGATCCAGATGGGGCACAAGCTCGTGCTGATGGATCGCTGGGACGCCGAGGGCATGCTCGCGCTGATCGAGAAGTACAAGGTCACCCACAGCCACATGGTGCCGACGCAGTTCAACCGGCTGCTGGCCCTGCCCGACGAGGTGCGGGCCCGCTACGACATGTCCTCGTTGCGCAGCATGATCCACGGTGCGGCGCCGTGCCCGCCGGACACCAAGCGACGCATGCTCGAGTGGTGGGGGCCGGTCGTCACCGAGTACTACGCCGCGACCGAGGGCGGCGGCACGGTGATCAGCGGCGCCGAATGGCTGGAGAAGCCGGGCTCGGTGGGCAAGTCGTGGCCGTGGTCGGTGGTGAAGGTGCTCGACGAGCAGGACGGCACCGAACTGCCCGCGGGCAAAGAGGGCCTGATCTACATGAAGATGGGCGCGTCCAGCTTCGAATACCACAAGGCCAAGGAGAAGACCGAGGAGTCGCGCGTCGGTGAGATGTTCACCGTCGGCGACATCGGCTACTTCGACGCCGACGGCTACCTGTTCCTCTGCGATCGACGCTCGGACCTCATCCTCTCGGGCGGGGTGAACATCTACCCGGCCGAGATCGAAGGCGTGCTGATGAGCCACCCGAAGATCGCCGATGTGGCGGTTCTCGGTGTACCCGACCCGGATTGGGGTCAGCAGGTGAAGGCCTTCGTGCAGCCGGTCGAGGGCATCGAGGGCGACGACGAACTCACCGCCGACATCCTCGAATTCGCCGCCGGTCAGCTCGCCAAGTACAAGCTGCCCCGCACGGTGGAATACCGCGCGGAGCTGCCCCGCGATCCCAACGGAAAGCTGTACAAGCGCCGCCTGCTGTGAAAACCCTTGCCGCTCAGACGGGCTCGCGCCACTGCGGTTCGAGCCCGAAGAGCGGGAACAGGCGCTGGGTGTCGAGGAAGAAGTTGAGGCCGGCGATCGTGTCGCCCTCCAGTTCGAGCACCGTGATCGACCACGGCACCCAGACGCCGGGTTCCTCGCTCGGCTTGTAATGGCCGAAGGCGGGCGAACCGTTGGCGCCGACCAGCGGCACCATCCGCGAATTGCGGCACGCGCTGCCCGTGCTGAGCATGAACGCGGCCACGTTCTCCGGGCCCGAGATCCAGAGATCGAACGGCGGCATCGACAGCGCCACATCGGCTTTGAGCAGCGTGGTGAGCGCGTCCATGTCGTAGGCCTCGAACGCCGTGACGAAATCGTCGATGAGTTTACGCTGACCGGGATCGGTCTCGTCGAAACTGTCGGACACGGTCGGCTGCACTTTGGACATGGTGGCCCTGGCCCGCTGGAGCGCGCTGTTCACCGACGCGGGCGACATCATCAGCGCCTCGGCGGTCTCACCCGCGGAGAAGCGAAGCACCTCACGCATGATCAGGATCGCGCGCTGGGTGGCGGGCAGGTGCTGGCAGGCCGCGACGAAGGCCAGCCGCAGCGTATCCCGGGTGGAAGCGTGCTCGGCCGGATCGGCGCCGAAGGCCAGCCCGTTCGGGATCGGTTCGATCCACACATAATCGGGCTGTGGCATCGGCAGTGGTGAATCCGGGCGGCCCGGCCCGTTGAGATCCATCGGTCTGGCGCGACTCTGTGGACGGTCGAGCATGTCCAGACAGATATTGGTGGCGATCTTGTAGAGCCACGAGCGCAGACTCGCGCGGCCCTCGAAGGAATCGTAGGAGCGCCAGGCGCGGGTGAATGTTTCCTGCACGGCGTCTTCGGCCTCGAACGAGGAACCGAGCATGCGGTAGGCATACGCGCACAACTCGCGCCGATGCGTCTCGAATTCGGCCAGGACAGCGGGATCGGGGCCGGTGGTGGCGGTTGTGGCGTCGGTCATAGTTTCACGATGCCACAGGGGTCCGACAGTCGACAGGGGCGAAAACGGACTATCGCGATTTCACGGGATGCGATGAATCCGCGTCGACCGCCACGTCTACATGTTCGAGACCGCAACGACGCCCGAAAGGCCGATCCCATGAGCAACAAGATGATCTTCGTCAACCTGCCAGTCGCCGACCTCGACCGCTCCAAAGCCTTCTACGAGGCGCTCGGCTGGAAGGTGAACGAGGACTTCACCGATCAGAACGCGTCGTGCATCGTCATCGACGACAACATCTGCCTGATGCTGCTGACCAAGCCGTTCTTCTCGACCTTCAGTACGCGGCCGATCGCCGACACCATCAACACCGCGGCTGCGGGGTATGCGCTGTCGTTGGGCAGTGCTGAGGAGGTGGATGTGTTGACCGATGCTGCTGTTGCGGCGGGTGCTACCGAGGAGACCAATGACGATAAGCGTGCGCAGGAGGCTCAGGTGGGGATGCACGGTCGGACGTTCATCGATCCGGATGGGCATCAGTGGGAGCCGTTCTACATGGATTACCCGGGGGCATGAGGTTCGGGTGTGTGTAGGGACCGGGGTGTAGTAGTCCCAGGTGGTTTGACGCTGTGTTTTTGGAGCGCTGGCGCGCTCGAGCGCGGCCCCTGGGGGGCCGCGAGTCAGCCACCGTTGCTGGCGGCTTCGCCGCGGACGCAACGGCGGCTGACTCGCGGCCGGGCCGCTACGCCGCTGCGCGGCGGACCCTCCTCGAGGTCGGGTCGTGGGGGGTTGGGAGTGCGGTCACGGCGGGTTCGGGTTCACGGGGTTAGGAGCCGGTGAAGTTCGGCTTGCGCTTTTCTGCGAAGGCTTTTGGGCCTTCTTTGGCGTCGGCTGATCTGAAGACCTCGATGCCGATTTTCGCCTCGATGGGGAAGGCCTCGTTTTCCGGCATGGCCTCGGTTTCGCGCAGGGTGCGCAGCATTGCTTGGACGGCGAGTGGGCCGTTGTCGGCGATCTGGGCGGCGAGCGCCAAGGCCTTGTCGAGGGCGGTTCCGTCGGGGACTACGTGTCCGATCAGGCCGATCTCCTTGGCCTCGGCGGCGGTGATGTGGCGACCGGTGAGCAGCAGGTCGGCGGCCACCGTGTACGGGATCTGGCGGGCCAGCCGCACTGCGGAACCGCCGAGCGGGAACAGGCCCCAGCGGGCCTCGGAGACACCGAACTTGGCGCTTTCCCCGGCCACGCGCAGGTCGGTGCCCTGCAGGATCTCGGTGCCACCCGCGATAGCCGCGCCCTCGACGGCCGCGATCAGGGGCTTGGCCAGTCGCCGGCCCTTCAGCAGCGCGGGGAGGTAGGCGGGGTCCCAGCTGCCGGAGGCAGCGGTGTCGCCGGGATGCTGCGAGCTCATCGCCTTCAAATCCATTCCGGCGCAGAAGGCCCCGCCGGCACCGGTGAGGATCGCGACGCGGATATCGGGATCGCTGTCCACCTGGTCCCAGGCGTCGCGCATGATCGCCATCATCTCGCCGGACAGGGCGTTGCGCGCCTCCGGGCGATTCATGGTGACGATGAGGACATGGTCGCGCTTCTCGACCAGGCAGTGGGCCATTTTCGTACTCCTGACAAGTTGAGTCTTGTCAGAAACAGTAACACGTTCTATTTTTGTCCTTGTGAGCTACAACATAGCCGATCTCGTCGAACATGCCGTCGACTTGATGCCCGACCGGATCGTGCTGGTCGGCGAACATCGAGAGTCGACCTACGCCGAACTGGAGGAGCGGGCCAACAAGTTGGCCCACTACCTGCTGGAACAGGGTGTGCGTCCCGGCGACAAAGTCGGAATCTATTCCAGGAACACCGTCGAGGCCGTCGAGGCGATGGTGGCCGTTTTCAAGGCGCGGGCGGTGATGATCAACGTCAACTTCCGCTACATCGAGAACGAGTTACTGCACATCTTCGACAACTCCGACATGGTCGCGCTGATCCACGAGCGCCGCTACACCGACAAGGTGGCGGCGGTGCGCGACAAGGTGCCCGGCCTGAAAACGGTGATCGTCGTCGACGACGGCACCGACGGCCCCACCGGAGTCGACACCGTGGAGTACGAGGCGGCGTTGGCAGGCGCGTCGGGTGAACGTGACTTCGGGGAGCGCTCGCCCGACGACATCTACATGCTCTACACCGGCGGCACCACGGGTCTGCCCAAGGGCGTGATGTGGCGGCACGAGGATGTCTGGCGGGTGCTCGGCGCCGGCATCAACTTCGTCACCGGCGAGTACACCAAGGACGAATGGGAGCTGGCCAAAATCGGCGCGGCCAACCCGCAGATGGTGCGCTTCCCGATCCCGCCGATGATCCACGGCGGCTCGCAGTGGGCCACCTTCCACAGCCTGTTCGGCGGTGGCAAGGCCGTGATGATTCCCGAGTTCAGCGGGCACGGGGTCTGGCAGGCCGTCGACAAGCACGGCATCAACCTGATCTTCATCACCGGTGACGCGATGGCGCGCCCGATGCTCGACGCGCTCGCCGAAGGCAACCCGGAAACCGGTGAGCCCTATGATCTTTCGACCCTGTATGTGCTGGCCAGCAGCGCGGCGCTGTTCTCGCCCTCGCTCAAGGACAAGTTCCTCGAGGTGCTGCCCAACCGGATGATCTCCGACTCCATCGGCTCCTCGGAAACCGGCTTCGGTGGGCTTTCGCTGGTCGCCAAGGGTGCCACCCACACCGGTGGTCCCCGGGTGAAGATCGACGCGGCCACCCAGGTGCTCGACGAGGAGGGCAATCCGGTCGAACCGGGTTCCGGCGTCGTCGGTCTGCTGGCGCGCAGCGGGCACATCCCGCTCGGCTACTACAAGGACGAGGTCAAGTCGGCCGCGACGTTCAAGGAGTTCAACGGGGTGCGTTTCGCGATCCCCGGTGACTACGCCCGCGTCGAGGAGGACGGCTCGGTCACGATGCTCGGCCGTGGTTCGGTGAGCATCAACAGCGGTGGCGAGAAGATCTACCCCGAAGAGGTGGAGGGCGCCCTCAAGGCGCACCCCGAGATCTTCGACGCGCTGGTTGTCGGTGTCGATGACGCTCGCTGGGGCCAGCGAGTGGTCGCCGTGGTCCAGTGTCGCGGCGCGAACCGCCCCACCCTGGCCGACCTGAAACCGGTACTGGCACAGGAGATCGCGTCGTACAAGCAGCCGCGCAGCCTGTGGTTCGTCGACGAGATCAAGCGCTCGCCCGCGGGCAAGCCGGACTACCGCTGGGCCAAGTCGCAGACCGATGAGCGGCCCGCCGACGAGCACGCGGAAGCGGGCTCGGCGTAGGACCCGCCGACACGAAGGTCCGCCCGGCAACGTCGCCGGGCGGGCCTTCGTCGTGTTCGGAATCGCCGGTGAGAACCCCTCGATCAGTCGCCCGTCGTGGTCAGGCGAATCGGTCAGCGCCGGCTCAGTGCTTCAATGCGGTAGCGAGACGGGATGCGATCTCGGGAACATCGACCACCGCGCCACTGGCGACGTCGATCATGAGGTCATATGTGAGGTCTTCGTCGAGGGAGCTCGTGTCGATGCCGTTGTAGGCGAGAAACACGATCGCGCCCGCGATGGCAAGGCGCTTGTTGCCGTCGACGAGTGGGTAGTTGGCCGCGATCGAATGCAGCAGCGCTGCGGACTTCTCCCAGAGACCCGGGTAGGCGTCGGTGCCGAACACCGTGGTCGCCGGGCGTGCGGCCGCCGACGCGAGCAGTCCCGCGTCGCGTACGACGTACTGCCCTGCCACATCCTCGGCGATCGCTCGCAGGTCGGCGACCGTGAGGTAGTAGATCTCCGCCTCGTTCACTCGGCGAGCCTGTCGAGCAGGCTCCTATGACGCTCGGCGAATTGTCGCGATAGTGCGCGGACTTGACTGTTCGCTGTCTCGGCCATCGAGTCCGGCACCACGGCCGCCACGCGGCGGCCATGGCGGGTCAAGTGCACGACGGTGCCGCCTTCGGCGGCCGCGATCACTTCGGCGAGACGCTCCCTGGCTTCACTTACCGGGAGCTCCCAGTTCTCAGGAGAGGGGGCTGCAGCCATGCCGTGAATTGTACATCTTTGCCGTTTTTTCGTACGAATTGTCGGTACGGGCTGGCGTGCCCAGAGCGAAACGGTGATCGAGCGCGCGGGCTGTGGTGGGTGTCGTCAGTGATTGCCGAGTTCGGACAGTTGGTAGGCGAGTTTGTCGCGGACGGCGGGGACGCGACCGAGTAGGCGAGCGGCGGTGTTGCGCGCGGCGCGGACCACGCCGGACTGCACGGTCGCCATCCTGGTCATGCGGTCGGTGAACGCCACGACATCGAGGGCGATCGGCCTCCGCACGGTCTCGTAGGAATCGAGCACTGAATCTGGTTCGCCCGCAGTGACTTTCGTCAGCAGCGTGGCGAGTAGGGCGGCATCCTGGATGCCGGTGTTCATGCCCTGGCCGCCTGCGGGGCTGTGGACGTGGGCGGCGTCGCCCGCCAAGAGGACGCGGCCCGCGCGGTAGTGGTCGGCTACCCGGTGGTGGACGCGGAAGCGGGAGCTCCACAAGACCTTGTCGACGCGGATATCGCCGCCGGGGCCGCGCGTGTTCAGCAGGGCCGCTACATCGTCGACAGTGGGGTGTGCGGGGGCGTCGTCGACGGTGGCGACCACGCGGTAGCGGACGCCGGCGTCGTCGGGCAGTGGAGCGACGACCGTGATGCCCTCGGGGGACAGGTGCAGGGAGACTTCGGTGCGCGGGGTCGGCCAACTCATGCCGACATCGGCGAGAACGAACGAGGTGGGGTAGGTATCACCGGTGAAGCCGATGCCCGCTTGCTCGCGCACGACACTGTGCATGCCGTCGGCGCCGATGACGTAGTCGGCGCTGATCGTGCCTCGCCGATCGTGTTCATCGGTGTATTCGACTGTCACGGTGTTGTTTTCCTCGGCGACCCGGGTGACAGTGAGCGGCCGGTGTACCGCGCCGCCCAGCGCGTGCAGTCGATCGAGCAGCACCTGCTCGGTGACCTCCTGCGGCACCATCAGCGCGTAGGGGAACGCGGTGGGGAGATCGCCGAACTCGATGGTGGCCAACGTCTTCGCGCCGTCGCGCAGCTTGAAGGTGGGCACCTCGATGCCGCGTTCGACGAGCGTGCTCGCGATACCGAGCCCGTCGAGTACCTCGAGCGTCCTGGCGTGCACCACCGCGGCCCGGGAAGTGTTGGCGCCCTCGTGGAGTCGATCGATGAGCACATGGTCGACCCCGGCTTCGGCGAGCACGATCGCGGCGGTGAGCCCCGTGGGCCCCGCGCCGACGATGACAACGGAGGTGGCTTCGGGCAGCGGGATGACGGCCATTTCGACTCCTGGTCAACGTTTGTTTGCCAACGCTTGTAGGCATAACGGTAAACCCGGCCGCCCGTGAAAGTCAACAACCGTTGGCCTACAATCGTTGACATGCCGGACCAGCAGACTCCCGCCCGTCGCTCGGATGCGACGAAGGCTGCCATCCTCACCGCGGCCCGTGCCCGCTTCGCCACCGACGGCTATGCCAAGGCCACCATCCGCGCGATCGCCGCCGACGCCGATATCGACCCCTCGATGGTGATGCGCTATTTCGGCAGCAAGGACGGACTGTTCGCCGCCGCCGCCCAGATCGACCTCGACCTCCCCGATCTGAGTGCGGCCGACCCGAACACCATGGGCGAGTTGATGATCCGCCGCTTTCTCGAGATCTGGGAGGGCAACGACCACACGGTCCTGCTGATCCTGCTGCGCTCCTCGATCACCGACGAGGCGGTCGCTGCCCGCTTCCGCGAGATCTTCGCCGACCAGGTCCTGCCCGCGGTCCTGCGCTTCGGCACC
This sequence comes from Nocardia alba NBRC 108234, assembly GCF_001612665.1. Lineage (GTDB taxonomy): Bacteria > Actinomycetota > Actinomycetes > Mycobacteriales > Mycobacteriaceae > Nocardia > Nocardia alba. The sequence continues at coordinate 31,537 of NZ_BDAX01000019.1, read as the reverse complement.
CCCGCCGACGCCCCCCGGCGGGCCGCCCTGATCGTCACCCAGCTTCTCGGCTTGGCTCTGTGCCGCTATGTCCTGCGATTGCCGCCGGTAGTCGCGCTGACTTCGCGACAGATCGTTGCCGACCTCGCCCCCACCTTGCAGCGGTACCTGACCTCGAATGCCGGCAACGAGTGATCATTCTTCGCTGAGGCACCACCGCACCAACGCAGACAGGCCCGCACGGATGAAACCGTGCGGGCCTGTCTGATGTGGGAGCTAGCTCGCCAGCTCCGCGCCGAGGGCGAGCAGATGGGGAGTCGCGCCGCCGAGGGCGAATTCGTTGTGCTTGGCGGCGGTGAAGTAGTTGTGGGTGATGTGGTCGCGGTCGATACCGAGACCGCCGTGGATGTGGACGACGGTGTGGGCGACCTTGTGCCCGGCCTCGGCCGCCCAGAACTTGGCGATGTGGATGGCCTCGGCGGCGGGGAGGTCCTCGGACAGGCGCCAGGCGCCCTGGGTGACCGTGAGGCGAAGGCCGCCGATGTCGATGTAGGCGTCGGACAGTCGCTGGGCCACCGACTGGAACGAACCGATCGGCTTGCCGAACTGTTCGCGGGTGCGGGTGTGCTCGGCGGTCAGCTCGAGTGCGCGCTCCAGGGTGCCCAGTTGCAGGGCAGACAGGCCGAGCCAGGCGTATTCGCGCAGCCAGGTGAGGATATCGGCGCCCGCCTCGATGCTGCCGAGCAGTTCGGCCGGAGTGGCGGCGAGGTCGACGACGAACTCGGGGCTCAGGTCGACGATCCGCTGGGCGGTACGGGTCACCGAGGCGTGCTCCGGATCGATCACGAAGACGCCGACGCCGGTGGAGGTGATGGCGGGCACCAGGATTCGCGCGGCGCGGTCGGCGTAGGCGACGGTGGTCGCGGTGCCGGTGAGCGTCCACGCGGCACCGGCGGCCTCGGCGACGATTCCCGGTGCGTCGGTGGTGGCGCGCAGTTCCTCGGCGAGCGCGGCGGTCAGCACGATCTCGCCGGTGCCCGCCCGCGCGGCCAGCTGTCGCTGGTCGGCGTCGCCGAACTTCGCCAGCGCGCCCGCTCCGAGGACGATCGACCACAGGTAGGGCACCGCGGCGACGTAGCGGCCGAGCTCACGCAGGATCGCGGTCTGCTCGAGCATGCCGAAATCGCTGCCGCCCAGCGCTTCCGGCAACGCGGCGGCCAGCACGCCGGTCTCGGCGAGGGAGTTCCAGAGCTGTTCGTCGTAGCGGCCCGCGGTGTCGAGTTCGCGCAGTCGATCGGCGGTGACGAGCTTGGCGCAGATCTCGCCGGTCAGCCGGGCGAGGTCGGTCTGGGCTTCGGTAGGCGTGAAATCCATGGGGGTATACCGGCTTTCGGGATCAGCGGGCGGACGCGGGCTGGCGCAGGGCGGTCATGGCGATGATGTCGCGCTGGACCTCGTTGGTGCCGCCGCCGAAAGTGAGAATCAGCGCGGCGCGATGCATCCGCTCGAGCCGGCCGAGCAGGGCGGCGCCGGGGGAATCCTGGCGCAGGTACGCGTGGGGGCCGACGACTTCCATCAGCAGGCGGTAGGCCTCGGTGGACAGTTCGGTGCCGTAGACCTTGCAGGCGGACGCGTCCCACGGCTTCGGCGCTGCCTCACCGCCCTGATCGGCCCGGCTGGCGATCTCCCAGTTCAGCAGCTTGAGGTATTCGACCTTGGCGTGTACCCGGGCCAGATTGAGGCGGGCCCATTCCTGGTCGATCACGCGCTTGCCGTCGGGCAGGGTGGTCTGTCGTGCCCATTCGACGGTCTGCGCGACCGCGAGGCCGAGCGGACCCGCCGAGGTGAGGGCGACGCGCTCGTGATTGAGCTGATTGGTGATCAGCGACCAGCCGCCGTTCTCCGGGCCGACCACCGACGAAACGGGCACTCGCACGTCCTGGTAGTAGGTGGCGCTGGTGTCGGGCCCCGCCATCGTGTGCACCGGCGTCCATGAGAACCCTTCGACGTCGGTCGGCACGATGAGCATCGTGATGCCCTTGTGCTTCTTGGCCGTCGGATCGGTGCGCACGGCCAACCAGATGTAGTCGGCGTAGGCGATCAGGCTGGTCCACATCTTCTGGCCGTTGATGACGAAGTCGTCGCCGTCGCGCACCGCGGTGGTCCGCAGCGAGGCCAGGTCGGTCCCGGCGCCCGGCTCGGAGTAGCCGATGGCGAAGTGCAGCTCACCGGAGGCGATCTTGGGCAGGAAGAACTTCTTCTGTTCCTCGGTGCCGTACTGCATGATCGTCGGCGCCACGGAATTGAGCGTGAGGAAGGGGACGGGCGCGCCCGCGATGGCCGCTTCCTCGACGAAGATCAGCTGATCCATCGTGGTGCGGTCCTGGCCGCCGTACTCCTTTGGCCAGCTCAGGGTGAGCCAGCCGTCGCGGCCCATCTGACGGACGACTTCGCGGTAGACGTCGCCTTCGCCGTACTCGCCGGTCTGCGACATCAGCGCCGTGCGGCGTTCCGGAGTCATCAGCTTCGCGAAATATTCGCGCAGCTCGGCGCGCAATTCTTCCTGCTGCGGCGTATACGCGACGCGCATGCTTCCTACCTCGGTGTCGAGCTGAAAGGGCGGGTGGCGGGGCGCAGGGGATGAGCCCCGCCGAAACCGATCATTGCATATCAACTGGAACATGTTCCAGTATTGATGGTGATCCGGCGCCTGTTCCGCTCCGCGGACCCGGCCGCTCGGGATAGTGTCGCAAGGACCGCGTGGAAGGAAGTTCTCATGAAGATCATCGTCGATTTCGATCGGTGCGAAGCGAACGGCGTCTGTGTCGGAATCGCCCCTGACATGTTCGAACTTGACGACGACGACATGTTGACCGTCGCCGAGGGTGATGTCGCGACCGATCGTCTCGCCGACGCGGAGGAGGCGGTGGCACAGTGCCCCAAGGCCGCGCTGAGGTTGGCGTGATCCCCTCTTGTCGGATGGTGGAACACGTTCTAGAGTCGGCCGAATGAGTGTGACGCAGATTTCATTGGAGGGCCGGGTCGCCATCGTGACCGGGGCGGGCGCGGGACTCGGCAGGGCCGAAGCTCTCGCGCTGGCGTCGGCCGGTGCGGCGGTGGTCGTCAATGACCTGACCGAGGACGCGGCGGCCGAGACCATCGCCGCCATCCGTGAGCTCGGCGGCAAGGCGGAATTCGTCGGCGGCTCCATCGCCGAGCGCTCGACCGCCGACGCGCTCGTCACCACCGCGCGGGACTCGCTCGGCGGGCTCGACATCGTCGTCAACAACGCGGGCATCACCCGCGACCGGATGCTGTTCAACATGTCCGACGAGGACTGGGACGCGGTGCTCGCGGTCCACCTGCGCGGACATTTCCTGCTCACCCGCAACGCGGCCGCCTATTGGCGCGCGGCATCGAAGGCGGCGGGCGAACCGGTCTACGGTCGGCTGGTCAACACCTCCTCGGAGGCGGGTCTGCTCGGCCCGGAAGGTCAGGCGAACTACGCCGCCGCCAAGGCCGGCATCACCGCACTCACCCTCACGGCATCGCGCGTGCTGGCCAGGTACGGCGTGCGAGCCAACGCGATCTGCCCGAGGGCAAGGACCGCGATGACCGAGTCGGTCTTCGCGGACGCGCCCGACGGCGCGGTCGACCCGCTCGCGCCCGAGCATGTGGCGAAGCTGGTCGCCTACCTCGCCTCGCCCGCCGCCGACGCGGTGAACGGTCAGGTCTTCGTCGTCTACGGGCCGATGGTGGCGCTGATGGCGGCGCCGACCGTCGAGCAGCGCTTCGACGCCGCGGGCGCCGAATGGTCCGAGGCCGACCTCGCCGCCACCCTCGGTGACTACTTCGCGCAGCGACCCGCGGATCACACTTTCTCGGCGCGCGACCTCCGCGACCTGGGCTGATCAGTCCAGTCCACGGTGGCCCGATGGTGGCCCTCGCATATCCCGCCGGATTTGTCTCGCCTGTCGTGTTGATCACCGGTCCAGGTATTGGTAGACATGACCGTCGGGGTGTGTGACGCCTCACAGGAAGGCTGCCGATCTTAATTAGTACTCGTTTCAGTTTTAACAGCGATGTATGTGAAAAGGTCCTGCTCCGAGTCTGGGAATTCGGCAGACATTAGTAGGAACATGTTCTAGTCTTTGGGCAGTCTCCAGATCGGGGTGACGGTGAAGTACGGGTACGCGGACACATCGGTCCGCCCGTCGAAAGAGGAGGATTCGGAATGAACAACCTCCTCGTTGTCCCGTTGCGGGCGGTTGGCGGATTCTTCGAACTCGGCGCGGAAGTGGCACGTGCCACCGTCCGTAAGCCATTTCAATGGCGTGAATTCGTCGACCAGGCCTGGTTCGTGGCTCGCGTCTCGATTGTGCCGACGCTGCTGGTCGCCATCCCGTTCACGGTGCTGGTGGTCTTCACGCTCAACATCCTGCTGCGCGAGATCGGCGCCGCCGATCTCAGTGGCGCGGCCGCCGCGTTCGGTGCCGTCACACAGGTCGGCCCGATTGTCACGGTGCTGATCGTGGCGGGTGCGGGCGCCACCGCGATCTGCGCCGACCTCGGTGCGCGCACGATTCGCGAGGAGATCGACGCGATGAAGGTGCTCGGCATCGACCCGGTCAGCCGGCTGGTCGTACCGCGCGTGTTCGCCTCGATGTTCGTGGCACTGATGCTCAACAGCCTGGTGTGCACCATCGGTATCGCCGGCGGCTTCGTGTTCTCGGTGTTTCTCCAAGGTGTGAATCCCGGCGCGTTCGTCAACGGGATTCCGTTGCTGACGAATCTGTCCGAGCTGATCATCTCCGAAATCAAGGCGGGCCTGTTCGGCCTGATCGCCGGAATGGTCGCCTGTTATCTCGGGCTCCAGGTCAAAGGCGGTCCGAAGAGTGTCGGTGACGCGGTGAACCAAACCGTGGTATTCGCGTTCATGGCGTTGTTCGTGGTGAATGTCGTTGTCACCGCGATCGGCCTGAAATTCACGGTGCGGTGACCACGATGGCATTCATTGTTCGCAGCAAATTCCCGCGCACGGTCCGCCGATTCGATCGAATGTCGAAATCAGTGGATTCCCTGGGCGATCAGGCGATCTTCTACGTCAAGGCGCTCGGCTCGGTGCCACGCGCGCTGGTGCACTATCGCACCGAGACCATCCGCCTCATCGCCGAGATCAGCATGGGCAGCGGCGCATTGGCCGTGATCGGCGGCACCGTGGTGATCGTGGGTTTTCTGACCCTTATGGCGGGCGGCACCATCGCGGTGCAGGGCTACAGCTCGCTCGGCAATATCGGTGTCGAGGCACTGACCGGCTTCTTCGCCGCGCTCATCAATGTGCGCATCGCGGCGCCGGTGATCTCCGGCATCGGCCTGGCCGCGACGATCGGCGCCGGCGCGACAGCGCAATTGGGCGCGATGCGGGTGGCCGAGGAGATCGACGCGCTGGAATCCATGGCGATTCGGCCGATTCCGTTCCTGGTCGGTACGAGGGTGCTGGCAGGCATGATCGCGATCGTGCCGCTCTACGCCCTCGCGGTGATCGCCTCGTTCGTCGCCAGCCGGTTCGCGACCGTCGTGATCTACGGGCAGTCGGCGGGCGTCTACGACCACTACTTCTCGACGTTCCTCATCCCGAGCGACATCCTGTGGTCGTTCGCGCAGGCGATCGTGATGGCGCTGGCCGTGATGCTCATCCACACCTACTACGGCTTCCACGCCGCGGGTGGTCCGGTCGGCGTCGGCGTCGCGGTCGGTAACGCGGTTCGGTCATCACTGATCGCCGTCGTCACAGTGACGCTGCTGATCTCGCTGGCCATCTACGGTACCTCCGGCAACTTCCACCTCTCGGGATAGCGTGATGGACACTTCACGGATCGTTGCCGCATTGCAGGGCGGTCTCGGGCGCAAGCTCGCGGCGCTCACAATGGTCGGCTTGCTCGTCGGGCTCGCGGCCTTCGCGTTCGCCCTCTTCCAGGGCGCCTTCACCACCACCGCGAAGGTGCTGGTCGACGCGCCCCGCTCGGGCCTCGTGCTCGACCCCGACGCCAAGGTGAAGGTGCGCGGCGTCGAGATCGGCCGGGTCGCCGAGATCAACCTGCGCGACGACGGCGCGCAGATCCTGCTCGAAGTCGACCCCGAGCAGCTGAAACTGGTGCCGTCGAACGCGGGCGTCGACATTCGCTCGACCACGGTCTTCGGCGCCAAGTACGTGAATTTCGTTGTCCCCGAACAGCCGTCGTCGAGCTCGCTGAAGCCCGGCAGTACGGTCGCGGCGACGGCGGTGACGGTGGAGTTCAACACGCTGTTCCAGCACCTGTCCGATGTGCTCGCCCAGGTGGAACCGGAGAAGCTCAATGCCACGCTGACCGCGCTCGGCACCGCGTTGCAGGGCCGTGGCGACAAGTTCGGCGACCTGCTCGTCCGATCGGATCAGTACCTGCGCGAGCTCAACCCCTATCTGCCCACGCTGCAACAGGATCTGGACAAGACGGCCGAGGTGACCAATATCTACGCCGATGCCGCCGGTGCGCTGCTGCGCACGGTGGACAACGCCACGGTCACCGCGAAGACGCTGGCGGAGTCGCAGGCAGAACTCGACAACGTGCTGGTGAACGTGATCGGGCTCTCGGATACCACCGGTTCGGTGCTGCGGGAGAACGAAACCCAACTCGTCACCGCCCTGGACCTGCTGCGGCCGACGACCAGCCTGCTGTTCCAGTACGCGCCGGCGCTCAGCTGCGTCATCAATGGTCTCGGCCCGCTGATGCCGGTGGCCGAGGAGATGTTCGGCGGCATGATGCCGGGCGTCGGCATGTACACCAACTTCATGTACGGCGACAAGCCCTACACCTATCCGGAGGACCTGCCGAGGGTGAACGCCACCGGCGGCCCGCACTGTGACGGTGTGGTCAACCGGGTGCCGGAGAGCCACGCGAACTATGTGGTGACCGATACCAACCAGGGCGCGCCGTACACGCCGCGCACCGGCTCACCCGAATACAACAGCGCGCCAAAGGTTTTCCAGCTCTTGCTCGAGGGACTGCCGGGAGTGACACGGTGAGAAACACGGCGACGACGGTCAAGCTCGCGATCTTCACCGTGGTGATGACGCTGGTGTTCGCCGGCCTGGCGATCGTGCTCAGTCAGACACGGTTCTCCAGCGAGAACGGCTACAAGGCGGTGTTCACCAGCTCCTCGGGCATGCTGCCCGGTTCGAAGGTGCGCATCGCCGGTGTGCCGGTCGGTTCGGTGAGCTCGGTGAAGGTCGGCTCCGACGATCTCGCCCACGTCGAGTTCGACGTGGACACCAAGTACTCGGTGCTGTCCAGCACCCGGCTGGCGATCAAGTACGAGAACCTGGTCGGTGACCGGTATCTGGAGCTGATGGAGGGGCCGGGCTCGGCGCGCCGACTGCCCGACGGCGCCACCATCGGCAAGGAACAGACCACGCCCGCGCTGGATCTGGATCTGCTGCTCGGCGGGTTCAAGCCGCTGCTGCGTGGCCTGGACCCCGGCCAGGTCAACGACCTGACCTCGGCGCTGTTGCAGATCTTCCAGGGCCAGGGCGGCACGCTGGTCTCGCTGCTCAACAGCGGTGGCAGCTTCGCGAAGACGCTGGCCGATCGCGATGCCCTGATCGGCAGCGTGATCGACAACCTGAACACCGTGCTGGCCACCATCGACGACCGCGACGAGCAGTTCGCCACCACGATCGACGAATTGCAGCGCCTGGTCAGCGGATTGGCCGCCGAACGCGACCCGATCGGCGCCGCGCTGCCGCGGATCGCCGGGGCCACCAAGGAGCTCAACGACCTGTTGACCACCGCACGCCCCGACCTGCGCAACACCATCGCGCAGACCGGCAGGCTGGCGACCAATCTCGACAACGGTTCCGACGACATCGAGTGGGTGCTCCAGAAGCTCCCCGAGACCTACAAACAGCTCATTCGCATCGGCGCCTACGGGTCGTTCCTGCAGCTGTACGTGTGTGGCACCAACCTCATCGTCGACGGCCCGAACGGCCAGCCGATGGAGGTCAAGTTGCCGGGTCTGCAGGCGACCGGAAGGTGTACGCCCAATGAGTGAGAAGAATTCGTCGGCGGTCACCATCGGCATCGTCGGCATCGTGCTGGTGGTGACGATCTCGCTCGCCACGCTGCAATACACCAAGCTGCCGTTCATTCGCTCCGGCGCGACGTTCACCGCCTACTTCGTCGACGCGGGCGGGCTGGTGCCGGGCGATCCGGTGCACGTAGCCGGCGTTCGTTCCGGCGAAGTGGAGCAGGTGTCCCTCGACGGTCCCAAGGTGCTGGTGAAGTTCACCCTCGACGAGTCGATCGTGCTGGGCCAGAAGACATCCGCCGCGATCAAGACCAATACGGTGCTCGGTCGCAAGTCCCTCGATGTGGTGCCGACCGGACAGGGCGCGCTGCGCACGGCCGACACCATTCCGCTCGACCGCACCACCTCGCCGTACTCGCTCAACGAAGCGATCAGCGACCTCGGTGCCACCGTGCGCGACCTCGACCTGGACCAGATCGACAAGACCCTCGACACCCTCTCGGTGGCCTTCGCCGATACGCCGGGCCCGCTGCGCACTGCCCTCGACGGCGTCACCGCGCTCTCGCGCAGCATCAATACGCGCGACCAGGCGCTGACCGAGCTGCTCGGCCGGGCGCAGAACGTCACCAAGATCCTGGCCGACCGTAGTTCGCAGCTCAACGCGCTACTGCTCGACGGCAACAATCTGCTCGGCGAGCTCGACAACCGGCGCGCCGCGATCAACCAGCTCATCGTCTACGTCAACTCGGTCGCCAAGCAGCTGTCGGGGCTGGTCGCCGACAACGAGGCGCAGATGAAACCGACACTGGACCGGCTCAATTCGGTGCTCGCCATGTTGCAGCGCAACAAGCAGAACCTGTCGGACGCGATCGACAACCTCGGTCCCTACGCGTCGGCGCTGGGCGAGCAGGTCGGCAACGGACCGTGGTTCAACGCCTACGTGGTGAACGCGACGAGTACCGAGCTGCGCCCGCTGGTGGACGCGCTGGTCTGGCCGGAGCATCTGCCGCAGGACCTGATCGATATCTTCACGCATCCGGCGCCGCCGAGCATCGTGCCTGCCGAGGAGGATCCGCCGCGATGAGCATCGCATCGAAAGTCCGCGGCGTGCCGCGTTGGACGCTCGCGGTCGCCGTGGTGGTGATCGTCGCGCTGGTCGCGGTCGGGGTCTACACCAGCCTCGGCATCGGCAAGACCAAGATCACCGCCGCCTTCACCTCGACCACCGGCCTGTACGCCGGCGACGAGGTGCGAATGCTCGGTGTGCGGATCGGCAAGATCGACGCGATCGAGCCGGGCGAGGGCCGGGTGCAGGTCCGGATGACCGTCGATCGCGGCATCGACCTGCCCGCCGACGCGCGCGCCGTACTCATCGCGCCCTCGCTGGTCTCGGCACGGTTCATCCAGCTCGCGCCCGCCTACGACGGCGGTCCGAAGCTGGCCAACGGTGCGCAGATCCCGATCGAGCGCACCGCGGTGCCGGTCGAGTGGGACGACATCAAGGCCGAATTGGCCAATCTCGCAACAGCTCTCGGCCCGGTCGGCGACGATCCGCAGGGCTCCTTCGGTCGCTTCGTCGACACCGCCGCGAACAACCTCGACGGCAACGGTCAGCGGTTCCGCGACACCCTGCGCGAACTGTCGGCGACGCTGAATACGTTGTCCGACGGTCGAACCGATCTGTTCGGCACCATCCGCAACCTGCAGAAGTTCGTCGAGGTGCTCTCGGCGAGCAACGAGCAGATCGTGCAGTTCGGCGGGCGCTTGGCCTCGGTGGCCTCGGTGCTGGCCGGCGCGTCGGCGGAACTCGGTGCGGGACTGGACAGTCTGGACGTGGCGCTCGCGGATGTGAAGCGATTCCTCGACGGCAGCGGAGCCGAGCTCACCGAGGGCGTCGAGCGGCTCGCCGACGTCACCCAGACCCTGGTCGACAAGCGGCCCGAGATCGAACGGGTGCTGCATTCCGCGCCGACCGCGCTGGTGAACTTCTACCAGATCTACAAGCCCGCCCAGGGCTCGCTCACCGGCGCTGTGGCGCTGAACAATACGGCCAATCCGCTGAGCTTCCTCTGTGGTTCCATCCGAGCGCTCGAGCACAACGACTCGGACCGGTCGGCCGATCTGTGCGCGGAATTCCTCGCCCCGGTGATCAGTTCGCTGGCGATGAACTACGCGCCGATCATGATCAACCCGGCCAGCAGTGTGACGGCCTTCCCCAACCAGTTGGTGTACAGCCCGCCGAGCTTGGCCGGTCAGGCGGAACCGGACGCGCCGCCGGTGGTGGCTCCGGTCACCGTGCCGAACGGTCTGGCCGGACTCGCGGTTCCAGGAGGACATCGGTGAAGCGGATAATCTCCGGACTCGCGGTGAGCGTCGCGGTGACGCTCGGGGCGACCGGCTGTCAGTGGGACGGGCTCAACTCGCTACCCATGCCGGGCTCGGAGGGCAGAGGCCCCGGTTCCTACACCGTGCGGATCCAGATGCCCAATGTCACCACGCTGACCCGTAATTCGCCGGTGCGGGTCGACGATGTCGAGGTCGGCAACGTCACCGGGATCGAGGTCGAGGGCTGGCACGCGCTGGTCACCGTCTCGCTCAACCCAGAGGTGCGGCTGCCCGCCAACGCGATCGCCAAGATCGGCCAGACCAGTCTGCTCGGCAGCAACCACGTAGAGCTGTCCGCGCCGACCAACACCCCGGCCGAGGGACAGTTGCGCGACAACGACCTGATTCCGCTGGAGCGCGCCGGTGCCTACCCGACCACCGAACAGGTGCTGTCCTCGCTGTCGGTGGTGCTCAACGGCGGCGGCATCGCCCAGTTGGAGACCATCACCAGGGAGCTGAACGCGGCGCTCAACGGCCGCGAGGCCGAGATCGCCGATCTGCTGCCACAGCTCAACCAGCTCACCACCGGCCTGGACAAGCAGACCGGCGACATCATCGCCGCGATGGAAGGTCTCGACCGGCTCACGGGCAAACTCGCCGACCAGAAGAGCGTGCTGGCCCGTGCGATCGATGAGATCCACCCCGCGCTGACCGCGCTGGCCGACCGCACGGCCAACATCACCAGGGCGATCACCTCGCTGGGTGACCTCAGTGAGGTGACCGAGCGGATCATCCAGGCCAGCGGCGACGATCTGAAGGCCAACCTGGCCAGCCTCGGTCCGGTGCTGGAAACCCTGGCCAACACCGGCACCAATCTCATCGACTCGATGCGGATCCTGCCGACCTTCCCGTTCCCGATCAAGAACATCGGCAACGCGATCAAGGGCGACTACCTCAACCTCTACATCACCGTCGACTTGACCGCCAAGCGCCTGGACAGCAACTGGCTCACCGGTACTCCGCTGGGCGGGCGCTTCGGTGGCGTCGAGGGTGTGATCGGCAGCTTCGCGCCCCCGACGGCGACCGACGCGAGCGACCCGACCAAACTTCCGCAGGCACCGGCGCCCGCCGCGGCACCGGCGCCGACGCTGCCCGGACTCCCGTCGATCCCCGGCCTGCCCGCCATCCCCGGAATCACCGTGCCGCTGCCCGGCCAGGAAGGGGCGGGGCGATGAAGCTCACCAAGTTCGTCCACGTCCAGCTCGCGATCTTCGCGGTCCTCACCGTGATCGGTCTGGTCGTGATGGGCGGGACCTACATTCAGCTACCCGCGATGTTCGGCATCGGCCGCTACGGCGTCACGGTACAGCTGGCCGCCACCGGCGGGCTGTACCCGACCGCCAATGTCTCCTACCGCGGCACCAATATCGGCAAGGTCGAGGCCGTGCGCCTCACCTCGGCCGGGGTCGAGGCCGATCTGTCGATCAACAGCGACTACAAGGTGCCGTCGGACTCGACCGCCTGGGTGCGCAGCGTGTCGGCGATCGGTGAGCAGTATGTCGACCTGGTGCCCGAGGTCGGCGCGAGCTCGGGCAACCTGCGTGACGGTTCGGTGATTCCGGTAGAGCGCACCAGGCTGCCCCAGGATGTCGGAGCGCTGCTCGACCAGTCCGACAAGCTGCTCGCCTCCGTCGCCGATACCCGGCTGCGTCAGGTGATCGACGAGGCGTTCAAGGCGTTCAACGGCGCGGGTCCCGATCTACAGCGGTTCATCGACTCGGCGGCCCTGCTGGTGCAGCAGGCCCAGACCGATGTGGAGCCGACGAAGAAACTGCTCGATCAGATCGGTCCGCTGCTGGACACCCAGATCCAGTCCGATGCCAATATCCGTTCCTGGACAGCGGATCTCGCGATCGTCACCGACCAGCTCCGCGAGCACGACCCGTCGTTGCGAAGCCTGTTGCGCAACAGTCCTTCCGCGATGCAGAAGGTGAACGAGCAGTTCCAGAGCCTGCGCCCGACGTTGCCGCTGCTGATGAACAATCTGGTCGGCCTCGGCCAGGTGGGCGTGACGTATCACCCTGGTATCGAACAGCTTCTGGTCGTCTTCCCGCCGCTGATCGCGGCCTTGCAGACCGTTATCCGCGGGCCGTCCAGATACGGCGTCATGGTCGACTTCATGACCGTCATCAACGACCCACCCGCCTGCACCACCGGCTTCCTGCCCGCCGACCAGTGGCGTTCGCCGAGTGATCTCAGCCCGATGGACACCCCCGAAGGGCTGTACTGCAAGGTGGCACAGGATTCTCCGATCGAAGTGCGCGGTATCCGCAACACGCCGTGCATGGAGTATCCAGGCGTCCGGGCGCCCACTCCCGAACTGTGCCGGACGGGGTACGTGCCGCAGGGCACCAACCCGCCGTTCGGCGCGCCGCAGCCGGTAGCCCCGGCCTCGGCACCCACCGGCGCGTCCACCGGCACAGTCACCCCCGCCGCCGCGCGCCCCTACGATCCGTCCACCGGCAGCTATCTTGGCCCGGACGGACGCATGTACCGCCAAGGTGATATCGCCTCCGACGGCTCGGGCATCGTCCCGGCCAGCTGGCAGGCGATGTTGGAGGAGCAGCAGAGATGAGTGAGAGCAACAACGGCCGTCCGCGTCGGCGGGCAGCCCGGTCGGCGGGTCCGCCGGTGGAGGATGTGCGGGTCGTCGACGTGACCGTCGACGCGGGTGTGCCCGCCGCCGAGAAGACTTCGACCGAGGATGCCGCGGTGGTCGCGGCTCCCGTGACGTTGACCAAACCCGATGTGGTGCCCGACGAGGTCGACGAGGAGTCGGCCGAACTCGACGAGGAAGACGTGAAGCTCGCCCGGCTCGGGCAGCTCATCGGCTTGGCCGCCGCCGCGGTGCTGGTGTTGGCGCTGGTCGTCGGCGCCACCTTCACCGCGCTCGCCGCTCGGTCGGGCAGCCAGGACGACGATCTGCGCGCGCAGTACACCCAGACCGCCCGGCAGGCGGTCATCAACCTCACCACCATTCGCGCCGACTCCGCCAAGGAGGACATCGACCGGATTCTGGCGGTGGCCTCCGGCGAGTTCAAGAACGAGTTCGACGGTCGCGTCAACCCGTTCATGGATGTGGTGAAGCAGGCGAAGGTGGTCTCCACCGGCGAGGTCGTCGAGTCGGGGATCGAGTCCGTCGACGAGAACTCGGCGAAGGTGCTGGTGGCCGCGAAGCAGATGGTGAGCAATACCGGGTCGGCCGAACCGCAGGCGCGCCAGTACCGATTCCGGATCACGGTGTCGAAGGGCGATTCCGGGATGACCGTGTCGAAAGTGGAGTTCGTGGGATGAGCAAGCAGATCAAGATCATTTTCGGTGTGCTCGCCGCGGCCGGTGTGCTCGCGGCCGTCGTCCTCGGCGTGAGCGGTTATCAGCTGTGGCAGCAAGACCGGACCGAGCAGGCGCGCACCGATGCCATGAGCACCGCGAGCCGGACGGTGAGCGCGATGTTCACCTATGAGCCCGCCACCGTCGACACCGAATTGCCCAGGGCCGCCGACAACCTCACCGAGAAGTTCCGGGGCGAATACCTGACGCTGATCCAGCAGGCCATCGCCCCGGGGGCCAAGGAGAAGCAGCTCACCGTCAAGGCCACCACCCAGGCCGAGGGCGTGGTCTCCGCCGACCCGGACAAAGCCGTCGTCCTGCTCTACCTGAACCAGCTGACCACCAGCAAGGACTCACCACAGGGCACCACCTCGGGCAGCCGCGTCCGAGTGTCGCTCGACAAGTCCGACAACCGCTGGCTGGTCTCCCAGGTCACCCCGGTCTGACCTACTCACCGCGCGGCAGGCGCACGAGGAAAGTCGCGCCGCCGCCCGGTGTGGGTTCGACCCGCACCGTCCCGCTGTGCGCGGCCACGAGCGCGGCCACGATGGAGAGGCCGAGCCCGCTGCCGCTGCGGTTGTCGCCGCGGCGAGTGCGCGAGACATCGGCGCGGTAGAAACGTTCGAAGACGTGGGCTGTCTCCTCGGCGGTGAGCCCGGGGCCGGTGTCGATCACCTCGAGTCCCACATCGTCGGTGGCGGGGGTCAGGCGGACGGTGATCGAGGTGCCGTCGGGGGTGTGGTTGCGGGCGTTGTCGAGCAGGTTGGTGAGGACCTGGCGCAGGCGGGGTTCGTCGCCGAGGATTTCCAGGGTGCCCGCACCCTCGGCGATGTCGAGGGTGATCGAGCGGTGTTGTCCCGCGGCCGCTTCGACCGCCCGGGCGCTGTGGACGGCGTCGCCCGCCATCGCCAGCAGGTCCACCGGGCCCAGTTGCACGGGGCGCTGGGCGTCGAGGCGGGCCAGCATGAGCAGGTCCTCGACCAGCAGGCCCATGCGCTGGGCCTCGTGTTCGATGCGGTTCATGAACATCGCGGGATCGGTGTTCGCGCCCTGGCGGTACAGCTCGGCGAAGCCGCGGATCGTGGTGAGCGGGGTGCGTAGTTCGTGGCTGGCGTCGGCGACGAAACGGCGCATCTTCGCCTCGGACGCGCGCGCGGCGGTCTCGGAGGCTTCGGTGGCGGCGAACGCCTGCTGGATCTGGGTCAGCATGCTGTTGAGCGAGTGCGACAGCCGATCCACCTCGGTGACATTGCCGTGCACCGGGATTCGATGATGCAGCTCGCCGCCCGCGATCGCCGCCGCCGTCGCTTCGACCCGGTGCAGCGGTCGCAGACTGCCACGCACCACGAAGTAGGCCGCGATGGCCAGCGCGAGCAGCACGATCGCGCCGACGATCAGTTGCAGCACCACGAGCTTGCGCACCGTTTCGATGTTCTCGGTCAGCGGCCACGCGACCGTCGCGGTGGCGCGATGACCGTTGACCGTGAGCACCCGCCACTGATCGCCCGAACCGTCCGACGAGCCGACCGTGACCGGCGTCAGCGCGGGCGGATTCGGCAGGTCGGGTTGGGAGTCGGTACCGAAGACATTGTCGAGGAGCACTTTTCGGGTGCCGTCGGCGCTCTCGGCCGACACGAAGTAGCGCCCGGGTGGCTGCCCGGCCGCCGAGGAGGGCGGCGGCAGATTCGGCGCGGCTGTTCCCACCCGCCGCTCCCATTCCATCGCCGCGTCCTGCAACTGCTGATCGGTGCGGTTCTGCAGCGAGTTCTCCAACGCCTTGGTCACCACGAAACTCGAAGCGACCAAACCGAATCCGGCCAGCACGACCAGCATCAGCACCAGCGTCACCCGCAGGGGGAGTCTGCTCACCGCGTGGGCTCGCGCATCACATAGCCCACCCCGCGCAGCGTGTGGATCAACCGCTGCTCGCCGGTGTCGACCTTCTTGCGCAGATACGACACGTAGGTCTCCACCACGCCCACCTCACCGCCGAAGTCGTAGCGCCACACGTGATCGAGGATGCGCGGCTTACTCAGCACGCTGCCCGCGTTCACCATGAAGTAGCGCAACAGCGTGAACTCGGTGGGGGACAACGGCACCGGTTCGCCCGCTTTCCACACCTCGTGCGTGTCGTCGTCGAGCTCGATATCGGCGAAGCGCAACCGAGTGCCTGCCTTCTCGGGTTCGGCGTGGCCCGCGCGACGCAGGATCACCCGCAGCCGTGCCACCACCTCCTCCAGGCTGAACGGCTTGGTGACGTAGTCGTCGGCGCCGAGAGTGAGCCCGGTGATCTTGTCCTCCACCTCGTCGCGCGCGGTCAGGAACAGCACCGGCGCGTCGATCCCGTCGGCGCGCAACCGGCGCAGCAGGCCGAAGCCGTCCATGCCGGGCATCATCACGTCCACGATCAGCGCCTGCGGGCGGAACGTGCGCGCCCGATCCAGCGCCTCGGCGCCGTCGGCCGCCGACGCCACCTCGAACCCCTGGTAGCGCAGGCTCACCGTCAGCAGTTCGACGATCATCGGTTCGTCGTCGACGACGAGGACCCGCGCCTCGGGCACATCAGGCACACCGCTCATACCCTCTATGCTCCACCACCCCGCTGGGAAGTGGCTGGACCGACGCTGTGAGGTCGCTGTGTGCGTCCGGGGGTGCTCTCAGTGGGTGTCGGCCGGGTAGGTCTGCTCCTCGCTCATCAACGCCGAACCCGCCACATTGCCCTGCGACAGGGCATCGAGGAACGCGCGCGCCCAGCGTTCGACATCGTGGGTGAGCACCTGACGACGCAACGACCGCATCCGGCGACGTTTGGTGTCGCGCTCGTCGTCGAGTGCGCCGATGATCGCGTCCTTCACGCTGTCCAGGTCGTGCGGGTTGCACAGGTAGGACTGGCGCAGCTCGGCCGCCGCGCCGGTGAACTCACTCAGCACCAGGGCGCCGTTGAGGTCGCTGTGGCAGGCCACGTACTCCTTCGCGACCAGGTTCATGCCGTCGCGCAGGGGCGTTACCAGCATGGCGTCGGCGGCGAGGAAGAAGGCGATCAACTCGTCGCGGGGGATCGGGCGGTGCAGGTAGTGCACGACCGGGTAACCGACGCGGGCGAATTCACCGTTGATCCGGCCCACCTGACGTTCGATGTCGCCACGCATCTTGATGTAGCTCTGCACGCGTTCACGGCTGGGGGTGGCCAGCTGCACCATCACCGTCTCGGTCGGGTCGACGCGGCCCTCCTCGAGCAGTTCCTGCAGCGCGTTGAGCCGGATGTCGATGCCCTTGGTGTAGTCGAGGCGGTCGACGCCGAGCATGATGTTCTTGGGATTGCCCAGCTCGGCGCGGATCTTCGCCGCTCGTTCGCGCACCGAACGTCGCCGCGACGACTCGTCGAGTTCGGCCGAATCGATCGAGATCGGGAACGCGCCCACGCGCACCGTGCGGAAACCGACCTGCACCACGCCCAGTTTCGAGCGAACCCCGATCGTGCCGCGCGAGGTGGGCTGACCGGCCAGTCTGCGGGCCAGATAGAGGAAGTTCTGCGCGCCGCCGGGTAGATGGAAGCCGATCAGGTCGGCGCCGAGCAGGCCCTCGACGATCTCGGTGCGCCACGGCATCTGCATGAACAGTTCGACCGGCGGGAACGGGATGTGCAGGAAGAAGCCGATGGTCAGATCGGGGCGGAGCATGCGCAGCATCTTGGGCACCAGCTGCAGCTGGTAGTCCTGCACCCACACGGTGGCGCCCTCGGCGGCCACCTTCGCGGTCTCCTCGGCGAAGCGCCGGTTGACCTCGACGTAGGCCGCCCACCACGCCCTGTCGTAGACCGGGCGCACGATCACATCGTGGTAGAGCGGCCACAGCGTGCCGTTGGAGAACCCTTCATAGTAGTCCTCCACCTCCTGCGCCGTCAGCGGCACCGGATACAGCTCGAGCCCGTCCTCGATGATCGGTTCGACTTCGACATCGGGCACGCCCGCCCAGCCGACCCAGGCGCCCTTGTTGCTGCGCAGCACCGGTTCCAGCGCGGTCACCAGGCCGCCGGGGCTGCGCTTCCACCTGGTGGTGCCGTCGGGCAGGCGCTCGAGGTCGACGGGCAGCCGGTTGGCGACGACGACGAATCCCGAACCGGCTCCGTTCGGCGCGACGGATTCGTTGTTCTCGGACGGACGGTCGTTGGACGGTTGGTCGATCATGTGGTCCACTCACGCATCCTTATGCGTCGCAGGGGTGCGCTGTGTCAGGCGGGGGCGATGCCGAGCATCGACAGCAGCATGCGGCATTCGTCGGCGTCTTCGGCGTGCGCCGCGACGACCTTCTGTGCCTGGCGGGCGGTCTCGTCGGCAAGCGGCTCTAGTTCGTCGTCGGCGATGTCGTTGGCAGTGCTCTTCGCGGCCATAATGGGTTCGTCCTCCCGGTTTCCCTGCGCTCTACCTGCGAGTGATCAATACTATCGGGCGCCGGCGCACGGCCGATGAAGTAGCGACGCGTAACACCCCGCCCCGGTGTCGTGTCGTGGCGGTCCCGTTACCGTGGGGTGGTACCCGATCGACCCCGCAGAGAGGTTTATTTCATGCCACTGGCCACGGTGAACGGCATCGCACTGAACTATCAGGTCAAGGGCGACCGTACCAAGGGCACCGACGTCAAGGGCGGTGGTCCGCTGGTGGTGTTGATCATGGGGACGGGCTCGCCCGGCCGCGTCTGGGAACTGCACCAGGTTCCGGCGCTGGTCGCGGCCGGTTATCGCGTCTGTGTGTTCGACAATCGCGGGATCGCGCCGTCCTTCGAGGCCCCGGGCGGAATGCGGATCGAGGAACTGGTCGCCGACACCGCCGCGCTGATCGAGTTCCTCGACGAAGGTCCCGCGCTGATCGCGGGTACCTCGATGGGTGCGCGGGTGGCGCAGGAGTTGGCGCTGGCCCGCCCCGATCTGGTGCGCAAGGCCGTGTTCATGGCCGGGCACGGCAGGCTCGATCAGTTCCAGAAGACGCTGTCGGCCGGTGAGCAGGACCTCGATGCCACGGGCGTGAAGCTGCCCGCGAAATTCGAGGCGGCGTTGAGCGCGGTGATGAATCTGTCGCCCGCGACGATGGCCGACACGCACGCGGCGCGCGACTGGCTCGACCTGTTCGAGTTCTCGGTGGGAACGCCGTCACCCGGCGTCCGTGCCCAGCGGGCGATGGACCACGATTTCGATCGGGTCGCCGCGTATCGTTCGATTACCGTGCCCTGCTTGGCAATTGGGTTCGCCGATGATCGGATGATTCCGCCCTACCTGTCGCGGGAGGTCGCCGAGGCCATTCCCGGCGCCCGCTACCAGGAGGTCCCGGATACCGGACATTACGGCTACCTGGAACGTCCCGAGGCGATCAACAAGATCCTGCTCGATTTCTTCGCCGCCTGAGGACCCCGACCGGCGCAGCATCGGGTAACTCCCAACCAGTAACGTATGCCTTGCTAGGGTCGACCCCAACGCTCGTGGCTTCGCGGCCGCGCAGTGATCCTGTACACAGCGCCAGTATCCAGTGAGGTGAAATGAGCACCAACCCCTTCGACGACGAGGACGGCCGCTTCTTCGTTCTGGTCAACGACGAAGAGCAGCACTCCTTGTGGCCTGCGTTCGCGGAGGTCCCGGCGGGCTGGCGCGTCGTGTTCGGCGAGGAAAGCCGGGCAGCGTGCGTCGAGTACGTCGAGAAGAACTGGACCGACATGCGGCCCAAGAGCCTTCGCGATGCGATGGCCGCCGACGACGCAGCTCGCGCCCAGTCCTGATCCCCTCAGTCCACCGCGTGACATCTATCCGGTGTCGCGCGGTGGACTGTGCGGCTATGATGATCGCCGCAGTACCCGCCTCCTTAGCTCAGTGGTAGAGCACCGCTCTTGTAAAGCGAAGGTCGTCAGTTCAATCCTGACAGGGGGCTCATCCAGCAAAGGCTCTGACCGAGGTCAGGGCCTTTTGCGTGTCAGTTGTGGCCTCACTGTGGACGCACCTTCACGCCGCTGGGGTGTTCCACCCACCGACGCTCACCGTGAGGCCTGATATCAGATCAAAATCGGGGTCGGCGTGCCAGTACCCGAGGTACCGAACTGAGCTGTGTGATCGCTGCGGCTGCGTAAGGGTCGATCGCTCGGGCCAGCAGGATGGCGTCTTCATGGCGTGCCGCGTGGTTGGCGGCGAGGGTCTGCTCGTGGTGTCCGACGCGGTTACGGAGAACTCGCAGTCGCTCCACGGTGTTGCCGATGTGGTATCCGAGGCAGACCTGGCGTCCCGGGGTGTCCTTCCTGGCCCCGGCAGGCCACACGTCATGGCGGTTCGGGAAGGCATTGATCGCCGCATGCAACCAGAGGTTTTCGCGGCCGGAGAACCCCGTGGCACGTGCTGATCGGTTCGTCGGCGCTGTTTTCGTCAGGAGCAGATGGGTGAGGTTGCCGAACGTCAGCTGTGCGACGAAGTCGTCATGGGTGGGTGCGGCACCGAACCGGGGGTGAGTGGGTGCTCGACGGGCGGCAGCCTTCTTTGCCGCGGTTCGCACGTCCGACGACATACTCCGGCTCAGGGAATTCAGGGGTCTGGCCGAGGAGAGCAACCAGTCCGGTGTGCCTCCTCCCGGCAGGGAGCTCGAGGTGTTCCAGCCGGCCAGGGCGTTGTCCAGGGAGTGGCGGAGCAGCATCTCGACCAAGCCGAGAACCTCGTACCAGGCCGCGTGTAGTTCCAGTTGCCATGTGTAGAGCGCTCCGGCGCGGTAGTCACTCGGGTCTTTGCACTCTGCCCGGTACAGAGCCAGTCGAGCGGGGCTCAAGTGGGGCACGATCCGGTGGGGCATAGGTTGAACTTACAAGCATCATCGGCCTCGCATCTGGCCCGATGCGGGTCGAGTAAGGTATCGTGAACGACGTACAGCGTCAGACAGGATCTGTCGCTAATAGACCCCGGAAACCCCCCGCCCACCAGAGCGGGGGGTTTTCCGTATCCAGCACCCGGCATCCCACTCCACTACCCCACTGGACCCGACATCAGGTTGTCGAGGTGCGCCGTGAACGATTCGGCGTCGTCGAAGGTGTGGTGACGTCCGGCCTCGACATCGGCTCCGGCCTCTCGTTCAGCTGCCTGGTGGCCTTCGCTCCAGAACCAGATCTCATTAACGGGAACCAGCGATGGGGGCTGGAGTCCATCGGCCGACTATCCCATCAAGAGCCGTCGAGCAGCAACGAAGACGTGAGTCTCGTTGGAACGACGCGGCTATTTCGGAGAAGATCGAGGAATCTCGTCGAGAGTTGTCGTATCCGGGTCGGCCCGTTCGTGGTGTGGGTAGAGGCGGCCGACCGGCAGCCACCGAGGAAGGGATTCACCATGACTCAGTACCTGCTCTCCGTTGTTGTCGACCCGAGTGTTTATGACATTCCGCAGGAGGAGGCGCAGCCGTCGTACGAGGCGACGGGGAGGTTCAATGATGAGCTCAGGGCCGAGGGGGCGTGGGTTTTCGCGGGTGGGCTCGGGCGGGTCGATGAGGCGACCACGGTCGACAACACCGGCGCCGACGTGGTGGTCACCGACGGTCCGTATGTCGAGACCAAGGAATGCCTCGGCGGGTTCTGGATCGTGGAGGCGCCCGACCTCGACGCCGCGCTGAAGATCGCCGCGAGGGCGTCGGCGGTCTGCGAGCAGAAGATCGAGATCAGGACGTTCGACGGCGCATGAGCGACGACACTCGCGCACGGATCGACCGGATCTATCGCGAGGAGTACGGCCGGGTGGTCGCCTCGCTCGCGCGCCGTTTCGGCGATCTCGACATCGCCGAGGACGCCGCGGGCGAGGCGCTGCTCACAGCCATCGAACGGTGGCCGGTCGACGGCATACCGCCCAACCCGGGCGGCTGGCTGACCAAGACCGCGGGCAACCGCGCGATCGATCGGATCCGCCGTGAATCACTGCGCGACGCGAAACACCAGGCAGCCATGATCATCGACGATCAGACACCGCACGAACCGACCGGACCGATCAACGATGACCGGCTCCGGCTCGTATTCACCTGTTGCCATCCGGCATTGGCGCCGGAGGCGCGAGTCGCGCTGACGCTTCGCCTGCTCGGCGGGCTCACCGTCGGCGAGATCGCCAGTGCGTTCCTGGTCGCCGAAACCACCATGGCGCAACGCATCACCCGCGCCAAGGCCAAGATCAAAGCCGCGCGTATCCCGTTCCGCGTGCCCGATCGCGATGACGTCACCGATCGGCTCGGCGGTGTGCTGGCTGTCATCTACCTCATCTTCAACGAGGGGTATCTCGCAGGCGCGCAATCCATTCGGGCCGACTTGATGGCCGAAGCTGTTCGGCTCGGCCGCATCATGCGCGATCTGCTGCCCGATGACGGTGAAGTTGCCGGGTTGCTCGCGTTGATGTTGCTCATCGACGCGCGCAGTGCGGCGCGTTTCGCGGGCGGTGAACTGGTGACCCTCGACGAGCAGGATCGCGGCGGCTGGGACCGTGCCCTCATCGCCGAGGGACACGCGCTGGTGCGCGAATGCCTGGGCCGGGTCGCGGCAGGCGGGGCCCGGCCCGGTCGCTACCAGCTCATGGCGGCGATCAACGCGGTCCACACCGACGCGACCGACGCTCGCGACACCGACTGGACCCAGATCGTCGCCCTCTACGACCAGCTCTACGCCGTGACCCCGACCGCGATAGTCACCCTCAACCGAGCTGTCGCCATCGCCGAACTCGACGGTCCCAATGTCGCTCTGGCGCAGATAGATTCACTGCCCCTCGACGGCTACCACGCCTGGCACGCCGCCCGCGCCGATCTGCTGCGAAGGTTGGGACGCGGCGCGGAGGCGAGGTCCGCCTACGACGCCGCGATCGCCGCCACGCAGAACCCGGCCGAGCGCGCGTATCTCACCAGGAGGCGAGAGCATCTGGTGTAGAAGCCGCCGCGTCTCCACGGGCGGCGGAGTGCTCTGGATCTGTGAAGTCACACGGGCCGAGTTCTTGTTCTCGGCGACGGGTCCAGCTGACCGCGATGATCTCGCCGCCGATATCGAGGCGGTTTTCAAACCCGCAGGCGTCCCCAAGAATGTGTGGAGATAGGTCGAGACCGCTCAGTACAAGCTGACTCAGCGGGGGCAGCATCGCTCGGCAGGCGTGGTCGACCTGGTTGTGTGCGCTACTGCGGTTCACCACGATCTGACCGTCCTACATACTGACGACGACTTCGCGACTGTCGCCCGCGTGCTACCCGAGTTTCGTCAGCGCGATATTCGTACTGGGTGACAGCCCGAATACACAGGCTGCCCTCGCAAAATTCAGGCGGTCGCGACTGGCACGCCGCCCGCGCGATCTGCTTCGCGGGCTGGGGCGCAGCGCTGAGGCGAGGTCCGCCTCATCGAATTCCCCTTGTTGTACGCGATAATTGTGCCGTACCAGTTTTCGTACAGCTGAGGTACTCCCTGCTGCTCCGATCGGACGAAGTCGTCCTCTCGCCGATGTACGGCGTTGTCCCGGGGCGCGCAGCTACTCGCTCGGTTGTCGCGGCCCGTTCGTGTTGAGGTAGAGGACGGGGCCGTCGCCGAAGACGCCCTGTTCGTTCATCGCCAGCAGTGCCGCCATGGCTTTGGCGGTATAGACGGGTTCGAGGTGCAGGTGCTCTCGGTCGGCTGACAAGGTTTGGGCGCGTTCGCCTTCCGGCGTGGGGTGGCCGTAGCCGCTGCCGAGCCAGTCGGTGACGATGTCGATGTCCTCGCGTCGCGGTTCGAGATCGGACAGGTCCGCGCCTCGCTGACGCAGCAGTCGCGCGGTGCGGCGGGCGAGCCGGGTGATAGTCGCCGGGTCCAACCGCAGCGTGTCGTTGACGACGATACCGACGGCTCTGGTCGTCAGGCCCGCCATCCGCAAACCGAGTTGCAGCCCCGCGATCGTGCCGCCGGATCCGACGGCGGTCACGAGGTGAGTGGGCTCGGGTAGCTCGCCGCGGTGTACTTGTCCGGCCAATTCGAGCGCGGCTTCGACGTATCCGAGGACGCCGATCGGTGAGGATCCGCCGGGCGGCAGGTAGTAGGGCGGATGCCCACCGCTGGTGTGCCGGGCGAGCAGTATCGGCGCGGTGAGGACGGTCCGCGTCTTCGAATGGGTGAAATGCAGCGCGGCGCCACTGTTCTCAAGTCGGCTCAGCTGTGCGCGGACGTGCTCGTCCACGGGCTGGTCGACGAGGGCGAGCGCGGTGCCGAGTCCGTGGTCACGTGCGTACAGGGCAACGGCAAGTCCCCAATTCGTACCCAATCCGCCGACGGTCAGGATCGTCCGTGAGCCGCGCCGGTGTGCTTCGGGAAGAATCCATTCCAGCTTGCGGACTTTGTTGCCACCCCACCCGCCGTCACCGAACGCGGAGTCGTCTTTGAGCCAGACCGGCGCGTGACCGGCAGGCAGCGCATCGAGCGGGCGAACCGGTGTCGGGCCGGAGCTCAGTCCGATATGCGGCAGGGTTTCGCGCAGGCGCGGAAAGCGTTGGTGCAGCAGCGGAGTGTTCATCGGCCGGTGTGCTGGAACCAGCCGCCGGTCTGTGAGCGCGGCAAATTCCCTCCTCGGATCAGCTGCTGTCCACCATAGCCAATCTGCTGCGTGCGGCCATCGCGATCGCCGTCGAACAAGGTGAGTCCGATACTCCCCACAGTGGAAATCGTGTGCAGACACCCCGGGCTGTACACGATTTCCACTGTGGATATTTCGATCAGTGCTGTTGCCTACCAGGCTGATTGGCGGGTGGTGGCGGTGGCTTTCTCGATCAGGTGGTGGAGGTGGGCTTCTATTCGGTCGGGGGTGGTGGGGGTTACCTCTACTCGTTCGCCTTCGTGGATGAGGTAGCGGCCGTCGTCGGTGTAGTCGACGAGTTGGAGGGTGGTGCCGCCTTCTTGCCAGCCGTCCAGGGCTGGGCCGGTGGCCACGCGGAATTCCGCGTAGGTGGAGAAGGGGCGTTTGAGGAATTTGAGGGCTTGTTCGGCGGGGGTGCGGTGGCGGGCGTAGGGGTCGGGGGTGGTGGTGAAGTCGTCGCGGTGGACGTTGAAGCCGCCGGTGGTGCCCGCGGGGGTTTTCGGGAGGATGGCCAGCAGGCGGGTGACGATGGCGTGGGCCGGGCGTAGCGAGATCAGGATGTTGCCGCCCTGGCCGTATTCGGGGCCGGGGAGTTGGGCGGCGACCACGCCGTTGCTCGCCTCGGTGGTCGCGCAGGCGCGGACCATTCGGGTGCGGCCGTCGAAGCGGTGGCCGAACAGTTCCACGCGGATCTCGGGGTGCGCCAGGGCGTGTAAGGCGTGGTAGAGGGACTCGTCGGTGCCCATTTTGGCGATCAGTGAATCCGCGGCGCGACGGCACTCCAGGTCGAACTCGACCTGGGTTTCGACACCCGCGGTGAAGGTGAGGGGCCAGGGCATGCGGTCGCGGCCGAGCGTTTCCCAGGCGACCCAGAATTCGAAGGGGGTCAACTCCCAGGAGTCGGTCATGCGTCGCCGCCGATCACCGGCGGGACGTGCAGGCGTTCGGGGCCGAGCAGTTCTTCGTGGACGCCGCGCAGGTAGTCGGGGGCCTGGTGCTCGTTCTCGTCGTCCTTGCCGCCGCCGCGCGCGCCCGGGGCACCCATGCCGCCCATCCCGGACATGCCGGAACGGCCCGACGACGCACCGGAACCCGCGCCAGCTCCCGCGCCGACGGCCTGCTTCTGACCGGCGGTACCGGGGACAGCCGCGCCGGGCGTGCCCGCGCCGGCTCCGCCACCAGCACCCGCGCCCGCTCCGCCGCCCGAGCCGAGTCCGCCGGGGGACGTGCCCGCCGGGGTCGTACCAGGGGTGGTGCCCGATGGGGTCGTGGTGGTGGGGGTTTCCGGGGTTGTCGAGGCGGCGGTGGTGTCGTCGTCCGTGGTGTCGTCGGTCGTCTGGTCGTCGGTGGTGTCGTCGTCACCGGGGTCGGTGGTAGTGGGGGATTCCGGCTCCTCCGTGGTGGAGGGGGTGGTGTCGTCGGTGCTCGGCTTGGTGGTGGTGCCGTTGGGTTTGTCGGTGGTCGTACCCGTCGGCTTGTCTTTGGAGGTATCGCCAGTCGGCTTGTCGGACTGGGGTTTCGATGGCTCGGGCACCTTCGGGACCTGCGTGTCGGACTGTTGCGCGACAGGTTTGTAGACGGTCTCCATCACCTGGCGAGCCGCTGCCTGGGCGGCGTCGGAGCGGCCGGCGCTGGTGCTGTCCATGATGAGGGAAGTGACGGTACCGGCGCCGGGCGCAATCGCTGACGCGAGGGCGGAAAAGACCGCTCCGCCCACGGTGCTGCTCTGCTTGTCGGACTCATGCGGTACCGAGTACTTCACCTGATTGAAGCCGGAATACGCCTCTTCCATCTTGTTGCCGATGAGGGAGGCGGCTTGGTCGACCTTGTGCACTTCGGCAAGGTAGCTTTTGGTGCTCGCCAGCGCTTGGCTCGCTGCACTTCCCGACCAACCTCGTTCCATTTCCTTCTGGATGTTGTCGTGGAAGGCCGTGGCTTTCGTTGTGGTGTCGGTTGCCAATTGTCGCCAGGCTTGGACACTGGTGCTCATTGTCTCGGGCTTGATCGACTCGACAAATTTCATGATGTCCGAATGACTCATGGTAGTGAATGGTTCCATGACGGGCGGCACGACCTGCGGGGTGTACTCGCCAGTGAATCCGCTGGCGAGGCTCGAATTCTCGGCGTAGATGCGGGTCCGTGCGCTGTCACCGGCGGCCTGGGCGTCCAGCTCCGACTGTGTGGCGGACACGTCGGAATCGAACAGCGAGCCGATTCGGTCGCTAATTCTGGACGGGCTCGACGCTGTCAATGCGACGCTGCCCAGTTTGCTCATGAAATCTGAGAATGTCATTTTCCCCCCGGATTCAGTCTATTTTGTTGATTTGTTGCTTGATGGCGAGCTGGGTAGCTTCGTCGCAGTTCTTGTACGCGGTACCGGCTTTGCGGTACATGTCGGCCATCTGCGTCAGTATCTCGATGTGCTGCCGGGCTGCGTCGAGATAGGAGCCGGTGCCTTCGCCTCCATCGGCCAGGTCTGCAAACTTCTTTGCGAGGGTCTTGGCGGAGTTGAGGCTGCCGAAGGAGTCGGCGTCGACCATCCTCCTTGTGCGCGCAGAAAGGCTTCGTAGATCGTTTATATAGTCATCGCACCATTTCGCGCAACGCTCCGCCGCGTCATATTCAATTATTAGTTGTCCCGAAGCTGCTTCGCCCGCCAAAGTCTGAAAGTCTTTTGCTAGCGCATTCATTTCTGCCATTGCTGTACTTGTCTCCCCGGTTGATATGGACCACGATCAGCGTGGAATAGAACCCACGAAATGCGGGGCCGCGTTCGCAGCTAGGGCGCATGGGTCGGTCGTCGATTTACTATCTACGAATTTGCTCGCATTAACGAGTGCTCGGCCCTGTGTGGTATCAAATGCGATTTCGCACTCTACTGGGGGTGTCTCGTTGCCGATGTAGAACTGGAGGCCGTTTCGATCCATGACCGTCACATCTTTGAAGCCGTGATATCGCTCATTCGAGCGGATTTCCTCAGTGGTGTAAACCGTCGACATGAACGATACGAAGTAACCATCCGCACGCCAGCCACACCCCTTCCACTCGGCACGGGGGACCGAGAACAAGTTGCTGTCCTTCGATGCGAGATCAAGACCCGCCGCCCGCAGCACACTGTCCGACACCGTGCAGGGATCGAACAGTTGCTCCTTGGTCAGCGGCGCCCCGCTGGCCTCGGGCTGCCCGTCGACCGCTTTGGAACATCCGGCGAGCGCCAGTACAGCGCACACCCCGGCGGCAAAGCCAACCAGTCGCATCGTCTCTCCTCTTTCGCGCACAACGACCACTCGATGTCTTAGACGCGAGTCGGGTCGTTTCGGTTCCATCGGGGGCGGAACTCAGGCTGGGACGTTCGCTCCGTAGCCGAGGTCGCGCAGGGCGGTCTTGATCTTGGTCTGGGCTTCGTCGAGGGATTCGGCGGTGGGGTCGGTGTTCGCGCCCGAGATGTCGAAGTCGCCCATGGAGTAGGCGGGGAAGACGTGGGTGTGCAGGTGGGGGACCTCGAGGCCAGCGATGAGCAGGCCGGCGCGGGGGGCGTCGAAGGCGACGCGGACGGCTCGGCCGATCTTCTGGGCCACGCCCATCATCGCGGCCGCCACAGCGGGTTCCACGTCCTGCCAGTGGTCGATCTCCGCGCGCGGGACGATGAGGGTGTGGCCCTGGGTGACGGGGGCGATGGTGAGGAAGCCGACGAACTCATCGTCCTCCCAGACGAAGCGACCGGGGATCTGACCTGCGATGATCGCGCTGAAGACGGATGCCATACCGGTGAGCGTAGCTAGATCGACACGAAATGCGACAGGATGCCCTGCACCTCGTAGATGTCCACCTGACGGTTGAAACGCTGCTTGACCGGGTCGCCGCCGCTGCCGATCCAGATGTAGAGCTCGGCGTCGAGGTCGAAGGTGCCTGCGGTCTCGACGGTGAAGTGGCTGATCGACCGGTAGGGGATGGAGTGGTAGCTGACCTTGCGGCCGGTGACGCCCTGTTTGTCGACCATGATCAGGCGGCGGTTGGTGAACAGCATCGCGTCGCGGACCAGGATGAACGCGGCGTACACCTGCTCGCCCTGCCCGAACAGCTTCGCGTATTCCTGCTGGGCGGCCGCCGGATCTACCCGGCCGGCGTTGCCCATCATCCCGTCGAGCAGGCCCATGGTGTTCTCCCCGTTTCGGTGGCGGCTGCCGCGCCGCACCTGGTTCCATTGTGGCGCAATCGAACCCGGGCCGCGAGGGTTGACCTGGATCGCCACGGCCCGATCATCGGGTCGGCGGGGACTCGTGGTGGGTGAGGTTCGAGCTACCCGAGAGCGCTACCTCGTCTCGGTCGGGGCGTGCGAAGTACGCGCGCGGTGCGCGACTAATCTGAGGCCGTGCGCGTACTCGTCATCGGTTCCGGAGCCCGTGAACATGCCCTCGTCCTGGCGCTACGCCGGGACCCGTCCGTGACGGCGGTGATCGCCGCCCCGGGCAACCCGGGCATCGGTCAGCACGCCGAGCTGCGCCCGGTCGATCCCTGCGCCGCCGACGACGTCGCCGCGTTGGCCGGTGAAGTAGCCGCCGACCTGGTGGTGATCGGCCCCGAGGTGCCGCTGGTACTCGGCGTGGCCGACGTGGTGCGCGCGGCCGGCTTCCCGGTGTTCGGTCCGTCGGCCGACGCGGCGCGGATCGAAGGATCGAAGGCGTTCGCGAAAGATGTGATGGCGGTGGCCGGGGTGCGGACCGCGCACAGCGAGATCGTCGACAACCCGGCCGAGCTGGACGCGGCGCTGGACCGCTTCGGCCCGACCTGGGTGGTCAAGGACGACGGGCTCGCCGCGGGCAAGGGCGTGGTGGTGACCGCCGACCGGCGCGCGGCCCGCGATCACGGCGCCGAGCTGCTCGAACAGGGGCATCCGGTGCTGCTGGAGTCGTTCCTCGACGGGCCCGAAGTGTCGCTGTTCTGCCTGGTCGACGGCGAGACCGTGATTCCGCTGTTGCCCGCGCAGGACCACAAGCGGGTCGGTGACGGCGATTCCGGCCCGAACACCGGCGGCATGGGCGCCTACACGCCGCTGCCGTGGCTCCCGGCGGAGACTCTGACCGAGATCGTCGAAGATGTGGTGAAGCCTGTCGCCGCGGAGCTCGTGGCGCGGGGCAGCTCGTTCTCCGGCCTGCTGTACGCGGGCCTGGCGGTCGGCACGAACGGCCCGGCTGTCGTCGAATTCAATTGTCGCTTCGGCGATCCCGAGACCCAGGCCGTGCTCGCGCTGCTGGACAGCCCGTTCGCCGAACTCCTGCACGCCACCGCGACCGGTCGCCTGGCCGAGGTGGACGCGCCGCGCTGGAAGGACGGGTCCGCGATCACCGTCGTGCTCGCCGCCGAGAACTATCCGGCGCGCCCGCGCACCGGCGATGTGATCACCGGTGCCGAGGACGGCGCGCTGGAGGGCGAGACCCTGGTGCTGCACGCCGGGACGGACCAGCGCGCGGACAAGGCGCTGGTATCGGCGGGCGGGCGGGTGCTGAACGTGGTCGGCGTCGGTGCCGATCTCGCGCAGGCGCGGGAGCGGGCATACGCGCGACTCGCGGGAATCAAGTTGCCCGGCAGCCATTTCCGGACCGATATCGGCGCGACCGAGGTTGTCGTTCCGGAACGCAACAGCGTCGCGGGCTGATTCGTTCGATCGTGATCAGCGGTGTGCGATCGCTGATCACGATCGACCGGGAGAATAGGCGTCCGCGAATTGTCGCGCTCGCGCCGATCAGGCGGTGAGGTCGAGGACCTGGGCGTCGGGAGCATTCGTCTGAATGGAGGCGATGCCCTTCTTGGCGCCGTCCTTGCTTTCGTAACCCTGACTTTCGAGGACGATTTCGCCGTTACCGGCCTTCAGGTGGAAACGGAACTTTCCGCCCTTGTCCTTGAACAACTCGAACTTGCCTGCCATGGTTGCCTCGCTTCGATTCGGAGGAAATCACTCGACAGGTTTCACAGTAACGTTCGAGGTGGTCTCGGCGTGATGTCAATCCAGCCGCAAACCGTGCAGCGCGAGCCAGGCCTGCGGGTCCACGTGTTGACCGTTTTGCACGATTTCGAAATGCAGGTGCGGGCCGGTGGAATCGCCGCGATTGCCGATGCGCGCGATCTGCATTCCGGCGGGGACGCGCTCGCCCTGGGAGACGAAGAAGTCGTACATGTGGCCGTAGATGCTGATGGTGCCGTCGTCGTGGCGGATGCGGACCCAGAGGCCGAAGCCCTGCGCCGGGCCCGCTTCCACCACCGTGCCGTCGGCGACGGCGTAGATGGGGCTGCCGATGGGGCCCGCGATGTCGATGCCGCGGTGCATGGTGCCCCAGCGGGAACCGAAACCGGAGGTGAACACGCCCTTCGCGGGCAGGCTGAAGCCGCCGAGGGATGGGGTCGAGCCGGGCACCATCGCGCCGGGGACCACCGGGGCGCGCTGGCCCATCCAGTCCTGCCATTCACCCGACGCCGCGGCCGCCGCCTCCGCCTTCGCGCGTTCTAGAGTGGCGCGGGCCGCCGCGGCGACCACCTGCGCTTCGCGGCGCTGCTCGCCCGCGGCGATGGCATCGAGCATGGGCCGCACCGACTGGGGGTTGGGCAGCAGTTGCGGGGGATAGGCGATGGCCACGTGGAGCGCTTCGCCCGGAGCCAGCGGTCGCTCGTCGACCTCGCCGCCGAACGGTCCGTCGGCCGCCACGAACACCGCGACCGCGAGCATCCCGGCGATGAGTACACGCCGTTCGATCAGGACCTGCCGCACCCGCTCGCGGCTGGGCCTACGCGTCCACAGATCTTCGGCCTGCGCCCGGGGCCGTCGCCAGAAGACCTTGCGCATTTCACCGCTGCGGAGCTCACCCGCGACCTCGGTGACCAGCGGATAACGTGCCGCCCACTCGGCTATGCGATCACGCGTGCCGACCTTCGAAGGCAACTCCGTACGCCAATTCGCGGGCAGAATACGACCATTGACGCTGACCGGCCGACGTTTGGTTGCGGACCCTGTCTCCGCGGCGCCCTTGCCGGTATCCACAACCACCCCTTTCTGGCCGCACCCCGCCGATGCGTTGTCGCGCCCGCTGTCGCAGCGATTACGCGGAGCCTATCGCTTGTGCGGAGGACTGATGGCGACCTCTGGGTAGTGGGGCGATCCACAAGGACCGGGCTTCGCCCGCGCTGTGTTGAACCATGAGGAGCACCCAGGGG
>NZ_BDAX01000018.1 GCF_001612665.1 Nocardia alba NBRC 108234 | reverse complement strand
AGTGCGGTGGTGGGGTGGTGGGGTCATGGCGGAGTCGGGGTATGGCGTGCGGGGCGGACCTGTGAAGTGGGGGTTGGGGTGGATTGGTGAAGTGGGGTGGGGCCGGTGGGGTGCGGTGTGTTGTCGGTGCGGGGGCGGAATTGTGGTGGCGGGGGTGTGAAAGAATCATTCATCGTGAAGAACTTCGAATCCCTGTTCGCCGAGCTGACCGAGCGTGCCGAGACCCGTCCTGAGGGGTCGGGCACGGTGGCCGCGCTGGACGCAGGCGTTCATTTCCAGGGTAAGAAGGTCCTGGAGGAGGCCGGTGAGATCTGGCTGGCCGCGGAGCACGAGAGCGATGACGCGCTCGCCGAGGAGATCTCTCAGCTGCTGTACTGGGTCCAGGTGATGATGCTGGGGCGTGGGCTGAAGCTCGAGGACGTGTACCGACATCTGTGACGGCTGATCCGTCCCGATCGACACGTCCCACTTCCCCGAAAGGACCCTCATTCCCATGTTGCGCGTCGCCGTCCCCAACAAGGGCTCGCTCTCCGAATCCGCCACCTCGATCCTCAGCGAGGCCGGATATCGTAAGCGGACCGACTCCCGTGATCTGACTGTTCTCGATCCCGCGAACCAGGTCGAGTTCTTCTTCCTGCGTCCCAAGGACATCGCCATCTATGTCGGCTCCGGTGAGCTCGACCTCGGCATCACCGGGCGAGACCTGGCTTTGGACTCCGGTTCGCCGGTGAGCGAGCGGCTCTCGCTCGGGTTCGGCCGCTCCAGCTTCCGCTACGCGGCCCCAGCGGGCGAGGACTGGAAGGTCGAGGATCTGGCGGGCAAGCGCATCGCCACGTCCTACCCGAACCTGGTCCGCACCGACCTGGCCCGCTTCGGTATCGAAGCCGAGGTGATCCGGCTCGACGGCGCGGTCGAGATCTCGATCCAACTCGGTGTCGCCGACGCCATCGCCGACGTCGTCGGATCGGGGCGCACCCTGCGTCAGCACAACCTGGTCGCGTTCGGTGAGTCGCTGTGCGACTCCGAAGGCGTTCTCATCGAACGCACCGGGTCCGACCGTGACGACCGTGCCCGCAACCAGCTCATCAACCGCATCCAGGGCGTCGTCTTCGCCCAGCAGTACCTGATGCTCGACTACGACTGCCCCAAGTCGCTGTTCGACCAGGCCGTCGCCATCACCCCGGGCCTGGAATCGCCGACCGTCTCGCCGCTGACCGACCCGGACTGGGTCGCCGTGCGCGCCCTCGTCCCCCGCAAGCAGGGCAACGAACTGATGGACCAGCTGGCCGACCTCGGCGCCAAGGCCATCCTCGCCACCGACATCCGCTCCTGCCGAGCTTTCTGAGGTGAAGTGCGGGCCCTTTCGAGGGCCCGCACTTCTGCGCGTGCGGTTCGGGGCGCTGGGCTATTCGCCGTAGCGGTCGTATGCTTCGAACTCGCCGAAACCGTCGTGTAGCCAGCCCAGGTCGCGCCAGCTTCCCGAGCCGTCGAGCGGGCCCTCGTAGACGATTTCCAAGTAGCTGCCGGGATGATGATCGTCGAGTCGCAGGCGTCGGCCTCGGCTGAACAGGAACAGCGACACGCTGATGTCGGGCCGTCCGTCGATGAACTTCATACCGAGCACCCCCTCCCACGCCACCTGCAAAGTCGGACCGGAGGGCGCGGGGCTTCGGATGAAACACGCGAACCCATCCGGTGTCATCCCACTGGAGTCGATGATGGTGACCTGCTGTCCGAGATGCGAGGCAAAGGAAGCAGCGAGGAGATCGATGGTCGCGTCTTCTCCGCCGGGGGGTGAATCATGCTCTTGGTTACTGTCGCTTGTCACTGCCAGTCGTTTCCTTCCCAGCTTGCCCGGTCGGGAAATACCACTTCGTCGATGTCATCGCCGCGGCGGCGAATCTCGACGTAATCCGGGTCGTGCGCCCACACCTTGTCCGCGTTGACAGGTCGCTTCCGGATGCTCGGACGCCCGTCGATCAAACCATAGGCAGTGATGACCGATCGCTTGTTGCCCGCCTCCGTGATCACTACCGAGCCCAGGCTGTTCGTCGTATCTCTCTGGCCCGCCCGGAAGTAGATATCGACCTGACGGGTGTACGGCTCACCGGTTATGTGGTCAGTTCCTCGGTAGGTTCCGCTGAAGATCCGATCCGGGTTGTTGAGGATCGATGCCTGGACCTCGCGGCTGACCATGTGTTTATCCCAGGCATGCCCTTCTCGGCCGTGCTCGTAGGGTGCCGGCGCGTTGTAGAGCTCATCGGGCGTGACCTGTCTACGGAAATTCTCGAACCGCTCGCACGCGGTCGGCGTCAGCCCGAGTGGGTCGATGAACCTGAGCGGGTTGGTGGTGTAGGCGTAGGGATTGGGTGCCGGGGCCAGACCCAGTGGGTCCGAGGTGAGGTACTGGCCGGTGTCCGGGTTGTAGTACCGGAACATGTTGTAGTGCAACCCGGTTTCGGGGTCGTGGATCTGCCCGGGGAATCGGAGCGGTGAGCTTGCCTTCCCATACCAGGTGGTTCGGCCCCAGAGATCTGCGCCCGCGGTCGCCACGGGGCGAGCGGTGCTGGGGTCGATCAGTTCAGCGGGAGCACCTACGAGATCGGTGATGATCGCGTAGAACTCTCGGTCGATCGCGGCCCCGTCGGACGACTGGGTGAGTGGAACATGTGAACCGGGCTGATATTGCCAGCGAATGGTGGTGGCCCGGGTGGCCTGCTCGATGAGGTGCAGACCGTCCCACACGTAGTCCACGCGTTCGATCACGGCACCGTCGGTCGTCAGTTGTTGTTTGGTGGTGCGGCGGCCGAGGGCGTCGTAGGTGTACTGCCACCACTGATGGTCAGGAGTCCAGACATCGGTGAGCTGGTCGAAAGCGTTGTATCGGTAGTGCCACACATCGGGTTTGCGAGAAAGCCGGACGGTGGTCTTGCGGATCAGGCGCCCGGCAGAGTCGTAGTGGAAGCGCGTTCGGCCGTCGCGGACGAGGCGGTTGTCGCGGTACTCGCGTCGGCCCACCTCGGGCGGTGCGGTAGGCGAGGCCTGCGAGGTTTCGGCGGATGGCGTGGACGAGTCGACGATATTGCTGAGTGCGTCGTAGGCATAGCGCTCGGTAGGGGTGCCATTGGTAGAGACAGCGGTGATTCGGCCGACGGCGTCGAGGCGGTAGTCGCGATGGACGAGTTCGCTCTGCGCGCGGGCGACAGTGTGGGTGGTGAGGTAGCCGTCGGGGCGGTAGGTGAATTCGTCGCGGCGAAGCCGATGCGGCGCGGGTCTGGTGGTCGAACCCGATTCGAGCGAAACCACGTGCGGGGGGAAAGCGGTCACCTCTTGGTCGGCCAACTGGCCGAACCCGCTGTGCCCGCGGGTTACCGCCAGTTCGCCGATTCGCCAGCTGGTCAGGCGCCCGACGGGGTCGTAGCCGAAGGTGATGTCGTGGTCGTCGGCGCTGAGCCGGTCCATACGACCGAGGAAATCGTGGTGCCACCGGGACACCGCACCAGAGGGCGCGGTTCGGCGGGTCCGGTGGCCGCGGTCATCGTGCTCGAACAGCATCGGCGGCTGCTCGTCGAGTTGCTGCGAGGCGAGACTTCCGGCTGTGTCATAGGCGAATTCCAGTGCGTGTGTGGTGTTCGCGCCGACACCGTTGACAGCGGAGAGGACCCGCCCCGCCGGATCGTGGGTGTAGCGGATCCAGTCGTCGTCGGTGGTGATCTCGGTGACGCGGCCGAGCGAATCGTGGCGGAGATGGCGAGTCGTGCCGGTGGCAGAGGCGATCGCGGCGAGTCGTCCGGCGACGTCGAGGGTATAGCGGGTGGTGGCCCCGTTGTAGTCGGCTTCTGCGATGAGTCGTCCGGCGCGGTCGTATTCGTAGGTCCAGCGTTGGCCGATCGGGTTGTGTACGGCGAGCAGGCGGCGTTCGGTGTCCCAGGTGTACCGGGTGATCGAGCCGTCGGGATCGATGCGAGAGCGCGGGAGATCGAAAGTGCCGTAGGAGAATCGGGTGAGGCCACCGGCGCGGTCGGTGTGGGTGAGTATGTTGCCTTCGCCGTCGTATGTCCACGATTCGCTGTGGCCGTCGGGATCTGTTCTGCGGAGCAGGTTTCCGGTGGGAGCCCAGTCGTAGCGGGTCACAGCACCGAGGCAATCGGTGATACGGGTGGGTCGACCGGCGGCGTCGCGCTGGAAGTGGGTTACCGCGCCGTCGGGTTCGGTGACCCGGAGCGGCAGGCCCGCCGCGTTCACCTCGATGGCGGTGCGGGTGCCGTCGGGTTCGACGACCGCGGCCAGTGCGCCGTTCGAGTGGTAGGTGAATTCGGTACGGTCATCGTCGACGGCGCCGATGACGGCGGCGAGGTCGCCGGTGGTCGACCATTCGCGGCGCGAGATCGAACCGTCGGGGAACACCATCGTGGCGGGACGGTTGCGCCAGAAATACTCGATCTCGGTCGCGCTGCCGTCCGGGCGGATGATCGCCGTCGGGTCGCCCGCGCCGTTGTATCGGTATCGGGTCGTCGCACCGTCGGGTCCGCGGATGGTCAGTGGCCTGCGGTCGGCGTTGTAATCGAAATGGGTATGGCCGCCGACCGGGTCGACGAGGTCGCGCAGTTGCAGTTCGCGGTCGAAACCGTGGGAGGTAGTCGCACCGAGCGAATCGGTGACGGCGGTGAGGCGGCCGACGCCGTCGGGGAGGTGCCGGTAGTCGTAGTCGCAGTTCAGGATTCCCGCGGTCCCGCGCTGGAAGGCGACGCGACCGGACTCGTCGTAGGAATTGATCATCTGATTGCCGTTGGAGTCGATCCACGATGT
The DNA here is from genome assembly GCF_001612665.1 of Nocardia alba NBRC 108234. Classification (GTDB taxonomy): domain Bacteria; phylum Actinomycetota; class Actinomycetes; order Mycobacteriales; family Mycobacteriaceae; genus Nocardia; species Nocardia alba. The sequence goes on along the minus strand of NZ_BDAX01000018.1, from coordinate 396,013 downwards.
CATCCGGTGTGCTGCGTCGTAGGTGTAGCGGGTTGTCGATCCCACCGCGTCGGTTACCGAAATCAGATCCGGCCCCGTGTAGGCGAATTCCATTATCGGCGTAGCGAACTCGCCGAGATCCGGATCGTCCTCGATCAGTGAGAGCCCGGTAATTCGCGCACGGTCGGTCTCGATGCGGACCCGGTAGCCGCCCGAATGCGAGACCTCTACCGGCACTCCTTCGGAGTCGTAGTGGAAGCGAATGCGGTTGTGGTGGCGATCGGTGACGGCAGATACGGCGTAGTTGCCGTATCTCGCTTCGATGCCGTCGAGTCCCGATTCGGGTGCGAAGTGCCAGATCACCTCTCGCCGTTGATCCCAGATGCGGTAGCCGCCGGTATCGGTACGGGTCAACGACCATTGTTGGCCTTCGGTGTGCGGATGCACCGCGACGCCGACCTCGGCGTGCGGGTATGCGAGCATCACGGCGTTCTCGCCGATGAAGGTGACCCCCGCATCCTCGACAACGATCCGTGCGTCGAGCGTGCTGGACCACGACGGGCCGAACCAGCGACCGAACCGGAAGTTCGAATGATGTGCGCGTTGCAGTGTCAGCGGTAGGACGGCCGGTAGGTCGAGATCTGTTTCAGGAAGCAGGAACTCGCCGGTACTGATATCGACAGGATCAGTGGAACAGGTCTTCTGATCGGGTGTGCGATCGGATTCCGCACCGGACTCGCGGGCGTGCTCGTTGGCATCGCGATCGGCATCGGCGCGATCCTGCGCCGACGGGCGTTCACGATCGCTGTCGGGATCGTGATCACGGTCCGGAGTTCGATCGGTGGGCGAGTCGGGGTCAGCCTTGCTGTCGGGGGTTCGGTCGGTGGGTGTGGCCGAATCACGTTCGGGTGTGCAATCTTTCGGCGCTTGTTCAGGCTCGGGGGAGCGACCGTCCGCGCGGTCGCGGGGTTTGTCCGGGTTGTGATCCGGTCCTCGGCCGTCGGATTCGGGGTGTGCGCGGGATGGCGATTCGGCGTCTGCTCGTGTCGGCGTGTGCCCTGGTGTCGACCTGGTCGGGGAATCGGGATGGGGTCCTGCGGTCAGCGGCGAATGCCCGTTCGCGCGTCCGGCAGGGTCGGGCGCCGCGCCGGCGCGCGGGGAGACAGGAGCCCTGTGGGGTTCGGTGCCTGGATCGTGTTGTGGCCGTTGTGGTGTCGAATCGACGCGGGGTGAGTGCGGCGTCTGCGATGGCCCGGCTGGGGTGGCGCCGGGGTGGGGGCGCGCCGGGTGTGCGTCGGGAGTCGGTCGGTGTGTGGGGCCATTGTCGGGATTGATGCTGTGGCCGGGCTGCCAGCCTGCGGCAGGTGTCGTGGGGCTCGGGGTCTGTGGCGTCGGATCGGCGTGAGCAGTCGGTCGTGAGTCGACGTCGGACCGTGCGTCGTCAGTGTGCGGCGCTCGATCAGCGATGGGGTTCACCCGGGTTTCCGACGCCGAGCCGTCCTCTCGGGATGTTCGGTCGGGATCGCTGTGCTGAGTCGGAGCGGTGTCCTGATCACTGTGCGATGTCGTGCCGGGATCCGCCTGCGAGCGGGGCGAGTCCCCGTGCGGTGTCGCTGGTGAATCCGGATTCGTGTGGTGAGTCGACGCGGGGTCGGTGCGCGGAGGCTGGGTGTGGTCGGTGTGTTGAGTCGGGGTGCGATCGGTGTGCTGATCGGGGGTCGGGTCGATGCGTTGGGATGGCGTGTGGTCGGTTTGCTGGGCTGGTGTCGGGTCGGTGCGCTGCGTGGGTGTGTGGTCGGTCTGTTGGGCCGGTGTCGGGTCGGTGCGTTGGGTGGGGGTCGAATCCGGGTTCGATGTGCCTGCCGCTTCCGGTCGCGGTTCCGGTCGACTCGTTTGCGGGTCGGCATCAGGGGTGCGGTCCGGTGTCTGCGTAGGTTCCGACGGTCGGGGGGGTTCGGGATCGGGTGTGCTGCTGGTGGCTTCGGTAGTGGGAGAGGGCTGGTCGCGGTCGTACTGCGCCGTCGGCTCGGAGCGGCGCTGTTCAGTGTGGTTCGGTGTCGGCGAAGAACCGTCGTCGGTGTCCTCGGTTCGTCGGGTCGGTGCGTCTCGTTGGGGCGCCCCCTCGACCGTGCGTCCTTCCGGTGTCGGCCCTCGATCGGAATCCGGAAGGCCGGCGCCTCGGCGTTGGTCGGTCTGCCCAGCCGGGTCGGTCCGACCGGCGGGGTCGCTCTGTCTGGTCGGGGCGCCGTCGCCGGTCGGACGATGCGGGCTCGGACCGGAACCGCCGTCGGGAAGTCGCCTGCCCGCCTTGGTGGCCTTTTTCAAGGCACTGATGGCGACCTTCGCACTCCCGCCGCCACCGGTGGCCGCGGTGAGCAGTGCATCGCCGGTGAGCGCACCGACGAACTCGAACGGGTTGGCCCGAGCGTCCTTCACGATCGCCGAGACCGCGGCGCCGGGATCCGCCACGGCGACAACGAGTCCGGTGCCGAGGTCGGACAACCCTTTCGCGTAGTCCGCGGGGTGGGTGATGTTGTAGATATCGGTCGGATTCACCTGGCGCACGAACTGCGCGAGCCCCGTGAGACTGGTGAGCAGACCGGCGGAGAAATTCAGCGCTCCGTGTTCGAGGACTCCACCGAGGTCGGAGATGTTGGCAATCCACCGTTCGGTGAAAGGCGGTTCCTTCGGGGCCTTCTCGGTAGCCGCGGACAACGCTCCGTTGGCGATCGACGCGCCGTTGTCACGCTGAACTCGTGCGCCCCGCAGGATCTCTCGCGCGTCGTTGCGAAGCGTCGTCCAGGTGTCGACCAGCGGATTCTGCCGTTGCTCCTTACCGGTCAGCGAGTTCCACCAGTTCTTCTGCCTGACTTCTTCGGCGTGGGCGGCCTTCCACCGCTCGACAGCGGTCGCGGCCTTGTCCTGCGCGGCTTTCACCTCGTTCTGCCAGGCTTCCATGGCCCCGGCCGCCGCCGCCATGGCATCGCCGCCCTCGAACCAGAGTTTCGGCTGCTTGTCGTAGACCTGATTGAAGGCGTCTGCGCCCTGGCCCGTCCAATCGGCCGCGTCGATCTTCTGCAGCGCCTGACCCGTCGACTCGATCGCCGCGGCCATCTTCTTCAATGTTTCCGCAGCTGAACCGATTTCAGCAGGCTCTCCGAGGATCAGTTCTTTGGGGTCCTCGGTCTGGCCCAGTTCTTCCTCTTCGACATCGCCGCCGGTTGCCGAGGCGATGTTGTCGCCCAGATCGTCGAGCGCGTTGTCGACACTGTCCAGGCCGACATACCCGGCCGCGTCCGCGACCACGTCCAGACCGTCATCGATGACCTGCCCGGCGCCCTCGGCAAGATCCTCGACACCGTCCTCGATCGCGCTTCCGACTTTGTCGATGAAATCGCCGAGTCCCACTGACTATTGCCCCCCTGGCCCCTGTTTCAGGATATCGGCTGCCTGCTGGGCGGCACCGGTATCCCAACCAGGCGATTCACCGGTGACGAGGCCGCCCAGCGGGCTCACATTCGCCAGCGCCTGCGGGCCGACCGCCTCGATTACCTTGATATTTTTCTGAATGGATTCATTGGCGTCCTGAAAAGACTTCGTGCTGTAATCCGCGTTGCGGATATGGTTGAAGGAGTTGTCGGAGAAGGTATCGCCCCAGGAACGCTTGGTGATTTCCTCGTCGGACAGATGTGGGTTTCCCGCGAGGTGCGTCCACATCTTCTTGAGCGTGTCGTGGGCCTTGTTATCCATTTCGTCGTAACGGCCGGCGGCCAAACCGAGCGTCCGGGCTATCGAGTTGCCCCCTTGGACCAGCGCGCGCACTCCCCAGGACCACCGCTCGGTGAACTCCTCGAAGGTCTTCTGCACGGTGTGCTTGCCCACTTCCAGCGTCGAGAGCGTGAGCAGCGCGAAGCCTCGACCCATATTGCCCGTCTCGCCGATCCCCATTTCCGACAGCTGACCGATGGTGTCCTCGATACCTGTCGCGGCCTGCTTCAGGACCGCGGGATCGATTTCGAGCCTCGTCATCGCCTACCCCCATTCGTCGTCCTACCCGGCGACATCCGGCGGAAACGCCATGGGTGCCGAACCCACGATGTCGATCGCGATTCCGGCGGGTTCGGCGCGGGACTCGACGTATTCTTGTAGTCGCCGGCCGAACAGCCAGTGGTAGCGGTACTCCCGGTCGCCATCGATGCCGCCGCCCTGTAGATGACCGCGAGCCGCCATGAACAGGGCGTACTCCTCGATGCTGGTGAAGGTGCACAACCAGTCGACGCCGCCCAGCGGCGAGAAGTAGACGCGGTCGTCTGCCGTCAAGGGAACGAGCAGCGCGGCCTGCTGGAACGCGGCGAGCAACGCCGCGGGCTGCCCGAATCCCGCGTAGAACGCGGCGATCTCAGCGCGAAGGCGATCGCGGCCGTCTCCGTCGGACATCAATGGAACTCCCCCGCTGTGCCGCAATCACTTTCACCCTCGACAGTTTCGAGAAATTCGAGGCAGCTGTGCGTTTACTGCGCCGAGAGACTCTCCAGAGCCTCACGCACGAAGCACAAGGGGCAGATCGGGTCGAACGGCCGTGTCGGCGCGCCGTTGAGGATCGGCTGGGCGACGGTCGGCGCGATGGCCGAACTCGCTGAGGCGACAGCTGGAAAGGTTGCCATCGCCAGCGCGATTCCGGCGGCGGCAACGGTCCGGGGCAGAATGCGGTTCATCAGTTCTCCTTGCCGGGCGGGAATGGCTGTAGGCCCGCGACCTGCAGTTTACGCGGGACGAGGTGCTACCGGGAGACCCGAAATATCGGGGCAGGTGGCCACACTGTGTGCCGGGTCGACGCCGCGCCGCGAGTAGACTGGACGGCAGATTTGTCCGGACAATCCATGATCGGGGCGAACATGTCGAACAAGAACGAGCACGAAGAAAAGATCGAGAAGGAGCAGGTCGAGCGCGAAGAAGAGCGCCGCCGCCTGCAAGAAGAAGAGGAACGTCGCCTGCGGTAGAAACCCCGGCGATCTGCCCCGGCCCTCTCGAACATCGCGCCGCCGATCGCGCGGTCGGCAGCGAGATCGGTTCAGGCTGAACGCAATCGGTGCGCACTCGCGATCGCGTTGCTACCTTGCATTTTCTCGTTGAGAACCGCAAGGAGTCACCGTGTCGCAGACAACGCCCGAGCCTCGGCCCGCCGGCGCATTCAGCTGGAACGAAGACTGGTTGGCTACTGTCGTCGGCCTCGTGCTGATCGGCCTCGTGCTGATCGGCGCGATCCCGGATTGGCTGGTGCCGTGATGGGGGAGACCAGGACGACGTCGGAAACCGCTGCGTTGCAAGCGAATCCGCGTCCAGCGGTGCGCGACATCGTGGCGGGCATCCTGCTGGTACTCGCGCTGGGCGCGTTGACGCGGTTCTTCGACACCCACGTTCCACAGTGGGCGGCGGATACGCCGTTCAAGCGGGTCGCGAAGACGGTCGAGTACCCGGTCTACGCGATCGTGATCGGGTTGATCGGCAATGTGATCTTGAGCAAACTCGCTCTGCGAGAGAGACTTTCGGCCGGTTTCCGGACCGAGTTCTTCATCAAGACCGGTGTGGTGTTGCTCGGTGCGTCGATCAATCTGAAGATCCTGGTGACTGCCGCCGCGCCGTCGATCGTGCAGGCGTTGGCCTTGATCACCATCGTCTTCGGGTTCACCTGGTGGTTCGGTGGGGTGCTCGGGCTCGACGACAAGCTGCGGGCACTGCTGTCGTCGGCGGTGTCGATCTGCGGGGTGAGCGCGGCTATCGCAGCGGCGGGTGCGGTGCAGGCGCGGCGCGAGCAGATCGCCTACGCGGCCTCGCTGGTGATCATCTTCGCCCTGCCGTCGATCTTCCTGTTGCCCTGGCTCGCTGATGCTTTCGGGCTCTCCGATGCGGTGGCGGGCGCGTGGATCGGTGGCAATATCGACACCACGGCCGCAGTGGCTGCCGCGGGTGCGCTGGCGGGTGAGCAGTCGTTGCAGATCGCGACGATCGTCAAGACCACGCAGAACGCGCTCATCGGTCTCGTGGCGATCGCGCTGACCGCCTGGTTCGCGTTCCGGGTGGAGCGCGGCGAGGGCACCGCTCGTCCGAGCATCGGCGAATTCTGGGCCAGGTTCCCGAAATTCGTGCTCGGATTCATCGCCGCCTCGATCATCGGCACGCTGTATCTGCAATCGGTCGACAAGAAGACCGGCGCCGCGCACATCGCCATCATCAACGACCTGCGCACCTGGTTCCTGATCCTGGCCTTCGTCTCCATCGGCCTGGAATTCTCGCTGCGAGGGCTGCGCGAAGCCGGATGGCGGCCGATCGTGGTCTTCGGATCGGCGGCGATCGTGAATCTCGCTGTGGGCCTCGGTCTTTCGGTGCTGCTGTTCCGCGACTTCGCGGTCTGAGTACCCGCCGCGGGCGTCCTCAGCGGTCGGTGCGGCTGCTCGCGATCGCCTCGGCCTTGATCTGATCGAACTGCGCGCCCATCCGCGCGGCCAGGGCGGTCGCGGCCGACAGCGGCCGGACCATCACCATCAATTCGTCGATCTTGCCGTCCTCGTCGAGATGGATGAAGTCGCACCCGGTGAGTTGCTTGCCGTCGACGGTGGCCTCGAACACCAGGGCGTGATCGCGCCCCTCGCCGATCTCGCGCACGTAGTGGAAGTCTTCGAAGACGCGGATCACCGCGCGCAGGATGGCCGCGGTGATGGCCTTGCCGGGGTAGGGCCCGAAGGCGACGGGGCTGGTGAAGACCACATTCTCGGCCAGTAATGCCTCGATGGCCGCGTCGTCACGCGCTTCGACGGCCGTACGGAAAGGATGCATCGGTCAGCTCACCTCATATTCAACGAGTTGCATAGGGTGTTCGCAGCTTAACCCGGACTACTCGCGCCGATATGCCGATACGAGCAGGTCGGCCGTCACATGTCCTCGGGAAGGCGCTCGGTGACCAGGTCGGCGGGGATGGGGGTCTGGACCGGCCACCCCGGATACGGCGGCGGGGTGCCGCCGTACTCGGGGCACAGAGGTTTGAAGTCGCAGAACTTGCACATCGAGTTGCGAGTGGGCGGGAAGTCCCCGGTTCTTCCCGCGTCGATGATGGCCTGCCAGAGCGCGGTGAGGATGCGCTGGAAGCGGTCCAGCTCCTCGCGCTCGGGTGTGTAGGTGAGAATGTTCTTGTCGGCCAGGTAGATCAGGCGCAGCTGGGCCGGGACGATGTCGCGGGTGCGCAGGATCATCAGGGCGTAGAACTTGAGCTGGAACAGGGCGCGCGCTTCGTGCATGGGCCCGGGTGAGCGGCCGGTCTTGTAGTCGACCACGCGCAGTAAGCCGTTGGGCGCCACGTCGATTCGGTCGACGAAACCGCGCAGCGGAATATCGCCGTCGAGATCGACCTCGACCCGTTCCTCCAGCGCATGCGGCTCGAATCGTCGCGGGTCCTCCAGCTCGTAATAGCTCGCGACCAGCTTTCGCACCTCCTCGAACAGTGCCTGCGGCCCCCCGTCGGCGACGAGCTCGTCCACCCCGTCGCGCTCGGCGCGCACCCGCTCCCACGCCGCCGGGACCAACTCGGCGGCCCTGGCCGGTTGACGCTCGGCCGCGGGCAGGCCGAAAAGGTCTTCCAGCACCGCGTGCACCACGGTTCCGCGCACCGCCGCTCGCGACGGCGGTTCCGGTACCCGATCGATCGCCCGCAAGCGGTACTTCAGCGGGCACTGCTTGAAATCGCTTGCCCGCGAAGGCGACAACGCCGGACGCGACCGAGGCGACGGCGCGTCGGCGGTGTCGTCGGGCAGGGGCACGGACAGGGGCACTGACATGTTTCGCAGGTTAACCGCCGCCACCGACACGATCACGCGGTTCGCGCTCGAGCGCGCCGGCCGCACTCGCCGCGAAATAGCTGACCCGTCGACCGCGTGGCTCGCCGCGCCTGGCAGGCTGAGAGGTCCATTCGAAGAACGGGAGATCAATGACGGCCAGACGAACCGGTCCATTCGCTATCGGGGACCGCGTGCAGCTGACCGACGGTAAGGGACGCCTCTTCACCGTGGTGCTCGAGGAGGGTAAGGAATTCCATACCCATCGCGGCGGCATCAAGCACGACGACCTCATCGGCAACGACGAGGGCACCGTGGTGAAATCGGTGAACGGCACCCCGTATCTGGCCCTCCGCCCGCTGCTCACCGACTACGTGCTGTCGATGCCGCGTGGCGCCGCGGTGATCTACCCCAAGGACGCCGCCCAGATCGTGCACGAAGGTGACGTGTTCCCGGGTGCGCGGGTGCTCGAGGCGGGCGCCGGTTCGGGTGCGCTGACCTGCTCGCTGCTGCGCGCGGTCGGTCCCGAGGGTGAGGTGATCTCCTACGAGATCCGCGACGACCACGCCGAGCACGCCGTCCGCAATGTGGAGACCTTCTTCGGCGAGCGGCCCGCGAACTGGTCGATCACCATCGCCGACGTGGCCGCCTACGAGGGCCCGCAGGTCGATCGTGTCGTGCTCGACATGCTGGCGCCGTGGGACGCGTTGCCCGCGGTGTCGAAGGCACTGGTTCCCGGTGGGGTCCTCGTGGTGTACGTCGCCACCGTCACCCAGCTGTCCAAGGTGGTCGAGGCGTTGCGTGAGCAGGAATGCTGGACCGAACCGCGCTCGTGGGAGTCGATGGTGCGTGGTTGGCACGTGGTCGGTCTGGCCGTGCGCCCGGAGCACCGCATGCAGGGCCACACCGCGTTCCTGGTGAGCGCGCGGCGGCTGGCCGAGGGCACTGTCACCCCCAAGCCGCAGCGGCGTCCGTCCAAGGGCTGATCGATCACGCACGGGTGAGCAGGCGGGCGGCCAGCAAGGCTGCCGCCGCGCCCGCGAACCAGATCCCACCGTCCACGGTGAGGCCCCATCGGGTGGCTTGCAGAATGGCGGCCCCCGCCGCGAGCACGGCCAGCACGGTGGCGGCCGAGCGGAGGCCGCGCACCGTCGCGACCGGCCCGTCCCACCAGCGCAGCGGCGTGTTCTCCAGGCCGCGCAGGCCGAGGAACGCGGCGCCGGTGAGCGCGGCGGTCGCGGTGAGCTGAGCGGCCGTGAGCAGCCAGAACCCGGACTCGGTCGGCGCGGTGCGGTCGGCGCCGGCCAGGTGGCTCAGCACGAGCACGGTGAGCAGGGCGGGCATGTGCCACAGGTACAGGGTCATCGCGCCGGTGTTGCCGATGACCGTGCACCACCAGACCCGAGGGCGGGCGGCGAGACGGCGCAGCCACGGTGCCACCGCGACGGCGGCGCAGCACAGCATCACCGCGTGCCCGGCCAGCAGCAGCGAGGGCGGCGCCAGATTCGACAGCCGTTGCCCCGGCACCGTGACCATGCTCACCTCGTAGGGACCGACCAGGACCAGGAGCACATCGGCGAGCAGCACCGCGCCGGCCAGCACCGCCGCGGTCCGCCGGCGCAACAGTCCACGCAGATAACCGATTCCGAGCACCGCGGGCACCAGCCAGACGAACAGGGTGAGGTAGCCCAGGATTTCCGGTCCGCCGGTGAGCCGCACCGCGTCGACGATCGCGGTGCCCGCCACGATCGCCGCGACCAGGGCGAACATCCGGCGACCGCTGGTGACCCATGAGGCCAGCGCGGGCACGAAAGCCAGCACCGCCAGGTAGGTTCCGAGAAACCACAGCAGCTGCACACCGGTCACCGCGAGCGGGCGGTGCCACCCCGGCGTGAGCACGAGATCGGCCACCGTCAGCAGCGCCACCGAGGCGGCCACGAAATAGCCGAGCGGTCGCACCAGTCGCTGGGTACGCCGGAAAAGCCAAGCGCCCCATGATGTCCCGGGTTCGAGGCTGCGCGCCCCGGCGGCCACGCCCGCGAAGAAGAACAGCGGAAGCACCTGCAGAACCCAGGTGAGCGGTCGCAGGATCGGCAGGTCGGCGAGCACATTGCCGAAACGCACCTCGTTGTCCGTCACCGTCACGGTCAGCATCAGGCAGTGCCCGGCGACGACCACCACCAGCGACGAGATCCGCAGCAGATCCAGGAACCGGTCGCGATCGGCCGGGGTGTTCGCGGTGACCACCGCGACGCTGGGAACAACGCTCATGCCCGTGACGATCGCAGAATTCGCGCCACCGAGACAGCGCGGAACTACTCGGTCACCGGGGTGGAACTACGCGGTGACCACAACCGGTCGCACGGCTGATCCGGCGGCGATCGGATCAGCCAGGGGATCTCGCGGCCTACGTGCCGTTCAGGGCGGCGGTGCGGTCCCGGTGGTACCCGGCCACCAGCCGGGCGCTTGCGATCGATCAGGCGGGCGCGCAGGGGGCCTGTGCGAAGCCGAGCAGCAGGCAGCCGCTGGCGTCGGAGAGCTTCCACGTACCGCCCTCCTGCTGCCAGGTGACCGGGAACGCGGGCGCGGTGCCGTGCGGGGAGGTGATCGTCACATCGGCGGTGGCGGTGTTACCGCTGGTCACGACGTTGTCGACGGCGAAGGTGAGGGTGTAGCCGGCGAGCATGCCGTTCATCTGATCGATGTTGGACTTGTGCGCATCGCCGTTGACGATCAGCTTCGCCTTGTCGTCGGTGGAGAGCGCGGGATCGCCGAACTTGATCAGCGTCGCCTTCAGGGAATCAGCGGTGGGGGCGGCGGCGTTGCCACCCGAAGGTGCCGGAGTTGCCGAAACGCTGGACGGAGCGGCCGCGATACTGGTACTGCTCGTGGTGGCGTTCGTCGAGGAATCGTCGGAGTCGCCGCAGCCGGTCAGTCCGACGGTGACGGCGAGAGCCGTCGCGGCGGTCGCGACGGCGACACGGATCGTACGGGGAGGAAGGAGCATGGACAGCAACCTTTCGACTCGTTCAGCGAGTTGCCCCGGACGGGGTGTTAGGGCAGCCTAACAGGTACAAATATGTGGTTGATGTCGTACCGACCGTACAAGATGTGATCACGACGAAACCATGTCGGAAAGCGAGAACGGACCGCGCCCGGTAGCGTTGATAGACCGGGACTGGGAGGAGCAGCATCATGAGCCCCAACGAGAATTCGGATTCGGCGGCCTGGCGAGAGCTCGAGGCGGTTCGTGCCGAGTCGGCTGCTCTTCGCAGACAACTCGCCGATTCGCCGGATCGCGCTCGCGAATTGGAAGCCAGGATCGATTCGCTGACCATCCGCAACGGCAAGTTGATGGACACGCTCAAAGAAGCGCGCCAACAGCTGATCGCGTTGCGCGAGGAAGTCGATCGCCTCGGACAACCGCCGAGCGGCTACGGCATCGTCATCCACGCCTACGAGGATCAGACGGTCGACGTCTTCACCTCCGGTCGCAAGATGCGCCTCACCTGCTCGCCCAACATCGACGCCGACGCACTGGAATACGGCCAGACTGTGCGGCTCAACGAGGCACTCACCGTCGTCGAGGCCGGAAACTTCGACGCCATCGGCGAAATCGGCACGCTGCGTGAGATTCTCGACGACGGCAGGCGCGCTCTCGTGGTCGGTCACGCCGACGAGGAGCGGGTGGTGTGGCTGTCGGGTCCGCTGTCCAAGATCGCCGAGAACGACGACATGGCAGACCCCGATTCGCCGATTCGCAAACTGCGCCCCGGTGATTCGCTGCTGGTCGACACCAAGGCGGGCTTCGCGTTCGAGCGCGTTCCCAAGGCCGAGGTCGAAGACCTTGTGCTGGAAGAGGTTCCCGACGTCGACTACACCGACATCGGTGGCCTCGGCCGGCAGATCGAGCAGATCCGCGACGCGGTGGAACTGCCCTTCCTGCACAAGGATCTGTTCCGCGAGTACGCGCTTCGCCCGCCCAAGGGTGTGCTGCTCTACGGCCCGCCCGGCTGCGGTAAGACGCTGATCGCCAAGGCGGTGGCCAACTCCCTCGCCAAGAAGATCGCCGAATCGCGTGGTCAGGATGCCAAGGAAGCCAAGTCGTTCTTCCTCAACATCAAGGGTCCCGAGCTGCTCAACAAGTTCGTCGGTGAGACCGAGCGCCACATTCGGATCATCTTCCAGCGGGCGCGCGAGAAGGCTTCCGAGGGCACCCCGGTGATCGTGTTCTTCGACGAGATGGACTCGATCTTCCGTACCCGCGGTTCCGGTGTCTCCTCCGATGTGGAGACCACCGTTGTGCCGCAGCTGCTTTCGGAGATCGACGGTGTGGAGGGCCTCGAGAACGTCATCGTGATCGGTGCGTCCAACCGCGAGGACATGATCGACCCCGCGATCCTGCGGCCGGGCCGTCTCGATGTGAAGATCAAGATCGAGCGCCCCGACGCGGAGTCGGCGCAGGACATCTTCTCGAAGTACCTCACCGAGACGCTGCCGCTGCACGAGAGCGATCTGCGCGAGTTCGACGGCGACAAGCAGGCGTGCGTCGAGGCGATGATCGAGAAGGTCGTCGAGCGGATGTACGCCGAGAGCGACGACAACCGGTTCCTGGAGGTCACCTACGCCAACGGTGACAAGGAGGTCCTGTACTTCAAGGACTTCAACTCCGGCGCGATGATCCAGAACATCGTCGACCGGGCGAAGAAGTACGCGATCAAGTCGGTCCTGGACACGGGTAACCCGGGTCTGCGGATTCAGCACCTGTTCGACTCGATCGTCGACGAGTTCGCCGAGAACGAGGACCTGCCCAACACCACCAATCCCGATGACTGGGCACGGATCTCGGGCAAGAAGGGCGAGCGGATCGTCTACATCCGCACGCTCGTCACCGGCAAGAACGCCTCGGCCAGCCGAGCGATCGACACCGAGTCCAATACGGGTCAGTACCTGTAATCACCAGCTGCGAAGGCCGCGTCCCGGTGGGGCGCGGCCTTCGCGTTTCTGTTCACTTTTTTTCACCGAAACGCTGCGCGGCAACAAGTGAATAGGGCACGCTTCACTTGTTCGTTTCACCTGATGAGGACTTACGAGGAGCGTTGTCATGGCCGGTTCCATCGCTGATCTGCTGACCCAGATCATCCTGCAGACCATCCAGAACCTGTTCAGTTCGATCAGCGCCGGCTGATCGAACCACCACTTGCGACGAGGGCCGCGTCTCCCCGAACGGGAGACGCGGCCCTCGTCGTCGGTGGGTCAGCCCTGGGTGGTGGTCACCGTGTTGAAGACCACGTCGGCGAAGGGGGTGCCGTCGGCGCCGCCGCCCGCCACACCGGCGTTCGCGACCGTGGTGAGCGCGTCCATACCGCCGGTGATGGTGCCGAAGGGGGTGTAGTTCGGGGGCAGCTGGGTGTCGCGGTAGACGAGGAAGAACTGGCTGCCGTTGGTGCCCGGGCCCGCGTTGGCCATCGCGACGGTGCCCGCCGGGTAGACCGCGCCCGCGAGGTTCTCGTCGGCGAATTTGTAGCCGGGGCCGCCCATGCCGGTGGCGGTGGGGTCGCCGCACTGCAACACGAAGATGCCCCCGGTGGTGAGCCGGTGGCAGCGGGTGTGGTCGAAGTAGCCCTGACTCGCCAGGAACACGAACGAGTTCACGGTGCGCGGAGCCGCGGCGGCGGCCAGGGAGATCGTGACGGTGCCGCAGGTGGTGTCCAGGATGGCTGTGTGGCTCGCCGTGGTGTCGATCGTGAAGGCGGGCTCGATGGGCCACTGCTTGCCGTTGGGCTGACCCGCCACGGCAGGCGTGCAGCCGGGGATCACCGCCTGATGCTTCGGTGCGGTCTGCGCGGCGGGGGCCAGAGCCACCAGGGCGGTCGCGGCGATGCCGATGCCCACGAGCGCGCGAATGAACGGTCGGTCCTGCGAAATGCTGGTCACCTTGGCGAGGTCTCCTCGGGAGCGGGTGCTGGCGGACGATGTACCGCGCATCCTGCCAGTCGCATCGGCTCGTGGGGGAGAGACCACCGGATCCGGTCGGCTCGTCGTGTGATCGACACAGAATGCGATGTTCGCGGGCCGATCCGCGGGGCGAGGGGCGTCGCTAGCCGGCCCGCAGGCGCCACAGCGTGGTCGTCTCGGCGGTGCGCGCCGCGGCGAGTGGGTCATCGCGATCGGTCGCGCGAGGGTGGCGCGGACGCGTGGTGAGCGTGTCGAGCACGCGCAGGCCCGCGTCGTCGAACAGGCGCGGGAGGTAGCCGACCGGACGCAGCCCGAGTAGTTCGGCGAGGTCGGACAGCACCAGCCAGCCCTCGCCGTCGGGGGTCAGGTGCGCGCGCAGGTCGCGGGCGAACTCGGTGAGCATCGACTGATTCTGGTCGTAGACACCACGTTCCAGGTCCGAGGTCGGCACGCCGGGCAGCCAGGGCGGATTGCACACGATGAGATCGGCGCGACCGGGCGGGTAGAGGGCGGGCCCGGTCACGGTGATCGCCCGGGCGAAGCCGAGACGTTCGGCGTTGTCGGCGGCGCAGCGCAGCGCCCGTGGGTTGATATCGGTGGCGACGATCTCGGGCACTCCGCGCTGGGCGAGCAGGGCGGCGAGCACGCCCGTGCCGGTACCGAGATCGAACGCGGTACGCACCTCGGGGTCCAGGGGTGCGTCCGCGACGAGATCCACGTATTCGCTTCGGGTAGGGGAGAATACGCCGTAGTCGGGGTATACGCGCGCGCCGAGGGCCGGCACCTCCACGCCCTGCTGCCGCCAACGGTAGGCGCTCACCACGCCGAGCAGTTCGGTGAAGGTGACCACGCGGTCGGCCTCGGCCGGACCGTAGGCCGCCGCACACGCCGCCGCTACCTCGGGCGCGCGGCGCAGCTCGAGCTCGTAGTCCGGGCCGAGGCGGATCAGGAGACTGCCGAGCAGGCTCGCGCGGGTGCGTCGTCTCGCCCGTTCGTGCTCGTAGAGCGCGCCGAGATCGCCCGCGGGCGGCTTGCGCGCGGGGGTGCGGTCGACGCGGCGGCCCAGCGCCTGCAGGAGTTGGCGGCCGTTGTGGAAATCGCCCTGCCACAACAGCGCCTCCCCCGCCTTGACCCGGCGGTAGGCGTGATCGGCCGAGAGCCGGTCGTCGGCCACGGTGACGGTGCGTGGTGCGGGCGCGCCGTTCTCCGAATGCCAGGCGGCGGTGTACTGAACGTGGTCTTCGGTCCAGGTGATGGTGGACACGGGCTGCTCCCGGTGATCGACGGTGCTGGTGACACGAGGACGTCGACGTCGCGACGTCGGGCTCGGTTGGTCGCTATCGCATCGGCAGACGTACTACCGCGTCGCCGAGGGTCGTGCCGAACGTCACCACTGCCGCCTTTCCGAGTGAGGAATGGTCCATTCTGCCGGATCGGTGTCGCGGCAGTGCTGGTCAGGGGCGGCGGATGCGTCGGTAGGTGGGGGCGGCGGTGGTCGCGGCGGCGAGTTCGGCGGCGAGCCAGGCGATGTCGGTGTCGCCGAGGGTACCCAGCGTCAGTCGCAGATGGTCGCCTGCGGGCCGTTCGCCCGCTTCGAACGGGCCACCCGGCGCGGCCTTGATGCCGGCGGCGGCGAGGCTGATCAGCGCGGCGTTCTCGTCGGAGACCGGGAGCCAGAGGTTGATGCCGTCGCCGGGTGCCACGACCACATCGTGGCGGGCCAGCGCACGGCGCAGCACAGTGGCGCGCCTGCTGTACTCGCGCCGCGCGCCCGCGACGGTGGCGCCGGCCCCCGCGTCGTTGAGCATCGTCGACAGCACCCGCTGCAGGAGGCGGCTCGACCACCCCGGTCCGAGCATCCGGCGCTCGACCACCGGATCCAGCAGTGCCGCGGGTCCACCCGCGACGGCCAGCCGCAGATCGGCGCCGTGCGACTTGGAATAGGAGCGGATGTAGACCCCGCGATCGGGGAAACGCGCGGCGAGCGAGCGCAGCGGGGTGGTCGCGATCCCCGCGGAGTGGTCGTCCTCGATGATCAGCGCCGGGTGCGCGTCCAGTGGCGCGGCCAGTTCTCGGACTCGGGCCGCGCTGAGGGAGGCGCCGGTCGGATTGTTGGCACGCGGCTGCAAGATCACCGCGCGCGGTGGTGGGCCGTCGAACGCGCGTGCGAATTCCACTGGCCGGAAACCGGATTCGTCGAGCCGGACGGCGATCGGGCGTGCGCCGACGCGCGCGAGCAAGTCGAGGAAGGGCGGAAAGCACGGATCCTCGACGATCACGGGGTCGCCGAAGCGCACGTGGGCGGCGAGCAGTCGGTCCACCGCGTCGAGGGCGCCGTCGAGGACCGTCAGCCGTTCGCACGGCCACGGCCAGTCCGCGCGCAGCGTCTCGGCGAGCACGGGCAGCACCGCCTCACCGAGATAGTGGGCCGACAGATCGCCCGGTGCGGCATCGCGCGAGAGCGCCCGCAGTGCGGCGGCCAGATCGGGCAGCAGCGCCGGGTCGGGGGTGCCGTGTGACAAGTCGACGCGGAAGGCGTTGTCGGAGTGGGCGTGCAGGCGCTGGTATCGCCCGATCGGTGCCTCGCGCTGCTCGCCGACGAAGGTGCCCGCCCGTCCGCGCGCGGTGATCGCGCCGGTCGCGGCCAGCGCGCGCCAGGCCTGACTGACGGTGGCGGGGGAGACCCGCAGTTCGCGGGCCACCTCGCGCACGGTGGGCAGCCGGGTGCCGGGGGCGAGTGCGCCCGAGCGGATGCGCCGACCGATCGCGGCGGCGATCCCGGCGGCGGTTCGTTCGTCGAGGTCCCCGGCGAAGTCCGCGGGTAGTGCGGTCGGCGACGCTTCGGTCATCGACTCATTCTGCGGGTGGTACGCGGCCGATCCCGGGTGCGCCGCCAACGTTTACGGCACCGAAACTGTTTCCGCGCTCTTGTAACACAACAGAATCAGTTGTAGGTGCAGTATAACAAAGCATGGGAATCGTCAGAGCGGCGCTCGTCCAGACCACCTGGACCGGTGACAAAGAATCCATGATCAAAGCCCACGAAGACTACGCACGGGAGGCGGCGGCGCAGGGTGCGAAGGTGATCTGCTTCCAGGAACTGTTCTACGGCCCGTATTTCTGCCAGCTACAAGACGTGAAGTTCTACGAGTACGCCGAATCGGTCCCGGGTCCGACGACAGAGCGGTTCGCCGCTCTGGCCGCCGAACTGAACCTGGTGATGGTGTTGCCGGTGTACGAGCGTGAGATGGACGGCCTGCTCTACAACACGGCGGCGGTGATCGATGCGGACGGCTCCTACCTGGGAAAATACCGCAAACACCATATCCCGCAGGTCACCGGATTCTGGGAGAAATTCTACTTCCGACCGGGTAATCTCGGCTGGCCGGTATTCGATACCGCGGTCGGCAGAGTGGGCGTCTATATCTGCTACGACCGCCATTTCCCCGAGGGCTGGCGGGCACTCGGGCTCGCGGGCGCGGAAATCGTCTTCAATCCGTCCGCGACGTCGAGGGGGCTTTCCAGCTATTTGTGGAAACTCGAACAGCCGGCCTCGGCGGTGGCCAACGAGTATTACATCGGTGCGATCAACCGGGTCGGTATCGAGAGCGAATACGGCGACGACGACTTCTACGGTACGAGCTATTTCGTCGACCCCGAGGGCAAGTTCGTCGGCGAGGTCGCTTCCGATACCGCACCGGAATTGGTAGTTCGCGATCTCGACATGGATCTGATCAAAACTGTGCGCGAGCGATGGGCTTTCTATCGCGACCGCCGCCCGGAGGCCTACGGACCGTTGGTGACCCCCTGATGCGCACCTTCATCCACGGCGGGACGGTCGTGAGCGCGACCGGGTCCCAGCTGCTCGACGTGCTGATCGAGGACGAGACGATTGTCGCTGTCCTGCAACCGGGTTCGACCGCGCTCGGCGCCGACCTCGCCGCCGCCGCCGACACGGTGATCGACGCGACCGCCAAGTACGTGATCCCCGGCGGCGTCGACGGACACACGCACATGCAGCTGCCCTTCGGTGGCACGGAGGCCAGCGACACCTTCGAAACCGGGACGAGGGCCGCGGCCTGGGGCGGCACCACCACCATCGTCGACTTCGCCGTGCAGAAACCGGGCCAGCGGGTGCAGGACACCCTCGCGCAATGGCACGACAAGGCCACCGGGCAGTGCGCGATCGACTACGGATTCCACCAGATCATCGGCGATGTCAACGACGAATCCCTGAAGGGGATGAGCGAACTCGTCGGCGAAGGCGTCACCAGTTTCAAGCTGTTCATGGCTTACCCGGGCGTCTTCTACTCCGACGACGGCCAGATCCTGCGCGCCATGCAGTCCGCAGGCGAGCTGGGCGCGCTGATGATGATGCACGCGGAGAACGGCATCGCCATCGACGTCCTCGTCGAACAGGCACTGGCGCGCGGGGACACCTCGCCCTACTTCCACGGCACCAGCCGTCCGTGGCAGATGGAAGAGGAGGCCACCCATCGCGCGATCATGCTGGCGCAGTTGACCGGTGCCCCGCTGTACGTGGTGCACGTCTCGGCGAAACAGGCCATGCAGCAGATCGTGACCGCGCGCGACAACGGGCAGAACGTGTTCGCCGAGACCTGTCCGCAGTACCTGTACCTCTCGCTCGAGGAGCAGTTGGGCGCACCGGGTTTCGAGGGTGCCAAATGGGTCTGCTCGACGCCGCTGCGTTCGCGTGCGGAGGGCCATCAGGACGAGCTGTGGCGCTTCATCCGCACCGGTGACGTCACCGCGGTGAGCACCGACCACTGCCCGTTCTGCATGAAGGATCAGAAAGAGCTCGGCGTAGGCGATTTCAGCAAGATCCCGAACGGGATCGGCGGGGTCGAGCACCGGATGGATCTGCTGTTCCAGGGCGTCAAGGACGGGCGGATCTCGCTGGAACGGTGGGTGGAGGTGTGCTGCACCACCCCGGCCCGGATGTTCGGCATGTACCCGCGCAAGGGCGTGATCAGCCCGGGCGCCGACGCCGACGTGGTGATCTACGACCCCAACGGGCACACCAGCATCGGGCTCGGCAAGACCCACCACATGAACATGGATCACTCCGCGTGGGAGGGCTTCGAGATCGACGGGCATGTCGACACGGTGCTGTCGCGCGGCCGGGTGATCGTCGACGACGGCGCCTACCACGGTCGGGCCGGGCACGGCCGGTTCATCCGGCGCGGCCTGTCACAGAACCTCGTGTAGAACCTATTCCGAAAGGGAGAGCGCCCATGGACATCGGCGTGGTCCTGCAGTGCACCCCACCCGCGTCGCGGGTGATCGAACTGGCCAGAGTGGCGGAGACGCACGGGTTCTCGCACGTGTGGACCTTCGACTCGCACCTGCTGTGGCAGGAGCCCTACGTGATCTACAGCCAGATCTTGGCGGCTACCCGGAAGGTGACCGTGGGCCCCATGGTCACCAATCCGGCGACCAGGGACCAGACGGTGACGGCGTCCACCTTCGCCACGCTCAACGAGATGTTCGGCAACCGCACGATCTGCGGCATCGGGCGTGGTGACTCGGCGGTCCGCACCCTCGGCGAGAAGCCGACGACGCTGGCCACCCTGCGCGAATCGGTGGAGGTGATCAGGGAACTCGGCAACGGCCGCAGCGCCCGCGTGGGTGAGGTCGAGGTGCGCTTCCCGTGGGCCGCCGAGTCGCGGCTCGAGGTGTGGGTGGCCGGGTACGGGCCCAAGGCCCTCGAACTCACCGGGCAGGTCGCCGACGGGTTCATCCTGCAACTGGCCGACCCCGACATCACCGCGTGGACCATCGGCAAGGTGCGCGCCGCGGCGGCAGCGGCAGGCCGAGATCCGCTGTCGGTACAGATCTGCGTCGCCGCGCCCGCCTATGTCACCGATGGCTCGCGGGCCGGACTGGAACACGCCCGTGACCAATGTCGCTGGTTCGGCGGCATGGTCGGCAACCACGTGGCCGACATCGTCGCGAAATACGGTACGGGCGGCGATGTTCCGGCCGCGCTCACCGACTACATCGCGGGCAGGCAGGGCTACGACTACAACCAGCACGGGCGCGCGGGCAATACCCATGCCGCGTTCGTACCCGACGAGATCGTGGACCGGTTCTGCCTGATCGGGACCCCCGATGAGCAGCTCGACCGGTTGTGGGAGCTGGAGAAGCTCGGTGTCGGCCAATTCGCGGTGTATTTGCAGCACGATGCCAAGACGGCCACGCTCGAGGCCTACGGTGAGCAGGTTCTGCCGCGGTTGAACCAGCAGGTCACCGCGATACAAGCGGCCGGTCTGACATGATCGCCGGTCGTACCCCGGGATGGTCGTCGAACACCGGTGGCGCGGTGACGCTCGTCGGGCACGGCCGGGCGGGAGTGGGTCGGTGACCACCGCGACCATCGATCCGGCGACAGCTGTTGTCCCGCCGAAGATCCGGGCCGCCACCCCCGGCCGAACCCGATTGCTGCGCGCGGTCTACGCGGTGAGCGCGTTCGCCCTCGTGGCGGTGGTCTGGGAGCTGGTGAAGGTTCTGGTGCCCGCCGACGGCGTGCGCATCGCGGGCACCCGAGTGCTTCCGCGCACCAGCGACGGTGCGCTCCCGCACGTCTGGGCGGTGTTCACCGTGCTCGGCGAGCCGGACGGCAACGGCACCGTCGGCGAAACACTGGTGCGCACAGCGATGTTCACGTTGGGGCTGTCGGTGCTCGCGTTGTCGCTCGGCGCGGTGGTCGGCGTGGCGCTGGCGGTCGCGATGCAGCGGTTCGGCTGGCTGGAGCGCGCGCTGCTGCCCTATGTGGTGCTCTCGCAAACGGTTCCGCTGATCGCGCTCGCGCCGCTGGTCGCCGCGTGGGGCGGCAAACTGGCCATCGGTGGTGAGCCGTGGCGGCCGTGGATGAGCATCGTGGTGATCGCGGCCTATCTCGCCTTCTTCCCGATCGCCATCGGGATGCTGCGCGGCCTACAGGCGCCGTCGGCGGCTTCGGTCGAATTGCTGCGCAGCTGCTCGGCCGGGTGGTGGGCAACGTTGCGGCGCTTGCGATTTCCCGCCGCGGTCCCGTCGTTGATTCCGGCGCTGCGACTGGCCGCAGCGGCTGCGGTGGTCGGCGCGGTCGTCGCCGAGATCTCGACCGGCACCGCCGGTGGGATCGGACGCCAGATCATCGTGTTCTCCCAGCAGGCCACCGGTGATTCGGCTCGGCTCTACGCCGCTGTCCTGACCGCGGCGCTGCTCGGCGTCGTCCTCACCGCGCTGGTCGGACTGGTGGAACTGGCGCTGCGTCGCTACAGCCATCCGCCCAGCACCGGCCCAACGGTAGAACGCTGATGACCATCTCCACCACGATGTTTCAGGAAGAAGCAGCCATGACCCCCTCGGTCGCCGATCCGGGCGCGCCGGTCGCTGCCGCGGTCGAGCTGAGCGCACTCGGCAAGACCTTCGCCGCGGGTGCGGTGACAGCGCTGTCCGATGTCTCACTCACTGTCGCGGCGGGCGAATTCGTCTCGCTCATCGGGCCTTCGGGCTGTGGCAAGTCCACGCTGATGCGGATCATCGCCGACCTGGAGACGCCGAGTAGCGGCACTGTCACCGTGCACGGCAAGTCCGCGCGTCAGGCCCGGATCGACCAGGACTACGGCATCGCGTTCCAACAGGCCGGTCTGCTCGAATGGCGCACTGTCGCAGCCAATGTCGAACTACCTCTGGAACTGCACCGGGTACCCAAGGCGCAGCGCCGGGCACGCAGTGCCGAGCTGCTCGCCATGGCCGGGCTCAGTGAATTCGCCGACCGGTACCCGGCCGAACTGTCCGGCGGCATGCAGCAGCGCGTCGCGATCGCCCGGGCGCTGGCCCGCGAACCGTCGCTGCTGCTGATGGACGAACCGTTCGGTGCGCTCGACGAGATGACCAGGGAACGCATGCAGGGGGAGTTGCTGCGCATCGCGGGGGAGACCGGCGCCGCCGTCGTGTTCGTCACGCACTCGATTCCCGAGGCGGTGTACCTGTCGGACCGGGTGGTGGTGCTGTCCGCGCGACCCGGCCGAATCCGTGACATCGTGGCCACCGGTGGCTGGGATCGGCAGGCGGACAGCGATGTTCGCTCCTCCGGTGAGTTCTTCGCCGCCGTCGCCGCGGTGCGCGCGGCACTGCGCGGCGAGCACGACCACACGGTCGCGGGCGAACAGGGTCCGCGATGAGGATCTGGTTGCCACCGCTGGTGGTCGGTGTCGTCATCCTCGCGCTGTGGCAGATACTCACCGTGGTCGCGGGCGTGCCGTCGTTCCTGCTGCCCGCGCCCAGCGCGATCGCCGCGCAGTTCACCGAGAACGCCGGTCGCATCCTGGACGCTGCCCTGGTCACCGGTGCGAACGCGCTGGTCGGGTTCGTCGCGGGCACGATCCTCGGCCTGGCCGCCGCTGTGCTCGCGGTGCGGTTCCGGCTGATCGACGGGCTGCTCACCCCGGTGGCCGCGGCGGCCGCCGCGGTGCCGATCGTGGCGCTGGCGCCGTTGCTGAACTCGATGTACTCCACGACCACCGAGACCCCGCGACGGCTCGTCGTCACCATCGTCGTGTTCTTCCCGGTCTTCGTGAGCACCGCGCGCGGGCTGCGGCAGGTGCCGAAGGTGCAGGCCGACCTGATGAGCTCGTACGCCGCGTCGGGCTGGCAGATCACCCGGGTGGTGCGCCTGCCCGCGGCGCTGCCGCACCTGTTCACGGGACTGCGGATCGCCGCGCCCGGCGCGGTCATCGCGGCCGTCATCGCCGAGTATTTCGGCGGCCTGCAGAACGGACTCGGCAGCCGGATCACCTCCGCCGCGGCCAACACTGCCTATCCGCGGGCCTGGGCCTACGTCGTCGGTGCGATGGGCGTGGGCCTGGTGTTTTTGGCCGCGGTGCTGCTGCTCGAATATCTCACCCGCCGCCCCCGAACCCCACTGCTGTCCACGATCCGATGAGGGAGATCCGTCCATGACCGAGACCACATTCCGGTGGCGTACCGCGCTGGCGCTGGCCGCGTTGGCCGCCGCCACGCTGACCGGCTGTAGTACCACCGACAGTGGCTCCGAGACCACCGCCGACGGCCTCACCAAGGTGACCTTGCAGCTGCAATGGTTCAAGCAGGGACAGTTCGCGGGCTACCTGGCCGCGGTGGACCAGGGGTTCTACAAGGAGCAGGGCCTGTCGGTGCAGATCCTCGACGGCGGTACCGACATCGTGCCGCAGACGGTGCTCGCCCAGGGGCAGGCCGACTACGCGGTCGCCTGGGTGCCCAAGGCCCTCGCGTCGCGGGAGGCGGGCGCCGGGATCACCGAGATCGCCCAGATATTCCAGAGATCCGGTACCAAGCAGGTGTCGTTCAAGGCCGACAACATCGCCGGGCCCGCCGCGCTGCGCGGCAAGACCGTCGGAAACTGGGGCTACGGCAATGAATTCGAACTCTTCGCCGGGATGACCAAGGCGGGCATCGATCCGGCGAAGGACGTGAAGCTGGTCCAGCAGCAGTTCGATATGAACGCCTTCCTCGCCAAGGACATCGCTGCCGCGCAGGCCATGTCCTACAACGAGTACGCCCAGCTGCTCGAGACGAAGAACCCGGCCACCGGAAAGCTCTACACCGCAGACGATTTCACCACCATCGACTGGAACGACGAAGGTGTGGCCATGCTGCAGGACGCCCTGTGGGCCAACACCGAGAAGCTGAAGGACAGCAAGTACCAGGATCAGACGGTGAAGTTTTTGACCGCCTCGCTGAAGGGCTGGGCCTTCTGCCGCGACAACCTCGACACCTGCCGCGACATCACCGTCGCGGCGGGCGCCACGCTCGGCGCCGGGCACCAGCAGTGGCAGATCAACGAGGTGAACAAACTGATCTGGCCCTCACCCACGGGCATCGGCACCATCGACAAGACCGCGTGGGATCGGACGGTGTCGATCGCGAAGAACACCAAGAACGCCGAGGGCGCGACGGTTCTCACCGAGAACCCGGACGCCGAGGCCTACACCACCGAATACGTCACCAAGGCCCTCGACCAATTGAAGGCCGCGGGCGTTGACGTGACGGGCGCGAACTACCAGCCCACCCAGGTCACTCCGACCGAGGGCGGCAAGTAGTCACCCACGCGCGACGGTCCACCGGGACGAGGCGATGGACCGTCGGCGGGTGTCAGCGCGGGGTGAGCCCGATGACCACACCGCCCTGCTGCCACGTCTGGTAGATGTCGGCCTTGGACGGTTCGCCGTCGGGGAGGTAGCCGATGCCGTTGAACTTCGCGTTCTGTTTGTTGTCGCGCGCGATCACCGCGTACAGCTCGAGGACCTGCTGCTCGTCGGTGTACACGGTGGCGGTGAAGGTTTCGGGTGCGCCGCCCCGCGACAGGCGCACCTGCGCGCCGCCCTGGAGATTCTTCACCCACGGGCGCAGCGCCGTGCCGATCAGCAGGTCGCCGCCGTGCGTGGTGTAGGCGACCGGGATGTCGTAGACGGCGCCGGATTTGCGGCCGACGACGTGCAGGGTGGCCAGCCGTTTGCCGACGATGCCGGACAGGATCGGCACCTTCAGCAGGCCGCGGACGACGGTATTGAGTGTGGATTGAAAGGAGCGGATCGGCTCGGGGCCGGTGGTCGTCGGTGTGCCGTAAGGGTTTTCGGGAGACACGGAATCGCTCATGGCCCCCAGTATCGCCACGCGCGGGCGTCCTTGCAGCGCAGGTGACCTACGCTGCGGAGATGACATCTGGGCAGACCGAGATATGGCACAACCCGCGCTGCACGAAGAGCCGCAACGCCACCGCCCACCTCGACGCGGCCGGCGTGGAATACACCGTGCGGCGCTACCTCGACGACCCGCCGACGGTCGAGGAACTGCGCGCGGTGCTCGCGCGACTCGATGCGCAGCCGTGGGACATCACCCGCACCGGCGAGCAGATCGCCAAGGATCTCGGTATGGCGGAATGGGGGCGCACCGAGGCGGATCGGGACCGGTGGCTGACCGCGTTGGCACAGCATCCGAAGCTGATCCAGCGGCCCATCGTGCTCACCGCCGACGGCGGCGCGGTGCTGGCGCGCGATGAGGAATCGCTGCGCTCGCTCGACTGATCGCGGGTCTCACCGACGCGCGCCGTCGTCTCCGGTGAGCAGGCCGTCCACGATCGCCCGCGTGTCGGGAACGAACGGCCACGCCGGATCACGCAGGTGCGCACGCAGTTCGGCATCGGTCCACCACCAGCCGTCCGCGATCTCGGACGGCTGGTGCGCGATCGGCCCGTCGTGGCGGTACTCGTAGCCAAACAGGTGGCAACGCAGCGCGCGGCCCGCCCAGACGCCGTCCCAGGACACGGTGGCGCGCACGGGCAGAACCGTGCCGACGGGGACGACGATGCCCAACTCCTCGCGCAGTTCGCGGATCGCGGTGTCGGCCGGGTCTTCGCCCGCGTCGACCACCCCGCCCGCGAGACAGTCGTGCATGCCGGCGAAGACGAGTTTGCTGTCGGTGCGCTGGTGCACGTACACGCGGGTTCCGTCGGCCGAGCGCACCAGGACCCCCGCGCTCGCATGCCACAGGCCCTCGCGGTAGACGGTGCCCCGATCGGCCTCGCCGATCACCAGCCCCTGGGCATCGTAGACGGCGAGCAGTTCGTCCTCCGGATTCGCTGACACCGCCCGAGGGTAGCCGCCGCGAGCGCTGACCGGCGCGCGTCGACCAGGCGCGCGGCTCAGCGCCCGGCTCGCGATTCATCGTTTCCGGCGTTGCGGCTTCACCCCCGGTCGCGGAGCAGCTGCGCGGGCCACTGTGGCGATCACGGCCTGCTTCGCCGATTCCTCGGCGGCGAGGGTGCGCCGGATCAGATACTGCTGGCCGCAGGTCCACAGGGCGTTGGTGGCGAAATAGGTGAGCACCACGACAGGCAGGACGGCGCCGCCGATGAGCGCACCCGCCGGGAACACCCACAGCGACAATGTGCGCATGATCGCGGCCGTGCCGTTGTCCTCGACTGCCGGGGTGAGCCGAGCGGTGAAGTGCGTGGCGAGGGCGGCGATCAACACCAGCGGGACGGCGAGCACGGCGACCGCGACGACAACCTCACCCGCGCCGGACAGGGTCGCCGACAGCGGTGCGCCGAACAACCTGGCCGCGAGGAACGCGCGGACCTCGGGTGCGCCGAACAGGTAGTTGGCGGTGGCGTTGTTGACCTCGACCGACAGTGGGGTGTCCGTGGCGGTGAACGGGCCGACCGCGTAGGCGCCGGTGCGGTCGAACGAGCGCAACACATGGAACAGACCGAGGAAGACCAGTCCCTGCGCGATCAAGGGGACGAACCCGGCGAACATGCTCACGCCGTGCTCGCGGTGGAGCAGCCGGACCTTCTCGGCCTGGGCGCGCGGGTCATCGTGGTGGGTGCGGCGAATGGCGTCCACCCGGGGTTGCAGTGACCGCAGAATTCGCTGGGAGCGGGCTTGTCGGAACGCGGTGCGCACGAGCAGCGCGCGGACGGTGACGACCAGCGCGACGACGGCGAGAAGCCAGGCGAGACCACTGGCCGCGCCGAGGGGGATCGCGAAGAGTCGGTGCCAGCACCACAGGAGCGCGGACACGGGGAAATAGACGACATCGAGCATGACGGGACGACCTGTCCGTGCGGCGTGCGCGAAGGCACGAAAGGGGGAGTGGGATCACGAGATCCGACAGGCGGCGCCGACGGCGCGGCACCTGTCAGCGGTGATCGATCCCCGGCGCTCGTGGACGTGGACGACCGGCGGCATCCGGATTGCTCTGTCGCAGAAAGCAACCGCGCAATCGGCGCTGTGCCGAACGCGGCGGACCCACGCTCGCGACCCGGACAGGTAGGTGGCCGCGGCCGGTGACCGCGACCAGCGCGCACACCAGTGCGGCGGCGACAGCACCGAACGCGAGCATGCGCGTGGTCTCGCCGCCCGGTGCGGAGAGGAGCACGAAGGCGGGCAGTACACACGCGAGAACCGCGTACGCCATCACCATCGCCCGTGCCTGCACGCCACCGAGCATACCGGCGGTCGACAGTGGTGTTGCCGGCGTTCGCATTAGATGTTATGGAAGGTAACACTAAAATTAGTGGAACTTGGTGTCACGGTCAATATCGGCACGGGTATCGTGAGCACTGTGACTGCACCATCCGCGCACGCCGATCAGACCGCCGCCGACGGTCGCGCCACCCGCTGGCACGGGCACAAAGAGCGTCGTCGCGCGGAGATGATCGACGCCGCGATCGAGGTGATCGAGGAGCACGGTCTCGAGATCTCGGTGCAGTTGATCGCCGAGCATCTGGCACTGCCGCGACCGGTGGTCTACCGCCATGTCGGTGGGCGCGCCGAACTCGACGCGCTGGCACGCCAGCGCATCCTCGAGCTACTGCTCGCGGAACTGATGCCCGCGCTGCAGTCCGACGGCACCCTCAAAGAGGCCGTGCGCGGCGCCGTCGGTACCTATCTCGGCTGGATCGAGCGTCACCCGAACCTGCACCGCTTCCTCGGCGACGCGGCGCCGCAGGGCGCACCGAGCCTCAGTGGCGCGGGTCGCGCGGTGGGTGGACAGCTCGCCGACATCTTCGCGGCGACGCTGGCTCGCTTCGGTATCGATCCGGCGCGCGGCCGGCCGATGGCCTTCGGCATGGTCGGTCTCGTCGACGGTGTCGTGGCGAGTTGGCGCGCGGATCCGGAACCGGTGCTCACCCTCGAACAGGTGCAGGGCATTCTGACCGAGTCGGTGCTGTCGCTGTTCGAGGGCAATGCCCGCAGTCTCGGTGTTCCGCTGCAACGGGATTCGCTCATCGCCGACCTGCTCATCGCGCCGGACGCGGCCCCGCCGCCCGATCAGCGGCTGCGCTGACTCAGCCGGCCAGCGCGCGATAGGTCCGATTCCACAGCCACTCCACCGGTCCGCGCTCGAAACGGCGCAGCCACAGGTGCGCGAAGGTGATGATCGCGGCGGCGACGAGCAGGTAGATCGCCACGGTGAACGGCACCCGCGCCGAATCCGAGACCCGCGCCGCCAATCCGAAACCCCATCCGTAGCAGAGGATTCCAGCGAGCAGGTTCTGCAGGATGTAGCAGCTGAGCGCGGTGCGGCCGACCTCGCTCAGTCGGGTGCCCGCGACACCGAAATGTGGCTTGCGCAAGGCGAACTCGGCGATCGCGGCCACAATACCGAGGGCGACGAACGGCGCGGTCCCGTAGCGCGTGACGAAGATGATGTCGCCGCCGCCGGCGATGCCGAGCGTGAGATCGAGCGGGGCGGCGACGGCGAACCCGATCACCATGAGCCGCCGTCGAAGACACGCGCCCTCGGGACCGAACACGCCCGCCCGGAACAGTCGCGCGCCCACCAGGAACAGGGCCACCGACATCGGGAACACGAAGATCGTCTCGAGCCGGAAGATCAGCGCGTTGTCGAGGCGGAACAGCACCAGATCCCAGAAGGAGCCGACCGCGTAGGGATTCGGATCCAGCGGTGTCGAGTCGGCGCTGTTCCGGTGTGACGCGAAGGCCGACGCGGCGGCGATCGAGGTCAACATCGTCACGTGGACCGAGGCGGCGACGATCAGCCAACGCCGCTGTGCGCGTTCGGTGGTCGCGAGGATATAGGCGACGACCAGGCCGGTCATCGCGTAACCCATCAGGACATCGAACTCCGCGACGAGCGCGAAGTTCAGCACACCGTCGAGCAGCAGCAGCCCCGCACGGTACGGGTAGGTGCCGGGCCACGAAAGGCCCGCCCGCCGCGCCGAACCCTGCTGGATGGCGAGGCCGATCCCGAACAGCACCGTCAGCAGGCCGAGGAACTTGCCCTGCGCGAGCTGTTGGAGCACCCGCTCAAACCACATCCCGGCGTTGTCGGGGGTCGCGGCGAGCTCGTCGAGGTAGCCGACCATGCCCGACGCGTGGGTGAAGATCCAGATATTGGTACCGAGGGTGCCCAGGATCGCGATGCCGCGCAGCACATCCAGTGCGACCAGGCGAGTCGGCCCCGGTTCGACGCGGGTTGCGGTGCTGGGTACGGCGGCCTCGGTCATGTACCGAGTATCGGCGCGTGAGCGGCCCGGCGGATCGCTCGTGAGGGCGATTCCGGGGTCCCCCTCTCGGGGGATGCCGCCGACCTCACACGGCCCCGCTGGGCCGAGATGCGGGTGCGGGTACAGCGCGTCGCCTAGTCTCGACTGTATGCAGCGCATCATCGGAATCGAGGTCGAATACGGCATCTCGACCCCCACGGAGCCGACGGCCAACCCGATCCTCACCTCCACGCAGGCCGTTCTCGCCTATGCCGCCGCGGCGGGGGTGCCGCGAGCCAAGCGCACCCGCTGGGACTACGAGGTGGAATCCCCGCTGCGTGACGCGCGTGGTTTCGACCTCAGCCGGATGAGCGGGCCCGCCCCGGTGATCGACGCCGACGAGGTCGGCGCGGCCAACATGATCCTCACCAACGGCGCCCGGCTCTACGTCGACCACGCCCACCCGGAGTACTCCGCGCCCGAGGTCGTCGACCCGCTCGACGCGGTGATCTGGGACAAAGCGGGCGAGCGGGTGATGGAGGCGGCCGCCCGGCACGCGTCGAGTGTGCCGGGAGCGCCCCGGCTGCAGCTGTACAAGAACAATGTCGACGGCAAGGGCGCCTCCTACGGCACTCACGAGAACTACCTGATGAGCCGCGACACCCCGTTCAGCCACATCATCGCGGGACTGACCCCGTTCTTCGTCTCCCGCCAGGTGATCTGCGGCGCGGGCCGGGTCGGCATCGGCCAATCGGGTGACCACGCCGGTTTCCAGTTGTCCCAGCGGGCCGACTACATCGAGGTCGAGGTCGGTCTGGAGACCACCCTCAAGCGCGGCATCATCAACACCCGCGACGAGCCGCACGCCGATGCCGACAAGTACCGGCGGCTGCACGTGATCATCGGTGACGCCAACCTCGCCGAGATGTCGACCTATCTCAAGGTCGGCTCCACCGCGCTGGTGCTCGACCTGATCGAGGCGGGCGAGGACCTCTCGGAGTTTCAGTTGGCCCGCCCGGTCACCGCGGTGCACCAGATCAGCCATGACCCGACGCTGCGCGCCACCGTGGCGCTGGCCGACGGGCGCGAGCTGACCGGCCTTGCGCTGCAACGGCTCTACCACGAGCGCGTCGCCAAGTTCGTCCAGCGCGAAGGCAACGAGGATCCGCGCGTGCTCGACATCATCGACAAGTGGGCGATGGTCCTCGACCTGCTCGAGCGCGATCCGATGGAGGCCGCGCACCTGCTCGACTGGCCCGCC
This sequence comes from Nocardia alba NBRC 108234, assembly GCF_001612665.1. GTDB lineage: Bacteria > Actinomycetota > Actinomycetes > Mycobacteriales > Mycobacteriaceae > Nocardia > Nocardia alba. The sequence continues at coordinate 365,967 of NZ_BDAX01000018.1, read as the reverse complement.
AAACTACGGCTGCTCGAGGGCATGCGCAGCCGGGAGGGCCTGGGCTGGGCCGCACCCAAACTGCACCTGATGGACCTGCAGTACTCCGATGTTCGCCTGGACAAGGGGCTCTACAACCGCCTGGTCGCTCGTGGGTCGATGGAGCGGCTCGTCAGTGAACAGCAGGTGCTCGACGCGATGACCAACGCGCCCACCGACACCCGCGCCTACTTCCGTGGTGAGTGCCTGCGTCGTTTCGGCGCCGATATCGCCGCCGCCAGTTGGGATTCGGTGATCTTCGATCTCGGTGGCGATTCACTGGTCCGGATTCCGACGCTGGAACCGCGCCGGGGCACGAAAGCGCACGTCGGCAGGCTGCTCGATGGCTCGCGCACGGCGGCGGAACTGGTCGAACAGCTCACCCATTGAGCGAGTCGAGGGGTCGACTGCGCGACAATCCGATCGCTATCGACCACCTTGTCGGATCTGCTCGGTAGGGTTGTAGGACACACACGATCATCGTGATGAGGAAGAGGAGGTCGGCTGCCATGGCACAAGAGCAGACCAAGCGCGCCGGGGGTGGCGACGAGGACGAGGGCCCCGAGGGCGTAGACGCGGCAGGGCAGGAACGCCGTGAGAAGCTCGCGGAGGAAACCGACGACTTGCTCGATGAAATCGATGACGTGCTCGAGGAGAACGCTGAGGACTTCGTGCGGGCATATGTGCAGAAGGGCGGCCAGTGACCCCAGGTGACCCCTTGCGCCTCCACGCGGGGCGGGCTCTCTCCTCGTTCACCGAACATCTCCGCATGCACGCGCCGGACCTGTTGCCCGCCAACAGGTTTCCGGTCTCGGATCTGACCGCGACGAAGGATCTGGCGCCACACGGCACCACCATCGTCGCGATCACCTACCGGGGCGGCGTGCTGATCGCGGGCGACCGCAGGGCCACCATGGGCAACCTGCTGGCCAGCCGCGACACCGAGAAGGTGTACATCACCGACACCCTCTCGGCCGCGGGCATCGCGGGTACCGCCGGTATCGCGATCGAGATGGTGCGGTTGTTCGCCGTCGAGCTGGAGTACTACGAGAAGATCGAAGGCGTGCCGCTCACCTTCGACGGTAAAGCCAACAAGCTGTCGAAGATGGTTCGCGACAACCTGCCTGCCGCCATGCAGGGCCTGGCCGCGATCCCGCTGCTGGTCGGTTTCGACGACCAGATCCTCGACCCCGACCGATCCGGCCGCATCGTGTCCTACGACGTGGTCGGCGGGCGGAGCGAGGAGCGGTACGGCTACACCGCCGTCGGCTCCGGTTCGACGTTCGCGAAGTCGTCGCTGAAGAAGCTCTACCAGCGCGGCATCGACCAGGACCGGGCCTTGCGGATCGCGGTGGAGTCGCTGTTCGACGCCGCCGACGACGACACCGCCACCGGCGGTCCCGACCTGCTGCGCGGGATCTACCCGACAGCGGTGGTGATCGACGCCGATGGGGCCGACGAGGTCGGTGAGGATCGTCTCGCCGAGATCGCCCGCGGTGTGATCGCCGACCGGGAAGCCGCGGAAGAAGGGGGCGCGCTCCGATGACGCTGCCGTATTACGCCTCGGCCGAGCAGATCATGCGCGACAAGACCGAGCTCGCCCGCAAGGGCATCGGTCGTGGTCGCAGCGTGGTGGTGCTGGTCTACGCCGACGGTGTGCTGTTCGTCGCCGAGAACCCCTCGGCGACGTTGCACAAGGTCAGCGAACTCTACGACCGGGTCGGGTTCGCCGCGGTCGGTAAATACAACGAGTTCGAGGCCCTGCGCCGCGGCGGCATCCTGCAGGCCGACCTCAAGGGATACCAGTACGACCGGCGCGATGTCACCGGTCGCGGGCTGGCCAACCTGTACGCGCAGAGCCTCGGCTCGATCTTCACCGATCAGCTCAAGCCCTACGAGGTGGAGCTGTGCGTCGCCGAAGTGGGTTATCCGGAACAGGCGCCGACCTCGGTGCTGTACCGGATCACCTTCGACGGGTCCATCGTCGACGAACGTGAGTACGTCGTCATGGGCGGCACCACCGAGCCGATCCTGACCCAGCTCAAGGCCGCCTACAAGCCGGGTCTGTCCCTGGACGACGCGTTGAAGGTGGCGATCGGCGCGCTGCTGGCCGGTCAGCCGGAGGCCGACAAGGACAAGCGGTCGCTCGGCGAGGCCTCCCTCGAGGTGGCCACGCTCGAGCAGCAGCGGCCGCGCCGGGCGTTCCGCAGGCTGCAGGGCCCCGCCCTGGAGTCGGCGCTCGCCGCGTCGAAGCCGAAGCCGGTAAAAGAGGCGAAGCTGCCCGAACCCGACGACGACGCGGGGAAATAGCCGCCGTCACGATCATGATCGGGCCTGCGAATCACACCGGTTCGCAGGCCCGATCTCGTCGTGTGCGCGCAGGTCGTTCGCTGTCCGAATCGTTGTGAACACGTATGCGAATGGGATGTCAGGAGCGCCGCGCGGGCACTGGTCATGGCTGTACTGTCGATAGTGTGCAGCGACGAATCATGGGGATCGAGACCGAGTTCGGTGTGACATGCACCTTCCACGGTCACCGTCGGCTGTCCCCCGACGAGGTAGCCCGGTACTTGTTCCGCCGGGTGGTGTCCTGGGGCCGTAGCTCCAATGTCTTCCTTCGCAACGGTGCCAGGTTGTACCTCGACGTCGGATCACATCCCGAGTACGCCACCGCCGAATGCGACAGCCTGGTGCAGTTGGTCACGCACGACCGCGCCGGCGAGCGGGTGCTGGAGGACCTGCTCATAGACGCCGAACAGCGCCTCGCCGAAGAAGGCATCGGCGGCGACATCTACCTGTTCAAGAACAACACCGACTCCGCGGGCAACTCCTACGGCTGCCACGAGAACTTCCTCGTGGTCCGCGCCGGTGAGTTCTCCCGGATCTCCGACGTGCTGCTCCCGTTCCTGGTCACCCGTCAGCTCATCTGTGGCGCGGGCAAGGTGCTGCAGACGCCGAAGGCGGCCACGTTCTGCCTGTCGCAGCGGGCCGAGCACATCTGGGAGGGCGTCTCCTCGGCGACCACCCGCTCGCGCCCGATCATCAACACCCGCGACGAGCCCCACGCTGACGCCGAGAAGTACCGGCGCCTGCACGTGATCGTCGGCGACTCCAATATGGCCGAACCGACCACCATGCTCAAGGTCGGTACCGCGTCGCTGGTGCTGGAGATGATCGAGGCGGGGGTGTCGTTCCGCGATTTCGCGCTCGACAACCCGATACGGGCCATTCGCGAGGTGAGCCACGATCTCACCGGTCGCCGTCCCGTCCGCCTGGCCGGCGGTCGCCAGGCCAGCGCCCTGGAGATCCAGCGCGAGTACTACGCCCGTGCCGTCGAGCACCTGCGCAACCGCGATCGCGATCCGCAGGTCGACGCGGTGGTGGACCTGTGGGGTCGCACTCTCGACGCGGTCGAGGCGCAGGACTTCGCCAAGGTCGACACCGAGATCGACTGGGTGATCAAGCGCAAGCTGTTCCAGCGCTACCAGGACCGCTACAGCATGGAGATGTCGGATCCCAAGATCGCCCAGCTGGATCTGGCCTATCACGACATCAAGCGCGGGCGCGGTGTCTTCGACCTGCTCCAGCGCAAGGGTCTGGCCAAGCGGATCACCGAGGACGACGCCGTCGACGCCGCGGTGGACACCCCGCCGCAGACCACGCGGGCCAAGCTGCGCGGCGACTTCATCACCGCCGCACAGGAGGCGGGCCGCGATTTCACCGTCGACTGGGTGCATCTCAAGCTGAACGATCAGGCCCAGCGCACGGTGCTGTGCAAGGATCCGTTCCGATCGGTCGACGAACGCGTCGACAGGCTGATCGCCTCGATGTAGGCGAACCCCTCAGACGGGGGGACCGACAACAGAACCGGTGGCGCATGGGAGCGATCGCGTAGGCGCCACCGGTTTTGTTGTGTCCGGGCGCGCTCAGTTCGTGGTGACGACCGCGGTGTAGGTGGCGGTGAGGCCCGCGATGAACGCGGTGAGGGCCAATTCGAAACTGTCGTCATCGATTTCGTCGGCGATCGCGCGCAGCAGGTGTGCCTGATTCAGGTGCGGGTAGCGGTCGCGGTAGACCTGCACGTCGTCGGCGAAGCCGCCCGCGAACGAGCCCACTGTCGAACCCATCACCAGGTAGCGGGTGGCGGCGCCGATCATGGTGGCGTATCGCGGTGGCCAGCCCGCACCGACCAGGCCGCCGTGCACGGCGTCGGCCGCGCGCAGGTTCTCGGCTCTGCGGCCCGGACCGGTGGCCAGGTACGGCACGAAGTTCGGGTGGGTGGCCAGTGCGCTGCGATAGCTGCGCGCCCAGTCCGCGAGCGCTCGATCCCAGCTCACGGTGTCGAAGGTGGAGGTGTCGACGAGGCTCATGATGCCGGTGGCGATGTCGTCGAACAGGTCGTCCTTGTTCGGGTAGTGGCCGTAGAGCGAGGCGGCCTGTACGCCGAGTTCGGCGCCCAATTTGCGCATCGAGACCTCGGCGAGCCCGTCGCGGTCGATCAGGACCAGCGCGGCGTCGCGAATTCGCTCGCGGCTCAACAGCGGTACGCGCGGCCTCGCCATGCGGTACTCCCTCCCTCGTCGGACCCGAACGGTATCACCGATGCCGAAATCGACTCTTGATTAACCGAACAGCGTTAGGATACGGTGCCCGAGTAAAACTAACGCCGTTTGGTTAAGGAGTGGCTCCGTGGATTTCCAGCTCACCCCAGCACAGTCCGACCTGCGCGAACTCGCCCGGACGTGGGTGGACAAGGAAGTCGTGCCCTACGCGGCGCAGTGGGATCGTGAGGAATCGGTGGACCCGGCGATCGTCGGGAAACTCGGCGCGCTCGGCTTCCTCGGCATCGGGATCGCCGAAGAATACGGCGGCTCGGGCGGCGACATGTTCGACTACTGCCTGCTGCTCGAGGAACTCGGACGCGGTGACAGCGCGGTCCGCGGCATCGTGTCGGTCTCGCTCGGACTGTTCGGCAAGTCGATCGCCGCGTACGGCACCGAGGAGCAGAAGCAGCGACTCCTGCCGGGGATCTGCGCGGGCGAGCGGCTCGGGTGTTTCGCGTTGACCGAACCCGGCACCGGCTCCGACGCGGCGAATCTGGACACCCGTGCCCGCCGCGACGGCTCGGACTGGGTGCTCTCGGGCACCAAGATCTTCATCACCAACGGGACCTGGGCCGCCCACGCGCTGGTGTTCGCGCGGACCGGCGGACCGGGTCCGAAAGGTGTCACGGCGTTCGTGGTGCCGACGGACGCGCCGGGCTTCGGGCGCACCGAGGTCAAGGGCAAGCTCGGGTTGCGCGGTCAGGCCACCGCCGAACTCGTCCTCGACGAGGTCCGGGTGCCCGACTCGGCCCGCCTCGGCGCCGAAGGGCAGGGGTTCGCGATCGCGATGTCCGCACTGGACAAGGGCCGGATCGGCGTCGCGGCCGGGTGCGTCGGCCTCGCCCGCGCCTGCCTCGAGGCGGCGGTGCGCTATGCCGGTGAACGCGAACAGTTCGGCAAACCGATCGCCGGCTACCAGCTGGTCCAGGAACTGCTGTCCGATATCGCCGTCGAGACCGAGGCCGCCCGCCTGCTCGCGTGGCGCGCGGCCGATCTCGCCGACCGCGGGCAATCCTTCGGCACCGCCGCGTCGATGGCGAAGCTGTTCGCCTCCGAGGCCGCCGTCTCGGCCGCCAACAACGCGATCCAGGTGTTCGGCGGCTACGGCTACATCGACGAGTACCCCGTCGCCAAATACCTGCGCGACGCCCGCGTGCTGACCCTCTACGAGGGCACCACCCAGATCCAGAAACTGCTCATCGGGCGCGCCCTCACCGGCGTGAACGCCATTGTCTGACACAGGAGTACGACCCATGACCCACAGAACCGCCCTCGTCACCGGGGCGGCCCGCGGCATCGGCGCCGCGACCGCCGCCCGCCTGGCCGACGACGGATGCGTCGTGGCCGTCGTCGATCTCGACGCCGATGCCGCGGTGCTGGCCGCCGGGAAGATCAACGCGGCGGGTGGCACCGCCATCGGCCTGGGCTGCGATGTCGCCGACGAGGCGCAGGTGGCCGACGCCGTCGCGCGCACCGTGTCCGCGTTCGGCTCACTCGACGTGCTCGTGAACAACGCGGGCGTACTGCGCGACAACCTGCTGTTCAAGATGTCAGTGCAGGACTGGGACACCGTCATGGCGGTGCACCTGCGCGGAGCGTTCCTGTGTAGCAAGGCCGCGCAGAAGCACATGGTGGACAACGGCGGCGGCGCCATAGTCAACACCTCGAGCGTGTCGGCACTCGGCAACCGCGGTCAGGCCAACTACGCGGCGGCCAAAGCGGGCATCCAGGGTCTGACCCGCACCCTCGCCATGGAACTCGGACCGTTCGGGATCCGTGTCAACGCCGTCGCCCCGGGCTTCATCGCCACCGAGATGACCGCGGCCACCGCGGCGCGGATGGGGGTGAGCGCCGAGGACCTGCAGGCGAAGACCGCCGCGATCACCCCGCTGCGACGGGTCGGCGTGCCCGCCGATATCGCGAATGTGGTGGCGTTCCTGGCCTCCGACAATGCCGGATTCGTCACCGGACAAACCGTGTACGTCGACGGCGGACGCCGTCTCTAGAGTGCGGACAGACATCATGCAGAGAACAGTTTTCAACGACGAGCACGAAGCATTCCGCAAGACCGCGCGGGCGTTCATCGAATCGCGGGTCGCGCCGGTCTACGACCAGTGGTACGAGGCGGGCATCGTGCCGCGCGAGTTCTACACCGAGCTGGCCGACCTCGGTGTGTTCGGGATCGAGGTACCCGAGCAATACGGTGGCGCCGGCATCGAATCGTTCAAGTTCCAGGCGATCCTGGTGGAGGAAACCACCCGCGCCGGTGTGTCTTTCGGTGGTTCCGGCGTGCACGTCGGCCTGTGTCTGCCGTATCTGAAGAACCTCGCGACCGACGAGCAGAAGCAGCGCTGGCTGCCGGGGTTCATCTCGGGCGAGATCATGTTCGCGATCGCGATGACCGAGCCGGGCACCGGCTCCGATCTCGCCGGAATGCGCACCACCGCACAGCTGTCCGAGGACGGCACCCACTATGTGCTCAACGGTGCCAAGACCTTCATCACCGGCGGCGTGCACGCCGACCGTGTGATCGTGTGCGCGCGGACCGCCCCGCCGTCGGATACCGATCGCCGCCACGGGATCTCGCTGCTCGTCGTCGATACGACCTCGCCGGGGTACGCGGTGGGACGCAAGCTGGACAAACTGGGACTGAAGGTCTCCGACACCGCCGAGCTGTCCTTCACCGACGTGCGGGTTCCGGTATCGGACCTGTTGGGGGAGGCGGACAAGGGTTTTCGCTACCTGGGCCAGAATCTGCCCCAGGAACGGCTGTCGATCGCGCTCGGCGCCTATGCCCAGGCCAAGGCCGCGATCCGCTTCACCCTCGAATACACCAGGGGCCGTAGCGTTTTCGGCCAGCCCGTCGCGCAGTTCCAGAACACCAAATTCGAGCTGGCCGCCTGTCAGGCCGAGGTCGACGCCGCCGAGGCGGTCGTCGACCGGGCGCTGGAGGCACTCGATCGCGACGAGCTCACCGCGGCCGACGCGGCCTCGGCCAAACTGTTCTGCTCCGAGGTGGCCTCGCGGGTGATCGACCGCTGCCTGCAATTGCACGGCGGCTACGGCTACATCAACGAGTACCCGGTGGCCCGCCTCTACGCCGACAACCGGGTCAACCGGATCTACGGCGGCACCAGCGAGGTGATGAAGATGATCATCGCCAAGGAGATGGGCTTGTGAACGCCACTCTTTCCCTGGCGAGCATTCTCGCCGAACCCGCCCGGCGCCGACCGCATCACCTCGCGCTGATCGAGGGTGCGCACCGCATCACCTTCGCCGAGCTGTGGCGCGAAGCCCGCGAACAGGCGGGTGCGCTGATCGCGCGCGGTGTGCGACCCGGCGACCGGGTAGCGCTGTTGTGCCCCAACACCGCCGACTTCCCGCGCGCCTACTTCGCCATCCTGGCCGCGGGCGCGACGGTGGTGCCGGTCCATCTGCTGCTCACCGCGCCGGAGATGGAGTACGTGCTGCGCGACAGCGGCGCCTCGATGCTGATCTGCCATCCAATGGTCGCGGCGGCCGGGACCGCGGCGGCGAACGGCGCGGGTGTCGATGTCGTGGCGCCCGAAGAGCTTGTCGGCGTGGCGATCTCGAACTTCGTTTCGCGTAGCCCCCTCGACACGGCGGTCGTCTTCTACACCAGCGGCACCACCGGCACACCCAAGGGCGCCGAGCTCAGCCACCTCAATATGGTGATGTGCGCGACGGTGAACACCTTCGACGCCAACGAGATCCACCGCGACGACATCGCCCTCGGCGCGCTGCCGCTGTTTCACGTGTTCGGGCAGACGGTGTCGATGAATTCGCAGTGGCGAATCGGCGCTACCCTGGTGCTGATGCCGAGATTCGATGCCGCCGAAGCGATTTCGCTGATGGCGGCCGAGCGGATCGATCTGTTCCACGGCGTGCCGACGATGTATCTGTCGTTGATCGAGGCGGCCGGTTCGGCGCCGGTGCTGCCGACACTGAAACTGTGTATCAGCGGTGGCGCCGCGCTGCCCGTCGCCGTGCTCGAGGACTTCGAGCGGATCTTCCACGCGCCCGTGCTCGAGGGGTACGGCCTGTCGGAGACCTCGCCGACCGCGGCGGTGAACCAGCCGTGCTTCGGCACCGAGGCGGGCACCGTCGGACATGCGGTGTGGGGCGTCGACGTGGATATCGCCGATCCCGCGATCACCGACCGCATCGAACTGGTGCCCGTCGGTGACGTCGGCGAGGTGGTGGTGCGCGGCCACAACGTGTTCAGCGGCTACACCGGCAGGCCGGAGGCGACCGCCGCGGCGGTGGTGGACGGGTGGTTCCGGACCGGCGACCTCGGTACCAGGGATGAGACCGGTCGGGTGCGCATCGTCGACCGGATCAAAGAGATGATCCTGCGCGGCGGGTTCAACGTGTATCCGACCGAGGTCGAAGCGGCGCTGATGCGCCACCCGCGGATCGCTCAGGTGGCGGTGATCGGCGTGCCCGACCCGCACTACGGTGAGGAGATCGTGGCGGTCGTCGTGCCGGAGGGTGCGGTGACCGAGCGGGAAGTGATCGACTTCGCCAAGCAGCAGGTCGCGAAATACAAGTACCCGCGCCGCGTCGAATTCGTCACCGAGCTACCGCTCGGCCCGACCCATAAAGTTCTCAAACGCGCACTGCGCCAACGTTTCGGAGGAATGGCATGACCACGGATTTCGCTGATTTCGATGCCCTGCGGGCAGCGGTCGGCACCGAACTCGACCCCAGCGACTGGATCACCATCGACCAGCGGCGCATCGACCTGTTCGCCGAGGCCACCGGCGACCACCAGTGGATCCACGTCGACGCCGAACGCGCCGCCGCGGGCCCCTACGGCACCACCATCGCCCACGGCTTTCTCACCCTGTCGCTGATCGTGCCGATGACCCAGCAGATCATGAGCGTCAGCGCGGCCAAGGCGGGCATCAACTACGGACTCGACCGTGTCCGCTTCCTCACTCCCGTCCCGGTCGACAGCCGCATCCGCGCCCACCTCACCCTCACCGAGGTCACCGAGGTCACCGGCGGCGTCCAAGTGCACCGCCACGTGACCGTCGAACTGGAGAACGCCGACCGCCCGGCGTGTGTGGCCGATTCCATCGCCCGCTGCCTGCTGTGAGATCCGCCGTGGCGAGCCATCCTGACTCGCCACGGCAGGTTCGGCGACCTGGCTCTGTTCTGCGGCGCTGAGCGGAATGCCGCGCGCAGGGCCGCGTCGTCGGCCGCTGCCATCGGTGCGGTAGCGCTCGACGGTTTCGACCGTGCCTTTCGGCGCGACGCCGATGATGATCTTGCGGTGGCGGTTCCCGTAGTCGCCGGGGCCGTGGCGCAAGTGTGCGCCGACGCGCGGGGGAGTGGGCGCGACCATTACCCTCTAGCGGGTGGCGATATCCAAGGTCGAGCGGCTGATGAATCTTGTCATCGCGCTGCTGTCGACCAGGCAGTTCCTGAGCGCGGAACGTATTCGCGCCAGCGTGGCCGGTTACGAGGACTCCGCGACCGACGAGGCGTTCAGCCGGATGTTCGAGCGTGACAAGAACGAATTGCGCGATCTGGGCATCCCCTTGGAAGTCGGTCCGGTGGGCAGGTTCTCCACCCTCGAGGGGTACCGGATCAACCGGGACGCCTACGAGCTGCCCGATATCGACCTGTCCAGCGAGGAAGCGGCGGCGGTCGCCGTCGCGGTGCAGATGTGGGCCTCCCCGGAACTGGCGGGCGCGGCCGAGGGCGCGCTGTTGAAGCTGCGCGCGGCCGGGGTCACCGTCGAGACCGACAACGTCGGGGTCTCGGTACCCGCGGTTCCCGCGCGGACCCGGGGGTCGGAGCCGGTGTTGCGCGCACTGCTCGCGGCGATCGACGCGGGGCAGGCGGTGCGATTCGGCCACCACAGCGCCATCACCGACCCGTTCGTGACCCGCGATGTCGAACCGTGGGGCGTGGTGACCCGGCACGGGCGCTGGTACCTGGTCGGGCACGACCGCGAACGCGATGCCGTCCGCACGTTCCGGCTGTCGCGGATCGGCGGCGAGGTGCGGCCGTACGGTCCCGTCGACGCGGTCCACAAGCCCGCGCACACCGATCTGCGCGCCATCGTCGACCGGGTCACCGGCGACGCGCCCGTCACCGGATCGGCCACCGTGTGGGTCGCCAAGGGGCGTGGTCGCGAATTGCGCCGCATCGGTACCGAGGTCGATACCCGTGACCTGGGCGGACGCCCCGGCTCGGTGCTCGAGGTACCGGTGCGATCCCGCGACTGGGTGGCCCGGCTGATCACCGGTCTCGGCCCCGACGTTCTGGTCCTGGAACCACCGCAACTGCGCGCCGACGTGATGAACCGGCTACGGTCGGTACTCGACCACACGGAGGTCACGTCGTGAGTTCGCGTCTGTCCCTACGCCTTTCGCGCCTGCTGAATATGGTGCCGTACTTACTCGCGCACCCGGGTATCAGCGCGGCCGAGGCCGCCGCCGAACTGGGTGTCACCACCAAACAGCTGATGAGTGACCTCAATCAGCTGTGGATGTGCGGATTGCCCGGCTACGGTCCCGGCGACCTCATCGATCTGTCGTTCTCCGAGGAGAGCATCGAGGTCACCTTCTCGGCGGGCATCGAGCGGCCACTGCGGCTGACCTCCACCGAGGCCACCGCGCTGTTGGTGGCGCTGCGCTCGATCGTGGAGATGCCGGGCATGGTCGACCCGACCGCCGCGCACGCCGCCATCGCCAAGATCGAATCGGCGATCGCCAGCACCGATGCCGTCATCGCGGGCAAACCGGTCGAGGTCCCGGTCGAGAAGCCGGTGGTCGCGACCGTGCGCGCCGCGCTCGCCGATGCGCGGGCGCTACGCCTGGTCTACTACTCCGCCAGCCGCGACGAGGTGTCCGAGCGCATCGTCGACCCGATCCGGGTGGTGCTGGTCGACAACAACAGCTATCTGCAGGCGTGGTGCAGACAGGCCGAAGGCGTTCGGCTGTTCCGTTTCGATCGGATCGAGGACGCCACCGAACTCGACGAACCGGCCCACGCGCCGAGCCACGCCGCCAACGACGCCGCGGCCCTCGACCTGTTCCAGGACGACCCCGACGTACCGCTGGCCCGGCTGCGACTGCGCGCCGACTACGCGTGGGTGCTCGACCAGTACCCCATGCACCGCATCCAGTCGCGCGCCGACGGCAGCATCGAGGCGGGCATGCGCTTCGCCTCGCCGGACTGGATGGCTCGGCTGCTGCTCGGCTTCGGTACCGGCGTCACCGTGCTCGGACCACCGGAGCTGGTGGACGCGGTGCGCAGGCGTGCCGATGCCGCCCTGGCCGCCTACGCGGCCGCCGGGCTGGTAGGGGAGACCGAACCCGCGTGAGTCAGCGAGTACTGGTCCTCGGTGCGGGCAGCGTCGGGGTGTACCTCGGCGGTCACCTGGCCGCCGCGGGCATGGACGTGATCTTCGTCGGCCGTCAGCGGATCCTCGACGACATCGCCGAACACGGCCTGCGCCTGACCGACCTGGACGGCGGCTCGACCGAGGTGGCGCCCGACCGGTTCGGGCTCGCGCTCGAGCCCGACGAACCCGAGTTGGCCGACCTGGTCCTGGTCACCGTGAAATCGGCCGATACCGCCGCGGCGGTCCGCGCCGTCGCGGGCCGGTTGCGCCCCGGCACGCCGGTCGTGAGCCTGCAGAACGGCATCGGCAACGCCGGCGTGATCAGGGAGATCCTGCCGACCAGCATCGCACTGGCCGGGATGGTGATGTTCAACGTGGTGCACAGCGGTCGCGGGCGATTCCACCGCGCCAGCGACGGCGACCTCGCGATCCAGGACGACCCGGTGGTCGACCGCTTCGCCGACCGGTTCCGGGCGGCGGGCCTGCCGTTGCGCCGCCACCGTGACCTGCGCCCGGTGCAGTGGGCGAAGCTGCTGCTGAATCTGAACAACCCGATCAACGCGCTGTCGGGCCGGCCGCTGCGCGAGGAGCTCGCCGAGCGCGACTACCGCCGCTGCCTCGCGCTGACCCAGGCCGAGGCCCTCGTCGTGATGAACACTGCGCGAATTCGGCCCGCGCGGCTCACCCCCGTTCCGCCCGAGTTGATGGTGCATCTGCTGCGGGTTCCCGATGCGGTCTTCCGGCGGGTGTTCGCGCGGGTGCTCGCCATCGACCCGCTCGCCCGCTCGTCGATGGCCGACGATCTGGCGCTCGGTCGGCGTACCGAAATCGCGTGGTTGTGCGGGGAAATCGTGCGCCTCGGTGAGATGGTCGGGCATCCGACGCCGGTCAACCGCCGGTTGACGGAACTGATCAGGATCGCCGAGTCCGGCGACCCCGTACGGTTCACCGGAACTCGGCTGTTCGCGGAGCTGACCGGGGCGGCGGCCGCTGTCGAGGACTGAATGCCTGGCCAACTTCACAGCGGATGGGCGTCCGCCGCGCTCCGAACACAGGTAGCATCGGTAATCACACAGTCTTTGGAGGTATCTGATAATGGGCACGTTCAGCTGGACGCACCTGCTGATCATCGCGTTGCTGTTCGTTCTGCTCTTCGGCGCGAAGCGGCTTCCCGACGCGGCGCGCGGTCTCGGTCGCTCGCTGCGCATCTTCAAGAGCGAGGTCGGACAGATGCAGGCGGAGTCGGCGCCGTCCGACGCACCGGCGGCCACCCCGGCCACCCCCGCGCCGCAGCAGCAGTTGTCCGCGTCGACGACGCAGGCGCAGACCCCGATCGTCGAGCCGCAGCAGGGCCACAAAACCCTCTGACCTGGGCAATTACCCCGGAGTGGTAGGCGCCGCTCCGGGGCCGAATGCTGTCTCGTCACGAGTTGTCGCCGATCCGAGGTTAGAGGCCACCACCCACCATGCGCATTCCGTTCGATCCCCGGCGCACCAAGCGCAGGACGAATCCCGACGGCACCATGTCGTTGGTCGAGCACCTGCAGGAACTGCGCACCCGGCTGTTGCTGGCACTGGCCGCGATCGCGGTGACCACCCTGATCGGCTTCTTCTGGTACGCGCACACGCTTTTCGGGTTGGAGAGCCTGGGCGAGATCTTGCGCGGCCCCTACTGCGCACTGCCCGAATCGGCGCGGGCCAGCCTGACTCCCGACGGCGCCTGCCGATTGCTCGCCACCGGCCCCTTCGACCAGTTCATGCTCCGGTTGAAGGTCGGGTTCACCGCCGGTGTGGTGATCGCGACACCGTTCTGGCTGTATCAGCTGTGGGCGTTCATCACCCCGGGGCTGTACGCGAAGGAACGCAGGCTCGCGGTCGGTTTCGTGGTGACGGGCTCGGTGCTGTTCGTGACGGGCGCGGTGCTGGCCTACGTGGTGGTGTCGCACGCGTTGTCGTTCCTGATGACCATCGGCGACAACGTCCAGATCACCGCGCTCAGCGGTAATCAGTACTTCGGCTTCATCATCCAGCTGCTGATCATCTTCGGCGTCAGCTTCGAGACACCCTTGATCATCATCGGACTGAACCTGGTCGGGGTGCTGCCCTACACCAAGCTCAAGGCGTGGCGGCGCGGGATCATCTTCGGCCTGTTCGTCTTCGCCGCGATCGTCACACCGCAGGACCCGTTCTCGATGCTGGCGTTGGCGATCGCGCTGACCGTGCTGTTCGAGTTCGCCGTGCAATTCGCGCGGTTCAGTGACGCGCGCAAGGCCCGCCGGGAGGCCGCGGAGAGCTGGGGCGCGCTCGATGACGAAGAGGCCTCTCCGCTGGAGACCCCCGAGCCGGTGGCGTCCGCCGATCCGGTCCGTGAGCCCGAGAAAACCCCGCGCCCGGTGTCGGACTACTCCGATACGCTCTGAGAGGTGACCGACACTCCGGGGCTGCCCAGCGAACTGGCGAAATTCGCCGGCGAGATCTCCTTCGATCTCGACCCTTTTCAGAGCACCGCGTGCGCGGCGCTGGAAGACGGGCACAGTGTGCTCGTGTGCGCCCCGACCGGTGCGGGCAAGACGATCGTCGGTGAGTTCGCCGTGCACATGGCGCTGGCCTCGGGCGGAAAGTGCTTCTACACCACGCCGATCAAGGCGCTGTCGAATCAGAAGTTCGCCGATCTCACCGCCCGCCACGGCCGCGACAGCGTCGGCCTGCTCACCGGTGACCAGTCGATCAACCCGGGAGCGCCGGTGGTCGTGATGACCACCGAGGTGCTGCGCAACATGCTCTACGCTTCCTCGGACTCGCTGCACGGTCTGTCCTACGTCGTCATGGACGAGGTTCATTACCTCGCCGACCGGTTCCGCGGTGCGGTGTGGGAGGAAGTGATCCTGCATCTGCCGCCGGACGTGCGGCTGGTGAGTCTGTCGGCGACGGTGTCCAATGCCGAGGAGTTCGGCGCCTGGATGGAAACCGTGCGCGGCGACACCGCGGTGGTGGTCGACGAGACCAGGCCGGTGCCGCTGTGGCAGCACGTGATGGTCGGCCGGCGGATGTTCGACCTGTTCGACACCAAGTCCAGTGACCACAAGGTCGTGGTCGACGAAGACCTCGTGCGGTTCATCCGCCAGCGCGAGAGCGCCGACCGGATGCACGGGTACGGCGGGCCGCGTGGGCGTGGCGGGCGCGGTGGCAACTTCCGTCCGTTGCCCCGCCCGGATGTGCTGGCGCGCCTCGACGAGGAAAACCTGCTGCCCGCGATCACGTTCATCTTCAGCCGCGCCGGTTGCGACGGCGCGCTGGCCCAGTGCCTGCGCGCCCGTCTCGATCTGAGTCGTCCCGGCGAGGCCGCGCAGATCGACGAGATCATCGACAAGCACACCGGGGACCTGCCCAAGGGCGACCTGGAGGTGCTCGGCTACTGGGAGTGGCGCGAGGCGCTGCAGCGTGGCCTGGCTGCCCACCACGCCGGCATGCTGCCCGCGTTCCGCCACACCGTCGAGGACCTGTTCGTCCGGGGTCTGGTGCGCGCGGTGTTCGCCACCGAGACCCTGGCGCTGGGCATCAACATGCCCGCGCGCACGGTGGTCCTCGAGCGCCTGGTGAAGTTCAACGGCGAGACCCACGCCGAACTCACCCCCGGCGAGTACACCCAGCTCACCGGTCGCGCGGGCAGGCGTGGTATCGACGTCGAGGGCCACGCGGTGGTGCTGTGGCAGCCGGAGGTCGACACCAGCGCGGTGGCAGGCCTCGCCTCCACCCGCACCTATCCGCTGCGGAGCTCGTTTCGGCCCGGCTACAACATGTCGATCAACCTGATCGATCGGATGGGAGCCAAGGAGGCTCGAAACCTGCTCGAGCGGTCATTCGCCCAGTTCCAGGCCGACCGGTCGGTCGTCGGGCTCGTCCGTGGCATCGAACGCAACGAGGGCGCGCTGCGCAAGCTGGAGAGTCAGCTCGGCGGGGTCGACGGCGACTTCATGGAATATCTGTCGTTGCGTGACCGGATCAAGCAGCGCGAGCGCGATATCCAGCAGCAGGGCCGGGCCGACCGGCGCGGCGCCGCGGTGAAAGCGCTGATCGGTTTGCGTCGTGGCGACGTGGTGTCCATCCCCGTGGGCAAGCGTTCCGGGCTCGCGGTGATCCTCGAACCCGACCAGACGCCCGGCGACCCGCGTCCACTGGTGTTGACCGAAGATCACTGGGCCGGTCGAGTATCCGCGGCCGATTTCCCCGAACCCGCCGAAGCGCTCGGGCGCATGGACCTGCCGCGCCGGGTCGATCATCGGGCCGCGCGCATCCGTCGCGACCTGGCCTCGGCATTGCGCGGCACCGGAATCTCGGTTCCGCGCCGGGGCAAGCGCAACGATCGGGTGCGCGGCGGCGAAGATCGTCAGCTCTCGACGCTGCGACGCAGTCTGCGGTCCCATCCCGCCCATGATCGCCCCGATCGTGAGCAGCTGAGCCGCACCGGCGAGCGGTACTCGCGGCTTGCCCGCGAGACCGAGACGATGCGCCAGAAGGTTGCCGCGACCACGAATTCGCTGGCGCGCACCTTCGACCGGATCGTCGGGCTGCTCGAGGAGCGCGGGTTCGTCGCCCACGGTGAGGTGACCGCCGACGGCAGGCGCCTGGCCCGGATCTACGCCGAGAGCGATCTCGTGGTGGCCGAGGCCCTGCGCCAGGGACTGTGGCGCGGACTCGGTCCGGCCGAACTCGCCGCCGTGGTATCGACGCTGGTGTACGAATCGCGGCAGGAAACCGGCCTGCTGACCCCGGCCGGTCCGACCGATCCGATCCGCCGGGCCATCGCAGCCACCATCGAAGTGTGGTCGGACCTGCGCTCCGACGAGGTGCGACACAAACTCGCGCCCACCCGTGAACCCGATCTGGGGTTCGTCACCGGTGTGTACAAATGGGCGCGCGGTGACGCGTTGGCCGAGGCGTTGCTGGCCAGTGGCGACCAGGGCACGACGATGTCGGCGGGCGATTTCGTGCGGTGGTGCCGACAGGTGATCGATCTGCTCGATCAGATCCACAACACCGCCGACGACCCCGAGATCGCGTCCACCGCCGCCAAGGCGGTGCGTGCCGTACGGCGGGGTGTCGTCGCGGTGGACGCCGCGTAGTGGCGACGTCTGTGATTTGATTTCTTCGCGTACCGACCGTGAGGCGGATGTCGTGCGAATGCGGCAGGCCCGGCGCGGGGGGCTACCGTATGGACTAATGATGCGAGTGGAGGCGAGTGGATGAGCGGCCCTTACGGACCGAACAACCCCGGGGAGGGGAATAACGATCCCACCCAGCACTGGGGGGGTCAGCAGGGGGCCGGTGCCGGTCCCACCCAGCACTGGGGTGGTGCGCAGCAGCCGCCACCGCAGGGCGCTCAGCCCACCCAGCAGTGGAACGACCCCAACGCGCAGCAGCCGCAGCAGCAGTGGGGACAGCAGCCCCAGCAGCCGCAGCAGTGGGGTCAGCAGCCCCAGCAGCCGACCGGACCCCAGCAGCAGTGGGGCCAGACCCAGCCGCCGCCGCAGGACTGGAACAACCAGGCCGCCAACGCACAGCAGCAGTGGGGTCAGCCCGCGCCGCAACAGCAGTGGGGCCAGCAGCCCGCGCCGCAGCAGCAGTGGGGCCAGCCGCAGCAGTCGTCCGGTGGCAAGAGCAAGGGCCTGGTCATCGGGCTCGTCGCCGCGGGCGTGCTCGTGGTCGCCGCCGTGATCGGTCTGCTGCTGGTCGTGTTCTCTTCCGACGAACTCGACAACGCGGCTGTGCAGCAGGGTGTGGCGCGCGTGCTGAAGGACTCCTACGGCATCGCCGACGTCTCCGATGTCAGCTGCCCCTCCGGCCAGGCGGTGGAGGTCGACGCGACCTTCACCTGCGATCTGAAGGTCAGCGGCGAGGCGAAGAAGGTGACCGTCAAGATCACCAAGGAAGACGGCACCTATGAGGTCGGCCGCCCCAACTAGGCGCTGCCACTATGTTTTCCGGGCCGTCCGCGACGTACGCGGGCGGCCCGGTGTCGTTCAGTCGGCGTGTGCCGCGGTCAACGCGGTGACCAGACGGGTGATCGGGCTCTCGGCGTTGTACGCGGCGGCCAACGCGAGCAGCCGGTCGGGGTCGGTGGGGGTGGCGGGCAGGACATCCGGACGCGACAGGATCACCTCGGCGTCGCGCACCACCCGCACGACCGGTGCGGCGACCTTCAGATAGTCTTGTGCGGCAACGAGTTTCGCTCGCACACCCTTGGCGATATCGGAGGTCGGATCGGCGACGGCGTCCATCAGCGCGTCGAGCGAGCCGAACCTGGTGATCAGCTGGGCGGCCGACTTGTCGCCGATGCCCGCCACGCCGGGCAGTCCGTCGGAGGCGTCGCCGCGCAGGGTCGCCATGTCGGCGTAGGCCGGTCCCGCGTTCTGTTCGGGCACACCGTATTTCGTCGAGAGCTCCGCGGGGCCGAACAGTTCGGCTTTGGCCAGACCCCGGCCGACATAGAGCACGCGGACCGGTGGGGCGGGCTCGTCGCGCACCAGTTGCAGCAGGTCGCGGTCGCCGCTGACGACGACGACCGGGTCGGTGCGTTCGCGGCTCGCCAGGGTGCCGAGCACATCGTCGGCCTCGAGTCCTTCCGCGCCGCCGGTGGCGATCCCCGCCGCCGCCAGCACCTCGAGGATCATCTCGACCTGCGGGGTGAGCGTGTCGGGCACTTCTTCCGCGCCGGGCGCCGCGGCGGTGCTGGTGTCGAGCCGGTGCGCCTTGTACGAGGGCACGAGGGCCACCCGAAAGGGGGGCCGCCAGTCGAGGTCGAGCCCGACGACGAGCCTGCTCGGGCGATGCTTGGTGACCAGGGAGGCGACCATGTCGGTGAAGCCGCGCAGCGCGTTCACCGAGCGGCCGTCCGTGCCCCTGAGCTTGTCGGGGATAGCGTAGTAGGCGCGGAACCAGAGGCTGGCGCCGTCGAGGATCAATAGGGGTCCACGGGTGCTCTCGTCTGCGGTCACCCGGTGATTGTGCCCCGAAGCACCGACACGGTGGCGGTGACGGTGCCGATGGGCTTCGGTGGCTGTCCTCGGTGCGGTGCGGGTAACGTCGGATCCTATGAGCGCGCACACGGATGCCAGGTTCGCGGCGAAGGTCTACGGTCAGCGGCTGGAGCGGGCGGTCGAATTGATGCGCACCGCGCATCTGGACGCTTTGCTGATCACGCCGGGTCCCGACCTGCGGTACCTGATCGGTTCGGCGGCGCAATCCTTCGAACGGCTCACCTGCCTGGTGATCCTGGCCGACGGGTCGACGCCCTCGGTGGTCATCCCGAAACTCGAGTTGGCCTCCCTCGGTGATTCCGCGGCCGGTGAACTCGGTCTGCAGGTGCTCGACTGGGTCGACGGCGTCGATCCGTACCAACTGGTCCGGTCGATCCTGCACGCCGGGTCCCGCATCGCGGTCGCCGACGCCATGCCCGCGCTGCACCTGATCCCGCTCGCCGAGTCGACCACCGGGCTGCCCGCGTCGGCGACGCCGGTGCTGCGCCGGTCGCGAATGATCAAGGACGAGGCCGAGATCGACGCGCTGCGCCGGGCGGGCGCGGCCATCGATCGTGTGCACGCGCGGATGGGCGAGTTCCTGCGGGCCGGTCGCACCGAGGCCGATGTGTCCGCCGATATCACCGCCGCGATCATCGAGGAAGGCCACACCGAGGCCGCGTTCGTGATCGTCGGCAGTGGCCCGAACGGCGCCGACCCGCACCACGAGGTCTCCGATCGCGTCATCGAGCAGGGCGATGTGGTCGTCATCGATATCGGTGGTCCTGTCGAACCCGGCTACTACTCGGACTCGACCCGCACCTACTCGCTCGGCACACCGAGCCCCGAGATCGTCGAACAGGTCGCGGTGCTCGAGGCCGCCCAGGCCGCCGCGGTGGCCGCGGTGCGGCCGGGAGTGAGCGCGGAGTCCATCGACGCCGCCGCCCGCACCGTGCTCGCCGACGCGGGCCTCGGAGACGCCTTCATCCACCGCACCGGCCACGGCATCGGCCTGTCGGTACACGAGGAGCCCTACATCGTGGCGGGCAACGACCTGGCCCTCGAACCGGGCATGGCGTTCAGCATCGAGCCGGGAATCTACTTCCGCGGCAGGTGGGGCGCGCGGATCGAGGACATCGTGGTCGTCACCGACACCGGTGTGGAGTCGATGAACAACCGGCCGCACGGTCTGACGGTGCTGTAAGCGGTTCGGGAACGGACTGTTTCACGCCCGCGGCGACAGGCGTCCGCACCGCGCCGAGGGGATCGCGGACACTATTTGAGCGTGCTCGACGACAGCACCCGCCGCACCTGGATCGCGACCACCACGCGCGTGGGGTTCTCGCGCGGCACGCGGTAACGCTCGGTGTAGCGGCGCACGGCCTCGGCGACATCGGCGCTGTCGTCGAGCACCGTCGCCGGTCCCTCCAGAGTCAGCCAGCGTGGTCCCTCGATCTGGCTCACCGCCGCGTAGCCGCGTCGTCCGGCATTGCGTGCCTTCACCGACGCGCCATCGGTGATCACGCGGGCGAGCCCGCTCTCCGGATCCCAGGTGAACCCCACGGCCACCACATGCGGGGTGCCGTCGGCGCGCAGCGTGGTGAGCGTGGCCAGGTGCCGCTCGGTGACGAACTCGATGGCAGCGGGGGACAGCTGTGCGATGGCGGTCGGCATGTCCGAAACGGTAGCCGGGCCGACCGGTGCGTCGCAGCGCGGGTCGCGCCGCGTGACGCGACAGGGACAGGCCGACATCGGCAGGCCGGACCGGATGACAGACTGGCACCATGGGAATGCAGCAGAACGATGGGCCGGTGCTGGTCCTGGGCGGGCGCAGTGAGATCGGCCTCGAAGTGGCGCTCAGGCTGGCGCCCGGGCGAGTGGTGATCCTGGCCGCTCGCCGTGCCGATGCGCTGGCGGCCGAGATCGAGCAGGTGCGCGCGGCGGGCGCGGCCGCCGTGCACGCTGTGGAGTTCGACGCGGACGAGACCGCCACCCACGCGCCGCTGCTGGACAAGCTCGCCGCCGAGCACGGCGGTATCGCGACAGCGGTGCTCGCCTTCGGCGTCCTCGGCGATCAGGACCGTGCCGAACACGACCCGGTCCACGCGGTCGCCGTCGTACACACCGATTTCGTCGCCCAGGTCAGTGTCCTGACGACGTTGGCGACCGTGATGCGGGCGCAGGGTCGCGGCCAGATCGTCGTCTTCAGCTCCATCGCAGGCGTGCGCGTGCGCCGGGCGAACTATGTCTACGGTTCGGCCAAAGCGGGCTTGGACGGCTTCGCCAGCGGTCTCGGCGACGCCCTGCACGGCACCGGCGTGCAGTTGTTGCTGGTTCGCTCGGGTTTCGTGATCGGTCGCATGACCATCGGCATGAAACCCGCGCCCATGGCCAGCACCCCCGATCAGGTCGCCGATGCCGTGGTCCGCGGCCTCGGCAAGGGCGCCACCCGGGTCGCGATTCCCGGCCGCCTCGCCGTGGCTTTCTTCGTGATGCGCCTGCTCCCGCAATCCGTCTGGCGTCGGATGCCACGGTGACCGCGTCGGTCGACGCGGCGAAGGGCTGGACCGGCCACCCGATCGTGGTGGCCGGAATCGGGGCCGACGGTTGGCCCGGTCTCGGGGAGAACGTCCGTAGCGCCATCGGGGACTGCGAGGTGGTGTTCGGCTCCGCGCGCCAACTGGCGCTGCTCCCGGCGAGCGACATCGAACGGGTGCCGTGGCCGACGCCGCTGCTGGCTGCCCTGCCGGAGTTGTTCGGGCGCAACGCCGATCGCCGCATCGGTGTCCTGGCCAGCGGTGATCCCATGTTCTACGGGATCGGCGTCACGCTGGCGCGCCGGTTCGGCCCGGCGGCGCTGCGCGTGTTCCCGCAGCCCTCCTCGGCGTCGCTGGCGTGCGCCCGGCTCGGGTGGCCACTGGCCGATACTCCGGTGGTGAGCGTGGTTGCCCGGCCATTGCCCACCATCGTGCCCGAATTGTCCGAAGGGCGGCGGATTCTCGTTCTCAGCGAAGACCAGACAACGCCGATTCGAATCGCGGAACTGCTGTGCGACAAGGGATTCGGCGACTCGTCGCTGACCGTTCTCGAGCAACTCGGCGGCCCCGCCGAACGCCGGTACACCGGTTCCGCCGCCACCTGGGCGCACCCGCCCGGCGACCCGCTCAACATCGTCGCCGTCGACTGTCGCGCCGATCCGCGAACGCGCCGCGACACCCGATTGCCGGGCTTGGCCGACGCCGCCTTCGCCGGGGACGGTCAGCTCACCAAAGCCGAGGTTCGCGCCCTCACCGTCACCGCACTCGCCCCTGTACCGGGGGAAATGCTGTGGGATGTCGGCGGCGGGTCGGGCAGTATCGCGATCGAATGGTGCCGGACCCATCCGCGGTGCCGCGCCGTCACGTTCGAACGACTGCCCGCCCGGCGCGAACAAATCGCGACCAATATCACCGCGCTCGGGGTGCCGGGAATAACGATCCGCGGCGAGATGAGCTCAGAGTTAGCCGAGGAAAAGATCTCGGCGCCGGATGCGATATTCCTCGGCGGCGGCCTCACCCAGGACGGCATGTTCGAACTGTGCTGGCAGCACCTGCGTCCCGGCGGCCGCTTCGTCGCCAACGCGGTCACCGCGGAATCGGAAGCGCTGCTGCTCGACTGGTCTGCGAGGTTCGGCGGAACCCTGCGCAAATTCCAGATCTATCGAGGGGAGGCGCTCGGCGGGTTCACCGCATGGCGGCCGCACCTGCCGGTCGCTCAGTGGATTGTCCGAAAACCCGCTGGTCGCCGGACGGCGGACCCGTAGTGACGATCACGATCAGATCACGCGCAGATCACGATGAATCCGTTCTCACAGGGTCCGCGCGCCGTAAGAATTTCGGACCGGACGTGTAGAACCCACGGCTCGGGGGTAGGGTCGTTGCCGTTCCGGGTAATCCCCCCGGTTCGGTTTCCACGATGGAGAGTTACATGAAGTACTCGAAGTTCGATGGTGATGCCGGTGTCGATGATCGCGGAGGGCTGTCCTGAGAGTTCTGATCCTCGGTGGCACCGGCGAAGCCAGGGAGTTGGCGCGCAGAGCGTCGGGTGAGCGTGGACTCGATATCGTGTCCTCCCTCGCCGGTCGAGTCGCCAATCCGCGGTTGCCGGTCGGTGCGGTCCGCGTGGGTGGGTTCGGTGGCGTCGAGGGCCTCCGAATGTGGCTGCGCGAGAACGCGATCGATGCTGTCGTGGACGCGACCCATCCCTTCGCCGCGCGGGTGAGCGCGCACGCCGCCACCGCCGCGGCCGAGCTCGACATCCCGGCGCTGCATCTGCGCCGCCCCGAGTGGGTGCAGCGGTGCGGAGATCTGTGGACCCGCGTGCCCGATCTCACCGCGGCGGCCGCGGCCCTGACCGCGCGCGACAAGCAAGTCCTGCTGACCATCGGCCGTCAGGGCGTCGGCGCGTTCGTCGGCTGTACGGGCCATGGTTTCGTCATCCGCTCCATCGACGCCCCCGACGTCCCGCTCCCGCCGCGCGCCAAACTGTTGCTGGCGCGTGGGCCGTTCACGTTCGACGAGGAACTCGTGCTGATGTCGCGTCATCGCATCGACGTGCTGGTCACGAAGAACAGCGGCGGTGAACAGACCGAGGCGAAGATCTTCGCGGCCCGCACCGCGGGACTGCCGGTGATCATGATCGACCGGCCGCCGCTGCCCGAGGGTGCGGTGACCGTGGCCGATGTCGGCGCCGCGGTGCGGTGGCTGCGCGAATCCGCGCCGCACCGGGTGCGCTGACCCCGGTGGCCGAGTGCCGTCAGCGCGGGCTCGGTGGTGTGAAGATCGTCGGGAGCTGGTCGAACCAGTGCAGGACCGCGCGTTCGTAGGCGATGCCGAATTCGAGGGTCGCCCGCTGGTGCGGTGCCAGGGCGGTTTCGTCCTCGTCGAGATATCGGTCGAGGCGATCCTGATGAATGTTCTTGTTGGCGGCGATGATCCGATCGCGATGCGCGGGATCGAGGTGCTCGCCGAAGGAGAGCGTGAGCAGCAGTGGCACGCGGATCGTCTCGACGCCCGGGTCGCGCCCGATCCACTCGGCGAAGGCCTCGCGCCCGATGTCGGTGATCCGGTAGGGAATGCGTTCCCTGGCGCCGCGTTCACCCTTGGTCACCAGGCCCGCGGTATCCATTGTGGACAGCTCTCGATAGACCTGGCTCTGGGTGATGGTCCAGAAGTCGCCGATGCGTAGCTGGGCCTGTGTGGCCAGATCCCAGCCGGACTTCGGGCCCTCGTGGAGGAACCCGAGTAGCGAGGCCGCGGTGGAGTTCAGCGGGCGGCGTCGAGTCGCGGTGTCGGTCAACGGTCAACTCCCTTCGAACTACATTCCTAAGTGGAATGTTACGCCGGGGTGCGCGGTCCGCCAATAGTGCCTGTGTTGCGGCGCGTTCGCCAGACCGGGGTGCGGCGATGACGCTCGCGCGCTGAGCGCCACCGCCGCATCGAGCTACCCGTCGGGCTCAGGCCACCGCGAGGATCACGGTGTCGCCGTCGGTGAGCTCATAGGACGCCAGGGTCCGCGAGTCCACCAGCTCGACCTCGCTCGCGGTGGCGAGCTGCTGGTCGGCCGCCGGGACCCCGGTCTGTTCCTGGATGAGGTCCTTCAAATCCTCGACCGTAGCCGTGCTGTCGATGCTGACCGAGACGGCCTCGCTCGCGCCGCCGTCCACCAGCAGCGTGATGCTGGTGGCGCTGTCGGCGAGGGGAGCCTCGGGCCGGCCGGGCAGACCCGGCGATGCCGGTGCCGCGGGCTGCTCGGGTGCTCCCGGAGCCGTGGGTGCTTCGGGTGCCGCGGGTGCCTCGATCGCGCCGGGTGCCGGGGACGCGGCCGGCGGGTCGGCCGAGGCGATTCCCGCGACGGGGACCGCCATGGCGGCGGCGATCAGGCCGACCGTGAGGCCGCGCCGCAGTCGGGTGGGGAGGGCGTGGTGTGCGTGGTGCTGAACTCTCATCGTGGTGAGTCCTTTCATCGTCCTCGTGGGACGCGTTGGGGAATCGAACCAGGAAACGAGCTGTCACGCTGTTGTGCGCGCGGGTGAACCCGCGCAACCAGTGTGCCATCGTGGGCGCGGATCGCCGGGGCCTCGCCGACCATCGCGGTCGCCGAGGAGCGCGGTCGTCCGGTCGGCCGCGGGGTCGCCGCGATCGCCGGTCGTGTCGATCCGGACGACCGCTCGGCGCGGGTCATGCGCGGTACCGACCGTGCGGTTTTCTTACTGCTTGGCGCGAGCTACCGGCTCGGCACCGACCCGTACCTGCGCGAAGTGAAAACGCGGGTGCCCTCCGGCGTGTCGAAGGTGGTGGTGGTGGAGGATCCGATGATCAGCAGGGTGCGCATGTCGACCTCGTCGGGATCGAGCTCACCGAGCGTGGTCACCCGGACGGATTCGGTCGGCCCGCCGACATCGCGACCCAGCACCACCGGCGTGCGCGGCGGGCGGTGTTCGAGCAGGAGCTCACGCATGGCGCCGACCTGCCAGCGGCGCTGTGAGGAAGCCGGGTTGTAGATCGCGATGGCCATATCGGCCGCGGCGACCGCCGACAGGCGTTGTGCGACGACATCCCACGGCTTGAGCCGGTCCGACAGCGAGATCATCGCGTAGTCGTGGCCCAGTGGCGCGCCGACCCGGCTCGCCACCGCGTTGGCGGCGGTGAGCCCTGGCAGCACCCGCACCGCGACATCTTGGAACTGTGGTTCGGCGGACACCTCGAGAACCGCGGCGGCCATCGCGAAGACACCCGGATCACCCGAGGACACCACCGCGACGCGCGCGCCCCGCTTGGCCAGGTCCAGCGCCATCGCGGCCCGCTCGGACTCGACCTTGTTGTCACTGGCGTGCCGCTGCTGGCCTGCCCGCTGGGGCACCCGGTCGATATAGGTGGTGTACCCGACCAGATCGGTTGCCGCGGCCAGCGCCTCGCTGACCTGCGGGGTAGTCCACGCGGCATCGCCGGGGCCGAGGCCGACGACGACGACTTCGCCTGGCGCGCCATCGGATTCGGGCGCCTGCGACAGCACGGACTCGCCCGCGTGCGTCGGCGTGGCCGGGCGCGGTGGGGTGGCGGTGAGCCGGTCGGATCCAGCCGTCGACCGGTCGATCGAGGGCGCGTCGGCAGCGGAACGGGCCCGGATCGGGGTGGTCGGCTTCGGACCGGGCACCAGGGTGATGGCGAAGTAGGGCACCTCGGCATCGTCGACATCGGCGGCGGCCAGCACACGCTCGCGGGTGCTGCTGGCGCGTTCCACGTAATAGGCGTCGGCGAGCCTGCCCGACTCCGAGAGTGCTCGGCGCACACCGGGATAGGTGCGGCCCAGCTTCATGATCGCGGCCGCGTCGGTGGTCCGAAGGCGCTCGGTGAGCTGGTCGACGGGCATGGTCCCGGGCAGCACCGTCAACACCTGCTCGCCTTCGACGAGGGGGGTTCCCAGCGCCGCGGAAGCCGCGCTGACCGAGGTGATGCCGGGGACGATCTCGGCGTCGAAGCGGTCGGCCAGCCGCCGGTGCATGTGCATGTAGGAGGAGTAGAACAGCGGATCGCCCGCGGCGAGCAGCGCGACGGTGCGCCCGGCGGCCAGGTGGGCGGCCAGCCGCTGCGCCGCCTGCTCGTAGAACTCGTCGATCGCGCCCTGGTAGCCGCCGGGATGATCGGTGGTCTCCACGGTCACCGGGTAGACGAGATGCTCCTCGATCTGGCCGGGGCGCAGATACGGTTCGGCGATGGCGCGGGAGATGCTGCGGCCGTGCTTGGCGCTGTGGAACGCCACCACATCGGCTTCGGCGATGAGCCGGGCGGCCTTCACCGTCACCAGTTCCGGATCGCCGGGACCCAGGCCGATACCCCACAGCTTGCCGGTGCTGATCTCGCTCATTCCTGTTCGCTCGCAATCGCATTCAGTGCCGACGCGGTGATCGCGCTGCCGCCCCGCCTGCCGCGGACGGTCAGATACTCGATTCCGCCGAAGTCGATCAGCGCCTGCTTGGATTCGGCGGCGCCGATGAACCCCACCGGGATACCGATGATCGCGGCGGGGCGTGGTGCACCGGCGTCGAGCATGTCGAGCAGGTGGAACAGCGCGGTCGGTGCGTTGCCGATGGCCACCACCGCGCCGTCGAGCTGGTCGCGCAGCAGGTCCAGTGCCGCCACCGAGCGGGTATTGCCCAGTCGCGCGGCCAGTTCGGGCACGCGCGGGTCGGTGAGGTTGCACAGCACCGCGTTGTCGGCAGGCAGTCGCTTGCGGGTCACCCCAGAGGCGACCATGTTGGCATCGCAGACGATCGGTTTGCCCGCGTGCAGCGCGGCGCGCGCGGCGGCGACCACGCCGGGGGAGAAGGCGATGTCGGGGGCCAGGTCGACCTGCCCGCAGCCGTGGATCATCCGCACCGCCACCCGTTCCACGTCGGTGGGGAAACCGGCGAGATCCGCCTCGGCGCGGATCGTCGCGAACGAGCGCCGATAGATCTCGGCCCCGTCGGTGAGGTAGCTGGCACGCACATCGGACATGGCGACAACCCTAGAACCTGTGTCTGACGTGGTGTCCGGCGGCTCAGGTACGGGGGCGTTCGAGAATGCGCGACATCACCAGCGAGCTGCGAGTGCGCCCGACGCGCGCGTTCTCCCTGATCCGTTCGACCGTCACCTCGATCTCGGCCATATCGGTGGCCATCACATGCACGAGCGCGTCGGCCTCGCCCGCGATTGTCCACACCCCGACGATCTGCGGAATCGGTTCGAGGGTGCGGCGCAGCTCGGCGGGGGAGATGTTGTCGCGGTAGTAGACCTCGACGTAGGCCTCGGTCTTCCAGCCCAGCGCGGCCGGGTTGACCTGCGCGGTGAATCCGGTGATCTGCCCGCTCTGCACCATTTTGTCCACCCGCCGCTTCACCGCGGGCGCGGACAATCCGACCACCGAACCGATCTCCTGGAACGAGGCGCGGGCGTGAACGAGCAGCTCCGCGAGAATTCGCCGATCGATGTCGTCCATGTCGCTCCTTCGCCGCGCGCGCAATGATTCCCCATCTTTGCACCGAAATGCACAATGAATCGATGTTCCGTGTGCAACGCGACGGCGATTACGGTCGGTGAAACCGTCCGCGTCGCCGCCAGGAGTCCTGATGACCGCCGCCAGCCCACTTCGTGTCCACGCACCCACGCGGACCGCCTCCGCGCGCCGCTACGTGCTGTGCCGCCCCGACCATTTCGAGGTCACCTACGCGATCAACCCCTGGATGGATCCGGCCGCCCCGGTCGACCGGGCGCGTGCGCTCGCCCAGTGGGAAATCCTGCGCGCGACCCTGGAAGCGCACGGCCACACCGTGGAAACGGTGCCCGGCGAACCCGGTCTGCCGGATATGGTCTTCGCCGCCAACAGCGCCATCGTGATCGGTGGGCACGCGCTCTCGGCCCGGTTCGCCCACCCCGAACGGGCCGCCGAGGGGCCCGCGTTCCACCGGTGGTTCGCCGCACGAGAACTGCGCGCACTGGCCGCCGCGTCCGAAATCAACGAGGGGGAGGGCGATTTCGCGTTCGCCGGGCAGCGGATCCTGGCCGGCGTCGGATTCCGCTGTTCGCTGTCGGCGCACGCCGAGGTGGAGCGGTACTTCGACGTGCCGGTGGTCTCGCTCGAGCTGGTCGACCCGCGCTTCTATCACCTCGATACCGCGCTGATGGTCCTCGACGACGCCACCGTGGCCTACTACCCGGCCGCGTTCAGCCAGGCCGCGCGCGAGGTACTGACCGCGCTCTACCCCGACGCGATCCTCGCCGACGACAACGACGCGCTCTGCTTCGGGCTGAACGGGCTCAGCGATGGTGAACACGTTTTCCTCGACCCCGGCGCCACCGGTCTCATCGCGCAGTTGCGGGCGCGCGGATTCGTCCCCGTTCCGCTGGATCTGTCCGAACTGCGCAAGGGTGGCGGCGGCGTCAAGTGCTGCGTGCTGGAGCTGCACACCCGCCGCGACGCGACTGTGGGCCGACCGGATCAGGTCGGGTCGTCGGTCTCGACGCGATAGCCGTGCTCGGTGGCGACGACATCGGTCACGGGCCCGCGTGGGCGACCGCAGCGACGCTCGCACCCCGACCAGTGCTGGCGACCCGCTGCCGTGACCGCTTCGGCCGCGACGAGTTCGATCAGGGGCGGACGCTGCTCGGCGGGCGTGGCGGCATCCTCGGAATCGGCCGATCCAGCGGGACTCTCGATCGGCTGCTCGCGGTCGGCCGGATCCCGCGCCAGCGCGGGCAGGACACGATCGGACTCGACAGCGGCGGCCAGGTCGGCGCGGACATCGGTGTGCGATTTCGCGCAGCCGGGGCGTCCGGCGCAGGCGCTGACCTGCAGCCACGGGGATTGCGCGTCGAAGATCAGACCCATCGGCGCGAGCACGCGCACCACGGTCTCGGCGGGCCCCTCGTCGAGGTCGGTGATCACCAGACTGCGCCAGGGGGTGACGAAGATCGGCCGCTCGATCGCGGCGAGGAATTCGGTCGTCCTGGCCGACAGCGTGCCCAGCCGCACCCCGGCGCCGAGCGTGACGAGGCCGTCCTCCTGGTCGAGCCAGCCGATCGGAACAGTGTGCGTCGCACCGAGTTCGAGAGGTTCGCCGACGGGCGAGCGGTCGAGCGTCTCGATCACCGATTCGACTCCGCCCGCGATCTCGTGCAGCCGCCACTGCCCCGATTCGCTCGATCCCCGCAGATCGAGAAAGCCGCGTGCCGCGTCGAGCATCACGTCGACGGCTTCGCCGGCGGTGACCCGAAGCCCGGTGTCGGCGCCCGCCAGCAGTAGTGCGAACTCGTCGGCGCCCACCGCCTGGATGCCGATGTCACCGTGCAGTGTGCTCACATCACCGCGTCCGTCGTCGAGGGTGAACAGCACCCGCCCGGGCAGTTGCGCCAGGTCCGGATCATCGCGCAAGCCCGCGTCGAGGTCGACGGCGAGCCCGTGCACGTCCGCGAACCCGCCGACCCGCCCGGACAGTGGTGAGGCCACGATATTGCGCACCCGCTCGTGCGTCCGGCTGGGCAGCAGATCCGCCTCGCCCAGCCGTTGCGCGAGTTCGGAGGCGTCGCGGACCTGCCGCAGCTGGATATTGCCCCGCGAGGTCAGCTCGAGGTTGCCGTTGCCCAGATCGCGCGCCGCGTCGGCCAACACCTGGAGCTGTGCCGATGTCAAGCGCCCGCCCGGTACGCGGATCCGCGCCAACGGCCCGTCGGCGGCTTGATGCAACCGCAGGACCCCTGGGCAAGAATCGGGCGCGCTCCTGGTCATGATGCTCAAGCCTACGACCCACCCGCTGCGCCCCGAACCCGACGTGGCGGTGTTCGCGGGGTCGGCCGGTTGCTGTCGCGCGATCAGGCCGCGGTCGGCGCTACCGCCGCGGTGACATTGTCGGCCGCGCCACTGTCCGGCCCGCCGCTGTGACGAGGCCGTCACGCGTGACGGGACGATTCGCGGGTAGTCGCTAGGGTGAGCGGCGGATCCTTCGCCGGCCGAATATCGACAGGAGAGTCGCCTCCATGCTGCGTGAATTCGTGGACAAGCGTGTCGTTCCCGCGCTCGACAGGGTCGCGCAAGCGCAGGCGCCGGTGGTGCACCGCTACGTCGACTGGCTCGAACGCAGGCACCCGCAGGACGCGCCGGTGGAGATCGTGCAGCGGCTGTCGCGCCAGTACCTGGTGGTCGTCACCGCCAGCGGCGTCGCGGTGGGGCTCACCGCCGCCGTGCCCGGGGTGGGCACGCTGATCGGTCTGGCCGCGACCGGGGTGGACACCCTCGTGTTCCTCGAGTCCTCCTCGGTGCTGTCCGTCGGCGCCGCCGCGGCGTACGGCCTCGATCCCGACGACTCGCGGCAGGCGCGACTGGTATCGAAGGTCGTGCTCGGCGACGCGGGCACCAAGGTGCTCGACGAGACCGCGGGCCACAAGACGGGCCAGTGGCTCTCGGTCGTCACCGACCACATCCCCGGCCTGGCGGGCATGCCTGATTCCCCCGCCAAACGGTTCATCGTCAACTACCTGGTCAAACGCACTCTGCTGCTGTTCGGCACGCTGATCCCGGCGGGAATCGGCGCGGTGATCGGCGGCGTCGGCAACAACGCCCTCGGCCGGCTGGTGATCGCGAACGTGTACCGCGATCTCGGCACCGGTTCCCCGGAGATGGTCGCCGCGGGCACCGAACGATCGGCGACTTGACCTTCGACTCGGTCGAACCTCGATCATGAACCGGTGCCCGACACCGAACTGATCACCATCGGAGCCTTCGCCCGCGCCTGCGGCCTGAGCGCCAGCGCCCTGCGCTTCTACGCCGACGCGGGCATCCTCGCCCCCGCTGACGTCGACGAGGTCACCGGCTACCGCTACTACGCCCAGGAACAGTCCACCCCCGCCCACCTCCTGCGTCACCTGCGCGCCGTGGACATGCCGCTGCCCGCGGTCAAGGCCCTGCTCACCGAAACCGACCACGCCCGGGCGATCGCCCTGCTCGAGCACCACCTCGCCGATCTCGACCGTCGCCAGGACCAGGTTCGCGCCGCCGCGACGGCCGCGCGCGGCGCTCTCCGGGCCACCCACGGCTCGGAGTCCGGCCCGAGCGGGAGCGGAAATCGCGACCGGGCAGGGGTGCACCCCGATCGTCCTCGAGGACCGCTCGCCACCGCGCGCGATCCGGAACAGGAGCTCGATCCCGCCCGGAGACCGCGCGACGACGTGTGGGTGAGTGGACCGGTGGTGGCGGCGGCGATCGACCAGGTCGCGACAGCCACCGTCGCCGATCCGTCGCTGGCCGTACTGGACACGATGCTGTTCGAGACCGACGGGCAGCAGTTGATCCTCACCGCGACGGACCGCTACCGCCTGGCCACCCGCACCGTCCGCCTCACCCGCGTCAGCGACGCGGCCTGGGATGCGACGGTGGACGCCGAAGACCTCCGCGCGGCCGTGTCCTGGTTGCGCCGACGACACGCGGTCGCGATCCGACCACACCGCGACCGCATCGAATTCCACACGGCTACAACGGATTCGATCGCCGGATCGCCCAACGGAACAGAAGGCGAGCCGACAACGCGTCACGACGCCCCGCCGGACGACACGCGGCGCTTCTGCCGCCGATCGACCCAGGCTTTCCCCGACTACCGAGCGATGCTGTCCGCGCTCGCCCCGGTGCGGACCCGAGTCGTGCTCACCCGTACGGCGCTGCTCGGCGCTCTGGAACGCGCCGACTCGCCGATCGTGGTCCTCTCGGTCGACGCCACCGGGACGGTCTCCGTGCTCCCCGCGAGTGCGTACGCGGAGCGCGCCACGCACCCGGTGACCGCCGCCACGAATGATGCGGTAGCACAAGGCAGTTCGACAGCCAGCTCAAGTGCCTCGGCGGAATCAGTTGTGGCGCCGGAAATCCCGTCGACTGGTTCGACCGGGCCCGCGATGGCAATCCACTTCGCCGTCACCACCCTCTACCCGGCTGTCGCCACCGCCGTCGGGCCCGACGTGATGCTCGACCTCATCGCGCCCGATCAGCCCGTGCTGGTCCGCTCCGCCGACGACGGCGACCTGTCGACCCTGGTCATGCCGTGCCGACCCGAACCCACCGAGGAGACCTTTCGATGACCACCGCCGACCCGATCATGGACCGAATCACCCAGGGCGTCACCGACTTTCGGACCGGCGGCGCCGATAGAGCCCGTACGACACTGCTCCAGGTCTGGGCTGACATCGGCCCCGTCGGAGACCCACTACACCGCTGCACCCTCGCTCACTATTTGGCCGACGTCTACGACGACCCGGCCGAAGCCCTGGTGTGGGACATCCGCGCCCTCGACGCCGCCGACGTCCTCACCGATACCCGCCTCGACGACCACCACGCGGGCCTGCGGGTCGCCGGCTTCTACCCCTCCCTGCACCTGAATCTCGCCGACAACTTCCGCCGTCTCGGTTCTTTCCCCGCCGCGACACAACACATCGAAGCGGCCCGCGAGCGCCTCGACACCCTCCCGGACGACGACTACGGCGCGCTGATCCGCAAGGCCCTCACTGAGGTAGCGGCGGCAATCGCGGCCGGAGACACCACCCGGCGACCCACCCACTGACCCCGACTGTCGGCCCGCGCGGTGACCGTGCGACACCACCGCGCCGCGCAACCCCACGGATCAAGATCAGCAGGCAACAGCGGCGACCGCTCCGTCCGGCGACACTCGCGCCACTGCCTGCTGATCGAACGTCCAGCATCGGGAAGTGGGCTGGAAAGTTGCGGGCGGGGCGGGCCCAGTAGCATCGTCTTGCTCGGCGGGCGTCGAGGAAACCGGTGGAAATCCGGTGCGGTCGCGCCACTGTGAACAGCCAGACCCTCCCCGGCGAGCACCGCACACCCGATGGGCGCGTAACCCGAGGAAGGTCTCTCCCTGTGATCCTGCTGCTGTCCACCTCCGACACCGACCTGCTGAGCGCGCGCGCGAGCGGCGCCGAGTACCGCTGGGGCAACCCCGCGCGGCTGCTCGTGGAGGATCTGCCGGATCTGCTCGATGGCGCTGATCTGGTGATCGTGCGAATCCTCGGCGGCAAGCGCGCGTGGGAGGAGGGCCTCGACGCGATCCGGGCCAGTGGTGTGCCGATGGTGGCGCTGGGTGGCGAGATCGCACCCGATGCCGAGCTGATGGAATGTTCGACGGTGCCGGTCGGTGTCGCGGCCGACGCGCACAACTACCTGGCCGCGGGCGGCGCCGAGAACCTGCGGCAGCTGCACCACTTCCTGTCCGACACGGTGTTGCTGACCGGCCACGGTTTCGAACCGCCCGCGCAGCTGCCCACCTGGGGCGAGCTCGACCGGTCCGCGCGGATCCTCGAACCGCACGCGCCGACCGTCGCCGTGGTCTACTACCGCGCCCAGCATCTCGCGGGCAACACCGACTACATCGAGGCGCTGTGCAAGGCGATCGAGGCCAAGGGCGCTCGGCCGCTCCCGGTCTACGCGGCCTCGCTGCGCACCGCCGAACCCGAACTCCTCACGCTGCTCGGCCGCGCCGATGCCCTGGTGGTGACCGTCCTGGCGGCCGGTGGGAGCAAGCCCGCGACCGCGTCGGCCGGTGGCGACGACGAAGCCTGGGATGTGGCCGCGCTCGCCGCGCTCGACGTGCCGATCCTGCAGGGCCTGTGCCTGACCAGCGGGCGCGCGCAGTGGGAAGCCAACGACGACGGTCTGTCGCCGCTCGATGTGGCGACGCAGGTCGCGGTGCCCGAATTCGACGGTCGCATCATCACGGTGCCGTTCTCCTTCAAGGAGTTCGACGCCGACGGTCTGTCGGCCTATGTCCCCGACGCCGAACGGTGCGCCCGCGTGGCGGGGATAGCCGTGCGCCACGCCCGTCTGCGCCACATTCCGGCCGCGGACAAGCGGATCGCGATCATGCTCTCGGCCTATCCGACCAAGCACGCCCGCATCGGCAATGCCGTCGGCCTCGACACCCCGGCCAGCGCGATCCGGCTGCTCACCGAATTGCGTTCCGCCGGTTACGATCTCGGCGATATCGCCGAGATCCCTGGCCTGGTGGAACGCGACGGCGACGCGCTGATCCACGCCCTGATCGCCGCGGGTGGTCAGGACCCGGAGTGGTTGAGCGCCGAACAGTTGGAGGGCAACCCGATTCGCATCGGCGCCGCCACCTACACCCGCTGGTTCGAGTCGCTGCCCGCGGACCTGCGCGAGGCAGTCGTCGAGTCGTGGGGTCCGCCGCCGGGCGAACTCTACGTCGACCGGTCGGCCGATCCCCAGGGCGAGATCGTCATCGCCGCACTGCGTTTCGGCAATGTGGTGCTGATGGTCCAGCCGCCTCGCGGTTTCGGTGAGAACCCCGTCGCGATCTACCACGACCCCGATCTGCCGCCGAGCCATCATTATCTCGCCGCCTACCGCTGGCTGTCGGCGCCGGACGGTTTCGGTGCCGACGCGATGGTGCACCTGGGCAAGCACGGCAACCTGGAGTGGCTGCCCGGCAAGACCCTCGGCATGTCCGCCTCCTGCGGCACCGACGCGGCGCTGGGCGATCTGCCGCTGATCTACCCGTTCCTGGTCAACGACCCCGGTGAGGGCACCCAGGCCAAGCGCCGCGCGCACGCCACGCTCGTCGACCACCTGATCCCGCCGATGGCGCGCGCCGAAACCTATGGCGACATCTCGCGGCTGGAACAGCTGCTCGACGAGCACGCCAACATCTCCGCCCTCGACCCGGCCAAACTGCCCGCCATCCGCCAGCAGATCTGGACCCTGATGCGCGCGGCGAAGATGGACCACGACCTCGGTCTGGCCGAGCGCCCCGAAGAGGATGTCTTCGACGACATGCTCCTGCACGTCGACGGCTGGTTGTGCGAGATCAAGGACGTCCAGATCCGCGACGGCCTGCACATCCTCGGCCAGGCGCCGGCGGGGGAGACCGAACTCGACCTCGTGCTCGCGATGCTGCGCGCGCGCCAACTGTGGGGCGGGGAACAGAATGTGGCGGGCCTGCGGGAAGCATTGGGTCTGAGCGAGGCCGGCGACGAATCCCGCGAACGCGTCGACGTGGTGGAAGGCCGGGCTCGCGAACTCCTCGCCGCACTGCAGGCCACGGATTGGTCGGCGGCCGAGGTCGACACGCTGGTGGGCGACTTCGCTACCGCGATTCTCGCCGGGGCGCAGCGACATTCGGCGACCGGCGGCGACGCGGCAGGCGGCGCGTTCTCGGCAGACGACGCGGCGCGCCTGGACGCGGTACGCACGGTGCTGCGGTTCGCCGCCACCGAGGTCGTGCCCCGCCTGCGCGAGACCAGCGTCGAGATCGCCCGGGTCCTGCACGCCCTCGGCGGCGGCTTCATCCCCGCGGGCCCCAGCGGTTCACCGCTGCGCGGCCTGATCAATGTGCTGCCCACCGGCCGCAACTTCTACTCGGTCGACCCCAAGGCCGTCCCCTCGCGGCTGGCGTGGGAGACCGGGCAGGCGATGGCGGAATCGCTGCTGGCCCGCTATCTGGCCGATCACGGCGAGTACCCGAAGTCGGTCGGGCTGTCGGTGTGGGGCACCTCGGCGATGCGTACCTCCGGCGACGACATCGCGGAAGTGTTCGCGCTGCTCGGCGTTCGGCCGGTGTGGGACGAGGCGAGCAGGCGCGTCACCTCCCTCGAGGTGATCTCCCTCGACGAACTCGCCCGCCCGCGTATCGACGTCACCGTACGTATCTCCGGCTTCTTCCGTGACGCCTTCCCGCACGTGCTGGCCCTGCTCGACGACGCGGTCCGCCTCGTCGCCGACCTCGACGAGCCCGCCGAGTCGAATTACGTTCGCGCGCACGCCCAGTCCGATCTCGCCGAACACGGCGACAGCCGCCGCGCCACCACCCGGATCTTCGGTTCCAAGCCGGGTACCTACGGCGCGGGTCTGCTGCAGCTCATCGATTCCAAGAGCTGGCGCACCGACGACGACCTCGCGCAGGTCTACACCACCTGGGGTGGCTACGCCTACGGCCGTGATCTCGACGGCGCCCCCGCCGCCGACGACATGCGCAGCGCCTACCGGCGCATCGCGGTCGCGGCCAAGAACACCGACACCCGCGAACACGACATCGCCGACTCCGACGACTACTTCCAGTACCACGGCGGCATGGTCGCCACCGTGCGTGCCCTGACCGGCAAGAACCCCGAGGCCTACATCGGCGACTCCACCCGCCCCGATGCCGTGCGCACCCGCACGCTCTCGGAGGAGACCGCCCGCGTCTTCCGTGCCAGGGTGGTGAACCCGCGCTGGCTCGAGGCCATGCGCCGCCACGGCTACAAGGGCGCCTTCGAAATGGCCGCCACCGTCGACTACCTGTTCGGCTACGACGCCACCACCAATGTCGTCGCGGACTGGATGTACGAAAAGCTCTCCGAGAGTTACGTGTTCGACGAGGTGAACCGCAAGTTCATGGAGCAGTCCAACCCGTGGGCCCTGCACGGCATCGCCGAACGGCTCCTGGAGGCCGCCGAACGCAAGCTGTGGGAGCACCCGGAGCAGGAGACCCTGGACAAACTGCGGCAGGTCTATCTGGAAACCGAGGGTGAGCTGGAATGACCCCACTTGCCGCAAAACTGCAACGCGTTCTAGTGTGAGGAGAGGGGTGCCGCGGCGAACCCGCCCGGCACCCGCGGAGGAAAGGGGCACGATGAGTACCTCCCCTGGCTATTTCACCCACGCGGACGGCGTCTACACGCCGTTGCGGTACTCGCTGAGCCTGTGGGCGCCCAGCATGCTGTCCGGGCCGCCGGTGTGCGGCCTGATGGCGCGTGAGGTGCAGGCGGGCTACTGCGCCGACGGATTCGTGCCGGCGCGACTGACCGTCGACCTGCACCGCCCGGTGCCCGCGGCGCCGCTCACGATCGCCAGCGAACTGGTGCGCGACGGGAACCGGGTCCGTTCGGTGACGATCGCGGTGCGCGCCGACGGCGAGATCGTGGCCCGTGGCAGCGCGCTGCTGCTCAAGCGCTCCACGCAGCCGCCCGGTGAGGTATGGCGCCCGGACCGGGATCGGCCGCTGCCGCCCCCGAGCGTGCTGGCCACGATCGACCAAACGATGCACCTGTTCGGCAGTGACGGGCAGGAGTGGTCGGCGAACATGACCGAACATCAGAACGACGCCCGCAAGCGCAAGTGGGTGCGCAATATCCCGGTTGTCGCGGGGGAGCCGTCGTCGCCGTTCTGCTACGCGGCGATGACCGGCGAGCAGACCAGCCTGGTCACCAACTGGGGAACCGAGGGCATCGGATTCATCAACACCGATGTGTCGATCACGTTCTCCCGC
The DNA here is from genome assembly GCF_001612665.1 of Nocardia alba NBRC 108234. Taxonomy (GTDB): domain Bacteria; phylum Actinomycetota; class Actinomycetes; order Mycobacteriales; family Mycobacteriaceae; genus Nocardia; species Nocardia alba. Next base: position 328,113 of record NZ_BDAX01000018.1, on the reverse strand, counting down.
ATGCCCGTCGGCGACGAGATGGGCCTGGAGGCGGAGAGCCACCTCAGCGACGACGGGATCGCGGCGGGCGCGGCGGTGCTCTACGACGAGCAGGGCGCGTTCGGTATCTGCACGACCACCGCACTGGCCAACGAACGCAGGCAGATCCGCGGTGATGTCATCGACGAGCTGTCGGAGTCGTTCGTGGCGGGCGTGTTCAGCCGAGGGTAGGTCCCGCCTCGGCGGACGAGCGAGTCGCGTGGCCAGGGCCGGGTCATTGTCGACCGGGTCGTGAGCTATGCCGAGATCAGGGTCACGATGAGTTCGTCGGCGATCGACTCCGCCTTCACCATGCCCCTGCCCAGATAGAGGGTCGCCGCGCGGGGGCGGCCGTCGGCCAGCGGTACCACCGAGACCGCGTCGACGCGTCGGCCCGCGAGCTCGTCGTAGGGTGACTCGTCGGTGACGTCGAAGGCGGTGTACTTGCCGGAGTTGGCGACGTATTCGATGTTCACCGGGTCGACCAGCGGCTCGAACGGGTCGCGCCACGGTGCGCCGCCGATGCGCAGTTCGGCACCGTCGACGCCGGCGTCGAACAGCAGGGTCGACCCGTTGTGGAAGGTGAATTCGATCGGGCCCTCGGTGCGGTCGATCTCGTCGCCCAGGACATAGAACATCCGGCGGACGGCGACGATCGTTTCGTCGACCGCGGCATTGAGCGCGGTGCGGCCTTGCTCATCGGTGTCGGACATAGGTTTCCTCTGCAGCGGTCGATGCCGGGCGGATGAGACATCATCTCGCCGCGCGCCCGCCCCACGCAACTCCGCCCCGGCGTGTTCGTCCCGCGCACGGGGCGGCGTCGGCGCGCTCGTAGAGTGGAACCCATGGTGGACCACAACACCACCGACGTGGTGGCGCGCGCGGCCGAGCTGCTGCGCGGGCGCCGCACCGTCGTGATCTCCGGTGCCGGGCTGAGCACCGACAGCGGCATACCCGACTACCGCGGTCCCGATTCGCCGCCGCGCACCCCGATGACCTATCAGCAATTCGTCGGTGACCCGGTATTCCGGCAACGATATTGGGCGCGCAACCACATCGGCTGGCGGCGGATGGACGCCGCGCGGCCCAATCCCGGTCATCGTGCTCTCGCCCGGCTCGAGCGCGCGGGAGTGGTGTCGGGAGTGATCACGCAGAACGTGGACCTGCTGCATATGAAGGCGGGGGCGCGTCGGGTGATCGATTTACACGGAACCTACGCGCGGGTGCGTTGTCTGCGGTGCGAGAATCTGATCTCGCGAATGACTCTGGCCCAACATCTCGAAGCGGCCAATCCCGGTTTCGCGGAGAATGTTTCGGCGCAACCCTCCGGTATCGAAGTGGCGCCCGACGCGGACGCCGTGGTGACCGATACCGACCGATTCCGGATGGTCGACTGTCTGGTGTGCGGCGGAATGCTCAAACCCGACATCGTGTATTTCGGCGAGAATGTGCCGTCGGATCGAGTGGCGGCCGCTTTCGGCATGGTCGACCGAGCGCAGGCGATCCTGGTGGCCGGTTCCTCGCTGACCGTGATGTCGGGCCTGCGATTCGTGCGCAGAGCCGCGAAAAACGGGCTGCCCGTGGTGATCGTGAATCGCGGACGTACCCGCGGCGACGAACTCGCCACCCTGCGAATCGACGCTGGCTGTTCGGAAACTCTGTGCGCGCTGGCCGAACTCGGCGACTGAATTCACGCGCACCGAACTGACAGTTCCGCGTGCGGCGGCCTATCGTTTCCTGATGAAATAAACGGTAACTTGATCCCTCGGTGACGGCGGCAGATCCGACGTGGGTAAGCTCGGCGAACCAGTGCATGAAGAGTTCGACCCGCGGCGCAAAGTTTTCCTCGCAGCGGGGTTGTCGGCCCTCGTGTGGGCCGAATGATCGACCCCCACTTGCCAGCCGATCAGAACCAGGGCTTCTCCATGACCGATATCGTCGTTGCCGAATCACGCCTCACGCACCGCCGGACACTCACCATTCTGTCCGGTTTGCTACTCGGGGTGTTCCTAGCCGCGCTCGACCAGAACATCGTCAGCGTCGCGATCGTGCGGATCGCGAACAGTCTCGACGGGTTCGACGAACAGGCATGGGCGACAACGGCCTATCTGATCACCGCCACCGTCACCACGCCTCTCTACGGCAAACTCGCCGATATCTACGGGCGAAAACCGTTCTACCTACTCGCGATCGCGCTTTTCGTGATCGGCTCGGCGGCCTGCTGCTTCGCGACCACCATGTACCAATTGGCCGGGTGCCGGGCTTTCCAGGGCCTGGGCGCCGGCGGGTTGATGTCGCTGGCGTTCACCATCGTCGGCGATATCGTGCCCCCGCGCGAACGGGTGCGCTATCAGGGGTATTTCCTCATGGTGTTCGGCATCGCGACGGTGCTCGGCCCGGTGGTCGGCGGATTCCTGTCCGATTACGAGACCCTCGGCGGCATCGAGGGCTGGCGCTGGGTCTTTCTGGTGAACGTGCCCGTCGGGGTGCTGGCGTTCCTCGTGGTTGCGAAGGTGCTGAATGTGAGCCACACCCGCCGACACAGCCGGATCGACTGGTTCGGCGCGATCACGCTCATCGTGGGAGTGGTGCCGCTGCTGATCGTGGCCGAGCAGGGTCGGATCTGGGGGTGGACCGCGCCGAAATCGCTGCTGTGCTACGGCATCTGCGCGGGTGGGCTCCTGCTGTTCGTCGTCGTCGAATTCCTCATGAAGGACTCGGCGCTGATCCCGCTGCGGCTGTTTCGCAACTCCACGTTCAGTATCGCGATCCTCGGTGGGTTTCTCGTGGGTCTGGCGATGTTCGGCGCGATCACGATGGTTCCGCAGTATTTGCAGGTTGTGCGTGGTTTCTCGCCGACCGAAGCGGGGCTGCTGATGCTGCCGCTGGTACTCGGGATCATGGTGGGCGCGCAGATCTCGGGGCTGATCACCAAGGCCACCGGTCGCTACAAAGTGCTGCCGGTGCTCGGGGCGCTGATCCTGGCGATCGGGTGCGCGCTGTTCGCCAGGATCTCCTACAACGGTCCGCTGTGGCAGCCGCTCGCCTTCAGCGCGATCATGGGTTTCGGGCTCGGCGGCTGCATGCAGACACTGGTCATCGCCGCGCAGAACGCGGTCGGGCGCACCGAGATGGGGGTATCGACCGCATCGGCGACCTTCTTCCGTCAGCTCGGTGGAACCCTCGGCGTCGCGATCTTCCTGACCGTGCTGTTCGACCGGCTGCCCGGTGCGATCCTGAACGCCTTCGGCGGGAGCCTGCCTGCCGGTTTCGACAGCGCGCGGCTCGACGGCCTGCTGAGCGATACCAGCGGCATCGCCACGCTGCCGGAGCAGGTGCGGATCCCGATCCTCGTGGGATTCACCGACTCGATGCACACGGTGTTCCTGCTCGCGGCCGACCTCGCCGTGGTGGCCTGCCTGGTGCTGGTGTTCATGAAAGAGATTCCGCTACAGGATGATCCAGCGCCCGAGGAGAACTCCGACGCCACCGCGCTGCGCGATGTGAGCCTGCACGACGCGCACGAGATGGCGGGCGAACTGCACCCCGCCGCCCCCGGCCGGGTGATCGCGGGGCTGTTGCGGCGGGACGACGCGCGCCCGGTGCCGGATGCGACACTGACCCTGATCGATCAGCACGGGCACCAGGTGGCCCGCGGTAACGGCGACGCCGACGGCGCGTACGTGATCGCGGCGCCGCGACCGGGCAACTATGTGCTCATCGCCGCGGCGGTCGGGCATCAGCCCGAGGCGGTGAGCGTCTCGATCGGAGAGCGCGCCCAGCACGTCGACCTGATGCTCACCGGTGCGGGCGAACTCACCGGAATCGTGCGATCGGCGCGGCGCGGCGAACCGCTCTGGGGCGCCACGATCACGCTGACCGACCTCCGGGGTGAGGTGGTGGACGCGGCGATCACCGGCGAGGACGGCACCTACGTGTGCCGCGACGTCGTGAGCGGCACCTACACCCTGGTCGCGGTCGCCGACCACATGCGCCCGGCGGCGGTCGCGCTGACCGTGCCGGAGACGGGCTCGCTCCACCGCGATATCGACCTGGAACCGATGGCCATTCTGCTCGGCTCGGCCTGGGTGGACGGCGACCGACCCGTCGCCGATGTGCAGATCACCGTCCTGGACTCGGGCGGCGATCCGGCGGCGTCGGCACGCACCGATGAGCAGGGGCGCTACCTGGTACCGGACCTGCCTGCAGGGGAATACACGGTGGTCGCCCGCGGCTACCCACCCGTCGCGAGTCAGGTATCGATCACCCGCGGCGAGATCACCCACGATGTGACGCTGGGCTACGAGAACGAGGAGTCGATGAACCGCCGCTGACCTCGGACCGAGGCGAACGCCGGTGCGTGCGCGGTGGTGCTCAGGCGGATTCGGCGACCTGGTCGGCGCGGTAGGACTCGGCCAGTTCGGTGAGCGGAATCGCGAGAGCCTCGGCCAGGCCGACGACGGTGCCGAAGGCCGGGGAGGGTAGTCGTCCCGACTCGATCTTGCGCAGCGTCTCCGGGGAAATGCCTGCTCGCAGGGCTACCTCGGCGAGGTCGCGGTCGCCGCGAGCGGTGCGGAGGCGGCGGCCCAGACGGCGGCCCGCTTCGACCTGCGCGGGGCTGAGCGGGAGTCGCACCATGGGACCGATGGTAGGTGCTCGGGGACGCGATGGCCAAGTTGAGTAGGGATCTCCGTTTCGCCTCGCACCGGCGGTGGCGGTGGTAGGTGTCAGAGGAGAACATCGAGGTTCGAAAGGTATGGGTATGACACGACGGTTCGAGGGCAAGGTTGTTTTCGTCACGGGAGCGGCGCGCGGGCAGGGCAGGGCCGAGGCCGTGCGCTTCGCCGAGGAAGGCGCCGACGTGATCGCGATCGACGCGTGCGCGGAGTTCGCCAGCACCAGCTACGCGGGCGCGACGGAGGCGGATCTGGCCGAGACCGTGCGGCTCGTCGAGAAGGCGGGCGGCAAGATCGTCGCGAGCAAGGTCGACGTGCGCGATTTCGACGGGCTCTCGGCGGCGCTGACGGCGGGCATCGAGCAGCTGGGCAGGCTCGATGTGGTGGTGGCCAACGCGGGAATCTGCTCGGCGGCGATGTCGTGGGAGATCACCGCCGAGCAGTGGCAGGAGACCATCGACGTCAATCTGACGGGTGTCTTCCATACCGCGAAAGCGGCTATCCCCCATTTGATCGCGCAGGGCGAAGGCGGTGCGATCGTGTTCACCAGTTCGGTGGCGGGCCTGAAGGGAACTCCGTTCACCGGCCATTATGTCGCGACCAAGCACGCGATCACGGGGCTGGCCAAGACGATGGCGAACGAACTCGGCGAGTTCCGGATCCGGGTGAACACCGTCCATCCGGCGGGGGTGGAAAGCGGCATGAAGATCACCGAGATGGGGCCGCTGTTCGAGCGGTACGGCGCCACTCTCGCACCCATCTACATGAACACGCTGCCCAGCCACATCTGCCAGCCCGAGGAGATCGCGGCGACCGTGGCCTGGTTGTGCTCGTACGAGGCGAGTCAGATCACCGGCGCGCAGATCCCCGTGGACATGGGCAACCTCAATCGCTGACATTGGTATTTTTATACCGGCGCGGCTAGGGTCGGTATGAAAATACCAATGGAGGCGTGATGGTGGAGTTGAAATCACCCGCGGAGATCGAGCGCATGCGGGTGACCGGCCGGTTCGTCGCCGACGTGCTGGCCGGGGTGCGCGAACGTGCGGCGGTCGGGGTGAACCTGCTCGAACTGGAAGCGTATGTGCGGGAGCGGATTCGCGAGCGCGGGGCGGTGTCGTGCTACTGGGACTACGCGCCCTCGTTCGGGCGCGGGCCGTTCCGCAACACGGTGTGCCTCGCGGTGAACGATGCTGTGCTGCACGGACTTCCGCACGACTACCGGTTGTGCGACGGCGACCTGCTGACCGCTGACCTGGCCGTGTCGATCGACGGCTGGGTCGCCGACTCGGCGATCTCGTTCATCGTCGGTACTCCCTCGCCCGCGGACGAACGGTTGGTCCGGGCCACGCAAGAGGCACTGGCCGCCGGGATCGCGGCCGCGCAACCCGACAACCGGATCGGCGATATCTCCGCCGCGATCGCGAACGTCGCTCGCGAATACGGATACCCGGTCAATACCGAGTTCGGCGGGCACGGGCTCGGGCGGACGATGCACGAGGATCCGCATATCGCCAACGACGGCAGACCCGGTCGCGGGTTCCGGCTGCGCCCCGGTCTCACGGTGGCCATCGAGCCGTGGTTCGCGGCGAGTACGGCGAAGGTCTACACCGACGCCGACGGATGGACCATCCGCTCGGCCGACGGCTCCCGGTGCGCGCACAGCGAACACACCATCGCCGTCACCGCCGACGGTCCGCGGATCCTCACCGCCCACGGCTGACGGTGTCGGCAGTGCCACGGATTCTGTGTGCCCGCTAGCGAATTCGGCGGTCGACGAAGGCGTTGTTGGTGAAAGCGTTGTCGGTGAGAACCGGCACGGTGGCGTCGGCGTCGCGTTCGATCGCGATGGCCACATCATCGGCGAAGCCGATCGCGGCGAGTTCGCGGCCGGACGCGCATTCGGTGATCGTGGCGGCTACATCCGCTGTCGCATCGAAGGTCGCTGCCGCCGCGCGTGCTTCGGGGGACGGCGTCGCGAGGCCGCGATCGATCAGCGCGGCGGCGAGCGCGCCCGCGCCGAGCCAGTCCTCGAGGGCCGGTCGCACGGTGTCGGCGCCCGGCCAGTGCTCGCCCGCCGGGATGATCGCGATCGGTCGATCCGGAGTGCCCCAGTGCTGGGCGAGCAGCCAGTCGGCGACCGCGCTGACATTGCGCAGGCAGGCCGCCACGACCGGCGTCCCCTCGACCGCGGCGGCGATGGTGGAACCGTTGGGCGAGGGCAGCACCAGGCGCGGGGTGAACGGCGCGCGCCGGATCGCCGCCGGCGACAGCGACCACGGACCGGCCTCTTGCCGGCCGACGGCCAAGTCGGCGGCATTCTCGGTGGCGAAGGCTCGCGCCGACGCGTCGCGCCATCGATACGGGAATACCGCGGTGCCGGCGGCGGTGGCCACCGACACCGACGTCGTGAACGACAACACGTCGATCACCACCAGGCACCCGGCCCCCGGTCCGAGCACCGCCGCTCCGGTGCGTCCCCACTCCGCCCTGATCCCGAACCCGTCCTGCCGTGCCCACTGCGGTGGCGATCCCACGCTGACCTCCCGATAGCCGAATTCGCCAGTCCATCACGGAGATCGACAATGCGCTACCGCTGGCCTCGCCGTGCGCGAAACCTCAGCTGTCACGGCGACACGTTGTCCTCCTGGCGGGCGAAGTACTGGCCGGGCGACGTGCCGACGGCCCGCCGGAACGCCGCCACATACGCGCTGGCACTGCGGTATCCGACCCGGGCGGCGATGCGGGTCACCGGTACGCCGTCGGCCAGCGGGGTCAGCGAGGCCGCCAGGCGGATCTGGGTGCGCCATTGCGCGAAGGTCATGCCGGTCTCGGCACGGAACGCGCGCGCCAGGGTGCGCGAGCTGGCCGCCGCGTGGTGGCCGAGTTCGGCGAGCGTGCGGTCGTCGGCGGGGTCCTCGAGCAGGACCTCGGCGACCACGCGAGCCCGGGGGTCGGTCGGCAGCGGTGCGCCGATCGGGATGACCTCGACCGGCTCGAGCAGGTCGAACACCATCGCCTCGGCCCGTGTCCGTCCGTCGTCGGTCAGTTGCCGCGACGTCATGTGGTCGAAGAGTTCTCGCAGCAGCGGCGAGACGCTCAACAGCGTGGGCCGGGCGAACAGCGCCGGGCATCGGTCGGGTTCGACGAAGATGCCGCGCATATCGGCGCCCGCCGTCGTTCCGGTGCGATGCGCGATACCGCCGGGGATCCACAAAGCCCTGGTCGGTGGCAGCACCCAGTGGTTGGCGTCGATGTCGATCCCGATGACTCCTCTACCCGCCCAGGCGATCTGATGCTGCGGATGGCGGTGCTCGTCGAACCAGTAGCCGGCGGGCAGGACTCCCGCGCCGAACACCATGGCCGTCGGACCGGTGTCCGCGGCCAGCAGCAGGTCCTGTCCGTTCAGCGACATAGTCTGTCAGCGTAGCGACTATCGGCCACGGCCACGGGCTCCTACCGTCGTAGTCATGGCGATGAATATCTGGCACAGGCTGTTGTGCAGGTCCACGGCGTGGGAATGGATCACGGCGACGAAGATCGTGCCGTGGGTGATGCGCGACATCGACCTCGGGGCGTCCGCGTTGGAGATCGGCCCGGGTTTCGGCGCGAACGTGAGTCCACTGCGCGAGCGCGCCGACTCGCTCACCGGCCTGGAGATCGACCCCGTGCTCGCGGCGCGGCTACGCACCCGCTTCGCGGCGGACCTGCGCGTGGTGGACGGTGACGCGACCGCGATGCCGTTGCCGGACAAGGAATTCGACTCCGTGGTCTGCTTCACGATGCTGCACCACGTACCCTCACCCCCGCAGCAGGACGACCTGTTCGCCGAAGCGCTGCGAGTGCTTCGACCCGGCGGCGTCTTCGCCGGCTCGGACGGCCTCGACAGTCCGCTGTTCCGGCTCCAGCATCTGGGCGACACGTGCGTGCCGGTCCCGGCGGACACCCTCGCCGACCGGCTGGCGGTCGCGGGGTTCACGGGCATCGACGTGGAGACCGGCCTCGGAATGTTCCGGTTCCGGGCCGAGCGGCCCCGCTGACGTTCGGTGCCGCTCGGTCGGCGTGCTCAGCGTGAGAAGGACGCAGTGAGATCCACACCGGGCGGTGGGCGCAGCCGTCGGAGCGTGCCGTCGATGCTGGTGACGTAGAGCGACCACGTTCCGGTGGTGAGGTCGGGGGCCAGGCGGGCCGAGGTGGGGCCGATGGGAGGTGCGGCGGGCAGGGGGCCTCGGGGGGTGGTCCAGCCCGTGGCGAGCGTGCACCAGGCGCCCGAGCTCAGGTCGACCCGGTAGACGCTGCCGGAATAGTCGCCGGTGACGAAGGCGAGGCCGGCGGCGGTGACGTCGAGGTCGTCCAGGGCAGGCAGGAGACCGTCGTTCACGGTCGCGACGGGGGTGTACAGGTCGGGGGCGTCGAGGGGGACGCGCACGAGCTGGGAGGTGAGGACGTCCTCGGTGATGACCGCCCGGCGGTCGGGGGCGAGAGCGAGGCCGTTGGGGCGGGGGACGGGAGACCAGGCGAGGGTGAACTCGCCGGTGGCGGGGCGGTAGCGGCTGATACCGACCGGCGGCCAGGGGACGGAGAGCTGGGAGATGAGCAGGTCTCCATCGGGCAGTAGCAGTAATCCGTTGGGCTGCACCAGATTCGGGAGCACAACGGTGACCTCGCCGGTGACCGTGTCGAGCCGGCTCAGAGTGCCGCCGCCGTTCGGGGTGGTGCCGTCGCCGGTGACGAAGAAGAGATCGTCGCCGATCAGTCGCAGCCCGGCGGGGTTGTCGAGGCCGGTAAGGATCGTGGTGACGTGGCCGTCGGCGGCGACGTGCGAGATCTCCCCGCGAACGATGCCGCTGACGTAGAAGCCGCCACGGCCGTCGAATTCGAGATTTTCCAGGCCGCCGAGATCGGCCGCCAGCACCTCGCTGTGCCAGCCGTCGGCGCACGATGGCGCACCGGCCTGCGCCGTGCCGACCGGGCCGATCCCGAGGGCGGCGGCCACCGTGACTGCTGTTGTCAGACAACGGATCCACCGCCGACAGGTGGGCTGATCGTGGCGTCGAACTGGCATGGCCGCAGCCTACTGGCCGAGCGCTCGGATCGCCGCGCGCACTAGGCTGTGGGCATGACGAACCGCCTCGGCGAACTGGCGACCGCGAATTACGTACTGCTCACCACCTTCCGCAAGGACGGCACGCCCGTGGGAACGCCCGTCTGGGCGGTGGCCCGCGACGACAAGCTGTTCGTCTGGACGGTCACCGACAGCTGGAAGGTCAAGCGTGTCCGGCGCAACCCCGAGGTGACGGTGCAACCCTGCAACGTGCGCGGCGACGCGCACGGCGCCGTCGTGACCGGCACCGCGCGGCTGCTCGACGCGGCCGAGACCGGCGAACTCCGCTCGCTGCTGCGCAAGAAATACTGGCTCACCGGCCCGCTCGTGATCCTCGGCAGCAATCTGCGCCGCGGTAAGGCGGGCACCATCGGCATCGAGATCACGCCCGCCTGATTCGCCTCGATCCGATATGTAGAACCCTCGGTATCGGATACTGTGAGTCTTCGGCAGCACTTGGCGAAGGGACTCACATGGCCGAGAAACGCAATCGGGCCGTCGTCGTCGGCGGCGCGCGGACACCGTTCGTCCGCGCGTTCACCGACTTCACCCGCCTCGACAGCATCGCCCTGGCGGGCGCGGCCGTTCGCGGGCTGATCGAGCGGACCGGCATCGCGCCCGGCGAGATCCAATCCATCGTCTGGGGTGGCGTTGTGCTGCCGAGCCATGCGCCCAATATCGCGCGGGAGATCGCCCTCGACCTGAACCTGGACTTCGGGTGCGAGGGATACACGGTCACCCGCGCGTGCGCGTCCGGTTTGCAGGCGGTGACCTCGGCGGCCGCGGCGATCGAACGCGGCGAGTACGACATCATGATCGCCGGTGGCAGCGATTCCACCAGCAATGCCGAGATCAAGCTGCCGCAGAAGGTCGTGCACGCGGTCGCGCCGGTCGCGCTGGGCAAGCCCAAGCCGATGGACTACCTCGAGGTGGTTCGACAGCTCGCGCCGTTCACCGACATCCTGCCGCGCCAGCCCAAGATCGCCGAGCGCACCACCGGCGAGGTCATGGGCGAGTCCGCGGAGAAGATGGCCCGCGTCAACGGGATCTCCCGCGCCGACCAAGACGTGTTCGCGGCCCGCTCGCACCAGCGGGCCGCGGCCGCGATCGCCTCGGGACGTTTCGACGACGAGGTCGTGCCGGTCACCACACCGTCGGGCACCCGGATCGAGCGCGACGGACTCGTCCGTGCGAACACCAGCGTCGAGAAGCTCGCCCTGCTGAAACCGGTGTTCGAGCAGAACGGCACGGTCACCGCGGGCAATGCCAGCCCGCTCACCGACGGTGCGTCGGCGGTCCTGCTGATGAGCGAGGAGAAGGCGCGCGCCCTCGGATTCACCCCGAAGGCAGCCTTTCGCTCCTGGAGTTTCGTCAGCGTCGACCCCGCCGACCAGGTACTCATCGGCCCGGCGATCTCGATGCCGCGCGCCCTGGACAAGGCGGGCATGACGCTGGCCGATATCGACCTGGTCGACATCCACGAAGCCTTCGCCGCGCAGACGCTCTCGGTTCTGCGCATGCTGGAGAGCGCCGAGTGGGCCAAGGCACGCCTCGACCGCGATGAGCCGGTCGGCATCGTCGACATCGACAGTTTGAACGTGCACGGCGGCTCGATCTCGCTGGGTCACCCGTTCGGCGCCACCGGCGCGCGCATGGTCACCACCATGGCCAACGAGTTGGCCCGGACCGGGAAGCAGACCGCGCTGCTGGGGATCTGCGCGGCGGGTGGCATCGGCGCGTCTGCGGTGCTCGAACGCGTGTGATCAGGTAGGCGCACCGGGGCGGGGACGGTGCGCCCTGGATGTCCACCGGGCGCCCATCAGGGTCCTCGGCCGTCACCGTCCACTGCGTGGGTAGCGTCATGCCGGCCTAGTGGCGTAGCGCGGCGGTGTATCGGCTCAGCGCGGCGGCGGCGTCGAGCAGCGCAAGGCCACGGGCGGTGAGAGCGGCCTGCCAGTCGGTGAGGGCGTTCGCCAGTGCCTCGGTGCTCCCTGCGGCGCGGATCTGCCCGATGACGGCGGCGATGTGGTCGAGGCGGTAGTGGCCTCGGCGCAGGATGTGGGCGAGTTCGGCGTCACGCAGGTCGTCGGGTCCGTAACGGCGGTAGCCGGTGGCCGGGTCCCGGACGGGGGACAGGATGTCGGCCGCTTCCCAGGCCCGGAGGGTGGCGGGGGTGACTCGCAGGTGGTGGGCGAGTTCGCCGATGGTTCTGGTCTCCGGCGAACCTGTGGTGGCAGAACTGGATTCGGTGACGAGGTGGTCGACGGCCCGGCGTACCGCGATGAGGGTCTCGCGGTCGCGCAGGAGTTGGCTGTGCCCGTGGTCGATGATCGCGAGCGCCGTGTCGAGGTCGTCCGCGTGCAGCGCGCGCATGATGTCGCCCGCTCTCGCGTGGCCGTGCGCGGGGATCAGGGTGAGGTAGGTGCGCAGCGCGGCCGCGTGCAGATCGGTGTAGATGCGGTATCCGGTGGGGGTGCGCTCGGCGGGCGGCAGACAGCCGTCCTGCTCGTAATTGCGGACCGCCTGGGTGGAGATCGCGTGCTCGCGGGCCAGGTCGGACGGTCGTAGGGTTCTCACTGGTTTGAGACTTTACGACATAATCCGGGAATAGCCGCTGGTCGAGTCTCCACCGTTCTTTCAACGATACGGTTGACAGGTATGAGTCAGAGAATCAGCGACTTCGTCCCTTCGTCCTGTGAACTGCTGGCGTTCGGGGAACCGACGCACCGAGAGCCGGGCTTCGCGGCCATCCGCAACGAGCTGTTCGTCGAGTTGGTGGCGAGGGGATTCCGGTCGATCGCGCTGGAAACGGATCGGGTCGCCGCGCTCACCGTGGATGAATTCGTTCGAGGCGGCCCCGGCACCTTGGACGAGGTGATGCGGACCGGCTTCTCGCACGAATTCGGTGAGCTCGCGGGCAACCGGAACCTGGTCGCCTGGCTGCGCGACTACAACGCGGGTCGGCCGGTCGGGGATCAGGTCCACTTTCACGGATTCGACGCCGCCATGGAAACGATGAACGCTCCCAGCCCCCGGTCCTACCTCGAATTCGCCCGCGACTACCTGGAACTCGACTTCGACATCAGCGGGCCCGCGGGCAGCGACGAGCGATGGAGCCGCACCGAGGCCGTCCTCGACGCCGCCGTCTCGCCCGGAGCCACCCTCGATGCCGAGCGATTGCGGGCGATGGCCGACGACATGCTCGCGCTGCTCTACGCGCGCGCGCCGGAGCGGATCGCGGCCACCTCACTCGCGCGGTGGCGCACAGCGGCGATTCATCTCACCGCCGGCCTCGGCCTGCTCCGGTATCACCGGCAGGCGGCCGCGCCGACCGAGGACGGCGTGCGATGGAACAGCCTGGCCGCCGCCCGTGACGCGCTGATGGCCCAGAACCTGCTCGACATCCGGTCCACCGAAGCACGCCGTGGTCCGACGCTGGTGCACTCACACAACCTGCACCTGCGGCGCACCACCAGCGTCATGCCGATGGGGCCGATGGAGCTCGTCTGGTTCGGCGCGGGGGCGATCGTCGGATCGCTGCTGGGGGAGCACTACCGGGTGATTCTCGGCAGTCTGGGACGCAGCGATGGCCTCGAACTCGCCGAACCCGCGCCGGGAACCTACGAGCACGTTCTCCAGAATCGCGTCGACACCTGGGGGTTGATCCCGGCGGCCGAACTCGGCCCCGCGCTCATCCGCATCGACGCCACCCGGGAACAGGGGTACTTCCCGTTGGACGCGGACACCGTGGGCGCGGCCGATACGATCCTGCACCTGAGCGTGGGTGAGGCGCCCACGGCGGTCAGCTAGCGGTGTCGCGCGGTGTCGACCCCACCAATTCCTCGAGGTAGGCGGCGACGCCGTCCGCGTCGTTGGTCGGCAGAATCCGGTCGGCGAGGGCGATCACCTCGGGTACCGCGTTGGCCGGAACCAGCGCGGTACCCGCCCACGTGAGCATGGCGACATCGTTGAGCGCATCGCCCGCGGCCGCCACCTGCGACGGGTCGATGCCGTCGATCGCGCACAGGCGGGCCAGCGCGCTGGCTTTCGACACACCTTGCGCGGCCATCTCCATGTACGCGGCACCGGAGTGGGTCAGCTCCACACCGGTGATCCCCACCGCCACCGCCGTCCGGTACAGCTGCGCCCCCGGCAGTTCGGGATGACGGGCGACGATCTTCACCATCGACTCGATGCCGGTCGGCAGGGAATCGGACAGTTCCATCTCGTGCGGGTGCCGATGGTGGTCGGCGAAGGTGCACAGGGCGGCATAGGCGGGTTCGGCGATGAACCGGGTGGCGCCCACGTTGGCGAACACCACCCCCGGAATCAGGTCGCGGATCTGGGCCATCACCGCACCCGCCGCGCCGCTGTCGATCGAGACGGTGTCGATGATTTTCGGTGTGCCGTCGGCCAGGTCGAGCAGCACCGCGCCGTTGGCACACACCGCTTTGCCGCGGAAACCGCATGACTGCGCCAGGTCGTGAACCGAATGACGGGCCCGCGCCGTGGCCCACACCACCTCGATGCCCGCGGCTCGAGCATCGGCCATCGCCTCGGCCGTCCGCCGCGAGATCGTGCGATCGGAACGCAGCAGGGTGCCGTCGAGGTCGGTGGCGAACATCCGGATACCAGTCACCCGTTCATGCTGTCACGCTCGGGGCGACCGGTCGGAGCGGGTTCTTCCCGGCCTGGTGAGCGATCAGGTGGCTCGGCTCACCGAGGACATGTGGAAGTCGGGGATGCGCAACGGGGGCATGGCGGTGCGGGTGAACCAGTCCTTCCACTCCCGCGGCAGGGTGATCTCGGTGGCACCTGCCTCCGAGACCCGCCGCAACAGATCGAGCGGGCTCTCGTTGAACCGGAAGTTGTTCACCGCGCCGGTCACCTGCCCGTCCTCGACGAGGTAGACGCCGTCGCGGGTGAGGCCGGTGAGCAGCAGCGTGGCGGGGTCGACCTCGCGGATGTACCACAGGCAGGTGAGGAGCAGACCGCGTTCGGTGCGGGCGACCATGTCGTCCAGCGAAGCCTCGCCGCCACCGGTGAGCAGCAGATTCTCGCCGGGAACCGTGGCGGGAGCGGAGAATTCGGCAGCGGTCGCGCGCGGATACACCAGCGATTCGATGACGCCCTGGCCGATCCAGTCGACCCGTCGCGCGGACAGCCCGTTGTCGAACACCGACAGCGACTCCGACGACGACGGCGTCGCCACGAACGGCCGGTATTCCAGGCCGCTCGCGTTGGGGTCGGAGTACAGGGTGAGCGGAATGTCGGTGAGCCGTTCACCGATGCGCGTGCCACCGGCGCGGGAGAACGCGGTGTGGCCCTCGTGCGCGCCACGGCCCTCCATGCTCCACGCCAGATAGATCATCAGATCGGCGACCGACGACGGCGGCAGCAGGGTCTCGTAGCGGCCCGCGGGCAGCTCGACGCGGCGCTCGGCCCAGGCGAGGCGCCGCGACAACTCGGCGAGCAGGCCCGGGGTGTCGACGTCGGTGAAATCGGCGGTGCCAACGCCCACCCACGCGCTCGCCAGCTCGTCGCCCTCGCCCCGCTTGCCGTTGATCTCCACCGAACCGGTCGGCTGACTGAACCGGCGGCGGACACCGGTCGAGGTACCCAGCCAGGTGGTGTGCACCTGGTGGTGGGCGAAACCGTAGAGGCGGTCGGTGCCGTCGAAACCGGTCGACAGCTCGCGCGCCAACCCGGCGAACACGTCGATCTCGGTCGCGCCCGGCGCCTGATCCCACGCGGGGGTGTCGTCGTCGGTGGGTTCGAGCAGCGGCATCGCGTCACGTGCCGGGGTGGCCGTGCGCGCGGCCTCCTCGCTGGCGCGCACCACGGCCTCGATCTCGGTGGGATCGACGCTGGTGGAACTGATGGAACCGACCCGCGCGACGTCGGTCCCCGTGCGGAACACCGAGATCACCGCCCACTCGCGCGAAATCGACGAACCGTTGGTGGTCATCGAGTTGCCCGCCCACCGCAGCGACGCCTCGTGCGCGTCGGTGACGATCACGATCGCCTCGTCGGCCTTCGACGCCGCGAGCGCCCGCTCGACCACCGCGCCCGCCGGGAACAGACCCTCGTTCACTGACCGCCCTCCGTCCGGGTATTGAGAATGTTGACCCCGCGCACCAGTACCGACGGGCAGCCGTGACTCACCGCCGCTACCTGACCCGGCTGTGCCTTACCGCAGTTGAACGCGCCACCGAGCTGCCAGGTGCTCGGTCCGCCGACCGCTTCCATCGACCCCCAGAAATCGGTGGTCGTCGCCTGATAGGCGACATCGCGCAGTTGCCCGTCGAGCTCGCCGTCGCGAATCCGGAAGAACCGTTGACCGGTGAACTGGAAGTTGTAGCGCTGCATATCGATCGACCAGCTCTTGTCGCCGACGATGTAGATGCCCTCGCGCACCCGCGAGATCAGCTCGGCGGTGCTGGTGTCGTGTTCGGGATCGGGCTGCAACGACACGTTCGCCATCCGCTGGATCGGAACATGGTGTGGCGAATCGGCATACGAGCACCCGTTGGAGCGATCGAGCCCGAGCCGGGGGGCGAACACCCGGTCGAGCTGGTAGCCGACGAGAACGCCGTCACGCACCAGGTCCCACTGCTGGCCCGCCACGCCCTCGTCGTCGTAGCCGACCGTGCTCAACCCGTTGACCTGGGTGCGGTCGCCGGTGACGTGCATGATCGGCGTGCCGTACCGCAGCGTGCCGAGCTGATCGGGAGTCGCGAACGAGGTGCCCGCGTACGCGGATTCGTAGCCGATCGCGCGGTCGTATTCGGTGGCGTGGCCGATGGATTCGTGGATCGTGAGCCACAGGTTCGTGGGGTCGATCACGAGATCGGTGGGACCCGCGACCACACTGGGCGCCTTCACCTTCTCGGCCAGCCAGCCCGGGATCCGCGCGAGTTCGCCCGTCCAGTCCCATGTTCCGTCGGCGCCGGTGACGTACTCCCAGCCGCGACCGGCGGGCGCGGCGAGGGTACGCATCGTCTCGAACACTCCCGACGCGGAATCGACGGTGACAGCCTCCAGTTGGGGATGCAACCGCACCCGCTGCTGGGTGATCGACGAACCCGCGGTGTCGGCGTAGAACGTCTGCTCCTTGACCTGCAGGACCGAGGCGGTGACGTGGTCGACACCGTCGGCCGCGGACAGACGTTCCGAATAGTCTTGCAGCAGCGCCACTTTGTCGGCGGTCGACACCGCGAACGGATCGAGGTCGTAGGCCGAGACCCACGACACATCGTCGTAGCGTGGCTCGTCGGCCAGTTCGACGCGCTCCCGGTTCAGCGCGCGCAATGCCCGCGCCACCGTCACCGCGCGGCGCGCCACCTCGGCGGCGGTCGCGGGGGTGAGCGCGGCGTGCGAGGCGAAACCCCAGGTGCCGTCGACGATCACGCGCACCGCCAGCCCCAGCTCGGTCCCGTCGGTGACCGCTTCGACGCGGCCGTCGCGCAATCGGATCGACTGGGTCACCAACCGTTGCACGCGCAGGTCGGCATGCTCGGCCCCGGCGGCGCGGGCCGCCGACAGCGCGGCCTCGGCCAGCGTGGCGAGCCCGAGCGCGCGGAACTCCTCGTCCACATCTCTGGAAGTCGTGGTACTCACCGGACCCACGCTAACCGGTGCCACCGACACATGTGCGCCGGAACCGGTTCCGGGCACTGGCATGTCGGCCGATGCGGCGCTCGCCGTGCACCGGCGTCGCGTGCCATGACGCGCGAGATGCCGGTCGCGACAGGCATTGCCGTGACGCGCGGACTCCGTCTCCTCCCGCGAGCGACGTCGGAAATGCCGTAGGGTGCCCGCCGTGCCGCCATCTGCCCTGCGCGATCGAAAAAGGGAACGAACCCGACGTGCGATCCTCGTGGCCGCCGTCGAGTTGTTCGAGGCCAGAGGCTACGAGGAGACGACCGTCGCCGACATCGCGGCCGAGGCCGAGGTCGGCACCCGGACCTTCTTCAACTACTTCGCGAGCAAGGAAGAACTGCTCTTCCCCGAACCCGACGAACGGGTGCGCGCGGCGGTCGCCGCCATCGCCACCCGTCGGCCCGGCGAGCGACCGGTGGAGGTGTTGCTGCGGGCTTTGCGCGCGGCGGGCGACAACCCCGGCGAACGCCTCGTCGGCGACGTCGGTACGCGGGTGGCCGCCCTGCGGGCGCGGGTCTCGCGGACGGTCCCCTCGGTGAGCGGTCGCGCCGCGCACGCGCAACTGCTCGCCCAGCGCGAGATCGCCCACCAGCTGCACATCGCGTTCCCGCACGAACTCGACGAGGTCGGTGCCGCGGCGCTGGTCGGTGCCGTGGTCGGCGCGGTGTCGGGCGCGCTGACCGTGCTGTTCCAGCAGCCACAGCACAGCGCCGACGACGGTGAACGCCTCCATCGCGAGATCCACGAGACCACCTCTCGGATACTTCAGCCCTGGCTCGCGGCCTCCGCGCCCGCCGGACCGGTGCGCTAACCGAACTGCTGCCACCCCAGCCGGATCACCATCACCACCACCACGACGAGCAAGACGATCCGGACGAATCCCGCCCCCTTGGCCAGCGCCATCCGCGAACCGATCAGCGCGCCGACGATATTCGCCACCGCCATGGCCGCGCCCAGACCCCACAGGATGTGGCCGGTCGAGCCGAGGAACAGCAGCGCACCCACGTTCGACCCACAGTTGATCACCTTGGCCATCGCCGCCGCCCGGACGAACTCGGTGCCGAGCAGCGTCGCGAACGTGATGATCAAAAAGGTGCCGGTGCCCGGCCCGAGCAGCCCGTCGTAGAGGCCGATGAGACCGGACGCGAGGCCGACCACCAGGATCACCTTGCGTCGCGTCGGTGGATGGGTGGCCATCGTCAGGCCGACCGAGGGGCGCACGGTCACGAACACCGCAACCCCGACGAGCACCACCATCACCAACGGGATGAACAGGTCGCGGTCGATCAGCGACACCGCCGCCGCCCCGCACGCGGCCGTGATCGCGGCGATCACCGCTCCGGGCAGCAGCACCTTCCACTGCATCGGCACCTTGCGCGCGAAGGTGGCCGCGGCGGTCGCGGTGCCGGCCAGGGCGGCGAGCTTGTTGGTGCCGAGCGCGGTCTGCGGCGCGATACCGGGAACGACGAGGAACAGCGTCGGCAGAATGATCAGCCCCCCGCCGCCGACCACGGCGTCGACCCAGCCCGCCGCCGCGGCGGCCACCAGCAGGACCGTCCAGTCTCCGAGTTGCACGCGTCCAGGCAATCAAGATCACGGCCGGAAAGCCAGCCGGGCTAGGCTGAGTCGGTGCGCCGGTTCAGCCTGTGGCTACGCGGACGACCCATCGTCGCCGACTCGATCCTCGCCGGGTTGCTGCTGTTGCTCGATGCCCTCGGGGTGGGCGACGAACACAACAAGGTCGTCTACCTGATCTTCTCGGTGATCCTGCCGTTGCCGCTGATCCTGCGACGGGTGTATCCGCGGGCGGTGGCGGCCGCGATGCTGGTGTTGTCGCTGCTCAACACCCTGATCGGCTATCTGATCGATGGGCGGGCCACCGACCATGTGGCCCTGATCGGGCTCGGGGTGATGCTCTACACCCTCGTCGCCTACGTCGGGCGGCGCGACGGGCTGATCTTCCTCGCCTTTCTCGTACTCGACATGACGGTGTCGGTCTTGCTGCTCGATCAGCCTTCGGGCGGCGATCTGGCGATGGCCGGGCTCATCTACGCACTGTGCTGGACACTGGCCGAGTTCAACGGCGCCCGGCACGCCTACGACTCCGAGGTGGCCGCCCGGCTGGCCGTCGCCGACTACGACCGGGAACGACGCGCGCACGACGCGGTCGCCGCCGAACGCACCCGCATCGCCCGCGAACTCCACGACGTGGTCGCGCACGCGGTGAGCGTCATCATCGTGCAGGCCGACGGGGCCAAGTACGCCCTGCGCCAAGACCCCGACACCGCCGAGCGCGCGCTGGCCACCATCGCGGGGACCGGTCGCGAAGCGCTGCGCGAACTGCGCCGCACCGTCGCCCTGCTGCGGACCGAGCACGCGCCGGAACTGCTGCCCCAGCACGGGAGCGCGGGGATCGCGAGGCTTGCCCAGATGATGCGCGAGGCCGGTCTGGCCGTCGACCTCGAGCTGACCGGCGAACTCGACGACATCGCGCCCGAGGTGAGTCTCGGCGTGCACCGCATCGTGCAGGAGTCGCTCACCAACACCCTGCGCCACGCGGGCGCGGAGCCCAAGGCGGTGGTCCGGGTGCATCGGCGCGACGAGGACGTCCTCGTCGAGGTCGTCGACAGCGGCGGCGTGCCCGCGCGGATGAGCCAGGATGCCGACATTCCCGGCGCGGGGATGGGACTGGTCGGCATGCGCGAACGGGTCGCGGTCCTCGGCGGCACCATGCACGCGGGCAGGCTCGGCGACGGTCGCTGGCAGGTACGCGCCGACCTCCCGCTCCGTACCGACGCGGACTGATTCCTGCTCGTTCCTGGCCGGCGTGCGGGCGAAAAATGGGAGGAATGCGGGGCGGTCGCGCCTATTAGGGTGGGGCAATGCCGATCAGCGTGCTCGTGGTGGACGATCAGGAACTCATGCGGATGGGTCTGAAGATGGTGCTCGGCGCGCACCCCGATATCGAGGTGATCGGTGAAGCGGGCAACGGTGACGAGGCTGTGCGGCGCGCGAGTGCGCTGCGCCCGGATGTCGTTCTGATGGATGTGCGGATGCCGGTCGTCGACGGGGTAACGGCCACCGCGCGGATCGTGGCCGCGGGGGAGGGTGTGCGGGTGCTCGTGATGACCACCTTCGACCTCGACGAACACGCACTCGGTGCCCTGCGGGCAGGTGCCAGCGGGTTCCTGCTCAAGGACACCCCGCCCGAGGACCTCGTCTCGGCCATCCGCAGCGTCGCCGCCGGTGACGCGGTGGTCTCGCCCCGGGTCACCAAGCGGCTGCTGGACCGGCTCGTGGCCGATGACCCGACGAGTCTGCGCGACCCGAAAATCCTCGACGCTCTCACCACGCGCGAACGCGAGGTGCTCGAACAGATCGCGGCAGGCCGCTCCAACGCCGAGATCGCCGCGGCGCTGTTCCTGTCGGAGGCGACCGTGAAGACCCACGTCGGCCGCGTCCTCACCAAACTCGGTCTGCGCGACCGGGTGCAGGCGGTCGTGCTGGCCTACGAGACCGGGCTCGTGCGACCCGGCGGCTGAGTTCGTCGGCGCGCTCGGGAGAAAAATCGGGCGCTCGCGCGTTGAGGAGGTAGATCGTCCGAAAGGATCGCCATGACCGCCCTGTTGTTCATCGCCTACCTCGTCGTCGAGATCGCCGCCCTCGTCGGCCTCGCCCAGCTGATCGGCATCGGCTGGGCGCTTGTCGTGCTCGTCGCGGTATCGGGCGTGGGATTGGTGCTGCTCGGACGACAGGGCAGGCGGGTGTTCGACCGATTCCGGCGCGCCTCGCGCGGTGAGGTGAGCGCGGAGAGCGCGGTCGCCGACGGGGTGATCGTCGCCACCGGCTCGGTGCTGCTGTTCGTGCCGGGCCTCGTCACCGGAGTGGTCGGCCTGCTCGCGCTGTTCCCCCCGACCAGGGCGCTGCTGCGACCGGCGCTGGAGAAGCTGGGTACGCGCCGCTTCGGCCCGCTGCCCTCGTTCGCGCCCTCGCCGTATCGCGGGATGGTCGTCGACGCGGACGGTGACGTGGTCGACGGGACGGTGGTGGGGCAGTGGTACGACGACGGTCACACCGCGGGTCCGCGCGCGCTCGGTCCGGCCTGATCCGAAAAGACCTGTTGCGACATGCCCGCGGGTGGGCGCGAAGGGTCTACAGTACCGACATGGCCACCGAGCAGATCACCGTCACGGTGAGCGAGGAACTGGCCGACGTGGTGCGTAGAGCGAGCGCCGCTGCCGGACAGTCGATGTCGGATTTCACCACCGCCGCGTGGCGGTTGGAACTGATCGCCGTGGAAGCGGGCGGGCATCGTTCCCCCGGGTTCGGCGATGCCGAAGTGCGCGCCGCGCTGTCGCTGCCGACCTGACGTTCACGCCGCCGAGCGGGGGCTCCCTGCCGAGGTGACAATCGGGCGATACGGCAGACTGGGGCACCGTGAGTACCCAGTTGCTGATCGGCGGTCGCTTCTACAGTTCCAGCTCCCCGGACGCGACCGCGATGGCGGTCACCGACGGCACCGTGGTGTGGCTGGGCGCCGAGGCGCCCGGGCGGGCGATGCATCCCGACGCGGAGGTCATCGACCTCGACGGTGCGTTCGTGGCGCCGGCGTTCGTCGACCCCCATGTGCACGTCACCGCGCTGGGTCTGCAGCTGACCGGGCTCGACCTGCGGGGCGCCCGATCCGTGTCCGACCTGCTCGACACGGTGCGGGCGCACGTCGCGAACCAGCCGGACGGTGTGATCATCGGCGAAGGCTGGGACGACACGGCCTGGCCCGAACAGCGTCCGCCGACGGTCGCCGAACTCGACGCGGCCGCGGGCTCGGGCAGGCTCGTCTACCTGGCGCGGGTCGACGCGCATTCGGCTGTCGCCTCCTCGGCACTGCTCGACGCGGCCGGTGATCTCGGCGACGGATATCGGCGTGGCGAACTGCTGCGCGCCGACGCCCACCACCGGGTGCGCACGGTCGCACTCGCGGAACTCACTCGCGCCCAGCGTGATTCGGCCCGGCAGGCGGCCCTCGACACGGCGGCCGCGCACGGCATCGTCGCGGTCCACGAATGCGCGGGCCCCGAGATCTCCGGCCGCGACGACATCGGTGAACTGCTCGCCTTCGAACACGGCGTGGCCGTGCGCGCCTACTGGGGGCAGGCGGTGCGCACCGCCGAACAGGCGCGCGCCCTGCTCGACGAACTCGGGGTACACGCGCTGGGCGGCGACCTGTTCGTCGACGGTTCGCTCGGCTCGCATACGGCCGCGCTGCGCGCGTCCTACGCCGACGCGGCGGGCTGCGGCAAGACCTTCCTCGACGAAGACGCGGTCACCGCGCATATTCACGCGTGCACCGAGGCCGGGATCCAGGCCGGTTTCCACGCCATCGGCGACGCCGCCATGGATTCCGTCGTCGCCGGATTCGCCCGTGTCGCAGCCGAACTCGGTGGACCGGCGATCGCCGCGCGCGGGCACCGCGTCGAACACGCGGAGATGACCGATGCCGCCGCGATCGCGCGACTCGCCGAACTCGGCGTGATCGTGTCCGTGCAGCCCGGCTTCGACGCGGCCTGGGGCGGACCCGACGGAATGTACGCGACCCGCCTCGGCGCCGAGCGCGCCGCGGGCCTCAACCCGTTCGCGGCGATGGCGGCGGCCGGTATCTCCCTGGCCATCGGCTCCGACGCGCCCGTCACCGCGATGAACCCGTGGGAGCAGGTGCGCGCGGCCGTCCACCACCGCACCCCGGGGCACGGACTGTCCCCCCGCGCCGCCTTCGCCGCCGCCACGCGCGGCGCCTGGCGGGCGGGCGGCGTACGCGACGGCATGGCGGGCACGCTGGTGCCCGGCGCACCCGCGTCCTACGCCGTGTGGGACGCGGGCGAGCTCGTCGTCGCCGCGGCCGCCGACACCGTGGCGCGCTGGTCCACCGACCCTCGCTCCCGCGTACCCGGTCTGCCCCGCCTGGAACCGGGCGTCGAACTGCCGACCTGCCTGCGCACCGTGCGCGACGGCACCACGATCTACTCCGCCTGACCCGCCGCCAGTAACCAATCACGGAGCGACACACCATGATCGACCCCGCGACGGGTAATCACCCCGATTCCGCAGCCGCACCGGCATCAGCAGCGCGCGAGGTGGATTCCGGTGCGCGGCGATCCACCCGAACACCGCACCCGATGGTGGCGCGGCTGCTCGCGGCCGTCGTGGGCGGGCTGTTGCTGTTCGGCAGTTTTCCGCCGCGCCCGTTCTGGTTCCTCGCGCCCGTGGCCATCGCCCTGCTCACCCTCGCCGTGCGTGGGCCCGGCCCGGTTCGCGGCGGGTTCGGTTACGGGATGCTCGGCGGGTTGGCGTTCTTCGTTCCGCTGCTGCCGTGGACCGGGATCTATGTGGGGCCGGCGCCGTGGCTGGCGCTCTCGACGGTGTGCGCGCTGTACTTCGGCCTGTGGGGCGTGCTGGCCCGGTGGCTGAGCGCGCTGCCGGGCTGGCCGATCTGGCTCGCCCTCGCCTGGACCGCGAGCGAATGGCTGAGATCGAGTTTTCCGTTCGGCGGATTCCCGTGGGGGCGCGTGGCTTTCGGCCAGGCCGATGGTTGGTATCTGCCGCTGGCCGCCTACGGCGGTGCGCCGCTGATCGGCTTCGCCGTCGCGCTCACCGGCACCGCTCTCGCCGCGCTCGGGGTGCGCGTCGTCGCCTGGGCGCGCCTGCCCGCGCCGCGCCCGAACACGCGCGCTGTGCGTACCGGATTTGCCACGTCCGTGGTGGCCGTGGCTATCATGCCTCTGGCCGGAGTGATCCTGCGGCCGACTTTGCCCGCCCCGGACGCAGGTCTGAAGACGATCACGGTCGCCGCCGTCCAGGGTAGTGTCCCGCGGCTCGGGCTCGATTTCAACGCCCAGCGCCGCGCCGTGCTGGACAACCACGTCCGGCGCACCGAGGAGTTGGCCGACGCCGTCACCCGCGGGTCGGTCGCGCGGCCCGACATCGTGATCTGGCCCGAGAACTCCTCCGATATCGACCCACTGCGCAATGCCGACGCCGCCGCCGAGATCACCGAAGCCTCGGTGCGCATCGGCGCCCCGATCCTGGTCGGCGCAGTCCTGGTGAACGGTGACCGCACGACCACCAATTCGGTGATCGTGTGGAACGGCACGGCAGGCCCGGGGGAGCGCCATGACAAGAAGATAATCCAGCCGTTCGGCGAATACCTGCCGATGCGTGGTTTCTTCCGTTTGTTCTCCTCCTATGCCGACCGTGCGGGCTATTTCGTGCCGGGAAATGGTGATGGCACGGTGACGGCTGCCGGTGTGCCGGTCGGGGTGGCGACCTGTTACGAGGTCGCGTTCGACCGGGCATTTCGGGAATCCCTCGCCGCCGGTGCCCAACTGCTGACGGTGCCGACGAACAACGCCACCTTCGGTGAGAGCGAGATGACCTACCAGCAATTGGCGATGTCGCGGGTGCGCGCCGTCGAGCACGGGCGAGCGCTCGTGGTGGCGGCAACCACCGGCGTGAGCGCCATCATCACCGCGGACGGCGTGATCGGACAGCAGACCGAGCAGGTCGTTCCCGCCGCGTTGGTGGCCCAGCTACCGTTGCGCGACGAAACGACGGTCGCAACCCGAATAGGGGTGTGGCCAGAACTCGCTTCCGTTATCCTGACCTCGATCGGTGTTGGATTGCTATTACTCCGACGCCGCCGCGCGAATCCGACGAATCCTGCGCGAGTTTCGGACAATTCTGAATAAGCGGTTTGTTTCAACCGGTGGGAAGCGGCACAGAGTTGCGGCTTCCGGGGTGTAATTCGGTGAGCTCGAAATAAATTCACATTGGTAGCCATCCGGCTGCCGCAGTACTCCGAATCATGGGCGTGGAAAAGCCACGCCCTGGGCCGTTGCGTGCCCGGGCGCTGCTCGGGGAGTTGTGACACAAGGCAGAAACGGAGTGCTTGATGAGTTCTTTGGCCACCGACCACGTCAGCTCGAGCATCACCGACGGGGACCCGGGCCAACCGTTCGCCCTCTCACCCGGTCAGACAGCACTGTGGTACGCGCAACGGATTCGGCCCGACATTCCGCTCACCATCGCTCAGTACGTCGAACTGCGCGGTGACCTCGACGTCGGCCGGTTGCTGTACGCCACCGAGCGCTACGGCGCGGAAGCCCAGGTGGGACACATCCGCCTACTCGAGATCGACGGCGTGCCACACCAGCGCGTGGATCCGACGTGGCGGCCCGGCTGGGCCCGGATCGACCTGCGCGGCGAATCCGACCCCCGTGCCGCCGCGCTGGCCTGGATGAACGCCCACGCCAGCACCCCGATCGACATGGAGCACGAACCTCTCACGATCAATGTGGTGTTGCGGATCGGCGACCGGGAATGGTTCTGGTACCAGCGCGGGCACCACATCGTCATCGACGGCTACGGCGCGATGAACGCGCTGTCGCGCGCCGCCGAGATCTACACGGCCGTCGGCGAGCAGCGCGAGCCGTCCGTTTCCCGGGCCGCCGCGCTCGTCGCGCTCTACGCCGACGAATCCCGCTACCGCGAGTCCAGCCGGTTCCGCGCCGACCGCGAGTACTGGATCGAACAGCTCGCCGGCGTGGGCGAACCGATGACGCTGTCGTCGGTCGCCGCCGCGGGCGATACCCACGACGCCGGCCGCCATCGCGCCACCGCCGTGCTCGACACCGACCTCGACACGCTGCTCACCGACGCGATCGCCACCCACGATTCGAGCAACTCCGCACTGATCGTCGCCGCACTCGCCGCCTATGTCCATTCGGTCACCGGCAGCCCGGATGTCGTACTGAGCCTGCCGGTTTCGGCGCGCACCACCGTCGTGCTGCGCCGTTCGGCGGGTGTGGTGTCGAACGTGGTGCCGTTGCGCCTGCGGTTCGAAGGCGACACCACCGTCGCCGACGTCGTACGGCGCACGGCACTGCAGATCACCGGCGCCCTGCGCCACCAGCGCTACCGCTCCGACGACATCCGGCGAGACTGCGGGTACTCCCGCGACGCGCGCGGCTTCTTCGGTCCGATGGTCAACATCATGCTGTTCCACGACGAGGTGAAATTCGACGATATCGCCGGTCAGGTGAACGTTCTCGCCACCGGTCCCGTGGAGGACCTCTCGATCAACATATACAACGGCGACGGCGGCCGCATCCAACTCGACTTCGAGGCCAATCCGAAGCTGTACGGCGAGTCCGAGAACGCCGCCCACCACGCGCGCTACCTCGACTTCCTCGCGCGCTTCCTGGCCGCCGAGCCGACCACCCCCACCTCCGCGATCACCGCGATCACCGCGGCGGAGAACGAGAGCGTGCTGCGCGAGTGGAACGCCACCGAGGTGCCCATGCGGGCCGCGACGCTGGTCTCGCTGTTCGAGGATCAGGTGGGCCGCAGTCCGCACGCCGTCGGTCTCGAATTCGCCGACCGCACACTCGGATACACCGAACTCGGTGACCGGGTGAACCAGCTGGCGCGCGATCTCATCGCCCGCGGCGCGGGCCCGGAGACCACTGTCGGTGTCTGCCTGCAGCGCAGTGTCGATCTGGTCGTGGGAATCTACGCGGTACTCGCGACGGGCGCGGCCTACCTGCCGCTGGATCCCGAGCACCCGGTCGACCGCATCGAGGCCGTGGTGGCGCAGGCGCGTCCGGTGTGTGTGCTCACCGCGGACCGCGACGGGGTCAGGCTGCCCGCGGGCACCGTCCGCGTCGATCTGGACACGCTCGACGTGCGCGGCAACGACGTCGCGCCGATCACCGACGCCGACCGCACCGCGCCGCTGCGCCCCGATCACCTCGCCTATGTCATCTTCACCTCCGGCTCCACCGGCAAACCCAAGGGCGTCGGCGTCACGCATGCCGCGATCGTGAACCGGTTGCGCTGGATGCAGGCCGAATACCCGCTCGACCACACCGACGCCGTCCTGCAGAAGACCCCGGCCACCTTCGACGTGTCGGTGTGGGAGTTCTTCTGGCCGCTGCAGGTCGGTGCGCGGCTGGTCGTCGCGGCGCCCGAAGGCCATCGCGACCCGGCCTACCTCGCCCGGATCATCACCGAGAAAGCCATCACCACAGCACATTTCGTGCCGTCGATGCTGTCGCTGTTCGTCACCGACCCGCGCGTGCGCGGAGGGGCTGGCCTGCGCCGGGTGTTCTGCAGTGGCGAGGCGCTGCCCGGCGCGACGGTCGCCGACTTCCACGCCGCGCTGCACGGCCCCGACGGCGGACCGGAGCTGCACAACCTCTACGGGCCCACCGAGGCCGCGGTCGACGTCACCTACTGGCCCTGCCCGGCCGAGGCCACCACGGTGCCGATCGGCTCGCCGGTGTGGAACACCCAGACCTATGTGCTCGACCCCCGGCTGCGCCCGGTGCCGCCCGGTGTCGTCGGCGAGCTGTACCTGGCGGGCACCCAGCTGGCCCGTGGCTACCTGGGTCGTCCCGACCTGAGTGCCGACCGATTCGTCGCCAACCCCTTCACCCCGGGGCAGCGGATGTACCGCACCGGTGACCTGGCGCGCTGGCAGGTCGCGGGCGGTGTCCTGGAATACCTGGGCCGCACCGACTTCCAGGTCAAGATTCGCGGTCTGCGTATCGAACTCGGCGAGATCGAATCCGCGTTGCTCGCCCAGGACGGCATCGCGCGCGCAGTCTGCGTGGCCCGCACCGGTCGCCTCGGTGACGACGAACTCGTCGCCTACGTCGTCGCCGCGCCGGGCGCGGCGGCCGCCGATCCCACGGCCCTGCTCTCGGCGCTGCGCCGCGCCCTGCCGTCCTACATGGTGCCCTCGGCGGTGGTGGTGCTCGACGAGCTGCCGCTCAGTGCGAACGGCAAGGTCGATCGCAAAGCGCTGCCCGCACCGAGGGAGGTGGTGCGGGTCACCGCCGCCGCCGAACCGCAGACCGAGCTGGAATGCGCGCTCGCGGAGATCTTCACCGAGGTACTGGACCTGGACGGGGTCACGATCGGGATCGAGGACAGCTTCTTCGACCTCGGCGGCAACTCCCTGGTCGCCGCCCGCGCGGTCGCCCGGATCAACGCCGCCCTCGACGCGCACCTCACGATCCGGGAAATGTTCGAATCGCCGACCATCGACGCGCTTGCCGACTACATCAGCACCCACCAGTCCGAGGCCTCCACCCCGAAACTGGTGCCGGCACGCAGGCCCGAACGGGTGCCGCTATCGCTGGCCCAGCAACGGTTGTGGATTCTCAACCGGTTCGCCGAACACGCCGCCGCCTACAACATGCCTCTGGCCTTGCGGCTCACCGGGCAGCTCGACCTCGACGCGTTGCGCGCGGGTCTGCGCGACGTGCTGGTCCGCCACGAGAGCCTGCGCACCAGTTTCCCCGAGGGCCCCGAGGGTCCGTACCAGCTCATCCATCCGGCGGCCGGGGTGGAACCCGAACTCACGCCGATCGAGGCGTCCGCCATCGAGATTCCTGTGCTGGCCGCGCAGGTGGCGGGGCGCGGTTTCGATCTGCGAACCGAGACGCCGCTGCGGGTCGTGCTCTACCGGGTGGGCGCCGAGGAGCATCTGCTGCTCGTGGTGCTGCACCACATCAGTGGTGACGGCTGGTCGGTCGCCCCGCTGGCCCGCGATCTCATGGTCGCGGTGTCGGCGCGCGCGGGCGGTGGCGCACCCGGATGGCAGGCACTGCCGGTGCAGTACGCCGATTTCGCCCTGTGGCAGCGAGAACTGCTCGGTGAGGAAACCGACCCGGAGGCGCCCATCGCACGACAGCTCGGGCACTGGCGCGGGGCGCTGGCCGGACTGCCCGATCAGCTCGACCTGCCGCTGGACCGGCCGCGGCCGGCCGAGCGTGGCACCGGCGGGGAGACCGTCGAGATCGTCATCGATGCCGAAACCCGGCGCGCGGCAGCCGAACTCGCCACCGCGCGCGGCGTGAGCATGTTCATGGTGCTGCACGCGGCGCTGGCCACCCTGCTGGCTCGGCTGTGCGCGAGCACCGATGTCACCATCGGCACGCCCATCGCGGGTCGCTCGGATCCGGCGCTGGACGACCTGGTCGGCATGTTCGTCAACACCCTGGTGTTGCGCACCGAGGTCGACCTCGGTGCCGGGTTCGATCGCATGCTCGACCTGGTCCGCGAGACCGACCTCGATGCCTTCGCCAACCCCGACGTGCCGTTCGAACGACTGGTGGAGCTGGTCAACCCCGATCGTTCGACCAGCAGGCACCCGCTGTTCCAGGTGATGCTGTCCTACGACCGCACCCCGGAACTGCGCGTCGAATTGCCCGGTGTCACCGCGGAACTGGTGCCGATCGACATCGGCGTCGCCAAGTTCGATCTACAGCTCGAGGTTCGCGACAGCCACGACGACGGACCGCTGCACGCCGAATTCGGTTTCGCCACCGATGTTTTCGATCGTGCGACGGTGGAGGCCATCGCCCGGCGGTTCACCACCCTGCTGTCGGCCGCCGTCCGGACCCCCACCACGGCGATCGGCGATCTCGATGTCCTCGACCGCAGGGAGATCGCGCGCTTGGTCCCCGTGGCCGGTGCTCCGGCCGAACCGGCCGGGACGCTGGCTCGCCTGCTCAGCGACACCGCCCAGCACCTGCCCGACTCGGTGGCGGTGCGCTACCTCGGGTTCGACACCACCTACCGCGAACTCGACGAGCGCTCGAACCAGCTGGCACGCGGCCTCATCGCGCACGGCGCCGCACCCGAAACGGTGGTCGCCGTCGCGCTGCCGCGCAGCCTCGAGTCCATCATCGCCATCTGGGCCGTCGCCAAGACCGGCGCCGCGTATGTGCCGGTCGACCCCGCCTACCCGGCCGAGCGCATCGCGCACATGATCGGCGACTCCGGCGCCACGCTCGGGATCACCCTGCCCGAACATCTCGCCGCGCTGCCCGCCCACTCCGGAAAGCACCGGTCCGGACCGGAGTGGATGGTGTTCGGGACCGCCGATTTCGAGGCCGACTGCGCGATCCGCTCGGCCGCACCGCTCTCCGACGCCGACCGCAGGCACCCGATGCGAGCCGGTCAGCCCGCGTACCTCATCTACACCTCCGGCTCGACCGGCACCCCCAAGGCCGTCGTGGTCACCCATGCCGGTATCGCCTCGCTGGCCAGCGAACAGACCCAGCTGTTCAAGGTGACCGAGCACGCGCGGACCATGCACTTCTCCTCGCCCAGCTTCGACGCCTCGGTGCTGGAACTGCTGCTCGGGTTCGCGGCGGGCGCCACGATCGTGGTCGCCCCGGCCGACCTGTACGGCGGTGCGGAGCTGGCCGGTTTCCTTCGCTCGGAACGCATCACCCACGCGTTCATCACCCCCGCCGCGCTGGCCACGGTGCCCGCAGGTGAGTTCCCGGTGCTCAACACGGTGATCGTGGGCGGCGAGGCGTGCTCGGACGAGCTCGTCGCAGCCTGGGCCACCGCGCACCGGATGCACAACATGTACGGCCCGTCCGAGGCCACCGTCGCGGTCACCGCGAGCGCGGCCATGGTGCCGGGCGAGCCCGTCCCGCTCGGGGCGCCCGTGCGCGGCATGCGGCTGTTCGTGCTCGACGGCCGGATGAACCCGGTGCCGCCGGGCACGCCGGGTGAGCTCTACGTCTCGGGGCCCGGACTGGCCCGTGGGTACTTCGGCAAGTCGGCACTGACCGCGCAGCGCTTCGTCGCCAACCCGCACGGGCGGATCGGCGAAAGAATGTATCGCACAGGCGATCTCGTCGTCGTCGACATGGCCGGCGTGCTGCGTTTCCTCGGCCGGGCCGACGACCAGATCAAGATCCGCGGTTTCCGCATCGAACTGCGCGAAATCGACCATGTGCTGCGCGAACACCCGGGCGTGCGGTCGGCGCTGACCATCGTCCACGTCGACGAGCAGGGGCAGCAGCGGCTCGCGTCCTACGTCACCGCAGAAGGGCGGATCGACCCGGCCGCTGTGCTCGACACCGCCCGGGGCAGGTTGCCCGGTTACATGGTGCCCGCCGCGCTGGCGGTGCTCGACGCGATGCCGGTCACCCCGGCGGGCAAACTCGACCGAAAGGCGCTGCCCGCACCGGAATTCGTGGTCAACGGCGGGTCGCGCGCACCGCGCACACACCTGGAGATGCGGGTGGCCGCGGTGTTCACCGAGATCCTCGGCCGCGCGATCCCCGGCGCGGAGGACAGCTTCTTCGACATCGGCGGCAACTCGTTGCTGGCCACCCGGCTCGCCGCCGCGCTGCACGCCGAGTTCGAGGTGGACCTGCCGGTGCGGCAGATCTTCGCGGCACCGACCGTGGCCGGCATCGCCGGGCTGATCACGGAAGCGCCCCGGACGCAGCGGGTGGCGCTGGCGGTACACACCCCGCGCCCGGGACGCATACCACTGTCGCTGCCGCAGCAACGGCTGTGGTTCCTGAACCGATTGTCCCCCGAATCGAGTGCCTACAACATCGCGTTCGTCTTGCGAATCGGCGGAGATCTGGATGTCGAGGCGTTGCGGGGCGCACTCACCGACCTGGTGGCGCGCCACGAAGTACTGCGCACCGTCTTCCCCGAGGACCTCTCCGGCGCCGAGCAGGTGATCCTGCCGCTGGACCGGACGACCCCGCGGATCCACGCCGTCGACACCGACCCCGATCAGGCGAACGCCACGCTGACCGCGCTGGCCCGCCAGGGCTTCGACCTCACCAGGCAGACGCCGCTGCGGGTGTCGTTGCTGCGCACAGCATCCGACGAGCACCTGCTCGGCGTCGTCGTTCACCACATCGCCGCCGACGGCTGGTCGCTCGGCCCGCTGACCCGTGATCTCGCGCTGGCCTACGTGGCCCGCACCGGGGGCGCCGCCCCCGAATCCACGCCGCTGCCCGTGCAATACGCGGACTTCAGCCTGTGGCAGCGCGCCGTGCTCGGCAGCGAGGACGATCCGGACAGCATCAGCGCCACCCAGCTGGCGTTCTGGCGCGAGACGCTGTCCGAACTGCCCGACGAACTGCCGCTGCCGTTCGACCGGCCACGCCCCACCGAACCCACCGGGGCGGCGGGCACGGTGACCTGCCAGGTCTCGGTGCCGCTGCAGGAGGCACTGGGCGAGCTGGCGAGCGCGGCCGGGGTGAGCCTGTTCATGGTCATGCGCTCGGCCCTGTCGGTGCTGCTGCGCGGTGTCACCGGTGGACGCGACATCCCCATCGGCACCCCGGTCGCCGGGCGCACCGACATCCAACTCGACGACCTCGTCGGTATGTTCGTCAACACCCTGGTCCTGCGTTCCGATGTCGATCCCGGCCGCAGCTTCGCCGACCTGCTGCACGCCGATCGCGACGCCGAACTGGCCGCCCTCGCCCACGCCGATGTGCCGTTCGAGCGGGTGGTCGACGCGTTGGGCAGGGAGAGCAGCCGGGCGAGCAACCGGCACCCGCTGTTCCAGGTCGCGCTGAGCATGCAGGACAACCGGACACCGGCGCTGGAACTGCCGGGGCTGCGGCTGAGCGCGCACGAGCTCGACATCGCCCTGGCCAAGTTCGATCTGGAACTGCGGATCGCACCCGCCGAGGCGAGCGGGCTGCGGTTCGACTTCGTCTACGCCACCGAGCTGTTCGACGCCGCCACCATCGAGACCCTCGCCGAGCGGTTCGTGCTGATCCTCACCCAGGTGAGCGCCGACCCACGGCAACTGGTGTGCGATCTGGACCCGCTCACCGTGCCCGAGCGTCGTGACCACGTCCCCGCGCTGGGGCCCGCTGCGGTCACACCGGTCATCCTCGCCGACATTCTCGACGGCACCGCCACGAAGTTCGCGCGGCGGCCCGCGCTGCGCTGGTTCGCCGGCGGTAGCGCCGCCGGGGACGTGGGCGAGCTCGACTACGCCGAGTTCGCTGATCGCGCGCACCGGCTCGGCCGGGCGCTGATCGCGCGCGGCATCGGCGCCGGCGACCGGGTGGCCGTCGGGCTGACCCGGTCACTGGACTGCGTTCTCGCGATCTTCGGCGTCGCCGCCAGCGGTGCCGCGTTCGTCCCGGTCGACCCGCGCTATCCGGCCGACCGGGTGCGGCACATGCTCACCGACTTCGGTGCGCGCGCGGTCATCACCGCGCGCGCCGACGCGGACTCGTTACGTGAGGCAGCGGGCCCGATCGACACCTCGTGGTTGCTGATCGACGGCGACGAACTGAACGCCGAGTTGGCCGGCTACGACGGAGCCAGGATCGACAACGCCGAGCGGATCCGTCCGGTGCGGACCGCCGACCTGGCCTATCAGATCTACACCTCCGGGTCCACCGGCCTGCCCAAGGGCGTCGCCGTCACCCACAGCGGTCTCACCAGCCTCGCGCTCGACCTGGCCGAACGCGTGGGTGTCGACCGGTTCTCCCGGACGTACTTCTCCTCCACGCCCAGTTTCGACGCCTCGGTTCTCGACATGCTCCTCGCTGTCTACTCGGGCGCCGAGATGGTGATCGGCCCGATCGACGTCTACGGCGGTGACGAACTCGGGGCACTGCTGGAACGCGAGCGGATCACCCACACCTTCCTCACCCCCTCGGTGCTGGCCTCGATCGACGTCACCCGCCACCCGCTGCCGCTGCTGCGCGGTCTGATGGCCGGCGGCGAGGCGGTGCCGCCGGACCTGGTGGCCAACTGGGCGCCGGACCGTCGGTTCGTCAACGCCTACGGGCCCACCGAGTTCACCGCCATCGCCGCGATGTCGCAGCTGCGGTCGGGTGTCCCGGTCGCCATCGGCACGCCCGTTCGCGGGTCACGGGCACTGGTGCTCGACGAGCGGCTGCGCCCGGTTGTCACCGGGGTACCGGGTGAGCTCTACCTCGGCGGCGCCGGCATCGCCCAGGGTTATCACGAGCGCTACGGCCTGACCGCGGGACGCTTCATCGCCGAGCCGTTCGGCCCGGTGGGCAGCCGGATGTACCGCACCGGCGACGTGGTGCGCTGGACCGCCGACGGTGCGATCGAATACCTGGGTCGCAGCGACCATCAGGTGAAGGTGCGCGGTTTCCGGATCGAGCTCGGCGAGATCAGCGCCGTCCTCGGCAGTCATCCCGAGGTCCGCTTCTCGCACACCGAGGTCCGCCGGATCGCCGGTGACGATCGGATCGTCGCGTGGATCCAGCTGAACGAGGGCGTCGATCCGGCCGAGGTGGCGCAGGTGAAGCGGCACGCGATGGTCCGGCTGGCCGGGCACATGGTGCCGGCGTCGCTGAACCTGATCGACCGGGTTCCGCTCACTCCGGTCGGCAAGCTCGATCGCACGGCGTTGCCGGAACCGGAATTCACCGCCACCGCGGGCCGGGCACCGGAGACCGACGCCGAGCGGACGGTCGCGCGAGTGTTCGCCGAGCTCGTCGGGGCGAGCGAGATCCGCGCCACCGACAGCTTCTTCGACATCGGCGGCAATTCGCTGCTGGCCACCCAGCTGGTTGCCCGGCTGGCCGCGGCCAGCAATGTGCGTCTGGAGGTGCGCACCGTGTTCGCCGCGCCGACGGTCGCCGAACTCGCCGCGCTCATCGAATCCGGACCGTCCGGCGACGAGTATCGCCCGGACCTGGTGCCACAGCCGCGCCCGGAGCGGATTCCGCTGTCGGCGGCCCAGCGCAGGCTGTGGTTCCTCAATCGCTTCAACGCGGGCGCCGACGGTGCCGATCAGTCGTCGGGCGCCTACAACATCCCGGTCGTGCTGCGCCTGCACGGCACGGTCGACCTCGATGCGCTCATTGCCGCTTTGCACACGGTGCAACGTCGGCACGAGACGCTGCGCACGGTGTTCCCCGAAACCGCGGGGGAGCCCGAGCAGTTGGTGCTCGATCCGGCGATCGCCGCTGTCACCCTGTTCCACGCGACGGCCGCCGTCGGCGAGGTCGGCAACGCGGTGACCCGCTTCGCCACCCCGGGCTTCGATCTCTCCTCCTCGGTGCCGATGCGGGCGGCGCTGATCAGCGTCGACCACACCGGGCAGGCGGTACCGGTCAAGGCCAAGTTCGCCGTCGCGCGCTCGACCGAGCACGTGCTCGTACTGGTCGTGCACCACATCGCGATGGACGGCTGGTCGCTGGAACCACTCGCCGCCGAGGTGGCCGCCGCCTACCGCGGGATCCGGACAGGTGAACCGTTCGGCGAACAGATCCCGCCGGTCCAGTACGCCGACTACACCCTGTGGCAGCGCGAACTCCTCGGCACCGAGGACGATCCGGACTCGCTGATCAGCAAGCAGCTCGAGCACTGGCGCGGGGTGCTCGGCGGCCTGCCCGAACTGCTCACCGTGCCCGCCGATCGGTCGCGCCCGCCGGTGCCCTCGTATCGGGGCGGCACCGTCGACTGCGCGGTGGACGCCGCGACCCACCGGGCGCTGCGTGGCATCGCCACAGCCAACAACGTCAGCATGTTCATGGTGCTGCACGCGGCGCTGGCGGTCCTGCTGCACCGGGTCACCGGTAGCGACGACATCGCTGTCGGCACCGCCAGCGCCGGCCGTGGACATCCGGCACTCGACGCGCTGATCGGCATGTTCGTCAACACCCTGGTGCTGCGCACCGAGGTGTCCGACGAGCGCGCGTTCGTCGACCTGCTGCGCTCCGTCCGCGACGGGGATCTCGACGCGTTCGCCCATGCCGATCTGCCCTTCGAACGGCTCGTCGAGGTCGTCAATCCGGCGCGCACGCAGGCACATCATCCGCTGTTCCAGGTGATGCTGTCGGTGCGCAATACCCCGGTGCGGATGCTGGAACTGCCCGGGCTGCGGATCGAGGCCGTCGACGCCGACGCCGGTATCGCCAAGTTCGACCTGCAGTTCACCTTCACCGAGACCCAGACCGCCGACCGGGTGGGCGACGGCATCAGCCTGTCGGTGAACTACGCGGCGGACCTGTTCGACGAGGTCACCGCGCGCAGGCTCGGCGACCGACTGGTTCGGTTGCTCACCGGTGTGGCCGCCGACCCGAACACCCCGGTCGGCGATCTCGCCCTGCTCGACGCGGTCGAGTGGACCGCGCTGGCGCCGGTGCACGGTGCCCGCGCCGAGCAGGCGGTCACGCTGCCCGCGGTTTTCGAGGCCGCCGTCGCCCGTTCCCGCGACGGTGTCGCGCTGTGCGCCGGGGACACGGTGGTCACCTACGATGCGCTCGACCGGTGGACCAACCGGCTCGCGCGGGTCCTGATCGGACAGGGCGTGGGACCGGAAACCCTGGTGGCCCTTGGTATTCCGCGCTCGGTGGAATCGGTGGCGACCATGCTCGCCGTCGCGAAGGCGGGCGCGGCGTTCGTGCCGGTCGACCCGAACTACCCGCCGCAGCGGATCGGTCACATGCTCGCCGATTCCGGCGCGGCGCTGGGTTTGACGCTGCTCGAGCATCGTGATCAGCTGCCCACCGACACCCGGTGGCTGGTCCTGGACGACCCGCAGACCCGGGCCACCGTGCTCGGCGCCGACGACTCGCCGGTCACCGACGCCGAACGGATTCGTCCGCTGCGCGTGCACAACCCGGCGTACGTGATCTACACGTCGGGTTCCACCGGGACACCGAAGGGCGTCGTGGTCACCCACGGCGGCCTGTCGAACTTCGCCGCCGAGACCGCCGACCGGTTCGATGTGCGTCCCGGCAGCCGCGTACTGCACTTCGCCACCCCGAGCTTCGACGCCGCCATGCTCGACCTGCTGTTCGCGCTCGGTGGGGCGGCGACGCTGGTGATCTCCCCGCCCGGCGTCGTCGGCGGGGAGGACCTGCGCCAGGTGTTCATCCGGGAACGGATCACCCACGCGTTCATCACCACCGCCGCGCTGGGCACCGTCGACCCGACGGGGGTGAACTCGCTGGCCCACGTCCTCGTCGGTGGTGAGGCGCTCCCGCCGGAGCTGCTCGCCCGCTGGGCGCCGGGACGCAACTTCTACAACGTGTACGGCCCCACCGAGACGACCATCGTCACGTTGATGCCGCAGCCGATGACGCCGCAGGGGCCGATCACCATCGGTGGGCCGATTCGCGGCGTCGCGGCCAGCGTGCTGGACCGGCGACTGCACCCGACGCCGATCGGTGTGACCGGCGAGTTGCAGCTGGCGGGTTCGGCGTTGGCGCGCGGTTATCTCAACCGGCCCGGCCTCACCGCGCAGCGGTTCGTGGCCGACCCCTACGGCGCGCCGGGCGAACGGATGTACCGCACGGGCGACCTGGTGCGCTGGCGTGACGGCGCGAGGTCGGCGCTGGATGTGGAGTACGTCGGCCGCACCGACCACCAGGTGAAGGTGCGCGGTTTCCGGATCGAACTCGGCGAGATCGACGTCGCGTTCGCCCGGCACGCCGATGTCGAGCTCGCGCTCACCATCGGCCACACCACGCAGGCCGGGGCCACCGCCCTGGTCTCGTATGTGAAGGCGCGCACCGGGAGCGCGCCGAGCGTGCCCGAACTGCTCGAGCACGTCGCCGGGCACGTGCCGAACTACATGGTCCCGCAGGCGATCATTCTGCTCGACGAGGTGCCGCTGAGTCCGGTCGGCAAGCTCGATCGTGCCCGGCTGCCCGAGCCGGTGTTCACCGCGTCCGGTGGTTATCGCGCACCGGTGACCGCCGCCGAGACAGCGCTGTGCGCGGTATTCGCCGAGGTGCTCGGGGTCGACCGGGTCGGCGTGGACGACGGGTTCTTCGAACTCGGCGGCAACTCCCTGCTGGCCACCACGGTTGTCGCGGCGCTGCGTGAACAGGGCTACGACATGCCCGTGCAGATGATGTTCGGCAACGCCACGCCGTCGGCCATCGCCGGCAAGCTCGACGATGTCGACCCGGAGGCGATGATCGAGGCGGCCACCGGCCCGGTGCTCGCGATCCGCCCGTCCACCAGCCCGCACGACACCCCACTGTTCTGTGTGCACCCGGCGATCGGCCTGGCCTGGTGCTACGCGGGATTGCTGGCTCATCTCGCCCCGCAGCGTCCGGTGTACGGCCTGCAGGCTCCGCACGTGTCCGGAGACGACAGCTTCACCTCGATTCCCGAAGCCGCCGGACACTATGTCGCCCATATCAAGTCGATCCAGCCGCACGGCCCCTATCACCTGCTCGGCTGGTCGCTCGGCGGCCTGATCGCGCAGGAGATCGCCGTGCAGTTGCAGGAGATGGGCGAAGACGTCGCGCTGCTGGCGATGATGGACAGCTACCAGCTCGGCGACCGCTGGCTCGACACCTCGATGCCCAGCGTCGCCGACATCCTCGGCGAGTTCGGCGCCGACCTGGTCGACGGCGCAGCGTTGCCCGCCGACCTCGATCTGCACGACGCGGCGAATCTGCTGCGGGCCGAGGCAGGCCCGTTCGCCGCGCTCTCGATGGACCACCTGCAACGCCTCTATACCGGCTACGCCGATGGCACCGTCATGGCCAACCGGTTCCGGCCGCGCACCTTCGACGGCGATCTCGTGTTCTTCACCGCCGCGGCGGACGAGATCAACGCCGCCGATCCGAGCCGGTGTGCCGACGCGTGGCAACCGTTCGTCACCGGCAACATCCATAACCACGACCTGCCCTGCAGGCACGCGGCGATGACCACACCGGAATCGTTGGCGGAGATCGGCCCTGTGCTGCATCGCCACCTCGATGCCGTCCCGGAGATCACCGTGTGCGGCAGCGGCCAGAAGGAGATGCGTCCGTGAGTCTCGCGGTAGAAGTGCACGGCCTGGCCAAGAGCTACGGCAAGGTGCGCGTATTGAAGGAAATCGACCTGGAGATCCCGGCGGGGACGGTCCTCGGCCTGCTGGGGCCCAACGGCGCAGGCAAGACCACCACCGTGCGGATCGTCACCACGTTGTTGCGACCCGACGCCGGTTCGGTGCGCGTCGCCGGTGTCGACGTGTTGGGCGACCCCGCCACCGCGCGCACCAGGATCGGGTTGTCCGGCCAGTACGCGGCGGTCGACGCGAACCTCACCGGCTACGAGAACCTGCGTATGGTGGCGCGCCTGTACGGCATGGGACGCAGGCAGTCGGTCGCCCGCGTGGAGGAACTGCTCACCGCGTTCGGACTCGACCACGCGGCGGGTCGGCGCGCGGGCACCTATTCCGGCGGCATGGCACGTCGCCTCGACCTGGCCGGTGCGCTGGTGGCCCGGCCGCCGGTGGTGGTGCTCGACGAACCGACCACCGGCCTCGATCCGCGCGGTCGCCTCGATATGTGGCAGGTGATCGGGGATCTCGTCGACGACGGCACCACCGTCCTGCTCACCACCCAGTACCTGGAGGAAGCCGACCTCCTCGCCGACCGGATCACCGTCATCGACAAGGGCACCGTCATCGCCCGTGGTTCGGCCGACGAACTGAAGACGTCCATCGGCGGCGACCGGCTCACGGTCACCCTCGCCGCGGGGCAGAACCCGTGGCCCGCGGTGCAGGTTCTGCACCAGGTCGGAGTCGGCGAACCGATCCACGAACCCGGCAGCGACGAGGTGTCGGTGGTGGTCGGCGACGGGTCTCGCACGATGGTCGAAGCGCTGCGCCGCCTCGACGACGCCGGCGTCTGCGTCCTCGACGCGAACGTCGTGCGCCCCACCCTCGACGATGTGTTCCTTTCGCTCACCGGCACCCCGGCCGAGCCCATTCCCGAACCCGAGACCGACGACGTGCAAGAGGAGGTCCTGTCGTGAGCGCCCCCGACATCACGGTGGACGAGTACGAAACCCGTGATCTGCCCATCCAGCCGGCGAGCCAGCGCACGCCCGCTACCGAGGAGATGGAACCGAAGGCCCGGTTCGTGCGCGACAGCGCGATCGTGGCCTACCGCAACCTGCTGACCATCCTGCGGGTGCCGACGCTGCTGGTCACCGCCACCATCCAGCCGCTGATGTTCGTGTTCCTGTTCGCCTACATCTTCGGTGCCTCGCTCGGCGGCGACCAGTACCGGGAGTTCCTGCTGGCCGGCATCTTCACTCAGACCGTGGCGTTCAATGCCGCGTTCACCACCGTCGGCCTGGCCGGTGACCTGCAGAAGGGCATCATCGACCGGATGCGGACGTTGCCGATGTCGCGGCTGGCGGTTCTGATGGGACGAACGCTGTCCGACCTGGTCGTCAACATC
This sequence comes from Nocardia alba NBRC 108234, assembly GCF_001612665.1. Taxonomy (GTDB): domain Bacteria; phylum Actinomycetota; class Actinomycetes; order Mycobacteriales; family Mycobacteriaceae; genus Nocardia; species Nocardia alba. The sequence continues at coordinate 287,623 of NZ_BDAX01000018.1, read as the reverse complement.
GTGAGCCTGGGCGTGATGTCGATCTGCGGGTACATCGTCGGCTGGCGCATCCACGGCAGCTTCGGCGATGCCGTGATCGCCTTCGCCATCATCTTGCTGTTCGCGTTCGCCATGTCGTGGGTCGGAGCCCTGACCGGGTTGATCTCGCCGACGGTGGAGGTCGCGCAGAGCGCGGGCTTGATCTGGCTGTTCCCGCTGACGTTCATCTCCTCGGCGTTCATCTCCGCCGAGACGCTGCCGGGTCCGCTGCGCGCGATCGCCGAATGGAATCCGATCACGGCGGTGTCGGCCGCGGGCCGCAAGCTCTTCGAGAACGACTCGCCCCCGACCTTCGTCCCCGCGACAGGGTGGGCCGCGGAGAACTGCATCCTCTACGCGATCATCTGCTCGCTGGTCATCCTCGCCATCGCGATGCCCGCGGCCCTACTGCAGTACCGCAAAGTAGCCAGTCACTGAATCATCGGCGGCTGGCGCCGAGAACGCCGAAGGCCGCCTTCCCGGATCGGGTAGGCGGCCTTCGGCGTTGCCACTGTGCTATCCGCGGCGACGGGTCTTCAGGAGGTCGAGGCGCTCCTTGAGCAGCTCCTCGAGCTCCTCCTTGCTGCGACGTTCGAGCAGCATGTCCCAGTGGGTGCGCGGCGGCTTGACCTTCTTGGTCTCCACGGAGGTGCCCTCCATGAGCTGGCCCTCCTGACCGTTACGGCACAACCAGGTGGGCGGGATCTCCGCGTCGTCGGCGAACGGGACGTCGAATTCCTCACCGTTGTCGGTGCGGTAGCGGGCGATCCGGCGCGGGGCCAAGTCGTGGTCGCGATCGGTCTCGTAGCTCACCGCTCCGAGCCTGCTGCCCCGGAGTACGCGATCTGCCATGTGTGCTCCTGTAATTTCGGCGGCTGGTGCCGCAACTCGTACTACCTCAACGCACGGGAAGTATGAACTGTTCCATTGTAGTCGCCCTGCCGCGGCAACCGAGCGACCCCCGAACCGGCGCGGACGGAGGTCGCAATCGGTGGGGTGCCCGCTGAGCGAGACCTGAACCGGCGAATTGTTTCACGGGCCGATAGGGTCTCGAATCATGTCGCGCAGTCGCCTGCTGTCCTGCCTGTGGTGCGGGCGGGAGATCGTGGATTCGGAGTCGGGTCGGCGTCGCCGCTATTGCCGCCAGTCGTGTCGCCAACGTGCCTACGAGCACCGCAGCAGTCTCAAGGGAACCGGGATTCCCGAGGACGCGGTGGTGCTGACCGCGCAGGAGGCCGCCGATCTCGCCGATCGGTGGTTCGCGGCGCGGTGTGCGGCCGAGGATGTGGCCACCGCGGTGGGGGAGGGAGCCTCCCCGGCGGAATTGACGGAGCTCAGCGCGACATTGCTACAGCTGGCGCGGGAAGCGGAACGACTTCGCTGAACGCGCGAAATCCCCTGTATCCCACCGTGATTCGGTGTGATGCAGGGGATTTCGATAGCGGTCGACGCTAGGTCGACACTGCCTCCCTGGCACGCAGGTACACCGTCGTGACGCCCCCGGCCACCAAGAGCGCGAGGGCCGCGCCGGCACCGGTGGTCGCGAGGTCGGGGCTGGTGAGGGGTTGTCCGGACAGGGCCTGCCAGGTCACGAGCGTGAGCAGGCCGAAGTATCCGAGGGTGGCGACCACGAGCAACGCCGCACGGGTCGTTTCGGTGCGCAACCAGCGGTAACGAGGCGCGAGGGCCACCAGTGCGACGGTGAGCAGCAGCAGCACCTGGATGCCGTGCAACCCGACGAAATGCGGGACGCGCAGGTCGCCGCCGATGGTGCTCCAGTGGGTGATCGGCATGCCCGCCGCAGCGTCACGTGCTGTATCGCCGGGCCGCACCGTATGACCCGCCAGCAATCCCACGACGGTGCCGTCGGCATTGCGGACGAGCTGCGGTCCGGTGAACGCCATCAGATACCCGAGCGCCATCCCGGTCACCGCCAGCCACAGCCCGGCCTTCAATGCGACCCTGGTCGGCCGGTCGGCCAGTTTCTGCCACGAGATGATCACCGCCAGTACGAGATTGGCGAGGAACAGGCCCGGCACACCGGAGGCGAACACCTGCTGCCCGATCACGTTGACCGGATCGGCCGAGCCGTTGAAATGGCTGAACGTCCCGCGGGCCGCCTGCACCGCGATGAATCCCACATCGGCGACCCCGGTGATCGCGAAGACGGTGCCCAGCCACCAGGTGGCTCGCCGTCCGCGATGCGGCAGCCGCAGCATCCAGGCCAGCGTCACGCCGTAGAGGGCGAAGGCGAGGCCGAACTTGGCCGGTTTGAGCCAGACCGATTCGCCGAGGAGCAGTCGATCGTCGACCACCATGCCGACGATCGACACCAGCACCAGTGCGGCCATGAGCGTGGAGTTCACCAGCAGTGGGCCGTGCCAGGGTGCGCGGTCGGTGCCGTCGCGCGCGGTAGGGGACGTGATGCGGGACAGAGTGCGGGTGAGGTCGATCGTCGCCATGTACCGAAGGTAGAAATCCGGTGCGCCACATCACGTCCCGCTGCGGAACGGTTCGACTCCGATACCGGGGTACGGGTCGGCCTACTCCGGTTCTAGGGGTCGTCTCAGATGCCCATCCGCCAGATCGCGGTGTCGACCGCGCGCGGTGAGACGAGCGCGAGTGCCTGCAGGACACGGGTGTAGGTCGGGTACAGCTCGACCGGGCGGGTCCGGATCGCGGTGGTGATCCAGTCGGCGGCTTCCTCGGCCGACAGTGCCGCCGCGTCGGCGTACTTGCCGGTGGGCGCGATCATCTCGGTGCGCACCAGGGGATAGCCGATCGTGGTGACATGGACGCCGTGGCGCCGGGTCTCCGCGCCGAGACTGCGGCCGAACGCGCCGAGCGCCGCCTTCGAGGCGTGGTAGGCGGTGAACAGCGGCATCGACCCGGCCGCCACACCCCAGGTCGCGACGTTGACGACGTGCCCGGTGCCCGCGTCGAGCATCGACGGCAGCAGGCCCATCGTGAGCCGGGTCGCCCCGAAGTAGTTCAGTGCCATGGTGCGTTCGTAGTCGTGGAACCGGTCGGTGGCGTCGACGGCGCCGCGACGGATCGAACGGCCCGCGTTGTTCACCAGTACGTCGACGGTGCCGAACTGTGCGAGCAGTGTCTTGACCAGCGTGTCGGTCTGCTCGGCGTCGGCGAGGTCGCAGGGGATCATCTCGGCGTCGCCGCCTTCGGCGCGGACCGCGTCGCGCACCTCGGCCAGTGGTTCGGCGTTCCTGGCGACGAGCACCACCCGGGCTCCCTGCCTGCCGAGCGCCATCGCCGCGGCTTTCCCGACGCCCGACGAGGCGCCGGTCAGCACCACAGTCTTGCCCGCGATCGCCTGTTGCTCCCTGTGGACCAATCGGGCGAGTACGCGGGGGAGCGCGGGTGGGTTGAGCAATACCGATTGTGCGAACTCGGCGAACACGGGGACTCCTGTCGAGTCGGAAAGCGTCAGTAATTGACTAAATAGTAAATTACAAAACCGCCAATTCGGTGTCAACCGGCATCGGGTGCGATGGTTGGATGGCACGGTGAGCACAGCCGGTACCAAAGGTGTCCCGCGCCCCGAGCGTGAACAGCAGATCCTCGACGCCGCCGTCGCCGAGCTCGGTCGCGTGGGGTACGCGGGTCTGTCCCTGGCCGACGTCGCGCAGCGTGCGGGCGTGTCCAAGCCGCTGGTCTACACCTACTTCCAGTCCAAGGACGGGCTCTACATCACCTGCGTGGACCGGGCGGCCACGGTCCTGTTCGACGCGATCGAATCCGCCATCGCCGGGGCGGGCGGCCTGAGCAAGGCCGAACGAACCCTCGACGCGATCTTCGTCGCGCTGGCACCGCGCCCGCACGACTGGACCGTCCTGTTCGACCGCTCCCACCCCGACGACGGCCCCGCCGCCGACGCCGTGCGCGCCGCCCGCCGCCGGATCGCCGCCCAAGCCGCGCGCGGTGTCGCCGACGCCATCGGCGCTGTCGAACTCACCGACCCGACCGACCTCTCGGCGCTGACCGACGTCTGGATGGGCGCGGTGACCTCGCTGGTCCTGTGGTGGTTGCGCCACCCCGACGAGACAGCCACCCAGATGACCGCCCGCAGCCACCGCCTGATCGCTGCCCTTCTCGCGGCCCCTCGATAGAGACATCCGCACCCCAGCTGGATGCGGATGTGATTGTCCGACAGGTGTTTACGAGGCGGCCTCAGTGGTCGACCCGGCCGACGGCAGCAATTCGGCGAGCACCGGAGCCCATTCGTGGCGGCGTCCAGGGAAGCAGCGCTCGAGCAGGTCGGCCATGATCGAGGGCGCGATGGAAGCGCCGGGGGAGGCGCCGAGAAGCCCCGCGATGGTGCCGTCGGCGCCGGTGACCAACTCGGTGCCGAATTCGAGTACGCCGCCGTGCTCGCGATCGGGTTTCACCAGTTGGGCGCGTTGCCCGGCCTGGACAAGGGTCCAATCGGCGGGGTCGGCGGTCGGGTAGAAGCGCCGTAGCTGGGCGAACTTGCGGCGCGGTGAGGCCAGCAGTTCGGTGACGAGGTAGCGGACCAGATCGACGTTGCGCAGGCCGACCGCGAGCAGCGGGACGATATTGTGCGGGCGCAAGGTGGTGAACAGGTCGGTGAGCTTGCCGTGGCGTAGCAGGCGGGTACTGAAGGTGGCGTAGGGGCCGAACAGCAGCGCACCGGCGCCGTCGACCTCGCGCCGATCCAGATGCGGCACCGACATCGGCGGTGCGCCCAGCGCGGCCTGGCTGTACACCTTGGCATGATGCTCGGCGACGACCTCGGGATTGTCGGTGCGCAGGAACTGCGCCCCGAGCGGGAACACCCCGTATCCACGCACCTCGGGCAGACCGGCCCGCTGCAACAGCCGCAACGCGTAACCGCCCGCGCCGACGAACACGAACCGGGCCCTGACCCGGAACCGCCGCCCACTGTCGAGATCGCGACCGCGCACGGTCCACAGCCCGTCGGGGCCGCGGGTGAGTCCGGTGATCTCACGACGCATCCGGACCGCGTTGCCCGCCGCGCTCATCGTCGGCAACAGCGACCTGGTCAGCGCCCCGAAGTCGACGTCGGTGCCCGCGGTATGCCGGGTGGCCGCCAGCGCCTCGCCGTCGGCTCGACCGCGTACGAGCAGCGGCGCCCAGCCGGCGATCACCGCACGGTCCTCGGTGTACTCGAGCTGCGCGAACGCGGGCAGCGCGCGCAGCGTCGCGTACCGCTGCCGCAGGTAGGCGATGTCGCGGTCGCCGAAAACCACCGTGACATGCGGTGTGGGGGTCAGGAACGTGTCGGGCTCCAGTTCGCCCCGGTGGGCCAGCGCCGACCAGAACCGGCGCGAGAGTGCGAACTGATCGGCGATCCCCGCCGCCTTGGCGCCATCGCTCGCGTCGGGCATGTAATTGAGCTCGCACATCCCGGAGTGGCCGGTGCCGGCGTTGTTCCACGGATGACTGCTCTCCGCCGCCGGTTCGCCCAGCCGCTCGAACAGCGCGATCGACCAGTCGGGCGCGAGGGTGCTCAGCAGGGCGCCGAGCGTGGCCGACATGATGCCACCGCCGATCAGGACCGCATCGAGGATGTCGTCACCGCTGCCGGAGCGGGGTCGTGTGGGTGTGGTGTCGTTCATGGTCGAACCTCCCGTGAGCTGTGTACCGCCATCGTCACGCCGACAGCAGTAATCCGTCCAACACGGAATCGCCGAAGATATGATCCGGATATGGATGATTCAGCGCGGTCGGGAGCACAGGCGCTGGCTCCGCTGCTCGCCGCCTTCGACGCGGCGGCCGAAGAGGGCCACTTCACGCGGGCGGCGCAGCGACTCGGTGTGCCGCAGTCCTCACTGAGCCGGCGCGTCACAACGATGGAACAGCTCCTCGGCGTCGCCCTGTTCCAGCCGGTGGGGCGTGGGGTCGCGCTCACCCCGCAGGGCCGTGATCTCCACGCGCGGACCAGGGGACTGGTGCGCGCGCTCGACGACGCGGTGCGGCAGGTGCGCGCCGACGCCGACCCCGACAGCGGGCTGGTGCGGTTCGGTTTCCCGCTCACCCTCGGCCCGGTGAGCATTCCGTCGTTGCTCGCGCAGTTCCACACCCGCGCGCCGCGGATCCGGCTGCACCTGGTGCAGGCGCACGGCGAGGCGCTGGCCGAGCAGGTGCGCGAGGGCGGACTCGACCTCGCGGTGATGATCCCGCCGCCGCCCGATCTGCCGACCGTCGATCTCGGACGACAGCGCATCGACCTGCACGTGTCGCGCACCCACCCGCTGGCTCGGCGCGCCCGCATCGATCTCGCCGAACTGGCCGAGGAGGCGTTCATCGCCAACCCGCCCAGCTATCAGTTACGCACGCTGCTCGACAGTTGGTGTGCCGCGGCGGGTTTCACGCCACGAGTGGTATTCGAGATCACCGAGTTCGAAACGCTGCGCGCGCTGGTGGCGCTCGGACAGGGCGTGGCGCTGTTGCCCGCGGCCGAGGTCGCGAACCCCGACCTGGCGGTGATACCCATCGATGGCGAACGCGACCGCGAGGTCGGCCTGGTCTCGGGAGACCATGACTCGACGCTCGCGGTCGCGCGGCTTCGGGAGTTCCTGATCGCGCGCCGGGCGGCGATCAGTGGGTGAGTGGGATCAGTCCTGGGCGATGCCGGCATCGACGCCACGCGCGGCGAGCCACGGGTGCGGGTCGATCGGGGCGCCGTAGAGCGAGCCGTCCGGCACGTGCACCTCGTAGTGCAGGTGCGGACCGGTGGAATTGCCACGGTTACCGACGGTGGCGATGGTGTCACCGGCGTTGACGTGCTGACCGACCTGAACCAGGATGTCGTTCACGTGGCCGAACACACCGATGGTGCCGTCATCCTGCTGGACGCGGACCCACAGGCCGAAGCCCGTGGCCGGACCGGCCTCGATCACGGTACCGTCGGTGACGGCGAAGATCGGCGCGCCGATCGGGTCACCGAAGTCGATGCCGTTGTGCGCGGTGCCCCAGCGCGCGCCGAAGTAGGAGGTCAGCCTGCCGGTGACCGGCCGAACGGTCTGCGGGCGCGGCGGCGGGGGAGCGATGAACGGCAGCGCCGGCAGCGCGAGGCCGACGGCCTCGCGGTGCTCCTCCCACGGGATCGGGGCGGACACGGGGGTCTCGCCCTGCGGGCCCTGGGCCTCGGCGGGGGTGTACGCGGTGAAGCGGTACGGCGACTGGCCGGAGTTGATGGCCTCGGTGGCATCCGCGGCGATCGTGGTAGTGGGGACAGGGCTCTCGGGCTCACTGAAAGTGGCGACGGAGGTACCCACGAGTGCGGACAAAGCCACCGCACCCGCGACCACGCCTCCCCAACGACCTGCGAAGGCGTCGGAGACTCGAGCAGATAACGGGTTGGTCACGAACATGTTGTAGAACGTAGCTAAACCGTAACCTTCGCGGCGAATCCTGTGGCGGCCATCACGATGCGCTATAACCCCAGTTGATCTATAACAATAGTCTAACGAATGACCGACATTCTGATACTCACCGGGCGAAATGCCCCTGCTCAAGATCGTTGCCGAAAACTTGCATTCCGACGACACTGATTCAGTGGACACTAACGGAGTCCGTGCCATCACGGCGTTATCCGACCACACCCGGCGCGCGATCTTCGAATCGCTGCCGCAGGGTCCCCGCTCGGTGGCCGACCTCGCCGCCGCCACCGGCATCACCAGCTCAGCCGCCTCGCAACACCTGCGTATTCTGCGTGAGGCTCACCTGGTCCGCATGCGCCGCGACGGGAATCGGCACCTCTACTCCCTCGACCCACGCGGTCTCAACGACGCCCGCGACTACCTCGACAAATACTGGCCCAGCGCCTTGGCCGCCCATGCCGCCGCCCTGCGGGAGGCCGCCGACGCCGACCCGGCTCAGCCGACTCGGCGGTAACGCGACCGGCCGGATTCCGCCCACGCCTGCTTGTCGAGCTGCATATCGACCGCCGCGATCACCTCGGGCACGCCGATCCGCAGCAGGCCGGGGTCGATGGTCGAGCTGTCGGGATCGCCGACCTGTCCGGCCCAGAGCACCGCGTGCCTGCCGAGCAGGTGCGCGGGCGGGCCGCCCCGGCGCGGTGGCGTCGGCCCGAACAGCAGGACCGTTCGGGTGCCGAACGCCGTCGCCAGATGTCCGACCCCGGTATCGCCGCTGATCACGAGGGCGGCCTCGGCCACCGTCGCGGCGAGGTCGGTGAGGTTCTGTCGACCGGCGAGGACCCGGTCGTCTGGCAAACCGGCCTGCGCGGCGACCTGTCGAGCGATGTCGTGCTCGAACGGGTCGCCGGTGAGGACCACATCACGACCGAGGACCAGCAGGTGGCGCACCACCGCGGCGAACCGCTCCGGCGGCCATCGCCGGGCGGCCGCACCCGCCCCGATGTGGACGACGACGCAATCACGACGGCTGATCGAGGCCACCGGCGGCACCAGGCCGAGGTTGCGCCGATCCGCGTCGATGCCCTCGCCCTCGAGCAGGCGGCACCACCGGTCGACCATATGCGCGTCGGGATCCCAGCGCGGACCGGCGAGCTTGGGCAGGGCGGGCGTGCGATGCCCGATGATCCGCTCGGCTCCCGTATCGGCCAGTGCCCGTGCGCTGGCGCCGTCGGCGCCGTGCAGGTTCACCGCTAAATCGGGTGCGGGACCATCCCAGATCAAGGCGGCCGGGTCGGCGGTGGCGACGAGCTCGTCGACCGAGGAGATCAGGTCGACGATCTGCTCCAATCGATGCGGCGCGGCCAGGACGATCCGGCGCTGTGGTTCGGCCCGGCGCAGGGCACGCAGAGCCGGGACCGCGGCGAGAAGCTCACCGAGGCCCCGAGCTTGCAGCACGAGTACAACCGACACATTCTTCATCTACCCGAGACGATCGCCGACCAAACTTTCGCGAGGGCAACGATCTGACGGATCACCCGGGCGATCGGCCCCGGCGCCGCGCCCGATCGCGACACGATCACAGCTCCAGCTAATTTCCGGGAAACCGACGCGAGCGGGCATAACATCACGTCATGACGACAAATACCGTGCTAGGGAGCCCGTTCACGGCTCTTGCGAAGAAAACCTGGCAAACAGTTCTGGTCACCGGCTTGCTCGCCGTGGTCCTCGGCATCATCGTGCTGGTGTGGCCCGGTCCGTCGCTGCTCGTGGCGGGCATTCTGTTCGGTATCTACATGGTGGTCAGCGGCATTTTCCAGCTGATCGCCGCCTTCACCCATCTGCCGAGCACCAGCTTTCGCGTGCTGTCGTTCATCAGCGGCGTGCTGTCGCTGATCATCGGTGTGTTCTGCTTCCGCGACGACCTCACCTCGATCGTGCTGCTCGGTCTGTGGATCGGCATCAGCTGGCTGTTCCGTGGCGTCGCCGTCCTGTTCGCCGCGATCTCGGAGCCGGGCGTGCCCGGCCGGGGCTGGCAGATCTTCTACGGCATCATCAGCGCGCTGGCCGGCGTCGTGCTGATCGTGTGGCCGATGAGCTCGCTCACCACGCTGGTCTGGGTCGTCGGCATCTTCCTGATCGTCATCGGTGTCATGGAGGTCATCACGGCCTTCGGCATCCGCAAGGACGCGCATCTGCTCGACGAGCAGCTGGCCTGACTCTCTCCCCACGGAAAGTTCGTCTGAACCGGCCGGTGCCTTCGGGCACCGGCCGCTTTCGTGTCAATTACGCTTCGCATCCATGGAATTCGTCTACAACCTGGTGGTTGTCACCCACCTACTCGGCATGGCCGCGGTGGTCGGAGGTTATGTCGCGTCGCGTCCGGTGGTGTCGGAGCTGATGGTGTGGGGCGCGCGCGCCCAGCTGATCACCGGAGTGATCCTGGCGGGGCTGGCTTCGGCGATCGACTCGCTCGGCAAGGATCCGGATACGACGAAGCTGGCGGTGAAGCTGGTTGTCGCGGTCGCGGTGGCCGCGTTCGCCGAGATGGGCCGGGGCGACGCGAAGCGGGGCAAGCAGATCGACTGGATGACCGACGCCGCGGGCGGGCTCGCGATCGTCAACGTACTCGTCGCGGTGCTGTGGACCTGACCGGCGTGCGGTTCCTGGGCGTCCACCACATCGCGATCATCGCCACCGACTACGCCCGCTCGAAACGCTTCTATACCGAAACCCTCGGCGGCACCGTCCTCGCCGAGAACTATCGCGCCGATCGCGATTCCTGGAAGCTCGACATCGCGTTGGCCGACGGCGTGCGTATCGAATTGTTCTCGTTCCCCGACCCGCCCGCGCGCCCGAGCAGGCCGGAGGCGGCGGGCCTGCGGCACCTGGCGTTGGCTGTCACGAATGTGTCCGCCGCCCTGGTGGAACTACGAGCGCGTGGTGTCCGGACCGAGGAGCTGCGCACCGATGAGCACACCGGTAAGCAGATGGCCTTCTTCTTCGATCCGGACGACCTGCCGCTCGAGCTGTACGAGGCGTGATCAGTGCGTCGCGCGGGCCCGGCGCGCGAGTTCGACTGTCGCCGCGCGCAATTCGCCGATCTCCGACAGCGGCGTGGCGTAGCCGACGCGGGTGAGCGCCACGCCGCGCGGTGATTCCACCCGCAGGTCGAGCCCGTAGCGATCGGCCTTCTCGCAGGTGGCGGCGATGGCGTCGGGGAAGCCGCCGAGCTGCTGGGCCATCGCCAGCAGTGCCTCGGCGTGGTCGGCGTTGAGGTGCGCGACACCGGGTGCGGCGTGCGCGACGATCGGGTCCGGCTGCGCCGCGGCGTATTCCGCGGCCGAGGCCGAATCCATCCGGCCGTAGCCACCGACCCAGCGCACCCGCTCGACGCGCAGGACCCACAGGGTGAAGTCGCTGTAGTCGATGTAGTACTTGGCCGCCGGGATCGCCGTCAGGTGGGCGGCGCGGGCCGCGTCCGCCTCGGCGCCGGTCGGACGTTCCACGAAACCGGCGAGAGTGATCCGGGTGCCCGCCAGCGGGTCGGCCGGGATGTCGGGGGTCACGATCGCGATGCTGGCGCGGGGATCGGCGGCCAGGTTGCGGCCGTGTTCGGCCAGGCGCGACACGCTCAGTACCGGTGCGCCGTCGAGCAATCCGTAGGTGATGAACGACGCCCACGGTGCGCCGTCGCCGGTGAGGCTGGCCAGCGTGCCGGTGTTGGTGCCTGCCGCGATCGTCCTGGCTTCTTCGGCCGGCGAGGGGCGGGCCTCGTTGGCCAGGGGAGCGGTCGGCAGCGGGATGGCCGGTGCGTCGCCCGGATCGCCGTGGTCGAGAGTCATGGCCACAGCGTATCCACCCGACGCGCGCGACGGGGGGCGCTCGTCAACCAGCCCCGCAGCGCATCGTAGACAGCGTCGTGATTGAGCAGGCTGAAATGGTTCGCCGCGGGGATGTGCAGGGCGTTGACCGCGTCGAAATCCAGGCGCCGGGTCCGCCCGCGGCCCGACCCGCTGCCGGTGAGCACCATGCCGTCGCCGATGATCACGCCGAGCGGATGTCTCGGGCTGTCGGTGATGGTGGTGGTGACGAAATAGTGATCGACGCCGGGCAGCAGCGGCACCTCCCGCACCGCCCGCCTGCGCAGGGTATCGACGTCGAGGTCGCGCCAATCCTCGTCGACCAGCGAACCCTGTCGCAGATCGCGAATGCCCGCACTGCGTCGGCGCAGCAGGGTGCTCAGCGGTCGGGTCTCGGGTAGTAGATCGAGCGCGGCCGACGCGTAGTGGGCGAACTGTTCGAGCGGCGCGCCGAGGTGGGGTGAGCCCAGGCACACCACCTGTCGCACCGAGCGCACCCAACCGCTGCCCGACTGCTCGGCCTGATGGCAGGCGCTGCGCAGCACCAGCCCGCCCATCGAGTGCCCGATCAGGCAGATCTCGTGCACCGGCATCGGCCAGCTGTCGACCAGCCGGGTCAGCAGGTCGCTGAGCTGGGCGGCGTTCTCCGAGATATGGAGCCCGGTGTTGAACCGGACGAAGACCGGGGTGTAGCCGAGGTCGTCCTCGAGGCGCTCGCCGTAAGTGGGGCGGTTGCCGAGTCGCCAGGAGTGTTCGGTCTCCACGAGTCCGTGCAGGAGCACGACCAGCCGGGTCGTCGGCACCGGGACATGGGCGGCGAACGTCTCGGGCGGGACGGGGACGCCGTCGACGCGGAAGGTCATGGGGGAGGACAGGATCGGGTTCTCGTCTGCCAGCGAGTCGCCGATCAGCCCCTGGATCGCCGCCAGCGCGCCCGCACCCCACACGGTGCGCGAGGGCGCGTTGACCCCGGACAATCGGACCGCGCTCGCGACCTCGCCGACAACGAAGCCGGTCCCGCTGATGGCGGCGTACACGCCGTCGGCGATGGCGTCGTGCACGACCTTCACCGGCGCCGCCGCGGACCCGACACCCAGCCGCACCGCCGCGAACACCCGGTCGGAAATGGCTCGATGGATGGCGGCGATCCCGTCGACCGCGCCGACGAACTCCTCACCGGCGAGCCGCGTGAGCGCCTGTACTTCGGCCTGGGATTGGGGGAGCTGCTCCGTCACAGAGCTGAGAGTACAACTGTGCACTGAAAAATGGTGAAGTTGGGGCGGCTTCGAGACCTGCGACGATGCCCGGGCTGCCGGGTTGGGGCGCCTCACAAATCACATACTGATACCGAGATATGCGCATCTAAGTATGTGATCCGCCGACGGCGACCGAAGGGAACCGGCTCCGCCGGCGGCGCGGGACGGCGGGCACACCGCCGTCCCAGCGATCACGGCCGGTTCATGATCGCGTACCAGAGCGCGCCCATCGTGCCGAGCACGAACAGGGGGGACAGGACCCAGGTCTCGACCCGGTTGCCCGTCCGCTCGATCAGCGGCACCCGGGTGCGCAAGGGAAACGGCCACAGCAACCGGCAGCCCCGATCGGTGAGACAGTCCCCGAGCAGATGGGCCAGACAGCCCAGGCCGACGCAGATCGGCAGCCACGCCGGGCGGTCGACGATCCAGTGGTCGACCGCGAAGGTCCCCGCCGTCGCCAGTACGATCACCGTCCCGTAGGTCCGCACGCTCTTGCCCGGCGGGCACAGGTGCAGCGACCGCACCGCGAGGGCGAGCAGGAAGAACACGAGACCGAGGGTGAACGGTCTGCCGAGGTAGTGCTCCCCGGCCCAGGTGGCCGCGACCGCGACGACGACGAACAACAGCGAATGCGTGCCGTGACGATGGCCGCCCGACGCCCAGGAGATGAACCGGCACAGGTGATGCGAGACCGGCCCGAGCACGTGGGAGATCGTGCCACTGGGATGATCGGCGTCGGGCAGCAGCGCCGCGCCCGCGGTGAGTAGCGTGCCCATGATGAGTTCGGCGATGCCGAATCGCGTTGTGTCGCTGTCGAACAGAGGGAAAGCGGCGACCGTGAGCGGAAGCGCGGCGGCTGTCGCGGCCCACGCCAGCGCCCCACTCGTCGCATGAGAATGTCCTAGCACCCCGCAACGTTAGAGTAAGTCACTACCGCAACGCATATGCCGTGGACAGCGCCGGAATGCGGGGCGCGCGTGGCCGGTTGGGACGGCTGCGGTGACCGGAGGGAGTTAGTCGCGCGCTCGAGCGGAACGCTTGCCGGGGTGGGTGAGCTGCTGGTTCTATCGCCCGGTGACCGAAACCATCGACGTGCCCCGCATCGTCCACGCCACCCGCGACATCGCGGCGACCCCCGCCGTGATCTTCGACCTGATCGCCGATCCCGCGCAGCAACCGCGCTGGGACGGCAACGACAACCTCGCTCAGGCCGTCGAGGGCCAGCGGGTCCGCGCGGTCGGTGACGTGTTCACCACGACGCTGACCAACGGTGCCGACCGCGACAACCACATCGTCGAGTTCGAGGAGGGCCGCCGCATCGCGTGGAACCCGTCCGAGCGGGACAAGACCCCGCCGGGACACCTGTGGCGCTGGGAGCTCGAGCCGATCGACGACACCCACACCCGGGTGACCCACACCTACGACTGGTCCGAGCTGCACGACGAACTGCGTCAGGTCAGGGCAAAGGCCACGACCGCCGACAAGTTGCAGGCGTCGGTGGACCGCCTGGCCGACCTCGCCGAGTCCTGATCGCAACGGTAACGCCCTGCGACTCGTGCTGAGCCGCAGGGCGTTTCGCTGTTCGGATCAGGCCGAGACGTCGAACCGGTCCAGGTTGCTCACCTTGGTCCACGCGGCGACGAAGTCGTGCACGAACTTCTCCTTCGCGTCGTCGGTCGCGTAGGCCTCGGCCACGGCCCGCAGCTGCGAGTTGGAGCCGAACACCAGGTCGACGCGGCTACCGGTCCAGGTGATCGCGTCGGTCTCGCGGTCGCGACCCTCGTAGACGTTCTCGTCGGCGGACGACGGGGCCCACTCGGTACCCATGTCGAGGAGGTTGACGAAGAAGTCGTTGGTCAACACACCCGGGGTCTGGGTGAACACGCCGTGCGGCGAGGACTGGTAGTTCGCGCCGAGTACGCGCAGACCACCGATCAGCACGGTCATCTCCGGGGCACTCAGCGTGAGCAGGTTCGCCTTGTCGATCAGCAGGAACTCCGCGGGGATCTGCGCGTCCTTGGACACGTAGTTGCGGAACCCGTCGGCCGCGGTCTCGAGCGCGTCGAACGACTCGACGTCGGTCTGGGCCTGGGTCGCGTCGGTCCGGCCCGGCGTGAACGGCACCGTCACCGGGAAACCGGCGGCCTGGGCAGCCTGTTCCACGCCGACCGCGCCGCCGAGCACCACCAGATCGGCGAACGACACCTGAACGCCGCCGCCGGTGTTGAAGGTGTCCTGGATGCCCTCGTAGACCCGCACCACCTGGGCGAGCTCGTCGGGCTGGTTGACCGCCCAGCCCGCCTGCGGCTGCAGGCGCAGGCGCCCGCCGTTGGCGCCGCCACGCTTGTCGCTGCCGCGGAACGATGAGGCCGCCGCCCACGCCGTCGTCACCAACTGGGCGATGGACAGGCCGGAGGCCTGGATCTGGCCCTTGAGGGTGGCGATCTCGGCGTCGCCGATGACCGGGCCCTGCTGCGCGGGGACCGGGTCCTGCCACAGCAGTTCCTCGGACGGAACCAGCGGGCCGAGATAGCGGGCGACCGGGCCCATATCGCGGTGGGTGAGCTTGTACCAGGCGCGGGCGAACGCGTCGGCGAACTCGGCGGGGTTGTCCAGCCAGCGGCGCGTGATCGGTCCGTAGACCGGGTCGAACCGCAGCGACAGGTCGGTGGTGAGCATGACCGGGGCGCGCTTCTTGCCCGCGATGAACGGGTCTGGCACGGTGTCGGCGCCCGCGCCGTCCTTCGGGATCCATTGGTGCGCGCCCGCCGGGCTCTTCGACAGCTCCCACTCGTACCCGTAGAGGGTGTCGAGGAAGTTGTTGTCCCAGGTGATGGGGGTGCTGTTCCAGATGCCCTCCAGGCCGCTGGTGATCGCGTCCTCGCCGACACCGGTGCCGAAGCTGCTCTTCCAGCCCAACCCCTGCAGTTCCAGCGGCGCGGCTTCCGGTTCGACGCCGACCAGGTCGGCGTCGCCCGCGCCGTGGGTCTTGCCGAAGGTGTGCCCGCCGGCGATGAGCGCGGCGGTCTCCTCGTCGTTCATCGCCATCCGCGCGAAGGTCTCGCGAATGTCGGCAGCGGCGAGGACGGGATCCGGATTGCCGTTGGGGCCTTCGGGATTGACGTAGATCAGGCCCATCTGGACCGCGGCGAGTGGACGGTCGAGGTTACGGTCGCCGGTGTAGCGTTCATCGCCGAGCCAGGTGCGCTCGGGACCCCAGAACACGTCCTCCTCCGGCTCCCACGCGTCGACGCGGCCGCCACCGAAACCGAAGGTCGGCAGACCCATCGACTCGAGCGCGACATTGCCGGTGTAGACGATGAGGTCGGCCCACGACAGCTTGCGGCCGTACTTCTTCTTCACCGGCCACAGCAGGCGGCGCGCCTTGTCGAGGCTGGCGTTGTCGGGCCAGCTGTTGAGCGGGGCGAAGCGCTGCAGGCCCGCGCCCGCGCCGCCGCGGCCGTCACCGACCCGGTAGGTGCCCGCGGAGTGCCAGGCCATTCGGATGAAGAACGGGCCGTAGTGGCCGAAGTCGGCGGGCCACCACGACTGTGAGGTCGTCATGACCTGCTCGATATCGGCCTTCACCGCGGCCAGGTCGAGGGTCGCGAATTCGGCCGCGTAGTCGAAGTCCTCGCCCATCGGATTCACCGAGGGCGGATTCTTCTGCAGCAGTGTGAGATTGAGCTGGTTCGGCCACCATTCGCTGTTCGCTCCACGCGCGTCGGTGGAGGCGAACGGGCGATGCATGACGGGGCAGCCACTGTCACCGGCTTCCGTGTTGGCTTCCGCGATCGGTGGGTGTTCCTCGGGCACGGTGAATCCTTTCAGGAGAGTGATGGTGATGTCGTGCAGTCGGGGCAGTGGCCCCAGTAGATGACCTCGGCCTCGTCGACGACGAAGCCGCGATGATCGAAGGGAGTCAGACAGGGCGCGTCGCCGACAGCGCACTCGATATCGACGATCACGCCACAAATTCGGCACACCAGGTGATGGTGGTTGTCACCGACGCGCGTCTCATAGCGCGCGACGGTGCCCATCGGCTGGATCCGCCGGAGCAGTCCGGCGCTGGTGAGAACCCGCAGTACGTCGTAGACGGCCTGCTGGCTGACGGCCCCGAGGGTGGCTCTGACTCGGTTCACGATGGTGTCCGTGTCGGCGTGCGGATGCTGGTGCACTGCGGTGAGCACCGCCAGGCGTGGCGCGGTGATACGCAGTGAGGCTGCGCGCAGCATCTGTTCGAAGGCCGATGTAGTGGACACGTTCCAGATTATGACTCATTCCAGATAATCGGGGGAGGGGTTTGCGCGGATCCGTCGTGATGACATCGCGGGAGATCACGCCGCAGCCCGGTATCGGTGGCACCGAGGGCACCGGCGACGTACCCTCTTTCTGACCGCGAAGCAAGGCCACAGGCTGTGAACTGTGCCAAGGAATGCCCGGTCCGCCTGCGCGTCGACTAGCCTGCCGGGTGTCCGTTCCCCGAACGAAGGTGATTCATAGTGACTTCCGTAGTCGATGCCCCATCCGTCGATGGCCCCGACACCGCGTCGAAGGTAGGGCACTACTACCGGGTCGAGGGCGTCTACGAGGTCGGTCGCGAGAAGATCCGTGAGTACGCGCGCGCCGTCCAGGACTTCCATCCGGCTCACTGGGAGGACGAGGCCGCCGCCGCGCTCGGCTACCCGGGACTGGTCGCGCCGCTGACGTTCGTGTCCATCCCGGCGATGGCCGCGAACAAACTGTTGTTCGAGACGGTGGTCGTCGGCTACGACATGTTCGTGCAGACCGAACAGGTCTTCGAGCAGCACAAGCCGATCGTGGCCGGTGATCGTCTCGTGGTCGACGTCGAGCTGACCTCGGTGCGCACGATCGCGGGCAAGGATCTGATCACCGTCACCAACACCTTCGTCGACGAGCTCGGCGAGACCGTGCACATCATGCACACCACGGTGGTCGGCATCACCGGCGACGACGGGGTGGATCCCGCGATCACCGCCGCGGTGGAGAACATCATGCTCCACGGGGTGAGCATCTACAGCGCCGACAAGAGCGTCGAGGTGGAGACCACCCTGCGTCCCGAGGGCGAGGTCCCGCTGTCCGTCGAGGGCGCGGCCCGGATCCCGAACACCACACTGTCGTTCGACGAGCTCACCGTCGGCGACGAACTCCCGCTGCGCGACGCCCGCGTCTCGCGCGGTGACCTGGTCAACTACGCCGGAGTGTCCGGCGACGGCAACCCCATCCACTGGGACGAGAAGATCGCCGAGCTGGCCGGCCTGCCCGACATCATCGCCCACGGCATGCTCACCATGGGTCTGGGCGCGGGCTTCCTCTCCACCTGGTCCGGCGATCCCGGCGCCGTCACCCGCTACGGCGTGCGCCTGTCGACCTACACGATCGTCGGCCGGGAGGGCGGCCAGGTCGAGTACACCGGCCGCGTGAAGTCCCTCGACCCGGCGAACCGCACCGCGGTGATCGCCATCGTGGCCAAGTCCGGCGGCCGCAAGATCTTCGGCCTCGCCACCGCGAACCTGCGCTTTCGCTGACCACGGCGCGGTGGACCCGACCTCGTAGCCGGGTTCACCGAGGCGCGGCGACGACCTCGAATCGCGTTGTGGCATCCGGGGTCTGCGCCGCGACCGGGTTCACCCGCACCCACGTGCTGTTGACCGCCGCGGTGCCCGAGATCGGGTCGACGCGGGCCGGGTCGTGCAGCAGGTTCACATTGGCGCCGGGCAGCGCCGCCGCGACCGACCAGCCCACCCCGGGTTCGCGATGCCCCCACCCGTGGGGGATCGCCACCACTCCGGCGCGAATATCGCCACTGATCTCCACCGGAACCACGATCGAGCCGACGGGGGATTCGATCGTCGCCGGGTCACCGTCGGCGAGACCACGGGCGGCGGCGTCGTCGGGATGGATCAGCACGGTGCAGCGGTCACGGCCCTTCACCATCGACGGGATGTTGTGCAGCCAGGAGTTGTTGCTGCGCAGGTGACGTCGTCCGATGAGCTGGAGGTCGTAGCCGGGTTCGGCCGCCGCGGTCGTCTCGTCCAGGACGGTACGCACCGCCGCCAGGAAATCCGTGGGCGCCACGTTCGTCTTGCGGTCTCGGGTGCCGATCAGCTCGGGCAGCCGCGGCCGCAACGGGCCCAGATCGACGCCGCCCGCGGTGTCGCGAATCTTCTTCAGCGTCAACCCGTTCCGGCCACGGCGCAGCACTCCGTAGGGACCTGTCGCGATCGCGGCGGCGGACAGTCGCAGGGGGCTGAACTGCGCGAACACGGCGTTGAGCGCGCGTCCGGTGAACCGTCGCGCCGGCAGCGGGATCATCTCGGTCACCAGTCGGGCCAGGATCTGCCAGTCGTCCAAGCCGTCGGTGGGCGGCTCGAACACCCTGGCGTCGTAGCGGGCGTTGTTGTGAACGCTGAAGATCGGGAACAGCAGGTTCAGTTCCTCGCGTTCCAGCGCGGAGACGGGCGGCAGGATGAAGTCGGCGTGCCGCGTCGTCTCGGTGATGTACATGTCGACGGCCACGTAGCAATCCAGGGATTCCAGCGCGGTATCGAGCTTGTCCGCCTGCGGGGTGGAGAGCACCGGATTGCCCGCGTAGGTGATCATCGCCTTGATCTGGCCCGGTCCCTCGGTGTGGATCTCCTCGGCGAGGACCGCGACCGGCAGTTCGCTACGGAACGACTTGTGCGCCCCGGAGCGGTCGGTCCACGCGCCGTGTCCCACGGGCAGGTACTTCGCGAAGCGGGCGGCGTCGACGGCGGGCGAGGCGAACATCTGACCGCCCGCGCGATCGAGATTCCCGGTCACCGCGTTGATCGTGTTGACCAGCCAGTGGGTGAGCGTGCCCGTCACCTGCTGGCACACCCCGATCCGCGCGTACACCACCGCCGACGGCGCCGCCGCGTGGTCGCGGGCCAGCCGGGTGATGGTGTCGGCGTCGACGCCGGCCAGGGGCGCCATGCGGTCCGCGGTGGTGTCGGCGACCAGGTCGGCGAGCTCGTCCCAGCCGCTGCACCGCGCGCGCACCGCTCGTTCGTCGCACAGTTTCTCGGCGATGAGCACGTGCAGCATCCCGAGCAGCAGGTACACATCGCCGCCGGGCCGGACCGCCACGTGTTCGTCGGCCAGCCGGGCGGTCTCGGTGCGGCGCGGGTCGATCACGACGACGGTGCCGCCCCGTTCACGCACCGCCTTGATGCGCGATTTGGCGCCCGGCATGGTGGTGATCGATCCGTTGGACACGGCGGGATTGGCGCCGAGCACGACCAGCCGGTCGGTGCGGTCGATATCGGTGACCGGCATCAGCACATTCGAGCCGAACATCCGCCACGCGACGAATTCCTGCGGGAACTGATCGATCGAGGACGCGGAGAAGAAGTTGCGAGTGAGCAGGACGGCCCGCAGCAACCCGCCGTAGATCACCGAGGAGCTGTGCGCGGCCGGGTTGCCGATGTACATCCCGATGGCGCTGGGACCGTGCGCGGCGCGTATCGCGCGCAGACGTTGTCCGATCTCGCGGAAGGCCTCGTCCCAGCCGACCGGCTCGAAGCCGTCCCCGACCCGGCGCATCGGTGTCCGCAGCCGGTCCGGATCGTGGTGCAGACCGCCCATGGCTGTCGCCTTCGGGCAGATGTAGCCCTTCGACAGCACGTCGTCCGGATTGCCTTCGACACGGGTGACCCGCGAATCCTCGACCGTGACCAGAATTCCGCAGTGCGCCTCGCACAGCGTGCACTGCCGCGCCGTTGTCGTGCTGTTCACAGCTTCCTACCCTCCGCCGACCGCTCCTGCCACGGTAGCGCGAACGGACGGTCCGGCACACCGACTACGGTCGGATTTCCCGACCGATCGTCGTCGTCTCCTGTCGGTCCCGATCCGGCGACCCGGGCTGCGGCGGTCCGGCGGACGCGGCCGGCGACAGGTGGTCGCCGGCCGCTCGTGATCACGCGGAAACTGCCGCGCCCCCGGCTTGCTCGGCCGTCTCCGCTGCGTGGCCGGGCGCGACGACCGGCGGCCCGGCCTGTGGTCGGGACCGCACGGCCGCGCCGAGAAGTCCGGCCATGACCGCGATCGCGGCGGTCACATACCAAGCCCGGTGGAAGGCGTCGAGCGTGGCCTCGGGGGTATCCGGTGTGCCGAGCAACGCGACGAGGAGCGCGACGCCGAGCGCGAGGCCGAGTTGGCGGGCCATGCTCAGCACGCCCGATCCGGTCGCGAAGCGTTGCGGAGGTAGGGTTCCCGCGCCGACGGCGAACGCGGTGGGCAGGGTCAACCCCACGCCGAGACCGGTCAGCAGCATGCCGCCGAGCAGGCCGCCCACATAGTCCGGTGACAGTTCGGCCGCGCGCGCCCACCACAGGAGTCCACCGCCGAAGGCGAGCCCGCCCGCCGCGATCACCGGTCCCGCGCCGATGCGGGCGATGATCCTGCCCGCGCCGACAGCGACGAACGGGACCACCAGGGGGCCCGGCGCGATGGCCAGCCCGGTCCGCAGTGCCGACCACCCCCACACGTTCTGGGCCCAGAGCGTGACCGAGAGCAGCATGCCGGCGAACGCGATCTGGAAGACCAGCGAATTCGCCCCCGCGAGCGCGAAATTCGGGACCCGGAGCAGGGCGGGGTCGACGATCGGGCTGTGATGACGCGCCGAACTCATCACGAAGACAACGCCGAGCCCGACCGCGACACCGAACGCGGTGAGAACCCCGGTGGAGCTCCAGCCCCATTCGGGTCCCTGGACGACGGCCAGGATCAACGACCCGACCGCCCCGATCAGCGCGCCCGCACCCAGCAGATCGGGCAGCGGACCACCCCCGGCGGGCGGGCACGGGAGCTTGCGAATACCGATTACGAACGCCGCCAACCCGATCGGCACGTTCACGAGGAACACCCAGCGCCAATCGATGGTGACCAGCAGGCCGCCGAGCACCGGACCGAGCGCCGCGCCGAGGCCGCCGAACGCGACCCACAGCCGGACCGCGCCCGCGCGCCGCTGCGGTGGTGTCGCGGCGAGTACCAGCGCGAGCGAGGAGGGGGTGAGCAGCGCGCATCCCACGGCTTGGACCACCCGGAAAGCGATGAGCGACTCCACATTCCAGGCCGCCGAGCACAGCGCCGACCCGATCACGAAGATCGCCAGGCCGGTGAGGAAGGTGGCGCGGTTGCCGCCGCGGTCGCCGAGCCGACCGGCCGGAACGAGCAGGGCGGCGAAGACGATGGCATACAGGTTGAGCACCCAGGAGAGCTCGGTCAGTCCGGCGCCGAAGTCGGCGGCCATGGCAGGCATGGCGACATTGACGATGAACAGGTCGAGACTCGACAACAGCACGCCGGTGGAGACGATGGCGAGCACCAAGCGTGGGTTCGTATCACGCGACAGGACAATCGATTTCATGATCGAGCTCTCGTTCAGCCGAGGACGCGGCGGGTTTGCCGGGCGGTGACGAGTAGCACCCCGTCGCTGTCCCAGATATCGGTGTCGTCGACCGACCAGCCGTCACCGGAACTGACGTTGGCGGCACGGACCAGGACAGGCGCCTCGCCTAGGTGGCCGAGATCGGCGTGCACCTGCATCGACAGGGCGACGGTCGGTACGGCGACAGGGGCGGTGAGCAGTGGAAACAATCCCGGCGGGAGCGCGTCGGCCAGGACGGCCGAACTCGGTGCGTCGAGCGGGAGCGCGGGGTCGAGTGCGATCCAGGCGCACATCATCGCCTCGTCCGCACCGCTGAGGGGCAACGGGCCCGCGGCGGGTCTGATGACGAAATGCGCGCCGACGGGGACGATCTGCGGGGGCAGCTGGAACAGCGCGCAGTCCGGTGCGGCCGCAACCGCGGGCGCGGGCCGGGCGCTGTGGGCGGGAATCGAGGTCGCTCCGGGCGCCCCGAGGATCACGGTGGCCGCCGCGACCGGCACGCCGCCCTGCTCTGCGACCACATCCAGCATCGTCGTGCTGCGCCCGACGATGTGTTCGGTGGCGCGCAGGGTGAACGCGCCGGTCGCCGGTCGGCCGAGGAACCGGACATCGGCGGCACGAACGGGGTAGTCGCGTGTGCTCGCCCGCTGCGCGACGTCGATCAGGAGCCCCGCGAGCGTGCCGCCGTGTGGGCCGGTCCAGCCGCGCCATGAATCGTCGACCACGGCATGCCAGTGTCCGGCGTCGGTGGCGGTGAGGGCGAAGCGCGCACCGAACCGCCCAGTGAGTTTCATCATGCAACTCACCGTAGATGGGTGAGTTCTTTCATGCAACCGACTAGGCTGGGGGAATGCGGCGCACCAGCTTCGAAGACATGAACTGCTCCCTGGCCCAGTGCCTGGAAGTGGTCGGGGAGTGGTGGACTTTGCTGATCGTGCGCGACGCACTCTTCGGCGTCACCCGCTTCGACGACTTCCGCGACCGCCTCGGCATCGCTCGCAACGTCCTCACCCAACGCCTCGAGGGCCTGGTCGAAAACGGGATCATGACAAGGGAGCCCTATCAGGACAACCCCGTCCGCTACGACTATCGCCTGACCGCCAAGGGTCGCTCGCTCTGGCAGGTGATCGCCGCGATGCGCCAGTGGGGCGACGAATGGGCCGCCCCGAACGGCCCCCCGGTGGAGGTCGTGCATCGCACCTGCGCCCACCTCACCGTCATCGAGCCCACCTGCTCACACTGCGGCGAGCGAGTCCATGGCCGCGACCTGGAACTGAGGGACGGGCCCGGCGCGGGCGACCGTTCTCCACTGCCCGAATCGCTACGCCAGTGAGGTCGCCGTCGCGGCACGGCTGAGCGCGTCGGTGGGAGCAGCGGCACGACGATTGCGAGGCCTGGGCCGAATATCGTTGCTATGACGTGCTTTCCGTCTGGTCAGCCGCGTAGTCCACGCAGGGCTGTCTCGACCACGCGATCGGCGAAGTCGGTGGTGAGGGTGCCGCTGCGCAGGAGCCAGCGGTCCATCAGTGGGCCCCAGATCATCGCGATGGCTACGTCGAGGTCGATGTCGGCGGCGATCTGCCCCGCGTTTCGCGCGGCGACGAGGCGGCGGCGTTTGAGGTCGTCGATCGGGCGCTGTAGCCGTTCGGTATAGGCGGCGGCCAAGGCGGCGTCGTGCATGATGGCGCTGGTCAGGCCGCGCAGGGGTAGGTCGAAGCGGGGGTCGGCGAGTTCGGCGACGGTGGCGCGCAGGACCAGTTTCAGGTCGGCTTCCAGGTCGCCGGTGTCGGGGAGGTCCGGCGCCGCGTCGTCGCCGGTCTCGCTGAGCATCAGAACGGCATCGAGCAGAACGGCGCCTTTGGACGGCCACCACCGGTAGATCGTCTGCTTGCCGACACCTGCCCTGGCGGCGATCGACTCGATGGTCAGCTTGTCGTAGCCGATCTCGCCCGCCAGTTCGAAGGCGGCCGACAGGATCGCGCGCCGAGACCCCTCGTTGCGCCGGGTCGCGTTGGCCGCGGGCCGGAGCGCGGGGTTCACCTGCTCACTCATGACGCCAGCCTAGCAACAGAAGAGACGAGACGTTGCGTCTTGACAAGCTGATGGGGCGATGGCATCCTCGGATCATCAGACGAGACGAAACGTCTTGTCTAGGTAAGGAGGGCCGCTATGACCACCGCCGGTACGACCACATCGCGCGTCTGGTTCATCACTGGAGCAAGCCGCGGTCTCGGCCGAGCCTTCGCCGAGGCCGCGCTGGCGGCGGGGGATCGGGTCGCCGCCGCCGCGCGCACCGGATCCGCACTCGAAGAACTCGCCGCCGCCCATCCGGGCCGGGTTCTGCCGCTACCACTCGACGTCACCGATCGCGGTGCGGTACACGAGGCCGTCGATGCCGCCGTCGCGCACTTCGGTCGCCTCGACATCGTGGTGAACAACGCAGGCACTCTCTCGATGGGCATGATCGAGGAATTCACCGAAACCGAGGCTCGTACGCAGCTGGAGGTCAACTTCTTCGGCGCGCTCTGGGTGAGCCAGGCGGCGCTCCCACACCTGCGTGCCCAGCGTGGCGGACACCTCGTGCAGGTCTCCAGCATCGGCGGACTCGCCGGGTTCCCGCTGTCGGGGATGTACGCCGCGAGCAAATTCGCACTGGAGGGCATGAGCGAAGCACTGGCGATGGAAGCCGCGGAATTCGGTGTGCGCGTGAGCATTCTGCAGCCGGGCGGGCACTGGACCGACCTGTATTCGGCGATGGCGAACACCACACCGATCGAGGCCTACGCCCCGCTGCGCGCTCAGCTGCAGGCGCAGTGGGCCGAAGGGTCGGTCGACAGCGAGCCGGCCCTCGCCGCCGAGGCGCTGCTCACGCTCGTCGACGCCGAGGAACCGCCGCTGCGCCTGCTGCTCGGAAACATGGTGTACGACTTGGCCTTCGACCTCGCGCGCGCCAAGATGGCCACCTGGTCGGCGTGGGAGCAGACCAGCCGAGCCGCGGAACGGGCAGTCCCCGCGCCGGGCTCGGCCTGATCGACACAGGCGCGAAGCGTTCCTCGCCTCCCTCGCGCACGGCCGGAGCGAAGGCGGAGGTACGCCTGACCGCTCAGGTGGTGACGGGAGTCCGTGCGGCGCGATCGATCAGGTACTCGACCAGGTGGGTCAGCACCGCCTTGGCCGAGGGCCGATCGCGCGCGTCGCACAGGATCACCGGTGTGTTCGGGTCCAGGTCCAGCGCGTCACGCACCTCGTCCACCGTGTAGCGCGGCGCACCGTCGAAGCAGTTCACCGCGATCAGGAACGGCAAGCCGCGCCGCTCGAAGAAGTCCACCGCCGCGAACGAATTGCTCAGCCGCCGGGTGTCGGCCAGCACGATCGCGCCGAGGGCGCCACGGCACAGCTCGTCCCACAGGAACCAGAAGCGGTCCTGTCCGGGCGTACCGAACAGGTACAGCACCAGATCCCGGTCGATGGTGATGCGCCCGAAGTCGAGCGCGACCGTGGTCGTGTGCTTCTGCTCCACCCCCGACAGGTCGTCGACGCCGGTGCTGACCTCGGTGATCAGCTCTTCGGTCCGCAGCGGCGCGATCTCGCTGATCGCGCCGACCATGGTGGTCTTGCCGACGCCGAAGCCGCCGGCGATGAGGATCTTGACCGAGGCGGCCATGTGCTGGTCGCCTGCGGACGCTGGGTCAAAGTTTTCGGATGCCATCCAGAACCGCTCGCAATATGTTGAGGTCACCGATACCGGCCTCGGCCGATACCGGAGCCCGGAAGATGAGGTGGCCCTCGGCGATGAGATCACCGACGAGGATCTTGGTCACCGCCAGAGGCAGTTTCAGCACGGCCGAGACCTCGGCCACCGACTGCGGACGCTTGCACAACTGTGTGATCGTCCTGTACTCGGGTTCTGGTTTACGCAAGGTGGGGGCGGGGTACACCGCTACCACCACCGTGAGCATATCCAGGTCGTGCGCCGCACCCATGGTGCGGCCGCGGGTCACCGCGTACGGCCGAACCAGAGGTCCGGCCGCGTCGTCGAACCACGGATCACCGAGTCGAGTCATAGTCGAAACTTTCTATAGCTGAGCATGCCCGTGCCGCGGCTCCGTGGACAGATAGCTGCCGACCCGCTGCACCGTGAGATTCATTTCGTAGGCGACCATGCCGAGATTGGCCGACTCGTTGGCTTGCAGTGCCAGGCAGGCGTTGTCACCGGCGGAGGTGACGAAGAGCACTGCTCGATCGAGCTCGATCACCGCCTGGCGCACGCCGCCGCCGTCGAACCGGCTGCCCGCGCTGCGCGCGAGACCGTAGAGGGTCGAGGACATGGCGGCGAAGTGTTCGGCGTCTTCACGCTTCATCTGCGAGGAGCGACCGAGCAGCAGTCCGTCGGTGGACAGCACGACCGCGTAGCGGACCCCTGCCAGCCGGTCGACGAGATCGTCGAGTAGCCAGTTGAGATCACCGGGGGAAGAGTTCACCTCAGCCTTCCTGTTCGTCCTGGTTCGGTGTGGTCTGTTGTTTGCGACCCTGGCGGGTGCCGTTCTCGATCGCGGACATGATGTCGCGCGCCTGTTCCGCGGAGCGGGGACGCTCGGGTGCGCGGGGCGGCTCGGCGGCGGGCTCGGCGAGCTCGGGCGCGAGGTTGGTCTGCCTGCTGCGGCGCGGCAGCGCGGGACGCTCGTCGGAGGCCGTGTCGTAGCGCGGGGTCTGCGCGGCGGGTGCCTCGGCGACCGGTGTCATCGGACGCGGGGTCGGTGGGTCGGCGACCAGGGTCGCGACGGGCGACGGCGCGGATTCGAGCGCGGCGACCGCACCCGATGATTCCTGCGTCGGCGCGGGCAGTCCACGGCGCAGCGGGCCGGTCATCGTCGGCGGCGTACCCGCGAGGTCGGCCTCGCCCGCCAGCAACTGCTGGGGGATCAGCACGATGGCGCGGATGCCGCCGTAGTCGGATTCGCTCAGCCGCACCGACACACCGTGCGCGACGGCCAGCCGGGCGACCACGAACAGGCCGAGGCGCGAATCCGCGGACAACGTGCCGACACCGAAGTCCGGCGGATCGGCCAGCATGGCGTTGTAGCGGACGAGGTCGTCGTCGCTCATGCCCATGCCCTGGTCGGTGATCTCGACGACCACGCCCTTGCCGACCACGTTGCCGCTCGCCTCGACCCGCGACTGCGGCGGGGAGAACGCGGTGGCGTTGTCGACGAGCTCGGCGAGCAGGTGCACGAGGTCGGCCACCACGGTGCCGACGACGCTGACCTCGGGCAGTTTGGTGACCCGCACGCGCGCGTAGTCGAGCGTTTCACCGATGGCGCTGCGCACCACATCCATCACCGGCACCGGCTGACGCCACTGCCGACCCGGACGACCGCCGCCGAGGATGATCAGGTTCTCGGCGTTGCGGCGCTCGCGGGTGGCCAGGTGGTCGAGCCGGAACAATGTCTCCAGCAACGCCGGATCCTCTTGGCGGCGTTCGGCTTCGTCGAGGATCTCCAGCTGGCGGTGCACCACGATCTGGCTACGGTGGGCGATGTTGAGGAACACCGCCCGCACACCCTCACGCGTGCGGGCCTCGTCGACCGCGGCGCCGATCGCGGACGCGGCGGCGTGCTCGAAGGCCTTGGCGACCTGACCGATCTCGTCCTGACCGAAGTCGAGGGACGGCGAGGTCTCCGCCGCATCGACCTCGTTGCCGTCGCGCAGCGCGCGCATGGTGGCGGGCAGCTTCTCGTCGGCGAGTTGCAGTGTGGCGGTACGCAGTCGGCGTAGGCGACGAATAATGCGATTGGCCAGGACCACCGAGACCAGGAAGACGAGCACACTGAGCGCGATGACGCCGCCGCCCGCGGCGGCCGCGGTCGCCTCCGAGCGCTGTGCGGAGTCCTTCGCCAGCGTCTGGATGAATGCGTTGTGACCGGTGAAGACATCGAGCAGTGCCCGGTTGACGCTCGCCGAGGCGCTCTGCCATTCGGCGGCCGACATCGGCAGCGCGGGCGGGGTGGCCGCCCTGGCGGTGCTCGTGGTGGCGGCTGGAGCGGAGAAGCGCGTGATGATCGCGTTGTCCATCTGTGTGAGCTGTTGCCACGGCGCCGAGGTGGTCAGCGCGATGATCGCGTTGCGCTCGTCCTCGGGCAGCTCCGGCGTGAGATTGGTGAGTTCGGTGCGGTAGAAGCCGCTCTGGCGGATGAATTCGTCGACCTTGACACCGAAGTCGCCGTCGGAGGTGACCAGCGCCGACCCGAGCGCGCTGCCGCGGGACATGGCCTCGATGATGTTGAGCAGGCGCAGGCTCTCACCCACACCGGACGACACGGTCGCGTCGGGGGCGGCGAGTATGGCGATCTTGGTGCCCTGGATGAACTTGTCGACCACCAGGTTGAAGAACATGTAGGCGTCGGGCGCGGGCAGCATCCCCGCGTCCGCGCCGCCGCGCATGGCCTTGAGGTGCTGCTTGAATACTTCGAACTCGCTCTGATCGTCGCCGATATCGGCGCCGTCGACGGCCTGCATCTGCTGCGCGATCTGATTGAGCTTCACGAACGCGGCGTCCGTGCGCGTGCGCGCGGCGGGCAGCGCGAGGGTGGTGGTCAGGTCGCCGGCGACCAGCGACAGCGTGAGGTGACGCTCGGACTGGATCGCCTCGACCATCTCGTGGGTGTAGGGGCCCGCCTGTTGGAGTTCGGTGGCCCACGCTTTGGCTGTGTTGCTCTCGTCGACCAGATAGCCTGCGGTTCCGACCCCGACCACCACCAGGGTCAAACTCGGGATGAGAGCAATCGCCAGAATCCGGGTGCGCACACCGAGTCTCGCTAAGAACATCGCCACAACGTAACGGAATCGTTGCACTTTTGTCGTGCCTGTCTCGCTGAGCGAGACGCGATTTGGTTTGCGCGGGAACGCATTTGCTATAGGGGCATGGACTGGAAAGCGGCGAGCTCACCCCGCCGGCTGAGCCGCGATGGCCCAGTCGGCGGGGGCTCGCCGCGACCTGGCAACGCCGGGAAAGATGCTGCCAGGTCAGGTTTCGGGGTGCCGTTAGAGCGTGCGGTCGGCTCCGGTTCGCGGTGGCGGCTCGGCCGCCAGCGCCGCGTTCTCCGCCTCGGTCAGCAGCCTGGCGCGCAAGACGAATCGCATGCCCTGGCCGGCCTCGAGTGAATCCTCGGCGGCCTCACCACGCGTCACATCGACGGTGAGGTGAGTATCTTTCCAGCACTCGAACTGTGCCGCGCTGATCCAGAATTCGGTGTGCCAGGCGAGCCGCCCGAGCAAAATGTCGGCCTTCTCGATCGGGAACTGCTTGGTCGACAGGCACACCGGTGTGGCGTCGTCGTCGCCGCCCTCACCCGCCTGACGGAACAGCACCGGACCGTTGTCCTCGATGAGGCGGCGGAGCAGGGTCTGGGCGCGCTCGGTGATCTCCACACGGTGGATTCGATTCTGCATCAGAACATCCCGAGTTTGGTCGTCGAATAACTGACCAGCAGATTCTTGGTCTGCTGGTAGTGCCCGAGCATCATCGCGTGGTTCTCCCGGCCGAACCCCGACTTCTTGTAGCCGCCGAACGCGGCGTGGGCGGGGTAGGCGTGGTAGCAGTTGGTCCAGACCCGGCCCGCCTTGATGCCGCGGCCGAGTCGGTGGGCGCTGTTCAGGTCGCGGGTCCACACGCCCGCACCGAGACCGTAGAGGGTGTCGTTGGCGATGCGGATCGCTTCGTCGACGGTATCGAAGCGGGTGACCGCCACAACCGGGCCGAAGATCTCCTCGCGGAAGATCCGCATCGTATTGTCACCGGAGAAAACCGTGGGTTCGATGTAATACCCACCCGGCAGACCGTCGACCTTGCGTGCTTCCCCTCCAGTGAGCACGCGGGCGCCTTCGGCTCTGCCGATGTCGAAATAGGACAGAATCTTCTCGTACTGGTCGTTGCCGGCCTGTGCGCCGATCATCGTCTCGGTATCGAGCGGATGACCGGACACGATGGCCTCGGTGCGGGCGATGGCTCGGGCGAGGAATTCGTCATAGATCGACGAATGGATCAGCGCTCGCGACGGGCACGTGCACACCTCGCCCTGGTTCAGGGCGAACATGACGAATCCCTCGACGGCCTTGTCGAGGTAGTCGTCGTCGGCGGCCAGCACATCGGGCAGGAAGATGTTGGGGCTCTTGCCGCCGAGTTCGAGAGTGACCGGAATGATGTTCTCGCTGGCGTAGCGCATGATCAGCCGACCGGTGGTGGTCTCGCCGGTGAAGGCGATCTTGGCCACCCGTGGGCTTTGCGCCAGTGGTTTTCCCGCTTCGACGCCGAAACCGTTGACCACGTTGAGAACTCCGTCGGGCAGTAGATCCGCGATGAGTTCGACGACGAGCAGCAACGACGCCGGGGTCTGTTCGGCCGGTTTGACGACCACGCAGTTGCCCGCCGCCAGCGCGGGCGCGAGCTTCCAGGCGGCCATCAGGATCGGGAAGTTCCACGGAATGATCTGCCCGACCACGCCGAGCGGTTCGTGGAAGTGATAGGCGACCGTGTCGGGGTCGATCTGGGACAGCGATCCCTCCTGGGCGCGAAGCACACCCGCGAAATAACGGAAGTGGTCGATGGCCAGCGGAAGGTCGGCCGCCAGGGTTTCGCGGACCGGTTTGCCGTTGTCCCAGGTCTCGGCCACGGCCAGCGGTTCGAGACTGTTCTCGATCCGGTCGGCGATCTTGAGCAGGATGTCGGCCCGCTCGGCGACCGGCGTCGCGGCCCAGCGTTCGGTGGCACGGTGTGCGGCCTCGAGCGCCATGTCGATGTCGGCGGAGGTGGAACGGGCTACCGCGCAGAAGATCTCACCGTCGACCGGTGAGGTGTTGTCGAAATAACGGCCTTCGACAGGAGGTGACCAGTCACCTCCGATGAAGTTGTCGTATCGGGCGGCATAGCTGACTATGCCGGTATCCGATCCGGGTTTGCCGTAGATCATTCGCCTCGCTCCTCGCGACCTCTGCGTGGTGCCCCACACTATGGTCGGCGAAGGTTGGTACGAGGTTGGTGACGGTATCTGCGCAGGTCAGCCCTGGCGTGCGGTGAAAAGTCGGGCTGTTACGACAGCGCGGCGGACATCATCGCGGGGCAGCAGTCGCAGGGCGTGCTCGTGCACGGCGACATCGCCGGGGCAGCGCTGCCCGAACGCGACCGCGTGCTCGGCCCGGTCGCTGCCGAGTACGGCATTGCGGATGCCGACGTCGAGGTGAGCGCGCCACTGGTCGACACCGGGCAGATCCGAACCCGGCAGCAGCGGTCCGCGATACAGCCACAGTGCCGAGGTGAGGTCGCCGCCCTCGATGGCGGCCAGCAGGTCCACCGCGTCACAGGACACCGCGCCGGTGAGCATGTAGCGCCGGTTGGTGATCTCGCCGCGGGTGGCGCGGCGCAGATGCGACACATCGGCTTTGAGCGTGTTCAGCGAGACCGCCCGGTCACCGTAGACCGCGGCGTGCAATTGCTCGGGGGTGTAGCCGTCGGGCTCGAGCGCCAGCAGCGCGAGGATCTCGAGTTGGCGGGGCGGCAGCGGCACCGGCCTGCCGTCACGGAGAAGCCTTGCGGCGCCGAGGCATTCGAGTCGAACGCCGGGTGCGGGGGTGGGTGCTTCGGCGCGCAACATGGTCTCCACGGCGGTGACCAGCGCGCGTACCGAGGTCATCGCCATCGGATGCGAGCGCTCCCAGGTCGAGGACAGATCGAGCACACCCACCGTGCGGCCGTCGGGTCCGTGGATCGGTGCGGAGTAGCAGACCCAGCCGTGCAGGGCGGCGACGAGATGCTCGGCGGAGAACACGGTGACGGGCCGGTCGTCGTGCAGGGCCAGCGATACCCCGTTGGTGCCCATATGACTTTCGTCCCAGACCCCGCCTGGCGCGAAGTTCACCGCTTCGCCCTGGCGGCGCAGCGCGCGATCGCCCGCGGTCCACAGGATGGTGCCCGATTCGTCACTGACGACGGCGAGATAGCCCGATTCCTCGGCCATTCCGCGCAGCTGACCGGCGAGTTCGGTGACGGGCCTGCGCAGCGGGGAGCCCGACCAGCGGTCGCTGATGTCGTTGAATCCGGGCGCGACCGCGGTGGCGGGGTCGACCGTGTGCAGGGAGCGCTGCCAGGATTTGGCGACGTCGTTGCGCACAGCCCCGGTATCGCGGGGCAGGGTCAGGGGGCGTGAGGGTGCGGCGAGGCGGGTCCACTGCTTCTCCAGCTCGACCCGGTAGTCCGAGAGTTGCTCGGGCCGGTGCCCTCCGGCGATCGGGTCGCTGTGGGCACCTGGTGCCCTTCCCCGTTCCTCGCCCACGTTCACTCCCTGCTCGTCGGTGACGCACCGTTCCATCGACGAGAACGGGTGTGGCGCTTACTGTCTATCAGCTGTGCCACCGCCA
Organism: Nocardia alba NBRC 108234; assembly: GCF_001612665.1. GTDB lineage: Bacteria > Actinomycetota > Actinomycetes > Mycobacteriales > Mycobacteriaceae > Nocardia > Nocardia alba. Next base: position 255,261 of record NZ_BDAX01000018.1, on the reverse strand, counting down.
TGGGAACCTTTGCGGCGACGACTGCTGTTCACCGGTCGCCGGGCTGTCGCGTCACCTTGACGCCGAGGACTACTTGTTCAGGAAGATCCCGGCGATATCGGCGTTCTTGATCGGGGTGTCGACATTGCGCTGGGTCGCGCACAGCAGGTCGACCTGCATGATCATCGAGTCGACCACGGTGCCCGCCGGCTCGTTGTCGTTGCCGGTCTGCTCCTTGATGGCCTTGGTGATGGTGATCCGCTTGGTGTTCGCGTCCTGGTTGACGTAGTCGCGACAGCTCGTCTCACCGCCCTGGTTGAGGATCCGCTCGACCTCGGTGCATCCGGTGGCCAGTGCCGCCAGCACCGCGACGCCCACCGCGAGCGCGCCGGTTCGGGTGTTGGCAGCCATGTGTCCTCCAGGAATGGTTCGCTGCGCGCGATCGCGCGTCGACGACAGCTTAGGCGGTGGTGTTCAGGCGCGGTGGATTCGCAGGGGAACCCGCAGCTCGGCGGCGGTGAGTGAGCCGTGGTGACCGACCATCATCGATTGCATCGGTTCAGCGCCCGACCGCACGACACCACCGTCGCCGCGGGCGAGCACGACCAGATCACCGATGCGTGCCGCGGCGTCGCGGGTGACGACGGGGCCGAACCAGCCCGCGTCGATCGCCTCGCCGCGGGTGCGCACCAGGAATTCGCTGCCGAGCACGCCGCGCCAGGTGTCGGCGACCGCGGCGGGGCCGTCGGTGTAGACGTGGCGGGCGCGTGGTTCGCCGCCGAGCGCGGCGACGTTGTCCGCCAGGTGCGGGTGGGTGTCGAAGTCGACGCGCTCACGGAGTTCGACCATGCCGTGATCGGCGGTGACCACCAGTGCCGAGCGAGCGGGCAGCCGGGCCGCGATCTCGGCGGCGATCCGGTCGACATTGGCGAGCTCGAACCGCCAGGCCCGGCTGGCGGGCCCGCGGGCGTGGCCGGTGGTGTCGAGTTCCGAATGATAGGTGTAGACCAGGGTTTTCGGCGCACAGGTCAGCGCGGTGAGAACACCGTCGACGAGGTCGCCCACCGAATAGGCGGTGCGGAATCCGCCGCCGCGCCAACCGGCCAGGGTCAGGCCGGACCCGTCCTGATAACTCGGTGCTACCTGCACGGCGGTGATGCCCGCGTCGGTGGCGCGCTCGAAGACGGTGCGGTTCGGCTGAATCCGATCGGGTGGGAAGGTGGCGCGCGCGTCGAGCTTCGGGCCCTCGCCGATGAGTTGCCAGCGCAACGAATTGAACAGGCGCTCCTCACCGGGCAGCCGCATGCTGTAGCCGACGATGCCGTGCTCGCCCGAGGGCAGTCCGGTGCCGAGGGTGGTCAGACTCGTCGCCGTGGTGCTCGGGAACCCGGCATCGAGGCTCGCGTCGGGCAGGCTCGTCAAGAACGGCGCGGACGTGGCTTCGGCGGCCAAAGCGTGCGCGCCGAGTCCGTCGACGAGCAGCACGCAGACCCGGTCGACCTCGAGCTCGAGGCCGAGCCGGTCGGTGTCGCCCGCGACGCCGAGGCAGGCGAGTACCGAGGGCAGGAGATCGGAGAGTGCGGCAGTGCCGTAACGCGGGGTCAGCAGAAGATCGTCGCTCACGCCTGTCCTGTTTCGAATCGGCTGATCAGCCCGTCGCGCAGGACGAACCGCCAGGTGGTACGCATCGAACCCCACCGGCTGTTGGTGTAGTCGGCGGTGAGCGCGAGGCCGTCGTCGGAGTCGACGGTGTCCACGACCAGATGTCCGTTGCTGCGGAAGATCTCGGCTTCGGTCCACTGGGCGAGATTGCGTTCGACACCATCATCGGACATTGTCGCGTCCTCGGTGAGCACTCCGTAGAACTGGTCGGTGTCCTGCGCGTTGAGGGCGTCGACGAACGCCTCGACCACGGGATCGAGTTTCGCGGTGTCGGACATCGGGCCTCCTGCTCGTAACGGGATACGCGACGACAAAGACGGTGTACCCACTCTAGGCGAGCGCGGACTCCCGATCGTCGGATATCGGCGGCGCGTCAGGTGGTGGCCGGACCCGGCGTGATCAGCGCGGTGAAGGTCCGCATGATCGTGTCGACGAGTTCGGGCGTGTGGGTACCCATCTGTTCACTGCGCATCTCGAGATGGCCGTCGAGCCACAGCGATGCCAGCCCATGGCCCAGTCCCCACCAGGCGAGGGCGAGGACTTCCGCGCGATCGGCGGGCAGCGCGCCGGCCGCGACACAGTCCGCCACTGTCTGAACCAGGACCTCGAAGGCGGCATCACCGGCGGCGTGGGCATCGGGGTGCTTTTCCGGTTGGGACAGTTCGGGTCGGAACATCAGCCGGAACTGGGCGGGGTGTTCGCGGGAGAACCGCACGTAGGCCTCGCCGAGCTCGGCGAGAGTCGCCAGTGGGTCGGTTGTTGTCTCCCTGGCCGCGGTCATATAGGCCGCGAGCTGCTGGAATCCGTCGGTCGACAGTGCCGAGAGCAGCGCGGCACGGTCGGCGAAATGATGATAGGGCGCGCCGCTGCTGACTCCGGCCTCCCTGGCCACCCGGCGCAAACTCACCGCGGCCAAGCCTTCGCTCTCGATCAGGCGCAGGCAGGCGTCCATCAGCGTGGCGCGCAGGTCGCCGTGGTGGTAACTGGTGCGCTTCACCCTCCGAGCGTATGCCAGGCCTCGGCCAGAATTGGCACTGGACAGGAAATCTATGCAGTGTTTAGATTAATTGAGCACCGCTTAGATGCATGCTCCACCGAATCGACGGAATGGATGACCACCATGACCACTCGGGTACTCGTCACCGGCGCGACGGGCTTCGTCGCCGGCCACTGCATCGCCGAACTCCTCGAGCACGGCTACGCCGTCCGCGCCACCGTGCGCGACCTCGCCGCGCACACCAAGCGCGCCCACCTGACCGAACTAGCCCGCCGCACCGGCGGCGACCTGGAATTCGTCGCCGCCTCCCTCGACGACGACACGGGCTGGGCCGCGGCGGTCACCGGCTGCGACACCGTGCTGCACGTCGCGTCGCCGTTCCCCGCCACCCCGCCCGAGGACGAGCGCGATCTCATCGAGCCCGCGGTGCAGGGCACCCTGCGCGTGCTGCGCGCCGCCGCGGCCGCCGGCGTGCGCCGCGTAGTGCTGACGTCCTCGGTTGCCGCCGTCGCCTACGGCCACGACGTCGATGAGGTGCGCTCCGAAGCCGACTGGTCGGTTCTCGACCGCATCCCCGCGTATCAGAAGAGCAAGACCCTCGCCGAGCGCGCGGCCTGGGATTTCATCGAATCACTGCCCACCACAACGGATCTCGAACTGGTGGCGGTCAATCCCGGCATGATCCTCGGCCCGCTGCTCGAAGCCAGGACCAGCACCTCCCACGAGCCGATCCGCCGCCTGTTGGCCCGCGATGTCCCCGGCTCGGTGAAGACCGGCTGGACCCCCGTGGACGTGCGCGACCTCGCCGTCGCGCACCGGCTGGCGATGGAAGTCCCCGAGGCCGCGGGCAATCGATACATCTGCGCGACCGATCCGATCTGGATGGGCGAGCTGGCCCGCGTGCTGGCCCGCGACTACGCCGCCGAGGGCTTCCGCGTCCCCACCCGGGTCCTGCCGAACTGGCTGGTCCGCCTCGTCGCCGTCTTCGACAAAGGCGTGCGCCTGACCGTGCCGGTCCTCGGCCGCACCGAGCACGTCAGCGCCGACAAGGCGCGCCGCGAACTGGGCTGGACCATGCGCCCGATCGAGGACACGATTCGCGACACCGCCGACAGCCTGATCGCCTTCGGCATCGTCACCGCCCCCGGACGGCCCGCGACGTCATCGCGTGCTGCTGTCGGAACACGTTGAGCGGGAACGGAACACAATGTTGATCACCGCGTTCGTCCTCACTCTGCTCGGCGTGGTCCGCCGAAAACTGCGCGGTCGCGCGGACACCGATACCGCGCGGCGTTCGATCCTCGGGAGCCGGTGCGAGCGGGCAGGTGCCGCCGTGCGGCGCGGCGCGGCGCGGTTGGTTCGCGAACCGGCCCCGGCGTTGTCGGCGGCGGTCGCCGTTCTCGGGCTCGTCATCGTCGGTACGCATCTGGCCTGTTCGGGTCAGGTCTGAGATCAACGCCATTCTTGGCGTTGCAGATCCAGGATCACCGGACGCATCAGCGTGGAGACGTCGGGGTCGACGGCCCGGCGGTCGGGCGGAAAGACGGTGGCCGCGGTGAGAGTGGGTTCGTCCAGGGAACGCAGGGGGCTGGGGCTGCGCAGGGTCGGAGTCGGCGGTGGACCGGCCGAGGCCAGCACGAAGCCCCAGTCGCCGAAGCTCGGGACATCCACGTGATACGGGGTGGTGCGCAGACCGGCGGAGCGGACAGTGGCGTCGATGGTCCAGAAGGAGCGCGGGGCGAAGAACGGCGAACCCGATTGGACGACCATGCGGGCGCCGGGGGCCAGCACGTTGGCGGTCATCGCGTAGAACTCCTGCGAGTACAGCTTGGCCACCGAAGTCTGGTCGGGGTCGGGCAAGTCGACGATCACCGCGTCGAAAAGACCAGGAGCACTGCGCAACCAGGTGAACGCGTCGGCGTTGACCACGGTGACTCGCCGATCGTCGAAGGCATGGCGATTGAGCTCGGTGAGCCGGTCGTCGGTGCGGGCCAGCTCGATCATCGCCGGGTCGAGTTCGACCAGGGTCACCGCGGCGATGTCGGGGTAGCGCAGGATCTCGCGCAGTGCGAGACCGTCACCGCCGCCCAGCACCAGCACCGAACGGTGCGTGCCCGCCAGTACCGGGTGCACCAGCGCCTCGTGATATCGGTATTCGTCGACCGAGGAGAACTGGAGTCCGCCGTTGAGATAGAGCCGGGTGTCGGTGGTGGCGAACGGGGAGAACGATTCGGTGAGCACGATCTGCTGGTAGGGCGTACGCGTCTGCCACACGATCGGGTGGGCGAACAGGGCCTGCTGCGCGGTCGCCTCGAAACGGTCGGCGTAGAGGTAACTGCCGGTCAGCCCGCAGGCCACCGTCAGGGTGGCGGCGATCAGGGTGTGGCGGGCGCCGCGCGTCATCTTGTCGCGAAAGAAGAAGAACGCCAACGCGAGTCCGGCGACCGCGTTCACGACCCCGACCACCAGGCTGCCGCGGATCTGCCCGAACACCGGCAGCAGCAGGAACGGAAACGCCAGGCCACCCAACAGCGCACCCACGTAGTCGGCCGCGAACAGGTCGGCGACGGCGGTACTGGCCTCCTGCTCGCGGATGTCCTGGAGCAACTCCATCAGCAACGGGATCTCCGCGCCGACGAGCATCCCGATCACGGCCGCGGCCAAGATCAGCGTGCCGGTATAGATATTGAGCCACGCGTAGCTGGCGTACAGCGCGGCGACCGAGAGCCCGCCGACGACGGCCAATGCCAGTTCCACCGCCACAAAGGCCGCAGCGGCACGCGGCCGGAGCGGTTTCGCCAGCAGCGCGCCGACACCCATCGCACAGACCATCACACTCAACGTGATCGACGCCTGCGCGGCAGTGTCTCCGATCAGGTAGCTGCCCAGGGTGACCAACGACAGCTCGTACACCAAACCGCATGCCGCACAGACGAACACGGTCGCCAGCAACGCCGCCCTGGCCAGGCGGTGCCGGGGCATCAGGTCAGGCCCGCGGCCACCACCAGCGCGACCGCGACATGCGCCGACGCTGTGACCCACACCGCCGGATGCGGTTCGGCGTCGGCGACGACGGCCCGGAAATCACCGGGGGTGAGCGCGTCGAGCAGCACGAAAGCCACCGCCATCGCGGCCAGCCCGATCACCCCGTAGATCGCGCTGGACAGTAGCGCCTCGGCGATCTGGCCTTCCGAGGTCCAGATGGCCACGGCCACGATGATCCCGACCCCGAACAGGTTCGAGGCGAGCAAAATCGAGGCATTGCGGTTGCGTTCGATCCAGATCTGGGCGCGCAGGTCGCCCGGGGTGAGCAGGTCGACGACGCCGAAACCGACGGCCATCAACACGATTCCCACCGAGGAATAGGCGAGCGCGGCGCCCGCGTCCGCCGCCAGGTCAGCGAGCATGAGTGTCCTCCTGTGCCGTGCGGGCGAGATGCCCGAATGAACTACTTGCCGCCGTTGTCGCTGCCGCCGCCGCGGTAGTCGCCCGCCGCGGAGCCGCTGGTCCAGCCGTAACCGCTGATGTGGGTGTGGTGGCGGCGGGTGCCGTTGGCGTAGTTGTCGACGAGTATCAGGGAGCCGCCGGCATGCGGTGACACCGCGACGAGATCGTGGTCGAAGCGCAGATAGTGGTTGTCGCCGGTGTTGCGCTTGCCGCGTGGGTCGGTGGCTTTCGCTATCGTGGCGGCCACCGCGGCCGGTGCGGCGGTGGCGAGGAACGCCAGGCCGTTGTTCGCCTGATCGAGCTGTTGCGCTCGCTGGTACTTCTCCGCGACGAATTCACGCGGATCCTCGTCGCGAGTGACCACCACGACCACGACCACCGTTACGACGACCGCGACCACCGCGACCAGGCTCGCGATAATCCACCTGGTGCGATTCATCGAGGCGACCCCCCGAACCCGGTGCGCCGCCGGACTGTCCGTGATGCGTTGATGACTGACCCTCCCCATCGAAAAATCCTGCCGGACTGTATCACCCGGGTGTGCGGACATCCCGCATCGATTCGGACAATGCGGACTGTCGGAGTGCCCGCGACCTGTGATCAGGCATACGGGCGAGTCGGATCCGTCAGACGCCCTCGCGGAGGTGGTTATCCGCTCTCACCCGGTGACCGGATCGGGCTGCGGCGGGCGGCTGCCCCGCGGTGACAGGTCAGCGAGGCCGGCGCCATCGCAGGGTGTAGCGCCACATCAGGCGGCGGCGGATCTCGGCGCCGGGGAGGTGTTCGGCGGCGGCGGAACGGATTTCGGTGAGGGTCTCGCGCGGGTCGGCCAGTGTCACATCGGGGCCGCCGAACGAGCGGCGCCGCCACCGATCGAGGCCCCAGATGGCGGGAAGCAGGGGGAGGTAGTGGAAGTCGCTGACCGGGTGCATCTTCCAGAGACCGACGACCGCGAGGGTGCCGCCGGGCGCGACCAGGTGACGCAGGGCGGTGATGCCGTCCCGCACCGGGACGTGGTGCAGGGTGGCGACGGCGGTGACCACGTCGAAGGTTTGGTCCAGGTCGCGGAAGTCGGCGTGTTCGAGATGGACGTTGGGTGCGGCGGGTGCGTTGGCGATGACCCGGTCGTCGATGTCGACCCCGAGCACCGCGTCGCACCGGGTCGCTAACTTGCGGGCGAGTAGGCCGTCGCCGCAGCCGATATCCAATGCCGTGCGGGCGGTGGCGGGCACCTGATCGAGTACCCAGGGGTGGTACTGCGTGTTGTGGTTCCAGTAGGGGTCGGTCGGCATGACCGGTCAACGTGCCGGGTCGCGGATGGGTTCCGGAACCGGGCTGCGTCACAAGCTTTTTCGAGGGCTATTACCCGAGCGCGTGATCGGCCAGCCAGTCGGCGAACAGCGTGAGGTCCGCGAGCACCACATCGGCACCCGCCGTCCGCAATCCGTCGGCGTCGTAGGGTCCGGTCGTGACGCCGACGGCGACCACGCCCGCTGCCTTGGCGCCGCGCATGTCGCCCGCGTGGTCGCCGACGAAGACCCGGGCAGATTCCTCCCGCAAGACGTCGGCCTTCCCGGTCGCCCACAGGTCACCGGCGAGCCGATCGACCCGCCAGCCGAGATGGTCCAGGTGCAGGCGCGCGTGCGGCTCGAATTTACCGGTGACGACCAACGTTCGCCCGCCGCCCGATCGTACGGCGGCCAAGGCGTCGTCGGCGCCGGGGAGCGCGCCGATGTGGCCGATGACGTCCGGGTACAGCTCACGGTAGCGGGTGACCAGGTGCGGGATCAGATCATCGGGCGCGCCCGCGTCGCCGAGCAGCGTGGCCAGGGGCGGGCCGAGCTGCTCGGCGAAGTGCGAGCCGTCGATCGGGAGATCGAACTCGCGCGCGAGGGCGTCGATCGCCAGGGTGACGCCCGGACGTGAGTCGATGAGCGTCATGTCCAGATCGAAGCCGACGGTGAGAGTCACGGTGGTGAGCCTATCGACGAGGGTCGCGCGGCCGGTCGCTCGCTGCCCGGACGGCCCCGAACCGCGCTGATTCACGTGGAACCCCGGTTGCACTCGATGCCGAAAACAGTTGGGGGAGTGTGGTGCGGCCAAGCGCGCTGCGCGTCATGGCATTTCGGGCAAACCGCCCTGCGAGCGGAGAGTCGGCCGGTCACACCCACTCGAAAGCCGGTGGGCCGCCGTGTCGTCCGGCACGCGGCAGCAAGGGCAACGGTGCAGTGGGTGCCGATCGGCACGGCGGACTCGCGGTAGGACGCGAGCCCGCCGCGCTCGTGTCATCAGCTACTGGCGGCAGCGGTGAACGGTGCGATGGTGGGGACCGACACCGGCCGCGAAGGGTGGGCCCACACGCCCTTGCGTTCCAGGATCGGCAGTACGCCCTCGCCGAACCAGTACGCCTCCTCCAGGTGCGGATACCCGGACAGGATGAAATGGTCGATCCCGATCGCGGCGTATTCGAGGAGGCGATCGGCCACCTCGGCGTGCGACCCGACCAGCGCCGTGCCCGCGCCGCCGCGCACCAGGCCGACACCCGCCCACAGATTCGGGGCGATCTCGAGCCCGTCGGTGCGCCCGTTGTGCAGTCGCGCCATCCGGCGCTGCCCCTCGGAATCGCTCTTGGCCAGGTTCGCCTGCACCCGCTCGATCTCACCGGGTGAGATGCCGTCGAGCAGCCGTTCGGCCTCGGTCCACGCCTCGGCGGCGGTGTCGCGGCTGATCACGTGGATGCGCAGGCCGAAGTCCACGGTGCGGCCCTCGATCGCGGCCAGCCCGCGGATCCAGTCCAGCTTCTTCGCGACCGCGTCCACCGGCTCGCCCCAGGTGAGATAGGTGTCGGCGTAGCGGGCCGCGATCGGTCCGGCCGGACCCGACGAGCCGCCGAAGAACACCGGCGGAATCGGATCGGGACGCGCGCCCAGGATCGCGTCCTGCACCCGCAGGTGCTCGCCGGTGAAGCTGAACGGCTCGGTCGCCGACCACAGCTCGCGCACGATGTGCAGGAACTCGCCGGTGCGCGCGTAGCGCTGGGTCTTGTCCAGGAAGTCGCCGTAGGCCTCCTGCTCGCGCTGCTCGCCACCGGTCACCACATTGAGCAGCAGACGCCCGGCGGAATGGCGCTGGAAGGTCGCCGCCATCTGGGCGGCGAGGGTGGGGCTGATCAGGCCGGGACGCAGCGCGACCAGGAACTTCAGGGTCTCACTGGTCTGCACGAGCATGGCGGTGGTGAGCCACGCGTCCTCGCACCAGGCGCCGGTCGGCGTCAGCACACCTTCGAAGCCGTTGTCCTCGGCGGCGGCGGTGAGCTGGTTGAGGTAGCGCAGCGTCGCGGGACGATCGCCGGACATGAAACTGCCGTGTCCGCCCGCCATCAGGCCGCGCGAGTCGCCGTAGGTGGGCAGGAACCAGTGAAACGACAGTCGGTGATCGGTCATCCCTCGATGCTGGCCGGTGCGCCCGCCCTCGTCACGGATTCCGATCACCGTGCGCGCAACCCCCGACACGCCGAGGCGCGGCCATGCCGAACTAGACGTAACTAGGCGAAACACGTAACCTCGTGGCACGCTCGGGCGACGGTGCTCGAGTCGGCGATCCTACGAAACGAGTTCCCCCATGACGCGGCATGTCGACGTACTGATCATCGGCGCTGGACTGTCCGGAATCGGCACGGCCTGTCACCTGACCCGCGAGCAGACCGGACGCACCTACGCGATCCTCGAGCGCCGCGAGAACATCGGTGGCACCTGGGACCTGTTCAAGTACCCCGGCATCCGCTCGGACTCCGACATGCTCACCTTCGGCTTCGGCTTCCGCCCCTGGATCGGCACCAAGGTGCTCGCCGACGGCGCCGCCATCCGCGACTACGTCGAGGACACCGCCAAGGAATACGGCGTCACCGACCACATCACCTTCGGCCGCAAGGTCGTCACCGCCGATTTCGATCGTGGCACCGCCCGATGGACCGTGCGGGCCGTGGTCGAGGCGACCGGCGAGACCGAGACCTGGACCGCGAACTTCGTCGTCGGCGCCAGCGGCTACTACGATTACGACAAGGGCTACCAGCCCGATTTCCCCGGTCAGGAGGACTTCGGGGGCCAGATCGTGCACCCGCAGCACTGGCCGGAAGACCTCGACTACGCGGGCAAGAAGGTCGCCGTCATCGGTTCCGGCGCCACCGCGATCACCCTGATCCCGTCGATGGCCGACACCGCCGCGCACGTCACCATGCTGCAGCGTTCGCCCACCTGGATCCAGGCGCTGCCCTCCGACGACCCGGTCGCGATCGGCTTCAAGAAGTCGCGAGTGCCCGACGCTGTCGCCTACAGGATCGGCCGCGCCCGCAACATCGCGCTGCAACGCGCCAGTTTCCAGCTCTCGCGCACCAACCCCGCGCTGGCCAAGAAGCTGATGCTGGCGCAGGTGCGCCTGCAGCTGGGCAAGAAGGTGGACCTGCGCCACTTCACGCCCAGCTACAACCCGTGGGATCAGCGCCTGTGCGTGGTGCCCAACGGTGACCTGTTCAAGGTGCTCAAGAGCGGCAAGGCCGACATCGTCACCGACCGCATCGCGAAGTTCACCGAGAAGGGCATCCTGACCGAGTCGGGTCAGGAGCTCGAGGCCGACATCATCGTCACCGCCACCGGCCTGAACGTGCAGATGCTCGGCGGCATCACCCTCACCATCGACGGCACACCGGTGAAGTTCAACGAGACGGTCGCCTACAAGAGCGTCCTGTACTCCGATATCCCGAACTTCCTGATGATCATCGGCTACACCAACGCGTCCTGGACGCTGAAGGCCGACCTCGCCGCCGCCTACCTGTGCCGCGTGCTCAACATCATGCGCGATCGTGGCTACACCACCTTCGAGGTGCACGCCAACCCCGAGGACATCGCCGACGAGTCGCTCATGGGTGGCGCCCTCACCTCGGGCTACATCCAGCGCGGCAACGACGCCATGCCCCGTCAGGGTGCGCGCGGCGCCTGGAAGCTGGTCAACAACTACTACCGGGACCGCACACTGATGCACAAGGCGCCGATCGAGGACGGCGTGCTGCGGTTCAGCAAGACCGTCACCACCGTGCAGCCGGGCGAGCGCAGCGTCGGCGCCTAGTTCGCCGAAGCCGACGAAGGCCCGCCACGCACACCGCGTGACGGGCCTTCTCACTGTCGGCGTGCGACCGATCTCCTTCACCCGGGCGAACATTCGGCGGCTCCCGTACTATCGCGATCGAAGACACCGCCCGGGGAGATGAAGGAGGACGGTGTGGGATCTCGCCTACCGGCGACCATCCGTAACGCGGGGACGTGGCTGCGGCGATTCGCCGCGACAACACCGGGTGCGATCGGGGTGGTTCTGGTCGTGACCACGGTGGCCTGTCTGGTTGCCGGATCGACCGCGGGCCAACAGCTCGACGCCAAGATCGCGCGCACCGAACAGGTGCTGGATCGAACCGAGCCACTGGCCTTCGCCGCACAGAGTCTGTATGTGTCGCTCTCGGCCGCCGACGCGGGCGCCGCGACGGCCTTCCTGTCCGGCGGCATCGAATCACCGCAGGTACGAGACACTTACGAGCAGGCGCTCGCCGAGGCCGCCGCCGCGCTGGCGGAGGCGACCGCCGGTGCCACCGACGCGCAGACCAGGGCGATCGTCGCCCGCATCGCCGCTGACCTGCCGACCTACACGGGCCTGGTGGAAACCGCGCGCGCCAACAACCGCCAGGGGTTCCCGGTGGGTTCGGCGTATCTGCGCCAGGCCTCGGACCTGATGCAGACCTCGCTGCTGCCCAATGCCGAACAGCTCAGCAAGGCCCGCTTCGCCGCGGTGCGTGAGGACCAACAGCGCATCGGCGCGCTGCCGGGGACCAGCATCGTGCTCATGCTGCTGGTCCTGCTCGCGTGTCTGGTCGGGTCGATCGTGTTGCTGCGCCGGACCAACCGCCTGGTGAACACCGGCATGGCGCTGGCGGTGCTGGCTACCCTGGTGGCGTTGCTGTGGACCGTCGGCGCCACCGTGACCGCCGCGCAACTGCTCGAGACCGGAAGCTCGGGCGCCGGTGCGCGCGTGGAGAACCTGGCGGGTGCGCGCATCCTGGCCCAGCAGGCCCGCACCGACGAGACTCTGGCGCTGATCACCCGTGGCGACATCACCACCACCGAGAAGGCCTTCCAAACCCACAGCGGCGACCTGCGCGGACGCCTCGTCGCCGCCGGTGGCGGCGACTCCGATGCCGAACGCGCGCTGACGAATTGGAACGCGGGGCACAACGCCCAGCGCACCGCCTACGAGAAGGCCGACTATCCCGGCGCGGTCACCCAGGCGATCGGCACCGGTCCCGACAGCTCGGCCACCAGCTTCGCCCGCCTCGACCGGGAACTGCGCGAGGACCTCACCCAGGCCCGCGACGACCTGCGCGACGGCGTCGCCGCCGCCGGTACGTCGTTGACCCTGAGCCCCTTCGGTGCCCTGTTCCTACTGCTGGCGGCGGCCGGCGCGGTGATCTCCGGACTCTGGCCACGACTCAAGGAGTTCTTGTGAGGCGTCCACTGCTGCTCGCACTCGCCGTGGCCGTCGCGCTGGTCGCGGGCTGCGCCGACGCACCCGAACCGTCGATCATCGCCGCCACCGCGGTCGCCCCGCCGTTGCCGGGCGCCGAATCGATCACCTCGGCGCCTGCCGCCGAGGGCACCGGCGCCTGCGATACCGAAGCCACCCTGGCGCCGAAGACCCAGCCTCGACCGGGTGCGATGCCGGCGGGATCGGCCATGGCCGCCATCGTCGCCAACGGCAGGCTGCGGGTGGGCGTCGATCAGAACACCTACATGTTCGGGTTCCGCAATCCCTCGACCGGTAGATTGGAGGGCTTCGACATCGACCTGGCCAGAGAGATCGCGCGCGACCTGTTCGGTGATCCGGACAAGATCGAACTGCGCTCGGTCACCGCCGCCGACCGGATCCCGCTGTTGCAGGAGAAGAAGGTCGACATGATCGTGCGCACCTTCTCGGCGACCTGCGAACGCCGCCGCGAGGTCGACTTTTCCAGCGTGTACTACCGTGCGGCGCAACGCATCGCGGCCCCCCGCGGCGCGGGGATCACCGGCGGGGCCGGGCTCGCGGGCAAGCGGGTCTGCGTCGCGAAGGGCACGACTGCCGCCGCGCCGTTGTTCACGCTGCCCAAGCCCCCCGCCGTGCTCGGCGTGACCAACTGGACCGACTGCCTGGTGGCCCTGCAGCAGGGCACCGTCGACGCGATCAGCGGTGACGAGCCGATCCTGGCGGGCCTCGTCGCCCAGGACCACAACCTCGAGGTGCTCGGCGATCCGATCGGCACGGGTGCGTACGCGGTGGGCGTGCCGCGCGGCAGCGACGACCTGGTGCGGTTCGTCAACGGCGTGCTCGACCGCACCCGCGTCGACGGCACCTGGCAGCGGATCTACGCCGAGCACCTGTCGACCCTCGGCCCGTCCCAGGGCCCGCCGGTGCCCCGGTACATCGGATGACCTGGCCGATACTCGGCGTGTTCGAGATCGATCGTGAACTGGCCGCGCGCACAACGGAATTGGCAACCGTGACCACCACCCTGCTGGAACTGGACCGCCACCCCGGACTGGCCCTGGTCCGCCGTTACCCGCCGACCGGGGCGACAGCGCGTCGCTGGGTGCCGGTGGAGAAGGCGCTGGGCGAGCTCTGGGAAGACCTGGGGCGGGTGCGCGCCATCCTCGGTGAGGCGCAGACGATGCGTGCCGGTCGCGGCAGGGTCGACGACCGGGCCCGCGTGCGGCTCACCGAGCTGCTGCGCGGCCGCCCGCACGAGGTGGCGAGGATCCCGATTCCCTTGGCACAGCGTGGTCTGACCGGTCCCAGCGAGACCGTTGTGACGGTCGGTATCGCCGATTGCCTGGATCGGATGCGCGCCGCGTTCGCCGTCGTGGCCCCGTTCGCCGACGAGGTCGCGGCGGTCGACGAGCGGGTGCTCGGTGCGCTCGCCCCGCTGCAGCAGCGGGTCGAGCAGGCGCGCGGTGCGCTGGACGCGGCCACCGAATCACTGTCCACGCTGCTGCGTCGCGCGGGCACCGATCCGCTCGGTTTCGGGCCGGGTGAGATCGATGCCGCGCTCGCCTCGCTCACCACGCTGATCGACACCGAATCCGCCCGCCATCGTGACCATCTGGCCGTGGCCGCCGATCTGCCCGGCGCCGTCGCCGCCCTGCGCGCACAACTGGCCGCTCTCGGCGAACGGCAGGACCGCGCCGACGACACCGCCACCCAGGCGCAGCGCAAGGTCGCGACCGGCGAGCTACCCGAGGGCGGCGAACCGGCCGCGCGACTGCGCGACGACCTCGACACTCTCGGCGATACGCCCGACCGGCCGACGGTGCAACATCTGCTCGCGCTGCGGGTGCGGACCGCCGACGCCGCCGAAAAGGCCGCGCGGCGCGAAGAATTGGCCCGTGGCCTGCTCGATCGGCGGGCCGAACTACGCGGCAGGCTCACGGCCTACCGTGCCAAGGCCTCGCGGATCGGGGTGAGCGAGGACCGCGATGTGCTCGCCGCCGACCGGATCGCGGCCGGGCTACTCACCCGCACGCCATGCGATCTGGCCGCGGTCACCCGCGCCGTCGCGGACTATCGTTCGATCATCGGGGAGAAAGCGGGGCGCACAGCATGACGTGTAGTGAACCGGGGTGCGGCGGCACGATCGAGGACGGTTACTGCGCACTGTGCGGTACCGCGCCCGTCGCGAGCGCGCCACCGGTGCCGCAGGCGCTGCCGACGGGCAACGGCCGGTCGGGACGCACGACAGCGCAGCCGCGCAGCATCAACCCGGCGCAGCCGCGCGATCCGAACCCCCAGCCGCCGCCACCCGCGCCTGTTCCCGGCGCGTGTGGCGAACCCGAGTGCGGCGGCACGATCGTCGAGGGCTACTGCGACACCTGCGGTACCGCGCCGGCCACGGTGACGGGCCCGATGCACAGCCCGTCCGCGTCGACCGTCAGCGCGAGCGGGCGCACCTCGAGTCGCTCGGTGCGCACCCGTTCGGGCTCGGCGCGTTCGGCCGCGCGCGGCAGGCTCGGCGCCGGGCTCGTCGAGGTGCCGCCGGTGCCGCGCGTCGACCCGGCCACGGCGGTACTCACCGACCCCCAGGTCCCCGAAACCGACCGTTTCTGCGGCAAGTGCGACAAGCCCGTCGGTCGCGGCCAGGCCGGCGTCGCGGGCCGTACCGCGGGGTTCTGCCCGCACTGTGGCACCCGCTACTCGTTCGTGCCCCGGCTGCGGGCAGGCGATCTCGTCGGGGGTCAGTACGAGGTGGCGGGGGCGCTGGCCCACGGTGGTCTCGGATGGATCTACCTGGCCACCGACCGTGCCGTCAACAACCGCTGGGTGGTCCTCAAGGGCCTCATCGACACCGGCGACACCGACGCCCTGGCCGCCGCCCTGGCCGAGCGGCGTTTCCTCGCCGAGGTCGACCACCCCAACATCGTCAAGATCCACAATTTCACCGAACACGCCGACGCCGACGGCGAACCGGTCGGCTACATCGTGATGGCCTATGTCGGTGGCACCTCGCTCAAGCAGATCCTGCGCGCCTACCGCGCCGAGAACCAGCGGTATCTGCCGCCCGCGCAGGCGATCGCCTATGTGCTGGAGATGTTGCCCGCCCTCGGCTATCTGCACGCTCGCGGCTGGGCCTACTGCGATTTCAAGCCCGACAATGTGATGCAGACCGAGGAACGCCTCGAACTGATCGACCTCGGCGCGGTCATCGCGATGGACGACCGCACCAGCCCTATCTACGGCACCATCGGCTACCAGGCACCCGAGATCGCCGAAACCGGACCGACCGTGGCCACCGAGATCTACACCGCGGGCCGCACGCTGGCCGTGCTGATGATGCGGGTGCCCTCCGTGGACGGCAAGCTCGGCCCGATCCCCGGCCCCGATACCGAACCGATACTGGCCGAACATGATTCGCTGTACCGATTCCTGCGGCGATCCACCGACCCCGACCCGCTGGCGCGGTTCGCCTCGACGAGCGAGATGGCCGACCAGCTGACCGGTGTGCTGCGGGAAGTGCTGGCGACCGGCGACGGCATCCCGCGCCCCGGCATGTCGAGCCAGTTCGGTCCCGCCCGTGCCGTTTTCGGCATCGACAGCGTCACACCCGAGCCCGCCGCCCTGATCACCGGTCTGCCCGCGCCGCTGGTCGACCCCGGCGACAGCGGCGCCGCCCTGCTCGCGACCACCGATGCCGCGACCCCGGCCGAACTCGAGCAGGCACTCACCGTCGGCTCGCGCGCGGTGGTGACCGGATCGGGCGAGTCGGTCGAGATCCCGCTGCGACTGGTCCGCGCCGAGCTGGAGGCAGGTGAGGCGACCGCCGCGTTGGCCCGCCTCGCGGCCCTGGACGCCGAGCTCGAGTTCGACTGGCGCCCCGTCTGGTATCGAGCCCAGGCCGCCCTGCTCACCGGCGACTATGCCGCCGCGGCAGCGGATTTCGAGTCCGTCTACGCGGCACTGCCCGGTGAGCCCGCTCCCAAACTCGCGCTGGCCGCCGCGCTGGAACTCGGGGCCGCCGCGCAGCCCGACACCGCAGCCGTGGAATCCCGCCGCGCGGCGGCGCTCTACGAGGTGGTGTGGCGCACCGACCACACCTACCTGTCCGCAGCGTTCGGCGCCGCGCGACTGCGCCGCGCCGGCGGTGACCGCGCGGGTGCGGTGGCGGTCCTCGATCAAGTCGACCGCACCTCCTCGATGTTCACCGAGGCCAGAGTCTCGGCCGTCGAAACCCTACTGACGCATCGTGATCCGGCCGAAGTCGACGAGGACTTGCTCCGCCGGACCGGCGAGCGGGTCGACCGATTGCGCCTCGACTCGCGCACCCGCACCGCCCAGGTACGCATGGTCGTCCTCGAGGCAGCACTGAAGTGGATCCGGTCGGGACAGCGAGCGAGTGCACCAGGCAAGCTGTTGGACGTGGAATTCACCGAACAGGGCGTGCGAACAGGATTGGAACGATGCTTGCGGACACTGGCACGCGAGGCCGACGACATGTGGACCCGATTCGTCCTGGTGGATCAGGCGAACACGGTGCGCCCGAGGACCACGCTGTGACGGCCGCGGGCTGTGCCGACTGCGCGGGCTCGGCGCGCGCGGGATACCGCTTCTGCGAGGGCTGCGGTCGTGAACTCGGGGTGCGCAAAGTGGCACTGCCCGTGCATGATCCGGTCGCGCTGCCGCAGTGCTCCACCTGCGGTGAGCGCCGCTACGAGGGCGGCTACTGCGTCAAGTGCGGCAGCCCGAAGCCGGTTCCCGACCGATTCGAGGAAGACCTCGGCGCGGTATACGTGCTCACCGACCGCGGTATCAGCCATTCCCGCAACGAAGACGCGGTCGCGGCCGCGGTGCGGGAGGGCGACGGCATCCGGGTGATCGTCGTCAGCGACGGCGTCTCCACCTCCCAGGACCCCCAGGCGGCCTCCGGCAATGCCGCCCGCACCGGCGTCGACGCCGCCCTGGCCGCGCTGGCCGAGGGCAGGCCCGATTCCGACGCCGCGATGGCGGGCCTGGCGGCGGCGACCGCGGCGGTACGCGGCATGTCACGCACTCCCGAGTACGCGCCCTCGTGCACCTATGTCTCCGCGATCGTGCGCGAGACGAGCCTGGGCACCGACATCACCGTCGCCAATGTCGGTGACAGCAGGGCATTCTGGCTCGCCGCGGGCGATCCGACCGCCTCGCGCCGGCTCAGCGTCGACGACTCGTGGGCCCAGGCTCTCGTCGAGGCGGGCGCACTCGACGAGACCGCGGCGATGAACGATCCCCGCGCGCACACCCTGCTGCGCTGGCTCGGCGCCGACGGCGGCGAAGCGCCGTGGTCGAAGAACTGCCTGCAACGCATGCTGGCCACCGAACCGGGCACGCTGCTGCTGTGCAGCGACGGCCTGTGGAACTACCTGCCCGAGGCGGTCGCGCTCGCCGGCTTCACCGTGGAGACGTCACCGCGGGCCGCCGCCCGCGCGCTCGCCGACTTCGCGCTGAACAGCGGGGGCAGCGACAACATCACGGTCGCGTTGGCCCCGGTGCCGGTGGCCGTATCGCACGAACCAGGAGTGTCATGAGTTCCCCTGAGACAGCCGGTATCTCGATCGCCGTCGACCAGAACGAATTCCTCGCCGAGGGCGCGAGCGTGGTGGACGCGGTGCTCACGGTGACCACCGGCCCCGAACTCGCCGCCGTCGCGACGCCACCACCGCGACTCGAGATCCTGATCATCGACTGCTCCGGTTCGATGGGCAACAAGCGCAAGTTCGAGAACGCGCGCAACGCCACCCGCACCGCACTGGACGAGATTCCCGACGGCACCGCGTTCGCCATCATCGAGGGCACCGAGGCGGCCCGGCTGATCTACCCGAGCGACAACACCATGTCCGCCCCCGCCGACAGCGCCCATCGCGGCTCGGCCCGCCGTGCCCTGGACCGGTTGCGCCCCGACGGCGGCACGGCGATGGGTTCGTGGCTGGCGCTGGCCCGCGAGGTCGCCGCCGCGCACCCCGGGGCGCAGGCGCACGCGATCCTGCTCACCGACGGCAAGAACGAACACGAGACCCCGCAGCAGCTCGCGACCGAACTCGACCGTGCCGAAGGGCTTTTCGTCTGTGACTGCCGCGGCGTCGGCGACGACTGGGTCGCCGAGGAGGTGCGCAAGATCGCCTCGAAACTGTCCGGCGACGCGAACATCGTGGCCGATCCGAAGGACCTGGCCCGAGATTTCGCCGCGATGATGAAGTCCTCGGCCGCCCGGGTGATCCCGGAACTGACGCTGAAGGTGTGGACCCCCGCCGGTGCGCGGGTGCGCATGGTCAAACAGGTCTCGCCGGTGCTCGAGGATCTGACCGGGCGCCGGATCGACACGGGCGTGCAGGTGGGGGAGTATCCGCTGTCGTCGTGGGCCGCCGAGGAACGCGAGTACCACCTGCAGATCGAACTGGAACCGGCCGCGCCCGGCCGGGAGAAGCTGGCCGGGCGGTTGAGCGTACTGGCGGGGGAGGAGGTCCTCGGTCAGGGCCTGGTGCGCGCGGTCTGGACCACCGATTCGACCCTGTCGACCCGCATCAGCACCCGGGTGGCCCACTACACCGGCCAGGTCGAACTGGCCCAGGCCGTGCAGGAAGGCCTGGCGGCGCGTCGCAGCGGCGATGTCACCACCGCGACCGCGAAACTGCGGCGCGCGGTGGAGTTGGCCGCCGCCTCCGGCCACGAGTCCACCGCGAAGCTGTTGCGCGGGGTGGTCGAGGTCGAGCACGACGGCACCGTGAAGCTGCGCGGCCAGGTCGCCGCGGCCGACGAACTAGCCCTCGACATCCGCTCCACCAAGACCGCACGGGTGCGGCCGGAGGGCGGCTGACATGCCGATGTGCGCCGACGGTCACCAGTCGCGGTCGACCGACTACTGCGATGTGTGCGGATCGGCGCTCGGCGCGGCGCCCGCGCCCGACCCGGCCGCGCTGCGCCTGTGCCCGAACTGCCACGCGCCGACCAGCGGACGTTTCTGTGAGGGGTGCGGCCACGACAGCGCCCTGCCACCACCGGCCGCCCCGTCATCGTGGCCCGGTGACCGACCGGAAGCTGTCGACCCCTCGGCCGGGCCCGGGCTCGAACCGTCACGTGCGCATCCCGAGCTTCGGGGCGGGTTCGACCCCACCATGATCGCCGCCGGAGCACCGCCCGACTTCGGCCGAGCCGGGGCATGGGTGGCCCGGATCTTCGCCGACCGCGAGTTGTACGCGCGCGTCCAGGCCCGCAAGGGACCCGATGCCGAACGTGTCGAATTTCCGGACTTCTATCCCGAACGTCGAATCATTCTGCGCGGCAACCAGTTCCTGATCGGAAAACGATCGGCCTCGCAGGGAATCGTGCCCGAGATCGACCTCGGCATCGCCCCGGTGGATATCGGCGTCTCCCGCGCGCATGCGATGATCCTGGTCGATCAGCGCGGCGCGCTCACCGTCACCGATCTCGGTTCCACCAATGGAACCAGCCTGGACGGCGCCGAAACACCGATCGCCGCACAGCACGCGGTCGCCCTGCGTGAAGGCAGCCGGATCCATGTCGGCGGCTGGACCACCATCGCGATCACCGCGGAACCGTAGACGCATCTGTTCACCAAACGTAGGGTCGGGACCATGACGAAGTTCGACGGCAAGACCTGCCTGATCACCGGTGCCGCCAGCGGCCTCGGCCGCGCCACGGCGTTCGCGGCCGCCGCGAAAGGGGCCTCGCTCGTCCTCACCGACATCACCGCCGACGCGCTCACCACCACCGCCGAGGAACTGCGCGCGGCCGGGGCGACGGTGCATCTCGCGCACGCGGCCGACGTGAGCGACCACTCCGCGGTCGTCGGTCTCGCCGCGCACACCTTCGAGGCCGTGCGCCACGTCGACATCGTCATGAATGTGGCGGGTATCGCCACCTGGGGCACCGTCGACAGGCTCACGCCCCAGCAGTGGCGTCGCACCGTCGACATCAACCTGATGGGTCCGATCCACGTCATCGAGGAGTTCGTGCCCCCCATGATCACCGCCGGTCGCGGCGGTCACCTGGTGAATGTGTCGTCGGCCGCGGGCATCTTCGGCCTGCCGTGGCACGCGCCCTACAGCGCTACCAAGTTCGGCTTGCGTGGGGTCTCGGAGGTGCTGCGGTTCGACCTGCGTCGGCACAAGATCGGCGTCAGCCTGGTCTGCCCCGGCGCGATGGCCACCCCGATGGCCGACACGATCGACATCGCGGGCGTCGACCGCGACAGCGCCGCGTTGCAGAAGGCGATTCGGCTGTTCATGCGCCACGCCGTCACCTCGGACGAGGCCGCCACGGCGGTGATCAAGGGAGTCGAACGTAACCGTTACTGGGTTTACACCTCCCGCGACATCCAGTTCGCCCACTGGGGCCAGCGCTACTTCCCCTACGGCTACACCCTGGCCATGCGCGGCCTGAACTCCGCGATGACCAACTACGCCGACAAGAACGCCCTGGTCCGTTAGGACGGCCGACGCGGGCCCTGCCGGATCAGCTGGTCGGCGCCGACCGGACGAGGTCGCCGGGGTCGGTATTCGCCCCGCACAGGATCACGCAGACCCGTTCGCCGGGTTCGGGGCGGTAGGCGGGCCCCGACCCGGTGTCGAGCAGCGCCGCCAGTGCGGTGGCCGCGCCGTTCTCGACGACGATGCGATGGGAGTCCCACAGGTGCTGCCTGGCCGCGCGGATCGCCTCGTCGGGTACCAGCAGCGAGCGCACACTCGGGTGCTGGGCGGCGGCCAGGGCCATCGCCGACACGTTCGGTGCGCCGAGAGAGTCCGCGGCGATCGAGTCGACGGTGACATCCACCGGGCGGCCCGCCTCGAGGGCCGCGTTCAGTGATCGACAACCCCGGGGTTCGACGGCGACCGTGCGGATCCCGAAATGCTGCGCGGCGACGGCCGTTCCGGTGAACAGCCCGCCGCCGCCGACCGCGACGAGAACCGTGTCCAGATCGGGCACCTGCGCCTGGATCTCGCGCATCAGCGTGCCTGCGCCCGCGGCGACCAAGGTATCGTCGTAGGCATGAGCGGCCAGCGCTCCACTGGTCTCGGCGAATTCCCGGCAAGCGGCCAACGCCTGCTTGTATTCCGGACCGATCAGTCGCACGCGCGCACCGTAGTCACGAAGTCGACCGATTTTGACCGCGGGCGCGGTCTCGGGCAGAAACACCGTCGCGGGGACCCCCGCCTCGCGGGCCGCCCATGCACACGCCAGGCCCGCGTTCCCGCCCGAGGCGATCGTCACACCCGCGTCCGGCAACGTTTTCGCAGCCGCGTGCGCCCGCACGAAATTCTGCGCGCCACGGGCCTTGAATGTCCCGGTGAACTGCGAGAATTCCAGCGCGAACCAGAGTGAGGTCGGCGCTGGTCCCGCGGCTGCGACGGTGACTGGGCGAACCAGTCCGTCGATGCGCGCCGCAGCGGCTTCGATGTCATCGAAAGTCGGGGTCACGCCCACGACTATGCCACCGGATCGGTCTGCGTGAACCGTCTGTTGAGCGCACTGATTGTTACGACGGGTTTACGCCGGGACCAGTCTGGGTAAATCACAGATTGGTAACAAGCTCGAAGGCGGGATGTCGTGTCGGTCTGGGGACGCGAAGCCCCCAGTGCACCGGCACACGCCCGGCGTGTCAGCAAAGGATGTGCACACACATGAGCGCGAACCTGATGATCGTGGACGACGATGTCCAGATGCGCGGCGACCTGCGTCGCGCGATGGAAGACGAGGGGTATGCCGTAGCGGAGGCGGGTGTCCCATCCGACGCCCTCGACCGGTTACGCAACGACGGGCCGCCCGATCTGATGATCGTCGACCTGATGCGCGGCGAAGCCGACGGCTTCGACTGCATCAGAGAGATCCGGCGCGATCACGACGTGCCGATCATCGTGATCAGCACCCGTTACGACACCCACGATGTGGTCGCGGCCCTGGAGGCGGGGGCCGACGACTTCGTGAGCAAGCCGTTCGAAATCAAGGAGATCACCGCCAGGATGCGCGCGCTCCGCCGCCGCGCCCGCATCACCGCCGATCGCGACACCACCCCCGATGCGGTGCTCGACGCGGATCCGCACGCTCCGCTGGTACTGGCGGCCGACGCGGGCGCGGTGCGCCGAGGCGCCGAGGAGATCCACCTCACGGTCACCGAATTCCGGTTGCTGTGTGAACTGGCGGAGACCCCCGGCCGGGTGCTGAGCCGCGCCGTGCTGCTCGAAAGAGTCTGGGATCAGGGCTTTTTCGGTGACGAGCGCATTGTCGACGTCCATGTGCGCCGGCTGCGTACCAAGATCGAACGCGACCCCTCCGACCCGCGCATCGTGGTTACCGTGCGCGGTCTCGGGTATCGCCTCGACGTGCAGCCGCAGTAAACGATTCGTCATACAACCGCAAAGAGCTCGACACAAAGACCGTAAAGTCGGCTGGGCACTTTAGAGTTATGACAACGTCCACCAAGTCCATCGAGCCGGCCGCTGGGGTGGCGGCCCCTGGTTCGGAACCGAGATTGCGTCATCCACGGCTGGGCGACGGTGCGCAGCTGTGGCGGATCGCCCGTGATTCACAGGTACTCGACGTCAATTCCAGCTATGCGTACCTGTTGTGGTGCCGCGATTTCAGTGCGACCTCCTTGGTCGCCGAGAGTGACGGTCAGCCCGTCGGATTCGTCATCGGATATGTGCGTCCGGAAGCTCCGGACACGCTGTTCGTCTGGCAGATCGCCGTCGACGCGCAATACCGAGGCCGCGGCATGGCCGCCGCCATCCTGCACGGACTGCTCGATTCGGTCGCGGCGGCGGGAATCACCACCCTGGAAACCACGATCTCGCCCGGAAACACCGCATCCCATGCGTTGTTCTCCGCGGTGGCCCGGGAACGCGGTGCCGATTTGCGCACCGAGGACCTGTTCGAAGAAAACGATTTCCCCGATTCACACGAGGCAGAGCTGCTGTATGTGATTTCACCGGCTCAGCGCCAGGAGGAACGACGATGATCACGACCACCGACACCAGCATTTTCGAGGCTATGGAATCGAATGTGCGCGGATACTGCCGTGACTGGCCGGCCATCTTCAGCACCGCCGAAGGCGCCTGGCTGCGCGACGAGCAAGGCCGCGAATATCTCGACTTCTTCGCCGGCGCCGGCGCGTTGAACTACGGACACAACAACCCGATTCTGAAAAAGGCGCTGCTGGAATACATCAGCAGCAATGGCATCACCCACGGTCTCGATATGTCGACCGTGGCCAAACGCGAGCTACTAGAGACCATCCGCGACACGGTGCTCTCGCCGCGTGGCCTCGACTACAAGGTCCAGTTCCCCGGCCCGACCGGCGCGAACGCCGTCGAAGCCGCGCTCAAGCTGGCCCGCAAGGTCACCGGGCGCAAGACCATCCTGAGCTTCACCAACGCCTTCCACGGCATGACTCTCGGCGCGCTGTCGGTGACCGGCAACGCCGCCAAGCGGGCCGGTGCCGGGGTGCCGCTCGAGCACTCCACCCCGATGCCCTACGACGGTTACTTCGACAACACCATCGAGGACTTCGGCTGGATGCAGCGCGTCCTCGACGACAGCTCCTCGGGTTTCGATCGCCCCGCCGCGGTGATCGTGGAGACCGTGCAGGGTGAGGGTGGTGTCAACCTGGCCCGCGCCGAATGGCTGCGCCACCTGGCCGGGCTGTGCGCGGCGCGCGACATCCTGCTCATCGTCGACGACGTGCAGATGGGTTGCGGGCGCACCGGCCCGTTCTTCTCCTTCGAGATCGCCGGCATCACCCCCGACATCGTGACGCTGTCGAAGTCGATCGGCGGCTACGGTCTGCCGATGGCGCTGGTGCTGCTCAAGCCCGAGCACGACCAGTGGGCACCCGGTGAGCACAACGGCACCTTCCGCGGCAACAACCCGGCCTTCGTCACCGCCACCGCCGCCCTGCGCGAGTACTGGTCCGACGACGTGCTCGCCCAGCGCACCGCCGAGAACGGCGCCTACCTCGGCCGCGCGCTGGCCGCGGTCGCCGAACGCCACTCCGGGGTGTCGACGCGTGGTCGCGGCATGGTGCACGGCATCGTCTTCGACGACCCGTCGCAGGCGGGCAAGGTGTGCCGCACCGCGTTCGAACAGGGTCTGCTGGTGGAGACCTCGGGGTCGATGGACGAGGTCGTGAAACTGTTGCCGCCGTTGACGCTCGGCAGCGACGAACTCGATCAGGGCCTGTCGGTGCTGGTCTCCTCGATCGACACCGTCTGTGGTGGTGCCGCATGATCGTGCGCACCACCGATGAGATAACCGGCACCGAACGCGATGTGGCGGGGCCGGGTTGGCGCAGCAAGCGCATCGTGCTCGGCGGCGACAAGGTCGGCTTCTCCTTCCACGAGACGACGATCGAGGCGGGCACCGTCCACACGTTCCACTATCAGAACCACGTCGAGGCGGTGTGGCTGGTCGAGGGCGAGGGCAGCCTGCTCGATCTCGACAACGAGACCGAGTATCCGCTCGGCCCCGGGTCGATGTATCTGCTCAACGGCCACGAACGCCATCAGGTCACCGCCCGCACCCAGTTGCGGATGCTGTGTGTTTTCAATCCGCCGGTCACCGGCCGCGAGGTACACGACGAGAACGGGGTGTATCCGCTGATTATCGAGGAGGATGGCGCCAGTGTCTGACCAGCTCGACCGCTACCCGACCCGGTTGGCCGAGCCGGCCCCGCATCTGGAACGCACCGATCCGACGGTGTGGGGCACGGTCACCTCGCCGGAGCTGGCCGGATTCGACGCGAACGGTTTCGCGACGATTCCCGACCTGCTCGAACCCGACGAGGTGGCCGCGTTCGGGGCCGAGATCGGCCACCTCGCGGCCGACCCCGTGCTCTACGGCGACGAGCGGGTGATCGTGGAACCCGTTGCGGGGCAGGTCCGTTCGGTGTTCCAGGTACATCAGCTCAGCAAGCCCATCGCGGAACTGATCCTGGAATCGCGGATCGCGGGCCTAGCCGAGCAGATCCTCGGTTCGCCGGTGTACCTGCATCAGACCAGGGTGAACTACATGCCCGGGTTCGGCGGTAGCGGTTTCGCCTGGCATTCGGATTTCGAGACCTGGCACGCGGAGGACGGCATGCCGGCCCCGCGCGCGGTGAGCCTGTCGATCGCGCTGACCGACAACTACCCGTTCAACGGCAGCCTGATGATGATGCCGGGCTCACACCGCACCTTCGTGCCGTGCCTGGGCGAGACGCCGAGCGCGCACTATCGGGAGTCGTTGCGCGAGCAGCGAATCGGGATTCCGACGCCGGACGACATCACGTTCCTCGCGGCCCGATACGGCATCACCCAGTTCACCGGGCGGGCCGGTTCTGCCCTGTTGTTCGACTCCAACCTGATGCACGGCTCGTCGAACAACATCACCCCGTTCCCCCGCTCGAACATCTTCGTGGTGTTCAACAGCGTGGACAACGCTCTGACGGACCCCTTCGCGGCTCCCCAGCACCGTCCACAACACATCGCCGCCCGCGATTTCACACCCTTACGCGCGGACACGGCCGACTTCGGTGCGGTTCTGGCGCCCTAGGACGGCTCACGAAACCGCCGCCCGCGGATCATCGCGGGCGGCGGTTTTCGCGGTGCTAGGCCAGTTCGGACAGGGCGAGGGCCGCGCGTGGATCGTCGGGGGCCGCGGCCTTCCACCAGTGTTCGGCGGCGGCGCGTTCGCCCTCTCGGAGCAGCAGCGTGCCCAGATCGTAGGCGGCGCCGCTGTGGCCCGCCTGGGCGGCCTGGGTCCACAGGGCGCGGGCCGAATCGTGTTCGCCGCGTTCGTGCATGGCGGTCCCCAGATCGTGCAGGGCGCCGCCGACGCCCTGGCGGGGTCGTGGGGGCTCGGGCGGGCCGACCTGTGCGCTCGGGGTTTCCGGTGGGGTTGTCGATGATGCCGACTCCGCGGACGCGGGCGGAGGAGTCGGTTCGACAGAGGGAGGCGATGCGGCTGGGCTCATCGGCATCGGCATCGGCATCGGCATCGTCACCGGGTCGGCCGCGTCGAAGGGTGATTCGACATCGACCGGCTCGGCCGCGTCGGTGAACGATTCAGGGTTGATCGGTTCGGCTGGGCCGACAAATGATTCGGGGCCGACCGAATCGGCCGCCTCGACGGGTGATTCGGGTTCGACCGGTTCGGCCGCATCGACGGATGATTCGGGTTCGACCGGTTCGGCTGGGCCGATAAATGATTCGGGGCCGATCGGGTCGGCTGCCTCGACGGGTGATTCGGGCTCGGCCGGTTCGGCCGCCTCGGTGGCCGCTTCGAGGTCGGCCGGTTCGGCTGGGCCGGTGCTGAGTTCGACGACCAGTTCGTTGAAATCGGGGGTACCGGGACCGGTGCTGCACCACAGCGTGCAGGCCCCGTCGGGGAGCAGGTCCACGACCATGCCGTAATTGCCGGTCCAGGACTGGTGGGCGCCCGACTCCGCCACCCAGACGGGTGTGAGCGTGAACAGCGCCTCGGGTGCGTCCGCGGTCACCGAGATGTCGATGCCGCCGACGAGGGCTTCGGACCAGATGTCGACGCCCGCCAGCGATTTCCCGTTCAGATTCACGTGCCCGTCGTGGACGGACAGGCCCAGTCCGAGGCCCGTGACATTCTCGGGCGCCATCACCGACAGCGCGCGGAGATGAACCGATGTCGTTCCGGCGGGCAGCGCCTCGGTGTACATCGGATAGACCGCTGCACCGCACCATTCGATCGGATCGGCGCCGTCGTAGCGCTGATCGAGGGATATCGGGTCGCCGCGATGTTGCGCGTCGGGATCATTCATCGGCGGTACCCGCCCTTTCCGCTGTTACACCCCCTCGCGGCGCCAGACTAGTCCGCGGTTGCGCGCTACAACGTACTCGGGTCTACGTGTCGCAGTGGTGATTCGCGGTCGGACAGCGACAGATTCGCTGATCTGCTCCTCTACCGCGGAGTCGGAACGGAGTGAGCCCGGTCGCCCACAGCATTCTCGATCTGCTCCGCGAACGTGACGGTTGCCCGACCACACCTGGCCGCACAGTTCCCGCTCGACAGGTCGACCATCGGCAGACAGGTCGGCGCGCTCGAGAAGCTCGGCTACCGGACGGACGACGAGGTGGCGGCCATGGCCGGTCACCTGACTCGCTCCGACCGCGGCGACCGACCACTCGGGGCGTTCGGTTCGCGCAGCGGCATCCGCCTGGCTATCGCGCGCGTCACGCCCGCCGATGGGCGGTGCCGCGGCGGTGCGCACGAGTCGGTATAGTCGCCGCGGATGAGTAGTGACACCACCCACCCCGTGCAAGCGCGTTCACCACGCCCGATCAATCGAGCATGGTGGCTGGTGCCGGTGCTGCTCACCATTGTGTCGGTCGTCTGCGTCAGGACGCCGATCTGGCCCTTCGAACGCTATTCCGACGGGTTCATCGATCTCCAGGTCTACCGCCTCGGCATCGAGGCGATGCGCGACGGCGCCGATATGTACGGTCAACTGCCCAAGACCACGATCGGTATCGGCCTGCCCTTCATCTACCCGCCGTTCGCGGCCATCGCGCTCGCGCCGTTCGCGCTGCTGCCGTGGGGCACGGCGAAGGTCCTCTACGTGGTGGTGTCGATCGCCGCCGTCGCCTGGACGCTGTATCTGGTGGCCCGCCGCTACCACCCGGACCGCAAGCAGGCAGCCCTGCTCGTCACCGCCTGCGCGGTCCCGCTCGCGATGCTGCTGGAACCGGTGCGTTCGACCATCGACTTCGGTCAGGTCAACCTCCTGCTCATGGTGCTGGTCGCCACCGACTGCCTGCTCCCGAAGACCCGCTACCCCCGCGGCATGCTGATCGGCCTGGCGGCCGCCATCAAACTCACGCCCGCCGCGTTCGTGCTCTACTTCCTGGTCCGCAAGGACTACAAGGCCGCCGCGACCGCCGCGGGCACCGGTGCGATCGCCACCATCGCCTCCTTCGCGTTCCTGCCCACCGAATCCACCCGCTACTGGTTCGGCGGCCTCGGCAACGTCTCGGGCCTGAGCGGTTCTGCCTTCCACACCAATCAGTCGATCCAGGCCGTCATGGCCCGCCTGCACATCACCGGTCTCCCGTTCGACGTGCTGTGGCTCGTGCTGGGCGCCCTGCTGCTGGTTCTCGTCGTCGCCGCGATGCGCAAGGCGGCCGACGCCCCCGCGATCGCCCTGGCGCTCAACGCGGTCTTCACGCTGCTGCTGTCGCCGATCTCGTGGTCGCACCACTGGGTCTGGATCGCGCCCGCGTTGCTGGCGATGGTCTGCCACGCCCGCACCCTGCCGGTGAGCAGTGCGCGCGGCTGGTACGCCACGACCGTCGTCGTCGCCGCGGTCTTCGTGCTCGCGCCGCACAGTTTCCTACCCGACGGCGAACACCGTGAGACCTCGTGGACCTGGGATCAGCACATCATCGGCGACACGTATGTGTGGTTGTCGGTGGGTCTCGTTGTCCTGTTCCTCGTCACCGGACGGCGGCCCGCACCGGCCGCGCCGGAGCCGACGGCGGTCGAGGAGCACGTGCGCGTCGCCTGAACGCGGCGGCCCTATCCCGGGTGATGCACGACGGCCGCCGGAGTCCGGAACGTCATCTCGGCGATCTCGGTCAGTTGCCGAAGGTTCGAGTCCAGCCCGCGCTGAACGGCCTGGCGCAACACGACCACGTCGGCGTCGCGGAGGACCTGGCCGTGCAGGCCGGTTCGAAGGGTGACGCGCGAGACTTCGCGAAGCCGATCCAGCTCGATCGTGAAGGTGACCGCGATACCGGGTACCGAGCCGCACGTCATCGTCCAGCTCCGGTCCGGGTGGTATTCGGTGACGACCAGTCGCACGTCGTGGCGCATGTCGAACATCTGGACCTGTGCGGCGAGTTCGAGATCGGCACCGACTCGGTCGGGGGTCGGGTCGGTCCAGGCGTGGAGCTCGGACATCCACACGGCGATGCTGTCCGGTTCCGACAGCAGTTCCCACAGCACGTCCGCGGAAACGGCCAGGACGATCGCACCACTCGCGTGCACCTGATCCACGCTGTCGCACGGCGCTCCAGGCGTGATCAACTGACCGGTCTGTCGCGTGCGGTGACTCCGCTGGGCCATGATCCCCCACTTCATCGGGACCCGGCGTGCGGTGGTCGCACGTCCACCGGTCCCGAACGGCGTGGGACAGACGCTAGCCGACTTTTCCGAAATGTCCATTCGGACAGTGCGTTTCGCGACGCGCACCATAGCCGTGCCGTGTTCTTCGTGGAAAGTCACCATCGCCCCACGTGGGGCGATGGTGGGTGATCCGGGTGCTCAGGCGGTGACGGCGGCTTCGCGTTGGAGTTCGAGGGCGATGTCGATGAGTTGGTCCTCTTGGCCGCCGACGAGTTTGCGTCGGCCTGCGCGGACGAGCATGTCGGCGGCGGAGACGTTGTAGCGTTCGGCTTGGCGTTCGGCGTGTTTGAGGAAGCTGGAGTAGACCCCGGCGTAGCCCATCATCAGTGATTGGCGGTCGAGGAGGCATTCGGCGGGCATGGCCGAGCGCACGATGTCTTCGGCGGCGTCGGCGATGGCGAAGAAGTCGATGCCGGTTTTGATGGCGAGTTTGTCGGCGACGCCGACGAGGGCTTCGACGGGGGTGTTGCCGGCGCCGGCGCCGAAGCGTCGGGTGGAGCCGTCGATCTGGGTGGCGCCGGCGCGGACGGCGTAGACGGAGTTGGCGACGGCGAGGCCGAGGTTTTCGTGGCCGTGGAATCCGACCTGGGCGTCGGTGCCGAGTTCGGTGACGAGGGCGGCGACGCGGTCGGAGACTTGCTCGAGGACCAGGGCGCCGGCGGAGTCGACGATGTAGACGCAGTGGCAGCCGGCGTCGGCCATGATGCGGGCTTGTCGGGCGAGGGTTTCGGGGGGTTGGGTGTGCGACATCATGAGGAAGCCGACGGTTTCGAGGCCGAGGTCGCGGGCGTAGCCGAAGTGCTGGACGGAGACGTCGGCTTCGGTGCAGTGGGTGGCGATGCGGCAGATGGAGGCGCCGTTGTCCTGGGAGATCTTGATGTCTTCTTTGACGCCGACGCCGGGGAGCATGAGGAACGCGATCTCGGCGTTCTTGGCGGTTTGCGCGGCGATGGTGATCAGTTCTTGTTCGGGGGTTTTGGAGAATCCGTAGTTGAACGAGGAGCCGCCGAGTCCGTCGCCGTGGGTGACTTCGATGACGGGGACGCCGGCGTTGTCGAGGGCGGTGACGATGTCGCGGACTTCGGTGGTGGTGAATTGGTGGCGTTTGTGGTGGGAGCCGTCGCGTAGCGAGGTGTCGGTGATCCGGATGTCGAGTTCAGCGGAGAATGGCATGGTCGAGTCTCCTTACGCCCGGCTCGTCTGCGACAGCCGCAGGGCCTCGGGGGTGATGGTGTCCAGGGCTGATGAATCGGTCATGATCACACCCGCGTCGACAGGATCTGATCGGCCATGACCTCGCCGACACGGGTTGCCGCGGCGGTCATGATGTCGAGATTTCCCGCGTACGGCGGCAGGAAATCGCCGGCGCCTTCGACTTCGACGAACACCGACACCTTCGCCAGTCCACCGGAAACGACCGACGGTTCATCGAATTGCGGTTCGTTGAGCAGGCGATACCCGGGGACGTATTGCTGGATGTCGGCGACCATCTGGTGGATCGAGGTGGTGATCGCGTCGTGGTCGGCGTCTTCGGGAATGGCGCAGAAGATGGTGTCGCGCATGATCATCGGCGGTTCGGCCGGGTTCAGGATGATGATCGCCTTGCCCCGCTGCGCGCCACCGATGGTCTCGACGCCACGGCTGGTGGTCTTGGTGAACTCGTCGATGTTCGCGCGAGTGCCCGGGCCTGCCGAATTGGACGAGACCGACGCGACGATCTCCGCGTAGGGGACCGTCACCACCCGCGAGACGGCGGCGACGATCGGGATGGTGGCCTGGCCGCCGCAGGTGATCATATTGACGTTGGGGGCGTCGAGCAGCGAGGCGAGGTTCACCGGTGGGACGACGGCGGGGCCGACGGCGGCGGGAGTGAGGTCGACGGCACGGATACCGAGTTCGGCGTAGCGGGGTGCGGCGGCGCGGTGGACGTAGGCCGAGGTCGCTTCGAAGACCATGTCGGGTTTGGTGTCCTGGGCCAGGAGCCAGTCCACCCCTTCGGCGGAGGTTTCCAAGCCGAGTCCGCGGGCGCGTTTCAGCCCTTCGCTGTCGGGGTCGATGCCGATCATCCAGCGGGGCTCGATGGTGTCCGAGCTCAGGAGTTTGTAGAGCAGATCGGTGCTGATGTTGCCCGATCCGACGATCGCGGCGGTGACGTTGCCGTTGGTCACAGGTGGCCTCCTCGAGGGGCGGCCGGCGTTGGCCGGCGAGATGAACGGCTCCGGTGAACTTCCTCGGTCACGGAGCACGGTGATGGCCTAGGCGAAGTTCAGGCGCACGGACCCGAGTCCGGAGAACTCGGCATGGAAGGCGTCGCCGGGTCGGGCGTCGATGGCGCGGGTGCAGGATCCGGGCAACACGATGTCACCGGCTTTCAACCGGACGCCGAAGCTCGCGACTTTGCGGGCCAGCCACGCGACGGCGATCACGGGGTTCCCGAGGACGGCGTCGCTGCGACCTTCGGCGATGGTTTCACCGTTGCGGGTGAGGACCGCGTCGATGGCGGTGATGTCGACATCGGTGGGGGCGACGCGGTCCTTGCCGAGAACCCATCCGGCGGAGGAAGCGTTGTCGGAGATGGTGTCGGCCAGCCCGATCTTCCAGTCGGTGATCCGGGAATCGATGAGCTCGATCGAGGGGGCATAGGCGACGGTCGCGGCGAGCACGTCGGCTTCGGTGCAGTCCTGTCCGGGTAGGTCGGCGCCGAGGATGAATCCGACCTCGACCTCTACCCGGGGGAGCAGGAACTCGGTGGTGTCGACGGGAATGTCCTCGAAGACTTCCATGTCGGCGAGTAGGTGACCGTAGTCGGGTTCGTCGACGCCCATCATCTGCTGCATCGCCTTCGACGACAGTCCTACTTTGTGCCCGATGACCTTCGCGCCGGAGCGGAGTCTGCGTTGGATGTTGAGCAACTGGATCTCGTAGGCATCGACCACATCGATGTCCGGATACCGGTCGACGAGGGGGGACACGGCCACCCTGTCCAGCTCCGCTCGCGCCAGTTCGGCGGCGAGCTCGGTGCGCATGCCGGTTGTCAGCATCCTGATTCCCTCTTCTCGTCTGATGATGCCATCCCATGCTGGGGGCCGAGACCGTCCGCCGGGCGGGGCTCTCCCGCTGGATGGACAGGAAATTCCACTCCCCGGCGAGGATCGCCGCGCACGCGACCAGGCCAACGGTCACCTTCGCTCAAAAGCGGATACGGACCCGGTCGGTGCGCGGGCGGGCCCGGCAGGCCAGGGTGTACCCGGCGTCGATGTCGTCCTGATCGAGAATCGCCGAGTCGGCCATGGTCACCTCACCGTCGACGACGGTGCACGCACACGAACCGCACTCGCCCGCACGGCAGGAGTAGGGGACATCGAGCCCGTCGGCGAGCATCACGTCGACGAGGGTGCGCGAGCGCGGCCAGCGCAGCGCGTGCACCGTCCCGTCCAGCTCCACCTCCACGCACGCGGCATCCTCGTCGTCGACGGGGTCGAGCGGTTCGGGTTCGGCGAAGGGATCGCCGGACAGCGAGACGAACATCTCGGTGGAGATGCGTTCGCGCGGCCACCCGGCGCCCGCGAGCGCCTCGGTCACCGCCGACATGAACGGGCCGGGCCCGCACACGAACGACTCGAAGGACCGATATGGTGCGGCGAAGTCGGCGAGCCGAGCCGCGGTGGGTAGGCCCCGCGACGATTCGAGCCAGTGCGCCACGGTGATTCGGCCCTGGTACCGCGCCACGAGATCGTCCAGGGCGTCGGCGAAGATCACCGACTCCTGGTCGCGATTGGCATAGAACAGCACCACCCGGCCGGTACCGCGGGCCAAGACCGACCGCAGGATCGACATCACCGGTGTGATGCCGCTGCCCGCCGCCCATAACAGCAGATCGGTGTCGAGCGAGGCCGGGGTGAAGGCGCCCTGCGGCGGCAGTACGTCGACAGTGTCACCGACGGAAATGTTGTCGCACAACCAGTTCGAGCCGTAGCCGCCGGTCGTGCGCTTGACGGTGACCTGCGGCGGATCACCGGTGAAAGGTGAATTCGCCAGCGAGTAGCAGCGCGCGACCGGTTCGGACCGCTCGCTCGGGATCCGCAGGGTGAGGAACTGTCCCGGCCGGAAGGCGAAGCGATCGGCGACCTCGTCGGGCACGTCGAACACCAGCGTCCGCGCGTCCTCGGTTTCCTCGATCACCGCCGATACGCGCAGCGTCACCACCCGCGAAGTCCGCGAAACGTCGACAGTCGCCCTCGTCACTGGTGTTCTCCTCGGTCTCGGAAACGGTCGTGCCCGGCAACCGTCGCAGGCACGCCGATGCCGTGGCGCCCATGGCTCCCGGTGGCCGGGAGATCGACGTGCACGGTCCGCTCACCGGGAAGACCAGGGCAAACGCGGTGGACGGCGACCCTAGCGTCGGGCTCGTGGACACCAGATTCTCCGGGGGCACCCGATGAACCGCATGCAGCACACCGTCGCGCTGATCACCGGCGCGGCCGGGGGAATGGGCCGCGCCCATTGCCGTCGGCTGGCCGAGGAGGGCGCCGACATCATCGCACTCGACATCGAGGCCGCCGCGGTCGAATTGGCCGAGACGGCAAGGGAAGTCGAGTCGCTGGGTCGCTACTGCGTCACCGGCGTCGCCGACGTGCGCGATCAGGCATCCCTGGACGTGGCGGTCGCCGACGGCGTCGCCGCCCTGGGCCGCCTCGATGTGATCGTGGCCAACGCCGGCATCTACACCGACCTCGGCCTGTCCTGGGAACTGTCGGACCAGGCCTGGCAGCGCACCATCGATATCAACCTCACCGGCATGTGGCACACCGTGCGCGCGGCCGTACCGGCCCTGTCCGACGGCGGCTCGGTGGTGATCGTGAGCTCGACCAACGGCATCGTCGGCGCGGCCGCCGCCGCGCACTACTCGGCGAGCAAGCACGCCGTGGTCGGGCTCGCCCGCACCTTGGCCAACGAGCTCGGCCCGCGCGGGATCCGGGTGAACACGGTGCATCCCGGCTCGGTCGCCACGCCGATGATCCTCAACGACGCGGTGTACGCCAAACTGTGCCCCGACCTGCCGAATCCGACGCAGCAGGACGCGGCGGATGCGCTGGCCCGGCGCACGATTCTGCCTGTCGCGTGGGTGGATCCGGTCGATATCAGCAATGCCGTGCTCTTCCTCGCATCCGACGAGTCCCGTTACGTGACGGGAATCCAGCTCGTGGTGGATGCCGGACTTACTCAGAAGGTGTGACATGGGACGGGTTTCGGGCAAGATCGCGCTGATCACCGGCGCCGCGCGCGGTATCGGCCGCGCACAGGCGATCCGGCTGGCCGAGGAAGGCGCCGACATCATCGCCGTCGACATCTGCGGGCCGGTGGAGACCGTGGTGTCGCCGGGAGCGACCCACGACGACCTCGCCGAAACCGCGCGCGCGGTCGAAGCGACCGGCGCGCGGATCCTCGCCACCGCCGTCGACGTCCGCGACGGCGCGGCGTTGCGGGCCGCGGTCGACGCCGGCGTCGAGCAGTGGGGTGGCCTCGACATCGTCTGCGCCACTGCCGGAATCAGTTCCAGTGGCGGTGCGCTGGAACTGACCGAACAGCAGTGGCAGACGATGATCGACGTCAACCTGACCGGCGTGTGGCAGACCTGCAAGGCCGCCACCCCGCACCTGATCGCGCGCGGCGGCGGCGCGATGATCCTGACCAGCTCGATCGCCGGACTACGCGGTCTGGTCGGCGTCGCGCACTACACCGCCGCCAAACACGGGGTGGTGGGACTGATGCGCTCGCTGGCGAAAGAGCTCGCCCCGCACCATGTCCGCGTGAACTCGGTGCACCCGACCAATGTCGACACCCCGATGATCCAGAACGACATGGTGCGCAAGGTGTTCCGGCCCGATCGGGACAACCCCACCCGCGAGGAGTTCGCGGAGGCCGCCGTGACGATGAACATGCTGCCCATCCCGTGGGTCGACCCGGTCGACATCGCCAACGCCGCCCTGTTCCTCGCCTCGGACGAGGGCCGCTACATCACCGCGGTGACGTTGCCCATCGACGCGGGCAGCACCCAGCGCTAGTCACGCGGAACAGAAGAATGCGCGGGCTGCCACCTGGCAGCCCGCGCATTCTCTCGTATCAGTGCGTGGCGTCCTCGCGGGTGAGGAAAGCCAGGACGGCCGACTCGAATTCGCGCTTGCGTTCGATCATCGCCCAGTGCCCGCAATTCGGGAACACGTGCAGTTCGGCGCGCGGGATCGTGCGCATCGGGATCAGCGCCATATCGAGGGGGCTCACCCGGTCGTCGCGTCCCCACGTGATCAGCGTGGGTGCGGCCACCTTGTGCAGCATCGCCCACGGCGGCGGGGTGTCGGCGGCTTCCATGGCGCGCACCATCATCGCGAACGCGGCCTTGCTGTACATCCGGCGAGCGCTGTCGAGGGTCGCGGGATCGGTGGCCTGGGTCCAGCGCTCCTCGATCAGTTCGTCGGTGACCAACGCCGGGTCGTAGACCATCGAATGCAGCCACTGGATCAACCGCTCACGGGTGGGCTCCTCGGTGAACTCCTGCAGCAGCTTGATGCCCTCGCCGGGGCCGGGGCTGAACAGGTTACGACCGATGCCGCCGATGGTCACCAGCTTGCCGACTCGCGCCGGGTGGGCGATGGCGTAGTTGAGTGCCACGCCACCACCCATCGAGTTGCCGATGATGTCGACGCTGTCCAGGCCGAGCGCGTCGACGAAGCGGACCACCGCGTCGAGCGCGGTGACCATCGGATGCCCGCCGAAGTCGTCGCTCACCCCGAAGCCGGGGAATTCCAGGACCAGACAACGGAATCGCCGCGCGAACACCGCGAGATTGCCACCGAAGTTACGCCACCCCGTGACACCGGGACCCGATCCGTGCAGCAGCAACAGCGGCGGTCCCTCGCCGGCCTCGTGGTAGCGCAACACGCCCGCGTCGGTGGTGATCTCGCGCAGTGTGCCCGCGTAGCTCAGGTCGGTCATGCGTGGGTACCGCCGTCGATGCGGATCTCGGTGCCGGTGATGAAGGCGCCGTCCTCGGAGACCAGCATCGCGATGACGCCCGCCACCGCGGTCGGGTCACCCATGCCCGCGCCGCCGGATTCACGGTCGGTCGGCAGCGCGGGAGACAACTTCGAGAACAGTGCCCAGTCGGAGTCGGCGGGCAGGTAACCCGGTGTGGCGTCGGTGATCCCCGACTTGATGCTGCCGGGCGCGACACAGACCGCGCGCAGGCCCTTGCCGCCGTACTCGAGGGCGATGGCGTGGGTGAAGGACTGGATGCCGCCCTTGCTCGCCGCGTAGGCCGCCATGTACGGGTGCGCGAACGCCGCCGAGGTGGAGCTGAAGTTCACCACGGTCGCGCGCGGGTTGGCCAGCAGCGCGGGCAGTGCCTCGCGGACCACCAGGAACGTGCCGGTGAGGTTCACCCGGATGATCAGGTCCCACAGGTCGAGGGAGGTCTGCTCGGTGTGCGAGGCGCGCAGGATGCCCGCCGCGTTCACCAGCGAGTCCAGGCCGCCCAGGGTCTCGATCGACGACCGGACGCCCGCGATCACCGACTGCTCGTCGCCGATGTCGAGGGTCAGGGTGGTGAGCCGGTCCGCGGTGCCGCGCTCGGCGGCCCGCGCGCTGGTCGCGGCGAGGCCGTCGGTCGACACGTCGGCGGCGACCACCGTGGCGCCCTCGTCGAGCAGCCGGAGCGCGGTGGCCTGTCCGATGCCGGAGGCGGCCCCGGTGACCAGCGTGCGGTGATTGTCGAGTCTGTTCATGGAGTGCTCTCCTGGTTGTGGGTGTCAGCCGAGTCGGCCGGGAACCGGTTCGTGGCGCAACTGATCGGTCGTCAACGCGCCCGCGCGGACCGCGTCCTCGATGGATTCGCGCAGGGCGGGGCAGGTGGGGATCCAGCTGCTGTGCTCACCGAGCGCCGCGCGCCGCGCGAACTCGGGGCACGCGGACTCGGCGTCGTCGAGCCACTGGATGCTGGTGTGGCTCGGACTGAATTTCTCCGCCAGCACCTTGTTGCCGCAGGACGCGCATTCGACGGGTCGCATGCTCGCCCGCCTCATCGCTGTCCGGCGGCATGGCGCGCGCCGATGTAGCCGAACACCATGGCCGGACCGATCGTCGCGCCCGCGCCCGCGTAGTCGTTGCCCATCACCGCGGCGGAGGTGTTGCCCACGGCGTAGAGACCGGGAATGGTTGAACCGTCCGCGCGCAGTACTTGGGCATCGGCGTTGTAGACCAGTCCGCCTTTGGTGCCGAGGTCGCCGATCCGCACCCGCAGCGCGTAGAACGGGCCCTTGTCCAGCACATCGAGTGCGGGCGTGGCCAGCGTCGGATCACCGTAGTAGTTGTCGTAGGCGCTGACTCCACGGCCGAAGTCGGCGTCGTGCCCCTCGCGAGCGAAACCGTTGAAACGACCGACGGTGTCGCGCAACGCGTCGACGGGCACGCCGATCGCGGTGGCCAGCCCCGCGATGTCGGGCGCCGAGCGGACCAGGCCGGTCGCCGTCCACGAGGCGGGGAACTTCTGCCCCGGCACGATGCCGCCGATGGGATAGCGGCTCTTGGCTTTCGCGTCGAAGACCAGCCAGGCAGGATCGTGGCTGCCCGCCAGCTGGGCGTGCACGAAGGTCACATACGGCGACGCCTCGTTGGTGAAGCGCCTGCCCGTGCTGTCGACGATGATCGAGCGCGGAATGGAGCGCTCCGACACCAGCACCTGGTTGATGCCTTCCGGGCGCTGGAACGACGGCATCCACCACGCGTCGTCCATGAGATCGACTGCCGCGCCTACCTTCTCGCCCGCGATGATGCCGTCGCCGGTGTTGTCCGCCGACGCCGCGCTGAAGTTGTCGCGCCCACCCTCGGGCAGGTGGGTTTTGCGCATCGCCTGGTTGTACTCGAAACCACCCGTGGCCAGCAGGACACCGGCACGCGCCCGGATCCGGATCTCGCGGCCGTCGCGTTCGGCGAGCACGCCCAGCACCGCACCGGTGTCGTCGGTGATCAGCGCGCGCAACGGGGTGTCGAGCCACAGTGGCGCCCCCGCGTCGCGCACGGCCAGGCGCAGCCGGGCGATCAGGGCCCGGCCGAGCGTGTCCATGTGCCTGCGCAGCACGATCGCCTTGATCGCCCGCAGGCCGGTCAGCAGCGCGGTCCAGCGCGCCCGCCAGGTGCGCGTCACCATATTGAGCTGGACGAAGTCCTTGGAGGTGATGAACAGGCCCGGCGGGGTCGCGAGCGCGGCGGGACGCAGAAGACCCTCGTCCGCGCCGAGCTGTTTCAGATCGACCGGCAGCGGCTCGATGGACCGGCCCGCGGGCCGTCCGCCCGGTGCTTCGGGGTGATAGTCGGAATAGCCGGCGCACCACTGGAAACGCAGGTGCGGGCTGGTCTCGAGGAAGGCCAGCATGCGCGGGCCCTCGTCGATGAACGCGTCCAGGTTGGCCGCGGGCACCCGGTCACCGACCACGGCGTCGAGGTAGGCGCGCACGTCGGCACGGGAATCGCCGAGGCCCTCGCGCAGCAGCGTCGGGTTGTTGGGCACCCAGATGCCGCCGCCCGAGAGCGCGGTGCTGCCGCCGTAGACCGAGGCCTTCTCGATGACCAGAGTGTCCAGGCCGCGATCGGCGGCGGCGAGCGCGGCGGTGAGCCCACCCGCGCCGCTGCCGACGACGAGGAAACCGACCTCGTGATCCCAGTGTTGTTCGGTCGCAGTCATCGTCGCCTCGCTCAGCCGACGACCATGTCGTCCTGGGACCAGAAAGCGCGCATGCTCACGATGCGGGCGTCCTCGTCGAAGGTCATCACGTCGATCGGGTCGAGGGTGAAGGTCTGCTCGCCGAACGTGGTGACCACCCGGAAGCTGAACGCGGCACTGTCGCCCGCGACGCGCACCGAGAACAGTTCGGTCGAACGTTGCAGCGGCTCGATGTTCTCGTAGAACTTCGTGATCGCCGCATGCCCGACATGCGGTTCGGTACCGACCGGGTCCTCCACCGTCGCGTCCTCGCGGTAGAGGGCGACGACGTCGGCGGCCGTACCGCTGCCGACGGCCTCCACATATTTGCGCACTGTCGCGCGAATGTCGTCCGCTGAAGCCATGGGGGCACTCCTGAATTGTCGAAAGGGGGTGAATAGGTGCACCGAACCACATGCGGTGGCCCGGCAGGCCCGGTCTCTCCCGACCAGCGGGAAGGATCGGGAAGTGCTCATTCGCCGAGGATGTGGCGGACGGCGAGGTGGCTGAACAGCATGGACGCGCCGATCGGATTGCCGCCGCCGGGATAGACCTCGCCGCTCACCGCGGCCATGGTGTTGCCCGCCGCGTAGAGACCCCGGATCGGTTCGCCGTCGCGGTCGAGTACGCGCGCCGCGCTGTCGGTGCGCAGCCCGCCCTTGGTGCCCAGGTCGGAGATGCCGAACGCCGCCGCGTGGTAGGGGCCCTTGTCGATGGTCACCAACGGCGGTTCGCCGTGGGAGAACGCCCGGTCGTACGCTTCGTCGCCGCGCCCGAAATCGGGGTCGACACCGGTGGCGACCATCGCGTTGAACCGCTCGACGGTGGCCTCCAGGTTCGCGGCGGGCACGCCGATCTTCGCGGCCAGTTCGGCGAGGGTGTCGGCGGTGTGCCACAGCCCGGCCTCGACGTACTTCTCGGTCTCGACCAGGGAGACATTGGTGGCCTTGATCGGGGGCACCTCGCCCTCGGTGTCGTCGTAGATCATCCAGAACGGCAGGGTGAGCCCCCGGTCGTTCATCTGGCGGATCACGTCGCGGCCGAGCCGGTCGTAGGGGGCCGACTCGTTGACGAAACGCTTGCCCTCCTGATCGACGAAAATGCCGCCGGTGAACCACAGCGCGAACGCCGACCGCCCGTCGGGATGGGTCAGGCCGGGCGACCACCACGCCTGATCCATCAGATCGGTGTCGGCGCCCGCCGCGATCCCCGCCTGGTGCGCGTGTCCCTGATTTCCCCAGGGCCCCATGGTGTCTCGTGCGTCGCCGGGCACGCCGTACTGCTCGCGCAGCTCGGCGTTCTGCTCGAAACCGCCCGCCGCCAGGATCACGCCGCGGCGCGCGCGGATCGCGACTCGGGCACCGTCGCGTTCGACGATCGCGCCGGTCACCACGCCGTCTTCGACCACCAGTTCCACCAGCGGCGAATTCAGGTGCAGCCGCGCGTGTGGGTAACGCGAGATCGCGCGCAGCATCCGCCCGATCAGCGCCTGACCGCCGATCAGCAGGTCCTGCGGTGCGGCGCCGAGCCGGTCGGTGTCGAGCGTTCCACGCAGCGATGCGCGCAGCGGGCCCAGCTCGGCGGCGGGCAGCGGTGTCGGCATGATGTGGCGCTGACCGTCGAGCCGGGCCTTGGGCGCCTTGCCGAAGTAGTCCGGCCACGGCAGCGGCAGGAACGCGAAATGGTCGTCGGCCTCCAGGTATTCGATGAGGTCGCGACCCCGCCGGACGTAGGTCTGCTGCATATCGTCGGGGGTACGGTCGCCGACCACGGCCCGGTAGTAGGTGAGCGCGTCGTCGAGGGTGTCGTCGGTGCCCGCCCGCTCGAGCACCGGGTTGCACGGAAACCACACTCCGCCGCCGCCCGAATAGGCCGTCGTGCCACCGAATTTGTCGGTCGCCTCGACCACCGCGACGCTGAGCCCCTCGCGGGCGGCGGTGTAGGCGCCGGCCAGGCCACCACCCGACCCCGCGACCAGCACATCCACCTCGTCGTTCCAGTCCACCACTGTTCCTCCTGATACCACCTCGAATTGCGCTCGACGGTAGGCCCGCCGTCGGTGGTCGTGGGGCGGTTCTCCCGATCATCGGGAGAACGTCGATGGGCGAATGTGCCGGTCAGCGGGAAGCGGACCTGCTCGAACGCGGCGCGCGTCCTTAGCGTCGCCCGCAGACAAACCGGTCTCCATCGAAAGGTAGGCACTGTGAACCCCGAGACCCCATCGGCACCAGCGAACGCCCCGGCCGACGTCGACGTGGTCGTCGTCGGCGCCGGCATCGCCGGCCTCTACGCGCTGCACCGCTTGCGCGGCAGCGGCCTGCGCGTGCGGGTGTTCGAAGCCGGCGACGGTGTGGGCGGCGTCTGGTACTGGAATCGCTATCCGGGCGCGCGCTGCGATGTCGAGAGCGTCGACTACTCGTACTCCTTCGACGACGCGCTACAGCAGGAGTGGAACTGGAGCGAGAAGTACGCCACTCAGCCCGAGATCCTGGCCTACCTCGAGCATGTCGCCGATCGCTACGACCTGCGCCGCGACATCGAATTCAGCACTCGCGTCACCGATATCGTGCTCGACGAGCAGACCCTGCGCTGGCAGGTCGACACCGACACCGCTCGCGCGGTCTCGGCCCGGTTCGTCGTGCTGGCCACCGGCCCGCTGTCCAATGCCAATACCCCGGCCATCGCCGGACTCGACACCTTCGCCGGGCAGATCCTGCGCACCTCGCACTGGCCGCACGAGGGCGTCGATCTCACCGGCCGCCGGGTCGGCGTGATCGGCACCGGCTCCTCCGGTATCCAGACCATCCCGTGCGTGGCCGAACAGGCCCAGCGGTTGCACGTGTTCCAGCGCACCGCCAATTACAGTGTGCCCGCGGGGAATACGCCGTTGACCGAACAGGACCGGGCGGCGCAGAAGGCGAACTATTCCGAGCGCAGACGGCTGTCGATGGTCAGCGGCGGCGGGTCGCCACACCAGGCGCACCCGGATTCCGCGGTCGCGGTGAGCGAGCGGGAACGGCGCGAGGCCTACGAGCAGCGCTGGGCACTGGGCGGTGTGCTGTTCAGCAAGACCTTCCCCGACCAGCTCACCACCCTGGCCGCCAACGACACAGCGCGGGAATTCTGGGAGGAGAAGGTGCGTGCCGTGATCGCGGACCCCCGCGTCGCCGATCTGCTCGTCCCGCACGACCACCCCATCGGCACCAAGCGGATCTGCACCGACACGAACTACTACCAGACCTTCAACCGCGACAACGTCGAGCTGGTCGACCTGAAGACGACGCCGATCACCCGGATCGACGCCGAGGGCGTGCACACCACCGCGGCGCACTTCCCCCTCGACACCCTGGTGCTGGCCACCGGATTCGACGCGATGACCGGATCGGTTTCGCGGATGAATATCGTGGGCAGGGGCGGCGAGACACTCAACCAGGCCTGGCGGGACGGACCGCGTACCTATCTGGGACTGGGCGTGGCGGGGTTCCCGAACCTGTTCAACCTCACCGGCCCTGGCAGTCCGTCGGTGCTGGCCAACATGGTGCTGCACTCGGAACTGCACGTCGACTGGGTGGCCGAGGCGATCGGCTTCCTCGACGCCAGGGGAGCGGCGGCACTGGAGGCGCGCCGGGACGCGGTGGCGCAATGGGTGCTCGAATGTGGCGACCGGGCCGCGGGAACGCTGATGACACAGGCGAATTCGTGGTATCTGGGCGCGAACATCGAGGGCAGGCCGCGAGTGTTCATGCCCTTCGTCGGTGGTTTCGGCGTCTACGGCGAGATCATCGCCGAGGTCGCGGCCGCGGGATACAAGGGTTTCGACGTGATCGAGGCGTGAGCGAGGACGACGGGGCGGTCCGCGGCGGAGCGCCCCGTCGTCGGGTCAGGCCGCGAACCCGCCGAACCCGCCCTTGTAGAACAGCAGCGGCTCGGCCCCTTCGACGGCCCGCAGGTCACCGATGCGGGCGAGCACGACGGTGTGATCGCCCGCATCGTGCTCGAACTCCACCGTCACCTCGAGCTGGGCCAGCACCCCGGCCAGCGCGGGCGCGCCG
This sequence comes from Nocardia alba NBRC 108234, assembly GCF_001612665.1. Taxonomy (GTDB): domain Bacteria; phylum Actinomycetota; class Actinomycetes; order Mycobacteriales; family Mycobacteriaceae; genus Nocardia; species Nocardia alba. The sequence continues at coordinate 211,625 of NZ_BDAX01000018.1, read as the reverse complement.
TTGCCCGCCCTGTCCCATGCCACGCCGGCGAACTTGTCGGCCCCGCGCACCGCGAACTGCCGGCACAGCGCGCTCTGCTCCCGCGCCAGGATGTTGACGCACAGGGCGCCCGCCTCGCGCAGCAGCGGCCAGCTGGTGGAACTCTTGGCCGGGCAGAACGACACATACGGCGGATCCAGCGACACCGACACCACCGACTGGCAGGTGAAGCCGAGCGGGCGCGTCCCGTCGTGGGCGGTGATCACCGCGACGCCGGTCGCGAAGTGACCGAGCACCCTGCGCAGGTCAGCGGGCGCTGGGATACCCGCGTCGACGACGACGTTGTCCGTATTCATGGGGGTCCTTCCGAACGGAATCCGATGGTGCCCAGAATCCGGGAGTATCGAGGACCGTCTCAAGACCGTCTCCCGGTCAGCGGTTGTCGACGGGTGAATTCCGGCAAGACCGGTTGCTAGCATGCAGCCATGGCCAACCCCGACCCCGGCGTGCCCAACCTGCCGCCGACCAGCTGGGCGGTGCTCGCCATGCTCTCGTACGAGGAGGAGATCTCCGGCTACGACCTGAAGAAGTGGGCGGACTGGAGTCTGCGCTACGTCTACTGGACCCCGTCCTACAGCCAGATCTACGCCGAACTGAAGAAGCTCGAGCAGCACGGCTTCGCGAGTTCGCGCCTCGACCCCGACAACACCATGCGCGCCAGGCGGCTGTACCGGATCACCACCGAGGGCAGGGACGCGGTGACCACCTGGTGGAACAAGGCCCCCGTCGATCCGTCGGTGCTCAAACACCACGTGCTGCTGCGCGTGATGTTCGGCCATCTCGGGTCCCCGGAGCGGCTCAAGCAGATCCTGCACGACCATATCGCCGACGTCGACAAACTCGCCAAGCGTGCCGCGATCGACGCCGAAGCCGCGAAATCCGAACCGGGCTGGGCCTATTCGCAGCTGGTACTGCAATGGGCCCAGCGCCACTACGCGACCGAACGCGACCTCGCCCAGCAGCTGATCGACGATATCGACAACGCCGCCACCGTGCTGGCCGGGGCCGAACGCGACGAACGCGCCGACTACCCGCACCCGACACCGGGCCGTTGGCGCGAGATCGAGCAGCGGGTGCGCACCGAAGGGCACGATCCCACGGACTGAGGCGTGCTGGTTCAGATCTTGAAGCGGCCCGCGAAGGCGCGCAAGGGAAGGTCCGCGCTCGTGATGATGCCCGCGGGTGCCGCGACCACCGACCGGATGGCGTTGAGTGCGGGCAGTCCGGTCACCGTCATGCCGATCGAGGCGAAGTTCCGCGGATCCGACAGGTCGAATCCTTTGCGCGGGAAGATCATGTGTTTGCTGTAGATATTGGGATCGCCGGTGACCTGAGTGATATAGCAGCCCTTGATATCCCACGCCGGATCGGTGTGCGGGGTCATCTGCCATTCCAGGTGTGATTCCACCCGCGCGACCCCGTCCACCATGCCCTGGTACTTGATGTAATTGGCGCCCAACGATCCTTTCGGCAGGAAATACCAGCCGAGATCGACATCCTCGGTGCACGCGCCGAGTTCGTACCCGAACCGCACTTCGTCGAGTTCGAGCCCGAAAGCATCGGCCATCAGATAGACGGCGTCGGCGAAGACCGCGGTGTATTTGTGCAGCGATTCCCCGATCGTGGGATCGTCGATCGGGCGCCCGTACCCCACGGCCTTCCAAGTATCGACCGAGTGGTGACACGAGACATCGACCGATTCGGTGACGGTGATGTTCTCGATCTCGCTGACATCGGCGGTATGCACGATTCCGAGGATCTGGCTCAGTCCCGGATTCATGCCGGTGCCGTAGAAGGTGGAGTCACCGCGCGCGCACGCGGCCGTGATCACCTCGCTGACCTTGCGGCCGGACGGATGCGGGTGGTTGGTGTCGCGGTGGTAGCCGGTGATCCAGTCCGCGGTGGTCACCACATCGATGCCCGCCTCGAGGACTTTCTCGTAGAGGTCCTCGTCGGGAAAGACGCCGTGAAAGGTGAGGACGTCGGGTCGTGCGGCGATGATCTGCTCCACCGAGCCGGTAGCGGTTACGCCGATCGGGCCGATGCCGACGATCTCCCCGGCGTCGCGCCCGATCTTGTCGGGCGAGTAGCAATGCAGTCCGACCAGTTCGAGATCGGGATGCTGCTGGATGCGGCCGATCATCTCGGTGCCGAGATTGCCGGTCGCCACTTGGAAGACACGGACTCTGTCGGTGGTGCTCATGAAGTACGTCCTTGCGTCGCGGGTCGTCGGTCGAGGTCTGCGCCGTTGTCGGGATAGAACTGGGCGGCCCACGTGCGCAGCGCGGTGAAGCCGTCGAATTCCTTGCGCGACAACGCCGGTGGGTCGCTGTAGCGCTGATGCGCCCAGATGTGGATGTCGGCTTCGAACTGCTCGATGATGTAGGCGGCCATCGTCTTGCCGTACCTGGTGATCTCGGCGCTGTCGTCGCCGGGTTCACGCCCCACCCAGACGGTGAACCGGACGTCGGAGGTGGACTCGTCGACCGGTGTCACCGCGGGCATGGTGCGGTTGTCGACCATGCCCCAACTCTTGGTGACCGTGCAGCCGAGGCCCGCGTTGATCGATTCGACGCCGCTGTCGATGTCGTTCTCGGCGATGCTCGCGTCGAAGGCGATGGTGAAGTCCACGAACGACACCGGCCCGGAGAAGTCGTGGCGCGTGAAGTTCGGGACGAACGGTGTCTTGTGCACGACCGTGAAGTGCGCGAAGTCGACACCGTTCTCCAGCACGTATTGCGGATGCAGTTCCAGCCCCTGCCGATAGAGCGTCGCGGCGGGCACCGGCCGGTAGTAGTCGCGGGCGGTCTTGTCGTCGCCGAAATCCGCGAAGATATCGGGCACCTCGAAATGCGGTGCCCGACCCTGGGTGTCGAACCAGATCCACACCGCCTCGTTGCGTTCCACCACCGGATAGCTACGGATGCGCCGGCCTTTGTTCGGATGGCTCTCGTAGGGGATGCAGACGTTGCGGCCTTCGCGGTTCCATTCCCAGCCGTGGAACGGGCACACGATGTTCTCGCCCTCGACCCGCCCGCCGTAGCCGAGATGGGCGCCCAGATGCTCGCAATAGGCGTCGAAGACCGCGATCTCGCCGGAAGCCGAACGCCAGGCGACCATTTCGCGTCCGAAGTACTTCATCCGGTGGACCGCGCCGACGGTGATCTCGGCGCACCACGCCACTTGGAACCAGCCCGTCGGTTCCATGGGCAGGGGTGTCTTGGCCATCGGAACCTCCTGAGGCATCCGGCGTGTGCCGACCCGGCGATGAGCTGCTCGGTAGTGATGCCGACCACAGAGCGAATTTAGCGTAGAACCCTCTTTGAAAAAATACAAGAGGGGTCGATGAAAACTGGATCCCGCAGCTCAGGGCCGCTATAGTCGAGCCTTGTGACGGAAGCGGCGATCGGTGGGCGACGCGCCAACAAGCGAGGTATCCACTCGCGGGACAGCATGATCAAAGCCGCGATCGCGTCGTTGGCCACCGGCGATCCCGCGGCGGTATCGGGCAATCGCATCGCTCGCGATATCGGCGCCACCTGGGGTGTGGTCAAGTACCAGTTCGGCGATATCGACGGCCTGTGGGCCGCGGTGCTGCGCTACACCGCCGACAAGCGCGGTGACCTGCCAGCGAACCTGCGCCCGGACGGCACCCTGCACGAACGCGTCGCCGCCCTTGTCGACGGCATGGCCGTCGGCCTGCGCACCCCGGAATCACTCGCCATCGAGACGCTGCGCGCCGCGCTGCCGCGTGAGCAGGCCGAACTCGAGCGCGAGTTCCCGCTCACCGCCGCGGAGTTGTCGTCGTGGAAACCGAACTGGGACCAGGCCTGCCAGCGCGCGTTCGCGGATCTGGGGGTCGACCCAGTGCGGGTGCGGCAGGTGGCCGCGCTGATTCCGGCGGCGATGCGCGGCATCACCTCCGAACGCACGCTCGGCACCTACGGCAACCTCGAGGATGCCCTCGCCGGACTCACCGGCGCCATCGTCGCCTATCTCCGAGCCTGAGCGAGCCGGTACTGTCGCACGAAAAAGGAGCCAAATCATGATCGCAGTCATCGCCGAGGTCACCGTCAAGGCCGGTGCGGGCGCGGAGTTCGAAGCCGTCGTCGCTGATCTCATCACCCAGATCAAGGCCAATGAGCCGGGCAATCTGACCTACCAGCTGGTGCGGTCGCGGACCGACGCCGAGCACTACCGGTTCTTCGAGCTGTATTCCGACGACGCCGCGGTCGAAGCCCACGGCCGGTCGGAGCATTTCCGCGCGGCGGGCAAGCTGATGGCCCCCTTGCTCGCGGGGGCGCCGAAGATCGAGTACTTCACCGCGGTCTGACACCGGAATCGGTTGCGGGCACCCGATACGATCCGGGTGCAGGTGCCTGCTCGTGTCGCGGCACAGAGCGGGCACCCGTGCCGATTACCCCGGGTCCCGAGGGAGTTCGAGCAACTGCCGCGCCATCGCCCAGATCTCGGTCCGCGCGGTCATGGTGGCGGACAGCGAGGCGATGCTGAGGAATCCGTGGAACAGCCCGCTGTAGCGGCGATGCGCGACCACGACACCGTCGGTCGCGAGCCGCTGGGCGTAGGCGTCCGCGGCCGAACACGGCGGGTCGAGTTCGGCGGTGATCACCACCGCGGGCGGTAGACCCGACAGCGAGTCCGCTCTGGTCGGCACGAGACGCGCGTCGTCGGTGCCGTGCGGCGCGTAGTTCGCCCAGTACCACCGCATGGCGCTGGTCGTGTTGTAGTGGCCCGTGCCGAAACGACGGTAGGACTCGGTCTCGAAATCGTCGTCGATCACCGGGTAGATCAGGATCTGCGCCGCGAGCGGCGGCCCGCCGGCGTCCCTGGCCGCGATGGCCACGGTGGCGGCGAGATTGCCGCCCGCGCTGTCGCCGGCCACCGCGATCCTCGATGGGTCCCCACCGAAGGAGCCCGCGTGCGCGGCGACCCACCGTAGCGCCGCGAACAGGTCGTCATGGGCCGCGGGGCCGGCGTGCTCGGGCGCGAGTCGATAGTCGACCGAGACCACCACCGCGCCGACGCCCGCCGCCATCGACCGGCAGAGCTCGTCGTGGCTGTCGAGGTCACAGAACACGAAGCCGCCGCCGTGCGCGAATACGATCACCGGCAGTGGATCCCCGTCGTGATGGGGCCGCAACACCCGCAGCGGCAGCGGGCCACCGGGACCGTCGATCGTGAGGTCGCGCGCCTGCGCCATCTCGGGAAGTCGTTGCGGCGGAGCACGTCTGGCGCTGATCGCGGCGCGGGCATCGGTCGCCGTCATTGTGGCGACATCGGGGAATCCGGCGTCGAGCGTGGCGAGCACGGCCGCGACCTGCGGATCGGGAACCGCACCGGGCCCGGTGATCGGAAAAGTTCGCACGGTCACGCCGTACGGGTTCCGCGATGGTCCGGGTAGGACCGGCCCACGCTCAGTGGACGAGGATGCTGCTGCAATGTCGGGCGTACCCGGACCCGGCCGTCGTCGACGTGGCGCCAGATATTGAGCGCGGTCGTGCGTATCGGCGCGCTGAGACGGTGATCGAACAGCATCCGATCCACCGGTCCGCATACCGACACCGCCGCCACGGCGGCCTCGCCGAGATCACCGATGGGGGCGGCGATACAGCCGAAGCCGGGCAGTGACTCCTCGCGTTCGACCGCGATCCCGTGCGCGCGCACCTTGGCCAGTTCGGTGTCGAGCTGGGCCTTGGTGGTGATCGAGTAGCGGGTGCGCGCGCCGCCCTGGCCCGCGAGGGCATCGGCGATCCGGTGCTCATCGGCGTAGGCCAGAATCGCCTTGCCGACCGCGGTACAGGCGGCGGGCCGCCTGCCGCCGACGCGGGTGGGCACCACGGCCGACAGCTCGCCGCCGACCTTGTCGAGGTACACGACGTCGGTACCGTCCAGCACGGCCAGATGCACCACGAACCCGGTGGCCCGGTGCAGTTCGTGCAGGAACGGCATCGCCGCCCGGTGCAGCCGATCCTGGTGCACCGCCAGCGAGCCGAGTTCCATCAGCCGGATGCCGAGTTCGTAGTCGCGCCCTTCGCGACGTAGCCAGCGCAGGTGCACCAGCCGTTCGAGCATGCGATGCGCCGAGGATCGGGGTAGGCCGGTGCGCCGAACGATCTGGGCGAGGGTGAGCCTGCCCGGACCGTCGAACGCGTCGAGCAGCAGGGAGGCGCGATCGAGGATCGCGCTCGGGGTGGTGGCCTCGGCCTGGATGACCATGAGCTCTCCATTCGGATCTACGAGCTGATGCCCAGTCGCATATTTCGATTAGGCATATACCTATTCATACCATCCGTTGTGGTCGCTGTCACATGAATCAGCAGGTCAATACGAAACGGCCCCTGGTCCGAGCGGGAAGCTCGGGGCCAGGGGCCGTCGTGGGCTGATTGCGAAGTTACATCGCGGCGAGTGGCTCGCTACCGGACCAGTCGTGGCCCCAGTAGCTGTCCGCGGTGATCTCCTCGGCGCTGTAATAGGTCTCGTCGACCCGCATGCCCTCGGTCCCGAACTCGATATCCCAGCCGCCGGGCGCGCGGACATAGAACGAGACCATCTTGTCGTTGGTGTGCCTGCCCAGCGTGGACGACACCGAGAAGCCGTCCCTGGTCACCCGGTCGAGGGCTTGGCCGACCGCGTCGAGAGTGTCGACCTCCACCATGATGTGCACCAGTCCGGGCGCCCCGCCGTGCGGTGCCGGGCACAGCGCCAGGCTGTGGTGGCGCTCGTTGACACCGAGGAACCGCACCCGCATCGGGCCGTACTCCGGCGGCGCCGGGATCCGGAACGCGCCGCGCGGCAGGAATCCGAGCACATCGGTGTAGAAGCCGAACGCGCCGCCGGGGTCCATGGTCGGCAGCACGACATGGCCCAGACCCTGTGCGCCGGTGACGAATCGCGCGCCGAACGGAGTGATCACCGGGCTGTGGTCGAGCACCGCGCCGTGGAACACCTCGAGGGTGGCGCCGGTCGGGTCCTGGAAGGTGATGACCTCCTCGACCCGGCGCGCGTCGGCCTCCTCGACCGACAGCGGCTTCACCGCGATCCCGGCTGCCGTCACGGCTTCCTGGACGCGGAGCAGGGCCGCGTGGTCGCGGACTTCCCAGCCGATGGTGACGATGGCGTCGCTGTCACCCGGCACGATCGTGATCCGCGCCGCGCGTTCGTCCATCCGCAGGTACAAGGCGTTCTCGTCGGGGCCGCTGCCCTGGGCGAAACCGAGCACCTCGAACGCGAACTCGCGCCACCGGTCCATGTCGGCGGTCTGGATCTTGACGTAGCCGAGGCCTTTGATATCTGTCATTTCCGTTGTCCTTCTCGGTATTCGGGTCAGATCATCGAGCGCAGGTTGTCCGCGGGCTCGAGACCGAGAGAGCTGACGGCCGAGGCGTGATACACCGTGCTCGGCACATGGATGGCGTGCGCGAGTCCGACGTGCGCGTCGCGCCAGTAGCGCTGCAGCGGCTTGTCGAGCCGCATGGCGTTGCCGCCGGAGCGGGCGAAGATCTGGTCCACGGCGGTGACCGCGCGCCAGGCCGCGCGGACCTGAGTGCGCCGGACCGCGGCTCGTTCGGCGAAGCCGATCTCCTTGCCCGCGTCGACGGCGTCGAAGATCATGTCGGCGTTGGCGAGCAGTTCCTGACGCGCGGCGTTGATGTCGGCGGCGGCCTCGCCGATGGCGAACAGCACGTACGGATCGTCCTTGACCGCGGTGCCCTGCGCGCCGACCCGGTCGCGCTGGTAGTCCAGGTGCGCGGCCAGGGCGCCCTCGGCGATGCCGACCACCGCGGAGCTGATGCCCAGCGGGAACATCGTCGACCACGGCATCTTGTACAGCGTCTCGGTGACCCCGTACTCCTTCTGTGCGGTGCCGTCGATGACGTGGTCACCGTTCATCACCCGGTAGTCGGGCACGAACGCGTCCTCGACGATGATGTCCTTGGACCCGGTGCCCTTGAGCCCCACCACATTCCAGGAGTCCTCGACGATCTGGTAATCCCGGCGCGGCAGGATCATGTGCAGCATCGTCGGCGGCAGCGCCATCTTGCCCTCGGCGTCACCGAGCATGGCGCCGAGGAAGATCCAGTCACAGTGATCGGTGCCGGAACTGAACTGCCAGCGGCCGTTGAAGATGTAGCCGCCCTCGACCGGGCGGGCGATGCCGGTCGGTGCGTAGGGCGAGGCCATCCAGGTGTCGTGGTCGTCGGCCCACACCTCGTCCTGCACCTTCGGGTCGGCGAAGGCCAGCTGCCACGGGTGTACGCCGACGATGCCGGCGATCCAGCCGCTGGCCGGGTCGAGCGCGGCGGTGGCCATCACCGTTTCGGCGAACTCGCGCGGGTGCGCCTCGAAGCCGCTGTACTTCGTGGGCTGCAACAGACGGATCGGGCCCGCTGCCTTCAGCAGCTGGGCCGTGGCATCGGGCAGCTGCCCGAGCCGCTCCGCCTCCGGTGCCTGCGCACGCAGCTGGTCCGCGATGGCGGCGATATTGTCGAGAACTCTGGTCATCTTCGGTGATGCTTTCTGTTCGTGGTGAGGTGCGGGATCAGGACATGGTGTCGATGACGGCGCCGCGGGCGATATTGTCGGCCACCTCGGCCTCCCAGCTGGTCACCGCGCGATCGGTGTCGATCTCGAACTCGAACCGCTTGGTCATGTCCGCGGTGACGTCGTCGATGTCGACGTAGAACTGCTTGTACCAACGGCGCAGCTGATACACCGGGCCGTCCTCCTCCGACAGCAGCGGATTGTCGATGGGCGCCTTGTTCTTCCAGATCTCGACGTCCTGCTCGAATCCGTACTCGACGCCCTGCGCGAACTGCGCCGCCATCGCGTCGGCGTCCTCGTCGGACATGCCCGCCGGTTTCTTGACCATCGCGCCGTACTGCAGCACGAACGAGTTTTCGTCGACCGGGTAGTGACAGTTGACGAGCACCGTCTCGATTGTCATCCCGTTCGATTCGCTCCACAGCCGATCGAGCATGTACGACGGACCGAAATACGAAGCGTCCGACCGCAGCGCGGAATCCGGGTCGTCGTAGCTGGTACCGACGGTGACGTCGTGGCGCGGGGTCGAGCGCATGTACTGGGTGGCGACGTGGCCCTCGAAGACGTTCTTGAAGTAGCGCGGGAAGGAGAAGTGCACATAGAAGAAGTGCGCCATGTCGACGACATTGTCGACGATCTCGCGGCAGTGCGAGCCCTCGATCAGAATCGAATTCCAGGTCAGGTCGGTCCACTCCGGGGTGCCGTAGCCCTCGATCTCGGGGATCGTCACCTCGTCGGTGGGCTTGGAACCCTGCGGGTCGTGCCAGACGTAGAGCTGGCCGTTGCGCTCCAGCGTCGGCCAGGTGCGAGTCTTGGCCAGCGGCGGCACCCGGCGCGCGTACGGAATGGCCGTGCACTTGCCGTTGCCGCCCCAGCGCCAGTCGTGGAACGGGCAGGCGATCGAGTCGCCCTTGACGGTGCCGTGCGCGAGATTGCCGCCCATGTGGCGGCAGTAACCGTCGAGCACGTGCAGCGCGCCGTCGGATTCGGACGCGAACACCACGAGCATGGTGCCGAAGGCCTTCACCTCGTGTGGGTTGCCGTCGCGGAACGACGAGAGCAGGCCCAGGCAGTGCCAGCCGCGGGCGAACCGAGTCGGCGCCGCGGCGGCCTCGATCCGCCGGTAGTCGGCGGTGGTGTCCTGTGATCGGCCGTTCGGCGAGTTCTCCGGCATCGAAACCTCCATGTTCGGACGGAGTGGGGATGAGCTGCGCCGATGGTCGCGCCGAGCGCGGGTGGGCGGGTCGTGGTCTTCCCGGTCAGCGGACATGTTTTCGCCCCGGTCGGCCGTCGTCCCGGTCACCGGGAGCGGAACCGATCACAGCCGACGGGCCGCCCTACCGTGATGGCATCGGTCTCGGCGAGCAGGAGTGAATCATGGGTAACGTCGCGGTGGTCTTGGACACCGATGCCATTCGGCTGTTCGCGCAGGCGGCGCGCTCGGACAACCCGGCCTACCGGATCGCCGATCGGCCCGTGGTACCGCCGACCTTCCTGCCCGCCGACGGTTCACCGGCGGGGGAGTGGGCCGAGACCGATCACCGGTTCTTCGGTCCGCCGCCGCGCGCGGGCGACCGGCTGACCGCGATCCGCGCCGATTCCCCCGACCGCCCTGGCGTCGCCGACTCGCTGACCCGATACTTCGACCGCACCGGCGGTCTCGTCGCCGAGTCGTGGGCGGCGGCGGAGACCTTCGCCGGCGAGCGGGTGTCGCCGCAGGCGGCGGCGCTGCTGGCGACCTACGCCACCGACTGGCTCGGGGCAGAAACGATCCGCCGTTTCCGCACCAGGTCCGTGCGCCCGCTGCCGCCCGGCGATGTCATGTCGTGCTCGGGGCGGGTGACACAGAGTTATCTGCAGGACGGCGAATCCCGTGTCGATGTCAGCCTGTGCGGCGCCGACGCGACGGGCGCTGTCGTGGTGCGTGCGTGGGCTACCTTCGCCGTGACCGGCGACGCGACACCGGACTCGCGCTAGGGGAGCGGACCCGCTGCCGGGCCCGCGTCGAGCTCCCGCCACATCACCGCACCACGCTTCGCGCCCGCTGCGCGCTAGGTCGCCGACTTCGTCGCGGTGACGTGCTGCGCGTTGTCGGAGGTCAGCAGTAGTCGGGCGATGAGGTCGGCGAGATGTTCGCGGGTGGTGTCGAATTCGCCGCGCATCCAGGCCGCCACGAGCTCCAGGGCGCCGCTGACCACGCTGTAGGCAATCATGTCGGCGTCGAGCGCATCGGCGGGTTGGGCGAGGATCTCGCGGCCGACCGCCGACATCGCGCGGGCGATCGCGTGCTGGGTGCTCAGTCGCGCGGCCTGCATCGCCTCGGTGCTCTGCGCGTTCAGCAGCAGGGCGGATCGGCGTGGGTCGGCGAGCAGGAAACCCAGCGCGGCGTCGGCTGCCGCGCGCACCTGGCTGTGGACGTCGGGCTCGGCGTCGTGGGTAGCGGTGACCACCGCGACGATCCCGAGGGCGGTGTGCTCCTCGACCAGCGCGGTGAGCAGGGCGTCGCGGTCGGTGAACTGCTCGTAGAAGTAGCGATCGTTGAGCCGGGCTCTGACACAGACGGCGCGTTTGGTGACCGCGGGCGCGCCGGCCTCGGCGAGCAGGTCGAGCGCGGCATCGAACAGTGCGCTACGACGGCGTGATCGGCGTTCCTCCGCGGCCACGCCACCGTAGACGCGCGTGGTCGCCGCGTCGTCGGAGTCCTCGCGCATAGCCGCCTTTCCTGTTCCTCGGGCGCCAGAATAGTCCACTCCGAACTCTTGACCGGCTCTCAATTCTGGTGCAATCTGACACCAGACTAGTTTCTGGTGCCGGATTGCACCAGAAATAGCGGCGGAACAAAGGAGTTCACCGATGACCTGTCCTGTGTCACCTCAGGCAACCCGCTCGGTCGACGCCACCTCGGTGTCCTCGCGCGAAACCCACAGCGCTGTCGCACGATTCGAACGTGTCGGCGGATCGGTCCTGTTCGGTCTGTTCGGGGTCGGGCTGTTCGACCAGCCGATGCTGCCCCCCGTCTCGGCCGCGCTGGAGGACACCGGACGCGCGCGCGATGAGCCGTGGGCGCGGGCAGTGCGCACCGCGGCGGCCGACCAGCTGATCTACCACGGCGAAGACGCCGATCGGGAGGCCGAATCGCAGCGGCTCATGCTGCTGCATCGCGACGTCAAAGGCGTCGGTCCGGACGGCGAACGCTATTCGGCGCTCAATCCGCACGCGTGGAACTGGATCCTCTACTCGACCTTCTTCGTCCAGCGCGGCGCCTACCTGGCGCTGACCGGCGACACCCCTTCGCCTGCGGCCGACCAGGCGATCTGGGAGCAGTACCTCAGCAAGACGCGGGGTCTGCACCTGCCGGGCAACTCGCAACCGATCGCGAACTACTCGGACCTGACCGTCCACTACGACCAGATGATCACCGAACTCCGCGCGACCCCGGCGCTGGAATCCGCCCTCGCGGCGGTCCGGCGCGCACCGCGCCCGGACTTCGTGCCGGCCGTCGCGGCGCCGCTGTGGCGGATGGGCTCGCCCGCGCTCGGCTTCGTCGTGATGCTCCTGGGCTGCGGCATCATGCATCCCGAGGTGCGGGCCAAGATGCCGATCACCTGGACCGCGCGCCAGGACCGGCAATTCCGGCTCCTCACGGCCGCCCTGCGTGTCGCCTACACCCGGCTGCCCGCCGCGGTGACCGACTCCCCGATGTCTCGCAATCGGCGCAAGTACGACCGCCTGGTCGAACGCTACCGCGGGGTGGGGCTCACCTCGTTCGCGCCGGAGACCGTCGAGGCCCGATCGCGGCGGCGCGTGCGCGCGTAGCCGTGCTCGAGTGGTGCTCAGCCCGGAAGGTGTGGATCCATCCATCGCAGCATCCGGTCGACCGAATCCGCGCAGTCGCCCCGCGCGCCGGATTCGGCCCACTCGATCAGCGCGGCGAAGGTGGCGGACTGGTAGGCGGTGGCGATGGCCCGGTGGATGGCAGCGGGGCCGCCGTGCGATCGGTCGGCGAGGTAGCCCGACAGCGTGTCGATCCACGGCCGGTAGATCCGGGGAGCGGTCGCGGCCAGCTCGGGCTCCGAGGCGATCAACCGTAGCCAGGCCGGCGCCAGCTCGTGGATTCGCGGATCGCGCGACACCGACTCGACGATCGCGGCCCGCACGACCACCGAGGGCGGATCCTCGGGAGCCGCGCCCACGAGCGCGTCGCGTAGCCGCTCCGTCGCCGGGGCGACCCCGATCCAGGCGATGTCGGATCGGGACGAGAAGTGCCGCAACAGGGTTCGCACACTGATCCCGGTGGCCCCGGCGAGATCGTTCCAGCCGGTGGTGGCGAAGCCGCGGTCGGTCCACAGGCGCAGCGCACCGACCGACACGGCCCGGGTGTCCAGCACGCTGGGACGGCCGGGGCGGCGGGGAACTGGCTGGGTCACCGCGAAAGCCAAACAGTTTTGGCGAAGTGTGTCAATAATCAGTAGGACCGCACCGAACACAGGAGAAACAGTATGGATTTCGTCAACTCATCCGCGATCGTCACCGGCGGTGCGTCGGGTCTCGGCTTGGCGACCGTGCAGGAACTGCACGCCAAGGGCGCCAAGGTCGTCATCGTCGACCTCGCCTCGTCCAATGGCGCGGCCGTCGCCAAGGAACTGGGTGAGGGCGCGGCTTTCGCGGCCGCCGACGTCACCGACGAAGCGGCGGTGGTCGCGGCACTCGACGTCGCGGAATCGCTGGCGCCGCTGCGGATCGCCGTGAACTGCGCGGGCATCGGCAACGCGATCAAGACAGTCGGCAAGAAGGGTGCGTTCCCGCTCGCCGATTTCACCAAGGTGATCAACGTCAACCTGGTCGGCACGTTCAACGTGATCCGGCTGGCCGCCGAACGCATGTCGGGCACCGACCCGGTCGGTGAGGAACGGGGCGTCATCATCAACACCGCCTCCGTCGCCGCCTACGACGGCCAGATCGGCCAGGCCGCCTACTCCGCGTCCAAGGGCGGCATCGTCGGCCTGACCCTGCCGATCGCGCGTGATCTGGCGAGCTTCAAGATCCGCGTCGTCACCATCGCGCCTGGCCTGTTCCACACGCCGCTGTTCGAAACGCTGCCCGCGGAGGCACTGCAGTCCCTCGGCGCGCAGGTGCCCCACCCCTCGCGTCTCGGCCAGCCCACCGAGTTCGCCGCGCTGGCCCGCCACATCGTGGAGAACCCGATGCTCAACGGCGAAACCATTCGCCTCGACGGCGCCATCCGAATGGCCCCGCGCTGAGTTGATCTGTGCGAGAACCTATCCGGCCGGGCAGTCCACCCGGCCGGATATTTTCATGTCGGGGGAGTGGGAGTGGCCACGACGGTGCGACCGGCGGCAACAATGACCGGATCGGGGCCGCTGAACTAGCCTCGGCCGGCTTGCGCGGCGACGGAGCCGCACACACTGAAAGGCGGAATCGACCGTGACTGCGGCGCCACGACAACTCGTGCTCTGGGATCTCGACTACACCCTGCTCGATCCTGCTGGATTCGGGCAGCACGCGATCCGATCGGCGTTTTCCGAACTCACCGGTTTCTCGCCGCCGGCGGGAGTGCTGGTGGCTGGACGCACGGATCGAGCTGTCATCGCCGAGTTCATCGCTGCCACGGATCCAGCGCTCGCGGACCGTCAGGATGACGTGCAGGAACTCGCGGCGAAGATCGCGGAACGACGCAGGCATGAGTTGCGGTCACGCGGCGGCAGGGCGCTGCCAGGGGCCGCGGCGGCGGTGGAAGCCCTTGCTGCGCATGGCGACGTGGTGCAGTCGGTCTTGACCGGCAACCTGGAGACTATCGGGCGGATCAAAGTAGGCGAACTCGGCCTCGGACGCCACCTCGACCTGACCATCGCGGCCTTCGGTGACGCTCATACCGTCCGGTCGTCGTTGGTGCAGACAGCGCGGGCGCGGGCGCGGGAGCGCTACGGGGTCCACTACGAAGGGCATGCGACCGTGATCATCGGAGACACCCCGCACGATGTGGAGGCGGCAGCCGCGCAGGGCGCCTTTTCGATCGGTGTCGGCACCGGACAGTACTCGGTCGAGGAACTATCCGCTGTCGGCGCCGACAGCGTCGTTCCCCACCTGAAGGATCCGGAGGCGCTGCTCGCCGCACTGCCATGACCGCTGATCCAGAGGTTGACGCCGCCGCTGCCAGGCCATGCCTCATAGGGTGTATCCCTGTCGAGCAGAAGACCTTGCTCGACGAGCTCCACCTCCGCAAGATCGACCCGGCTCGGGTTCTGGTCATCGACCCACGCGGACACCGGTGGTAGCGGTTCCATCTCTGCCCAACACCGTGTACTGCCCGAGCAGCGCGTCTGATCTCGCCACTCGGGCCGTCACTCAGATGATCAGTCGAGCACTTCGTTGAGTTTCCCGGTCGCGACGTCGAAGACGAAGCCGCGCAGCGAGGTGGTGCGCGTGATGAAGGGGCTGGCTTCGATGCGGCGCAGCGAGTTGCGGACGTCCTCGTCGAGATCGCCGAAGGCCTCGGCGGACCAGGTGGGTTTGATGCCGATCTCGTTCTGGATGTCGCGTTTGAAATCGTCGTCGGTGAAGGTGAGCATGCCACAGTCGGTGTGGTGGATCAGGATGATCTCGGTGGTGGCGAGCAGCCGCTGGCTGATGGCCAGCGAGCGGATCTCGTCGTCGGTGACCACGCCGCCCGCGTTGCGGATCACGTGCGCTTCACCGTCTTGCAGACCCAGGATGCGGTAGACGTCGAGACGGGCATCCATGCAGGCCACCACGGCGACGTGCTTGCTGGGCGGCAGCGGGAGCGGGCCGTTGAACTGCGCGGCGTAGGCGGTGTTGTTGGCGAGGTATTCGTCGGTAACGGTCATGGTGGCGTCCTCGGGTCGATGGATGGCGACAGCGAATCTCCGCACCCATGGTTGGTGCCATGCACGAGTGCGGCCAGAGATTTGCGCAGTTCGAGGAGAAGGGTCGTTCGCAGCGGTGCGAACGACTAGAAGCAAGCAGTGCGCGGTATTCGATATGAGAGCCTACGGTGCCGCGCGGCCGAGCCGATCAGGGTTGACCGTCAGCGGTACTGCCGCCGAGCGGCATCGCGGGCAGCCCGAGTTTGCGATGGTCCCACGAGCGGATCCGGGTCGGGTCGACCCGGACGACGATGCGTTTGTGCATCATGGACTCGACCAGCGGACGAGCCTGCTCGGTGTAGGGACCGACGTAGCGGCGGAAGACATCGATTCCGGCGTTCCAATACTCCTCATCGGCGGTGTCCTCGATCAGATGCGCTGTTCCTTCGATCGAGACGCCACGCAACTGGTCGTAGGTGTCGCCCGCCTCGGCCATGCAGGTGAGGGTCGGGTTGCGACGCAGGTTGGTCGCCTTCTGCGACTTCGCCTTGGTCTCGAAATAGATCTTGCCGTCGATGTGGCCGAACCACATCGCCGTCAGGTGCGGTTTCCCCTCGGCATCGAGTGTCGCCAAGGTGAGCACTCTGCTGTGGTCGAGGAATCGCGTGATCTCGTCCGCGCTCATCTGCACAGTGGCCCGTTGTTTGACTCCCACGTTCACCTCCGGTTCGGCTTTGTCGTCGACCCTATCCAGCAACCACGTTCGGCGACCCCGAACCCGGCTTTTCCGCTGTTCGGGGTGGCTGTCAGGCGGTCACCGGCAGTTACGAACCGACCTGGGAGCCCAGGTAGTCCAGCAGGATCGCGACGTCGTCGCCGTAGTCGATGTGGGCCTGCGAGGTATAGAAATTGGCCATGTCCACGCCTTGGCGGGCCAGTTGGACGAGTTCGTCGACGGTGGCGGGGTCGGTGAGGCTGAGCAGGCTTCGGGTGGTTGCGCGCAGGTCCGATCGGACGCCGGCGGCGACGGGGCCGAGCACGGAAACCGTGAGGTCAGCGCTGCCGGCGGCCACGCTCGCCAGGTCGGCGGCGGCGGCGACCGGGTCGTTGCGATCGAGCGAGTCGACCGCACGCCACAGGATTTCCTGAATCCGGCCGATCTGGTCGGCGATGCCGAGCAGATCGATCTGCGTCATGGCGTCGGCGATCACGCTGACACCCGCGGTCCGACCGGAGGGGTCGATGGCGGCGGCCGCGCGGATGACCTGGGCGACCAGAACCCGGTCCACACCCGCGGCGGCCTCGACCAACGGAGCCAGGGCGAGGTTGAGGGCTCGTGCGCTCTGGTGCGCACCGCGAATGTCGCGCGTCGCGACGAACTCCGAGAGGCGGGTGAGGTGATCGACAATGGTGGGCAGGTTCGCCGCGGTGGCGGTCCAGCCGGCGCCCATGGTGACGGCTTGGCTGATCAGGCTGCTCGGATCGCTTGTGGCGGGCAGAAGTTCGGCGATCGGTTCGAGATCACCGCTCAGGACCCTGCCGAGCACGGCGAGGAACGGGGAGGTGGCGGCATCGAGTGAGCAGTACAGGTCGCCGTCGGCGCACAGGGTGCGGACCCGCTCGGTCAGTGCACCGAAATCCCGGCTCCGAGTGCCGGCTATGCCGCGACCGGGCTGGCTATTTCCCAGGGAGAGTGCGGTATTCGGGTCGCGATGCGGATCGGACACCAGTCCGACAGCGACCACTCGATCGGCACCGATGGGACCGTCGCCATTGCCGATCGCGGTGGCCAGATCGCCGATGCCGTCCGCACCCTGGCTGTACCCGGCGAGGACGACCCGCGTCGAGCTGCACAGGCCACGCAACATGTGGCGCAGGCGGGATTCCAGGGTGTCCAGGGACTCCGCGTAGGTCAGGCCCTGGTCGAAAGCGCTTGCGGCATAAGGGACGTAGAGTGCCGTGAGATCCCGGCCGAACTGTCGTTGCAGGCCGTCGCCGACGGGCCCGAGCATGCCGACGGGCACCCGGGGATCGGCGTCCGGAGTCGTCTCCCAGGTCCCCGGCGCGAAAATCGCGGTGTAGGGGGTGCAGTGCCGCGTGTCGGGCGCATCCGCGCGCGCGACGCCGACCGCCGTAGCGCCGACCGCGAACAAGGCGGCGGCCAACAGCGCCGTAGCGGACCTCGACAACGTGTTCATCAACCGATTCCTCTGTCGCCGAAGGAAGTTCGTGGCAACGGCAGGTGCGCGCTCGCACCGAACCGTCGGGCCAATTCTCGCTACCCGCCGCGGGTTTCGCCGACACTTTCAGACACAGTTTTGTTTCAGATTTGGTGCGGGGGGACTGGGGGCTCCGGCACGGGTGCTGGTACCCGGTCTCGTCGGACCGGGTACCCGCGGGTCCGGTGTTCAGCGCTTGCGGTACCCGCGGATGGCGAGTGTCGCGAAAACCACGGTCAGCGCCACCGTCCACGCCAGCGCGCGCCAGGTGGGTGCGGCGATCGGCCCGGATGAGGCCAGCCCGCGCATCGCCTCGACCACCGACGACACCGGGTTGGCGGCGGCGACAGGCTGGATCCAGGAGGGAAGATCCTGGCGAGGGACGAACCCGGTCGACAGGAACGAGGCCACCAGCAGAATCGCGTTGAGCGCCGAACCTACCGCCTCCCCGGACTTGGCGTGCACCGCGATCGCCACCATCATCCACGCGACGCCGGTACCGAACAGCAGCGGCAGCACGAGGAATCCGATCGTGCCGAGGACTCCGCCCGTGAAACGGAATCCGAGCAGATAGCCCACTGCCACCACCGCGAGCAGCGTGATCAGATTGCGGACCGCGTCGCCGGCGATGCGCCCGATCAGCGGAGCCGCGCGGGCGATCGGCATGGCCCGCAGCCGACGGTCGAATCCCGATTGCAGGTCGTCATAGGTCGTCATGGCGGTGCCGAGTCCGGCGAACATGATGCCCATCACGGCGAACAGCGGCAGGCTGAAGTTCACGTAGTCGGCTCGGCTGCCGCCGGGGGCGACCAGTGAGCCGAACGACACCGTGATCAGCACCAGCAGGATCAGTGGGAAGAACGTCGCCATCATCAGCAGGACAGGGTTGCGCAGCGTCACCCGGATGGCGCGGACGGTGAGCGCCCAGCTGTCGATGAGTACGTGCGGGCGAGGCCCCGTCGCGGTGCGGGTTTCGTTCACAGTGTCCTCCGGTAGGCCCGGGCCGCGAGCGCGACACAGACGACGAATCCGCCGCTGAGCCACAGCACGGCGATCGTGACCGGCCTGGCGAGGGCCGCGTCCGAGGCGGCGAGCGCGCGTAGTGCGTCGGCGGTGCGGCTCAGCGGTTGGTTGGCGACGAAGGGTTGCAACCACTGCGGGAATGCCTCGGTCGGGGTGAAAGCGTTCGATACGAGCAGGAACGGGAAGAAGATGACATTGGTGATCACCTGCACCGTGTCCACCTTGCCCGCCGCGAAACCGATCGCGACGAACCCGGTGCACACCACCGCGGCGAACAGCAGTGCGATGAGCACGAATCCGATCGACGCGAGCACCCCGCCGCCGAGGCGGAAGCCCATGAGGGCGCCGGCGGGCAGCAGGATCGCGATCGTCAACAGCGCGCGGGTGAGTTCCGCGCCGACCAGTCCGAGTACCGGGGCGAGTGGGGAGACCGCCATGGATCGGAGTCTGCGGATCATCCCGCCGGTCACGTCCTCGACCGACAGGATGGCCGCCGACATGGCGGTGAAGAGCATCGCCTGCAGAATGACCGCGGGCAGCAGATACTGCCCGTATTCGCTACCGATCCGACGCTCGACGACGGTGCCGAACACGACGTAGAACATCGTGGCGAAGATCAGGGGCAGCACGACGGCGCCGATGATGGAGGCGGGGCGTCGGCTCATCAGGCGCAGGTGCCGACCGACCAGGATCGCGGTGTCGGCCGACGCCGACGGATGCGGACGCGCTACCGGGGCAACGGTTTCCGGTGCGGGGGCCGTCGTCGTCACGGGGTGTCCTCCGGCTCGTTCGGCGCGCTCGGGTGCCCGGTCAGGCGGAAGAACACGTCGTCGAGGGTCGGGCGGCGCAGGGCGATGTCGTCGACGGCGATCTCGGCGGCATCGAGCTTGCGCACGACATCGACCAGGGTCGCGGCGCCCGACGCCGCGACGGCGACGCCGTCGCTCAGTTCGGCGAGCCCGGTCATGTCGGCCAGCGCGGCAGCGATCCGGGGGCGCTCATCCTCGGGCGCGGTGACGTGGCAGACCGAACCGCCTGCCTGATCCTTGAGCTCGTCGGCGGTGCCGTCGGCGATGACGCGGCCGTGATCGACCACGACGATGCGGTCGGCCAGTTCGTCTGCCTCGTCCAGGTATTGGGTGGTGAGCAGGATGGTCATGCCGTCGTCGCGAAGGTCGCGGACCACATCCCACAGCACCGCGCGGCTGCGCGGGTCGAGGCCGGTGGTCGGTTCGTCGAGGAAGAGCACTTCCGGTCGGCCGATCAGTGATGCGGCGAGGTCGAGCCGTCGGCGCATGCCGCCGGAGAAGGTGCCGCTGCGTCGGTCGGCGGCGTCGGTGAGATCGAAGCGGTGCAGTAGTTCCTCGGCTCGGTCGGCGGCCCGCCGACGTCCCAGTTTCAGCAGCCGTCCGAACAGGACGAGGTTCTCGCGTGCGGTGAGGTTTTCGTCCAGGGCGACGAACTGTCCGGTCAGCCCGATCACCGACCTGACCGCTCCCGCGTCGGCCACCACATCGTGACCGGCGACCCGTGCGTGACCCGCGTCGGGCACCAGCAGGGTGGTCAGTACATCGATCGTTGTCGTCTTTCCCGCCCCGTTCGGTCCGAGTACCCCCGCGATCGTGCCCCGTTCCACTGCGAAACCGAGCCCGTCCAGCGCCGTCACCCCACCGAACCGTTTGACGAGACCCTCCGCCTCAACGGCATAATCAACCATGCAAGTTAACTTACCCTAACCTAACTATAAATGGCCAGGCTGCAACAGGATTCGACAATCGGGCCGGACCGTAGGACGCATCGACTTCTCGATCGGCGAGAATTAATCTCCGATCGTTGCCTATCAGGGCAGGTAGAAGCCGCATTGTTCGAGGTAAAGCGGCGGTAGATAGCGACTTTCGCGCGCTGTCCGGGTCGATACTTTCGAGGTGAACCCAGCGCACGACAACTCGAACGACGAATTCCTCGTTCGAGTGCGCGACTACGCCGAGCGAGTGTTGCGACCCGCCGCGCTGTCGACGGACCGTACCGGGGTGCACGCGGATCGGATCGACGAACTGGGCGGCCTCGGTCTGCTCAACCACCTCGCACCGCGAGCATCCGGTGGCCTCGCGATCGACCGCGACACCGATCGTCGCGTGCACGAGATCATCTCGGGCGCCTGCTTCAACACCTGGCTGGTCTGGGCCCAGCACGCGCCGCTGGCCGGACGTATCGCCGCGACGGGCGCCCCGGTATCGGCGCTGGCCGCCCGGATTCTGCGCGGTGAACTGCTGCTCGGGGCCGGGGTCAGCGATGTGCGGCGTTTCCCGGAGCACTACGTGCGGGCACGCAAGGCCGCGAACGGCTGGGTCTTCGACGGCACTCTGTCCTGGGTCAGCGGGTGGGGGCTCAACTCGGCGCTGACCGTGTCCGCCGTGGAGCCCGACACCGAAACCGTGGTCACCGCGCTGGTGCCGGTCGGGGAAAGAACCCGCAGCACCGGACCGCTGCGACTCGGCGCCGTCGCGGGCAGCCGGACAGCCCGCGTGCGCCTGGACGAAGTCTTCGTCCCCGACGAGAACGTCCTCACCACACAGAGTCTCGACCGAGCGCGCGTCGAGGACGCGGGCACCGCGAGCGATGCGCGAGCCCACCACTTCGGCCTCGCCGAGACCATCCTGACCGAGCTGGAGCACAGCACTGCGCCGCTGGCCGCCGACGTCGCGGCGACCTGGCGTCCACGCGTCGCCGAGATCCGCTCCACGGCATACGCGCTCGCCGATGAAACCACGGCAGCGGGCGGGGGAGCGCATCGCCTCGATCAGCGCCTTGCCACCAAAGTCGCCAGCGGCGAGGCACTTTCGGCGATCAGCCGCGCCCTGCTCATCGCCAGATCCGGTCGTGGCCTCGGCGACGACGACACCGCCCAACTGCACGCCCGCTCCGTCCTCTTCGTCCTGGTCCAAGGCCAGACCGCCGATGTCCGCCGCGCCCAGCTCGCTGCGCTGGCCCGCTGATCACCACCGAACGGAACCACCGAACATGAGTCTCGAATTCCTCTGGTACATCCCGAATCAGGTCACGCCGGGTCACCGCGGCGAGCCCGTGGTCGCCGACCACAACAGCCTGGATACCTTGACCACCCAGGCGAAGGCCCTCGAGGCGCACGGCTGGAAGGGCGCGCTGCTCGGCACCGGCTGGGGTCGCCCGGATACCCTCACCGTCGCGGCGGCGCTGGCGGCGCGGACCGAGTCCTTCGAGCCACTCATCGCGATCCGTCCCGGCTATTGGCGCCCCGCGAATTTCGCCTCGGCCGCGGCGACGCTCGACCACCTCTCCGGGGGCAGGGTGCGGGTGAACATCGTCTCCGGCAAGGACGATCTGGCCGCCTACGGCGACAGCGAGGGCGACCAGGCCGACCGCTACGCCCGCACCAGGGAGTTCCTCCAGCTCGTTCGCAAATTGTGGACCGAGGAGAATGTCACGTACCGGGGCGAGCATTTCCAGGTCACCGACTCCACGGTGGTGCCCCGCATCGAACCACGAGGCGAGCGCCGTCATCCGACGCTGTACTTCGGTGGCGCCTCCGAAGCGGCGGAGCGGGTCGCCGCCACCGAGGCCGACGTCCAATTGTTCTGGGGCGAGCCGCTGGACGGGGTGCGTCAGCGCATCGAACGATTGCGCGCCCTGAGCGCCGAACTGGGTCGTGAGCACGCGCCGCTCGAATTCGGCTTGCGCGTCACGACGTTCGTTCGCGACACCACCGAGCAGGCGTGGGCCGACGCCGAGGCGAAAGTCGCGCAGATGGCGGCGAACAGTCAGGGAAACGCGAATCCGCACCGGCGCACCGCCGTCGGCCAACAGCGTCTGCTCGACCTGGCCGCGCGCGGCGAGGTGCTCGACGACAACCTCTACACCGCACCGGGTAGATACGGCGGTGGCGGCGCGGGCACCACCTGGCTGGTCGGTTCCGCCGAGGATGTCGCCAAGTCGCTGCGCAAGTACCGCGATCTCGGCATCACCCACTTCGTGCTGTCGGACACCCCGTACCTGCGCGAGATCGAGCGTCAGGGCTCCCAGCTGCTGCCGCTGCTCGGGGAGTGAGTGCCGCCGCCGTCCTGACCGTCGCCCCGGTACGCAGTCGACGGTTCCGGCTCATCGCGGTCTTCGCGGTGACCCAGACCGTCGGCTACGGCGCGATGATCCAGGCCTTCACCGTGCTGCTGGTGCCGATGTCGCATGCCCTCGCGGTCTCACGCACCGAAATCGCTGCCGCAGCAACCATTTCCACTCTTGTCGGGGCCTTGGCCGCGGTGCCGGTGGGCAATCTGCTCGACCGTTACGGCGGGCGGGCTCTGATGACGGTGGGATCAGCGCTCGGGGTCGGCGCGGTCGTGCTGTGGTCGCAGGCGCAGAGCCTGGCTCAGCTGTACCTGGCGTTCACGGTGATCGGGTTGGCCCTGGCCACCTCCACCTACGAGGCCGCGTTCGCCGTTCTCGTGGTGGCCACCGAACCCGAACACCGGGATTCGGCGATCGTCGCGGTGACCACGGTCGTGGGGCTCGCCACCAGCCTGTACTACTTCTTCGCGGGCTGGCTGGAAACGCAACTCGGCTGGCGCACCACACTTCTGGTGTTGGCGGCCGGTTTCGCGGTGATCGTGGTGCCCGCGCATCTGTGGGCGGTGCCGGGGCGGGCAGCGCACACCAGCCGAGTGGCGCAACGCACCGGCGTCGCGCTCGGCGACGCGCTCCGGGACCGTAAATTCTGGCTGCTGGTGGTGTCCTTCGTCGCCCAGAGCGGGTCCACCTCGGCCTTCCTGTTGATGATGGTCACCTACTTCCGCGACATCGGCTATTCGCCGGTGTCCGCGGCGGCCCTTCCGATCGCGGTCGGTGTCACCCAGATCGCTGCCCGGCTGGCGCTTGCCCCGCTGGCTCGCCGCTTCGGGATGACCAGCGTGACCGGGGTGTCCTTCGCCCTGCAGGGGGTGGGACTGCTCGCATTGCCGCTGGTGGGCACCTCCTTGCCGCTGACGTTGGCCTGCATCGTCGCCTTCAGTACCGGCTACGGCACCAGCGTCATCGCCCGCCCGTCGATCGTCGCCGACAGCTTCGGCGTCCCGCAGTTCGCCGGCATCCTCGCCGTGATGACAGTGCCGATCGCGCTGTCGCGCGCGGGCGCCCCGTTGGCCGCCACCTGGCTCGGTGACTGGCGATTCCTGGTCGCCATCGGGCTCGCGGCCCTGCTCGCGGCGGTCGCGCTGATCCCGCTGTCGCGCACACCGCCGGTCGACCATCCGCCGGTCCCGACCCAGGACGCGGTCACCGGGCCCCACTGCGGCGCGGCCCCGTAACGACTCCACGCGAAGCGGCCGCCCCACTCGAACCCGAGCGGGGCGGCCGATGGAGTGGGGTGACGCTACGCGGGCAGGCTTTCCACGGCGCGGTCCGCCGGAAAGGGCAGCCCGAAACGGGCACGCAATGTCGGTGCGGAGTAATCCTTCTGGAACAGCCCCCGCTCCTGCAGGATCGGGACCACCAGGGTCGCGAAATTCTCCAGGTCGACGGCGGTCTCGGCGGGCATGATGGTGAAGCCGTCGGCGGTGCCGGCGTCGAACCAGGACGCGAGATCGTCGGCGACCTGCTCGGCCGAACCGACCAGCAGACGATGGCCGGAACCACCGGCGCCCTGCTGGATCAACTCGCGCGGAGTGCGCGGTCCCTCCGCGATGAGCGCGCGGGTGGAGATGCTGAACCCGGTCGAGAACGCACCGGTCGGAACGGTGTCGGGAAGATCATCGACGCTGATCGGATCATCGGGGCCGAAAGAGTCCGCGGGCAGGCCGAGGTTACCCAGCAGCGCGGTGGTGAGGCGCTCGATCGGCAGCAGATCGTAGAGCTCCTGCTCACGCCGACGCGCCTGCTCCTCGGTCGCCGCCACCAGCACCACCACACCGAGCGAGATCTTCACATCATCGCGATGGCGCCCGGCCGCGGCCGCGCGCTGCCGGATGTCGTTGCGGAACGCGACCGCCTTGGCCTTGGTCTGGGCGACGGTGAACACGACGTCGGCGAAATCACCCGCCAACTTGAGACCGCCCTCTGACCCGCCGGCCTGCACGACCACCGGTCGACCCTGCGGACCCGGAGCCACCGGCAGCGGCCCGGCGACCGAGAAGAACTCGCCCTCGTGATCGATGCGATGGATCTTGTCGCTGTCGGCGTAGCGACCGGTCGACTTGTCCGCGATCAGCCAGTCCGGCTCCCAGCTGTCCCACAGCCGGGTGACCACGTCGAGGAACTCCCAGGCCCGCCGGTACCTGGTCTCCTTCTCCGGATGCTCGGTCAGGCCGAAATTCGCTGCGGCAGCGGGTGTTCCGGTGGTGACGATATTGACCGCCGCCCGCCCCTTCGTCACGTGATCGAGCGCCTGGAATCGTCGCGCGAGGTTATAGGGGGAGTTGTAGGTGGTCGAGGAGGTGATCACGACACCGAGGTGCTCGGTCACCGCCGCGACACTGCCGAGCAGCACGAGCGGATCGATCCCGGTGCCGGGCGCCTCCTCGATCTCCCCGCGCAGCGCCGGGCCGTCCCCGAGGAAGACCGCGTCGATCTTGGCGGCCTCGGCGATCTTCGCCAGGCGCTGGAAGTAGTCGATGTCGAGATAGGCGAGCGGATCGGCGTGGTCGAGTCGCCACGCCTGGCGGAAGTGTCCCGGCGTCATCAAGGACAGGTTCAAGTGGAATCCGGACATGGTCGGTGCCTTCTGGTGCGGTCGGTGCGACAGACGACGCCGATGACGTGCGCGGTTCGCGCCACGTCATCGGCGTCGTGTTCGGGCAGGATTCAGAGCTTCAGACCGGTGCCGTGCACACCGTGCTCCTCGATCAGGGCGAGCTCCTCGGCGGTGAAGTCGGGGAAGTCCAGTGCGGCGGTGTTGTGGTCGAGCTGGGCCACCGAACTCGCCCCGATCAGCGCCGAGGTGACCTCGGGGCGGCGCAGCACCCACTGCAACGCCAGCTGGGCCAGTGACTGCCCGCGCGCGGCGGCGATCTTGTTCAGCTCGGCGGTGCGCTGCCGGTAGGTCTCGTCGATGACGTCGGGGGACAGGAACGTGCTGTTCTGCGCGCGGGCGCCCTCGGGGATCGTCTCGAGGTACTTGTCGGTGAGCAACCCTTGAGCCAGCGGCGAATACACGATCACCCCGAACCCGTCCTGGGTCGCGGTGTCGAGCAATCCGTTCTGCTCGGGGCGGCGATCGTAGATCGAGTAGCGAGCCTGGTGGATCAGCAGCGGGACACCGGCGGCGCGCAGCTGCTCGGCGATCTCGTGGGTGCGGTCGGGCAGGTAGTTGGAGATGCCGACGTAGAGCGCCTTGCCCTGCTGCACCGCGCTGACCAGCGCGCCCACGGTCTCCTCGAGGGGAGTGTCGAGATCGGGGCTGTGGTGGTAGAAGATGTCGACGTAGTCGGTGCCGAGATCGCGCAGGCTGTGCTCGAGGGAGTTCAGGATCGACTTGCGCGAGCCGCCGCGCAGGTACGGGCTCGGCCCGATCGCGTTGCCCGCCTTGGTGGACAGCACGATCTCGTCGCGGTACGGGGCGAGATCCTTGGCGAGCACCCGGCCGAAGTTGTGCTGCGCGGCGCGGTGCGGCGGACCGTAGCGGTCGGCGTTGTCGAAGTGGGTGATGCCCAGGTCGAACGCGTGCAGGATGATCTCGCGCTGCGTGGCGAACGCGTAGTCGGTGCCGAACTTCTGCCACAGCCCGAAGGAGAAGGCGGGCAGATCGAGGCCCGAAGCGCCGGTGCGCCGGTACGGGACCTTCTCGTAGCGGTCTTCAGCGGCGGTGTAGGTGCGGTCGAAGGGGCCGTAGCTCATCAGGTGGGATCTTTCTCTCGGTGGTTCAGAACAGGCCGGTGGTCGGGGGTTGTTCCCCCGACAAGTGAAACGCGCCCGCGACGGCTTGCTTCCACTGGCGGGGGTTGTGATTGGCGGCGGTGCGGGCATTGCGCCAGTGCCGGTCGAAGCCGAGGGCGCGGTCGGTGATCGATCCGCCACCCACGTCGAAGACGAGTTCGGCTGCGGCGAGGGCGGATTCGATGGCGATCACGCCCGCCTGCGCGACCTCGACCGCCGCCGCCGCACCCGCGGCGCGGGCGTCGTCGCCGGTGCGTCCGCGCACACCCTCGAGGGTCTCGGCGGCCAGCAGGACCACCGCTCGCGCCGCCTGGGCGCGGGCGGCGATCTCGCCGACGGTCTGGCGGACATAGGGATCATCGAGGCTGCTGGTCGCGGTGCTGTGCTTGATCGGGCGGGCCTTGTGCCGCACGTAGGCGACGGCGTCGTCGCGGGCGCGCGCGGCGATACCCGCCTGCACCGCGGCCAGATACAGCTGAGCGTAGGAACCCTGCCATGGGTTGTCGGGTGCGGTATCCGGGGCCGGGGTGATCTCGTCGGCGCGCACGCGCACCCCGGTGAACCGGGTGGTTCCACTGGCGGTGAGGCGCTGGCCGACCGCGTCGAAGTCGTCGAGCCGTCGCAGGCCCGCGCGATCCACCGGCACGGTGAACCGCAGCACGGTCCCGTCCTCGGTCTGCGCCTGCGTGGAGAACCAGTCCGCGTACAGCCCACCGGTCGAGTAGTACTTCTCGCCGTCGATCACCCAGTCCGCGCCGTCCCGGCGGGCGGTGGCGTTGACCTGTCCGCTGGCACCGCCGGTGCGTTCATTGCTGGTGCCCGCGAACAGGTCCCGGTCGCGCAGCCGTCGCAGCGTCTGCTCCCGATGCGGCAGATCGGGCCTGCCCGCCACCTGGTTCGCGGTCAGGAAGCTGCTCCGCAAAGCCTGCGCCACACTGGAATCGGCGCGCGCGATCTCGATGACCAGGTCGGTGACCTCGCGCAGCGACCCACCCGCCCCGCCCTCGGCGACGGCGATTCCGGTCAGTGCGATCCCCGCGTCGGCGAGCGCGCGGACCTCGACGAAAGCGTAGTCGCGGTCGATTTCACGCTGGCGCGCCGTGTCGGCCAGCCGCGCCAGGATCGGTGCTGCCGCAGCCCGGATACCTGCCACGGTGAGCGGGCGTGCCGCCGGTGCCGTCTGCGAATTGTCCGGTGGCCCTGTGTGCTCGATCGACCCGACCACAACGGAGTCGAGGGATGCCGCCGGCTGATCGACGGCGGTCATCGCTGGTCCGGCGCGGCCGTGTCGCCGTCGACAGCGGCGGCCGCGGTGTCGTCGGGCGTGACCACCGAGGCGCGCTGCCGGTAGTAGCCGGGCACCGGCGCGTTGCCGTTGACCACGAAATCGCCGAGCACACGTGGCTTGTAGATCACCGGGTTGTGCGAGGCGAGGGTGCGGGCGTTGCGCCAGTGCCGGTCCAGGTGGACGCTGTTGCGGATCGTGGACGAGCCGCCCGCGTCGAAAGCTCTTGTCGCGGCGTCGAGTACGGCCTCGATGACGGCGATCTGCGCGGCGGAGGTGTCGAGGTAGGCGCGGGTGTAGGCGGCCTCGTCGCCGGCGACGTGCGCCGCCTCCAGTTGCTCGGCGGCGTGGCGCGACAGGGTTTCGGCGGTAAGCCTGCGCGCTTCGAGGATACCGATGACAGCGAGGACGTCCGGGTCCTCGTCGGCGCGCTGGGTGAGCGCGTGCAGGCTGGTGCGGGTGCGATCGCGCACGATCTGCGAGGTCTCGGCGACGATACTGCGCGCGATACCGGTCAGGTTGGCTAGGTGCACGATCTGGACGAAGGAGTCCAGGCCGCGCAAGGACTCCTTGTACTTGCCGATATCGCCGTGCTCCTCGACCGGCACATCCTCGAAATAAGTGGTGCCACTGCCGGTTTGACGCTGACCGATGCCGTCCCAGTCGTCGGTGTGGGTGACGCCCGGGTGGCGGGCCCCGATCACCACGAAGCCGCGGGTGCCTTCGTCGTCGACCACGGCCGCGCGGATGTAGTCGGCGAAGCGCGAGCCCGTCGAGTAGAACTTGGTGCCCGAGACCACCCGCACGCCGTTCTCGCCGACGCGGGCTCGCGTGGTCGTCACGCCCCAGCCCGCGGCTTCGCCCACCGCTTCGGCGACCAGCGCCGAGGGCTCGGACTGCGCGTTGCCGAACACCGCGCCCGCGCCGATCGCCCGGAACCAGTGCTCGCGCACCACCGGATCGGTTTCGGCGCGCAGGATCTCGGTGGTGGTGAAATGCCCCCGCCAGATCTGTGGAATGTTGGAATCGGCCTGCCCCGCCTCGGCCAGCAGCCCGAACAGCGTCGGCAGGTCGACGTCGAACCCGCCGTACTCCACCGGCACCCGCAACCGGCCGAAGCCCGCGTCGGCCAGCGCCTGGATCAGCGCGTCGGGGTGCTCGAAGGCGAGGTCGCGCTCGCCTGTGCCCGGCACGAATTCGGCCAGGACGGCCCGGATGCGGGGCAGCGCCTCGGCCAGTGTGGCGGGCGCGATGGTGGTGGTCATGACAGTCCTCCGATGAGGTCGCGGCCGGCGATCGCGTCGAGCAGACGCACGGTGTAATCGTCGGCGGGAGAGGAGAAGACCTGGTCCACGGTGCCCTGCTCGACGATGCGGCCTTCGCGCATCACCGCCACACGATCGGAGATCGCGCGCACCACAGCCAGGTCGTGCGAGATGAAAACGTAGGTCAGTCCGCGTTCTCGCTGCAGGCCGCGCAACAGATCCAGGATCTGCGCCGCGACCGAGACGTCCAGCGCCGAGATCGGCTCGTCCAGCACGATCACCTTCGGCTCCAGCACCAGCGCGCGAGCGATGGCCACCCGCTGACGTTGCCCACCCGAGAGTTCGCGAGGATGGCGGTCGACGAAATCGGCGGGCAGGGCGGCGGCCTCCATCGCGGCCACCACCCGGTCCCGATTCGGCCTGCCCCGGCGCAGCCCACGGCGCGGCTCGAACGAGCGCAGCGGCTCGTCGACGACGTCGTAGACGTCGAAGCGCGGATCGAACGAGGAATACGGGTTCTGGTACACGATCTGCACGTCGCGGCGCAGCGGCCGGAACTCCCGGCGGCTCAGCCGGGTGATGTCGGTGCCGAGCAGTGCGACCCGGCCCGAGTCCACCTCGGTGAGCCCGGCCAGCACCCGCGCCGTCGTGGACTTCCCGCTGCCGGATTCGCCCACGATGGAATAGGTTTCGCCGCGTCGGACCCGAAACGAGATACCGTCGACGGCGGGTACACCGCCGTAGTCCTTGCGCAGCTCGTCGACCTCGATGACCGTCTCGGTGGTGACCGCGACCGGGGTACGGTCGCGGACCCACGGCCGCCGCGACGGCACACTGTCGAGCAGTCGCCGGGTGTAAGGGTGCTGTGGATCGGCGACCAGTCGCGCGGTCGGCCCGAACTCGACCAACTCGCCCTGGTGCAGTACGCCGATCAGGTCGGAGCGGTCGGCGGCCACCCCGAGGTCGTGGGTCACCAGCACCACGCTGGTTCCCGTGCGCAGCCGGACCTCGTCGAGCAGGTCGAGCACCTGTTTCTGCACCGTGGCGTCCAGCGCCGAGGTCGGCTCGTCGGCGATGATCAGGTCCGGTTCGGCCGCCACCGCGGCGGCGATGAGCACCCGCTGACGCATGCCGCCCGAGAGTTCGTGCGGATACTGGCGATAGCGGCGCTCGACATCGGTGAAGCCGACCAGTTCGAACAGTTCGTGCACGCGTTCGCGGCGGGCCCGCGCATCGAGCTCGGTGTGTAGCCGCAGCACGTCCTCGACCTGGTGCCCGACCCGGCGCACCGGGTCGAGCGAGACGGTCGGATCCTGCGGGATCAAGCTGATCGCGCGTCCTCGGATCGAACGCCATCCTTTCGCGCTGAGCTCGGTGAGGACCTGGTCGCGGAAGGTGATGCTGCCGCCGGTGACTTCGCCGTTGCCGGGCAGCAGCCCGAGCACGGCGTGGGCGGTGGTGGTCTTGCCCGACCCGGATTCGCCGACGAGCGCCAGTACCTGGCCGGGCGCGACATCGAAGGTGACGTCGCGCACCACCGGGGTGAGCTGATCGTTCACCCGGTAGCCGACGCGCAGGTTCGCCACCCGTAGGACCGGCGCGACATGGGTTTCTGTTGTCGGCGTGATGGTTTCGTGGACGACGCTCATGCGGAGGTCCTCCTGGAGAAGTAGCGGGACAGGTGATTGGTCGCCAGCACCATCACCACGATGGTGAGCCCTGGCCACAGCGTCAGCCAGCCGCGGGTGGCGATGTAGTTGCGCCCGTCCGAGACCAGCCGACCCCATTCCGGGTCCGGCGGCTGCGCACCGAGCCCGAGGAAACTCAGCGACGCGATCCAGATGATCGCGATGCCGAACTGCACGGTGATCAGCGAGACGGTGGGCGCGATCGAATTGGGGATCACGTGTCGTCGCAGAATCGTGCCGGTCGAGGCCCCGCTGGTGATGGCCGCCTCGACGTAGGTGCTGGTGCGGGCCTTGACCACCTCCGAGCGGATGAGCCGGGCGAAGGTCGCCGACGAGGTGAGCCCGACCGCGATCCCCGCCTGCCACACCCCGAAACCGAGCAGCACCACGATGGTGATGGCCAGCAGGAAACCGGGGATCGAGAGCACCACGTCGATGAGCCGCATCACCGCGCTGTCGGGGAACCCGGCGAACCAGCCGGCCACCGCACCGAGCAGGGAACCGACGAACACACCGACACCGACGGCGATCGCCGAACCCAGCAGCGACGCCCGCGCGCCGTAGACGATGCGCGCGTAGAGGTCACGGCCGAGCTGATCGGTACCGAACCAGTGCTCGCCCGAGGGCGGTTTCAGCTTCTGCGCCGGATTCACCGCCAGCGGGTCGTAGCCCGTGAACAGCTGCGGCGCGATCGCCCACGCCAGGATGGTCGCGACCACCAGCAATGCCAGCGCGACCGTCCAGTGTCGACGGGTCCATCGCAACACGGACCGCGCGCGCTGCGCCGGATCTACCGAATAGGACTGTGCTGTCACAGTTGTCGGTTTCTCGAGGGTCGTCATGGCATCGCCACCTCGGCAGGCAGCCGACGCGGCACCGCCGCGACGACCGGAACGGATACGGTGACCTGCTTGCGTCGGGTCGACCGCGAGCGGGTGACCCGGTGCGTGCGCCCGTCCACCAGCACCCGCGGATCGATGAACGGATAGGCCAGATCCACCGCGAGATTCACCAGCACATAGGCCACCGTCGAGAGCAACACCACCCCCTGCACCACCGGCAGGTCCTGGGTGTCGACCGCGCCGACGGTGAGCTGGCCGATGCCCTGACGCGCGTACACCGACTCGGTCACCACCGCACCGGCGATGAGCTCGCCGAAGGCCAGCCCGAGCAGCGTGAGCACCGGCAGCGACGAATTGCGCAGCACGTCCTTGCGGAAGATGTAGCCCTCGCTCGCGCCCCTGGCTGCCACCACGTGCACGAACGGTCGCTGCCGGGTGGTGCGCACCGAGGTGGCGAATACCTGGGCCATCGGCGCGGCCACGATCAGCCCCAGGGTCGCGGCGGGTGCGATGAGCGCGAGCACCGTGCCGTTGTCGACCGAGGGGATCAGATGCCAGCGGAACGAAAGATATTGCAGGACGAGCACACCGACGACGAAGGTGGGCACCGAGGCGAACAGCGCGGGCGCGGAATCGAAGGCGTTACGCAACCACGCCCACGGCGCGTAGTTGGCCGCCACCGCGACAACAGCGGCGAAGACCAGCCCGAACACCAGGCCGAGCCCGGTCAGCGTCAACGTGGAGGGCAGTGCCTCGGCGACAGCGTGGGTCACCGGCCGTCCCGAGGTGAGCGAGAAGCCGAGGTCACCGTGCAGCAGTGCCCACAGCGCGTGCAGGTACTGCTCCCAGACCGGCCGGTCGAGCCCGTAGAACTCGAGCATCAACCGGCCTGCCTCCGGTGTGATCTGCGCTTCCGGGTTCTGGATCCGGTTGTTCACCGAATCCCCCGGCAGCGCGCTGAGCAAGATGAACGACAGGGTGTAGGCGGCCCAGAGGACCAGTACCGCTTGGACCAGTCGCCGCAAGATGTAGATGCGCATCGTCGGCCTCTTACCCGGTGATCCAGGTGTCGTAGAGCCAGGTGCGGGCCGTGGACTCGGTGGTGAAACCGTGCACGGTCGGCGCGAGGCCGAACACCTGGGTCTCGTCGTAGAGCGGAATGGCGTAGCCCTCGCCGAACACCCGATCCTCGATGGCCTGGATGGCCTTGGTGCGGGCGGCCGGGTCGAATTCGAAGGCCTGCGCGCGCACCAACTCGTCGAGCTTCGCGTCCGGCACGGGTGCGAAGAACTCGTTCTGCGCGGTGCTGTCGAACGCGGTGCGCAGCACGTCAGCTTCGGCGCGTGAGGTCTGGCCCTGCACCAGCGTCCAGTTGTCGGGGCGGGTGTTGCGAATCGACTCGTATTCGGTCTGCGACACAGTGCGGATCACGAGCTCGACGCCCGCCTTCTTCCACTGTGACTGCAGCAGTTCCAGCACCGGCTGCGACACCTGGTAGAACGGTGCCACCCACACCTCGAACTGCAGGCGCTTGCCGTCCTTGGCCCGGATGCCGTCGCCGCCCTTGCGCCAACCCGCGTCCTCGAGCAGTGAATTGGCCTTGTTCAGGTCGTAACCCAGGTACTTGCTCGCGTCGCCGCGATTGGGAGTGTCCTTCACCAGGATGCTGCTGGGAATCGGGTAGCTCGGCGAGAGCACCGTCGTGTTGATCTCCTTGCGATCGGTGGCGGCCTGCAATGCCAGGCGCACCTGCTTGTCCACGATCGGCGTGGTCGAATCCAGTTGCGCCGACAGCTTGTTGGTCTGGCCCTGCACCGCGAACGCCTCGATCCGGCCACCGTTGGCGGTCACCGTCTCCTCGTCGTAGGGGCTGATATTGCGCGCGATGTGCGCCTCACCCGACTGCAGCGCGCCGACCCTCGTCCCGGCCTCGGGCACGGTCTTGAAGACCACCCGCTCCAGGTAGGCCTTGCCCTGATGGCCCGCACCCGTCGGCGCCCAGTTGTAGTCCTCGCGTCGCTTCAGCGTGATGCCGGTGTTGCCGTTGACCGACTCCACCACGAACGGACCGGTCCCGACCCAGTTCTTGGCCTGGCTCTGCCCGTTCAGATCTCGTTCCAGGAACGGCTTGGCCAGAATGGACCCGGCCCGGTAGAACGAAGCTACCTGCAGGAAACCGGCATTGGGCTTGGTGAAGGCCACCTCCACGGTCAGCGGATCGATGACGGTCGAGGCCTGATAGTCGGAGAAGAACCGATCCGGCGGAATGCCCAGCGCCTTGTCGCCGAGGGCGTGCTGGTCGTAGTTGGCCTTCACGACCGCGGCGTCGAGTGGGTCGCCGTTGCTGAACGTGACGCCCTCACGCAGGCGGAAGGTGTATTTCAGCTTGTCGGGGCTGACCTCCCACGACTTGGCCAGCCAGGGCTTGATCTGCCCGGTCTTGGGATCCTGCCAGGTCAGGCGTTCGGCGAGGTTGTTGGCGACCTGACTGTTGGACCAGATCGAGTTGACCGGCGTCCACGCCGTGTACTCGATGGGGTCGTAGAAGTTCAGCGTGCCACCGAATACCGGGTCGCCTGCCGCCTCATCCGGCGACGACGAACCACCACACGCGGCCAGCACGGTGGCGAGGGCGATGGCCGCGGTACCGGTGGCCAGAATTTGACGGAATCGAATGTTCCTCATGCGGTCGTGGGTCTTTCGTCGAAGCGGACTGTGTTGCTTACCCTTCGGAGATTAAGTCCGCGACCGCCGCATTCCGCGATTTCGGATCGACAAGAATGCCTACACCATTATTGAAGTTCCGCTTCACGATCCTGTCGTGCGCCGGATTCACTAAAACTGAACAAATCACGAAGTGCAACTTGGTTGTTCGCGGAGTTGCCGTTGTGCAGACTTCGCGAAATGTCATCGAAAAGATTCTCCGCGGCGACGGCGCTCCTGGCCCTTGCCCTCGTCGGCTCCGTGCTGACCGGCTGCGCGGCCTCGGGTAACCGGGTCGCCGGCAGTGACGACGCCGGCCCGCCGGTCGCCGGTGGGACACTGCGTTTCGCTGTGCTCGACGCGCCCGCCAACTTGGACCCGCATTCGGGCAGTTCGTATCCGGAGTCGCTCATCACGAGCAATATCACCGACAAATTGACATATCAGAATCCGGAAACCGGGGCCATCGAGCCGTGGCTGGCCCAGTCCTGGGATATCAACCCGGAGTTGACCGAATTCACGTTCCGGCTCCGTGGCGACGTCACTTTCACGGACGGAACGAAATTCACCGCCGATTCGGTGAAAGAGAATTTCGACCTGCTCGGATTCGGCGACAAGGCACTGGGCATCGTGCCGGTGACCGCGTACTGGGTCGGCTACACCAGCACCACGGTGCTCGACCCGACGACGGTCAAGGTCGTCTTCAATCGGCCGAATGCCGGTTTCCTCCAGGCACTTTCGCTGTATTTCTCCGGCATCGTCGGGCATTCGACGCTGCAGCTGACCAAAGAACAGCGCGCACTGGCGCAGAACCTGGTGACCACCGGTCCGTTCGTCGTCGCCGAGCACGTCTACCAGCAGAAAACGGTGCTGAAGAAGCGCCCCGGCTACAACTGGGCGCCCGCCAGCCGCAAACACAACGGTGAGGCCTACCTCGACGCCGTGGAGATCTCGGTGATTCCCGAGGCCGCGGTCCGCACCGGCGCGCTGCGCGCGGGACAGGTCGACGCGATCCTCGACGTCAACAACACCGACGAGGCGCCGCTGAAAGCTGAGGGCTACCGGATCGTTCCGCAGCTGATTCCCGGGCGCGATATCTCCTTCGACCTCAAGACCGACCTGTTCCCGACCGACGACCGCGCCGTGCGGGAGGCCGTGAAACTGGGCTGGAACCGCGACGCGCTCACCAAGACGGTTCTCACCTCGAGCTACAAGGTGTCGAGCTCGGTGATCTCCTCGCGTGTGCCCGGCCACGTCGACTTCTCCGCGGAATTGAAGCAGGACCAGGCCAGGGCCGAACAGATCCTGGAGTCGGCGGGCTGGAAGAAGGGCGGCGACGGCATCCGGGTGGACGCGCAGGGCCGTCGACTCGAGCTCGCCCTGCTCGGCATCAACAACCTGGTGAACAACAAACCCGCCTACGAGCTGATCCAGCAGGATCTGCGCAAGATCGGCATCGACCTGAAACTCAACGTGCTGCCGATCCCGGATTACACCGCCGCTGCGACCCAACAGAAACGCTGGAACATCCAGGTGGCCAACCAGAGTCGGGCCGATGTGGCGGTGCTCGAGCAGGTGTACTCGCCGCAGTACACCAACTCCTCGAAGCTGGCGCCGGAGAACCCGCTCTACCAGCAGGCGATCGACAAGCTCAGCGCGGTGAGCCGGACCCTCGACCCGGGCAAGCGCGCCGAGGCCGCTGAGGCGGCGCAGCGGTTCCTGCTCGTGGATCAGGTGCTCACGGTGCCGGTCTACAACCCGGCGCAGGTGACCGCGGCCTCTCCCCGGGTGCACAACGTGGGCTATGAAGCGCAGTCGCGCAACGTCTTCTACGACACCTGGATCGAGCCGAGGTAACCGATGTCGCGCTATGTGCTCGCCAAACTGGGGCAGGCGGTGTTCGTGGTGTGGGGCGCCTACACCCTCACCTTCGTACTGCTGTTCGTGCTGCCCTACGACTCGGTCGACTTCCTGTTCGACCCGTCGCAGGGTGACCTGATCTCCGAGCAGGACAAACACAACTCCCGGCAGTACTTCGGCCTCGACCAGGATCTGCTCGGGCAGTACACCCATCGGTTGTTCGCGGCGGTGACCGGTGACTTCGGCGTCTCGACCCGCACCGGTGAGCAGGTCTGGCCGCTGATCGTGTCGGTGCTGCCACACACGGCTCTGCTGGCGGGCGCCGCGCTGGTCCTTGCCGTGGCGCTGGCCTTCGCCGTCGCCGCCACCGCGGGCTACACCCGCACCAGATGGGTCGCGGACCTGGTCGCGACCCTGCCCGCGGCGGGAGTGTCGGTGCCCGTCTTCCTGGTGGGACTCGCACTGTTGCAGGTGTTCTCGTTCCAGCTGGGCTGGTTCCCGCCGATCGGCAACGAGGGCTTCGGATCGCTGGTGCTGCCCGCGGTGACACTGGCGATCCCGGTGTCGGCGCCGATCGCGCAGTTGCTGATCAAGAACTTCGACGCCGAACTGCACGCCGGGTATGTCACGGTGTCGGTGGCCAAGGGCGCGACGCGGCTGTGGGTGCTGGTGCGGGAGGTGTTGAAGAACGCCGCCCTACCCGCGCTCACCATCGCGGGCGTCACCTTCGGCAATCTGCTCGCCGGCGCGGTGATCGTCGAAACCGTGTTCTCCCGTGCGGGATTGGGCCGACTGACCGAGACGGCCGTCCGCACCCAGGACGTGCCGCTGGTACAGGCGGTGGTGGTGTTCGCCGCGCTGGTGTTCGTCACGGTGAACTTCCTGGTCGATCTCGTCTATCCGCTGGTGGATCCGCGGCTGCGGTCCCGTGTGCGAGCAAGGACAGCCGCATGACCCTCCTCGACAACGACATCGCCGATAAGAACACCGGCGCGGCGCCGACGGTTCCCGATCGGGTACGCGCCGGGATCGGGGTGCTCACCGCCGCGCCGGGGCATGCCATGGCCTGGCTGGTGATCGTCATCGTGCTCGCCTGGGCCCTGGTCCCGTCGTGGTTCACGAAATACTCACCGCTGGAGGGGGATTCGAACGCCAGCTTCAGCGCGCCGAGTCTCGAGCACCTGTTCGGCACCGACCGCCTCGGTCGCGACCTGCTCGCCCGCACCATCTACGGCACCTCGACCACGCTCACCGCGACCCTGCTCGCGGTGGCGCTGGGTTTCGTGATCGGGTCGACGATCGGGCTGCTCAGCGGATTCGTCGGCGGTCGGTTCGACGCGGTGATCATGCGTTTCGTCGATGTGCTCCTGGCTATCCCGAGCCTGCTGCTGGCGATGACGGTGGTCACCGCGCTCGGCTACGGCACGGTGAATATCGCTGTCGCCGTCGGTATCTCGGCAGTGGCGGCCTTCGCGCGGGTGATGCGCGCCGAGGTGCTCAAGGTCGCGGGCACCGACTACGTCGAGGCCGCGTACGGCTCCGGTGCGGGTTTCGGTCGAGTCGTGCTCCGGCACGTGCTGCCGAACTCGGTCTCGGCGGTGCTGTCGCTGGCCGCGCTCGAATGCGGAACGGCGGTGCTGGCCGTGGCAGCGCTGGGCTTCCTCGGCTACGGCGCACCGCCCCCTGACCCGGAATGGGGCCTCGCGGTCTCCGAGGGCAGGGACTACCTGGCCACCTACCCGTGGATCTCGTTGCTGCCCGGCATCGTGATCGCCGTGGTCGTGCTGTCCACCAATCGAATCGGGCGAGCGTTGGGAGAGAAGCGATGAGCGAGAAGCACACCCTGCTGCGGGTCGAGGACCTGACCGTGCGCTACCGCACCCGCGGCGCGGACGGGCGGGCGGCGGTCGACGGAGTGTCCTTGACGGTCGGCCGCGGCGAATTCGTCTCGATCGTGGGTGAATCCGGGTCGGGCAAGAGCACCACCATCCACGCCGCGCTGCGCCTGCTGCCCCCGTCGGCGCGGGTCGAGGCCACCGCGCTGGAACTGAACGGGCACGACACCGCCCGCTGGAAAGACCGCGAACTCGCGCGGTTGCGCGGACCGTTCGTCGGGTTCGTGCCCCAGGACCCCGGCACCTCGCTGAACCCGGTCAAACGCGTCGGCGCCCAGGTGCTCGAGGCATTGCGGCTGCACCGCCGCGTCGAATCCGGGCCCGGTCGTGAACTCGCGGTGGCGAAACTGGCCACAGCGGGACTGCGCGACCCGCAACGGGTGTACCGGCAGTATCCGCACGAGCTGTCCGGTGGCATGAAACAGCGGGTGCTCATCGCCATCGCGCTGGCCAACGACCCGGCCCTGCTGGTGGCCGACGAGCCGACCTCGGCCCTGGACGTCACCGTGCAGAAGGTGATCCTCGATCACCTGGCCCACCTGCGCGACACCCTCGGCCTCGGCGTACTGCTGGTCACCCACGACCTGGGAGTGGCCGCCGAACGCTCCGATCGCTTGATCGTGATGCAGCACGGACGCATCGTCGAGGAGGGACCCGCCGCCCGCATCGTCACCGATCCTCGCCACGACTACACGCGTCGACTCGTCGCGGCGGCACCCACTCGCCACAGCACCCGTCTGACGAGCACCGGAACCCGACTCGAATCCGGGGGTCGACCCTCGCCCGGTGCGACACCGAAACCCGGGTCGGCTTCTTCGACGGGAACGGGATCGTCGACCGGCCGTGTGCTGACGCCACCGACGGTCATCGGTTCGTCACCGGAGCGGGCGACGCCTGCGCCGAAAGCCACGCGGGCGCTGCTCGAGGTCAGGGAACTGACCAAGACCTTCGCGCACGGTGGCGTGCGCGCGGTCGACCGGGTCAGCCTGGCCGTCCGCGCGGGGACCACCCACGCGCTGGTGGGGGAATCGGGGGCGGGCAAGTCGACCGTCGCGCGGATCGCCGCGGGGTTCACCGCACCGGACTCGGGCCAGGTGTGGTTCGACGGCGCCCGCATCGACGGGCTCTCGCGCGGGAAGCTTCGTCCGATCCGGCGCGAGATCCAATTCGTCTACCAGAACCCGTATTCCTCCCTGGATCCGAAGTTCACCGTGGCGCAGATCATCGCCGAACCACTGGTCGCGCTCGGGCTGCTCCCGCGTGGCCCGCGACGACACGAGCGGGTGCGCGAACTGCTCGACGATGTGGCGCTGTCGCGAGAACACCTGGCGCGCAGACCCGCCGAACTCTCCGGCGGTCAGCGTCAACGCGTCGCGGTGGCGCGTGCGCTCGCCGCCGGACCACGCGTGCTCGTCCTCGACGAGGCGGTCTCGGCCCTCGACGTCTCGGTACAGGCGCAGATCCTGCGTCTGCTCGTCGATCTCCAGCACCAGCAGGGCCTCACCTACCTGTTCATCACTCACGATCTCGGTGTGGTGCGACTGGTCGCCGACGAGGTGACGGTGATGCGCGCGGGCGCGGTGGTCGAATCCGGTTCGGTCACCGACGTTTTCGAGCAACCGACCCAGGACTACACCCGACGGTTGCTCGACGCGGTACCCGCCGGTGAGCCCGACCGTGCCGCTGTCGCCGCCGTGGTGGCGTGATCGGCGTAGTAGAGCTGCACAGAATCGCTCTGATCGTAAGGATTTCCTGGAAGGTCGGTACTGCCCGATGATGGGCGAATCCGGAAGCCACCCGGTCGAAGCGAGGAATTCATGTACGACATTCGACGCCTTGTTTTGTTGCGTGATCTCGCCGAGCGAACCACCATGACCGCCGTATCGGAATTGCACGGGATCACCACGTCGGCGGTATCGCAACAATTGCGCATCCTGGAAGAGGAAGTGGGCGCTGTGCTCACCCGCCGCGAGGGCCGGGTGCTGCGCCTGACCCATGCCGGTCGGGTCCTGGTGGACTACACCTCGCGGATCATCACCGCGCTCGAGGAAGCCGAGAGCGCGGTGGCGGCGACCGCCGAGGCCATCACCGGCGTGCTCACCCTGGCCACCTTCCGCACCGCGCAGACCCGGCTCGCGCTGCCCGCCGCGGCGCGACTGATGAACGAGAATCCGGGTCTGCGGGTGCAGGTGGTCGACTTGATCCCGGTGGACGCGGTACCCGCAGTACGCCAGCAAGAGGTCGATATCGCCATCACCTATTCGTATTCGTTCCGGGCTCGCGATCTGCCGCTCGGGCTGTCCTCGGAGTACCTGTTCGACGATCCGCTCGTGCTACTCGCCCCGCCCGGCCTGCGGGAACGGGCCCGCCAGCAGGGCTTGTCCGCGGTCCGCGACGCCGACTGGATCGCCGCCCGTGACGGCGCGCCGTCGATCGTGTCGGTGATGTACGCCTGCCGTGAGGCCGGGTTCGCCCCGCGGATCGAGCATCGCAGCGGCACCTTCGCCGGGATGGCCGAGATCGTCGACCACGGGCTCGGGGTGGCGGTGGTACCGGAGATGTCGGTACCACCGGAGTACCGCCACCTGATCGCCTGCACCGTCGCCAACGGGTCGCGTCAGGTGGGCGTGACCTACCGGCAGGCCTCCTTGGAAAGGCCCGCTGTCGCCGCCGCCATTCGGATGCTGCGCACCATCGCCGCACCCGAGCAGTTGGCGTC
This sequence comes from Nocardia alba NBRC 108234, assembly GCF_001612665.1. Taxonomy (GTDB): domain Bacteria; phylum Actinomycetota; class Actinomycetes; order Mycobacteriales; family Mycobacteriaceae; genus Nocardia; species Nocardia alba. Next base: position 170,781 of record NZ_BDAX01000018.1, on the reverse strand, counting down.
CTGATCGCGGTCGAGGATCGAGAAAAACTGAACGAATCCGGTAGACCGGCTGTCTTGTTCGTCGGCATCGGAGGTTCCGATACTGGATCGCGGATGCCGAACGTGGAAAGGAGGTCTCGTGGAATTGTCGAATATCCGGATCGAGGCCGCCATCCCGGCTCCGCCCTGTCGTCGCTGATTTCGGCGATCCACTTCATCGCGCCCCGATTCCCTTTCCGGTGAATTCCGGTGCGCCGCACAGATCTGCGTTCGACCGCCGCCGAGTGGTCGGGACGCGACCAGGAGAGTGACATCCGCATGACAGCTGTGGCACCAGCACACACCGTGCACGGTCTGGAGCAGGACGCGTTCGCCGACGCCCTCGCGCTGATCGCGGATCGCGCCGCCGAACACGACCGGGCGGGGGCCTTTCCGTTCGCCGCCTTCGAGGCGCTGCGCGCGATCGGCGCGCCCGCGCTCGTGGTTCCGGTGGAATACGGCGGTCTCGGCGCGGGTCTGGCCGAGGCGGTCGAGGTGATCGAGCGCGTCGGCGCCGCCGACCCGTCGGTCGGCCTGATCCTGCAATGGAATTACACCAACCATCTGAGCCTGCTCCGTGACGACAGCCCGTGGCCCGCCGAGCTGAAGGAGCGGGTGCTGCGCTCGGCAGCTACCGACGGCGCGCTGATCAACGGTCTCGCCGTCGAACGCGAACTGGGCAGCCTCTCCCGCGGCGGCATCCCGGCCACCACCGCCACCAGGCTGTCGTCCGGCGAGTGGCGCATCGACGGCGAAAAGGCCTACGCCACCGGCATTTCCGGACTGAGCTGGTTCACCGTCACCACCAGTACCGCCGAACCGAACCCACGGGTGGCGACCTTCCTGCTCGACCGCACCGCCACCGACTGGCACGTCGAACCGACCTGGAATCACCTGGGCCTGCGCGCCTCCGACACCCAGTCGGTGGTCTTCGACGGCACGGTCGTCGCCGACGCCAGACTCGTCGATCTGCGCGACCCCAACGACGGCACCACGAAGATCCGCCGAGCGGGGCGTCAGGCGCTGCCGCTGCTACTGGCCGCGAACTACAACGGCGTCGCGATCGCGGCGCGGGACTGGCTCGTGCGCTACCTGCACACCAGAGTGCCCACCGCACTGGGTGATTCGCTGGCCACCGTGCCACGGTTCCACGACCGGGTGGGGGAGATCGAAGCCTGGATCCAGACCAGCCGCGCACTGGTCTGCCAGGGCGTGGCGAGCCTGGCCGACGACGAGCACTCGCGCCTGCCCGCACTGGCCAAACACGTCGCCACCGCCACCGCCATCCGGGTCACCGAATCCGCACTCGACCTGACCGGAAACCCCGGCCTCGACCGTCGGCATCCACTCGAACGCCACCATCGCGACGCCATGGTCGGGCGAATCCACTTCCCGCAGAGCGATTTCGTTCTCGCCGATCTCGGTCGCGCCGCATTGGCGGCCGGCCGCGCCAAGGAGGAACAGCCGTGACCGGACGCCGACAGGTGCACCTCAATGTCAATATTCTCAACGCGGGGGTCTTCGGCGGCTCGTGGCGCTTCCCCGGCACCGACCCCGCCGCGAGTTTCGGCCTCGACCACTATGTGCGCATCGCCCGCCGCGCCGAGGAAGCCACGTTCGACGCGATCTTCCTCGCCGACGGGCCCGCCATCCGCGAGGACATCCGGTACCGGCCGTTCAACAGCCTCGAACCGTCGGTGATCCTGGCCGCGCTCGCCGCGGCGACCGAGCATGTCGGCCTGATCGCCACCCTGTCGTCGAGCTACAACGACCCCTACGACGTCGCGCGCCGCTTCGCCTCGCTCGACCTGCTCAGCGGTGGCCGCACCGGCTGGAACGTGGTCACCACCGCCGGAGCCGACGCCGCGCGCAACTTCGGCTTCGACGCCGAACCGGCCCACGGCGCCCGCTACGAACGCGCCGCCGAATTCGTCGAGGTGGTGCGCGCGCTCTGGAACAGCTGGGAACCCGACGCGCTGATCGGCGACAAGGCGACACACCGTTTCGCCGACTACGCGCGCATCCACGCCGTCGACCACCACGGCCCGCACTTCGATGTGGCCGGTCCGCTGAATGTCCCGCGCTCGCCCCAGGGCGAACCGGTGGTCGTGCAGGCCGGTGCGTCGAAAGACGGTCGGGCGCTGGCCGCCCGGGTCGGCGAGGTGATCTTCACCGCCGCGCAGACCGCCGACGAAGCGGGGGAGTATTACCGCGACGTGAAGGCCCGTGCCGTCGGTTACGGGCGAAGGGCCGAGGATGTTCTGATCCTGCCCGGCCTGTCCACTGTGCTCGGGTCCACCGAAGCCGAGGCCGCCCAGCGCCGCGAACTGCTGGCCGAGCTGGTCCCACCGGAATACGCGCTCGATCGGCTGGCCACCCAACTCGGCGTCGACCGCGACGACCTCACCCTCGACGGACCGCTCCCGTGGCACCTGCTGGCCGACCCCGACGAGGCGGGCGGGTCGCAGACCTTCTACAAGATCGCTCTCGGCCTGGCCCGTCGGGAGAATCTGACAGTGCGCCAACTGCTGCGGCGTCTCGGCGGCGGCGCGGGCCACCGCATCGTCACCGGCACCCCGGAACAGGTCGCCGACGCGATCATCGACTGGGTCGAGGCGGGCATCGCCGACGGCTTCAACCTGATGCCCGATGTCCTGCCCGGCGGCTTCGACGACTTCGTCGACGGTGTCGTGCCGATCCTGCGCCGGCGCGGCGTGTTCCGCACCGAGTACGAGGCGACCACCCTGCGCGGTCACCTCGGCCTGCCCGTCCCCACCTACCGGGGCACTATCGCCGAAGGGGTTGCCTGATGGCCCGCAGACTGCATTTCCTCGTCAACGTCGGTAGCGCCGGGTACCACCCGGCCGCCTGGCTGGAACCGACCCTGCCCGCCGACGCGTTCATCCAGCTCGGGCACTACCAGCGGGTCGCAGCCGAAGCCGAACGCGGCGGACTCGACGGCCTGCTGTTCCCCGATATCCCGGTGCAGCAGCCCGGCATCGCCCGAGCACCCGCCGCCACCCTCGACCCGATCCTGCTCAGTTCGGCGCTGGCCGTGACGACCGAGCGGATCGGGCTCATCCCTACCGCGACCACGTCGCTGAACCTGCCCTACAACCTGGCTCGGCGGATCCTCTCGCTCGATCACGTCAGTGGCGGCAGGGCCGGCTGGAACGTGGTCACCACCTTCGAACCCAACGCCGCCCGCAACTTCGGCATCGCCGAGTTGCCCGACCGCGACGCACGGTACCGACGTGCCGCCGAGTACGTCTCGTTGACTGAGAAGCTATGGGACAGTTGGGAATCCGGCGCGCTGATCGGCGATCAGGAAGCCGGTGTCTTCGCCGACCCGGATCGCGTGCACGCGGTGGACCATCATGGCGAGTTCTACTCCGTCGCCGGGCCACTGAACGTGCTGCGCTCCCCGCAGGGCCGCCCCGTTCTCGTGCAGGCCGGAGCGTCCCCACAGGGCCGGGCCTTCGCGGCCGCGCACGCCGAGGCGATCTATACGACCCAGCTCAGCCTGTCGGCCGCGCGCGGCTTCTCGGCCGAGATCCGGGCGGCGGCAGTGGCATCCGGCCGTGACGGCGACGCGATCCGGATCCTGCCCGGGCTGGTCCCGGTGATCGGGTCCACCGAGGCCGAGGCGCGCGCACGGTTCGACGAATTACAGGGCCGCCTGCACCCCGACAGCGCCCCGGTACGCCAGTTCGCTCGCTGGCTGGGCTATCCCGACGTCGAACTCGACCTCGACGCCCCGCTGCCGCACCATCTCACCGTGCTGCCCGCCGACCGGATCGGCCCACAGGGGTTCTTCGCCTCGCTCACCGGCTACGCCGTCGAAACCGGCCACACCGTGCGGCAACTGCTCACCGAGTTCCTCGGCGGCCATCGCGTGGTGATCGGCACACCGCAGACGGTCGCCGACCACATCGAACTGTGGCATCGCAACGCGGGCATCGACGGCTTCACCATCATCCCGGCCGTGCTGCCCGGCTACCTGACTGACTTCGTCGACCAGGTGGTCCCCGAACTGCGCCGGCGCAGGCTCTTTCGCCGCGAATACGAACACACCACCCTGCGCGGTCACCTCGGTCTGCCCGAGCCCGCGAATTCCTTTGCCCACCAACCTGTCTCCGCTACCGGAAAGTGACAACCCACTCCATGACACTGCGACACCTCGGCCGCACCGGCGTGCTGGTGAGCCCACTCACGCTGGGCGCCATGAACTTCGGCGCCTGGGCCAATCCCGACCACGACGACGCCGCGACGATCATCCACCGTGCCCTCGACGCGGGCATCAACGTCGTCGACACCGCCGACGTGTACTCCCAGGGTGAGAACGAACAGATCGTCGGCAAGGCCCTGCGTGGGCGCCGCGACGAGGTGGTCCTCGCCAGCAAGTTCCACGGCCAGATCGGCACCGACCCCAACCATCGTGGCAACTCCCGGCGCTGGATCATCCGCGCCGTCGAGGATTCGCTGCGCCGCCTCGACACCGACCACCTCGACCTCTACCAGGTGCATCGCCCCGACCCCGATGTCCCCCTGGAGGAGACTCTGCGGGCACTCGACGATCTGGTGCGCGCGGGCAAGATCCGCTACTACGGCACCACCACCTTCGAACCGCATCAGCTGGTCGAGGCGCAATGGGTGGCCACCGATCGCAACCTGGCCCGTCCGGTCACCGAGCAGCCGCCGTACTCCATCCTGGCGCGCGGCGCGGAACGCGCCACCCTGCCGATCGCCGAACGGCACGGCCTCGGCGTGCTCACCTGGAGTCCCCTCGCCGGCGGCTGGCTCTCCGGTCGCTACCGGGCGGGCGAGACCGCGGCCGAGTCGAGCAGGCTCACCCGTCAGCCACATCGGCACGACCCCGAACTGGTCGCCAACCAGCGCAAACGCGCCGCCGCCGAGGAATTGGCGAAACTCGCCGACGAGGCGGGCCTGTCGCTGGTGCACCTGTCGCTGGCGTTCGTGCTCCAGCACCCGGCGGTGAGCACCGTCATCATCGGGCCGCGCACCCTGGCCCACCTCGAAACCCAACTCGGCGCCGTCGACGTGCGATTGAGCACCGAGGTGCTGGATCGGATCGACGAGATCGTCGCGCCAGGAACCACACTCAGCCCCGCCGACGAGGGCTACCTGCCGCCGTCGCTCACCGACGCGGCCACCCGCCGCACCACGATCGGAGCCACCCGATGAGCCTGTCCGACCTGCGCCTGCTCGGCCGCACCGGTGTTCGGGTGAGCCCGTACGCCCTCGGCACCATGAACTTCGGTTCCCGTGGCGGCACCACACACGAGGAATCGATCGCCCTGATCCACCGGGCGCTCGACGCCGGCATCAACATCGTCGACACCGCCGACACCTATTCGCGTGGCGAATCGGAGATCATCGTCGGCAAGGCACTGCGCGGTCGGCGTGACGAGGTGATTCTGGCCAGCAAGTTCCACAACGCCGTCGACGACGACCCCACCCACCGGGGCAACTCGCGGCGCTGGATCGCCCGCGCCGTCGAGGACTCGCTGCGCCGCCTCGACACCGACCACCTCGACCTCTACCAGGTGCATCGCCCCGAATCGGTGACCGCGCTGGAGGAGACCGTCGCCGCGCTCGACGACCTCGTCCGCGCCGGCAAGATCCGCTACTACGGCACCTCGGTCTTCTCGCCCGGCGAACTGATCGAAGCCCAGTGGATCGCCGATCGAACCAAGGCCAATCGTTCTGCGGCCGAACAGGTTCCGTATTCACCGCTGATCCGCGGCATCGAACGCGAGACATTGCCGATCGCCCGCAAGTACGGCCTCGGCGTCATCACCTACGGTCCGCTCGCCGCGGGCTGGCTCTCCGGCGAGTACCGAATCGGCGGACCCCAGCCGAGTTCGCATCGGGCCGAGCTGATCCCGGGCCGGTTCGACATCGACGCACCCGCCAACGCGGCGAAACTCGCCGCCGCCGACGCGCTCGCCGTGCTCGCGGCGGAATCCGGTCTCACCCTCATCCAGCTCGCGATCGGTTTCGTGCTCGCACACCCCGATGTCAGCGCCGCCATCATCGGCCCGCGCACCGAGGAACACCTCGATGCCTACCTGGGCGCGGCGGAGGTCGTGCTGACCGAGGAGATCCTCGACCGCATCGACGAGATCGTCCCGCCCGGCACGATTTTCGCCGACCGCGACACCGGCAAGATCCCCGACGCGCTGGCCGACGCCGCCCTGCGTCGACGCGCCGCCTGACCCACCGACGATCGCTGAGGGAGCGTAAACCGTTCTCCCTCAGCGATCGTCGCGTTGTGAAGAATCAGTGCGCGTCATCCGTGAGCGACGGTTTCCAGCCCAACTCGGGCGCGATCAGGTGCACGGTGTCGTGCAGGATCTGCTCGTAGTCCTCGCGGTGGAATTCGTAGGGAAGTTCCAGGCGCAGCTCCGTGGTCTGCGCGAGTACCGGGTCGGCCCGCAGCTGTTCCAGGATCTGCTCGGCGGTGCCGACGATGTCGCGTGCGAACAGGGCTCGGCGTTGCCCCTGCGGGCCGAGGGTGCGGTCGTGGCGGCTCGCGGCGTAGTCGCGGTAGCGCTCTCTGGTCGCGCGGTCGGCGCTGTCGAACGGGACGATCACCCGCCCGACCGCCACCCGAGCGGGTCGCGCCGGGTCGATCAGGCGGCGATAGTCCGCGATCAGGGTCAGCTGGGAGGTGGTGAAATCGTCACTGCTGTCACCGAAGACGATATTGCCGGTGAGCAGATTCAGCCCGTTGCGCGCCGCCCAATGCACGGATCGAATGCTCGCGCCGCCGTACCAGACGCGATCCGCCAGGCCCGGGCTGTGCGGCTGGAGGCGGGGACGCTGGGTGTTGCCCGGCGAGGCGATGACCGTGTCGGCGTCGCCGAGATAGTCGCCACGCAGGTTCTCGAGCAGGCGGGCGACGCGACCGTAGGACAGGTCGAAGCTGCGCCAGTCACCATCGAAGACCAGATCGCCGATGAGGTCGGCGTGCGGCGGAGTCCCCGCGCTGAACCCGGGCTGCAATCGACCCCGCGACAGTACATCGGCCAGCGACAGGTCCTCGGCCAGCCGGAACGGGCTCTCGTAGCCGATCGGAATGACCGCGGCCCCCAACTCCACCCGGCTGGTGCGCTGGGCCGCGGCGGCCAGGAACACCGCCGCGGAGCCGACACCGTGCTCGAGATGACGCTGCCGGATCCACGCACCGTCGACGCCGAGCCGCTCGCCGTATTCGAACAGTCGAAGCGTGTCCTCCAACCCGGTATACGGGTCGTCGTCGAGAAAGTTGCCCGGCGTCAGGAACGCCAACGCGTTGATCCGCGGTGTGGTCATTTCTGACGCTCGTAGGGAATCTTCTCTCCCGCCTCGACGGCGATCGGGAGCCGGTTCTCCGCGGGCGGCAGTGGGCAGGTCGCCAGATCGGTGTAGGCACACGGCAGGTTGACCGCCCGATTGAAGTCGAGCACGACCGTGCCGTCGGCCGCGGGCGTCGGCACCTGGAGAACGCGATTCGCGGCGTAGGTGGTGACGCCCGAGGTGGAGTCGGTGAACAACACCGACAGATCGCCCGGGTTGCGGCCGGGGAACGCGGTCAGCCGCAGCGACTGACCGTCAACGTCGAACTCGACCTGTCCGGGGGCGTCGTAGACGTGCTCCAGCCCTTCGACCGAGGCGCCGACGGTGGTCGGCCGCGGCTGCTCGAACCGAACATAGCGCCCCGTCACCACCCAGTTCGGGTCCGGCGCGAAGGCGGGTGTGCCGCGAAAAGCGGTGCGCAACTCGTTTTTCGGGTGCCGGGGGCGGACGATGTCGTTGCCACCACGGCGGGCGACCTCGATCACCGCGTCACCCCACACGGCGTTCACGCCGTCGCGTTCGGCGATCGGGCCGAACGCGTAGCGCCCGCGCACCGGTGTCCCGTCGATGATCAGTTCCTCGCCCTCGTCGAGGACGACGACCACCCCGTCGACCCCGGTGGACCAGGCGCCGGGCGCGTCGGTGAACCGCTCCGGGGTTTCGGTGAGCCAATGCAGGTTGGTGATGGCCAGGAAACCGTGTCGGTCGGACAGTCGCGCCTCCTGCTGTCGGTGCCACTGCTGCCAGTCGGCGGTGAAACTGTCTACCTCGGCGACCTGGGTCTCCTGTGATGCCATGTTTCGATACAACCCGTCACAACCGTCGGCGAACAGAATTGCGCTCATCCCGAACGCAAGTCACCTGAACAACCCCGCCCGTCCCACTCACCGCGCACGCTGACTTTCCCGGCGCCCGAGGCATGTGCGAGCATTCGGCCATGGCTGGTGGAACCGAATATTGGCCGGTCGTCGACCTGGCCGACCTGCTCGACGTGCTCGATCTCGCCGAGATCGCACCCGGACGATTCCGGGCGAGGAACGTGACGTCGACATTGCCGACCACCCTGGGCAGCCAGACGCTGGCACAGGCGGTGGTCGCGGCCGAGCGCACGGTACCGGGGATGGCGGTGCAGTCGCTGCACGGAGTGTTCCCGCGCGGTGGCTACGCCGATCGCGAGGTCGACGTGGACGTCGAGGTCGTCCAGTCTGGGCGCGCCCTGGCCACCGTGCAGTTGTCGTTCCGGCAGGAAGGGCGTGAGCACGCCCGGGTGCTGGCCATGCTCAGCGTCGAGGAACCGGATTTCCTCGCACACCACGCTGTACTGCCCCCTGATGTACCGGGACCGCAAGACTGCGCGGACCTGCCGTGCGCCCTGCTGCCGTGGGAGGTCAAGACGCTCGGCGGGGCAGCGGCACTGGCGCTCGACCTCGCGGGCCCACCGTCGTTGGACGTGTGGATGCGCTGCGGCAAGGCGCCCGATCTGCCCGTTCTCTCGCGGGCGATGCTGGCCCACGGCAGCGAGGGTTTCCTCGGCCCCGCCGCGTTGCGCCCGTACCCACAGGCCGAGATCTCGCGACGCGGTGGGCGCGGAAAATCGGCCATGCTCACCCAGACCATCACCTTCCATCGGCCGTTCACCGTGCACGACTGGCTGCTGCTGCGCTGCGAGAGCCCTTTCGCCGGCAGCGGACGCATGTACACCCAGACCCGGATATATACGGCCGCAGGTGAATTGGTGGCTTCCGTGGAAGCACACGGCCTGATGCGCGCCCAGGATGTCGAACCCGGACAGCTCGGCGTGAGCCGGTGAACCCCTTGCGTCGTCGCCGACACCGAGCCTGACCTCTCCGCGGGATCAACTCCGGCCGAGGCATCGAGTTCGGCGACGGAATGTGCCAGCCGGCGATGGCGTGCTGGTCCGCGCCACAACGCGAAGGCCGCACTGCTCGCGATGGCCGCCCCCACGACGCCGCACGCCAGGACCCTCGTCACAGTCGGGCAACGAAGCCCGGCGCTGCCTGGAATGTCCTTGCTGGTCCCGACGTGCTTTTATACGTTTCGCCTATCGACGGTGCGGGGCGGTGCGCGCGAGAGTCGTGCGCAGCTGTGGGCAACGGAAGGCAGGCGCGATGGTGTCAAGTTCTGTTGGGACGGCGGTCGGCACGGTGGCGATGAGCGCGGCGCTGTTCGGCTCGGTGCTCGGCGCGGGAACCGCGTCGGCCCAAACGGGAGGCATTCGCCTCGTCGGGACAGCGAACGACAACTGTACGGCGACGATCACTCTGACCAACTACACGAATACGACCTTCTACCAACCGGATTGGTGGTTCGAGCAGGAGAACGATCCGGCGATGGTGAACGCGACCACGATTCCGGCGGTCATGCCGCCGCCCTGGCGCGAAGTGAACGGCATTCCGTGGCCGATGGCCAGATGGGTGGGCGATCCGCCGCTGCATTCGGAGGTCGCCGCCGGTGTCCCGGTCTGGCCGGGCGCGGCCTACAACACCAATGGGCAACCGGACGGTTTCGTCAGCGCGGCCACCATCGATCTCCGCGCGGCCGATGGCGCGCCGGCACCGAACGAGGACGGCACGATGACGATCTACTTCCGGGTCCGTTCCGGTCCTGTCACCGCCGACCGGCTGCCCAATCCGCAGCAGTTGGTGGTCAGCGGTTGCCGGTCCGGCGGTGGGTCGTCCAGCGGTAGCGCGGGGTCGGCTTCGACGGGGTCCGCCGGCTGACCACGCTCACGTCAACGACCCGACCAACGCCACCCCGCCGCGCGGCGATCTCCGTAGGGACAGCGCCGCGCGGCGTGGTCGGCGGGCTCAGGTGATGGTGACGCCGCCGTCGATAGCGATGGTCTGCCCGGTGATGTAGCCGCCGGCGGCGGAGGCGAGCCAGACCGCGGTCGCCGCGATCTCCTCGCCGCGGCCGTACCGTCCGAGTACGACCCGTGGCATCAGGGACGCAGCGTAGCCCTCGTCGTAGGTGTCGGTCATCTCGCTCTGGAAGAACCCGGGGGCCAGCGCGTTGACGCGAATTCCCTTGCGCGAGCCCCACTGCTGGGCGAGGTCGCGGGTCAGGCCGATGATGGCGGCCTTGCTGGCGGTGTAGGCGGCCTGTGGCAGGCCCGCGGTGGTGATGCCGAGAATGCTGGAGATATTGACGATCGATCCGCCGGCAGGCATGACGCGGCCGCAGGCCTGCGCCATCCAATACGAGCCGTGCAGGTTGACGTCGACGACCGCGCGGAACTGATCCGGGGTTTCCCTGGTCGCCGGGTACGCGGAGGCGACGCCGGCATTGTTGATCAGGACATCGACTCGCCCGAACTCCGCGACGGCCGCATCGACCACTGCCTGACACTGTTCCGGTACCGAGACATCGGCGGGGACGACGAGAGCTCGTCGACCCGTCGCGCGGACGGATTCGGCGGTCTCGGCCAGCCGGTCGGCCCGGCGGGCCGCGAGCACGAGGTCGGCGCCCGCTTCGGCGAAACCCTGAGCGAACGACACTCCGAGTCCGGACGACGCGCCGGTGACGATGACGACCTTGTCGGTCATGTCGAACAGTTCGAGTAGGGACATCGAGATCTCCTTGGGCTTGATCGAAGTGCGGCAGTGCGGCAGTGCGGCAGGTTCACAACCAGGTCGGGTCGGTATCGAGGGTGGTGCGGTCGAGCTGGGCGAGCAGTGTCAATTGCGGTGCGACCCTGGGCAGTTCATACCGGAAGAAGTACTGTGCCGCGCTGCGTTTGCCGTCGTAGAAGGCGCCGTCGAGGTCGCCGACGCAGAGCAGCTGGTCGAGCCAGATCCAGGCGATCACGATGTGCCCGGCGGCTTCGAGATAGATGCTCGCGTTGGCCAGCGAGGCGGCGCGATCCTGCGCCGACCAGATCCGCGCGGTGACGGTGACCAGTTGATCCAGTGTCGTAGCCAGCTCGTCGGCGTAGGTGGCCAGCGCCGGCGTGGTGCGGGCCCGGCGGATCGTGTCGTCGATGGTGTCGCGGAGCAGGGTCAGGCCCGCACCGTCGTGCATCGTGACCTTGCGGCCCAGCAGATCCAGGCCCTGGATGCCGTGTGTCCCTTCGTGAATGGGATTGAGCCGGTTGTCTCGGTAGTACTGTTCGACATCGAACTCGGTGGTGTAGCCGTAGCCGCCGTGGACCTGGATCGCGAGATTGTTCGCCTCCAGACACCACTGCGACGGCCAGCTCTTCGTGATGGGCGTGAGGATGTCGAGGAGAAGGTTCGCGCGTTCGCGCTCCGGGCCGGTGGTCGTCTCGGCTTCGTCGACGAGTTTGCTGCAGTAGAGCCCGAGCGCCAGCGCGCCTTCGACATAGGATTTCTGGGCCAGGAGCATCCGTTTGACGTCGGCGTGTTCGATGATGGCGACCGGCGCGCTGTCCTCGCCCGCGATCGACCTGCCCTGCACGCGGGTGCGAGCGTACTCGAGCGAGGCCAGATAGCCGGCGTAGCCGAGTGCGGTGGCCATCAGCCCGACGCCGATCCGGGCCTCGTTCATCATGTGGAACATGTAGGCCAGGCCACGGTGCTCGGTGCCGACGAGGTACCCGACAGCACCGGAATCCGCTGTGGGAGTGTAGGTTCCGTCGCCGAAGTTCAGCAGCGCGTTCGTGGTGGCGCGATGGCCCATCTTGTGGTTGAGCCCGACCAGCGCGACGTCGTTGCGGGTGCCGTCGGTGAGGTACTTCGGGACGATGAACAGCGAAATCCCCTTCACCCCCGACCCGCCGCCGGCGACCTTGGCCAGGACCAGGTGGACGATATTGTCGGTGAGCTCGTGGTCGCCGCCCGAGATCCACATCTTGGTCCCGGTGACCCGATAGGTGCCGTCCGCCTGCGCGACCGCCTTGGTGGTGATGTCGGCCAGCGACGACCCGGCTTGCGGTTCGGACAGACACATCGTGCCGGTGAAGCGCCCGTCGAGCATCGGACGGACCCAGGAATCGATCTGTTCGGCGGTGCCGAACCGCGCCAGCAGATTGGCGTTGGCGGCGGTGAGGAAGTAGTAGGACGACATCGCCGCGTTGGCGGCTTGGAACCAGGTCATCGCCGCGCGGTTCACGACCGTGGGCAGTTGCATACCGCCCAGCGCCTCGTCGAACGAACCAGCGAGCAGGCCCGCCCGGCGGAATTGCGCGAGCCCGTCGCCGATCTCGCTCGGCAGCACGACCTGTCCGGTCGCGTCGACATAGGGTGGGTTCGCGTCGCCCTTCTTGTTGACGGGTGCGAAGCACTTCTGGGCGATGTCGGCGCTCAAATCCATGACCGCGTCGAAGGTCTCGCGGGAGTGGTCCGCGAAGCGCGCACGGCTGGTCAGCGAGTCGACCTCGAGCCACTCGTAGAGCAGGAACTCCAGATCGCGGCGGGACATGAGTGTGGACATGACATTTCCTCGGGGTGTGCCGGGACGGGACAGGTGACATGCTCAACTATGCGTTTGTATAGTTTCTATACGATCGCATATCCTGCGTGGAGGGTGGCGACATGTCAACCCCATGGACCGAGAGGCGGATGTCGCGTGGACGTGTCACGATCGACGGTTCTCGGTGAACTGGGTACCTCCAAGGCGGCTGCGCGGATACGCGCCGCGGCCATCGAGGTCTTCGCCGCCAAGGGGTACGGGGCGGCGGGCACGCGGGAGATCGCGGCGAGCATCGGCCTGAGTCCCGGAGCGGTCTACCCGCACTACAAGACCAAAGAAGCGCTGCTCTACGCCATCAGCCTGGAAGGGCACGCCGATGTGCTGGACACCGTCACCGCCGCCGATCACGCCGGAACTTCGGCGACCGAGCGCCTGATGTCGACCGTGCACGCCTACGTCGGGTGGCATGCCGAACACCACGCCGGCGCGCGGGTGGCGCAATACGAACTGCGCTCGCTGTCGCCCGAGCACTTCGCCGTCATCGCCGAGATCCGTCGTTCCACGTCGAGAGTGTTCTCCGAGATCATCGAAACCGGCTCCGCGGCGGGCGAATTCGATCCCGTCGATGTCGGGGTCGCGACCTTGGCGATCACCTCGCTCGGGGTCGATGTCAGCCGATGGTTTCCTTCCATGAAGTTTTCCGACGCCGATGTCATCGCCGCGGGGTACGTCGAGCTGGCACTTCGAATGGTCGGAGCCCGGAAACCTTGATGCGGGGGATGTTCATTCGGCATCTCTATTGTGGTGCATCACAATAGTTTCCGGTGAAGGCGCCGATAGGTAATTCGGTGCGCGAATTCAATGGAATTCGATGCGGAATGTGAGTTGCCACAGGTGACCGCGGTGAGCGCTGCTTTTTCCGTTCGGCCGCAACTGAACACCGCTACACTTCGACTCATCGACGATGTCAGCGTCGGACAACCGGTACGCGCTGCGGCAGTTTCGGTTTCGCTGTGCGCGGCGTGGAGTGGCGCCTTTTCGACCGGGTCTCGTCGGATCTTCACCTGAATGGGAGAACGCGAACAATGCGTAAGATTCGAATGGTACCAGCGTCGGCTCTGGCCTGCGTCGCGATGTTCGGAATACTGGTGAGCGCTAGCGGGTCCGCCTCCGCGGTTCCGGCCGCACAGATCGACTGGGATGCCCGCGTCGACGGGTCGACTGTGGTCGCCACCGTCAGTTCCGGAAGTTTTCGGCATGCCGGAAACACTGTCGAGCTCACAGACACAGCCGGGAGAGTGGTCCTGCGGGTGCCGTTGACATTCGAGCTCGCCGGTCGGTCGATCCCGTTCGCCGCCGACATCAGCGACAGCACACTGCGATTGACGGCCGATCGGGCCCGATCAGCCGCGCTCGGTCTCGCACCCGTGTCACCGGTACCCGCCGCAAAGCCGGTGGCCGCGGGCGTCGCGCCGATCGACGGTCCGTCGGTCGAGGCGCCCCGACGCGACATTCCCGGCGCCATCGAGTTGGGGCGAGCCATCGGTGCGGCGGTGGGCGGTGCGATCGGCTTCGCCGCAGGCTGCGCGCTCGGCGGTCTCGGAACCGGCGCCGCCGTGGGCGCGCCCACCGCGGGGATCTTGGCCGTCGCCGGCTTGATCGTCGGTTGCCTCACGGTGGGAGTCACCTTCGTGCAGGTCGGGTCCGCAGCGGGCGACGCGGTCGGCGGGGGTATCGGCGCCGCAGTCGGCGCCGCGCTGCCCGCCTGAGGCGTTCGGTCCGCCCACGACCCACTGGAGCGTCTGCGATCGGCGGTCAGGGGCGCGATGATGCGGCGGCGGTGATGGCGCGGTTCTCCAGGACATGGTCGGGCCAGCCGTGGCGGGCGAGATGGAGGGCGGTTCGGCCCAGCTGTCCGGTATCGGTGAGGAGGGCTGGGGCCAAGCGGAGTCGCCGTAGCAAGGGAGTCAACGGGGCGACCGCGGTTGCCGCCCACCGGTATGCCGCGGTGTTGGAGCGCTTGCGGTGAGCGGGGAGGACGAAGCCCGGCCGCAGGGCGTATCCATTGGGGAAGGTCGCGATGATCAGGTTCTCGGTGCGGCCTTTGACCCGGGCCCACCGGCTCCGGCCCTGCCCCGTGCTGTCGGTGCCACCGCCGGAGACGTAGACGAAGGTGGCGTCGGGGTGGGTGGTGGCGAGGTGGCGGGCCGCTGCACTGGTGAAGCCGTAGGTGATTCGTTCGTAGTCGGCGGCGTCGACCTGGCTCGCGGAGACGCCCAAGGCCCAGAAACAGGCGTCGATGTCGGCCAGTTCGTCACCGAGGGCGGTGAAGTCGGTGAAGTCGCTATGGGTGCGGTGGCGCAGTTTCGGATGGGTGAGCCCCGGTGGGGTCCGTCCGATCGTGACGACCTCGGTGACGTCGTGGGCGCGCAGGCTCTCCTGGAGGAAGCCGTCGCCCACCAGGCCGCTCGCGCCGAAGATCGCTACTTTCATGTCCGGACTCCTGGGTGTCGCGAGATCGCCGAAATTGTCACGGCGAGCATCGAGTGGGCCGCGCGGTGGTGTCAACGCGGGTCGGGAATTGTTGCACCGGTGAGGGTTTCGGCTTCGGTCCAG
Source organism: Nocardia alba NBRC 108234 (assembly GCF_001612665.1). Classification (GTDB taxonomy): domain Bacteria; phylum Actinomycetota; class Actinomycetes; order Mycobacteriales; family Mycobacteriaceae; genus Nocardia; species Nocardia alba. The sequence continues at coordinate 155,394 of NZ_BDAX01000018.1, read as the reverse complement.
AGCCTCGCGGCGCTTGCTCGGTCGCGGCCGGAACGCGGCAGCGTGACATGCTTGGACGGGCCGATCAGTCCCCATCGGGGCCCGTAGTAGCCACCGGAAACCGCACCGGGGCTGGTCGCGGCGTAGAGCAGTGGTTCGGTGCCCTGTTGCGGACCCTGGGACGGGATGGCCTTGTAGGCGATCGTCTCGAGCAGGCCGGGGCGGCCGCCGTTGAGGTTGGGGCCGGAGGTCATCAAATTGGTGCGGGTATAGCCGGGGTGCGCACCGGCCGAGACCAGGTTCCAGCCGCGCTGTTCGGCGAGTTCGGCGAGGTGCGTCATCATCAGCATGTCCGCTAGCTTGGACTGGGCGTAGGCGCGGAACGGGCTGTAGTCGCGGGCGGACTGGAGATCCTCGAAATCGATGGTCGCCCGGTTGGCGGTTCCGCTGCTCATCGTGGCGACCCTGGGCGCGGGCGCGTCGAGCAGCAGCGGCAGCAGGCCGATGGTCAGGGCGAACGGGCCGAGGAAGTTGCTGGCCAGCTGGAGCTCGAAACCGTCCACGGTTTCGGTGCGCGCGGGCACATTCATCACCCCGGCGTTGTTGATCAACAGGTCCAGCGGGCGAGCTTCGGCGCTGAGCGCCGCGGTGAACTCCCGCACCGACGACAGGTCGGCCAGGTCGAGCCGGTGGACCCGCACCTGGGCGTCGGGATGGGCGGCGCGGATCTCGGCAGCGGCCTCATGTCCCTTGGCGGGTGTGCGCACCGCCATGATGACCTCGGCACCGGCTCCGGCGAGGCGTTTGGCGGCCTCCTTGCCGGTGCCGCTGTTCGCGCCGGTGACGACGGCGATCTTTCCGTGCTGGTCAGGGACCTGATACATCGTGAACTCCTTTAAGTACTGCCGGTATCTTGTACGCCACCCACGGTAAAGTACTGCCGGTATGTTGTCAACGAACCGTCGGTACTTTATTCTTGAACGGTGACTTTCCAGCGAGCCCGCACCGATGAGCAGCGCACACAGCGCCGGCGCCAGATCCTGGACACCGCGGCCGCGATGCTGCGCGAGATGCCGGTAGCCGAGCTCAGCCTCAACGCGTTGAGCCGTCGCGCCTGCCTGGCCAAGGCCAATGTGCTGCGCTACTTCGAGTCTCGCGAAGCGATCCTGCTCGAGCTCCTCGACACCGAAATACAGGAATGGATCCGCGAACTGGATCGCACGATGTCACCCGTCGGCGGGTCGGTGACCGAGCGTGGCGACCAACTCGCCGACGTGCTCGCTGTCTCGCTGGCCGCCCGGCCGGTGCTGTGCGATCTGCTCAGCGCCCAGGGCTCGGTTCTCGAACGCAACATCTCCACCGACCTCGCCATCGGTCACAAACATGCCGCCCGTCGATCGCTGAGCGCCCTGCAGTCGCTGATCATCCGAGATCTGCCCGAACTCGGTGATGCCGGAGCGAGCGCACTGATCGAGACGACCCTGCTGATGGCGATGGCCGCGTGGCCGTGCAGCCACCCCGCCGAAGCGATGAAGGCCGCCTACGCCGCCGATCCCGGGCTGGCGGCGATGCGGGTGAACTTCGTCGACGTCGTGCGCCGAACCGCCGCGGTCGCGATCTCGGGGCTGATCGCCCGACAGCACGACACGGACCTGTTTCGTCCGTAGCACCGACGGAGAGAGGACCGTGGAAGAGGTTTCGGTCCACTGTGATTCAATATTCGGTTCGCTCGATTCACATACATCGTGCGGGCTGCTGCCGACGGGACGATTCCCCCGGCGCATCGTTTCGCGAAAGGACAATCTGACATGACACGGTCTGCTCTCCGACGCACTGTCGCGATGATCGGAGCCGGGGGCGCGCTAGCCGGGGCCGTCGTCGCGGGAGCCGGTGTCGCCGCTGCCGCCGAGGTCCCCGCCTACGGCAACGTCCGCTACGTCTTCTGCTCGGACGTGCAGGCGGACAACGAGATCACCTACTACGACGCCCTCGGCAAACGCGACGAGGTGGTGACGCTGACCGATCCCATGGAGGGTGACCGGTGGTGTCGCAATGTCGACGCGTTCTTCGTCAAGAAGTCGTACATCTGGTCGGCGATCGCGCATCCCGAAGCCCGCTACGCCTACGCCGCGGTGTACGTGAACGGCAAACTGGTCGCCCGCGACGAGGACCGCTCGACCTACGGCTACGCAAGCGCGCATGCCATGTAGCCAGTCGTTCGCGACGCCGCTGGACTGTCGATACGCCGGCTCCTCGCGGAGCCGGCGTATCGCGTTCGCGACGATTGGCGCGGCTGTTCTCGGTGTCGGGTCGGCAGGGCCGGTGTCGGTGGCAGCGCAGCACTGAGTGGCGTCCATGTCCTGATCTGTGGGGGTCATGGCCTTTACGCGCCGGGATAATGCGCAACACTGGAATCGTGAGGTCAGTCGTTGTTCTCGGGTACACGGGAGTCCAAGCGCTGGATCTGGTCGGTCCGCACGAGGTGTTCAGCACGGCCAACCACTACCTGACCAGACGGGGTCGCGCCGAGGACGGCTATACCGTCAGCGTCGTCACGCGTGGCGGTGAACCTGCCACGACCGATACCGGGCTCGCGCTCGTCGCCTTGCCACTGCCCGACCCTCGCGACCCGATCGACACGCTCGTGCTGCCCGGCGGCATCGGGGTCGACGAGGTGCGCGGCGATGCCGACCTGGTCGGCTGGATCAGGATCGCCGCCGAGCACGCCCGCCGGGTCGTCAGCGTGTGCACCGGAGCGTTTCTGGCCGCCCAGGCCGGCCTGATCGATGGGTGTGTCGCCACCACCCACTGGGCCTTCGCTGCACGGCTCGCCCGCGAATTCCCTTCGGTCACCGTCGATCCCGACCCGATCTTCGTTCGCAGCGCCGAGGGCGTGTGGACCGCGGCCGGGGTCACCGCAGGCATCGACCTGGCCCTGTCGCTGGTCGAGGACGATCACGGAACCGAGGCCGCCCAGACTGTCGCCCGCTGGCTCGTGCTGTATCTGCGCCGTCCGGGCGGGCAGACGCAGTTCGCCGCGCCCGTCTGGATGCCACGCGCCAAGCGCGCGCCCATTCGCGCTGCGCAGGCGGCGATCGAGTCCGAACCCGGTGGCGCGCACAGTGTTTCCGCACTCGCCCGGCGGGCCGCGATGAGCCCGCGGCACTTCACCCGGTTGTTCACCGATGAGGTGGGCGAGGCGCCGGGCGCCTACGTGGAGCGGATTCGCACCGAGGCGGCGCGGCGCCAACTCGAGGAGACCGACGACACCATCACCGTCATCGCCGCTCGGTGCGGATTCGGCAGCGCCGAGTCGCTTCGGCGGAATTTCGTTCGCCGGTTGGGTATTTCACCCGACCGGTACCGCAAGTCCTTCGCCTGAGACAGAGGAGCGACCAGTGCAGATCGCGATCGTGGTGTACCCGGGATTCACCGCCCTGGACAGTATCGGCCCCTACGAGGTCTTACAGCGGCTACCCGATGCCGAGATTCGTTTCGTCTGGCACGAGCCCGGCCCGATCGTGGCCGATTCGGGTGTGCTGCTGGTCGGCGCCACGCACTCGTTCGACGAAACCCCCTCGCCTGACCTTCTCCTGGTGCCCGGCGGCATGACATCGATGGAACACGCGCGTGACGAGAAGCTGCTCGACTGGGTGCGCCGCGTCCACGCGACCTCGACCTGGACGGCATCGGTGTGCTCGGGCTCGCTGATCCTGGCCGCCGCGGGCCTGCTCGACGGTCGCCGCGCCACCTCGCACTGGCTGATGCTGCCCGCCCTGCGGCCCTTCGGCGTCGACCCCGTCGGCGACGAGCGGATCGTGCACGAGGGCAAGATCGTCACGGCGGCCGGGGTATCCGCCGGTATCGACCTGGGACTGTGGTTGGTCGGTGAACTCGCCGGCCGGGCACAGGCCGAGGCCATTCAGCTGGTGATCGAATACGATCCCCAGCCGCCCTTCGATTCCGGCCATGTGTCCAAGGCATCGGCCGCCGCCAAGGCGCGGGCGACCAAACAGCTGGGCAAGGAGTCCGTCCAACTGCACCAGATCCTGCCCACGGTGCAACTGCTGTGGACCGCATCGATCCAGCGTGTGCGCGCGAGGAGCGCCCGCAAGCATTGAGCCGACCGTGCGGGACTCGCTACAGCACGGCGGGCTCGCCGAACACCGCTCCGCTGTCGTCGACCTCGGGTGTTCTGGTCAGCACGTAGGTGTATTGGCGGATCGTGGCCGGGCCGACGCAGTTGTCGACTTTGATGTGGAAATCGCGGGTCACGATCTGCACGGTCTTGCCCGGGATGAGCGGCTTGCCCTCCCCGATATCGACGTTGGTGATGTCACCGGGCTGCAGTTCCAATTCCACGAAAAGGCCCGGGTCGACCGCGATGGCGGGGGTGACGCCGTTGAACTCCTGCACCTGCCCGGACTCCTGAGTCTGGGACTCCACCGTCTCGCCGGAACTCGCCCGCTCGACCGTCGACGACTGCGCCTGCTCCGTCGCGTAGTTCTGCTGCGGCCCCTCGAGGTCGAATTCCGTGGTGGGATCGATGCCGGGCAGCACGGCACCGAGCCTGGCGGGACAGCCCACGGAGTATCCGGTCTTGAGCACGCCCTCGGCCTGCCCGTCGAGCCGGGCGTACGCGACAGTGGAAACCAAGGCCTCACGGCTGGTGGGCGTGATGTTCAACGGTGCGATTCGATAGATGACCTCGTCGTGTGTGCCGACGGTAAAACTGCCCATACTCGACTCGAAAGTCTTCTCGTGTGGCGGCAGAATGATGTTATCGGCATGCGCGGTCGGCTGCGACAGAATGGCCAGCGCTGAGACGGCGTAACTCACTCTCCGGATGATTCGCAACATGACCCCGGACACTAGTGAATCCGACCGCCTTTTCCCTGTCGTCACACGGGCGCGTGTCCCGACCGATACGGCTTCTTCTTCACGCGTTCATTCGGCACCACACCGATCAGTTCGTGGTGGCGAGCATTTCGGGCAGCTTCTGAGCGGGGCGCACGTCACCGAATGAGCGATAGACGGTGTCCAGCGGGCCCGACTTTCACACCGCTGTTCGCGCCCGTTCCTCGATCGAGCCGAAGCGGGCGCGAAGAGTTGATTCGGTGTATTCGTGCCGGAACAGACCGCGCCGACGCAAAATCGGGACCACTTCGTCGACGAAGATCTCCAAGCCGGAGCTGAAGGCGTCGGGCATCAGGTTGAAACCATCCGCCGCGCCCGCGCGGAACCACTGTTCGATCGTGTCGGCTACTTCCTCCGGTGCGCCGATGATCCGGCGGTGACCGCCGTCGCCGAACTCGGCGATGGCCTCGCGCAGTGTGTATCGGCCACCCGTGGCCCCGATGCGATCGCCGATACCGCGCACGACCGACTCACGGAAGCCGAGCGAAGCGGTGAATCCGTCGGGATCGGGAAGATCGGCCAGTACCTCGGCAGGGAACGGCTCGTCGAGGTAGTAGGGGACCAGGTCGTGGGCCAGGACCGCGCCGAGCCTGCGGAGTTCGTGGATGGGCCCGAGTTGATCGCGGGCACGCTCGTAGCGTGCGACGGCTTCGGCATGGGTGCTGCCGATGATGGTGATCAGGCCGGGCAGGATCGCCACCTCGTCGCGCCCGCGGCCGTGTCCGGTCGCGATCTGCTTGACCTGCTCGTAGTGTTCGATGCCGGCCGCGAGCGAGAGTTCGGCGCTGAACACCGCGTTCGCGGTGCGGCCCGCCAGTTCCCGGCCCTGAGGCGATCCGCCTGCCTGCACGATCAAGGGGTGTCCCTGCGGCGAAGGCCCGAGCGGGAGTCGCCCGGAGATCGTGAAATGCGCGCCGCGGTGGTCGATATCGCGGCCGTCGACTGCTCCCTGCCACAGCGCGGTCACGGCGTCGACGAATTCGTGGGCGCGCGAATAGCGCTCGGCTCGGCTCGGCACTGCGGTGAGGCCGAAGTTTCCGCCCGCACCGGGGTTGTAGGTGGTCACCGCGTTCCAGGCGGCGCGCCCCCCGCTGAGGTGGTCGAGGCTGAGCAGGCGCTCGGCCAGTTCCACCGGATCGTTGAAGGTGGTCGACAGCGTGCCGATCAGTCCCAGATGAGTGGTCGCGGCGGCGACGGTGGCCAGGATGGTGGTCGGCTCCAGCGCGCGACCGGGCTTGAGTCGCGGGTCTTCGCGCACAGCCGGGTTGTCGGCGAGAAAATACGCGTCGAGGGTGCCGCGTTCGGCGATCCGGCCGATCTCGGCATAGTAGTCGCCGGAGACGACTGTATCCTTCGGCAACCCGGACAATTCCAGCGCGGCTCCGCTGATGCCGAGGTCGAGCACATTCACATTGAGGATGACGTGGGCGCGGCTCATTGGTAGTGGTCCCTTCACGAAGCGACGAAGACGGGCCGATGCCGGTTCAGATCGGGTTCGGCGCGGCGGGCGATGCCGAGATGGGCACGCAGCGTGGCTGTTGCGTCGCTCTCGCGCAGACGCACGAGACCGGCGTCGGCCAGGGCGGGCAGGGTGCGTTCGACGAAGTCCGCCGCGGCGGACAGGTCGAGCCGGATCAGCACACCGTGAATATCCGGGCGCGCCGCGAGCTCGGTGAGCGTTGCGCGATCGACGTCGGCCAGTGCCGGGCCCGCGTCGAGCCGCACGTGCAGGTGTACCGACTCGGGAAGGCCGGCGCGGGCGGCGGCTATCTCGTCGAGGGTGGCGGTCACGACATCGGCGACGGCTAGCAGGGCAGGGTCGTCGCCGCGCTCGTAGCGCCACCAGACAACCGGTTCGCCCTGCGGGGTGGTGGGTACGTTGAGTGGTCCCGTGGTCGGGTACACGCCGGTGTGGTCGGCATAGCGAACAGGGAGATCCGCAGTGCCGGTCAGGGTTTCGATCGGCCAGGTTCGCCACAGGGCCCGCGTCGCGGTGACCGCGTCGGCCAACTGGACGGCGCCGAGTGATCGCTGTCGGTTCCAGCTGCCGCGTTCGGCCTGGCCGAGGGTAGTGGCGCGGTCTTCGCGCAGGGCGAGCCAGCCCGCGCGACCGTGGGCGATGTGATCGAGGGAGGCGAGGCGCCGAGCGATGTTGTAGGGATGGTCGCGCTGCGGGGAGGCCGCCGCGACGATGCCGAGTCGATGACTGTGACGGGCGAACAGGGTGCCCACGATCGCCGGGCTCAGCGACTCGGCGGTACCGGTCGCTCGATCGGCCCCGAGGGCGACGTAGCCGATCCCGGCAGCGTCGAGTAACTCCGGCACATGGTCGAAGCCGGTGCCGACTGTTCGCGCGAGTTGACTGTCCGAAATCTCCACACCGACGACCAGCGTCATGCTCGACCTCCCATTTCTCATCGAAAGAACCAACGATCGAGCGCGCCGGAATTACGCACGATGGTGCCGGATCGGTGCGGGTGTATCAGATAGTGTGACTTTACAATCGGTATGAAGTGCGGAGAAGTATTCTCCTCACCACGCTCGAAACACGATCATCCAGCTGCGCTTCACACACGCACCCTCCGTCGCTACACGATCACTGTATGAATTACAGGTAAGAAAAGTATTGTCCGCGCTTTCCCGCGCTCACATACTGATCGCCATGACCACGACTGCCGCACCCGGCCCCGCCTCCCTCGATTCACCGCGATTGCGGGAGGCGATCGAGGCGATAGCCCAGGACGCGCGCCGCCGTCTCGACGCTCCCACGGAGCGACCGGACCTGGCGTTGCGGCTCATCCGCGAGCTCCGCCTCGGCGCGGTGCGGGTGCCCGCCGCCGACGGTGGCGGCGGATACAGCACCAGGGAGCTGTTCGAGCTGCTGATCCGGCTCGGCGAGGCAGACCCCGATGTGCCCCATATTCTGCGCATCCACTACGGCTTCGTCGAGGAGCTGCGCCGTGATCCAGCGGAATATCGGGATCGGCCCTGGCGCGAGGAAGTGGTTGCCGGAAAGCTGTTCGGCGGCGCCAGTTCCGAGCTCGAGAATCGGGTCGGCGTATACAACTTCGACACCACCCTGCTGCCCGATGGCGAGAATTTCCGGCTGAACGGCCGCAAGTTCTACAGCACCGGCAGCCTGTACTCGGACTACCTGCGTATTACCGCCAACGACGAGGGCGGCGGTCAGATCAGCGCGCTCATCCCCGCCGACCGGGCCGGCGTGGTGCACGCCGACGACTGGGACGGCCTCGGCCAGCGCCACACCGCAACGGGCACAACCATTTTGGACAATGTGCTGGTCGAACCGTCGGAGTTGCTGCCGTTCCGGCCCGTCGGCTCCGACCGGCGACCCGGCGGCGCCCAGCCGCAACTGCTGTTGCACGCGATCGCCGCCGGCATTCTGCGCGCGGTCACCGCGGACGCGGCGGCATTGTTGCGCGACCGGCCACGTTCCTACACGTGGGGCAACGCGGACGAGTCGCGCGAAGACCCGCAGTTGCTGCAGATCGTGGGCGAATTGTCCTCGGCTGCTTTCCTGGTGGAGGCCGCAGTGCTGGCCGCGGCCGATACTCTGGGCCGCGCCGTCGACCACGCGCACGCCCACGGCCGAGTCGACAACGACCTCGAGCGGGCGGCTTCGCTGGCGGCGGCGAGGGTCAAAGTGGGGGTCGAGGAGATCGCGTTGCGGGCGGCGGGCGAGCTCTACGGCGTCGGCGGGGCGTCGGCGATCCGCCGGTCGACCCACCTCGACCGCCACTGGCGCAACCTACGAACCCTGTTCTCGCACAACCCGACAGCGTTCAAGGCGCGTGCGATCGGCGACGCGGTCGTCAACGACGCCCCCTTGCCCACCGTCGGCTTCTTCTGAGAGCGACAACGCGATCGAGGCCGCAACCCGAAGAGATTGCGGCCTCGATCGCGGGCAGCGCTCAGGCGCCGTAGAACGGGTCGCCTTCGACCGATTCCGACTCGCGCCCGTCCACACCGCGTGGGATGTCGCCCTCGATGGTGACCCGGTAGAGCACCCGGTCGTGGCCGAGATGTCCGGCATCGGGAATCGCCAGATGGGCGGTGGCGCGGTTATCCCAGAACGCCACACTGCCGGGCTGCCATCGGAAACGCACGGTGTACTCGGTGCGGGTCGCTTCCTCCCACAGGGCCTCGAGCAGCGCTGAACTCAGCCGTGGACCCAGATTGCGCAGATTCTTGGCCTTGCGGGTGAAACCGGGGCTCACGAACAGCGCCCGCTCGCCGGTCTCCGGGTGCACCCGCACCACCGGATGGAAACTGCGCAGCGGCTTGGCGGCGAGCACGTCGGCACGGGAGCTGCCCCGCGAGGCCCTGGTCTCGAAGGTGTGTTCGGCGTCGAGCACATCAGCGAACGCGCGCAGTTCGGCGGGCAGATTCTCATAGGCCGCAACGAGATTCGTCCACGCGGTGTCGCCACCGTAGGGCGGCAGAATGTCGGCGCGCAGCACGGAGAACGCGGGCGGATTCACCAGCGCCGTCACATCGGTATGCCAGCTGCTGTCGTAGGAGGTGCGTTTGCGTCCGTACAGCTCGTCGTAGCGGCGGCTGTCGATCGGCAGGATCTCCGGAAATCCCTTCGGCGGGTGCTCCTCGTAGGGATGGGCGGGCGTCACCTTGCCGAATCGGCGTGCGAAAGCGATCTGTTCGGCGTGCCCGATCGTCTGATCCCGGAAGAATACTACCTTCCACTTCAGCAGGGCTCGGCGGATTTCGCCGACCACCTCTTCGGAAAGGTTGTCGGCGAGGTCGACACCGGTTATCTCCGCACCGGTGTAACCGGATTGCGGAAGCACGGTAATCGTCGATTCGGCCGCGCTGTTTTCTGTTGTCAGGACTGTCATCGGACCCACCACCTGAATCTGTTCTGAATATTAGGTGCGATTCAGTCTATTTCCGACAGCGGGCCGGGCCACGATTTGCGATCGGCAAGATTATCTACAGTTTCGATGAAGATGGGCTTGAAATCCGTCCTCGCCGGGCCCACGAGGACCTGTCCCGAGGGACTGAGGGCCGCATAGCCTGCCAGCGAGAAATCGGCGGTTACAGCGTGTTCGGCTACGGGATACCTAAAGCTGCGCTGCGTGTCGAAAGGCCCGTCGCGACTGGCTCAATGGCGTGGGTGAGCGATCGACATGTGCACCTGAACGTCAATTCCAACGGCCTGGGCAGGCATCAGGCGGGCTGGCAACTCAGCGCGCGCCCGCGCGAATTCCTCGATCTGTCGGCCTGGGAGGAGCTGGCCAGGATCGCCGAACGCGGCCTGCTCGACGCGGTGTTCCTGGCCGATGTCCTGGCCAGTTCCGATTTCGCCAAGCCGTGGAACGCCTTCGATCCGTTCGTCCCGCTCGTCGCGGCCGCCAGGGTGACCAGTCGGGTCGGACTGGTCGCCACGGTGTCGTCGACCTATCGTGAGCCCTACGACATCGCTCGGTTGGCGTCCTCGCTGGACTTCGCCTCCGACGGCCGGGCGGCGGTCAATATCGTCACCACCATGTCGCCCGGAGCCGCGGCCCAGTACGGCAGGGCCGCGCTGCCCGAGCGTGATGTTCGCTACGGGCGGGCGGCGGAGACCTTCACCGTCATCAAACAGCTCTGGGATTCGTGGGCACCCGACGCACTCGTCGCCGACCCGCGGACCGGCACCTTCGTCGACGAGAGCAAGGTCGGCACCGTCGATTTCCATGGTGAGCACATCCGGTTGAAGGCCCGCTTCCAGTTCCCGCGCTCGCCCCAGGGACGACCGGTGGTGTTGCAGGCCGGTGGTTCCCCGCAGGGCATCGAACTGGCCGCCGAGCACGCCGACGCGGTGTTCAGCGCCGCGCACACCCTGGCGTCTGGCCAGGAGTTCTATCGCACGCTCAAGGCGCGCGCGGCTGCCTACGGTCGCGGTCCCGACGAAATCCTCGTGCTCCCAGGACTGTTCATCGTGCTCGGCAGCACCGAGGCCGAAGCGAAACAGCGTCGAGCCTGGCTGGACGGACTGACCACCGCCGAAGACCAGCTGGCGGGCCTGCACGGGCTGGCGACCCGTCTCGATGTCCCCGCCGACAGCCTGGAACTGGACAAGACCCTGCCCTGGGAGCTGATCGACCGCCCGGACCGCACACCGCGCAGCGTCGGTTTCGCCAACGCCACCCTTACCGTGGCCAAGGAGGAGAACCTGACCGTGCGTGAACTACTGGCCCGCGATATCGTCGGCCACCGCACCATCGTCGGCACTCCCGAACAGGTGGCCGACTCGATCGAGGAGTGGTTCACCCAGGGCGCGGCCGACGGGTTCAACGTCAACTTCGACGTCTTCCCTCAGGGATTGGAGCAGATCGTCGACCACCTCGTGCCCGAACTCCAGCGGCGCGGAATCTATCGCACCGAGTACACCGGGACCACCCTGCGGGAGAACCTGGGCCTGGCCGAACCCGCCCGGGCGACGTGAGCCGCGCCGTTCGGATAGCGGCCGACCTCGGATGCGAGTAATCTCTGCAGTCGTGTCCGCCGCAGAACTCCCGGTCGGCGCCGTTTTCTTGCGGTCGCTCCATCCTTCCTGTCCCCGCTGACGTTCGTCAGGGTCGATCAGGCACGCCCAGGGTGGGCGACAAGGAGTGACATGTCTCGACAGGCAGAAACCGGGATTCCCGACTTACGGCGCATGATGTTCCTGTGTGATCTCGCCGAGCTCGGCACGGTCGTCGCTGTCGCCGAACGGCGAAACATCACCAGTTCCGCGGTGTCCCAACAACTTCGGGTGCTCGAGGACGAGATCGGAATGATCCTGTTCCGCCGTGACGGGCGCACTTTCGGACTCACCCGTGGCGGTGAGGTTCTCGTCGAACACGTCCGCCATGTGCTGGCGGCCGTGGACGAGGCGGTCAGCGCTGTCGCCGCCACCGGCAAGACCGTCGCGGGGCGGATCACCGTATCCGGCTTCACCATCTCCATCCCCGGACTGATCGCGCCGATGGTGCAGCGGCTCAGCCGCGATGTCCCGGATCTGCGGACCAGAGTGCTACAGATCGACACCGTCCCCGCCGTACGCGCGCTGCGGCGCGGCGAGCTGGATCTGGCTATCACCTGCTGGTACCACTTCGGCGGCGGGGAATCGCTGGCCGGGCTGGTCAGCGAGGAGATCATGGTCGATCCGATCGTGCTGCTCGCCCCCGAACGACTGCACCGGCGGGTACGGATGTTCGGACTCGCGGCCTTGGCCGAGGAGCCATGGATCACCGCGCCTCCCGGCGGCGCGCTGGCCACCGCCGCGGCCAGAGCCGCCGAGGCGGCCGGGTTCACCATGAAGGTGGCACACCGGATGGAAGGCGCCCAGAACGTCGCCCAGTTCGCCGCCAGCGAGGTCGCCTCCGCGATGGTCCCGCTGCTCGCCGTTCCCCCCGGCGCCGAGCGTCTGATCGTCGACGGCCTCGACCTCGGCGGTCGTTCGATCTGTGCCACCTATCGCGAAGGCCGCCAACGAGATCCCAATATCCGAGCGACCCTGCACGTGCTGCGCGGTGTGGTCGCCGACCGCTCGGCGCTGCCCGCCCGACCGGACGAACTCGGCGCCGCGTCTTGACCACCCTCGATACGGTTCGGATGACTCGCCGGCCGCTCGGCCTGGTCATGGGTGTGCCAGGTGCCGCTGATGCGGTGGTAGGCGGAGGTCGTGCCTCGATGCTGGTGGGAAGCGACCCGGCCCGACTACTGCCTCGCCCGACCGCGATGAACACGGTCTGCCTCGAGCTTGCGGGTCACGACGGGTGCGAACAACGCTGTGCGGCTGCACGAGTCCGGCAGCCGAACCGCGCGCACAGTCGCCGACCGATGCCGTGGCATCGGCCGAGGCTGATCGACCGGCGTGTTCGGCACGCGCCGGTCGAGGAGATCGGTCGCTCAGCCCCGGTCGGCGCCGGTGGCGATGAGTCGGGTCGGGTCGGTGCGGTATTCCGACAGCGACCCCGCGTAATAGCCGGCGGGCACACCGATCTTGGCCAATGCCAGCACGCTCAGCGCCGCCGCGTTACCGACCACGCAGTACAGACCCACCGCGGTGTCCGCTTCGACGCCGAGCTCGCGATACTGGGCACGCAGCGCCTCGTCGTCCTTGAGTAGCCCGTCCTCGGTCAGATTGGCCGCACCGGGCAGGTATCCGGCGCCGGGGATGTGGCCCTGCGCGTACGGCTCTGCGCCGCGCGTATCGAGCAGTACACCGGAGCGGGCCAGTGCCGTGGCCTCGTCGGCATCGAGTGTGGGCAGCGAACCGGTGCTGACGACGAAGTCGCTCGCCCCCTCGGCGGCGATGTCGTCGGTGAGGATGCCGCCGACGCTGACCCATGCTTCGGCGCCACCGTCGAGGTAGCGCACATCGGGGACACCGGCCCAGCGCAGTGTCCACCACGCGCGGGCGGCCACTGCCGCGGCGTCGGGGCTGTAGGTGACCACGATCGAGTCCGAGGTGATCCCCCAGCGCCGCACCGCGGCCTGGATCTGCTCGGCCGACGGCAGCGGAAAGGTCCCGGAGGTCTCGGTCTCGGGTCCGGCGAAATCGGCGAGGGTGGCGGCGTGGGCGCCCGGAACGCGTTGGCCCGCTTCCCCGATGGCGCGCGGGGACCGGCGGACCTCCAGCACGACGACATCGCGCCCAGCGGCGATCTTCTTCTGCAGTTTCTCGGCGGTGATCGCGACGCGATCCACGCGGACAGGTGTGCTCGTCATGGTGGTGTTCCTTCCACTTCGGGTGTCTCCCGCCGGAGTCTGTCAGCGGCGTTGTCGCGAAACCACCGGGTTCGGCTACACCTTTCGCGTAGTCGAACCCGGTGTTTATTTACGCAGTAATCGATGTCGCCGATCATTGTGTGACAGTTGATATTCGAGAGCGATCCAGGGTGAAGCGCAGCTTATCGTGGTGTGCAGTTTCGGTTTACGCTCGCACGGGCCGTGCTCGCATTCGGGTCTGTGAAGCGGAACTGAAAGGTCGTATTCGAAACGTGTTGAGGGGAATGCTTTTTCGAACGCGGCGAGGAACATACAGTGAGACTGAATTGCTGGTATCGCCGCTACTTCCAGACGCCCGCCGCGTGAGTGCCTAATTCCGTGCGAATCTGTCGGATGAAGCAGGTCGAAGCAATTCTCTCGAAACGTCAGTTCGTCGTGCCGCGCCCCGCCGCGGGCAGAGGAAAGAACAAGGTATCCCTAGTGCGAATACATTGGCGTCCCGCCGTAATCGGTGTGATCGCGAGCACCATGCTGCTGTCGGCATGCTCGGGCGGCAATTCGGTCGATCGTGGTTCGCGCAGCAGCGATCCCGTTCGTGGAGGCACACTGGTGTTCTCCGATGTCGCGGCGGTAGCGTCCTGGCAGACCCAGGCTCTCGGCTCCTACACCTCGGGCAATGCCCTGAATTCGGTGTTGGATCGACTCACCCACTTCGACAAGAAGACGAAAAAGCTGGTCAGCTGGATCGCCACCGACTTCACGCAGAACGCCGACGCGACCCAGTTCACCTTCACCATCCGCGACGGTGTCACCTTCAGCGACGGCACGCCGCTCGACGCCGCTGCCGTGAAAGCCAACTTCGACCTGTGGGGACTGGGCAACAAGGACCGCCAGATCCTGCCGAGTCGCTACGTGCCCGACTATGACCGCGCGGAGGTCGCGGGTAAGTCGGTGACGGTCCATCTGAAACAACCCAATGCGAGCCTGTTGTTCGCGACGTCCTCGATATTCCTCGGACTGGTCGCCCCGAAAACCCTCGCGCTGAGCAACATCGACCAAGGCCGCCCCGAGAACGTGGTCGGGTCGGGTCCGTTCGTGTTCCAATCGCAGGTTCCCGATCAGGAGATCGTGCTGACCCGACGCTCGGGCTATGCCTGGGCGCCTGCGTCGGACGGTAATCAGGGCGAGGCATACCTGGACAAGGTGGTCATCAAGGTCATCCCGGAAGTCGGGTTGCGCAGTGGTGCGCTGTTGGCGAAACAGGTCGATGTCGCGCGCGGCATCCAGCCTTTCGACGAGAAGCCGGTCCGTGCCGCGGGATACGACGTGTACGCCGAACCCGGTGTCGACCTCACCGCGAACTTCGCCGCGTTCCGGATCGGCAACGAGTTCGTCGCCGACGAACGCGTGCGCAAAGCGCTGTTGATCGGGTTCGATCGCGCCACACTGGTGGAAACGGTGCTGTCGGAGTCGTTTCCGCGCCCGTACTCGTTGCTCAATCGCGCCGACGCGGGTTTCGTCGACCTGTCCGACCGGTTGAAACCGGATGTGGAACTGGCGAAGAGGCTGTTGGACGAGGCGGGCTGGGCCAAGGGTGCGGGCGGTCTGCGGTACAAGGACGGCAAACCGCTGGAACTCACCATCCCCGGCGCCGTCCAGCAGCCGGCGGTGCAGCCCACCTGGGAGTACATCGAGCAGCAGTGGCGTACGGACCTGGGCGTCAAACTCAATGTCCGATCCGGTGATCCCGCCTTCGCCAGCGCCGCGACCACCGACAAGAATGTGCCGCTCACGCCGACGCGGACCTGGCTCTACAACGGCCTCGCCTCGATTTTCGTCGGTCCGCGTGCCACCACTCTGTTGCAGGACGATCCCGGCCTGCTCGCTCTCTATGAGCGCGAGCGCCGCGCGACCGACCCGGCCGAGCGTGTTCGGGTCGTCCAAGACCTCCAGCGGTACCTGATCGACAAGGCGTATGTCTTGCCGACCTCGGAGGAGTCACAGGTGTTCGCGGCGCATCCGAAGGTGCGCATCGATTTCCTCTCCGCCACCTACCCGGACTTCCAGTCCGCGTGGATCGACCCGGCGGTGCGCTGACCATGGTGCGCTACCTGCTCACTCGCGCCGGCTATGCGGTCGCGGTGGTGTGGCTCGCTTACACCTTCACGTTCGTGGCGATCGAGCTGCTGCCCTCGGATCCGATCACGGTGTATCTGTCCAGGATCAGCGAGGGCAGCACGGTCGATCCGACTCTGGTCGAGGCGATGAAGCAGTACTACGGCTTCGACCGTCCACTGCCGTTGCGGTACCTGAATCAGCTGTGGCTGCTCGGGCACGGCAATTTCGGGTACTCGCTCAACGCGGCCCGCCCGGTGACCGAACGGATCGGGGAGGTGATCGCGCCGACGGTGACCCTCGCGGTGTCCGCGCTGACGGTGGCACTGCTGCTCGCCGCGTCGGTCGTCACCGTCGCGGTGCTGGCGACCAACGCCACGGTCCGCTCGCTGACCCGTTCGGTGCCAGCCCTGTTCAGCGCGATTCCCACCTTCTGGCTCGGCCTGGTCGCGTTGCAGGTGTTGTCGTTCCAGCTCGGGGTGATGACGATCTTCCCCGATGGCAGCTTGCTTTCGCAGATCGTTCCCGCCGTGGTGCTCGGTATCCCGCTGTCGGCGCCGTTCACCCAGGTGCTGCTCAAAAGCGTGGATACCGCCTATCAGCAGCCCTATGTCAGTGTCGCGCGCGCCAAGGGCGCTACCGAACGTCAGGTCTTCTTCACCCACGTAGTCAAGGCGGCGGCCGCGCCCGGCCTCACGATGATCGGACTGGCCACGGGGACCTTGTTGACCGGGACGGTCGTCACCGAGACGGTGTTCTCCCGTTCGGGTGTCGGCAAGGTGCTCGAGGAGGCGGTGTCGCGGCAGGACGTCGCGTTGGTGCAGGGTTTCGTGCTGTTGTCGGCGGTCATCTTCGTGACGATCAATCTCGTCGTCGACCTGATCTACCCGCTGCTCGATCCGCGCGTCACCGCGGTACCGCGACGCAAGCTCGCCGCCGGGTCGGCAAATGAGCTCACCATCGGCTCGGCCGTGCCGGTTCCGGCGGTCGCCGCTGTGCCGGGTCAACCAACGAGGAGTCCATCGTGACCACACTCGCCGACCGGAGCGGGTCGACCCCGGCCTCGGCTCCCACGGCATCGCCCGCTCGAAAGTGGCTGCGCGACAACATCACCCAAGGTATCGCGATCGCGATACTGGCAGTGGTCGGTCTCTGGGTAGTGTTCCCCTCGCTGTTCACCGCCCATGATCCGATCGTCGGGGACGGCCGCAAGCGTTTCTTGCCGCCCAGCCTCGAGAACTGGTTCGGCACCGACTTCCTCGGTCGAGACGTTTACGCCCGCGTCGTATTCGGCACCGCGCACACCCTGCAGGGCGCCGCCGTCGCGATCCTGATCGGGTTGGTGGTCGGCGCGTTGCTCGGCGTGGTCGCCGCGTCCGCGCCCGGGCCGGTGGAGGTCGTGATACTGCGGCTGGTGGACGTGCTGCTGGCCATTCCCGGCCTGTTGCTCGCGTTGTGCATCGTCGCGACGATCGGACCGAGCCCCACCGCGGTCTCGATCGGGATCGGCATCTCCGCGATCGCGCCGTTCGCCCGCCTCACCCGATCCGAGGCATTGCGGGTACGGACATCGGAATTCGTCGAGGCGGCCCATATCTCGGGCGCGGGATTTTGGAGCTCGCTGTTCAAACACGTGCTGCCCAACTCGGCGGGACCGGTCCTGTCCTTGGTCGCGGTCGAGTTCGGTGCCGCGATCCTGTCCATCGCCGCGCTGGGATTCCTCGGCTACGGAACCATCCCGCCCACTCCCGAGTGGGGCGCGCTGGTCGCCGAGGGACGCACCTATCTGGCCACCGCGTGGTGGCTGACCACCCTGCCCGGCGTGATCGTCATCGTCGTCGTTCTGGCTTTCAACCGGGTGAGCCGTTCGCTGCTCACTCTCGGCCGCTTGTGAAATAGGGAAATCCCATGTCAGCAGAGAAGATCCTCTCGGTGCGCGACCTGCGCGTGAGCTACGGCGGCCCGGACGTGGTGAGCGGGGTCGATTTCGATATCGGAGCCGGCGAATTCGTCGCGTTGGTCGGCGAATCGGGCTCGGGCAAATCCACCGTCACCAACGCCGTCACCGGCCTGCTGCCCCGGCAGGCGAAGATCACCGGCTCGATCGAACTCGACGGTCACCAACTCGTCGGCCTGCACCCGCGACAGTTCACGAAACTGCGCGGCACCAGCGTCGGCCTCGTTCCGCAGGACCCGGCGCTGTCGCTGAACCCGGTGCTGACCATCGGTCGCCAGGTGGGCGAGGTGTTCCGGTTGCATCATCGCGGCCTCGGACGCCACGAGATCCGGCGCCGCTCGATCGAACTCCTCGATCAGGTGGGCATCGATCGCGCCGCGCAACGTCTGCGCCAATATCCGCACGAGTTGTCGGGCGGGTTGAAACAGCGGGTGCTCATCGCCATCGCGTTCGGCCTCGACCCTCGCCTGCTCATCGCCGACGAACCCACCTCGGCCCTCGATGTCACCGTGCAGAAACAGGTACTCGCGGTGTTCGATCGACTCACCGCCGAACACAACACGTCGGTACTGTTCGTCACCCACGATCTGGCGTTGGCCACCGACCACGCCACCCAGGTACTGGTCATGCGCGGCGGCGAACTGCTCGAACAGGGTCCGGTGGCGCAGGTGGTACGCGCGCCCGAGCACCGGTACACCGGCGTGCTGCTCGACGCGGCGGCGGTGCACTTCCGCGACAGCCACACCCGGGCCCGCGACACCGGCACCGAGGTACTGGTGCGCGCCACCAACCTGGTCAAGCGGTTCGGGGTTCGGGGCGGGGGCAGCACGAGTGTCGCAGCGGTCGACGACGTGTCGTTCCAGATTCGCCGCGGCACTACTTTCTCGCTGGTGGGGGAGTCGGGATCAGGAAAGTCCACGACAGCGCGGCTGGTACTCGGTCTGGTCGAAGCGACCTCGGGCACAGTCGAGTTGGACGGGGTCCGTCAGGATCAACGTAACTTTCGCACCCGCCGTGAGTACTGGCGACGTATTCAATACGTGTATCAGAATCCGCAGATCGCGCTGGACCCACGCTTCACCGTGGAGCGCGTCATCGCCGAGCCCCTTGTCGAATTCGGGATCGGTGACCGGGCCGAGCGGCGTGCCAGGGTGGTGGAGTTGCTCGAACAGGTCGGGTTGCCCGTCGAGTTCGTCCGTCGTCGGTCTCGCGACCTGTCCGGGGGCCAGCAACAGCGCGTCGCCATCGCCAGGGCACTGGCACTCGGCGCGGAAGTGATCGTGCTGGACGAGGCGCTGTCGGCGCTGGATGTGGTCACGCAGGCACAGATCTTGGCGCTGTTGCAGCGCCTTCAACGCGAACTCGGAGTCACGTACCTGTTCATCTCCCACGACCTCGCCGTCGTGCGTCAGATCTCCGACGACATCGGCGTCCTACGCCGTGGGAAATTGGTCGAGACCGGTTCGGTCGCCGACATATTCGACCGTCCACGCCACGAGTACACCCAGGAACTACTCGCCTCGATCCCCGGCCGCCGTTACGGGCCGGTGTTGGCCGCACGCGACCGTGCGCTGGTCACCGTCGGCGCCGAGACGGCGGTGTCAGCATGACCTACCTGCGGTTCAATGTGAATCTGCTGCCCGGCCCATTGGGCACCGAAGTACCCGGCCAGCATCCCTTCATCGATATCGAGGAATTCACAGAAGCTGCGAAACTGGCCGAACAGGGACGGCTCGACGCGGTCTTCTTCGCCGACTCCCAGGCGATCCCGCCGCCGGGAGCCAACGGGTTCGGTTGGGCGCTCGATCCGTTGACCGTGTTGCCTGCCATCGCCCGCGAAACCGAACGCATCGGGCTGATCGCCACCGCGTCCACGACCTACGCCCAGCCGTATCAGCTGGCACGGGCGATCCTGTCCATCGATCATCTCTCCGGTGGCAGGGCCGGCTGGAACATCATCACCACGATGGAACCGACCGTCGCCCGTAACTTCGGACTCGATTCCCCGCCGCCGCGTGCCGAGCGCTACCGCCGGGCCACAGAATTCGCCGAGGTGGTGCTCGCGCTGTGGCGCAGTTGGACCGACGATGTCGCCGACCGGTGGGACCCGGCGAACCTCCAGCGCACCCCGATCGACCATCGTGGCGAATTCTTCGCCGTCGCCGGGCCCCTGCAGTTACCGAAATCGCGTCAGGGGATTCCGGTGGTCTATCAGGCGGGTGGGTCCGACGACGGGCTGGCGCTGGCAGCCGAATTCGCCGACGCGGTGTTCACCGTCGGTGTGGAGGAGTCAGCGTCGGCGCGGTTTCGGGCACGGCTCAACAGCGCGGCCCGAGCCCGGCGCGGCCGCGACGTGCAGGTGCTGCCCGGCTTGAATCTGACTGTGGGCAGCACCGAGGCCGAGGTCGCCCGGCTGCTGGGCGAGGCCGAGGCCGAAGTCGAGAACAACGGTCTGGCAGAGCGTTTCGCCGAGCGATATGGGTGGGAGGTAACCGATCTCGATCTCGACGGCCCGGTGCCCGACCTCGCATACGGCGAGGACGCACGCTCGATCGGCTTCGCGCGCGGTGGCGTCGAATTGGCCCGCGACACCCGATTGTCGCTGCGTCGATTCCTGGTGGTCGGCGGTGGCGGGCATCGGCGACTGTTCGGCACTCCGGAATCGATCGCCGAGGATCTGATCGGGTGGCAGCGGCGCGGCTCGGCCGACGGATTCAACCTCAGCGTCAGCTCACTGCGCGATTTCGTCGACCGGGTAGTCCCCCTGCTGCAGGAACGCGGGGTCTACCGCCGTGAGTACGCCGGTACCACCTTGCGCGCCAACATCACCCAACACACCGGCTGAACCCCCGAGAGGAAACGACCGACGATGACTCGCCCCCGGCTGCTGCTCAACGCGTTCACCATGAACACCGCCACCCACGTCTCCTATGGCACCTGGCGGCGCGACGACACCCGCCAAACCGAATTCCACACCCTCGACCCCTGGCTCGAATTGGTCGCGATCCTCGAACGAGGCACCTTCGACTCGGTGTTCTTCGCCGATGTCGTCGGCCTCTACGACGACTACGACGGCGGCTGGGACACCCACGTCACCGAGGGCCTGCAAATCCCCAACCATGATCCCGCCGCGCTGGTTTCGGCGTTGGCGGCGGCGACCGAGCATCTCGGGATCGTGATCACCAGCTCGGTCCTGCAAGATCACCCGTTCTCCTTCGCCCGCAAGATCTCGACCCTCGATCACCTCTCCGGCGGACGGATCGGCTGGAACATCGTCACCAGCGCACTGCGCAACTCCGCGCGTAACTTCGGGCTGTCGGACCGCTTGGCGCACGACAGCCGCTACGAGTGGGCCGAGGAATACGCGGAAGTGGTCTACAAACTTTGGGAGGGGTCATGGGACGACGGTGCCCTGGTCCGGGATCGCGAACGCGGAATCCATGCCGACCCCGCCCGGGTTCACAAGATCAACCACCACAGCCCCCGGTATTCGGTGGAGGGCCCGCACCTGTCGGCGCCCTCACCTCAGCGCACCCCGGTTCTGTTCCAAGCCGGCACCTCGGCGGCCGGCCGAGCGTTCGCCGCCCGGCACGCCGAGGGGGTGTTCATCAGCCAGGGCTCACCCGAAGCCGCACGCGAGGTCATCGAACACACGCGAGGTCTGGCCGCCGCGGCCGGCCGGGCACGCGGTGACATCAAGTTCTTTCAAGGACTGACCGTGATCGTGGGCTCCTCGGAATACGAAGCGCGCCGCAAAGCCGCCGATCTGGACTCCTCGTTCAGCGAGACCGGATTGCTGGCCCACCGCAGCGGCAGCATCGGCATCGATTTCGGCGGGTTGCCGACCGACACCCCGATCGGTGATCTGGCCGATCAGGTGCAGGGCACTCGCAGCGCCATCGAGGGACTGATTCGCGCGGCGGGTGGGCGAACCGATGTCACCATCGCGGATTTCGTTCGGCACAAACAGCAAGCCACCCGGATCGTGGGAACCCCCGAGCAGATCGCCGACGAACTCGAACGCTGGCAAGACGCCGGTGTCGACGGCATCAACCTGCAATATCTGGTGACCCCCGGCAGTTTCGCCGAATTCGCCGACCATGTGGTGCCGGTTCTGCGTGCGCGAGGTCTGGCCCAACACGAGTACAGTCCCGGCACCCTGCGCCGCAAACTGACGGGCGCCGACAACATCCTGCCCGATACCCACCCCGCCCGGGCCTGGCACGGCGCGTTCACGCCCGCTCCCGTGGCGCCGTGATCATGGCGAGTATTCGAGAGCTGTTGCGCGCCTTGGCGTAATCGCCATCCAGTGCCAGGCGTAGGGTCGGTGTCGACCGGGACCGGAGTAGTCGAGCCCCCGCATGCGGCTCGCTTCGGCGGCAGACGCGGCCACTCGGGTGCCGGGGCCCGACAGTTCTTCTTCGACCACGCTTTTTCGAGGAGCCGCGACCATGGACCTGCGCTACGGCATCAACCCGCAGCAGCGATTCGCCGAGTCCGCGCCGGTGGTTCCGGATCGTTGGCCCGTGCGATGGGTGAACGGCGAGCCGTCCTTCATCAACCTGCTCGACGCGCTGAATGCCTGGCAACTCGTCCGGGAGGCGGGCTCGGCGCTCGGCACACCGGCGGCCGCGTCGTTCAAGCACGTCTCACCCGCCGGTGCGGCCGTGGCCGGGCCCCTCGATGAGGTCATCACCGAGCTCTACGGAGTCGACGTCGCGGCAGGCGAGCTCACCAGCGCCTATGTGCGCGCCCGCGACGCCGATCCGAAGTCGTCCTACGGGGATTTCGCCGCCGTCTCTCACCCCGTCGACGAGGAACTCGCCGATGTGCTGTCCCGGGTCATCTGCGACGGGATCATCGCGCCGGGCTTCGAACCGGGCACGGTCGAGAAACTGAGCAGGAAGAAGAAGGGCCGCTTCGTGGTGATCGAAGCCGACGACTCCGTGGCACTGCCGGACCGCGAAGTCCGCGAAGTGCTCGGGGTGCGGCTGACCCAGGAGCGCGACGCGGTGCCCATCTCGCGAGAGCTGCTCGCCTCGGCCGACGCGGAGCTGCCGGAGGCCGCGGTGCGCGATCTGCTGCTCGGTCTGGTGGTGCTGCGCTACACCCAGTCCAATTCGGTGGCCTACCTGCGCGACGGGATGGCGCTCGGTATCGGCGCGGGCCAGCAGTCGCGGGTGGACTGCACCCGGCTGGCGGGGGCCAAGGCGGACACCTGGTGGTTGCGTCGCCATCCGGTGGTGCGCGCGCTCGATTTCGCCCCTGGTCTCACCCGCCAGGACCGGATCAACTGGCAGGTCCGCTTCATCGAAGGCGACCTGACCCCGGACGAGACCGAACGCCTCGCCGCCGGGTTACGCACGCCCGCAGGTGAACTCACTGCCGACCTGCGCGCCGAATGGCTGCGCGGACGCACCGGGGTCTCGTTCGTCTCCGACGGCGCGTTGCCGTTCCGCGACAACGTCGACCACGCCGCCCGCCATGGCGTGTCGTTCATCGCCGAACCGGGCGGGTCCATTCGTTCCACGGATGTCGAGGCCGCCTGCCGCGAACACGGGATCGCCCTCGTGCACACCGGTCTTCGGCTGTTCCATCACTGAGTTCGAGGCGGCGCCGGAACCGGCCGGGGTTCCCGCTCTGGGCTGAGACACCGTTGTCGAGTGGCCCCGGCTGCCCCGGGAACAGGTTCAGCGCAGGACGCGGGTGAACAAGTCGGTCAGTTCGGTCCAGTGCCTGGTGTCGGCTTCGGCGTTGTAGGCGTCGGTGTCGGATTGGGTGAAGCCGTGGGCGGCGCCGGGATAGACCTCGGTGCGGAAGGTGGTGCCTGCGACGGTGAACGCGGCGTCGAGTCGCTCGATCTGTTCCGGCGGGAGGCCGGGGTCGGCGTCGGCGTGCGCGAGATACACCTCGGCGGCGATTCGGTCGACCACGGCGTGCGGACTGGCCGGGTCTTCGGTAGCAAGTCGACCGCCGTGAAATCCGGCCACCGCGGCGACTCGGTCGGGGTAGGCGGCGGCGGTGTGTAGGGCATGGCGCACGCCCATGCAGTATCCGGACAGGCCGACCGCGTTGCCGGTGGTGAGCGGGGATTCGATCAGCCAGGACAGGTACGCCTCGGCGTCGGCGACGACCAGTTCGGGTGTCAACGCGGTCAGCAGTGGGCGCAGTGCGCCGAAAATCTCGTCGCGTCGGTCGGCGGCGATGAAGTCCGGAAGTTCGACGACCGGAGCCGAACCGTTGCGGTACAGCAGGTTCGGAACCAGCACGGTGAAGCCCTGCGCGGCGAGCCGTTCGGCATCACGACGGACCACCGGACGTAGGCCGAACGCGTCGGAGAACACCAGGATGGCCGGGTGGGGCGTGTTGTCGTCGGGGTAGGCGAGGAAGGCGTCGGCTTTGCCGTCGGCCGTAGCCAGGTCGAGGTCGAGTGTGCGTACCGTCACGGCGGATCCTCCTGAGCGCGTCGAGTTGGGCACAATCTACTGATCGAGCCGCGGTGAAAGGCGCTCGAGCCGGTCGGAATCGGCATCCGCGCACGCAGCGAATTCGGCGCAGCGCAAGCACATCGTGGCGGCGACCGCACGGCGCACCCAACCGGCCGGGGGAACGCAAGGGCTTGCCATTTTCAGCGGACAGCGAATGCCCAACGATAGCCATCGGCATTAGAACACCTCTGACGCAAACTATTTCGCCCGCTGACCGGTGCGTCTACGTTCTGAGGGCGATCGCTTTCCGGTGACTCGCGCAGCAGAACCCTCTGCTTGCGCCGAGTACCCGGCGG
This sequence comes from Nocardia alba NBRC 108234, assembly GCF_001612665.1. GTDB lineage: Bacteria > Actinomycetota > Actinomycetes > Mycobacteriales > Mycobacteriaceae > Nocardia > Nocardia alba. Next base: position 130,906 of record NZ_BDAX01000018.1, on the reverse strand, counting down.
GGGTCGAGTCGACCCGGTCTCTCCGGACTGTTGCGTGCTTCGCCTCTGGCCTGAACGTACGGCCGAGTGCGGCACCGAGTCGATGTGGCGGCTAGGCGCCACTTCCACCTGTCGAGGAGTTCACTCGCCGGGTTCTGCGTGTGGAAGGAGTCGGAGTTGTCTGTCGGACGGAAGAGGGGAGGATGGCGGGTAGCCGTCGCGGTGGCACTCGTGTCGCTGGTGGCGACCGCGTGCAGCGGGGGATCCTCGGGCGGGGACGGATCGGGTGAACCGCAAGCGGGCGGCACCCTCAATATCGGGCTGTCCAGCGACAACAACGGTGTCGACGCGGCCGTGGTCAACCAGACCTGGCGCACGGTGGCGCGCGCCCTGTCGGACTCGCTGGTGTTCTACAACCCCGACACCAAGGGACTCGAGCCGTGGCTGGCCACCAAATGGGAGGTCACCGACGCGCGCGTCTATCGCTTCCAGCTGCGTCAGGACGTGACGTTCCACGACGGCACGAAGCTGACCGGTGAGGTGGTGAAACAGAACTTCGAGAGCCTGAACCGCCCCGGTATCCACTCCAGCGCCAAGACCATCGTCGAGGGCATCCGCACGATCACGGTTCCCTCCGAATACGAGGTGGTGGTCGAGTTCGAGAAGCCCAACGCGGCATTCCTGACCAGTCTTTCGCGGGCGCACGCCGGCATCGTCTCGGCGAAGACCGCCGCGCTGCCGGTCGCCGACCGGCAGAAATCGGTCGACGGATCGGGACCGTTCTACCTCGACAAGTTCGTGCCCAACCAGCAGATCGTGCTGAAGAAGCGTCCCGAATACAACTGGGCCCCCGCCTATTTCAACCGAACCGGCGCCGCGCACCTGGACGAGGTGGTCTACAAGGTCATCCCCGAGGACTCGGTGCGCAACGGCGCGGTCATCGGCGGCGACGAACTGCAGTTCATCTACTGGGTCAACGGCAAGTACGTCGACCAGCTCAAAGCCGCGGGCTTGACCATCTCCAAGACGCTGAATCCCGCGACCGGCACCGAACTGCCGGTGAACACCTCCTCGAAGTTCCTCAAGGACGTGCGGGTGCGTCAGGCGCTGCAGGTGGGCCTCAACCGCGACGAGTTCGTCAAGATCGTCTCCAACGGCTACGACCAGGTAGCCAAAGGTCCACTGAGTGAAGCGAATCCGTACTTCAGCGATGTCAGCCGCTTCCTGAAATACGACCAGGCCAAGGCGATCGGGCTGCTCGAGGAGGCGGGCTGGAAGACGGTCGGCGCCGACGGTATCCGGGTCAACGCGGCGGGCGAACGGCTCTCGCTGCGCGCACCGCAGGACACCGCCGCCTGGCAGGTACTGCAGAGCCAGTGGCGCAAGATCGGTGTCGATCTGGTGCTCGATCCGCCGCTGGCGGCCGAGGCCAACAAGAAGTTGCTCTCGGGCGAGTACGACATCGCCTACTGGTACCACTCGACGCCGGACCCCGACGTGCTGCGCGCGAACTACGGCAAGACCACCGGCTCGAACCGGTCGTTCCTGCCCGACGGCACCGAGGTCGACAAACTGCTGCAGGAACAGAACACGGTCTTGGACAAGGCCGCCCGGCAGAAGATCGTCGATCGCGCCGCCGAGTTGCTGGTCTCCGAGGCATATGTGATCCCGGTCGTCAACGACGTGGACGTGTGGGCCTACCAGCCCAGCGTGCACGGACTGCAGGCCGTCGGCCTGGATCAGTACCTGTACAACACCTGGCTCGAGCGGTAGCGATGACCCTGGTGAGGTACGCCCTGCGGCGGCTGCTCTACGCCGTCGTCGTGGTCTGGGGCGCGTTCACGGGAGCGTTCTTCCTGTTGTACATCGTGCCGGGCGACGCCGCGGGCGGCCTCACCATGGGCGCCAGCGGCGGCGACATCGAGAAGATGCTCGCCGAACAGCGCGAACTGCTCGGGCTGAACCGGCCGCTGTACGTGCAGTACTTCGACGCGCTCACCAGCGCGCTGCGCGGCGACTTCGGCGAGAGCATCTACCAGCGTCGTCCGGCCACCGAGATCTTCTTCGAATCCTTCGGCAAGACACTGGAACTGGCGCTGCTCGGCTTGGTACTCGCGGTGCTCCTCGGTGTGACGTTCTCGGTGCTGATCGAGCTGATCGACTGGAAATGGGCGCGCGAGCTGCTGATCTCGCTGCCGCCGGTGGCGGTGTCGCTGCCCCCGTTCATCGTGGCGCTGGTCGCGGTGCAGATCTTCGCCTTCCAGCTGCACTGGATCAAAGCCTTCGGTGACAAGACAACGCTGGGACTGGTGGTGGCGGCGCTGTCGATCGCCATCGCCGGCGGCGGGCAGATCTCCCAGCTGCTCACCGTCAATCTGCGTGCGGCACTGACCTCGCCGTATATCGAGACCGCGCGCAACTGGGGCCTGAGCCGATTCGACCTGGTGGTGCGGCACGCACTGCGCGCCTCGGCGCTACCGGTGGTGACCGCGCTCGGCACCACCGTCGGAGTGATGGTCGGCGGCACTGTGCTCACCGAGACGGTGTTCTCCCGGCTCGGCGTCGGCCGGCTCATCGTGGACGCGGTGGACGGGCGGGACATGCCGATCGTGCTGATCGCGGTCACCGCGAGCGCGCTGATCTTCGTCACGGTCAATCTCGTCGTGGACCTGATCTATCCGGTCATCGACAAGCGAATTCGATTGGACGCCTGATGAGTGTTGTCGAAGCCCTGCCCGAGCTCGTCACCGCGTCCCCGGACCGCACCGCCGTGAGTGGTCGGTTCGCCGCGGGCGGGCGCTGGCTGCGCCACATCGCGGGATCGCCGAGTCTGCTGCTGGCCTACGTGTGGGTCGTGGTGATGCTCGTCGCCGCGGTCGCGCCCCGGGTGTTCACCTCCCGGGATCCGCTGGCGCAGGACGCGGACGCGCTGCTGCTGGCACCGAGCCCGAACCACCTGTTCGGTACCGACGACCTCGGCCGCGACCAGTTCACCCGGCTGATCCACGGCACCTCGCTGTCGGTGCAGGCCGCGGTCGTCGCCGTGCTCATCGGCCTGGTCAGCGGCGCGCTGATCGGGCTGGTCGCCGGGTCGGTGGGCGGCTGGGTCGACAGCGTACTCATGCGCGTCATGGACATCATGCTGGCGGTACCGAGCCTGATCGTCTCGCTGGCGATCATCTCCGCGCTGGGACACGGTGTGGTCAATATCGCGGTGGCGATCGGCATCAACAGCACCGCCGGATTCGCCCGGCTGATGCGCTCGGAGGTCCTGAAGGTCTCGGGGTCCAAATACGTGGAGGCTTCGGTGTTCGCCGGGCACGGCTACGCCTATCGACTGTTCCGTCACGTGGTGCCGAACTCCTCGCGCTCGGTCCTGGCCGCCGCGACCATGGAGATCGGCTCGGCGATCCTGACCGTCGCCGCGCTGAGCTTCCTCGGACTCGGCGCACCGCCACCCACCCCCGAATGGGGTCTGCTGGTCGCGGAGGGGCGCACCTTCATCGCTACCCAGTGGTGGCTGAGTCTGCTGCCCGGACTCGTCATCACCGTTTCGGTCGTCGCCGTCTACCGGATCGGCCGATCCTTGAACCGAGGGAGAACCAGTGTCGTCGCCTGATCCGTCCGTCACCGACGCCGGTGCCCTGCTGAGCATCGAGGACGTCGTCGTCGACTTCGATGTGCCGGGCCGCCCGCCCGCCCGGGTGGTCGACGGGGTGAACCTGAGCCTGAGCGCGGGCCGGGTCCTGGCCCTGGTCGGCGAATCCGGTTCCGGCAAATCCACTCTCGCGCGCACGGTCACCGGGACACTGGCCGAGAACGGCCGGGTCGCGGGCGGGCGTGTCCTGTTCGGCGGCAGACAACTCAACGGCCTGCCCGACAAGCAGTATCGGGCCATTCGCGGGCGCGAGATCGGCTACATCCCGCAGGACGCGTTGCTCGGCCTGAATCCACTGCTGCCGGTCGGCGTGCAGGCCGGTGAGCCGTTGCGCGCGCACCGCCTGGCGAACAAGGCCGAGCGGCGCGAACGGGTCCTCGATCTGTTCGCCAAGGTGGGACTTCGCAACCCGGACAAGGTCTTTCACGCCTACCCCCACGAGCTGTCCGGCGGCATGTGCCAGCGGGTGCTCATCGCCGCGGCGATGTCCACCGGCCCGGGTCTGCTCGTCGCCGACGAGCCGACCACCGCGCTCGACGTGACCGTGCAGAAGCGGATCCTGGACCTGCTGGGCCAACTGGTCGCCGACGAGGGCCTGTCGATCCTGCTCATCACCCACGACCTGGGCGTCGCCGCCGAGCGGGCCGACGAGATCGCGGTGCTCAAAGACGGCCGACTGGTGCGGTCGGGGCGGGCCGCGGAAGTGATCGCCGATCCCGGTGACGCGTACACGACCGCGCTGCTGCGGTCTTCGTCACTGGGGTTCGACGGCGCCGCCGCGGCGGCGCGGCGACAAGAGCTGCGCGGCACCACCACGAGCAAGGCGCCGATCGTGGTGCGGGCGGAGAACGTGCGCAAAACCTTTGTCGCGCACCGGGGTAGGGAAACGGTAACAGCGGTCGCCGACGCCTCTTTCGAGGTCCGGCGCGGCACCACCCTCGGGGTGGTAGGCGAATCCGGTTCCGGTAAGACCACGGTGGTCCGGCTGCTGGCCGGACTCAGCGCTCCCGACTCCGGCACCATCGAGGTCGCGGGCGAGCCGGTCGTGCACCATCGGCGCGGCGCCGGGCAGGGCGCGCTCTACCGCAAGGTCCAGATGGTCTACCAGGACCCCTTCGCCTCGCTGAACCCGCGCGCCACGGTCGGCGCCATCATCGAGGAACCGTTGCGCGGCCACAAGATCGGCGACCGGGACACGCGTCGCCGCCGCGTCGCCGAACTGCTCGACCGCACCGGCCTGTCCGCCGACGTCGCCGATCGCTACACCGCCGAGCTGTCCGGCGGTCAACGTCAGCGAGTGGCCATCGCCCGCGCACTGGCGCCGGACCCGGAACTGGTGATCCTCGACGAGCCGGTCTCCGCGCTCGACGTCACCGTCCAGCGCCAGATCCTCGACCTGCTGGTCGAGTTGCAACACGATCTCACGCTCACCTACGTGTTCATCTCCCACGACCTCGGCGTGATCGCCGAGATGGCCGACGAGATCCTCGTCCTGCACCACGGCGACATCGTCGAGCGAGGCAGCGCGATCGACATCATCACCGCTCCGAAGACGGACTACGTCAAAGAATTGCTCGCCTCCATTCCCGGCGCAGTCGCGGCGACCGTTTCCGTCTGATCCACCGAAAGGAAGTCCCCGTGGGAACCCCCGCGAAACGTCAACTCCACCTGGGCTACATGTACTGGCTCAACGGCACCCACTGGGGCGGGTGGCGCCTGCCCGAGGCGCCCACCGCCAACGCCTTCGAGCTCGACTACGCCGCCAAGGCCGCCAAGATCGTCGAAGACGCCAAGTTCGACTTCTTCTTCCTCGGTGACACCCTGCCCGGCGACGTCTACCAGGAACACTGGGGCACCACCCACAACGCGGGCAGGCTCGAACCGTTCACGCTCGCCTCGCAATTGGCGCTGACCACCTCCAAGCTCGGTCTCGTCGTCACCGCGCATCCCACCTACTACGAGCCCTACATCCTCGCCAGGCTCACCGCCTCCCTGGATCATCTGAGCAAGGGCCGATTGTCATGGAACGTGGTGCTGGGTGCCTCGGATCTGGCGGCGCAGAACTTCAGCCTGTCCGACCTGGGCGGCGAGCGCCGGTACGCCCGCGCCGATGAGTTCATCCGGGTGATCCGGCAGCTCTGGGACAGCATCGAGGACGGCGCCTACCTCCAGGACAAGGGCACCGGGCACTACCTCGACCCGACCAAGGTGCACCGGCTCGAGCACAAGGGCGAGTTCTTCCAGGTCGCGGGCACCTTGCCGCTGGCCCGCCCGCCGCAGGGCCAGATCCCGCTGCTGTACGCGGGCGCCTCGGAGTCCTCGCGCGAATTGACCGCGCGCCATTGTGAACTCAACTTCACCGGACCCGCGAGCATCGAGGACTCGATCGAGTTCAACACCGATATCCGGGCACGTGCCCGCCGCATCCACGGTCACGATGTCCCGATCTTCTTCCTGCCCGGCATCTCTCCGGTCATCGGCGACACCCGCGCCGACGCGGTCGAGATCTTCGAACGACTCAATGCCGGTCTGCCGCTGGACGAGGACCCCGTCGACGGCGACAAGGACGAACAGTTCTGGACCAGCGAGGCGTGGTCGGCCATCCAGCAGTCACGATTCCCGCTCCCGCGCGGGGTGCGCAGCCTGCGCTCGCTCTCGGAGCGCGTCGGTGTCGACCTGCGCGCGGGTGGACTCGACGCCCTCGTCACCACCGAGACCGCCGCGCGATTCAACGATTACGGCGCGAAACTGCTCGATGCCGTCGCCGCCCGCACCGACCGCACCGTCGCCAAGGGCGCGGTGCGCGCGGGCGATCTACTGCGCAACGCCATCGGCGGTGGCTTTCCCCAGGTGATCGGGACCGCCCAGGATGTGGCCGACCGGCTCATCGAGTGGTTCGACCGCGGCGCGGCCGAGGGTTTCAACATCAACTCGCCCTACCTGTGGGACCAGCTCGAGCGGTTCACCGGCGAGGTCGTGCCGATCCTGCAGGACAAGGGTGTCTTCCGCACCGAATACACCACCGACACCTTCCGCGGGCACTTCGGCCTGCCGGTGCCACCCAACCAGTTCGCCCGCAATTCCTAGCTTCTCCAAGGACATTCGATGACCGACAGAAAACTCCGGCTCGGCCTCGCCGCCTACGGCACCGGCTGGGATGCCGACGCCTGGCGCCTGCCGCAGGCCACCAACTCCGGCCTGCGTGACCCCAGCGTCATCGTGGACGTGGCCCGCGCGGCCGAACGCGGCAAACTCGACTACGTCTTCGCGGGCTCCGCGCTGGGCAGCGAGCCCGACCACCTGCAGCGCATCTATCGCTGGGACAACTTCATCTACGCCGGCTACGCGGCCGCGGTGACCAAGAACCTCGGGTTCCTGGTATCGGTGAACTCCTCGTTCGAGCACCCGTACGCCATCGCCCGCCAGCTCGCGACCCTGGACAACTTCGCCAAGGGCCGGACCGCGCTCAATGTCGTGTTCGGCATCGACCGCGAAGGCGATCCGGCGCTCAACTACGGCAAGAACGTCATCCCGGACGAGCAGAGCAAATACACTCGCGCCCGCGAGTTCACCGAGGTGGTGAACCGGCTGCTCTACGAGAGCTGGGATCAGGACTTCCTGCTCGACGATCGAGAGAAGAACGTTCTGATCAAGCCGGATTCCTGGCATCGGATCGAGCACGCGGGCGAGCATTTCGAGGTGCGCGGACCGCTGAACGTGCCACCGCCGGTGCAGCGGCGCATCCCGAATGTGCACGTGGGCACCTCGGAGGAATCGCTGCGGTACGGCGCCGACTTCGCTCAGGTGCGCTTTTCGCCGTACCTCGGGATCGAGCGCGGCAAAGAGGAGTACCGCGCGCAGAAGGCCAGAGTCGAGGCCGCAGGACGCGACCCGGAGAAGTTCAAGATCATCCCGGGTGCGACGTTCTACCTCGCGGGCACCAAACGGGAGGCGCAGTCGATCTACCGCGAGGTCAACAACTTCCAGATCGCCGAACAGATTCCCGAGCAGTTCTCGATCGCGTTGGGCATCGACCTGTCCCGCGTGCGCGACAACGAGAAGGTGGTCGACGTGATAGACCTGGATACTGTGTCGCCCAACGCATTCGACGGCTTCCTCGGCTCGCTGGGCCGGGAGAAGCGCCACATCAGCGGCCGCGACGATCGCGAGACGATCCGCCGCCTGCTCTCCTCCATCGGCGAGGACCTGACCTTGCGCGAGCTCTACCACTATGTGCAGCGCACCCGGCAGGCCGCCCAACCCGCCCTCGTCGGTGACGCCACCACCATCGCCGACTGGGTGGAGGAGAACTTCGTGGAGCGAGTGCTCGACGGCGTCCAGTTCTTCCCGCCTTACCATCGCGGTCCGGCCGACCTGCTCGTCGACCTCGTGGTGCCGGAGTTGCAGCGGCGCGGGCTGTTCCGCACCGAGTACGAGGCCGACACCCTGCAGGGTCTGCTCGATACGGACAACGGCTGATGGCGTGGAGTCCGGGGATCCCGGCCGGCTACCGCGCGCTCGGACGATCAGGACTGGTCCTGTCCGAACTGGGCATCGGCGCGAGCACCTTCGGGCGCTCGGGAATGCGAGCTGTCGACTCCGATCAGGTGCGGGCGATCGTGGACCGGGCGATCGATCTGGGTATCACCTACTTCGACCTCGCCGAAGGCTACGGTGATCGCACGGGTCTGAGCGAGGAATTGTTCGCGAAGGCGGTGGGTAAGCGCCGTGAAAGTGTAGTAATCGGAACGAAATTCGGGCGCTCGCTGCTGGAGGACCGGGGGCCGACCTACGCGCTGACCGGTTCGCGCAAATACATCATCGCCGCGGTGGAGGACTCGCTGCGTCGGCTCGACACCGACTACATCGACCTGTACCAGATCCATTTCCCCGACGCGCACACGCCGATCGAGGAGACCCTGGCAACGCTGGACACCCTGGTTCGGTCGGGCAAGGTCCGCTATATCGGGGCCTCGAACTTCAAGGCGTGGCAGATCGCCGACGCCGACCACATCGCCGCGCGCGACGGGGTGACCCGATTCGTCTCCACCACCGACGAATACAACCTCACCTGGCGCGCGCCGGAAGCGGAACTGATTCCCGCACTGCGGAACTACGGTCTCGGGTTCATTCCGTACTTCCCCCTGCAGAACGGTCTGCTCACCGGGAAGTACCGGGCCGGGCAAGCGCCCGAGGGCGCCAAGATCACCAATCTCAAACGGTATCTGCTGAAAACCGCGCCGTGGGACGCGCTCGAACGGTTCGACGCGTTCGCCGCCGAACGCGGGGTGACACCGTCGGCGCTGGCGCTGGGCTGGCTGCTGGCCCAGCCGACGGTGACCAGTGTCATCGCCGGGGTCACCGTGCCCGACCAACTCGACGAGAACCTCACCGCCACCCGTTGGGTTCCGAGCCCGGACGAGGAGAAGGAACTGCGAGCTCTGTTCACCGGTGACCTGTCCGGTGGGCCGGGGGTGGTCGACAAGGGCTGACGAACGACAAGGGCTGGCTCGCGTGATTCGCGAACCAGCCCTTGCCGTTTCGGCCGTGAACAGGTCAGCCGGGCAGCGCCCCGGTGGCGATCGGGCGGGACGGATCGGTGGTCCACTGCGACCACGACCCGGGATACAGGGCCGCGCTCACCCCGATCGTGCTCAGCGCCAGCACATCCAGCGTCGCGGCGACGCCGCCGCCGCAGTACGAGCCGATCGGGGCGCCGGTGAGATAGGGCGCGTACAGCTCGCGCAGAATATCGGCGTCGGCGAGGTAGCCGTCGCGCAGATTGTCGATGCCGGGCAGGCTGTGCGCGCCGGGGATGTGGCCGCCCGCAGCGTCGTCGCCGGCACCGGCGTACGCACCGGATCCCCTGGCGTCGAGCAGGTGTCCGTCGCGGGCCAACGCAGCGGCGCTCGCGGCGTCGAGGGTCGGCAGCGACCCCGGTCGCACCTGCGCGGTCCCGCCGCCGCCGACCGGCCGGAGGTCGCCGAGCTGTCGGCCCGCGGCCAGCCACGCGGACAGCCCACCATCGAGATAGCGCACATCGCGCAGACCCGCCCAGCGCAGCACCCACCACACGCGCGAAGCGGTGGACGGGTGATCCGGGCTGTACACCACGATGACGCTCGAGTCGTGTATTCCCCACCGCCGCACCAGTTCCCGCACCTGGGCCGCCTCGGGTAGTGGACTGTTGCCCGAGGTTTCGGTGCGTGGTCCGACGAGCTGGGCGAAATCCACGAGATGCGCGCCGGGCACATGCCCGGCGGGCCCGTCGTCCGCCGTCGGGAGGTGCACGCCGACCGGCAGGGTGTGACGGTCTCGGCGGACCTCGAGAACGACGACATCGTCCCCCGCGTCCAACGCGGCGGCGAGGTCGAGAGCGGAAATTACCGGGGGCGTGACAGTCATCGTGGTCCTTGCCGAGTGCGGTGACATCATTTCGCTGCACGCTAATTCGACCTGCGCGCCCCGGAAACGGTTGAGCTCGCGCCGATCCTTATCGGTTGGATCGAATCCGAATTGCGAGAAGCGTTCGATGTGACGCGGAGCGAGCATCAGTAAGAGGCATCGAATGCCTTACGCGCGATGTCGATTTCGCTGTCGTGGTCAGTCGCCCACTGGGCCAGCGCGGTCACGACGACTCGGAGGCTGTCGCCGAGCGTGGTGAGCCGGTATTCGATGCGCGGCGGAAATTCCGCGTAGACAGTCCGGCTCAGCAGACCGTCGCGTTCGAGATGGCGCAAGGTGCGGGTGAGCATTCGCTGCGAGATTCCTGGAACCCGCTGGGCCAGATCCGTGAACCGTAGTGGTCCCGATACCGCGAGGATCCCGATAACCAGGACCGACCATTTGTCGCCCACTCGATCCAGCGTTTCCCGGATGGAACGCCCGTTGTCGGGCCAGGCCGCGCACGGATGCATCGGCGCGGCGGTCACCAGGTCGGGCAGTGCGGGCGATTCTGACATGAAAGTGCCTTTTGTGGGTCGGTGATGATCTCGCTAGCGTTCGTTACGAACATATCGTAACTAATGAGGAGCAGGCATGACTGTCGCTACGTCCACCATCGCTGTCGTCGGCGCCGGACCGGGTTTGGGTGCCGCTATCGCCCGCCGTTTCGGAACCGCGGGCTATTCGGTCGCCCTGATCTCGCGCAGTAGCGCCAAGCTCGACCCGATCGCCGCCGCACTGCGCGAAAAGGGGATCACCGCCGAGGTGTTCCCCGCCGACGTCACCGATGATGTCGCGCTGACCAGCGCGCTGATGGCGGCGGCCGAGCGCCTCGGCCGGATCGCGGTGCTGTCCTACAGCCCCAATGCCACCTGGGACCACACCTCCGGACAGCTGCCCGACCTCGCGGCACTCGGTTACACCAGCGCGCAGGACACCACCGCGCAGTCCGCGCGCAGCCAGTTCGAGATCGGGGTAGCGGGTGCGCTGACCGCCGCACAGGCCGTGCTGCCCGCGATGCGCGCCGCCCAGGACGGTGCCTTGCTGTTCACCACCGGCATGTCGGCGATCGTTCCGATGGCGATGCTGGGCAATGCCGGTATCGCGCTGGCCGGACTGCGTAACTGGGCCACCGCTGTGCGCGCGGACCTCGGAAAGGACGGTGTTTACGTCGGACATGTCTCGATCGGCGTGCCGATCGTTCCCGGCGCCGGCGACGGTGACCCGGATCTGATCGCCGACCGCTGGTACCGGCTCGCCCAGTCACGCGACACCTTCGAAACGACTATCGGCTTCTGAGCTACGTGGGACCGCGGCTGCCGGTCCTCGGGGTTGACTTGAAGCGGTTCAGGTCCTCGATACTCGGACTGTGACCGAGCAACAGTGGACCATCGCGCAGGCATCGGCGCTGACGGGCCTTCCTGAGAGCACCCTGCGGTACTGGGAACGGATCAGGCTCGTCAGCTCGGTCACCCGTGACCGCTCCAGCGGTCATCGCCGCTACAGCGAGGACGACATCGACACTCTCGACACGCTCGGCAACCTCCGCGCGGTCGGCATGTCCGTTGCCGACATGCGCCGCTATCTCGCCGCTCGACGCCGAGGCGACGCCGCCGCGGGAGAACAGAAAGCGCTGTTCCGGGCGCACGCGCAGCGCCTTGCCGAGGAGATCGAAGTACTGGAACTTCGTCGCCGCTACCTCGAACTCAAAGTCCGCTACTGGGCCGCCCGCGAAGCGGGCGATCTCGACGGATCAGCGGTGATCGCCGACCTGATCCGACCACTGATCGACCGCGTCAACCTGAAGGAGACCACGTGAACGCCACCCCGGCAACGTCGCGATTCGACTGGCACGCCACCGCGGCCGAAGTGATCGATGGCGTCGATCTCACCACCTGCCGTGCCCTGGTAACCGGCGCGGGCAGCGGCATCGGCGTCGAAACCGCTCGTGCGCTGGCGTCCGCCGGCGCCGAAACCATCCTCGCCGCTCGCAACCTCACCACCGCCGCCGCGGTCGCGGACGACATCCGCGCGAGCACCGGCAACGACAACGTCCACATCGCCCACCTCGATCTTCTCGACCGCGCGTCGATCGACTCGCTCGCGGCCGCCACGATCGACCGGCCGCTGCACATCCTCGTCAACAACGCCGGCGTCATGGCCATCCCCGACCTGCGGCGCGACCCCGAAGGCCACGAGGCGCAGTTCGCCACCAACCACCTCGGACACTTCCGTCTCACCGTCGCGCTGCTACCGGCGCTGCGCGCCGCGAACGGAGCCCGTGTGGTCTCGCTCAGCTCCCGGGCGCACCTCAACTCGACCGTGGACTTCGCCGACATCGACTTCCGTGAGCGGCAGTACGATCCGGCGCTGGCCTACGCCCAATCCAAGACCGCGAATGTGCTGTTCGCCGTGGAAGCGGCACGCCGCTGGGCCGAGGACGGCATCGAAGCCAACGCTGTCCATCCGGGCGCCATTCTCGACTCCGACCTCGTCCGTCATCTCGACCGGACCACCGTGGACCAGCTCCGCGACAGCGACCGATACACCTTCAAAACCGTTGCCCAAGGTGCCGCCACCAGCGTCTACGTCGCGACCTCACCCGAACTCGCCGGGACGGTCGGCCGCTACTTCGAGAACTGCCGAGAAGCCGACCCCGGCAATCCGGCCGCCGGCGGCATCGACGCCGCGGGCGTCGCCGCATACGCCTTGGACCCCGACAACGCCCGCCGCCTGTGGGACCTTTCGGAGCAGATGAACAACTGACGCCATCGCCCACCATCTCGAACTCGCCCGAATAGTGCGGAAGTGAATCATAGATATGCTGTGCCGCAAGTGAATTCATTCATCGCGGCCCCTGGTCGCCGATGCACCGAGGAACTGGTAGATGCTCGATACCGTCTACGACGACACCCCGCTGATCCGCACCGACTATTCCGACCCCGCGCGCTGGGACATGATGCGCCGAGTGGTGACGACACCGAACGAAGACGAGTGCGCCGCCTACGTCGAGTTCATCGAGGATCGCGCCTACCGGAACCTGACGTTCGACCGAGTCCTGGACCTCGTTCCGGCGAATTTTCGGCACCGGATGCTCATCGTGGCCGACGCGATCACGATGAACTCCGCCGAATTGCCCCTACTGTGTGTCGATCTGGAAACCGATACCTACGGGCGGGCACTCCGGGTGATCGCCGCGGAGTTGCATTCGATCGAGAACAACATCTCGATCGTCAACATGTACTTCAGTGAATTCATCGATGCCGCCGACGGTGACGAGATATTTCGAGGTTTCTGAGTCGGCAGCGCAGGTTCCTGTCTGTCGGGTAATCGGCGGACGGCGCTCTGTGGTCGTGAGTCCGCTGTGGGTCGTCTGGCGGATATGCGGACCTGCTCGGGTCACCGACGATCAACAGCATGCGAAATACACTTTTGATGGGTTTTCTCGGAGCCGTTGTCCTCTCGATGGTCACCGCGCCTGCCGCGCAGGCCGCAGTGCCGTTGCACACCGAGACCGGGCTCAACAGTCTGACGTTCACCTTTGTCAACAACGACGACGACGTCACCACCTGCGAGGCATACGCGGCGGGGCCGGTGTCGTTTCGCACACCTTCGACGCGAGTCCCCGCGCGTAGCCGTACCGCGGTGGTGTTCGTCGATGTTCCGGCGGGCAACTACGTGATCAATTGGGCCTGTCGGGGATTCGCGCAGGGCAAGCGGGTGGTGACCGTGGGCGGGGATCCGACGACGGGGACCGCTCCCCACCAGGGCGTTGCGCCCACCTCGCCCGGTCAGGGGTTGGCGACCGGATCGGCCGGGTCATCCTGAACGAACTTCAGGCCCGGGGGATCGGCGGTCACCGCCGATCCCGCCCGGACAGACGAGGACAGTGTGCGCTGGATCGGACAGGACATCCGGTTCGGCGACCTCGGCTCGAACCCGAAGGTCGAATACCTCTGCCGCTCAACACACATCACCTCGTACGGGCGCGCGGATAATGCCGATCATGACCGAACCCTCGACCCTCGCCGCGGTTCAGGCACGCGTCGACCGGATCGCGTCCACCATGCTGTGGTGCGTCGAGATCCTCGTCGCGATGGTCCATCTGGCCCAGCGCGGCGGGTCGGGCGTCGGTGTCGCGGTGGACGTCGCGCTGCTGGGGTGGGCGGTGTTCGGCTGGCGGCGCGGGCACTGGCGGCCACCGCGGGAACTGGCCGTCGTCGGCGCCTACCTGCTGTGCACCGCGTGGCTGGTCGATGGACCCGAGTTCACCGCCGTGGCGAGCCCGATGCTCGCGGTGGCCGGAACCGCCGTGGTGTCGTTCGGAATGTCGCGATCGGCTCGGTGGTCGTTGCCCGCGACGATCGCGGTCATGGTCGCCTGGGCGGTCGGCGCCTCCTTCGTCCCCGGCGTCGAGCGGCCATGGACGATTTTCAGCCTCGATTTCCTGCTCGTCGAATGGGCAGCGGCCGCTGCCCTGCGCCTGCTGGTAGCGCGCGCGGCGTCGCTGACCGACGACGCTTTCGCCGAATTGGCGACCGCCAGAATCGATACCGAGGTCGCCGAAGCGCGCAACCACGCCGAGATGGAACAGTGGGCGACACTGCACGACACGGCGGCGTCGACGCTGGCGATGCTCGGCCAGGGTGCGGTCATCGCACCTGACCAGCTGTCGGCCCAGGTCCGCCGCGACCTGCGAGCCGTCGAACACAGTGCCGGCCTGCTGAGCTCTTCCGATCTCGCCGACCAACTGCGTGAGCAGGCGAGATGGATCACGACACCGGTCCGGTTCGTCGGTCGCGCGCCCGACGCCGTCGACGCGGATGTGCGCAGGGCGGTGGTGGCGGCCGCGGGGGAGGCGTTGACCAACGTCGACCGGCACGCACGAGCGCAGCGCGCGACGGTCGAACTCGGTGAGGGCCTGGTGCGCGTCCGCGATGACGGCGTCGGCTTCGACCCTGACGATGCGACCCTGCTGGACGGGCGATTCGGTGTGCGCCACTCGATCCGGCGCCGCCTGGCCCTGGTCGGCGCCACCGTCGAGATCCACTCCGCGCCCGACGCCGGAACAACCGTCGAAATCCGTTGGGCACGTGATGCTGTGGTGGCCGCGCGCGGCGACGTCGACCACGTGCGTGGATTGCTGCGCGGACTGGGATACGGCCTGGTACTGCTCGCCGTGCTGGTGACCGGCTTGCAAGGGCACAACGCGTTCTCCGCTGCCCATCCCGTCGCACAGGCCGCGATCGTCGTCGTCGCCATCGTGGCAGCGCTGCTCGCGCTGGTCGAGATCCGGGTGGGATTGCCCGGCGCGGTCTGGTGGGTGACCGCGGTCGTGCTCGTCGCGCTGGGCCCGATGCAGGAACTGCTTCTCGATGTGGGTGACCTGGCGACGAGCCGGAACTGGGCGGTGGCCGCGCTGGGCTGGCAGATCGCGGCGCTGTCGGTGACCCGGAGCAGTCGCCGAGGTTTCGCGTTGCTCGGCGCCCTGTGGGTCAGCGGAACCGTGGTGGCCCTGGCCGCTTCGGGTACCTGGGCTGCCGTGTCCTCGCTGCTCTATACCGTGGTCAGCGTGGTTGTCGTCCAGGCGGTCGCGATCGGGTTCGGTGATTTCCTTCGCCACGCGGTCGCCCGCACGGAGCGGATCAACGCCGAGATAACCGACCTGCGGATACGTACCGAGCTCGCGGACGCGCTCCGCGAGGACCAGCGACAACGCTACGGCCGCCTGTCCACCGGCCTCGTACCTTTGCTGAACCAGCTCATCGAAAACCCTGACACCGCGATCGATCCGCGAATTCGCGCGAGTTGTCTACTGGAATCGGTGCGGCTGCGACGACTCTTCGGCGCGGAGTCGACGAGCGACCCCTTCCTCGATGATCTCGCTCCGGCCGTCGCCGCCGCGGAAGCACGAGGCGTAGCGGTATCGCTGCATGTTCTCGGCCGGATTCCACACCTCGACCCCCTCGAACGCACCCGCGTGCTGACCGTACCGATAATCTTGCTGACAGGAGCCCGCACCCGCGCCAAACTCGTTGTCACCGCCGGACCTTCGCTGACGGTCAGCATCACCTGCGATTGTGATGAACGAGTGCGACGCGCGGCCGAAGCTGTCGCGCCGGCGGGCAGCGTTGTCTGCGCCGATTCGCTGGTGTGGGCGACCGCGGCGCTGTCCTGACCCGAACCGGCCAGGCCGACGTATTGCCGATTCGGAGGATGGGGTGTGATCGAGGTGGCCGACAGCAGTGAGCCGATGGCGGTTGCCGTGGTGGACGACCATGCCGTCGTGCATGCCGGGATCGCGGGCTGGTGCGCCGCGGCCGATCCGCCGATCCAGCTGGTGGGTAACTATCCGACCCCGGCGGCTTTCCTCGCTGATCCCGCCGTGACCCCCGACACGGTCTCGGCGGTTGTGCTGGATCTGCAGTTCGGCGAACACACTGTCGACCTGTCAGCACCGGCGTTGTTGTGCGAGAGGGGATTCCGAGTGGTGATCTTCTCCCAGCACATCCGCAGCACCGTCGTGCTGGACTGCCTCGACCTCGGCGCGGTCACCTACCTGTCGAAACTCGAAGGCGAAGACCATCTCGTCGCGGCCCTACACGCCGCGGGTGCCGACCGCCCCTACCTGAGTCCCACCATGGCGCAGGCGATGACCGACGACACCCGACCCAGCAGGCCGGTGCTGTCACCACGCGAGCGGGAAGTGCTCTTGGCGTGGTTTCAGACCGAGTCCAAAGCGCTTGTCGGACAGCGGCTCTTCATCACCACCGGAACGGTCAACACGCACTTGGAGCGAATTCGGACGAAGTATGCCCAAGCCGGTCGACCCGCTTCGACGAAAGCCGCCCTCGTGGCCAGGGCGATCCAGGACGGTCTGGTCGATCCGGATGAACTCTGACACGCGCGGATGTCACCGCTACATCTTGGCGTAGCGAGCCATGACGAAGCTGTACACGCCGTAGGTGATGATGCCGAGGCCCGCCGTGATCAGGAGCGCGGCACCGTAGGGTTGTGCGCCGAGGGTTTTGAACGCACCGTCGAGGCCGCTGGCTTCCTCTGGATCCGAGCGGCTGACCGCGAGGATCACCAGCAGGCCCATCGCGGCGATCGCCAGCCCTTTGGCGAGGTAGCCGATCGTGCCGAGCCGCCGCACCAGGGTGCTGGGGGAGCCCTTCAGATCTGTGAGGAAGCTCTGGGTCGCTCCCTTGTAGACGTGATAGCCGCCCACCGCGATGATGATCAGTCCGGCGACCACCAGGGCGATCGTGCCCGCGGTGTTCTGCATCATCCGCGCGGTGATCCCCGTGCTCTGCGCACTGCTGGATGTGCCACTCCCACGGGCGAATCCGAATGCGGACACAGCGAAGGCGCAGTAGATCACGGCCAGCGAGAATGCCTTGACGCGGTTGAGGGCTTCGGATTTCTTGTCGTCGGCGCCGGGTTCGGACGAACTGCCCAGCGCCGCTTCGGCGAGCCGCCACAGGGCCAGTACCGACAAGGCGATGCCTCCCGCCCACAGCGCGAATCCACCGCCCGGTTTCGCGGACAGTTCGGCCATGGCCCCGGATTGATCAGCGGTACCGCTCGAACCGCCGACTGCCAGCCGGATGGCGATGTAACCGATGAGGAGATGGACTAGGCCACTCATCACGAAACCAGCCCGGGCGAACCGCTCGAATACCCCGTTCTGCGCCATGCGCGCGACGGGGGTTGTGGAATTGGTGGGGGACGCAGTGTTGTTCGACATGGTGATTGTCCTGCTCTGTGCTCGACAGCGTGCTCGACCGCGGTGGTGGCCGGTGTCAGGTTGCCTTCGGCTCGATGGCGGGGCCCGGCAGAGACGACCAGCCGATGTCGTGGGCGATGGTGCTCAGCGTGTCGAGGCCGAACGCGTCGACCGGGCCGAGCGCGCCGGTGCCGAGGAGACCGCCGCCCAGTGCCGTGTCGGCGGCCCAGGCCAGAATCGCCGCGGTGAAATCGTAGGGATCGCCGCCCCGCAGGGTCACGGTGGCCAGGGTCTTGCCCGCCGCGTCCTCGGCTTCGGCGACCACCCAGGAGCGGGTGCGGCGGCGAGCTTGCGCGTCGGGGCCACCGGTCGATCCCTTGACGGTCCGGGCCAGGGCCTCGTTCAGTCCGCGCTTCACCGCAGGCACCTGTGCGACGACCGAGGTCAGTCGAGAGCCGACGTGCAGCCCCTGCGCCGCGAGCGGTGGCAAGCCGAGGAACACATCGACTTCGCGCAGGTGCGGGTAGGCGCGGGACAGCGCGAAATGCTCCGACGCGGGAATCGACACTCCCGTCTGCGTCTTTCCGGCGACATCGAAGGAGCGCAGACGCGCACCGGCGCGCTCGGTGACGACCTGTCCGGCGCGCAGGGCGAAGCCGGTTTCGAACAGCATCCCCGCCATGGACGCGCGGGTACCACCGCTGGTTCCGGGACTTCTCATGAAGTAGCCCACGTCGGCACGCACCGCGCCCGGAGCCTCCCTCAATGCGAGCCCGGCCGCGAGATTGCCCGGTACGTAGTCGAACCCGAACGCGGTGAGCAGCCCCACACCGGCGGCACGGGCCTGCTCGTCGTGCTCGAACACAGTACGGATGAAGGGGCCTTCACCGGTGGAGTCGATGTAGTGCGCGCCCGCGGCGATCGCCGCGGCCAGCGCGGGCTGCCCATGGCGCAGGAAGGGCCCGACCGTCGTCACCAGGACGTCGCCGCGATCGAGCAGGGCCCGCACCGAAGCGGGGTCGGTGACATCGGCGACGGCGGTCCGACAGCCGCCGAGCTCGGCGGCGAGCGTCGCGAGGGCGGCCCCGTTGCGTCCCGCCAGCACGGGCGACGCGCCGCGCGCGGTGAGGACTTCGGCCGTCAGGCGTCCGGTGTAACCGGTCGCCCCGAACAGTACAATTTTCGGCATTGCCGCGTCTCCTAATGATTGACCACTTGCCAACGCTACCGGTGCGGGCAGGGTGAGGTTCAGTCCACGAGCGAGTTCGTCACGGCGAGAGTCTCTCGGCCCCACCCGGTCATGGTCGTGTCTACGGTGAACAGTCGGGCTTCGATCCGCGTGCGAGGCGGGGATCTACCGCGCGGCGATGAGGGCGCTCATCGCTGTGCGGTAGGCGAAATACGCGACTGCGCACCGATTCGGCGA
Source organism: Nocardia alba NBRC 108234 (assembly GCF_001612665.1). Lineage (GTDB taxonomy): Bacteria > Actinomycetota > Actinomycetes > Mycobacteriales > Mycobacteriaceae > Nocardia > Nocardia alba. The sequence continues at coordinate 111,670 of NZ_BDAX01000018.1, read as the reverse complement.
GGGGTGTGTGGCGGTCATTCTGGAGTTCGTTCGATCGACCGACGAACGGCTTCACTACCCGAGAAGGGTTGGACCGCAATGCTTCACGACGCCGCGTTCCTGCTCGCCGACCCCGACTACTTCCGCCCCGTCGAACACGCCGATCCTGGTCGGCGATACGCCCCCACAGCGCCACCGGCCGGATGGACGCGGGGGGAATCGGGGGTGTGGACCCACTGGATCCCACCCGAGGTCGTACTACCTGATCAGGGCTGGAAGGTTCATGTCGCCAGTTCGCTCGACAACACCCGCCTCGTCCTGGACATCGTCGCCGCCGTGTGTGGCGAGCTCGCGGTGCCGTTCAAGCATCTGACCGGGCGGACCTACTTCGGGTGGTTGCACAGCAAGCACGGCAACCGGGTGCAGAGCGGGAAATTCTGCGCGCTCTATCCGCCGACCCCGCAGTGTGCGCACAAGGTGCTGGTGCGGCTGGAACGCGAACTCGCGGGCATCGCCGGACCGTATGTGCTGACCGACCGCCGGTTCGGCAGCTCGCAGTGTGTCTCCTATCGGTTCGGTGCGTTCCGCCCGAGCTATCGGCTGCGGGCCGACGGCTCCAAGCTGCCCACGTTGCGCGGTGTCGACGGTACGGAGATCCCCGACGAGCGACGCCCCGAATTCTTCCTGCCCGCCGGGGTGGTGGATCCGTTCGCGCCGTCGACAGAGCCGATCGACGACGAATCCGAGGTCAGCTTTCACGGTTACACCTTCGAGGCGGTGCTGCGCCACAGCAATGCGGGCGGCGCCTATCGGGCCCGTGACCTGGCGGGGGCACCCTGTTTCGTCAAGGAGGCCCGCGGCCACAACGGTTACGTCGGCGCGCAGGACGCGCGGCGCCGCCTCGAGCAGGAGTACCTGACGTTGCGCGCGCTCCACGCGGCGGCGCCCGGACTGGCGCCGCGACCCGTCGAGTTGTTCACCGAGTGGGAGCACACCTACCTCGTCACCGAGTTCGTGCCGGGCCGCACGCTCACCAGTTGGATGGTCGCCACGACACCGCTGATCCACGCGGGTGCGAGCGCGGCGACGATCGCCGACTACTACCGGCGGTGTCGCCACATTCTCGACGAGGTCACCGCGCGGATCGCCACCTTGCATCGGCTCGGCTACGCCTTCGTCGACATCAGCCCGGGCAACGTGCTCATCGCCGACGACGACACCGTGCGGCTGATCGACGTGGAAGCCGTTCAGCGGCTGGATCATCCGCTCGGCCCGCTGTCCACGCCGGGCTTCGCGCCGCCGGAGTTGCGTACGACCGAGGGGCGTTCGAACGCCGACCCGAGCTACGTCGATTCCTATGGGTTGGCCGCGCTCGCGCAGATGCTCATCTTCCCGATGCACGAAGCGGCCGAGCGGTCACCACAGTGCTTGGACCATCTCCTCGCCGACCTCACCGAACTGGCGCCACCACCGCGGTTGCTGTGGGACGCGGTGGTGCGCTATCGGGGCAGCGAACGTGGGCCGCGTCTGCCGGATCCGAGCGCTGTCCGGGCCGACCCGGGTGCCGCGCTGCACTGGCTGCGTGACCGCACCGCTGATGCGTTGGCGCAGACGTCCGAGCCGTATCCACTCGGGCCGGAGGGGCATCGGACCAATACGCGCGGTATCGCCCATGGCACCGCAGGCGTGCTGCACGCATTGCGGCTGGCGGGGCGTGCGATCGACCCGGCGGTGGTCACGCGATTGCGCGATGAATCCCTGGCCTCGAGCGGCGACACCTGCCCCGGCCTGCTGTTCGGCAATGCCGGAATCGCCTGGGTACTCGACGATCTCGGTGAACGCGAGGCAGCCCTGGCCTTGCTCGCCGCCGCGAGCGAGCATCGATTGAGTACCGAATCGGCCACCTGGGGCGGAGGTGCGGCCGGTGTCGCCATGGCGCAGTTGGCATTTCACCATCGAACCGGCGACCTCGCCCACCTCGAACACGCCCACCGACTGCTCAGCGGGTTGCCCGAGGATCTGGTTCCCCTGCTGGGCGCCGACAATGCCTCCGGGCTGGTGCACGGCAGACCCGGTGTCGCGTTGGCGCTGTACTACCTGGCCGCGTTCACCGGTGAGCGGCACCACTTCGAGCGCGGACTGCGACTGCTGCGCGAGGAACTCGTCCACGCGGAACCGATCCCGGTGGACGCCCTGGGTTTTCGCGCCTCGGAGCGCGACCTGCGCGTGATGCCCTACCTCGCATCCGGGAGCGCGGGCTATGCGCAGGTCCTCGGTCGATACCTGAACGACTACGACGAGCCGGAGCTGGCGGACAGTCTGCGCGGTTGCCTGCGAGCACTGAGTATCCGCTTCACGGCCGCACCGGGCCTGTTTCACGGGCAAGCGGGAATGGCTCTGGTACAGGCGGAGTCGGCATTTCGGGCCGATCCCGCGGCCGGTGCCGGGTCGCGATTGACCGCACTGTTCAAGTACGCGATCCCCGACGAGACCGGCGTGCGCTGGCTCGGCGGGCATGGTCAACGACTCAGTGCCGACCTGGCGACCGGATCCGCGGGCGTCCTGCTGGCCCTGCACCACGCCCTGACCGGCATTCCCGACCCCTTGTTCACCCTCGACGCGGCCGTGCTCGCGCAGGCAGCCCAGCCCGTCGAGCGGTAGCCGACCACCAGGCCACCCATCCCACCGCACCCCAGAGGAGGTGAACATCATGATCCAGATCCTGAAGCTGCAGGCCGAGACCGCCAAGAACGACGGCGAGGACGCCGGCTGGAGCACCCTCAGCATGGCCAACTGCACCCACGGCCACGAAATGCAGTGAGCCCCCGATGATCCGACGACGACCTGAAGGGAGGTGATCACCATGATCGAGATCTTGAAGCTGCAAACCACGACCGCCAAGAACGAAGGCGAGGACGGCGGCTGGAGCACCTGGAGCATCCAGAACTGCACCAATGTCCACGAAATGTAGTGCGCACCAGGCATTCGAAAGGAGGTGAACATCATGACCCAGATCCTGAAACTGCAGGCCGAGACCGCCAAGAACGACGGCGAGGACGCCGGCTGGAGCACCCTCAGCATGCAGAACTGCACCAACGCCGTCGAGGCGTAGCCGCACGAAACATCCGCTGGGCACGGGCCCGTCAGGACCCGCGCCCAGCGATTCCCCGTAATCCGGCAAGGAACCGACCATGGGCGATCAACTCTCGACACGACAGCTTTCGGATCTGCGGCGCTATACCGTCGCCCAGGTCGCCTCGACCTTCGGAAGCGCGCTGACCAGCACCACAGTCTCCGTTACCGCCGTCGCCGTCCTCGGCGCGGGGCCGCGTGAGGTGTCACTGATGGTCGCCGCGTCGGCGGTGCCGCCACTGGTCCTCGGACCCTTCGCCGGCGTGCTGCTCGACCGCGTGAGTCGGCCACGAAGGGTGCTGATCGTCGCTGATCTGATCGCGGCTTGCGCGATCGCGGTGTGCGCGGTGGCGGCGTTCGCTCGCGTGCTGACCGTGACCACGCTGATCGGTCTGTCGCTCACCCTCGGGGTGACCGGGGTCGCGCGAGCGGGACTGTACTTCTCGCATCTGAGCACCCTCGGCGTGCGCGATGTGAGCACCACACGCGCACGGCTGCAATCACATTCGCTGCTGGCGCGCTCGACGGGGGCCTCGGTGGCCGGGCCGCTGTTCACGGCGGCCGGCGCGGCGGTGATGTTCAGTTGCGACGTGCTGACCTATCTGTTCAGCGCACTGTGCCTCGCGGGCCTGTCGACACCCGATCACCGCGAGACCGCTCGACGAGGCGGCATCGCCGGCGAGTTCGCCGATGGGGTACGTGTGTTGCGCGACTCCGCGGTGCTGTCCGCGTTGGCACTGTATCTGCTGATCGGTGGTGCGGCATCCGGCGGCGTGGCTGCCCAGCGCGCGGTGTTCCTGCTCGACGACATCGGAATCCCGGTATCCGCGTACGGCATTCCCGCCGTCGCGGCCACCTTGTCCGCGGCTGTCGGCGCGCTCGCGGCTCCCCGCATCCTCGCTGCAGGGATCTCGGCCGATCGAGTACTGCGAGTGACAGTTCTCGCCGCGGCGGGATGCGCGCTCGCACTACCCCTGACCGCCGGTGGATTCCCCCTCGCCCTGCTGATCGTGTGCGCGAGTACCGCGCTGCCGACGTTCTTCGGCGCGATCATGAACATCGCCCTGATCACGGTGATGGGTACCGACGTGGGGGACCGCTACTTCGCTCGCGTGGGGGCCCTGTTGGGCACCGGCACCACCGCGGCCAACCTGGTGGGCGCGCTACTCGGCGGCGTACTGGGCGAACACTTCGGCGTGCGCACCGGGATCTGGGTGTTCGTTCTGGCCGACCTGACGGCCGCCGTCGCCTTCGCCTCGGTGCTCGCCCGGCGTGCGGCCTGCGCGAGTTCGCGGCGGCAGACCGCGAAGGCATAGCCCCCATTACCGTGTCGTGGGACACTTCTGCCCATGACAGCACGCACTTTCGTAGTCGTGTACGCCGTGGACGAAGGGGGCGCTACCGGCGTGGCGCTCGGCCGGGCGACTCTGCTCGAGCGGGAATTCGCCCTCGCGCACCCGGCGTTGGCCGCGAAGCTCGCCGAACGCGAAACGCCACTGCGGCTCGGAGTGTTCAGCGCGGCGCACGAATACGGCGAAGTGGTCGATGTCTCGGCGACGATCGTCGTGCCGCAAGCACCGGATATCGTGCTGCTCCAGCTGGCGCGAACCTCGGCGGCGCCGCCACGCGGGGTTCCGGTCGCCCTCGGTGAGATCGACGGCGGGCTGGCCGAACCGAGCCGCGACGATGTCATCGCGGCCGTGCGCACAGTGCTCACCGAGGTCGCCGCCGCGACCCCGCCGCCCGCGATGTCGATCGGAAACCCACTGACCTGGGTATGGAAGCTCCTCGGCGGTGGTTGAACTCGGCCGCGAGGCCACACCGCTGCGCCGCCTCGCCGACGTCGCGCTGGTCGTCGCCGTCGGTGGGATCGATCTTGCGGCATGGGGTGGCGATCGTCAGCTCATCGGCGGCGGTTCGCTGCCGATGTGGGTGGTGCCGACCGCGGCTGTCCTGCTGTGCGCGGCGCTGCTGGCGCGCGGAGGTTATCCGATCGCGGTGTGGGTGGTGGCCTGGGGCTTCACCGCGGTGAATTTCCTTGTGCCGACGTATTTTCCGGTCGGCTATCTGCTCGTCGCCACCTTCGCGGCCGCCTGCCGGGTGTCGGCAGGCGCGGCTCGGCTGATCCTCATCGGGTCCGCGTTCTCGCTGGGACTGTTCACCTATCACAACCAGCTGGCCGGAGCCGCCGGGCCGCAGCTGCATCACTACCTCGTCGCCGGGATCATGTGGGCCTTGGCGCTCGGCGTCGTGTGGGGTGTCGGCCGCCTGCTCTCTCTGCGCGAGCGCCGCGCGCTGGCGACGCAGGCGCGCCTGGCCGCCGAGGCGCAGGCCGCACTGGCGGCGCAACGGCTGCGGCTCGCGCACGATCTGCACGACAGCGTGTCCGGTGCGGTTGCCGCCATGATCCTGCACGCCGCGGCTGCCCGCGCGTTCACCTCCGACGAGCATCCGAAGGTGGCCGATGCCTTGGCGGTGATCGAAAAAGCGGGGACACAGGCGATGGGCGAACTACACGAGCTGCTCGGACTGTTGCGAGACCCCGACGAGGGGTCACACTCCCGTGTGCGGGCACCGGCCTCGCTCGAAAGCCTGATCGAGCGCAATCGCGCGGGTGGGCTGCGTATTCGGCTCGACACCGAGGGCATTCGGCCACCGACGGTCGACCCCGACATCGACTTGGCGGCCTACCGGCTCGTGCAGGAATCGCTGACCAACGTCGCCAAACACGCCGGTGCCGGTGCGACCGTGGATATCAGCATCGGCTGGCATCGCACCAGTGTGACCGTCGCGGTGCGCAGTACGGGTGGGGACGGCCCTGTCCCGCAGGTCGATCGGCTCTCCACGCGCCAGGGCCTGACCGGGCTCGCTCAGCGATTGCAAACACTGAGTGGCACAGTCGAATACGGACCGGACGGCACCGGCTGGTCGGTGGTCTCGGAGATACCGTTGAGCCCCACCGGAATCCAGGAGAACGCCACGTGAGGATCAGCGTGATCATCGCCGAGGACGAAGCCCTGGTGCGTGCCGGTGTCGTCCTGGTACTCGGCGCCATCCCCGATATCGAGGTGGTCGGTGAGGCGAGCGACGGCACCACGGCGATCGAACTCGCCGCGGCCGTCCGGCCCGATGTGGTCCTGATGGACCTGCGCATGCCGAGGATCGACGGCATCAGCGCCACTCGTAAGATCTGCGAATCCGTCGACGCACCAGCGGTTCTCGTGCTCACCACCTTCAACGAGCAGCAGGCTGTGCAACAAGCACTCGCGGCCGGCGCCAGCGGATTTCTGCTCAAGCACGCGGCCCCCGCGAATCTCGCCGAGGCGATCCGCGCCTGCGCCGCGGGGGAGGGCTGGCTCGATCCCGCGGTGGTCGGTGGGGTCCTGACCGCACTGAGATCGGCGACCCCGCCCACCCCCACGACACCGGCGACCGTGGTCGGGCTGACCAACCGGGAGCGCGAGGTGCTGGTGTTGATGGCGATGGGATACGCGAACGCCGAGATCAGCGCTCGCTTGTTCATCAGCGAAGCCACCACCCGCACCCACGTCTCCCACGTCATCGCCAAAACCGGTTCTCGCGACCGCACCCAGGCCGTGGTGCTCGCCTACCGCAGCGGTCTGATGGGCTGAGGAATTCGGGCGTCAGCGATCAGCTCTTCGCGCGTCGCCTATCCTGCCGTCGGCGTGAGCGCGATTCTGCCGAATACCACGCCGCTTTCCATTCTCCGGTGCGCCAGCACCGCTTGCTCCAGGGAAAGCGTTTCGTGCACAACCGCTTTCAGCTCGCCGCGGCCCGCGGCGGCGAACAGTTCGGCGGTCGCGGCGCGTCGGTCGGCTGTCGGCACCGTGTCGGCACTGAACGTCGCGAAAGACATCGACTTCCGGAAAGCCGCGATCAATTCCGCGCCGAAGTCCGCCGGTGGCATCCCCGCCATCACGCCGACGGCCACCATGCGACCGTTCGGCTCGAGTCCGGCGAAGAACGACGGCAGATCCGCGCCGGCGACGATGTCGATGATGACGTCGTAGGCCGCGGGGGCGTCTTTCGTGCCCTGGCCGCCGCGGTCGAGTACGTGGGTCGCGCCGAGCTCGCGCAGGCGCTCGCCGCGCTCGGCCGATGAGGTCGTGACCGCGACCGCACGAGCACCGCCACGCGCCGCGAGCTGGACGGCCATCACCCCGATGCCACCGGCCGCGCCACGCACCAGCACCGACTCACCGGGCGCGAAACGCGCATGGCGCAGCGCGAAGTGCGCCACCACCGCCGAGCTGCCGAGTGTCACCGCGTCGACAGCCGACATGGTCCGCGGGAGGGCGACGAGCGTTTCCGCCGAGGCCACCGCACGTTCGGCGTAGCCGCCGTGTTCACCGGTGAACGCCCACACGCGCTGCCCGATCCACCCTGGGTCGACGCCCGGGCCGACGTCGGTCACGGTGCCCGCGACCTCGTGGCCGGGGATGCGACCCGGCGTGGTCGCGTAGGCGGCCAGCGCGCCACTGCGGATGAGAGCGTCGACTCCGCCGACGCCGATCGCCTCGGTCGTGACCAACACCTGTCCGGCGGCCGGCTTCGGATCGGGGAGTTCGACCACCGCCAGGACCTCAGGGCCGCCGAACGTTTCGACGATTACTGCTTTCATCGGTGTCTCCGTGATCTGTCCGAGCGGAACTGACCAGTGGGACCGTAACGGACACCGGCGTCCGTTTAGCTAAAGTGAGAGCGGTGACCACCCGTTTGCCTCATACCCTGCGATCCGATGCCAGGGACAACCGTGAACGGATCCTCGACGCGGCCCGCGCGGTGTTCGTCAACGACGGCCTCGACATGCCGATGCGGGAGATCGCGCGGCGGGCAGAGGTCGGCCCCGCCACCCTCTATCGCCATTTCCCCTCCAAGGAGCTCCTGGTCGCCGAGGCGTTCACCGATCAGATGCTCGCCTGCCGGACTCTCGTGGACGAAGGGCTCGCCGACCCCGATCCCTGGCACGGTTTCTGCCGCACCGTCGAGAAGCTCTGCGCGCTGCAAGCCCGCGACCGCGGCTTCACCGCGGCCTTCATGTCCGCGTACCCGCACGCGCTGGACTTCACGGCGATCCGCAACTCCTCGCTCACCGGCGCCGCCGAACTGATCCGCCGCGCCAAGGACACCGGTCACCTGCGCTCTGACATCGGCGTCGACGATCTCATCCTGATGATCATGGCCAACAACGGCATTCACGCCGGGACACCGGCCGCACGAATCGCTGCCTCTCGCCGCTTCGCCGCCCTCATGATTCAAGCGTTCCGAACGTCACCCGCGGCCGCACCGCTGCCACCGGTGCCACGCTTGATGCCCGCGACGCCATGGCGCGGATCCAACAGGTGAGGTAACCGGACGGCCGGCGATGTCGCGCTGTTCAGCTGATCAGAATCGGTGCCCCGTCGGACGGCACATGCGTGATGTTGCGGACCCGGCCACGCGTCGTCGCGTTCGCGGGCAGTGACAGGGTGTGGCGGCGCAGGATCTCCTGGAGCACCGCCGCGCCCTCCATCAGCGCGAAACCCGCTCCGATGCACCGGCGCACCCCACCGCCGAACGGCAGCCAGGTATTCGGCGCCACACTGCCGTCGAGGAATCGACCGGGCCGGAACACCGCGTCAGGGAAGGCCTCCGGCCGCTTGTGCGCGAGCAGGATCGAGGTCGCGACAACAGTGTCAGCGGGCAGGTCGTGGCCACCGATCCGCATATCGCGGGTGAGCTTTCGTACGACACCACCGATGACCCAGTGGTAGCGCAGTGCCTCCTTCATCACCGCTTCGAGGTACGCGGTGTCGCCGTCGAGCGCGGCTCGGCGCGCGAGGTCCTGCTGGGCGGGGTCGGCGGCCAGTTCGCGCAGCGCCCACGACAGTGCGGCCGAGGTCGTCTCGTGCCCGGCGGCGAGCAGGGTGACCAACTGATCGCGGAGCTCGTCCGGGGTGAGCGGGGCGTCGTCGCCGGTCCCCGGTGCCATCAGTCGCGACAGCACATCTGCGCCGGTGGCGTCGTTGCCGGTGCGGCGCTGCTCGATCTCGGCGTAGAGGTGGGTATCCAGATCGGCCCGGTCCTGGTGGAACCGCTTCCACGGACCGCGGGTTTGCAGGGCCGGGTAGCGGGAACCGAGCAGGGTGAGCGGGGCGATGTCGGTGATGCGGCGCATAGGTGGACCGAGTAGGTCACGGCGGCGCGGATCGGCGACACCGAGCACCACCTCGCCGATGACATCGAGGGTGATCGCGGTCATCGCGTCCAGGCTGGAGAGCGTCGACCCAGCCCGCCAGGTCTCCACGTGGGCGGCGGCGATCTGCTCGATCATCTTGCGATAACCGGTCAGCGCGGGCCCGGTGAAGGCGGGCATCAGCAGGCGGCGGGCGCGAGCGTGCTCGGCCTCGTCGGTGATGAGCACCGAATGATCGCCGAGCAACGGACGCAGGATGCCGTTGCTCTCGCCGGCGTGCAGGTCGGTGGGGGAGGCGGCGAAGATCTCGCGAATGTGTTCGGGGCGGGTGAACACCACCAGATGTCGGGCATACGGCGGCACCAAACGCAGGGTGAAGGTGTCGCCGTAACGGCGTGCGGTGGCGGTCATGAACCGCTCCCGCGCTTGCACATACCGAATCGTCTGCGCGATCGCGGGTAGTCGGGGGCCGGGCGGGTACATGGCGATGGTCCTCTCCTAGACACCTCGCTCCACGGTAACCCCGGTTGCTCGGGCCGGGCGCCGATCCGGAAGTCCACGAGTTCGCTGCCGCGCGGGCAGCGAGGCGGAATGGCCTTTCGCCTGAATCGATATGCTCCGTCGATGATTTCAGCACGGAAACGCTGCACGGCGCTGGCGGGGGCCGCGTTGATCTGTTCGATGGTGGCATGCTCCGGCGAGAACGCCGCCGCCACCTCGCCCGGCCCGTCGACACCGGGTACCAGCACGACGGCAGCACCGGTACAGACCGATGGCACCCTGCCCGCGGGCACCGACATCTACGGCTACCGCGATTCGTTCGCCCGATGCCGGGGCACCGAACGGCTGGTACTGCTGGTCGGTCAGACCACCGGCAGCTCGGTGACGACCTTTCACGGCTCCACCGTGGGCGGCGACCAGCGATTCGTCGTGTGCGAGGACCGGGCCGGCACCCGCATCGTGCGGGCGACAGCACCGGCATTGCGGCCGGAACCCTTCGAAGGAACCTTCTTCACTTTCACCGCCAACAGTCAGCAGTTCGTGGCCGACGGCATGAAGATCGACCTGGCGCGCGCGACGATCACCGTCACCGACGATCCGAAACACCCCGAATTCCGTGCGGTGACCTGGACGGTGAACGAATACTGGGGCGCTGTCTACTGATTCGGCCGCCCGGTCCGCCCCGACAGCTCCGAGCCGAATTTTCTACGACCCGGGCCAGGGTCGCAGGCTCGAGCGGTACCGAAGAAGGCCGCTTTCCAGCGGAAATGATAGTTGTACGCTATATGAATTCAGGTTCTTACGCGCCTGCCTCGAATGTGAAGCACTTCGATGTCCGCGTCGGGAACTGAGAAGGTTGTAGTATAACGCCTGATCATCACACCGATCGCTACCTGATTTCTACTCCGGCGAGGCTTTGTGTACGGTCTATGTCGTTCCGCTAGCAAAGTGCTGCGCATCACAGTAGGGGGTCTGATCTTGAGGAGGCGAGTGTGCAAGTGGTCGACAGTTCTGCCAGGAGCCGTCGTCGCGGACAGTATGGGTCTGTCGGCATCATCGCTGCTGATCGTTGAGGTGGCCGTCGGCGACTGCTTCAGCGCGTCGGCGACCTGCTCGAGGCAGCCTTGACCCCGATTCTTCGATGAAGATGTCGAAGCGGGTGCCGCGGCCGCGTCACCTACTCGGGCGCTATGTGGTGCCGACGGCAGACCCGAAACGATTTCTCTGGGCATTCGGATTGCTGGCGCCGATTTGCGCGCTGCTGCCCTCACAGCTGGTGATGCGCACCGGATCGACCATATTCTGGTGGATCGAACCGATTATCGTGCTGTTCGCGATTCCGGTGCTGGATCGACTTGTCGGTGAAGACGGCCACAATGCCAGCGACGAGGATTACGAAAAACTCAGTGCCAACCGCTTTTACCGGTGGTGTACCTACCTGTTCCTCCCGGTGCAGGTCGCCGCCCTGGTTATCGCGTGCTCGCTGTGGACTGGTTCGGACCTTCGATTCGTCGACAAGCTGGGGCTGGCCGTGACCGTCGGCTTTCTGGCGGGGATCGGTATCAACGCCGCACACGAACTCGGTCATCGGGTAGAGCGGCTCGAACGGTGGTTGGCGAAGGCGGCACTGGCGCAATCCGGATACGGGCATTTCTACGTCGAGCACAATCGAGGCCACCATGCTCGGGTCGCTACGCCGCAGGACCCGGCCAGCGCGCGGTTCGGTGAGTCCCTGTGGGAGTTCCTGCCCCGCAGCGTGATCGGGGGTTTTCGGTCAGCGCTCGAACTGGAACAGGAACGGCTGCAACGCCAGGGACGCTCGTGGTGGAACCCGCGCAACAATATTCTGCAGTCGTGGGCGATGACGCTGGTGCTGTTCGGCGGGCTCGTCGCGGTGTTCGGACCCGGCATCCTGCCCTATCTCGCGGTCCAGGCGGTGATCGGCGTCTGGCTGCTCGAGACGGTGAACTACGTCGAGCACTACGGTCTGCTGCGAAGCAGGTTGCCGAACGGTCGCTGGGCGCGTTGCTCGCCGGCCGACAGCTGGAACTCCGACCGCCTCGTCACCAATATCTTCCTGTTCCACCTACAGCGGCACAGCGATCATCACGCTAATCCAGCGCGCCGATATCAGACCCTGCGTACCGCGTCCGAGGCACCGCAGCTGCCCGCGGGCTATGCCACCATGATCGTCGTGGCATCGGTGCCGGCGCTGTGGCGGCGCACCATGGATCACCGGGTTCTGGCCCATTACGATGGCGACCTCACCCGCGCCAACACGATGCCCGACCGAGTTCAGCGTCCGGGGCGCGAGTCGACATGATCGCGTGTCGAAATCGCCGGGAACACGACGAGCGGCTCGATCCACCAACACGATCGACAACCTGGTCGGTTCGATCCCACCCGACCGCATCGCAGCCACCGATATACCGGAGTTGCTCGTAGGGCGATGCGGTCGCGTGGTCTCGAGGATCGATGGAGATCGGCGCGGCTAGGGCAGGGCCGCGCAGTTCACCGGGGCGGGCACGCCGGCGAGGCGATCGACCATCCAGGGCTGCGAACTCGTCAGCGATGGGAAGAAGGCCAGATCATGGGTGCCCAGGAAACCCGCCATCGCGGGCACCGAGTTGTCGGCATCCAGCTGTACCGCCGCGCCGCCGCCGCACCATCGCGCGGCCAGGTCGCGCGCGGCGAAATAGGTGGCCTTCTCGTCGTTCCTGGCCGAGTAGACGCGCACCGGCGCGACAGGTGCGGTCCCGCCGAGACGCTGCTCGTCGAATGCCGCCTTCAACTCGGGGGAACGGTCGATCACGGCCGTGAGCGGCAGTCCGCTGGTGGTCCACCGCGAGGTTTCCTGGGGCTGGACGAAGGTCTCGGAGAGACCACCCCCGCACGTGCCGACCGAGCTGTGCAGAATCGCCTTGCCGGTGTCGTTGAGCTCGGCGTCGAGCACCGGACGTGTCTCGGGATAGTCGGCGGCGATTCCGTTGAGCACCCACGCGATAGCGGGCGCGACGCCCGGGTTGCCGTCGCTGCGAGCGATGAAGTCCTGCGGCCCCGACACCGGTCCGCCCACGTGCACTCCGCGTACGCTCAGTTCCGGCGCGTACTCGGCCTGCAGCTCGGCGGCGGCAGCGGAGGCCATTCCGCCCTGGGAGTAGCCGTAGATGATGACCGGTGCGTCCGGGCCGAGCCCGGACCCGGGCAGCCGCAGCGCGGCCCGCGCGGAATCCAGCACCGCGTATCCCTGCGTCCTGCGGTTCAGGAAGTCGTGCACTCCCGGTACCCCGAAGTCGTGATAGTCGGTCATCACCACGGCCATCCCGCTCGCCAGGAGCTGATAGATCGCCATGATGTCGTATTCGAAGACCACGTCGGCGGGCGGCTGGTACCGGACCACCTGCCCCAGCATCGCCGACGGCGAGCATTCGGCGCTCTGTCCCTGTGCGCCGCCCGCGTAGGCCACCAGCGGTCGCGGGCCCGGGCCGGTCCAGGGCTGCGTGGATTCCAGATAGGTGCCGACCACCGTGTTCGGCGCGCCGTGAGTGTCGTTGCTGGTGTAGACGATGCGGGTGGATCGTGCCGGTATCGGCCCCGCCGGGCCGGGAATCGTGATCGCCGTCGCCGCACCTCCGGCGTAGACGATGTCACCCCCCGCCGCCTGCATCGGCGGCGGCTGGGCCCCGACCGTCGAGGTGGCCACGACTCCGACGCCGACGACCACGAGGGTTCCCGTGAGTGCTGCGATCCACGCGCGTTTTCCGCTCTTCATACCGATCCTTCGTGCGAGGTTGTCCATCCAGGGCAGCTATCGAACCGAACAGCACAATCGCCACGGATGGAGCGCAACACCGCCTATCAGCGGATCGTGAGCAGAAGAGCGTGATGTTCGACCCGAGAGATATAGATCGAAACTGCGGTATCTCCATCGAGCACAGAAGCAGGCACGGACATCGCGGTGCCGGGGGCCAGCCTATGCCATGGGACCGACATCGGTGCGCAGGCTGCCGCTTCGGGGTGACGACTTCGTAGTCAAATCGCTTTCGCTGTCCCGAATGCCCGACAACTTGTCGGGATTCGTCACCGAGTAGATCCCTGCGATCCGGTGACCATCGACAGTGAGGTCGAGTACCACAGCCGCCACAGGACCGTCGCCGGAGAAGACCAGGGCGCACGGGTCGCCGGCCACCGATCGATACCGAATACTCATGTTCTCCGGACGATTCGCGGTGATGGTCAGCATGGCCGCCACGACGTCGGCGCAACCGTGCACCGGTTCCAGGCTGTAGGCCGGTCCCTTGCCCCCGCTATCGGTCGACAGCGTCACATCCGGCGCGAGTAGCTCGAGCAGCGCAGGCAGATCACCACCCAGCGCGGCGGCGGCGAATCGCTCGGCCACCGCGGCGCGAATCTCCGGATCGGCTCGATACCGTGGTCGGCGGGCATGCACATGTCGACGTGCCCGGGTGGCGAGCTGGCGAACCGCCTCCGGCGTGCGGTCGAGTATCCCCGCCACTTCCACGTGGCTGAAACCGAACAGTTCGTGCAGTACGAAAACGGCGCGCTCCAGCGGTGACAGGGTCTCCAGCACAACCAGTACTGCCGTGGACAGCGACTGCGCCCGATCGGCGGAGTCGGCGACGTGATCGTTGTCGGTGAGCAGCGGCTCGGGCAGCCACGGACCGACGTAGACCTCGCGGCGGCGGCTCAGATCGGCGCGGCGCGCCAACGCCATGTTCGACGCGATCCGGATCAAATAGGCACGCGGGTTGTCGATCGGCACGACCTCGGGACCGCGATGCCTGGCAGACCAGGCCAGCCAGACCTCCTGAAGCACGTCCTCGGTGTCGACGACGCTGCCGAGCATGTTGTAGACCACGGAGAACAGCACGTCCCGGTGGTCCAGAAACTGGGCGGTGACTACTTCGCCGGCGTTCGGCGCGGGCGGTGTCGATCCGATCGGTGTCATGGCGTACCTCCTCGTCTACCAGCACAGAGGCGCAGCGGTGAGCGCACGTGACATACAGGAGGAAAGTGTGGCGTACGTCATGTCGATCGGCCGGGATGTCACGGCTCCCGCTGTTTCGCTCTCTGTTCTGGTGTGGGCGAATCCCGATGCGGCGATGCCCTCGCTCACCTGATCCGACGCAGGAGGAATTCATGGCAACCGAGATCGTGACCACCGGCAGCACGCCCGATGCCGCGCTACTCGTCCGGTATGACGAAGCCGAGCTACTCGAGGCGCTGGGCGTGCGCCTGTACGCCGACCACGAGATGACCGGCGGCGCGATGAGCGCCAACCGGACGTTGCTCGCCGCGGGGACGAACGGCCCACCGCCGCACTACCACACCACCTCGGCCGAAATGTTCTACATGCTGGACGGGCGGCTGCGGGTGCTGGCCGGAGAGGAGGTGGTCACCATCGGCGAAGGCGACTTCCTCCTGATTCCGCCGAACACCATCCACGCCTGGGCCGCGCCCGCCGAGGCGTCAGCGGATGTGTTGATCGTGTTCACGCCCGGAATCGAGCGGTTCGAGTACTTCCGTCTCGTCGAACGCATCCGGCAGGGCGGGGCAACCCCCGACGAGGTTCGCGCCACCATGGACAGGTTCGACAACCATTTCGTGGACAGCCCGGTCTGGCAGTAGCGAAGGGGCCGCGGTCGATTCGAGATCGGCGGCGGCCCCATCACCTCAGAGATACCGGGCGCGGAGCTTTCCCTTGACCAGTTTTCCGGTCGGCGTGCGCGGTAGATCGTCGGAGAAGTCGACCGTGCGTGGCACCTTGAAGGCGCCGATCCGCTCCCTGAGGAATTCGCGCAGTTCCTCGGCGAGTGCGGGCCCTGCCGTGACCCCGGCCTCCGGTTGCACCACCGCCATCACCGATTCACCCATCTCCTCGTCGGGCACACCGATCACCGCGACATCGAACACCTTCGGATGCAGGGCCAGTGCGTTCTCGATCTCCTGTGGATAGATATTCACTCCGCCCGAGATGATCGTGAACGCCTTACGGTCGGTGAGGAACAGGTAGCCGTCCTCGTCGACGTAACCGATATCGCCGGTGGTGGTCCAGGTGGGATGAGTCGGGTGGATCGCCTCGGCCGTCTTGGCGGGATCGTTGTGGTAATCGAACGGCAGTTCTTCGCGTTCGAAATAGATGGTGCCGATCTCGCCGGACGCCAACTCTGCCCCGTCAGGGCCACACACCCGGATGACGCCCAATCCCGCGGTACCGACCGAACCCGGTTTACGCAGCCACTGCTCGCTGTTGATGAAGGTGGCGCCGTTGGCCTCGGTCGAGGCGTAGTACTCGTGCAGTACCGGCCCCCACCAGTCGATCATGGCCTGTTTCACCTCGACCGGACACGGCGCGGCGGCGTGTACGGCGGCTTGCATGCTCGACACGTCGTAGCGGGCTCGCACCGATTCGTCGAGTTTGAGCATCCGGACGAACATGGTCGGCACCCATTGACTGTGGGTGACCCGGTGCCGTTCGATCGTGGCCAGTGCCAGCTCCGCGTCGAACTTCTCCATCACCACGAGGGTGCCGCCCAGAGCGTTCACCACACCACCGAAACGCAACGGCGCCGCGTGATACAGCGGTGCGGGTGAGAGGTAGACACTGTGGGGCTCGAAGGCGTAGAGCGGGCCGAAGATCGCGGTGTAGGTGTCACCGGGCGGATCGCCGACCTGACGATCGGCCAACGGCAGCTTGATGCCCTTGGGCCTGCCGGTGGTCCCCGAGGAATAGAGCATGTCGGCTCCGCGCGGCTGATCGGCCAACGGTTCGGGGGAGGCCGCCGCGAGCGCCTGTTCGTAGGAGCTGTATCCCTCGACCGGACCGTCGAAGGCCAACCGGGTCTGCACCTGCGGCGTCTGCGCGGTGAGCTGCTCGGCGGTCGCGGCCAGCGCGGCGGACACGATGAGCGCGCGCGCCCCGCAGTCGTCGACGATGTAGCTGATCTCGGCGGGAGTCAGGTGCCAATTGACCGCGGTGATGTAGAGCCCCGAACGCAGTGCGGCCCAATACACCTCGTATACCTTCGGGTCGTTCACCGACAGCAACGCCACATGATCGCCCCTGCGTAGCCCCGCATCGTGGAGGTGGCGGGCCAGCCGGATCGAGTTCTCCTCCAGTTGCCGATAGGTCAGCGTGGCACCGCTCTCGGCCATGACGATGGCCACCTTGTCGGGAAATCGGTCGACGTGTGCGCCCGGATACATAGTGCTCCTTCGTAGAACGGAGCGGATACCGCGAGTGGCCGATGCCGCCGACGTCCGTGCGAGCCTCGCGATAGCCGCTCGAACGGGTGGCTCGTGTCCGGACACTAGTCGAAAGTGAACGGTGATTCTGGCAATTCTGGAAGGTGTGCGTAGTCGGAGTTCTGTCGCGCGAGTGCCGTTGGTCGACGCGGTTCCCCGGCTTCATACGTTCGGTGCGTCTCCCGTCGCCGGGTCGGTCGGCGCCTGCGCGCGGCAGCCCGCGCAGAGTAGGCGCTTGGCCGCGACGGCCGTCAGCTTGTCCGGGGGATGGAGTTCCCGGCACTCGGTGCAGCGCTTGCGGCGGGTCGAGGGCGGCAGCGGGGGACCGTATCGGGCCAGCGCGGCCAGATCGAACGTCCACTGCTTCGTCGAGCGAACGCTCCACTGGTCGAACTGTCGCTCCAGGTAGAGCTCGGTGTGCTGGGGGGTCCACCCATTCACCGCGGCCAGGTGGCAGACGGTCTGTTCTCGCCTACCCTGGGCGATCTCGGGGCCGATGTGCTTGGCGGCATGGCAGGCAGGGCACAGCGCTTCGAGCCGGACCAATCGCTGGATCAGCCGCTCGTCGTCGTATTCCCAGACCGCGTTGCAGTCCGGAGCTCGCCGGCCGGCGTCACCACAGATCTCGCACCGGTTTCCCGCCGCCTCGCAGACGATTCCGCGTAGCCGCTTCCATTCTCGGTCGGGCAGCTCCGACCGTAAGTTGATCTGCGATCTCGTCTTCGGAACCAGCTCGACGGCCAGCCGCGGCGGGACCTCGGGGATCACCGCGGGACGCTCCCGCGCACCTGTGGCGTCGACCGGTCGACGCCGTCGATAGCCCAGAACTGTCAGCGTGATCAGTGCGGCAGCGACTACGACACCAAAAATCCGGACCCGCATCATGCGACTGATCGTGCCACCTGGGCGCGCAGCTCGTCCACGGCATCGGTCCAGTCCTGGTGTTGCGCCTGGTTTGCCGCGCAGGGATCGGTGACCGCAGCCATCCCGATCGCCGCGAAGTCGAATGGCGAGCCCGACGATTCGCCGTGGGGTGGTGGGTGCCCTCAGCTGTCCCGATCGATGCTCGCGATCAGTCCGTCGATGACATCGGCAACCGCTGTCTCGGTGTGGAATTCGGCGCGAATTTTTCCCCACTGGGGGAGCAGTCGGGCGACGGTGGGGAAATCGGTGAGCTGATCGGCGGTGATCAGATCCGACCAAGAGGACTGGGCGGACGCGGTGTCGTGATGGGCTTGTGCGCCGCGGCGGCTCATCAGTTCACCGACCACGAACCGCCAGATGGTGAAGTACATGTACCCGGCCTTCCGGTCGGTGGCGCCCAGCTGGTTCGCGGCATCGACGAACTCGTTGAGCATCCACATGGCGGAGCGGCCTGTGCTCTGGCCGGTGACGAGAATGTCTGCCACCCAAGGTAATTGGTCCAGCGTGTCGATGAGATAGCACACGATGGCGATCAGGCGTTCGCGCGGCGCGGCGGGCAGTTCGGGGCGCCGCAGGTCGTCGGCGAGCGCGCCGAGTACCACGGTGAAAAGGGCTGCCTTGGTGGGGAAGTGATGGTAGATCGCGGCGGTGCTGGTCCCGAGGTCATCGGCCAGGCGGCGCATGCTGAACGCCTCCGCGCCGCCCGTGGCGAGCAGCCGGGTGGCCGCGGTGACGACCGTGTCGGCCGCCAGCCGGATCGGGCGTCCACGTCGGGGGGTCGGGGTATCGGGCATGGCGATGATTCTTCGCGCGCTGACTCTCGACATCAGGATAAGGGTGTGCTTACCTTAATAAAAATACGCGTTACTAAATAGGGAGGTGTGCGGTGTCCGAGCCGCTCGTTACACACCGAGGCGCCACGTCGGCTGTCGTGTTCTCGACAATGTTTCTGGTCTCGCTCGACCTGTCGATCGTCAATGTCGCGCTACCGGCCATGGACGCCGCGCTCGACCTCGGGCCGACCGGCCTGGCGTGGGTGATCAATGCGTTTCTGCTGCCGTACGCGGGATTGCTGCTGCTGGGCGGCAGGCTCGCAGACCTGGTGGGACGCCGCACGTTGCTGCTCGGCTCGCTCGGTGTCTTCGCCGCGGCCAGCCTGCTGGGCGGCGCCGCCCAGGACGGGTGGCAACTGATCGCCGGTCGAGGTCTGCAAGGTGTCGCGGCCGCGGTGTTGACACCGATGTCGCTGGCGCTGGTGACCTCGGAGTTCGAGGAGGGCGCCGCGCGCACCAAGGCGATGGCCATCTGGGGCGGCGCCGGTGCGGCGGGTGGCGCACTCGGAGTGGTGCTGAGCGGGCTGCTCACCGACCACATGAACTGGCGGTGGGTGATGTGGGTCAATGTCGTGTTCGTGGTCGTCGCGATGGCGGCGGTGCTGCGCGGTGTGGACAATCGGGTCGCTGCCGGTGGCCGCCGGCTCGACATCATCGGGGGTCTGCTCGTCACCGCGGGTGTCGCAGCGTTGGTGATGGGGGTGATCGAGACCGGCGAGCACGGTGGGGGCGTACCTCGGGTGTTCGGCTGGTTCGGCGCGGGCGTGGCCGCGCTGCTGGTCTTCGTGGTAGTCGAAGCTCGTGTCGTGGATCCGCTGGTGCCGCTGGGATTTCTGCGCCGGCGTTCATTGATCGGCGCCTCGGTCTTCGGCTTTCTGCTCACGTCCGCCCAGATCGCCAGCTTCTTTTTCGTCTCCCAGATCATGCAACGTGTGCTGGGCTACAGCCCCACCGAGACCGGATTGTCCTTCCTGCCGTTTTGCGTCGGCATCATGATCGGGCTGCGCGCCGCCCAGGTCGTGGCCCGCGACCACGGGCCTCGGCCGGTGTTGCTCGCTGGCGGTCTGCTCGGCGCCGCAGGGCTGTTCTGGTTCGGATTCACCGGGCCGACAAGCGGTTTCGTCACCGGGATCCTGATGCCGTCGCTGGTCGCCAGCATCGGTGTCGGTGCCTCGATGGTGGCGATGGGCTTGGCGGCGACCTCGGGCGTGCCCGTTGAACAGGCCGGGCTCGCCTCGGGAATCCTCAGCAGTGCCCGCCAGCTCGGGGGTGCGTTGGGGCTGGCGGTGCTGGTTACCGTAGCCGGGTCCGTCACCGGCGCAGGCTCGACCCGGGAAGCGCTCTCCGACGGTTTCGCCATGGCACTGTGGGTGGCCGCGGGCTTGCTCGCCGTCGCTGCCGTCGCGGCGGCCCTGATTGCCGGGGCATCCCGACCGGAACTGTTCACCTCCGACGATGCGTTGTCTCGCTTTTCGCCGGCCGGCGACTCCACGAGTGAGTAGCCGACTGAGGTGAGGGCTTGCGCCGATTCGGCGGCGACAACGTCCGATCGGGCAGTCTAGGGTTCGGGATGAGTCTCTATGCGAAAGACCGCGATTCGATCGGCGGCGGCGGCGACTGCCTGTGGGGTCGCCTCTTGAATCAGCCCTGTTGTGACGAGTAGTCCAGCGGCGTGGCCAGGGGCATGGGCGAAGTGCTCGCGCAAGAATGTTCGACGTTGGTCGAGCGGGAGTTCGACCAACGTCACAGCCTCGCGGCGGCGGCCACGTGACAGTACGGCGGTGTGCGAAGCGCGAACGTTGGCCACCCACGCCGACTTCGGATAAGCCTGGTGAACGTATCGCTGGTCAGCGATAGCAATGATGGTGATCGGTGTCGTTCGCTGCTGTCCGGTTCTGTGTCCGGTCGTGGTGAGAAGGTACTGGGGACCGAACGCGATACCGATTCTTTGCAGCGCGATAACCACTTTGTTCACGCTGTTTACTGCACGTCGAAAGATTCGCGCTTTCGCGGCCATACTGGTTGTCCTTTTCGTCGTAGCTGTTCAGGCGCTGATCGCGCAGCGCCTGAACAGCTTTCGAATGTCCAGAGGCGTCTGTAAACGGCTCGACATCGAGGCTATCGACAGCAGAGGCGGCCGTGAACGACGTATCAGGACAGCTGATAGTGCGCAGTGGACAGCTTTCGTCGCTGGTGGCGCGAGCTAGGAAGCCTGGGCACTCGAATCGGTATCGCGCTCGGCGAAATACGCGGCGGGCGTGGTGCCTATCTCACGCCGAAACGCGGCGATGAACGCGCTGGCGGTGCGGTAGCCGACGCTGTGCGCCACTTTCGAGATCGGCATACCGGCGCCGAGAAACGGCAGAGCGGCGCTGAGCCGTTCGAAGGTGCGCCAGCTCTCGAAACTCACACCAGTTTCCTCGCGGAAACGCCGCGACAGTGTTCGTGAGGAAGCGGCGACCTCGCGTCCCCAATCGGTCAGGGTGCGGGTGTCGGCCGGGTCGCGTCTGATGGCGAGCGCGACCTGCCGTGCTTGGGGATCGGTCGGCAGGATCGAGGGAATCGTTGCTACCGACATGGGTGAAACCAGGTCCCAGAGCAGTGTGTGACCGTGGTGCCGTTGGCTGCGTGCGGTCTCGGGCAGTGAAACCAGATAGGTCAGCAATGGTCCGACCAAGCCGGTCGCGTCGATCACGGTCGGGCTGTCCAAGCTCAGTGGGCACTCGGTCGGCTCGAAGAACAGCGAGATCATCTCACACGAGCAGCCGGGAACAACCGCGTGAGCGGTTCCTCCCGGAATCCACAGCGCCCGGGTCCGCTGGACCACCCACCGACCGGAGCCCGCATCCATGGTGAGAACGCCGTGCGGGACCCAGGTCAGCTGATGCTGCGGGTGACTGTGTACCGGGATCCTCGATGTCGCGTCGAAAGGGACCACAATGCTCGGATACTCCGCGAAGTCGAAGCTCAGATGCTGATCGACGGCCACACCCGCAGTCTATCGATAGCGCCCTTCAGTATGTGGCTGCTCCGGCTTCCCGTGAAGCCGTCGGTACCGGGCACCGGCGATGTGCCGCCGCGGGCTTACCTGTCCAGTAGTCGGTGGTGACGTGAGATCACCATAGACATAGTCTCATGCGTATGTATGAATAAGATTGCTGAACGCGACGAAAGGGAGAAGTGTTCAAGGATGAGTAAGGTTACCCTAACTATTGAGCTGCCGATCGCGGCGGACGTGGCGTGCGCGCTGGCCCGGACGCCGGAACTCTTCGCTTATGTTGTCGCCCCGATTATTTCGGTGCCGCGACTGCGGATGCCGGACCGAATCGAACCCGGGGTGGTGGGTGAGGCCAGGCTCTGGTGGTTCGGCGTCATCCCGACCTGGCGTCATCATCTGCGATTGGTCGAGCTCGATCCGCTGCATATCTACACCAACGAATGGGGCGGTCCGGTGCGTACCTGGAACCATCGGCTGCGCTTCGAGCCGGTCGGCGAATCCCGCTGTCGCTACACCGATGAGATCGAGGTCGACGACGGGATTCGGGGGCTCGGTGCCCGGTTGTTCGTCCACCTGATGTTCCGGCACCGTCATCGCCGCTGGCGCGAGTTCGCAACGGTGCTCGCCGCGGGCGGGATGGAGTTGCGACCGCGCGAGTGAAGCGCCTGCCCCGGCGTCTCGTGACAGTCGAGCCGACGCGGTGACCACACCCACCGGAGCCGGCCGGGTGGTCCGCGCCGCGTCGGCTGCCTCTGTCAGTGCGCCTGATCGCGCTCCAGCGGGATTTCCAGGTGCACGGTTTGGAATCCCTCGTGGGGACCGCGCGCGTCGTGCACGATCCGGCCGAAGGTGAGCCAGAATTCCAGCGCACCGGCGGTTCGCGCGTCGGTGTGCAGGTACAGCTTGTCGAACGAGAGCGTTTCCCGCACATGCGTGATCGCCGCCTCGACCAGCCGCGAGGCCAGGCCGCGCCGATGATGGTCGGGCCGGACGTACACCCGGAACAGCTGCGCGGTGGTGTTGTCGGGATAGGCCAGTGCGAGCTCGGCCGGGTGCGGTGGGTGCGCCGGCCCCTGCGCCCGGATCGCCGTGGTCGCGACGATGGTGCCGTCGTGTTCGGCGACCCAGAGCCGGTTGCGCGGGTCACGCAGGTACGCGGTCTCGGGATCGATCACATCCTGGTGGTATTCGGGCAGGTAGCCGATGCCGAACACCTGGTAGAAGGTGTCGAGCATGACGCTGCGGGCACCGGGCAGGTCCGCGGGTCCGGCGGGCCGGACGAGGTAGCCAGTACTGGTCGCCGCGGTCATCGGATGCTCGCCAGTTCACGGTCGAGCACTTCCAGCCCCTCGACGGCGACCGGTCCCGGACCGGTGTAACCGAAGGGCGCCACGATGATCCGGTTCTCGCGGATCGCGCGCAGCCCCGCCAGTTCGGGCCGCTGACGCAGGGCGGTGCGCACCGATTCCGGCGTCTGATCGCCCTGGGTGAGCAGGATGATCACCGCCGGATCGCGGGCGATGAGGGTCTCGGTGTTGGCTTCGAAGTTGCGCTTGTCGATTCCGCCGTAGATGTTGTCCAGACCGAGGATTCCCATCTGCGCGTCGACGGTGCTCTTGGCGCCGTAGGCCTTCAGTTGGGCGCCGTCGCGGGAGATGATCAGTGCCGCGGCGGGGGTGCGGGTGGTGGTCGGGGAATGCCGCTGAGTGACGGCGTCGACACGTCGCTGCAGGGCAGCGACTTCCGCGTCCGCGGCGCTCGACGTGCCGAAGAGTCTGCCGTAGAGGGCGATATCGGCGAAGACGTCGTCGAAGGTGCCCGCCGCGTCGCGGCAGTAGCCGCGAGTCACGATCAGCGGGATGTTCACCTGGGCGAGGTCGTCGGGGGTCACCGACAGACCTTCGACGCTCACCACCAGGTCGGGTGAGCGGTTGATGATCTCCTCACGCGCCAGTTCCGCGGTGGGCGCGGTGATTTCGATGCCCGCGAGCTCATCGCCGTACTCGCCGGGGAATGCCGCGGCTTCGAAGGTGCGGGTGACGATGCGATCGGCGGCACCCGCGGCGGCGATGAGCGGCGCGGCGATGGAGCCGACGGTGACCACACGCTGCGGGGCGGCGTTGAAGGTGACCTCTCGGCCGCAGCTGGAGATCGACATCGGGAAGCCCTCGGCCGCCGTGCCGGTGGCCGGTGAGGGTGTGCCGCACCCGGCGACGAGAGCGCTGGTGAGCAGGGCTAGAACGGGCAACGTCGCACGCCGCGACGGGGTACTACCTGTGAACACGGTGATCGGGTTTCCTTTCGTGGAGCGAAAATTCAGGTGGACGAGCTCGCCTGGAAGCGGCGGATCAGCACCAGCAGCAGTGGCGCGCCGACCGCCGCGGTGACGATGCCGATGGGCAGTTCGCGCGGTGCGAATACGGTGCGCGCCGCCACGTCGGCGACAACCAGGAACAGCGCGCCGAGCAGTCCGCTGACCACCACCAGCTGCCGGTGCGTTCCGCCCGTGCGCAGCCGGGCGATATGCGGCACGATCAGGCCGACGAAACCGATCGCTCCCGCGACAGCCACCACTGCGCCCACCGCCAGCGCGACGATCAGCAACGCCCACAACCGGATTCGGTTCGGGGCGACACCGAGAGTGCGCGCCGTGTCGTCGCCCGCGGCGAGCGCGTCCAGCCGCGGTGCCATCAACAGCACCGCGACAACTGCTGTCACGACGACGGCCACCGTGGTTGCCACCGATGACCACGCAGCGGGGGCGAGCGAGCCGAGCAGCCAGAACAGCACGGTCCGCGCGCCTTCGGGCCGATCGGAGGCGAAGATCAGGAAGCTGGTGGCCGCAGAGAAGATGTAGCCGATGGTGACGCCGCCGAGTAACAGTCGCAGCGAGGTGAGCTGCCCGTTGATTCGCGCGAGGACGAACAGCAGCACGGTGGCGGCCAGCGCACCGGCGAACGCGCTCGCCGCGAGAGCCGTGGCAGTGGTCGCCGCGGTGAGCCCGAACAGCAGGTACACCGCGGCGCCGGTCGAGGCGCCGGAAGTGACGCCGAGGATGTGCGGATCGGCGAGCACATTGCGCACCACGGTCTGCAATACCGCGCCGGTGATCGCCAGCGCCGCCCCGACGAGCGCGCCGAGCACAACCCTGGGTACCCGCACCAGCCAGACGATGGAGTCCTGCGCGGCGGTCCAGTCGGCGGTCGCCGGGTACCCGATCGTGTGATGACCGATGATCCGAGCGACGGTTCCCGGCGGCACCGACACGGGTCCGAGCCCCGCCGCGACGAGCACCGTGACGACGAGCGCGGCACCGAGACCTCCGGCGAGCAGCAGCGCCCGGACCCGGTGCCCGGCGTGGCCGAGGTCGTCGACGGCCGGTTCTGTGCTTACGGTCGCGGTCATCGTGTTGCCGCCTCTCGCGGGTCGGGCGATGGCGAGTCGGCCCTCGCGATTTCGTGCTCGCCGGCCGTCGGCGCATTCGCTGTTCGCGATGTCGGCGAGGCTGGGGCTCGGTCGGACCGCGGTACGTCACCGCGGCGTTGCTGATCGTCGTTCGATCGATCGAGGGCCGGGAGCGTGGTCTGTGCGGTTGCCGCCGTGTCGCCGGACATCGGCACGGCGGGCTCGTCGGCTGGGCCGAAGAGCAGCTGGATCGCGCCGAACGCCGAGGTCCGGCGGACCGGGATGCCGTAGACGGGCTCGAGGATGTCCGGTGTCAGTACTTCGGCGACCGTGCCCGCCGCGGCGACGCGGCCGCCGTCGAGCAGGACGAGCCGGTCGCAGTAGCGGGCGGCCAGGTTCAGTTCGTGCAGCACCACGATGGTGGTGGTGGCGGTGAGGCCGCGGACGAGGCTGAGCAGTTCGTGCTGGTAGCGGATGTCGAGATGATTGGTCGGTTCGTCGAGCAGAAGGTGGTCGGCGCGCTGGGCCAGGGCTCTGGCGATGAGGACGCGCTGGCGTTCGCCGCCGGACAGGGTCGCGAAACGGCGCTCGGCGAGTGCTCGTGCCCCGACGTGCTCGAGCGCGGTCGCGGCGGCGATCCGGTCGGCACGCGAATACCCCTGGAACGCACCGACCCACGGCGACCTGCCGAGCAACACCGTCTCGGCCACCGTGACCGGTGTATCCGGCGCAGCTTCCTGAGCGACGACGGCGAGCCTGCCCGCGAGCTCGCGTCCGCGTAGCTGGTCTACCGGCTTGTGATCGATTACCACCGACCCCGCCGCCGGGCGCAGGGCGCGATAGATCAGCCGTAGCAGCGTGGACTTGCCCGAGCCGTTGGGGCCGATCAGCCCGACCGTGCTGCCGGGCTCGGCGCGAAAAGTGATGTCGTCGAGCGTGATTCGGCCGTCGTAGGTGAAGCGGATCTGGTCGACGGTGATCATCGTGGAGTGCTCTCTGCTCGACGGCTGGGCGACAGGTGGGTTCGGTCGCCGGGATGGACGGGTTGCTCGGTGTCGACGCCGGGCCGCCAGGAGTGGTGCACCGTGACCGAGCAGGCGAAGGCCTCGCAGATCTGGTGCGCGGCGACGATTTGTTCACGAATGCGCGGATCGTCGTCGGCCAGCAGCACACCGGTGGTCGTGCCGCTGTGCGCGACGACCACGCCGACCGCCCCGATCGCCCGCGCCGCGCGGATCGTCGCGTCCAGATGCGGGCGCTCGCGCCGTGCGGCGCTCAGGACCGCGCTGCGGGTGGACACCGCCCCGATCCCGGCGAGGTCACCGCGCGCGACCGCGACACCGAGCACGGCGAGTAGCCGGTCGTACTCGCGTTTGTCCGCCCAGCTGAAACATCCACCGGCGCGGTTGAATTCGATGGTGTCGACCGTGCCGCCCTCGTCGCCGGTGACGATCGTCAGCGCGGGCAGGGTCCCGAGCCGAGCCAGGAGCCGAACCTCCCGATGGAAGTACGCGACGGTTCCCGGATACATGACACCGTCGGACGGTTCGATGGCGCGCAGGTCGGCCTCGAGTTCGCCGACCGGGACGGAGCGGCCCTCGGCGTCGGCTACCGCACGGGCGGTGGCGACGAGATCAGCGGTGGAACTGGCCAATCCCTTGCCCTCGGGCAGTTCGCTGTGCAGTGTCAGCCGTCCGCCGCGCAGCACCCGGGACCGGGCGGCCATCGCGCTCGCCAGCCTGCGGGCTTTCGATTTCTGTTGTGGGACAACAGTAATGTCGTCGCCGCCGGGTTCGAAGACGGCGACGGAGCCGCGCCGGATGGGCAAGGTGACCAGAAAGTGCCGATCGCGCGCGGTGACGCCTTGGAGCAGCTCCCCGCAGCTGCCGTAGGCACGACCGACGCCGATCCCGGCAGTGGTGAAGTCAGCGGTCATCGGTATCACCGCTCTTCGTCGCGGCGCACCGGGAACTGGCCTGCGCCAGTGCGACACGGCCTGCGTCAGCGATTTCGGAGGGCGAAGAAGCCGGAGGATCTGGTTCCGTGTCGACGGTCTCGGCCGCGGTAGTCGTCTGGTCTCGGTCGGGCAGTACACCTCGCCGGTGCAACTGCACAACAGCGATCGCCGACAACAGTCCCGCCGCGGCGCAGAACAGCGCGGGTGGCCAGGTGAGCGCGCCGCCCGACCGGTCGAGCACAGCGCCGGTCATCGAGGTGGCCGCGACGGTGAAGATCCCCGAGGCGAGGTAGAACGCGCCGAAATAGGTCCCCGTCAGCCGATGCCCGGCGAAGCGGCCGATCGCCTCGTTGACGAACGGCTGGACCGCTGTCACCCCGATGGCGAGCAGCACCGCGGCCGCGAGCACGGGCGCTGTTCGGATCACGGTGCCCGAGAGCCCGTTTCCCGCCTCGGCGACCAGGCCCGCCACGGCAGGCGGCAGCAGGAACGAGGCACCCATGACCGCCATCCCGAGCGCCATCGCGGGCCCGCGCTGTGGCCTGCGAGCCAGCACCGAGGTGACCCGGACCTGCAACGCCACCACCGCGATCGTCTCCACCACGAACAGCGCGGCTACCGCGCCGGGCCGGTACCCCGGTGCCGCGCTGTCCTGCGCCTGCAGCGTGAACAGGAAATAGATCTGACTCATCAGCGCGAACATCGGCATCAGGGCGAGCGTGAACGCCCAGAACCGTCGATCCGAGAACACCGTCGCGAAATCGGCGCCGACACCACCGTCGTGCCGTGGCACCGGCCGGGCGGGCAGCAGCAGCCACTGCACCACCGCGAGCACCGCGAAGATCGCCGCCGCGACCAGCGCGGAGATCCGGAAACCGGCCGCGATCAACACCGTGCCGATTACCGGCCCGATCGCCGAGCCCGCATTGCCGAACACATTGAACAGCGCGAACGCCTGCGCCGACCGGGCTCCGCTGTCCCGGGCGATGAACGCGCGGACCGCCGGATTGAACAGCGCGCCCGCGAAACCCGTGAGCACCGAAGCGGCCAGCACCACGGCCAGCGACCCGCCGACGGCGAACAGCGCGAAGCCGAGCGCTCTGATGGCGAGGCCGGTCATGATCACGCCGCGAGCGCCGAGCCGGTCCGCCGCCGAGCCGCCGACCAGGAACAGCCCCTGTTGGCTGAGGTTGCGCACACCGAGCACCACACCGACCACGGCCGCCGACAGCGCGAGATCCTGGAGCAGATATTCGGCCAGGAACGGCACCAGCAGGTAGAAACCGATGTGGCCCACACAGTGATTCACCAACAGCAGCCGCACCGCGCCCGGCATCGCACGAAAGGTGGTGATGCCGTTCATTCGGCGGCTCCGGTGATGTCTGCCTGACAAGTCGCCGCTGGGGCGATCCAGGTCGATACCTCCGCGACGGGATCGCGCACGACCGAACATCGCCCCCAACCGGTCACCTCGGTGTCGGTCGGGGTGTCGAGCTCGGTGGGTGCGGTCGTCTTCGCGTCGAGCAGTCCGTTGACGCGGCACCATTCGTCGTCGTAGATGGTGCGCAGGTAGCGGTGCGGTCCATCGGGAAACACCGTGAGAACACGGGATTCGGGTTCGCGCTCGGCCATCCAGCCGGCTACCAACGCCGCCGCGCCGGTGCTCCAACCGCCCGCGATACCGGTCGAGGCGGCGAGCCGCCTGCACGACGCGACCGTCTCGGCGGCCCCGACCCAGTGCACCTCCTCGAAATCGGTATAGGCCACGTTGCGGGGCAGGATGCTGCTACCGAGACCCCGCATGAGCCTGCGCCGGTCGGGTTGGCCGAAGATGCGCGAGCCGACCGCATCCACCCCGACCACCCGCAGCCCGGGCCAGCGCGAGCGCAGCACACGGGCGAGTCCCGCGCAGTGCCCACCGGACCCGATCGAGGCGACCAGCACATCGACGGTGTCGACCTGGTCGAGGATCTCCGCGCCCATCTCGACATAGCCGCCCGCGTTGTCGGGATTGTCGTACTGGTCAGGCCAGTACGCGCCCGGGGTCGTCGCGAGCAATTCGGCGAGCCGATCCAGTCTGGCCCGCTGCCAGCCACCGGTGGGGTGCGGTGTGGCGACCACGTGGAGTGTCACCTGAAACGCCGAGAACAAGGAGCGCAGCTCGGGTTCCAGCTCGTCGTCGACCACGAGCAGCACGGGATGTCCGAGTGCTTTGCCGGCCAGCGCCAGCCCCAGGCCGAGGGTGCCGCTGGTGGACTCGATGATCGGCGCACCCGGTGCGAGCTCGCCGCGGGCGGTGGCCGCGCGCAGCATCGACACCGCGGCGCGCGATTTCATTCCCGCCAGGCTGGCAGCTTCGAGTTTCGCTGTGTACCAGCTTCGTTCGGTGTGAATCGGCACAGTGGGGGTGCCGCCGATCAGTCGCAGAAGGGCGGGCTGCGGTGAGTTCATGACAGCTCTCGGTAGGTGACGATCGTGCTGGGACCGCCGTCGAGGGAGAAGAATGGGTAGGGCTCGGCGCAGATCGCGTGCACGCCGGCGCCGAGGAACCACGGCAGTACCGCGCTCCCGGTCTGGGCGAACAGCGCCAGGGGGATGTCACGATCGATGGCGGTGGCCCGGAACTCGTCGAAACTGTTGTTGCCCAGAGTCATTCCGGTGACCAGCATGGCGTCGTAGTCCGCCGGAGCCTGCGCGACGGATTCGTACACAGGCTCGCCCCACTCGGTGATCCCGCCCGCGAGATCGCAAGGCAGATACTCGATCGCGCGGGAGCGCAACTCGGCCAACAGTGAGCCGACCACGCCGACGACGAGTACCTTGCCGAGCCCCTTCGGCAGCAGCCCTACGACGGCCGACGCGCGCCGACGTGATTTTGTCAGCGAGGTCGGCCCGTCGATCACCACGTGCTCACCTGTCGCGCCGGCGGCGAACGGATGCGGACGCACATGCATCAGATAGGCGTCCAGCGCCGCGATCCTGACCTCGGCGCGCGGATGCTCGAGCAGCTCGGCGATCGAGGCTGCGACGCAGTCGTCAACGAGTTCCGCAGTGGCCGTGGAGGGTTCGAGTCCGCACGAGCCGACGGCCGCACCGAGCCGGATGCTGAGCACTTCGTTGCGATAGCCGCGGGTCCGTCCAGGGTGGCGAGTGCCGTAGGTGGTGCGGAACGCCGTCGAGGCGTGCAGGGATGCGACGTCGGGTCCGAGTCGGCCCGAGCGCGCCCACTCGGTGAGTTCGGCGACCGAGCTGGGTCGTGCGCAGACGGTCATACCGCACCGCCGGGGGCGGCGAGATCGAAGCGCAGGTCCGCGATCAGCTTCCGGGCACGCTCACCCGCGCCGCCGGGTGCCCCGTCGGCGACCATGACATGACCGAGGTAGCTGTTGTTGTCGGTCGCGGCTCGCACCCGTGTGCCGGGCTCCGGCAGGGCGAACTCCACGATCATGGGGTCCTCGGCCCAGTGCGCCGTGCCGGCGACCCCGTCGAGAACGCCGGTCTCGGTGGGGACGGCGAAGGCGACCGCCGCGCTCGCGACCTCGGTCGGGCGAGGCGTCAGGTCCGGTGTCCCGCCCGCGGCGAGGTCGGCATACGTCGCGGCCAAGTCGATTCCGGTGACCCGCCGGATGAGTTCGGTGATCCGGTTACCCGCGGGTCGTGGGTTCACCTCGATCAGTCGCGGTCCCTGTGCGCCGAGTTTGATCTCGGTGTGCGCGACGGTCGCGTCCAGCCCCAAAGCCGCGACGGCCGCCAGCGCCAGCTCGACTACTGCGTCGGTGTCCGCGTTCGACAGCTCGGCGGGGAACATGTGGCCCGATTCGATGAACGCGGGCGCACCGGTGACCTGCTTGTCGGTCACGCCGATCACCGTGGTGTGCCCGGCCACGGTCACTGTCTCCACACTGAATTCCGGGCCGTCCACACACTCTTCGAGCAGCACCCGCGACGAACGGCGCTGCCCGCGTGCGTTGACCGTGAACCCGGCGAGCTGGTCCACCGCGGTGTGCAACTCGGTCTCGTCCGCTACGCGCCGGACGAACATCCCACCGCACAGATCGACCGGCTTCACCACCAGTGGGTAGCCGAGCCGTGCTGCGGCGCAGGCGATCTCGTGCCATGTCTCCGCCACGGCGAACTCCGGCCCGGCAACGCCCGCGGCCCGGCAGACCTGCCTGGTTCGGTGCTTGTCGCACGCGTCGGCCACCGCTGTGCGGCCGGGGCCGGGCAGGCCGAGTTCGGCGGCGATCGCGGCGACTGTGGGCAGGTAGTAGTCGCACGAGGTGAGGACACCGTCGAAGGCGAAGGCCCCGTGCAGTTTTCGCACGTACGGCAGCAGCGTGGCCAGGTCGTTGGTCTCGGCGGTGAACACATTGTCCGCGGCGAGCAGGGGGTGCGGCGACGGCGTTCCCGGCCGGAGATAGTGCGCTAAGTCCCTGGTCAGGAAGCTGAATCTGTGCCCGGTGTTGGTGATTCCCGCCGGTAGCAGGGTGCTCATCGAGCCGACCCAACTCTCCACCATCAGCAGATGTCCCATGTAGCCTCCCAGCCTCACGCAAGAAGCTAATGATAACCATTATCGTTAACTTTGCGATAGTCGAACCTGGGTCGGCCGAAGGGGAATGGGAACCGCGGGGGTCGGCGCTCTGCCGATCCGCCTCATTTTAGGTCGAGTGACCTATAATGGGGTCATGCTCGATGAACTCACGCTCGATCCCGAAGGTCCCGTCTTGCTGGTCGGTGGGTATGGCACCGTCGGCGCCGAGGTGGCCCGCATGGCAGCGTCCGTATTCCCACTGGCCTTGACGGGTCGTTCGCCGGAGCGCGGCCGGGTACTGGCCGAGGAACTCGGAGCGGAACTGCGAGTGTGGGATCTGGCGGATCCCACCGTGTTCCGAGCGCGAGCGCGCGCGGTGGTCAGCCTGGTCAACGACCCCGATGATCGGGTGCTGCGCGCCGCGATCGGCGCGGCGATTCCCTACGTGGACATCACGCGGTGGACCTCTCGATTGCAGCGCGCGGCTACCGTCACCGCGCTGCTGGATACACGCGCCCCGGTGGTGCTGTCCTCATCGTGGATGGGGGGAGTGGTCGGGTTGGTCGCGGCGCATCTCGCCGCCGGACTGGGCGGCGCCGACCGCGTCGAAGTGGCGATCCGCTGGGATATGCGAGACCGGGCCGGGTCGGACTCGGTCGAGTTCATCGACCGGCTCGGACTCGACTACGAAGTCGTCCGTGGTGGGCAGCGCACGACGATCATGCCGCTCACCGACGTGAGCAGGGTGCGCATCGGTGACAGCGTCACGAAGGTGGCGCGCATCGACACCCCCGAGCAATTCACCCTTCCCCTCGCCCTCGGTGTCACAACGGCCATCACCCGCATCGGGTTCAGTTCCGCCGCGTCGACATCGGCGTTGCTCACGGCCAAACGCCTTGGATTGTTTCGGTTGGCGCGCGGTGAGCGCTTCACCGGCGCTCGGCGAGCACTGCTGTACTCGCCGGGCAAAGGCGGCACGGCTCGGGTGCGCGTCGATGTCGAACGCGAGGGTTCATCGCGCACCGCCCTGATCACCGACCCCGCCGGGCAGGCGCATCTCACCGCGGTCGGGGCGTTCGCGGCCTTGCATCGGGCACTGGGCACCGACGGTGCCGCAGCTCGGGTCGGTGTCAATTTCCCCGAGCAGACCCCACTTCCGGAATCGGTACCGGCATTCCTCGCGTCGATGGGGGTGGAATTGGCGATCACGGCCGACGCCGAGGCAGTGTCGACGGCATGAGTGAACAGCAGAGCAGTGTCGGCCGTGGCGTCGCGGCGACCGACAAGGGGGCGCGGCGGCGCGCGCAGTTGCTCGACGCCGCCGAGCAGATCCTGATCGAACACGGGCACGCGCAGCTGACGATGCGTGCGGTCGCCGATGCGGCCGAAGTTCGACTGGGACATCTGCAGTACTACTTTCCCGGCCACGCCGACCTGGTCGCCGCCGTGCTCGATCGCACGATGCAACGTTCGATGCAACGGTTGGCGCCGCTGATGGCTGCCGCGGACCACACCGTCGACGCCTCCGAACTGCCCCGAATGCTGCTGGCCGAACAGCACGATTCGAACCTGGTTCGTATCTACGCCGAACTCTGGGCGCTGGCCGGGCGTGACACCGCCGTCGCCTCCGTGGTGCAAGCCTTCTACCGGACCTACGAGGCGTATGTCGCGGCCGCGATCGGCGCCAGGCATCCGGGGCTCTCCGAAGCGGCCTGCCTGGTGAAAGCCCGCGTCTTCACCGTCCTCGTCGAAGGCGCGGCCCTGTTCCGGTCCGGTATCGCCGCCACCGCCGACGATGACACCGACGCCGCCATCATCGCCACGGCCACCGCCTTGCTCGGTGAGTGACATCGATCATTCGGGTCGGCCGCGAGTTCGGTCGGCTGGCGTCAACGCTAGCGAGCCGGTCTGCCCCGACCTGCAGTCAGCCGCTGGAGGAACCATTGCGTCAAGATCTCGTCGACCGCCTCGGCCGAAGGCAGTTGTGGGGTCGGTTCCAGGCCGGGTTCCTCGGCCAGCGGATGCGGCAGACCTGGCACAGTCGCCAGCTCGACGGTGTCCGGGTGCGTGTACTGCTCGCGCAACGCCGTGACCAGGTCGGTGGCGTCGGTCCGAAACGTCGGGTGGTCCAGCTCGCCGCTGACCAGGAGCACCGGCGGTTGCGCCCTCACGCCGCCGGCGACGCGGGCGACATAGTCCAATTCGTCAGCGGCCCTGCGGGACTCGGCGGTCCATGGGTATGCCTGCCCGAACCCGGCTTCGATGACCTCGACCGCGGACCGAATCCGCGCGGCCGGGTTGACCAGCGCGACAGCCTTGATCGGAACCTGCCCCGTGGTCAGCACCTCCAACGCCACGGCTCCGCCCAGGGAACCGCCGAGGACGCCGACCGGCTCGTCGTCGACCGGCAGTTGATCGCGCAGCGCGGCCAGCGCGGCCGGGAATTCATCAGCGGCCTGGTACACGAACGGGGCAAGAAATGCCATCAACGGGTCCTTGCGAATGAGTTCGATGACGGCGTCGACACGGCCGTCGACCATCCGCGCACCGCACATCGGCATACCGAGGTGCACCCGCCAGGCAGGCACCCGGGCCATGGGCAGCGCGGCCGCGAAGGCCGCGTCCGTGCGGGGCGCGTCCAGCATGTGCCAGGTCACGATCAACGGCGCGGGGCCGTCGGCGGCGCCGGTCGGCGGGAGCGCCGTGAACGGTACGCCCGCCGCGGTACCGGTGATCGTCTCCATGCGTCCTCCTACGGTTTTCGTGGCCAGTCAGACCACGGTAGACGCGCTCGAAGCGCCTCGGATCTCCTTTCTGCCAAGGGTGAAACCGGCGCGGTGCCCGAGTGGTGTGGGAGTTCCTCAACGCCGACTGACCGCGGACCCGTCCTCGCCGCGCGCGAACGCCCCGCGCTCGAATGAGCGCGGGGCGTTGCGTTCCGGCATGCGCGACAGCAGAATCCTGGCCGCCGCGTCGGCGTGTCGTGGGGTCAGATCCCCGCGTCGGGGCGGGAGATATCGCCACGCCAAGCTCCGGTCGCGTGGCCTTCGCTCTCGATGAACTGCTTGAAGCGTTTCATGTCACCGTTGACTCGGTGTTCGAGTACGCCCAGCTTGTCGGCGGCGGTTTCGACGAAACCCTCCGGGTCGATATCCATCTGGGTGGTGATCCGGGTGTGGGTGTCGTCGAGACGGTGGAATGTGACTACTCCGGCGTGGCTGGGGCCGTCGTCGGATCTCCACGCGACCCGCTCGTCCGGGTGCTGTTCGGTGATGGTGGCGTCGAATTCCCGCGTCGAGGGGCCGACGTGGATGCGCCAGTGAGTGTGGCGGTCGTCGATTTGGTCGATCCGCTCGACGCCTTCCATGAACTGCGGAAAGGTTTCGAACTGGGTCCACTGGTTGTAAGCGGTACGGATCGGGACGTCTACATCGACAGTTGCGGCTACCGTGCTCACGGGTACTCCTTCCCCAGCCTGTCCGCGTCGCCGCGACAGACTGGATTCGATCACAGCTGCACACCTTCGAAGCGCTGCAACTCCTACAGTGGCTGCCTACCCGGGGCCCGAAAGTGCAAACAGGAGTGAGGTATCGGAGGCTTTCACCGGCGGTAGGTGCTCGGCGGGTTGCCCGTCCACCGGGTGAACGATCTGCTGAACGCCGCGGGACCGGAGTATCCGAGGCGTATCGCGGTCTCCTGCACGGTGAGTCCGAGGACGCCGAGCATGTCGATCGCGAGTGCGCAGCGGACTTCCTCGTTGAGGGCACGGAAGCTGGTCCCCTCCGCGGTGAGCATTCGATGCAGCGTGCGGCGGTCCATGTTCAGCGTCTTCGCGATTTCTTCGGCCGTGGACGTGGTGCCGACCTGCTGGAGGAGCATTGCGCGAATTCTGGTGGCGAGTCGACCGCGCTCACTTCGCTGCTGCAACAGATCCAGGCAGTGCTTCTCGCAGAGCGCGGCCGTGGCGGGATCGGGCATCGACATCGGTTCGGCGAGTAGATCGATCGGAAACGTCAGGCCGGTGCTCGGCCGATCGGCGAAGATCGGGAACCGCCGGACCGGGTCGTGGGACACATCGGAGAGCATCTGCGCCATGCCGTCGGTCATGGCGTCCGCGCTGCGGCTGGGCAGTGCCAGTTCGAGGCGGGTATCACCGAGACGATCGGCGAGCCGTGGGCTGAGGCAACGCAGCACGATCACACCGAAGATGATCACGATGTCACGTTCGAGCAGAAACGCGCGGACGTCGGTGGGGAGGTCGTCGTCTCGGAATTCGATCCGCCCGGCCGTCTGGTTGAGATCGACCGTGATGTCGACGAACCGGTTACCGATCCGCAGGGTCCGCAGTGCGACCCCTAGCGCTTCACCCGCCGTGGGGCTGCTGAGCATGGCGAAACCCAGCAGCCCGAAGTTGGCCAAGGTGAAGCGTCTCGCCACCTCGGTGCCGAGTCCCGTTCTGTCGCCGACGGTCTGCACCAGATTGCGTGCGACCGAGAGTTCCTGGATCGCTTCGACTTCCAGATCGTCGGCATCGAGGTCGTCCGGTCGCAGGCCGGTCGAGGCGAGCAGTCGACGCTCGGTGACACCGTGGTCGGTGCCGACCCGCACCATGTGACGGACTCCGATGATGCCGCGTCTGAAGTCCCATGACGGTCGCTCCACCGGTCCGAAAGTATCACGGATCTGTCCCATTTGAGCATTTCGGCCACACCCGACGGTCAATACAGTGGCGTGCAGTGGGCCGGAAGTCGGCGCGGGTTCGCCGGTGGGCGGCTCGGTGCCGTCCGGCAGGGACAAGAAGGGCACTTCACGTGAATTCCCCGGTGATTCGATGGCTCGGCCTGGTGGCATTGTGCTTCGCCGAAATGCTGGTGTTCGTGGACAACACCATTGTGAATGTCGCATTGCCGACGATTGCCACCGATCTGGGTGCGGGCATGTCCGGATTGCAGATGGTGGTGGACATGTACACGCTGGTATTCGCCGGATTGCTTCTCACCGGTGGCTATCTGGGAGACCGGTTCGGGCGCAAGACCGTACTCCTCATCGGCATAGTGGGGTTCGCGGCCGTGTCGGTGGTCGCGGCAATATCGAACAACCTCGGGCAGCTGATCGCCGCGCGGGCCGGCCTCGGACTCTTCGCTGCGCTGGTGTTCCCGGCCACCTTGGCGATCGTGGTGATCCTGTTCGACGACCTGCGGGAACGGGCGATCGCGGTCGCCACCTGGGCCGCTGTCGCCGGAGTCGCCGCCGCGATCGGCCCGACGGTCGGCGGCTGGTTGCTCGATCACTACTCGTGGGGTTCGATCTTCTGGATCAACGTGCCCGCCGGTGCCATTGCGTTCGTCGGTGTGGCGGTTCTAGTTCCGCAGAGTCGCAATCTCGAGGTCGGTCCGTTCGATGTCGGTGGAATGGTGCTCTCGATACTCGGCATATCGATCTTCGTCTACAGCGTGATCGAGGCGCCGAATCACGGTTGGCTGTCACTGCGCACCATCGCCGGGCTGGTGATCGGTTCGGTGGTGATCGCCGCATACGTGGTGTGGGAGAACCGTTTCTCGTCGCCGTTGTTCGATGTGCGATTGTTCCGCGACCGCAACTTCGCCACGGCGGCAATGTTGCTGACCTTCGGAATGTTCGCGCTGATGGGATTCGTATTTCTCATGACGCAATATTTTCAGGGCGTCAAAGAATATCCGCCGTTCGAAACAGGCATCCGCACTGTGCCTTTCGCGATCGCCATGGTGGTGTTCGCCGGGCCCGG
This sequence comes from Nocardia alba NBRC 108234, assembly GCF_001612665.1. Taxonomy (GTDB): domain Bacteria; phylum Actinomycetota; class Actinomycetes; order Mycobacteriales; family Mycobacteriaceae; genus Nocardia; species Nocardia alba. Next base: position 74,181 of record NZ_BDAX01000018.1, on the reverse strand, counting down.
CATGTGGCTGGGTTCGAAGATCGGAGCCGGTCGCGTGGCCGCGATGGGGTCGCTGGTGATGGCCGCCGCCTTCTGGCTGACCATCCGCTACGACATGTACACGTCGTATTGGGGTGTCATCGTTCCGGTGATGGTGACGCTGGCCCTCGGTGTGGCGCTCGTCTCCGGCCCTGCGACGTTCGCGGTGCTCAACGAGTTGTCGAGCGGCCAGGTCGGTGCGGGGTCGGCTGTCAACGATACGAGCCGCGAACTCGGTGGAACGTTGGGCGTCGCGGTACTCGGTTCGGTCCTGGCCTCGGTGTACTCGGCAAAGGTGGCCGATGGCCTGGATGCCGTCCTGGTACCCGAGCAAGCCCGCGCCGCGGCGACGAATTCGATGATGTCGGGTGTTCATACCGCGCGGTCGATTCCCGGCCCCACCGGTATCCAACTCGCCGACCTCGTGAAGGCGGCCTTCCTGGATGGTTTCCATTCGGCGTCCCTCGTCGCCGGTGGTGTCGCGGCCGTTGCCGCAGTGGCGGGATGGTTCCTTCTCCCCGCACGCTCCCACACCGGCGACGCGTCGTCCGGTGCCGGCTCCGCTCAGAGCCCGGTCGCCTCGGCGACGCCGAACAACTCGTTCACGATCGTGTCGGCCTCGAACCCCGAGATCCTCGAGCGGAAGTAGGGCACACCGCGGGTGGGGATCGAGTAGTCCCTAGCTGTGTTTGAGGACGGCGGTCCGCCGCGACAGCTGGGCCCGCAACTGCAGGAACCGGAACAGTCCTGGCCGACCGACGACGGCTTCGTAGCGGTCGACGACGTCGTCGATGAAGGCGGGGATGTCGGCGGAGGGAAGGCGGGCCGTCCAGTCCCCGAACCCGACTGTGCACCACCGGGCGAAGGCCTCGCGTGAGCCGAAGTCCCATTCCCGGTCGGTCACCGAGTGCGCGATGACCTCGAGGTCGGCACTCGCCGCGATCGAGGACAGCGCGTCGGGATCGATATGCACGAAGGGGCGCGCGAACCCGGCGAACGCTGTCGACCAGCGCGCATCGCCGGTGACCGCCATCGCGACGTCCTCGATGCTCGGGCGGGGTCCGCCGCAGACATACTGCACGAGCGCCCGTCCGCCGGGTTCGAGTGCCGCGGCGATGTGCCGGTAGGCCGCCTGCTGGTCGGGCACCCAGTGCAGTGCGTTGAACGAGACGATGAGGTCGAAGTCGCGAGGGAAGGTCATGGTGGTGACGTCGCCGACTCCGAAGTCGATGTTCGTGAGCTGGTCGTCGGCCGTGCGGGCGGCCTCGATCATCCGCGGTGACGGGTCGATGCCGAGCACGGAACCCGCGGGCACCCGCGCCGCGATCAGGCGCGTCACATAGCCGTCGCCACAACCCACGTCGAGGACGTGCTCGGCACCCGCGAGCGAGACGGACTCCACCGCGTCCGTCGCCATCGTGCGCTGCAGTCCACTGATGTGGGCGTAGCCCGCGCCGTCCCAGTTCGCCATCTACGACACACCCCGCTGCGGAACAGCGCTCTCGACCGGCGGGGCGTCGTCCGGGATTTCCTGAGCTGGCATACCCGTATTGTCGCTATCCGGCGCGGAGGAAAGCTGCACCGATACCACGTGGGCGTGTCCGGCGCTGACCAGACCTGAGGACGGCTGGGTTCTCCTGGATCGATGTGGGGGCATCGACTGTTGCCTCGGCGATCATGGGTAGAAGGGGATAGCGCGCGCCTGGCCGATAGAAATGGCGAGGCGTGCTTGCTCGTTTTAGCCGGGTGGGGTTCCAGGCTTCCGAAATATGTCATTCGGATGACACCTAGGGGTGGAACCGTGCCGCGGGTGAACCACCGAATGTCGCGCATCAGAAAAGTTGCTGCGTTCTTGCTGATCGTCATCACCGCGGGCTGTGCGAACAGCGAGGCAGTGACCGGCGAGGTCACCGTGTCCCCGCCACCGACCTCGACGACCTCGACGGCCGTCATGCCGGCACACATGACCGACCTCTTGCCCGGCATGCCGCCGCCGCTCTCGCCCACTGACATCTATGCCGCGAACCGGGAACTCAGTCGCTCGGTCACCGATCACCGGCCGCTGGTCTACGTGCCCAACAGTAAGTCCAACACGGTGACGGTGATCGACCAGAACACCTTGCAGATCATCGATACCTACTCGACCGGCGGTTCCGAGCCGCAGCATGTGGTGCCGTCCTACGACATGCAGACGCTGTACGCCACGAACGACCTGCCGATCGGCGGCGGCAGTCTGCTGCCGATCGACCCGCGCACGGGAATGCCTGCGGGACAGTCCTTTCCGGTCCGCGATCCCTACAACATGTATTACACGCCCGACGGGAAGTTCGCCCTGGTCGTCGCCGAAGCGGACAAGTCGCTGGACTTCTACGATCCGGTGACTTGGCAGAAACTGCACGCGCTTGCGGTGCCCGAGTGCGCGGGCGTCGACCACATGGACTTCACCGCCGATGGTCGCTTCGCGGTGGCCAGTTGTGAATTCATCGGCCGCATGGCGGTTTTCGATGTCGCACAGCGCACGCTGATCAAGATGATCGATCTTCCGGGCGGGCGCGGTGGGATGCCGCAGGATGTGAAACTCTCTCCCGACGGGCACGTGTTCTTCGTCGCCGACATGATGGCCGACGGCGTCTACACGATCGACGCGCACACCTTCGAGAACACTGGGTTCATCCCCACCGGCAAAGGCACACACGGGCTTTACGTCACCCGCGACTCGAAGCAGATGCTGATCACCAACCGCCACGAGGGCAGCATCTCGGTCTGGGACTTCGCCGCGAACGCGGTGGTGCACAAGTGGTTCATTCCCGGCGGCGGCAGCCCCGACATGGGCAACATCAGTGCCGACGGCCGGGTGTTCTGGGTGTCGGGCCGATACAACAACGAGGTGTACGCGGTCGACATCGTCAACTGGACTCTGTTGGCGCGCATTCCCGTTGGCAGCGGACCGCACGGGCTCACGGTGTGGCCGCAGCCCGGCCGCTATTCCACCGGACACACAGGAGTCATGCGGTAGCGGCGATCGCGAGGACACCGCCCGCGCGCGAGTTGCCGAACGGAAGCCGGCTGAAGAGGCATAATCCGTGATCAGCGGTTTTCAACTCGTGTAACAACCGACTGCCCGCAAACCTCGCGCGCGATCATGATCGCGGCTGGTACCGAGGTCTGCCTCGGCGGTGGGAAGGAGCAGTTGGTGTCTCTGATCGCTCACCCCGAGGTCCTCTCGCCCGAGGAACGTGACGTTGTCTCGCGCACGGTCGCGGACAACGTCGCTCGTTCGGCGTGGCGCAGCGCGGCCGCTGTGGCAGTCCTGTTGTTCGGCATCGCGATGGGTTCGGCCGCGGCGCAGCCACCGGGTGTTCCCTTCGTTCCCCTGCCGTCCGCTGATCCCTTCTATACCTACGATGCACCGACGAGCGACATCGCGCCCGGCGCCGTCCTGCGCACTCGCCCGATGTCGTTCGGTTTCCACGAGCTGGCGACACCGATCACCAGTGTTCAGGTGCTGTACCGAACCACCGACCAGCAGGGCGAGCCGATGATCACGGTCGCGACGGTGCTGCGCCCGTTGGTGCCGAACTCCGGGCCGGTGAAGCTGCTCTCGTATCACATGGCCTACGACGCGCTCGGTTCCGAGTGCGACCCCTCCTACACGCTGACCGGCAACGGCGCATTCAGTGAGGCCGCAACCTTCGAGCAGAGCGTGATCACCGGGTACCTCGCGGCCGGGTACACCGTCGTCGTGCCCGACTACGAGGGGCCCGACCTTCAGTGGACCATCGGTCGACAGTCCGGGTACGCCGCCCTCGACGGCATCCGCGCCGCCGAGGCCGTCCTCGGTCTGCCCGCCTCGACACCGGTCGGTCTGGCGGGATACTCGGGCGGTTCGGTGCCGACGCAGTGGGGTGCGGAGGTGGCCCCCACCTACGCGCCGGAGCTGAACATCATCGGCGCCGCCGCGGGCGGCCTGCCGGTCGATCTCGCTCACAATCTGCCCTACGTCAGTGGTTCTCGTGACTGGGCGGGTGTCATCCCGGCGTTGATCGTCGCCTATCAACGCGCCTACGACCTCGACACCGCGGCGTTTCTCTCCGATCAAGGGCAGCAGATCGTCGACACCGTGAGCACCCAGTGCATCAACGCCTTCGCCTCCAAATACCCGGGCCTGACCGACGAGTCGATGGTCCGCGCTCCGTACACATCCCTGCTCGAAGTACCCAGCATCGTGTCGGCGATCGACGACAACATCATGGGAAACTTCGGAACGCCGAGGGTGCCCGTACTTCTCGCCGTGGGCAATGCCGACGGAATCGGGGACGGAGTCATGATCGCCGGTGACGTCGAGGGACTCGCCCACGAATACTGCTCACGCGGTGTCGAGGTGACTTTCGTCGAATTCGGTGGCTCGACGCACAGTGCGGCGTTTCTCCCGTTCCAGGCACAGGCCGCCCAGTTCTTCACCAGCCGGTTCGCCGGGGCCGCGCCGGGCAACACGTGCGCGACAGTCGGGCCCGGCGACGATCTCGCGCCCACCCCGGTGCCCTGACCCCACGAGGTGAACGGAAACCGGATGCCTCGGTTCTCAGCCTCGCGTCGAGGGCGTCACAGCGTCGCCGAGCCAGACCCTCGCAATACGCAGACCTGCTCCGATGAACAACACACCACCGAACATGAACCAAGGATTCCACAGCACCAGGCTCCACCAGGTTTGGTGCGGACCCACCTCGCCACGGATACCGCCCACGTCCACGGCCAGCGCTATCTCGACCAAGACACCTCGCGCCAGCAACACCAGTCCCGCAAGTCCGATCATCCACGCCATCACTCGGCGATACCGGCGCGGCACACTTCCGACTGCTGCCACACCGACGAACACCGCACCAGCCAGGAGCGCAACAGCCACGCCCCACAGGCCTGCAGCAACGAACAGCGGCGGCCGACGAACCGCCAAATCCGAGCCGGCTGACGACGCAAGCCCCACAGACCCGCCCAGGGCCCAGAACAGGTGCAGTCCCGCGAACACGCAACTCCACAGAACCGCAGCCATCGCGTGCCGATTCCTACCCCACCGCATACCCGAGCAGGATACTCTCCGGAGTCTCCAGCCCCTTGACGAAAACCGTCCTCCGGTCAAGGGCTACAAGCCGTTTCGCGACGCGGGGGTCCTCGACGCAGGACCACGATCCGTGTTTCCGGCCGTCCGGACCGGTAGGGCAGCTGGACCGTTAGGCGTGCACCGGGGTTTCGCTGCGGGTGTCCTGCCAGCCGCAGGGCGACGCACAGCTGGCATGGAAGAGGGATTCGACCCGTCCGGTCGCGAATCGGTAGTCGGTGATCGTGGCTTGGGCGGCATAGCCGCACCGAGGGCACTTCTCGAAATAGTTCAGGATCTCTCGCACGACGACCCCGATCGGTTCGGCCGATACCGAGGTCGGCCCAGCCGCCGGTGGTGGCGGCGGGCGCCGCAGGCCGGCGCGGGCACTGGTGGGGGCACCGGCACGACGCCCGGCGCGCGGTGTCGCGGGCAATGACGGTTGGGGTCGGGTGGGGCTCACCGGTGCAGGTGGGGGCGCGCCGACCACGCTGATCGTCGCGGCCGAGGCGACAGCACCGGGGCAAGGCCCGGGTATGGCGCGCAAGAGATGTCCGTCATCGGAATCGAGCCCTTCTCGGTATACGGGCACGACGCGCAGGCCGACCGAACATCGAGAACCGCCGCTCTGCGCAGCGGTCCCACCCGGCAACTATCATGTCCCGGGTCCCAAGATTATGTGATGAAACTTACGATGCGTCGCTTTTGGCGCAACCCGGCAGGAAACTCGAAAGTCGTTTCCGGTCAGGGATTCTCGCCGGGCGCGGCCGCGATCAAGGCGAGTCCAGCGCCCGAGACCGCGGTGCGATATCAGGACTGTGCTCGGTCCGAACGGACCCGGTGCCGGGTGCACGGATCGGCATTGCCATCACGGCAGTCGGTTTCGCTTTCATCGCTGCCTCGGCGTACCGCTTTCTGCCTCGACATCAGCTCCGAGAGGTCGAGACCGGGGTGCTCACGGATGGGCTGTCCGCGATTCAGGGATGACCGGAGGCGGCTCAGCGGAGGTGGTGGCGGTCGAGCCATTCGGAGATCGCGGCGGCGAGGAGGACTGGCTGGTCCTCGGGAGTGTGGTGGCCGGCGATCTCGTCGAATCGGTGGATCTCGAGCGCGGAGATCGTGTTCGCACACCACTCGACCACCGCGGGCTCGGTCATCGCGCCGTAAGCCGGAGTGAAGTTCACCATCAGCTTGGGCACCTCCGCGCTGGCCGCCAGCCATCGGTCGTAGGTTTCGGCGCGGGAGACGACATCGACAGGAGTGCCTTCCAACGGCATCGAACGGGCCCAGCGCAGCAACGGGATCCGGCTGTCCCGGGTGGGATACGGGCGCTGGTAGATCCGCAGATCGGCGGGGGTGAGGCGGTCGGAGATGGCGGACAGACCTTGCTCCACGAACGAATCGTCGAGGAACATGGATTCGCCGACGCCGTCGGTCCGAATGGCCCGCCACAGTTCCCGGCCCGCTTCGGGAAACTCCGCCCAGCTCATCGGTTTGACGATGGTCTCGGTGAACGCGACACCACGCACTCTGCCCGGGTGTCGGGCGGCCCAGTCGAAAGCCAGTGCGCCACCCCAATCGTGGCCTACGAGCACGACGTCGCCGAGTTCGAGCGCGTCGAACCAGGCATCGAGATAGCGGGCGTGGTCGGCGAAGGTGTAGTCGATGGGCGGCTTGCCCGAATCGCCCATGCCGATCAGGTCTGGTGCGAGCAGTCGGCCTGAACCGATGGCGGGCAGCACATTTCGCCACAGGTAGGACGAAGTCGGGTTGCCGTGCAGGAACACGATAGGCACTCCTTCGCCGACTTCTCGGTGGTGCATGGTCGAGTCGAGTACGGGGATTGCGCCCATGGGTGGTTCCTCTGCACATCGGGAGCCGACTACCGTCGGCATTAGTTAGTCAACTAACTAAAGTGAGAGTAGATGACATCGTGACGACTGTCGAGCCCGGTAGGGTCATGAATTCCACAGCAGTGCAATGTGTTCGCCACTGCATCGCTGTCGCCTCGATCGACACCGGTTCGGCTTCGGCGAGCCTGTGCGGACGAACCCGAGTCTTTCACCGGCCGGACCGTGGCGTCCGGGTGAACGGAAGTCATCGCAATCCCTCATGACCGGAACGACGAGGGCCGGTCCTTACGCCGCTGACATGGCTAGCCCTCGGGTTGTGCCTCGTGGCCGGGACGGCCGTGGGAGCGGCGGGCTTCTTTCATCTGCGCCTCGTAGAGGTGGGTGCGGCCGTCGACGAGCTCGTTGCGGATCTCGCGCTCGATCCGGCGGAACTGTGCGTAGTAGCCCTCGTCGTAGTCCTCGACGACCTGGAAGGTCCACCGTCCCGCTATCACGTTGCGGCCGATCAGCTCGTCGGCGAGTTTCTCGGCGAGCTGATGGTGGCCGGCCTCTCGCAGCATCCGTACGGCGTCCCCGAGCGCGAGGTCGGCACCGCCGGTGAGCTGGTGAAAGCTGTAGAGGTGCCCGCGGGCTCGTTCGGTGGTCTCCAAGGCCTCCGACAGTTTGCCTACCGCTGTCACGGTCGCCGCGTCGACGCCGTCGGGGCGGCGGTGACGTTCGGCAGGCTGATCGTTGTCGGTCATTGCCTGAGGCTATCGCCGATTCGCTGACCTATCCTTCGTCCGGCGCTGATTCAGGAACGATTCAGCGATCGACAAGGCGGGGACGGACGCACAGCGCAACCGGCTCAGAAGCGGAGAGCGGTGATGCGCCCAGAGGTTGGGTTGCGCGAACCCTTGGGTGGGTTTCGGCCGATCGCTTGCTGCGGGATCGTTGATGTCACACCGGAAACGGTGTCGGAGAGGATCGATCGAGGTTGTTGATCCCTCTGCTGGAGATCAGGGGCAGCACGATGTTTGCAGGGCGAATTCAATTGCGTGCCAACGTGGTAGTAGTCAGTCTGGCTGTCGTGGTGCTCGGGGCCGCGGTCGCGGGTTGCGACCCGACAACCGGGCCCCGCACCGCCGAAGCAGCCGAGATCAGCGCTGTCGAAGCGTCGTTTCTCGAGGAGATCAAGATCAACGACGCGACCCTGCCGGGGAAGTCTGCGAAGGAGATGGTCGCCGCGGGCCACGCGACCTGTGAGCACCTGCGTGGCGGCGTGTCCGTTCTGGACGAGACAACCGCGGTGGAGCAGACTTACCAATTCGATCATGGACCGCTGTTCGTCAGTGCCGCGACCACGAATCTGTGCCCGGACTTCGCCTCGTGACCGCCACGTGGACGCTCTGATACGCCGACCATCGGCTCGCTTCAAGCCTGCGCGAGGGCGATTCAGTCGATCGCGCACGCTCCGAATACATTGCGGGCGAAGGGCGTTCAGCATTCTGACAGCCGGGTCGACCGTCAGCCGAACCAGTCCATGAGGAGTCGTTGGAGTCTGCCCAGCGGGCCGCTGATGGCTTTGTCGAGCCGGTCGATCGTGTCGGCGAGGGCCTGTTCGCTCCACGCCAGCACACCGTCGAGACCGAGCAGGTACGCGATGGGTAAGACGATGGCCGCCACCCCCACGACGACCAGGATCGGGACCGCGATGAGATGGCCGACGCCCTTCGCGATGCCGAGGGCGTCTACGTGCTCGGGATCGTTGGGCCGGTAGACCACGGTGATCCGCGCACCGATGCGGGGACGGCCCGTCACCGTGTCGGCCAGCGCGATGCGTCGGGGTTCTCCGGTCGCGGCGAGGAATTCGACGGTGGATCTGTAGATGCGATGGCCTTCGGAGTCGCTCTCCTCGTCGATCGAGGTGATGGTGGCGCGCGCGTGGTGCCCTCGCATCCACAGCGTCGCGCGCTCGATGGTCCGCCAGAGGATCGCGATGCCGATGAAGAGCTGTCCGACCCCGAACAGGACCACTGCAGCGGCGCCCGTGTAGTCCCAGAAATCGTGCACCACAGCAGGATATGGATCTGAGGTGAAGCTGACAGGTCCCTCGGGCAAGAAGTCGACCACCGCGATCGCAGTACATCCTCCTGGTCCGTTGTGCGTCGGTAGCATTCTTGGCAAAGGGGCGCTGGACTGAAGGCGGGCGGCGTCTTATGGGGCGGAATCGGAGGGGGTGTCGTGGCGAGAACGTGGATAGTCGCGAGTGTCGTGCAGTATGACGAGGAGACATTGCGAGAAATGCCCGATCGGCCGGGTGGGCGCACGCTCGCGCAATGGCGAGAGCAGTTCGGCGGCGTCCGTGGCCCGGTCCCACTTCCGAGCGGCGGAACCATCGAGATCTCACTCGCGGCCCTCGACGGGCTTCCCGACCATGCGTATATCGATCTCGTCTGGTTTACGAGCACCGACGGCGAGCCGCCAACCGCACCAGTCTTCGCGCCGAACCGATACGTTCTGGCCGAGATCGAAGAGAAGTGAACGAGCCGCTATCGGTCACTGGTTGGGATGATTCCGGGTTCGCCCGTGCGAGTCGGTTGCTCTCGATCAGGTGTGGCGCGGCGCGTACATGATGATCGCGACACCGACCAAGCAGATCACCGCGCCGATTACGTCCCACCGGTCAGGGCGGAAACCGTCCAGGGCCATTCCCCACAGCAGCGATCCGGCGACGAACACACCACCATAGGCGGCCAGTATGCGTCCGAAGTTGGCATCGGGCTGCAACGTCGCGACGAAACCGTAGATCCCCAGGGCGACGACTCCGGCACCGATCCATGCCCACCCACGATGCTCACGCACTCCTTGCCAGACCAGCCAAGCCCCGCCGATCTCGGCGATCGCAGCGAGGACGAACAGCAGGATCGAGCGCACCACGGTCATGGGCAGAGCCTAGATATCCGGTTCAGGATGCTGCGACCGTGGCGGCGCACCCGCCCGACGCGCGCGCGAGCGCGCCGCCCGGAGGTGCGTGCGGCTCAGCGCTTGCCGACGGCCGTGGGCCGGACCACGAAAATGACACGATCAGGCGCATCCGTCGGGTGCTCAGGACCGAACGGGCCGTCGTAACGCTGATTCAGCTCCCGAAAGAAGGCACCGGTGGGGTCCGGGTCGATGCGCTCGACCACCCCGCGCACCTCGAGGTACCGGTACGGATTCTCGGGGTCGATGATCGAGATCGCCACGGCCGGAGTCGCTGTGACGTTGCGGTACTTACGACGAAAGCTCGTGTGCGTGAAGCGAATGAACTCACCGTCCCATCCGAACCACATCGGGTTGACCTGCGGGCTGCCATCTTCACGGACGGTCGCGAGGTTGGCGAACAAGGGCCGCTCCAGCAGATCGCGAAGCTCTTCGGGAATGACCTCGGCAGTGGTCGTCATCAACGCTCCTCTCGGGTTCTCCAGTCGATCTCTCCTACACCGAGGCCACGGCTCCTATTCCCATACCGCATCGTGGGACGCCACGGCGGCGTCGAATTCGAGGCCGTCGCCGTGGCGAAGTAGTCGTTTCGCGAGGACACTGAGGGACGTAGCACCCAACTCGTCCACGAGGAGCAGATGCGATGGCTACCGATGAACCGTTCGGCATCGATCCGCACGATTTCGAACGCGCACTGCGCGAGGCGGGGACCGAACTTCGCGACCTGCTCGGGAAAGCCGGGGATTACCTGAACCGCGTCGATCGTGGCGATATCGGTTCACTGACGTCGCTGTTCAGTCAGTTCTTTCCGCCGGAGCAGCCACGTCCGCCGATGCCGGAGGGCGAGACCACCGGTGACACCGGCAGCGGCGTGTGGGCGATCTTCAGCATCGACGACACCGGGCGGGCGAGCGTCGACCAGGTATTTCCGACCGAACTCGAGGCCTTGCGCGCCCATCGCGACAACACCGACGATCGCCGACGGGTGCGGTTTCTGCCCTACGGGGTTCCGGCGAGCGTGTTGGACGCGCCCTGAGCAGGCGGACAGCTCAACCACCCGCTTGGTCGCCGAATCGCTGAGCATTCTCGGGTCGGGACAACGATGCTTGCGTGTCGCGTCGGCGTCATTGTCCCGATTCGCAGTCGATCCATTCCATGTAGCCACTGCCCGCGACCGAGGATCGGCCCTGCCAGGTACCTCGGTAGGTGTAGGCGCCGACGTAGCCTCGGCCGTGTCCGTAGCGGAGCGGGCTGTCGACTTCGGCGTCGAGTATCAGGATCTGTGCTCCCGTCGCATCGCGCACCCGCCAGCGCAGTTGTCGTGGGACACGCATCGGGCGGCCGCGAGGATCGACCAGCGGTTTCGGCCGATAGGACACGACCGTCATGGCGACATCGTCGTACACGCGCGTTGTCCCGTCGAGGCTCCGCACATGCGCGAGTCGGCACGCGACCGCGCCGGCGGCACGAACCTCGGTCAGCAACACCTGTGTCGAGCTGTCGAGGTTGATGATCTGGTAGGTGAAGAAGTCGACGGGGAGCTTGCGCTGTGTCGGGAGTACCTGTGCCGTCAACGATTGCGGTGACATGCAGCGGGCGTATTCGAACGTGCACAACGTCTGTTCGATGGCAACGGTGCCGGTTTTGTCGGTCAGAGTTCCGGTGGCGGTCGCGAACAGACTGAGATGGTCGTACAAGGGTGTGCGGACGAACCATGAGACCTGGTCCGTTGCCCGGATATCGAGGCTCACGTCGAACTCGTCGTAGTGACCGCGGACGTGGAAATAGGGATACGCCCCGGTGATGCTGAGGTCGCGACCCCAGTCGAGGCGAGAGCCGTCGGCGGCGAAAGAGCAGTCCCGTCCGGCGTCGTAGGCGCGGTAGTGATGCTGTCCCTCGGCGGCGGTGGACGACAGCACAGTGGCCGTGTCGCGAGCGTCATCGGCGGCGAGGTAGTCGTTGTCGAAAGCCAGCGCACCTGTCGCGCCGATGAAGGTCATCGTATTCAGGTATCGGTGGGGGCTGGGAAGCTCGGGGAGGAACACTCCGTAGTGCGTCCATGCCCATCGCCGGGACTCGGCGTGCGGGCGCATCACCTCCGGTGTCGTGAACGGCCTGGTCGAGGCGAGAACGCGTGAGTCGATTCGAGGCAGGACCGTGTCCAGGATCGGGCGCGTGAGGCGATCGAGTATTCGTGATCGACGGTCGGGGACGAGAGCCGGAGACAGTGCCGTGGGGTGTTCCATGAGCGCCAGTGCTCCTCTGCTGGACGGCTGGGCTCGCGCCTACGGTGCGAACCGTATGTGCATGTTACCGATGGTAACGGAAAGATTTGACCGATTGGTAAATTGCGCGGGGGTTCCGGCCCGTCAAGGGCGATCGAATGCGGTCCGTCGACCACCCGCTCGGGGGCTACCGCCACTGCAGGTCACCCCAGGTGCAAACCTGCACAAACGGCAGGTCAGCTAGGCGATTTGGTTTCCGACGGTGCGTCGGATAATCTTTTGGCACACCAGCAAGTCCGGGTGGCGGAATGGCAGACGCGCTAGCTTGAGGTGCTAGTGCCCGTATTAGGGCGTGGGGGTTCAAGTCCCCCTCCGGACACAACCAGTACGCCCACGGGTGGGGTCGCTTCAGCGATCACCACCCGTGTTTTGTCTCTGTAGGTAAGTTTGAGCCCGAGCTGGCGGTAGACCACATTCTTATCGTCGGGCTCAGCTCGACGCAGGGTCGCGCGCATCCCGCCGAGTCCCTCGACCAGCTCCCTAATGTCTCGATGGGTCAGCCGCGGATGCCGACCGACAGTTTGCTCCAAGGTCGCGAGCCTGTTCGCCGCGACCTGTCGCTCGGCCTGTGTCTGTCTGGTCCAACCTGCGACAGTGAGATGATGCCTCGATTCACGAACTCGCGCGCCGCATGTTCGTGAAATACGCCGCCGGTTCCCGCGTGATCAGCCCGTACCCGCCGTCGGGAGTCGCCGCGAACGGAGCGGGCAGATACAGTATCGGCAGCACTTCGCCGATCAACGGCCGCTTCTCCCGCGTGATCCGATAACCGATCTCGACCACCTCGGGCACATCACCATCCACAACCGCACCGCCGTCGCGCCGGACACACCGATGCGGTTCGAGCCGCACCGTCCGAATCGCCGTCCGCGCCCATCCGAACAGCACGCACTCACTCGCCCCCGGCCGCACGTACTCCACCAACCCCACACCATCACCCCAGAAGACGAACTGCTCATCCTCCATCGAGCTGTGATACCCGGCCTCCACACTCCACTGACCGATGATCTCGTCACCACGCATCGAGCGATTGAACCACGGCACTACCGCACCACCGCACCGGGCGAGCACGTCCGCAAATGCCGCGGATCGCGCTGAGCCGAGCAGCCACGCGGAGATGGCTTGCTCTCAGGAGCGTTGTGGCTCAGCAGGTTCGGTCGCGCCGACTGCGATGAGGTTAGTGGATCAACTCGATGTCTCGGGACCGCAAGACCGTCCTGAGGTGGGGTGCGAGCAATTCCGCACCCAGAACGCGCTTCAGATTAGGGAGCAGTCGGAGGTCGTCGAGACTAACGACGTCGAACTGCTCGCCCTCGCCGTCCCAGTGCGGGCAGCATTCGGCGTAAACCTGGCAGCCTCCGTCGAAGATGAGCTGTTCAATCCCTGCGAGCAGTTCGGCAGAAAGCTCGAGGCTTTCGAAGTAGGCCTGAGCTTGCGGCATCACCTGGTCGTAGTAGTTGTCGGCGGAGTACTCCCAGAGATCACCATCGAAGCCCTGGGCTTCCATCGTTTTCTCGAGGGACCACGGCTCGAGCTTGGGGGACTCGCGGTACATGAGTTCTTCGACAACTGCCAGTTTGAGATTGAAGTCCACGAACTTAGTCACACACCCAAACTAGTGTCCGCCTACGACAACCGCGTCGTGACGATCCTCGAACCCTTCGACCTCGGGCCATCACTGTCGGCAGGTGCCTGCCTCGATCGCGGGCGAGCGAACGCACGATATTGCCGCTGGGCGCGCGGTCACGAACGGCCACATCTGCCGATTATGTGATGTTGGGTAGGGCCCGCTCGAGCTGAGTCCTATGGTCTCGGGATGGCCCTCGATGCTCGATACCAGGCAGTTCCTTACGAACCGCTACTCGAACGCGCGATGCGCGATCGCGAGGCCGCCGAAAACGCCATCCAGTTCTTCAGCAGCTTGGCTATCAGCGATGGCGCCGATTCGCAGCACTGGGATGACCCGATCTGGGTGGAGTTGGCCTCGGTCGCTCGTCAGATCGTGAGGCAGCGGCCCGGCATTCTTGACCGGACGTTCTCCACGCGGGCGTGGGACGCGGTGTACTGGTTGCTTGCGCCCAACCGTCGGACGCAGGAAGAACGCAATCCAGCCGGGTTGGCCGAGATCGCAGTCTTCGGGGCGGAGTCCCTTGCTTCGGGTGCGACTGCGGGGCAAGGGAGTCCGCTTCGGTTTGTTCGCCCGTCTACTGCGCGGACCATAGCTGACTATGTGGAGAACAGTTTGGAGACTGCTTCACATCTGTTCGGCGCTGAAGCGATGGAAGCATCCGGTGTATACAAAGGACCGTGGGATCGCGACTACCTTCTCGACCGGCTGGCCCAGTATGCCGAGTTGTATCGACTTGCCGCCGACCTGGACGAATGCGTACTGGTAACGCTTGACTGAACCAGCGGTTCGGTCAAGCGATGAGTGTGCCGCGATCGACTCGCGACCGGATGCCTTCTGATGCCTCGACCCGCGGACCGAGGTCGTGACGAAAGATCAACGGCGCGAGATGATCTCGAAACCTGCGTCGGTGGAACGTCCGCAATCGCCGACTATCGGACGTTCAAGTGAGCACCGCTGCCGACCGTGTGCAACCGTGGTTCGGGCCTACTTGTTGTCGGTCGGGTCGAGGTGTTGTCGCAGCGCTGCGCCGGTAGGGATGTCGAGTCCCGCACACGTCAGCAACGTCTTTACCCCCGCTCAGCAGCCGGTCAGCCTCGCTCAGCTTGCGTACGACCTATTCAGGTGTGTGCCTCTCTCGTGCCGTCATGGTCATCGAGCCTTCCTGCCTACTACGTGGGCCGCGAGGCTCTCGCAGTCACCGGACCGATCTCATAGGGTCAGGTCAGGTCAGGTCATGGCGTGGGCGGCACAGATGTCTCGGCATGCTGTACCGGCTCGATTGCGGCGCGGCATTTTCGGCGAACTATCAGGGCAGCGATAATGGTTCCGATCAGCACGAACAGTCCGGTATCGCCGGATAGATACTCGGTCACGACGACAGGATGCTGGGTCTGCACGAGGTAGCCCGTCAGCAGAGCGAAGGTCCAGTTGTGCGCCCAGTGAGCCAATACCGCGGGCCACATACTCGCCGACGCGATCCGCAGATATCCGAACAGGAACGAGAACGCCACCGCGCTGGCCGTGAACAGCAGCAGCGTGATTACGCGGTTGCCCTCGGAGTGGTAGTACGGCGTGAGCAGTATGTAGGGCAGATGCCATGCGGCCCACACGACACCGACGATCAGCATCGATGCGCGCACACCCCATCGCTGCACTCGTGGCTGCAAGTAGCCTCGCCATCCGATCTCCTCGGTGAACGCGAGAATCGGACCCGTGATCGCCATCACGACAGCGGCGGAGACGAATTCGGAATCGGGTTCGATGAAGCTCGCATACCCGAGCACGACCACGGCGACAGTGGCAGCTAGAGAAACGAGCATGCTCGATCCCACCGCCACCGCCCACCAAGACTTTCCCGCACGCAGTATTCCCAGCCGTTCCCATCCGCTCCTACTCCATCCCTCCCGAGTGACGAGCAGCATCATCGCCAGGGTTACCAGGAGCGGAGACAGCGCCAAAACGAGACCGTCGGCGACATTCGCAGTGGCGAGCGACGTTACCAAGACCGCTGCTATGAAGATCGCGGCAAGACGGTCGTCGGACAGCCCATCCGTCATTATAACTTTCTCCCTTCTGACTGCGTCGCGAGCAGTTTCGCGTATCCATATGGGTTGGGCATCCAGGTACGCCCGGATGTCGACCCTGACATCGACATCGAATGCCCCTGTCTCGACGCCGTCTCGAGGCGCGCAGACTCCCTCTCAACATTCGCGCACCAACCCCGGGCGGGCCGCGACCACGCCGCCAGGGTAAAAACTCGAGTTGGTGAAATATCAACTGACACAGTGATTTCACTGCCCAATCGACGGGAGCGACCAACGCCGTCGGCGTGACAATCGTCGACCTCACGACAAAGAGCCGCTCGGCGTGTGATCTGCGATGAAGATTCTCGGGCCGCCGCCAGCGAGGGGTACAACAGCGTGGAGCCCGACCGGCCAGCGTGGTGAACAAGGGAGGGCCGGGAGGGGTTCCCGGCCCTCTGCGCTGTTTGAAAGCGGAGTGTGTGGTTCTCGGGCAGGTCCGTCAGGCGATGCCGAACGGATTGTCTATGACATAGCGCCAGTAACCGTCGGCGTCGCGACGGGCGACATCAGTGGCGGTTCCCGATAGGTGAATCGGCTCGCCGTTCGGGCTTGTGCCGTCGATTTCCCAGTCGACGATGAGCAACGCGATATCTTCTGCGACGTAGGTGTGGCGCGGGCTGACTCGGATAGGCAGGCCGAGTGCCAGGAATTCGGCATTGGCTGCTCGCAACGCGGGCCCGGTGACCTCGCTGCCCGGCTCCGGTACGAAGACGGCGTCGTCGGTGTATACCTCGGCGAGCACGTCCGCGTTGCCGGTGTTGAAGCGGGCCGCGAACACCGCGGGGTGTTGTCTCGGGTCGTCCGTGAGGGGCACAGTGGGGTTGTGACGAGAACTCGTATGGGTCATAGCGACAGCCAACTCGGCCCGCGCGTAGGCAACCAAACGGTAACCGACACAGTCTGGGACGACGAGCTGGTGCCCGACGAGGGTGGGCGAACCAGGGCACCGGAACCGGACTGCCCAGTCGAGGTCACTCTGACTGCCATCTCCGGCCGCTGGACAACCCTGGTCTTGCGTGAACTCATGGGTGCGCCGCTCTCGTTCGGTGAGTTACGGGACCGGCTGCCCTCGCTCAGCGCCAAAGTGCTGACCGACCGTCTTCGCGATCTCGAAGCCCGCGAGCTGATCGCGCGACGCACGCACCGCGGCTTCCCTG
This sequence comes from Nocardia alba NBRC 108234, assembly GCF_001612665.1. Lineage (GTDB taxonomy): Bacteria > Actinomycetota > Actinomycetes > Mycobacteriales > Mycobacteriaceae > Nocardia > Nocardia alba. Next base: position 57,098 of record NZ_BDAX01000018.1, on the reverse strand, counting down.
TGCGCACGAGTTACGCCCTCACCGATCTCGGCTGGGCGTTGCGTCCACTTCTCATCGAGCTCTATCGGACCGGCAACGCCTTGGCCGCTCTACGTCGACCTCTCTCCCGCTGAACGGTCGCTACATCAACCATCGGCTTGTATCGAGCCTGTGTGCGGCCGATTGCCGAATCGCGAACGCACCGAACTCGCCTCTCGCGAGCACGGGGCTGGAATCCGTCGTCGCCGGCTACCTATGTGTCCAAACGGGCTGCAGCAGGTCCGCGACCCTGGTCGCTTGACCGAGTAGCACCACATCACGGAACTGCAGCAGCATCGCCCCGGTCGGAGCGTGGATGGTCATGCCATCACCGAGTCGCATCTGCAGTAGGCGGGTTCCATCCGGTTGATCGGCCCAGTATGGAACCTCGTCGGCGGCGAGCCGATCGAGAGCAACGAAATGAACCTGATGCACCTCATGGTTGGGGGAGAGGGCGCCGGGGTTGTCGAGCGCCACGACGATCGGTGTGATCGCGAAACCGGAGGCCGCGGGGAAATCGTCCAGCCGGCCGAGCACCTCTGCGGGGGAAGCATCGAGGCCGAGCTCCTCCTGCAATTCGCGCAGGCCGGCCGCCACAGTGGTCTCGTCGCCGTCGACCCGCCCGCCGGGTAATCCCCATTGCCCCGCGTTGCGGCCGCGGTAGGCGCGCTTGATCACGATCACGCAGGGCTGTCCGTCATGTTCGAGCACACACAGCACCACTGTCGCGCGCCGCATCCCCGGTACATCCGCCACGGCTTGCACATCGAACCCGCGCAATCGGGTGGTGGCCACGTCCCGGAAGTTCTGCACACTCATCCATCGAGCATCCCACTATCGGAGATCGACACGGTGTCGAACCCGTGGTGGCGCGGACCTAGGTGCTGTTCCACCTGGCCCTGGGATCGCCGGTCGGTTCCGATTCCAGGGCCGGTTCGTCCTGCGGCAGCGGCCGAACGGATGATCTTCTACACGTCCGCGCCGGCAAGTCGGAACCGCGCGGGTCGCGGCATTTCAGCGTGTTGCCGATGATTGAGATAGCTTCAGCCCGTTGACCTTCGGGCGTGTTCCGCGACGGGTCAGGCACCCTAACCGGGTCCTGACCTCGAGGGGTGCCATGAGCGGGCGTGCCAGATCTCCTGCACTGCGCTCGTATAGCCGCACAGGAATAGGCACGCTCCATGTCTCGCGTCGCACCGGCCGATGTTTGCCGGCGGCGACCACAACCCCAACGGCAACTTCGACGCCGCGGGCCGGCGATGTCACCGCCGCCTGATCAAAACCTCCCGAGATCGATCTCCCGCTGTATCGCGGGGTCGATCGGGGTACCGATCTCGGTACTGACGTCGGTATCGGTGTCCTCGACCTCGTGGTCGTCCTCGTCGTTGAGGTCGTCACTGGGGATGGTCTTCGGGTCGCTGAAATCCACCTTCTCGTACTTTTCGCTGAAAGCGCCCATGTCGGTAGCCGCCTGTCGCTAGTAGTGAACGGTCCTGTGAGGCACAACACATACCAGGTTATCGGAGCCGCGGACCAGGTCAAGATCACTGGGCTGCCCGGAAGAGGGTCGGTCACCCCGGGCACCGCGTCCTTGCCCGGAAAGGCCGTATGCCCTGCGGCGCATACGAGGCCGCAGGGCGTAGCCGACGGGTCAGCGGGTGCGCGGATCCCGCAGCGAGGCCATCGCTTCCATGAGCGAGGAATGGATGGCGGTCAATTCCGGGGTGGCGAACGATTCCCAGGACTGCTCACCCGCGCCGTCCTCGGAGGAATCGGCTTGCCCCCAGTCGCCTCCGCCGGTTTCCTCGGCCGAACCTTCATCCCAGGACGCGTTACCCGGATTGTGCTTGTACACCCACCACAGGTGGCCGAACGGGTCGGCGAATCGGGAGAGCACATCGCCCCAGAAATCCGTCGGCTCGGTGACGATCCGCGCACCACGCGCGGCGGCTCGTTTCAGTGTGGCGGCCGGATCGTCGACGTAGACGCGGACGAAGGACGGCATATACGGCCAGTCCGGTTTGCGATCGGCGATCGTCAGCGTCGAATCGCCGATCCGCAGTTCGGAATGCAGAAGCAGACCGTCGGTATCGACGGTCCGCGTCGCGGGGACCTCGATCGCCCCGAACACATCGACGAGGAAGTCGAGCAGACCTGCCGCGTCGTCGGTCCAGATGAAGGGGTCGACCGTTGCGGATCCGGTGGGCGCCGGAGGAACTGCGGGAGTGGTGGACATACTGTCTCCTTTCGGTTGGTGCCCCCAGACTGGCCGCAGTTGCGGACAGGTTCTGGCCACAAGGGCGCCTATCTTCAGGGTGTGTCCACCAGCACTCGCACTCTCGCGCTTCTCGGTCTGCTGCAGAGCCGTCGCCATTGGTCCGGTGCCGATCTGGCCCGTCGGCTCGATGTCAGCGAGCGGACCGTCCGGCGTGATGTTCTCGGTCTCCAGGAGATCGGTTATCCGATCGTCACGACGCGCGGAACCGGCGGCGGCTACCAGCTCAGCGCAGGAGCCTGCCTGCCGCCACTGGTGCTCGGCGAGGAGGAGGCTGCCGCGACCGTGCTGGGGCTGAAGGAGATCGCCACCGGCGTCCATCCCGCCTCCGCGGAAGCCGCCATGAGCGCTATGGCCAAAATCGTCCAGGTCCTTCCCACGCGTATCCGCCGCCGGATCGACAGTCTGCGGACCGTCGCGACCCCTGCCGGTGATGGATACCCCCGAGCCAGGATCGACGATGTCACCGCGTTGACCACTCTCGCGCTCGCCTGCCGGGACGCCGATACGGTCTCGTTCGGCTACCGGGGCAGCGACGCGGCCACTTCACAGCGCACTACCCAACCGCATCAGATCGTCAATGTCGAAAGCCGCCTCTACCTGGTGGCCTGGGATCTCGATCGCACCGACTGGCGCACGTATCGAATCGACCGGATCGCGCGACCACGCCGCACCGGCGCACGATTCGCACCGCGCGGCCTGCCCGGCGGCGATCCGGTGGAGTATGTCCGCGACCGGATCGGGTCGATGCCGTCGAGGTACCGGGTTCACGCCACCGTCCAAGCTTCCGCCGAACGGGTCAGAGCCGAGGTCGTCCACTACGGCACGGTCGCCGTCATCGACCCCGGGTCGTGCGAGGTTTATATTGCCGCCGAATCCTTGGACTGGGCAACCTTCTGCCTTGTCTCGATCGGCGCGCCTTTCATTGTGCACGGACCACCCGAAGCCATTGATCTCATGAAGGACTGGGCATCCAGGCTCCTCACCGCCACACCCGCTCCCACGTGGTTGGAGCCACGCCCGCGCGCTGCTCCACCTCCACCTCCGAGATCGTGGATCCCGCCGGCCTCCTAGCCCTCGGTGCGGCCGCAGGTACTGGGACCATCTCCAGGGAAAATCTCGAAATCTTCCCGCCGGAACTCGCCGCGGCCACAGCCGAGCTCTTGCAGAGTACGGGCGTGCTCTTCAGCGCACTACGAACAGCCGAACGAGCGTGCGAAGCGTTGTAGACATCAATCGCTGTTCGGTATGAGCGCGCGTCCGGAAGCCGCGCCGGCCGAGCTTTCTGGTCCGCTGACCAATGCGTGCCATGCGGCATGCCGGTGTGTTCGGCTCAAGTCGGACCGTGCGATGTCTACCCGACATTCACAGAACTGTCATCACTTCTCCCACGCGGGGACCGGTCGCAGGCTGAGTCTGGCGCGGGCTCGGCCGGTCAGTTCTTGAATGAGGCCTGATTTCGCGCGCGCGTAGTCCCCAGGGGCGTGCCTACTTCCACGATCTGCCGTTTCAGTTGGGCGTATCGCTCGGCCTCGTGGGGATGGGCACGTAGACAATCGCGCAGAAGACGCTGATTTCGATCAGGCCAGCTCGCCAGGTCGACCACAATGTCGCCGCCGCCGGCGATGCTTCGAAAGTGAATACAGAATCCATGATGTTGCCTGTCGGGAGCGCCTCCGGTGGCGGCACTCCCGCCGATACGGGGCGAGCCCGCAGCTACCGTGGACGCTATGCCAACTGCTGCGCACCCCGCAGATCTCGTCATCACCCGGGCCACGCCGGACGAGTGGGCCACCGTCGTCGAATGGGCCGCGGCCGAAGGATGGAATCCGGGGGAGGCTGATCGCGGCGCGTTCTTCGCCCAGGATCCGCACGGATTCTTCCTCGGGCGGGTCGACGGGGAGCCCGCCACGGCGATCTCGGTGGTGAACTACGGCGACACCTATGCCTTCCTCGGCTTCTATCTGGTCCGACCCGATCTGCGTGGACGTGGCTTCGGGATTGCCACGTGGCGAAAGGGGCTCACCCACGCGGGTGCTCGTGTGGTCGGGCTCGACGGGGTCGTGGACCAGCAGAACAACTATCGCCGCAGCGGATTCGAACTCGCTTATCGCAGTGCGCGTTTCGGCGGTGTCTCGACCTTGCCCGCACCGGATGGAACCGTTCGCGTCCTGCTGCCCGATGAGGTGGGTGATGTGCTCGCCTACGATGCGCGTTGCGTTCCCGCGGCCCGGCCCATATTTCTGGCGCGTTGGCTGACCGAGCCGACACACCGCACCTTCTTGCGGATCGTCGACGCGACCCTCACTGGATTCTGCACTGTCCGCCCCGCCCGCGACGGTTGGCGGGTCGGCCCGCTGTTCGCCGACACAGCCGACGACGCGCGGCAATTGCTCGCCGCGTGCGCGCGAGCCTCGGGCGGCGCGTCACTGGCGGTTGATGTGCCACTGGTTAACGAACCGGCGGTGCTGCTGGCCGAGTCGGCAGGCCTCACACCCACGTTCGAGACCGCGCGCATGTACACCGGTGGCGTCCGAAACCATCTCCAGGACAAGGTTTTCGGTGTCACTTCCCTCGAACTCGGGTGAGGCCACAGGACTTCCTCGCCTCGTGCCCAGGAACGAACCTGGCCACGAAAGCGGCCATAGTCCGACGCTGTGATGTATTCGCGCGCCGACCCGTGGCCATGCGTCGTCGACTTCGCGAATATGGAGGCGCCGACCACCCAGCTCGCATATAGCCGCCCATCGGCGAGCACCGCGAATACGTCCTCGACAGGAGCTTGGACCCTGTGTGTGACCTGGACCATGACGACCTCGTCTCCTCGGCCTCGAATTGTCACCGGGTACGGCTTTCCGCGTGCGGTCGACCAGCGCGTCATCGCCCGAGCCGCAGACGTAGCGAGATGAGGCAGCGTCCATTTTCAGGCGGATCTCCGCCATTAACGACTGTGCCGGTCAGAACTGACGTCGGTCCCACGGCGCGTACCCGGTCCAGCGGGCTCGAATCTGGTTGTCACCTGCTACCCGTGCTCCAGGCGGTGGGTCGTTGCCGATCCATGCAGAAGCGGACGACCAACCGAAGGCGATCGGCGCGGCGCCAGCGTACGCCGCTTTCGATCACCCCGAGGTCTTCCCCTGGTGGCCGCGAGCCCACTGTAGGACCTCGGATGTCACGGCCCCTGCGCGGTTCGGGGCAACCGCAGCCCTGGACCGTGGTTACCGGCGGCACGTGGTCGGCCACGCCGGATCAGACTCGAAACCGGGTTCGGTCCGGATAGCGGCTCGATGGTCGCGAAATCGACGGTTCGGCTCGAAAGTGGAGCGCCGGCCCGGATCGGGGCGATTCCCACCGAAGATCGACGAGCGGAAAGCCGACGTTAAGGGGCGCTGGTTAGTCTTTCGGCGACGCTGGGATCAAGCAGCTGTTCGACGTCGTGAAGCGGGGGAGAGATGAACCATCCAGTAGGTCCGCGGCCATTCGCAGGTCCGCCGACCACGCCGAGTTCGGCCTCGACGATTATTGCGGGCGTGCTGGCGTTGGGTGGCGGAATTCTCGCTGCGTATATGTTCACCGGTGCTGCCATCAGCTTGCACACCCTCCAAGACAACGAGCTGTTCAACGATTCTGTGCCGCTGTTCATCACCAGGCTGGTATTTCATGCGTTGGTGTCCGCGGCGATGGTGTTCCTCCTCGGTCTCGGTGGCCTTCGACTGTTGATGCGGAAGTCTGTCGGAAGACCGCTTGTTGTGGTGGGCGCTGTGTTGGCACTGGGTGTCGTGATCCGGCTCGCGTGCGTCAACCAGCACACCGATCTGGTCGAAACTCTGCTCGAGTTGACGTTCTTCGGGATCGCTGCGACGTCGCTGGTCACAACATTGCTGCCGTCGACTGCGCGGTGGCTTCAGCCGACCTCACACCCGGCAGGGCCCGGGAGCCACCCGTATCACGACGCTTTCACCCACGACGAGTGAGACGTCTGTAGGCACCAGGGGGCGATGCCTCTATCCGGAGGTTTGGGGGTGGGAGCTGTGCTGTGTGTGGGGGAGCCGGAGCACGATGACGCTTCCTCTCGTGGCTACCGCGAGTCGATCTCCGTTTCCGTGTAAAGCCGTGATCGGGGAACCGGGACCGGGACCGGGTTGAGGATGTTCAGAAGGACGGCTCCACTGTGTGTAGGATTCCACAACCGCACTGTGCAATCGTCGCTGCCGGAGGCGAGCAGGGTGTGTCCGTCGGGCAACTGCACCGTCGTCAACGCCGTCATCCCCCTTGGCGTGGCCAGTGAGGATGCGATGTGGTGATGGGCGGGAGTTTGTCCTCATCTCGACGGTGATCGGTGGCGCCGATAGCAGGAGCCGGGTGGTGGTCTCTGGTGGGGTGGTGATGCGCTGCTTTGCCGACGTTGATCCCGACCCACACCTCCGGGCGACTATTCACCCACGTGCTCCTGACTCTGAAGTTGTTGCGCCCGTGGACAACCCCGACGACACATCCCTTAGTGTCGCGCCACAAGATGACGGAACTCGACCAGGCCTAATCGAGGCAACGGGCGGCGGCTTCTAAAATTCTCGGTGACCTGCCTATTCCTTAGAAATGGCGTAGGTCTCCAGCGGCTCGATTGCTGCTAGGACTATTACGCGGATACTGTGAAGAGCAATGCCAGCCGCCTTCTTTTCAGGCCAGAATTCGTTGAATGAAGCCCGCTGCGATTTCTCATAGCTCGCTTCCCAGCGGATAATATAGTCGCGAACGGCTGCCAGGAGTAGATCAACCAGCGAGCGTACACTTTCCGGTCCATTTCTCAGTTCTACAGATAGATCGGCCAGCGCGTCGCGCACGTCTTTGAGCGAGCGAAATGCGGCAGGCCAACTCTCTGAGTCCATTCTGGCGTACATAACGCCCCTCGACTTCAAGAGCGCAAGCGTTTTATTGACAGCGGCTCGCGTACGTTGTCGGTCTGCGTAGACATTGGTTTGAGCGGCAATCGCAACTCCGAGCTTGGCCAGCGTGTCTGCATCAAAGATTTCGGTACTGGTGTACATATTCTGTACCTGGATCAGCTTCTCCACCTTTCCGTTGATCGTGTTGTGGATTGGCCGGGGATCGCTAGAATGTGACATCGCCGTGCACAGTCTCGATTTGGACTATCTTCCCGACATCACCTTGAATGTTGTTCACAAAGGCAATATCTGCATTTGTGTTAGATATCTGAGCCAACTCTGACTCGATAGAAGATGCGAACTTTGGGTCAGCGGCTATAGCATTCTCGAGGTGTCTCGTGACGGCCGCTTGGGCCTGTTCATCGTCAGGATTTTCCTCAAGGTATCCGAGGCTGGCCTCAGCCTGCGAGTTGCTCGCAAACTTGCTCCGCATCAAGCCGAGCAATCTTTTTGCGCCGGATAAGGCTCCAGCAACCGCACCATCTGCTGACTTTGCGGCTAGACTTTCGCCCGCCTTAGTCGCGAAATTTGCGAGATATGGGCCGATGACTTTCATTGCTGCACCAGCGATTAGTGCAATCGTGACAGGTTCCATGCCTAGCCCTTCTGCTTGCGCGTCCGTTCTCGAACCTGACGGATGCATGGCTCACGTGATGGCGATCACACTCTAGCACGGCCGAAGCACCCCGATGTCCTATTCGCCATTCTCAAATTTGACCATCTGATGTAAATTAGAGATAGATATGCCCGCAGGGCAATATAGTTTCACTATTGAACGGAACGCAAAGTTTAGCCGAGTTTTAACTTGGCGTGATTCCGCAGGCTCGCTCGTAAACCTAACGGGCGACACGGCTGCGATGACTTTCAAGAACATCACCGATGGTGAAGAGATTATTTCCCTGAGCACCACCGCCGATGGTAGTGGCAATGTAATAACCCTCGGTAGCGCAACTGGAACGATCTGTGGTTGCGGTGGCTGGACATCGCGGTCCCGCGTCTAGGACTCGGGCGGGCTAGTCGCCGGTACCATCGCTATCGCCCGTGGGACTTCGGCTATGCCGAACGCAGACTCACCGGCTTCGATGGCCCCAGCCTCTGGGATCCTCGCGCGCTGATGTGGCTGCGGCACACCGGGGCAGGGCTCAACCGCCGGCCGCACCCCGCCGAGTGGTTCGCCGACACTGCCGCCGTGCTCACACCTGACCAACAAAGCTGCACGCATCCCGCGGGGTCTTCCAATCATGGCTGTCTGCGCCAATATCAACGGTGAAGCAGCCGTTGCCGAAATGCGGCCGGTGGACGGCCGGCACGATCCGCAGCGTTGCGAGACCGACTCCGACAGAACCTTCGACGACGCCCGCCACCTCCCCGACCCGTGGAGCACCGACTCACTCGCCGCCGAGCTCTACGAATACGGCGCCGTCTACACCCCGCCGACCTACTCACCACCCGCGGTCGAGACCGTGGCGGCGGGCGGTGCCGGGAACGTTCTCGGCACCGCCCGCCACCGGTTGGGTCAGTGGTGGGTGAGTGACGGGGGTCCGCCCGTGCGTCGAAGATCGTCCACCGTCGGCATGTCGAACTGCACTCGCTGCCACCCTCCCCAATCCGGTTAGTGACATTTCAATGACGAGTCTTTGCGTCGGAAACTTTTCGGGAGGTGCTAACCGTTAGACGCGCCGCAGCGATACTGTTGCTATGTTCACCAGCCCGGATGACGTCGGCATGGTTGTGGGTTTCGTCAGGTCTGTCGGCCTCGAACCGCGAGAGGTTGAGCGGCGATGGGACCACCTCGGCGGTGTGATTGTCGATGCGTCGCTTCAGCCGCGGACGAAGTATAAGGCGGTGGTTCTCCCACGGGTTCGCAAGGTGATCTCGGAGTGGCCGGATGCGGTTGTTCTGTCGGGCTTCCGGCGTCGACTGGAATCCGACGATCTGGCCGAATTCCTCGGCTGGAGAAGGACATCACGCAAGCTCGCCGTCATCACCGGTCTCACCGCAGCGCTGCACGCGTTCGAGATCGAGACGGTGCACGAGTTGGCCGCCTGCTACGACAGCGGTGACCGCGAACAGCAGATGCGCCACGCTCTTCGCCAGGTCAAGGGTGTCGGGCCCAAGACTGTCGACTACATCGCGATCTTGACCGGCTCTACCGGACACGTCGCTGTCGACATGCATGTCGCCGGATTCGTTCGCGACGCTGGCGTCCACTGTCGCGACTACCGTGTGATCAATGCCCTGATCACACAAGCCTCCGTCGAATTGGGTTGCAGTGCAGGTGCTCTCGATGCGGCGATCTGGAACTACATGAGCGACCCAGATCGAAGAAGGGACAACACGATTGCGTGAACTGCCGCAACTCCTGCAGTGTGGCCGGCTCTATCTCGCCACCGGCATTCCGTACCGGAAAGCGCTGAAGGACTACTTTAACCAGGGGGCAATGCGAAGGTCTGGGCCCTGGACCACGGCTACCGTGCCGGCGATCTCATCTTGACCGTCATCGAAACTTCACCGTGGATCTTCATCGCGCTCGAAGTCGCGCTGACAGGCGGCGCCGAGGGGACCAGCATCCAGGTCGACGGAGACCGCAGCGTCGAGTTCAACAACAGCATCCTGGCCGATGCGGTCGCCAAGCGCGCCGGGATCGATCGGTTCGACTTCCAGCGCTACTACAAGGGCTCCGATGCTCGACGCATCTGGAAGGCACTCGACGAGGAATACCGGCTGAACAAGCCATGGTTCACTCCCGAACGCTGGACCGATCTGCAGGACGAGCGGGAATGACCGCAGATCCGTCGTCCCTGCCTGGCGGGAATTGACACTGTCGGAGAAGGGCGGGCTCGGGCTCGACTGGCCCCGCTCGCCGGTCAGCTGTCCGCGACCGCTGTGACGACCGCGAGGTACTCGTACTGTTCTCGCAGCAGGCTACTCATGCCGGAGTGCGGCGAAACGGATACCACATCATCTCCCACCGCGATCCCGGTCAGGAACAGGCCTGTTCCATCGAGCAAGAGCATCAGATCGGCGGGTGCGTAGCACCGCAGGGTCTGGCTGATGGGGTGGTCCGGATCGGCCGGTTCCCACCAGGTGTCGACCACGGTGCAGGTCACCGGGTCGAAACGGACCCGCTCTCTGAGCTCGTGGTCGTAACCAGCAGCGGCATTCGGCATTCGATGCTCCTCGTTGCCGTCCCAACCGGCCCAGACGAACGGGTTGAAGACATCGATGAGGGCTGTTCCACCCGGCCGAAGCCACTCGGACCCGATCCGGCGGAGCAACCGGCGCTGATCCGCATCGGAGCCGACCCCGAATCCGTTCCAGTAACACACAGCATCGAATCGTTGGTCGAGTTGGACTTCGTAGAAGTCGGCCTTGTGAACGGTCAGGCAGCCGGCCGCCAAGTCCTGAGCCAGTCCGGCGGTGAAGTCCGCGCGGTCGCTGACCTCGACCGCAGTCACCACGTACCCTGCCAGGGCAGCCGCCACGGCAGTCGAGCCGTACCCGGACCCCAGTTCCAGAATCCGTCCCTCCGGGCTTGCGTGCGCGCGGAGAAGATCCACCCGGCGATGGTCTCGCTCGGTCAGCCGAGCCTCGGCTCCGCCCCACCATGAACCGCTCCTGGAGTAGAACTCTCGCACCCATTCCACGGACGCAGTCAAACAGACGCCACGTGACCAGACCAGCCGAATTACAGGCGCACTGGTGGATCGGAACCATCTGGACCGCGAGATGGTCGATGTGTCGGTCCGCTTCGTCGCGCGGATCCAGGTCCAGGCGGTGTGACTGGTTGTCGCCGAAGTCGCGAGCCGAGGACGAGAGCCCGGCGCCGAGCAAGGTTTCTGTCGGGGTTCATGTACGGGAGCCGTTCGCGTTAGGGTAATCCGTTGTAGCGCAACATCGATGGGGGCATGATGGCGGTTAGCGACGAGCAGTTCGAACATTCGAAACCAGCTGGCTTCCGACCTCCTGCGCCTGGTCACCCGGTCCGGATGACCAGTGCTCCGCGGCGTCGTCGCGGCATCCATTTATCGACTGCCGGAACGCTGGTTGTGGGCTTGCCGGGATTCGCGCTCAGTCTGATCGTCGTGGGCATGGCATTCTCCGCCATCTTCCAGGGCAGCGTCGCGGTCTGGGTGGCGTTGGCCGTGTTCGTCGGGTCGGGGGCCGTCGTGTTCTTCAGGCCGACCGAATTCGCGATCGCGCGGGTTTTCTTCCGCTTCCGTCGGCCGACGATTCCCGAACAAGAGCGGCTCGACCACGCATGGAGTTTGGTCACCCAGTCGGCCGGTGTCCGAGCAGACACGTATCGGCTGTGGGTCGAGGACTCAAACGACCTCAACGCGTCGGCTGCGGCGGGGCACATCGTGGCCGTCACGCGTGGTGCACTCATACTTCCACCCCACCAGCTCGAAGCTCTGCTGGCGCATGAACTGGGGCACCACCTCGGCGGGCATTCATGGGCCACGCTCCTGACGTATTGGTACGCCTTACCGGGCCGATTGCTCGTCCGTGTCCTGCACTGGTCGACGCAGTTGGTATTCGCGCTGGCCGCGGGATTGACGCTCGGCGCAGCGGGCGGGGCGATGGGCGGGCGTGCCGGCAGTGAGGCGGCGGGCTGCCTGATCGGCCCGATCGTCCGGCTGTTCCCGCTGCTGTGGCTGGCTCTGATCACCCTGTTCTTCTATTCGATCCACCCGCTACTGGTGCTGCTGTGGACCGTCCCGTTCGTCCTCGCATGGTTCGGTCGGCATCAGGAAAAAGACGCCGATCGAGTGGCCGCGCAGCTCGGCTACGGTCCGGCTCTACTCGAAATTCTGTACGGCTGGCTCGACGCGGGGCACGACGATGCTCGCCGACGGAACGGACTGCGTGCCAACATCTTTGCTAGCCACCCCTCGTGCGCCTCGCGGATTCATGCGTTGGAGAAGCGACTCAACAGCCAGTAGCCGTATATCGAAACAGCAACTGCAACAAAGGGGGAGCGCCACATGGCGTCGCCACCGAACGGGTATCCCGACCCTCGACACGAGGGCCTAGCCGCAAACCGGCTTCAAGCGGCGGACCTCTGACCGATCCGCTATGGGATGAGCGTGGCAGCCGGGTAGCGGTCACGGATGGGAGCCTGCGCGTGTCGGCCGCCCGGCCTTGCCAGAGCGAACGCGGGTGAGATCGCGACTACTCGACTATGACGTGAGACATCCCTGACGGAACGTCCGAGGTCGACGAGTGTGCGGTTTCCCCGCGGTTACGACGAACCATGGTCGGTGTAGACGCCCACCATCGCTTGCAACAGCGGGTGAAGGTGGCTTGTTCGGATAGTCCCAGCAGTGAAGCGATCTGGCTGAACGGCATATCAGTGGTGGTGAGGTAGCGACGGGCGGCGTCGCGGCGTACCTGGTCGAGGATGGAGGCGAATGACGTGCGCTCCTCGGCCAAGCGGCGTTGCAGGGTGCGCGGGTGGATCGTCAGCAATTGTGCGACAGCACCGATCTCGGGTGGGGCGGTGCCGAGCAGTTGCTGCACGACCGCGCGGACCTTGGGGACGACGGAAGAGTCCACGTCACCGGATTGCTGAGCCAGAAAGGCAATGGCGATGCGGTGCAGATCCTCGTTGCCTCCCGACAGTTGCCGGTTCGCCAGCGCGCGAGGTATCCGTAGGAGTGCGGCGCGGCGGTCGACGCGCACCGGTGCGCCGAAGTATTGCTCGTACGTTGCTGTCGGTGCTCGTGGCCGGTAGGGGAGTTCGACCGAGCGTAGGCCGTAGCGGTCGTCCACCAGGCGCTGGATCGTGTGATGCACGAAAGCGAGCCCGAGATCGGTGCCCTGGACGGGCGCCTGCATACCTGGCTGGGCGCCGTAGCGCAGCGCGACCACCCGACTGTCGCCGTAGGGGTCGGGTTCGAGAGTGAGGCTCAGTGAGCGGGCGTGCAGGAACAGATAGCGCGATGAGCATTCGAGAACGTCGGCCAGTGTCGGCGAGTTGCGGATCGCCAGTGCCAGGGGGCCGAGCATCTCGAGGTCTTGGCGGGCAGCGATGCGCAGGCCGAGATCGGGGCATCGCAGTTCGACAGCGGCCAACTCCAGTATCGAGGCGACGGCCCGGTCGGGCACGAGGATGTCGTCGGCATCCAGGGCTGCGAGGGGCAGCCCGCACACGGTCGCGAATTCCTCGGCGTTGCCACCCAGCTCCGCGACTGTCGCGCGGAATCCACGCAGACCGGCAGACCGAATCACTGACATGTCGCCCATAGTCAAATACTTGTCGTGCAAAGTCAAGAATTCGGACGAGAACCGTCACAGACTAGGGGCTATGACCAATGCCGCCGAAGTTCCGGACCACCTCGATGTCGTGATAGTCGGGGCCGGACTGTCCGGCATCGGTGCGGCCTACCGGCTACAGACCGAATGCCCCGGCAAGTCCTACGCCATCCTCGAAACGCGCGACACTCTCGGCGGCACCTGGGACCTCTTCCGCTACCCGGGGATCCGTTCGGATTCGGACATGTTCACCCTCGGCTACCCGTTCAAGCCGTGGCGCGATGCCAGATCGATCGCCGACGGGCCATCGATCCTGCGCTACATGGCCGAGACCGCCGCTGAATTCGGCATCGACCGACATATCCGCTTCGCCACCAAAGTTGTCGCTGCCGACTGGTCCAGCGCAACAGCGCAATGGACGCTCACGCTCGAACAGCGCGACACCGCGGGTGTTACCGTCGCCACGACATTGACCTGCAACTTCCTTTACGCCTGCGCTGGCTATTACAACTACGACCAGGCCCACGCGCCCGTGTTCCCCGGTGTCGGGAACTTCTCCGGGCAAGTCGTCCAACCCCAGTTCTGGCCTGATGAGCTCGACTACGCCGGTAAACGGGTCGTCGTCATCGGTAGTGGTGCCACCGCCGTCACGCTGGTTCCCGCGATGGCCCAGCAGGCCGCGCACGTCACCATGTTGCAGCGTTCCCCGACCTGGATCAGCGCCGTCCCCGGCCGCGACAAGCAGGCCGACAGGATCCGCAGACTCCTCCCGCCCGATCTGGCCCACCGGGTGATACGCACCAAGAACATCCTGTTCAACATCGGTTTCTACCAGTACTGCCGCCGCCGCCCGGAATCCGCGCGCAAGCTGCTCACCGGTTTGACGACGCGAATCCTCAAGGACGGGAAGGTAGTCGCCGAACACTTCACGCCCGACTACAACCCGTGGGATCAGCGATTGTGCGCAGTTCCCGACGCTGACTTCTTCAAAGCTATGAAGAAGGGCAAAGCCGATGTCGTCACCGACCATATCGAAACGTTTGTGCCCGAGGGGATTCGTCTGAAATCCGGTCGCGTGCTGGAGGCTGATATCGTCGTCACCGCGACCGGCCTGCAATTGCTGGCGTTCGGCGGTATCGCGCCGAAGGTCGACGGTGAGACGGTCAACCTGTCGGACCAATTCGTCTGGCAGGGCGCTATGCTCACCGGGATTCCGAACTTCGCGGTCTGCATCGGCTACACCAACGCCTCCTGGACCTTGCGCGCCGACCTGAGTTCGCGACTGGTCTGTCGGGTGCTGAATCATATGGATCGCAACGACTTCGCCGCAGTGGTACCGGCACCGGTCGGGAAGCTCGACGAGCGACCACTCTTGGATCTCGCCTCCGGTTACGTCCAGCGGTCCATCGCCCAGTTCCCGCGCCAAGGTGACCGGCGTCCCTGGAAGGTTCGGCAGAACTATTTGCTCGACTCTGTCGCGACGATGCGCACCAACCTTGACAGGACGCTGGTGGCGACGCGGCGTTCTGCTGTGCGGGCAGACCTATCTGCCATCCGTTGACAGCAGTGATCGTCGGCCTGCACGAACGTCACGTAACGATGCCGTGTGAGCACAACGAGCAACCCGCCGTGCGCACAACAAGATGGCCATCTGTGAGTCCCGAAGTCGCCGGGCGTTTCCTGCAAATACCGGCGTGCAAATCGTAGAAACACAACTGCGATGGGAACGGAGGCGGCGGGTGGGTGCCTGATCAGCCGCCCAGCGGTATCCGTCTGTGGTCGTGCACCGCCGGGTGCCCGTCGGCACGCTGGAGGCGAAGAGTCACGATTCACGCGAATCATTGCCCAGCGTAACGAAAATCGGGGTGTGGGAGGGCTTGCGGCGGTAACGTCGGAGGCTCTTCGGGGAAGTTCGGCGCAACCTCGCTGCAGGTATGTCATCGGAACTTGGGGGGAGTGGCGATGTTTGGTAGGGCGCTGGCGTTCCTGGTCGGGGCCGGACTGGTGGTGTTCGCGCTGGCGCATGCCGTGGATCCGTTTCACCAGACGAGGGAGTATCGGCATCAGGTTGCCTGTGAGAAGAGTGTGGGCAGTTGCTTCGTCGAAGAGACCGTCACGATCATCGAGAAGGACGCGTCCGCTACGACTTCCACCAACGTCAACAGCGATGGAACCACCAGCACGACTACGACGAATCACCTCACGATCAGGTGGATGCGCGACGGGACGCAGCATTCGCACGACGTGAACGGCGAACTCTTCGCCAAGGCACGCGAGGGTGGGCAGGCGACACTGCGGACGTGGCAGGGACAGGTCGTCGGCGTCGTCATCGACGGGCAGTCCGATTCCTACAACCCGCGTCAGACCGGGCGTCTGGGGTGGTGGTTGTGGCTGGCGTTCGTGGGGGTCGGGCTGGCGCTGGTAGGGATATTCGAGCCGGTGGGAGTGTTCATGGGGGCTTTCCGGCTTGGTGCGTGGGCTTTCGCTGGAGCCGTGCCGCTCGGAGTGTTCGTGCCGACCTTGCTCGCCAATGGGGTGGAGCCGAATTTCGGGTTTTTCGTCCTGGCAGGGGTCACGGTGTTGTTCGCCGGGGCCGGGATGGCGATGCTGGTGACCTCGCTTCGCGACTGAGCTCGCCCGGAGGGAGTTCGCTCGTAGCGTCGGGCTATCCCCGCAGGTGTGGGGCCGGTCCTTCTGCACCTGCAGGTTCGCGAGCAACCCGGAGGGAGACCACCCTGGTCGACACCGCCTGGCTGATCCTCTGCTTCAGCGTTGCGAGGCTGGTCCTCGGATTCTGAGAGTCACCGGGGCGGAAGGGTTTCCAGCACCAGACGGAGGACCTCATCGACCACCTCACGGTTCGTGCCGCGGACGGCGATCGCGGGACGGTCGATCCGCATACCGTCGATCAGGGCGACACGGTGATCGACGCCACGTCCCGCCCTATATGCAACTGGTTGCATATAGGGCGGTGTGCGTCCTATCGTTCAGCTACTGACGTTCTTTGGAGGATTCAATGGCACTGCCCCTGCAGCTTTCCGGCCGCCTGTCCCTGCCTGTGGTCGCCTCGCCGATGTTCATCGCGTCGGGTCCCGAGCTCGTCATCGCCCAGTGTCAGGCCGGGATCGTCGGATCGTTTCCGGCGCTGAACGCGCGACCCGCGTCGCTGCTCGGCGACTGGCTCGATCGCATTGTCGAGGAGAACGCGGCGTTCGCGGCGGCGAACCCGGGGGCGGTGGTGGCGCCCTTCGCGGTCAATCAGATCGTGCACCGCTCCAACGATCGACTCGAACAGGACATGGCCGTCATCGTCGAGCACGAGGTGCCGATCGTGATCAGTTCGCTGGGCGCGCGGACCGAGATCAACGACGCGGTGCATTCCTACGGCGGGCTCGTGCTCCACGACGTGATCAACAACGAGTACGCGCGCAAGGCGATCGAGAAGGGCGCCGACGGGCTCATCGCGGTCGCCGCGGGCGCGGGTGGGCATGCCGGGACCCAGTCGCCGTTCGCGCTGGTCCAGGAGATCCGTACCTGGTTCGATGGTCCGCTGCTGCTGTCGGGCTCCATCGCGCACGGCCGGTCGATCCTGGCGGCCCAGGCCGCCGGTGCCGATCTGGCTTACATCGGGTCGGCGTTCCTGTCGACGGCCGAGGCCAACGTCGTACCCGGCTACCGGCAGATGATCGTCGACTCCACCGCGGCCGACATCGTCTACAGCAATTTGTTCACCGGCGTGCACGGTAACTACCTGCGCGGCAGCATCGTTGCCGCGGGCCTGGACCCGGACGACCTGCCGGACTCGGACCCCTCGCAGATGAACTTCGGTTCCTCCGGCAGCGATGCCAAGGCCTGGCGGGATGTCTGGGGCGCGGGCCAGGGTATCGGTGCGGTCACCGAAGCCGGGTCCACTGCCGAACTCGTGGCGACCCTGCGTCATCAGTATGAGCAGGCGTGCGGCGATCTCGCGGCCACGGTCGAACACCTTGCCGGGGCCGTGGTTTCGGCGCGGTAGCGGCGGCACCGCCATCGCGGGGTTTCCGTCGGCTCCGTATCGAGCCGCCGGAAACTGCCGCGTCGTCCCTTTGGCCGCGAGCCGCGCCTCGGCGAGTCGGCGCAGCTCGGCGGACTTGGTCCCGGCGCTGCCGACAGCCGCTCGAACGTCACGGACGCAGTGTCGTCCGGGACTCCGCGATCGCCTGTGGCCAGAAACGGGTTGAACGAGAAATCGCCCCTGACCTCGCGCATCGACAGACATCGGACCACGATCCAGGACAAGGTCGGGATCCGCGCTGGGGACAAGCTCAACAGAGATTTCACTGCCACCGCGAGCGCGCTCTGAAACCGACCACGTCAGTCATCGGGTTGGCTGGTCGGCAGGTGGGTTGGTGAGGATCCGCTCCACTCCCTCCCGATAGGTGGTGACCTGGAAGTCCGGGAAGCGGGCCGCGAACTTCGAGCTGTCGAAGATGTTGTCGTCGCGGTAGCGGTCGAGCAGCTCGTACATCTCGTCAAGTGGCTCGACGAAGCGACGCCCGAGGCGGAAAGCGAGCATCGGCAGCACCGTGTAGCCGATCTTGCGCCCGGTGACCTCGCCGGCGATCTCGAGCAGCTGAGCGTAGGACTGCCGGTTCGGGTCGACCGGTAGGTGCCACGTCTGGCCGTAGGCATCCGGGGTGTTGCCGAGCCGGGCCAGCGCACGGCTCGCGTCGGGGGTCCAGATCAGGGATCGCTCGGCGTGGGCGTTGACCGGGACGAACGGCCGCTTGCCCGCCCTGATCCGGTCGAACATCAACGAATTCGTGTAGCTCTTGGTCGAACCGGGCCCGTAGAACTCGGGGGCGCGGCCGATGAGGCCCTGAATCCGACCGGCCCGCACAGCCTCGAGCAGCATGGTGGCGAGCTCGCCACGGACACGCCCCTTGCGGCCGCCCGGTGCGAACGCTGTCAACTCGGTCTGGGGAGCCGACGTTCCGGGATACATGTAGGTGTTGTCGAAGAATACGAGCTTCGTCTCGTGTTCGCCGCAGGCGTCGATGACGTTGCGCATGATGTCGGGGAACTGGCGCTCCCACAGCGCCGAATTCAGGGGCAGGCCGACGGTGAGGTAGGCGATCCGGCTGCCCGCGACCGCGCGGCTGGTGGCCTCGGCATCGGTGAGGTCTGCGGCCACGAGTTCATCGGTGTCGTTGACCTGCGACGGATTGCGGCTGACGAGGCGAATGTCATCGGTGTGGTTGCGGTGGAGCTCGTTCACGAGTTCGTCGGCGATCGGTCCGCCGGCGCCGAGGACGGTCTGCATGGGGTCTCCTCGCGGTAATGGGCGGTGTCGACGGCAGCTCGGTTGCGAGCAGCGTCGTACCACTGAATGACGATGCGGTCGACCACCGCGGCAGGGGCGCGGCCCCGCCGATATGGTCGTTGGTCGAACCTCGGGCACCTGGTCGCTGGTGTACTGCCAGCGTGTCACCGAGGTCGACCGGAAGGTGCGGTGGGTGAAGTCGACGGCGCCCCGCCCAGATGCGCTGACGAGGGCCGTCCGGTTCGTCCCGAAGTACACTATGTTTACAGTGCTAACACAGCGTAGAAGGGCTAAGTAAGCAATGTCAACATCGGAGAAGAGTGGCTACCATCACGGCGACCTGCGGGCGGCGCTGCTGTCGGCCGCGATGGAGATGCTCGAGGCCGGCGAGCCCTTCTCGCTCCGCGCGATCGCGCGCAGGGCCGGCGTGTCACAAACGGCGCCGTACCGCCACTTCAAAGACCGCGACGCACTGGAGTCCGCACTCGCGGTCGAGGGCTTTCGCGACCTGCAGGCGAACCTGGGCGAAGGGCGCAATCCGCCCGCCTCGCTCCAGGATCTGGCCGAGTTCGCGGTCACCTATGTCGCCTTCGCGCTGCGGCGTCCGGCTCTTTTTCGCGTGATGTTCGGCAAGCCCTGCGACGATGCGGACGACGAGCGAGTCAAGGCCGCCGATGCCCTGCACGAGCTGCTGGCCGACGCGCTCGATCGAGTCTTCCCCGAAGCGGACGCCTCGGCTCTGGCGTCGGCCGGCTGGGGGCTCGCTCACGGGCTCGCCTGCCTGTACCTCGACGGCAAGCTGCACGCGGTGTCGGACGAGGAGGTCGCCGAGCGGGTGCGCAGCGCCTTCGTCGCGATCGGCTCGGTCGGCTCCTGACGCGTTCCGCGCATCCCGCGCCATGCATTGTTGACAGTGCTCACATGCCATGCGATCCTCGGTGTTGACACCGCTTACATCAGAGGAGAACGCCGATGGCATCGACTGGCAAGCTGACCTACCGGACCGTAGAGGTCGACCTCGGAGGGCGTCTCGTCACCGTCCCCGAAGGTGGCCTCTACGACCGGTTCCGGATGAACACCGACCTCGACGAAGTCGCGCAGGACCCGAGGGTCAGCAGTGTCGACTTCTTCCGCCGGATGCCCAAGACCCGCGTGGACTCCAGCATCGGACCCACGCTGACGCCGAACTTCTACTACCGCATCGCCACTGCCCGGCTCACGATGCTCGCGCCGACGAAGGCGATCCGGGCTCGCCTGCCGAAAGAGCTGGATCCGCTCGAGATCGCCCCGGGGCTCGGGATCGTCTCGGTGATGGCGTTCCGGTACGACGTGTGCGACATCGACTTCTACACCGAGGCCGCTGTCGGTATCGCCGTCAAACCGGCGCGGCACGGCGGTGGGTTGAGCCTGCTCGACCTGGTCACCGGGCTCAAGAACGACTCCCTGCACTCCTACGTGCTCGCGCTTCCGGTCAACACCGAGATCGCGCAGGTGCGCGGCCACGACGGCTACGGCTTCCCCAAATGGGTCACCCAGCTCGACGTCGACATCGACACCGAGCACACCTCCGCCCGGGTCGCCAACGATCACGGTGGCCTCGACCTCGCTCTCTCGGTGCCCACCCCAAAGCAGACCGCCCGGCCCACCGGTGCACACGTCTCGACGCTGACCTCCTACACCACGATCGACGGTGCCTGGCACTCCACGACCAGCCAGATCAACATGCTCGCCTCGGGCACCACGCGGTTCCCTCGCGGCCTGGACCTTCAGCTCGGCGAGGGCCGGATGAGCGAGGACTTGCGCTCGTTGAAACCGATCCGGACCATCCAGCTCGATGTCACCGCCGAAGGCCAGCTGGCACTGCACATGCCAGTGCCCACCTCCGTCCGTGATCGGAGCTGACGACGAGATGACCACCACGAATGCCAGCCGCGTCGCCACCGTCCTTCCGGCCTGGCTGACACCGGCCCGGGTCGAGCGCTTGGCAGGCCTGGTCGCCGCCGGTGCCGGCGCTCAGCGGGTCACCACGACCTCGCCGTACACCGGCGCGCAGCTCGCCGACCTGCCCTTGTCCACCCCCGACGATGTCGAGGAAGCCTTTGTCCGGGCACGCGTTGCCCAGGCTGCCTGGGCGGTTGTCCCGGTGGCCGACCGCTCGCGCATCATGCTGCGCTTCCACGACCTCGTCCTCCAGCGGCAAGAGCAGGCCCTGGACCTGATGCAGGCCGAGAGCGGCAAGACCCGCCGCGACGCCTTCCTCGAGGTCAGCGACACCGCGATCACCGCCCGTTACTACGCGCGCAGCGCACGCCGGTTGCTCTCACCGAAGCGCCGCAAGGGCGCGATCCCCGTGCTGACCCACACCACCGTGTTGCGCCACCCCAAGGGCGTGGTCACCGTTATTTCGCCGTGGAACTACCCGCTCAGCATGGCCGCCGGCGACGCCATCCCGGCCCTGATGGCCGGCAACGCTGTCGTGCAGAAACCCGATACGCAGACCGCCCTGACCGCGCTGTGGGCCATGGACTTGATGCGCGAGGCCGGACTGCCGACCGACGTCTGGCAGATGGTGGTCGGCCGCGGCAGCTCCATCGGAGGCGCGCTCATGGCCGGCGCGGACTACATGATGTTCACCGGCTCCACGGCCAGCGGGCGCCAGATCGCGCGCGACGCAGGTGAGCGGCTCGTCGGCGCGTCTCTGGAGCTCGGCGGCAAGAACGCCATGGTTGTGCTCGCCGATGCCGACGTCGAGAAGGCCGCCGCCGGTGCGGTCGCCGCCTGCTTCCCCTCGGCCGGGCAGTTGTGTGTGTCCATCGAGCGGCTCTACCTCGCCGATGAGATCCACGACGCGTTCGTGGCCGCGTTCGTCGAGCGCACCCAAGCCATGCGCCTGGGCGCTGCCTACGACTTCTCGGCGGACATGGGCTCTCTGACCACCCTCGCCCAGCTCGAGACGGTCACCTCGCACGTCGACGACGCGGTGTCGAAAGGCGCGACAGTGCTCGCCGGCGGCAGCGCACGTCCCGACCTCGGGCCCCTGTTCTACGAGCCGACCATCCTGGCCGGCGTGACGCCGGCGATGACTCTGTTCGACCACGAAACGTTCGGGCCGGTGGTCTCGATCTACCGCTACCGCTCGGTCGATGAGGCGGTGGCGATGGCCAACGCGACGCCGTACGGCCTCAACGCGAGCGTCTGGGGTCGCGACGGCGCCGCGGCCCGCAAGGTTGCGCGACGGCTGCACGCCGGCACCGTCAACGTCAACGAGGCCTTCGCCGCCGCCTGGGGCAGCATCGATGCCCCCATGGGTGGCATGGGCGACTCGGGCCTCGGTCGCCGTCACGGCGCGGACGGGCTGCTCAAATACACCGAAGCCCAGACCGTCGCCCACCAGCGACTCCACGGCTTCGCTCCGCCCCGCGGGGTCGAACACGAGCAGTGGGCGCGGATCCTGACCCGGGCACTCGAAACATGGCGAGCCCTGGGCCTCCGATAACCACGAGACACGACGGCCCACCACCTCACCATCCGCCCCAGCGTGAAGGAAGATCAGCCCATGACCAAGCGTGTTCTCCACGTCGTCACCAACGTCGGCCATTACGACGACCCGTCCCACCCGACTGGGCTGTGGCTCTCCGAGCTCACGCACGCCTGGCACGTGTTCGACGAGGCGGGTTTCGAGCAGGCCCTGGTCAGCCCAGCCGGCGGCGCCGCGCCGCTCGAGCCGCGGGCGTTGAAATTCCCCAACTACGACAAGACCGCCAAGGCCTGGCGTTGCGACCCGGCGAAGATGGCCCTCCTCGCGACCACGAAGAGCCCCGAGGAGATCGACTCCGCCGACTTCGACGCCATCTACTTCACCGGCGGCCACGCCGTGATGTACGACTTCCCCCACTCCGAGAGCCTGCAGCGCATCATCCGCGAGATCTACGAGCGCGGTGGCGTCGTGTCCTCGGTCTGCCACGGTTACTGCGGACTGCTCAACACCCGGCTCTCCGACGGCTCGTACCTCATCGCGGGCAAGCGAATGACCGGCTTCGCGTGGCGAGAGGAGGTGCTCGCCCGCGTCGACAAGCTTGTGCCCTACAACGCCGAGGAGCGCGCGAAGCAGCGCGGCGCGCTCTACGAGAAGGCGAAGCTTCCGTTCGTGTCCTTCACCGTCAGCGACGGCAATCTCGTCACCGGCCAGAACCCGGGCTCGGCCAAGGCCACGGCGCGAAAGGTCGTCGAGGCCCTGGCGGGCAACACCTCGCAGGCTCGCCCCTGAGACGCGGTCGATCTGGGGAACACTGCGGTCAAGACCGGTGCGATCGCCACCGAAGACGCCGTTGACCGCCGCGATCGCTCTGGCGCGCAGCAGATCACGACAGGGTCGGCAATCGCAGCTGAGACGGATAGCGCACCAGTCGGCGACGACGTCCTAGATGCGTTCATTGCCGGTATCCGGCGGGATACTGACGCCGGTGAGTTCCTGCGGCGGCATCAGGTGCGGTAGCCGATGATAGCGACATGATATGAGAGGGGTGTGGATTGGGAGGGCATCGCAAGTTGACCAGGGGCAGAGCGAGAATCGAAGCAACTCCGCGTGGTTGCGAGCCGTTCAACTCTGTGTTCCTAGATGTGACAGATAGGGGACCGGCGTGGGTCGCGTTCGCAAGGTGAGTAGGGCCAGGCTTCGGCAGCGTGAGAAGGACCAAGGTGTCCCAGAGTTGTTGCAGTGGTTGGCTGGAATGGATGCAGCGCTCGAGACCTTTTTTGCTGTGGATGTGCCGGATATGCCTGCTGAGCCGTTTACCGCAGCTGGGCTGGACCATGCTGAGCGGGCGTTGATGGCCAGGTTTTCCTCTGCTGAGACGTTGCTAGCAATCGGTAATGCCGAAGTCGTTGACCGTTTTCAGAGATTCCTCGGGGAGACGTTCATCAGAAGCGGTTTCGGAGGCCGCTGGGTGAATGTCCGTATCACCGATGATGACACGGATGTCCTTTTCTGCCGTCGGGGATTCGAACCGGTGATTTGTCACCGGTTCACTCCTGCCTTTCTTGATGTGGGGTCGCTCGTGCTGGGGGCGGCAGAAGGCCGAACTGTTCACGAGTGGTCGTGGGTCTACGGCAATTGTGCGGTGGATCACGAGGACTGGGTGGCTAGAGGTCGGCCAAAGATTTCCTGACCGGCTCCGATTCCGACAGTGCGTGCTCGAGATCGACATGGATGTCCGCGGCCGCATCCGTTACAGCGTCGAGGGAACGTTGGCCCGTGCGGTCGGGAAGCGTACGGCCTTGGCTGTTGAGTCGACCGCGGACCTCCTCGACTCCAGATGGAGGCGGAGCGAAGCGCACCCGAGTCGACAGGTCCTGATCAACCGATCGTGATCGAGATCCATTGGGACAGTTGATGTGCGTAGTGGTCGAGCCGCCCCCCGGCACAACACTTTTCAACGTATTGACCCTCTCGGCCGACTTGTTCGGGCGGTACCGATTCCGTATCGGCCTCGGGGTGTCCGAGTTCAGTGGAGGCGGGACCAATCCTGCCAAGTGGCCAGCGCCTTGCTCGTCTCGAGGTCCGGTCGGGCCCAGGCGGCATGGCAGAGTGTGCGAGCAGCGTCCAGTAGCTGCGTTCGGGTCGGCACGGTGCTGCTCGGTGGTCGCAGAGTCAGGTCATGATTGGATGCCGATACCGTCCACCCGGCGCAGATCCATCGATACCCGTCGTGAGTCACAGATTCTCTGGTGTGAAATAGCTCCTGCAGGTCGAGCCCGAGATAAGTGGGGCGATGATAGGGCGGAGCGATCAGCAGGTCACGTAGTGTCGTGATTCCCGTCAGGACGAGCAGGCTGGGTAGCCCCATTCGATTGCCGCCGGCGATATCGGTATCCAGGGAGTCGCCGATTACCAGGTGGGGGCCGCTGGTGCGTGACAAGGCTTCCTGGTAGATCGGCTCGTAGGGCTTGCCTGCAAATTCAGGAGTTGCGCCGGTGGCCAACCGGACCGCTTCGGCCAATGCGCCGTTGCCGGGCGCGATTCCGCCTTCACGGGGAACCGCGATATCGCTGTTGGTGACGATCCACGGAACGCCGCGCCCGACCGCGTACGCCGCTTCGGCCAATTGGCGCCAATCGACATCGGGTGCGAAGCCCTGGACGACGAGATCGGGGTCGTCGTCGGCCTTGTGGACCGGTGTCAGGCCGTGTTCCCACAGCGCAGTCTTCATGGCTACGCCGCCGACCATCAGCGCTCGTGCCCCGGGAATCCGCCGGGCTGCCAACGCTGCTGCGGCGTGGGCGGACGTCACGACGTCGCGCTCAGCGGTGGGCAGGCCGAGTTCGGTGACCAGTGCGGCGACCTCGTGCGGGGTGCGGGAGGCGTTGTTGGTCAGGAACAACGTTCGGAGCCCGGCCGAGCGCGCTGAGGTCAACGCATCCACGGCGCCGGCCACGGGCGTTGTGCCGTGATAGACGACTCCGTCGAGATCGATCAGCGCACTCGCGAAGCGCTGCGCCAACGACAGCTCCGTCCGGGCTGGCTGTTGCTGTTGTGGCATGGATCCCCCCAATCAAACGCCTTGTACCTCAACACATTACGTGGTGTCCGCAGCTACCTTCGCCTGCTCGGTTGCATCCGCTCGGGTGGAGCGACCCTGCCGATAATCGTTGACGACCTCTTTCAGGATGGCCAACTTCGCCGGCACCGGATTGCCCGGGTGCCAGGCGATGCCGAAGGTGCATTCGGTGAGGTCTTCGACGTCGAGGTAGCGCAGGTCGGGTCGGGGGTAGAGATCGGCGGCGACTGCTGGAACGAAGGCGACCGTGCCGCCGAGCGAGACGGTGGACAGCACCGACTCGAAGCTCGAGCCCGGGTGTGCGGCATAGCGGACCTGGGAGCCGTCCGGGCGTGGATTCACCGACCAGAAGTCGTGGCCTGCTCGGAACGTCGGTGATACCAGGCTGATCACCCGATGCTCGGCGAGATCGGTCAGCTCCAGCGACGAACGCACGGTCAGCGGATCGGAACTCGCGATGCACGCCAGACGTGGTTCGACAGCGAGTGGTTCGCAGTGCAGGTCGTCGGGCACCGGAAAGTGAGCGAAGGCCGCATCGATCTCACCCGATTGCAGGGCCAGGAGTTGATCGCTGAATCGATCCAGCACTCGAACGTCCGGACCGAGATCGGGGTGCAGTTCGGTCAGCGCCGCGATGATGCTGCGGGTCGAATCCAGCGCGGTGAAGCTCTCGCACACCCCGAGCCGAAGACGTTCGGAGCCGGCGGTCATGCGACGTGCGATATTGCGCAGCTCATCGGCGGCATTCACCACGCTGCGGGCTGCGGGCAACACAGCGCGCCCCGCGGCGGTCAGTTCGACCCGGCGGCTGGAACGGTGGAACAGCGCGACGCCGAGGCGCTCCTCGAGGGAGCGGATCTGCTGGCTGAGGGCGGGTTGGGTCAGATACAGCCGACGCGCGGCGCGCCCGAAGTGAAGTTCCTCGGCGAGGGTCAGCAGCAGTCGCAGCTGATGAGCGGTCGGATCGTCGATGCTGGCCAGACGGAGCTCGGATTGATCAATAATCGACACATTATCAAATTACACTGATTCTAATCGTTGCGCCATTGCTGGTCGGTGTGCCCGCCTGGCAGGCTGTTGATACGGAAGGTCGGACATCAAGAGATGCCGACCGACCGCCGGATCGAACGCAGGCTGTGCGGTAGGCGGTTCGAATCGGGTCAACGGGGACCGAGAATCACAGGTATCTCCCGGCGTACTGGGGGGATTTTGAGTTTGGAGAGTGGCTGCTGCCATGTCTGTGGAGACCGACATTTCGCGCAAAGTTCTGGAATTTTTACACCGATATCAACGTGTCCATCAGTCTGGCGAGGGGGTTCCCACAACGACGGATCGAATCGGTGAAGCCTACGAGAATCGCAAATCGAAGATTGATTCTTTCGTCCGTCGCGACAAGCCCATTCATTTTGTGATACCAGCGTTTCCGGCGAAGTCGCCGAATCGGAGTAAGGTGCTGGGATCGACTCCGGATCTGGGGGAGAATATAGCACTCGGATTCTTACAGTCGCTGTGTGACTACGTCGGCCACTTTTATTCGCCGGGAGCACGTATCACTATTTGTTCGGACGGTCATGTATTCGGCGACGTGGTCGGTGTATCCGACATTCTTGTGACCGAATATCGCGATGAAATCGAGAAGCTTGTCGCCGCCGCGGGGTGGATGTCGCTGGACATGTTCGGATTGGACGATGCCTTTGGTAGCAAGGACTATCCGAAGCTGCGCGACGTGCTCGAGTGTGACTACTCAGACTCGCTCGAAGAATTGAAGGAAAGCATTCGCACCGACGCTGCTACGCGCGCGCTCTTCGATGGTATTCATCGCTTCATGTTCGAGGATGCGATGAGTGCGTGCGAGGGCGATGTCTCGAAAACGAAGATTCGCAATCAATCGAAGTCAAGCGCCTATCAGACCATTCGGCGTAGTAATGCATGGAGTCGCGTGGTATCGGAACACTTCCCCGATGCACTCCGGTTGTCGATTCACCCGCAGCCGCCACATTCGGAGAAGTTCGGGCTGCATCTGGTGGGAACAAGCGACAGTTGGCTCACCCCGTGGCACGGTGTCGTGCTCGACGACGGCGTCCACCGCCGACTCGTAAAGCGTTGGAAAGCAGAAGAACTCGGGGCGACCATGGTCTCGCGGCACAACCGCCCGAGTCATTTCGTCGCACCACGGATCGCTGCGGATCCCAAGGAGGAAATTTCGGCATGAAGGTCTCACATAACCCTCTGCGACCATTCGGCCGCGTGGTCGAGGCATCCGGTGACGCGCAGATCTCCGACATTCCGGTCGAGACCTTGGCCCGATGGGCCGTGGAGTCGCGTGTGCTGGTGCTACGCGGCTTCTCGTTGCTGGAAACACAGGAATTCGCCGATTACTGCCGACGTTGGGGCGATGTGCTCGAATGGGAGGTCGGCGAAGTCGTCGACCTCGTCGTTCAGGACGACCCGAAGAACTATCTCTTCGCAAGCGGCGATGTGCCGTTCCATTGGGACGGCGCCTTCGTGGATTCGGATCCACGATGGTTTTTCTTCCAGTGTCTGGATGCGACTCCGGATGCCGGTGGTGAAACAGTATTCTGCGACACCACCGCCGTGTATCGAGATGTCGACGAGGCGACTCGAAACGTGTGGTCGAAGATCAGCCTGACCTACTCGACAGAAAAGCTGGCGCATTACGGGGGCGAGGTCACCGAGCACCTTGTCTCACAGCATCCGGCGACCGCCCTTCCGGTGCTTCGTTTCGCTGAACCGCTGGATCCGAATGTCTATAAGAACCCGGTCTCGGTCACCGTGGACGGTGTCGAGAATGATGCGCAGGAGCTATTCGTGAAGGAGCTGTCCGAGCGCTTGCACCGCCGCGAATACTGCTACGACCACGCCTGGCAGAAAGGCGATATCCTCATCGCCGACAACTTCTCGCTCGTGCACGGACGAAACGCGTTCAGTGGGCCGACGAATCGGCACCTGCAACGTGTCGAAGTGATCTGATATGGGTAGGTCTATCGGAATTGTCGGGGCAGGCATATCCGGTCTGCATCTCATGCTCAGGCTGCAACAACTCGGAATCGAAGCGACCCTGTATGCACGCCAGAATCCGGACGAGATCCGAAGCGGCCCGCCGCTGAATTTTGTCACCCGTTTCGGGTCCACCAGAGAACGGGAAAATTCGCTCGGCATCACTGATTGGTCGTCGAGCGAATTCGACAACGCGTGGATGCACATGCGAATCGACGGTGAACAATCACTTGCCCTTCGGGGCGCGTTGCCGCGACCGGCCAGCTCCGTCGACTTCCGGATGTATCTGGCCGGGCTGCTCGAATCGGTGATCGGGCGCGGCGGGACCGTGGTGCAGAGCCGACCGGTCGACGGCCGCGATCTCGCCGACCTCGCCGCGAACCACGACCTGCTGATCGTCGCGGCGGGGCGCGGTGAGCTGCAGCAGGTGTTTCCCCGTGATCCGGCGCGTTCGCCGTTCCGGGCGGCGCCCAGAGTTCTTGTGGGCGGACTGTTCCAGGGCGTCGCGCCGCCGGAACCGCCTGGCATGAGCATGAACATGGTCCCGGGGGTCGGGGAGATCCACGCGCCGACCTTCCATTCTTTCGACGGGCGAGTAACAGCTGTGCTGATCGAGGCGGTACCCGGTGGGGCGTTCCAGCCCGTGACTGGGCCCGAGCATCGCGACGATCCCGAACTGTTCGCAAAGCGGGTACTCGACCTCATCACTACCTATGCGCCGTCACTGCGTGAGCGCGTCGATGACACCGAGTTCGGTCTGACCAGGCCGATCGATGTCACGCAGGGCGCGTTGGTGCCCACGGTCCGGCGCGGGTGGGCCGAAATGGGCGAAGGCCGGCATGCCCTGGCGATCGGCGACGCGTGGATCGTGAACGACCCGCTCACCGCGCAGGGAGCCAATCTCGGTTCGGCGCAAGCCTTTCAGGTCGCGCAAGCACTGGCATCGCACCGCGGTGCCTTCGACGCGAACTTCTGTATGGCGCTGTCCGAAAAGTTGTGGGAGACGGCGCAACCGGTCGTCGACTGGACCAACATGTTTCTCGGTGCTCCCGCGCCACAGGTCCTCTCACTTCTCACCGCCGCGTCCAGTGACCAGCGCGTCGCCGACGCGTTCATCGCGAATATGGATGATCCACCGGCGATGTGGCACAGCATCAGCATGCCCGAGCACACCGCGGCGTTCATCGAAGCAGCTCAGTCGACGAGGAGCAAGCAGTGACAGTGAACGTCGGATTGGTGTGGGATGCCGTCGGATCCGTCGACGGCGGGCGTGGCTTGCTCGACCTGGCTCGCACGCACGGCCTGGATGCCTTCCTGGTCTTCGACCACTTGATCAACGCCTTCCCCAGCCAAGCATGGGATACCGACTTCACCTATCTGGCGTCGCAGGCGCCGACCCCGGACCAATGCCTCGACTTCGCCACAGTGCTGGGCAACTTCGCACCACAAGCGGGGCCGGTCCAGCTTGTTATCGGTGTCACCGACCCGAATCGACGCCACCCCGCGGTTCTGGCGCAGACGGCATTGACGCTGGCGCAGTTCACCGAGCGCCCGCCGGTGCTCGGCATCGGAGCAGGCGCGTTGGAGAACCTCCAACCCTACGGACTACCGCACGATCGCCGAGTCGATCGGGTGGAGGAGGCGCTGCAGATCCTGCGAATGCTGCTCGGAAGTCCCGGCCCGCACGATTTCCGAGGCGAACACTTCACCCTGGATCAAGCATTGATGGGACTGCGGGCTCCGGCAGGTCGCGAGCCACGGTTGTGGGTCGGCGGCAGTCGTGACCGGATGCTCGCCCTGACCGGCAGATACGCGGATGGGTGGCTGCCGGCGGAACTGATGGTGCCAGATGAGTACACGCGCCGATTGCGGGTCGTGCGGCAGGCAGCCGAGACCGCAGGCCGGGATCCGGCGGCGGTCGTCGCCTCCGGCGGGGTGCCTATCGTCGTCGCCGAAACCGATGAAGCAGCCCATGCGCTGTTGGACTCCACCGCCATCCGGTTTCTCGCTCTCCACGCCGGAGCCGACGCGTGGGCCGCGTACGGTGCCGAGCACCCCTTCGGCACTGGCTACCAGGGGCTCAAGGATCTGTTACCGCACATGCTCACGCGCGAGGACGTCCAGCAGGCAATGTCGGTGATCCCGGACGGGGTCGTGGCAGATCAGGCACTCGTCGGGAGCAGACAGACCGTGCTCGACCGAATAGGCGAGCTGGTCGAGGCGGGTCTGCAACACCCGATGCTGATCCCGGTGTCGGCCATGGCTTCGCCGGAGGCAGCAGCGTTCACCCTCGAGTCGGTGGCATGGCTGAGTCGCGAACTGCGTGCTCCTGTACAGATCGGAGAAATCACCGTATGACCACCATCGGCATTGTCGGCACGGGAATCTCCGGGCTGCAGCTCGCCCTGCGGTTACAGCAACTCGGGATCGAGGTCGTGGTCTACTCCGCTCAGGAACTCGACCAGCTCGCCACCGGGCGACCTCGCAACTTCCCCGCCCGATTCGGCCCCACCCAGCAACGAGAACGCCAGCTCGGAGTCTTCGACTGGGACACCGCCGACGCCCAGGTACGCCGCTGGGATGTCACTGTGGGCGCAGGTGATCACACACTGGCATTCCACGGGGAGCTGCGGCCCCCGTCGAGCGTCGTGGACTTTCGGCTCTACCTGCCGCACCTGTGCGCCAGGTTCGCCGAGCGGGGCGGAAAAGTCGTCGTCGGAGCACGACCGATCACCGAAGTGGCCGAGCAGCACGACCTGGTCGTGGTGGCCAACGGCGATCGCTCGATGCGAGAGTTGTTCCCGCGTGACGCATCGCGCTCGGTGTTCGATGCTCCCCAGCGGATCCTCTGCAGCGGCTTGTACCGCGGAATCAGCGAGGACACACCACAATCGCTGGACCTGTGCCTGATCCCCGGTATCGGGGAGATCTTCCGCATCCCGTTCCTGACACCACAGGGCCGCGCTGATGTGCTCGCGTTCGAAGCTGTTCCCGGCGGACCGCTCGAACCGATCTCCCGGGTCGATCCCGCCGTCGAACCGGTGAGGTTCTACCGCGACGTCCTCGCACTGCTCGGCGAATTCGCGCCCGGACTGCGAGAACGTGTCGATGGCCAGGATTTCACGCTCATCGGACCCGGCGAGCTGTCGCAGGGCAGTGTGACACCGATGGTCCGCCACGGCTGGGCAACCTTGCCGAACGGCAAGTGCGCCATCGCGATCGGCGACGCGTGGATTACCAATGACCCCTTGACGGCGCAGGGCGCGAATCTCGGTTCACACACAGCGTTCGCACTCGCCGACCTGCTGGTGACGCAGGCAGGCGGATACGACGAGACGTTCTGCCGGGCAGCCTCGGAGCAGCTGTGGACGCATGCCCGCAACGTTGTCGACTGGAGTGCCGCGTTTCTCGGGCCTGCGCCGGCGCACACCACCGCTCTGTTCGCGAAGGCCGCCGAGGACAAACGGATCGCCGAAGCGTTCATCAACAACTTCAACGACCCGGTCGCGATGTGGCAGAGCTTGGCCAGCCCCCGAGGAACCGACGCGTTCCTCGCTGAATCCATTGAGGAGTGACATGACCAACCTGGACATCGAGATCGACGACAAAGGGATCCTGATCCCGGAATCCGAGCAGACCGCGGTTTCCCTGCTCGATGGACACGCGCGGATCCGCGTCCCGGGCAACACAACTCGGGACTCCTTCACTGTGGTCGAGCACACCGGCCAGCGCGGATACAACACCCCGTTGCACTACCACCACATCGAGGACGAGGTTTTCATGGTGCTCGACGGTGCGCTGCGCATGGTCTGTGACGGCCAGGAGCAGCTCGCCGAGGCCGGGACGACGATGGTCATCCCGCGGATGGTTCCGCACGGATTCGTCGCGATCTCGAACGAGGTCAGGTTCCTCACCATTCACTCGACGCCGGACTTGGGCAACAAACCCCAGTTCGACCTGTTCCTCGCAGCCGAGATGCCTCCGGCGCAGGCAACCCGGATGCCGACCGAGGAAATCGGCCCCGATCTCGACCACATCATTTCGCTCGGTACCACCTACGGGTATAGCTACGCCGGTCCTGCGCCGACGCCCTGACGCCGGGCCCTTGCCCATCGACCAATTCCTACTCGGACAGAGAAGAGAACCATGCGGTTGAGTCTCGCATCACTTGTATTGTGCGTCTTCGGCATCACCACCGGTGAGTTCGTCATCGCGGGGATCCTGCCCGATGTCGCCTCCGATCTGGACGTGTCCATCCCGGCCGCAGGACTCCTTGTCACGGCCTACGCCATCGGAATGATCATCGGTGGGCCGACACTGACCGCGCTCACCACGCGGTTTCCCCGCAGGCCCCTGATGGTGACGCTGCTGGTGGTCGCCGTCGTGGGCAATATCGCCTCGGCGCTCGCACCCGCGTACGAGGCCCTGTTCGCAGCCCGGATCCTCACCGCGCTGGTGACATCGACCTTCTTCGCCAACGCGATCGTCACCGCGGTGTCGACAGCACCGGAAGGAAAGCAGGCCTCGACGGTGTCGAAACTGGTCTTCGGCATGAACATGGCGATGATCCTGGGCGCGCCGCTGGGCACGTTCATCGGCGCCCAGTACGGATGGCGTGCCACCTTCGCCGCGGTCGCCGCGGTCTGCGCGCTCGGTGTGCTGCTGGTGATCCGGCTGGTCCCCGCGGTGGCGAACGCAGGCGGGTCCGCGATGGCCGAGATGCGGGTATTCCGCAGTCGTGATGTGCAATTGGCGATCGCGATCACCGCGATCGCCAATGCCGGAGTGCTGATGGTGTTCACCTATTTCTCGCCGCTGCTGACCGATGTCAGCGGCTTCACCAGTGGTTCGGTCGCCGGCTGGCTGCTGGTCTACGGTGTCGGCGCGACCGTGGGCAATCTCATCGGCGGTCGCCTGTCGGACCGAGCCCTGATGCCGTCGCAGATCGGGTTGCTGACCCTGTTGACCGCAGCGCTCGTTGTCATGTGGCTGGTCAGCACCAACGTTGTGCTCATCGCGGTGATGGTGTTCGTCCTCGGCGCACTGGGCTTCTCGGTGATCCCCGGGATGCAGTCACGGGTGCTGAGCACCGCGGCGGCGGCGCCGACCCTGGCCATGGCGGTGAACGCGTCGGCCTACCAGCTCGCGGCCGCCTTCGCGGGCTGGCTCGGCGGGCGGGTCATCGACGGCAGCGGTCTTCGATCGGTGTATCTGGTCGCAGCGGCCGTCACCGTCGCCGGAATCGCCCTGAGCGGAGTGGCGTGGTACCGCGATCGCCTGGCCACCGACGTCGACGACTCGAAAGTGGCTGTGGCATGAGCGGATCATCGAAGGTCAGTGGGCGCGCGACCGCGCTGGTGAGTGGCGCCTGGGCCGAGGACAATCTCGGCACACCCGGTCTGGTGTTCATCGAAACCGGCAACGAGCAGGCTGACTATCTGCACGGCCACGTGCCGGGGGCGGTATGGATCGGTTGGTCAGAGTTTCAGGATGATCTGACGCTGGGCCTGATCGGGCCGCGCGAATTCGCTGACTTGCTGTCCGCGAAAGGGATCAGCAACGACGACACCGTTGTCATCTACTCCGTGGCCTCCAATCTGCTGGCGGCACTGGTCTATTGGTACTTCACCCACTACCGACACCGGTCGGTGAAGCTCCTCGACGGCGGTCGCCGCAAGTGGGAGTTGGAGAAGCGCCCGCTGACCACGGACACGTTCGCACCTCACCCAGCGGTCTATCAGGTGCCGACGCCGGACTCGTCGGTGCGTGCCGGACGCGACGACGTCCTCGCCGCGATCGGTGCGACGAGCATCGTCGATGTCCGGACACCGGACGAGTACAGCGGCCTGCTGTTCGCGCCCGCCTTCGCCGGACCTGCCTTCGCCCCGGGCAACAGCCCGCACGAGGTCGCCCAACGGTCGGGACATATTCCGGGAGCGATCAATCTGCCATGGGACATGGTCGTGAATCCCGACGACACCTTCAAATCCGACGACGAACTGGCGGCGCAGTTCGCCGGGCTCGACGTCGAGGCCGGCGTGATCACCTACTGCTGGGTCGGTGCTCGCTCGGCCCACACCTGGTTCGTACTCCGGGAATTGCTCGGCCACGACGACATCAAGAACTACGACGGATCGTGGGCCGAGTACGGATCGTTGCTCGGCGTTCCGGTCGAGCGCCCGATACAGAAAGGAAGCCGATGACCGTAGGCAATCTCCACGGCAAGGTCGCTCTGGTGACCGGAGCCAGCTCAGGTATCGGTGAAGCCGCGGCGAAGATCCTCGCCGCGCGCGGAGCCGGTGTCGTGCTGGCGGCCCGGCGAATCGACCAGCTGGACAGGGTTTGTGCCGAAATCGCCGAACTCGGCGGTAAGGCTGTCAGCATCGCTACCGACGTCACAGTGGACAGCGATCTGGAAAATGCTGTCGCCACTGCGGTAGACCAGTTCGGCGGGCTGGATATCGCGTTCAACAACGCGGGGGCACTCGGCACGATGGGATTTGTCGCCGAGCAGAACCCCAGCACATGGACTGCCGACGTCAACACCGTGCTGACCAGCACCTTCCTGTCGATGCGCCACGAGATCATCGCCATGCAGCGGCGCGGCGGCGGCGTCATCATCAATAACGCCTCACAGCTGGGCGTCGTGGGATTCGGCGCGGGTATCAGCGCATACGTCGCGGGCAAACACGGCGTGATCGGGTTGACGAAGGCCGCGGCTCTCGAATATGCCACGCAGAATATCCGGATCAACGCGGTGGCGTTCGCGTCGGTGGATACGCCGATGTACCGGTCCTCGGTCGGAGCGGACGAGGACACTGCGGCGATGTTCCGTTCGCTACATCCACTGGGCCGTATCGCCACTGCCGAGGAAGCGGCCTCCTCGGTCGCCTACCTCGCGACAGAGGAAGCGGGATTCTTCACCGGCTCGGTGCTGGTGATGGACGGCGGCTGGACTGCCCAGTGACAGTCGGCCCGTCCCAGCACGAGTCCCGGTTCGGAGTAATGCTGTATCCGGACGAGACTTTTCCCGTTCTGCTCGAACGGATCCGCTGGCTCGAAGAGTTGGGATTCGATCAGGTCTTCCTGCCCGACCACAGCGGCGATCTACGGGATCGGCGGGGGCGGTGGTTCGACAGCTGGGCGGTGCTGGCCGCCGCAGCGGTGAGCACCCGGCGAATCCGCCTCGGGATGCTTGTCGCGAACCAGATCCTGCGCCCACCGGCACAACTGGCCCAACAAGCCATCACGATCGACCATGCCTCCCACGGTCGCTTCGAACTAGGGGTCGGCGCTGGGCTGTTCGCGTGGGACCACCACAGCGTGGGCGAACATCCTTGGCCGCCCAGGCAGCGGATGCGCCGGTTCACCGACTATGTGGCGATCGTCGACGGCCTGCTGTACGCGCGCGAGGAGACGTTCAGCTACACCGGAGACGAGCTCTGGGTAAAAGAGGTCCCCACGGCTCCTGGTTCGTGGCAGTCACCCCGGTTGCCGCTCATCGTGGGAGGTCAGTCACCCACGGTGCTCCGGGTGGCAGCAGCGACCGCGGACGTGTGGAACACCCATGGTCCGCCCGGCGCCTCCGATACCCAGACCCTGCAGGCTACAGCGGAGCAGACCCACAGAATCGACCACCTCGCCGAAGCAGCCGACCGCGATCCGGCGATGATCCGCCGGTCATACACGGTTTTCGGGCCGTGGGATCCGCGCTGGGGTCGACACACTTACGAGGAGATCTTCGACCGTTTCGGTGCGGTAGGGATGACAGATTTCGTCCTGGACTGGCCGGTCCGTTCACAACTCGACGAGTTCGAACGCATCGCGCGGGAGGTATTGCCCGACCGCCGAACTCGTGGCTGACGGCGACCACCATGCGCAGGAGTGCCTTCCCTCGCGGCGCTCTCAGCATGGCCGAGCTGATCTAGCGCACCCTCGCCGAGCGTGAACCGTTCTCGAGCCGGCCCTGATTCCTCGACATCGGGGGCCGGGTACACACCGTCATGGTCGTCGCCGACCGAGCCCGTAGCGACAGCCACCGCGAACAACCGCTTGCTGACCACCTCACTGCTGCGGTTCTCGGCCGCAGCCGACGGCGCATGATGGCTTGCTGCGGAGTGGGGTCGGAGCCCAGGTTCCCGCTGTGCGTTGTGGACCACGCAGTAAATGTTCCTGATGCGTCGATTATGCATCATTTGGCGTGTAGTGTCACAGGCATCTCGTAGACAGATATTTTCACCGGCCGCCGGCGCCGCGGGCGTGGAGCGGCCACGGACAACATCGGAAGCGAGGAGATTGTCATGGTTCATTTCACTGCTGGGCGCGCGCTCGGGTTTCTCGTGAGTGCGGGAACGGCGTCACTGTTCGCCTTGGCGGCCGCACCGACGGCGAATGCCGCGCCGGCTGCCATGTGTCCGGCGCCTGGTGCGGCGTCGGTGCAGGCCGGCGCGGCCGACGGGTCGTGCTCCGCGACGAGCGCGATGGGCGGCGCGGCAGCGGCCTACGGATTCGACGGCGCCGCGTCCGCCGAAGCGGCGCCGACGAGCTTGTCGCTGGCCATCGCACAGAACGGCGGCACCGCGACCTCGAACTCGACGTTCCTGTCGGGGCCTGCCGCGATCGCCGTGGGACCGGGTGCGCAGGTGACGACAACCGGGGTGCGGCCCGGGCTCTCCATCGGCATCGCCGGACCGGGAGCGGAGGTCACCGTCAACGGCGTCACCACTCCCACCTGCACCGGTGGTCCTGCTTTCGCCGGTGACTTCCAGACCCTGCAGGGTTGCGTGTCGCTGCGCTGACACCGGCCGTGCGCCGCCCTGCATGCAGGCCGAAGGGTGCCGATCGACGTCGGTGCAGCGCCCCGGAACACGGCGGCTCGGCAGCCGTGGATCTCGTGCGATTCGTGGAAAGGCGTGCGGAGCTTGGAAGATGGTGGTGGGAGGGGTGAGTCGGCATCCAGCTACACCGTGGGAACCGTGGCCGCGATGCTGGGCATTCCCGTAGCGACACTGCGCAGCTGGAACCAGCGATACGGCCTCGGCCCGGCGCACCGGCGTCCGGGCAGCCACCGGTACTACACGGCCGGCGACGTGGCGATGCTGAGTCGGATGGCCGATCTGGTCAGTGCCGGAGCGAGCCCGGCCAAGGCGGCGCAGGCTGCCCGAATCGCGGCGGATTCTGTACCGGCGCCCGGTGATGTGGCGCCGGTGTTGCGCGCTGCCGAACAGCTCCGAGTCGCTGAACTGTTGGGCCTGATCACCGCCCATCTGACCCACTTCGGTGTGGTGGCGACGTGGCGCGAATTGTGTCGACCTGTCTTCGCGGACATCGTGAGTAGGCAGGATGGGGGCATCGGCTTGGTCGACGTGGAGCATGTGGTGTCCGGGGCGATCACCACGGGGTTGCACCGCGCCGTGCCCGCGGTGCGCGCAGTGTCCGGGTTCGCTCCGGTGCTGCTGGCTTGTGCTCCGGGTGAGGAACACGTACTGCCGCTGGAAGTTCTGCGCGCGGCGCTGGCGGAGGTCGGCGTACCGGCAGTGCTGCTCGGCGCCGCCGTCCCCGCCGGCGCACTCGCCGACGCGGTGGCGAAAGCAGGCGATCCGGTGGTGGTGCTGTGGTCCCAAACAGCGCGCACTGCGGCAGTGGTGCCGGTCCAGGCGGGAGTCGGTGAACCGGCCCGGCTGCTGCTGGCAGGACCTGGCTGGCCCGAGGCGCCCGGCATGCAGCGCCTCGGCTCGCTCGAAGAGGCGGTCGCCGAGGTCGGTCGGCTGGCGCGTAGTCGATGAGTAGCCTCCGATCAGAAAATGATTCGAAAACGATGCAAGCTTGGAGAGTCGGTCGAACGCATTCCAGGAAGAGGCCACCCGGCGCCCGAAAATCGGGTCGCATCGACTGTCCATCTCGGAGCGCACAATCGTGATTTCCGCGCCGTCCCGGTTGCGGCGCCGAGAGGCCTATGGCCAACAGGCACGGCGCGAGGTGAGTGCCACCGCGGCGGCCGATCTACGCACCAGTGGTTTTCGGTCAGGTAGAGCCACTCACTTTCTCGCGCCTGCTTTTTCCTTGGCGCCGAGGTTGGCCTGTAGTCGCCGATAGCCGTTGAGGGTGACCAGTTCGCGCTTTTCGGGCGGGATGGCGAGGTGCAGGGCAGGGAATGTGCTGAAGAGGGCGCGCAGTGCAGTAACCCCTTCGACGCGGGCGAGTGCGGCACCGATGCAGGCGTGGACGCCGCTTCCGAAGGCGAGGTGATCGGCGGCGTTGGGACGGGTGATGTCGAAGCGATCAGGGTCGGTGAAGACGCGCGGATCCCGATTCGCGCCGGCGGGGAGAAGCATGACCGTGTCATTGGCGGCGATCTGATGTCCGGCGATCTCGATGTCGTGGCGGGCTATGCGAACCATTCGTTGCACCGGCGGGTCGTACCGGAGGATTTCCTCGATCGCGTTGGGCCACAAGCCAGGATCGTCGTGGAGGCGGGCCAGTTGTTCCGGGTGGTCGAGTAGTGTCACGATCCCGTTGCCGATGAGATTGACCGTGGTCTCGAAACCTGCCCCGATCAGCAGGGCCGCGTTGGCGGCCAGTTCTCTGTGGGTCAGGGTGCCGTCGAGGGCCAATCGGCTGAACGGGGTATCGGTGGACTCACCGTGGCGGACCTGGTCGAAATGGTCGCGCAGGTAATCATCCAGGTTACGTAGGCCCTCGATTGCTCTGCGATAGGTGGTCCACGAGATGCCCACGTCCAGTAGCGGAGCTGCTCGGTGTCCACAGTCGAGCAAGCTCGGCCGGGCATCGGTGGGTAGTCCGAGGATTTCGGCGATCACTGCGACCGGTAGTTGTTCAGCGAAGGCCGGCAGCAGGTCGACCTGTTGATCGCTGTCGAAGGTGTCGAGTAGTCGGGTGGTCAATTCGGTGACACGGTCACCGAGTCGGTCGATGGCTCGGGGAGTGAAGCTGTGGGCGACCAGTCGCCGGTAGCGGGTATGTTCGGGCGGATCGACCATCAACATGGACGGCGGTTCCACGGGATTGGGCAGCCCGGGGTCGGCGCGGGCGATCAGCGCCGTCAGAGGTTTCGGCAACCCGGACGTCGTGGTGTCGACGGCACCGAATCGGTTGTCACGCAGGACTTCCCGACACAATTCATGGTCAGCACTGACCCACAAGAACGGAGTACGGACCAGTCGGCCTTGCTGCCGGATCGCCTCGATCACCTGGTAACGCTCGGCGCCGGCGGCCCCGTGCAGGAGAAACCGTGCCAGGGGATCGCCACGGCGTGCCTGTACCGCGAGGAAGGCCCCCGGTATCGCGTGCATGGCCGCCCATCGAATCCAGATACGTCCGGTCACTGCGTGCCCCCAGCTCTGTGATACAAACAGACTGAATATGTCTCTTACGTCTGTGCAGTACGATACGTCGAGTATCAGCAGTAGGCAAGGGAGGATTTCCGAGGTGACGGCAACCGAGGAGTTTCTGCGGCGCATGGTCGAGCCCGACCCCGCGGTGCTCGCGCAGGTCCTCGAGCCCGACGAGATCGCGACCCGCGTGCTGCGCGGAGCCAGAGAACAGTTCGAGCTGGTCGGCATTCGGCGCACCACCATGGAAGACGTTGCGCGGCATTGCGGTATCGCCCGGGCAAGCCTGTATCGCCGGTTTCCGGCCAAGTCGCAGCTCGTAGACGCGGTAGTGCTCGCAGAAGTGCGGCGCTATTTCGACGGCAGCACCCGCGCCCACGAGTCCGGCCGGACCGTCGCCGAGAAGATCGTCAACGGCACGGTGTTCAACGTCGGATTCCTGCGCGAGCACACGCTGCTACAGAAACTACTGCGTACGGAACCGGAAACCTTGCTGCCGGGATTGACCGTCGGCGCTGCCGCCCTCCTCGACCTCGCCACCTATCGGGGCGCCGCGCAATTGGTCGAGCTACTGCACGGCGAACAGACTCCGACCCCGGCCCAGCAACGTCACCTTCGCACCGTTGCCGAACTGCACACCCGCCTCACGCTGTCGTTCGCACTCACCCCACATACCAGCATCGACCTCGACACCGTCGACGCGATCCGGATATTCGCCAACACCTATCTGATCCCGTCGATCACCGCATACGATGGCAGGCCACCCGAGCTCGACGACGCACCAGTTCGGCCGGCGCCGGACAGTAAATAGCCGCGATCGTGCGTGTGGGCCCGCCACGGGACCGCGCAGGCATCCTGCGAAGCGAGATCGAAAGCGCCCCACGGAAACCCCACAGTTTCGACCGGAATCGATGCGAATTCATGCGAATCGTCGAGAAGTGTCGTTTCGCGAAAAAGCCCGTTGCTGAGCACTGTTGGGTGCTGATGGGTAGGTTCTGGACAACGGGAACGCGCGCCAGGGGTCGCAGCTTCAAATCCTGTCAGCCCGACAGTGAAAACCCCCTTTGACCTGGTGATGGTGCCGGTGGAAACCGCAGGGCCAGCCAACCGAACAACTGGCGAGGGTTCTAGCGACGCCGGCTGTGCGAACTCGATCGGGGTGCCGTAGCCGCCCACTGTCTGAGCCGACAGCCCGAAGACGCATGGTGCTACATCGCGAGGCGCGCGCGTCCGGTCACAGGGTCACAGCCCCGCCATCACCGGGTCAGATGCCGAGATGGCCACCGGCGGCACGATAGCTGTTGCAGCTCAACGGCTTACGGGGATATCCCTTTGCTCGGTACCGCCTACGACACAACACTCCGCACAAGCCCGGCAGGTCGTACAGGCGCGAGAACATCGTCAGCGTCACCGTGCGCTGGCCCTGGTCGATTCGACCGACGATCAGCTCGCGGATGAACTGCGCCGGGCAGGTCGAGCCTGGGGGAGTGCCGACCTATCGCCGGTCGAGACGGGTCGCACCACCCACCAGACGATCGCGGTCCATATCGAGGACAGCAGGATCGAGCCGATGATGTCGGTGGGGTGGTGGGCTCCGGCATAGAGTCGCTGCGCCGCTACCAGCGCCGGAATCAGCAGTGCCGCGGCGGCGAAGACCCGGTACTGCCATCGGCGTGTGGTGGCCCACACCAGCGCGGCGGTGCCGGCGTAGAGCGTCAGTGCGGCGGCGACATGCCCGGAAGGGAAACTGGCTGTGGGGGGAAGGTCGGGATTGAGGTGTGCGACCCGGGGCCGGTCCCGGTCGACGATCGCAGCGGTGGTGAGGAATAGCGTGATCTCGCCCAGCAGTGCCGTGCCGAGGAACAGCACCGGTCGCCAGCTGCGCGCGATGCCTACCGCGAGTGTTGCGACGATCAGAGCGACCGTGATGATCGCGGTGGTATTTCCGATCTCGCCGAACACATCGAGGATCGACGTGAGGGTGGAATTACGGTGCTCGGCGAGCATCGCCACGACGCGGTGATCCCACTCCAGGGCAGCGGTGTCGGTGTCGAGGGTGCGCACCAGTATGCCGATTCCCACCAGCCCACCGACGAGCAGCACCCACGCGACCGCGAGCTCGCCGATCCCTTGCCATGGGTGCGGCAGCGTGGGCGGATGCTGAACCGGGACCGGTCGCACGTCGTCTTCCTCGGCCGGGGCGACGTCGCCGGGTAGGGGGCCGGTGCTGTCGATTCTGGCGTCGCGCCGCCATCGGTGAAAGGCGACAGTTGCCAGTACGAGCCACAATGTGCCGAGCAACCAGCCGCCGAGGACATCGGTGAGGTAGTGCACGCCGAGCGCTATCCGGCTCACCCCGATGGCGATCACGATCCCCACTGCGAACACGGTCGCCGCGCGGCGTGCGCCCGCCTGCCAGGTGGGCGTGAAGACCAGCAGCACAACGCCGTAACACACCAGTGAACTCATCGCGTGTCCGCTGGGAAAGCTCCAACCGTCCGTGGTGTAGACGGGCTCGTCCACCACCGGACGTAACCGTGCGACAAGCTCTTTGACGACCGGGTTGAGGATCAGGCCGCCCGCAGCGGTGAGTACCACGTAGACGGCAAGTCGGGGGAGACGACGCAGCAGTAGCCAGATGGTGGCGACGGCCAGTACCACAACCAGCGTGCTGGTCGCTCCGAGTTCGGTGATGCCGGTGACTGTGCTGTGCAGGGCCTTGTTATCCGCCACCGCGGCGACCAGGTGGTTGGTGACCGTTTGATCTGCGGTCTGCATCGGTTCCCACCGCGTCCGGACCAGAGCGGTGAGCACCCCGAACCCGATTCCGATGCCCATAGCGCCGAGTAACGCCGCGGCACTGCGGACAGCGAATCGTTCGGCGGCCTCGGCCTCGCTGTGATGCGCGACGACGGAGCTGTCAGCGCCTGTCGCGGCATCCCGGTCGCGTTGATCAACAGTCAATGCAACACCTCCTTCGTTTGTGCGGCATCGCCGACCAGCGAGAACCGCGACAGGCCACCAGTGAACTCCGGTTGCCGGATATCGTTGTTGTTCACGGTTTCCCGTTACAGGCGGTCGCAATCAATCGAGAAATCATGAGCGCGATCCCCGCGCGCGCCGCGGTCGTGGGCAAGATCTGGCCTGCAGAGCTGATCGCATCGGTGAACAGCTATTTCTTCGTGCCAGTGTTGGCAGGGTGGGAGCGGGGATAGCGGGGCACGCTCATTCTCTGCCCCTCGGGCCGCATTTCTGATAGCAGCCGGATCGCCGAGCCCGCGACCGGACGGGCAGTCGTATTCGTGGTGTGCTGGGCAAGGGCGATGCCCGGGAGGGGACTTCGCATACTTTGATATGCGCACCGTCGACTACATGACGGGGCGATCCTGATACCGAGCGCACGATGGGAGAACGTATGACTGTCGAGTTCCCGCATCTCGACCTGTCCGCTGACGAGGTACTGACCACGACCCGGTCGGTGCGCAAACGTCTCGACCTGGATCGGCCGGTACCGCTGGAGGTGGTCACCGACGCATTGGAGGTGGCGCTCCAGGCGCCGTCGGGCAGTAACCTGCAAGGCTGGCATTGGATCGTGCTGACCGATCCCGAGCCCAAGAAGATCGTGGCGGAGTACTACCGCAAGTCCTACACCGCCTACGCTGCGGCGGGTGCGGCCGTGCGGCAGGCGAAGCCGCCGAAGGACGCCGATACCGCGGAGAAGGTGGCTTCGAGTGCGACCTATCTGGCGGAGGTGATGGAGCAGGTACCAGTGCTGGTGATCGGTGCGATCCACGTTCCGGGTGGGCAGCTGCCGGAGGGCAACCAGGCCGGTCTGTGGGGTTCGCTGCTCCCCGCCGCCTGGAGCTTCGCGCTCGCACTGCGTGAGCGCGGCCTCGGGTCTGCGTGGACCTCACTGCATCTGGAGTACGAACGAGAGGTCGCCGAGGCGCTGGGAGTCCCCCCGAGTGTTCGGCAGGGTGTGCTCTTGCCCGTTGCCTACACGAAGGGCACCGACTTCAAGCTCGCCAAACGCGCCCCGCTCGACACGGTACTGCACGTCAACAAATGGTAGTGCTGAGCCGATTCGCCCGCAGCTTCATCTACGCGGGTGGTCGAGAAGCTCTACTTGGCAGCGGCGGTAGATAGGTCCACGCCCCTCGACCTCTGCGACGTCGTGCTCGTGCCCGTCCACGCCTACACCAGTTTCCTTGGAGGTCGAGGCCGTCCAGGTCGAGGCCGAGCTCAGCGGCCGTGCTGAGGTAGTGCGCGGCTCGTGTCAGCGCTCCTCGGATACGCGGTGACCGCCCGCGCGCATGACCGGACATCGAGAAAGGCGCGACCGTGACGACCGACGGCGCCATCACGCGAAGCGTGCGGCCGAATTCGACCCTGATTGGTTCGCAGGAGCCGGGGTAGGCCGGAAACGACAGTTCATCCTTGCGACGAGAGGTCAAACTATGCCCGAGCACGGCAACGGAGTTCGCGAAGGCGTCGAAGGCGTCGTCGAAGACGTCAAAGGCAAGGCCAAAGAAGCCGCCGGTGCGCTGACCGGCGACGACAACCTCAAAGAAGAGGGTCGCGCCCAGCAGGACAAAGCCGAGTCCCAGCGCGAGGCTGCCCGCAAGGAAGCCGCCGCGGAGAAAGCACGCGCTGAAGCCGACATCGATGAGGCGCGCCAGGCAGCGCATCAGCGCGACCGCTGATTTGGGCTGACGAAGGTGGGAGGGGCTCGGACGAAATCGTCCGAGCCCCTCCCACCTTTTGT
The DNA here is from genome assembly GCF_001612665.1 of Nocardia alba NBRC 108234. Taxonomy (GTDB): domain Bacteria; phylum Actinomycetota; class Actinomycetes; order Mycobacteriales; family Mycobacteriaceae; genus Nocardia; species Nocardia alba. The sequence goes on along the minus strand of NZ_BDAX01000018.1, from coordinate 12,611 downwards.
ATGCGTGTCCTGCCGAGTGTAGTGACGGTGGCCTTCATCCCCCCGAATGGTCAACGCTAGCAGCCTCATTCGGGGTCAGAATGTCAGAGCCGCGCCGGTCATGGGTGTGGCGAGTTCGGGGATCGGTGTCTGGAGTCGTGGCTTCGGCGGTCGCGGAAGGCGCAGTGGCGGGGGTGTCCGATACCGCTGGTCAAGCGGTGGCCTATGCCTACCGGAAACCGAAGGATCTGGTTTCGAGCCATGTTGGTTCTCGAGTATGGAATCGCTAGAGCACCAACTCAATTCGGCCGCCTACGTGCTGTGCTACTCGAGGTTGTACAGCACGTAGGCGCCGAGAGTGATCAGTGGTTGCCGGCCGCTGCGCAGGTGGTGTCGATGACGATTCCGCGCGGTCGGGTCAGTGCGTCACGGCGTCGGCGGTGCGGTCACCGAAGGGATGTCGCCAGGTGCGGCGTGCGCTCGCACTACGCGGCGTCTTCGCGAGCACGGTCTTCTTCTCCTTCGGTTCGGCCGAAGGACGGATGGTCCGCTCGCTCGTGCCGGTGCGACGGGCGAGCCGAAGATCGGCCTTGGTCTGACGCAGGCGCTGCGACGAACGGTGGGCGCCGGCGGTGAGCAGGACCAGGCCGAGCATGCCGAGGGCTCCGAGCACGATTGCCGACAGGAACAACGCGCCCGACGTCGCGGTGATGTGGTAGCCGAGCAGGCTGAAGTCGTCACTGAGCGTGTGGGCGGGTCCGTTGTTGCTCAGCACGCCCGCCGTGCCGATCACCACCGCGGCGATGAGCAGGACCAGGCCGAGGAAAACAATCATGACAGTCTCCGAATCCGGTTACACCGGTATACGTGTGGTGCCGCCCGCCCGCGGGCTGCGTGCGAGTCGAGCCGATGAGCGGACCGACGATCGTGATGCCACGGTGCACAGCGACCCGGCGTCACCGCCCTTCACTCCGTGGAATACCCCGATCCGGGCGGGCGACGCAGCTGCCGGGGCGCGATCGTCGAAATGTCACCGCTGGCGATCGGAAGACCGACACCCTAGTTCGCCACGATCGAACATGCTGCCCCACAACCGGTTCCGACGTGAGGCATGCTCGCGGGTAACCAATCTGTCAGCTTACCGCGGCGACGACCGCGAGGTACTCATACTGTTCTCGCAACAGGCTTCTCATGCCGGAGTGCGCCGAAACAGGCACTGATCCGCATCGGAGCCGACCCCGAATCCGTTCCAGTAACACAGCATCGAATTGTTCATCGAGATGGACTTGGTAGAAGTCGGCCTTGTGAACGGTCAGGCAGCCGGCCGCCAAGTCCTGAGTCAGTCCGGCGGTGAAGTCCGCGCGGTCGCTGACCTCGACCGCAGTCACCACGTACCCTGCCAGGGCAGCCGCCACGGCAGTCGAGCCGTACCCGGGCTTCCGTGCGCGCGGAGAAGATCCACCCGGCGACGGTCCTTCTCGGTCAGCCGAGCCTCGGCCGCGCCCACCACGAACCGCTCCTGGAGTAGAACTCTCGCACCCGATCTCGCGCCCGTGTGTTCTGCTAGCAGGGCCACCGGCGACGTCCGGATGCTGTGGTTGCGTCTGAGGAGGCATGTAGGATCCCGGAGTTCGTCGTGGATTGTGCGTGCTCGGCGATTGCCTCTGTGCCATAACGCAAGTGACAGGGAACCGTTGATGTCTGAGCACCCTTCGTTCGTCTGTCTGCCCGGTGCGATGCCCGTCCATAGTTCGTCAGCTGAGGGCTATTGGGGGCAGATGTCGCTGTCGAGCCTGCCTTTCGATTTCGAATGGGATGAGCCGATTCGGAATACGCTGCTCGACGACGATGACGAACGCGATCTGGAGTTGGCCGAGCAGCTCGGCCTGCTGAGGGATGAGGCTATTTTCGGCATCGCGGTAGCTGCGGCGCAGTGGGTTGTGGCGCGCGTGGATGGCGTGGCGCCGGCGGCGGATGTGCGAGACGCCCTGCAGCGCATCGAGGCTATGTGGGCGTTGTGCGCGGACTTGCACTATGCACGCCTCACCGATCCGCCGGAGTTCGGCGGGCAGGCGCCACCGAAGGCGGAGGAGCCACTGTGGGTCTGCCGAACTCTGCTCTTCTGGATCTACGGTGCGGCCGTCCTCGGTGAGGATCTACAGGGCGAATGCATGTCGCTGATACTGCTGGCCCGCCAGGTGATGGGGTCGCACACGGGGTTCTCGACCTGGCTGAGCCAGGCCATCGAAAAGGCCGAGGCGCCGTATTCCCTCGGAGATGACGACCCGGATGATGAAGACTCCCAGCTGATTTGGAAGCCGGTGCCGCCGGAGTTCTTCTGGCCGACCTTCACCCATACGACGCGTGAAGCGGCGCAGGAACTCGTTGATGCCTATCTGGCCGGGCTCGACCCCGCGACGAATCCGTATCTGCGCGACGCGCACGATATGCGCACACACGGGTTCTCGGGCAAGCCCTATGGTTGGTGAAAGACTCTGCACCCGAACCCGGAAGGGGACTGCTGCAGGGGTAGGTGACTGTCACCCGATCCTGCAGTAGCTCCTCAGGAGAACGTGATTACTGGCTTGATGACCGAGCCGCTGTGCGCGGCGGCAACCGCCTCATTGATCGATTCCACCGGATAGGTTCGGACGAGCTTCTCCATCGGAAACTTTCCTTGGCGATACCAGTCCACCAGTTGAGGGATGAAGCTCTGGGGGTCTACATCGCCTATTATCGAACCGCGGAGGGACTTTCCTTGCCCGATCAGTTTGGCTACTTCGATAGGCATTGTCGGTTCGCCCAAGGCGACGAGTGCGAGAACCCCTCGCGCGGCAAGCGCATCGATGGCTGTCGCGACGACCGCAGCACTTCCCGTCGTGTCCAGCGCGTGCGTTGCGCCGGACCCGGTAGCAGCTTTGATCATGGCCACCACGTCGTCGGCGGTGCCATCGATGACTACGTCGGCGCCGAGTTGGAGGGCGAGCTCGAGTCGGGCTTCGGACAGGTCGACCGCGATCAGTTGGCCTACGCCCAGGGCGCGAGCAGTCATCAGCGCTGCCATGCCGACTCCGCCGACTCCGAAGATCACGACAGACGAATCCGGTTCAGGCCGAAGCACACTGGTGATCGTTCCCGCTCCGGTCTGGATGCCGCAGCCGAACGCGGCGGTCATGGCGAGGTCGAGGTCGCGGTCGACGACTACCAGGTTGCGAACCCCGGTGACGATATGCGAGGCGAAGCTGGATTGTCCGAAGAAGCCTCCGACTATGGGCTGCCCATCCCGTGCAAGCGGCGAGTGTTCACCGAACCTGCCCCCGTTCAGTGTTACCCACTGCTCGCAGTACCCGGGTAGGCCTGTTTCGCACAGTGCGCAACTGCCGCAGCTGGAGAAGGTGATCAGGACGTGATCGTTGACGTGCACACCGCTGACGCCTGGTCCGACTTCCTCGACGATGCCTGCTCCCTCGTGTCCGAGAACGACCGGCAGCTCGGGTGGAAAATTCTGTTTCGCGGTCAGGTCTGTGTGACAGATGCCCGACGCGATGATCCGAACCAGCACTTCGCCCTTGCCCGGACCGGTCAGTCTCAGATTTTCGATCGAGAAGGGCGCATCGGCGCCCCGGGCGACGGCAGCGGTGATGTGCATGTGGCAGAACCCCTTCGGCGACACGTCGGTGTGCGGCCGGTTGTGCGTAGCTCCCGGCTCGCCGGTGAATCGGGCCGGTACGACGCAATATGGACAGCTGTATGGACAGTACTGCGGACAGGTATTCAGCGCAAGGTCGTCGGAGGTACCTTGTAGTAGGCCGCCGTGGCACCGGCCGACCGAATCACTACGATGTGAGGTATCAGCCGTGAAAGATCCTGTACTCGAACATGTTCGGGGAACACCGAATCTGCTGCTCGGCAGCTACGACCTGACCGCGCTCGGATACAGGGTCGACGAATACTTCGTCGAGGGAACGGCGCGGTCCTATGAGCCGGTCGGCGAACTCACCGCCGACGGGCGCTGGGAAGTCGTCCCGCTCGAGCAGGCCGACTATCGCACCCGGGTGGTTACCGTCGTACCGGCCGACAGCGCGCGGTTCAACGGTACGGTCGTCGTCGAGTGGCTCAATGTCAGCGGCGGTCTCGACGCTCCCGCGGTCTGGCTGATGGCCCATCGCGAATTGCTGCGAGCCGGCTACGCCTACGTCGGGGTATCGGCTCAGCAGGTCGGTATCGAGGGCGGCCTCGCCCTGGTCGGCGATATGTCGCTCAAGACACTCGACCCCCAACGCTACGCGCCCCTGCACCATCCCGGCGACGCGTTCGCCTACGATCTGTTCAGCCAAGTCGGAGTGGCACTGCGGGACCGCAGCGCGGAATTGCTCGGCGATCTGCGCCCTGAACGGATCCTGGCGGTCGGGGAGTCCCAGTCGGCCATGTTCCTGACCACCTATATCAACGCCGTCGCGCCCGTCGCCGAGATCTTCGACGGGTATCTGGTGCACTCACGGTTCGGCCCCGCCGCACCGCTGGACGGGCGTTCGGTTCTGGACCCCGACACTGTCGCTTGCCTGCCCCGTCCGACGTTCCGCGACGACCGGCGAACCCCGGTGCTGGCGGTCATCACCGAGACCGACCTGGTCGGCGGGGTACTCCCCGGCTACTTCTCGGCCCGACAGCCCGAGCGGGAGTTCCTGCGCGTCTGGGAGATTCCCGGGGCCGCCCACGCGGACAACTACACCATCCAGGGCGCTTTCCTCGACAGCGGACTCGCGCCGATCGAGGACCTCGCCCAGGCGTTCCGGCCGACCCAGACGCTGCTGGGTCGCCGTCTCGAGCGTTTCCTGAACTTCGCCCCCCAGCATCACTACGTACTGCACGCCGCGATCGCACGACTCGACGAGTGGGTGCGCGGCGGCAAACCCGCGCCCTCGGCGGCGCGCATCGACTCGACCGGGGGTGAGTTCCCGGTGATCGTCGCCGACAGCGACGGGATCGCGCGAGGCGGTGTCCGCACCCCGTGGGTCGACACCCCTCTCGCCGTCACGTCGGGCCTGAACACCGAGACCGACCGCATGGCGACATTGTTCGGGTCCGGCGAACTGTTCGATACCGCCCACCTGTCCCGCCGGTATCCCGGTGGCCTCAGCGAATTCCTCACCGAGTTCACCACCGCGCTGGACCGGGCGATCGATGACGGCTTCCTCGTCCGCGCGGATCGTCGCGAGATCCTCGAACTGACGACGATCACTGCCCGATGGCAGTTCGACTCGGCGTAGGGGCGGCGGATACACCGGACTGGATCGCGAAAGCCGACCCTGTTGAATTCAGTCTGATTCCAATCGACCACCGCGACCGGTCACCCTGGCACCATCGGAAGATGGGCCTCAACGGTGAGAACGTCATTCTGGTGCACTGGCACGACCTCGGTCGGCATCTGACCTGCTACGGCGCCGAGGGCGTGCACAGCCCCACACTCGACCGGCTCGCCGCCGACGGCATCCGCTTCACCGACGCGCACGCCACCGCGCCGCTGTGCTCGCCGGCGCGCGGATCCCTGTTCACCGGCCTGCACCCGCACCGCAACGGCCTCGTCGGTCTGGCGCATCACGGCTTCGAATACCACGACCACGTCCGCACGCTGCCCTCGCTGCTGGGCGAGGCCGGATACCGGACGGCGCTGTTCGGCATGCAGCACGAGAGCGCCGACCCCACCCGGCTGGGCTTCGACACCGTCGACGTCTCGGACTCGCTGTGCGACCACGTGGTGGCGCGCTCGCAGGAGTGGTTGCGCGACAACGCCGATCAGAGCCGCCCGTTCTTCCTCACGGCCGGATTCTTCGAGACCCATCGCCCCTATCCGGTGGACCAGTACGAGCACGCCGACCCCGACACGATCGGCGTGCCCGGCTTCCTGCCCGACGATCCACGGGTCCGCGCCGATCTTGCCGGTCTGCACGGCAGCATCGCCCAGGCCGACGCCGCCGTCGGGCGGCTGCTCGACACCGTCGCCGAACTCGGACTCGACGAGAACACCTGGATCGTCTTCGTCACCGACCACGGGCTGGCCTTCCCGCGCGCCAAGTCGACCCTCTACGCCGAGGGCACCGGGGTGGCGCTGATCGTGCGCCCGCCCCGGCGGCGCGCCCTGGCTCCGCGTGTGTACGAGGACCTGTTCTCCGGGGTGGATCTCACCCCGACCGTGCTCGACCTGCTGTCGGTGCCGGTCCCGTACAGCGTCGACGGCGAATCCCACGCCCCCGAACTCCTCGAACCCCAGGGCGAACCGGTCCGCAGCGAGCTGTTCACCCAGAAGACCTACCACGACGCCTTCGACCCCATCCGCGCCGTGCGCACCAAGGAATTCAGCTACATCGAGAACCTGGCGGACCGCCCCGCCCTGCTCCTGCCGCTCGACATCGCCGACAGCCTCTCGGGTCGCGCCCTCGATCCCGGCGCCGTCGCCGCGCCGCGACCCCGGCGCGAGCTCTACGATCTGGCCGTCGACCCGTACGAACGCCACAACGTCGCCGAGGAACCCGCCTACCAGTGGGTCGCGCGGCGCCTGTCCGGTCTGCTCGCCGACTGGCGCGCCGAGACCCGCGACATCGTCCCCGACGACCGCGCCGGAACCGCCATCGCCCAGCGGTTCATGGCCGCCTACTTCGCCAAACAGGCCGCGAGCCGCGACGAAGAGGACCTGCCTTCTCGACGCCCACGTGGTGACCGTCGCGAACTCGTCCCGCCGGGTGGTACGTCCTCGGCCGCCGAGGCGGCCGGCTGAGCGCGCTCGCCGGAGTTCAGTCCTCGACGGCGCGGGCGACCGTGCGGAAGCCGATGTTGCCCGCCGTCGAGTCCGGCGTGTTCTTCGAGCGCGCCGCCACCCGGTAGCGATAGCAATAGGAGTCGTGGCACAGGTGGCTGCCGCCGCGCAGCACCCGCGTGTTGCCCCGGTCGGGGCCGAGCGGGTCATGGCCGGGCGCGGTGCGGTAGTAGCGGGCCGAGAAGCGGTCGGCGCACCATTCCCAGACGTTGCCGACCGTTTGATAGAGGCCGAAGCCGTTGGGGGCGAAGGACTTCGCCGCGACGGTGCCCACGGGTCCGGTGGGTGCGTCGGGGAAGTCGCCGGGAAAGATGGCGACCTCGTCCTCGGTGGGGTGGGCGTCGCCCCACGGGTAGCGGGCGCCGGTCAGGCCGCCGCGCGCGGCGTGTTCCCACTGCGCCTCGGTCGGGAGGGCGCGAGCGCTCCAGGCGCAGTAGGCCAGGGCGTCGTGATGGGAGACGTGCACGACCGGGTGATCCTCGATCGCGGTCGAACCGGGGCCGCCGGGCGCGCGCCAGCTGGCGTCGGGGACGGTGAGCCACCACGGCGTGCCGGGCACGGGGGTGCCCGTGGCGGGGTCGGCGGCGCTGAGATGGAACACCGCCGAGGCGCCGAAGTGTTCGGCCTCGGTCCGATAGCCGGTCGCGTCGACGAAACGAGCGAAATCGGCGACCGTCACCGTGGTCACATCGATCGTGAAGGCCCGCAGCGTCACCGGATGAACCGGCGACTCACCGTCCGCGCGGTACCCGTCGCCGTGCGCGTCGCCCATCGCGAACGTCGCCGCCGGGATGGCGGCCTGTGCTACCCGGTGGGCACCCGGACGGGGCCCACCGGCGACGGCGAGATCGGCGGTGAACCCGGCGGGCGCACCACCACCGCGCGGAGTACAGCAGTTCACTCGTCCAGGATCCCACGCTCGACGAGCAGGGCGACGATGCGCTGCGCCAGCTCCTCCACGTCGGCATCGGTGGTATCGAACCGCAGGTCGGGACTCAGCGGCTTCTCGTACGGCGCGTCGATCCCGGTGAGCCCCTTGAGCTCGCCGCGCCGGGCGCGCGCGTAGAGGCCCTTGGGATCGCGGCGTTCGCATTCGACGCGCGGCGTGCTGACGTGCACCTCGATGAACGGCAGCTCGGCGGCTTCGTTGAGCTCGCGGGCGATCTGTCGATCGGAGTGCAGCGGCGAGACCATCGAGGCGATGGCGATGACGCCCGCGTCGGCGAAGAGCCGGGTGAGGTGACCGACCCGGCGGATGTTCTCGGCCCGGTCGCCGGGGGAGAAGCCGAGATCGTCGGAAATGCCGTGGCGGATGTTGTCGCCGTCGAGCAGATAGGCCACCCGCTGCCTGGTCACCAGCGCCCGCTCCAGCGCGACCGCGACGGTGGATTTGCCCGAGGCGGGCAGACCCGTCAACCAGACCGTCGCGCCCCGATGACCGGTCCGTTGCGCGCGCTCGGCGCGGCTCAGCGACGACGGGTGCCATTTGATGTCGTTGCGGGTGGCCTTGCCGGGCACCACTTCCCTGGCCAGGGTGATGGTGCCCGCCCCGACGGTGTCGTTGGACGCCTCGTCGATGAGGATGAACGCGCCGGTATCGCGATTGTCGGCGTACCGGTCGGCGATCACCACCGAGGCGGTGCGCAGCGTCAGGGTGCCGATGTCGTTGAGCACCAGCTCGCTCGGGCCGACTTGGTCGATGAGCGACTCGGGGTCGAGGCGGCGTTCCAGCGACTGCACCGTCGCCCGCACGGTGGAGGTGGCGTGCTTGAGCGCCACCCGATCCCCGGCACGCAGCGGATGCTGCCCGAGCCAGCACAGCGTCGCCTCGATCTCGCGGGCGGCCACCGGCGTCGCGGCCTCGCTCGCAGCGCTGACCAACACATCGCCACGACCCACGTCGATGTCGTCGGCCAATTCCACCGACACCGACAGCGGCGCCACCGCGACCGAGCGGGTGTCGTCGAGCGTGTCGAGCGTGGTGACCGTGCTGCGGGCCCCCGAGGGCAGCACGACCACCTCGTCGCCCACGGCGAGCGTGCCCGCCGCGAGCCTGCCCAGATAGCGGCGACGGTGCGCGCCCGAGGGCCGCGCCACCCACTGCACCGGCAACCGCAGCTCGCCCGGGGTGGGCGAGGGTGCGTGCAGTTCGATGTCCTCGAGGTATTCGAGCAGCGTCGGTCCGGTGTACCAGGGGGTGTTCGCCGAGCGGTGCACGACGTTGTCGCCGTGGGCCGCCGCGACCGGGATGGCGGCGATCGGGCCGGAGCCGAGCTGGGTGGCCAGCTCGTCGAGTTCGGCCTGCACCTGCGCGAAACGCTCGGCGGAGTAGTCGACCAGGTCGATCTTGTTCACCGCGGCGATCACATGCGGCACACCGAGCAGTCCGGCGATCCGCGCGTGTCTGCGGGTCTGGCGCAGCACGCCACTGCGGGCGTCGACGAGCAGCACCGTGACATGGGCGGTGGACGCCCCGGTGAACATGTTGCGGGTGTAGCGCTCGTGGCCGGGGGTGTCGGCGAGGATGTAGCTGCGGGACTCGGTGGAGAAGAACCGGTAGGCCACATCGATGGTGATGCCCTGCTCGCGTTCGGCGCGCAGGCCGTCGGAGAGCGCGGCCAGGTCGATGACGCCGGCGTCGGAGGTGACCCCGGCGAGGTGATCGGTGGGCAGGCTGCCGGTGTCGTGCAGCAGGCGACCGATGAGGGTGGACTTGCCGTCGTCCACGCTGCCCGCGGTGGCCAGACGCAGCAGCTGACGGTGGGTGTCGACGGTGGGAACGGTGGCGGTCATCAGAAGTATCCCTCGCGTTTACGGTCTTCCATGGCGGCGGCCGAGGTGCGATCGTCGGCGCGGGTCTCCCCGCGCTCGCTGACGGTCGCGGCGGACACTTCCGCGATGACGGAATCGATGTCGGTGGCGGTCGAGCGGACCGCGCCGGTGATGGTCAGATCGCCGACGGTGCGGTAGCGCACCGACTCGGTGCGGACCTGCTCGCCCGGTCGCGGCTGGGTGAAGGGCGAGACGGCGAGCAGGATGCCGTCGCGTTCGAAGACCTCGCGCTCGGCGGCGAAGTAGATCGAGGGCAGTTCCAGGCGCTCGAGCCGGATATAGCGCCAGATGTCGAGTTCGGTCCAGTTCGAGAGCGGGAAGACCCGCACCGATTCGCCCCGACGGATGCGGCCGTTGTAGATCGACCACGGTTCGGGACGCTGCGCCCGGGGATCCCACTGACCGAACTCGTCCCGGAAACTGAACACCCGTTCCTTGGCGCGGGCTCGTTCCTCGTCGCGGCGGGCGCCGCCGAACGCGGCGTCGAACCCGCCGGCCTCCAGGGCGTCGAGCAGGGTGCGGGTCTGCAGGCGGTTGCGCGAGCCGGACGGTTCGGTCGACTCGGCGACCTTGCCGGTGTCGATCGAGTCCTGCACGGAGGCCACGATCAGGGTGATCCCGTCGGGATTGCGGTCGTCGGGCCGCACCCGGCGGTCACGGAAGGCGATGACCTCCTCGAAGTTGTGGCCGGTGTCGACGTGCAGGATCGGAAACGGCAGCGGCGCGGGCCGGAACGCCTTCTCCGCGAGCCGCAACAGCACGATGGAGTCCTTGCCGCCGGAGAACAGCAGGACCGGCCGTTCGAGTTCGGCGGCCACCTCCCGGATGATGTGGACGGCTTCGGCCTCGAGCGCGCGCAACTCGTCGACGTGATCGAGGCGTTCGGGGGCGGGGACGGCGAGGTCGGTGACGGTCATACCGGGTATCCGTTCTGCGCGGCGTCGGCGCGGTAGCGCGCCACCCACTCCGCGGAGCGGGCGTTGGACTGGGGTTTGAGTGGGGGAGCCGGGGCCAGTGTGGGGTCCTGCCCGATCGCCTCGAGCACCCGAGCGGTGGCCTTGGCGGGATCGGCCACCAGGGTGGGGAAATCGATCTCGAGCGGTTCGATGCCCTCGCTGGTGAACCACTGCCGCCACGAGCGCTGCTGCTCGAGCAGCACGGCGGCCAGGTGCGCGATGCCCTCGGCCCGGTACACCGCGCCGTCGTCGGTGCCCTCGGCGACGTCGGGATCGTCGCGCCACACGCGGGTCTGCACCGCGCGCCACATCGACACCGCCTGCGACACCACATCGGGCCGGTGCACGTGCACGTACACCGGATCGGCGCCGTCGAACAGCGAACGGATCGCGGTGCGCAGCGAACCGGAGGCGGTGCGGGTGCGGGTGATCAGCAGCGAGGTCTGATTCCACATCAGCTTGCCGCCCCACACGCCGTTCGCGGTACGACCACCGCCGCGCAGGTCGGCCAGCCACTGCTCGGCATCGCGCGAATCGACCGTGCCGGGATCGAGGGGGTCGAGCAGCGCGAGCAGTTCCGGGTCGGTGACTCCGGCGAACCATTCGCGGGGCTGCGGAGCCTGCGACGAGGACGGAAAGTACTGGAAGAACTCCTGCGGGCGGCCCGCGACGCCGGTGGCGGCGAGCGATTCCACGAGCAGGGTGCTACCACTGCGCTGCGAGGCACAGACGAGGTAGTCGGTTGTCATGAGGCCCAGTCTGCCGAAGTACGCTCCGCCGCAAACTCATTGAGATTGGTGAGACCGGATGTCTTGACAGTTCGATCGATCGGCGCTGGGGACTTCGCGTGCGCGCCCTATCGTTGATACCTATCTGCGAGTCTGTGACGATGCTCGACCCGGTCGCCCCGGACTCCGGTAGAGCGCCAGTTCGTCGACCTGCCCGGTCCCACCGAGGTCGCGTACCGGAGCTGCCCGGCTGCGGGGTAGGGGGCTCCGGCACAGTGTTGCCATGGGTTCGTCGGTCGCTGACACTTTCGCTGTCGCCACTTTCAATGTCAACGGAATCCGCGCGTCACGTCGTCGTGGATTCGATCAGTGGTTGCGGGCCAGGTCGGCGGATGTGGTCGCGTTGCAGGAGTTGCGTTGTCCCGCAGCCGATGTTGGCCCTTTCCCGGGCTATTCGGCGGCGGTGGATGTGGGTTCCGTGGCCGGTCGTAACGGCGTGGCAGTACTGACGAGGGTTCCCGCCGCTGCTGTGCGGACCTGGGTGACCCACCCGCCCAGGGCCCGCGGACTCGGTGAGTTCGCCGTGCAGGGACGCTATATCGAGGTGGATCTGGCCGACCGGCCGGTGACGGTGGCCTGTCTGTATCTCCCCAAGGGTGGTCTGCCCTCGCATCTGCAGCGCCCGGGATCGATGCGCGAACAGCCCGACGGTGGGGTCAAGTACGAACGGAAGCAGCGGTTCCTCGCGGCGTTCGCCCGCGAAGTGCACCGGAACCGGCTCGCGGCGCTGAGCGCGGGACGCGAGTTCGTCCTCACCGGGGATCTGAACATCGCCCACACCTGCCACGATGTGACCAACTGGCGTGCCGCCCGCACGATGGACGGATTCCTGCCTGCCGACCGCGAGTGGTTCAGTTCGATTCTCGGCACGCGCCGGCTAGTCGACGTGGTGCGACAGGTACACGGCGATCGCCCAGGTCCACTGACCTGGTGGAGCTGGGCGGGGCAATCGTTCGCCAAAGATGTGGGTTGGCGAGTGGACCACCAACTCGCGACACCCGGACTCGCCCGCCTCGCCACGTCTGTCGTCGTCGACAAGGAGCCGTCACCCGCAGAGCGGCTCTCCGATCACGCCCCACTCGTGGTGACCTACTCGGCAATGCCTGACTGAGAAGTTCTGGTGCCCTCGGCAGGTCACACAAAACATGGGCGATTGGAAAACGCCTGGTCATAGTCGATGGCTACTCGATCTTAGCTCTAGCATCAACCGCTGCGTGGGGGTCAGGGGTTCGAGTCCCCTTA
>NZ_BDAX01000017.1 GCF_001612665.1 Nocardia alba NBRC 108234 | reverse complement strand
GGCGCACGAGCCGCGCACCCGCGCCGGCGGACACGCCCGCACGGGCGACACGCCGACGAATTCTCGTCGTCGCGCCGCGCGTCCGGCCTCTCCGGCCGCGCACCGCAACCGCACGGCAAACTGAATTTCCGCGTGGCCGAACCGATTACGGTTCGGCCACGCGCCTGTTTCCAGCTCTCGCCAACCGGGCGACCTCCGCGCCGGGATCAGCGCGGACGAAAGCCGGATCCCGCACACTGAGCCCGTGACGAACCATGAGATCGCCACCGTCGTGTGCGCGCTGATCGCGGCCATGTTGATCGCACTGGGCGCCGTGGCCCAGCAGCGGGCGGCCGCGGCGGTTCCCGCGGGCACCTCGCTGCTCGGCGGCCTGCTGCGCAGCCCACGCTGGTGGTCCGGCATCGTCGGCGACGGCGGCGGTTACGCGATGCAGGTGCTCGCGCTGGCATTCGGCGCGGTGCTGGTTGTACAACCGATTCTGGTGACCGCCTTGGTCTTCGCGCTGCCGCTGTCGGCGCGGCTGAACGGGCAGCGGATCACCGCCCGCGCCGCCACGATCGCGCTGATCCTCGTCGCCGCGCTCGCGCTGTTCCTGATCGTGGGAAACCCGACGGCGGGCGAGGACACCGCGCCCTTCCGAGAGTGGTTGGCGCCCTTGGCGATTCTGCTCGGCGTCATCGTGGCCGCGACCGTCACCGGCCTGATCGTCAGCCATCGATCGGGGAAAGCGCTCGCGCTCGGTCTGGCCGGTGGCGCCCTGTTCGGTATCGCCGCCGCACTCACCGACCGCGTGGTCACCCTGTTCGGCGACGGAATCGGCGCGATTCTCGGCGGGTGGCAGACCTGGACGCTGGTGGCCGCGGGACTGCTCGGCGTGTACCTGCAACAGCGCGCGTTCCAGGCCGGACCGCTGTCGGCCTCACTGCCCGCCGCCACCATCGCCGAGCCGTTGGCCGCGGCGTTCCTCGGTCTCACCGCCCTCGATGAGCAGCTGCGCACCAGCGGTTTCGGGCTGGTCGTCGTCGGCGCCTGCGTCGCGGTGATGTGCGCGGCGACCGTGGCGCTGTGTCACACCCGAGCGGTCACCGCCGAGCCGACGCCCTGACGCGTCGCCGAGATTCGCCCGCCGCGGTACTCACAGGGCTACTATCGACCGAGTGCGATTTCTTCCGGGACCCCAGCCGCCGTACGACCTGACCTACGACGACCTCTTCCTGGTCCCGAACCGGACCGATGTCGCGTCCCGGTTCGATGTGGACCTGGCCACCGTCGACGGGACCGGAACCACCATCCCCCTCGTGGTCGCGAACATGACCGCGGTCGCGGGCAAGCGGATGGCCGAGACCGTCGCTCGCCGCGGCGGCCTCGTGGTGCTCCCCCAGGATCTGCCGATCCCGGCCGCCGCCGACACCATCGCGTTCGTCAAGAGCCGCTCGCTCACCGCCGACACCCCGGTCACCCTCGACCCCGATCGGTCGGTGTCGGACGCGGTCGCGCTGATGCACAAGCGCGCGCACGGCGCCGTCGTGGTCGTCGAGGGCGGTAAGCCGGTCGGGGTGGTCACCGAGGCCGCCTGCGCCGATGTCGACCGGTTCGCGCGGCTGCGTGAGGTCGCGTTCACCGATTTCGTCCAGGTGCCCGTCGAGGCGTCCCCGCGCGACATCTTCGACCGCCTCGCGCAAGCGCACGCCCAGCTCGCGGTTCTCACCCATTCCGACGGCACCCTCGCGGGCGTGATGACCCGCACCGGCACCGTCCGCGCCGGTATCTACACCCCCGCCGTCGACGCGAACGGCAAACTGCGCGTCGCCGCCGCCGTCGGTATCAACGGTGACGTGGCCGCCAAGGCGAAGGCACTGGCCGAGGCGGGCGCCGACGTGCTCGTCCTCGACACCGCGCACGGCCACCAGACCAAGATGCTCGAATCCCTGCGCACCGTGGCCGATCTCGGCCTCGGCCTGCCCCTGGTGGCGGGCAATGTGGTCTCCGCCGACGGCACCCGCGATCTGGCCGAGGCGGGCGCGACCATCATCAAGGTCGGCGTCGGCCCCGGCGCGATGTGCACCACCCGCATGATGACCGGCGTCGGTCGCCCGCAGTTCTCCGCGGTGGCCGAATGTGCCGCCGCGGCAAAGGAACTCGGGGTGCACGTCTGGGCCGACGGCGGCGTTCGGCACCCCCGCGACGTGGCGCTGGCGCTGGCCGCGGGCGCGTCGAACGTGATGATCGGCTCCTGGTTCGCCGGCACCTACGAGTCGCCCGGCGACCTGCGCGTCGACCGCGACGGCAACAAGTACAAGGAGAGCTTCGGCATGGCGTCCAAGCGTGCCGTCGCGGCCCGCACCGCCGCCGACAGCAGCTTCGACCGCGCCCGCAAAGCCCTGTTCGAGGAGGGCATCTCCAGCTCGCGGATGCGGTTGGACCCCGAGCGTCCCGGCGTCGAGGATCTCATCGACCACATCTGCTCGGGTGTGCGCAGCTCCTGCACCTACGCCGGGGCTCGCTCGCTGCCGGAATTCCACGACCGGGCCGTGCTCGGCGTGCAGTCCGCCGCGGGCTTCGCCGAAGGTCGGCCGCTACCCAGCGGCTGGTGAACCTCCACACGGCGGCCGATCGACACCCGTCGATCGGCCGCCGTCGCCGTACCGGGGCCGCGCCGCTGACACATCATGGGAGGGCACCGATTACTATGGGATTGCCGATCACGGCACCTGCTCGACTCCCATCTCGAAAGGATCCAGTTGTCACCCGCGTCCAAGGGCGCCACACAGGAGGGCTCCTCTACGGAGCCGGGTGACAAACCCGGCGTCCTCCTTTCCGCAGCGTCTGTTCGATCCCCTGGTTTCCCTGCGGCATCACCCGGGTGGTGCTGAGGATGTCCATCGTGCTGACCGTGCTCAGCCTGCTCGGCTTCGTCGCCCTCACCCTCGGAACGGCACTGTTCGTCGCCGCCGAGTTCTCCCTCACCGCACTCGAACGCAGCACCGTCGAATCGGCCGCGCGCGACGGCGACACGCAGGCACGGCTGGTGAAGCAGGCTCATCACACCCTGTCCTTCCAGCTGTCGGGCGCCCAGCTCGGCATCACCATCACGACGTTGATCACCGGCTTCATCGCCGAGCCCGTGCTGGCTCGACTGCTCGATCCCCTGCTCGACGGCATCGGGCTGAGCGAGCGCGCGGCGCACGGCGTCGCGTTGGCGCTGGCCTTGATCATCGCGACCTCGCTGTCGATGATCTACGGCGAACTGGTGCCGAAGAACATCGCGATCGCCGAGCCGATGCGCGTCGCCCGGATCACCGCGGGTCCCATGATCGGGTTCTCCGCCCTGTTCAAATGGCTCATCCGCTTCCTCAACAACGCCGCCAACTGGGTGGTTCGCCGGTTCGGCATCGAACCCGCCGAGGAGCTGCGCTCGGCCCGTTCCCCCCAGGAACTCGGTTCGCTGGTTCGCACCTCGGCCATGCGTGGCGCGATGGATCAGCGCACCGCGCAGGTGGTGGACCGCTCGCTGGAGTTCGGTGAGCGCAGCGCCGAGGAACTGATGACACCGCGCGTGAAGGTCGAATCGCTGGACCGCCACGACACCATCGCCGACCTCATCGCGGCCGCGGCGCGTACCGGCTACTCCCGGTTCCCGGTGGTCGACGGCGACCTCGACAACACCGTCGGCGTGGTGCACGTCAAGCAGGCGTTCACCCACCCGGGCGAGTTGCGCAAGCAGATCCCGCTCAGCGACCTGGCCGTGGCGGTGCCGATCGTGCCCGCCAGCCTGGACGGCGACGAAGTCCTCGAGCGCGTCCGCGCCGACGGCATGCAGGTGGCGCTGGTCGTCGACGAATACGGCGGCACCGCGGGCATGGTGACCATGGAGGACCTGATCGAGGAGATCCTCGGCGATGTGCGCGACGAGCACGACGAGGAGGAACGCGACGTGCGCCGGGTCTCCGACGGCTGGGACTGCTCCGGTCTGCTCCGCATCGACGAGGTGTCGCGCGCGACCGGCTACGACGCGCCCGAGGGCGAATACGAGACCCTCGGCGGGCTGGTGCTGGCTCAACTCGGCCGCATTCCGGTCACCGGAGACGAAGTGGTCCTGCCCGAATCCCGCGGCGCCGGGGGCGGCTGGATCGCCCGGGTGGAACGCATGGACGAACGGCGCATCGACCGGGTGCGGTTGATCCCCGTCGACGTGGCCAACCTCGCGGCACGGGAGAACGCGCATGGGTGACCTGTTCGGAATCGTGCTGACCGTCGTACTCCTGGCGAGCAACGCCTTCTTCGTCGCCGCCGAGTTCGCCCTCATCTCCGCTCGCCGCGATCGACTGGAAGCCCTTGTCGCCCAAGGCAAGAAGAAGGCCCAGACGGTGATCGAGGCGGGCGAGAATCTCTCGATCATGCTCGCCGCGGCCCAGCTCGGCATCACCATCTGCTCGATCCTGCTCGGCCGCGTCGGCGAGCCCGCGATCGCGCACCTGATCGAGCGCCCGTTCGAACTGCTCGGCCTGCCCGATCAGTTGCTGCACCCGGTGGGCTTCGCGCTCGCGCTCACCATCGTGGTGATCCTGCACATCCTGCTCGGCGAGATGGTGCCGAAGAACATCGCGCTCGCCGGTCCGGAACGCTCGGCGCTGCTGTTGGTGCCGATCCACCTGGTGTGGTTGCGGATCGCCCGGCCGTTGATCGCGCTGTACAACATGGCCGCGAACATGACGCTGCGGATGCTGCGGATCGAGCCGAAGGACGAACTCGACGCCACGGTCTCGACGGTGGAGCTGGCCGAGATGATCGGCGAATCCCGCTCCAAGGGACTGCTCGACGAGGAGGAACACCGCAGGCTCACCCAGGCTCTCGGCACATCCGACCAGATCGTCGGCGACGTGATGGTGCCGTTGGCTCGGGCCAGATCGGTGCCGCTGATCGGCAACGGCACCACGCTCGGCGAGGTCGAGGCTGCGGTCTCCGAAACCGGGTTCTCCCGGTATCCGGTCGCCGCCGCCGACGGCTCCCTGGTGGGCTATCTGCACATCAAGGACGTCCTCGACGAGGTCGCCAACGACAACGCGGGCCCCGACACCGTCATCCCCCGCACCGATATCCGTCCGCTGCCCACGGTGAGCACCGGGACTCCGCTGTACGAGGCGTTGGCCCGGCTGCGCCGCACCAGCAGCCACCTGGGACGGGTGGTCGACGGCCGCGGCAACACCGTCGGTGTGGTCGCCCTGGAGGACCTGATCGAGGAGTTCGTCGGCACCGTGCGCGACGGAACCCACCGCCTCGCCGAATAAGCCCGTGGCAACCCGTACTCGGTGCGGGCGCATCGCGAAACGGCCCGACCACCCGGTCGGGCCGTTTTCCGTGGACCGAGGTGCCCGGTCAACGCTCGACTATCGGTGACCGCTGTTCGTCAGGTCGTCGCGCGAGTGTCCCGAGGCCGTCGATCAGGATGCTGACGGCGACGTCGATCAGTTCGTCGAGCGGCAGTGGCGCCTGCGCCAGCGTCCAGTCCACCATCAGCTCGGTCATGCCACCGGCGAACAGCATCGCCGCGATCGACAGCCGCTCGGTGGCCGGAATTCGAAAATAGGATTCGGCGAAACCGACGATCAACTGGGCGAATTCGTGCATGACCGCGCGGCGGTGCACCTCGAGCGCCGAGCTGACTCCCACGACCTCGATGAAGATGACACGGGCGCGGCGAGGGTCCGCGGCCACCGTCCGGACGAAGGCGTCGACACCGGCGTGGGCCTGGGGCGCCAGCTCGGGTTCGGAAGCCGCGAGCGCGGCCAGCGTCGCGGTGCGAACCTGTTCGATCTGACTGTCGTAGACCGCGATCAACAGTGACTCACGATGGGTGAACGACTCGTAGAAATACCGTTCGGTCAGCCCGGCCTGATCACAGATCTTCTTCACCGAGGACGCGGGGTAACCGACGGTGCCGAAGAGTTCCAGGCCCGCGGCCAGCAGGGCGGCTCGGCGCTGAGCGCTTCGACTCGCCTTGTCCCGCCCGCCGTAGCGGCGCGACGGAGCTGGGTCCTCGGACGGAGCTGAGTCCTCGGACGGAGCTGAGTCCTCGGACGGAGCGTCGGTCTCGGTCACAATCCTCCCGCATCCGGCTACCCGTCCTGGAAAGGCTCCATCTTAGCCATGCGCTCGGGCGGGATCGTGATCGTCCCGTAGTCGAGTCCGCCGTGGGTGAAGGTCGGTACGACCGGCCACTGTCGTTTCCAGTTCGCGCATTCCGACGACGCGACGATCTGCAGCCAGCGCGGGTCGCGCGGTGACCGCGAAGCCATGGTCTTCTCCTTGACCATGGAATCGTACTGATCCAGTGAATCTTCGAGCGTGTTGGCGTTGAGGACGACTTCACGGCCGTAGAACCGCGCCTGCCGCCGAACCCCCGGAATCCTGGACAGTTCCGGCTGCCAGCTGTCGGCCGCCATGCCGTTCTCCGAGGACACCCACACACCGTCGGGGGTGTTCACGCACAGCGAGTGGTTACCGTCGGTATGTCCGGGTGTCCACAGCAGGCTGACGCCGACACCCAGCTCGACGTCGCCATCGAGGACTCGCAGCCGCTCGGCGGGCACGCCATCCATACCACCCTCGACGTACCAGGCCCACTGCATCGGATGCACGGATTCCAGTGTGCCGAGCTCCCTGCGCTGGACGAGCATCCGCGCGTTCGGGAACAGCGGCGCCCGCGCCTGCGACTCACCGTCGATCGGCCGGTCGCTGCCCATGATCATGCGAACGTCCTGCACGTGCAGATGGTCGAAACTGACGTAGTCGACGTCGTCGTTGCACAGCCCCAGCCGGGGCAGCACCGTTTCGGGATCGTTGTAGTACTCGACGAACAACGACTCCGCGCGCAGCGTGCGCGCGAGTCTCTGCAGTTTCGCGTAGAACGGGGCCTTGCCCGAACCTGCCGCGACAGTGGGCTCCCAGACCAGCGTTCGGAGCACGCCGTCGAACCCCTCGAATTGGACCACGAACATCCGGTTGACGATCGAGATCATCGGGTTGGGTCCGATCGAATAGCCCTGGAACGCGAATCGCTGCGGATACGGGGCGGCGGCGATGTCGAAGCTCTTGACCGCGCGCACCTGTCCCTGCCGCAGGAACCGCTCGCGGTAGCGGCGCGCGCCGTCGCGCACCGCCTCGAGCCGGTCGCCACGTGGCCACACGTCGTGGACACCGGCGAACTCCGGTATCGGCCGAATGCCGTCGACAGCGTCGAGTGTCGTCATGTCCGGGTTCCTTTCATCGGCGTGCGTGGAGGTTCGGTGGGCCACAGATCTGGTGTTCATAGTCGTCCCGGCTCGACGAATCATGTACGGCGGCAACCTGATCCGGCACCATGGCGAGCAGGACACGGTTGCGCAGGGTGGCCGGGAGCACGTTCACCGCGCGCAGCAGCGGTCCGACGTAGCCGGGCACTGTCACCTCGAATCGAGGACGCTCGATCGTCTCGACCACGGCGCGGGCGACGGCGGCGGGCTGCAGCAGCGCCACCGCTCCGGTGTCGGTGCCGGTCGCCAATTCGGTGTCGACGACGGTCGGCATGATCACCGAGAGTTCGACCCCGCTGCCGCGCAGTTCGGCACGCACCCCGCTCAGGTATCCGAGAACGGCGTGCTTGGTGGCGGCGTAGGACGACTCACCGGGCGGCGAGAGCTTCGACGCGGCCGAGGCCACGGTGACGATGTGCCCGGCGCCGCGGGCGCGCATGCCCGGCGCGGCGAGGGTTACCCCGTTGATGACGCCGTGGACGTTCACATCGAACTGCCGTCGTCGCGCCGCCTCGGGTTCCCGGTCGAACGGGCCGACCCACAGCACTCCGGCGTTGTTGACGAGCACATCGAGCGGACCCCACTCCCGCTCGACCGCCGCCAGGAACGTCGCGAACGACTCCCGTTCGGCGACATCGAGTCGCAGGCCCACCACGCGCGCGCCCAGTCGGGCGGCGGTGGCGCGGGCCGCCTCTCCGTCGATGTCGCCGATCGCGACCCGCGCACCGGCCTGTGCCAGCTGCGCGGCGATCTCCCCACCGATCCCCCGCGCGCCGCCGGTCACCGCGACGACCAGCCCTGTTATCGACCCTCGCATGTCCGCGATACCTCCGAATTCCCATTTTGACATGAAGTCATGTCAGCAATGTACCGGAGGGCGACAGTTTTTGACATGAACTCTTGTCAGTTGACCCCTTGTCGGCGCAGGATGTGCGGCATGGATCGAAATCTCGACGCGACGCCGTCCCGCGCCAGCCGGATCGTGGCCGCGGTCATGCTGGCGACAGTGCACCGGCTCGGATCGCTACTTCCCGCCACCCGAGCGGGCGCCCGCATCGGTCGCCTGGCCATGCACGGCTTGCGCCTGGCCATGCCGTCGTGGACGGTGGCGCGTTTTCCCGTCCACGACCGGACGGACCCCGACGCCCCCGTACGCGGCGAGTGGGTGAATGCAGTGCCCGAGCCGGGGGAGCCGATCGTCTACTACCTGCACGGGAGCGCG
This sequence comes from Nocardia alba NBRC 108234, assembly GCF_001612665.1. Lineage (GTDB taxonomy): Bacteria > Actinomycetota > Actinomycetes > Mycobacteriales > Mycobacteriaceae > Nocardia > Nocardia alba. The sequence continues at coordinate 89,771 of NZ_BDAX01000017.1, read as the reverse complement.
TACTTCTCCTGTTCGCCGGGCACCCACCGGGGTCTGGTCGGGCGGGTGGGTCGCGCGTGTGAGCGCCCCGCTTTCGCCCTGCGGTATCGGCTCGCCCCCGAACACCCGTTTCCCGCGGCTCACGAGGACGCGCTGCGCGGCTACCGCTGGCTCCTCGCCCGCGGACATCGACCCGAGGACATCGTCGTGGCGGGCGACTCGGCGGGCGGGCACCTGGCACTGGCACTGGCCGGCGAACTCACCCGGCGGGGACTACCGCAACCGGCGGGCCTGGTGCTGTTCTCCCCGCTCGCCGACCTGAGCATGCGGCTGGCCGCCACGATGGAACCGGCCCTGCGAGACCCCTACGCATCGGCCACCACGGCCCGCCGACTGATCGGGATGTACGTGGCCGGGGCCGACCTGACCGATCCCCGCCTGGATGTGGCGGCGGGAATCGTGCCCGACTTTCCGCCGATACTCATCCAGGTCGGCGGGCTCGAGGTCTTGCGCGCCGACGCCGACCATCTCGAAGCGGCCGCTCGCCGCGCCGGTGCGCACTGCGAACTGCAGGTCTGGCCCGGCCAGGTCCACGTCTTCCAGGCCGGCTACCTGGCCGTCCCGGAGGCAGCCGCCGCCCTGGCGCAGGTCGCCGCGTTCGTCGCCGCCCTCGATCGGACAGGCGGACCGCCGGATCGGATGCCCGCGTGATCCTCGCCGTCGAGCCCTGCGCGGATACCCAGCGCGCGGCGGATCCTCAGCCGCGTGGCAGCGGGCGGGCGCTGTGCGTGCCCGCCCGCCGTCCGGAGAAGATGCAGTCGGCCAGCGACAGTCCACTGATGTAGGAGTTCGAGCAGACGCCGACCGCCGCCCGGCCCGCCGCGAAGAGTCCCGGTAGCACTCCCCCGCTCTCGAGCCGCACAGCGCCGGTGTCCTCGTCCACCAGCAGACCACCGAGGGTGAGCATCGGCATCGGATAGGTGAGTCGCGCCTTGAACGAGATGTCCAGCAGGGCGAACGGTCCGCTCCGCAGCGGGCGACGGATGTCGTCGGGCTTACCCAGCGGGTCGGGGTCGCCGGTGTCGATGGCCCGGTTGTGCGCGTCGACGGTTTCCCGGAGCGCGGAACCGTCGATCCCCGCCCGGGCGGCCACGTCCTCGACGGTGTTACCGCGCACGCTCCCGAACCGCAGCAGACGTTCGGTCTGCATTCGCTGGAACCACACCGACTGCGCGCCGATCTGCCCTCGAGCTTCGGACGCCAGCTCGGAATCGACGAGCAGCCAGGCACGGTGTCCCGGACTCGCGGCGATGGCCGCACCGAGTGCCGCGCCGTAGCGGGACTCGTCGATCATGCGCTCGCCCAAGGCATTCACCGCGATCGCTCCGAAGAAGGCGCTGGGCGGCGCGATGAACCGCCAGGTCGACAGCGCGTCCATCTTGCCGCTCGCCGCCCCGACGTCGAGCGCCATCGTGATGCCGCTGCCGTCGTCACCGGCGCTACCCAGCGGCAGCCCCTGCGACCACGGGTACCCGGGCGCGTGCCGTGCGACCATCTCCCCGTTCGCGATGAACCCACCCGTGGTGAGCACCACGCCGGACCTCGCCCGGATCCGGACCGGGACGCCGTGCGTGCGCTCGATCCGGGCCAGCAGCTTCTCCACCGCCCGGCGCAGGCCCTGGTGGTACACACCGGGTTTCGCCGAGATACGAGCGAGCGCGGCGAATCGGCGCCGCACCATCGCGGGCGCGTGCGCGATGGTGATCGCCTCGATGCCGGTCACGCGGCCGTCCTCGACGACGAGCCGAGTCGACCTGGTGCCGGTCCGGACACGAACGCCGTGCCGGGCCGCCGACGCCGCCAGCGGTTCGAACAGCGCCTTGCCCGAGACACCGGGACCGTGGGTGCGGTGACCGCGCTGGCGTGGTTTCGCGAGATCCCGGTACCCGCCGGAGTTCTCGCTGCCCGAGTAGTACAGGTAGTAGTCATCGGTCGGGTAGGACGTCTTGTACGGGCACAGCGACGGCGCGAAGGGCACACCGTGCCCGGTCAGCCAGTCGATCATGGCCGGGGACTCTTCGCAGAAACGGCGCAGGGTCGCGGCGCTCACGGCGTCGCCGACCTCGGCCCGCAGATACGCGAGCATGGTGTCGACGTCGTCGTCGATGCCCGCGTCGCGTTGCACCCACGTGCCGCCACCCGCGTACACGATGCCGCCCGACAGGGTCGTGGCGCCGCCGCCCAGATACCGGTCGACGGCCAGCACATCGGCGCCCGATTCCCGCGCCGCCAGCGCGGCGGCCGCGCCCGCTCCGCCGTATCCGACGACCACGACATCGGCTGTGTCATCCCAGGCCCGCACTTTGTACACCCTTCCGAGCACCGGCCGACCGCATTGTCGACCGACCACACCGTTACCGGCAGAACTATAACGTGTTCTAGATTTTTGGCACGCTCCAGTCTCGGAAGGGCGACCCGTCAGGACACCAGTCCACGGCCCGTGGTGAGGGGCAGATCGGTCGCGGTCAGCAGACCCGGGCGGGCTTCGACCACGGCCGCGACGGCGCTGACCAGGCGGGCGGCGGTCCCGACCACGCCGGCGAGCGCGTGGTCGCCGTCGCTGGTGAGCTGGAGGTCGAGTCGGTAGTCGGGTTCGCCCTGGATTTCGACGCGGTAGCCGCCCTTTCCCGTCGGCTGCGGCCACTCGGGAGCCAGATCGGGATGCAGACGGGTGACATGCTCGAGCGTGAGCACCTCACGGTCGGCACGGATGCCGTTGACCTGGAAGCGCAGCGCCGCGGCGGTGCCCACGGCGATGGTACGGGTGCCGATGGTGAGGTCGTCGGTAGCCGGTAGCCGTTCGAAATGCTGTGTCACGGAGTCGAGTTCGATATCGAGTGCGGCGGCGAGCTGTCGGATGACGCTGCCCCAGGCGAGCGTGAGGATGCCGGGTTGCAGCAGCAACGGCAGGTCGTCGAGGTCGCTACCGAACCCCATGATGTCGAAGACGACCTTGGGGTTGTCGTAGGTGGAGTAGTCCATGATCTCCGAGCAGATGATGCGATCGATCCGTTCGGAGCCACTGGAGAGCAGCAGCGGCAGCCAGTCGTTGGCCCAGCCCGGGTCGATCCCGTTGACCCACAGGGACGCACCACCTTCTTCGGCGGCCGCGATGATCGGGGCGATCGCCTCGTCGGGCAGCGTGCCGTACGGGAACTGCAGGAAGACCGGACTGCTGGACACCACATTGATACCGGCGCGCAGAAAGCGTTTCAGGTCGTCGACCGCTTCCATCAACCGGTCGTCGGCCATGGCGGTGTGCACGATGCAGTCGGGCCGCAAAGCCAGCAGGGCATCGGCATCGGTGGTCGCGATGATGCCGGTGTCGACAGCGAGACCGGCGAGTTCGCCCGCGTCCTTCCCGGCCTTGGCGTCACTGGATACCCACACCCCGACGAGTTCGAGTTCGGGCCGGGCGATTATGGAACGCAGTGCTCGCGCACCGACGTTTCCGGTGCTCCATTGGATTACACGGTAGGTCATGTCAGATCCTTTGCGCGGGTGTGGATCACAGGTCGGGCAGGCCGAGTGCGAAGTTGGGGCTTTCGATACCACCGTCGACCTCGAGGATCTTGCCGGTGGTGTAGCCGCCCGCACGGGAGGCGAGGTAGACGATGGCCGCCGCGATCTCCCACGGCTCGCCGAGTCGACCCAGCGGAGTCGCGGCTTCCATCGCGGCCTTGATCTCCGGTTGTCCCGCAACGACATCCAGCGCGGAGGTGAGTACCGAACCGACGGCGATGGCATTGACGCGAATGCGCGGAGACAGGTCCGTGGCGGCCAGCCGGGTCCAGTGCGCGAGGGCGGCTTTGGCGGTGCCATAGGCGAGGAAACCACGGCCCGGGGCCCGGCCCATCATCGAGCAGATGCTGACCACCGACGCGTTGTCCGACTTCAGCAGATGGGGCACCGCAGCCTGCGTGAGCACGTGCGCGGTGGACACATTGAAGCGAAACGCCTCCTCCAGAAACTCCGGGGAGGTGGTCATGAAGGTATTGGGCATGGTGCCGCCGACATTGTTGACCACGATGTCGATGCGGCCGAGTTCGGCGGCGGCGGTGTCGGCGAAGGCCTTCACGGCGGCCAGGTCCGACAGATCCGCCGACACGGTGACGGCACGGCGACCGAGGGCGCGGATCTTCCCGGCGACCTCGTCGAGCTGTTCGGTGGTGCGGGCGGCGATGGCGACGTCGGCACCGGCTTCGGCGAGCGCGAGCGCGGTGGCCGCGCCGATGCCGCGGCCCGCGCCGGTGACGACGGCAACGCGACCGTCGAGCCGGAAGGTATCCAGGATCATGGGCAAGTTCCTCTCCGCTGCGTCCGCATGTGTCTGCGGTCACAGGCAGCTTTAAGAACTATTGCTTAATTGTCAAGGACAAGTACTCACTGTCGCTGGTGAACGACTACTGTCCGGGCTGTGGCAGGAACAGCGGCACGGGAACGCATCATCGTCGCGGCGGAGCGGCTGATCGCCGAGCACGGACGGTCGGTGCCACTGCGCGATATCGCGGCCGCCGCGGGTCAGCGCAATAATTCGGCGATCCAGTACCACTTCGGATCCCGCGACGGGCTCATCGAGGCGGTGGTCGAATTCCGGCTGGCGACGTTGGAGGTGCGGCGCCTGGAATTGCTCGCCGAACGAGCGGGATCGGGTCGGCCACCGGGCCTGCACGGACTTCTCGAGGCCCTGGTGGTGCCGATGTTCGAACTCGGCGAACGACACGGAATCCGGCACTACGCGCGATTTCTCGAACAGATACACCCGCATCCGGCGGTCTCGGACGCGGCCAACCTGGACAGCGCGGGCCGCACGTCGGTCCGCGTGATCATGCTGGGCCTCGACCGCGAGCTCACCACCTTGCCGCCCCGGCTGCGGGTGCGCCGGTTGCGAGCACTGACCACCATGATCTTCGCGCTCCTAGCCGACCATGAGCGCGCGGCGGAGGCGGGCGCGACGCGGGCCGCCGACGCGCACGCGTGGGCGGAGATCATCGACATGCTCGCGGGAGCACTGGCCGCCCCCGTCAGCGCACAGAGCACGGCGGCCCACCACGCGCGGGTGCCACAGTCCGAGGGCTGACCCCTTCGACCGGCTCAGCCGGTCCTGGTCGCCACCGCGAGCGCGAGTTCGGTACAGAGCGTGGCCAATTCGGCGCTCGACTGACGGGGATCGTGCAGCCAGGCCTCGACGAGCTGATTGATCCCGCCGACCACGAACAGCGCTTCCCGACGGCGATCCTCCGGAGCCGCCGGGGTGTCGAGGAACTCCGCGCTGTACTGCACCACGAGATCGGTGACGATGCCGACCGAGCGCGCGCGCAGTTCCTCGAGTCCGGCGGTGCCGTGGGCGTCACTGGTGAGGATGCGGTGGATGCGCGGGTCGTCGGCGATGGCGTCGAGGTAAGCCGTCAAGGCCCGCCGCAACTTGCGCTCGAGGCCACCCGATTCGGACCGGCTGGCCTCGACCAAGGTGGCGGCCAGTTCCTCGTGCACCTGCGCGGCAACGGCGAGCACCAGCGCGTCCCTGGTGGGGAACTGCTCGTAGAAATAGCGCGGAGTCAACCCGGACGCGGCACACACGCGCCGCACGGTGACTTCGGCCGGTCCGGCTTCGCCCCACACCTGCCGACCGGCGGCGAGGAGCTTGTCGCGGCGTTCGTCTCGCCGGTTCGCCGCGCTCATCCCCCGGTAGGGCCGGACCACCTCCGCACGCGCCATTGACAGGACTTTAGCAGGCGTCCTATTTTGGATATCAGTTGTTATCCATTTACCGTCGCTCAACGAGGAGTGCCGATGCGTACCGTTCCCACCCGCCACCCGGACCGACCCCACCGCACCCCCGCGATGGTCGCCGGCTTCGCGGCGACACTGGGTGTTCGCGGCCCCGATGCGGACCAGTGGCGCCGCCTCGGCGAGGGACTGCTCGTCGGCGACGACGCGATGGATCGACTGGTCGAGTGGATGCTCACCGCGGGCAGTAAGCAGATGCGCCCGCTGTTCGATCGCGCACTCACCCACGGCATCGCGGCCGTGCCGGACGCACCGGAGCCGCTGCGCGAGTTCTTCGAGCAGGTCGAGGCGGTACCGGCGTGGGTCGACCACGACAAGCTGGTTCGTGGGGCCAAGGTGCTGGTCAGCAGCGGGGCCGACGGCATGTACATCGCCCGCGACGTCGCCATGCTCGGCGGCTACCAGTTCTCCGGCTTCAACAAGACCCTGCTGCGGACAGGCGCCCTGGAGAAGGGCTCGAATCAACGCTGGGCCGAGACGATGCAGTGGGCGATGGATGTTCTCTCCGAGGACGGACTCGCGCCGCTGGGCCTGGGCTACCGGTCGACGATCCGGGTGCGGCTCATCCACGCGTTCGTGCGCCGCCACGTGGCCGCGATGCCGGACTGGCAGACCGAGGACTGGGGCCTGCCGATCAATCAGACCGATATGGCGGCCACGCTGGTCGGCGCCTTCATCGCACCGGCGGTGGGGGCGATGGGGATGGGCGTGATGCTCACGCCGTCCGAAGCCGATGCCGTCGCGCACGTCGTGCGCTACGTGGGCAGTCTGCTCGGCGTCGAGGAGCAGTGGCTGCCGCTGTCGTTCCGCGACGGCGTGCGGGTCCTGGTACACACGCTCTCGGCGCTGGCGGACCCGGACGAGTCGACGCGCCGGCTCGCGATCCCGATGTCGCGAGATCCGCTGTCGTGGAACTACGACCGGCTCCCCGGCGTGCGGCGCCGGCTCGCCTACGCCCAGCATCTGTCGGTGACCGGAACATTTCTCGGTCGCGCCACGATGCGCGCGCTCGGACTCCCGACCGTCGTGGTGCCCTGGTATCCCCTGCTGCGGATGCCGACGAACCTCGTTCGATCGGCGGCCCGCGTCGCACTGCCCGGCGGACTGGATCGCGCGGCGACGCGCGGTGCGCGCGAACAGGATCGTTTCATGCGCACCCTGGTCGGCGCCCGCCCGGCCATCGGCGCGTCCGCCGCACAACTGACCCGGGCCGCCTAGCCCCCGGTCGCGGCTTTCGCTCCGCCCGACAGGTCAGTGGGGTGAATCGACTCACGCGAGAGCGAGCGGCACGGTCATGAGCCGAGCAGTCGCGCGCCGACTTGTGAGCCTTTGCCCGGCGGCGCGTCGATGTACCGGCGCGCCGCGAATTCGGTGCGCCGCGACGAATGCAGCGTCGCCGAAACGTATCTTGTTGCGCGGAATCCGGTCCGGTAAACTCTGGGCAAACCACGAATACGGATGCTGGACCCCCACAGTCAATTTCACTGAGCACGCGGTTCTCGATGATGCACCACGAACACCGGGCGAACATTCGCGCACGATTCAGGGCGCATAACCCCACTTCACAACTACAACAACCACGGGTGAATCAACTCGAACAGGTAGAAGTTCCCGATAGGACCGGCGCCCTTTCGACAGCGGATTGCCTGGCGTCGAGTGGACCGGTCCTGCGCATCACCGAGGAGTCGACCATGACCAGCAACCCGTCCACCTCGCGCACTGTCACGCCCGAGGCAGAGCCCATCCAGAAACAAGCCATCGTCGAGGGAATATCCCTCTCGGCGGCGTTCATGCTCATCATTCTGGCGGCGGTCTCCATCCTGGAAGGCATCTCCGCGATCGCCGACGACCAGTTGTACGTCGCCGGAATCGAATACATCTACGAGTTCGACACCACGACGTGGGGCTGGATTCATGTCGTGCTCGGCGCCCTCGCGCTGATCTTCGGCGTCGGCCTCGCGATCGGGGCGACATGGGGTCGCTACGGCGCACTGGGAATCGCCGCGCTGGTGATCGTCGCGAACTTCATGTCCCTGCCGTACTACCCGGCGTGGTCGATCGTGATCATCGCGCTGAGTGTCGTGGTCATCTGGGCTGTCACCACCTGGCGGCCCGAACGCTGAGTCGCCGATAGCGGGGGGCGAAGCCGACAACTGGCCAGCGTACGACCCGGCGCGACCGGTCGGTCCCGAACGAACAGGCAGCAGATGATGCGCGACGACAACGAATCCGTGCAGATCGATCAGACGATCGAACGTCTGATCGCCCAATTCCCCACGGAATCACCGGCGGAGATCGAACTCCTGGTTCGGCGGATCCACGCGCGATTCGCCGATGCCCGCGTCCGCGATTTCGTGCCGCTGCTCGTCGAGAAAGCCGCTCGGCAAGTCGTCGGCCTCTACCCGATCGAGGTCACCGGCGAGGACCCACACAGCACCCCGACGATGGCCACGATCTAGTGAATACGCCTGACCTGTCGCATGTGGTCCCGGCGCACGCGCGAGTGCGCTGAGGCCTGGGCGACCATGTCGTGGAAGGACCGCGTCACCGCGCTACCCGGCATCGCGACAGCCCGCGAATATCGCCGTGCGTGGCTGCGATCCGACATCACCGCGGGCCTCGTCCTGACCGCGTTGTTGATCCCCGCCGGTATGGGCTACGCCGAAGCAGCGGGGCTTCCCGCGTACGCCGGGCTCTACGCGACCATCGTGCCGCTGCTGGCCTACGCGGTGGTCGGACCGTCCAGAATCCTTGTGCTGGGACCGGATTCGTCACTCGCCCCGTTGATCGCGGCCGCGGTGCTACCGCTGGCCGCCGTCGACGATCCCGACCGCGCGCTGGCCCTGGCGGGAGTCCTCGCCGTCCTCGTCGGGCTCATTCTGCTCGTGGGCGGGTTCCTTCGCCTCGGGTTCGTCACCGAACTGCTGTCCAAACCCATCCGACTCGGCTACCTGAACGCGATCGCGCTCATCGTCATCGTCGGGCAACTTCCCAAGTTGCTCGGCTTCGACGTGGACGCCACCGGCATGCTCGCCGAGATCGCCGCGATCGGGCAGGCCGTATTCCACCGCGAGATCGATCCCGTCGCGGCCGCTATCGGGCTCGGCGCGCTCGCTGTCATCGTGGGCTTGCGCTGGTGGCTGCCCGCGGTACCGGGGGTGCTGGTCGCGGTCGCGGGCGCCATCGCGATCTCGGCCGCCGCCGGCCTCACCGACGACATCGGGATGGTCGGCGCCCTGCCGACCGGCCTGCCACTGCCTTCCATCGGCGGTATCGGCTGGGACGACATCGGGCATCTGATCGGACCCGCGGCGGGCATCGCGCTCATCGCCTTCGCCGACAGCGGCGTACTGTCGCGAACCTTCGCTTCCCGACACGGCGAAGACGTCAACGGCAGCACCGAGATGAAGGCGATCGGGGTCGCCAACGTGGCGGGCGGACTGTTCGGTGGATTTCCCGTCTCCGCGAGCGGGTCACGAACTCCGGTCGCCGAACAGAGCGGCGCCCGTACGCAATTGGCGGGTGTCGTCGGCGCGCTCGCCGTTGCGCTCTTCGTGCTGCTCGCCCCCGGACTCACCGCGTATCTGCCCGACGCCGCGCTCGGCGCGGTCGTGATCGTCGCGGCCACCGCGTTGATCGATATCCGCGGCATGGTCCGGATGTGGCAGATGAGCTCGGTGGAATTCGCCCTCGCCACGGCAGCGTTCGTCGGGGTCGCTTTGGTCGGCGTGCTGCAGGGCATTCTCGTCGCGATCGGTCTGTCCTTCGTCGCGGTGGTCGCGCGGGCCTGGCAGCCCTACCGCACCGAACTCGTCCGGACGCCGGAACGTCCCGGCTACCACGACATCGAGCGTCACCCGGACGGGCAGCGCATCGCGGGCCTGGTCCTGGTGCGATTCGACGCACCCCTGTTCTTCGCCAACGGACAGATCTTCGACGAGTACGTTCGCTCGGTCGTCGCCGATGCGCCGTCCCCGATCGAATGGGTCATCATCGCCGCCGAACCCATCACCGATCTCGACACCACGGCCGTCGACGAACTCGTCGATCTCGACAATTACCTCGCGGGTAAATCGATTCAACTGATCTTCGCCGAGATGAAAGGGCCGATCAAAGACAAGCTGATCCGCTTCGGTCTCGGTGATCGATTCGACCGGACACATTTTTATCCCACCGTCGAAGCGGCGGTGGACGCCTTCCGCCATCGAACCGACCCCGCGGCCGACCGATGAACGGCAGACGATCGAACCCGAGAGAAGCGCTTAGGGCAACGAACCATCGGTGACATTCGTATCGGCTGCGAGGAAGATGGACAGAGCACCAACTGGTCGCGATCAAGCCGCCGCCGCAGGTGAAATCACCACCGCCGACTCTCGCGGAATCGACAGTTTCCCCAGGAGGTTGCGGTGACAGATGCTGCCGCGTCAGCCGAGACACCTGTTCGGGTAGAGAGCTGCGAGCTCTGCATTGTCGGAGCCGGCCTGGCCGGCGTCAACGCACTCTTCGTCGCCAGTCGATATCTGTCTCGCTCGCAGCGAATTATCCTGATCGATCGCCGCGATCGGTGCGGCGGTATGTGGGTCGACACCTACGACTACGTGCGACTGCACCAACCGCATGGCCTGTTCACCGCCGGCAATATCAAGTGGACACTTGGCCAGGATCGCTCCTATCTCGCGACCAAGGACGAGGTACTCGCCCACTTCGAACACTGCCTCGAGGTTGTCGAGCAACGAGTACGGGTGGACGAGTACTTCGGCTGGACGCTGGAGTCGCAGGACGAGTCCGACGCGATCGTGCGCCTCACCTGCACGTCCTCGGACGGCGAACTGATGGTTGTGCAGGCACAGCGAGTGATCAAAGCCGGCGGATTCGGGGTGATGCCCAACGACCCGCTCGAGATCTCCAGTGCACGGATCACGTCGGTGTCACCCGATTTCTGCGATATGCGGGGGGACGCGATGCGGGCCAGCGACGCCCCCGTGTGGATCGTGGGCGGGGGCAAGACCGCGATGGATACCGCTCACACCCTCATCACCGAATACCCCGGTCGAGAGGTGAACCTCGTGGCAGGTTCTGGCACGTTCTTCTCCGACCGCGACCGCCTGTTCCCTGTCGGGAGCCGACGATGGTGGGGCGGCCGGCTGGCGACCGATGTATTCACGGAACTGGGTCGGCGTTTCGACGGGACCAACGAGACCGATGTGGCGACTTGGTTACGCACGACCTACGGCACGTGGTTGACCCCCACCACAGCCAACTACCTGCTGGGTCTGCTGTCGGAATCGGAGAACAAGACGATTGCCGACGGCCTGAACCAGGTGATCATGGATCACGTTGTCGATGCCGTGGACCGCGACGGCGATATCGACTTGGTGATGCGCAGCGGATCAACCGAGAAGGTTCAACCGGGCAGCTGGATAGTGAACTGCACCGGATACCTCCTGCGCGGCGACCCGCCACCGCCCTACGAGCCCTACGTTTCCGACAGCGGTGCGATCGTCTCGCTCCAGCCGCGATCTGCCACGTTCCATCTGACGTCCTACATGGGTTACTTCTTGACCCACCTACTGTTCTTGAACAAGCTCAGGGAAGTCCCGCTGTACGAACTCGACGCACTGGACCTGCGAAACAAGTCGAATGCGGCACTTCCGTACGTGCTCGGCTCGCTGGCGATCCACAACCTCAGCCTCGTCGTCGACAGCACCCCGAACAGAGTGTTCCTCGATTGCGGGATCGATCTCGATCGCTGGTACCCGCTACCACGCCGGATGATCGCGACGACCCGGTTCATGCTCACCCGCCGCCGCAGACGCGAGCACCTCCGACGAACCCTGGACACAGTGCGCGAACGATTCGATGTCCGCTGCGGCCCACTCGGCTCGTAGCGACCACGGTGAATCGCCGATGAGGGTTGAAACCTGAGCCCACAATCCGTAGCGTCGCACTCGGGTTCGATGTGACCCGCCGCCCGCGCCGAGACATCGGTGAGGTGAACACATCGAGATCGTTCACCATCACACTCGTCTACGAGCAACGGTGCCTGGACAGCTCAGCAACGCGGGCACTGGATTGCACACCGGCACCGGAGTGTAGGTGAAGTGATGGACCTGACCCTTGACGACGCCAAACGCGCCGCCCGCGTTCTTCGCGATCAATCAGCCGCCGATCTCACACACGCCAAGGCGCTCGAGATCGTGGCGCGGCAACTGGGCTTTCGTGACTGGAACACCGCGTCCGCGCGACTTCCAGCCCACCGGGGCATCAGCGCACCCGTACCCGTATTCCGGAGCCTGGACGAGGCCCGAGCACGCGAGTTCTACATCGACTACCTCCGCTTCGAGATCGAGTGGGAACATCGCTTCGACTACGCGCAATCAGTCCTCTACATGCGTCTGCGCCGCGACCGATTCGTTCTCGACCTGTCCGAACATCACGGCGACGGCACCCCTGGTTCGACCGTGTGGGTACCGGTCGGTGACGTCACCGCACTACACAAAGAACTCCATGCCACCGGATACGACCGGATGAATCCCGGCATCGAAGCCGACTCACCGGGCGGACCCACCATGGAAGTCATCGATCCCTTCTCGAATACGATTCGCTTCTGCCAAGTCGCGACGTAGCCCTGGGCAGCACTACGCCGGTTCGCATATCGCGATGCCATGGCGCCCGGGTCGGCCGACCTCCCTGCGATGGATCTGTACAAACCCAGCATCCATGACCTAAGATTAGGCTAGCCTCACCGAACATCGGGACGGCCCTATGTTCGATCCCGAGCCCTATCCGGAGAGGCCGCCCGTGTACGTCTGCAACTGTTTCGCGGTGACCGAGGAGGACGTCCGCCGACACATGGCCGACGGCGCGTGCACACCCCGAAGGATCGCCTCCGCGTGCAAAGCGGGCACTGATTGCGGGTCGTGTGTGCGCCGCATCCAAGCGCTACTCGCCCGCACCGCTTTGCACCGCGAGTACGAATCCGGTGCCGAGAACCTCGACGAGGTCGCCTAGGAGTCGGGCTGCTCGATCAGCTGCGCGATATAGAGCGGTTCGCCGAGCTTCTCGACCAGCTCCAATTGCGTATCCAGGTAGTCGATGTGGTGCTCCTCATCGGCGAGGATCGACTCGAAGATGTTGGCGGAGGTGATATCTCCCTTGGTGCGCATCACCTCTACCCCACGCCGCAGCCGGTCGATGGCCTCCGCTTCGACCTCTCGGTCGGCCTGGAGCATCTCCGTCAGGGTCTGCCCCACACGAACATGGAACAGCCGCTGATAGTTGGGCAGACCGTCCAGGAACAGGATCCGGTCGGTCAGGAGCTCCGCGTGCTTCATCTCGTCGATGGACTCGGAGCGGGTGTACTTGGCGAGCTTGGTCCAGCCGAAATTCTCTTGCATCTTCGCGTGCAGGAAGTACTGGTTGATCGCGGTCAGCTCCGCGGTCAACTGTTCGTTCAGAAACTCGATCACTTCAGGATCGCCTTGCATGGGTCGAACTCCTTCCGGAAACGAATCGGGGCGATGCGCATCATTGCAGCGCGGCCCGGGCGGAGTCCAGTAAGTCAACACTTGGTAAGTCAACACTTGGTCAGGGCCGCAAGGGGTCTCCTCGACACACGCTGCAATCACGCGATTCGCCGGTCCTTTCCCCGCGCGTCGACCGACCAGGATCTTCACACATGTCCGATGAGCAATTCATTCTTGCCGAATTCCATTGCTCTACAGCATGGTTCACGAACGGCAACCACAAAGGCGTTGTCCCGCTGGTCGAAGCCCAGGCACCCGGCGTATGCCGCTCCCCCGCTCAGGGTGCCGCGAGCCGCTGTTCCTGCACCATGCGCTGTAGGTCATCGATCGTTTCGTTCAGTCCGGGCCCCAGCCGCGGCCCTGGACTGAAGGTCGCGGGGAGTTGCCGCATCCCCTGGATGAGACCGATCGTTTCGTAGTGGACTGCCCCGTCGGGATCGCAGTGGAAGTCCGGCATGCGATCGAGAACCGCGACCAGCATCCGCTTGAAGACCGTACGCGCCACATTGGACCCGATACACCGGTGGATGCCGAGCCCGAAACTCAAGTGCCGGTTACCTTTCCGATCGAGCACGACTTCGTCAGGGGACGGGAAGACGGTAGCGTCGCGGTTGGCCATCGCCCACGACAGCCACAGGCGCTCCCCCTCCTTGAACTGCTGCCCGGCGACCTCGCAGTCCGCGGCGATCGTCCGGCCGTCCCCCGGCGCGGGGGTGAAGTACCGCAGGAACTCCTCGGTCGCCGGGTTCAGCAGCGTGTCGCGTTCCCTGCTCAGGGTTTCCCGTTCGGCAGGGTGCTGCGACAGCCACTCCAGCGAGTGGGCGGTGAGCGCTGTCGTGGTATCGAATCCTCCGCCGATGAGCAGGCCGAGAATACCGAGAAGGTCGATCTCTTCGGGCTTCTCGCCATCGATCTCCATGCGGGCCAGCGCATCGATCAGGCCGGGGCGTGGCTCTTCGCGGATCTCGTGCAGGTTCGCGAGTAGGTCCATGCCCATCGCCATGTTGAGGTTCTGGACCCGTTCACGATCGGGCGAATCCGGTGGGGTGTAGACCCCGGCATGGGCCGGCTCGTTGTAGACCGCCCATTTCCGCAGGGGAACGCCGAGCATGGCAAGGGTGAGGACAGCCGGAACGACGTTCGCGAGATCGTCGACGAGGTCGATCTGCCCGGACTCGATCTTCTCGTCGAGGCAGGCTCGCACGATCTCGTCGATGAAGGGCTCCCACCGCCGGATCGCACTGGGAGAAAGGTAGGGATTGAGAACGGCGCGGAACAATCGATGCTCCGGATCGTCCATCTCGAGAATTCCGTTCCGCAACGGGATGACCGGCTCGCTGTTGGGAATGGTGATCCCCTGATAACCCCGGCGCTCGTTCTTGTAATCCCGATCGTTGGAGACATGGGGGCAGCGGGCGAGTTCGAAGACTTCATGCAGGCCCGCCGCGACCCAGTGACCGTCGTAGGTGTCGGTCCATGCTATCGGGCACGCCCGGTGCATCTCGTGGGTGATCGCTTCGAATCTTCCCCGATATTCGGGATGGTGGCGGTCGAAATGATAGCGCCGGCGCTTCCGGTCGGATTCTGTCGATGGGTTTCTTGCGTCCACTGATGTTTCCTCTCGAGCGTAGTCCGTTGAGTGCGCCCCGGTCATTTCGCGCGATTGATCGGCACCATCTCAGGAAATTCGACACCGTCGGGAAGAACGAGTTTTCCGTCGGTATCGATGTAGCCGGAGCCCTTGCGCGGCATCGGCAGCGCGGGATCGGGGCAGGGCTTGTCGGTCCCTTCCCCGCAGATGCCGCCGGTGAAGTACGAACGCTCCTGAATATCGGCGGGCCACGGATCGGCGTGCTGGCCGAACCATTGCGCGGGAACGTTGTAGAGGAGAAAGAAGGTCGTGCTCACCGCGGCGAAGATCGCCAGGAAACGGATGAGTTGCTGCCGGACGAGACCACCGCGGACCTGATCGAGTCCACGCTCGGCGATCGTGCGCCCGCGATCATCGGTGAAGTAGCGCAGGCAGGCCAAGCCCGCTTGCACCCCACCCCACATCACGCCCTCGTAGATCGGCCATTGATAGTAGTGACCGGCGTTGAACGACACCGACTGGATCGCGCCCGGGTAGGTGTAGAGCCCGAGCGGCAGCAGCAGGCAGGCTTCCATGACGAAATCGAGGACGAAGGTGAAGGCGAAGGTCACGCCGATCAACCCGACGGTGCTGATCCCGGGCCAGCGCGCCTTGACTTTCCGCATGAACCAGCAGACGACGATCGTGATGAGTAGCACGCCCCACGCATAACCCGGGATGTTCATCAGTAATGGTTCGGAGACTTGGGCGCCCGGTTCTTCCGGCGATACCCAACCCGGAACATAGGGAGTCCACGAACCCCGGTTGAACATCCAGGTGTTATAGGTGCACCACGTGTTCAAGTAGTTCAGGAACGGGTCCTGGAAGAACATCAGGCCCATGGACACCAGCAGTATGCCGTCCAGGGTGATCCGGCGCTCGCGCCGCCACGGCCTGATGATCCACCAGTACACGGCGATGGGCAGACCGATGATGAGCGCGACCGTCCAGATGGTGAGGATCGTCTTCATGAGCATCGGCGGATCACTCGCCCCGGTGGGCACCCGCTCGAAGTAGGGACCCGTGATCCACCTGATCCACACGTACACCTGCAGCGCCAGCAGTAGCGCGCCGATGACGGCCCAGATGTAGACGGCCTTGCTCGGCTGCCGGGTTCCGCCCCCGAGAGTCGCTGTGGTGTCGATTGATTCGGTGACCTCGAGGGTCTTCTTGTTCGACAGTTCGCTCATCCAACTGCCCCTTCTGGATTGCGTCTTTGCAGCGCCCACCGATCCGATCACCGACAGCGTCGACTCAGCGATGCGCTCGATAGCACCGGCGCCGCGGCGAAGCCTTCCGCCCCGGCGAGTCCGTCTCCTCTCGGCCGGCCCTCCAAGCAAAATACCATCGAGTATCTAAGATTATTATCGGTTTCTGTAATCCCGATAGGGATCTGAACACGGACCTCGGTCCAGCCGAACTCACCACCCAGGCCATGATTCGGGGCGAATCCGCCACAGCGAATCGGTGCGGGAGAATGGTCGGGTGAGCATCCACGGCGACCTCGACCACCCTGCTGACCTGCGGGTATTGTCGACGGTCGAGTGGAAGGCCGCGGCGGAGGCGCATCGGGAGCGACTCGATCGCCTGGTCGGGCCCTATCTCGAACGCCGTGCCTCAGGGATCGCCCATCCGGTCGTGGATTTCCTTTTCACCTACTACGGCAATAAGCCGTCGCAGCTGCGGCGGTGGCATCCGGGGTTCGGGATCGCGCTGCGCGATGCGGGGGACTATCGGGGTGCGCGGGGGTACCACGAGGCGGCGGGCGAGCCGGCTACCTTCACCGCCGACCCGGCCTATCTCACCAAACGGCGCGACACGATCGGGTTCGTGTCGACACTTCTCACCGCGACAGCGAGACGTCCGGCGCAGTTGTCGTGCTTCGGGCTGCACGAGTGGGCGATGGTCTATCGCAGCGATGACGTGCGCCATCAGCAGGTGCCGCTGCGCCTTGGACACGCGGGGACGGATGCGGTGGTGGAGTCGATGTCGTTGCGGTGCACGCACTTCGACGCGTTCCGGTTCTTCACCCCGGAGGCGGTGGGACGCAATGCCGAACCGCTCACCCGCGCGGACCAGGTGGAGCGCGAACAGCCCGGCTGCCTGCACGCGAATATGGATCTCTACAAGTGGGGTTTCAAACTCGCCCCGCTGATCTCCTCGGACCTGCTGCTCGATTGCTTCGAACTCGCCTGCACCGCACGCGAACTCGATATGCGCGCCAGCCCGTACGACCTGGCCGAATTCGGGTATGAGCCGATTCGCATCGAAACCCCCACCGGCCGAGCCGAGTACGTGCGCGCTCAGGCGGCCGTTGCCGAATCCGCCGATACGCTGCGGGCTCGCATGCGACAGGCGTGCACCGAGTTGTCCTCGGCGCAGGCCGGATTCGACGCCAAGGACTAGCCTCGGTCGGCGGGCCGGGGCGCGTCCTCGTCGAGGGCGGAACCGTCCAGCTCTTGGTCCGACGGTTCGGTGACCAGGGCGAAATCGCCGTCGTGCACTTCGGTTCCGTGGTCGACCGCACCTTCGACCAGTTCGATGCCACGATCCATCCGCACGATCAGCGGGTCGTCGCGCAGATCCTTGTACAGCGACACACACATCGCCACCATCACCACCAGGAACGGCAGCGACACCACCGTGGTCAATGCCTGCAGACCGGTCAACGCGCCGCCGAGATCGTCGGAATCGGCGATCACCAGCATGATCGCGGCGACCGCGCCGGTGGCCGCGCCCCAGAAGATCACGACCCATTTCGACGGTTCGATGCTGCCGCGTTCGGACAGGGTGCCCATCACGATCGAGGCCGCGTCGGCACCGGAGACGAAGAAGATCGCGACCAGGATCATCACGACCACCGCGGTCACCGAGGCGATCGGGTACTGGTCGAGCAGGTGGAACAGCGCGAAGTTGGAGTCGACCGAACCGTCGGGTTCGGTGAGGTCACCGTTGCGCTCCTGCTCGTAGATACCAGCGCCGCCGAAGATCGCGAACCACAGCAGGCTCACCACGCTCGGCACCAGCAGCACACCGGTGACGAACTGGCGGATGGTGCGGCCGCGACTGATCCGCGCGATGAACATGCCGACGAACGGCGTCCACGAGATCCACCAGGCCCAGTAGAAGATCGTCCAGCTCGACAGCCATGTCTGCATCGCCTCGTCGCCGGCGCCGGTGCGCGAGGCCATGGTCGGCAGGTACTCGATGTAGTCACCGATCGAGGTGGGCAGGATATTGAGGACGAACAGGGTCGGGCCCGCGATGAACACGAACGCCGCGATGGCAAGGGCCAGCACCATATTGATGTTGGACAGCCACTGGATGCCGCGTTCGACACCCGAGACCGCCGACAGCACGAAGGCGACCGACAGGCCCGCGATGATCGCGACCAGACCGATTTTCCCGATGCCGTCGATCCAGCCGTTGAACTCCATGCCCGCGCCGATCTGCAGGGCGCCCAGACCGAGGGAGGCCGCCGAGCCGAACAGGGTGGCGAAGATCGCCATCATGTCGATCGCCCGGCCGCCGATCCCGTCGGCGTGGCGGCCGAGCAGTGGGCGGAACACCGAGGAGATCAACTGCGAGCGGCCTTTTCGGAACGTGCCGTAGGCGATGGCCAGGCCCGCGACGGCGTAGATCGCCCACGGGTGCAGTGTCCAGTGGAACAGCGTGGTGGCCATGGCGACTTCCGCGGCGGCCGGCGAGCCGGGCTCGGCGGTGTGCGGCGGAGGGTTCACGAAGTGCGACAGCGGTTCGGCCACACCCCAGAACATCAGGCCGATGCCCATGCCCGCGCTGAACATCATCGCGATCCACGACACGGTGCGGAATTCGGGTTTCTCGTCGTCGGCGCCCAGCGGAATCCGGCCGTAGCGGCTGACCGCCAGCCAGATCACGAACACCACGAACGAGGTGGCGGTGAGCACGAACAGCCAGCCCGTGTTGGTGATGACCCACTTCTGCGCGCTGCTCGCGGCGGCGGCGAGACCCTCGTCGTCGAGAACACCCCAGGCGACGAAGGCGAGGGTACCGATCGCGGTGGCGTAGAAGATGAGCAGATCCAGCCTGGGCCTTCCGGGCGATCCACCAGTTATCGGTCCACCCGGCGGCGGTGCGGTACCGGAGCTTCCTACGACATCGTTCGACATGGATCCGAGTCCTCTCCGATCGCGGAACTCCCCGCCTTTTCAGACGCGCTGGTCGTGCAGAGCAACCGTACAGCGTATGGGTGGTGACCCAGGGTAAGCGCGAGCCCGCCCTACACCCGGTTCCCCGAAACACCCTTCGACGACCATTCGACCGCCTTAGTATTCGTGATACGGCACAACTGTCTGAGCCAGTTGTGTTGTCCGCATCATTGATTCGGGAGGGCAACGATGCCATCGCGTACGAACACCCACGGCCGACCCCACGCCGGGCCCACGAACCAGCCGGGGAATCCCGCCGCGGCTCCGCCGAATCGCCGACGACATTCGCTGGTGCGGTATGTGGCGACGGCCGCGATCACGGCGCTCGTGGCCGTCGGCCTGCCATCGGGCGCGACAGCCGATATCGGCGCCGACCTGTCCGGCGCGGTGCGGGAATTCCTCGAAGTGGGCCGAACGGCGGTGCCGCGGGCCGACTGCGGACCCGGTTCCCTCCCCGAAACCGGGCTGCAGGGCGACGTCCCCGCCGGTGACCGGGACAGCGGGCGCAGCACACAGGGCTATCGCTGCAACATGTCGATGGTCGGGGGTTACGCGGGACGCGGAGCGGGCATCACCTCCACCAGTTTCGAGCACTGTGCCTACATGGGCACTGTCTTCCCCGGCACCCTGCTCAGCGAGCACCAGGGTGTCGAGGTCCTCGATGTCACCGATCCCGCGAATCCGCACCGCACCGCGACGCTCGCCGAACCCGCCATGCTGGCGGGCACCTGGGAGACGTTGAAGGTCAACACCACTCGCAAACTGCTCGTCGGCACAGGTGTGCCGGTGGGCATCGGAGCCGGATACCTGTCGGTGTACGACATCTCCGATTGCGCGCATCCCCGACTGCTCAACCCGGGGACCGGCTCGAATCTGTTGATGCCGCTGCCGATCACGACGCACGAGGGTGGCTTCTCCCCCGACGGTCGCACCTACTGGGCGTCGGGCCTGGCGCCCGGTTTCCTCAGCGCGGTCGACCTCACCGATCCGGCGAACCCCCGGGTGATCTGGCAGGGACTGACCGGCATCGAGTCGCACGGGCTCGGGGTGAGCCCCGACGGAAACCGGCTCTACATCTCCGCGCTCGGCGGCTTCACCGTGCTCGACGTGAGCGCGGTGCAACGACGCGATCCGAATCCGCAGGTGCCGCACCTGGGCCGCACGTTCTGGACCGACGGCTGGGCCACCCAGCACAGCGTGCCCGTGACCTACGACGGCGTGCCCCACCTGTTCACCGTCGACGAGGGCGGTTCCGGCGGCGTGAAACTCATCGATGTCTCCGACGACAGCGCGCCCCGGATCACGGCGAAGATCAAACTCGAGATCAACCTGCCCGACAACATCGACGCGGGCATCGGTTCCTCGATGGGCGGTTCGGCCTTCTCCTACGAATCGCACTACTGCACCGCCGACCGGCCCGCCGACCCGACCGCGCTGGCCTGCGGCTGGATCTCCTCGGGTATCCGGGTGTTCGATGTCCGCGATCCCGGCGAAATCCGCGAGATCGCCTACTTCAACCCGCCCGCCCGCACCGAACACAATCTCGAGCTCTGGAATTCGCCCCACGCCCTGGCCTCGATCATCGGCATTCCGGTGATGAGCGCCCCGGCGGCGTTGCGGTCGATGGCCGAGGGGCTGTTCGATCCGGCGCAGGTGCTCACCTCCCGGGCCGGCGATGTCGCGTTCGGTGATCTGTCCACGGACTGGTGCCTCTCGCCACCGGAGTGGCGCGGCGATCAGCTGTACGTCACGTGTTCCGACAACGGGTTCATGGTGCTGCAGCTCGACAACGCGGTGTACACACCGCCCGCGAATCAGCAGTCCACGGTCGGGTCGTGACCGTGCATCGGATGATCCGACTGGCGTTCGCGGGGGCCGCCGCGGTGTTCCTGCTGGCACTCGGCGCGGCGCTGCGACCGCTGTTCGTCACCGAGGCGGCCGCCCCTGCGCCGGTTCTCACCACGACAGAGCTCGGCTTCGTCCAGGACATGACCGCGCACCACCAGCAGGCGCTGATCCTCACCGAGCGCCTCGACCCGGCGGCCGATCCCACCGTGCGCAGGCTGGCCGACCAGATCGCCGATACCCAGCGGGTGGAGATCGGCACTCTGCTCGGCTGGACCCAACTCGCCGGCGCCGCGCCCACCGCCGCCGTCCCGATGACCTGGATGGCGGGTACCCACCACCACTCGGCCGGCGCGCCGACCGCGATGCCGGGCATGGCCACCACCGCCGATCTCGACACCCTCGCCGCGGCCCGCGCGGCCGACGCCGAAACACTGTTCCTGCAGCTGATGTATCGCCACCACGCGGGCGGCATCACGATGGCCCGCGCCGCCGATGCCCTGCTCACCTCGGGGCCGGTGAAACAGGCCGCCCGCGCCATGGCGCAGTCGCAAAGCCAGGAACTGGGCTATCTGGGCATGCTCCTGGACCTGCGCGGTGCCCGACCCACCTCCTGATCGAGGCCACCGTGTGCTGTGGTCAGGAGCGGTCGGTGAAGTGGGCGTTGAGCGTGGTCTGGGTGAGTTGGGTGTCGCCGTAGCCGAAAGTGCCGTGCTCGGAGAGCTCGGTGGCGGCGTCGAGCAGGTGGCGGTAGAGCAGCCGGGCGATGCTGCCGCCCACCGTGACCCGGCGCACGCCCAGGTCGGCGAGTTCGGCCATCGACAGCGCGCCGCCGGTGAGACCCATGACGACGTTGAGTGGTCCGTCGAGCCGGTCGACGAGGGTGGCGATGGTGGCGGCGTCGGCCGCGCCGGGGACGAACGCGCAGTCCGCGCCCGCGGCGAGATAGGAGTTGGCGCGCCGGATCGCTTCGTCCAGACCGGCGTCCACGAGCAGCGCGTCGGTGCGGCCGACGAGCACGAACGGCTCACCGCCGGCAACCACCGCCGCGCGCGCCGCCCGCACCCGGTCCACCGCGTGCGCCTCGTCGAACAGCGGAGTGGCGCGGTCGCCGGTGAAGTCCTCGATATTGCCGCCCGCCGCACCCGCGTCGATGGCGAGGGAGATGGTGGTCGCCACTTCCTGGGCGTCGGGTCCGTATCCCTCCTCCAGATCGGCGCTGACCGGCACCCGCACGGCGTCGGTGATCTCGTGGATCCGCCGCATCATCGTCGAACGATCGACGCGACCGTGCGCACCGTGCTCGGTGAAGAAGTCGTGATCGGGGCGACCGAACGAGAAGGCGACCCCCGCGCTGGTGGTCGCGATCGCGGGGAATCCCACCGACTCCAGAATCCGCGCACTGCCCGCGTCCCAGGCATTGGGCAGCAGAAAGCAGCCTTCGCGGTGTAGCTCGACGAAAGCCTGTGCGCGTGTCCGCTGTTCGCTGTCCACGAGTGCTCCTGCCGAAGAGGGTGTCGTTGCCGAGTCCATTCTGCCCGCCGCCTTCTCCGACCGATCGGTTCGACCGACCCGACGCGGCGCCGCACCCGACCTCGACGCGAAAAGCCGTGGAAGACGGTGCCATTGACGTGATCGACGCCGAATCACCGACCACCGGCTAGCGGTCGCGCAGCCGCCGGACCGCGTCGTCCATGTGTTCCACGAGCAAGGCGCGGGCACGCTCGGGTGAGCCCGAGCCGATCGCCTCGTGGAGGTCGACGTGTTCGCGGGCTTGTTCGCGCAGGTCGGGGTAGGTGGTTTGCAGGGCGCCCAGACACATGCGGGTTTCGATGAGCAGGGTGCGGGCGGCGCGGACGAGGCGGGGGCTGTCGGCGGCGGTGACCAGGGCCTCGTGGAAGGCCTGGTCCGCGTCGGAGACACCGGCGGCGTCGCCCGCTTCGGCGGTGCGTGCCATGGCGGTGACGCTCGGTCGCAGCGCGGCGTAGGCGATGTCGCGGCGGCCGTCGAGGACGAGGTCGAGTGCGCCGCCTTCCAGGGCGGTGCGGGCGCGGTAGATGTCGATGACGTCGTCGGTGGTGAGTTCGATGACGAAGATGCCGCGGTTGCGGATGCTGAACAGCAGGCCCTCCTGGACGAGGCGTTGCATGGCCTCGCGCACAGGTCCTCGGGAGACGCCGAAACTGGTTGCCAGATCGGCTTCGCCGAGTTGGGCGCCGGGCGCGAGCGCACCGCGCATGATCGCCTCGCGCAGGCGCCCGGCGATCATCTCCGCGGTGGACTGCTGGTTGACCGGCTCGAAATCAATGATCGACATGCCGTCTCCTGTCCGCGAACAACGCTCCGAGCTCCGTGGCGACCGCGCTGACCCCGGCCAGCCGCAGGCCTTCCCAGATGGTGACCTGGTTCGCCGTGAGCACCGGCTTGCCGAGCGCGGCTTCCAAGGTCGGGAGCACCTCGAGAGTATGCATCGCCGTATCCGGGATGAGCAGTGCCTGGGCGTCGGCATGGTCGTTGGTGACGGCCAGGGTGAGGACCTGGTCGGGAGTCAGGGTCCCGACCTCGGCGGCGGTGTCGATGCCCGCACTCGACATGGACACCACCTCGATGCCCGCATCGGCCAGGAAGTCGACGAACAACCGCGCCACCTCCTCGGGGTAACTCGCGACGACGGCCACCCGCCGCATGCCGAGCGCCCGCGCCGCTTCGACGAACGCGAAACTCGTACTCGACGCGGGAACCCCGGCCGCGTCCGCGAGTGTGTCGACCTGACCGCGCGCACCCTCGGGCCCGTAGACGAAACTGCCCGACGTACAGGCCCAGACGACGGCGGCGGGGTCGGCGACGGCGAGCAACGAGGCACCGTGGCTCAACTTCTCCGGGCTGCCGAGATCGAGCAGTTCGGGGATGGCGTGCAGGTCGGTGCCGTAGATGTGGGCTACCGGCAAAGCGAGGCCGAGCAGGGCCGCGGCGCGCGGGTAGTCGTCCTCGGCGGCGTGGTCGGGGTAGATGAATCCGACTGTCGGCGTTGACATCTCACTCCGTTCAGTCCTCATTGGCTCAGAAGACATTGACGAGCCATTTACCTGGGCCCATCATGGGCAGTTTCATTCGGCCGAGGCAGGCCCACATGGTCAGCTGGTTGGCGGTGAGGACGGGTTTGCCGAGTGCCTGTTCCAGTGGCTCGATCACGTCGTAGGTCGGCAGGTTGGTGCAGCTGACGAAGATCGCCTCCGAGTGGGGGTCGTCGGCGCCGAGTATCCGTTCGGCGATGGTGCGGTAGTTGACCTTCCAGATGCCACCGCCGAGCCCGAGGTGATCGGATTTGATCGTGGCGCAGCCCGCTTCGTCGAGGAACTCGTGCAGTTTGCCGGTGAGGATCTCGTCATAGGGGGTGATCACCGACATGCGGGTGATATTGAGGTGCTTGATGGCTTCCACCAGGGCACCGGAGGTGGTCACCGCGTCGGGCGCACCGGCCAGACAGATCGTTTCCCGCAGGGATCGCTCGTAGGCCAGGCCGTTGATGAAACTGCCCGAAGTACACAGGTAGGCGACGACTTCCGGCTCCACGTGCAGCACATCGTGGGTGGCCGCGGTGAGGTGCAGTGGATTGGACACGAGTTCGGCCATCGCCAGGGAGACCGGTACCGGTTCATAGGGAGTGCGGGCCAGGTGCAGACTCACCTCCAGGGGCGCCCACCGCCACAGTTCCCGTTCGAGCGCGAGGTCGAACGGCGCGATCACGCCGATACCTCGTTGGGCTACCGGTCCCTCGATGTCCGGGAAGCTGAACTCCACTGCGGCCCCTCTCGCGCTCAGCCGGGCAGACCTCCGAACACGATCGGATTGTTGACAATCATACGATCCGATCGTACGGTGTCAATGTGGAAAACGGGCCGATTGTCACCGTCCTACATCGTGACAGCCTGCCCGAATCGGACCTCATGGCCCCCGTTGCCGAGCGGGCGCACGTGCGCTACACCGAGGCCGACGGGCTCGCCGATGCGCTCCGCGGCGCCGATGTGCTGTTCGTCTACGACTTCCAGACCCGTGCGGTACCCGGGGCGTGGCACAGCGCCGACCGCCTGCGCTGGCTGCACATGGGCGGGGTCGGCGTCGACCCGGTGATGTTCCCGCGACTGCGCGCCTCCGAGGTGGTGGTCACCAACACCCGCAATGTCTTCGATACCGCCATCGCCGAATACGTCCTCGGACAGATCATCTCGTTCGCCAAGGACCTGCCCGGCTCGATCCGGTTGCAGCAGCGCCACGAGTGGCGCCACCGCGAATCCGAACGCGTGGCCGGGGCCACCGCGCTGATCGTCGGGACCGGATCGATCGGCCGGACCATCGCGCGATTGCTGCGGGCCGCGGGCATGACGGTGCGCGGGGTCGGCCGCCGCGCCCGCACCGATGACCCGGATTTCGGCACCGTCGGCGACGACCTGCACGCCGAACTGCCCGGCGCCGACTACGTGATCGCGATCGCGCCGCTCACCGCGCAGACCCGCCACATGTTCGATGCCGCCGCGTTCGCGGCGATGAAACCGCATGCCAGGTTTGTCAATGTCGGGCGCGGGGAACTAGTGGTTACCGATGATCTCGTCGCCGCGCTCGGCAACGGTTCGATCGCCGCGGCCGCACTGGACGTGGTCGATCCCGAGCCGCTGCCCGCCGGTCATCCGCTCTGGGATCTGCCGAATGTGGTGCTCACACCGCATAATTCGGGCGATTTTCACGGCTGGCGCACCGAGATCGTCCGCGCGTTCACCGACAATTTCGGCAGGTGGGCGGCCGGACTGCCGCTGGACAACGTTGTCGACAAGACGCTCGGGTACGTGCCCGGCTGAAGGAGCCCCGCCATGACGCAGCCCGATCTGCCCACCGATCCCACCGCGCTGACGGCGGTGCAACTGGTCTCGGCCTACGCGGCCCGGCAGCTCTCCCCCGTCGAAGCCACGCAGGCCTGCCTGGACGCCATCGCCGCCCGCGACGGCGCGCTCAATGCCTTCTGCCTGGTCGATCCGGATCGGGCGCTCGTGCAGGCCAAGGACTCCGAGGCGCGCTGGCAGTCGGGCAATCCGCGCGGGTTGCTCGACGGGGTGCCGATTTCCATCAAGGACATCTTCCTGACCGAAGGCTGGCCCACCCTGCGCGGTTCCACGTGCGTCGACGCGAGCGGGCCGTGGCTGGTGGACAGTCCGGTGGCCGCTCGACTGCGCGAGGACGGGATGGTGTTCGTCGGCAAGACGACCACCCCGGAGATCGCCTGGAAGGGCGTCACCGACAGCCCGCTCACCGGCATCACCCGCAATCCCGCCGATCCCGCGACGACCGCGGGCGGGTCGTCCGGGGGCAGCGCGGCGGCGGTGGCCGGTGGGATGACGCCGGTGTCGGTGGGCACCGACGGTGGCGGCAGCATCCGGATCCCGGCGTCCTTCTGCGGGATCGTCGGCTTCAAGCCGACCCACGGGCGGGTGCCGCTGTACCCGGCCAGCCCGTTCGGCCCACTCGCACATGCCGGGCCGATGACGCGCACCGTCGAGGACGCGGCGCTGCTGATGGACATCCTCTCGCTGCCGGATCCGCGCGACCCGACCGCACTGGCGCCCACGCTCACCACCTTCCGCAGCCAGATCCAGCGTGGGGTGCGCGGGATCTCGGTCGGTTACTCGGCCACACTCGGGTACGCGCGCGTGGACCCCGAGGTCGCCGAGATCGTCGAGCGCGCGGTCGCCCGCCTGGCCGAGGCCGAGCTCACCATCGACGCGGTGGACCCCGGATTCGCCGATCCGCGTGCGGCTTTCGAGACGCTCTGGGCCGCGGGCGCGGCGACCATGCTGTCGAAGTTCCCGGCCGGGTCGCGCGAGCGGGTGGATGCCGGGTTGGGCGCGGCGTGGGCGCGCGGTGAATCCGTCAGCGCCATCGACTATCTCGAGGCCCGCCACGTCGCCGCCGAAGTCGGCATCACGATGGGCACCTTCCACCTGGCCTACGACGTCCTGATCACCCCGACCATGCCGATCACCGCCTTCGCGGCCGGACACGACGTACCGCCGGGCAGCGGGCTCGACGGCTGGCCCGACTGGACCCCGTTCACCTACCCGTTCAACATGACGCAGCAGCCCGCCATCAGCATCCCCGTCGGCACCACTCGCGCCGGGCTGCCGGTGGGGATGCAGATCGTGGGACCGCGACACTCCGACGACTTGATCCTCGCGGTCGCCAGGCACGCCGAGTTCGTGCTGAACTCCTGAAACAGCCAGGGCGCTGACCCATTTCGCCGCCGCCGCATCGGTGCGGCGGCGCCGAGATCACCGCTCTTCCGGTCGGTCCGAAGAGGGTGCGGCCGGATCAGGCGCGGGCGAAGGCCAATGTCTCGCCCTCGACACCGCGCAACCACAGCCCGTTGCAGGCCTCGGCCAAGTCCGCGAGGCCGTCGTCGATCGTGGCGAAGACACTGCCGGGAACCCAGCCGAGGTCGCCGTTGATCAGCAGGTTGTTGCGGCCGTAGAACAGGGCCAGGTCGGTGGCGCCCTGGGCGTGATGGGCGGCGGAACCGGGTTCGTAGCCATAGGCGGGGTTGCCGATTTCCCACGGTTCGAAGTCGAAGAGGCAGACATCGCCGGGAATCGGTGTGACAGTGGGGTTTTCGCGGTGTGGGGCCGCCGTGATGCGGGGCACCAGGGCGTAGACCTCGTTGCGGGCGTATTTGGCGTGGAAGGCGTCGCCCTCCTGCGGGAGCGCGTCCCAGACGGCGGCACATGTCAGCGGCGCCTCGTCGTCGAGGAGGCGGGCGCGGCAGGTGACGCCGGCCTTGGTGAGGGTGATGCTCATGTAGCGGGCCATCGGGTCTGCTTCCTGTGCGGTGCGCGATATCGGGCTCGTCCCGGAGGCGGTGCGCGTCCCCGCCCGGAACCCGAGCGGGGACAGCACCCGGACTACAGCTGCGCGAGGACTTCCGACCAGATCGCCAGCGCGTCCTCGACCTGGGTTTCGGTGACGATCAGCGGCGGAATCATGCGCACCACGTTCATGTGCGCGCCGCAGGTGAGCAGCAGCAGGCCCTTGTCGACGGCCGCCTGCTGGGCGGCGGTCGCCGTCGCGGTATCGGGTTCACCGGTCGGGGTAGTGAACTCGGCGCCGACGAGCAGACCCAGACCACGCACGTCTCCGATCGCCTTCGTGGCGAGACTCTCGACGCCACCGCGCAATTGCGCGCCACGAACGGCGGCGTTGTCGACGAGACCCTCGGCCTCGATCACCTGCAGCGTCGCGACAGCGGCGGCACAGGCCACCGCGTTGCCGCCGTAGGTCCCGCCCTGCGACCCCGGCCAGGCCTTGGCCATCAGCTCGCGTGACGCCGCGATGCCCGACAAGGGGAACCCGCTGGCCAACCCCTTGGCGATGGTGATCACATCGGGACGGACGTCGAAGTGCTGGTGGCCGAAGAACTTTCCGGTGCGGCCGAAGCCGGTCTGGATCTCGTCGAAGACCAGCAGGATGCCGTGCCGGTCGGCGCGCTCGCGCAGGCCCTGGAAGAACCGGGTGTTGCCGGGGATGTAGCCGCCCTCGCCGAGCACCGGTTCGACGAGGAACGCGGCGGTTTCCGCGGGCGAGGTGAGGGTGGCGAGCAGATAGTCGAGTTCACGCAGGGCGAAGTCGGTGGCCTCCTCCTCGCTCCAGCCGTATCGGAAGGCGGTCGGGAACGGGGCCACGTGCACACCCGACATCAGCGGGCTGAATCCCGCCGAGAACCGGGTCCCCGAGGTGGTCATGGTCGCGGCGGCGACCGTGCGGCCGTGAAAACCACCGTGGAAGACGACCACGTTCGGCCGCCCGGTGGCTTGGCGAACCAGACGCAGCGCGGCCTCGACCGCCTCGCTGCCGGAATTGGCGAAGAACAGCGCGTCCAGGCCCTCGGGCAGCACGGTGCCGAGTCGCTCGGTGAGTTCCAGCAGCGGCCGGTGCAGCACCGTCGTGTACTGCCCGTGGATCAGGCTGGCGACCTGGGCTTGCGCGGCCGCGACCACGGTGGGATGGCAGTGGCCGGTACTGGTGACGCCGATCCCGGCGGTGAAGTCCAGGTAGCGGCGACCGTCGGTGTCGTAGAGGTAGCAGCCCGCGCCGTGGTCGACGTGGACGGGCGTGGCCTGCTTCAGGACGGGAGACAGCTCGGTCATCAAGGACTCCCCAGATTGTCTATTGTCGGATTGTTGACAATATGCATAACATGGCCGCAGGGGTCACAGCAATGGTTGATCCCACCGCGTCGGGAGGCAGGGCACCGCATGAGCGAGGAACGAGGGCTGCTCACACACGAGCCCGCAGGCAGCGCACCGCTGCTCGACACCCGCAGCGCCGCCGAACGCGCCGCGATCGACAGCGTCCCGAAGGGCCTGTTCCTCGGCGGCCGATGGCGCGACACCCCCGCCACGCTGCCCGTCCTGGATCCCTCGACCGGCGCGCGACTGTGCGCGGTGGCCGATGCGACCCCCGCCGACGGACTCGACGCACTCACCGCCGCGGCCGACGCGCAGGCGGACTGGGCGAACACCCCGGCGCGCACCCGCGGCGACATCCTGATGCGCGCGCACCGCGCACTTCTCGCCGACACCGAACGCCTCGCCCTGATCATGACTCTCGAGATGGGCAAGCCGGTGCCGGAGGCGCGCGGCGAAGTCGCCTACGCCGCGGAGTTCTTCCGCTGGTTCGCCGAGGAAGCCGTCCGCCTCGACGGCGGGTACCTGCCCGCGCCGACGGGGGGCTCGCGGTTTCTGGTGACGAAACAGCCGGTGGGGCCGAGTCTGCTCATCACGCCGTGGAATTTCCCGATGGCCATGGGTGCCCGCAAGATCGCGCCCGCCTTGGCCGCCGGATGCACCTGCGTCGTGAAACCCGCCGAACAGACGCCTCTTTCGATGCTGGCACTCGCGGCGATCCTGGCCGACGCGGGCGTACCCGCCGGTGTGGTCAATGTGGTGACCACCGCCGACCCCGGCGCGGTGATGACACCGATCATCGCCGATCCGCGCTCGCGCAAACTCTCCTTCACCGGGTCGACCGCCATCGGGAAAATCCTGCTGGAACAGTGCGCCCGCACCGTTATGCGCACCTCCATGGAACTCGGCGGCAACGCGCCGCTGCTGGTGTTCGACGATGCCGATCTCGACGAAGCGGTCGAGGGCGCGCTGGCGGCCAAGATGCGCAATATCGGCCAGGCTTGTACGGCCGCGAACCGAATTCTGGTGCAGCGCGGCATCGCTGACGAGTTCGCGCAACGACTGGCCGCCCGGATGGCGGTGCTGCCGATGGGCCGCGGTACCGAGCCGGGCGTTGTC
Organism: Nocardia alba NBRC 108234; assembly: GCF_001612665.1. Lineage (GTDB taxonomy): Bacteria > Actinomycetota > Actinomycetes > Mycobacteriales > Mycobacteriaceae > Nocardia > Nocardia alba. Next base: position 59,407 of record NZ_BDAX01000017.1, on the reverse strand, counting down.
GTCGGGCCGCTCATCGACGCCGACGCCGTCGCCAAGGTCGAACATCTCGTGGCCGACGCACGCCGACGCGGCGCGACAGTGCGGCTGGGCGGCACGGCGATCGACGGACCGGGCACGTTCTACCCGGCGACCCTGCTCACCGACGTGCCCGACGACGCCGAGTTGTGCCACACCGAGATCTTCGGTCCGGTCGCCGCGATCGGCATCTTCGACACCGAGGACGAAGCGATCACCCGCGCCAACGACACCCCCTACGGGCTGGTCGCGTACGTGTTCACCGAGAACCTGCGGCGCGGGCTGCGCGTCTGTGAAGCGCTCGACACGGGCATGGTCGGCCTGAACCAGGGCGTGGTCTCCAATCCGGCCGCGCCGTTCGGCGGGGTGAAGGAATCGGGACTCGGACGTGAGGGCGGGTTCACCGGGATCGACGAATTCCTCGAGACCAAATACATCGGCGTCAAGGTTTAGGGAGACAGCGTGAGCGCATACCGGATCGCGACCATTCCGGGCGACGGAATCGGCGTCGATGTGACCGTCGAGGCGGTGAAGGTGCTCGACCGGGTCCTGCCGGGGATCAGCTGGACCGAGTTCGACTGGTCCTGCGAGAACTATCTGCGGACCGGGGCGATGATGCCGCCCAACGGGCCCGAGCAGCTCGCCGGGTTCGACGCCATCCTGTTGGGCGCCGTCGGGTTTCCCGGAGTGCCCGACCATATCTCGCTGTGGGGCTTGCTGATTCCGCTGCGGCGCGCTTTCGGTCAGTACGTCAACCTGCGGCCGGTACGGCTGCTGCCCGGCACCGAATCGGCACTGCGCGACCGTACCGCCGAGGATCTCGACCTGCTCATCGTGCGGGAGAACTCCGAGGGCGAGTACTCCGCGATCGGCGGCGTCCACAACCCGGGCAGGCCCGACGAATTCGTGCTCCAGGAATCGGTGTTCACCCGCACCGGCTGCGAACGGATCATCCGCTACGCCTTCGACCGTGCCGCCGAACGCTCGGGCAGGCTCTGTTCGGCGACGAAATCCAACGGGCTCATCCACTCGATGCCGTACTGGGACAGCGTCTTCGAGCGTGTCGCGGCCGAGTACCCCTCGGTGCGGACCCGGCAGATGCACGTCGACGCCCTCGCCGCCGAAATCGTGCTCCACCCCGACCGCCTCGATGTGATCGTGGGCTCGAACCTGTTCGGCGACATCCTCTCCGACCTCGCCGCGGCCGTCACCGGCGGCCTCGGACTCGCGCCATCGGGCAATATCAACCCCGCGGCGGACGCACCGTCGATGTTCGAGGCCGTGCACGGTAGCGCGCCCGATATCGCGGGCCTCGGCATCGCCGACCCCGTCGCCCAGATCCTCGCCGGGGCCATGCTGCTGTCGCACCTGGGCGAGCACGCCGCGGCCGCCGCCGTCGACCGGGCGGTCTGCGATGTCCTCGCCGCGGGCACGGTCCGCACCCCGGACCTGGGCGGCACCGCGACCACCGCCGAACTGGGTACCGCCATCGCCGACCGGGCCGCCGAACTCGCGAGCGCGCTCACCGAGGCGTGACCCGAACACCATCTGCCGCGAGGTCGCGGTCCGGCGGCCGAACTCGGGTCGCTCAGTCGCCCCCGTGTCCGCTCGCCCGGAACCTGTCCCGGCGGCGACACGAGACGGTGGCGGCGTCGGGGGCGACCGAGGTGATCGCCGTGTCGACAGTGCGGTCGGGCAGGTACGTGACGCCGAACTACGCACCGAGCGGCATCCGCTCGCGTGAGCACAACGTCATCGCGAGGCAACTGCCCAGAAAATCGCAGGCAATCGGTGATGCGCACGATGAGTCGCAGTATCGGTGACAGGTCCTCGGAAGGCGGAACGTGGTGACGAGCGCACGGGTGGGCGTAGTTCCGGCGGTGCAGTGTGGGCTGGGTCTGGTGCGCGCGCGGATAGCCGCGGACCTCGAGCCGCTCGCGGTGCGTGAGCTACCCGTGACCGAGGCCGTGGGGGCGACTCTCGCCCTCGCCCTCGCCGCGGGCACTCCCCTGCCGCGGGTGGACAGCGCCGCCATGGACGGTTACGCGGTCGCGGGCCCCGGACCGTGGTGGCGGCTGCACCCGCAGGTCAGCTACGCCGGACGCGGCTGCTCGGTGGTGCTGGCGCCCGGTGAGGCGGTGCGGATCGCGACCGGCGCCGCGACGCCGCCGGGCACCACGGCGACCCTGCGCGACGAACACATCGTGACCACCAGCGTGTCCGGGAAACCGGTGGTGATGCGCGCGCCCGGCGCACCGGTGCGCGACGACACCCGCCGCCAAGGTGAACACTGGAGCAGCGGAACGGAATTGGCTCGCGCCGGTGCCCGTGTCTCGGCCGCGCTGGCGTCGGCGGCGCTCAGTGCCGAAGCCGAAACCGTTACCGTGCGTGGACCGTTGCGGGCCGATGTGGTGATGACCGGCGACGAGATCCGGGCCGTCGGACCGCTGGGCCCCGGCGAAACCCGCGACTCCCTCGGACCCGTGATGCCGGAGTTCTTGCGCTGCTGCGATATCGAGAGCACCGGGCTGTGGCATCTCGCCGACAGCAAAGACCTGTTGCGCTCCTGGCTCACCCTGAAGTCCCATGCCGACCTGGTCGTCATGGTCGGCGCCACCGGTCGTGGCGCCGCCGACCACCTGCGCAACCTGCTCGCCGACCTCGGCGCCCGCATCGTCGTCGAACGGATAGCCATCCGCCCCGGCGGGTCCACTCTCGTGGCCCAGCTCCCCGACGGACGGGTCCTGCTCGGTCTGCCCGGCAACCCCTTCGCCGCGGTCGCCGCCCTCCTGGCCGTCGCCCCCGCCATCGTCGACGCCCTCACCCTGCGCACCCCCGGCCCCACCATGTGGGGCCGCCTCTCCGACGCCGGTGTCATGGAAGGCGAGGCCACCCGAATCGTCGGCGTCCAACAACACCCCGGCGGCGTCTGGCGCAGCACCGGCCCCGCCCACACCCCCCACCTGGCCGGCCTCATCGCCTGCCAAGCCCTGGCCATCCTCCCGCCCGGCACGGGCCGGGGATCCCTGGTCGAACTGCTGCCCTTACCTCGCTGAGCACCCCATCGGCCCCGCTGATGCCGTAGCGGGCGGGACCGCGCGGGATCAGCTGTGTTGCGGCGGCTGCCAGGGGCGACCGTACGGGTCGTCGGGACGCGGGGCCTGCTGCTCCGGCGCGACGACCGGCGGTGGGGTCGGCAACTCCGGATCAGCCTTGGCCACTGAGGTTTTCGGGCGTGGCGCGGGGGTGTCGAAACCTTCGACGGGGGTGCGCGCGGTGGCTTCGGCGGCGCGCACGGCCTCGGCGATCTTGGGGTCGGAGGCGGTTTCGAACCAGTCGGCCACGTCGCTGTCGTCTTCGATCGTCACCGGCGCTTCGTCGGCGGACGGTTCGTAGCGGAAAACGCCGTCCTCGCCCTTGGTGGCGAAGTTCTGGGCGAATCCCTCCAGCGCCTTGCCGAAATCGCTGGGGACCAGCCACACCTTGTTCGCGTCACCCCTGGCCACCATCGGCAGGGTCTGCATGTACTGGTAGGCGAGCAGTTCCGGGGTCGGCTTGCCGTTCTTGATGGCGGCGAACACCTTCTCGATCGCCTTCGCCTGACCTTGAGCTTGCAGATAGGAGGCGGCGCGTTCGCCCTGGGCACGCAGGATGCGGCTCTGGCGTTCGCCCTCGGCCGACAGGATCGAGGACTGCTTGCCGCCCTCGGCGGTCAGGATCGCCGCCTGCTTGGCGCCCTCGGCGGTCTTGATCTGCGCTTCGCGATTGCCTTCGGCGGTGAGGATCGTCGCGCGCTTCTCGCGATCGGCCTTCATCTGCTTCTCCATCGACTCCTGGATCGACGGCGGCGGATCGATGGACTTGAGCTCCACGCGGGCCACCCGGAGGCCCCAACGGCCGGTGGCCTCGTCGAGCACTCCGCGCAGCTGGTTGTTGATCTGATCGCGCGAGGTCAGCGTCTCTTCCAGGGTCATCCCGCCGACCACATTGCGCAGGGTGGTGACGGTGAGCTGCTCGACCGCGGCGATGTAGTTGCTGATCTCGTACACAGCGGCCTGCGGACTGGTGACCTGGAAATACACCACCGAGTCGATCTGCAGGGTGAGGTTGTCCTGGGTGATCACCGGCTGCGGCGGGAACGACACGACCCGCTCGCGCAGATCCACCTTCGCGCGGACGCGATCGGCGAACGGGACGAGGAACGTCAACTGACCGGACACGGTGCGCGAATAACGTCCGAGCCGTTCGATCACCGCCGCCTCGGCCTGCGGGACGAGGGCGATCGATTTGAACACCACCACCACGACCAACAGGACGAGGACGGCGGCCACGATCAAGGCAACCATTGCTAGGGACCCTTCCAGACGACGGCGGTCGCGCCGTCGATCTTCATCACATAGACAGTCACACCGGCTTCGTACACTTCGCTCGGGTCGAGCGGACGCGCGGTCCAGACCTCACCACCGAGTTTGACCTGACCCGAATACTCCGCGACCTGTTCGAGCACCAGCGCCGACTTACCCGGCAGCGCATCGGCATTCGTCGGAGTGGGCGGTGGGGTACCGAATTTGCGGCGCAGCAGCGGGCGCACCCCGACGAACAGCACCCCTGCCATCGCGGCGAACACCAGGGCGTCGCCCCACACCGGAAGGTCGGTGCCCGCGCTGATCCCCGCTGTGGCGAGTGCGGCCACACCGAGGGTGAGCAGCGTGAGATCCCCGGTGAGCATTTCGGCCGCCGCGAGCACGATCCCCGCGATCAGCCAGATTATTGCGGCCACCCTGCCAGCCTAGCCTCGATGACCGGTTCGGGGGCGGGCTCGCGTAATCGCCGCCTCCCGGTGCGCCGGTACCGCGCGCGCTGTTGCGCGCGCGGTAGTTTCGGGGCGTGAGTGCACGAGACAGCTACGGCGACATCTATTCCGGACACGATCGGACCAAGAAGAAGCCGATACCGACTGTGCAAGCCGAACGCGATCTGGTGGTCGAGGACGCGGCGAGCGGATTCTGCGGTGCCGTAGTCGGTTTCGATCGCAGCTACGACGGCGAGTTCGTGAAGCTGGAGGACGCGCGCGGGGCGGTGCGGTTGTTCGCGATGCGCGAGGCCGCGTTCCTGATCGACGGGAAACCGGTCACGCTGATCAAGCCCACCGCGACCGCGCCGAAACGGCCGACGCGGTCGGCATCGGGGTCGACCCGGGTCGAGGGCCTGCGGGCACGAGTCGCGCGGACCAGCCGGATCTGGGTGGAGGGCGTGCACGACGCGGCGCTCGTCGAACGGGTGTGGGGCCATGACCTGCGGGTGGAGGGCGTGGTGGTCGAGCACCTCGAGGGCCTCGACAATCTCGGCGCCCGGCTCACCGAGTTCGAACCCGGACCGGGCGCTCGGGTGGGGGTCCTCGTCGACCACCTGGTGACCGGCTCGAAGGAGACGCACCTGACCACCGGCCTCGGCCCGCACGTGCTGGTGACCGGCCATCCCTACATCGACGTCTGGCAGGCCGTGCGCCCCGCCGCGCTCGGCATCGACGCCTGGCCGACCGTGCCGCGCGGTGAAGACTGGAAAACCGGAATCTGCGCGCGCCTGGGCTGGGGAACACCGCAGCAGGGTTGGCGCCGTGTCTACGATGCGGTCGGCTCGTTCCGGGATCTGGAAGCCCCGCTCATCGGCGCCGTCGAGCGGCTCATCGACTTCGTCACCGAGCCGGAGTAATCGCACAGCAGGTCAGGCGGGTCCTCGCGCCGAAATCGATGATCCGCGTAGGCACGATCGACCATCTCGGTGCGCGCACGCGATCGCGGGCGAACCTTTATGCTCGATGATTATGTGCTCTCCCAGTGCCACGCTGACGCTGTGGGCCGGCTCCTGGCTGGCCGGTACCAGCGCGCCCGACGACGTGCTGGAGGCACTGCACGCCTGGGCCGCGCGCCACACCATCGCGGCGGGCGACCCGGTGACCGGCGGACGCACGGACCTGCCATGGACCTCGCGCGGCGCGTCGGGCACCGGAGCCATGCCACTGCTCAAGGTGATCCGCGAGGCGATGGCTCCCGCCGGGGCGCAGTTGCGCCTGGTCCTGCCCGCGCCGGGTGACGTCCGTGGGCTGCCGGTCGGCACAGCGTTCGCGGCCGACGCGATCGACGCCGAGGAGGGCCTGCTGCTCGGTGTTCCCGGCGAACCGGGCACCGGCCTGATCCCCCAGTGGGACGACGACGACACCCTGCAGTGGACGGTCTACGGCGTCGATCTGCCCCGGATCGCGGGTCACGACATGTCGCTCGGCGAGGCCGAGTACACGATGCGCGAATCGGTCCGCGACGCCGCCGATGCCCTCATGCAGCTGCACACCACCTCGATCGGCAACGGCGACGACGACCCGCGCGAGCAGATCGAGGCTCAGCTCGCGGCCTACGCGCGCCACGCATACCCGGACTCGATTCCCTTGCGCGCCAAGCGGATTCTCGACACCGCCGATCATGTGGCCGCGATCCTCACCGTCGCCCAGCACGAGCCGGCGTCCTCGCCCACCTCGGCCACCGCGCTCGGCGCGCACGAATCCCTGCTGCGTCCGCTGTGGAACACCCTGCGCGAGGCCCGCCTCGTCGCGGTCCATGCCGCCGCCCGCCGCGACGCCTAGCGACCGAAGGAGCAAGTGCCGGTTCAGAATCCGCCGAGCGCGACTTCGATGTCGGGAACCTCGAGCGAGGCCAGTGTCGCGTCGCGGACTCGCGGACAGGTCTGGATCGTCACGGTGTCGACGATATGGCGGTTGTAGGCGATCGCGGCGTTGGCGACGGTGTCGTTCACGGTCCACAGTCTGATCGCGCCGGTGAACGCCACCCGCGCGACCTGCGGGCCCAGCGCCTTCCACGTCCCCTTCTGCCCGTCGAGGATGCCGCACAGTTCCCGCACGGATGCCTGCGAGATCGTGGGCTCGGTGGGCTGCGGGGGCTGGGTTTGGTAACCGGAGTTCCCACCGCACCCGGTCAGCCCGAGCGCGGCGCCGGTCAGCATCAGGGCGAGCCCGGCAGCGCGGCGCGGCGTTGTCGAAATCATCGGAAATCCTCCGATCAGTCGAGCGCAACTGTGAAAAGGCTACTCCTCGAACCGGGGGCCGCCGGTGAATGGTTATCCGGTTGTGTTCAGCGCCGGACGGGGCGCGCGGGCAGTTCGCAGCAACCGGGAGCGCACAGGGCACCGTCGACGGTGCAGCCGTATCCGGGCACCGTGCCGAGTTCACGCACCGGACCGGCGCTCACGCGTTCGGCGATCAGTTCGACGATCATCCGGGCGAACCGCGGATCGGTGCCGGGTGTTCCCGCGCGGGCGAAGGCCATGCCGAGCTCGGCGGCACGGGTCGAGGCCTCGTTGTCGAGGTCCCAGATCACCTCGAGATGGTCGGAGACGAAACCGACCGGGCACACCACCACGGCGTCGATTCCCTTGCCGTGCAGCACATCCAGGTGATCGACGATGTCGGGTTCGAGCCACGGCACCTGCGGCGGGCCGGAGCGCGACTGCCACACCACATCGTATTCGGCGAATCCTGTTGCCGCGGCGCACAATCGAGCGGCTTCGGCGACCTGCCTGCTGTAGAGGCGGCCCCCGCCGGCCGGTGGGCCCGCCGACAGATCCGCCGAGACGGGAATGGAGTGCGCGGTGAAAACCAGGCGCGCACCGCTGCGACGATCAGCCGGAAGCTGGTGCACCGCAGCGGTGATCGCGTCGGCGAACGACTCGATCAGCAGCGGGTGGTCGAAGTAATGGCGCAGTTTCACCAGCTCGGGCGCACCGGCACCGACGGCCGCGCGGGCCCGGGTGATGTCCTCGTCGTACTGGCGGCACCCGGAATACCCACCCCATGCGGAGGTGGTGAAGACCAGCGCCGAGCGCACGCCGTCGGCGGTCATCCGTGCGACGGTGTCCTCGACCATGGGATGCCAGTTGCGATTGCCGAAGTAGACCGGCAGATCCAGCCCGGCATCGGCGAGGTCGGCCTCCAGCGCCGTGATGATCTGCCGATTCAACGCGTTGATCGGCGAGATCCCACCGAAATGCAGGTAGTGCTGCGCGACCTCGGCAAGGCGTTCCGGCGGCACCCCTCGGCCCCGAGTGACGTTTTCCAGGAAGGGGATCACGTCCTCGGGACCTTCGGGGCCACCGAAGGACAGCAGCAGCAGGGCGTCCGGCATCAGCTCAGGGACATGTTCTCCGGGAACCACATGTTGTGGCTGGCGCCGCCGTCGACGTAGATGATCGAGCCGGTGGTGGCGGGCAGCCAATCCGAGAGCAGCGCCACGATCGACTTGCCGACCGCGCGCGGATCGTTGCCGTCCCAGCCGATCGGCGACGCGCCGTCCCAGTACTGGTCGAGCTGCACGAGCTGCTTGGCATCGTCGGTCGCGGTGCCCGCGATGGCCTTGGCCGCGAGGGTCTTGATCGGGCCCGCGGCGATCAGGTTGGAGCGCACCTTCTTGGCGGCGCCGACCTCCCGCGCCACATAGCGGTTCACCGACTCCAGCGCGGCCTTGGACACGCCCATCCAGTTGTAGTACGGCATCGCCACGCGCGGATCGAAGTCCATGCCGACCAGCGAGCCACCCTCGTTCATGACGGGGAGCACGGCGCGCGCCAGCGAGGCGTAGCTCCACGCGGAGATCTCGAACGACTTGGCGACATCGGGGCCGGGGCCCTCGAGGAACGGCAGCGCGCCGGGTCCCATGATCGAACGCGGCGCGAACGCGATGGAGTGCAGCGCGCCGTCGATGCCCTCGGGCGCCAGCTCACGCAGCTTCTCGGTGAGCGCGGTCAGGTCCTCTTCGTTGGTCACGTCGAGGCCGATGGCGGGCGGCACCTCCTGCGGCAGCCGCTTGGCGATGCGGTCGATGAGCCGCAAGCGGTCGGGGATACCGGTGATGATCACCCTCGCGCCCTGCTCCTGCGCGATCGCGGCCGCGTGGAACGCGATCGACGAGTCGGTGATGATGCCGGTGACCAGGATGGTCTTGCCTTCGAGCAGTCCGCCCATGAGTTTTCGGTTCTCCTGAGATCAGTGTGGGGTGCTGCCACCTTGTCGGTGGCGTGGTGCGATCCGTTAGCGGGTCAGTGACCCATACCCATGCCGCCGTCGACCGGGATAACCGCACCGGTGACGTAGCGGGAGTCCTCGGAGGCGAGGAAGCTGACGACGGCCGCGATGTCTTCCGGCTGGCCGAGACGCTGGAGCGGAATGAACTTCTTCGCCATGTCCTTCAGATCATCGGGCAGATCCTTGGTCATATCGGTCTCGATGAAACCGGGCGCGACAACGTTGGCGGTGATCGAGCGCGACCCCAGCTCGCGACTGATCGAGCGGGCCATACCGATGACGCCTGCCTTGGAGGAGGCGTAGTTGATCTGCCCGGCCTGACCGCTCAGGCCGACCACGGAACCCAGGAAGATCAACCGACCCCAGCGACCCCGCAACATATTGCGGTTGGCGCGCTTGGCACAGCGGAACGCACCGGTCAGGTTGGCGTCGATGACCTTCTCGAACTGCTCCTCGGTCATGCGCATCAGCAGCGTGTCGTCGGTGATGCCCGCGTTGGCGACCAGCACCTCGACCGGACCCTGGTGTTCCTCGACCTCGGTGAACGCACGATCGACCGAATCACTGTCGGTGACATCGCATTTCACGCCGAACAGACCCTCGGGCACCCCCGATCCACGATGGGTGACGGCGACCTTGTGGCCGTCGGCGAGCAGACGCTGCGCGACCGCGAGACCGATACCGCGATTACCGCCGGTGACCAGCACCGACCGGGATGTGACGTTCGACATAGGGTCCAACCTATCTGTTCCGATTCGTGCGCCCCGCGTCAGGGTCGCGCCGTTGCGACAGCTCACAACGCGGGGCGGGGGAAGCTAGGGCAGGCGTTGACGATAGAGCAGACTGACCACGACTCCCGCCGCGATGGCCACCATGCCTAGCAACAGCCATGGCCTGCTCGCATCGCCGCGAGTGGTCTCGTAGCCGATCTGTTCCTCGAGGGTGTCGTAGACCGCGGTGAGCTCGGCCAGCGACGACGCGGTGTAGAAATCGCCGCCGGACAGCTCGGCGATCTCGCGCAGTGAGTCGTTGTCGACCGGCACCTTCACCCGCTGCGAACCCTTGCCGTCGGAGTCCGGGATCTCCACCGTGCCCCATTCGGTGCCGAAGGAGATCGTCGAGACCGGGATGCCCTTGTTCTTGGCCAGGCGCGCGGCGGTGAAACCGTGCCTCGGGTTGTCGACGTCCTTGTCGTCGGGCACGGTCTGCTTACCGTCCGACATCAGCACCACCCGTGCGGGCGGGGGCGTCTCGGCGCCACCGAGTACCGCGGCGAGAGTGTCGATGGATTGCAGGGCCGTGAGCACGCCCTCGCCGGTGGCGGTGCGCTCGGCCAGCTTGATGTTGTCGATCGAGTGCTTGACCGCCTCGCGGTTGGTCGTCGGCGACACCATCACCGAGGCCGTGCCCGCGAACGTGACGAAACCGAGGTTGATCCCGGGCGTCAGACCGTCGACGAAATCCTTGCCCGCCTTCTGCGCGACCTGCAGCCTGCTCGGCTCCACGTCGGTGGCTTCCATCGACAGCGAGACATCCATCACCAGAACGACAGTCGCGCGGTTGCGCGGCACCTTCTGCACGGCGGTCGGACCGGCCGCGGCGATCGTGAGCAGGACCAGGCCCGCCAGGATCAACGCGATCGGGACATGGCGCATCGGGCTCGGTCGCGCCGGGGCGACCCGCTCCAGGATGGCCATGTTGCCGAACTGCAGCATCCGCTTGTGCCTGGCGCGTTGCACCAGTACATAGCCGAGTACGAGCAGGGCGACGATCGCGAGGAAACCGAGCCAGACGACGGCGGTGAAATGCGAAATACTCACTGGCGAGGCACCCGCCCGCTCGGGGCGCCGAGGCTGTGGCGCCGGGTGGACACGAACCGGACGACGTCGGCGATCCAGTCCCGATCGGTCTGCAGCGTGAGCACCGGCGCGCCGCAGCTGCGCAGCGCTTGGGCCACCTGCTCACGCTGGGCCCTGGCCGCGGCCGCGAAATCGGCGCGCAGCGCGGGGGTGACGCTGAACTCGCGGGTGCGGCCCGATTCGGGATCGTGCAGCACCACGTCGCCGCCGTCGGGCAGCGCCACGTCCAGCGGATCGAGCACCTCCACGGCCAGCAGGTCGTGGCGAGCCGAGATCGCGCGCAGCGAACGCTGCCAGTCGACGTCACCGAGGAAGTCGCTGATCACCACGGCCAGCCCACGCTTGCGTTGCGGACGGCGCAGCGATTCGATTCCGGCCTTGAGATCGCCGCGCACGCCGTCGCGGGCGTGCGGGGTGGTGGCGATACCGCGCAGCAGGGTCTGGGCGTGCATGCGCCCACTGCGGGCGGGGATGCGCACGAGATCCTGACCGGTCGCGACGACAGCGCCGATCCGGTTGCCGCCGCCGGAGGTGAGGTGGGTGATCGCCGCGGCCGCCGCGATCGCGAGGTCGCGTTTGTGTACCCGGCCGGTGCCGAAATCCAGGCTCGACGACAGGTCGACGACGAGCCAGGTCTCGAGCTCGCGATCGGCGATCATCTGCCGCACGTGCGGATGGGTGGTGCGGGCGGTGACCGACCAATCCATCTGTCGCACATCGTCACCCGGCTGATACAGCCGCGCCTCCCCCGGCTCCGAACCCGGCCCGGGGATCAGACCCTGGTGATCGCCGTGCAGTACGCCGTCGAGGCGACGTCGCACGGTCAACTCGAGGGTCTTGAGCGCGGCGGCGAGTTTCGGGTCGGTCAGTTCACCGGCGCGAAACGACGGCGGAGCGTGAGACGACACCGGTACGCGGACAACGGGTTCCGGCGCACTCACTGGGGCGCGACGGAGCCGGCGGGCTGGGACTGCTGCCCGTTCACCGCCTGCGGCGCAGGCTGGGACTGGGGCGGCTGGGGCACCGGCGGCTGCTGGGCGACCTGCCCGTTGGCCTGCGGGGCGACCTGCGGAAGGCCGACGGTCTGCAGCACGCGCTTGATGACGTCCTCGGGCGAAACCTCGTCGGCCAGTGCGTCATACGACAGCACCAGACGGTGCCGCAGCACGTCGGGGATGACCTCGACGACGTCCTGCGGAACCACGTAGTCGCGGCCACGGATCAGCGCGACCGAGCGCGCGGCGGCGATGATGCCGAGGCTCGCGCGGGGGGACGCGCCGTAGGAGATCCAGCTCGCCACATCCGCCATGCCGAACTCGGCGGGCGTGCGGGTCGCGGTGATCACGCGGACCACGTAGTCGACGAGCGCGTGGTGCACGAAGACGTTGGCGGCCACCTTCTGCAGGCGGATGATGTCCTCGGGATCGAGGATCTGGTTCGGCTCCGGCGCGCTCACACCCATCCGGTAGATGATCTCGCGCTCCTCCTCGACCGAGGGGTAGTCCACGACGACCTTGAACAGGAAGCGGTCACGCTGTGCCTCGGGCAGCGGGTACACGCCCTCGCTCTCGATCGGGTTCTGGGTCGCCATGACCAGGAACGGATCGGGCATCGGGTAGGTCTTGCCGCCGATCGACAGCTTGCGCTCGGCCATCACCTCGAGCAGTGCCGACTGCACCTTGGCCGGTGCGCGGTTGATCTCGTCGGCGAGCACGAAGTTCGCGACGACCGGGCCGAGCTCGGTGTCGAATTCCTCGCGGCCCTGCCGGTAGATGCGGGTACCGATGAGGTCGGTGGGCACCAGGTCCGGGGTGAACTGCACCCGGGAGAACGAACCGCCGATGACCTTGGCGAAGGTTTCCACCGCAAGAGTCTTCGCGACGCCCGGCACACCCTCGAGGAGCACGTGGCCGCGTGCCAGCACCGCGACGAGCAAACGCTCGACGAGCCGGTCCTGACCGACGATAACCCGCTTGACCTCGTAGATCGCCTTCTCGAGAGTCTGGACGTCACGCTCCAGGGTGCTCGGCGTGGCCGTACCGGCGTCCTTCGCCAGCTTCGGCCCGCTCACACCTTCCGTCGAAGTCACCAACATCCCCGCTTTCGCTTTGGTCCTGTGCGTGCGGCACCAACTATTCCATTGAATCGCCCGGTGCGCCGCAACCGGCCAGTACTAGACGGGGATTCGTCATGCTCGTGACGGCGCTCACGCACGGCGCCCGATGTGGCACCGACCGCACAGATCGGACCCCTACCAGCGGCGATGTGTACTCAACCGGTGACGATACGGACCGCGTACGGCATGATGCCGTCCTCGCGGACCGGGGAAATCTTCACGACATCCCCGGATTCAGGGGCCTCGATCATCTTGCCGTTGCCCAGATACATCGCCACGTGGACGCTGCCGCCAGGACCCCAGAACAGCATGTCGCCGCGCTCGCGGTCGTCGACGTCGACCCGGGTTCCCGCGTTGTACTGATAGCCGCTGTAGTGCGGCAGGGACACCCCGATACCGGCGAAGGCGTAGAGCATCAGGCCGGAGCAGTCGAAGCCCACCTTGTTGAAGTCACCGTGCGCGTCGCCGGTGCCGCCGTCGCGGATACCGAGGGTGGGTCCGTCCTCGTCGCCGCCGCCCCAGGCGTAGGTGACGCCCAGTTGCGACATCGCGCGGTCGACCACCGTTTCGACCGCGGCCGAACCGGTGACCTGCGGCTGCGAGGGTCGCGGTTTCGGTCTGTGCGGGGAGGCCGGGGTCGACTCGAGGTCGGCGTGCGGGCGCTGGCCCTCGTTGAGCTGGGCGGCGCGGTCGCGAGCGGCCTTGTCGGCGGCGGCGCGCGAGGCGGCGGCGTTGGCGGCGGCCAGCAGGGCCATCACCTCGGCTTCACGTTGCTCGTCCCAGACCAGGAAGACCTCGCGCTGGCTCTGGAGTCCGGCGACGGTCGAGCGGGCGACATCGAGGGCGGACTGGGCGGCGCCTCGGTCGCGCTGCAGGGTGTCGCGGGCCACGGCCTGGGTGTCGAATTCGGTTCTCGCGATGTTCACCGCGGTCTGGGCGGCGTCGCGCCTGAGCTCAGCGCCCGCGGCGGCATCGTCCGCGTCGGCCTTGGCCTGGCGGGCGGCGGAATTCTGGTTGGCCTGAGCGAGCTGGGCGCGACGCAGACCGTCGAGCACCTGGCGCTGATTCTTCGACACCATGCCGAGCACCTGCGCGCGATCCATCGCGGCGTCGGGAGTGGCGGAAGCGAGGTAGGTGACGACCGAGCTGGTGGCGGGGCGCACGTAGGCCTGGGTGGCGACCTGATCGAAATCCTGTCGCGCCGCACCGACTTGTGCGCCGGCGTCGGCCAATTGGGTCTGGCTGTCGGCGACGGCCGCGGCGGCCGAATCGGCGGCGTCACGGGCGGTCTGCAGGTCGACGAGCGCCTGGTTGACGGCTTCGCGCTTGCCCGCGAGCTGATCGTCGAGCTCGCGCAATCGCTGATCGGCCGCGGCGACGCGATTGATCAGCACGCCGATCTCACCGACCCGCGCGTCGACCTGAGCGCCCGCCCCGGCGAGCTCGCCGTCGGAGGGATTGGGTGGCGGGGGTGGCACCGCCGCGACCGGTTCCGCGGTGAGCAGCACTGCCACCACCGCCAGCAAACCGATCGCTATTCGTAATAGACCTGGCTCGTCCCGCCTGTCCGCAACGCGCACGGTACCTCCGAGTATCTCGACTCGACATACGCCACCGGCGCATCAGCCGAAACACCGACAACGAGAGTCGACCAATGCCCCCTGTACCACTGCATTCACGATCGCGTTCATCGCAACCGTACGACACATGGTTCTCAAAGGAAACATCCGTCACAGTGGGGCGCGGTATCAATTCATCGATTGCTCAGAATTTGCGTGATAGCGGACGGCTTTCCACGCCAAAGAACAGACCACCGGTCCGGAAATGTGACTGTAGTGAAACCGGTTAGTTGGTGGAACCCGCATCGACGCGCGGTGACAGGGGGACAGCCGGTGCGTCCACCTCGGGACCGCGGCGCAGTTTCACCAGGTAGAGCCCGGCGATCACGAGGGCCACGAGGGTCAGCAGGACAACGGTGATGACACCCCAGGAAACACCCTCCGGCTGCTCGAGCCGATCGACGAAGGCCTGCACCGCCTCTTCGGGGTGGTTGCCCTTGTACTTGGCCGCGTCCTCGGCCCACTCGAGCCGCACGCGGCTGACGGTGTCGCTGTAGGTACCGATCCAGTCGTCGCTGAACACCGCGACGGTGCCGTGGGTGTTCTCGCCGACCTCGGTGGCCAGGTCACGTAGGCTCGAGTCGTGGCCTGGATTGCCGGGAACGACGACGACACTGAGCGGGATCCCCTCGGATCGCGCCTGCGCGACGATCGCCGCCAGTTTCTCCTGATCCTGACCCTTGGGGGCCGCGACGTGATTGTCGGCGAGGTCGGACGCGACGCTGCTCAGCACGGTATTCGGCGGCAGTTCGGCCGCCATCGGCGCAAAAGTGGTCATCTTCCATCCGGTCTGTCGAGCCACGATCGCCGGTGTCGCGACGGGCGTCCAACACTGCCAAGGTGAGCGTTACTGCGTCTTCCCCGACTGCGCTCGACAGGCACAGTACGCGACTCGGCGCCCGACTACGCCCGCGCGCCCATCACCGACTGCCCCCGCGTATTTCATAGGACAAGCGTACTGTTAGGATCGTACGGCGAGGAAACAGGCATCTCACGGTGCCGGATACCCCTCCGAAGACGCGAGTCGCCGGCACAGCCCCGCCGGCGGCACACCCTCACACATGAGTGGAGCTGACGTGACGAAGATTGATACCTTCGGCGCCAAGGGCACGCTCGAGGTCGGAAGCAACTCCTACGAGATCTTCCGTCTCTCGGCTGTTCCCGGCACCGAGAAGCTGCCCTACGCCCTGAAGGTGCTGGCAGAGAACCTGCTGCGCACCGAGGACGGCGCCAACATCACCGCCGATCACATCCGCGAGATCGCGAACTGGGACCCCTCGGCGCAGCCGAGCGTCGAGATCCAGTTCACCCCCGCGCGCGTGATCATGCAGGACTTCACCGGCGTGCCCTGCATCGTCGACCTGGCCACCATGCGTGAGGCCGTCACCGTCCTCGGTGGCGATCCGAGCAAGGTCAACCCGCTCTCCCCCGCCGACATGGTCATCGACCACTCGGTGATCCTCGACGTCTTCGGCCGCGCGGACGCACTGGAGCGCAACGTCGACCTCGAGTACGAGCGCAACGGCGAGCGTTACCAGTTCCTGCGCTGGGGCCAGGGCGCCTTCGACGACTTCAAGGTCGTCCCGCCCGGCGTCGGCATCGTCCACCAGGTCAACATCGAGTACCTGGCCCCCACCGTCATGGTCCGCAACGGCCAGGCCTACCCCGACACCTGTGTCGGCACCGACTCCCACACCACCATGGTCAACGGCCTCGGTGTGCTGGGCTGGGGCGTGGGCGGCATCGAGGCCGAGGCCGCGATGCTCGGCCAGCCGGTCTCCATGCTGATCCCGCGCGTGGTCGGCTTCAAGCTGACCGGTGAGATCGTGCCCGGCGTGACCGCCACCGACGTGGTGCTCACCGTCACCGACATGCTGCGCAAGCACGGCGTCGTCGGCAAGTTCGTCGAGTTCTACGGTGCCGGCGTGTCCGAGGTGCCGCTGGCCAACCGCGCCACCCTGGGCAACATGAGCCCGGAGTTCGGCTCCACCGCGGCGATCTTCCCGATCGACGAGGAGACCATCAACTACCTGCGCCTGACCGGCCGCACCGACGAGCAGCTCGCGCTCGTCGAGGCGTATGCCAAGGAGCAGGGCATGTGGCACGACGCCGCCAACGAGCC
The DNA here is from genome assembly GCF_001612665.1 of Nocardia alba NBRC 108234. Taxonomy (GTDB): domain Bacteria; phylum Actinomycetota; class Actinomycetes; order Mycobacteriales; family Mycobacteriaceae; genus Nocardia; species Nocardia alba. The sequence goes on along the minus strand of NZ_BDAX01000017.1, from coordinate 42,588 downwards.
CGCGTACTCGGAGTACCTGGAGCTCGACCTCGGCACCGTGGTGCCGTCCATCGCGGGCCCGAAGCGCCCGCAGGACCGCATCCTGCTCAGCGAGTCGAAGTCGGCGTTCCGCTCCGACATCGGCGACTACGTCACCGGCGACTTCACCGCCCTGGACGAGGGCGTCGAGGAGACCTTCCCGGCCTCGGATCCGGTCTCGGTGTCGGCGGGCGCGGCCAACGACAGCTACACCCCCGCCCATTCGGCCGCCAACGGCGCCGCGGGCCGCCCGTCCAAGCCGGTGCAGGTGCGCTCGGCCGAGCGCGGCGACTTCGTCCTCGATCACGGCGCCGTCGTGGTCGCGGGCATCACCTCCTGCACCAACACCTCCAACCCGTCGGTCATGCTGGGCGCCGCCCTGCTGGCCCGCAACGCGGTCGAGAAGGGTCTGTCGACCAAGCCGTGGGTGAAGACCAACATGGCGCCGGGCTCGCAGGTCGTCTCCGACTACTACGAGAAGGCCGGTCTGTGGCCCTACCTCGAGAAGCTCGGCTTCTTCGTCGGTGGCTACGGCTGCACCACCTGCATCGGCAACACCGGCCCGCTGCCCGAGGAGATCTCGGCCGCGATCAACGACAACGACCTCTCGGTCACCGCCGTGCTCTCCGGTAACCGCAACTTCGAGGGTCGTATCTCCCCCGACGTGAAGATGAACTACCTGGCCTCCCCGCCGCTGGTCATCGCCTACGCGCTCGCGGGCACGATGGACTTCGACTTCGAGACCGACGCGCTGGGCACCGACACCGAGGGCAACGAGGTGTTCCTGAAGGACATCTGGCCGTCGCCGCAGGAAATCGACGACACCATCAAGTCCTCGATCAGCCAGGACATGTTCCGCAACTCCTACGCCACCGTCTTCGACGGTGACCAGCGTTGGCAGGGCCTGGCCACCCCGGAGGGCGACACCTTCGAGTGGGACGAGAAGTCGACCTACGTGCGCAAGGCGCCGTACTTCGACGGCATGTCGATGGACCCCTCCCCCGTCACCGACATCTCCGGCGCGCGCGTGCTGGCGCTGCTGGGCGACTCGGTGACCACCGACCACATCTCCCCGGCGGGCCCGATCAAGCCCGGCACCCCGGCCGCGCAGTACCTCGACGCCAACGGTGTGGCCCGCAAGGACTACAACTCGCTGGGCTCGCGTCGCGGTAACCACGAGGTCATGATCCGTGGCACCTTCGCCAACATCCGGCTGCGCAACCAGCTGCTCGACGATGTCTCGGGTGGTTACACCCGCGACTTCACCCTCGACGGCGGCCCGCAGGCGTTCATCTACGACGCCTCGCAGAACTACCAGGCCGCGGGCATCCCGCTGGTCGTGCTCGGCGGCAAGGAATACGGTTCGGGCTCCTCGCGTGACTGGGCCGCCAAGGGCACCAGCCTGCTGGGCGTGAAGGCCGTCATCACCGAGTCGTTCGAGCGCATCCACCGCTCCAACCTGATCGGCATGGGCGTTGTGCCGCTGCAGTTCCCGGCCGGGCAGTCCGCCGCGTCGCTGGGCCTGACCGGCACCGAGACCTTCGACATCGCGGGGATCACCGCCCTCAACGAGGGTGTCACCCCCAAGACCGTCAAGGTCACCGCCACCGCCGAAGACGGCAAGGTCACCGAGTTCGACGCGGTCGTGCGCATCGACACCCCCGGTGAGGCCGACTACTACCGCAACGGCGGCATCCTGCAGTACGTGCTGCGCAACATGATCCGCGGCTGACTGCTCGATCCGGTGACGTGACATCGTGAGGTGTTGCGTCACAAGGGCATTCGTTGCCCGTGAATAATGCGACAACCCCCGTCTCGGTTCGCCGGGGCGGGGGTCCGTGTATCCGCTAGCTGGAGGAATCATGCCCAAGGTCAGCGACGACCACCTCGCCGCGCGCCGCAGCCAGATCCTCGACGGTGCACGGCGCTGTTTCGCCGAATACGGCTACGACGGCGCCACCGTGCGCCGCTTGGAGGAGGCCATCGGCCTGTCTCGCGGCGCGATCTTCCACCATTTCCGTGACAAGGACGCCCTCTTCTTCGCCCTGGCCAAGGACGACGCCGAGCGCATGGCCGAAGTCGCCGCCAACCAGGGCATCGTCCAGGTGATGCGCGATATGCTCGCCCGCCCGGAGGAATTCAACTGGCTCGGCACCCGCCTGGAGATCGCCCGCCGAGTCCGCACCGACCCCGAATTCCGCGCGGGCTGGACCCAGCGCTCGGCCGAACTGACCGCCGCGACGCTGGCCCGCCTGGAACGACGCAAGGCCGCGGGCGCCCTGCGCGACGACGTCCCCACCGACGTCCTGCTCGGCTATCTCGATCTGGTTCTCGACGGCCTCATCGCCCGCATCGCCTCGGGGCACACCAACGAGAACCTGTCCGCCGTACTCGATCTCGTCGAGGCCTCGGTCCGCCGCAAGGAGGCATGAGGCTCGGCGTTCTCCGACCCTGACGTGCGCAGCGAAACATGTTCCGCTGTAATCGATCTCACGGCACCATCGCGACCGTGCGGAGAATTTCGAGGTTAGGCTCGAGTTGGCCATGGAGTAGTTCAGCAGGTAGAACGCCGACTCCGCGGGACGGAGGTCGCGGGTTCGATTCCCGCCTCCATGGCCACCGAACTTTCACCGATTGCGCGCGGTGGGATCATTCTCGGGCGTTCTTTCCCGAGCAGGGATCGGCCGGTCACCGCGCCCAGCCGTCGAGCAGGGTGCGCGAGATCCGTTCCAGGGCAACACGATCCGTGGGCGAGAGCACCGACAGCATCGCCGTCTCGTTCTCGGTGTGCGCTACGACCACCGTGTCGACCAGCGCCCGCCCCTGATCGGTGAGCGCCACCCGCACGGCGCGACGGTCCTCGCGGTCGGCGATACGGCGGACCAGGCCCGCCGCTTCGAGTCGGTCGATGCGGCCGGTCATCCCCGCGCGCGACAGCATCAGGGTGTCGGCCAGCACCGAGGGGTTGAGCTCATAGGGTGCACCCGAGCGGCGTAGTGCCGCCAGCACATCGAACTCACCGCGCTGCAAACCGTGCGCGGTGAACACGGTTTCGATCCGCGCCGTGGCGATGCCCATCAGCCTGCCGAGTCTGCCGAAGACCGCCATCGCCTCCAGTTCCAGATCGGGACGCTCGCGCCGCCACTGCGCGGTGATCGCATCGACCGCATCCGGTTCGTGATCATCCATGGACATGATTCTATTCGGCGAGATATAGTTCGGCAACGAACTATCAACCGACGAATGGAATAGTTGTGACGAACACTCGCGGTATCGCCCTGTGCCGGCCCGAGGATGCCGAGACCCTCGGCACCGACAAGGTTCGGATGCGCCTGCTCACCGACGCGAACGCCAGCGACGGTGCGGTGAGCACGCTCGAGGTCACCATGGCGCAGGGCGCCGACGGCGCCGCTCCGCATTTCCATACCCGCTCCGACGAGCTGTTCTACGTCGCCGACGGCGAACTGCAGGTGATGGCGGGCGACCGCATCCTCACCGTCGGCGCGGGAGGCTCACTCGTCGTCCCACGCCGGATGCCGCACGCCTTCGGCGCCACCCCCGACAGCGGCGCGCGCATCCTCATCGCACTGATGCCCGGCGTCGAGCGTTTCGAGTACTTCCGGCTGCTCGACCGGCTCCTGCGCGGCGAGGCGAGCCACGACGAATTCGTCGCCGCCCAAGAGGAGTTCGACAACCACTTCGTCGACGCGCCCGCGTGGTGGGCCGAGCGCGCCGCCCAGCGCGCCTGATCCGTTCATGCGCCCTGCCGCCGCACTGTGGCCGAGATTGCAGTCCGATCGGGAACAACGGCGCCGAAGCAGCCGGTTGTACGCCGTATGACGTTCTCCGTTCCGGTCCTCGTCCGCGGCTACGAGCTCGACACCCAGGGCCATCTCAACCACGCCGTCTACCACCAGTACGGCGAGCACGCGCGGTGGGAACTGATGCGCGCGGCGGGTATCGCGCAGGACAAGTTCATCGCCACCGGCGTCGGCGCCGTGGTACTCGAGTCGACCATCAAGTACAAGCGCGAACTCCGCGGCGGCGACGAGGTCACGGTGACCTGCGTGATGGACTGGACCGAAGGCGAGAAGGTTTTCCGCTTCCACCACCAGATCGTGAAGCTCGACGGCACCCTCGCCGCGGAGATCACCGTCGTGGCGGGCGCGATGGACCTCACCGCCCGTCGGCTCGTCGCCGATCCGGCCGGACACTTCCGCGGTCTCGCCGAGAATCCCGAGCTGCTCGGCCTCTGACGACCACGCGCGGCGCGGCGGGCGCGGACCCTGACGACGCCTGCCACGCCGATGTCGTCGATGTTTGCTGACCAATTGCCCGTGTGGGCACAGCTGCAACATCAGCGTTGTCCGAAATTCTTTCCCCGCAAGGGGATCACGCGCCGCTCGGCGGATTGCCCGGCGCTCCGAAAATCTCGCGAACCCGCTCGGCGGACCACCCGTTCACGTTATGATCCGAAGCACCTTTCGGCGTTCTGGCAAATCGCGAGCAGACGAGAAGATCGGAGTGAGTGCCCATGACCGACGCCATCCACCTCCCCGCTACCGCGTCGTCGGGTGAGCGGGGCCCCGCCCTGCGCGGGATGCTGGTGGCCGAGTCCGATCGCGACATCTCGGTGCGGGTCGATGGCGGTATCTGGACTTTCGACCGCCGGGATGTCATCCGGCTCACCGAAGACCGCGCGAGCGCGGGAGAACGTCCGGTGCGGGTCGACATCCGCCCCGGCGCCACCGCCGATTTCACCCGGCGCCTGCGCGTGGAACTCGTCGACCGGCCGATCACCCTCGCACCGGAACCGTCGGAAGCGCTCGGCGACGAGCAGCTGGCCCGCGCCACCCGCAGCTGGGCGAGGAAACTGCGCATCGCCGAACGAGGTGGTGTCACCGGGGCGACGTTCACCTTCCGCGACGGCATCAACTGCGACAGCCTCGACTGAACGGCACGACAGGGATGGAAGGCGCTACCGACGCCGTGCTCATCGTCTCCGAAACCGACGACCTGCACGCCGATGCGCTGGCATCGACCCTGCGAGAACACCACGGGCTCGACCCGATTCGGCTCGACCTGCGCGACTTTCCCGCCGAAACAGGAAGTTTCCGGCTCGACAAAGCGGGCACCAACCGGGCGATGTCACATATCCACGGGCTCGACGACGTGCGCGCGGTGTGGTGGCGCAGGCCGCACCCCTGCCGGGTTCCCACCGGCGTGCGCGCGGCCGACGACGAGTTCCGTCAGGCCGAGTGCGACGGATTCCTGCAGGGCATGCTGTGGTCCATCCCGGCGTACTGGGTGAACGATCCGGCCGCCGAGCGTACCGCTTCCCGCAAGATCGTCCAGCTCGAGACCGCGCAGCGGGCGGGCTTCGCGATCCCGGAAACACTGATCACCAACGACCCGGACGAGGCCCGCAGTTTCATCGAATCCCGGTGCGGCCCAGTGGTGTACAAACGCACGGGCACGGGCCGTGGCGAGTTCTCCGAGACCAGGATCATCACGCGATCCGAGCTACACAGGCTCGAGTCGATCCGCTCGACTCCCACCACCTTCCAGGATTATGTGGAGGCAGGCTGCGATCTGCGCGTGGTGTGGGTCGACGGTGTCGAATGGAGTGTGCGGATCGACTCCCAGGCGGGGGTGGGACGCATCGACTCCCGCCTCGACACCTCGGTCGCGTTCGCACCGGCTCGCCTACCGCCGTCGGTCAGCAAGTCGCTCGCGACGCTGATGGGCGCGCTGGGACTCAGCTTCGGAGTCGTCGACCTCCGTCTCGGCAGCGACGGTGAGTACTACTTCCTCGAGGTGAACCCCCAGGGACAGTTCGCGTACCTCGAGATCAAGACCGGGCTGCCGCTGTTCGCCAGTCTGGCCAATCTGCTGGTCCGTGGCGACGGAGCCGTCGCAGGTTGGTAGCGGCTCCGCCTTCGGCTCAGTCGGCCGGCAGCTTGCGCCGATTGGCGCCGCCGCGGCCACGCAGCTCCACATGTGACTCGACCAGCACATTGTGGATGAAGCCGTACGAGCGACCGGTGGACCTGGCCAGGGAGCGAATGGACGCGCCCGCCTCGTACTGCTTCTTCAGCTGGGACTGCAACCGGTCGCGGGACTTGCCCGTCACCCGGGTGCCCTTGCCCAGCGCTGCCTTGCCGATCGTCGATTTACTCTTGGCCGACCTAGCGGCCTGTCTGGCACTGTCGCTCATGGCTTCCTCCGAGTCGCCGAGCACTTCCTCCAGGCTAGACACTCCGCACTCGGTGATCAACGAAAACAGTGATCGAACTCACGCGACCCCGGCGAGTTCCGCCACGACACAGCGTTCACCGCGCATCACGCGAGGTCGATCAACTCCGCGTACTCCGCGGACCAGTGGTCCTCGGTGCCGTCGGGCAGCAGAATGACCCGCTCCGGGTTGAGCGCCTCGGCCGCGCCCGGATCGTGGGTCACCAGCACCACCGCGCCCGCGTAGGTGCGCAGCGCCTCGAGGACCTGTTCGCGCGAGATGGGGTCGAGGTTGTTGGTCGGCTCGTCGAGCAGCAGCACGTTGGCCGCCGAGGACACCAGCCCCGCCAGCGCCAGCCGCGTCTTCTCACCGCCAGACAGCGTGCCCGCGGGCTGTTCGAGCTGCGGACCGGTGAACATGAACGCGCCGAGCAGGCTGCGCAACTCCTGCTCCCCCGCATCCGGGGAAGCATGACGGATGTTCTCCCAGACCGAGGCCTGATCGTCGAGGGTGTCGTGCTCTTGGGCGAAGTAGCCGACCTTGAGACCGCGCCCCTGCTCGACGCCGCCCGCGGTGGGTGTCTCGACACCGGCGAGCAGTTTCAGCATGGTCGTCTTGCCCGCGCCGTTGAGGCCGAGCACCACCACGCGGCTGCCCTTGTCGACAGCGAAGTTCACCCCGGTGAAGATCTCCAGGGAACCGTAGAGCTTGGTCAGGTCCTTCACCATCAGCGGCGTCTTGCTGCAGGCCGCGGGCTCGGGGAACCGGATACGGGCGACCTTGTCGCTCACACGCACGTCGTCGAGCTCGTTGATCAGGCGTTCGGCGCGACGCACCATCTGGTGTGCCGCAGCGGCTTTGGTGGCTTTCGCGCCGAGTTTGGCGGCCTGCTGACGCAGCGCGCCCGCCTTCTTCTCGGCGTTGGCGCGCTCGCGGACGCGGCGCTGTTCGTCGGTGGCCCTGGCGTCGAGGTATTTCTTCCAGCCCATGTTGTAGACATCGGGCTCACCGCGCACCGCGTCGAGGAACCACACCTTGTTGACCACGTCGCCGAGCAGTTCCACGTCGTGGCTGATCACGATCAGGCCGCCGTCGTGGTTCTGCAGGAACCCGCGCAGCCAGGTGATGGAGTCGGCGTCGAGGTGGTTGGTCGGTTCGTCGAGCAGCAGGATGCGGTCGGAGCGCCCGCCCGAACCGTCGGACGCGGAGAACAGGATGCGGGCCAGCTCGATGCGGCGGCGCTGGCCACCGGAGAGGGTGCGCAGCCGCTGATCGAGGACGCGGTCGGGCAGCCCGAGGCTGTTGCAGATGCGCGCCGCCTCGCTCTCGGCGACGTAACCGCCGAGCGAGGAGAACTGGTCCTCGAGACTGCCGTACCGACGGATCGCTTTGTCGCGGGCGGCATCGTCGGCCACCTCGGCCATCTCGAGCTGAGCCTTCTCCATGTCGCGCAGCAGCACGTCGAGCCCGCGCGCCGAGAGGACCCGGTCCTTGGCGATCACATCGAGATCGCCTTCCTTCGGGTCCTGCGGCAGGTAGCCGATGTCGGTGGAGCGCGTGATCTTCCCGGCGTACGGCTCACCCTCACCCGCGAGGATGCGCAGGGTGGTGGTCTTGCCCGCACCGTTACGACCGACCAGTCCGATCCGGTCGCCGGACTGCACCCGCAGCGCCGGCCCGGGGGCCGAGAGCAGGGTGCGGACTCCGGCCCGGACCTCCAGGTCGGTCGCCGTGATCACAGAGTTCTCCTCAGAGTAGGACAAGCGGGAAAGGGTAATTCGGCAAGAACCACTTATTTTACCGGCGACCCCGCCGGAAGCCGAACCCGGCGCCGCGCGATGTGAGCGTGGTTACTCTCTAGCCATGACTACCGATCTGCTCGGCCGCACCGCGCTCGTCACCGGAGCCAGTCGCGGCATCGGGTTCGCAACCGCTGCCGAACTGCTACGCCGGGGCGCGAACGTGCTGATCACCGCCCGTAAAGCCGAACTGCTCGAGGTCGCCGCGACCGAGTTGCGCGAGCTCGGGCACCCGGGTCAGGTGAGCACTTTCGCCGGTAACGCCGGCGATGCCGACGCGCGTGCGCAGGCCGTGGCCAGAGCCGTCACCGAGTACGGCTCGCTCGACATCCTGGTCAACAACACCGGCATCAACCCCATCTACGGTCCGCTGATGGACGCCGACCTCGGTGGCGTGAGCAAGATCTTCGATGTGAACGTGGTGGCGTCGCTGGGCTATGTGCAGCAGGCCTACCGCGCGTGGATGGCCGAGCACGGTGGTGCGGTGGTGAACGTGGCCAGCGTCGCGGGCATCCGGTCGTCCGGGGTGATCTCGGCCTACGGCGCGTCCAAGGCGGCATTGATCCGGCTCACCGAGGAACTGGCCTGGCAGTTGGGCCCGAAGATCCGGGTGAACGCGGTGGCACCGGGCGTGGTCAAGACCAAGTTCGCCGACGCGCTCTATTCCGACGACGAGGAGCGCGCCGCGAGCGTGTACCCCATGAAGCGACTCGGCGCCCCGGAGGACGTGGCCCGGCTGATCGCGTTCCTGGTGTCCGACGACGCCGAGTGGATCACCGGCGATTGCGTGCGGGTCGACGGCGGGTTCCTGTCCACCGGCGGCATCTGAACGCCCAGCCGCGAACTCACGGGGCGGGCGAACGCCCGCCCCGGTGATGTCGGGTCAGTCCGAGGACTCGCCGCTTCCCGTCGAGGCCGAAACACTCTCCTTCGGCCGCGATTTCTCCCGCGCCCCGTCCTGCGTCCGCGCCGAGTCGGCACGCTCGACCTCAGCGCGGGCCGCTTCCGCGCGCGCCGCCTCCGCCCGTGCGAGCGGATCGACGACGACGATCTCCTCGACTCTGGCGGCGAGCGGATCACGCACCACCACTTGCTGTTTCGACCGAGCCGAGCCGCCCTCGTCCAGACCCCACCGGTCGTGCAGGCGACGCAGGAACTCCGGTGCGTACCAGTTCGCGTCGCCGAGCACCTTCATCGCGGCGGGCAGCAGGAACCCGCGCACGAGGGTGGCGTCGACGATCACGGCCAGTGGCAGGCCGATGCCGAACGCCTTCATGAAGGTGATGTCGGAGGCGAGGAAGCCGAGGAACACCAGCGAGATGAGAATCGCCGCGGCGGTGACGATGCGCCCCACCCGCTCCAGGCCGAGCGCGACCGCGGTCTCGTTCTTGCCGGTCCGGTCGTATTCCTCCCGGATCCGCGACAGCAGGAATACCTGGTAGTCCATCGCGAGCCCGAAGGCCGCGGCGAACAGCATCACCGGCACGGTGGCCGACAGATCCCCGGTGACGGTGAAACCGAGCACCCCGGACAGGTGCCCGTCCTGGAAGATCCACACCAGCGCCCCGAAGGTCGCGGTCAGACTCAGCGCGCTGAGGATCACCGCGAGCACCGGCAGCACCACGCTGCCGGTGAGCGCGAACAACACGATCAGCATCATGATCACCACGAAACCGAGCGCCCACGGCAGCGCGTTCTCGATCGCGGCGACCGAGTCGGCGTTGGCCGCGGCCACGCCGCCGACCAGCAGCTCGCTCGGCGTCCGGACCGCGCGTACCTGCTCGACCAGGGCCGCCAAGGCGTCGCTGTCACCGGTGCTCGGCACGATGGACAGGTACACGGCCTTCTCGACCCGGAAGCGCGCGTTGGCGGCGGTGGGTTCGAGCAGCAGCCCGCCCTGGGCGTAGCTGCCGGTGGCGGTGTCGACGCGGCGGACATTGTCCAGATCGGACATGTCACGGGCGATGGTGTCCAGGCCCGCCGCGCTGTAAGCGCTCTCGGGCAGCACCGCGACGAGGGTGTGCTGATCGCTCTCGCCGAAGTCGCGCGCCACGATCTCGGTGACCTGCCGGGAGTTCATCGACTCCGGCAGAGTCCGTTCGTCGGGGAACCCGAGTTTCACGCCGAGGAACGGCGCGCCGAGCAGCAGCAGCAATGCGGTGACAGCGAGTCCGATCGAGATCGGCTTGCGCATCACGGTCGTGGCCAGCCGGTGCCAGGCGCCCTCACCCGGCGCGGGACGCGGTGCGCGCAGGAACCACCAGCCGAGCTGGCCCTTGTCGATGCGGGTTCCGATCAGCAACAGCGCGGCGGGCAAGGCGGTGAGCGACACCAGCGCGGCCAGCGCCGCGACGACGATGCCCGCGTAGCCCATCGACCGGATCGCGAGCAGCGGGAAGAACAGCAACCCGGCCAGCGCCACCGCGACGGTGAGCGCGGAGAACGCGACGGTGCGGCCCGCGGTGCGCAGGGTGGTGGCCACCGCGCCCGCCGGGGTGCGACCATCGGAGAGTTCGTCGCGATACCGGTTGACGATCAGCAGGCTGTAGTCGATGGCGAGACCGAGGCCGAGCAGGGTCGCCACATTGGTGGCGGTGACCGACAGCGGCATGAACAGGGTGAGCAACCACAGCGCGCCCATGGTGGTGAGCACGGTGCCGATCGCGACGAGCAGCGGCAGGCTCGCGGCGACCAGGCCGCCGAAGACGAACAGCAGCGCGATCAGGGTGAGCGGGAACGCGATGGCCTCACCCTTGGCTATATCGGTCTTGCTCTGCTGCACCGTCTCGTGCATGAGCATGGCGAATCCGCCCGCTCTGACCTGCAGGGAGCCCTGTTCGCCCGTCAGTTCTCGCGAGATGGCGGTGACGCGTTCGTCGATCTCGCTCTCGCTGCCGAGCACGCTCGCCACGATCAGACCCTGCTTGCCGTCCACACTGCGCAGCGCGGGCTGGTGGGAGGTCCAGTACGACCTCACCTCCGCGACACCGGCGCGTTCCTGCAGATTCGCGACCAATGCCGTTGCCGCCGCGGTGGACTCGGGGTCCTCGACCGACGACTCGGTTTCCACCAGCAGCACCAGGTTCGGCGGCGCCTGCCCGAACTCGGTGCGCAACACCTCCAGCGCGCGGTGCGATTCGCTCCCGGAGTCGGTGTATCCGCCGCCCTCCACCCGCTCGAACAGCGTGGCGCCCAGTGCGCCGAGCACCACCGCGAGCACCACGAAAACGCCGAGCACCCAGCGACTGCGCCGCCTGGTGAATTCGAACACCGGATTGTCCCCTAACTCGTCACACCGTCGCGCGAAGCGCGTATCGACGTGCGAGGGCTCGGAGTAGTTCCGGGCCGTCCCGCCTCGTCGGCCCGATCCTGTTGGCGGGTCGGCGCGTTCGCGTGGCGATCGTAGCAACTTCGTGGCGGCACCGCCGGGCCTCCGGCAACCCCGCTGAGCGCGGTCGACTACGGGTCGCGACTTCGGCTACCGACGAGCCCCACCGATGACCGAGGCCACGACAGTGCGGCGCAGATTCGGCGGGAGATCGGCGAACAGCGCGCGCATCGCGGCGACGGTGCCGCCGAGATCATCGAGGCCGGAAAGATAGGCGTGTTGCAGGCGTGCGGGCAAACCGAAGAACGTCTCGAAGAAGACCGGCACCTCGCTCGCGGGCAGTGCCAGCAGCGCGCGTAAACCCGCACGGCGCAGGGCCGAGACGGCCCGCGCACGCGGCGTCCACACCGTGCCACCCGCGACAACGGTGTCCGCCGCGGCGAGCGCGGCCGCGACGCTGTACCCGGTCGCGGGGTGGGTCAGCCCGCCCGCCGCGCCGAATCGGCCGCGCCCCGGTGTGCCGCCCTGCACCGGAAACCGCACCCGCTCAACGGGTTCGGTCCCGGTGAGCGAGATTCCCCGCACGCGCAACCGATGCTCAAGGCGGCGGCGTAACACCGCGGGCGCGAGCGCGGGCCGCCCGGCCAGACAGGTCTCCTCGAACAGCACGGTGTCCGCGCTCAACGGGATCGCGTACAGAAACGACGGTGGGTCGGTGGGATCGGCCCCGTTGTCGAGGCGCCAGTCCATGAACAGCGTCGGCTCGTGTCCGGTACGGTCCACGACCACGCCGTAGGCGGTCTGCTCGGCCCGACGCGGGGACCGGGCCAACCCGCGCGCGTCGACCACCTGCCCGGTACGGATCAGCCCATCCGCCGTTCGCACCGATCGCGTCGTCACCTCGACGGCCCGGTCCGCGATCACGGTCGCGCCGTGCAACGTCAGCGACGACTGCAGCGCCGCGGTATCGAACACCTGATAGGCGCGATCGATCCGATGCTCGCGCACCGCCCACGCCATCGGCCCGTCGACCACCGCCGCGACCGCACCGGAATCGAGCCACGTGGGCAATTCATCGGCCCATGCGGCATAGGTCGGGGTCCACACCCGGTCCGGGCGCGGATCGATCACTGTGACGTTGCGGCCCGCCGCCAGCGCACGATGGGCCACGGCCCGCCCCGCGGGACCGAGCCCACACACGATCACATCCACACCCACCCCGTTATTGGATCAGACATGACTATTTCGAGCACCGCCGGATCACGGGCGGGCACCTATTCGAGATCGCTTGCTCGCCCCGGCGCGACATTTCGACCATGATGGGGGCATGAGGTCGATCTGGAAGGGCTCGATCGCTTTCGGGCTGGTCAATGTCCCGGTCAAGGTTTATACCGCGACCGAGGATCATGACATTCGGTTCCACCAGGTCCACGCCGCAGACGGGGGCCGGATCAAGTACGACCGGGTCTGTCAGGTGTGCGGAAAATCTGTGCAGTACTCCGATATCGACAAGGCCTATACCTCGCCGGACGGCGAGCAGGTGGTACTGACCGACGCCGATTTCTCGAAACTGCCCGCAGCGGAGAAACACGAGATTCCCGTGCTGGAATTCGTGCCGTCCGATCAGATCGACCCGGTGCTGTTCGACAAGAGTTATTATCTCGAGCCGGATTCCGCGACGCCGAAGGCCTATCAGTTACTGGCGGCGACCCTCGAACGCATCGACAAGACCGCGCTGGTCCATTTCACCCTGCGCCAGAAGACCCGGCTGGCCGCATTGCGTGTGCGCGACGGCGTGCTGGTCCTGCAGACCCTGCTGTGGCCCGACGAGGTGCGGGCCGTCGAATTCCCGTCGCTCGACGACGCGCCCGCCCCGCGTCCACAAGAACTGAAGATGGCCGAAACTCTCGTCGAGTCGATGTCGGGCGATTTCGATCCGTCCGAATACACCGACGAATACCAGATCGAATTGCAGAAACTGCTCGACGAGGCGATCGCCAGCGGCACCGGCAAGGTCGAACCCGCCGCCGAGACTGCGCCCGCCGAACAGGCCGATGCCGAAGTCGTGGATCTGGTCGCCGCGTTGCAGCGCAGTCTCGAGTCCAGTGGGCGCAGGGAAGCCGCCCCGGCGAAGAAACCCGCGAAGAAGGCCGCCAAGAAAGCCGCTCCTCGCAAAGCCGCCGCGAGCAAGTCCACCGCGTCCAAGACCGCGACCCGCAAGGGCGCGTAGGGCACACTGGCGGCTATGGACACCACCATCGCTGTCGTGCCGATGGGATTGGGACATCTGCGTCAAGTCCTCGACCTCGGCCATCAGGTCTTCGACACCACCATCAAGCCGTACACGTCGTGGTCGCTCACCGCGGTCGCCGAGCACCTCGACAGCCCCGACAACGCCTGCTGGGTAGCACTGGATTCCGACCGGGTGGTCGGGTTCGTGCTCGGGTCGATGGAGTTCGAGCATCGCGACGACTGGGCGTACCTGGAATGGATCGCGGTCGCCCCCGACATGCAGGGCCACGGGATCGCGCGACGACTGGTGAACGTGTGTTCGGAGGCGCTGTTCGCGCGCGGCGCCCGCCATATCGTCACCGATGTCGAGGACCGCAACAGCGCCTCGGCCGCGCTGATGACCAGCAGCGGATTCGTGCCCGCCGCGACCGTCACCCTGCTGGTGCGACCCAATCCCGCGGCCCCCGACGACGTCGCCCTGCCGCCGATCGCCAAACGTGACCTCGTCCGCCGCGGCCGACTGTCGGTCGAGCACCCGCTGCGCTGATCGATCACCCGAGCCGACACCGCCGGCGCGACCGACGACTCGCGCGACGGCGGTGCAGGATTCACGACGCCCGCAAGTTAGACGGTCGTCCCAATCTTTGCGAGGATTCCGCTCACCCCCGGTGAAACCGTTGTCGGCGAGTAGCGCGGGCAGCTTGGATGGCCGAGTTCCTCTTCTGCGAGCGATTCGGGAGTACACGTGAAATTCCTTCGGACACTGTCGATCCCAGTGCTGATAGCGACCGCCGCCCTCACCCTGACCGCGTGCGGTTCCGATGATGACGCGTCGGGCACGGTCGTGCGGATCGGCACTACCGACAAGGACAAGGCTTTCGAGGTCTTCGAACAGAAGGCGAAGGAGCAGGGCATCACGCTGAAGGTCAGCAATTTCTCCGATTACAAGCAGCCGAATACGGCGCTGTCGCAGAAGCAGATCGACCTCAATCTGTTCCAGCATCTGCAGTTCCTCGGCCAATACAATGTGGCGAGCTCGGACACGCTCACCCCGATCGGCTCGACCTATATCGTGCCGTTGGGCCTCTATTCGAAGAAGCACAGGGCGCTCGCCGATATCCCCGCCGGTGGTGAGATCGCGATCCCCAATGATCCGACCAACCAGGCGCGCGCGCTGTTCGTGCTGCAGGCGGCCGGGTTGCTGAAAATCACCGGCAACTCGGTCCAGCCGACCCCCGCCGATATCGACAAGGGGGCCTCCAAGGTGCGGGTGACCCCGGTCGATGCCGCCCAAACCGCGTTGTCGCTGCCGTCGGTCGACGGCTCGATCATCAACAACACCTTCCTCGACCGGTCGGGCGTCGACCCGAAATCGGCGCTGTACAAAGATGATCCGAAGAATCCGGCCGCCGAGCCGTATATCAACGTGATCGTCAGCCGCGCCGAGGACAAGACGAATCCGACGTATCTGAAACTGGTCGAGATCTGGAAGGACCCGGCCGTGGCCGCCGCGCACGCCGAGACCACCAAGGGCACCGCGGTCGCGGTGAACCGCCCCGGCGCCGAGCTCGAACAGATCCTGGACCGGGTGCAGCAAGGCATCCGCACGGCCAAGTGAGCACCGTACCCGCCGCTGTCGAATTCCGTTCCGTCACCAAGGTCTTCGGCAGCGGCGACGACCGGCACACCGCGCTCGACGGCATCGACCTGCGGATCGAACCGGGTGAGATCTTCGGCGTCATCGGCTACTCCGGGGCGGGCAAGTCCACGCTGGTGCGGTTGATCAACGCGCTGGACAAGCCGACGTCGGGCACGGTCACGATTTCCGGCACCCCGATCACCGGCGTGCCGGAGTCGGCCGTCCGCAGGTTGCGTCGCGATATCGGGATGGTGTTCCAGCAGTTCAACCTGTTCCGGTCCCGCACCGCCGCGGGCAATATCGAGTACCCGTTGAAGGTGGCGGGCTGGAAACGGGCCGAGCGCAAGGCCCGGGTGGCCGAATTGCTCGACTTCGTCGGGCTCACCGACAAGGCGCGCGCCTACCCCGATCAGCTCTCGGGCGGACAGAAGCAGCGGGTCGGGATCGCGAGGGCACTGGCGACCTCGCCCTCGCTGCTCCTCGCCGACGAGGCCACCTCCGCGCTGGACCCGCAAACCACGGGCGAGGTGTTGCGGCTGCTGAAGAAGATCAACGCCGAACTCGGGGTCACCATCGTGGTGATCACCCACGAGATGGATGTGATCCGCGCGATCGCCGACCGCGTCGCGGTGCTGGCCGAGGGCCGGATCGTCGAATTGGCCGCCACCTTCGATGTTTTCGCCGCACCGCGGGCGACACCGACCCGGTCGTTCGTGGCGACCGTGCTGCACGACAGGCCCGACGCGACGGAACTCGAGCGGTTGCGAGAACTGCACGGCGGCCGGTTGGTCACCGTCGACGTCGACAACCACAGCGGTCTCGGTGCGGCGCTGGCCGCCGCCACCGCCGCCGACGTCCGCTTCGAGATCGTCTACGGCGGGGTGAGCACGTTGCAGGACAAGACATTCGGCAGTGTCACCCTGGCGCTGCACGGGCCCGATGCCGCACTCGATCGCGTGGTCGCCGACCTGACACGGAAGGCGGGCTGATGGAGACCAACTGGGAGAAGTTGCGGCCCACGCTGTTCGAAGCGATCGGGACCACCGTCTATCTGGTCGGTGTGACGTTCGTCGTGGCGGGGCTGATCGGGCTGGTGCTCGGCACCGCGCTCTACACGACCCGCAGGGGCGGATTGCTGGCGAACGGTCCGATCTACTTCGTGCTGAATGTGATCGTCAATGTGGTGCGCCCTATTCCGTTCATCATCCTGCTGGCCGCGCTCGGCCCGGTCACCCTGGAGGTGGTCGGCACCACGATCGGTTCTGAGGCGGCATTGTTCGTGATGATCGTCGCGGCCTCGTTCGGGATCGCGCGGATCGTGGAGCAGAACCTGGTGACGGTCGATCCCGGCGTGATCGAGGCCGCCCGCGCGGTCGGCGCCGGACCGCTGCGGATCATTCTCACGCTGCTCATCCCGGAAGCGCTGGGCCCGCTGATTCTCGGCTACACGTTCGTGGTGATCTCGATCGTCGATATCTCCGCGATGGCGGGCACCGTCGGCGGTGGAGGGCTGGGCGATTTCGCCATCGTCTACGGGTATCAGCAATTCCAGTGGCAGGTCACGATCGTGGCGGTGCTGATCATCATCGCCGGTGTGCAGGGTGTGCAGTTCTTCGGCAACTGGCTGGCGAGGAAGGTTCTTCGCCGCTGAATACGGTAGTGGCACAGGAGTTTCGATCCGTGCCACTACCGGTTCGAGCTCGCTAGATGTTGGCCGTGCAGGCCGACAGGATGACGCTCGCCGCCCGGGGCGACGCCGAACCCAGGTCGGGGAAGGGCGGGGCGCTGAAGCCGAGCACATCCACCGCCGAACGCTCGGCCGCGGCCCGGGAGTGATCCCAGGCCCACCCGAAGCGGTAGTCCGCACCTTGAGCCACCGCACCACAGGCATTACGGAATTCGACGACGACCCGGCAGTCCCGCACACCGCACTCATCGAGCGCGGCCCGGCTCGCCGCCGCCCAGCTGCCGTAATTCACCGCCGAGGCCACCACGGCCCGGTCCGACGACAACGCCAGCGCCCCGTACAGATCACCCGCCGCCACCTGGAATCCACCATCGCGCGACACAGCGGTGTACCCCGGCGCCTGTGCGATCGCCACCCCACTGGCCCCCGCGGCCGCCGATCCCGCGTTCGCCACGGTGAACGCGCCCACCGCGGCCAGCGCGGCCACACCGAGGGCGTATTTGCCCACAACAGACATCAGAGATTCTCCCCGTCGAAATACCGACTCCGTGCCTCGAAGCCGAACCAATCACGAACGGCCGCGGACCACCCCGGAAATAGCTTTCCGGCATCGCCACGACAACCATTCGGCGGAGCTGTTATAGCGCTGAGATATGCACGGCTACAACAATTCTCGCTCATCGAAACGCGCGATTCCTCCCGAACCGCTCGTCGCCCACAGACTAACAACGCCCACCGACAAGTAGCGGCGGACCGTCGGCTAGGGGCGAACCAGCTCGTCGCGCGCCCGCATCAACGCGAACCCGAGCAGATTGAGGCCCTTCCACCGCCCGGGATCCAGCGCATGCGGGTCGTCTGCGGCCATCCCGATCCCCCAGATGCGGTCCACCGGGCTGGCTTCGACGAGCACTCGCGAGCCGGTACCGACCAGGTAGCTTCGCAGCGCGTCATCCTGCCCGAACTTGGCTACGGTCCCCGCGACCACGATGTCGAACCGCGCTCGCTCCCAGATCTTCTCGTCGAAGTCGAGGATCTGCCTGCCGAGCTTCTTCGCCTGGCTCGGATGGCCCGCGCCGAGGATCTTCGCCGCGGTCGTCGCGTCCTCGAACAGCATCGCCTTGCGCCACATCATGTAGTGCTCGGCGCTGGCGAATTCCACCCCGTCGACGACGAATGTCGCAGGCCACCACTGACTCAGGCTGCTGGACCCGATCGTGCCGTCGCGACGCGGACTGTGCCCCCAGAACGCCAGGTACTTCGGCGACGCGCCCTGCTCGATCGCAAGACACAACTGCTCTACAGATTCGACGGTCATCACCCCTCCTAGTTTTGGTCTATATAACCATATACCGGAGCCGGGTATGGCCCGTTTTCTCGACGCGGAATCGACGGTCGAAGACCCCTGGCACCGCGACGCAGTCAGGGTCGCGGTGCCAGGACGGGAGGTGAGGGGTGGACGTTCAGGCCGAGCGGGCGCGGTCCAGGTCGGCGTAGGGGCGGCGGGGAATTGCGGCTTCGGCGACGGTGACGGAACGGACTTCGGAGGCGGTGTGGAAACTGCGGGCGATCATCGAGGAACGCAATTGCCACAGCCCCGAGGATTGGGCCGGGTCGAGGCCGGTGAGTTGGGCTACCCGACGCAGGCGGTAATCGACGGTGTTGGTGTGGATGTGCAGCAGCCGCGCGGTGCGCTGACGATTCATGTTGTTGGCGATGTGCACGCGCAGGGTCTCGTAGAGCTCAGGGTGGTTGTCGAGGGGCGCCAGGAGTTCACCGAGCCGGGCACGACCGGGGCCGGGGCGGGTGAGCTGGTATTCCAGGGCCAGGTCGCCGAAGCGGTAGAGGCCGGGGGCGCTGTCGAGACGCTCCACCATGTCGAGCAGCTCGTGGGAACGCTGGGCCGCGTCGGGAATCTCGGCGGCGGCAGCGGGCACCAACGCGGCCGTGATGTCGACACGCGCGGCCCTCGACAATGCGTCGACCAGCGCGTCGAGTTGCTCACCGACCAGCAGATCGGCCGGGATCAGCAGGGTGCCGCCATCCACCGACAGCAGCGACAGCACGTGTTCACCGCACCGGTGCGCCAACGCGGCCTGCACCCTGCGCAGCTTGCGCCGGGCCACCACCGCGCCGTTCACCCGCGGGTCGCGCTCGTCGGGGTGGGCCCCGATCGAGAGCGCGAGCACCGAATAGGCGTCGGCGACCGTGATGCCGACCTCGCGGGCCATGGTGACGGTCGACTGACCGGCCAGCAGTGCCGAGGTGAGGGTGTGCACCGCCGTGTGATGCTCGCCGACAGCTTCGCGATGCTCGCGAATATAGGAACGAGTCACGGTGGTACACAACAGGTCCGAGATCGCGACGACCCGGCGGAAGCCGTCGATCAGGCTCGCGCGATCCACGTCGGCCACCCCGTCGTAGACCGCGTCGAAGGAGAGCCGGAAGCCCTCGTGGAAAGCGTGCAGAATCGTGTCGATCGGCACGCCTTCGCGCGCCCACCCCGCCGCCACCACCGCGAGCCGGTTCAGTTTCACCTCTTCATCGCGGCCGTCCAGCATGCCGCCGACGATTTCCAGGCACATCCGGGTGACCGAGGTGACGTCGCCGGCGATCACCTCGCCGGGCAGCGTCCGGCAGGTCGCGACATTGTCGACGAAGTGGCCGACCAACCGGCTGGTCATCGTCCGGACATCGCGTAGCGGCTGCCACAGGGCCGTCTCGTCCAGTGAGATCGTCATCGTCGACTCCTCCTTCTACACCCCGGCACTGCCGATGGTGGTTGTACTTCCGCCAGATCGGCCGATGTGATGGCCTACACTGCGGTTTCTCTGTGATCATGACTGTAGGGTGAGCAACCGCTCACCTTCTACTCCTCTTTCCGCCGAGGTCGATAGATGCCCCCGCACGCCGATAAGCAGCGCAAACGCCCCAAGCAGGACCGGGCGAAAGAGACGAGAGCACGTATTCTCACGGTGGCCGCTCACCTTTTCGGCACCCGCGGCATCGGCAATACCTCGACCAACCGGATCGCGACCGAAGCGGGCATGAGCATCGGCACCCTGTACCGCTATTTCAACGATCGCGACGAGATCGTCAAAGAGCTCAACAACAGCCTGTTTCTGCAGGTAGAGGAGCGCTACAGCCAGCTGCTGACCGCCGGTGCCAACCAGGCCCCCCGCGATGCCGTGATCGATCTGATCCGCTCCGCCGTCGACATCCTCGTCGCGAACGGGCCGCTCGTGCGCGCCCTGGTCGCCGATCTGCAGTTCTACGGCAGCGGTATCCCCGAATTCGAACCCCGGCTGCGGATGCTCGTCAAGCTCTACATCATCCAGTTCATGGGACCGATCAAGCACGTCGACATCGACGTGATGGCCTTCGTCGTGCTGAACGCGGGCTTCGCCACCGCGTTGCGTTCGGTCGAGCTCGACGATGCCGAACTCGACGCCATCATCGTCGGTACCGCCGACATGATCGGCGCCTGGGTCGACTCGGTCGCCGCGATCGAAAACGCCTAGCACAGCAAGAGGCCCGGATCCTCGTCGAGGATCCGGGCCCGTTCGCTACGCGATGGTCAGCGCGCGTTCGCCGTGCAGATCGCGTCGACGACTTCGGAGCCGCTCATGCCCGCCGAGCCGGTGTTGGCCAGCAGCGCGGTCGGGGTCAGCTCGGAGAGGTTCTCGTACGCCTTCCGCTCGGCCTCGGCCCGCGTGGCGCCGCTCGCCCACGCGATGCCGTTGTCGCTCTCGACCAGCACGGCGCAGCCGTTGGCCCACGTCGTGACCACTTTGCAGTCCGCCAGGTGGCAGCTGGCGATCGCGGCGGCCTGGGCGGCCTCGGCACTGGCCTCGTTGACGCCGACGCCGTAGATCGCCTGGCCGTCACTCAACGCGATCGACGCCCACTGGTCGCCTGCCGCACTCGCCGAACCGGCACCCAGCACCGACCCGGCCGCAAGAACCGACGCCGCGACGGCGAAGACGGCCTTACCCATGAAACTCATTCGAAAGATCTCCTCTGAAACTGCTCCGAAAGTTCGGAACCATCAAGATGATCATGGGCGGCCGAAAGAAGCCAGATAACGAGTGTCAGATCACACCGCGACGGTCGGCGCATAACCCCCGAACGCGGAAGGGCCCGGATCCATCGAAGGATCCGGGCCCGAGAAGTGCGGTGCTAGACCGTGAAGCCGAGGGCGCGCAGCTGTTCGCGGCCGTCGTCGGTGATCTTGTCCGGGCCCCACGGGGGCATCCAGACCCAGTTGATCTTCAGGTCCTCGACCAGGCCGCTGCGCACCAGCGCGTTGCGGGACTGATCCTCGATGACATCGGTCAGCGGACAGGCCGCCGAGGTGAGCGTCATGTCGAGGGTGCAGATGTTCTCCCCGTCGACCGACAGACCGTAGACCAGTCCGAGATCGACGACATTGATGCCGAGTTCGGGGTCGACGACATCACGCATCGCCTCCTCAAGGTCCTCGAGGTGCTGGACCTGTTCGGCCGTCAACTCGACCTCGGCGGGCTTGTCGACCTCGACGGCCTCCACGACATCCGGGGTCTGTGCGGTATCGGTGCTCTCACTCATGTGGCAGACTCCCCATTTCCCATCGGTGCTGTGGTTTCCTCGGCCGAACTGATCTGCACGACAGCGTCTTTGAACGCCATCCACCCCAGCAGCGCGCACTTGACCCGCGCCGGGTACTTGCTCACACCGGCGAGGGCGATGCCGTCGCCGATCATGTCCTCATCGCCTTCGACAGCGCCGCGGCTGGAGATCATCTCGCTGAACGAGTCGACCACCTTCAGCGCCTGCTGCACCGGCAGACCGATCACCTGATCGGTGAGGATCGAGGTGGCGGCCTGGCTGATCGAGCAGCCCTGGCCGTCGTAGGAGACGTCGGCGACCTCGCCTGCGTCGTCGATCCGCACCCGCATCGTCACTTCGTCACCGCAGGTCGGGTTCACGTGGTGCACCTGGGCACCGAACGGTTCCCGCAGCCCGCGGTGATGCGGGTGCTTGTAGTGATCCAGGATCACTTCCTGGTACATCTGCTCCATACGCATGTTCTATGCAACCCCGAAGAAGCTCTTGGCCTTCCGCACGGCGGCGACCAGTGTGTCGACCTCGTCGAGCGTGTTGTACACGGCGAACGAGGCACGTGCGGTGGCGGCGACCCCGAACCTACGGTGCAGCGGCCAGGCGCAGTGGTGCCCGACCCGGATGGCGACACCCTGGTCGTCGAGGATCTGGCCCACGTCGTGGGCGTGGATCCCGTCGACCACGAACGACACCGCGCCACCACGATCGACATTCTCGGTGGGCCCGATGATCCGCACACCGTCGATACCGGACAGACCATCGAGCGCGGCACCGGTGAGCGCGTGCTCATGGGCCGCGATCGCGTCCATGCCGAGGTCCTCGAGATAGCGCACCGCGGCGGCCAGCCCGACGACCTGCGAGGTCATCGGCGTGCCTGCCTCGAAGCGCTGCGGCGGCGGCGCGTAGGTGGTCTTCTCCATGGTGACGGTCTCGATCATCGATCCACCGGTGATGAACGGCGGCGTCTGCTCGAGCAGCGCGCGGCGGCCGTACAGTCCGCCCACACCCATGGGGCCGAGCATCTTGTGACCGGAGAACGCGGCGAAATCGACGCCGAGTTCGTGGAAGTCCACTGCCATGTGCGGCACCGACTGGCAGGCGTCGAGCACGACGAGCGCGCCGACTTCCCCTGCCCGGCGGACCAATTCGGCCACCGGAGCGACCGCGCCGGTCACGTTGGACTGGTGGGTGAACGCGAGAACCTTTGTCGCGGAGGACAGTTCCAGCGAGTCCAGGTCGATGCGGCCGTCGTCGGTGATGCCGAACCACTTCAGGGTCGCACCGGTCCGACGTGCCAGCTCCTGCCACGGAACCAGATTCGCGTGGTGTTCGAGCTCGGTGATGACGATCTCGTCGCCGGGGCCCACGTGATAGGGGAACCGGTCGTCACCGAACGCGTTGACCACCAGGTTCAGCGACTCGGTCGCGTTCTTGGTGAACACGATCTCGCCGGTGTCGGCGCCGACGAAGCGGGCGATATCGGCGCGCGCCTGCTCATAGGAGTCGGTCGCCTCCTCCGCCAGCTGGTGGGCGCCGCGGTGCACCGCCGAGTTCCGGGTGAGCAGGAACTCACGCTCGGCGTCGAGCACCTGGAGCGGACGCTGCGACGTGGCACCGGAATCCAGGTACACCAACGGTTTCCCGTCCCGCACCGTGCGGTGCAGGATGGGGAAGTCGGCCCGGATCCGGGCCACGTCGAGGGCCTGACCCGGGAGAGACACAGCGGTCATGGCGGTCAGGCTCCAGCGGTCGCGGACGTGAAGCGCTCGTAGCCGTTCGCGTCGAGTTCCTCGGCCAGCTCGGAGCCACCCTCGGCGACGATCTTGCCGTTGACGAACACGTGCACGAAGTCGGGCTTGATGTAGCGCAGGATGCGGGTGTAGTGGGTGATCAGCAGCACGCCGCCCTCTTCGCGCTCCTTGTAGCGGTTCACGCCCTCGGAGACGATGCGCAGCGCGTCGACGTCCAAACCGGAGTCGGTCTCGTCGAGGATCGCGATCTTCGGCTTGAGCAGACCCAGCTGCAGGACCTCGTGACGCTTCTTCTCGCCACCGGAGAAGCCCTCGTTCACCGAGCGGTCGGCGAAGGCCGAGTCGATATCGAGCTCCTTCATCGACTCCTTCACCTCCTTGACCCAGGTGCGCAGCTTGGGCGCCTCGCCGCGGACGGCGGTGGCGGCGGTACGCAGGAAGTTCGACATCGAGACGCCGGGGACCTCGACCGGGTACTGCATGGCCAGGAACAGGCCGGCGCGGGCGCGCTCGTCGACCGACATGTCCAGCACGTTCTCACCGTCGAGGGTGATGGTGCCCTGGGTGACGGTGTACTTCGGGTGGCCCGCGATCACGTAGGACAGCGTGGACTTGCCCGAGCCGTTGGGGCCCATGATGGCGTGCGTCTCGCCGGACTTCACGGTGAGGTTCACGCCGTTGAGGATCTGCTTGGACTCACCCTCGGGGGTGGTGATCTCGGCGTGCAGGTCCTTGATTTCCAAGGTGGTCATCGAATTCGAATCCTTCGTGGGGAGATTGAGGGAGTCAGATAGCGGTCTTAGATTCCGACAGTGGCGAGTTCGGCCTCGATGGCCGCCTCGAGCCGCTCCCGGACCTCGGGGACCGCGATCTTCTGGATGATCTCGAAGAAGAAGCCACGCACCACCAGGCGGCGGGCGACGTCTTCGGGGATGCCGCGAGCGCGCAGGTAGAACAGCTGCTCGTCGTCGAAACGGCCGGTGGCACTCGCGTGTCCGGCACCGGCGATCTCGCCGGTCTCGATCTCCAGGTTCGGCACCGAGTCGGCGCGCGCGCCGTCGGTGAGCACCAGGTTGCGGTTCGCCTCGTAGGTGTCGGTACCCTCGGCGGCCGCGCGGATCAGCACATCGCCGATCCAGACCGTGCGAGCGTCACCCTTGGGCGAAGACGGATCGCCCTGCAGCGCACCCTTGTACAGCACATTCGACTTGCAGTTGGGCTCGGCGTGATCGACCAGCAAACGCTGTTCGAAATGCTGGCCCGCGTCGGCGAAGTACAGACCGAACAGCTCGGCCTCGCCACCGGGACCGGCGTAACGCACGGTGCCGGACAGGCGAACCAGGTCGCCGCCGAGGGTCGCCGACACGTGGCGCAGGTTCGCGTCCCGGCCCAGCTTCAGGTGGTGCGCGGTGACGTGCACGGCGTCTTCGTTCCATTCCTGGACCGCCACGACGGTGAGCTTGGCGCTGTCGCCGAGCACGAATTCGACGTTCTCGGCGTAGGTTCCGCTGCCGCGCTGGTCGATGACCACGGTGGCGACGGCGAAGTTGTCCAGGCGTACCTGCAGGTGACCGTAGGCGGTCTTGCCCTCACCGGGACCGGTGATGGTGACCGTCACGGGGTCCGACACCTCGGTTTCCGGGCCCACGGTGATCACCGTGGCCTCGGAGAAACCCGAATAGGCCTGGGCGGCGACACGATCGGCGGGAGTACCGGCCTGGCCGAGACGAGAGTCGGTGCGGCCCACGGTTTCCACCGTGACACCGGCGACTTCGCTCACCTCGACGGTGGCTACACCGTCGGCCACGGCGGTGCCGTCGTGCAGACCGCGCAGGCGACGCAGCGGGGTGAACCGCCATGCCTCGTCGCGACCGGACGGGATCTCGAACTGGTCGACGTCGAAGGAGGTGAAGACCTCGCCCTTGTTGACCGCGGCGCCCGCGCCAGGATTCTGGATCGGCGTCTCAAGCGTCGACATCAGCCCACGGCCCCTTCCATCTGCAGCTCGATGAGCCGGTTCAGTTCCAATGCGTATTCCATCGGCAATTCCTTGGCGATCGGCTCCACGAAGCCACGCACGATCATCGCCATCGCCTCGTCCTCGGTGAGGCCTCGGCTCATCAGGTAGAACAGCTGCTCCTCGGAGACCTTGGAGACCGTGGCCTCGTGACCCATCGTCACGTCGTCCTCGCGGATGTCGACGTAGGGGTAGGTGTCGGAACGGCTGATGGTGTCGACCAGCAGGGCGTCGCACTTCACGGTCGACTTGGAACCGTTGGCGCCCTTGTTGACCTGGACCAGACCGCGGTACGACGCGCGACCGCCGCCACGCGCCACCGACTTCGACACGATGGTCGAGGAGGTGTGCGGGGCCAGGTGCAGCATCTTGGCGCCGGTGTCCTGGTGCTGGCCGGGGCCCGCGAAGGCGACGGAGAGGACCTCGCCGTGCGCGTGCTCGCCGGTCATCCAGACCGCCGGGTACTTCATGGTGACCTTGGAGCCGATGTTGCCGTCGACCCACTCCATGGTGGCGCCCGCTTCGGCCTTGGCTCGCTTGGTGACCAGGTTGAACACGTTGTTCGACCAGTTCTGGATGGTCGTATAGCGGCAGCGACCGCCCTTCTTCACGATGATCTCCACGACGGCGGAGTGCAGCGAGTCGGACTTGTAGATCGGGGCTGTACAACCCTCGACGTAGTGGACGTAGGCGTCCTCGTCGACGATGATCAGTGTCCGCTCGAACTGGCCCATGTTCTCGGTGTTGATCCGGAAGTAGGCCTGCAGCGGGATGTCGACGTGCACGCCCGGCGGCACGTAGATGAACGAGCCACCCGACCAGACGGCGGTGTTGAGCGCGGAGAACTTGTTGTCACCGGCGGGGATCACCGAGCCGAAGTACTGCTGGAAGATCTCCGGGTGCTGCTTGAGCGCGGTATCGGTGTCGAGGAAGATGACGCCCTGCTTCTCCAGGTCCTCGCGGATGGAGTGGTAGACGACCTCGGACTCGTACTGCGCCGCGACACCGGAGACCAGCCGCTGCTTCTCCGCTTCCGGAATACCCAGCTTGTCGTAGGTGTTCTTGATGTCCTCGGGCAGGTCTTCCCAGCTCTCGGCCTGCTTCTCCGACGAGCGCACGAAGTACTTGATGTTGTCGAAGTCGATGCCGTCGAGATTGGAACCCCAGTTCGGCATGGGCTTGCGATCGAAGATGCGCAGCGCCTTGAGGCGCACGTCGAGCATCCACTCGGGTTCACTCTTCTTCGCCGAGATATCGCGGACGACGGCCTCCGACAGACCACGTTGCGCACTGGCACCGGCCACATCGGAGTCGGACCAGCCGTAACCGTAGGTGCCCAGCGAGGCGATGGTTTCGTCCTGGGTGAGTGGTTGCACCTGGTCGGTAGAGGTCGTCATTCGGCACTCCTTCCGGAGTCGTTCGTTCTTCCCGCCGCGGGCTGTGCGGCGGATGGGATCTTCGGCACCGCGACCAGCGGTACGTGGGTGGTGCAGGCGCAATCGCCGTTGGCGATCGTCGCAAGGCGCTGCACGTGGGTACCGAGCAGGTCGCGGAAAGCGTCCAATTCGGCCGCGCACAACTGCGGGAACTCCTCGGCGACGTGGGCCACCGGGCAGTGATGCTGACAGATCTGCACACCGGCGCCGACCTGACGGGTAGTGGCGGCGAAACCGGCCTCGGCGAACGCTTCCGCGATTTCGGCGACCTTGGCCTCGATCACCGGTGCGGTGTGCTCGGCGACGGGTTCGATGCCGTCGACGATGACGCGCACCCGTTTGCGCGCGAATTCGGCGATCGCGGCGTCGCCACCGATCTCACCGAGCTGACGAATCGCCGCCCCGGCCAGATCGTCGTAGGCGTGACCGAGATTGCCCCGGCCCGCCGCGGTGAGCTGGTATTGCTTGGCCGGCCTGCCGCGCCCCTTCTGCTGCCACGGCGCCGAGCGGCTCGCTCGAGCCTGGCCCGCGTCGATGAGCGCGTCTAGGTGCCTGCGCACCCCGGCGGGCGCGAGGCCCAGTTCGGTGCCGATCGCCGTCGCGGTGATGGGCCCCTGCTCGAGGAGCAACTGGACGATGGCCGCCCTGGTCTGCCCCTCGTGCGCGGCCGCCGCGGGGACAGCCGACGACCGAGCGCCGGTCGTCCCACGACCGTCACTTTCCACGCCTGTCCGCAAACCCACGGTTTTCACAACACCAGTGTGGCGGAATTGCTTCCTTAAATCTAATAAGGGTCACCTGACAAAGGGTGCCCTGACCTGCGATGAAGATCATCGAGGGGTTCCCTCGCTCGACAAAACCCCTGGTGCGCACCCTGCGGCCGGGTCGCCGACGCGGGAGCGCGTGACCCATCGCACACGCCCGCGACCGCCGCCACCCGGTGTTCAGCAACGCCGGAAAGTCCGCCCGTCACGCTGGCACGGCGTTGCTCGCTAGCGTTATCCGCACCGACAGCGCGACGGTCGCCGGGCCGGGTACGCGGTGGCGAACGCGGCGGGCGGCGGGCGGGGTCTGGCACGATGGCAGGGTGTCGAACCCGCTCACACCCACGTGTGTCCGCCATCCTGACCGGCCCACCGGACTCGCGTGCACGCGATGCGGGCGGCCCGCCTGCCCCGACTGCCTGCGTCCGGCGGCGGTCGGACAGCACTGTGTCGACTGTGTGCGACAGGGGCAGCAGGACGTGCGGCCGGTGCGGACCGTCGGCGGCGCGCGCCAAGGCGGCGCGGTTCCGTACGTGACCTACGGGTTGATCGCGGTCAATGTGCTGGTCTACGTGCTCACCGCGGTGCAGGCCGGCAGTCCGATGTACAACTACCGCGGGTCGTCGGTGTTCCGGGAGTTCGTGCTGGTGCCGCTGCTGGTTGCCGACGGCGAGTGGTGGCGGCTGCTCGGATCGGGGTTCCTGCACTACGGCGCGATCCATCTGCTGGTCAATATGTTCGCCCTCTATGTCGTGGGGCGCGACCTCGAGCAGGTACTCGGCCGGGTCAGGTACGGCTGCGTCTACCTGGTCTCGCTGCTGGGCGGTTCGGCGGCGGTGATGGCGCTGTCGGATTCGGTGACGGCGACGGCGGGCGCCTCGGGCGCGGTGTACGGCCTGTTCGGCGCGGTCACGGTGACGCTGATCCGGTTGCGGCAGAGCCCGACCCCGATGCTGGTGGTCATCGGCATCAACGTAGTGATCAGCTTCTCGATCCCGGGACTCTCGCTGTGGGGCCATCTCGGCGGGCTGGCCGCGGGCACGCTGAGCACGCTCGGCATCCTGTTCGTGCCCGGCTGGCTGTCGGCCCGCGACCAGCGGTCCGCGCGGCGCATCGGCTGGGCTGCGCTCGGCGCGGTCGCGCTGATCTGCGTGGGCGTGATCATCACCGCCGCGCTCTCGCTGCGCTCGGACCCGATGTTCGTCGGACCACCGGCCGTGTCCGCGCCGACCCTTGTCGAAGTACCGAGGTAGCCCTCGCCACACTCCCTCTGCACCGCCGCACCACCCGCGCCCGAACGACTGACGGACCTCGTCGTGTTCGCGCACACTAGGCTCTGACTTCGTGGCAGTACTGGAGGGCGCGGTGCGCAAGACACTGGCGTTCGGGCGGCGAGCTCTCGGACTCGACGTATCGGCGCCCGATCACACCGTCGCGGTGCTGCATCGCGACGAGACCGAGGTCCCCGGGCTCGACAAGCGCGAACGCGCGCAACTGGACCGGATCCGGCTGATGGGCGCGACCGGCGCGGTGCTGATGGCGATCGCGGCACTGGGCATCGGCGCCCAGCCCGTGCACCAGAATCCCGTCTCGGGCGTGCGGGTGCTCGGCATCTTCGCGCGAGCCCACACCGGCTCGCTGGCGATGTGCATGTTCGGTACCGCGCTGGTGATCGGCGCGTGGTTGCTGCTCGGACGTTTCGCGATCGGCGGACTCGCGGGTTCGCCCCTGCACCGGCTGACCCGCTCGCAACTGGATCGCACCCTGCTGCTGTGGATCATTCCGCTGTCCGTGGCGCCGCCCATGTTCAGCAATGACGTCTATTCCTATCTGGCGCAGAGCGAGATCGCCGCACGCGGCATCGACCCCTATTCCGAGGGCCCTGTCGCCGGACTCGGCATCGACAATGTGCTCACCAACAACGTGCCGACGATCTGGCGCGATACGCCCGCGCCATACGGTCCGCTGTTCCTGTGGATCGGTCGCGGTATCGCCGAGCTCACCGGGGACAACATCATCGCCGGGGTGTGGGTGCACCGCTTGCTCGCCCTGGCCGGGGTGGCGCTGATCGTGTGGGCGTTGCCGCGGTTGTCGGTGCGTTGCGGGGTGGCGCCGGTGAGTGCGCTGTGGCTCGGGGCGGCCAATCCGCTGGTGCTGTTCCACCTGGTCGGCGGCGTCCACAACGACGCGCTGATGATCGGGCTGATGCTGGCCGGGATGGAACTGACGCTGCGCGCGATCTACGGCGAAGGCAACGGACCCGACCGGCTCAACGCCCAGAATCTGCCACCTTTCGACGCCCGTGCCTATGTGCTGTTGATCGGCGGCGCCGTGGTGATCACGCTGTCGTCGTCGGTCAAACTCACCTCCATCATCGCGCTCGGCTTCGTCGGCATGGCACTGGCCCGGCGCTGGGGTGGAACGGTGATCGCTGTCGTCAAATCCGCCGCGATTCTCGGCGTGATCGCAACGGTGACAACGCTTTTCGTGAGCCTGGTGAGCGGCCTCGGCTTCGGCTGGGCGTTCACGCTCGGCGTCGCGGGCGCCGTGCGGAGTTGGATGTCACTGCCCACCATCGTCGGAATCGTCACCGGATTCGGCGGCGTGCTCCTCGGTCTGGGAGACCATACGACGGCACTGCTGTCGATCACCCGCCCGATCGCCGGAGCGGTCGCGGCCTTCATCACGGTCCGCATGCTCGTCGCCACCGGCAAGGGCCGACTCCATCCGGTCGGCGCGCTCGGCGTCGCGCTCGCGGCGATCGTGCTGCTGTTCCCGGTGGTCCAGCCCTGGTATCTGCTCTGGGCGATCGTGCCGCTGGCGGCCTGGGCCACCCAGCCGGTGTTCCGCGTGCCCGCCGTCGCGTTCTCGGCGGTGGTCTCCATGCTCGTGATGCCGCGCGGTGCCGAATTCCAGGTCTTCCAGATCATCGGCGCGGCGCTCGCGGCCGTCGTGTGCTTCGCGTTGTTCTTCGCGCTCACCCGGCACACGCTGCCGTGGCGGGCGCAGCCGGGGGTGTCGGCTCCGTCACAGGAGGGCACGGCTTACCGTGTGACAACGTGAGGGAGCGCAGCGAGCGAACCAAGGGCACAGCACCTTTTGGCGCGACGGAGCCGAGCGTCAGCGAGGCGCGGTTGTGACGACACGCCGTGGACCCGCCGTCAGCGTCGACGGTGTGGTGAAGCGCTATGGCGAGACCACAGCGGTGGACGGCCTCCGGTTCGACGTCGAGCCCGCCCAGGTGTTCGCTCTGCTGGGACCCAACGGCGCGGGCAAGACCACCACCGTCGAGATGTGCGAAGGCTTCGTCCGCCCGGACTCCGGTACGGTCCGTGTCCTCGGCCTCGACCCGATCGCCGACTCCGAACAGCTACGTCCGCGCATCGGCGTCATGCTCCAGGGCGGCGGCGCCTACCCCGGCGCCCGTGCCGGCGAGATGCTCGACCTGGTCGCGTCCTACTCCGCCGATCCCATCGATCCCGACTGGCTGCTGTCGACCCTGGGGCTGCGCGACAATCGCCGCACCCCCTATCGACGCCTGTCCGGTGGTCAGCAGCAGCGACTGGCGCTCGCGTGCGCGCTGGTGGGTAAGCCCGAGATCGTGTTCCTCGACGAGCCGACCGCCGGTCTGGACGCGCAGGCCCGGCTGATCGTCTGGGAACTCATCGACGCCCTGCGCCGCGACGGGGTGAGCGTCGTGCTCACCACGCACATGATGGACGAAGCCGAGCAGCTCGCCGACCAGCTCGTCATCATCGATCACGGGCAGGTGGTCGCACAGGGCACGCCCGCCGAGGTCACCGCGCACGGCGCGGCGGGGCAGCTGCGGTTCTGCGCCCCACCGAAACTCGATCTGAAACTGCTCACCTCGGCGCTCCCGGAGGGCTTCTCGCCGCGCGAGACGACACCGGGCACCTATCTCGTCGAGGGCGAGATCAATCCGCAGGTGCTGGCCACCGTCACCGCCTGGTGCGCCAGGATGGACGTGCTGGCCACCGATATTCGCATCGACCAGCGTCGCCTCGAAGACGTCTTCCTCGAACTGACCGGACGGGATCTGCGCGGATGAGCGAGACCACCAGCCGTTTCCTGCCCGGCACCTTCGCCCCGGATCCGCGGCCGGCCTCGCGCCCGGCGATGCTCACCGCGCAGACCGGGCTCGAGCTGAAACTGTTGTTGCGCAACGGCGAACAGCTGCTGCTCACGATGTTTATCCCGATCACCCTGCTCGTCGGTCTCACGCTGCTGCCGTTCGGCGACCTGGGCGAGCACCGGGTGGACCGGATCGTGCCGATGGTGATGATGACCGCGGTGATGTCGACCGCGTTCACCGGTCAGGCCATCGCGGTCGGCTTCGACCGCCGCTACGGCGCGCTCAAACGGCTGGGCGCGACACCACTGCCTCGCTGGGGCGTGATCGCGGGCAAATGCGCGGCCGTGCTCATCGTGGTGGTGCTGCAAGCGGTACTGCTCGGGGTGATCGGCGTCGCGCTCGGCTGGCGGCCCGGGCTCGGTGGACTCGCGCTCGGCGCGCTGGTGATCGCGCTCGGGACGGCCACCTTCGCGGCGATGGGACTGCTACTGGGCGGCACGCTCAAGGCCGAGGTCGTGCTGGCACTGGCCAATATCCTGTGGTTCATCATGCTCGGCATCGCCAGTCTGGTTCTCGTCGGCGACACCCTGCCCACCGCGCTGACCGTGATCGCGCGGCTCGTCCCGTCCGGGGCGCTGGCTTTCGCGCTGGATACGGCCCTGACCGGGTCGATCGACTGGTTCGGGGTGGCCGTGCTCGCGGTGTGGGGCGTGGTGTGCGGGTGGCTCGCGACCCGGCTGTTCCGATTCCACTGACGTGACCAACGACGCACTGTAGTAGCCCTGGTATCAGGGTCGGATTCGCGGCCGGTACCATTCCTGACGTGCTGTATCGCGCCTTCATCGGCCTCGTCGACCGGCTGCCGCTCCCCTCGCTGCGGGTGCAGCGGCTCATCGCCATCGCGGTGATCCTGAGCCAGGCGGGCATCTCGGTGACCGGCGCGATCGTGCGCGTCACCGCCTCCGGCCTCGGCTGCCCGACCTGGCCGCAGTGCTTCCCCGGCAGTTTCACCCCCATCGGGGTATCGGAAGTGCCCGTCCTGCACCAGACCGTGGAGTTCGGCAACCGACTGCTCACCTTCGCCGTGACGCTGTGCGCCGGGCTGATCGTGCTGGCCGTCCTCCGGGCCCGACGGCGCAGGGAAGTTCTCGTCTACGCCTGGCTGATGCCAGGGGGCACGGTCGTGCAGGCGGTCATCGGCGGTATCACCGTGCGCACCGGGCTGCTGTGGTGGACCGTCGCTGTACACCTGCTCGTCTCGATGGCGATGGTCTGGCTCGCGGTAGTGCTGTACGCGAAGATCTGCGAACCCGACGACGGCGTCGAGACCGTCCGGGTGCCCGCTCCCCTGCGCATGCTCACCGCGCTGTCGGGCGTCGCGCTCGCGGGTGTGCTCATCGCGGGCACGATGGTCACCGCGGCCGGACCCCATGCCGGCGACAAGAGCATCGAGCGGCCGGTCGAACGACTGGAAGTCGAGATCGTCACGCTGGTGCACCTGCACTCGCAGTTGCTGATCGGCTACCTGGCGCTGCTGATCGGGCTCGCCTTCGGCCTGTACGCCGTCGGCATGTCGACAGCCATCCGCACACGGTTGTTCGTGCTGCTCGGGCTGGTGCTGGGGCAGGCGCTCGTCGGCGTCGTGCAGTACTTCACCGATGTGCCCGCCGCCCTGGTCGCCATTCACGTCGGCGGGGCCGCGGCCTGCACCGCGGCGACCGCCGCACTGTGGGCGTCATTGCGGACCCGCGAGAAGATCGACGCGCCCGCGCGCTCGCAGACTCCCGTGCACTGACCCCGGACAACGAAAAAGCCCGCGTCGCAGTGCGATTCGCGGGCTTTTCGCGCTCTCGGGGGTCAGGCTCCCGCGAACGCGTCCGCGTTGCGCGCCTTCGGGAACTTGGTCTGACGGGCTACCCAGCCCGCCATCTTGGCCCAGTGCGTCGCCGCGGGGGTGACGATCGAGCCCAGCTCGCGGCTCCACTCGTCGGTCTCGGCGAGGCCGTCGACCCGCTCCACGAGCGCCTTCGCGATCGCCATGTCGCCGACCACCCGGTCGCCGAGGATGCCGTCGGCACCGACCAGGGTGATCCGCACCCCCTGCTTGCCGATGTACTGCAGCACGGCCGTTCCCGAACCACCGTGCTGGGCGAGGAATTTCACGATGGACTTCTCGACCTCGGCCGGCACCTTCACGGCCTCGGGGGCGGCGGTTGTACTCATGGACCGGAGTTTACCGGCAGGTAGTTTCCAGTCCAGCCCCGAGTGGCCGGGAACACGAGGTGTAGAAAGGGGACTCATGCGCGCGATTCAGGTTTCCGAGCACGGCGGTCCCGAGGTCCTGCGATACGTCGAGGTGGCGGACCCGCAGGCCGGGCCCGGTCAACTGCTGGTCGAGACCCAGGGCGTGGGTGTGAACTACATCGACATCTACTTCCGCACCGGCCAGTATCCCCAGGCGACGCCCTACCTCCCCGGTTCCGAGGGCACGGGCATCGTGGTCGCGATCGGTTCCGATGTCACCGAATTCGCGGTCGGTGACCGCGTCGCCTGGGCATCGGCGCCCGGCAGCTACGCCGACCTGGTCGCCGTCGACGAGTCCGTCGCGGTGCGGGTGCCCGACGACGTCGAACCCGCCGTCGCGGCCGCCGCACTGCTCCAGGGCATGACCGCCCACTACCTGACCGAATCGGTGTTCTCCCCCGAACCCGGCGACCCGGTACTCGTCCACGCGGGCGCGGGCGGCGTCGGGCTGCTGCTCACGCAACTGGCCGTCGCCAAGGGTGCCCGCGTCATCACCACGGTCTCCACCGACGCCAAGGAGAAGCTGTCGCGCGAGGCGGGCGCCACCGACGTGCTGCGCTACGGCGACGACCTCGCCGCCCGTGTCCGCGAACTCACCGACGGGATGGGCGTCGCCGCCGTCTACGACGGCGTCGGCGCCGACACCTTCGAAGCGAGCCTCGCCTCGCTCCGCGTTCGCGGCACCCTCGCCCTCTTCGGCGCGGCCAGCGGCGCCGTCCCACCGTTCGACCCACAACGCCTCAACCCGGCGGGTTCACTGTGGCTGACCCGTCCCTCCCTGGGCGCGTACGTCCGTGACCGGACCGAATTCCTCTGGCGCGCCACCGATGTCTTCGATTGGATCGCCGCGGGAACCCTGAACCTGCGTATCGGCGCCACCTATCCACTGGCCGACGCGGCGCGGGCCCACGGTGATCTCGCGGCGCGCAAGACCACCGGCTCGATCGTGCTGTTGCCGTAGCCCCGACTGCCACGCTCCCGACGACCACGCACATTCGAACCGACCACCGGAGTTCGTAACCCCAGGATCGAACCTAGAAGTCGCGGCCGGTCAGGCCGCGGTAGACGAACCGCGTGATCGACTCGATCGCCTCCTCGTCGGCGAGGACCACCGAGCCGTCCTCGATCATGCGCAACATCCCGTCGACCGCGGCGAACATCATCGCCAGGCTGGCGTCGACCGTTCCGGGCAGCCGTAGCCCGCGTTCCGGGAAGTCCGACACATGGTCGGCGATGTCGGCGCGCTGTTCGGCGCCGAAGCCCGAGATGATGCGGGCGAAATCGGGGCTGACCTGCGCCGCCTGGCCCATCGCCCGCAGGACCGCGGCGTGTTCGCGCGCGAAGGTCCAGTAGCCACGCACGTGGTATCGCACCGCGGCCGGGTCGGCGAAATCGCCGTTGTGTTCCGGGTCGGCCGCTCGCGCGTCGCTCGCCACCGCCATGTCACGCAGAAGTGCCTGCAGCAGTTCCTCTTTGCTCGCGAAGTGGTTGTAGAACGAGCCCGCCGCGCGCCCGGCGGCGGTGGTGATGTCGGTGATCTTCGTGTTCAGGTAGCCATGTTCGGCGAAGACCTGCCGGGCGGCGTCCTTGAGCGCCTGCTCGGTCTCCGCGGATTTCTCGCGCCTGCTGCCCACCACCGGACATCACCTCCTTGACAAGCACGGTACCAACACTGAAACTGAATTCACATTCACTGAATTAGAGTTCAGTTATCGTTCCAGGAGGCAAATCCCATGTCAGAACAGGTACTCATCGCCGGTGCGGGCCCCACCGGTCTCACCCTCGCCCTCGATCTCGCTCGGCGCGGCATCGACGTCCGGCTGGTGGACCGGGCCGATGCGCCGTTCCAGGGGTCGCGCGGCGACGGCCTGCAACCACGCACCCTGGAGGTGTTCGACGACCTCGGCGTCATCGAGGCGGTACTGACCGCCGGGCGCGCGGTCCCGGTGATGCGCGCGTATTTCGCGGGGACCTTCGTCGGCGAGCACCGGATGGCCGAACCGGTCGAGCCGACACTGGATGTGCCGTACCCGAATGCCTGGGTGCTCGGCCAGTCCGACACCGAGGCGATCCTGCGGTCGCGGCTCGCCGAGTTCGGGGTGGCGGCCGAATTCGCCACGGCGCTGGTCGATTTCACGCAGGACGAGACCGGCGTCACCGCCACGCTGCAGCGCGACGGCGCCGCGGAGACGGTGCGCGCCAGCTATCTCATCGGCGCCGACGGCGGCGCGAGCACGGTGCGCAAGCGCCTCGGAATCGCGTTCGAGGGCAGCACGGACGACTCGATCAAGATGCTGCTCGGCGACGTCGGTGCCGACTCCCTCGACCACGAGTACGGCTATTGGTTCGCCGCCGCGGCCGACCGACCGATGACCGGCTTCGCGCTGTCCCCGCTACCGGGCGGGCGGCGCTTCCAGTTCGCCGCACCGTTGAGCGAGGACCGCTTCCCTGATCTGTCCACCCTGCAGGAACTCGCCGACCGCCACGGCCCCGCGACAGGCTTGGCGCTGAGCGACCTGTCGTGGATCACGGTGTGGCGCCCCAACATTCGACTCGCCGCACGCTTCCGCGACGGCCGGGTGTTCCTCGCGGGCGACGCGGCCCACGTCCACCCGCCGACCGGCGGGCAGGGCCTCAACACCGGGGTCGGGGACGCGTACAACCTGGGCTGGAAGCTGGCCGCGGCCCTCGACGGCAACCCGGCACCGCTCGACACCTACGAACCCGAACGTCGCACCGTCGCCGCCCGCGTTCTCGGCTTGAGCACCGACCTGCTCGACAAGCTCGTCGACGGCGACGAGGACGCGATGCGGCGCGGCCCCGAAACCCGGCAACTCGACATCACCTACCGCTCCCCGGCCGACCACGGTCACCTCGTGGCGGGCGATCGCGCACCCGACGCCACCCTGCACGACCAGACCGGGCATCCGATCCGCCTGTTCGACCTCTTTCGCGGCCCCCACGCGACCCTGCTGCGTTTCGCCCCGACCACCGACTCGCTCGACATCGAACTCCCCACCTTCGCGGTAGGCACGAACTCGAACTCCTCCGAGACGGCGATCGACGAATCCGGCGTGCTCACGGTCGAGATCCGCCGCGTCGGCGCCCCGTCCGAGCCCTCCGCCCGACCCGCGGCGGCGACACTGATCGACACCGACGGACACGCCTTCACCGCCTTCTCGGCGACGGCGGGCACAACCATCCTGATCCGGCCCGACGGCCACCTCGCGCAACGCTGGTGAACCCCACCCTCGACCCGCCGTAGTCCGGAAACGACAGTGGCCGGGCATCGCCGCCCGGCCACTGTCCCGAGCATCGCCTACAGCCCGACGAGGCTACCGATCGTGTCCCACCCCAGCACCGAATCGACGGCCAGACCACAGAACACCACCGCGAGGTAGTTGTTGGACTGCAGGAACAACTTCAGCGGCTTCACCGACTCGCCACGGCGCACCCCGGCGTAGAGCTGATGCGCCATCAGAAGGAACCAGGCGCCGGCCACGAGGGCGACCGCCGCGTAGATGACACCCGTCGCGGGCACCAACGCCATCGTCGCGAGGACCGTCAGCCAGGTGTAGATGACGATCTGCTTGGTCACCACCTGCTCGGTCGCGACCACCGGCAGCATCGGCACACCGGCCGCGCGGTAGTCCTCCTTGTAGCGCATGGCCAGCGCCCAGGTGTGCGGCGGCGTCCAGAAGAAGATCACCGCGAACAACACCACCGAGGGCCAACCGATGGTGCCGGTCACCGCGGACCAGCCGACGAGAGCGGGCATGCAGCCGGCCGCACCTCCCCACACCACGTTCTGCGAGGTCCGGCGCTTGAGGCCCTTGGTGTAGACGAAGACGTAGAACAGGATCGTCGCGACCACCAGCAACCCGCTGAGCAGGTTTGCCTGCCACCACAGCCAGGCGAAGGAGATCGCGCCGAGCACGACGCCGAAGACGAACGCATGCGAGGTCGGTACCGCCTCGCGCGCCAGCGGGCGGCGCGCGGTCCGCTTCATCACCTTGTCGATATCGGCGTCGGCGACACAGTTGAGGGTGTTGGCGCTCGCCGCGCCCATCCAGCCACCGAACAGGGTGACCAGGATCAGCCGGATGTCCACCGTGCCGCGGTCGGCCAGCAACATCGTCGGAATGGTGGCGACGAGCAACAGCTCGATGACACGGGGTTTGGTGAGCGCGATGTAGGCGAGGGGCTTGCGCACGATCCGCGCGGCGAGGCTGTCGCCCTGGAGTCGGTCGGCCAGCGCCGTCGACGAAGTTCCGTGCGCACCGCTACTACCCGGCTCGTGACCGATCCGCACTGTTTCTCCTCGCACGCTGTGCTTTGCTTCGCATCCGGTAATGGAACGAGCAGCGCGCGGCTGCGGCGCGGCCACTACTACAGAGGATGGTAGACCCACTCACCTGCCGCTCCGCGCCAGACCCCCGACACCGTGGGCGCGATCACTACACCCCGGGAACCCCCATCCCGGGCCCACGCGGCGGTGAACCCGCATCGACGCGCAGGTGAACGGCATCGCGACCGGTTCCGCCCGCGCCACGGTCACCGGCTACACCGCACACCGCCGACTCGGGGCGATCCGCACTAGACTCAACGCCAGGGTTCGCGCCAACCGCTGTAGCAGCACCACTAGGGTATTCCTGTACATCGGTACGCATCCCGGCCGCGTGCGACCCACTCCCAACATCATCGCCGCTGCCACGCTATCGCCGTCGACGAAACTAGGTCAGGAGAACTACGGTCGTGCCAGTCACAGACGACATTCGCGCCCTCACTCAGCGGAACTATCCCAGCGACTGGACGGACATCGACACCAAGGCCGTCGACACCGCCCGGGTACTGGCCGCCGACGCCGTGCAGAAGGCGGGCAACGGGCACCCCGGTACCGCGATGAGCCTCGCGCCGGTCGCCTACACCCTGTTCCAGCGCACGATGCGCCACAACCCGGCGCAGCCGCGCTGGGTCGGTCGCGACCGGTTCGTGTTGTCCTGCGGGCATTCCAGCCTCACCCTCTACATCGAGCTCTACCTGGCCGGCTTCGGTCTGGAGCTGACCGACCTCGAGAACCTGCGCCAGTGGGACTCGCTCACCCCGGGTCACCCCGAGTTCCGCCACACCGACGGCGTCGAGATCACCACCGGCCCGCTGGGTCAGGGCCTGGCCTCGGCGGTCGGCATGGCGATGGCCGCGCGGCGTGAGCGCGGGCTGTTCGATCCGAACGCCGCCGAGGGCACCAGCCCGTTCGATCACTTCATCTACACGATCGCCTCCGACGGCGACCTGCAGGAGGGCGTGACCGCCGAGGCCTCCTCGATCGCGGGCACCCAGCAGCTGGGCAATCTCGTGGTGATCTACGACGACAACGAGATCTCCATCGAGGACGACACCGATATCGCCTTCACCGAAGACGTGGCCAAGCGCTACGAGGCCTACGGCTGGCACGTGCAGATCGTCGAGGGCGGCGAAGACGTGGTGGCTATCGAGCAGGCGCTGGACGCGGCCAAGGCCGAGACGTCGAAGCCCTCGATCATCATCCTGCGCACCATCATCGGTTTCCCTGCCCCGAACAAGATGAACACCGGTGGCGCGCACGGCGCCGCGCTCGGTCCCGACGAGGTCGCCGCGGTGAAGAAGGCGCTCGGCTTCGATCCGGAGAAGTCCTTCGACGTCGACCCGGCTGTCATCGAGCACACCCGCGGTGCCCTGGCCCGCGGCGCCGAGGCACAGGCGCAGTGGCAGCAGAGCTTCGACGCGTGGGCCGAGGCCAATCCGTCGAACAAGGCGCTGTTCGATCGCCTGCAGACCCGCGCACTGCCCAAGGGCTGGACCGAGGCGCTGCCGAGCTTCGAGGTCGACCCCAAGGGCATGGCCACCCGCAAGGCATCGGGCAAGTTCCTCGCCGCGGTCGCCGACGAGCTGCCCGAGCTGTGGGGCGGCTCCGCCGACCTGGCCGAGTCCAACAACACCACGATGCCCGGTCAGCCGAGCTTCGGCCCCGAGTCGATCTCCACCGGCGCGTGGAAGGCCAACCCGTACGGGCGCACCCTGCACTTCGGTATCCGTGAGCACGCGATGGGTTCGATCCTCAACGGCATCGCGCTGCACGGCCCGACCCGCCCCTACGGCGGTACCTTCCTCGTGTTCAGCGACTACATGCGCCCGGCGGTCCGGCTGGCCGCGCTGATGCGGGTGCCCGCCATCTACGTGTGGACCCACGACTCCATCGGTCTCGGCGAGGACGGCCCGACCCACCAGCCGGTCGAGCATCTGGCCGCGCTGCGCGCGATCCCCGGCCTCAACGTGGTCCGCCCGGCCGACGCGAACGAAACCGTCCACGCGTGGCGCACCGTGCTCGAGCGTGACTCCGACGAGCACACCTCGCACTTCCCGGTGCACGAGACGCCCCAGCAGGACGGCCCGTCCGCGCTGGCGCTCACCCGCCAGGACGTCCCCACCCTGGAAGGCACCAGCTACGACGGTGTCAGGAAGGGCGGCTACGTTCTGGTCGAAGCATCCACCGGCACACCGGAAGTGATCCTCATCGGTACCGGCTCCGAGGTTCACCTCGCGGTCGCCGCGCGCACTACGCTGGAAGAGCAGGGCATCCCGACCCGCGTGGTCTCGAT
This sequence comes from Nocardia alba NBRC 108234, assembly GCF_001612665.1. GTDB lineage: Bacteria > Actinomycetota > Actinomycetes > Mycobacteriales > Mycobacteriaceae > Nocardia > Nocardia alba. The sequence continues at coordinate 2,048 of NZ_BDAX01000017.1, read as the reverse complement.
GCCGTGTGTGGAGTGGTTCGACGTGCAGGATCAGGGATACCGCGACGAAGTACTGCCCCCGTCGGTGCGGGCCAGGGTCGCGGTGGAGGCCGGTATCGCGATGCCGTGGCACCGATTCGTCGGTGACGCGGGCGAGGTCGTCGGCATCGATCACTTCGGCGCGTCGGCCGATTACAAGACTCTGTACCGCGAATTCGGTATCACCCCCGATGCCGTCGTCCGCGCGGCACTGCGTTCCACCGACAAGGTGAAGGGGTAAGACCATGGCACAGAACGAGAATCTCGCCGCGCTCTCGGCCGCGGGCGTCTCGGTGTGGCTCGACGATCTCTCGCGTGATCGCATCCAGTCCGGCAATCTCGCCGACCTGGTCGCGACGCGCAGCGTCGTCGGTGTCACCACCAATCCGAGCATCTTCCAGGCCGCGCTGAGCGTGGGGCACGCCTACGACGCGCAGCTGAAAGACCTGGCGGCCCAGGGCGCCGACGCCGACGCGGCGATCCGCACGCTGACCACCGACGACGTGCGCGCCGCCTGCGACGTGCTCGCGCCGGTGTTCGAGGCGACCGGCGGCGTGGACGGACGGGTGTCGATCGAGGTCGATCCCCGGTTCGCCTTCGACGCCGAGAAGACCGTCGCCCAGGCGATCGAGCTGTGGAAGATCGTCGACCGCAAGAACCTGTTCATCAAGATCCCGGCCACCGAGGCGGGCCTGCCCGCCATCACCTCGGTGATCGCCGAGGGCATCAGCGTGAACGTGACGCTGATCTTCTCGGTGCCGCGCTACCGCGCGGTGATGGGCGCCTACCTCGACGGTCTGCGCAATGCCGGGATCGGTGGCCACGACCTGGCCAAGATCCACTCGGTGGCGTCGTTCTTCGTCTCCCGAGTGGATACCGAGATCGACAAGCGCCTCGAGGCGATCGGCACCCCGCAGGCGCTCGCCCTGCGTGGCAAGGCCGGAGTGGCCAACGCCCGTTTGGCCTACGCCGAGTACCAGGACGTATTCGACGGTGGCGCGCACACCTCCACCTACCGTCACCTGGCCGCTCAGGGTGGCAACCGGCAGCGGCCGCTGTGGGCGTCGACCGGGGTGAAGAACCCGGATTACCCCGACACCCTCTACGTCACCGAACTCGTCGGCCCGAACACGGTGAACACGCTGCCGGAGAAGACGCTGCAGGCGTTCGCCGATCACGGTGAGGTGCTGGGCGACACGCTCAGCGGCCGTGGCGCCGAGGGCGCGCAGATCTTCGCCGATCTGACCGCGGTCGGTATCGATCTCGATGATGTGTTCGCACTGCTCGAGCGCGAAGGCGTCGACAAGTTCGAGAGCGCGTGGGGCGAACTGATCGAGGCCACCACCGGCCAGCTCGACATCGCGGCGGAGGGCAAGTAGCACGATGGCCGGCACAGCGTCCACGGATCAGGCGGCGGGGCTGTGGCACAACCCGCTGCGCGACGAACGCGACAAACGGGTCCCCTTCATCGCGGGCCCGTGCTGCCTAGTGATCTTCGGCGTCACCGGAGATCTGTCTCGCAAGAAGCTGATGCCGGCCATCTATGACCTGGCGAACCAGGGGCTGTTACCCCCCGGGTTCGCTCTGGTCGGCTTCGCTCGGCGCAACTACGCCGACGAAGACTTCGCCTCGGTGGTCCTCGAGGCCGTGAAGAAGCACGCGCGCACCCCTTTCCGCCAGGAGGTCTGGGACCACCTGGCGGAGGGTGTGCGGTTCGTGCAGGGCAGTTTCGACGACGACGCGGCCTTCGCGACGCTCGCCCAGACCTTGCGTGGCCTCGACGAAACCCGGGGCACCGGCGGCAATTACGCCTTCTACCTGTCGATTCCGCCGAACATGTTCCCCGTGGTCCTCGACCAGCTCTCCGAACACCAGCTGGCCCAGGCCACCGCGGAGCCCGACGGGTACACCCCGTGGCGGCGGGTGGTGATCGAGAAGCCGTTCGGCCACGACCTGGCCAGCGCCAAGGAGCTCAATGCCCTGGTCAACCGGGTTTTCCCGGAGGAACAGGTCTTTCGCATCGACCACTA
>NZ_BDAX01000016.1 GCF_001612665.1 Nocardia alba NBRC 108234 | reverse complement strand
GATCTGGAACGCCAACTATGTCGACAGCGTGCAGATCACCATGGCCGAGGACATCGGATTGGGCGGTCGCGCCGGCTATTACGACGGGATCGGCGCCGCGCGTGACGTCATCCAGAACCACCTGTTGCAGTTGCTCGCGCTGACCGCGATGGAGGAGCCGACCTCCTTCGAGCCGATGCAGCTCACCACGGAGAAGATCAAGGCCCTCTCGGCCACCAAACTCGTCGCGCCGCTGGAGGAGACGACCGCGCGTGGGCAGTACACCGAGGGCTGGCAGGGCAGTGAGCACGTCGTCGGCCTGCATCAGGAAGAGGGCTTCGATCCGCAGTCGCGGACCGAGACCTACGCCGCGATCACCCTGCATGTGGAGAACCGGCGGTGGGCGGGCGTGCCGTTCTATCTGCGCACCGGAAAACGCCTCGGCCGCAGGGTGACCGAGATCGCGGTGGTGTTCAAACGCGCGCCGCACCTGCCCTTCGACCAGACGATGACCGAGGAACTCGGCCAGAACGCCCTGGTCATCCGGGTGCAGCCGGACGAGGGCATCACCTTGCGCTTCGGCTCCAAGGTCCCCGGTTCCGGCATGGAAGTACGCGATGTGAACATGGACTTCAGCTACGGCGAGGCGTTCACCGAGTCCTCCCCCGAGGCCTATGAGCGACTCATCCTCGACGTCCTGCTCGGTGTGCCGTCCCTGTTCCCGGTCAACGCGGAGGTCGAATTGTCCTGGCGCATCCTCGATCCCGTGCTGGCGCACTGGGCCGCGGACGGCAAACCCGAACCCTACGAAGCCGGGACCTGGGGTCCGGTCTCGGCCGATGAGATGCTCGCGCGCAGCGGGCGGGAATGGCGGCGTCCGTGATCGTCGACATGCCCGACACCAACACCGTCGATGTCGGTAAGCGGATGGTCCAGTTGCGCGAGACCAACGGCGTGATCACCCAGGGTCGGGTGCTCACCCTGGTCGTATGCACGCTGGATTCCTCCGACGCCGAGGACGCGATCGACGCCGCCAACGACGCCAGCCGCGAACATCCCTGCCGGGTCATCGTGCTGGCCCGCGGCGACCGCGACGCCGAGACCCGTCTCGACGCCCAGATCCGCGTCGGCGGTGACGCGGGCGCCGCCGAGGTGATCGTGCTGCGCCTGCAGGGTGCGCTGGTGAATCACGAAAGCAGCGTCGTGACACCGTTTCTGCTGCCCGACACCCCGGTGGTGGCGTGGTGGCCGCGTGGCGCGCCGGAGTACCCGTCGATGGATTCGGTGGGCAAGCTGGCCAAGCGCCGCATCACCGATGCCACCTACGCTCCCGATCCGCAGGCCGCGATCAAGAAGCGTCGCTTCTCCTACGCCACCGGCGATACCGATCTGGCGTGGAGCCGCATCACCTACTGGCGGGCGCTGCTGGCCGCGGCGCTGGACGAGCCGCCGTTCGAACCGGTCACCTCGGTGACCGTGTCCGGCTTGGCTTCCGAACCCGCGCTCGATACCCTGGCCGGTTGGCTGGCCTCCCGCCTGCACTGCCCGGTGATCCGCAAGACCGGGGAATTGAAGGTGGAAATCCAGCGCGCCACCGATTCGATCGCCATCGAACGCCCACAACTGGGAAGGACGGCAACGCTGACCCGCACCGGCGAACCCGACCAGCGGATCGCGCTGGCGCGCCGGGAAACTCGCGATTGCCTCGCCGAAGAACTGCGCCGGCTCGACGCCGACGAGATCTACGCCGAGGCACTCGCCGGAATCGAGAAGGTGACCTATGAGTGAGCATGTAGACAGCCACGACGACCTCGGTGCCGAGTTCCCCGCCAACACCATCGAGATCCACGACGACGCCGAGTTTCTCGCCGACGCGGCCGCCGAGCGTTTCGTCGATGTGATCGTCACCGCCCAGGCCGAGCGCGGCCACGCGTCGGTCTCGCTCACCGGCGGCAGCGACGGCATCCGCCTGCTCGAGCGAGTCCGCCGGGCTCCCGGCGATATCGACTGGTCCACCCTCTACGTCTACTGGGGCGACGAGCGTTTCGTCCCCGCCGGCGACAAGGACCGCAACGAACTCCAGGCTCGCGAGGCGCTGCTGGACTTCGTCGCGCTGAACCCGGCCCATGTCTTCCCGATGGGCCCCTCCGACGGTCCCTACAGCACCCCCGAGGAAGCCGCGGCCGCCTACGCCCAGCTCGTGCACACCGAGCTCGACGAACGCGGCGAGTTCGACCTCACGGTCCTCGGCATGGGTCCCGAAGGCCACATCGACTCCCTGTTCCCGCACTCCCCCGCGGTGCAGGAGACAACGGATTACGTTGTCGCCGTACACAATTGCCCGAAGCCGCCGCCCACGCGGGTCACCATGACCCTGCCCGCGATCCACCGCTCCCGCCACGTGATGCTGGTGGTCAGCGGCGAAGGCAAGGCCGCCGCGGTGGCCGCCGCCGTCAACGGCGCTTCCCCCGACGACATCCCCTCGGCCGGCGCGGTCGGCATCGAGTCGACCACCTGGGTCATCGACGAGGCCGCGGCGACAGGCCTACTGCTCGACGAGGAATAAGCCGCCGCCGAAGCCCGGGCCCATTGATCGGGCCCGGGCTTCGAGTGCCCGATCAGACTCCGGAAAGCACTGTGTCGCTTCGGGATATCGGGATTTGCGGCACCTACCTGCCGCAACCCGTCGACGTGGGGCCACCCCGACAACCGCGATCGCCGCCACGCTGTCGGAAACGTGTCGTTGCCCGAGATCGCCGGGTCGTGATTCGCGGACCGTCAGCCCAAGACCGCGCGTGGATCCGGAAGGTACATACCGGCTTTGCCGCGCACGGTACTCCACAGGGCGAATCCCAGCACCGGAGTGTTCTGGGCGATCATCATCTGCCGGTTACCGAGATCGATCACGGCGGGGACCACGACGGTGCCGTAGCTCATCGCCCTATTGGTGACCGCGCCGAAGCTGGCCGGGTGCACACGATCGGATATCAGCGCGGCGACAGCGCAGGCGCCGCCTTTCACCGCGAAGGCGCTCGGGCGCCGAATCGAGCGGGCGAATTCGTCCACCTGCCGGGTGAATCCGGCGACCGTGGCGGGCGAGATCTCGCCCGCGTGACCGACACACACGGCCAATTCGATCGGATTCAGCGAACTCTTGATCACCGCGCCGACACCGATCAACGACAGCACCGGACCGATCCAATTCCGGCTCACCTGGAGCCCGCCCATAGCCATCTGGTGCGCGACCGCCGCCAGATAGGCCTGCACCGCCGCGCTCTCCGGAGGTCCAGCGGGTGGCGGAGGTTGCTGCGGCGCAGCATAATTCGCCTGCTGCGCACCGTATCCAGCAGGATGCTGCTGGTATTGCGGTTGCTGCGGCGGAAAATTCGGCTGCCCGTATGGCTGCTGCGGATACGGCGGCTGCTGCGGCGGCACCCCGAAAGGCCCCGACTGCTGCGGATATCCCCACGAACTCCCGTGCCCACCTGGCGTTGTCATAGCCCTCTTCCCCCATCCCACGTCGAACACCGGACTCTACCGACTCCCCTGACCCACCTGACGCATCGGCACCGGCTGCTCGATGACCGGGATTCGGGGCCGGTATCGAGTTCTCCCCGGATCCCGAGGGACACCGTATTAGCATCGGATTCCTGGCATGCCGACGGGTTCGGACGTCGACTCGACTGCGGGCGAGGAGTTGCGGTGGCACTGGATTCGCTTGACCTGGACGGGGCGTTTCGGGCCACGATGGCGGGTCTCGTCACGGCCGATCCCCTCGACGCCGTCGAAAGCATCGATGCCGCGTTCGGGCTGGAACTGTTCGAATCCCAGTCTGCCAGCAGACATCTCGATCTGGCGGCGCGGCGGTTGGGGGCCGCGCGGCAGGGGTTCTACAGCATCGGGTCTTCCGGACACGAGGGAAACGCGGCGGTGGCGGCCGCGCTGCGCGTCGATGATCCGGCCTTGCTGCACTATCGGTCGGGGGCGTTCTTCGTGCAGCGGTGCCGGCGGATTCACGGGGCGGATCCGATTCGGGATGTGCTGTTGGGGGTGGTCGCGGCGGCGGCCGATCCGATTTCGGGTGGGCGGCACAAGGTGTTCGGGAGTGCGGCGGCGTCGATCATTCCGCAGACCTCGACCATCGCTTCGCATCTGCCGCGCGCCGTGGGGCTGGCCTTCGCCTTGGATCGGGCGGTGAAGCAAGGGATTTCGTGTCCGTGGCCCGCTGATGCGGTGGTGGTGTGCAGTTTCGGCGACGCGTCGGCCAACCATTCGACGGCGGTCGGCGCCGTCAACGCCGCCCTGCACGCCGCCCATCAGGGGGTGCCGATGCCGCTGGTGTTCGTCTGCGAGGACAACGGGCTCGGTATCAGCGTGCCCACCGCACCCGACTGGATCGAGCGCGCCTACGGTCCGCGGCCGGGGCTCACCTACCTCGCCGCCGACGGGTGCGATCTGCCCGACGTTCTCGGTGCCGCCGAAGACGCGGTGGAGCTGGCACGCACCTGGCGGGTGCCGGTTTTCCTGCACCTGCGTACGGTCCGGCTCGGTGGACACGCCGGGTCCGATGTCGAATCCGCCTACCGTGGTCGCGCCGATATCGCCGCTGACCTAGCCCGTGATCCGCTCCTCGGGACCGCCCGCTACCTGATCGCGGCGGGTGTCGCCGACGCGGGCGAACTGCTCGCGCGCTACGAGCGCATCGGTGTCCGCGTCCGCGAGACCGCCGACGAGGTGGTTCACCAGGCTCGGCTCGATTCCGCCGAGGCCGTGATCGCGCCGCTCGCGCCGACGCACCCCGACGCGATCCGCGACGACGTCACCCGTTCGGCGACCCCTGCCCTGCCCTCGGAAACGGCCGGCGAATCATTGTCCGCCGCAAGCGCATTACCCCGCACAGCCGTGCCCCGACCGTCTGAGCCACCGACCACGGTGGCCCCTCGGATGACGCTGGCGCAGGCGATCAACCACACCCTCGGCGAACTCCTCGCGCGCGACCCCGACGTGCTGGTCTTCGGCGAGGATGTCGGTCGCAAAGGCGGCGTGTACGGCGTCACTAAGGGCCTCAGGAAGCGCTACGGCGCACGTCGTGTCTTCGATACCCTGCTCGACGAACAGTCCGTCCTCGGCACCGCGCTCGGTACCGGACTGGCCGGGTTCGTCCCGATCCCCGAGATCCAGTACCTGGCCTACGTTCACAACGCGGCCGATCAGATCCGCGGCGAAGCGGCCACCCTCCAGTTCTTCTCGAACGGGCAGTTCCGCAATCCGATGGTGGTTCGCATCGCCGGGCTCGCCTATCAACGCGGCTTCGGCGGCCACTTCCACAATGACGATTCCCTGGCGGCCCTGCGCGATATCCCCGGCGTGATCGTCGCGGTGCCCGCGCGCGCCGACGACGCGGCGGCCATGCTGCGCACCTGTGTGTCGGCGGCCCGAGTGGACGGGCGAGTGTGCGTGTTCATCGAACCGATCGCGCTGTACCACACGAAGGACCTCCATCCGGGCGACGAAGCCTGGCTGGCCGCCCCGACCACCGACCACATCCCGATCGGCGCGGCCCGCGTCTACGGCGAGGGCACCGACCTCACCATCGTCACCTTCGGCAACGGCGTCCCGATGAGTCTGCGCACCGCGAATCGCCTTGCGGCCCAGGGAATCCACACGCGAGTGCTCGATCTCCGATGGCTCAATCCCCTGCCGGCCGTCGACCTGCTCCATCACGCCGAAGCCACCGGACGCGTACTGGTCGCGGACGAGACCCGGCGCGGCGGAGGCGTCTCCGAGTCGGTCTTCGCCGCACTCGTCGACGCCGGTTACCGCGGCGCGCTCGCGCGCGTCACCAGTGCGGACAGTTTCATCCCGCTGGGACCGGCCGCGGACACAGTTCTGCTCGGAGAATCAGCGATCGACACCGCCGCCCGGCGAATCGTGTCGTCGAGCCGACCCGTCAGGCGAACTTGATCTCGAGGCCGATGCCGAGGATCGCGATGAACCAGACGAGGCCGACGAAGATGGTGATGCGGTCGAGGTTCTTCTCGACGACGGTGGAGCCGGACAGGCTCGACTGGACGCCGCCACCGAAGAGGCTGGACAAGCCGCCACCCTTGGCGCGGTGCAGCAGCACCAGCAGCACCAACAGCAAGCTGGTGATCACAAGGAGGATATCGAGGAACAGCGACATGAGGTTCATCCTAGGTGGTGCGGGACCGACTGGTCTAACCAGGCTCGACTGCGACCAGGTGGGTGACCGTCTGGCGGCCCGCGGAGTACTCGGCGACGGTCTCCTCTATCTCCCGGTCACGGGCGGTGAGGCGCACCTGGTGCTGGTGCATGTGCTCGGCCCAGGAGCGCACGACGAAGGCTTCGACGAAGCGGTCGACGGTGCCGACATCGCGGTAGAGCCGCCACTCCATCGCGCCGGTGCGCTGCCTCGATCGCCCGACCAGCGCCATCGAGTCGGTGAAGACGGCGACGTCGGCCGGTGGCACGTCGTAGCCGCGCATCACCAGAACGGGACCATCCGCGGGGTCGGGCTCGACCACGAGTTGCGGCTCGGGCCAGAACGCCGCCGGGGACAGGTCGATCTCCTCGACGTTGTGCCGGATCGGCCACCACAGGGTGCTCACGGCACAGCAAGCCAGCATCGCCGCCGCGATCAGCAGCGCCGTCACGGCGCCGTAGGCGCCGGCGACCACACCCCAGAGCAGGGAACCGATCGCCTGCCCGCCCATGAACACCAGCATGTACACCGACAGCCCGCGGGCGCGGACCCAGGCGGGCAGGAGCAACTGCATGGTCGAGTTCAGCGTCGACATCGCCAGCAGCCACGCCAACCCGGCACCCACCAGCAGCACGAGGACCAGCACCACCTGGTGGACGAGCGCGGTCGCGATCGCACCGAGACCGAACAGGACCGCCGCCAGTGCGAGTCGCTGGGTGGGGGTGAACAGCACCCGCAGTCGTGACAATCCGATCGCGCCACACACCGCGCCGATCCCGAGCGCGCCGAGCAGCAGCCCGTAGCCCGACGACGACAGTCCGAGTCGGTCGTGCGCGATCACCGGAAGCAGTGACCAGACCGCGCTGGCGGGGGCGATGAACAGGATCGCGCGGAGCAGTACCCGCTTGATCGCGGGCGCGGCGCGAATGAATCGCGTGCCCGCCTGCAAGGCCGCGAGCGGCCGCTCGCTGGGCAGCGGACTCATTCGCGTCGGCCACTTCGACACCACCAGCACCGCGACGATGCCGACGAACGACACCGTATTGAATCCGAACACCACGGTCGGCCCGGCGATCGAGACGATCACGCCCGCCACCGCGGGCCCGACGGCGCGCCCGATATTGACGCTCATACTGCCCAGCGCCGCCGCCGAGGTGATCTCCTCGCGCGGCACCAGCTCGGGCTGCACCGCCTGCCAGGCGGGTGCGGTGAGCGCCTGCCCACAGCCGAGCAGGAACAGCAGGCTGAGCAGCACCGCGGGCGTGGTGTGGCCGGTGGCGGTGAAGACGGTGAGCGTCAGCGAGGCCAGTGCCATACCGGTCTGCGCGCCGATCAGCAGCCTGCGCCTGTCGACCAGATCGGCCAGCACCCCGGACGGGATCGACAGCAACATCACCGGCAGGGCGAGCGCGGTCTGCACGAACGACACCAGCGCTGCGGCATTCGGCTGATCCACGAGGATCCACTGCGCGCCGACCGTCTGCATCCACGTGCCCAGATTCGACACGAGCTGGGCGATCCACAGCGCCCGGAAGATCGGTGAACGCAACGGCGCCCAGGTCGAGATCCGCGCCGCCGCCACTGTACCCACCGGTCGAGCATATCCCCGGCGACCGACGATCCCCGGCCCACACTCCTGCCCGGACACCGCGCCGCCGGCACCGACGGACTCCGAGACACCTGCGGAAACACTGTGGTGCAAGACAATAGAAGAACGAATGTTCGATGCGGTGTTACCTTCCGCGCGCTGTCGAGCGATCAGTACAGTGCTCGGCGTTTTCGTTCGGCGGGCCCTGTACGACACGGAGGAAAACGTATGACTGTCCCACCCGGCTACCCACAGCAGCCTTACGGCCAGCAACCGCCGCCCTACGGCCAGCAGCCCGCCGGTGGCTACCCGCCCCAGGGCGGTTACCCGCCGCCGCCTCGCAAGAAGAAGGTGTGGCCGTGGGTACTCGGTGGGGTGCTGGTGGTCCTGCTGCTGGTCGTCGGCGGCTGTGTCGCGCTCGTCGGCACCGTCGCCAATGAGATCGAGAACGAGGTGAGCCGGGAGGTCACCGTCTCCTACCAGGCCGGTGGAACCGGGACCGGCACCGTCATCCACACCGACGGCAGCATGGACGTGGTCACCGAGTCCGATGTCGCGTTGCCGTGGTCCAAGGATGTGGCGGTCACGGGGCTGGTGAAATTCGTGTCACTGAGCGTGATGTCGGGCATCGACGGCGGCACGGTCTCCTGCAAGATCACCGTCGGCGGCAAGGTGATCGCGCAGGATGAGGCCACCGGTCAGCTCGCCACCGCCAGCTGCACCGGCGACGCGGGCTAGGTCCCGCCGGATCGCGACCCGCCCCGAATACCGCCGAGCGGTATTCGGGGCAGTCCGTACCATCGGCTCCATGCGGATATCACCTCGCCCCCTGGCCGCTCTGCTCGCCCTGGTCGGTCTGGCGGCGACCGGGTGCGGATCGACCGAGAACGAACCGGCGGACGAGACTGCCTCGCCGATGGGCCATACCTATATCTCCACCGAGGTCGTCGGTGACAAGATCCCCGGCGGTGGCCCGATGACGCTGCGCTTCACCGACGGCCGGATCTCGGCGAATTCCGGCTGCAACTCCGCGGGCGGCACCGTCGACCTGAGCAACCACATCCTGCACACTTCGCCGCTGGCGGGCACCCTGATGGCGTGTCCCGGCGATCGCGGCCGCTCCGACGCCTGGCAGAGCAACTTCCTGGAGTCCGACCCCACCTGGCGCCTCGACGGTGATCGACTGACGTTGACGGGCAAGACCGTCACCATCCATCTCACCGACAAGAAGATCGTGACCCCCGACAAGCCACTGACCGGCACCGCGTGGGTGGTCACCACCATGCTCACCCCCGACGCGCAGATCCGCTCGACCACGCTCGACGAGGTGAGGCCGAATCTCGTCATCGGTGACGGCGGTACCGTCAACGGCTCGGCGGGCTGCAACCGGATCACCGGAACCGCGGGCGTCGGCCCCGGCGACGCGGTGAACTTCGCCGTCGCCACCACCAGGATGATGTGCGCGCCGGAGGTGATGGAGGTCGAGCAGAACGTGCTGCGCGCGCTGGACGGCCGAACCACCGCCACCATCGACGCCGACACCCTCACCCTGCGCAACGACAACGGCTACGGCCTCGTCCTGCGCGCGCAGTAGCGGCGCCCGCTCCGGACGAGCGAAGGGCCGGAAAACCTGGTGGTTTCCGGCCCTTCGGCGTCGAGTGCGGCGATCAGGGCAGCGGACCGCCCGCGGCGATCGCCGAGAGGGTGGCGAACTCGTCACCCTTGAGCGAAGCACCACCGACCAGCGCGCCGTCGATATCGGTCTGCCGGATCAGCTCGCCGATGTTCTTGGCGTTCACCGAGCCGCCGTAGAGCACGCGCACACCGGCGGCGACCTCCGGGGAAGCCAGTTTCTCCAGCTCACCGCGGATCGCGCCGCAGACTTCCTGGGCGTCGGCCGCCGAGGCGACCTTGCCGGTACCGATGGCCCAGACCGGCTCGTAGGCGATGACGACCTGCGAAATCTGTTCCGCCGTCAGACCTTTGAGCGAACCACGCAACTGCTCGAGGTTGTACTCGACGTGCGTGCCCGCCTCGCGGACGCCCAGACCCTCGCCGATGCAGACGATCGGGGTGATCTCGTTCTTCAGCGCCTGCTTGGTCTTGGCCAGCACGGTCGCGTCGTCCTCGAGGTGGTACTGACGACGCTCCGAGTGCCCGACTACCACGAAGGTGCAGCCCAGTTTCGCCAGCATGGACCCGCTGATCTCACCGGTGTAGGCGCCTGCGTCGTGCGCGGAGACATCCTGGGCACCGTAGGTGATCAGGAGCTTGTCGCCGTCGACGATCGACTGCACACTGCGCAGATCGGTGAACGGCGCGATCACCGTCACGTCGACCTTCGCGAAGTACTTCTCGGGCAGCGCGAAGGCCACCTTCTGCACCAGCGCGATGGCCTCGAGGTGATTGAGGTTCATCTTCCAGTTGCCCGCGATGAGCGGTTTACGTGCTGCCATCGTTCAGCCCTCCAGCACCGAAATACCGGGCAGCTCTTTGCCTTCCAGATATTCCAGGGAAGCACCGCCACCGGTGGAGATGTGCGAGAAGCCGTCATCGGGCAGGCCGAGCGCACGCACGGCGGCAGCCGAGTCGCCGCCGCCGACGACCGTGAACGCGCCCTTGGAGGTGGCGGTCACGATGGCTTCGGCGACGCCACGGGTACCCGCGGCGAACTTCTCGAACTCGAACACGCCCATCGGGCCGTTCCAGAACACCGTCTCGGCCTCGGTCAGCAGCGCGGCGAACCGCGACACCGACTCGGGACCGATGTCGAGGCCGAGCCAGCCGTCGGGGATCTCGGTCGACGCGACGGTCCTCGTCTCGGCGTCGGCCGCGAACTTGTCGGCCACCACGATGTCGACCGGCAGGTGCAGCACGTCGCCGAAGCGGTCGAGCAGGTCCTTGCAGGTGTCGATCATCTCGGCCTGCAGCAGCGAGCCACCGACCGGAAGTCCTTGCGCGGCAAGGAAGGTGAAACACATGCCGCCACCGATCACCAGGGTGTCGACCTTGGGGGCCAGCGCCTCGATCACCGCGAGCTTGTCGGAGACCTTGGAGCCACCGAGCACCACCGCGTACGGGCGGGCCGGGTCCTGGGTGAGCTTCGCCAGCACCTCGACCTCGGCCGCGACCAGCGTGCCCGCGTAATGCGGGAGCTGCTGGGCCACGTCGTAGACCGACGCCTGCTTGCGGTGCACCACGCCGAACCCGTCGGAGACGAACGCACCGTCGTCACCGACCAGCTCGACGAACGCCGCGGCCAGTTTGGCCCGGTCCGAATCGTCCTTGCTGGTCTCGCGCGGATCGAAGCGCACGTTCTCCAGCAGCAACACGTCGCCGTCGGTGAGGCCCTCCGAGCGCGAGAGCGCGTCGTAGCCCACCACGTCACCGGCCAGCTGCACATTGCGGCCCAGCAGCTCGGCCAGCTTCGCCGCCACGGGGGCGAGGGAGAACTTCGCGTCGGGCTCGCCCTTGGGGCGGCCCAGGTGCGCCATCACGACCACCTTGGCACCGGCCTCGACCAGTGCCGCGATGGTGGGCACCGAGGCGATGATGCGGCCCGGGTCGGTGATCCGGCCGTTGTCGTCGAGGGGAACGTTGAGGTCGGAGCGCACGAGCACGCCCCGGCCCTCGACGCCCTCGGTCAGCAGATCCTGCAGTGTCTGAACTGTCATCGCGGTCAGAGCGACTTGCCGACGAGATCGACCAGGTTGGCCAGGCGGTTCGAGTAGCCCCACTCGTTGTCGTACCAGGAGACGACCTTGACCTGGTTGTCGATGACCTTGGTCAGCGGTGCGTCGTAGATCGACGAGTGCGGGTCGGTGACGATGTCACTGGACACGATCGGGTCCTCGTTGTACTTGAGGATGCCCTTCATCGGGCCCTCGGCGGCGGCCTTCATCGCGGCGTTGATCTCCTCGATGGTGGCCGGCTTCGCCAGGGTGGCGGTGAGGTCGGTGACCGAGCCCGTCGGGACCGGAACGCGCAGCGCGTAGCCGTCGAGCTTGCCCTGCAGTTCGGGCAGCACCAGGCCGATGGCCTTGGCGGCACCGGTGCCGGTGGGCACGATGTTCAGGGCCGCGGCGCGGGCGCGACGCAGGTCCTTGTGCGGCGCGTCCTGCAGGTTCTGGTCCTGGGTGTAGGCGTGAATGGTGGTCATCAGACCGTTCACGATGCCGAACGAGTCGTTGAGCACCTTGGCGATCGGGCCGAGGCAGTTCGTGGTGCACGACGCGTTGGAGATGATGTTCTGGCTGCCGTCGTACTTGTCGTCGTTGACGCCCATCACGATGGTGATGTCGTCGCCGGTGGCGGGCGCGGAGATGATGACCTTCTTGGCACCGGCGGACAGGTGCCCCTTGGCCTTCTCGGCGGCGGTGAAGATGCCGGTCGACTCGACGACCACGTCGACGTTCAGGTCGGCCCACGGCAGCGCCGAGGGGCCTTCCTTGATCGCGAGCGCCTTGATGCGCTGCTCGCCGACCACGATGGTGTCGCCCTCGACCGAGACGTCCTGCGGCAGCCGACCCAGGATCGAGTCGTACTTGAGCAGGGTGGCGAGGGTGCTGATGTCGGTGAGGTCGTTGACCGCGACGATCTCGATATCGGTCTCGCCGACGGCCTTCAGCGCCTCCACCGCACGGAAGAAATTACGTCCGATACGACCGAAGCCGTTGATACCTACCCGGACAGTCACGTTATCGCTCCTCAGCTTTCAAGCGGATTCATTCCGACGGTACCCACAGTAGTAGCCGCGCCAGCCTTCACAACAGCCACCTGTGAGTTGTGAGCTCCCCGGCCTCAGGCCTGTGGAGCCCATAGAATAAAGGGCAGAGCGGTCATCTCGGACCGCTCTGCCCTAATCGTCGGATTCGCCACATCTTCGGCGTGCGGGTTGCGCCTCAGGCGTCGTCGAGCAGTTCCGCCGTGACCGCCGACTCGGTATCGGGGATGCCGAGGTCCTTGGCGCGCCGATCGGCCATCGACAGCAATCGCCGGATCCGGCCCGCGACAGCGTCTTTGGTCATCGGCGGTTCGGCCAGCTGACCGAGTTCCTCCAGCGATGCCTGCCGATGCTGTACCCGCAGCCTGCCCGCCGCGGCGAGATGCTCGGGTACATCGTCGGCGAGGATCTCGAGTGCCCGCTCCACCCTGGCCGCCGCAGCGACGGCCGCGCGCGCCGATCGACGCAGGTTCGCGTCGTCGAAGTTGGCGAGCCGGTTGGCGGTGGCCCGCACCTCACGACGCATCCGCCGTTCTTCCCAGGTGAGCCTCGTGTCCTGCGCGCCCATCCGGGTGAGCAGTGCGCCGATCGCCTCACCGTCGCGAACCACCACCCGATCCGTGCCGCGCACCTCGCGCGCCTTCGCGGTGATGCCGAGCCTGCGCGCCGCGCCGACCAGCGCCAATGCCGCCTCCGGACCGGGGCAGCTCACCTCGAGCGCGGAGGAACGACCGGGCTCGGTGAGCGAGCCGTGCGCGAGAAACGCACCGCGCCATGCCGCTTCGGCGTCCCCGATGCTGCCGCCGACCACCTGCGCGGGCAGCCCGCGCACGGGGCGGCCGCGCACATCGAGCAGTCCGGTCTGGCGCGCCAGCGCCTCGCCCTCCTTCGACACCCGCACGACGTAGCGGGAGGTCTTACGCAACCCGCCGGCACCGAGCACATGCACGTCGGAGCCGTATCCGTACAGCTCGAAAATCTCTCTGCGCAGTCGCCGGGCGATGGAACCCATGTCCACCTCGGCTTCCACGATCACCCTGCCCCCAACGATGTGCAGACCGCCCGCAAACCGCAGCAACGCCGACAGTTCCGCTTTGCGCGAGCTGACCTGCGACACCACGAGCCTGCTCAGCTCGTCCTTCACCTCGGCTGTCATCGCCACGAGACGCGCTCCTTTCCCACCGACCCCGAACGCTCATCTGGAACACTGTGCACATCGGAGGCACCGTGCCGTCTCTCGAATCGAAGCCCAGTCAGTTGCGACCGCGGCGACCGGATCAGCTGATCCAGTGCGGCGGCGAGTTTTCCGGGATGATGCCGATCCGTTCCCGGCTCGGCCACATCGCAGAACGTTACCCGTGCGCGCAACTGTTCGGCAGCTCTTGCCACATGTTCCCGTTGCCGCCCCTCGGGCACCGACGCCGAGTCGACGAGTACCTCGTCGACCGCGAAATCCGGTGCGTGCTGGGACAATACATGCAGATGACGCTCCGCGGAAAAGCCGGCCGTCTCGCCGGGCTCCGCCGCCAGATTCAGCACGAGCACTTTGCGCGCCCGCGTACCGACCAGCGCCTCGTGCAGACGCGGCACCAGGACATGCGGAATGACGCTGGTGAACCACGAACCAGGTCCGAGCACAACGACATCGGCGGCATCGATCGCCGAGGTCGCCTCGGGACTGGCAGGCGGATCGGACGGAATCAGCCGCACCCGCCGGACCTTACCCGGCGTGGTCGCCACCGCAACCTGGCCGCGCACGCGCCGACCGATCCGCGGATCCGACTCCAGGCCCGAGACTTCGGCCTCGATGTCGAGCGGAATCGGTGACATCGGCACCACCCGACCGGTGATCCGCAGCAGTCTGCCCACCTCGTCGAGCGCGGCCACCGGATCACCGAGGATGTCGGTGAGTCCGGCCAGGATCAGATTGCCCACCGAATGCCCGGCGAGCGCGCCCGTGCCGCCGAAGCGATGCTGGACCGTCGTGGTCCACACACTGTCGGCGTCGTCGGACAGCGCCGCCAGTGCCATTCGCAGATCACCCGGTGGGAGCATGCCCAGCTCGGCGCGCAGCCTGCCGGAGGATCCGCCGTCGTCGGCGACGGTGACGACGGCGGTGATCCGCTTCGTCAGCCTGCGCACCGCCGTCAAGGTCGCGTACAGCCCGTGGCCGCCGCCCAGCGCGACGACGGCTGGGTCGGCGTCGATTCCACTCATTCGCGCCCCAGATCCCGGTGGACGACGCGCACGACATCCACCGCCACGTGCCCGGTATCGGCGCCGATGCGCTCACCCAGTGCCTCGGCGATAGCGACGCTGCGATGTTTGCCGCCGGTGCACCCGACTGCCACGGTCATGTATCGCTTCCCCTCTTGGCGGTATCCGGTCGTCGTCAGGTCGACCAGGTGTTTGCCGGTCTGCAGGTAGTCCCGCGCACCCGGCCTCGACAGCACGTAGTCGCTGACCACCGACTCCTGCCCGGTGTGTTCCCGCAGTTCCGGAATCCAATGCGGGTTGGGCAGGAATCGCACGTCCAACACCATGTCGGCGTCGAGGGGAACACCGTACTTGAAGCCGAACGACTGCACGGTCAGTTGCAGTGCGGCTGGCGCGCCCGCGCCGTATGCCTCCTCCAACTTGCGGTGCAACTGGTGGATCGAGAGCTCGGTGGTGTCGATCACGAGGTCGGCGGCCCCCTTCACCGGGGCCAGCCTGGCTCGTTCGGCGGTCAGACCGGCCGAGAGCGTCCCGTCGGGGCTGTCACTCTGCAGCGGATGACGGCGGCGGGCGAACCCGAACCGCCGGATCAGCACGTCGTCGGAGGCCTCGAGGAACAGCACTCTGGTGCGGATGCCCGCGCCGCGCAACTGCTCGGTGACCCCGGAGAGCTCGCCGGTGAAGAACCGGCTGCGCACGTCCATGACCAGCGCGAGTCGCCGGATCGGCGGGTCGGCGGCGGCGCCGAGTTCGATCATCCGCCCGATCAGCTCGGGCGGTAGGTTGTCGGTCACGTACCAGCCCAGGTCCTCCAGCACGCGCGCGGCAGTGCCGCGGCCCGCGCCGGACAAGCCGGTCACGATGACCACTTCTACTGGTTGCTGTGTGTCGGTGACTGCCCCGGATTGCCCGGGTGCCGCCCCCGCATTGTTATTCGATTCGACGCGTGTCATGTCCTACCGGATCCGTTTCTGGGTGCCTTTCGATCATCCCGCACCGGTTCGGGTATCGGGCGCAGACACACAACGTACGGCACACACAATCTCGCGTCCTGCGATACCGGCCCTCGGCGGTTACGGACTGTTGAGTGCCGCGAGCACCGCTTTCGCCGTCGAGACCCCGATTCCGGGCACCGAGGTGATTTCGTCGATGGTCGCGTCCTTGATCCTGGCGACCGACCCGAAGTGGGTGACCAGGGCGGTCCGCCTCGTCTCGCCGAGGCCCGGCACCGAGTCCAGCGCCGATGCCGTCATCCGGCGCGAGCGTTTGCTGCGATGGAAGGTGATGGCGAAACGGTGGGCCTCGTCACGCACGCGTTGCAGCAGGAACAGCGCTTCGCTGTTGCGCGGCATGATCACCGGGTCGGCTTCGCCGGGCACCCACACCTCTTCGAGACGCTTGGCGAGGCCGATCACCGCGACATCGGTGATGCCGAGTTCGTCGAGGACCTCGGCGGCGGCCGCGACCTGGGGTGCGCCGCCGTCGACGACGTAGAGGTTGGGCGGGTAGGCGAAGCGGCGCGGACGGCCGGTGGTCGGATCGATGCCGGGACGTGACGCGGGTTCGTCGACCTCGTCGGGTTCGATCTCGACGGCTTGTTCACGATCGCGCGCCAGCCGGGCGAAGCGACGGCGGGTCACCTCGGCGATGCTGCCGACGTCGTCGGAGCGGCCGTCGCCCGCGGCTTCCTTGATCGCGTAGTGGCGGTAGTCGGACTTGCGGGCAAGGCCGTCTTCGAAGACCACCAGCGAGGCGACGACGTCGGTGCCCTGGACATGGCTGATATCGACGCATTCGATCCGCAGCGGGGCGCTGTCGAGTTCGAGTGCGTCCTGAATGTCTTGCAGCGCTTGTGATCTCGAGGTGAGGTCACCGGCGCGGCGGAGCTTGTGCTGAGCGAGCGCCTCGGCGGCGTTGCGCTGCACCGTCTCGGCCAGCGCCTTCTTGTCGCCGCGCTGCGGGATGCGCAGCGAGACCGCCGAGCCGCGCATCGTGCTGAGCCACTGCCCGATCTCCTCGGCGTCGGCGGGCAGTTCGGGAACCAGCACCTCCCGGGGAACCACGATGGCGACGTCACCGTTCTGGTCCGCCAGCGCGGCCTGCTCGCCGTAGAACTGGGTGAGGAACTGTTCGACCAGGGCGGCCATCTCGGTTTTCGATTCCGCGACGTCGAGCGCGTCACCGGATTTGTCGACGACCCAGCCGCGCTGGCCCCGGACGCGTCCGTCGCGGACGTGGAAGATC
Source organism: Nocardia alba NBRC 108234 (assembly GCF_001612665.1). Classification (GTDB taxonomy): domain Bacteria; phylum Actinomycetota; class Actinomycetes; order Mycobacteriales; family Mycobacteriaceae; genus Nocardia; species Nocardia alba. The sequence continues at coordinate 160,482 of NZ_BDAX01000016.1, read as the reverse complement.
TGGACGGCGGCTTCGAGTTCGTCGGTGGCGAAGGCGATCACATCGGCGTCGGTGCCGGTGCCGAGCACCACGGCCTGCTTCTCGAGGGCGCGGCGCAGTGCCGCCACGTCGTCGCGCAGGCGGGCGGCGTTCTCGAAGTCGAGGTCTTCGGCGGCCTCGTGCATGCGGCGTTCGAGCGCGCGCACCATCTTGTCGGTCTTGCCGGACAGGAAGTCGCAGAAATCCTCGACGATCTGACGGTGCTCGTCGACGCTGACCCGGCCCACACACGGCGCGGAGCACTTGTCGATGTACCCGAGCAGGCACGGGCGCCCGATCTGACTGTGCCGCTTGAAGACTCCGTTGGAGCAGGTTCGCGCGGGGAATACCCGCAGCAACAGGTCAAGGGTCTCGCGGATCGCCCAGGCGTGCGCGTACGGACCGAAGTAACGCACGCCCTTCTTGCGGGCGCCCCGGTAGACGAACAGGCGCGGATACTCCTCGTCGAGGGTCACCGCGAGTACCGGGTAGGTCTTGTCGTCGCGGTATCGCACATTGAATCGCGGATCGAATTCCTTGATCCAGTTGTACTCGAGCTGCAGTGCCTCCACCTCGGTGGACACCACCGTCCACTCCACGGCGGACGCCGTGGTGACCATCTGCTTGGTCCGCGGATGCAACGAGTACACGTCGGCGAAATAGGAATTCAACCGGCTCCGCAGGCTCTTCGCCTTGCCCACATAGATGACCCGCCCGTGCACGTCCCGGAACTTGTACACACCGGGTTCGACGGGAATCGTGCCCGGCGCCGGCCGGTACGTCGCGGGATCTGCCACCCATCCAGCCTAGCGAGGGGCTCCGACAGGCCCGCGGCGACGACGGCCGCCGGTGCCGAGTGCGTGCCTGTGTAGCGTGGGGCCTCGGATGCCGCGCACGAAAGGACGACCGATGAGCTACGCCGCCGCCCTGCCGCGAACCGGTGACAACCACTACGACGACGAGGTGACCCCGCCCTGGGTCATGCCCGGCACGGTGCGTGGGGCACGCCTGATCGCGGCGGTCGCCGCCGCCGTCGGCGTGATGCTGAGCGCGATCACGGTAGCGCTCGGCGGTTCACTCGGCGCGCTGCTCGCCGGGTACCTGCCGTCCTTCGCGCTGGTCCCGCTGGTGCTGATGTTCCGGCAGGGTGGTGACCTGGTGCGCAAAGCGGCGATCGGGGTCGCGGTAGTGGCGCTTCTGGTGTCATCGACGGGCATTCTCACCGGCCTGCCGCCCGGGGTGGTCGGCATCGTCGCCAACGGGGCGGTCGCCGGACTTCTTCTTCGCCCCTCGGCCCGCACCTGGTTCGTCCGCGCGCGCTGACCGGTGCGTCGGCCGGCTCATTCGACCGCGCCGACCTCGTGTCACGGCGATGCCGAGCGGAACTACCTGGGTGGCAACAGAGTTCAGCACCGTGCCGGTGAGGCCGGGTGCGTGTCCGGCGAAAATCGGCCGGGGAAAACAGAATTGGCGTGTCCGCCATCGAGGTGTCGACGACGGGCGCGCGGCGGGCGGCCCAACGGAAAAAGCTCGAATCGTGTCGTACCGGCGGGTTACCCTGGCCTGATGACGCCAAGGCGACGGACGTGGATCGGGGCCACGACGGCCGCAGTGCTCGTGGTGGGGGTACTGGCCGGATGTTCGACAGACGAGAAAGCGGCCGCGGAGTGCACCAGCACGCCCAACGGCACGCCCGTATCCGCGGCGCCCGCCACCGGCACGGGTGCGCCGACCTCGCAGAATCTCAGCACCAATCCTGAGATCGCGTCGGGGTATCGCTCGGGTATGACGGCGGTGCGCACCAGCACCTACGCGGTCTCGACCGCCAATCCGATCGCCACCGAGGCCGCGTGCCGGGTGCTGCGGGCGGGTGGCACCGCCACCGACGCGCTGGTCACCGCGCAGGCGGTGCTGGGGCTGGTCGAACCGCAGGCCTCCGGTATCGGCGGCGGCGCGTTCCTGGTGCACTACGACGCGAAGTCGCGCACGGTCGACACCTACGACGGCCGCGAGACCGCCCCCGCCGCGGCGACCGAGAACTATCTGCGCTGGGTCAGCGACACCGACCGCACCGAACCGGCGCCGAACGCCCGGGCCAGCGGTCGATCCATCGGTGTACCCGGTGTGCTGCGCATGCTCGAACTCGCGCATGCCGAGCACGGGATGAGCGCCTGGAAGGAACTGTTCGATCCCGCGATCAGCCTGTCCGACAGCGGTTTCGAGATCAGTCCACGGCTGGCGGGCCAGATCGCCGAGTCCGCGAAAGACCTGGCCGCCGACGAGGCCGCGCGCGGCTACTTCCTCGAAGCCGATGGTTCGCCCAAGAAGTCGGGCACCGTCCTCACCAATCCGGCGCTGGCGAAGACGCTCTCGGCGATAGCGACCGACGGCGCGAAAGCCTTCTACAGCGGCGCCATCGCCCGCGACATCGTCGAGGCCGCGGGCAGTACGGCGGGTGGCCGCACCCCCAGCGCGCTGACCACTACCGACCTGGCCGACTACCAGGCCAAGAAGCGCTCGGCGCTGTGTACCGGATATCGCAAGTACGAACTGTGTGGCATGCCCGCGCCGTCCTCCGGCGGCAGCACCGTCGCCGCGACCCTGGGCATCCTCGCCAACTTCGATATCCCCGCGCTGCGCCCCCAGGAACTCGATGCCAACGGCGGGCGTCCCGACGCGCAGGCCGTGCACCTGATCTCCGAAGCGGAGCGACTGGCCTACGCCGACCGCAACAAGTACGTCGCCGACCCGGATTTCGTTCCGCTGCCCGGCAATTCAGCTCTCTCGCTCGTTCACCCGCAGTACCTGAAAGAGCGGTCGACGCTGATCGATCCGCAGCGCAGTATGGGTACCGCCGAGCCGGGCAACCTGGGACCGGTGCCCCTCGGCAACGGACCACAGCCTCCCGAGCACGGCACCAGCCACATCTCCGTCATCGACAAATACGGCAACGCCGTGGCGATGACCACGACGGTCGAATCGGCGTTCGGGTCGTTCCATCTCGTCGACGGATTCGTCCTGAACAACCAGCTCACCGACTTCGCCGCCGACCCGGTCGCGCCCGACGGGACGCCGGTCGCCAACCGTCTCCAGCCCAACAAGCGCCCGCGCAGTTCGATGGCCCCGACCTTGGTGTTCGATCGTGACGACCAGGGCGACCGTGGCGAACTGAAGCTCGTCACGGGATCACCCGGTGGCTCGGTGATCATCCAGTTCGTCGTGAAAACGCTGGTCAATGTGCTGGATTGGGGCCTCGACCCGCAGCAGGCGGTCTCCGGGGTGTCGTTCGGCGCGGGCAATACGCCGGTCACCGGCGTCGGCGGCGAGCACCCCCGCATCGACGCGTCCGACAACGGCGACCACGATCCCCTGGTCCAGAAGCTCCGGGCGATGGGCCATCAGGTGTCGGTGGCGCCGCAGTCCAGCGGACTCAGCGCTCTGCAACACAACGGCAAGGACGGCTGGATCGGCGGCGCGGATCCGCGCCGCGAGGGAGCGGTCCTCGGCGATACCCGCTGACGTGCTGACCTGTGCGTCGCCACCGGGTGGCGCACAGGCGGTCAGCGGGGCTCAGTCCTGTGGGGCGTAGCGGGCGCCGAGTTCGCGAACGCGTTCGATGGCGTCGGCGGCGTGGGTCTTGTCGTTGGACCGAATCGCGAGCATCGGGACATAGTCGTCGTCGGCCAGTTCCAGGCGGGCCCATGCCTTGCGGTCGGGGAAGCTCGCGCCGCGGATGTAGGCCCAGGGGTACACCTGCTCGCCCAGGATGTTGCGTACCCCGACACCCTGACTACCCACGCGCACGCGTGGTCGGGTGAGCATCAGTACCGCGCCCGCGCCGACCACGCCGATCAGGATCATCGCGACCTGATCGGCGACCCGGAAATTCACCCCGGTCGACCCGGTGCGCAGCAGCAACCCACCCGCGGTGAACGCGACGACGATGATGATCGCGACCACGATCGCGGTGCGGGTCGAGCGCCGGGGGCGCACCTCGAACTCCCAGGCCGCCTCGGGTTCAGGGGCACCGCGACGCCAGGTCCGCACCACCGGCACGCTCACACCGATCGCAGCGCGCGCAAGGTGAGCGCGGCGTCGAGCGCGGCGGCGCAGGCCTGTTCGCCCTTGTCCTCCGCAGAACCGGGCAGCCCGGCCCGATCGCGCGCCTGCTCCTCGTCGTTCGTGGTGAGCACGCCGTTGGTGACCGGGGTGGCCGCATCGAGCGAGACCCGGGTCAGCCCGGCCGTCACCGCGTCACACACGTACTCGAAATGCGGTGTGCCACCACGGATCACCACGCCCAGCGCCACCACGGCATCGTGTGTGCGCGCGAGCTCCTGCGCGACCACCGGCAGCTCCATCGCACCGGCGCAACGCACCACGGTCACATGCTCGACGCCGGATTCCTTGGCCACCCGCTCGGCATTCGCCACGAGGGTGTCGCAGATCTCGGTGTGCCAGCGCGAGGCGACGATCCCGAGTTTGACGTCCTTGGCCTGTGCCAGGGCGAAGCTCGGAACACCGGTGCCGCTCATCGTTGCCGCCTTTCGTCAGAAGTGATCACTGCGCGGTTTCGCCGAGATCGAGATCGTCGAGGCCGACCAGGTCGTGCCCCATCCGATCCCGCTTGGTGCGCAGGTAGTGCAGGTTCTCTGCATTGGCGCGCAAGGGCATCGGCACGCGCTCGGTGATCGCGAGGCCGTAGCCGTCGAGGCCGACGCGCTTGGCCGGATTGTTGGTGAGCAGACGCATCGAGCGGATGCCGAGATCGACCAGGATCTGAGCCCCGGTGCCGTAGTCACGGGCGTCGGCGGGCAGGCCGAGGTCGAGGTTGGCGTCCACGGTGTCGCGCCCGGTGTCCTGTAACTGGTAGGCCTGCAGCTTGTGCATCAGCCCGATGCCACGGCCCTCGTGCCCGCGCATGTAGAGGACCACGCCACGGCCCTCCTGGTCGACCATCTCGAGTGCCGCGTCCAGCTGCGGACCGCAATCGCAGCGCAGCGAGCCGAAGACGTCACCGGTCAGGCATTCCGAGTGCACGCGCACCAGCACATCCTCGCCGTCGGCGATGTCGCCACGCACCAGCGCCACGTGCTCGGCATCGTCGAAGATGCTCTGATAGCCCACCGCCTTGAAATCGCCGTGCGCGGTCGGAATGCGGGCCTCGGCCACACGCACGACATGCTTCTCGTGCTTGCGGCGCCAGGCGATCATGTCGGCGATCGAGATCATCGCCAGGTTGTGCTCATCGGCGAACACGCGCAACTCGTCGGTGCGTGCCATGTGCCCATCGTCCTTCTGGCTGACGATCTCGCAGATCACGCCGGCGGGCTGCAACCCGGCCATCCGGGCCAGATCGACCGCGGCCTCGGTGTGCCCGGGCCTGCGCAGCACGCCGCCGTCCTTGGCGCGCAGCGGCACCACATGGCCGGGGCGGGTGAAGTCGTCGGCCTTGGCCTGCGCGCTGGCCAGCAGGCGCATGGTGACGGCCCGGTCGGCACCGGAGATGCCGGTGGTGATGCCCTCGCGAGCGTCCACCGAGACGGTGTAGGCAGTGCCGTGCTTGTCCTGGTTCATCGCGTACGCGGGTGGCAGGCCGAGCCGGTCGCAGTCGTCGGCGGTCAACGGCACGCAGATGTAGCCGGAGGTGTAGCGGATCATGAACGCGACCAGCTCCGGAGTGGCCTTCTCGGCCGCGAAGATGAGATCGCCTTCGTTCTCCCGGTCCTCGTCGTCGATGACGACCACAGCCTTGCCGGCCGCGATATCGGCGACCGCGCGTTCGATGCTGTCCAACCTGGTCACGTCTGCTTGCTCCATAATTTTGGCGGCTGACGCCGCGGGTTTCTCGGCCCGGGGGCCTCGATCTTCCCTCCCGGCGGGCACTCCTTCGCCGCGCCCGCTGGTCGGTCCAGATCGGGTCGGCCGAGAAACTGCCGTGGGGATGGCAATGACACTTACATTACGGCGTGGTCCGGGGACGTTCGGTCAGGCCCGGTGCCGATCGGTGTCAGCCTCGTTGGGCGAGGCGTTCCACGTACTTCGCGATGACGTCCACCTCGAGGTTCACGGTGGCGCCGACGGGGGCGGTGCCGAGGACGGTCAGGGCGAGGGTGGTCGGGATCAGGGAGACCTCGAACCAATCGCGGGATCCGTCGCCGTTCGGTTGCTCGTCGATGCCGAGCGCGGAGACGGTGAGCGAAACACCGTCGACCGTGATCGAGCCCTTCTCCACCACATAGCGGGCGACGGAATCGGGCAGCGAGATCCGCACGACCTCCCAGTTCTCCGACGGGGTGCGCCGCAGCACGGTGCCGGTGCCGTCGACGTGGCCCTGTACGAGGTGCCCACCCAGGCGGCTGTTCAACGCGGCCGCGCGTTCGAGGTTGACCGGTGATCCAGGAACCAGACCGCCGATACTCGAGCGCTTCAACGTCTCGTCCATGACGTCGACGGTGAAGCTGTCGCCGTCGATCACATCGACGACGGTGAGGCAGACGCCGTTGACGGCGATCGAATCGCCGTGTCCGGCATCGGAAGTCACCAACTTGCCGCGGATCGTCAATCGGGCGGCGTCGGTCAGCGCTTCGGTGGCCACGATTTCGCCCAGCTCCTCGACGATCCCTGTGAACATGCCTGACTCCCTTGTCGCGTCATCCGTACCCGTTGGGCCCAACAGCAAGAGGGTGGCCGCTATTCCCTTACCGACACCCGACTCGTCGCACAGCCTAATAGCGCGACCCGTGAGCCCCGGTCGGGGGCCGAACCCGTCCGTGCGTGGGATATCGGCCACGGCCGGTGATCGACTGGTCCTCGGCGCGGCGGCGCGGTGTTTCGACACGGCAAAACGACGCCGTAAATTGATACGGCGGTTGTCGGTCAATACAATTTTCAGCCAACCGATCCCGCGCATTCATCCGGTTGCCTTACCGTGGCATTACCCGCCATTACGAACTGGAAACACGGTGAGTGGAATGCTTGCGCCCGCCGCGTCGTTGACGCAACATTGTCACGTCGACGATTCCTACTGTTCAACCCGATGTCGGGCCCTGGAACTGCGGGTTTCTCCCGACATCATTGCCCGGAGCGCTGTGGCTACCGGGAGTTCACCCCAGGGATAGTCCACCACTCCAGGAAGACAACACTGTGGGTTATAACAGGTTCGCTATATATGGGGGTGCCGCGTGAGCACATTGGTCGATTCGACGCTGGAAATGCGCTGCGTGCATTACCGCCGAGAACTGCACCTACCGGCCAAGATCGATTTCGATTCCCGCCGCATTCTGCTCCAGATCGGCGCGCACTACGGCGCGGTGACCATGCCGAGCGACCTGGGCGAGCGCGTACAGGCCCGGCTGCGTGAGGCCGCGATCGCGGGTCCGGTGGTCGATCACCCCCGTGCGCGGCGCTGGACCTTCCTCACCGGCCCGTGCCGGCCGGACTCCGTCGCCACGACCGCGTCGGCCGAACTGTTCCGCCTGTACGCCACCGTCGCCTGCGCGGGCAGCCAGATCGTGCTGCCCTCCCCCGACGACGAGCGCACCGGCTACCGCACCTGGGTACAGGCCCCCGAATCCAGCGACCAGCGCCCGATGGTGCAGGCCGTCATCGACGCGGCGCGGGTGCTGGGCACCCGCAGACTCCGCTCGCTGTAGCTACGGAAGCCAGGCCGAGGTGGCCAGGTTGCGCAGCTTCTGCACGGCGGCGCCGGGATCGGCCGTGTTGTAGACGGCCGACCCGGCCACGAAGCAGTCGATCCCGGCCGCGGCGGCCTGCTCGATGGTGTCGTCGTTGATGCCGCCGTCGATTTCCACGACCAGGCGCAGTTCACCCGAATCGACCAGGTTGCGCACGATCCGGGCCTTCTCCAGCACGCCGGGGATGAACGACTGCCCGCCGAAACCCGGTTCCACACTCATTACCAGCAGGGTGTCGAATTCGCGCAGAATCTCCAGGTACGGCTCGATCGGAGTGTTCGGCTTCACCGACAGGCCGGCCCGGGCGCCCGCGGCGCGGATATCGCGCGCCACCGCGATCGGATCATCGGTCGCCTCGGCGTGGATGGTGACGTTGTAGGCGCCTGCCTCGGCGTAGCTCGGGGCCCAGCGGCCGGGATCGTCGATCATCAGGTGGCAATCGAACGGAATATCGGTGGCCTTCAGCAGGCTCTGCACGATCGGCAGACCCAGCGTGAGATTCGGCACGAAATGACCGTCCATGACATCGACATGGAGCCAATCGCTTCCTTGCACCGCGGCGGCCTCGGCGGCCAGATTCGCGAAGTCCGCGGACAGGATCGACGGGGCGATCATCGGCTGGGACGGACGAGAGAACGTCGGAGTGGACACAGCGCGCCAGTCTAGCGACGGCGATGGTGATTGCCCTGCCGGGATATGGGTAGCCTTCTCAGGGTGACCAATTTTTCGGCGGAACATGGGCCCTTCGGCGCCCCGGTGGAGATTCGTGTGGCAGCCCAGCTGACGCAGCTGCCAATCGTGCGCGGACTGGCCGAAACACTGGTACTACTCAGCGATTTCACCCTCGACGAGGTAGCCGACGTCCGCCTCGCCGTCGACGAGGTGTGCTCGACGATCATCGCGATCGCGGGCCCGGAGACGCTGCTCACCTGTGAATTCCTTGTCGGTGACGCCGAACTCCAGGTGCGCGTCGACGGTGTCGCCGCCGCGCAGGGCATGCCCGATCAGCGCAGCTTCGGGTGGCATGTGCTGCGCACGCTCTGCGACGAAGTCATCGCCGAACAGCAGGATTTCGACGCCAGCCTGTCCGGGTACCCGACGACGGTCCGATTCCGCAGGGTCCGGGGGAAGGCATAGTGCACGGCGAGGACAACCAGCCCGACCAGCACAATCTCAGCGAACCTGACAAAACCGACTCCCCTGCCGCCGAGGAATCGGACGTCGAGGAATCGAACAAGGAATCCCTCGAGCAGGAAAGCCTCGAGGAGGAGACCGAGACCCCGGAACCGGTGTCCGGGTACGACGATGTCAGCGCCCTGTTCGAGCGGCTCGCGGCGACCGAGCCGGGCAGCGTCGCGCACGCCGTCGCGCGTGACGCGCTGATCAACCGCTGTATCCCGCTGGCCGACCACATCGCCCGCAAATTCAGCGGACGCGGTGAGCCGTTCGACGATCTGTCGCAGGTGGCGCGCGTCGGTCTGGTCCACGCGGTGGACCGGTTCGACCTGAGCCGTGGCTCGAATTTCCTGTCCTTCGCCGTGCCGACGATCATGGGCGAGGTCCGACGGTACTTCCGGGACAACACCTGGGCGATGCGGGTTCCCCGGCGCGTCAAGGAAACCCACCTGCGCATCGGCGCGGCGGTGGATCAGCTGTCGCAGCGGTTGGGGCGCTCACCCACCGCCAAGGAGATCGCCGCCGAGCTCGATGTCGACCCCGACGAGGTCACCCAGGCCGTCATCGCGGGCAATGCCTATCAGCCCACGTCGATCGACGCGGCCTCGATCGGGCGCGACAGCGACGCCTCGCTGCTCGATACGCTCGGCGAGGAAGAGGCGCAGTTCGACCGGGTCGAGGAGTACATCGCGGTGCGTCCGCTGCTGGCGGGCCTGCCCGAACGTGAGCGCCGCATTCTGACCATGCGATTCTTCGAGTCGATGACGCAGACCCAGATCGCGTCGCAGCTGGGGATCTCGCAGATGCACGTGTCCCGGATTCTCGCGAAAACCCTGGCGCGCCTGCGTGAATTGTCCGAACGGGACTGACTCGGGACAGGACAACGGAGTCCTCTCCTAGCTACCCTGCCTCGCCCGCCGCAGCTTCGCGGGGGCACGCAGCCACCACGCGCTGTCGAGCAACTCGGCGAGCTGCTGTGGGTCGACCGCGTCGAGGTCGATGAGGATGTAGGGGTGCCCGTCGTAGTGCGGGGTCGTGTAGAAGGCCGGGTCGCCGCAGGCGAGCAGGGCTTGCTTCTCCGTGGGCTCACAGAGCAGTACGAGGCCGCCTTCGGCTTCATCACGCAGTCGGGCGAAGCTCTTGCCGCCGACATTCAGGCCGGGACTGCGCCACCAGGTGCCTTCCGCCACACCCGGCAGTGCCGTCGCCATCGCGACCACCTGATCCCATGTCATCGTCATACGCCGATTCTGCGCCGCGGCACTCGCGCCTCGCTTGGACGAATGGAACGGCGCCGTCCCCCGGGTGGGCAACGGCGCCGTCGTAGGATCTCGTCTACTTCTTACGCAACGTCGCCAGGAACATGGCGTCGGTGCCGTGGCGGTGCGGCCACAGCTGCGCGGACGGGCCGTCGCCGAGCTCGGTGACACCGGGCAGGAACTCGCGACTGTCGAGTTCTTCGGCACCGGTGCGGCGGACGAAATCGGCGACCACCGACACGGTTTCGGCGAGGTGCGGCGAGCAGGTCGAATACACGACCACACCACCGGGACGCACCAGATCCCATGCGGCGGTGAGGAGTTCACGCTGCAGGGTCACCAGTTCCGCCACATCGGCCGGAGTGCGGCGCCAGCGCGCCTCGGGGCGCCGACGCAGGGCACCGAGGCCCGTGCACGGCGCGTCGACCAGGACGCGGTCGTAACCGGGCGTCAGGCCACTGTCGCGACCGTCCGCGACGTGCACGGTGACGGGCAGATTCCGCGTGGATTTGCGGACCAGTTCGGCCCGGTGTTCGGCCGGTTCCACGGCGTCGACGGTGAACAGGTCGATCGCGGCGAGCGCGCCGAGCAGGGCCGCCTTACCCCCGGGACCCGCGCAGAGATCGAGCCAGCGCCCCGTGTCGGGGCCTTCCAGCGGTGCGCGGGTGAGGGCGAGCGCGACCAGCTGGCTGCCCTCGTCCTGCACGGCGGCGATGCCGTCACGGACCGGCTCCAGCAGGCCGGGATCGCCACCGTCGAGGTACACCGCGTACGGCGACCAGCGGCCCTCTTCCCCACCGGTGACCAGCGCCAGCTCTTCGGCGGTGATCTCGCCGGGCCGGGCGACCAGGTGCACGATCGGGCGCTCGTCGTCGGCGGTCAGCAGGGCGTCCAGCTCGCCCGCCCGCGCGCCGAGCGCGTCGGCGAACGACTGGGCGATCCACTTCGGATGCGCGTGCTCGAAGGCGAGTTTGCCGACCGGGTCGGCGGGGGCCAACTCGGCGACCCATTCGTCGGCGGTCTTCTCCCCTGCCCGACGCAGCACCGCGTTGACGAAACCGGCACGCCCCTGGCCGAATTCGGCACTGGCCAAGTCGACGGAGGTGTCGACGGCCGCGTGCGCGCCGGTGCGGGTCCGCAGCAGCTGGTAGACGCCGAGGCGCAGGATATCGAGGATGGGTCCGTCGATCTCGTCGACCGGGCGGCCCGCGCACGCCGAGATCACCGCATCGAGCTGCCCTTGCGAACGGCTGGCGCCGTAGGTGAGCTCGGTCGCGAACGCGGCATCGCGCCCGCTGATCTTGCGCTCGCGCAACAGCTTCGGCAGCGCGAGGTTGGCATAGGCGTCGCGCTCGCGCACGGCCCGCAGCACATCGAGGGCGACTTCGCGCGCGGGGTCGACGGGCTCGCCGCGGCGCTTGCGCGGACTGGGCACGCTGGGATCGGGACGCTCGGGCCGACGCTGCGTGGGGGCTTTGCTCGTCTGCTCACCGGCATCCCGGGTGCCCGCACCACGGCCACGCGAGTCTCCCGCGCGCGCACCACGATCGGGACGCGACGCGCCACGATCGGAACGTCCCACACCGGAACGCGCCGCGCCTGTCCGTCCCGCGCCACCACGATCACCGCGCTGGTCGCCCGAGTCACGACCCTGAGCCCGATCGTTCGCGCCGCCGAAACCGGGGCGGTCGTCCGCACGGCGGGGCGCGCCGGATCGAGTGCCCCCGTCACGGTCGTCGCGGCGGGGTCGATCGGAGCCGCCGCGGTCTGTCCAGCGGTCGCCGTCCGCGCGCGGGGTGGCGGTGCCCTTCGCGGCGCGGGCCGCCCAGCCACCGTCGACGTTCTTGCCGGTGATCTTGCGGTCGTCGCGGGGGCTCGCGCCGGACTTACCGGCGGGCTTGCGGTTCTCGCGCGGGCTCACGCCGTTCGCGGCATCGGCTTCGCGGCGACGGCGGCGGTCCGAGGCACTCATCCGATCACCGTGCCGGGCGCCAGGCGGGCGCCGCGCGCCCAGTCGAGGGCGTTCATCATCTTCTTGCCGGGCGGCTGGACCTGCCCCAGGCGGACCGCTGTGGTCGATGTTCCGACGAAGACGCCGGACTTGCGCACCTCGATCTCGCGTTCGGGCAAGGTTTCCTCCACCATTTCCACCGGGCCGAGTTTGAGGCGCAGCCCGTTCACCTCGGTCCACGCGCCGGGCGCCGGGGTGACGGCGCGGATATGGCGGGAGATGGCGAGCGCGGGTTCGTCGAACCCGATCCGCCCGGCCTCCACGGTCACCTTCGGTGCGTAGGTCACGCCGTCGTGGGATTGCGGAATCGCTTGCAGCGAACCGTCTTCCACACCGTCCAACGTCTTCTCGAGCAGCACGGCACCGGCTTCGGCGAGCCGGGTCAGCAGTTCGCCCGCGGTGTCGGTGAGCCCGATCTTCTCGGTCATCACCCCGTACACCGGGCCGGTGTCGAGGCCTGCTTCGATCAGGAAGGTCGACGCACCGGTCATGTCGTCACCCGCGTCGATCGCGGCCTGCACGGGAGCCGCCCCGCGCCAGGCGGGCAGCAGCGAGAAGTGCAGGTTGATCCAGCCGTGCGTGGGGATGTCGAGCACCTGTTGCGGCAGCAGCGCACCGTAGGCGACGACCGGGCAGCAGTCCGGTGCGAGCTCGGTGAGCGCGGCGACGAATTCGGGCTCGGACGGCTTGCGGGGCGTGAACACCGGAATGCCGTGTTCGTCGGCGAGCTGCCCGACCGGCGAGCGCAAGAGCTTGCGGCCACGGCCCGCGACCGCGTCGGGCCGGGTGAGCACCGCGACGACCTCATGTCCCTCGCTCTCGATCAACCGGCGCAGCGAGGGCACGGCGGGCTCCGGCGTGCCGGCGAAGACCACGCGCATCAGCGACCACCGCCGACACCGCTGGATTCGCGCACGGTGATCCCGCCGCGGAACCAGTCGGATTCACGGATGGTGCGCATCGCGTCCTTGCGATCGGCCGGTTCGAGCCGGTTGACGAACAGCACGCCGTCGAGGTGGTCGTACTCGTGCTGGACGCAACGCGCGAGCAGCCCCTCGGCCTCGAATTCCACCGGCGCACCGGTGATATCGACCCCGCTGACCCGCACGCGCGCGGCCCGGCGCACGTCGTAGCGCACGCCGGGGATCGACAGGCAGCCCTCGGGTCCGACCTGTTCGTCGGCCCCGACCGTCGACCATTCGGGATTCACCACATGTCCCGCGGCATCGCCGGTGTCATAGACGAACACCCGCAGCCCGACGCCGATCTGCGGCGCGGCCATCCCGACCCCACCGTCGTCGTGCATGGTCTCGGTGAGGTCGGCGACCAACGTGGCGAGGTCGGGACCGAACTCGGTGACCGCGTCGGCACGAGAACGCAGGATCGGGTCGCCGAACAGGCGAACGGGCTGAATGGTCACGGCGGCTCCCGGGGAGGACGAATGGCGGTCGTCCCAGTCTAGTGACCCCGCGCGGCGCTTCCGTCCCGCCCGGCCGTCAGGAGTTGCCCGCGATGATCACCTCGGGGATACCGGTGCCGAGCGGGACCGGCTCGCAGACCGGCGCGGGGGCCCGGACCGGGTCGAGAACGCGCTGCAGCAACTGCTGCACGAAGGGGTCGTAGACCAGGTGGAAGTGCCCGGTCAGGTTGGCGGCGCACAGGTCCTGCAGGACGAGGTTCTCCGCGCCCGCACCGCGCAACGCGATGTTCGAGAACGGCTGGATCATCTCGTCGACCCGGCTGCCGACAGTGACGTAGCGGACACCGGGCACGGTGTCGCCGCCCGCGTTGAGTTCCACCATGAGCGGTTCGCCCTGCGCCTGCTGCACCGCGGCCGTCGAGGTGACCTTCGCGAAGACATCCATCATGCCGGGAATAGCCTGCCCCACCGGAACCAGCCCGTACATGACCCCACCGTAACTGGGTGAGGCCAGCCCGACCCAGGTCTCGACCTTCGACGCGCCCCCGAGCTTGTTGACATAGAACCGGCTGATGTTCGCCCCCTGGGAGAACCCGACCAGATCGATCTTGCTCGCCTTGGTCGCGGCGAGAACGTCATCGACGAAGTGAGCGAGCTGGGCGAAACTGACGCGCATGTCCTCGGTGCCGTAGGTGTCGGCGCCCGGCGCCCCGCCGTAGTTCGGCGCGAAGACGCAGTAGCCGGCCGACACCAGTTGCGGCCCGATTCCCGCCCAGTCGGAGTACGCGCTGGAGTCGGTGCCGTGCACCAGCACGATCGGCCGCGGGTGCTCAGCGCTCGGCGAACACCCGAAGTTGTTGAGGCCCACCGGAACCGAGTCCGGATTGGCTTTGATGTAATGGGCGGCATCCAGGTGATCGGACTGTGCCGGACCCGCCAGCATCGGAATGACAGCGGGCCGATAGCCCGCCGGTTCGGCGGCGGTGATCGGTGCGAACGACACACCGATCACCGCTGTGCAGGCGAGTGTCGTGACCGACGCCGCCGCCCGCAATCGTGATGTTCCCCAACCCCACAACGTTCCCAGTTGTTCCATGACCCAAACATTTACTCCATGGGTCCGACAATCGCACGCCGGGAAGGTGTTTCACGACGCCCTCACTTCTCGGGGGTTGCGTCGCCTTCGTCCACGGTCGGGGTGACATCGTCTTCGGCGAGGATGCGATACAGCGCCCGACGGGTCTCGGCGAGCACCTCGGCCGCCTTCGCCGCCTGCTGCGCGGTGCCGACCTGGGCTACCTGACCGACCGCGCCCATCACCTGTCCGACCAGCCCGCGCAGGTCGAGCGCCTGGGCTCCGACGTCCTGCTTGACCTCGGCCCACGGGTCGCCGAGATCCTCACGATGAGTCTCGACATAGGCCTTGCCCTCGCCGGTGAGCTGCGCGGTCTTGCGACCGGCCACCTTCTCGATGAGTACCAGACCCTCGTCCTCGAGCTGGGCCAATGCCGGGTAGATGGACCCCGGACTCGGGCGCCAGACATCGTCGCTGCGGTCGCGGATCTGCTGGATCAGTTCGTAGCCGTGCATGGGGCGCTCGACGAGCAGCAGCAGTACCGCGGCCCGCACGTCGCCGCGCCTGCCCCGACCGCCGCGGCCGCGTCCACGGCCGAAGCCGGGACCGAAGCCCGGTCCGAAACCTGGGCCGAAGCCCGGTCCGAACTCGGGGCCGTGGCCGTGACGCCCGCCGTGGCGGAACTGCTGACGATCGGGACCGAATTCCCGGGGACCCGGTCCGCGACCGCGCCGGAAGTGTCCGAATTCTCGCTGTTCTTGGTTGTGCATGACAGCCTCCTCAGGCTCTCTCGATGTACTTGACACTATCGACGATATATCGGCAATGCATCGAATGCAAGGAGAGATCTGAATTCGTGGTGTCGCGACAAGACCGCGAGTTACCGCACCCGGAGTTCATCGATCCACCGCTCCAACCGCGCCCCCTCGGTGACCATCAGCTGCGGATCACGAAAGGTGTTGGTGAGCAGAGAGATTCCCTGATAGGCAGCCACGAACGCGATCGCGAGCTCGTCGGCATCGGGACGCCCCAGCTCGGCGAACTGCGTGCGGCCCCACTCCACGAGCAGGCCCATCACGCGCGCCGGCTCGCCACGGAAGGCATCCTCGCGCTTGTCGAGTTCGGCGGCCAACGAGCCGAACGGGCACCCGAATCGCGCCGCCATCTCCCGCTGATCGACCCAGCTGCGCACCATCGCCTTCAATCGCTCAGCCGGCCCGGGCAGCTCGGCGATCTCGGCGACAGCCCCGGCCAGGACCTGCGCGTGCAGTTCGATCACCGCGGCGACGAATTGATCCTTCGTCTTGAAGTAGTAGTAGACATTGCCGACCGGTACGTCGGCCTCCCGCGCGATCTCGGCGATCGTCGTCTTCTCGATACCCTGCCGGTAGAACACCCGCATCGCCGCCTGAACCAGCCGTTCCCGCTTCCCGACCTTGGTGCTGACCTGCGCATTCGAGTTAGTCATACAACTAACTATAGACAGCCGACACCCGATGGGATACGTTCTCAGCAGGAGTAAGTCAGCCAACTAACTAAGGAATTGTATGTTCGTCGTCACCGGAGCGACCGGCAACATCGGCAGCACCCTGGTCGCACTACTCGCCGACGCGGGTGAGCAGGTCAGGGCCGTGTCTCGGGGTACCCGCCCCGTCGACCTACCCGCGGGTGTCGAGCACGCGGTCGCCGACCTGGGCGATCTCGACAGTCTCGCCCCCGCGCTGCACGGCGCCGACGCGCTGTTCCTGCTGATCACCGGTGAGCAACTGATGACCGGCCCCGAACCGGCACTGCTGCTGAAAACCGCCGCGGACGCCGGCGTGCGCCGGGTGGTCTTCGTGTCCTCGCAGGGCGCGGTGACCCGACCCCACTCCGACGGCTACGCCAGAACGATCGCCTTCGAACGGGCGCTCGCCGAGTCCGACCTGGAGTGGACGGCGCTGCGACCCGGCGCGTTCTTCTCCAACACCTACGCCTGGATCGAACCCGTCCGCACTCGGCGCATCGTCGCGGCGCCCTTCGGCGATGTCGGCCTGCCCGCCGTGGACCCCGCCGATATCGCGGCCGTCGCCGCGGCGGCGCTGCGCGAAAACGGCCATCACGCCCGCGCCTACACCCTGACCGGGCCCGCCGTGATCACCCCTCGCGACCAAGCGGCTGCACTCGCCGAAGCGACCGATACCCCGATCACCTTCGTCGAACTCACCGCCGAACAAGCCAAGGAGAACATGCTCCGCTTCATGCCCGAACCGGTCGCCGACCACACACTGACCATCCTCGGCTCGCCGACAGCGCACGAGCAGCAGGTCAGCACCGATATCGAGAATGTCCTCGGTCGATCCGCCACGTCATACGCGCAGTGGGCACAGCGCCATCGAGCGATGTACACCTGACCGCGGTATCAGCCGATATCGACGGGGTCGATCTGGACACGAAGGGGGGCATCGGATCGGTGGGAGCTGCGAACCGCCTGGGCGGCGGTGAGCGCGCGGGCCAGCGGCGCGCCGCCCGAGCGGGGTACCCGCAGCAGCATGCGCTCGACCTCGGCAGGAGAGTCGCTGCCGGAGAAGGGTTTACGGGCCGTCGGTGGTAGCGGGACCGGGCCGAGGACCTCGGTGCCGTCGGGAAGGGTGGTGGCGTCGAGTAGTTCGCCGATCGAGGCGGTGGTGCCGTCGACGGCGGCGAGGCGGACCGCGGGCGGGAAGCCCACCTCGGCGCGGGCTTCGAGTTCGGCGGCGGCATGGTTGACGGGGTCCCAGCGGACCAGCGCCTGGACGGTGGGCAGGGCGGGTTCGGCCATCACGATGACCTGCCCGCGCGGCCGCACCAGCGCCGCCGCGCCCATCCAGCGGCGCAGGGTGTCCTCGCTCGCGCGCAGGTCGGCGCGGCCGAGCAGCGCCCATCCGTCGAGCAGCAGCGCCACGCCATAACCGCCCGGCACGCGCGGTTCGGCGCCGACGGTGGCGACGACCACCTGAGCCCCCGGTTCGACGGTATCGAGCACCTCCCCGCCCCCCGAGGTCCGGATCGGCACCCCGGAGAAGGCGCGACCCAGTTCTTCGGCGGTCCGGGCCGCGCCGATCACCGTCGCCCGCAGAGCGCGCGCACCGCACGCCTGGCAGCGGAACGCCGCCTCGGTGATCCCGCACCACTTACACTGCGGGCTCGCCGCTTCACCGCCGGCCGACTGCGGCAGCGCCAACGGACCGTTGCAGTGCCGACAGCGGGCAGGCGTGCGACATTTCGCGCAGGCCAGGGACGGGACGTACCCGCGCCGGGGCACCTGCACCAGGACCGCCACGTTCTCCTTGATCGCGGAGCGGGCGGCCGAGAACGCGACACCGGGCATCCGCACCGACCGCGCCAACGCGTCGCGCTCCAGCGCGAAATCGCTGTCACCGGGCGCGCTGATCCGTGGCGTCACCTCACGCAGCACGTGACGTTCGGCGAGAAGGTCACGTGCCCAACCGGATTCGACCACCGCTTGGATCTCGGCGGTCCGGGCGAAACCGGCGGCGACGAACGCGGCTCCGGTCTCGTGCGCCCGCAACATCGCCACCTCTCTGGCATGTGGATACGGGGACCGGGGTTCGGCATAGGTGTCGTCGCCGTCGTCCCAGATCGCGATCAGTCCGAGGTCGCGCGCCGGGGCGAACACCGCGGCCCGCGTCCCGACCACGATCCGCGCCTGCCCGCGCAATACCGCCAGCCACCGCCGATACCGCGCCGCCGGCCCCAATCCCGCCGCCAGGCCGACGGCCGAATCACCGACCAGCGCAATACATTCGGCGAGCAATCGGTCGAGATCGCGCTGGTCCGGCACCATCAGCACGGCGCTGCGCCCATTGGCTACGACCGTCGCCGCCAACTCGGCCAGCCGCGCCGCCCAGTCCTCCCCCGGCAACGCCTGCCACGCCGCTCGCGCGCCCTTGCCGTGCGCCAGCGCGTCGACAAAGGCCTGTCCGTGCACATACCGGCCCCAGGCCGACGCATCGATCTCGATGCTCGATCGCGCGACGGGCACGTCGGGTGTCGAGCCGAGCCGGGCCCCCGCGGTCGTCGGACCCGGCTGATCCGCAGGGATCCGCTCCGGCGCGGCGGATTCGCCCGAACCGTTCACCTCGGTCGAGTCGGCACCTGGACCTACACCTGAGTCGGCACCGGCATCGGCCCGGCCACCAGCACCGGCCTCGGCATCGGCATGGCCATCGGCCTTGTCCTCGGAATCGGCATCCGCCGGCGAGTCATCCTCTGTGCCAACAGCTTCCGGCACAGATGCCGTAGCGGCCTTCTTGACTCCGCCGGTTTCGGTCCGCGCGTGCCGCGGTGGAATCGCCAGGCGAAGCACATCGGCGCGCGTTCCCGCATAACGGGCGGCGACGGCGGTGGCGAGCCGCAGAATTTCCGGGGTGAGTACACGCTCCGCGGAGACGACCCGTTCCAGCGGCATCATCTTGCCGTTGTGGTCACTGTGTGGGAGACGGTCGAGGAGGTACCCGTCGACGAGGCGACCGGCGAACCGGACGCGCACACGAACGCCCGGCTGCGCGATCTCGTCCAGCTCAGCGGGGACGAGGTAGTCGAAGTCGCGGTCGAGGTGGGCAGGCGAGAGCAGCGGGAGCACCCTCGCGATGGGGTGTCCCGCTGCTGTCGATGTTTCGCCCGCTGCCACGCGGTCCGTGGGTATTACAGGCCGACGGCCGCGCGCAACTTGTCGGCGCGGTCCGTGTGCTCCCAGGGCAGGTCGACATCGGTGCGGCCGAAGTGCCCGTACGCGGCGGTGGGCGCGTAGATCGGGCGCAGCAGGTCGAGATCGCGGATGATCGCACCGGGACGCAGATCGAAGACCTCGGAGATGGCGGTGGAGATCCGCGCCGGGTCGACCTTCTCGGTGCCGAAGGTCTCGACGAACAGCCCGACCGGGGCCGACTTGCCGATCGCGTACGCGACCTGCACCTCGACCCGCTCCGCCAGATCGGCGGCCACGACGTTCTTGGCGACCCAGCGCATGGCGTAGGCGGCCGAACGGTCCACCTTCGACGGGTCCTTGCCGGAGAACGCGCCGCCACCGTGGCGGGCCATGCCGCCGTAGGTATCGACGATGATCTTGCGACCGGTCAGGCCCGCGTCGCCCATGGGTCCGCCGAGGACGAACTTGCCGGTGGGGTTGACCAGCAGGCGGATCTCGGAGGTGTCGAGGCTGGGCAGGTTCAGATCGCCGATGACGGCGTCGACGACCTTCTCGCGGATATCGGGAGCGAGCAGGTTGTCCAGATCGATATCGGCGGCGTGCTGGGTGGAGATGACGACCGTATCGAGGCGAACCGGGCGGTCACCGTCGTATTCGATGGTGACCTGGGTTTTGCCGTCGGGACGCAGGTAGGGCAGCACACCCGACTTGCGGACCTCGGTGAGCTTGCGCGAGAGCCGGTGCGCGAGCGCGATCGGCAACGGCATCAGCTCGGGCGTGTCGGTCGTGGCGTAACCGAACATCAGACCCTGGTCGCCGGCGCCCTGGCGCTCGATCTCGTCGTCGGAACCGCCGACGCGCGCCTCGTGCGAGGTATCGACGCCCTGGGCGATATCCGGCGACTGGGCACCGATCGCGATGTTGACGCCGCAGGAGTTGCCGTCGAATCCCTTTGCGGAGGAGTCGTATCCGATCTCGAGGACCTTCTCGCGCACGATCCGAGGGATGTCGGCGTAGGCGGAGGTGGTGACCTCGCCCGCCACATGGACCTGCCCCGTGGTGACCATTGTTTCCACCGCTACCCGACTGCCCGGATCCTCCGCGAGCAGAGCGTCGAGGATGGAATCGCTGATCGCGTCACAGATCTTGTCCGGATGACCCTCGGTCACGGACTCACTCGTGAAAAGCCGACTACCTGTCGTACGCACAGTTATTCCCTCTCCCTCAACGGGTTACTCGTTCGGCTTGTGACGGTAACTTCTCGGTGCTACCGCGCAACCCTTCTCATCAAGACTATTCCAAACCACCGACCTGGTGGCGAGTAAGCGCCAAGCCACACCACGAACACACGCGCGACCCGTACACTGCATGATCCGCGTTGCCGCGCAACCGTTTTCGCGCCGAATCGACGCGAACTCCCCGGTCAGCGCAGCAGCGGAACCAGCGCGTCGAGCACCCGACTGGCCAGCAGCGCCTTCGAACCGTGATCGAGGGCGACTTCGGTGCCGTCGGCGCCGAGCAACCAGCCGTCGTTGGTGTCGACCTCGAACGCCTTGCCCTCGCCGACCGCGTTGACCACGAGCAGATCACAGCCCTTGCGAGCCAGCTTCGCGCGGGCGTGGGTGAGCACATCGCCGTTGTCGTCACCGGTCTCGGCGGCGAAACCGACGATCGCGGTACCGGTGAGCCGTCCCTCGGTGCGCGCGTCGACCAAGCCGGCGAGGATGTCCTCGTTCTTGGTCAGCGGGATCACGTCGGGTTCGTCGGCGCCCTTCTTGATCTTCGCGGCGGCCACATGGGTCGGACGGAAATCGGCGACCGCGGCCGCCATGATCACCGCGTCGGCGCCGAGCGCGTGCTTGTCGACCGCGGTCTTGAGCTGGTCGGCGGTGGTGATGTGGACCAGTTCGACGGCGGCGGGCGGGGCGAGCTCGATCGTATTGCCCGCGATCAGCGTCACCTGGGCACCGCGCTGGGCGGCGACCCTGGCCAGGGCGTAGCCCTGCTTGCCGGAGCTGCGGTTGCCGAGGAAGCGCACCGGGTCGAGAGGTTCCCTCGTACCACCGGCGGTGATCACCACACGGCGACCGGCCAGGTCGCGGGGCAGCGCATCGGCACGTTCGAGCAGCAGCGAGGCCAGACCGAAGATCTCCTCCGGTTCGGGCAGCCGCCCCGGACCCGTATCGGTGCCGGTGAGCCGACCCGACGCCGGCTCCATCACGGTGGCGCCGTGCGCGCGCAATGTCGCGACATTGGCCACTGTCGCCGGATGCTCCCACATCTCGGTGTGCATCGCGGGCGCGAACAGCACCGGACATCGAGCCGTCAGCAACGTGGCGGTGAGCAGATCGTCGGCGCGCCCCTGCGCGGCGCGCGCCATCAGATCCGCGGTGGCGGGGGCGATGACGACGAGATCGGCCTCCTGGCCGATCCGGACATGCGGCACCTCGGGCACGTCGGCGAACACCGTGGTGTGCACCGGCTGCCCGGACAGCGCCTCGAAAGTTGCCTTACCGATGAACTGGAGAGCCGACTCGGTGGGAATGACCCGCACCTGGTGTCCGGTCTCGGTGAAACGGCGAACGAGGGCACACGCCTTGTAGGCGGCGATGCCCCCGCCGACCCCGACGACGATCCGCATGGTCTTTACGCCTCCGGACTAGAGATTGTCACTCGCCCTCGGTGTGTTCGAGCAGGTCGGAGTGGATTTCGCGCATGGCGACCGACAGCGGCTTCTCCTGCAGACCCGGCTCGACGAGCGGGCCGACGTACTCGAGGATGCCGTCACCGAGCTGGTTGTAGTAATCGTTGATCTGACGGGCGCGCTTGGCCGCGTAGATCACCAGGGCGTACTTGGAGGACGTGCGCTCGAGCAGCTCGTCGATCGGGGGGTTGGTGAGGCCGATCGGAGTGTCGTACGCGGGTGCTGCGGAGATGTCCGTGCTCACTAGGGGTGACTCCTGCGGGTTAGTGGGTCAAGAACTCGAATTTGTGCTAACGAACAACGATACCAACTGCTCACAAGCAGTCGTTACCTCGCTGTTCACGATGACCGTGTCGAACTCGTCACGGGCCGCCAATTCGACCCGGGCCGTCTCGAGCCTGCGCTCGATCACCTCGGGCGTCTCGGTGCCGCGCGAACGCAACCGCGAGACCAGTTCTTCCCAGCTCGGCGGCGCGAGAAACACCAGCAGTGCTTCCGGCATCGCCTGCCGGACCGACCGTGCACCGGCCAGGTCGACTTCGATCAGTACCGATAGTCCGCTCGCCAGCGCTTCACGCACCGGGGCGGCGGGGGTGCCCGATCGCTGCAACCCCCCATGGATGTCCGCCCATTCGAGCAGCTCGTCCGCCGCGATCATGGCGTCGAACTCGACTCGGGAAACGAAGCGGTAATCGAGACCGTCGACCTCGCCGGGACGGGGGTCCCTGGTGGTGGCCGACACACTGAAAACCAGTTCGGGCAGGCGTTCCCGCACGCACCGCACAACCGTGGATTTACCCACGGCCGAGGGGCCGACCAGTACTACCAGCCGGCCCTTCCGCGTGTTTTTGTCCACCAGACTTTAGGCGTCGAAGTCGAAGCGGGTGAGCAGCGCGGCGCGCTGCCGGGCACCGAGACCACGGAGACGACGCGTAGGCGCGATCTCCAGCTCGGTCATGATCTCCGCCGCCTTGACCTTGCCCACCTTCGGCAGAGCCTCGAGCAGCGCAGAAACCTTCATCTTGCCGAGAATCTCATCGGACTCGGCATCGGTGAGGACCTGCTTCAGGTTCGTTCCACCGCGCTTCAGGCGCTCCTTGAGCTCTGCCCGAGCGCGGCGAGCGGCAGCCGCCTTCTCCAGAGCAGCGGCGCGCTGCTCATCAGTCAGCTGGGGAAGGGCCACGGGTTCCTCCGTCTCATCGTTCATTGCCATATCTACCGCCGGTTACCCGGACGGTCTGTGCGACCGTACCCACGGTGCGCGCCGATTGCGAACCCGACCCCCAGGTCAGGGCAGGATTACGGATGCCGTATGGCGCGCGCGGACCCGATGCGGTGACGCCCGATTCCTTGGTAACGATCGTACAGTCGAATTCCTGAAATACATCTTCACCTGCGGTTATACGGATATGGGCGATGATAGCCACCAGGTAGCGCGAGTGTCCGTCGCGGCCCCGGCAAACCCGCTAGTGCGCGACCAGCGGGTTTCCAGAAAAAGCCCGCGTGTCGCCCGATTTCGTACCGCGTGTCGCCAGGGCGGGCCTGAAAACGGTCGAGAATCGCACCCGAAGCGGTCGTCACGACGTCGTCGATCCGGTCCGGATTCGGGACGCCCCGGGCGGCATAGCCAGTGACTGAACCGGACAAAACCGGCGCCACGGCGACGCTCGCGATGGCCTGCGAGCGGTCCTCGGTCGGGTAGGCGCGGTGACAGCACGGCGCAAACGCGACGGCGGCGCGCGCCGGTTCGGTGCCGCGATGAAGCCTCGCGGTATCGGCGGATCGACCGCGGCACAGCCGGGCGAGCAGTTCGTCACGTGAGGCGAAACGCACAGGGATCGCCCTGGCGCAAGGTGCCGGTGCGCCTGACGATCCCCGGGAGGGCGGGCCGGATGACCACGGCTCGCCGAGCAACGGCGGCTCGGTGTCGCGCGTTCGGCTGTTGGCACGCGGGCAGTGCCAGGGGCATACGCCATCGCTACGCGCCGAATCGGCATTCAGGTCGAAATACCCTGCGGCAGAGTCCATTTCGGGCCACAGCGGCCGTTCTGGGCACAGCGACGGCAGCCCGTGGTGGCGCTCACGTCGCTTCGAGGGACCCGGCGGGACAGAAACGGGGGCCGGGGCAGCGGTCGCTGCCCCGGCCCCGCATGCTCGCGTCAGTGCTGCAGGAAGGCGAACTCCTCTTGCAGTTGAGCCGTCTTATCGCACAGCGCCGTCACCGACGGGCCCACGGTGAGGATCTCGCGCGACACCGCGGGCACGACAGCAGCCAGGTTCGCTTCGGCGACCAGGTTCCTGATGGACTCCGCTCCCCCGCCCTGCGCACCTACACCTGGCATCAGAATCGGTCCGTTCAGTGCCGACAGATCCGGTGCCTCGGTGAGCGTCGCGCCGACGACCACGCCGACCGAGCCGAAGCCGTCACCCGCATTGCGGGACGCGGCCTCGTCGACCATGGTCTGCGCGATCGTGCGCCCATCGGCGGCGGTGATCCGTTGCAGTCGCGCGCCCTCGGGATTCGAGGTAGCCGCGAGCACGAACACGCCACGATGATGGGCCTGGGCCAGACTCAGCGCCGGATCCAGGGATCCGAAACCGAGGTAGGGCGAGACGGTCACCGCGTCCGAACCCAGCGGGCCGTCGCCGAGCCACGCGTGAGCGTAGGCATCCATGGTGGATCCGATGTCGCCTCGCTTGGCATCGGCCAGCACCAGAGTGCCCGAGGCCCGCAGCACCGAGATGGTGCGCTCGAGCACCGCGATGCCGCCGGAGCCGTAGGTCTCGAAGAACGCGACCTGTGGCTTCACCAGGGCGACCCGACCGTCGAAGGCCTCGACGCAGATCTCGGCGAAGGCCTCGAGTCCGTCGACGTCTTCGGTGAGCCCCCACGCCCGCAACAGCGCGGGGTGGGGGTCGATGCCGACGCACACGGGTCCGAACTGCCGCATGGCGTGCTGCAATCGGTGGCCGAAGGTCATGTCAGCCACGCAGCTTCGAGTGCAGTTCCTGCAGCGAGCGCACCCCGATACCGCCGTTGATGCTCGCCTCGATGCCCTGCACCGCGGCCGCGGCGCCCTGCACGGTGGTGATGCACGGGATGTTCGCGCCCACCGCGGCGGTGCGGATCTCGTACCCGTCCACGCGCGGGCCCGAGTTGCCGTAGGGGGTGTTGAACACGATGTCGATCTCGCCGTCGCGGATCTGCTCCACGATCGAGGCCTCCGGCATGCCGGTGGCCCGATCGGTGGCGTCCGGATCGGAGTGCTTGCGCACCTGCTCGCACGGAATGCCGTTGCGGCGCAGGGTTTCCGCGGTGCCCTCGGTGGCGAGGATGCGGAACCCCAGGTCGTGCAGGCGCTTGATCGGGAACACCATGGCGCGCTTGTCGCGGTTGGCGATCGAGACGAACACGGTGCCCTCGGTCGGCAGCGAGCCGTAGGCGGCGGCCTGGCTCTTGGCGAACGCGGTGCCGAAATCGGCGTCGATGCCCATGACCTCACCGGTGGACTTCATCTCCGGGGAGAGCAGCGAGTCGACCCCGGAGCCGTCGGCGCGACGGAACCGGTGGAAGGGCAGCACGGCTTCCTTCACCGCGACCGGCGCGTCGAGCGGCACGTGACCGCCGTCGCCCTCGGGCGGCAGCATGCCTTCCTTGCGCAGGTCGGCGATGGTGGCGCCGAGCATGACGCGCGCGCAGGCCTTGGCCAGCGGCACGGCGGTGGCCTTCGAGACGAACGGAACCGTCCGGCTCGCCCGGGGATTGGCTTCCAGGACGTAGAGCACGTCGTCCTTGAGCGCGTACTGCACGTTGAGCAGGCCCTTGACGCCGATGCCCTTGGCCAGCGCGATGGTGGAGCGGCGCACGGCCTCGATGTCGCTGCGACCCAGCGTGATCGGGGGCAGCGCGCAGGCGGAGTCACCGGAGTGGATACCGGCCTCCTCGATGTGTTCCATCACGCCGCCGAGGTAGACCTCGTCGCCGTCGCACAGCGCGTCGACGTCGATCTCGATGGCGTCTTCGAGGAAGCGGTCCACCAGCACCGGGTGATCCGGGTTGAGCTCGGTGGCGCGGGAGATGTACCCCTCGAGCGACTGCTCGTCGTAGACGATCTCCATGCCGCGCCCACCCAGCACATAGGACGGGCGAACCAGGACCGGGTAGCCGATCTGGTTGGCGATCTTCTTGGCTTGGGCCACCGTGGTGGCGGTGCCGTACTTGGGCGCGGGCAGTCCGGCGGCGACGAGCACATCACCGAATTCGCCACGGTCCTCGGCCAGGTCGATCGCGGCCGCGGAGGTGCCGACCACCGGCACGCCGGCGTCGGTGAGCCGCTGCGCCAGACCCAGCGGCGTCTGGCCGCCGAGCTGCACGATCACACCGGCGACGGTGCCCGACTCGGCTTCGGCGTTGTACACCTCGAGGACATCCTCGAAGGTGAGCGGCTCGAAGTAGAGACGATCGGCGGTGTCGTAGTCGGTGGAGACGGTCTCGGGGTTGCAGTTGACCATCACCGTCTCGTACCCGGCGGCCGAGAGCGTCTGTGCCGCGTGCACACACGAGTAGTCGAACTCGATCCCCTGACCGATGCGGTTCGGGCCCGAACCCAGGATGATGACCTTCTCGCGCTCTTGCTGCGGCGCCACCTCGGACTCCGCACCGGGATCGAGCTCGTAGGTGCTGTAGTGGTACGGGGTCTTGGCCTCGAACTCCGCGGCGCAGGTGTCGACGGTCTTGTAGACCGGGCGCACCGCGAGCCGGTGCCGCAGCGAGCGCACACCCGACTCACCGGCCAGCTCGGGCCGCAGCGCGGCGAGCTGACGGTCGGACAGGCCGTAGTGCTTGGCGCGACGCAGCAGCTCCTCGTCGAGGACGGGCGCGTCGAGGACCTCGGCCCGCAGCTCGACCAGGCCGAGTACCTCGGCGACGAACCACGGGTCCACACCGGAGGCCTTCGCGACTTCCGCGACGCTCGCGCCGTAGCGCAGTGCGCGTTCGACCTGGTAAATGCGACCTTCGGTGGGCACGCGCAGGTCGGCGAGAATGGCTTCGATCGCCTCACGCACCGAGGCCGGATCGCTCGGATCCGCCGGAGCCCACCGACCGTCGTCGGTGGTCCAGAAGCTGGCGGCCTTGGTCTCGAGCGAGCGCAGCACCTTGCCGAGCGCCTCGGAGAAGTTGCGGCCCATCGACATCGCCTCGCCCACCGACTTCATGGTGGTGGTGAGGGTGGCGTCGGCGCCGGGGAACTTCTCGAACGCGAACCGCGGCGCCTTCACCACGACGTAGTCGAGGGTCGGCTCGAACGATGCCGGGGTCTCACCGGTGATGTCGTTGACGATCTCGTCGAGGGTGTAGCCGATGGCCAGCTTCGCGGCGATCTTGGCGATCGGGAAACCGGTGGCCTTCGACGCCAGCGCCGAGGAGCGCGAGACGCGGGGGTTCATCTCGATGACGATCAGACGACCGTCGGCCGGGTCGACCGCGAACTGGATGTTGCAGCCGCCGGTGTCGACGCCGACCTCGCGCAGGATCGCGATGCCGAGATCGCGCATCTTCTGGTACTCGCGGTCGGTGAGGGTCATCGCGGGGGCGACGGTGACCGAGTCACCGGTGTGCACGCCCATCGGGTCGACGTTCTCGATCGAGCAGACGATGACCACGTTGTCGTTGCGGTCGCGCATGAGCTCGAGTTCGAACTCCTTCCAGCCGAGGATGGACTCCTCGATCAGGACGTTCGCGGTCGGCGAGGCGGACAGGCCGCCACCGGCGATGCGGTCGAGGTCTTCCTCGTTGTAGGCCATGCCGGAGCCGAGCCCGCCCATGGTGAACGAGGGACGCACGACCACGGGGTAACCGAGGTCGGCGACGGTCGCGCGGACCTCGTCCATCGTGTAACAGACGGCGCTGCGGGCACTCTCGCCGCCCACCTTCGCGACGATGTCCTTGAACTTCTGCCGGTCCTCACCGCGCTGGATGGCGTCGAAGTCGGCGCCGATCAGCTCCACGTTGTACTTCTGCAGTACGCCGTTCTCGTGCAGCGCGACCGCGGTGTTGAGCGCGGTCTGCCCGCCGAGGGTGGCCAGGATGGCGTCGGGGCGTTCCTTCTCGATGACCTTCTCGACGAACTCCGGGGTGATCGGCTCGACGTAGGTGGCGTCGGCGAACTCCGGGTCGGTCATGATGGTCGCCGGGTTGGAGTTCACCAGCGACACGCGCAGTCCCTCGGACCGCAGCACCCGGCACGCCTGGGTACCGGAGTAGTCGAATTCGCACGCCTGGCCGATCACGATCGGGCCAGAGCCGATCACCAGAATGTGCTTCAGATCCTCGCGGCGAGGCATCAGGCTCCTTCCATGAGACCGGCGAAACGGTCGAACAGGTATGCGGCGTCATGCGGGCCTGCGGCGGCCTCGGGGTGGTACTGCACCGAGAAGGCGCGGCCGTCGATCAGCCGGACCCCTTCGACGGTGCCGTCGTTGGCGCAGATGTGGGAGACCTCGGCCTTGCCGAACGGGGTGTCGAACACCTCGCCCCGCTCGCCTTCGAGGGCGAAGCCGTGGTTCTGGGCGGTGATGGACACGCGGCCCGTGCCCTCTTCGATCACCGGGATATTGATGCCACGGTGGCCGAACTTCATCTTGTAGGTGCTGCGACCCAGAGCCCGGCCCAGGATCTGGTTGCCGAAGCAGATGCCGAACAGCGGGATTCCGCGCTCGAGCACACCCTGGGTGAGCGCGATGGCGCCGGTCTGGGTGGCCGGGTCGCCGGGGCCGTTGGACAGGAACACGCCGTTGGGGTTCAGCGCGAGGATGTCGTCGAGGGAGGTGTTCGACGGGACCACGTGGGTGCGTACGCCGCGCTCGGCGAACATGCGCGGGGTGTTGGTCTTGATGCCCAGGTCGACCGCGACGACGGTGAATCTGTGCTCGCCCACCGGTTCGATCGTGTACAGCGCGTCGGTGCTGACCTCTTCGGCGAGGTCGGCGCCCAGCATCGAGGCCTGGCCGTTGACCCGCGCGAGGAGTTCGGTGTCGTCGGCCAGTGCGGCGCCGGAGAAGATGCCCGCCTTCATCGAGCCGCGGCTGCGCAGGTGGCGGACCACCGCACGGGTGTCGATCCCCGCGATGCCGACCACGTCCTGGCGGTCGAGCTCGTCGGTCAGCGTGCCGGTGGCGCGCCAGTTCGAGGAGACCCGCGAGGGGTCGCGCACGGCGTAGCCGGCGACCCAGATCCTGGCGGACTCGTCGTCCTCGTCGTTCCAGCCGGTATTGCCGATCTGCGGGGCCGTGGCCACCACGATCTGGCGGGCGTAGCTGGGGTCGGTCAGGGTTTCCTGGTACCCGGTCATCGCCGTGCAGAACACGGCCTCACCGAGTGTCTGGCCCTGCGCGCCGAAAGCGGTACCGCGGAATACGCGGCCGTCCTCGAGCACCAAGGCCGCTTGTGCCTTCGTCATTCATCGTCTCCCGTCGTCACCCTGGTCGCATCCGCAATCCATGCCGGGTACACCGTCTTGTCGTCACCCCGGAAACCGGTATCTACCTCGGTTCCGGTCGGCAGTGTCCAGCGAATTACCAGCACACCGCCTTCGGTCATCACTTTGCCCGCGTGTCCGCGCTCGGTCCGCACGGCGGTCACCGATTCCTGCGGAATCCAGATCACCGTGGCGCCGTCGCGTTCGAGCAGAATTCCGCGTTCGAACCGCGTCAGTTCGGCGGTCGCCCGGAATCCCAGGTCACCGACCGCGATCCGGTCCTGCCAGCTGGGCGCGATGGTGCTGCCCAGGTACATCCCGGTGGTCGGTTCCAGTAGTTGCGCGCCCAGTTCGGCCGGCACCGTCGGCAGTTCGCCGATGCGTGCCTGCTGCCGCGTGGCCTTCTTCTGCCAGGCCCGGTACATCAACCACAGGCACAGAAAGAAAAATGCCAGCAGCCCGACAATCCACAGCGTTCTTTCCACTTCCTGGCCTCCCTAGATCCCGACCGCCTTGCCCTCGCGGGCAGTTACCCGGCCGCGCAGCACCGTGGCTGTGACCTCGGCCGGGAACGTCATGTCCTCGAACGGTGTGTTGTTCGAGATGCTCGCCAGTTCGGCGCCGCGCACCGTCCACTCGGCATCGGGGTCGATCAGCGTGAGGTTGGCGGGCTCGCCGACGGCGATCGGACGGCCGTGGTCGTCGAGGCCGACGATCGCGGCGGGCTTCTCGCTCATCACCTTCGCGACACCGCGCCAGTCGAGCAGGCCGGGCCGCACCATCGTCTGCACGATGATCGACAGCGCCGTCTCCAAGCCGAGCATGCCGGGACGCGCGGCCGCGAATTCGCAGCACTTGTCCTGTTCGGCGTGCGGGGCGTGGTCGGTGGCGACGCAGTCGATGACGCCGTCGGCCAGTGCCTGGCGCAAGGCCGCCACATCGGTGGATTCGCGCAGTGGCGGGTTCACCTTGTTGACCGCGTCGTAGGTTTCCAGGCGCGAGTCGTCGAGCAGCAGGTGGTGTGGCGTGACCTCGGCGGTGATCGAGATGCCCTGGGACTTGGCCCATTTCACCAGTTCGACGGTGCCCGCGGTGGAGGCGTGGCAGATGTGCACACGGGCGTTCGCGTCGCGGGCCAGCAGGGCGTCCCGCGCGACGATCGACTCCTCGGCGGCGCGCGGCCAGCCGTGCAGTCCGAGGCGTGCGGCGTTGGGTCCTTCGTGCGCGATGGCGTTCCTGGTCAGGCGCGGTTCCTCGGCATGCTGGGCGATGAGCACGCCGAGCGAGTTCGCGTATTCGAGTGCGCGGCGCATGATCAGCGGGTCGTCGACGCAGACGCCGTCGTCGGAGAACATTCGGACCCGGCCGACGCCCGCGGCCATGGTGCCCATCTCCGCGAGCTGTTTACCCTGCAGGCCGACCGTCACGGCGCCGACCGGAAACACATCGACGAGGCCGACTTCCTGGCCGCGCCGCCACACATGGTCGGTGATGACGACCGAGTCGGCGACCGGGCTGGTGTTGGCCATCGCGAACACCGCGGTGTAACCGCCCAGCGCGGCCGCGGCCGAACCCGTTTCGATGGTCTCGGTGTCCTCGCGGCCGGGTTCACGCAGGTGCGTGTGCAGATCGACGAAGCCGGGCAGCAGGATCTGGCCGTTGCCCTCGATCACCTCGGCATCGTCGGACGCGGTCAGGCCGGTGCCGATATCGGCGATGCGGGTGTCGCGCACCAGGACATCGACGGGATCGCCTTCGCCGTAGGGCTTGACGTTCTTGATCAGCAGCTCACTCATACCGTTTCCTCCTGACCGACGAGCAGCCGGAACAACACGGCCATCCGCATGTGCACTCCGTTCGAGACCTGCTGCAGCACAGCCGATTTCGGTGAATCCGCGACCGCGGAGGCGATTTCCATACCGCGCAGCATCGGGCCGGGGTGCAGGACCACCGCGTCGTCGCCGAGCATCGCGAGCCTGCGCTCGGACAGTCCGTAGTTGATCGAGTACTCGCGGGCCGACGGGAAGAACCCGCCGTTCATCCGCTCCGCCTGCACGCGCAGCATCATCACCGCGTCGGCGCCGGGCAGTTCGGCGTCGAGCGAGCTCGAGACCCGGCAGGGCCAGGCCTCCACGCCGACCGGCAGCAGGGTGCGCGGCGCGACCAACACCACTTCGGCGCCGAGCGTCGCGAGCAGGGAGACGTTGGAGCGGGCCACCCGGCTGTGCAGGATGTCGCCGACCAGCACGATCCGCTTGCCCTCGATGTCGCCGAGGCGCTGACGCAGGGTGAGTGCGTCGAGCAGTGCCTGGGTGGGGTGCTGGTGCGTGCCGTCACCGGCGTTGATGATCGAGGGGGCGGCACGGTTCTCCTCGCGCGCCCACTGCTCCATCCAGCGCGCGATCTGGTGCGCGGCGCCCGAGGCCGGGTGGCGCACGATCAGCGCGTCGGCGCCCGCCGCGTGCAGGGTGAGCGCGGTGTCGCGCAGCGATTCTCCCTTGGAGACAGAGGAACTCGACGCGCTCACATTGATCACGTCGGCGCTCATCCACTTGCCCGCCACCTCGAACGACACCCGGGTACGGGTGGAGTTCTCGTAGAACACCGTCATCACGGTGCGACCGCGCAGGGTCGGCAGCTTCTTCACCTCGCGGCCCAGCAGGGCCTGTTCGAAGCGTTCGGCTTCGTCGAGGAGTTCGGTGGCGGTGCCGCGATCCAGGTCGGCGACCGTCAGCAAGTGCTTCACTCTTGACCTTCCTGATGCAGATAGACGCCGTCACGGCCGTCGTGCTCGATCATCAGCACCGAGATGTCCTCGGCGCGCGACGTCGGCACGTTCTTACCCACGTAGTCGGCGCGGATCGGCAGTTCGCGGTGGCCGCGGTCGATGAGGACCGCCAACTGCACGGCGCGGGGGCGGCCGAGGTCGCGCAGCCCGTCGAGGGCGGCGCGGACCGTCCGGCCCGAGAACAGCACGTCGTCGACGAGCACGACCAGGGAATTCTCGATGCCGCCGTCGGGCACCGAGGTGCGCTCGAGCGGGCGATGCGGGCGACTGCGCAGGTCGTCGCGATACAGGGTGATGTCGAGGGAGCCGAGGGCGGGACGCACACCGGAGAATTCCTCGATCTTGTCCGCCAGCCGATTGGCCAGGGTGGTGCCGCGCGTCGGAATTCCCATCAGAACCACCCGCGGTGCGTCGGCGTCGCCGGAATCCAGGGCGGTCTTCTCGATGATCTGGTGCGCGATCCGCGCTACGGTCCTGGTCACATCCGAGGGCGACAACAGCTCACGTCCGGCCGCCACCCACTCCGGGGTGTGCCGCTGCGATGTTTCGCCGGTTCTGGCCGCCCGTTCGGGCACAGCCATGCCGACCTCCTTCCCCGCCTCACCGGACGGTCCGTTAAAGGATGTCTCACTCGCCCGTCAGCCTATCAGCGCCGCGAGACGCCTTTGACCAGGTAGGCCCGCCTGTGAGCGCGACCACGAACCGCCGCTGACCGACCGTCGTCGTGTCGGTGCTCACAGACGCGCCGAAAGTGCAGCGAGCGCCCATGTTTCACCGCACACGACCGTGCGGCAGCGAGCGGTCCGTGATCGCGTTCACGTCGTCGCGGCGACTCCGATAGCCGCCGCTGCGCGACACGGTGAACCTTCGGTCATACCCGCTCGGCGAGCACGACGCCGACCTTCGGATCGTGCACCGCCACGTCCCTGCCCAGCGGCACGATCTCGTCGTCCCAGGTGCGGAACCGGACGTGCCAACCGTGCTCGACGAGCCACTGTTGTCCCGGACGCCCGGCCTCCAGCGGTGGCATCGGTGCGTCGTCACCGGAGACGAGTCGACGAAGTTCGGCGTAGGGCGGCGCGTCGGAATCGACCGCGAACCGGCTGAGGCCGAATCGGCTGCCGGGCACGGACAACGTCGTCAGCGTCGCCACCGTGCGGAGATGATCCTCGGGTGGGAGATACGGGAGAGCGCCCTCGTCGACCCAGTGGGTCGGTAGGTCCGATCGAAATCCTCGCTCGCGCAGCGGAACCGCCCAGGCGGTGCGCAGATCGATCGGCAGGACGTGTCGTCGCGCGGTCGGTGCGGCTCGGACCGCGCGCAGTACCGGCTCCTTGAACGCGAACAACTCCGGCAGGTCCAGTTCGTAGACGGTGACGTCGGCGGGCAGACCCATGCGGAACGCACGGGTGTCCAGACCGGCGCCGAGCAAGACGATCTGGCGGCATCCGGCGGCAACGGCCTCGGTCACCCGGTCGTCGACCAGGCGGACACCGACGGATCTGCCCGCGAAGAACTGTTCGGCCAAGGCCTCCACTCGCGCCCATTTCGCGGCGCCCGCCTCGGTGCGGGTGAAGTCACGCCGCGCCGCGTCGACGAACGCCGTGGCGAGCGGGTCGTCGTAGAGCCGATCCGGCCTGCGCGATTCCCGCTCGCGGATCAGCGCGACGCCGATCGCCGTCAGCGCCACCCCCTCGGTGGGCGTGTTCTGGTGTGTCATCAACCCCTCCGTCAAACTAACTTGTCGACCGGCTAGTAATTTCGGTCACGTTTCGACGGTAGGCTCCCCCTAGCCGGTCGTCAAGCAAAGGAAAGCCCCGTGGACGGACGTCGTAGCGATACCAGGGAACGCATTCGCACGGTGGCGATGGAACTGTTCTCCGAGCGTGGGTACGAGAAGACCTCGCTGCGCGAGATCGCCGAGCGGCTCGGCGTCACCAAAGCCGCGCTGTACTACCACTTCCGGACCAAAGAGGACATCGTCGTCAGCCTGTCCGACGACCTGCGCCGCGGCATCGACGACATCGTCACCTGGGCCGAACAGGCTCCGCCGGGGCGCGAACGCGCCGAGCAGATCCTGCGCCGCTACAGCGCGTTGCTCCACAGCCTCGGCCGTGACATGGTGCGGTTCTGGCACGAGAACCAGCCCGCGTTCCGCGATCTCGGTTTCGGCGCGGGTCTGCGCTACCAATTCCGGGTCCTCGCCGACCTCATGACCGAGCCCGACGCCGCCGCCACGAAGGTCTATCACGCACGGCAAGCCCTGCTCGCGATCAGTTGGAGCGTGTCGATGATGGACGATCTCGAACTGACCGACGACCAGATGCACACCGCCGCAACAGCTATCGCGATCGATATCCTCGCCAGAATCCAGTAGCCGCACGTCGCCCGGCACCGGAAATGCTTTGCTCGCAAGCCGCGGTATCCGCCATCATCGGTCATGACCACCGGCACGAACGCCCCTCCCGGATCGACTCCCCCGCAGCGGATAGACCTGGGCGATCTCCTGCTGCGTCGATGGCGCCCCACCGACCTGACCCGCCAGTTCGCGGCGCTGAGCGCGTCACACGCACACCTGCACGCGTGGATGTCGTGGGCCGAGGAGCCGCCGACGCTCGCCGGGCAACGCCGAACCCTGCGGACCTCGGCCGCCCACTGGCCGACGCCCGACGGCGGCTATCTCTACGGGATCTTCACCGCGAGAGGCGAGGTAGCGGGCGGCATCGGACTCCACGACAGGATCGATCCGGCTGCCCTGGAGATCGGTTACTGGTGCCATGTCGCCCACACCGGGCGAGGAGTCATTACGCGCGCCGCTTATGCCTTGACCGCCGCCGCACTCGCCCTGCCCCACATCGGCCGCGTCGAAATCCATTGCGACGCAGCCAATATCCGTAGTGCGGCAGTTCCTCGGCGGCTCGGCTATCAGCTGGTCAGCACTGCCCCGCGCCCCCGCACCGCGCCCGCCGACTCCGGTATCGGCATGGTCTGGGCGACCGTGGCCGGTCCGGGGTAGGCCGACGAGGTCGCTTGTCGGCCGATGACCCCCCGACTAGAATGTGACGGGCACCACATCGCAGCGGTGGAATCGCGTCGCCGCGCGGAGCGATCGTGATCCGATCGGAGCGCCGGGTCACGATGTTCGACTGCGACCCCCCGCTCGTCGGGCCGGGCCCGAAGACACTCCAACCCGCTCGACCGCGCTAGGAGATGACCGTTATGGCGGTTGCCGTCGAACTCGAATTCACCGGCTCGACCCTCGAACAGTACGACCAGGCACTCGAGAAGATGGGCTTCGTGCACAGCGGCTCCGGCGGCCCGGGCATGCTGTTCCACCTGGTCAGAAAGACCGACACCGGATTTCACGTCACCGACGTCTGGGAAACCCGCGAACAATTCCAGACCTTCGCCGAATCGACCCTCGGCCCCATCGGGATGGAAGTGGGCATGCCCAACCAGCCCACCATCGAAATCCACGAAATCTACAACTACCTGGCCCAGCGCAGCTGACGCTCGAAGGTCACAGTGGGGCGGGCGGTTCCGGCGCGGGCCGGCGGGTGGGTAGCGCGCTGATCGTCAGTGCCAGCATGACCAGTGCGATGCCCGCGAGTTCGAGCAGGGTGGGTCGTTGGGCGAGGGCGATCGCGCCGACGATGGTCGCGGTCGCCGGGAGTAACGCGAGGAGTAGAGCGAAACGCGCGCGACCCACCGCGGTCAGTACCACCTGGTCCAGCGCGTACGGCACCGCGCTGGACAGCATGCCCACGCCGAGACCGAGCAGCCAGGTCCGCGGGTCGGCGAAGACCGCGGCATCGATCGCCAGCTGCGGGATCAACACGAACGGCGCCAGCGACACCGCCGCGGCCACCATACCGACGGCGAGAGAGTCCTGGCCGTCACCGGTGTCGGCGACGCGCTTGCCGACGAGGATGTACGCCGCCCACAGGACCGCCGAGGCCAGAGCGAACCCCACTCCGACCGGCTCGACCTCGAATTGCACGCCGGCCAGCAACACCACACCGACCGCCACCAGCGCCACGGCGATCAGGTCTCGCGCCCGCCGCGATCCGAGCGCCGCGACGGCGACCGGACCCAGGAATTCGATCGCGACGGCGGTGCCGAGCGGGATCCGCGCGATGGCCTCGTAGAACACGATGTTCATCGACACAGTGACAATGCCGAAGCCTGCCGCCGTCGCCATGCCACGCCGGGTCCAGCGGGTGCGCCACGGCCGCCGCCAAGCCAGCAGCACCATCCCCGCCGCGGCGGCGCGCAACCAGGCCACGGTCGCCGGTTTGGTGTCGAAGAGGAATACGCCGAGCGCGGCGCCCCATATTGCGAGGTCGCCGCCACGATGAACACCATCGGCACCGACCAGCCCGGGAGCGCGCGCGGCGCCGACCATCCGGTAGTCGGAACCGAGTTCATCCCAGGAGTAATCTACACATCGGCACGGAATTCAACGCGCACCGGCCCGGTGTCGGAATGGCTTTGGGCCGGTGCGCGATTCAGGTCTATTCCGTCACGTGGCGATCAGGCGGCGGTGTCGGATAGGGCAGCGCGGGAATTCGACGGTCTTCCATGTCGCGCTACGACTGGACGCCGAACCATCTGGTCAGCGCGGCGCTCAGCTCGGCCGTGGCGGTCTCGGATGACTCATCGATCGCCGCCGCCCAGGCGATATGACCGTCGGGACGGATCAGGATCGCGTCGGCGGGGCGATCCACAGTCCCGGCCGAACGGATATCGACGGGTATCCACTTCTCGACGATCTCGCGCAGGTCGGCGCGGTCGGCCAGGTCGAGGAACACCGGGCGCGCGGCGTGCATGAGTTCGGCGACGGTGGTCGTGCCCTGATCGGTGTCCAGGATCAGGTCGGGCGCGAAAGTGCCGGTGAGCGAGGAGGTTCCGGGCATCGGGTAGCGCAGATCGGTGCCCGCGACGAGTGCTCCCATCCGGCGCAGTGCAGGTTCGTCGGCGAGTAGTTCGCCGAACACCGCGCGCAATGCTTGGGCCGCCGGGTCCTGACCCTGGCGAAGCGCCGCCTGTGCGCGGGTCTGCAGCAATGCGCGGCCACCGACGAAGTGACGTTCGAGGTGGTAGGTGTCGAGTAGGTCCGCCGGTGCCCACCCGTGGATGTCGGCGGCCAGCTTCCAGGCCAGGTTCACCGAATCGGTCATTCCGAGGTTCATCGCGGCACCGGTGGCGGGCAGCAGGTGCGCCGCGTCACCGGCCAGGAAAACTCTGCCCACACGATAGTTCTCGGCCTGTCGGTCCTGGAACTGGTAGCGCGACAAGCGAGTCGGCGCGCCGAGCGCGACCTCCCCACCCAGCACACGCCGGACGCTGTCGCCGAGTTCGACCATGCTCAGTGGTTCGTCGTTGTCGTATTCGGTGTCGTCGTTCTCGGTGGTCTGGAAGAACATCACCCGATCCTCGGAGCTGACCCGGCCGAGCGCGAACACCCCCGTGCCGGTGTGCGTGAAGCCCGGCTCGACCCGGCCGACACCGGGCGCCACGATGCCGCCGTCGTCGAGCACGGTCACCGACTCGTGGACGGCGACCACTGCCAACCGGTTGACCTCCGGATAGGTGCTGCCGGGGAACCCGATTCCGGCTAGTTCGCGAATCCGGCTGCGGCCGCCGTCGCAGCCGACCAGGTACCGGGCGCGCACCCGGTACGGACCGTCGGGCCCCTCGACGTCCGCGACCACCGCGTCGTCGTCCTGGGCCACCGCGACTACCTCGTGTCCGCGCCGGAACTGCGCGCCCAGGTCGACGGCGTTTTCGGCGAGCAGTTCCTCGACCTCGGCCTGCGGGATCGCCATGGCGTGCAGTGGAAGTTCGTCGAGGCCGGTGAAGTCCAGGTACACGCCGCCGAAGGGGAAGATCGGCTTCGGACTCGCGTCGGCGCTGATCGCCGTCAGCCGGTCGAGCAGTCCCCGATAGCGCAGCACGTCCAGAATCCGCCCACCGAGGCCACTGGCCTTCTGCGCGGTTCCCGGCCGCGCCCGGCGTTCGAGCACCAGCGGCCGAACCCCGGCCCGCCCCAACTCCCCCGCGAGCATCGCACCGACAGGCCCAGCCCCGACAACGATCACGTCGGTGGTCATCTCTTGCATCTGGTCACTCCCGAATGTGGCTGGTCCCTGCATTGCCCAGCGATTCTGCGGCACCACCGGGGTCTTGCCGCAAGCCCCGGGGTGAGCTATAAGTTAGAGGGGGCAACGAATGGGTCGGCCGTCATCAGGTGGTTCCGGTCAGTGCCATCCCCGCCCCGACTCCGATGATCATCAGCCCGCCGGTGCTGCCGACGGTTTCGAGACGACGCGGAGATCGGACGAACCACGACCGCGCCGTCGCCGCGAGCAACGCCCAGCAACCGTCCGACAGCGCTTGGATCGTCAGGAAGATCGCGCCCAGGATCAGCATCTGCGCGGGCAGAGCGCCGTCAGCCGGTACCGCGAACTGCGGAAGGACCGCGCCGAAGAACACAATCGTCTTGGGGTTGGTGGCACCGACGATGAATCCCTGTCGCAGTACCCGACTTCCACCGATACCCGGGGCGTCGGATCGCAAGGCCGCCGCCAGTTCCTTCCGCTGTCTGATGGTCGCGATGCCCAAATAGATCAGGTACGCGGCGCCGACGACCTTCACGATGAGAAACAAGGTCGCCGAGGCCATCAAGACCGCACCGAGGCCCACCGATACGGCGACCAGCGGAACGAACGATCCGGCGACGGCGCCCGCTACCGACAGGACAGCGGACCGACGCCCCAGCGTCAGCGCGCGGCCGATCGCGAACAGCACGTTCGGGCCGGGAATCACGATGATGATCAGCGAGGCGACGGCGAAAGCCGCGGCGTGTGACAGCGGAACCATCTGTCGCAGCGTAGCCGCTGTCGACCGTTGAGAACACGGGTGTTCAGGGATCGCGCAGCACCGAACGAACCAATTCCTCGATCGCCGAGCGCAACCGGTCGACCTCGCCCGCTCTGGCCATCTGCTGCGCGAGTTCCCCACCGACCGTCGACAACAGCAGGGCGCCCACGGTATCGGCGTCGATATCGGGCCGGACCTCGCGCAGGAGCGCGCCGATGTGCTGTGCCCAGTACGCGTGGAATTCGGCGCTGCGCGGATGTGGCGGCATCGCCTGGTAGGCCGCGATCAGTTCCACGTCGTCGGTGACCATGCTCGTCATCGCGTCGAAGAAGGCCAGTAGCCGGTCGGTCGCCGGCGCGCCAGGACCCAGCGGTGGCGGACCACCCGAGACCGCCGCCATCAAGGCGACGGCACCCTCGGCGACGAGCTCGTAGAGCAGTCCCGCGCGACTGCCGAACCGGTGGAAGATGGTGCCCTTTCCGACGCCGGCCGCCGCGGCGACCCGGTCCATCGTCACCCCGGCCGCGCCGTGTTCGGCCAGCAGCGCGGCGGTGGCATCGAGGATCGCTCGACGGTTGCGCGCGGCATCGGCGCGTTCGGTCCGACGTTCGTCGGTCATCGCACCCACTTTCTCGGCACCTGCCGATCCGTTGACAAGTTGACCGACGGTCCATATCGTTCGAGATATCTGGACCAACAGTCAACTTATGGAGTTCTGATGCAGGCAATCGTAATGACCGAGACCGGCGCACCCGACGTGCTGGTGCCACGCGAGATCGGCGCCCCGCATCCGGCGGACGGACAGGTCGTCCTGCGAGCCGAGGCGGTACCGGTGCTCTACCCGGAGACCAAGGTTCGGGCAGGCGCGTTCCCCTTTCCCGCGCCGCTGCCCGAGGTCTTCGGATTCCAGGCGGCGGGCACGGTGACCGATATCGGGGCTGGCGTCGATCGGGCATTGCTCGGCGCACGGGTGGTTGCCTCGACCAACGGTTTCGGCGCCTATGCCGAACTCGTTGTCGCCGAAGCCGATTCGGTGACAGTGATCCCCGCCGAGCTGACCGTCGAGCACGCCGCCGCGATCCAGATGCCGGGGTCGGTGGCGCTGGCACTGACGCGGACCGCGGCCGTCACCGCGGGCGAGACCGTCCTGATCGAGGCGGCCGCGACCGGGGTCGGCGCCTGCCTCACCCAACTGTGCGCCGCCGCGGGCGCGCGCGTCATCGGCACCGCGGGTGGGCAGCGGAAGGCCCGGCTCGCCCGCGACAACGGCGCGCACGAGGTGCTCGATCACACCGCACCCGACTGGGCCGACCGGCTGGCCGGCCTCCTCGGCGACAGCACCGTCGACGTCGTCTTCGATTCCATCGGGAGCGAATCGCTGACGCCGCTGCTCGACCTGATCACCCCACTGCGCGGCCGCGTCCTCAGCTACGGCTGGCTCGACGGCGCGCCCGCACAGCTGAGCGTCACCGACCTGATCCTGCGCGGGCTCACGCTCACCGGCTGCGCGGGCACCGCCTGGCTGGGCGAAGTCGCCGGGCAGCGGTCGGCGGCACTGACGGCGGCTGCGCAGGGCCTGCTGACACCGGTGATCGATTCGGTTCTCCCGCTCGCCGACGCCGCGCGGGCGC
The DNA here is from genome assembly GCF_001612665.1 of Nocardia alba NBRC 108234. Lineage (GTDB taxonomy): Bacteria > Actinomycetota > Actinomycetes > Mycobacteriales > Mycobacteriaceae > Nocardia > Nocardia alba. The sequence goes on along the minus strand of NZ_BDAX01000016.1, from coordinate 119,653 downwards.
ATCGAATGCTGGAGGACCGGCTCGCATTCGGCACCGTTCTACTGACCCCTTAAACCTTCAGCCCCATTGAAACTCCGGGTATGCTTCAGTCAGCCTGAAGGTTGGTGGACGTCACGCGACCCGGGCGCACCGATGGGAGCAAACCTCATGTCACAGACCACATTCGGTATGGACTCACTCGCCCTACCGGCCACACCACTCGCGATCGAAACTCACAGACTGATCAACGAGGCACTCGCAGCGACGGTGCGCCATCACAGCATTCGCGGATTCCTGTTCGGGCGCGCCCATGCCGCGGCCCGCGGCCTGCGGCCCGGTACGGACTACGACGAGGAGCTCATGTACCTCATCTGCGCGCTGCACGATATCGGCCTCTCCGAACGCGCCGAAGGCACACGGCGATTCGAGATCGACGGTGCGGATTTCGCGGCCGAGTTCCTCGAAGCGCAGGGCATCCACGATGAACGCGTCGACATCCTCTGGGATGCCATCGCCGCACACACGACCGGTCTCAGCGACTCACCCGTGTACCGGCGCCGCCGCCCCGCCGCCATCTGGATCGCGGTCACCGGCATCGGCATCGACGTCGGTGGTGGCCCCGACGATCTGCCCGTAGGTTTCGCGGACCTGGTCCACACCTCCTATCCGCGCCTCGGCGGCACACGGGCCCTCACCGACATCATCGAACGTCAGGCGGTCGCCGATCCGCGCAAGGCTCCGCCGGGCTCGTTGCCGGGCGAGATCCTCCGGCTGCGCCATCCGGAATTGGTGCCCTTCACCTGGGACACGGTTCTCGATACGAGCGGCTGGCAGGACTGAGCCTGCCGCGCGATCGCTGCCTGTCGACCGGCAGCGACTCGGCGGACCTCGGCGGCGACACCCCGCGCCACGGTTCATCTATCGAACATACATTCGAACACGCTGTACACTGGCGCTCATGTCGCTGCCCCTGCAAGGTTCACTGTTCGACGGTGACGCGATTGCCCTGGGTTCGATCGAGGCGATCCGGCGCACCCAGCTGGACCCGTCCAGCTGGGTCGATGTGCTGCCGGGCTGGTTGAGCGGTGCGAGTCAGCTGTTCGATCGACTGGCCGAGCGCGTGCCGTGGCACGCCGAGCGCAGACCGATGTACGACCGGGTGGTCGACGTGCCACGGCTCGTCTCGTTCTTCGGGGAGAACGATCCACTGCCCGATCACATTCTGGTCGACGCGCGGACGGCGCTGACCACGCATTACGCGTCCGAACTCGGTGAACCGTTCCGGACGGCCGGGCTGTGTTTCTATCGCGACGGCCGTGACAGTGTCGCCTGGCACGGCGACACGATCGGCCGCGGCGCCACCCACGACACGATGGTCGCGATCGTCTCGGTGGGCGCACCACGCTCGCTGCTGCTGCGACCGCGCGGCGGTGGCGCGAGCGTACGATTCACCGTCGGACACGGGGATCTTCTGGTGATGGGCGGGGCGTGCCAGCGCGCTTGGGAACACGCGGTCCCCAAGACCGCACGCCCTGTCGGGCCCCGCATCAGCATCCAGTTCCGTCCACGTGGCGTCCGGTGATCCAACCCTCTCGTTCGACACCCTGTCGAAATACCCTCCATTGCTGAGTGATTCGCACGGGCTTGTGGGTAACACCAGCTCCGAGCACGACAGTCGGGAACTGATCATGCGGAGCAGTGCGTCGCCGCCCACGCGCCGGGGTCGCGTCCGGCGGGAGTCGTGCGGAGCCGACGGAATTCGGTGGCGTGGTGGTCTGTCGGTGGCTGGTCGTAGGATCCGGGGATGGGGAGTTCACTTGTGCCGCACGTGCGGGCGTCGAATGCGCTGACGGGGCGATGGTGCGCGACATTCGGGGACGGCGACGCGGTGGTATCCGGGGCCGGATTGTGGCCGCTGCTCGCACTATTGGCGGGGGCGGCGTCGGGGCGGGCGCGGGATGAGCTCGCGGCGGTGGTGGGGGTGGTGGCCGAGCAAGCGCATGCGGCGGGGCTGGATATGCTGAAATCGCTGGATACTTCGCGCGAGGTGTCGACCGCGATCGGGGTGTGGTTTCGGGCGGGGTTCACCCTGCGCGCGGACTGGGTTCGCAGCATGCCGACGGGAACGGTCGGTGAGCTGGGTGATCGAGCGGCGCTGGACGCGTGGGCGCAGGAGCAGACCCGGGGGTTGATCACGAAGTTCCCGGTGCCGATCACCGCCGATACCGTGCTCGCGCTGGCCACCGCCTTGCAAACCCGCACTCGCTGGGCGAAACCGTTCGACGAGATCCGCTACGCACCGGAAACCGGTCCGTGGCAGGGACATCGGGGAACCGGCCTGTACCGCACGAGCTCTCCCGACCGCAGCGTGTCGGTGCTGGATGACGATGTCACCCGGGTGATCGTCAGGGGCGCAGGGGAACTCGATGTGCACCTGCTGGTCGGAGCGGACCCGCGCCACGGCATCGCCACCGGCCTCGCCGCGCTCGCCGGAACCGCGGACGCGCGAACCGACCTGCCGGTCGGCACCACCGCACCCTGCCTGTCGGTCAGTCGACTGGAGGCCTTCGGTGGCGATGCGTTCGTCCTGAAGCTGCCGCCCTTCGACATCGACAACGCGCACGACCTGACGCGACTCGCGCCACTGTTCGGGTTGACCACCGCGATGGACCATCCAGGTTCCCACTTCGACGGGCTCGCCGCCGAACCGCTCGTTCTGGACGCCGCGGGCCAGAATGTCATGGCGCGATTCGACGCGGCGGGCTTCGAGGCGGCTGCCGTCACCGCCGTCGCCATGGCCCCCGGCGGCGGTCTCCCGCAAAAGACATGGTCGACGATCACCTCGGTGGACATCGACCGACCCTTCGGATTCCTCGCGGTGGATCGGCCGACCGGGCTGGTACTGGTGGCGGGTCAGGTCACGAAGCCGCCGGTGGAATGGGTTCGGTCGGTCCCCGACGCATCGGCGGCGGGGCGAAAACCGGGGCCACCCTGGTGATATCGGTAATTCACATTGCCGAAGGCGTTGCTCAGCAACAGGATTCGGTTTCGATACGGCCGGTAAAGGCCGTATCCTGATGGAAGTCCGCAGTCAGGTGCACAGGGGGTCGTGGTGATCGTCGTTGTCGCGGACGAGAGCGAACTCGAAGGCGCGGAACAGCTCGTCGGCACGGCACTGCGTGACCAGGCGTTTCGGGCGGGCGGGGTTGCCGTGTTCCGCTGCCATATGCCGGAGAGCCGCGGCGGAGCGGTCGAAGTCGACGCGTTGGTGTGCACGCCGCAGAGCGTGACCATCGTGGAGGTGAAGGGATTCACCGCCCGGCAGGAAGGCACCCTCGCCACTCCCCCGAACGGGCCGTGGACCATCGACGGCGAACCGGCCGCGCTCTATCACGCCGCTCGGGTGCCGAACCCGTTCGTGCAGGTGCGTCGACAGGTCTTCGCGGCCAAGAGTCTGCTTCAGCAGTCCGGGATCTTCGGCTGGGTGAACGCGGTGATCGCGTTGGTCGCCCAGCCCGGCGCCGACATCACCATCGAGGAATCCAGAATCGCCGACGGATACCGTGCGGTGCTGATCGATCGCGACGACGTCGGCGCCCTGCACGACTATTTCCAGGCCGAGAGCGGGCGCACGGTCCGGCTCAGCATCGATGACGTCACCCGGGTGTTCGGCGCGTTGAACCTGGGCCATCTATTACCCGCCCCCGATGAGCTGACGGCGCAGGGCTTTCCGGCCGCTCTCGACCCGGCGGCCACTTCCCGGCCGCTCGCCCCGACCGCGGTGGAGCTCGGCTCCGGGCCGGAGACAGCGGGTGCCCCGAACTCCCCTGCGGCGGCGACCGGTTCGGCCCGGGCAGCCACCCCCGCGTTTCTCGCGGCGATCGACAGGCTCTCCCATCGCAGCGCTGCGCCGACTCGTCGCGAGGAAACCCCCGTACCTGCCGCCGCCGAAGAGGTAGTGGAATCATCTTCTCCGAGTGCGGCATTCACCAGCGCTCGGGCCGACGAACCGGACGACGCCTCGGTCTCGGCCACCACGTCCGGGCCACTCGACGAGCCGAGGTCCGGCGCGGCACCCGCCGAAGCGGCGACGGTCGGGACTTCATCGGCCCACAGTGCCGAAGACGAACCACCCACGCACCCCGTCGAGCGTGCGGCGACCACAGACGACAACGCTACGGGCAGTGAAAGCGGAACACGCGCTGAGCCTTTCGACGATGACACGATCGACCTGGACGCACCCGCGCGCGGTGAAGTAGCCGAACCCTCGGATGGCAAGTCCGAATACACTGTCTCGCTGAGCAAATCCGCCGCGGGGAATGAATCGGGCACGATCGGCGATCCGCCGACCGATGGCATCGAACACCGCGAAGACCCCTCCAGCAACGAGTATGTCGCCACGGGAGTACCTGCCGCCGACGAAACCCCGACTGCCGGTTCGGGTCCCGCGCTGGGTGCGGCGGCCGTGGTCGGCGCCGCGGCCGCGGTCGCCGCTGTCGGGTCCGACCGTGGGACCGGATCGGGCAGTAACCCCGCGCGGGCATACACCCCCGCTGTCGCACCCGCCTATCGTTCCCCGGAACCCGAAATGCCCCAGCGGCACTCGGAACACTGGTCCGAGTGGGTCGAACACGACCAGCCGGCGCGGCGGCCGAGCGTGTCGGAAAGGCTGCGGTCGTGGCGGCACGGGAGCGGTTCGTCACTGCTCGAGCGGTGGCACAACCGGCCGGTCCGGGAGCGCAGTACACCCCGGCGGGGGCTGAGCGTCGGACCCGGTGTCGCGTTGCTGCTGTTCATCGCGCTGTTCGGAGCCGGGTTCTTCGCGATCACAGCGGTGCAGGCGAGCCGATTCGAGATGTCGGACTACGACCGGATGTGCGGCGAGGACAAGAAGCCGTTCGCGAACGCCGCGCCCTATGAGCGCGACGGCGCCCGTCCGATCTATCTGTCCGGCGACCTCACGGCCATGGTCCACCCGAACGATTCGACCGCGTGGAACCCGAACGACCCGTCGACAGTGCAGCTGATCGCCTGCATGAAGCAGTTGGAATTGCGTGATCTGGTCCAGACGTGTCAGTACGGTCCCTCCCCTGGCGCGCCGGTGGGGCGCACGGTCAATCTCTTCCGCGCTACCTACGAGATCGCCGTCTACGAACTCCACACCGGCCGCGAGGTCGCCAAGGCCACCATGCTCGGCGAACGCTATTCCGACAATCCGGCGAACACCGACCAGGACCAGTGCCGGGCTGCCGCCGATGCCCCCGACTACCTCGGCCGCCGTCTCGGCCAACCCTCGAGGAACCAGCTCACCGGCTTCCTCGCCCCGCTGGTGCACGCGCCCCGCTGAACCGCTTGACCTCGAGCGCACTCGAGGTAGCAGGATCACCTCGTGCCTCGAGCACACCCGACACCTCGCCTACCCAGCGCGGGTCGCGCCTGCGCCGGTTTCCTCGTACACCCACCGGCGCAGGCCGTCGGGCGCGTTCCGGGCGTCCGATCGGGTCCGCGGACGACAACAGCCGCACGTTCACTGCGAACGTGCGGCTGCGAGAACGAGTTTCACGCGGAAACGGTGATTTCCCATTCGTAGATCGTCAGGTCCGAGGCGCCGGTGGTGTGCAGCGGGTCGGAGTGGACGAGTGTTATCGCGGCGGTGAGGCTTTCGGCCAGAACGACATAGGCGCCACCGGTGCCGTCGGTGAAGCCGCCGCTCTCCTGGAGTTGCCCCTGCGCGAGCAGTTCCCGCAGGAAGCCGCGATGCGGTTCGATCACCGAGGCGTCGAACTTCGGGGTGCGCTCGGCCAGCACGAGGTACTTGTGCGCCACGCGTCAGGACTCCGACTCGCCGCGGGCGGCCTTCGTGGCCGCGGTGGCGGCCGCGGCAGCGCGGACCTGCGGCGCCACCTGCACGACCTGGCCGAGCACACCGTTCACGAACGACGGGGAGTCGTCGGTGGACAGTTCCTTGGCCAGCTCGACGGCCTCGTCGACCGCGACGACCGGGGGCACATCGACGGCGTGGAACAGTTCCCACACCGCGATCCGCAGAATGGCCCGATCGACGGCGGGCAGCCGCTGCAGGGTCCAGTCCTGCAGGTAGCCCTCGATGGTGCCGTCGACCCGGTCGAGGTCATCGGCGACGCCCTCGACAAGAGTCGTCGTGTAGGCGTGCACGGGGGCCACGCTCTGATCGCGGGTCGCCAGATCGGCGCGATCGGAGAGCAGCTCGGAGACGTCGACATCGCGCGCCTCCGCCTCGAACAGCAGGTCCACGGCCCGGCGGCGCGCCTTGTGGCGCGCGCCGAGCTTCTTGAACGAGCCCTTCTTGTCTGCCGGGGAGTCGGTCACGATCAGCCGTTGACGCGGCCGAGGTAGCTGCCGTCGCGCGAGTCGATTTTCAGCTTGTCACCGGTGTTGATGAACAGCGGAACGGCCACCTCGGCGCCCGTTTCCAGGGTGGCGGGCTTGGTGCCACCGGTGGAGCGGTCGCCCTGCAGGCCGATGTCGGTGTGCTGCACGACCAGCTCGATGGTGACGGGGAGCTCCACGAACAGCGGCGCGTCCTCGTGCACCGCGACCTGCACGCCCATGTTCTCCAGCAGGAAGCGGGCACCGTCACCGATGGTGGCCTCCGGGATGGAGATCTGGTCGTAGGTGTCACCGTCCATGAAGATGTAGTCGGTGCCGTCGTGGTACAGGTAGGTCATGTCGCGACGATCCACGGTCGCGGTCTCGACCTTGACACCCGCGTTGAAGGTCTTGTCGACGACCTTGCCGGACACGACGTTCTTCAGCTTGGTCCGCACGAACGCGGGGCCTTTGCCCGGCTTCACGTGCTGGAATTCGATGATCTGCTGAAGCTGACCGTCGATCTTCAGCACAAGGCCGTTCTTGAAGTCGCTGGTGTCCGCCACTGTCCTCGGATCTCCTCGTTCGTATTACTGAGTACTGGGTTTACTGCGTTCTGCGCGCCGACGTCAGTCGACGATGATCAAATCCTTGCTGGTGCGGGTGAGCAGTTCCGGGCCCGCCTCGCGCACCACGAGCGTGTCCTCGATCCGGACCCCGCCGCGGCCGGGAAGGTATACACCAGGTTCGACGGTCACCGCCACACCAGCCAGCAGTGTACCGGTACTGGTTTTCGCCACTCCGGGTGCTTCATGGATCTGCAGCCCGACGCCGTGCCCGAGACCGTGCACGAACTGTGGGCCGTACCCCGCGTCGTCGATGATCGTCCGGGCCGCCGCGTCGACCTGACTGGTCTGCGCGCCGGGCTCGAGTGCCTCGGTGCCCGCGCGCTGCGAGCGGGCGACCAGTTCGTAGATCTCGCGCTGCCAGTCGGCGGGGGCGCCGAGCACCAGGGTGCGGGTCATGTCGGAGTGGTAGCCGTTGACCACCGCGCCGAAATCGAACTTCACGAAGTCACCGGTGGCCAGGACGGCCCCGGTCGGGCGGTGATGCGGGATGGCCGAGTTGGCGCCGGCGGCGACGATCGTCTCGAAGGAGATCGCGTCGGCGCCGTGCTCGAACATCGCCCATTCGAGGTCGCGGGCGACCTGTCGTTCGGTGCGGCCCGGACGCAGCAGGCCCCGTTCGAGCACAGTCGCCAACGCTTTGTCGGCTGCGGTGCAGGCCGCGCTCAGCTGGTCGACCTCATAGGCGTCCTTGACCATGCGCAGCTGTTCGACCAGGCCAGAGGTGGGGACGAGTTGCAGTCCGGTGCGCAGCTCCTGGAACGCGGTGTGCTGATCGACGGTCACCACATGGCTCTCGAAGCCGACGCGACCGAGCTGCCATTCCCCGGTGAGCTCGAGCACCCGGCGCGCGGTGGTCCGACAGATCTCGGCCTGCAGATCGGGGACCTGTTCGGCGACCTGAGCGGAGTACCGACCGTCGGTACCGATGATGGTGCGGTCCTCGGCGCCGCGCATATCCCACGAGTGCACCAGCACAACGGCATTGGATCCGGTGAAGCCGGTCAGGTAGCGGATGTTGACCAGGTCGGTCACCAGCAACGCGTCGACACCGTTTTCCACCAGCAGGCTCCGCAGGGCACCGCGCCGGGCCGCGTAATCGGGAGCCGTGAAGTCAGCACACATGGGTCAACGCTACCGCCCGGCGGACGACACGTCGGCACGAGACAGCCCGGACTCCGTGTCGGTGAGCGAGGTGGATACGGCGTTGTCCACATGCGCGGACGTTATCCACATTCTCGGATACGGCCCGCTTTCGGCGGTCGCGGCGCAGCACGATCGTTCCCATGACCACTGCCGCGTTCTGTTGCCTCATCGCTTGGTGCCTGCTGCTGGGCGTCATCGACATCCATGCCCGCCGTCTTCCCAACGCGCTGACCGGCGCCGGCGCGGCCGCGGTGTTCCTGTTCGCCTGCTCGACAGGGGAATTGGAGACCGCGGTGATCGGTGCCGCGCTGTTGACGATGCCGTACCTGATCACCCACCTGCTCTCCCCGGCCGCCCTCGGGGCCGGTGATGTGAAGCTCGCGGTGGCGCTCGGGGCCGCCGCGGCGATCGCCGGACCGCCGGCCTGGGTGTGGGCCGCGGTGGCCGCGCCACTGCTCACCGCCGCGGCCGCGGTGATGCTGCTCGGCGGTGCTCGGCTGCGTACGGTGCTCGGCCGTGGTTCGCAGCGGGTGCGTGCGGCACCGCGTTCGGTGCCGCACGGCCCCGCGATGTGCCTGGCCACGGTGACCGCGATGGCGCTGGCATGAACGGCGGCGCGACGCGCCGAGACGATCTCGGCGACGGGGTGTCCTCGGGGGTCCGCAGCAGGCCGGATCGGCCGGATCGGGGCGGTGGCCGCCACCGCGCGGCCCGGCTCGGCGGCAACGTGCCGGTTGTCACGTCGGCCCGCGTTCCCGACTACACGTGTCGACATGGGAAGATGGTCGGCGTGTTGCGCTGGATAACTGCCGGAGAATCCCATGGTCCCGCTCTCGTCGCCCTCCTGGAAGGGATGGTCGCCGGAGTCGAGGTGACATCGGACGATGTCTCCGCACAGCTCGCCCGCCGTCGGCTCGGTTACGGGCGCGGCGCCCGGATGAAATTCGAGGCCGACAAGGTCACCCTGGTCGGTGGCGTCCGCCATGGCCGCACCATGGGCGGTCCGGTCGCGATCGAGATCGCCAACTCCGAGTGGCCCAAGTGGACCGAAGTGATGTCGGCCGATCCGATCGATGAGACCGAACTCGCCGGAATGGCGCGCAACGCGCCGCTCACGCGCCCGCGTCCCGGTCACGCCGACTACTCCGGGATGCTCAAGTACGGCTTCGACGATGCCCGCCCGGTGCTCGAGCGCGCCAGCGCGCGCGAGACCGCGGCCCGGGTCGCCGCGGGCACACTCGCGCGCAACTTCCTGCGTCAGGCCTTCGGTGTCGAGGTCATCTCGCACGTGGTCTCGATCGGCGCCGCCGCCAATACCACCGGCGTCACGCCGGGCCCCGCCGACCTCGACGCGATCGACGCCAGCCCGGTGCGGGCGTTCGACGCCGAGGCCGAGGCCGCGATGATCGCCGAGATCGAAGCGGCCAAGAAGGACGGCGACACCCTCGGTGGGGTCGTCGAGGTGATCGTGGACGGCCTGCCCATCGGGCTCGGCTCGTTCGTCAGCGGCGAGCAGCGCCTGGATTCGCGCCTGGCCGCCGCCCTCATGGGCATCCAGGCGATCAAGGGCGTCGAGGTGGGCGACGGGTTCGAGACCGCGCGCCGCCGCGGCAGTCTCGCGCACGACGAGATGCGTCCCGGCCCCGACGGCGTGCTGCGCTCGACCAACCGCGCGGGCGGGCTCGAAGGCGGCATGACCAACGGCGAAGCACTGCGGGTGCGCGCCGCGATGAAACCGATCTCGACCGTGCCGCGCGCGCTGTCGACGGTGGATATGTCCAGCGGTGAGGAAGCCGTCGCCATCCACCAGCGCTCCGACGTGTGCGCGGTGCCCGCGGCGGCCGTGGTCGCCGAGTCGATGGTGGCGCTGGTGCTGGCGCAGGCCGCGCTGGAGAAGTTCGGCGGCGACTCGCTGGCCGAGACCGTCGACAACATCACCAGTTACGTCAAGCGGATCGGTAGCCGCCCACACGTGCCCGCGGACAGCCGTATCCCGTGACCGAGCAGGAGCAGGAGGGGTCCGCGCCGGAGAGCGACGCGGACCCCTCACCGGCGATCGTCGAGCCCGGAGCTCCTGACACCGGCGACGACCGGACCGCACCATCGGCACGCGTGGTGCTGGTCGGGCTGCCCGGTTCGGGCAAGTCGACCATCGGTCGCAAGCTGGCCAGGGAACTCGGGGTGGAGCTCTACGACACCGACGCGGGGATCGAGGCCGAGACCGGTCGCACGATTCCCGATATCTTCGCCACCGACGGTGAAGCGGAATTCCGTCGGATCGAGGAAGCCGTGGTGCGCAGCGCCGTGCTCGAGCACGGCGGCGTGGTCTCCCTCGGCGGTGGTTCGGTGCTGTCGGCACGGACCAGGGATCTGCTGCGGGACGCTCTCGTCGTCTACCTGGAAATCAGTGTGTCCGAAGGGGTTCGGCGTACCGGTGCCAGCAGTACCCGGCCACTGCTCAACGGTGTCGACCCGGCCGCCAAATATCGGGACCTGATGCGCGAGCGTCGCCCGCTCTACCGCGAGATCGCCTCCGTGCGCGTGCGGACCGACGGGCGAAGCCCGGGCCGGGTGGTGCGGATGATCCTCACCAAGCTCGGTCTCGAGTCGGTGCGCAGCGATCCGCAACCCGCGCGTGCCACCATCGCGAACACCTCGCCCGCTTCGGGTTCGGTCACCGGCAGGCCCGGTACGGGCAGCAATCGGTCCAAGAACCGGCGACGCGCCAGGGCACGTGCCGCCGCCGCGCGCCGAAGCGGTGCCGACCAGTCGGGAATAGCGGCAGTGGAACGCCGCGACGGTCCGGATGACCGGAACCATTCGGGCGCAACTCAATCGGTGACCGAGCGGGCGACAGTCGAGGACACCACCGGCGCCGCTCGCCCGACGAATGCGACGCAGGGCGAGTCGCGTACGACGGCCGGTCGACGGTCCCGACGCAACAGGTCGCGCCGGGGCAGTGCGCGGATCAGGTCGGCAACCAGCGCCGCCACCCGGGAAACGGGCAACGCGGTGGCCGAGAACCCGGAGAGTCGCGCGAGCGCGAGATCAGCGGGCCGCGCGAGTGCCACCGACAGCCAGCCGGGCAACGGCACCACCGACGCGGGCAACCGCAATGCCGGTGCCGTTGGTCGGACGGGTAGCCGCGCGGCTCCCGGTGGTCGAGCAGGCGGGCGCGGCGCGGTCGCGGGAACCTCGGCGAACAGTCGCGCCGTCGGGCGCAGCAGGCGGGCGGCCAGCCGCGAGGCAGGCGCACCGGGTCGGGCGGGCCAGGGCGGCGAACCCGCCGGCCCCTCGGGCCCGGCTACCTCCGACCCTTCGGCGGACAACCGGACGAAGGCACCGCAACAGGTGCAGCGCAATGGACCACCCGGCGACGCCGACCGTGGGACGAACGCCGACGAACGCCGGCGACGCGCACAGCCGCGCCGACGCGGCGGACGACGCAATAACACTGACCAGAAAGAATCGGAGCAGCGCACGTGACAGAGCCGAACATCATCCAGGTTCGCACCGCCGACCCGTACCCGGTGATCATCGGCCGCGGGCTGCTCGGCGATCTCGTCGAAGCGGTCAACGCGGGCAATGCCGTGCGGACAGTGGCGATCTTCCATCAGCCGCCGCTGGCCGAAACCGCCGAGGCGGTGCGTAAAGCACTGGCCGACACCGGAATCGACGCGCATCGCATCGAGATCCCCGACGCCGAGGACGGCAAGGAACTGGCCGTGGCCGGTTTCTGCTGGGAGGTGCTCGGCCGGATCGGCCTGACCCGCAACGACGCCATCGTGAGTCTCGGTGGCGGCGCCGCCACCGACCTGGCCGGCTTCGTCGCCGCCACCTGGATGCGCGGGGTGCGCATCGTGCACGTGCCGACCACGCTGCTGGCGATGGTCGACGCGGCGGTCGGCGGCAAGACCGGCATCAACACCGAGGCGGGCAAGAACCTCGTCGGTAGCTTCCACGAGCCCAGCGCCGTGCTGGTCGACCTCGCGACCCTGGAAACGGTGCCGCGCAACGAGATCGTGGCGGGCATGGCCGAGATCATCAAGGCCGGTTTCATCGCCGACCCGGTGATCCTCGACCTCATCGAAGCCGACCCCGAGGCCGCCCTCGACCCCACCGGCGACGTGCTGCCCGAACTGATCCGCCGCGCCATCCAGGTCAAGGCCGATGTGGTCGCCGCCGACCTCAAGGAATCGAGCCTGCGCGAGATCCTGAACTACGGCCACACCCTCGGCCATGCCGTCGAGCGCCGCGAGCGCTACCGCTGGCGTCACGGCGCGGCGGTGTCCGTCGGCCTGGTGTTCGCCGCTGAACTCGGCCGCCTGGCCGGCCGTCTCGACGACGCCACCGCCGATCGGCACCGCACCATCCTGGAGAGCGTGGGCCTGCCCGTCTCCTACGACGGCGACGCCCTGCCCCATCTGATGGACGCGATGCAAACCGACAAGAAGACCCGTTCGGGTGTGTTGCGTTTCGTGATCCTGGACGGCCTGGCCAAGCCCGGCCGCCTCGAAGGGCCCGATCCGTCGCTGCTGGCCGCCGCCTACTCGGCCATCGCCCGCGACACCACCCCCGGCGCGTCGCCGATCATGCTCTGAGATCAGGGTCCGCTGGCTGCCTGTGCCCCGACATCATGTCGGGGGCGGGCAGTCTCGCGGCTGTTCCGTTGCCGGAGAGAACGATTCCGCTCAGCTCGTGGTGGCGAGTTCCGGTTGCTCCGCACCTGTCGCGGATTCGTCGGAACGGCCCGAGCGGGACAGACCGAAGGCGACACCCACCAGCGCGGGCAAGAAGATCAGCAGCAGGATGAACGATGCCGCGGAGGTGAGCTCGTAGAGGATCCCGGCGTCGCCGAGTTCGATTCCGGGCACCTGGTCGAGCACCCAGCACACGGCCGAGCTGGCCAGGCCCGCGGCGAACCCGGCGGCCAACCAGCGGACGGTGAGGTTGTCGGTGCCCGTACGGCCGTCTCGCACGGCCCAGGTGACAACGACGCCGACGATGACGAGCAGGCACGCCGCGCGCCAGAAAGTGCCGTAAGTAGGCCAGGCGGCCATGGCGACGCCGAGCAGGACGCGCAGGGCGACGACCAGCGCGCCGAGGATGGTGGCTCGTAACACCCAAGCGGTCATGAGGAACACCTTAGCGGGACAAAACTAGAACCGGTGTCAATTCGGCGGATCGGTCGAACGCGCCGAGAAACCGGCACCATCGAGCCCCGACCCGCCTACGGATCGGCACGCCACGACCAGCGTTTCCGTGACAGCCGCAGCAGCTCTCCGCGTGCCGGCGACAGCCGCTGCGCTTCGCCGCCGCCGAGGATGCCGGTTGTCCGGACCGAAGACCGGCACCAGACGCGCGGTAGCACTCGGCGGTGGTCGCCGAGCCCGGCGTCTACTGCCGTGGAAGGGCTTGTTCCAGCGCGGCAGCCATCGCCGCCCTCGGCGCGGGCCGACCGGTGAACAGTTCGACCTGTCCATAGGCCTGATTCAGCAACATCTGCAGTCCACTGACCACCGTGTGCCCCGCGGCCTCGACCGCGGACGCCAGCGGGGTCGGCCACGGGTTGTAGATAGCGTCGAGCACGACCGGCGCCACGGCTACCGCCGACGCGATCACCGCGGCGGCCTCGGCGGGCACAGTGCTCACCACCGCACCGGCGGACCCACACGCCACGCGCACCTGCTCCGCCTCGAGCGCGACGGTCGTAGCCCGCATACCGAGCCGGTCGGCCAATTCCAGTGCGCCGCGCGCCCGCCCGGCGTCACGGGCGATCACCGTGACCTTCGTCGCCCCGAGCTCGGACAGGGCCAGCAACGCGGGCCTCGCGGTTGCGCCCGCACCGAGCACCACGGCCTCGTCGATCGTCGAGACGCCACCACCGCGCAGCGCACCGAGGACGCCGTCGACATCGGTGCAGTCCGCCGACCATCCGGCATCGGTGCGCACGAGGGTGTTGGCCGAGCCGACCAGCACCGCGCGTTCGGTGCGCTCGGCGGCCACCGCCAGCGCCGCCTCCTTGCCCGGCATGGTCACCGACAGCCCGACCCACTCCGGGCCCAGCTCACCGACGAGCCCGGGCAGTCGCGCGGCATCGCATTCGATCCGCTCGTAGCTCCAGTCCAGGCCCAGTGCGCGGTAGGCGGCCAGGTGCAGCTGGGGTGAGCGCGAATGCGCGATCGGCTGACCGAGCACAGCGGCCCGACGGCTCATCTCAGCGCCCACTGTCGAGAATGCCGCTCTGCTCGGCCTTCACGATATTGCGCAGGTGCTCGGAATAGCTCTCGGTGAACAGCGTGGTGCCCTTCTTGTCGATCGTGACGAAGTACAGCCACTTCCCCGGCTCCGGATTCTCCATCGCCTGCAGGGCTTTGAGCGAGGGCGCGGAGATCGGGTTGGCGGGCAGGCCCGACATCGCGTAGGTGTTCCACGGCGTCACGGTGTTGCGGTCGGCGTCGGTGGTGGCGACCTCGGTTTCCTCCAGCGAGTAGTTCACCGTCGAGTCGAACTGCAACGGCTGGTCGATCCGCAGCCGGTTGACGATGACCCGCGCGACCTTCGGCATGTCCGGCGCCAGCGCCTCGCGTTCGACCAGCGACGCCGCGATCAACGTCTGGTACGGGTTGAGCTGGGTTTCGGCGCCCGAACGCAACAGCCCGGTGGACTCGTACAGCGTCGCACTCGCGGTGATCAACTGCCGCAGGATCTGCACCGCACCACCGGTGGGATCGAAATCCAGAGTGCCCGCGGAGATCAACCCGTCGAGCTGCCTGCGCCGGTCCGGTGCGGCCGCGACCGCCGCCTTGGCCCAGTCGGGCACCCCGAGCGCGGCCAGGTCGGCACTGGCGCCCGCGGCATCGAGCTGCTCGTAGGTGACGCACTTCGCGGCCGAGCCCGCTCCGAGGCAACTCGCGGCGGCGATCTTGGTGTAGATGCCCTCCGTGGGAGCGCCGGTGTGGACATCGCGCCGAGTGTGCAGCTGACGCCCCTCCGAGATCACCACGTTGCCGACGCGCGAGCTCTTCGACACCAGCGAGGTGACCGCGTGGGCGGCGGGGCTGTTCTTCTGGACCGCGTAGAAACCGGGCTGCACGCTGTTCATGTTCGAATTGCGCACGGCCGCTTCGTAGAACGCTTCCGAGCTGGCGACGACACCCTTGTCCTTCATGGTGTCGGCGATCTGGATGGCGGTGTCCCCGGAATGCACCTGGACCACCACGAGTTCGCCGGGCGGGCCCGCGAAATCCTCGGCGGGCGCGAGGCTGCCCATCAGTTTGTACCCGGCGAATCCGGCGGCGGAGACGACCAGCACGACGAACACGGCCGCGATCACCCACATATTGCGGCGCCGTTTCTTGCGTTCGGCCGCCTTACGCGAGGCGATCCGCGATTTGGCGCGTCCCGACTGCCTGTTCCGACCCGACGGTTTCGCGGGACCGGCCCCCGCGCGCGGGCGACCACGTTCGGCCGGTGCGGCGCGTTGCCCGACCCGGCGCGGCGGGGGGGCCGGCTCCGGCTCTGGTTCCGGCGCGGGACGGTCGTCCACGGCCTGGTTGTCGTAGACCTCGTCCTCGTAGCGCGGGATGACGTCGGTGCCGTCCTCGTCCCACTCGCCGCGATCGGGCGCCACGTCCTCGCGCGCCGTGCGGGCATCGAGCCCCCAGTCGTCGCGGCGGGGGTAGCGCCGATCAGCTTCCCGAGCCCGATAGCGTTCCTCGGCTCTGGCCCATCGGTCGGTCATGCATCGTCTCCGACCCTCGCCGTGTCTGCTGAATCTCTCAAGCAGTCCTTCAACACCGAACTCCGCTCGTCCAACCATCCTTGCAGAATCGACACGGCTGCCGCCTGATCGATCATCTGCCGCTGGCCACGTGCGCGAACTCCACTGTCGCGCAGCGCACGTGCAGCAGATACCGTAGTCAAACGTTCGTCGGAAAGGCGGACCGGAATCGGGTCGATCACCCGACGCAACTGCTTGGCAAACTTACGCGCGATCGCGGCCGCGGTGCCGTTTTCGCCGCGCAACGTGCGTGGCAGACCGATGATCACCTCGACCGCTTCGTATTCCCGCACAATGTCGGCAATTCTCGCGATATCCGTGGGTGGACCCGCACGCCCACCGGATTTGGCACGCGCGACGGTCTCGACGGGAGTGGCGAGGATGCCGTCGGGGTCGCTCGAGGCGACTCCGACGCGCACGCTACCGACGTCGATCGCGATCCGACGGCCCCGACCCGGGTCGGTGTTCGGGTCGGGACGGTCGGCGGATTCCTCGCTGGACGAACCAGGGGTTGTCATCAGCCGGCGAGTTCGGCCACCCGGGCACGGACCGCGGTCAAACCGGCCGGGATGCCCGACGGATCCGAGCCCGCGCCCTGCGCCATCTCCGGCTTGCCGCCACCGCGCCCGGCGATACTCGGCCCGAAGGCCGCGACCAGATCACCCGACTTCACGCCGAGATCCTGGGCGGCCTTGTTCACGGTCACCACGAACGGCGCCTTGCCCTCGACACTGCCGAGCAGCACGACCACCGCGGGCTCGCTGCCGAGGCGGCCACGAATATCGGTGGCCAGCGTCCGCAGGTCGCCGGCCGACACGCCCTCGGGCGCCGCGGCGGCCACCAGACGCACCCCGCCGACCCGCTCGGCCTGCTCGGCGAACGTGCCCGCCGAGGACAGCACCGCGGCGATCTTGGTGCGCTCCAACTCCTTCTCGGCCACCTTGAGCCGCTCCACGAGCTGCTCCACGCGACCGGGCACCTCGTCGGAGGGCACCTTCAGCGACGACGCGACACCGGCCAGCAGCGCGCGTTCCTTGGCGAGGTACTTGTAGGAGTCGAGGCCGACGAAGGCCTCGACGCGACGCACCCCGGAACCGACCGAGGCCTCACCCAGCAGGGTGATCGGGCCGATCTGTGAGGAGTGCTCCACGTGGGTGCCGCCGCACAGCTCCATCGAGAACCGGCCGCCGATCTCCACGACGCGCACCTCGTCGCCGTAGTTCTCGCCGAACAGCGCCATCGCGCCCATCTTCTTGGCGTCGGTCAGATCGGTGACGAAGGTGTTCACCGGGAAGTCCGCGCCGACAGCGTCATTGGACACTGCCTCTATATCGGCCTTCTGCTGATCCGACAGCGAACCCTGCCAGTTGAAGTCGAAACGCAGATAGCCCGGCTTGTTCAGCGAACCGGCCTGGACGGCGTTGGGACCGAGGATCTGACGCAGCGCGGCGTGCACCATGTGCGTGCCGGAATGGCCCTGGGTGGCACCGCGACGCCAGGCCGGATCCGCCTGCGCGAGCACGACATCGCCCTCGGTGATCTGTCCCGACTCGACGGTGGCCTTGTGCACCCACACCTTCTTGGCGATCTTCTGCACGTCGTTGACCTGCAGCTTCAGACCCGAGGCGGTGATGGTGCCGCGGTCGGCGATCTGACCGCCCGACTCGGCGTACATCGGGCTGCGATCGAGGATGACCTCGATGTCGTGGCCTGCCGTGGCCGCCGGGACGCGCACGCCGTCGGCGATCAGGGCCAGCACGGTGGCCTCGGAGGTCAGCTCGTCGAAGCCGGTGAACTCGGTGGCGCCGCGGTCGACCAGTTCCTTGTAGACGGTGAGGTCGGCGTGCGCGTGCTTGCGGGCCTGGGCATCGTCCTTGGCACGCTTGCGCTGCTCGGCCATCAGCGAGCGGAAACCGTCCTCGTCGACGGAAAGGCCTGCCTCCGCGGCCATTTCGAGGGTGAGGTCGATCGGGAAGCCGTAGGTGTCGTGCAGCGCGAACGCGTCGGAACCGGTGATCTGCTTGCCGCCCTTGGACTTCACCGCGGTGGCCGCGTTGTCGAACAGGGTCTCGCCGGTGTTGAGGGTCTTGAGGAACGCCGTCTCCTCGCCGACCGACACGGTCTCGATGCGCGAGAAGTCGGTGGCCAGTTCGGGATAGGACGGCGCCATCAGATCGGTGACGACCTTGATCAGCTCGGCCATCACCGGCTTCTCGGCGCCGAGCAGGCGCGCCGAACGCACGATGCGGCGCAGCAGGCGGCGCAGGACGTACCCGCGGCCGTCGTTGCCGGGGTTCACGCCGTCGGCGATGAGCATCGCGGCGGTGCGGGCGTGGTCGGCGATCACGCGGAAACGCACGTCGTCGGTGTGCTCGACGCCGTAGGAGCGCCCGGTGAGTTCTTGGGCCTTGTCGATGATCGGACGCATGAGGTCGGTCTCGTAGACGTTGTCCACGCCTTGGAGCAGGAACGCGACGCGCTCGACGCCCATGCCGGTGTCGATGTTCTGCTTGGGCAGTGGGCCCAGGATCTCGAAGTTGTCCTTGCCGATGCCCGCGCCACGCTCGTTCTGCATGAACACGAGATTCCAGATCTCGATGTAGCGGTCCTCGTCGGCCTCGGGGCCGCCCTCGACGCCGTACTCGGGGCCGCGGTCGTAGTAGATCTCCGAACACGGGCCACACGGGCCGGGAATGCCCATCGACCAGTAGTTGTCGGCCATGCCGCGACGCTGGATACGGTCGGTGGGCACGCCGAGCTCGAGCCACATCCGCTCGGCCTCGTCGTCGTCGAGATAGACGGTGACCCACAGGCGCTCGGGGTCGAAGCCGTAGCCGCCGTCTTCGACACTGTCGGTGAGCAGCGTCCAGGCCAGCTTGATGGCCTCACGCTTGAAGTAGTCGCCGAAGCTGAAGTTGCCCGCCATCTGGAAGAACGTGTTGTGGCGAGTGGTGATGCCGACATTCTCGATATCGAGGGTGCGCACGCACTTCTGCACGCTGGTCGCGGTGGCGTACGGGGGGGTCTGCTGACCGAGGAAATACGGAACGAACTGGACCATGCCCGCATTGACGAACAACAGGTTGGGGTCGGCCAGGATCAGCGAAGCACTTCCGACCTCGGTGTGTCCGGCACGGACGAAATGGTCCAGGAACCGTCGTCGAATCTCGTGGGTCTGCACAAATACCCAGCCTACCGGGCCGGTGCGGGTGCTTTTTCATCGACCGGGGTGGTCGGCGCCACGCCGGTAGGTCATCTGCCGCGGATGATGCGGCGCAGCTTCTCCAGGCGCGGGGCGATGGTGCGTTCGTTGCCGTGGTCGGTGGGCAGGTAGTAGTCGGTGCCGACAAGTTCGTCGGGTGGGTACTGCTGGGCCACGACGCCCTCGCGGTAGTCGTGCGGGAATTTGTAGCCCTTGGCGTTGCCCAGCAGCGCGGCGCCCGCGTAGTGACCGTCGCGCAGGTAGGGCGGGACGGCACCGGCCTTGCCGCGCGAGACATCGGCCATCGCCGTGCCGATCGCGGTGGTGACCGCGCCGGATTTCGGGGCGGTCGCGAGGTGGATGGTGGCCTGCGCCAGGGCGAGTTTGCATTCGGGCAGGCCGACCTGTTGGACGACCTGGGCTGCCGCGGTGGCGGTCTGCAGGGCCATCGGGTCGGCCATGCCGATGTCCTCGCTCGCGTGGATCATCAAGCGGCGTGCGATGAATCGGGGATCCTCGCCCGCGGCGAGCATCCGGGCCAGGTAGTGCACCGCCGCGTCGACATCGGAGCCACGAATGGACTTGATGAACGCGCTGATCACGTCGTAATGCTGATCGCCCGCACGGTCGTAGCGGACGGCGGCCTTGTCGACGGTGGCCTCGACCGTTGCCAGGTCGACGGCACCCCCGGTCGCCGACTCGACCGACGCCTCCAACGCGGTGAGCGCGCGACGCGCGTCCCCGCCCGCGATCCGGACGATGTGCTCGATCGCCTCTTCGCTGACGGTACAGGCGCCGTCGAGACCGCGCGGATCGCTGATCGCGCGGGCGAGGACGGCGCGGATGTCGTCGGGAGTGAGCGGTTGCAGCTGCAGCACGAGCGAGCGCGACAGCAGCGGGGAGACCACGGAGAACGACGGGTTCTCCGTGGTCGCGCCGACCAGCAGCACGACCCGGTTCTCGACGGCGGCCAGCAGCGCGTCCTGCTGGGTCTTGGAGAAGCGATGGATCTCGTCGATGAACAGCACGGTCTGCTCGCCCGCGGCGAGTCGGCGCCGGGCGAGGTCGATCACCGCCCGCACCTCCTTGACACCGGCCGAGAGCGCCGACAGCGCTTCGAACCGGCGGCCGGTGGCCCGCGAGAGCAACGAGGCCAGCGTGGTCTTTCCGGTACCGGGAGGGCCGTAGAGCAGCACCGATGCCGCACCCGAGCCTTCGACGAGCCGACGCAGCGGGGATCCGGGACCGAGCAGATGCGCCTGGCCGATCACCTCGTCCACGTTCTCCGGACGCATGCGCACGGCGAGCGGTGCGCCCGAGTCGCGACGGAACACCGCGTCGGCGCCGGGTTCGGCGGACGCGTGTTCGCCGGGCACGTCGAAAAGGCTGTCGCTCACGGTGTGCAGGGTACCGAGGCCCTCGGACAGGTCCGCGGAGCTCACCATCGGGCCCCCGGTATCGACCAGGACCTTCCGCGAAGATGGACAGCTGACCAACATTCGCCGCGCGGACTTGCGCCCGAGCGATTCGTGGGTTGTGATCGCTGATCGTGGTCGAAAACAACAGCGCCGTACCCTCTCGACAGGCCGGGTTCGCCCGCCGCACCCTGTTCGCCGGTTCCACGGCAGTGGCAGCGGTCGCGGTGCTCGGCACCGGCGCGCCCGCGCTGGCAGCGGGCACCGTCTTCCGGCACGGTGTCGCCTCCGGCGATCCCCTGCCGGGCGCGGTCATCCTGTGGACCAGGGTCACGGTCGCCGAGGACGCCGTCCCCGGCTCGGGGATCGGCGACGCGACAGCGGTGCGCTGGGAGATCGCCACCGATGCCGGCTTCGGCGCGCTCGCCGCGACCGGCACCGTCACGACCTCGGCCGACGCCGACCACACCGTCAAGGTCGACGCGACCGGACTCGCCCCCGGCCAGGACTACTTCTACCGCTTCACCGCGCACGGCGAGACCTCCCCCGTCGGCCGCACCAGGACCGCGCCCGCGCCCGATCGCGAGGTCGACCGCCTTCGCCTCGGCCTGGTCTCCTGCGCCAATTGGGAGGCGGGCTGGTTCGGCGCCTACCGGCATCTGGCCGCGCGCACCGATCTCGACGCGATCGTGCACCTGGGTGACTACCTCTACGAATACGGCCGCGGCAAGTACACCGGCCGCAACGGCGCGGTCCGCGCGCACGACCCGGCGAACGAGATCCTCACCCTCGCCGACTACCGCACCCGCCACGGCCAGTACAAGACCGATCCCGACCTGATGGCCCTGCACGCGGCGGTGCCGTTCATCTGCACCTGGGACGACCACGAGTCGGCCGACAATTCCTGGCGCGAGGGCGCCGAGAACCACGACCCGGCCACCGAAGGCCCCTGGGTGGACCGCAAGGCCGCCTCCACTCGCGCCTACCTGGAGTGGATGCCGGTGCGCGCCACCCGCGCCGACGGCCAGGTGCAGATCTACCGCCGCTTGCGATTCGGCACGCTGGCGGAACTGTCGATGCTGGATCTGCGCACCTACCGCGACGAGGAGGCGGGACCGGGCGCGGGCTGGCGCCACGCCGACGACCCGTCCCGCACCATCACCGGCCGCGCCCAAATGGAGTGGCTCACCGCGGGCCTCACCTCCTCCCCCACCCGGTGGAAGCTGGTCGGCAACTCGGTGATGATCGCGCCGCTGGTGTTCCCGCCGCTGGAACCGGCCACCACCCAGGCCGTCACCGAGGCGCTCGGCATCCCGCAGGGCGGCATCACCGTCAACGGCGACCAGTGGGACGGCTACACCGCCGACCGCGCCACCCTGTTCCGGGCGATCGCCGACAACGAGGTGGGCGAGGTCGTGTTCCTCACCGGCGACATCCACACCTCCTGGGCCGCCGATCTGCCGCGCAACCCCGCGAACTACCCGGGCGGGGCGACCGTCGGGGCGGAGTTCGTCATTCCGTCGGTCACCTCCTC
Organism: Nocardia alba NBRC 108234; assembly: GCF_001612665.1. GTDB lineage: Bacteria > Actinomycetota > Actinomycetes > Mycobacteriales > Mycobacteriaceae > Nocardia > Nocardia alba. The sequence goes on along the minus strand of NZ_BDAX01000016.1, from coordinate 97,620 downwards.
CAGCGTCGGCGACCTGCTGAGAATGCCCGCCCGCACCGCGTCGGTGCCCGCGGAGGAAGCCATCAAGGCGGCCAACCACCACCTGCGCTATGTCGAGCTGGACTCGCACGGATTCGGCGTGCTCGAGGTGACCGCGGCGCAGACGCAGATGGACTGGTTCTACCTCGCCGATGTCACCGATCCCGCGACAGGCGTGCGGCACGGCGCGTCGTTCGCGGTTCCGACGGGCGGACGGCTGGAACCGCGAGCGACTCCGCTGCACTGACCGGGGTTCGTCGCGACGCCGGGGAAATCGGCGCAGAATTCTTCGCCAGAGGTTGTCGATCGCGCCCGCCCTCGCTCGTCGAGTGAGTACGGCACCCGACGAGCGGGCGGCCCCACACCCGAAGGAGCACATCATGAGCCAGTACCTGGTCCTGATCTACGGCGACGAAGCCACCTACGCCGCGTACTCCCCCGCCGAGACCGGCGACATGCTCGCCGCGCATCGCACCTTCCAGCAGATCGCCGGTGAGGCCAACCTGGGTGGACAGGCCCTGCAGCCCACTGTGACCGCCACGACGATCCGCCGCGATGCCGATGGCGCGGTCGTCATCACCGACGGCCCGTTCGCCGAGGCGAAGGAAGCGCTGGGTGGCTACTACCTGATCGAGGCGCCCGACCTGGACGCCGCGATCGCGATCGCCGCACAGGTTCCCGCCCCGACCGGTGGCGTCGAAGTGCGCCCGATCCAGGTCTTCCCGCAGCCGTGACCATGACGGCGGCCGCGGCCGTCGAACAGGCGCACCGTCGTGAGTGGGCATTCGTGCTCGCCGCGACGGTGCGGCTGGTCCGCGATTTCGACCTCGCCGAGGAATGCGTGCAGGACGCGTACGCGACGGCGCTGACCACCTGGGCCGTCGACGGTATTCCGGCCAGACCGGGCGCCTGGCTCACGACGGTCGCGCGGCGACGCGGCCTCGACCTGCTGCGCCGCGACAGCACCTTCCGGCGCGCGCTGCCCCAGCTCGTCGTCGACGAACCCGCCGCCGATACCGCCGAGCTGGCGTTGGCCGAGCTGGACGACCCGGCGATTCCCGACGACCGGCTGCGGCTGATCAGCACCTGCTGCCACCCGGCGCTCGCACCGCAGGCCCAGGTCGCGCTGACCCTGCGGCTGGTCTGCGGTGTCACCACCGCCGAGGTGGCTCGCGCGTTCCTGGTGAGCGAGTCGACCATGGCCGCGCGCATCACCCGCGCCAAGAAGAAAATCGCCGTCGCCGCCATCCCGTATCGGGTGCCCTCGGTGCGAGAACTCCCGCAGCGGCTCGATTCCATCTGCGCGGTGATCCACCTGCTGTTCACCACCGGACATACCGCGCCCGCGGGTGCGGTGCTGGTGCGCGCCGATCTCGTCGACCGGTCGTTGCAACTGGCCAGAATGATGCACGCGCTCGTGCCCGACGACCCGTCCGTGACCGGGCTGCTGGCACTGATCCTGCTGACCGACGCCCGTCGGGCAGCCCGGGTCGGCGACGACGGCACGCTGCGCACGCTGGAATACCAGGACCGCGACCGCTGGGACAGCGCGGCCATCGCCGAAGGCATCGCGCTGGTGAAACGCGCGCTGCCACATACCGACCGGTACACCTTGCAGGCCGCGATCGCCGCGGTCCACGATGAGGCACCCACGTGGGCCGACACCGACTGGCACGAGATCATCGGCCTGTATCGGCTGTTGCTGCGCGATTCGCCGTCGCCGGTCGCGCTGCTCAATCACGCCATCGCGGTCGGCCTCGCCGGCGAACCTGCGCAGGCGCTGGCGTTGCTCGATCCGCTCGGCGCGGAACCGGCACTGGCGACCTATGGCTACCTCGACGCCGCCCGCGCCGCTTTCCTCGCCGATCTCGGACGCACCGACGAAGCGATCGCCGCCTACGAGTCGGCGTTGCTGCTCACCGACAACGCGGTCGAACGCGCCCATCTACGCGGCAAACTCGTCGCGCTGACGCGCTGACCGGTGAAAACCCAACTTCTCTCAGATCCCTGCCGACGGGACCCGTCGCGTGCCCCGAACAGGGGCACTCCCTACTCCGACCAGCGCTCCTCGAGCATCGCCGAGACCTGTTCGGCGAAGTCGCCGACCGCGTCGTCGCCGGTCATCCTGGCGTCCTCGGCCAGCGCCGACCACCGGTTGATCAGTGCGTCCGAGCGCGGCACCGACAGCCCGTGTTCGCGGGCGGCGGCGATGCGGGCGTGGTCGCCGGGCAGGAACCAGTACGTGGACATCCAGACCCAGATCAGCCGGGCTTCGAGCAGCCGTTCGGCGAGGACGGTGTCATCGGCCAGCGACGGCCACACGCCGACCACGACCGAACGCCACGCCTCGACCATTTCCTTGGCACGGCTGCGCGAGAGTTCGAAATCGCACAGGCAGCCGGGGAACGAGACCAGGGCGTAGGCGATGTCGAGGGTGGCGTCGCGGAAACCGCCCCACTCGTAGTCGAGGAACCGCGCGCCCTCCTCGTTCATGATCACGTTGTCGGGGCACAGGTCCGACGGGCTGAACGCGCGATAGCGGCCACCGGTGAACAGACGATTGCCGTGCACGATCCGTTCGGCGATCTCGCCCGGCACCTCGATGCCGAATTCAGCCTGGAGCAGACCGGGAACCTCGGCGATCGCCGCCTGTGCCTGCTGGGCGATCCCGTCGACGCGGTGCACCGAGTCGACCCGGCGCATCAGAGCGACGAAGTCGGGCTCGCGACCGACAGTCGCGGCGTGCATACGGCCGAGCGCCTGCGCGAACGCCATCAGCGAGTTTCGGGTGCCCGGCTCGACGCGCGCCTGCAGCACCGAGGTGAGCAGGGCGTTGTCCCCGAGGTCGGAGAGGACCAGGAGCCGGTCGGGAACGCTGTGGGCGATCAGGAAGGCGCCGGGCCGCTGCTCGCGACTCAGCGCGGTGGTGAACTGGTAGGACACCGCCTCACGGAGGAACGCGGCGTCGATGCTGGCGACGCCGGGCACCAAACCACCGGCGCGGCGGTCAGGACTGGAACCGCGCACCTGCTTCACGATCAGCGTGCGCGGCAACGAGAATGCGTTTTCCGCAACACGCACGCGTAGGACTGTCGTCCTACCACTGCCGCTGAGCTCGATCGGATCACTCAGCTTCACCGGAGCACCCATTCGCTTTGTGAGCAACTGTTGTGCTGCGGACACGACGTCGGCGGCGCGTTCGGCCAATAGTGCGGTCATCGCCTCTCAAGCTACTCGTACCCGGTCACTTCTAGCGAGCGGTTGGACAACCTTTCCGCGTCAGCTCGGCGTGTTGGCGCCGAGGTTGCGCGTATGTGCCTGTTCGCTTGACACATCAGCCGGTCTTCGGGTTTTCTCATCGTGAACTGCTGTGCGCCACACCGCAAACCGGTTGAGTCGAAAGGTCTATCACAGTGACCGACACTCCGTACGCCGCATCGAGCGATTCCCCGGGCGGGTCGCCCGTTCCGGGCGGTGGCGGACAGTTCGCCGGCCCCACGGGTAGGCATGAGGGACCCGGCCTGCCACCCGCTTCCGGATCGGGACAGAGCAGGCACGGAATGGCCGGTGGCGCAGGCTATCCGCAATTCGAGGGGCCCGGCGCCGCCCAGTACGGCCAGGAACCGGTCGAGCCACCGCCGCCGATTGCCGGACGCGGCGCTCCCACACCGCAGTACGGGCCCGCGGGAACGGGTCCCGGTTACGCGGTCCCCCAGGCGAAACCGGAGAACCCCGTGTACCCCCCCGCCCCCGCATCCGGCGTGTCGCAGGGGGGTGGCGGGCAGACGCCTGGCTACTACCAGTCGGGAGCACAAGCCCTCGATATCGGCCGTTCGCTGAGCTACGGCTGGGAACGATTCCGCGCCAATCCAGGTCCGTGGCTCGGTGTCACCGCGGTGGGCGTGCTGATCTATCTCGGCTTCGTCGCCGTGGTCCAGATCGTCGAGCCGACATCGCCGTTCAGCGTCCTGTTCCTGTTCCTGATGGTGATCGTCGCGCTGTGGCTGCTGCAGGCGGCGATGGTGCGCGGCGCGCTCTACGAAACCGACGGATACCCACCGTCTTTCGGATCGTACTTCCGGTTCGTGAACGCGGGCAATGTCCTACTCACCTCGCTGCTCGCCTTCACGATCACACTGCTCGCGTCGACGCTGTGCCTGCTGCCCGGTATCGTCGTCGGGTTCCTCTGCATGTTCTCGATACACTTCGTGATCGACCAGGACTACGGTCCGGTGGAAGCGATCAAGGCGAGCGCGCAGCTGGTGCTGGCGAATCTGTGGGCGGCGGTGCTGCTGGCGCTGACCGTCATGCTGGTCACCTTCGTCGGTGCGATCCTGTGCGGGCTCGGCCTGTTCGTCGCGGGGCCGGTGTGCGTCATCGCGGTCACCTACTCCTACCGGATGCTCACTGCGGGACCGATCGCCCAGGTCTGAGGTCAGCGTTCGACCGCGGACCGCATCCCGATGGCCCGCTTGAACCGTCCGAGCGGACCGGCCGTATCACCGGCGCGCGGTCGCAGTTCGAGAACGATCACGCCGGCCACGACGATGCCGACCAGGTTCACCGCGAGCTGACCGGTCGATTCGAACGCGCGATGCCACTGACCGATCGTCGCGGCCACCACCGCGTATCCGGCAGCGGGCACGGTGGTGACCGAGATGAACACCCCGATCAGGGCCGCCGACTTCGCGGTCACCAGAGACAGCATGCCTGCCGCGCCGGCCAGTAGCGCCACGACCAGTGAGAACGGGCCCACCTCGTAGATGAAGTCGACGTCGTGCGCGTCGATGACCCCCTCGGTGGTGATCCATCCCAGCTGCTCCCACACCAGCGTCGCGCCGAGCGTGATCACCATCGCCACCGGGAAGGCGACGGCCAGGGCGAGGATCGATCGCCGGGCCAGTCGCCAATTGCGGCGCACCAGCGCGACCGACAGCGCCGCCAGCGGCCCGAACTCCGGACCCACCACCATCGCGCCGACGATGGTGACCGGCGAGTTTGTCGCCACACCGATCGAGGCCAGCAGACAGGCGATCGTCAGAAACGCGACGAAGGTGGCGTTGAGCGAGGACTCCTCGTGCGTCTCCTTGAGCAACTGCTCCCAGACGACCGCGTCGCTCGGGTCGCCCGGCGCGGCGCGCACCGCACGATCGGCGGCGTCGGACAGCACCGCGGTGACCGGTTCCAGCGTGATCCCGCCGGTATGGACGATGCCGAGCGCCTTCACGTCGGCGAGGACTTTGTTGCCCGCCTCGCGCGCCACGTCGGCCTGGACGAGATCGCCCGGCGGTTCGAGGGCGATCCCGCGCGCCACCGTCAGATGGGTGACACCGGCGTCCTGCTCGAGCACGCGCACCAGGGCGTCGGTCTGCTCGGTCGGGCTGATCACTCGCAGATGTAGCACCGGTGTCCTCCTGATCGGTCCCGCCGTGGCGATCGGGACTGACCAGAAGGTACCGGGCTACCTTCGATGACCGCTATTTCTCGGCCGCAACAACTTTCGGCGCGTCGGTGGCCGTCTCCGCCTTGCCCTTGCCCTTGTTCTCGGGCTTGGCGTCGATGCCGGCTTCCCTACGCTGCTGCGCGGTGATCGCGGCGGGTGCGTCGGTGAGCGGGTCGACGCCGCCGCCCGTCTTCGGGAACGCGATCACCTCACGGATCGAGTCCTCGCCGGCCAGCAGTGCGGTGATGCGATCCCAGCCGAAGGCGATGCCACCGTGCGGCGGGGCGCCGTAGGCGAACGCGTCGAGCAGGAATCCGAACTTTTCCTGGGCTTCGGCGTTGTCGATACCCATCACCGCGAACACCCGTTCCTGCACATCGCGGCGGTGGATACGAATGGACCCGCCACCGATCTCGTTGCCGTTGCAGACGATGTCGTAGGCGTAGGCCAGCGCGGAACCGGGGTCGGTGTCGAAGGTGTCGAGCGATTCCGGCTTGGGCGAGGTGAACGCGTGGTGCACCGCGGTCCAGGCCGAGTGGCCGAGCGCCACATCGCCGCTGGCGGTCGCCTCGGCGGCGGGCTCGAACATCGGGGCGTCGACGATCCAGACGAAGGCCCAGGCGTTCTGGTCGATGAGGTCGCACTTGCGGGCGATCTCGCCACGCGCGGCACCGAGTAGGCCACGCTGTGCCTTGGTGGGACCGGCGGCGAAGAACACGCAGTCACCCGGCTCGGCGCCGACGTGCTCGGCCAGGCCCTCACGCTCGGCATCGGTCAGGTTCTTGGCGACCGGCCCGCCCAGGGTTCCGTCCTCGTTGATCAGGATGTAGGCCAGGCCCTTGGCGCCGCGCTGCTTCGCCCAGTCCTGCCAGGCGTCGAGCTGACGTCGGGGCTGGCTCGCACCACCCGGCATCACGACCGCACCGACGTACTCCGCCTGGAACACCCGGAACGGGGTGTCCTTGAAGTACTCGGCGCATTCGGTGATCTCGATCCCGAAGCGCAGGTCCGGCTTGTCGGAGCCGAAGCGGCGCATCGCCTCCGCGTAGGTCATGTGCGGGATCGGGGTGACGATGTCGTGGCCGACCAGCTTCCACAGCGCGGTCAGGATGTCCTCGGCCAGCAGGATCACGTCCTCCTGGCGCACGAAACTCATCTCGATGTCGAGCTGGGTGAACTCGGGCTGCCGGTCGGCGCGGAAGTCCTCGTCGCGGTAGCAGCGCGCGATCTGGTAATAGCGCTCGATGCCGCCGACCATGAGCAGCTGCTTGAACAGCTGCGGGCTCTGCGGCAGGGCGTAGAAGCTGCCCGGCTGCAGACGCGCGGGGACCAGGAAGTCGCGGGCGCCCTCCGGCGTCGAGCGGGTGAGCGTGGGGGTCTCGACCTCGACGAAATCGTGGTCGGCCAGCACGTCGCGCGCGGCGGCGTTGACCTTGGAGCGCAGGCGGATGGCGTGGCCGGGGCCTTCGCGACGCAGGTCCAGGTAGCGGTACTTGAGGCGGGCCTCGTCGCCGGGGGTCTCGTCGAGCTGGAACGGCAGCGGCGCGCTCTCGTTGAGCACGACCAGTTCCTTGGCGTCGACCTCGATCTGCCCGGTCGGCAGCTCCGGGTTCTCGTTGCCGTCCGGACGCCGTTCCACCACACCGGTGACCTGCACACAGAATTCCGCACGGAGCTTGTGCGCCTGTTCGGCGGCTTCGCCCTCGCGGAAAACCACCTGCGAGACGCCGGATGCGTCGCGCAGATCGATGAAGGTCACACCACCGTGGTCACGACGCCTCGCCACCCAGCCGGTGAGGGTGACGGTCTGACCGGCGTGCTCGCCTCGCAGCGAACCAGCCAAGTGGGTGCGCAGCACGGTATTCCTTTCGACAGAATTTCTACGGACTCGTCGCACCGGCGCAGATGACCGCGTGCACTGCCATCGTAGTGAGGCACGGTGCCCGGAGGAAAACCGATATATTCCCCACCGTGTCAAGCTTGTGACACCTATCCGCCGTCGCCGCTCCCACCGACGGTGAATCGCCCTGTGAGACAGCTGGACAACCGAGCGAAGGCGAGTACCGCGATGACCTTCAACGAAGGTATGCAGATCGATCCCGGCCGGGCCTCGTCGGGCGGCGGCCCCGGCATGGGCGGCAAAATCGCCCTCGGCGGCGGCGCGGGTGGTCTGATCCTGTTGGTGATCACGCTGCTTCTCGGCGGCGATCCGGGGACGGTGCTCGGCAACCTCACCGGGGCCCAGAGCGGTCAGCAGTCGCAGCCGGGCACCGCGGGCACGCCCACCCATTGCAAGACCGGTGCTGACGCGAACAAGTACGTCGACTGCCGGGTGGTGGCCACCGCGCAGAGCCTGGACGCGGTGTGGTCGGTGCAGCTGCCCGAGCAGACCGGCAAGCAGTACGTGAAGCCCGAGCTGGTGCTGTTCACCGGCGGTGTGAGCACCGGGTGCGGCAATGCCACCAGCGATGTCGGCCCGTTCTACTGCCCCGCCGACCAGACCGCCTACTTCGACACCGCCTTCTTCCAGGAACTGACCGACCGCTTCGGCGCGAGCGCCGGACCGCTGGCGCAGGAGTACGTGGTCGCGCACGAGGTCGGCCACCACATCCAGAACCAGCTCGGCGATATCGGCAAGGCGCAGCGCGATCCGCAGGGCGCGACCTCGGGCGCTGTCCGCACCGAACTGCAGGCCGACTGCTACGCCGGCATCTGGGCCCACTTCGCCGACAAGCAGGCCTCACCCGGCGGCGGCCAGCCCTTCCTGAAGCCCCTGTCCGACAACGATATCCGTGACGCGCTCTCGGCCGCCAACGCCGTCGGTGACGACCGCATCCAGCGTTCGGCCGGTCGCGGTGTGAATCCCGAGTCGTGGACCCACGGGTCATCCCAACAACGGCAGAAGTGGTTCCTCACCGGCTACCGGACCGGATCGGTGCGCGCGTGCGACACCTATTCCGCGCGTGACCTCGACAACCCGCCCGGGATACGCTGACGCCCCGAACGCGATACCCACGCACTGTCTTTCGATCGAGGGGAACCCATGCGCCCGACCATGACCGGACTGCTCGTCTGCGCTCTCACCCTGAGCGGTGCGAGCGCACTCGCCCATGCCGATCCGGCGCCACTACCGTTGGTGAGCCTGACGACGATCCCCGACGGCTGGTCGCAGCGCACCGATCTGCGCCCGGTCCTGCAGGTCTTCGCCGATGGCAAGGCCGTGCACAGGCCCGACGCGGTGAGCAAGGACCGCAAACCCGAGACCGCGCCCAAGCAGGTGACCGGCAAGGTCGCCGCCGACGTGATCTCGGCAGCGCGCGAGGAGATCAACGCACTGAAGGAGACCGATTTCGGGATCCCGACAGGCGAGAACCGGGGCACCCAGATCATCGACCTGATGCCCGAGGATCCGGCCGACGACGCCCACCTGGTCGTCTACTCCCCCGAGGCGTCCGACGGCCTGAACCCGGACCAGCAGGCCGCCCGCAAGCGCTTCGCCGATCTCTACAAGAAGCTGGTCGACGCCTTCAAGAGCTGATCCCGCGAGGCCGATCCCACCGGGGCTCGCCGTTTTCCAGCGGCGAGCCCCGGTCGGTCAGAACCGATCCGCGGTCGCGTCCGCGTCGCGTTCGTCCTCGTGCACGGCACCGATGACGTCGGGCGTGGATTCACCCAGTGGACCGGTGAGGTCGTCGTTGCCGGTGCGGCTCTGATAGAACTGCACCGTCCGACCGTGTTCTTCCTCGTTGTTGCCCCGGCCGGCGCCCGCGCCCGCACCGCCGCCACCCATCATCCCGGAGGTACCGCTGGTGCCCGCGGTCGTGGTGGTACCCGACCCCAGCACCGTGCTCATCGGACGACCCGACGCGGGAACCGCCGCACCCGGTACTGCCGCGGTGGTCTTCGGGGTGCCCGCGCTCGGCGTGCCGCCCGCGCTGCCCGCGCTACCCGCCGTGCCACCGGCGCCGCCGCGTGCGGTACCGAGCGCACCGAGCGAGGCGCCGGAACCACCGCCGCTGCCGCCGGTGCCGACACTCGACGGTGACGTCGTGCCCGCGGTGGTGGTGCCCGCGGTGGTGCTCGCCGCGGTGGTGGAGGAATCGCCGCCGCCGGTGAGGGCATCCTCCGCCTGGCTGAGCAGCGGTTCGCCGATGTTCTCCGACGCCGCGGAGAGGACTTCCTCGGGCGAGGGCAAGCCGCTCTGGCTGGCCAGCTGCCCGACGACGCCGCTGAGCTCGCCGGTGTAGCCCATCAACTGCCCACGGGTGACGTTCACGACCGACACCGCTTCACCGAGATGCGACGTGGCCAAGCTGATCAGCGTGGCCTGGGTCGGCGGCAGCATGATCGTCGGCGCGAGCGCGGTGGCCTGGGCCGCGAAAGTGGTGGCGATCGTGGTGAGCTGCGTGTTGCCGGTCTGGACGACCGACGCCGCCTGCTGGGTGAGCGCGGAGATATCGATGCCGCGCTGACTGGTGTCCTGTCCCTGTGTCTGCGCCTGCTGGCTGGCGGTGGTCGCCGCGTCGGCGGATTCGCCCTCCCACAACTGCTGGACGGTCTTCACACCGCCCTGGGCCAGGCTCAACGCTTGCTCGATGACCGCCGAGGAATTGCTCAGGATCGCGGTCGGGTCCAGCGAGCTGAAAACGCCGGTGCCGAAGCTGCTGAGCAGGTCGAGGAACGGCTGGAACAGGGTGTCGATGCCGGGCAGGGCCGGCAGCGAGAGCCCGCTCATCAGCGCGGTGACGGGATCTTCGGTCAGCGTCGTCGCGGCGGCCGACGTACTCGCGCCGGAGGTGCTCGACCCGCCGGCTCCCGAGGTGCCGGTGAGCGCGGACTTGGCCTGATCGAACGCGGTCAGCGCGGCCGCCGACGCGGGCGCGGCGACCTGCGCCACTGTTCCCTGGAGCCCGCTCAGCGCGGACGACGCGTCATCGGCGACGCCGGAGAGGATGTCCTGCGGTTCCACCCCGGTACCGAGGCCACCCAGCCCACCCAGCCCGGCGGGCGACATGCTGGTGTTCTGGGCTTCGTCGGTGATCTTCTGCGCGAGCGTGAAGACCGCTTCCTCGTCGGCCGTCACATCCTCGGGCATCTGCATCAGCGGCACATCCAGGATCGCCTGCGCATCGAGGGGCACCGAGGGGGATACCGCACCCATCACCGACGCGGTCGCGGCATCGGCGGCGGCCATGGCGGCGTCGGGAGCGATCACGCCCGCGTCCGCGCTCAGCGGCTTCACAGCCCAGCCGCCTGACGGGCGAGCTGGGCGGCATTGTCGATATCGGTCGTCTCCAAGGTCACCGACGTCTTGAAGGCCGCGTCGGAGAGCGAACTGAACTTCGCCGACAGGTCGTTGATGTCTTTGGCTTGCAACGCTTGTGCGGCCGCGAACATAGCCAGGTAGTCGGCGCCGATCAGGCCGAACACCGGTGTGGCCGCCGACACGCTGGCGACCAGATCGATGTTGCCCGCCGCGGCGATCTGTCCCGCCACTCCGCCATTGGTCGCCGCGAACTCGGCGACGCCATCGGTTTGCACCGAGAGATCGGTCATGCGAAATCCCCCCAACTCGTCGTGAAAATTCTGCCCTACAGAAGCGAACGGCGGACGCGAAACTCCCGACGCGACCACCCATCTGCGATTGGCGCCAAATATAGCCGAACTGCCCGACAGTTTTCGAGTCGTGCCACCCTCGATCGGCGTGATCCACTATCAAAACTAGAACATGTTCTATATCCTCGGGCTCATGAAGGTCGCAGTGACCGGCGCAGCCGGCTACCTCGGTACCAACTTGATCCCCCTGCTCGTCGAGCGCGGCCACGAGGTCGTCGCGATCGACCGCGCCGCCCCGACCACCGCCGACCCGGCTGTCACCTGGGTCGACGGTGATGTACTCGACCCCGCGTCGATGCGTGCGGCACTGGCGGGCGCCGAGGTGGTCTATCACCTCGTCGCGTTGATCACCCTCGCCGAACACAACGACCTGGCGTGGCGGGTGAACACCGAGGGCGTGCGCGTCACCGCCGAGGCGGCGCTGGAATCGGGCGTGCGCCGGTTCGTCCACACCAGTTCCATCCACGCCTTCGACCAGTATCGGGCGGGCGGGCACATCGACGAGAACTCCAGCCGCTCCGACGATCCCGGCCTGCCGGTGTACGACCGGTCGAAGTGGTCCGGCGAACTGGCCCTGCGTCCGGTGATCGAGCGCGGGCTCAACGCGGTGATCGTGAATCCGACCGGCGTCTACGGCCCGGTCGACCATCCCGAGCGGCTGTCGCGGCTGAACACCATCGCCACCCAGGCGATGCGCGGCAGGCTTCCGGTGATGATCGGCGGCGGATTCGATCTGGTCGACGTGCGCGACGTCGCCCAGGGCCTGATTCTCGCGGGCGACAAGGGCCGCACCGGCGAGAACTACCTACTCGGCGGTGAGATGACCACGATGACCGACTTCTGCCGAATGGCGGCGGCCCGGGCAGGCGCCAAGGGTCCACGTTTCACCATTCCGGCCAAGGTTCTCGGCGCGGCCCTGCCGGTACTCGAGCCGATCGGCAAGCGTCTCGGCTCGGACAGCCTGTCCAAAGCCGCACTGGGCGCGGTGATCTCGGCACCGGTCGTCGACCACGGCAAGGCCGAACGCGAACTCGGCTACCGCCCCCGCCCAACCACCGAGACCGTCAACGACCTCGTCGACTTCCTGCGGGCATCGCGTCACGCTTGACACGAGTTCGAACGCATGTTCGACTCGTGGGGTGCGGTGGCAAGCTCAGACCCTGGACGCCGAGGACGGCGCGCTGCCCGGCCTGACCAGGGCCGGGCTGGTTCGCTCCGTCCGCACCCCCGAGTTCGACGGCATCACCTTCCACGAGGTGCTGTGCAAGAGCGCGCTGAACAAGATGCCGGAGAACTCCGCGCTGCCCTTCCGCTGGACGATCAACCCGATGCGCGGCTGCTCGCACGCCTGCCGCTACTGCTTCGCGCGGGGTAGCCACGAGTATCTCGGCCTCGACGCGGGCGAGGATTTCGATTCCGAGATCGTGGTCAAAACCAATATCGCCGCGGTGCTGCGCCGGGAGCTCCGACGTCGATCCTGGCAGCGCGAAGCGGTCGCCCTCGGTACGAACACCGACCCGTATCAGCGCGCCGAGGGCCGATACCGCCTGATGCCCGGCATCATCGGCGCGCTCGCCGATGCGGGCACCCCCTTCTCCATTCTCACCAAGGGCCCGCTGCTGCGCCGCGACCTCCCGCTGCTGATCGAGGCGGCCCGGCGTGTCGAGGTGAGTGTCGCGGTGTCGATCGCCATTCTCGATCCCGAGCTGCACCACCGCCTCGAACCCGGCACTCCGGAACCCCGCGCCCGGCTCGACCTGGTCCGCGCCCTGGCCGACGCCGGATTCACCGTGCACGTCATGGCTGCGCCGATCATTCCCTGTCTCACCGACAGCCGGGCGCATCTCGAGGCCCTGTTCGCCGCGATCGCCGACGCGGGCGCGTCCAGCGCCATGGCCTTCCCGATGCACCTGCGCGGACCCACCCGGGACTGGTTCCTGACCTGGCTCGGTACCGAGCACCCCGCCCTCATGCGCCGCTACCGCCAGCTCTACGCGCGCGGCAGCAACGTCACTCCCCTCTACCGCGACTGGCTCCGTGACCGCGTGAACCCGCTCCTCGACCAGCACGGCCTGCGCCGCGTCCAAGGCCCCACCACCCCACCCACCCCACTGCCAAGGCCACAGGACACCCAGCTCGCCCTGTTCGGCTGACCACTACCCGCCCGAACCGCCGCGTTCAGCTGAGCGCGGCGACCTCGGAATCGGTGAGGACCACCGGCGAGACACCGTCCTTGCTGCGTGCCGTGCGCACCGCCTGATACAGCGGACGCTCGTCGAGTCCCGCGTCGCGAGCCTCGGCACGCAACTGCCGCACGAGCACGTCCGAGATGGCGACGGCGGCGGCGAGTTCGCTGGCGGCGAGCGCGTCGGCGAGTTTGCGCAGGCCCAGTAGGTGCAGTTCGCGACCGCTGCCCACGTCGGTGTACATCGCCAGCGGCACCGATTGCGTGTCGCCGCCGACGATGACCCGCAGGACGATGCGGCTCAGCCGTGCGGGATACACCAGCAGTTGCACGCCGGTGGCGTCGGCCAGGTCCATCGCCCGTTCGCCGAACAGCCGATGCGCGCGGATCACGGTGCCGCTCAACCACAGTCGCCGCCGCCCGAACGCGAACACGTAACCGATGGTCGGAACGGCGACGGCCAGTCCGATCAGGATCGCGTACAACCAGCTCAGCCACACCGCCGACAGCAACGCCGCACCGACTCCGACGCCGACCGCGGCGAGTGCCAGCCTCCGCAACATCGGCGCGAACACCTCGGGCGCCACCAGGTCGATTCCCACCGGCTGCGTCGCCGCCGACTGCCCGGACTGCCCGTCCACGATTGCCTCTCCGCCCCCACCGGCCCGCCCGGCGTGAAGCGCGGCCAGATTACCGCGCCCCACCGGCCCGAGCAGCCGAGCGAGGTGGCCTGAACGGCCTCAGCGACCGAGTTCTTCGCTCAGCACCGTCACGACGGCGTCGAGCGGGACGGACCGCTGCTCGCCGCTCGCCATCTCCTTGACGCCGATCGTGTTCTCGGCGAGATCACGATCGCCGAGCACGAGGGTGTATCTCGCCCCCGAACGGTCGGCGCCCTTCATCGCGCCCTTCATTCCGCGCCCGCCATAGGCCAGGTCGACACTGATGCCCGCGGCACGCAGTTCGCCGGCCACCGCGACCAGTTTCGCCTTGGCCTCGTCGCCGAGCGCGACGCCGTACACCTGGCAGCGCGCCGGATCGGCCGCCGACTTGCCCTCGGCCGCGAGCGCCAGCACCGTCCGGTCGACCCCGATACCGAATCCGATGCCCGACAGCGGCTGGCCGCCGAGTTCGGCCATCAGTCCGTCGTAGCGGCCACCGCCGCCGATGCCCGACTGCGCGCCGAGCTGGTCGTGCACGAATTCGAACGTGGTCTTGGTGTAGTAGTCCAGACCGCGCACCATGCGCGGGTTCACCACGTACGCCACGCCGAGCGCGTCGAGGTGGGCCAGCACCTCGTCGAAGTGGGCCTTCGCCGACTCCGAGAGGTGATCGATCATCAGCGGCGCGTTCGCTGTCAGCGCACGCACTTCGGGACGCTTGTCGTCGAGCACACGCAGCGGGTTGATCTCGGCGCGGCGCTGGGTCTCCTCGTCGAGGGGCAGCGCACGCAGGAACTCCTGCAGCAGTTCGCGATACTGCGGGCGGCAGGTCTCGTCGCCGAGCGAGGTGATCTCGAGACGGAATCCGTCCAGGCCGAGCGCGCGGAATCCGGCATCGGCGATCGCGATGACCTCCGCGTCCAGGGCGGGGTCGTCGATGCCGATCGCCTCGATGCCCACCTGCTGCAACTGCCGGTAACGACCGGCCTGCGGGCGCTCGTACCGGAAGAAGGGACCGGCGTAGCAGAGCTTCACCGGCAGCTGACCGCTCTTGTCCAGACCGTGCTGGATCACCGCGCGCATCACGCCCGCGGTGCCTTCGGGACGCAGGGTGAAGCTCTCGCCGTTGCGGTCGGCGAAGGTCCACATCTCCTTGCTGACCACATCGGTCGACTCACCGACACCCCGTGCGAACAGGGCGGTCTGTTCGAATACCGGCAGCTCCACGTGCCCGTACCCCGCGAGTCGGGCGGCGTGGATCAAGCCGTCGCGGACGGCGACGAACTCGGCCGAACCGGGCGGCAGGTAATCGGGGACCCCCTTCGGGGCGGTGAAGCTGCTGGTCTTGGTCACGATGGTCCAGTTTTCCCCACGGGCGCCCCTCGCGTCCAACCGGTTACCCTCTAGACGAACCTGACGACATGGGAGGAACGCGGTAGTGCCGAGTAACGAACAGCGACGGGCGGCGGCCAAGCGCAAGCTGGAGCGCCAGCTGGCACGACGGGCCGAGCAGGAGAAGAAGCGCAAGCGCTTGACGATCGCGGGCTCGGTACTGGGTGTGATAGTCGTCGTGGCCGCCGCGACCGGCGTGTATTTCCTCACCACGGGCGAGGACAGCTCGTCCGACACCGCCGAGTCGTCCTCGGCGGTGCCGACGACCCAGTTCGTCAACACTCCCCTCGACATCCCCGGTCCGCCGCCTCCTGCGGCCAAGCCCGCGACCGTCGACTGCAGCTACCCGGTGGGCCAGGAGCCCCCGGCGAAGCCGGTTACAGCGCCCACCACGACGTCGGTCGCCACCGACGGCCCCCAGGTGAAGGTGGCCATCGATTCCACCCAGGGCCCGATCGGATTGTCGCTCAACAGTGCGCAGGCGCCGTGCACGGTCAACTCGATGGTGAGCCTGATCAAGCAGGGCTACTTCGACAAGACCAGCTGCCACCGCATCGTGGCGACGCCGGGCTTCGGCATCCTGCAGTGCGGTGACCCCGCAGCCACCGGAATGGGCGGCCCCGGCTACACCTTCGACAACGAATACCCGACCGACCTGTTCCCCGCGGGCGATCCGGCACTGCAGCAGCCGGTGAACTACAAGCGCGGTCTGGTCGCGATGGCCAACGCGGGTATCTCGCCGGACGGCAAGGGCACCAATGGAAGCCAGTTCTTCCTGGTCTTCGGCGACACCCAGTTGCCGCCGAACTACACCATCTTCGGCACGATCGACGAGGCCGGCCTCGCCACCTTGGACAAGGTCGCGGGCGGCGGTGTGAAGGGTGGCGCCGAGGATGGTGGGCCCGCCATCCCGATCTCCTTCACCACTGTCAAGGTGGGCTGACACCCACCGTCCCAGCAAGGAAACGGACCGGACACGCGCGCGTCCGGTCCGTTTCTCGTTTTCCCGCCCCGACGTGCGAAGAAGATCATCAGAGGCTAGGCAACCCTACGATTCGTCCCGGCGCACGGGCCGCGCTCCCGCGATTTCCCATGGTCGACCCGGCCCGCCGGACATCGCACCGTGTCCCGCACGGGGTACGCTCAGATATCCACTTCCACAGCAGCATCGGGGAGCAGTCATGGCGGAACTCGACGACATCGGCAGCGAAACAGCGTCCATGATGCGCACCATGCTGCAGATGGCCATCCTGGTCGCCGTCAAATCGCGTGAACACGGTCAGAAAGACGCCGAGGCCCGCGCGAAGGCGATCGAGGCCAAGATGAAGGAAGCGCGCGAGTTGCAGATCCGCGAGGCGCGCGACCTCAAGGCCAAGGATCCGCGCAATGTCGAACTCGTGCAGATGATGTCGCTGGGTTCGCGCACAGTGGAATCACGTGGTGTGGAGGCACGCGGTATCAGCCTCAACAAGGACGCGGCCTCACCGTTCGCGGCGAGTGCTGCCGCGCAGCCCGCGAACTACGACTCCACCGAGCGCCGCGCGGCGATCGCGGCCCATCTACAGCGGGCCGGCGTCGCCCCTGAGCTGAGCCAGGTCCGCATGTTGGTCGAGATGGGCCACGGTATCTCGCCGGACGAGGCGATCCGTCTGCGCGATGCGGCAACCAGGACTCCCCAGGTGCGGGCCCGCGGGCTGGAACGCGGCGTCGAACTGGGGATCGAACGCGGGATCGAACGGGGACGCTGACCTCGGCGGTCGGCGAACCGGTGCCGCCGAGGTCGGGTTCGGCTCACGCGCCGGGCGCGGCCCCTTTGTCCCACAGTCCGTTTTCCGGCTCGGTCCACAGATCCAGATCCGGTTTCTTCAACGGCAACGAGGAGAGCATCTCCTTGTGCCCGTTGCGCACACTGCAATACTTGAACGGTCCTCGCGGGTCGAACAGCTTGGTCATGTGCGGGTCGGCGTGTTCGAGGAACCAGATGCTGATGCCCGGGCCGCCCTTCATCCGATAGTGCTCCCAGGCCTGCCACAGCGCGTCCAAGCGCACCGCGGCCTCCGGGTGGCGCCACCATTCCGGGCACCACACCGTGTCACTGATATCGGTGACCTGTCTTTGATAGAGCTGGCTCAAGTACTCGCCGACGAACTCGGTCACACCGGCGTAGACCCGTCCTTGCTTACCCGCGTCCGAAATATCCTGGCTCACAGCGGCTTGACCTCCTCGACGTCACCGATCTCTTCCGGCGGAGTGGATTTCGCGAGCACGGACGACCCGAACTGGTCGTCGATGCGCGTTTTACGTGTCGGATCGTTGTACTCGATCGATTGCTTGACCGCGTCGGCGTATCTCGATTCCCACCACGGCACCGTCCGCACGAGCACGGCGGGCTGGCCCGAGGTGAAGACGACAGCTCGACCACGCGGCAATGTCGCCAACCCCTGCGCCGTGAACGTCACCGACGACGAGAGCGAGCGGGAATAGCTCTTGCTGTTGCCCGACTGCGACATCGACGACGAGATCGAGTCGTACTCGCCGATGGCCTCGGAGCGGTCGCGCAGGAAAGCCATATCGTCGACGCCGCTGCCCAGCACCTTGATATTGGCCGCCGACCACAGCGCGTTCATCCCGTCCTCGCCCCAGCAGCGCGCGCCCTGGGCCCACGACTGCAGCACCGTCATCACCACGATGCCCCTGGAACCGAAATGGCTGTATTGCTTGGGCAGATCTTTCCAGCGCACCACATTGGCCGCTTCGTCGAGCACGGCCAGCAGCGGGATCGGCAGTCGTCCACCGGAGGACCTCGACGCCTTGCGCATGGCCACATCGATGACGGCCTCGGTGAGCGCGCTGACCAATGGAGCCGCCGACCCGCGCCCTTCGAGCGACAGGCAATACAGCGTGCCGTTGCGCTCGATGAACTCGAGTTCGTCGAATCGTGGGCGCGTGTCGTTGCCCGGCGTGATCCAGGGATGCACATTCGACAACTGCAGGCAGCGGATCATCTTCTTGGCATATCCGAAGATGCCGCTCTTGGTGCGCTGTTCGGAGTTGTATTGCATAGCCAGACCGGACGCGGTGAAGTGGTGCCCCACATCGCGCAGAAGTTTGATCGGCTCGATGTTCTGAGGGTCGGTCACCCATTCCCAGACCTGGGTGATCGGCTTGCCCGCGATGGCCGCCGCGAGGAAGAGCGCGGCGAGTAGATCCTCGGCTTCCGGGCCGAAGAAGCTGTCGCTGTCGTCGGAACTGGCGCCGGTCTCGGCGTCGGCGAAATGGCCGGCCAGCCGGGCCGCCCGCATCTCGCAGCCTTCGGTGCGGTGGTCGACCCACGCCAACGGATCCCAGAACCAGGTTGCCCGCTCACCCGCCACACCCTGCGGGTCGAACACGAAAGTACTGCTGCCCTTGGCTTCCCGGACATTGCGGGTCGCGTCGACCACGTCACGTTTGTTGGACGTCGCCAGGACGGGACCGATCGCGGACAGGATCGCCGGAATCACTCGCGACGTGGACTTGCCCTGCCTGGGGCCCCAGATATCGAGGTGCAGATCTTCATAGGAACCGTAGACGGGTGTGCCGTCGGCGACCGCGATGCCGATCGGAACACCGGGTGCGTCATCGCTGCCCAGTCGCACCCCGAGATCGTTCGCCTTCTCCCGTACCCCCGCTTCGGTGATCGAGTGGATGGCACTGCCGCTGCCCATGTAGTCGGCCTTGTCGTCCACCGCCAGCCGACCGACGACCGCGCGCGTCCGCAGACGTTTGCGGATCACCACGAACGCGATGACCGACGCGATCACCAACAGCACGATCACCGTCGACGCACGCGGCCAGTGCAGCTTGCCCCGCGCCAGATCGGCGACCACCGCGATCGGGTTGATCGGAATGGTCTGCGGCACAACCGCCAGCGCGTTGCCCAGATGCAGGGCGACCGCGAGGGTGATCAGCACCGCGAACCCGAACTGGATCATGATCAGCGTCGTGTCGGGTCCGACCGCGGCCGGATCCGTCACCTTCTTCTTCGCCACGGAAGCCTCCTTGTGTGGACGTGGTGGGTGGTCAGCGGAACGCGTCGAGGCGCCAGCCTTGCGGCGTCTGCACCACGGTCGCGATGACCGTGCTCGGCGGTAGCTCTTCGGTGCGTCCGTTCGGGTAGACGACCGTTTGTTCGATGCCGATCTTGTATTGCGCCACCGTGGGATCGGCGCTCGTGGGCGCGGGCTCGCCCGAGGCGAAGGTGAACGCCTCCACGTGCGCTTTCGCCTTGGCCCAGTCGGCCCACTGCAGCGACGGTTTCGGGGTCTCGGTGACCCCGATCGAACTGTCCAGCATACGTATCATGCTGGGCCCTAACCATTCTCGCGCGCGCTGCAACGAGGAACCTGGTTGCTCGGTCGCGGGGTTCCAGGTGTAGACCTCGCGCAGCGCGACCACCGCGACACCGTCGGGAGTCGTCGGATCGGCCGCGGCCTCGAGCAGACGCGTGGTGGCGGTGGCCTCGGGACGCGTCGGCTCGGCCGCGCCACCGCACGCCGAGACCGTGAGCAGGACTGCCACGAGCATCACCGCCGGGGTTGTGCGGATTCGTGTTCTCTCCCACCAGGTTATCGCTGGTCGCGTGGTCACAACACCCTCCTCGCTCGTGCGTCGCCGGGCACCGCCACTTCGGTGACGCCCCCGCCCCCGCGGTTGCTCGTCGGCGGCACCGACTGGATCAGCCGACCGTTGCCCGCGTAGATCCCGACCTGGGACGGGCCTTGGCGTCCGAACCCACTGAACACCAGATCGCCCGCCGCCACTTTCGCGATCGGCACCTCCCGCCCGGCCTCCCACTGCTGTTCGGCGGTGCGCGGCAATGTGACTGCGCCGGCGGACGCGGCGAACACCGCCGCGGCGGTCAGTCCCGGTCCGTCGAATCCGCCACTGCTGGGCCCTTGCGCGCCACCGCCGCCCCACACATACGGTGTGCCGAGCCAGTCGTGGGCGGCCTCGACGATCTGTTCGCCGCCACCGCCCTGGCCCGGCGTGAAGCGGCCCTGTGCGCCGGGCGCCCGGTACTGGGGTTCCATCGACAGGATGTTGGTGACGTAGGGCCTGGTCTCGGAATAGTGCGCCGCGTACTGATTTGGCATCCCCCCGGACGCCAGCACCGCGCCCTCACCGGCGTTGTACCCGGCCAGGGTGAGCGCGACCAGGTCGCCCGAGACGCGCCCCGCGGCCATCCAGCCCGCGATCTTGTGGGCGATCGAGCACATGTACCTGGCCTGGCCGATGATCGCGTCGCCGTCGTCCCATACGCTGGCGGACCCGTTGCCGTCGGCATCGATGACGTAGGGCTGACCGTCCTCGGGATTGATGCCGGCCGCCGTGCCGGGCAGGAACTGGGCCAGGCCCTGGGCGCCGGCGGGCGAGGTGAGCCCGCGCCGGAATCCCGACTCCTGCTTGGCTTGGGCGGCCAGCAGCGACGACGAGATCTCCGGGCACACCGTCCCCGCGCGGCGGTACCAGATCTCCAGCTCGGCGGGTACCTTTCCGTCGGCCAGTGCCCCACCGGCGCTCCCGAATCCGCGCACACAGTTCGGATCGCTCGAAAACGCCCGCGCACCACCGACATCCGGGGTGGGCGCGCCGTCGAGCCACGGCATCGGATCGATCTGACGACCACCGGTGAACCGGCCGCCGGGCACGATCTCGAAATGCAGGTGCGGGCCGCTGGATTCGCCCGCCGATCCGACCATCCCGATCGGCTGGCCCGCGGTCACCGTCTGGCCGGTGCGCACCCGCACGCCCGTGTCCCACATGTGGCCGTAGACCGCGGAATAGGCGCGGCCGTTGGTGTCGACGGAATCGACGACGATCCAGTTGCCGAAACCCGACGCGGGTCCGGCGGCGACGACCCTGCCGTCGGAGACCGAGTAGATCGTGGTCCCGTCGGTGGCGGCCATGTCGATGCCCTTGTGGTCGCCGCCGCGCGAGCCGAACACATCGGAGACGGTGAACGTTCCGATCTCCAGCGGCAGCGTGCGGCGCAGCGGACCGACGCCCGCGGCCAACACCGGCGTGGCGGTGACCGTCGGATTCGACGTGGGTGCGGCGGCGCTGGTCGGAAGGGCGCGATTGTCGGCGCCGAGCTGAGGCAGGGTGGGCACCGACGAGCCGACCAGCACATCGCCGGTCTCGCAGGTCTCATCCGAGGACGGCAGCACGATCACCAGCACCAGGGCCACCAGCCCGACGACCGAGCCGAACACCGTCATCATCAGCGTGCGGACGTTCACCGGTCGCCTCCCCGCGTGCCGCGCCGGGCGCCGATTCGCGCAACGTCCGCCGCGGCGGAGTTCATGTGCGGCGCCGGGACTCGTTGAGCGTGTCGGCGAGTGTGCGGTTCATCTCCGCGGCGGCGGCCAGCTGTTGTTGCAGCAGCGCCACTTTGCGGCGTAGCGCGGTGGCGTCCATGCGGTCCAGGCTCGGGTCCTGGGTCGCACGGACCCAGTTGCGCACCGAATTGGCGTGCACGCCGATCTGTTCGGCCACCATCCGGCACGCCTCTGATTCGCTGCGCAACTTATCGGTCAGCGCGACCACCTGGGCGACGGCGGCGTCGCGGACCTCCGGTGAGACCCGGCGATAAGACCGGTGCGGCATCATTGCTCACTCCCGTTGGAATAGTCCGGCGTGCCCCTCGGGTTGTCGCCGAACTCGCTGAAGCGCTGGTTCGTGTCGTGGATTCCGCTTTCTCGCTCCGACACCGTGAACTCCATGTGAAAGGGAATGCCCGGCCTGCGATCCTCGCCGACCTTGAGCAGGAACTTGCCGGTCCCGGGGGGCGAGGGCCGCTGCTGGCCCGGCTTGAGCGCCTCACCGGTCAGGGCTTGCGGCGCCGACCAACTGGTCACCATCTCCTGCTCGGCCGAGGTGAACGGCACCGTGGAGTCGAGCCTGCTGATCTCCTCGGCGGGTAGCGCGCCGAAGATCTTGGCGCGCGCGCGTTCCAGGAAGCCGATGGCCTTGGCGATCGCGGCGTCGGACCCCAGCGCCTGCAGGTCCTTGATGGTGTGGCTGATCATGATCAAGGCGGTCGCCAGACCGCGTTGCAGACGGGTCAGTTCGTCGACGCGGTCGACCATGAAATCGCCGAGTCCGAGCACCTGCCACAGCTCGTCCATCACCACCTGGAAGTAGCGCTGCGGACCGAGGTCGGCGTCGGCCAGCACGTGCGCGGCCTCGACCGAGGCGAAACCGTCCGCCCAGCACGCCAACATGACCGCGGCCTTGAGTTTCTTGTCGCCGCTGGGGATGTGCGAGACGTCGATGCACACCGCGACGGCGCCGGTGTCGATCGGAACGCTGGTCTGGCCGTTGAAGATCGCGCCGAACGGGCCCTGGGTGAGCGCGCGCAGCGAACGGCGCAGGCCCTTGATCGCGTTCTGGTATTCGTCGGCGTTGTCCGCGCCCGCGTCGAGCATCATCTCGGCGCCGCCGCCGACGATCACCTCGAGCAGGTTCTCCATGATCGGCGGTTTGTCCGGCGTGAACCCGCCCGGCTGGTAGAGGATGCGCAACGCGGTGGCGATCAGCGTTTCCTCGAAATCGGCGACGCGCGCGCCGCGGACCAGCTCCACCAGGCCCGCGATCAGCGTCACCTGCCGGGCGCGCAGATCCTGCAGCACCTGCCGTTGCAGCGCGGGTTTGTCCACCAGGCGGGGGACGACCGAACCGAGTACGCCCGCAGCCAGCGGGTTCAGCTTGCCGTGCCCGTAGCCGAGGTCGATCACCTGGCCGCCGACGAGTTCGACCATCTTGCGGTAGTCGGGTTTCACGTCGGCCAGGATCAGCGGCGTGATGCCCTGGGCGATGCCGCCGAGCACGATGCGGCGCACCAGTGAGGACTTGCCGAACCCGTTGAGGCCGAGCACGAACAGGCTGGGCGCGGTGATGAAGCTGCCGCGCATGAACCAGTTCATCGGATCGAAGCACACCGGGGCGCCGGTGTGCAGATGCGACCCGAGCGGGGTGCCGATCAGCGGCGCACCCGCGCCGACCGACCACGGCCACAGACCCGCCACCTGGGCGGTGGTGGCGCGATACTCGACCGGTCGGCCGACGACGTTCATCTTGCCGCCGCCCGCGCCCGAGTATCCGCGGTCGGTCAATTCGGCGGTGGTGCGGTCGAATCCGTCCTTGACCACGGCCTCCGAGCGCGCGTGCGCGTTGTTGCGGCGCAGGTCGTCGGTGTGGATCCGGAACGTCGCCCAGGCCGCGCGCAGACCCGACTGCTCGCGGGCGATCATCTCGTAGCGGGCGCGGGTGGCGTCGTCGAGCAGGGCGGGGCCTTGCGAACGCCGCTCCGGCTTGGTCGATTTCGCCGAGCGGCCCGACCCCATCGCCCGATCGGCGGCGTCGTCGGCCCGGATGGGACGTACCGCCTTCGCGGGCCGCGCCTTCTTCATCGGCTTCGGTTCCGCCGGCTTGGGGCGTCGGCGCGGATCAACCGCTGGGCGTTCGTGGTCCAGCCGGGGCCCGTGATCCTGATCGCGCAACCCACGCTCGGCGCGCGCCCGGGCGCCCCGGTCGGCGTCGGGGCGCGGGCCCCGCATCCGCCGCTCGTCCTCGCGTGGCCGGCGCGGGTCGTCGCCACGGGGCCTACGTGGCTCCTCGCCACGGGGCCGAGGCTGACGACCTCGCTCGGCGCGGGTGTCCTCCCGCGAGCGCTGCTCGACCGGTGGACGTCCTTCGGGCACGCGTGTTCCCCGCGTCGAGCGTTCCCGCTCGTCGCGTTCGGTGCGCTCGTCGAGGCCGAGCACGTCGTCGCTCACGCGCGGCGCGCTCCCCGCGGCCCGTGGCTCGCGTTCCCCGCGGATGCGCGGCGGCCGGTGGACCGGGCGCAACGCGACATCGTCGCGATCGCGCACCGGGGGTTCGTAGTCGCGTCCCATGTTCGCCTCACCCCGCCAATGCCTTCGGAATGGTTGCGTGTTCGGGCAGGATCACGCCGCAACCGAGAGATGCCGCGAACGCCGCGGACTGGTAGCGGTAGCAGCGCCGGATCTTGAGCCGGGCTTGCGTGGACAGGTCGCGGGTGATGGCCTCGATACGGGGCAGGTCACCGCGCAGCGGTTCGGTGATGGTCACCAGCGCCCCGAACCGGGTGACACCGTGTCCGCGCGCCTGCTCCTCGCGGGCCTGCTGGGTGGCGCCGACGCGCAGCGTCGCCGCCGCCGAGACCACGCCGCGTTCGCTCTGCTGCGCCACGAGCGCGTTCTTGAAATCGTCGTCGACGATCTCGGCGGCGTCGGCGGCCGAGTGCGGCCGGTAGACGATCGCGATGCGCTTGCGTGGCACCTCGGGATTGGGCGCGAGCAGTCGCTGCAGCACCCGCTCGTCCACCGCGCCCTCGGGCGCCGCGTCCATTTCCCAGGTCACCGAGCGGCCGCCGTCGTGGATCAGGTGATCCCACTTCTCGTCGTAGGACACCGGGCCCGCGTCGTCCCAGCCGAGACCGTGCCCACCGGGATCGGCGGCGGCCACCTCCAGGTCGGCCTGTGAGGCCGGGTCGTAGCTGCGGCGGATGAACGAGATGACCTCCTCCGCCGACATCGGCTGCGCCCGCACGCCCGCTTCGGCCAGCGCCGCGCAGATACCGGGCAGCCTGCGCCCGATCTCCACCGCTTCCTCGGCCGGGTTCTTACGCCGCTCGGCGGTGGTCGCCTTGAACGTGATCGCCACCCGAGGCAGCAATTGCACCCGCTCCTGCGGCAATTCGGTGGCCAGCTCGTACATCACCTGCTGGGCCAGATCGGGCGCTTCGGGCCGGGTGATCGTGGAAACCTCGTTGAGCAGCCGGTTTCCGGTCTCGGGCACGGTGTCGATCACCGGCACCACCGCCACGATGTCGCTGGTCTGGCCGACCGAGGCGAGGAACGTACCCCAGGCCGCGACCCAGCGATCGATCACCGGCTGGTCCACTGCCTCGTGCCCCTGCGGCCACGCCCGCAGCACCACCGTGTACTGCGCGAACGCGGGCAGATGGATCATCCCGAAGTGATAGCCGCCCGCGTCGATGCCTTCGTAGAGCTTCGACGGCGCCAGCAACCCCGGCAATTTCGTGACACCGCCGGGGATCCGGGAGAACCGGCCACCGCGATACACGTGCTCGCCGTTGTTGCGCGAGCGCCTCCAGTTGAACATCATCAGTCCCGTCTCATAGCCCGAGCGGCCCCCTGTCCGCCATACCAGGGGCACCATCACCAGCGCGCCGAGCCCGCCCACGACGAAGCCCCATTTGAATCCACCGACCATCGCACAGATCAGCGCCGTGATCACCACGACGAAACCGATCACGGTCTCTTCCCAGCGCAGGCCGAAAAGGCCCGCGCTGCGCGGCTTCTGCCACAGCCCGTACGAGCGGCGCTCGTAGGTGTCGGTCGCCGAGGTCGTCATCGCGGAATCGTGCTCCTGCCGAGGTCGGGGGAACGATTCGCCCAGCGGTCACCCGCGACGTCGCCCATCGATTGATCCGCGCGCCCGGTGGTGTTGGCCGCGGTCCGTGCGGCCGCCACATTGCGGGCCGCACCCGCGGGCACCGAGCCCGAACTGGCCCTCGGGGGTGCGGAACCGCCGCCGCGCGGTGGTTGCACCGGGCGCGGCGTATTCCCACCACCGCCGCCACCCGGACCGCCACCGGGCCCGCCGGGCCGCGCACCCGCACCGCCACTACCGAAGTAGCCCGCGGACCCGGGCGCCGCCACCGGCCGAGAGGCGACCGCCTTGGTCCCGATCGCACCGAGACCCATCGCGGCCACCGCCGCGCCGCCTGCCACCATCAGACCCGAACCGCCCGTGCCCACCGTGGCGACAGCGGGCGCGACCAAGCGCATCAGCGCGGGCAGCACGAACGCCACGCTGCACAGCAGCACCAGCGCCACCAACATCCGTTGCGCGTCCTCGCCGCTGGGCAGGCCACCCGATTGGGTGGTCTCGTCGACGTGGCCCGCGGTGGTGAACGCGATCATGTACACGATCGCGGCCACCGGTTTGAACAGCATGAACGCGATGATCCAGCCCACCAGTTTCTGATAGGACTGCTTGCCGGTACCGGTCGCCGATGCGGCGGCGGCCAACGGCAGCACGCCCGCGGCGACCACGAGCAGACCCTGCCGAACGATGGCGAGCACGATCTGAGCGAGCGCGCCGAGCAGGCCGACGATGGCGATGATCAGCACCAGACCCGGTGAGAAGGCCTGCAATTTACTGGTTTTCACCATCAGCTCGGCCATGTTCTTGGCATTGCCGCCGGTGGCGTCCTCGATGATCCACTCGGAGAACTTGTCCGAGGCTCGCGTACCCGCGACGATCACCGCGCCCAGCATCCACGAACTGAAGACCACCCTGGCGAACAGGCGGAACGATTCGGCGGCCTCGCTCACGGCCGCCCCGCGTCTGGCCTCGGCCAGTCGGCCGCCGGTGATGATCACCGAGGCGATCAACAGCAATATCTGGATCTGATACGTGTAGTCGTTGATCTTGGTGAACAGTGCCCCCGAATCGCTCACCGCCTCGTTGGGCACCTTCATCCAGAAGGTCAATGCCAGGATCAGGGCCTCGCCGAGGCCCTTCATCAGCGAGTCGACCACCTTGCCGAAGGTGGAATCCCACGCCTTGTCCTTGACCGCGGTGGCCGCGTCGCCGGGATGGGAGGCGGCATTGCCCGCCTTACACACCGCCGACGCCGCGTCGCCGAGCGAGACTCCGGGGATCGCGACGCTGTCGAGTGTGTCGTGCAGTTCGTTGCATGCCTCGTCGAAGCCGTAGGTCTGGCCGTAGGCCACCGTCGGCGTCGCGATCATCACGGTGAAGATCACCGCGAGAATGGTGACGATCCGCCTCAGCATTGTTGGCACCCCTCGATGGTCCGTTCGGAATCGATCCGGGCTGTGCGCTACCTCGATCACCATGTTGTCCACCCCGCCAGCGTTTCCACGTATTCGGTTTGCGTATTTGCTGTCGTCGACGGTTTGAGCCGCCAGTCGCCGGCGTCCCACACCACGATCATCCGCATCGCGGCGTACAGCTGCTTGCCGTCGATCACCGGACCGCGCGAGGCCAGCCGCACGATCGCCAGATCCTCGGCGAAGTCGTCGATCCGGAACGCGTCGGAGGCCACGAAGTACCTGGTGACCTTCTCCGGTTGCTGTTTGGGCAGCCGCTCGCCGGACAACGCGGAGTCGTAGGCGGCCAGCTGCGCTGTGCTGACCCGCAATTGCGTCACATACAGGTCGCGGTCGGCCGGACGGGCGTTGAGCCGGTAGGTGATCTGCGCGGCGGCCAGCGCGGCGCCCTGCGGGGTCCGCGCGTAACCGACGGCGAGTCCGTCCTCGATTCGCGACGGCCCGTCGGAGGTGGAGAACGGCACCGACGCGCCGTAGACACGCTGCCATCCATGCGGTTTCGTGGTGCCCTCCGGCGCGCCGTTCAGCCAATCCGGGTCAGCGGCGGTACGTTGCGTACCCGGCTGCTGGGCCAGCGGCTGACCCGCCGGGTTGTTCGGAATGTCCACCCGCCTGCCGAGCAGGTCGACCTCGGGTTCGGCGAATCCCGTGCCGCCCGCGGCCTGAGCCGGCGGCGGCGCGTTGTCTACCTCGCTGCCGCCGTCACGCGTGAAGTACACGACGGCGCCGACGACCATGATCAGGGCGAGCAGGGCACCGGAGGCGATCATGCCGAAGGATGCGCGGTCGCGCGTGCCCGGCTCCCTCTCGCTCACTGCGGTGCCTCCAATGTCACAATGTCGGGCGGTAATTCATCGATCGGGTCGACCGGTCGGTCGGTGGCGTCGGTCTCGGGTAACTGCAATCGCCAGTCTCCGCCGTACCAGCTGACCGTGGTGTGGTTCACCGCCCGTGACCGGTCGGAGTATTCGGTATAGACGTCGACAATCGTTCGCTCGTCACGATATTCGGTAATTTTGTAACCCAACAATTTCGGCGCGTACTCCGCGGTAGCGGGTCCGGTGATCGACAGCTGTACTCGGTTGATCGCCCAGTCGTCCCGGGCGGGCCCCGGGACGAGTTCGGCGTTCACGACCTGGGCCCACTGACTGTCCGGCGCCACCGACAGTCGGATGGTGTGCGTCAGTGCCGCCAGCCCGGCCCCGCGCGGGGAATGCTCGAACCCCGTCGCGGCGCCCTGGCCCACCGTTTTCGGGCCCTGGTCGGTGTGCGGCAGCGAGATGCCCTGGTAGTCCTGCCAGCCCACCCCGGTCGGCGCGGCTGCCAGGTCGGGACCGGTATCGCCACCGCTCCCGCAGCCGACGGCCGCGGCGAGCACTGCGATACCGACCGCAACCGGTCGTGTCACTGTGGAATTCATGCCGGCAGGAAGGCCAGCGCGATCGCGGACGCGGTGCTGGCGACCGAGGCACCGATCAGGCTCATCAGGACACCGTGTGAGGCGTCGTTGACCGCCAGGTCGCTGCGGAACGCGATCCACAGTCGACCCGCCGACAGGATCATCCAGGCCAGGCACGACAGCAGGACGAACCAGAGCAGCCAGTTGAGCAACTGCATCATCGGCGCCAACACGTCGGCCGGGATCTGCTTATAGGCGAGCACAGTGATCACTAACCGATGACCGCGCTCATGATCGTGCCCGCGCTGGTCGCCACGACGCCACCGATCATCGCGCCCGCCACCATCTTCGGCGATTCGAGACCACCACCGGTCCAGCGCTCCCACGCGAACTTGCCGCCCGCGTAGGTGATGCCGCAGATGCCCGACAGCAGCACGAACCAGGTGAGGTAACGCACGAGCTGCAGGATCTTCTCCGAGCCGGGGGGAGCCTCCGGGGTCGGATTTCCGACCTGGGCCAGCACGGTGCCGTACGTGTCCTGCACGGCGAGGAGGAGCATGCTCATCGGGTGCCTTTCTCCCACAGTAAAGGTGTTGTGCCACAAACACTTCGACGACGACACACGTTTGTACACCACCGACCGGTGACCCGCCCGGCGTTCATGATCGACCCTCGCCCGACGCGGCAGCGCCGAGACTCGTCCGGATCGCGGCGACCACATCGGTCCCGAGCTCACCGATCTCGACCGGCACTTCGTCGAGCGGATCGGGGCGGCGTTTTTTGACCGCCGCCTCATCGCCCGGCGACCACACCGGAAGTACGTCGGACTCGACCAGAGTCCATTCCTCGAACCACGGCACCTGCCAGACGTGCCCGGCCAGCGAACCGACCACCTCCCGGTAGCGCCGGATCTCCGGCGCCATCCGGCCGGGGCGCGCGGCCACGGTGATCAGGCCGAGGACCAACGCAGGGCCGGCGAGCCCGGCGTGGTGCTGGCGCAGGAGATCGTGCGCGCGGGTGAGTCCGGAGATGGTTTCCCTGGCGACCAGCACGACGAAGGGGGATTCGCGGTCGAACACCCCGGGCCAGCGCCCGCGTGCGTCGGCGGCGGGAGCGAGCACGTGCGCGAGTGTGGTCGCGCCCGCGCCACCGTGCACGCCGAGCAACCACACGAGCGGCGCCCGGCCCACCCCCGGCACCGGGCGCTCCCAGATCTTGGCGCGCAGCGACTCTGGCGGCGCGACTACACCGGCGGGGGCGTCCGGTTCACGACGACGACGAAGATTCATGGCTGCCGTCATGATGCCACCCCCGCGAGCAAGCTCGCATACGCCGAACGCGTCGCCTCGGCCAACTCGGCGTGGCGGACGAGTTCCCCGCGCGCGAGGTGTGGGTCGTAGGGGATCTCGACGACCTCGCGCACCCAGCCGGACAGGTGTTCGCGCAAATGTTCCGCAACACGCGAGTCGTCGTGCGAATACTGATGCGAGACAACGATAGTGGTGTCGGCGACCACACCGGCCCCGTCGTCGCCGTAGTGGTCGTCGAGCCATTCCAGGGTCACGCGCAGCCGGTTGGCGGCGTCGACGCGGGCCGGGATGGCCAGTACCAGTGCGATATCGGCGTCGTCGAGCAGGGGCCGCAGTTGCCGTCCGGCAATCGGGTTGCCGCCGTCATAGACCGCCGTGTACCCGCCGGTGTCCAGCGCCCGCGCGACAGTGAGAAATGTCGCGCGGCGGCGCAGCGGGGTGGCATCGCGCCAGAGCAGCCCGAAACCGGAGGTGGAGCGGGAAAGGCAGTCTTCCAGCGGTGCGGGTTCGTCGTCGCCGCGGCCGTAAACCCAGGACTGCAGGTTCACCGGGTGCAGGTGCTTGTCGGCCCCGCGCAGCGCGATGTCGCTGCCCGCCGCGGTCGCGTCGACCGCCACTGTCGTCGCGCCGACGGTGACCAGTTGCGCGGCCAGCCCGAGCGCGGTCGTCGTCGTGCCCGCGCCGCCGCAGCCACCGACCACCAGAATCGGCCTGCGGGTGCCGTCGCGGCGTTCACCGTTGCGGCGCCGCAACCGCACCACCGGAGCCGGATCACGCGCCAGGTCATCGGACGGGTCCCCTGCCGGGGCCTCGTCGAGCCAACGGCTCCAATCGTCTGTCATCGCCTCTCCTTACCCTGCCGCGATGCCCGTGATGAGCGTGCGATCGCCGACCAGCGCTGTCCGCACCGTTTGCTTGGTGTAGGTGGCCGGTGCGCCCGCGGGCCGGAACTCGGTGATCTCCACCGTGAACCGGTCGGCCGCGACAGTGGTGATCCGCACGCAGTGGGTGGTCCCCACCGGGATCGTGTCGATGCCGCGCTGGATCACGGCGGCCGGGGAGACATCCGAGTCGGGGGTGACCACTGCTCTGGCCTGCGTCCCCGATCGGGTCACGTAGTAGGCGTATTGAAAGGCGAGGACGGCGTCGGGTCCCGAGTCGGTGCCGCCCGCTTCGGCGCTGCGCAGCACGATATCGGTGCGTTCGGTCGGGCACGAGCCCGCGGTATCGGCGGTCAGGTTGCCCGCGGTGAAGTGCAGTGGCGCGGCGGCACCGCGGGCGGTCGTGCTGTCGCCGCGCCCGAAGAGCAGGAAGAACACAGCGGTCGCGACGAGAACCAGCGCGAGAACCGACACCGTGAGAATCAGCCGGACACGCTGGCGCGCCCGGTCCGCGCGCAGGGCGCCGGACGGTTGCAGCACCCGGGCGTCGTCGTATTCGTCGGCGGCGGCCTCTGGCCAGGGGAACTGGACGAGTTCGGCGTGGTAGTCGTCGTCGGGGCCGGGCGCAGGCTCGGCGACCCAGTCCGACCAGCCGCCGACGAAGTCGCTGCGGCGTCCGGCCAGTTGCGCGGGGGGTGGTGGCGCGGGCTCCGGTTCGATGGGGGACGGCCGCTTCTCGTGTTCGGCTGCGGTGAGGTCGACGGATTCAGTTGTCGTGTTCGCCTGATGCGCCGTCTGCTCGGTCGGAGTATCGCCGGTGGCATCCGCCGGAAGATCGAGAGCGAGGCTGAACTGTTCCGGCTGACGCTCCCCCGCCGTGGCGGGCTCCGGCGTCGCGGTAGCGTCGGAACTCGCCGAAGATCGGTCGACGCTGTCGTCCTCGCCTGCCACCGGTTCGGTGGTGTCCGGGCGCACGGGGGCGCCGGTCGCGGTCTCGGGCTCCGGTTCGAGCGCCGAGTACCAACGCGACAATTCGTTGTACGACTTCAACATTCCCCCCTTTCCACGGCGCCGGGCACAGTTCGCATCGAAGACCTCTCGGTGATCAGTTCACAGAGAACGGACGGGTGGTGGGTGCGGTGGTTACGGGTGTCGCGGCAGGCGGAGTCGTCGCGCCGCCGGATGAGGCGCCATCGGCTCCTGTCCCGAACGGAAATTGTCCCCCACCGGAGGGTTTGGTTGTCGTAGACGCGCCGCTCCGGCTCGGGAATATTCCCAAACCAGGCGAGTCGGACCCTCCGACCGGTACCGTTCCCTTCCCGGAAACGCCTGCGGCGTCCCGGGCCAGCGCGGCGAACCACTCCCCCACGTACTGCGTCGGGGAGGCGCCGTTCGCGCCGACGCCCATGCGCGAGTACGCGTCATGGCGTTGCAGCGTGTCCCAGTAGCGCACCCAGGTGGTGACGTCGAGGAGTTCGGCGTTGTCGGTCACGTTCTGCTGGACGGCGGCGAACGCCTCGTTGACCAGCCGAACCCCGGTGGTCGGCGGCACGAGTTGCGGCACCGCGCCTGCCAGTTTCGCGCCGAGCAGCGTGAGCCCGGCCAGTGGATTCGACAGTGTCGCCGTGGCCAATTCGCTGATGCTCGCCGGGCTGATCACCGACTTCACCACGGTGGCGACGGCGTTGAGGCCGATCATACCGACCTTCAGCAGCGCCTGATACGCGGCGTTCACGTCGAGCTTGCTGTTCGGGTCGGAGGCGTCGGACAGCCGCTGCGAGATCGACTTCTTCGGCGAGATCGACAGATCGGCCGGCGTGGCACCGGAGATGTCCTGCTCGACCACTGCGGTGGCGGTTTTGATGGAGGTGTAAGCCAGGGCCTGCGCGATGGAGGTCAGCGAACCGATCGGATCTCCGCCGGAGAGTTTCGACTGGCTCATGAGGTTGGTGACGGCTCGCACGATCGGCGCGCCCTGCGGTGCATCACACGCGAGATCGCCTGTGGCACAAAAGCTTGCGACACGACCGGTGAGTTTACCGAAGTCGTCGGTCTGCTCGCTGCGCGGGGCGAGGCCGCCGCCGGACGCGACCCCCTGGCGCACCGCGCCGACGCTCGCTACCGCGTCGCCGGAGGTCCCGGGTGCCGCCAGCGGCGTCGTCCGGTCCGGCGCGCCGGGGAACAGTGGGGCGTTCTCGCCGCGGGTCGGGTCCGCGAACAACGCCACCGCGGCGATCTTGTCCGCAGGCAGCACCCCCGTGCCCGCGCCGACCTCCTGCGCGAACAGCGAGGCGACGTGGGCGCCTTGGGAATACCCGACGACCGCGATCCTGGTGTCCGGGCACCGCTGCGTCACCTGGGTCGCCATCGCGCGAAGTCGCTCCAGACCCCCGGCCACCGATTCGGTGTACGGCACCGCGCCGCCCTGGACCGCACCGCCGAAACCAGCCTCATAGGGCACATACGCGCGATCGACGAGTCCCGCCTCGGCCGCACCGGCCAGCATCGGACGGAACACCGTCGACAGCATCCCCGTGTCGGTACTCGGCGCCGCGTCGGGCGAGGACTCACCCGTGCCCTGAATCCCCAAGGCATACAGCGCCGGACACGCGGCCAGAGATAGCCGCGTGGAGGGCGTAGGGGGTGTACCGTCTTCCGCGCCGGCTACTCCCGCCGTAACCGACAGCGAAGCGACGGTGAACGCGATCAGCGTCCCCGTGAGTCGTGTCGTGCACCGAGCCATATCGATCCGCATCACAGTCCGTTTCAGCTGACCAGTGGAGCGTTGAAACGCACTAAACCGTAACAGATTCCGGGTAACCCAACCGCTGCCCTAATCGGCCCTTTCACTGCCCCCGGCAAACCCGATGCGCCCAGCAATCTTTGGGCGATCACCTGGGCAGACAGCGGCCCGGGCACCCTCGCGAGGATGCCCGGGCCGTAGGTCGCGGATCAGGCGGCGGAGGTCACCCGGTACACGTCGTACACGCCTTCGACGTTGCGCACCACATTGAGCAGGTGGCCGAGGTGCTTGGGGTCGCCCATCTCGAAGGTGAACTTGCTGATCGCGACGCGGTCACCATGGGTGGCCACCGAGGCGGACAGGATGTTGACCTTCTCGTCGGCCAGCACCTTGGTCACATCCGAGAGCAGCCGGGTGCGGTCGAGTGCCTCGATCTGGATCGCGACCAGGAACACCGACGAGGGCGAGGGCGCCCACTCGACCTCGATGATCCGCTCCGACTGTTCCTGGAGGGAATCGGCGTTGGTGCAGTCGGTCCGGTGCACGCTCACCGCGCCGCCGCGGGTCACGAACCCCATGATCTCGTCGCCCGGCACCGGCGTGCAGCACTTGGCCAGCTTCGCGACCGTGCCCGGTGCACCGGGGATGAGCACACCCGCGTCACCGGTGACCCGCTGACGGGCGGGCGTGGTCGACGGCGTCGACCGCTCGGCCAGCTCGTTCTCGACATCGCCGATACCACCGAGCTGGGCCATGAGCCGCTGCACCACGTGATGCGCCGACACCTGGTGCTCGCCGACGGCGGTGTAGAGGGTGGAGATATCGCTGTAGTGCAGTTCGTGCGCGACCGCGGTCATCGCCTCGACACTCATCAACCGCTGCAGCGGCAGCCCGACGCGGCGCACCTCCTTGGAGATCTGCTCCTTGCCGCTCTCGAGCGCTTCCTCGCGGCGCTCCTTGGCAAACCATTGGCGAATCTTGGCCTTCGCGCGCGGGGAGACCACGAACTTCTGCCAGTCGCGGCTGGGTCCGGCGTTCTGTGCCTTGGAGGTGAACACCTCGACGACTTCGCCGTTCTCCAGCTGCCGTTCCAAGGCCACCAGGCGACCGTTCACGCGCGCGCCGATGCACTTGTGCCCGACCTCGGTGTGCACCGCGTACGCGAAGTCGACCGGGGTGGACTTCTGCGGCAGCGTGATCACATCGCCCTTGGGCGTGAACACGAAGATCTCGGGCGACTTCAGGTCGAAGCGCAGCGACTCCAGGAATTCCGCGGGATCGGCCGCTTCCCGCTGCCAGTCGAGCAGCTGACGCATCCACGCCATGTCGTCGACCTCGGCGGCGTCACCGGAGTGTTTGCCCTTGGTCTCCTTGTACCGCCAGTGCGCGGCGATGCCGAACTCGGCGGTCCGGTGCATGTCCTGCGTGCGGATCTGCACCTCGAGTGGCTTGCCGTCCGGGCCGACGACGGTGGTGTGCAGCGACTGGTAGACGCCGTAGCGCGGCTGGGCGATGTAGTCCTTGAACCGCCCCGCCATCGGCTGCCACAGCGAGTGCACGACGCCGACCGCGGCGTAGCAGTCGCGGACCTCCTCGCACAGGATCCGCATGCCGACCAGGTCATGGATGTCGTCGAAGTCTTTGCCCTTGACGATCATCTTCTGATAGATCGACCAGTAGTGCTTGGGCCTGCCCTCGACGATCGCGTTGATCCGCGACGCGGCCAGCGTGTTGGTGATCTCCGCGCGCACCTTGGCCAGATAGGTGTCGCGCGAGGGTGCGCGATCGGCGACCAGGCGCACGATCTCGTCGTACTTCTTGGGGTGCAGGATCGCGAAGGCGAGGTCCTCCAGCTCCCATTTGACCGTGGCCATGCCGAGGCGATGCGCCAGTGGCGCGATCACCTCCAGGGTCTCCTTGGCCTTCTTGGCCTGCTTCTCCGGCGGCAGGAAACGCATGGTGCGCATGTTGTGCAGCCGGTCGGCGACCTTGATCACCAGCACCCGAGGATCGCGCGCCATGGCGATGATCATCTTGCGGATGGTCTCGGCCTCGGCCGCGGCGCCGAGGTTGACCTTGTCGAGTTTGGTGACGCCGTCGACGAGGTGGGCGACTTCCTGCCCGAACTCCTCCTTGAGCTGCTCGAGCGAGTAGCCGGTGTCCTCGACGGTGTCGTGCAGCAGAGCCGCGACCAGGGTGGTCGTGTCCATCCCGAGTTCGGCCAGGATGTTGGCGACCGCGAGCGGGTGCGTGATGTAAGGGTCGCCGGACTTGCGGAACTGCTTGGCGTGACGTTCGTCGGCGACGTCGAAAGCGCGCTGGAGCAGACCGAGGTTGGCCTTCGGGTACAGCTCGCGATGGACCGTGGCCAGCGGTTCGAGGACCGGCTTGACCGCCGCGATCCCCCGCTGGCCGGTCATCCGCCGAGCCAGCCGCGCACGGACCCGCCGCGACGCGGAACTGGGCACCGACGCTGTCGGGGACTGCTTGGGGGTTTCGGGGGTTTTCGCCGGGGCACTTTGGCTTGGCGCGGCGCCGGTGGATTCCTGCCCGACCTTCGCCTCGCCGAGTTGTCGAGTCATGCCACCACCTCTCACGCTGCATTCGGACCTGTCGGCCGAGTGCTGCAACCGCCCGGGTCCTCAACTTTAGTCCCCACACCGACCTGGTGTTCGAGTCACGGGGGTCACAGGACTGCGGCTGATCCGCCTCTCCGCGGTTTCCGCGGGTCGTTCACCGGCAGCGTAGTGATTTTCCGGGCCTGCGGATAGATATCCGCCCAGTTTCGGATACCCCGATCAGCGACTCTCGTTCCCGCGTGATCGGCGGTTTTGTTCCGACGCGAGTCGCGGGATCTCGGTTGTCGGCGGTGTGCGATTCGACGACCCTGTCAGCGCCCGTCGGTTCGGGCAGGGCGGGCTCGCAGGCTGTGACCGTCGAGGCGGCCGGGTGGGGCGCCGAGCAGGTCGAGAACGGTCGGGGTGATGTCGACCAGCGTGTGCGCGCCGGTGGTGGTTCCCGGGGCGAAGTCGGGGCCGCGGGCGATGACGAAATTGGCGGTTTCGGCGGGAGTCTGGCCGCCGTGGCCGCCGGTCGGGAGGTGGCCGTGGTCGGTGGTGACCAGCACGGTCCACTGCTCAGCGGGACGGTCTCGCGCACGCTGGTCCACCGCCGCGACGATCCGGCCGACCAGTGCGTCGATGCGGCGAATCGCGGTGAGATAGGCGCGCGACGCGCCGCCGTGCCGGTGGCCGGCCAGGTCGACCTGGTCGAGGTGGGTGAAGACCAGATCGGGACCGGAGCGCTCGATCGCGGACACTACTTCGGTGGCGGTAGCGGCATCGGTGGCCGACTCGTCGGGATCGCCGGGAAGCGGTGCGGTGGTGAGAGCCAGGTCGGCGCGCCGGTCACCGGTGGCGGCGATCGTCGCGATCTGGTGCCAGGTGCCGATGGATACCGTGTGGCGCACGGGGGCGGCCCGTTCGATGCGGGTGAACACGCTCGGGTGTGCCAGGAACGGGCTCGCGTCGAATTCGTTGTCGGTGATCCCGTGCTCGGTGTCCCACACCCCGGTCAGCGCACTCGCCCACGACGGCCCGGAAATCGTGATGTGCCCCGCGATGGTCCCCTGCGACAGCAGCCCCTGCGCGGCGAGGCGCCGCAATCGGGGGGCCTGCGCGGCGTCGGCCTTGTCGAACATCAGCCCATCGATCCCGATGACGACGACCTTGTTCACCACCTCGCCGACTCCGCGACGCGGGATCCCGAAGGCGGCGGTCGCGTCGACCGTCGTGCCCGCGTCGTCGAACGCCGCCGCCGACCCGGCCGCCGACCCCACCAGCGGAATCGTCACCAGCGCGGTGACCAGCGCGACGAGCACTCTCGCCGGAGCCGACATCTCACGCATATCCCCACGATGCGGGATCCACGCCGTGGCGGCGAGGCCGACGCGGCGGTGTTCATCGACGTTTCATCGGCCACGCACGCATCGGACGCCTCGCTGAACAACCCGCGAACCACAGGTCGAGTCGCGAGAACTCCGAGCCGGAATACTGCTGCCCACAGGCGATCTCATCGCGGGGTGACACCGAGTGGGAACGCGGTTCACCGCGCTCAGTCCTCGTCGACGTCGAACGCCCACACCACCGCCGGGCGCCCGGTGGCCTTCACCCGGCGACGTTCACCGGTGCGGCACAGTCCTGGAATCGCGGCGAGCGTGCGGTTGAGGTTGGCGGGGTCGGGGCGGGCGCCGTGGAGGGAGGTACTGAGATCGACCGCGCGGGTGGCGGGAAACTCGGTGCCCGCCAGTGCCCGGGTGAGTGTCGCGTCCTTCCAGAGGAGTCCGGCCAGCAACGCGCGGCTGGTGTCGACGATGCGGTTGTGGTCGAACGCCAGCGGCGGGACCTCGTCGAAGCCCACCCAGTCGGCGGGCCCCTCGTGCTGGGCGACCACCGCCCACATCGCGATGGCCAGCGTCGGCCCGCGCGGGTCGCGGTGCGGTTCGTCGAACGTGACGAGCTGGCCGACGGCACCGATCGCCTCGGTCGGCACACCGAGTTTGGTGCGCACGGCGCGCCGGGCGGCGTCGACGAGACGTTCGCCGCGGCCGAGCAGCACACCCGGTAGCGCGAGTTCGCCGGTGAACGGCTCGAATTCGCGGGGGGCGATGCCGATCAGCACGCCGCTGTCGGCGGCCCAGCACCGCAGGGTCACCACATCGATCGACACAACGGATTGCTCCACGTCATCCCATCCTGTCTCTAGCCGCTCCGCCGTGAGCGCCGCGCCAGGCGGCCGATACCGCGGTTCACGGTACGGATGCCCCGATTCTTCCCTGCCCGCCGACATCAGCGGGTCGGCCCCTCCGGTCGGCGTGCGGAGCGGCGACCACGCGGTCGCGTCGATCCGGACCGTGCCCGGTCAGCACCACCGGTACCCGCAACCGCTCGGCCAGCCACGCGGCCGGGTCGGTGTCGATCGGGACGAGGATCGGTGTCGCGTCGAGGAGCCGGTCGGTGAGCCGCTGCTGGTGATCGAGATCACGCCACCGGCCGGGACGCAGCTCGGTCGACCTACCCGACGATGTCTCGTACGCCTGTGCGGCGCAGAGAGTTCCGGCTACGTCGAGGCGGTTGACGACCAGCCCGTCGATCCCGCCGCACACGTCGACGGCGTAGCGCAGCAGGATGGGATCGAGGTGCCCCTGCCGGAACGCGCCCTGGTAGTGCCCGGTGCCGTTGTGCGGTTCGGGAAAACCGAGCGGCGCTTCGGTGGGCAGCGGACCCGCGCCGTGCCGGGTCATATAGGTACGGGTGACGCCGAGAACCGCCGCACTCGAACCGATTTCGCGGACCATCGCCTTGGCGTTGCGCGGCTCGACCGTCGACCAGGTGGTGTGCGGGTGCAGGCCGCGCCACTCGTCGAGCAGCACACCCTGCGCGCCCTCGAACACCAATCGCCCCGCCTGCCCGATCCGGGCGAGCTCCTGGGCTCCGGTGATCCGGACCGCGCGCGCAAAATCGCGGTACATCGCCACCAGGGCATCGATCGACTCGTACCCGTGGGCACTGGGTCCGACGAGGCCGTCGTAGTGCGCCGCGAGCCGATCCAGCTTGGCTCGCAGCACGGCCGGCGAGCGGCAGTCGGCCACGGTGGGCGCGTCGTTCTCCAGTGCGTACCAGGCTGTTTCACCGATGCCACGGCCGCAGGAACCGTGCCGCGAAGTACCCCTCGCGTCCTCGCGAGCACGGTTGGCCGCGATGTGGATCGGGGTGGTGAGCAGGGCCCGTCCGTCGACGGCGAGCAGGCCCAGCGGATCGTGCACGCCGAGCGCCGCCAGCTGTTCGGACTCCGCCGCGAGTGCGATCGGCTCGACGAGCATGTGCCGCGACAGCAGGGTCGGCACCCCGGTGAGCGTGCCCGAGCCGAACTGCGCGAAGGTGTGGTGGCGACCGTCGGCCACGACATTGTGCGCGGCCTGGGCCCCGCCGTTGAACCGCACCACGGCCGCCACCCCGAGATCGGCTTCGGGCGAGCACAACCAATCGACCGTGGCGCCCTTGCCCGCGTCGCCGAAGCCCAGATCGACGACAATGAGGTGACGGCCGCGCAACACCGGACTCACCGCCCCGGCGGCAGGGCGCGCAGCGTCGGGCCCTGCTTCGAACCGAGCGTTCGACCGACCGCGTCGGCCTCCTCGCTCGATCCGACGTCGCGAAGATCGGCCAGCCCGGTGTCCAGAT
Source organism: Nocardia alba NBRC 108234 (assembly GCF_001612665.1). Lineage (GTDB taxonomy): Bacteria > Actinomycetota > Actinomycetes > Mycobacteriales > Mycobacteriaceae > Nocardia > Nocardia alba. The sequence goes on along the minus strand of NZ_BDAX01000016.1, from coordinate 57,778 downwards.
CGACCCGGTCCTCACCCAATCCGATAGTGAGCGCGATCAATTCACAGACCGCGCCGGGGTCGTCGAGCTTCAGGAAGTTCTGCCCGAGCAGGGCCAGCCAGTGTTCGGCGATCTCCGGATCATCGTAGTAGGACGACTGGTTGGGCAGGATGAAGTAGACGTGCCACCGCTGCTCGAGTTCGCGATAGATCGACTCCACCGACACGTCACGGCGCACATGATCGCCGACCACCGCCCGGATGTGGCGGGCGGCCAGACGGGGCTTGTTCAGCTCGTCGCCGATCAGGAACAGGTATCCCTTCTTCGCGCGTTTGTCCCACGCGTCCGTCGCGACGTGCTCGGCCATGAAATAGGCCGCCAGTTCATAGCTTTCGGACTTCTGCCCACCCCCGCCGCCTTCGAGCAGGATCGCCCGCAGCTGTTCGTCCATCCGGTTGTCGGATTCGAACTGCCCGACCTGCAACGGCACCCGATCGGTGTCGGCGTCGCCGATCGCGCCGAACAGGATCTGCGGGTCCTGCGCATACCCCTTGTTCTTCAGCAGCCCGTGCAGTTTTCCGAGCTTGTCCTGCATGATCCGCGGCACCCGGCCCATCGATCCGGTCACGTCGAACAGCACGGCCACCGGCAGCGAGTTCCCGTGCTCGGCCGAGTCCCGGCATTCCCGCTTGCCCACCCCGAACGGGTCGAGCAGCGGATGCGCCGACCAGGTGTCATACGGCTTGTCCCGCATCTGCGCGGTATAGCCGAAATCGTCCACGCCCTGGCGCGCCCGATACGTCTTACCCGCCCGGTAGGCGGTGTCGTCCCAGTTCCCGTACCCCATTCGAACCACTCCCTCTCGCGAATTCCTTGTTTTAGTCTATTCAACCAAAACAGGAATCGTCAAGAGGCTCCGGCTAACTGCTCCCGCAACGATGGAGACCGTGCGGGCGACAAGCCGGCTGGTTACGGTCGGAACATGTCCGATGCACTCGACGAACCAGTGTCCACCGATTCGGTCGCCCGATTCCGGCGCGCGACCACCGACAACGACATCAGCGCCTTGCTCGAAACCCTCACCGACGATGCCGAACTCGTCTCGCCGGTGTCGGGTCGGCTCGTCTTCCGCGGCCGAACCGACCTCGCCCCGCTACTCACCCTCGTCTATCGAGCGGTGCGCGAGCTGCGATGGACCGCCACTCTCGGCACCGGCGACACCCGAGTTCTGTTGGGCGAAGCCAAGTTCGGCCCGTTTCGGATGACCGAGACGATGGTGCTCGACCTCGATCCCGACGGCCGTATCCGGCGAATGCGCCCGCATCTGCGGCCCTGGCTCGCGCTCACCGCCGTGGCGGTGTGGTTGGGACCGAATCTGCTCCGCTATCCCGGGTCGGTTCGCCGGGCGGCACGTCCCGCGCGATAGCGCCGTCCTCGCGCAAACCCTCGGGGGTGAGTTCGAGCCTGCGGGTGACCCCGATGTCGTCGAGGAAGCGCTCGTCGTGGCTCACCACGATCAGCGCGCCCTCGAAACTCACCAATGCCTGGGTGAGGTGGGCCAGGCTCGGTAGGTCGAGGTTGTTGGTGGGTTCGTCGAGCATCAGCAGCTTGGGCGCCGGTTGCGCGAGCAGCAACGTCGCCAGCGCGGCACGCAAGCGCTCGCCGCCGGAGAGCGCGGCGGCGGCGATGTCGGCGTCGGCGCCGCGGAACAGGAAGCGCGCGAGCTGACCGCGGATCTGTTCGGGTGTCGCGTGCGGCGCGGCGGCGGCGACATTCTCGAACACCGTGCGCGTCTCGTCGAACACATCGAGGCGCTGCGGCAGCAACCGCCACGCCACGGTCGGTCCCTGCGCGACGATCCGGCGCAGCAGGGTGGTTTTGCCGACCCCGTTGCGCCCGGTCAACGCGATCCGCTCCGGGCCGCTCACACTCAGGTCGATCACCGGGCCGTTGGCCAGCTCGACCTGGCGCAGATCGAGCACGTCCTGTCCCGGATACAGCCGGGTGCCGGGGAGCTCGATGCGGATCTCCCGGTCCGCGCGCACCAATTCCGTCGCGTGGTCGAGGGTTTCGCGGGCGGAGTCCAGCTTGTCGATGTGTGAGTTGCGCAGCTTGCCCGCCGATACCTCCGCGGCGTTCTTGCGCAGTCCCGCGACGATCTTCGGTACTCGCTTGTTGTCCTGCATCTTCTGCGCGAAGCGCGCCCGTCGGTCCAGTTTCGTTCGAGCGTCGACGAGTTCACGCGCCTGCTTGCGGACATCGCTGCGCGCATCGCGAACGGCGGCGCGCGCCGCCTCCTGCTCGGCCTCGATGATCCGCTCGTAGTCGCTGAAACCGCCACCGAAGCAACGAATCTCACCCGAACGCAGTTCGGCGATACCGTCCATCCGGTCGAGCAGTTCGCGGTCGTGGCTCACCACGATCACGGTGCCCGTGAACTGCCGGATCACCGCGTAGAGCCGCGCACGCGCGACCGCGTCGAGGTTGTTCGTCGGTTCGTCGAGCAGCAACACGTCGGGTTCGCGCAGCAGTTCGGCGACTAGGCCGAGCAGCACGGTTTCACCGCCGGAGAGGGTGTCCAGGGTGCGGTCGAGATCGTCGACCGAACCCGCGACATAGTCGAGCCCGAGCCTGCCGAGCAGCGCGACGGCCTCGTCCTCGACCTGCCAGGACGCACCGACCGTGTCGAAGTCGGCGGGCTCGCCGATACCGCCCTCGATGCGGTGCAGCGCGTCGCGGACATCGGCGATGCCGAGCACGGCGTCCACACGCTGACCGGTCCGCAGGCCCAGGTCCTGCCGGAGGTAACCGAGGCTGCCCGGGACCGAAATCGACCCACGTACCGGCGTCAACTCACCGGTGATCAGCCGCAACAGCGTTGATTTCCCGGCGCCGTTGCTGCCGACGAGACCGATCTGCCCGGGTCCGACGACAGCATCGAGCCCGTCGAAGACGGCGGTGCCATCAGGCCAGTGAAAGGTGAGATCGGAAAAAGAAAGAGAGGTCATGCGGATCCCCTGGAGGTGCGACGGATACACGGTGCGCAGAATGCGGACCGTCCGAGAGCGCTACCTCAAGAAATCAACGCATGGCTCCGATCGCCGGGAACAAGACTCTTCATTGATAACACCGAACCACCCCGACGCGCCACCCTTTTTCTTCCTCCTGTGAGGCCCGTCATGACAACGCTAGCCTGGACGCGAGTCGCCAACTCACGGGCGAACCGATCGAAGGAGTGCGATGGCGACGATTGTGGTGCGCAAGGCGACCCGACACGATGTCGACGCGGTGGCCCAGACGCTGGCCCTGGCCTTCCAGCACGACCCGGTGATGAGCTGGATCCTGCCGGAACCGGATCGGCGAGCCGCCGGCCTGCCCCGATTCTTCGCCACCGTGGCCCGCCACCTCTTCTTACCGGCGGATGCCTCCGACCTGGCACTGCGCCCGGACGACACCGTAGGCGGCGCGGCCCTGTGGACCCCACCGCACCAGCAGAACCCGTCGACCCTGACCGAACTTCGCACGCTGCCCGGTATCTGGCAGGCGTTCGGTCGCCGTACCCTGGCCGGCAAACAGGTCGGCGACCTGCTGAAGAAGAACCATCCGACCGAACCACACTGGTATCTGGCGATGCTCGGCTCCGCCCCCGATGTCCGGGGCGAAGGCTACGGGCACGCCCTGCTGCACAGCCGACTCGACCGTGTCGACGCCGAGCACGCTGCCGCCTATCTCGAGTCGAGCAACCCGGTCAACGTGCCGTACTACGAACGCTTCGGCTTCGTCGTCACCGGCGAACTGCGGATCCCGGGCGGCCCGACGCTGTGGCAGATGCTGCGGGCAGCGCGCTGAATCAGAGCGTGACGATCGAGGTCACCGGGTAGGCGCCCTGGTGCTCGCGGCCCTTCAGGAACTCGAGTTCCAGCACCACGGCGGCGGCGACCACCTCGGCGCCGACCTCCTCGAACAGCGCGGCCGCGGCGGCGAGGGTACCGCCGGTGGCGAGGACGTCGTCGAGCAGCAGGATCCGCTTGCCCGTGAGATCGACGCCGTCGGCGGGGATTTCCAGTGCGGCGGAACCGTATTCGAGCTCGTACTCGCGCGAGACGACCGGCGGCGGGAGCTTGCCGCCTTTGCGGATGGCGAGCACGCCGGTGCCCAGCGTCGCGGCGACACCGGCGCCGAGCAGGAAACCACGCGCGTCGACGCCGGCCACGAGATCGGCGTCGGGTGCGATGGCGGCGAAGCAGTCGATGACCGCGCGGAAGCCCGCGGCGTCGGCGAACACCGGGGTGAGGTCGGCGAAACGCACACCCGCCGTGGGGAAGTCGTCGTGCCACCGGGTCAGCCGGGTGACCGCCTCGGCCGCCTCGGCGGTGCGCTCACTGGCCCGATCGTCGGACTCGACCACCGCGTGCTTGCTCATCAACCCTCTTTCGTCACGTGCACTCATCGCTGCAACACCCAGCGATCCATGTTCCACCCGGTACCGGCCTGTGTCGGCCCGGCGATCCCGTTCCGCATGCCGTGGCCGAACGCGATGACACGCGGCGTCGCGAACAAGGGAATGCTCGGCAGCTGCGCCCACAGCAGGTTCTCGGCCTCGGTCAGCAGGTTCAGCGTCGTGGTCGAGTTGGCCTCGCCCGCAAGCTGATCGGTGATCGCATCGTAGCGACCGTTAGCGAAGCCACCGAAATCGAGGCCGCTACCTGCCCGCAACGCGGCGAACGCGACCGTGCCCGCGCTCGACCCCGAGGGACCGGGCACCGACCCGGTTCCGCCGAGCACCGCGTCGACCGCGCCCTCCGGGAGCTTCACCGGCGTGAAGTCGGGCGAACCCGCGTCGACCACGGTGATACCGGCCCCTCGACAGGATTGGGCGATCATCGCCACGGTCTGCGCGCGCCGCGCGTCGGGGCCCTGATACCCGATCCGCACCGTCGGCTGCGCCGTGCCGGACGAGGCCAACGTCGCGGTGGCCGCGGGGATATCGGCGCCGCGATACCGATCGGCGCCCCCGACCACCGCCGGGTAGTACAGCGAATCCTGCTGCACCACATGGGCGTTCAGCACGCCCGCACCGAGCCCACGCTGCGCGGGCTCACCCGCCTTGCCCAGCGTGTCGAACAGCGCCTGGCGCGGCACACACTGCGCGAACGCCCGACGCACCTCCACCCGCGCGAACACCCCGCCGGTGGCGAGCACGAGCTGCTCGGCACCGCGGCTCGCGATCGTCGACTCGTCGAAACCGTCGAGCTTCAGATCCGCGACCGACCCCGCCCCGAGATCGACCACCCCGAGCGCGTTCTCCTTCGCCTTGGCGGCGAAGTCGGTGCCCTTGGGCCACACCACGATCCGCTTGGTCTCGGGCGGATCACCCCACCACTTCTCGTTGGCGACCAGCACCAAACCGTCCTTCGCGCTGAAGGACTCGATCCGGTACGGCCCCGAGGACGGGAACTTCGTCAGGTCGAGCGCCCCGGCCTTCACGGTCCAGCCGCTGTTCCAGAAATCGGCGATCCGGCCGATCGCCGCGCCGTCGCCGGTCTGCAGGGCGTTCACCACGTTCGGCACACCCACCGCCTGCGCCACCACGTGCGCCGGCATCACCTCGGCCGCGGCGAACAGCGTCCGCCACGGCAGGTAGTGCTTGCCCGGCCGGAACACCACGGTGGCGTCCTTGGACCCGGGCTGGCAGTCGATCCGGTCGATCTCGTCGTAGCCCATGGTGCTCGCCGCGTCGAACAACGAGACCGGTCCGCGGTCGCCGGGGCGGGTGAACTTGCCCGAGCGCGCCGACCAGGCCAGCACCAGGTCGTCGCAGGAGGTCTTCACCCCGTCGGAGTACACCCCGTCCGGGTTGAGCCGGTACTGCACCGTCTGGGTTTCGCCCGGCACTTCCTTGGCCGTGCCGACGTCGGTGTCGGCCACCTGCTGACCGTCGGGTCCGGTGTAGAAGAACCCGGTCAGCACCCGACCGAACACCGCCGCGGCACCGCTGCTCGCGCCGAGCGTGCTCGCGCCGTTGTAGCTGGCGACCGCGGCGTCGACCGCGTACCCGATGGAGGGCACCTGGTTCTTGGTCGAACAGCCGGTCACCACGGAGGTGGTCACAGCCGCCGTGGCGAGCACGGTGAGCAGTCGAATCGTGCTGCGTCGCATGATGAGACCCCCTGCTAGTCGGTCGTCAGTGCCTTCTCTGCTGCCGCTTTCCGCTCGGCCGCGCACCCGGCCGCGGCGCGCCGCTACCGGTCGGTCGCGAGCCACGGGCAGCCGTTGCGCCCACCGGAACCCGAGCGCCCACGCCGATACCGGCGCGCTTGTCCAGGACCTTCTTGGTGTGCGCGGCCACCGGGCCCCACCGTTCCTTGATCGAGACCAGCACCGGCACGGCGAGGAAGATCGAGGAGTAGGCACCGACGATCATGCCGACCAGCTGCACCAGCGCGAGGTCCTTGAGCGTGCCGACCCCGAGCAGCCACACCGCGATCACCAGCATGCCGATGATCGGCAGGATGCCGATCACCGTGGTGCTGATCGAGCGCATCAGCGTCTGGTTGGCGGCCAGGTTCGCCTGTTCGGCGTAGGTGCGCTTGTTCAGGTGCAGCACGCCTCGGGTGTTCTCCTCGACCTTGTCGAAGACCACCACGTTGTCGTAGAGCACGTAGCCCAGAATGGTGAGCAAACCGATCACCGCCGCCGGTGTCACCTCGAACCCGACCAGCGAATAGATACCCGCCGTGACGAACAGGTTGAAGAACAGCGACACGATCGCCGCGATGGACATATCCCGTTCGAAGCGGATGGCGATGTACACCATCGTCAGCAACACGAACACCGCCAGCGCGATCAACGCCTTCTGGGTGATCTGCCCGCCCCAGGTCTCGCTGATCTCGGCGATGCTGATGGCGTTGCGGGTCACCTGCCCGGACGAGTCCTTGGGCTGGAATTCGTCGTAGAGCGCGGTCTGGAGCTGTTCGATCTGATCCAGGTTCAGCGTCTCCGACCGCACCTGGATGGTGGCGGAGTCGCCGGAGCCGACCTTCTGCACCGACACCGGGCCGTGGCCGAGCGCCTGCGCGTAGACGTCTTCCACCTTCTGGGTGGTGACCCCCTCGGCGGCGGGGATCTGGATGCGCGAGCCGCCCTCGAAGTCGATACCGAGGGTGAAACCACGCACTCCGATGCTGAGCAGCGAGATCAGCAGCAGAGCCGCCGACAGCGCGTAGAAGAACTTGCGCCTGCTGACGATGGGGAAGCCGCCGGTGCCGGTGTAGAGCCGCTCGAAGAACCCGTGTTTCGGGCCCTGCGCGGGCTCGTAGGAGTCCAGGTTCACCGATTCCTCGGTGGGTGTGTCGTTGCTCATCGTGACATCTCCTTCGACCTGGCCTGGCCGCGTTCCCTGGCGATCTGCTGAACCGAGCCGAGTCCGTTCACCGACGGCTTGGCCCAGAACGGCGAGCGCGACGCGAGCATCAGCAACGGTGCGGTGACCAGGTACAGCACGATCACGTCGAGAACCGTGGTGACACCGAGGGTGAAGGCGAAGCCCTTCACCTGACCGGCGGCGAGCAGATACAGCACGACCGAGGCGATCAAGCTGACCGTCTTACCGGACAGGTTGGTGCGCTGCGCGCGCTGCCACCCGCGCGGCACCGCCGAGCGGAAGCTGCGGCCTTCGCGCATCTCGTCCTTGATGCGTTCGAAGAACACCACGAACGAGTCGGCCGTCAGACCGATACCGATGATCAGACCGGCGATACCCGCGAGGTCGAGGGTGAAGCCGATCCACCGCCCGAGCAGCACGATGATGCCGTAGACCGCGACGCCGGCCGCGATCAGCGAGAACCCGGCCAGCAGGCCGAGCATCCGGTACACCAGCAGGCAGTACAGCAGCACCGCGATCAGGCCGATGGCGCCCGCCAGCAGACCCGCCTTCAGCGAGGACAGGCCCAGCGTGGCCGAGACCGTCTCCGCTTCCGAGGTCTGGAACGACAGCGGCAGCGAACCGTACTTCAGCGTGTTGGCCAGTTCGGCCGCGCTGGCGGCGGTGAAACTGCCCGAGATGGAGGTACGGCCACCCAGCTGCGGGCCCTGCTGCACCTGCGGCGCGCTGACGACCTTCGAGTCGAGCACGAACGCGACCCGCTTGTTGACGTACTCACCGGTCAGCTTCGACCAGGCGTCGGCACCGGCGGACTTGAACTCGAGGTTCACCTCGTGCCGGGCCTGCTGGGAGTTCAGACCGGAGGTCGCGTCGGCGATCTCCTGGCCGTCGATCCGGCTCGGGCCGAGCAGGAACACCTCGGCGCCGTCCTGCGAGCAGGTGACGAGCGGCAGGGTCGGGTCGTCGTTGCCGGCCAGCGGATCGGGCTTGGTGCAATCCATCGCCGCCACGGCGACCTGCTGAACCTGCTGATCGGTGCTCTGGCGCAGCGCCTTGGCGTCGGCGATCTCCTTGGCCTGCTGCTGCTGGGCGGTGAGCCCACCGGGCGCCGGCGTGGGTGTGGGCGGTGCCTGCGCGGGGAAGACGCGCGACTGCGGTGCCGGGGTGGTCGGTTCCGCCGCGGGCGTGGTCGCCTCGCCGGTGGGCTGCGTCGATTCGCCGGGCGCCGGTGCGCTCGTCGTCGGGGGCGCGGTGCCGCCCGGCGGCGCGGTGCCGGTCGCGGGCGGGGTCGCTGCGCCCGCCTGCGGCTGGGTCGCGTAGAGCACCGGGCGGATGTAGAGCTTGGCGGTGGTGGCCAGCGCGCGTGCCTGCTGGCTGTCGTCGCCGGGCACCGTGATGACCAGGTTGTCACCGTCGATGACCACCTCGGAGCCGAGGACACCGAGACCGTTGACACGGCTGTCGATGATCTCCTGCGCCTTCTTCAGGCTCTCCTGGCTCGGCTTGTTGCCGTCGGGGGTACGCGCGGTCAACGTGACGCGGGTACCGCCCTGCAGGTCGATGCCGAGTTTGGCCGACGGGGAATGGTCACCGGTGAAGAACACCAGCGCGTAGATCACGGCCAGCAGCGCGGCGTAGACGCCGAGCAGCCGGAACGGATGCGCCGATCCTTGGGAAGGTGGCACAGCAGGTCATCTCCTAGGCGGAAGTCGAAGCTGGATCGGTGGGCACAACGGTGCCCGGCCCGCGACGCCAGTGCGCGCGGGCGGGAAAAGCGACTTGTCAGTCCTTGGTCAGCCGGGTCTCGGTCTGTTCCACGACTTCCTCGACGGGCGCGTCGGCGGCCTCGGGGGTCTCCTCGACCGTCTGCTCGTCGGCGCGTACCTCGCGAATCGCCTGGCGCAACCACGTGGTGACCACGTCTTCGGCGATCTCCAGGTCGATCGTGTTCTCGTCGAGGTCGACGATGGTGCCGTACAGACCCGAGGTGGTGACGACGGCGTCACCGACCTTCAAGGCCTCCTGCATCGTCGTGACCTTCTCGGCCTCCCGCTTCTGTTTGCGGATACCGAAGAACATCGGCACGAGCAGGGCCAGGATCAGCAGCGGAAACAGGAAGTCCATCGTCGAAGTCAGTCCCTAGTCAGTGGTGGACGTGCGAGTACGCCTGACAGTCTGCCAGTTCCCCGCCGCGGCGACACACCGGACACCGACGCGCGAGTGAAACGACCCCGGTCCGCGGGGGTGAGAACCGGGGCAGACGCGTTCAGGTGACGGGTCCGTAGGTGTAATCGTCGAGCGGGAAGGTGACGGCCTCGCGGTGCGCGGCGGCGGTGCTGGTCGGGCGCAGCAGGGCCGCTTCACCGTGCTGGTTGAAGTAGTAGCTGCGCGCGGTCGAGCAGTCGCCACCGTAGAAGACCGAGGAGCCCAGCCGGTCGGTCATCCGGTCGAGGAATTGCGCGTTGGCCGCGTCGGTGACCTCGAAGGTCCGCTCGCCACGGCGGAACAGTTCGGCGAACAACCTGCCCATGTGCTTCATCTGGGCTTCGATGGTGGTGAAGTACGACAGCCCGCTGTAGGAGTAGGGACTGTTGAGACACAAAAAGTTCGGGAACTTGGGCACGGTGATGCCCTCGTAGGCCTGAAAACGGTTGTCGCGCCAGAACTTTCCGAGGTTCACGCCGTCGCGGCCGACGATCTCGAAGGCCGGGAAGTTCACGTCCCACAGGTTGAAGCCGGTGGCCAGCAGCAGGGTGTCGATCTCGGTCTTGTGACCGTCGGCAGTGACGATGCCGTCGGGTTCCACGTGGTCGATCGAGTTCGTCTCCAACCGCACGTGCGGTTGGTTGAATGTCGTGAAATAGGTGTTGGAGAACGTCGGACGCTTGCAGCCGAAGTCGTAGTGCGGGGTGAGCTGCTCCCTGGTCCGCGGATCACGCACCTGCGCGAACAGGTGGGCCTTGGCCAACGCGGCGGCGACCCGGTTGAACGGTTTCGCCTGCTTGTAGTGCAGCACGCCGACCACCATCAACGCCTCCAGCATGGCGGTATTGACCAGCCGTGCCGCCTTCTGGGTGAGCGGAACCTTGTCGAACACCGCGCGCACCGCCCCCGGGATCGGCGCGTCGATCTTGGGCACCACCCAGATCGGGGTCCGCTGGAACACGGTCAGCTCATCGACCTGCTTGGCGACCTCGGGCACCAGCTGCACCGCGGTGGCGCCGGTGCCGATGACAGCGGCCCGGCGACCGGTCAGGTCGTACTCGGCGTCCCAGTCGGTGGTGTGGATGATCTTGCCCGCGAAGGACTCGATGCCGGGGAACGGCGGCGTGTAGGGCTGGGACAGGAACCCTGTCGCCGCGACCAGATAGCGCGCGGTCAGCGTCTCACCGCCGGCGATCGTCACCACCCAGTGCTGGTTCTCCGCGTCCCAGCGCGCACCGTCGACCACGGTCGAGAACCGCATCCGCCCGCGCAGATCGTATTTGTCGGCCACATGCTCGGCGTATTTCTTCAGCTCGGCACCCGGCGCGAACAATCGGGTCCAGTGCGGATTCGGTTCGAAGGAATAGGAGTACGTCACCGAGGCGATGTCGACCGCCAGACCCGGATACCGGTTCACGTGCCAGGTGCCGCCCAGGTCGTCCTCCCGTTCCAGGATGACGAAATCGCGCAACCCGAGCCGGTCGAGCTCGATACCGGCGCCGATGCCACCGAATCCCGCCCCGACCACGACCGCGTCGAACTGAGGCACCACGCCGAACCTCCACCCTGAGATCGAGAACCCTCGCCATCAGAATGACACGTCATTCTGATTACATCGAATGTAACATCGTCAAGGTGACGAAGCCATCCTCGCGAATCGACCAGCGCAAAGCCGAATTGCGCAGGGAGATCATCGATACCGCGTTCGACTGCTTCGCCGAGAAGGGTTATCACGCCACCGGAATCGCCGATATCGCCACGCGTCTGGGCATCGGGCACGGCACCTTCTACCGCTACTTCGCGAACAAGCGCGACATCATCGACCACGTCATCGACGAGGTGAGTGGGCGCATCTTCGGCGCGCTCGACCAGAACATGGAACCCGAAAGCACCGCCACCATCGAGGAATACGGCGACCTGATCGACCGGATCAGCGACTCACTCGGCCGCGTGGTGCGCGAAGACCCGCGCGCGGCGCACCTGCTGCTGTTCCACACCACCGGCATCGACGACGAACTCACCGAACGGGTGTACGGCCTGATAGATGCCACCGAGATCCTCATGACGCGCTACCTCGAGCACGGTGTCCGCATCGGATACCTACGCGCCGATATCGATACCGTCAACACCGCCAAAGCCGCACTCGGCATGATCGTCGCCGGCCTGATCGCCGGGATGCGAACCCCTGATCCGGCATCGATGTCGGTGTACAGTCACGCCGTGCGGCGACTTTTCATCGATGGCGTGCGCACCGCTGCCCGATAGCGAAAAGCCGTGGGATAGAAGGGCAATCCTGAGACAATGACCGCTGTGACGCCCGACGATGTGAGCCGCACCCACTTCGCCATGCCGACCCTGGGGCATCGCGGCTACCACGCAGACGAGGTCGATGCCTTCCTGGAACGGGTATCGGCCACCCTCGACGGGCAGGGCGCGCTCACCGCCGACGATATTCGTCACGTGCACTTCGGCGCGCCGCGTTTCGGCGGTCGCGGATATCAAGCCGACCAGGTCGACGACTTCCTCGACCGGGTACGGACCGAACTCGAATACCGCCAGAAGGGCGGCGCTCCCGTACCGGCGGCGCGAGCGGGCGACAATATCGCCGAGATACTCACCCCCGACGATGTGCACCGTATGCGGTTCACCCAGTCCGCGGTCGGCAGACGCGGCTACCACGAGGAAGAGGTCGACGCGTTCCTCGACCTGGTCGCGGCGACGCTGGCCCACAACGGCCCCGGCAGCCTCACCACCTCCGACGTACGCGGCGTCCGCTTCACCGACACCCGCCTCGGCACCCGCGGCTACTCCCGCGAAGAAGTCGACGCCTTCATCGACCTGGTGATCACCGCATTGGAAAACCCCGAACGCGGGAGGTGATTCCGGCGGTGCGGCCGCCGGTGTGCGTTATCCCTGGATGCTGTGGAGTTCGGCTTCGCGCAGGTCGTCGGGGAAGACGTAGCGGCGGAAGGCCCAGAAGCGGAACGCCATGGCCAGCAGGACGCCCAGGATCTGTCCCGAGATGAAGTTGGCGACCATCTGCACCGTCGCATCCACGTGCGGCACACGCAGATTCAGTGCGTAGAGCGACAGCGCCTGCGGAATCATCGTGACCACGATGCCGAGGGCGCTGACCGCGAAGAACAGTGCGGCCTCGTGACTACGCTGCCTGCCGCCGCGCGCGTTGAACGACCACTCGCGGTTGAGGATGTAGGAGGCGATGGTCGCGATCAGCGCGCCGAGCAGGCGCGCGGTGAGCGGCTTGTCGCCGAGCACGGTCAGCTTCACCGCGTAGACGACGCCGGTATCGATGAACCAGGTGATCGCACCGACCACGGCGAATTTCAGGAGTTCCCGATGCTTCAAGAGCAGGGAACGCAACGGCTCGGGGAGTCGTTGCACCACCTCTAGGACTGCCACCGAATCGACAGTAGACGACCCAGCGGCGCCGTGCCCGCTCGGAGCAGAGGTATCTCACTCATAGCTGTCGGCGCTCGGTTGTGGTTCGCGCCCGCGCACTTCGATAGCGCCGATCACCAGATCCGGCGGCGGCACCAGGCCGAGATGTTCCCAGGCGCCCGCGGTCGCGACCCGGCCGCGCGGTGTGCGGGCGACGAGTCCGGCGCGCACCAGGAACGGTTCGCAGACCTCTTCCACGGTGGCGGCTTCCTCGCCGACGGCGACGGCGAGGGTCGACACGCCCACCGGTCCCCCACCGAATCCCCGCACGAGCGCACCCAGGACGGCTCGGTCGAGCCGGTCGAGGCCGAGCGCGTCGACGTCGTAGACCTCCAGCGCCGCCATCGCGATGGGATGGGTGATGACGCCGTCCGCCCGCACCTCGGCGTAGTCGCGAACGCGGCGCAGCAACCGGTTGGCGATCCGGGGCGTGCCCCGCGAGCGTCCGGCGATCTCGGCGGCCGCGTCGTGATCGATCCGCACACCGAGAATGCGGGCCGAGCGGGTGAGGATCCGCAGCAGCTCGGCGGGATCGTAGAAGTCCATATGCCCGGTGAAGCCGAAGCGGTCGCGGAGCGGACCGGTGAGCGCACCCGAGCGGGTGGTGGCGCCCACCAGCGTGAACGGGGCGATATCGAGCGGTATCGAGGTGGCGCCGGGACCTTTGCCGACGACCACGTCGACGCGGAAGTCCTCCATCGCCAGGTACAGCATTTCCTCGGCCGGGCGGGCCATCCGGTGGATCTCGTCGATGAACAGGACATCGCCCTCCACCAGATTGGACAGCATGGCGGCGAGGTCGCCCGCGCGTTCGAGCGCGGGCCCGGAGGTGATGCGCAGGGCGGTGCCGAGTTCGCCGGCGATGATCATCGCCATGCTGGTCTTGCCGAGGCCGGGTGGTCCCGACAGCAGGACGTGGTCGGGGGTGGCGCCGCGCTGACGCGCGCCACGCAGGACCAGTGCGAGCTGTTCGCGCACGCGGGGCTGGCCGATGAAATCGTCGAGCGAGGTGGGGCGCAGACCGGTCTCGGCTTCGCCGTCGGTGCTGAGATACCGGGCGGTGAGGTCGGATTCGTCGGTTTCGGCGAAGGAGTCGAAGTCGTCGTCCACGCCGCTACCTGTTCTTGCCGAGCAGGTTGAGCGCCGCGCGCAACGCCACCGAGGTGGTGGCGGCGGTCTGGTCGGCGAGAACGGTGTCGACGGCCTGTTCGGCCTGCTTCGCCGGGAAGCCGAGCCCGATGAGCGCTTCGCAGACCTGTTCGCGCACCGGCGTACTCGGCGTGTGCGCGCCGGGCGGACCGGTGGGCACGGCCACCTGGTCCACCTTGTCGCGCAGTTCGACGACCATCCGCTCGGCGCCGCGCTTGCCGATGCCGGGAACCCGGGTGAGGGCGGCGACATTGCTCTCGGCCAACGCTTTTCGCAAGGCTTCGGGTTCGAGCACGGCGAGCACCGCCATCGCCAGGCGTGGGCCGACGCCGGACACGGTCTGCAACAGTCCGAACAGTTCGCGCGCTTCGGTATCGGCGAACCCGAACAGGGTCATCGAGTCCTCGCGCACGATCATCGCGGTGTAGAGGCGGGTCTGTTCGCCGCGGGTGAGCCCGGCGAGGGTGGCCGGGGTGGCGTTGAGGCGATACCCCACGCCCGCGGCCTCGATCACCACGTGATCGAGCGCGATCTCGAGTACCTCCCCGCGTACCGACGCGATCACCCGCGTACCACCTTCCGTTGTTCGGCGAGCCGTTGTTCGTAGCGGCGGCGGATCTCGTCCGCCTGCGCCTGCGCGGCCGCCATCCGGTCCAGTAGCGGCGCCCGCCAACAATGGCAGATCGCCAGTGCGAGCGCGTCGGCGGCATCGGCCGGTTTCGGCGCGACCCGCAAGCCGAGAATCCTTGTCACCATCGCGGTGACCTGTGCTTTATCGGCCGTCCCGTTACCGGTGACAGCCGCCTTCACCTCGCTGGGGGTATGGAACGCCACCCGGATCCCGCGCCGTGCCGCGGCCAGCGCGATCACCCCGCCTGCCTGCGCGGTCCCCATCGCGGTGCGCACATTGTGCTGCGCGAACACCCGCTCGATCGCGACCGCTTCGGGCCGATGCGTATCCATCCACTCCTCGGCGGCATCGGCGACAGCCATCAACCGCAGCGCCAGCTCGGCGTCCGGCGGGGTCCGCACCACCCCCACATCGAGGGCGACCACCTTTCGGCCCGGTCCGCTGTCCACCATGCTGAGCCCGCACCGGGTAAGCCCCGGATCGACGCCCATCACCCGCACCGGCCACCCCTTCGAAGACACGAACAGTTGTTCGAAAGTCTAGAGCATCCCCCGATTCCGGCCGACCAACGACACGAGCTCACGTCGGCCCGGCGGCGAACCACGCAGCACCGGAGGCCTTGCCCCGCCCCAACTCCCACCGACCGTCGACCTCGACCGTGTAGAGATCGGATGTCCGAATCGGCCGTATCCGGCACAGTGATCATCGGTACGTTGAACCGCGATCTCCGCCCGATATCGCCCTGCGCGTATGCGCATTCGTGACATCGAGCCGAATATGTCGTCGAATCGCGAATATTCGAGTGGATGTCAGGAATTCACAAAACGCGGAAAAACTCTACGCGGACCGACAGGGACAATGACACACCTGCTCGGCGATATTTGACGCTAATGAAATCAATTCGTGTTCGGGCGTCAACTCGCCAGCGTCGACCTCGGAGTGCGAGTCTGGATAGGCAGGAGTGCTTTCGCGGCGCTGCATGACCGGAATTCGTTCGCCTCGAAGGTGCCGGGCACAGATTCATTGCCTGTGGAACTAGTGAAATATCTGGAGGCGTCATGGCGACATCTGATAATCGGAATCCTCGATCGAGAGGCGAGAAATTCGGAGTAGCGAACAAAGTAGTCGACCACCCGTACACCGTAGAGCGCCTGGTCGAAAGGCCGGTCGAGACCATCGTCGACAAACCGGTGACGATGGAGCGCCTGATCGAACGCCTGGTGGTGGACACCGTCGACAACGTGGTCGACAAGCCCGCCCGGGTATCGCGCTTGGTCGAACACCCGGTGGTCACCGTCGTCGACAAGGTCGAAGACCGGGCCGTCCGGGTCGATCGGCTCGTCGAGCACCCGGTCGTCACCGTCCACGACGATGTCGTCGACAAGCCGGTGACCATCAATCGCCTCGTCGAGCAGCCCCGGGTCAAGCTTGTCGACGACATCATCGACATGCCGGTGAACGTTCCGCGACGGGTCGAGAAGCCCGTGGTCACGATCGTCGATGACATCGTCGACAAATTCGTCGATGTCCACCGTCTGGTCGAGCACCCGATCGTCAACATCGTCGACAACGTCACCGACAAGCCGGTCGATGTACGGCGCAATGTCGAGCACCCGGTGGTCACCATCGTCGACAAGATCACCGACAAGCCCGTCGAGGTCCAGCGGCTCGTGGAGAAGCTGGTGGTCACCGTCGTCGACCAGGTCCAGACCAAGCCGACCGAGGTGCAGCGTCTGGTCGAGAACCTGATCGTCGACATTCGCGACAACGTGGTCGACAAGCCGGTCGACGTCGAACGCCGCATCGAGCAGCCGATCGTCTCGGTGGTCGACAAGGTCGTCGAGATCCCCGTGCAGCGCATCGTCGAACGGGTGGTCGAGAAGCCGGTGGACAAGATCGTCGAACGGGTCGTCGAGAAGCCGGTGGAGAAGATCGTCGAGAAGATCATCGAGGTTCCGGTCGAGAAGATCGTCTACAAGACCGTGGAGAAGCCGGTCGAGAAGATCGTCGAGGTCGTCGTGGAGAAGCCGGTCATCAAGACCGTCGAGGTACCACGCGAGGTGGTCGTCGAGAAGATCGTGCACAAGCCGGTCGAGAAGATCGTCGACCGCGTGGTCGAGAAGATCATCGAGAAGCCCAACATCATCGAAAAGGTCGTCGAGAAGCCCGTCGACCGGGTGGTCGAGAAGGTGGTCGAGAAGCCCGTCCTTGTCGAGAAGGTGGTCGAGAAGCCCGTCGACCGCGTGGTGAACCGGGTTGTGGAGCAGCCCAACATCATCGAGCAGACCGTCGACAAGCCGGTCGACCGCGTGGTGCAGAAGATGGTCGAGAAGGTCAACGTCATCGAGAACATCATCGAGAAGATCGTCGATCGCCCGGTGTCGCGGATCGTGGAGAAGCCCAACATCATCGAGCAGGTCGTCGACAAGCCCGTCGACCGCCCGGTGCCGCGGATCGTGGAGAACCCCAACATCATCGAGAAGGTGATCGAGAAGGTCGTCGACCGCATCGTCAAGAAGGTCGTGGAGAAGCCGCACGTGGTCGAGAACGTCGTCGAGAAGCCGGTCGACAGGGTGGTGAACCGGGTCGTCGAGACCCCGAACATCATCGAGAACATCGTCGACAAGCCGGTCGACCGCGTGGTCGAGACGGTCATCGAGCGTCCGACGATCGTCGAGAAGGTCATAGACAAGCCGGTCGAGGTGGTCCTCGAAAAGACCGTCCATACCCCGATTCTGGTCGAGAAGGTCGTGCACAAGGACGTCGAGATCGTCGAGGAGCGGGTGGTCGAACATCCCGTCGAGACGGTCGTCGAGCGGATCGTGGAGCGCCCGGTCTACAAGGACGTGGAGCGAATCGTCGAGAAGCCGGTCGAGAAGATCGTCGAAGTCGTGGTCGAGAAGCCGGTGATCGTGCACAAGTACATCGAGCGGCCGGTCGAGCGAGTCGTCGAACACTACGGCGATACGACCTCCACCGTTGTGCACGAAGCGGCCGCCGAGGCATCGCAGGCGCACCCGATCTATGTCGGCGACCAGCAGGCAGCTCGGACGGAGTGGGTCGAGCGCGACACCGGTCTGCATCCGGCCGACAACATCGCCGGCGGCGACAAGTCGCCGGGCGCGCACCGCGACGACAAGAAGAACCGTCGTCACCGTCGCTGATCGTGGATTTGTCGATTCGAGGTTTCGTCCGCTACGGCGGCAACTCTGGAAGAGGTGTTTGTGAAATGAGTACACCTGCGCACTACCTACGGCATCGATCGGCGAGGAAACGGCGCTTCACCAAGCCGGCCGCGATCGGTGGATCGGCCGCGGTGCTGGCGTTCGGTTTGTTCGCGCCGATCCCCGGCGCGCTCGCCCAGCCGAGCCAGGACGCGGTCGCCGCGATCGACAGCCGCTACGAGGCTTTCGGTGGCGCCGGTTCGCTGCTGGGCCAACCGGTCGGCGGCGCCACCGAGCTCAGCGGCGGCGCCGAGCGCGCCTACACCGGCGGTTACATCTACTACTCGCCGAGCACCGGCGCGAAGGTGATGTACGGCGGTATCGGCGACCGCTATCGTGCCCTCGGCGGTCCGGAAGGCTCGCTCGGGTACCCGACGAACGACGAATCGGCGACCAGCGACGGCGTCGGCCGATTCAATGATTTCGCCGCGCCGGGCGGTGCCGCGATCTATTGGAACCCGGCATCGAGCGCCTGGGTGGTCAGGGGTCCGGTTTTGCAAGCGTGGCGCTCCAGCGGCGACATCAGTGGCCCGTTCGGCTACCCCACCGCGGACATGGTGTCGGCCAACGGCGTGGACACGGGTGCGTTCACCGGGCCCGCGGGCACCGAGATCAGCTGGTCGCAGGCCGCTGGACTCGCCACCGTGCCTGCCGCGCTCGCTGCCACGCTGCCCGGATTCAGCGCTGCCGCACCGAATGTGGAAGGACCAGCACCCGTGGCGCTACCGGAGGCCGACACACCCGTTGCCGCTGACGATTCCGGCATCAACAGATGGTGGGGCCTGCCGATAGGCTTGGCTATCGCCGCCGCCGCGGGCGGGCTCATGGCGATGGTCGGTCGCCGTCGGCACACCGCCACGGCTACCTCGCCCGCCCACGCCCGTGGGTCGGTGGCACCCAAGGTCGAGCCGGTGACCCGTCCTCGACTCGATCGGCCCGCGACACCGAAGGCAGCACCCGTCGCGCCGCCGCGGATGCCCGCCCCGCCCCGGGCAACCACAGCGGGGATCAGCCCCGACACCGGACGGCCGCTGCGAGCGGACGCCGTCCACGCGCCGATGGACCGCAAAGCCGCTCCGTTGATCGATCGCCACGATATCGAGGCGGCCGGTGAATTGGACGTCGTCTACGAGAACAATGCGATCGGCGCGAATCAGCGCAGTTCCGATGACAAGAGCGACCCGTACCGATAGAAGGAGACATCATGGAATGGCTGCTCGGTCTACTCGGCGGGCTCGTCGGCGGGAATATCGCCGGTATCGGCAAACCGGGACTCAACGTCGCGACCAATTCCGCGGCCGGAGCCGTCGGCGGCGGTATCACCGGCGGAATCATCCAGGCGACCACCAGTAGTGGCCTGGATATGGCTCAGATAATCGGCCAAGTGGGCGGCGGCGGCGCGGTCGGCGCGGTGCTGACAACGCTTGTCGGCCTGATGGTCGGAAACCGGAAAACGACAACCCCCGTGTGAATTCGGTATCGAAGGCGGGCCCACCGAGGTGGGCCCGCCTGCTATTTCTTCAGCCCCCCACCGCTGCCCGAAACTGTCTCGATTCGCGTCGTGTTCCTCAGTGTGCCGGGGTGTCGACGTCGTCCCCGGGTACCGTCGAGTGCGCAGAGATGGTCGGTCCGTCCGAGACGAGGAGAACCCCACATGGCCGTACCCACCGGTGACGTCGTGCCGACGCCCGACGGACGGGATCTGGTGATCACCCGGTCGCTGGGGTTGCCGATCGAGGAGGTGTGGGCGCGGTTGACCGACCCGCATCTGACCTCGAGCTGGTACGGCACCTGGGAGGGTGACGCGGGCACCGGCAACACGATTCGGGTGCAGATGCGGTTCGAGGAGGGCGAGCCGTGGTCGTCGATGCACATCGACGACTGCACCCCACCGATCCACCTCGGCGTTTCCTCGACCGACCAGATCGGCGTGTGGCGGCTCGAGGTGACCCTGCTCGACACCGGACCGACCACCGAACTGCGCCTGGTCCACCACCTGACCTCGGAGTATCAGCTGACGGAGATCCCGCAGATCGGTCCGGGCTGGGAGTACTACGCGGATATGTTCGTCGCCGCGAGCACGCACACCGACCGTCCCGATTTCGCCGACTACTACCCGTCGATGGCGAGCTACTACCAGCAGCGCGCGTCCTAGCCCGAACGTGAACCGCCCCAGCCGAATGCATGGCCGGGGCGGTTCGACGGGCGGGGGGAACTACTCGTCGTCGAGTTCCGCGGCGACCTCGTCGGAGATGTCGACATTGGTGTACACGTTCTGCACATCGTCGCTGTCCTCGAGCGCGTCGACCAGCTTGAACACCTTGCGAGCGCCCTCGGCGTCGACCGCGACCGATACCGAGGCCTGGAAACCGGACTCGGCGGAGTCGTAGTCGATGTTCGCGGCCTGCAGGGCCGAGCGCACCGCGATCAGATCGCCGGGCTCGGAGATGATCTCGAAGACATCACCGTGGTCGTTGACGTCTTCGGCGCCCGCGTCGAGGACCGTCTCGAGGACGTCGTCCTCGGACAGACCGTTCTTCTCGAGGGTCACCACACCCTTGCGAGCGAACAGATACGACACCGAACCCGGATCGGCCATGTTGCCGCCGTTGCGGGTCATCGCCAGCCGGACCTCGCCCGCGGCGCGGTTGCGGTTGTCGGTGAGGCACTCGATCAGCACGGCGACACCGTTGGGCCCGTAGCCCTCGTACATGATCGTCTGCCAGTCGGCACCGCCGGCCTCTTCACCACCGCCGCGCTTGCGGGCGCGCTCGATGTTGTCGTTGGGGACCGATGTCTTCTTCGCCTTCTGGATGGCGTCGAACAGCGTCGGATTGCCCGCAGGGTCACTACCACCAGTGCGGGCCGCCACCTCGATGTTCTTGATCAGCTTGGCGAAGAGTTTGCCGCGCTTGGCGTCGATTCCCGCCTTCTTGTGCTTGGTGGTGGCCCATTTGGAGTGGCCGCTCATGCCCTACTTCCTTCAAGTCGGTTGCGCGTCTGCCCGGGCGGACAAGCTCGATCCAGCCTACTCACCGTCCGCGACGCCCGCCGACGCGGGCTTTATCGCGCCGCGCGAACGAGGTCGACGAACAGTTCGTGCACCCGGAGATCACCGGTCACCTCGGGGTGGAACGAGGTCGCCACCACGTTGCCCTGCCTGGCAGCCACGATGCGGCCCTGCGCGGGCCCGTGCGGCACCCGTGCCAGCACGTCGACACCGTCACCCACCCGCTCCACCCACGGCGCGCGAATGAACACCGCGCGCACGGGCGTGTCGAGGCCGGTGAAGTCCAGGTCGGTCTCGAAGGAATCGACCTGCCGACCGAACGCGTTGCGCCGCACCGTCATATCGATACCGGACAGGTGCTGGGCGTCGGCCCTGGTGTCGAGGACCTCCGAGGCGAGCAGGATCATGCCCGCGCAGGATCCGAACGCGGGCAGCCCGTCGCGCAGCCGCGCCCGCAACGGTTCCAGCAGGTCGAACGCCTGCAGCAGCTTGGAGATCGCGGTCGACTCGCCACCGGGCAGCACCAGCCCGTCGACCGCCGCCAACTCCGACTCCCGCCGCACGAGCACCGGCTCGGCCCCGCAATGCTCCAGCGCGGCAACGTGTTCACGCACGTCACCCTGGAGGGCTAGGACGCCGATGGTCGGCCGGGCGGGGGTCGAGGTCGCGTTCACAGGCGTTGAGCTTACGAGCGTGCCCGATGTGGGCCCGCTCACGCTCACGTGTGGCGCGGCGTGCGGATCAGACCCTCCTGGACCACGGCGGCGACCAGGTTGCCCGCGCGATCCCAGATCTTGCCGCCGGTCAGCGCCCGGCCGAAACCGGCCGAGGGCGAGGACTGGTCGTAGAGCAGCCATTCGTCGGCGCGGAACGGGCGCAGGAACCACATGGCGTGGTCGAGCGAGGCGTTCTGGGTCGGCTCGTCGGGGTGGATCACCTTCGACGAGCCCAGCAGCGTCATATCGCTCATGTAAGCCAGCGTGCAGACGTGGAACATCGGGTCGTCGGGCAGTGGGTGCCGGTACCGGAACCACACCTGCTGCGCGGAGACGGCGCCGTCGCGCGCGACGACCTGTTCCGGCGGGACCGTGCGGATGTCCCAGTGCTCCCATTCGCGCATCGCCCACAGTCGCTCGGGGGTCATGGTCGTGCCCGCGTCGGGCAGGTCGTCGGGGCCGTCGACCGAGGGCATCACGTCCTGGTGTTCGGGTCCTTCGTCACCGTGATGGAACGAGGCCGACATCGTGAAGATCGCCTGCCCGTCCTGCACACCGGTGACCCGCCTGGTGCAGAACGACCGGCCGTCGCGGATGCGCTCCACCAGGTAGACGGTGGGTTCCTCCGGATTGCCCGGTCGCAGGAAATAGCCGTGCAGCGAATGCACCTGGTAGGCGCGCTCGACCGTCCGGACCGCCGAGACCAGCGCCTGCCCGGCCACCTGACCGCCGAAGGTGCGCGGTAGCTGGGACTCCGTGGACGCACCGCGGAAGATATCGCGTTCCAGTCGCTCGATCGCGAGGGCCTCTTCGATTGTCGCCATGCGCTCGAGATTATCGCCTCGCCGACCGGGCGGTATGTCCGGCTCTCCCGCGACGGCCCGGAATTTGCTGAGATGGTCCGGTGCCGACGTTCACCCCCACCTCGCCCACCGCCCTCGCCCGGCTCGTCGCCAACCGGCTCGTCGAACTGCCGGGCCGGCGGGTGCTCGCGGTCGACGGTGCCGATGGCGCCGCACCGGTCGAACTCGGCCGCCGGATCGTGGAGACGCTCACCGGCCGTGGCCGATCCGCGGCGGTGGTGTCGGTGCACGATTACGTGCGCCCCGCGTCGCTCCGCATGGAGTACGGACGCGATGACGAATGGTCTTATCGCACAGCATGGTTCGACTACGAGGCGATGCGCCGCGAGATCGTGCACGCGCTGCGCGCCGAGGGGCGCTGGTTGCCCGCGCTGTGGGACGAGGAGCGGGACCGGTCGGCGCGAGCGGCGATTCGAACCGCGCAGGCCGATCTGGTGCTGGTGCTGGCGGGGCCGATGCTGCTCGGTCGCGGTCTGGATTTCGATCTCGCGATCCGTCTGGAATTGAGCGAACAGGCGGCCCTGCGACGCACACCGGCCCACCAGCACTGGACGCTGCCCGCTGTGCGCGATCACACGGCCGACAATCCCGAGGAAGCGACCTGGACCGTGCGCTGGGATCACCCCGAGCGGGCGGCCCTGCGCAGCTGACATCGCGCGGTCCGATCCGGCGGCACGCCGGAAACCCTTGCGGCTCCGACACACTCCAGCGACGCGAAAGCCCCGTCCGGTATTCCGGACGGGGCTCCAGTGCGCACGATCAGGCGCAGGCGACCGAGGTCTGGCCCAGGTTGGTCAGCATGGTGCAAGCCCACGCCTTCTGGACTTTCCACTTACCCGCGTCGGCCACGAACGGCACGTCCACGACATTGGTCTGACCGTTGACCGTGAAGTTGGCCTTGGCGTTGACGCTGTCACCGAAGGAGGTCACTTCGGTGACCTTGACCTGGACGTTGTTGGTCTGCACTGCCTGTGCCAAGCGGTTGGGCAGCTCCGGATCGGCTTCGATGCCCTGGACGAAGTCCAGCTTCTGGTCGTTGGGGACCGCCGGATCCAGCGCGGTGGTGAGTTGCGTGTTGAGCTGTTCGACCGTCGGGACCGCGGGCGTGTCCGCCGATGCCGAACCCTGAGCCTTGACGCTGGTGGTGGTCTTGGGCGCGGGCTTGTCGCCCTTGTCGTCACTACACGCGCTCAGGCCGAGGGCTGCGACCACAGCCAATCCTGCGATCGCGACTCGTCCGGTCCTACGAAACTTCATCCACTCGTCCTTACGTCGGGTCCACATCTCGCCCTGGGGCGAAGGCGGGGGACCGGCGCCACACAGCGCAGGCCCGATGCCACGGCCAGGACGCTACCCAGTGATGTTGAGGAAACTCTGAGATACACACAACCGGCGCAGCACTATTCGGCGCGCAGTCGCGCCACCGCCTCGACCAGCCGGGCATGGGTCGGCGCGTCCGCTGCCGCGATGAGCCCGTGTGGCGCGGTGTGCAGCGGTTGCCCGGCGAGACCGGTGACCACGCACCCCGCCGCCTGGCACACCGCGATCGCGCTGCTGAAATGCACGCTCTCGCGCAGATCGCCACCGGTGACATAGGCGGCGCGGCGACCGGCCGCCACCCAGACCAGGGCTAATGAGGTCGACAGGACCCGCGGATGGAAATGTCGCGCGAAGCCCTCGGCGTCGAAGAGCCGCGCCGGGGTCGACCACGGGAACGGGTTGTCGAGGTCGACATCGACCAGATGGCTTTCCGCGCGCGGGCGCAACAGCTCGTCGCGGCCGTCGGCGCGCAGGAACGCGCCCTGCCCCGCTGTCCAGAACACCTCGCGGGCGAACGGGTCGGCGGTCGCCGCCACCCGCACGGCATCGCCCTCGCGCAGCGCGACATTGACCGCGACGAACGCGGTGCCGACCGCGAAATTCCTGGTGCCACAGAGTGGATCGACGAACCACGTCCGGTCGGTGCGCGCCGCGCCGGTGACACCCGATTCCTCGGCGACGAACCGGTCACCCGGACAGGCGCTCGCGAGGACGTCGAGGATGGCGTTCTCGGCCGCGATATCGGCCTGCGTGGCGAAGTCGTCGCCCTGTTTGGCATAGCGGGTGAGCGGAGCGTGAAACGCTGACCGAATCACTTCCGAGGCGACTTCTGTCGCGTGGATCGCGATGTCACTGTCTGATCGGTGCACCGTCTCCAGGCTACGGACCGCGTCGCATCCCGGCAGGCGAAACCGACGGTCCGATCGGCGCGGACGAACGCGGAGGTCCGCCTACCGAGCCAGGTACACGGCGAGACCGAGGCCGCCGATGCCGACCGCCACGCGCAACACACCGGGCGGGATCACTTTCACCACCGGCGGACCACACCAGCCACCGGCCAGCGCGCCCGCGCCGAGGGCCAGCGCCGCGCCCCAGTGCACCGGCCCGAAGGCCGCGAAGCCCACGGCGGCGACCAGGTTCGCGATGCCGAGCAGGAAGCTCTTGAGAATCGAGGCGCTCCAGATGGATTCCGAAGTGCACAGCATCATCATCGACAGGTAGATCACGCCCGCGCCCGCGCCGAAATACCCGCCGTACACCGACGTGAGCAGAATGCCGACCGGCACGATCCACGGTGCGCTGAGCTCGCCGAGATGGCGGCGCACCAGCGGTTGCACCAGCAGCGCGATCGACGCGATGGCCACCAGGAACGGCACGACCACCTCGAAAGCGCCATCCGGGGCGACCAGCAGCGCGAGCGCGCCGAGCAGCCCGCCCACGGCCGCCAACACCGCCCAGCGCACCAGCGTGGGCCCGCGACCGACGAGTTCGCGGCCGGAATTCGCGGTCGCCCCGACACCGACGGCGACCATGGCGACCGTGTTGGTGACATTGGCCGCGACGGGGGCCAGACCGGCCGCCAGTAGCGCCGGATAGGAGACGATCGAGGCCATCCCGGTGACGAAACCGATCAGGCCGGTGAAGAATCCCGCGACGACCAGCAAGCAGAAGTCGAGCGCGGTCACGGACCGACTGTACGGTATGCCCAGTTGGCAGCGTTTTCTGGGCCGACCGGTGACCAGGCCCACCTCGCCCACCTGCGCCGGGATCACTCCGACGCGCCGAAGGCCGTGCCAGGATATCGGGGTGCAGATGACGACTTTCGAGCCGGGCGAACCACCTGTTCGACGTAACCGGCTGGACTCCAACACCGTTGCCCGCCTCGACGACGTCACCACCTTCGCCCAGCTGCTCGACGCGTTGGAACTGGTCCGCATGGCACATCCCGACGCCAGGATCCTGTGCACGCTCGACGATCTCGGCCAGTGCGCGTACACGAGCATGCACGCCACGCTCGGTCTCATCGAAGGCGAGCGCGACGACCGCGACGAACCGGACGACCCCGCCGCCACCCACCACGCCGAGAACGCCACGGTCTCGCGGATCGCCGCCCTGCTCGACAACCCGTCCGCGCGCGTTCCCTGGGAAGCATTGCGCGACACCCGCAACGCGTCCGAGGACGAACTCGCCGCGCTCGTCGCCGCCAACCGCTCCCCCGACCGTGTGGTCGACGATGTCGTGCTGATCCAGCGCGTCCCGGTGGACCGTGACGACCTCGCCATCGCCGGTATCCCCAACGGGTACTTCGCCGACGACTGGAGCACCTACGACAACCACACCGTCATCCGCCGGATGATCACCCACGGCTACCGCCACATCGCCGTCGGCGCCTCCCTGCTCGCCTTCGCCCGCCCCACCGCGCCCACACCCGAACAGGCAGCGGCCCTGGTCACCGACCTGACCCATCTCTACGGTTCCCCCAGCGCCATCGCCTGGCACGAACTGGCCGTCCTGCTCCCCACCCAGCGCCAGCTCATCCTCGGCTACGCGGAGAACTTCGCCGACGCCCTCACCGCCGACACCGAGGACGCGGCGGAGCAACCGTAGCGGCAACCCAGCCGTGGCACTCGGGTTCAGGTCAGTGCGCCCACCATGCGCGCCGCGAGCACTCGGGTTCGGTCGAACGGCGCCGCGCTCACGGCGGGAGTGCCGATCACCGAGCGCAGGACGCCGAGGCCGAGCAGCAGGGCGCCGATCAGCTCCGCGCGCAGGTGCGCGTCGGGCCCGTCGAGCCGGTCGGCGAATTCGCGCAGGTAGCCGTCGCAGAGTTGGGCCCGCAGCTGATCGCGCACGTCGTCGTGACCTGCCGATCGGAGCATGGCCAGCAGCGGGTGTTCGCCGCCGTAGCGCGACCAGTCCTGATACACGACGTCGTGGAGCAGCGCGTCGGCGATGCTCACCACCGGGCGGTGCGGATCGGCGGCCACCCCGGTGGGGATCTCCATGCGCATCGCCTCGGCGTAGAGACCCTTCTTGGAACCGAAGTAGCGCGACACCAGGGCGGGATCGACGCCGACCTCGGCGGCGATCTCGCGCAGTCCGGTGCCGTCGAAACCCTGTGCCGCGAAGCGAATTCGCGCGGCATCGAGTAGCGCGGCACGGGTGGCCGCCCGGTCGCGGCGACGGGGTTCGGTCTTCGGTTCCATGAAGTCATGCTAAGTCATCAGATGTTGACTTGGTGTCGCGTTCGTTCCTAACCTCGACATATCGGCCGATGACACAGTCCAGAGTGGTTCGAGGAGAACGGGATTCGATGCGCACATATGTCATCACCGGCGGCACCGACGGCATGGGCAAGGGGCTCGGCCTATATTTTCTGCGACGCGGCGACCGGGTGATCGCGATCGCCAGCGGCGCGGCCAAGGGCGCGGCATTGCTCCGGGAGGCGGATGCGATCGGCGCGAGCGAGCGCGCGGTGTTCCTGCGCGCCGATCTGAGCACCCTGGCGGGAATGTCGGACGCCCTCGCCCGGGTCACCTCTCTGGCCGACACCGTCGACGGCCTCGTCTTCGGCGCCCAACGATTCCGTCCACGGCGCGAGATCACCGAAGACGGCATCGAATTCACCTTCGCGCTGCACTACCTGAGCCGATTCGTCCTCGGCCACGGCCTCACCGACGCCGTGGCACGCGCGAACACCCCGGTCATCATGAACATCTGCGGCCCCGGTGGCTTCCCCGGCCGAATCCACTGGGACGACCTGACCCTGCGCGAGGGCTACACCGGCACGCGCGCGGCCATGCAGGCCTCCCGCGCCAACGACCTGCTCGGCGTCGCCTTCCCCCACCGCTACCCGAACACCCGCACCCGCTACGTGCTCTACAACCCGATGATGGTGCGTACCGCGATGGCCGAGCCACTGCCCACACCCCACCGAATCCTGGCCAAGGCCGCCGGATACATCGTCGGCCGATCGGTCGACCAGGCCGTCCCGCCCATCGCCCGCCACCTCGACGAGCCACCCACCGACCCGCTGACCGCCTTCCGGCGCCGCACCCGACTCCCCTTGACCCGCAAGGACTTCGACCCGGACAACGCGATCCGCCTCGACACCCTCACCACCGAACTGGTCCAGCACTGACCCGACACCCGAGAACACCTCGGCGGGCGTCGCGATCACGACGCCCGCCGAGGCGAATGCTTCAACGCCCGAACAACTCCGGGCCCACGATCACCAGCCGCGCTCGGCCAGGCGGTGGGGCTGCGGGATCTCTTCGACGTTGATGCCGACCATGGCCTCACCCAGACCGCGCGAGACCTTGGCCAGCACGTCCGGGTCGTCGTAGAAGGTGGTGGCCTTGACGATGGCGGCGGCGCGCTGTTCGGGGTTGCCGGACTTGAAGATGCCCGAGCCGACAAACACGCCCTCGGCGCCGAGCTGCATCATCATCGCGGCGTCGGCGGGGGTGGCGATGCCACCGGCGGTGAACATGACAACCGGGAGCTTGCCGGTCTGCGCGACCTCGCGGACCAGCTCGTACGGGGCCTGCAGCTCCTTCGCGGCCACGAACAGCTCGTCCTCCGACAGCGAGGTCAGCCGACGGATCTCGCCGCGGATGGTGCGCATGTGGGTGGTCGCGTTGGACACGTCACCGGTGCCCGCCTCGCCCTTGGAGCGGATCATCGCCGCGCCCTCGGTGATGCGGCGCAGGGCCTCGCCCAGGTTGGTGGCACCACAGACGAACGGGACGGTGTAGTTCCACTTGTCGATGTGGTTGGCGTAGTCGGCGGGGGTGAGGACCTCGGACTCGTCGATGTAATCCACGCCGAGGCTCTGCAGGATCTGCGCCTCGACGAAGTGGCCGATGCGGGCCTTGGCCATCACCGGAATGGACACCGCGGCGATGATGCCGTCGATCATGTCCGGGTCGCTCATCCGGGACACGCCGCCCTGGGCGCGGATGTCGGCGGGCACCCGCTCCAGCGCCATCACGGCCACGGCGCCGGCGTCTTCGGCGATCTTGGCCTGTTCGGCGTTGACCACATCCATGATCACGCCACCCTTGAGCATCTCGGCCATGCCGCGCTTGACGCGGGCGGTGCCGACGGTGTTGGTGGTCTCAGGCGTAGTCACGAAGGTCTCCTGTGTCATGGGCGCCAATCAAGTCGCTCGGATTCGGTTCACTGTTGATTCTAGAGCTGCCCGAAATCGGCCTTCATAGCCAGTTGAGCACCACTGGCCTTGTCACGACCAGCGGCGATGCGCGCACAGCGGACCGCTGGCCTGCTCCGATGGCCTGCCGTTCCCCGCGTCGCAGTACCGATCGCGTCCAGTACCGGGCCGGATGGCTACCCGTCCGGATGCCTCAGCGGATCGAGCGAACGACGTGCTCGGTGTCGTCCGCGACGGCGGAAACGGCTTCGGCGAGCAGTTCGTCGAGGTGGTACGGGTAGACCGCTTCGCCCGCGGCGTCGAGCGCGCGGATGTCGTCGGCGAAGCACCAGCGGTGGTCGGTGATCGTGCGGCGTTCGGAGGCGGTGAGGTCGGCCGGGCGCCACTGGAAGCCCGGCGAGCGCAAGGTGAAGAACAGTTCCTCGGAGCGGATCAGCTCGCCGTTGAACGGGAACACCGCGACCCGACGCCACAGCGGACCACGCAGCGCGGCGGGATCCACCCGCTGTCCGGTTTCCTCGCGGATCTCGCGGACCGCGGCGTCGCGCAGGGTCTCCCCCGGTTCGACACCGCCGCCGACGGTGAACCAGAAGGCGACCTCGGGGATCATCGGGTCGTGGCCGCGCAGCAGCAGCACGCGGTCCTGCTCGTCGAGCAGCACCACCCGTGCGGAGGTGCGGGTGACGTGCACGACGAGACCGGTGGCGGCGGCGGGCGTCGCGCGTTCGGTGATCTCGAAGTAGTGCGGCAGCGGAGCGGTGCCGCCGAGGTGCAGCACGCGCACGGGTTTGCGGGTGCGCAGGGCCAGAGTGTCGCGCACGGCGTCGTTGTGGAAGCGGCGCGCGATCAGCACGCGCGCCTCGGCGTCGGCGAGTTCGGCCACCAGCTGCGGGCGCAGGTGCTCGATGTCGACGAGCGACAGCGCGGCCGAGAGCTGGTTCTCGATCGTTTCCCGGTCACCGCGATCGGCGCGTTCGGCCCGATCGGCCAGCGTCGCGAGCTGGGTGGCCCGTTCGGCCCGACGGGGATCGGCACTCACCGGACCGGCTTCCGACATCGCCACCGCGCGAGCCACCACGGCCCGGCGGGCGAGGGCGGCGTCGAGTGCCTGCCAGGACTGATCGGAGCGCACGTGCAGCCGGTCGAGCCGGTTCGCCGTGGAATAGGCCCAGACACCGAGGGCGAGCACGAGCACGGCGATCAGTCCGAGAACGAGGACGGTGGTCGCGGAGAAGGTGATCATCCGGCGGCCCGGACCCGGTTGTCGCCGACGGTGACGGTCTCGTACACCCGCAGGATCTGTTCGGCCACGACCGGCCAGTCGTACTCCGCGACCACCTGGGTCGCGGTGTCGACGAGACGTTCGCGCGCCGCGTCGTCGGTGAGCAGCGTGTCGATGGCGGTGGCCAGCGCGGTGGAGTCACCGATCGGGGTGAGCAGGCCCGCGGTGCCGTCGCGCAACACCCGACGGAAGGCGTCGAGTTCGCTCGCGACCACCGGGGTGCCCGCCGCCATCGCCTCGATCAGGATGATGCCGAAACTCTCGCCACCGAGATTGGGCGCCACGTACACGTCGGCGCTGCGCAGCGCGGCGGCCTTCTCCTCGTCGGAGACCTGGCCGAGAAACCGCAGATGCCCCGCGTGCTCCCCGGCTTCGCGGCGCAACCGGTCCTCGTCGCCGCGCCCGACGATGAGGATCTGCACGTCGGGGTGATGGTCGATGAGCGCGGGCAGCGCGCCGAGCAGCACGTCCATGCCCTTGCGCGGTTCGTCGTAGCGCCCGAGGAACAGCACCGTGCGGCCCGCGCGCGGGTATCCGGCCAGTAGCTCACCGCGCGCGAACGCCGACACGTCCACCCCGTTGGGGATCTCCACCGCGTCCGATCCCAGCGCCTCGACCTGCCAGCGCCTGGCCAGCTCGGACACGGCGATCCGCCCACTGATCTTCTCGTGATACGGGCGGAGCACACCTTGAAAAGTACTGAGTACCAACGACTTCGTGGTCGAGGTGTGGAAGGTCGCCACGATCGGCCCCTCGGCGATCTTGAGCGCCAGCATCGACAGGCTCGGGGCGTTGGGTTCGTGGATGTGCAGCACGTCGAAGTCGTTGCTGTCGATCCAGCGCCGAATCCTGGTGTAGGCCATGGGTCCGAACGACAACCGCGCCACCGACCCGTTGTAGGGAATCGCGACCGCGCGACCCGCCGAGACGACGAAGTCGGGCAGCGGGGTGTCGTCGGAGGCCGGGGCGAGCACGCTCACCTTGTGCCCGCGTTCGATGAACACCCGGGCCAACTCGACCACGTGGGCCTGCACACCGCCGGGGACATCGAACGAATACGGGCAGATCATGCCGATCCTCACGGCTGCCCTCCCGCCTGCTGCGCGGTGATCCGCGACAGCCGTTCGGGCGACAGATCGCCTTCCCAGAGCGGTTGCAGCATGTGCCAATCGGCCGGATGCTCGGCGATATTGGCGGCGAACCGGTCGGCGAGCGCCTGCGTCGCGGCGGCCACCCCACCGGAAACATCCAGGGCCGGTTCGGCTTTCAAACCCCAGCCCTCGGTGCCGTCGTCGTCGACGGTGAACCAGCCGTGCACGGGAACCAGCGCGGCGCCGGTCTCGATGGCCAGTTTCGCGGCGCCGCCGGGCATCCAGGTGCGCTCGCCGAAGAAGTCGACGGGCACCCCCTTGCCGGTGAGGTCGCGTTCGCCCATCAGGCACACGATCCGGTTCTGGCGCAGCCGCTCGGCCAGCGCGGCGAACGGCGGCTGTTCGCCGCCGGTCAGCGGGAACACCTCGAAACCGAGGCTTTCGCGGTATTCGACGAACCGCTCGAACAGCGATTCGGGCTTCAGCCGTTCGGCCACCGTGGTGAAGGTTTGGTAGTGCTGCACCAACCACACGCCGGCCATGTCCCAGTTGCCCGAGTGCGGGAGCACCAGAATCAGCCCGCGACCCGCTGCCAGCCCGGCGTCGACGTTCTCGAGACCGCCGACGTAATAGTCGATCGTCGAGTGGTCCATCGACGGCAGCCGGAAAGCCTCACGCCAGTAGCGGGCGTAGGAGCGCATGCTGGCCCGCATCAGGTCGTCGGGCACCTCGTCGGCGGGCACCCCGAGTACACGCGAAAGATTGCGGCGCAGCTGTTGCGGCCCGCCGTTCTTCACCGCGCGGTCGGCGCCGAGATCGAAGACCTTGCGCGCCACCCCTTCCGGCGCCGAACGCACGAGACCCCAACCGGCCGCGTATCCCCAGTCGCTGAACCGATCCGTGAGGCTCACGAGGCGGATCCCGCGTCCGGCTGCGGCGTCGGCGCGATGACCACCCGCGCGCCCGGCGAATTGCGCACCGCCAGCACCCGCTGGAACACCGTCACGACGCTCAGCACCGCCAGCACCCACATCGCCACGTACACCGCCCAGGTGAGCCAGTCGAGCCCCCAGTGCCCGCCGATGCCGGTGAGCCCGGCGCCGACCAGCACGATGACCAGGCGGTCCGGGCGTTCGATGAGCCCACCGTCGGCGGACAGGCCACTCGCCTCGGCGCGCGCCTTGGCGTAGGAGATCACCTGTGAGGTGACCAGCACGATCAGCGTCAGCGCCAGCAGTTGCCTGCTGTGCTCGTGATAGACCGCCCACCAGGCCAGTCCGGCGAAGATCGCGCCGTCGGCCACCCGGTCACAGGTAGCGTCGAGGACAGCGCCGTACTTCGTGCCGCCGCCGCGGGCGCGCGCCATCGCACCGTCGAGCATGTCGAACATGACGAACAGCCAGATCACCATCGTTCCCCAGAACAGGTGTCCGGAGGGGAACAACGTCACCGCGGCGGCGATCGTCGCCGCGGTGCCGATCAGGGTCATCGAGTCCGGGGTGAGCCCCGTCTTGACGAGCGCTTTGCCCAGCGGCGCAGTCGCTTTCGCGAACGTCTCGCGGCCGAAGAAGCTGAGCACGGTCTCTATTCCTCCTGCGACCTGCGGGAGACCCGCACCCGATGATCACACATCTACGCCTCCTGTAACCCGCGGGACACCCGCACCCGATCGGCTGCGATGTGCACGGCTTCGCGATGATCACACATCTACGCCTCCCATGCCTGCGCGAGCAGTTGCCGCGTTTCGCGCAACAACTGCGGCATCACCTTCACCCCGCCGACCACGGTGATGAAGTTCGCGTCCCCGCCCCAGCGCGGCACGATGTGCTGGTGCAGGTGGTCGGCGAGCGAACCACCGGCCACCCCACCGAGGTTGAGTCCCACGTTGAATCCGGCGGGCCGCGAGACCTGCTTCATCACGCGAATGGCCCGCTGCGTGAAGGCCATCAGTTCCGCGCTCTCGGCGGTCGTGAGGTCCTCCAGGTCGGCAACCCGGCGATACGGCACCACCATCATGTGCCCCGGGTTGTACGGGTACAGGTTGAGCACGGCGTACACGTTCTCGCCGCGGGCGATGATCAGGCCGTCCTCGTCCGACATCTTGGGGATATCGGTGAACGGATGCCCGGTGGCGTCCTTGGGCTTCACCTCACCGGTGATGTAGGACATCCGGTACGGCGTCCACAACCGTTGCAGCCGGTCGGGCTGGCCCGCCCCGGCGTCGACGATCGAGCCGGCGTCGGGGGCGAGGTTCTCGCTCATGAGCCGGCCGCCGCGGAGATGATCTCGAAGCCCTCGGCGGTGGGTGAGGCGTTCTCGCGGTGGGCGATCCAGGTGGTGATGGTGGCGACCGCGTCGGCGACGGGCACACCGTTGATCTGGGTGCCGTCGCGGAACCGGAAGCTCACCGCGTTCGCTTCCACATCACGCGCGCCCGCCAGCAGCATGAACGGCACCTTCTGCGCGGTCTGGTTGAAGATCTTCTTCTGCATCCGGTCGTCGCTGCGGTCCACTTGGGCCCGCACGCCCGCGTCGCGCAACCGCTCGATCACCGAGTCCAGGTGCGGGACGAAGTTCTCCGCCACCGGGATGCCGACGACCTGCACCGGTGAGAGCCAGGCGGGGAACGCACCGGCGTAGTGCTCGGTGAGCACGCCGAAGAACCGTTCGATCGAGCCGAACAGGGCGCGGTGGATCATCACCGGGCGCTGCTTGGTGCCGTCGGAGGCGGTGTACTCGAGGTCGAATCGATCGGGCAGGTTGAAGTCGAGCTGCACGGTCGACATCTGCCAGGTGCGGCCCAGCGCGTCCTTGACCTGCACGGAGATCTTCGGACCGTAGAACGCGGCGCCGCCGGGGTCGGGTACCAGGTCGAGGCCGGATGCCTCGGCGACCTTCTCGAGGGTTTCGGTGGCCTCGGCCCAGAGTTCGTCCGAGCCCACGTACTTCTTCGGGTCCTTGGTGGACAGCTCGAGGTAGAAGTCGTCGAGGCCGTAGTCCTTCAGCAGGCCGAGGACGAACTGCAGGGTGCTGGTGAGCTCGGCGTGCATCTGCTCTTTGGTGCAGTAGATGTGCGCGTCGTCCTGGGTCATGCCACGCACGCGGGTCAGGCCGTGGATCACGCCGGACTTCTCGTAGCGGTACACCGAACCGAACTCGAACATCCGCAGCGGCAGCTCACGGTAGGAGCGGCCGCGCGCGCCGAAGATCAGGTTGTGCATCGGGCAGTTCATCGGCTTGACGTAGTAGTCCTGGCCGGGCTTGCGGACGGTGCCGTCCTCGTTGAGCTCGGCGTCCAGGTGCATGGCCGGGAACATGCCGTCCTTGTACCACTCGAGGTGGCCCGAGATCTCGTACAGGTGCCCCTTGGTGAGGTGGGGGGTGTTGACGAACTCGTAGCCCGCGTCGACGTGGCGCTGACGCGAGTACTCCTCCATCTCCTTGCGGATGATGCCGCCCTTGGGGTGGAACACCGGCAGACCCGAACCGAGCGCGTCGGGGAAGGAGAACAGGTCCAGCTCGAGGCCCAGCTTGCGGTGATCGCGGCGCTCGGCCTCGGCCAGCAGCTCCAGGTAGGTGTCCATCGCCTCGGCGGATTCCCACGCGGTGCCGTACACGCGCTGCAGGTCCTCGCGGTCTTGGTCGCCACGCCAATAGGCGGCCGAGGAGCGGGTGAGCTTGAAGGCGGGGATGAACTTGGTGGTGGGGATGTGCGGGCCGCGGCACAGGTCGGCCCACAGCTTCTCGCCGGTGCGCGGGTCGAGGTTGTCGTAGATGGTCAGCTCGTTGCCGCCGACCTCCATGATCTCGGGATCGTCGATACCGGACTTGTCGCTGATCAGCTCGAGCTTGAACGGCTCCTTCGCCAGCTCGACCCGGGCTTCGTCGATCTCGACGACGCGACGCGAAAAGCGTTGCGCGCCTTTGATGATCTTCTTCATCCGCGATTCCAGCTTGGCCAGATCCTCGGGAGTGAAGGGCTTGTCGACCTGGAAGTCGTAGTAGAAGCCGTCCTTGATCGGCGGGCCGATGCCGAGTTTCGCGTCGGGGAACTCCTGCTGCACCGCCTGGGCCAGCACGTGCGCCGCCGAGTGCCGGATCACGCTGCGCCCGTCCTCGCTGTTCGCGGCGACCGGCTCGACGTCGGCGTCTTCGTCCGGAATCCAGGACAGATCCTTGAGCGCGCCGTCGACATCGCGCACGACCACGACAGTGTCGGGGCCCTTGGTGGGCAAACCCGCTTCCCGGATCGCCGCACCCGCCGTAGTCCCGGCCTGCACTCGAACGAGGGCGACCGGACTGATGGGTGCAGAGGTGCTCACGGGGATGCTCTCCTTGACTTCGGTGCCGGGCCGATCCGGCAGTTCTCGCGGGGTCCTTCCCGCGCCCGCCCATGCTATCGGGAGCGCGAAGGCGTCGTGTCGATGGACCTAGGACCACGCGCGGATCAACGACCGCGACGAGGCGCCGGGACGCGCGGCCGTCGCGGGCGGATCCGAACAGCGGGTCAGATCCGGGTGCGCGCCGCGGCAGCCAATCGATCCGCCCGATCGGCGGGCGAGCGTTTCGGGCAACTCGTGCACATCTGGCCACCGGGCGTTTCGTAGACCAGGCAGCAGGAGGCGCGGCGGACGAAGGTGCGGCCCGCGACGGTGACGAACCGCGGTGTGGGCAGCCGTGCGCCCACGTCGGCGGCCAGCCGGATCGCCGCGTCCGGGGAGCCCGCGTCCAGCGCCCGGTTGCCGATCGCGTCGGCGACGACCGCCCACAGCGCCGGGATCCCGGCGCCCGACACGGCCGCGACCTGGGAGATCACGGCGGTCAGGGTGTCGCGCAGGGCGGTGGCGACCTCGTCGGCCGCGGCCGCGCCGGTCTCGCCCCCCACGTCCGAGCGCACCGAACGCCCGTTGCGGTCGACCGGCACCCGGCGGAATCGCGCGTGTTCCACGCCGCCGTCGGGGCGGACCACGCAGTCGAATTCGCCGAGCGCGGCGACCGGAGCGGGCGTACCCGCCGCGTAGGCGACGGCGATCTGGTCGACCAGCGTCGAGGCGACCATGCACCACCACAGCGTCCCCGCGACCCGGGGAACATCGGTGCCCCAGGTGTGACTCATCGCGTCGATTCGCGCCGCGATCCAGACGGGATCGAGCAATGCGCCGCCGGGAACCGTGCTCACGACATCAGGGGACTGTGCAACCATGGCCAATCGACTCCGATCCACCCTGCGACCATTGACAAAGTACCGAGCAGCCACAGCGTCGCGACGACGAGGGCGAAGGTGCCCACCGCGCCGAGCACCTTGATGAACCAGCCGCGCGAGGTGTACCAGTCCATGACGATCCGGTACTTGCCGCGCACCCAGGTCAGGGTGTGGTGGGCCCAGACGAACTCGGTGGCCAGAATGCCGAATCCCGCGAACACCAGCGCCCAGCCGGGTCCGGGGTACGGGATCGTGACGATCCCGACGAGCAGGACCAGCCCACCGACCACGCCGACGACGATGCGGTAGCCGAGGTCGAGAGTAGGGCGCTGGGCGATGTGCGCGCGGAAGGCGCGCCCGCGTTCCTTCCACCGCCCCGGCTCGGCAGCGGACTTCTCGTCCGCGGAGTCGGGGCCGTCGGTGACACGCTCGGCGGCGGTCGGATCGCTGGTCATGATTTCCAGCCTACGAGTCCGTCCGCCGCCCGGTCGCGGCATCGTCAACCGGTGACGGTGAGTCCGGCGTGATCGTCGATCGCGCCCACTCCGTCGAGGGTCACCTCGAGCACCCGCGATGTCGCGATGTCGAAGAACAGCCCCGACACCACCAGCCCACGCTCGGTCATCGCACGGCGCACCGCGGGATTGCGTCCCAGCGTCTCCAGCTGCACGGCGACATTGACCATGCTCAGCTGATCCACCTCGCCGTACCCGGCCGCCGCGGCCGCGGCGGCCACGGGATGGCCCGCGAGGAAACGCCGCAGGGTCGGCTGGGCGTGCCGCAGCCAGGAGCTCAGGCCGCCCGCGGTATCGGCGGCGGAATGGACCGCCTTCATCGCCCCGCACGAGGAATGCCCACACACCACCACCGAGCGCACCGCGAGACTGTCCAACGCGAAACTCAGTGCCGCTTCGACGGAATCGTCACCGCTGACCGGCACCAGGTTGCCGACATTGCGCACGGTGAACAGGTCACCGGGACCGCTGTGGGTGATCACGTTGGGCACGATCCGCGAATCCGAGCAGGTCAGGAAGAACGAGTCCGGGTCCTGACTGTCGTGCAGCCCGTCCAGGTGCGATCGCACGACGTGCGCGTGGCCGCGATGGTAGGCCGCCACGCCCGCGGTCACCGCGTCGCCGCCGGACTTGCGGTGCCGCCACGGCCCGAGGATCTCGTCGATGGCGGCGCGACCGAAGCCGCGGGTCGGCGGCGCGGCCGGGGTATCGGCCATGCGGGCACTGCCGATTTCGACGAAATCGACACGGCCACCGCCGCTTTCCTGCTGATGCTGCCACGCCTCGATCGCCTCGAACGCGGCGTGGTCGAGGAAGTCGACGGTCATCTCTACGGTGACGTCGACGCCCGCGGGCACCTTCGCCAGCTCACCCGACAGCTTCGGCAGGGCGAGAAAGGTGCACGACCCGTCGATGTGGACCTGCCAGCGTCCGTCGGGCAGCGGAGCCGCCGTCACCTGCACGCGCACGACCCGCCACAGCAGCAACCCGAACGCGAGGCCGAGGCCGATGACCACGCCCTCGAGCAGGTTGGTGAACACCACGCCGAGCACGGTCACCACGTAGATCAGCAGGTCACCGGTGCGCCGGGCCAATCGGATGTGGGCCAGTTTCAGCAGCTGCATGCCGATCACGATGAGCAGTCCGGCCAACGCGGCCTTGGGGATCTGTTCCACCAGACCGACCAGGGCCACCGAGAAGAGCAGTATCCAGAGTCCGTGCAGAACCGTAGAAGCCCTGGTGCGCGCGCCTGCCCCCACATTGGTGGCGCTGCGCACGATCACGCCGGTGATCGGCAGACCACCGACCAGGCCAGAGATGATGTTCGCGGTGCCCTGGCCGATGAGTTCCCGATCGAAACCGGTGCGCGGGCCGGTGTGCATCTTGTCCACCGCGACGGCCGAGAGCAGGCTCTCCACGCTGGCGATCAACGCGATGGTCAGCACCATCATCGCGACGGCGGACCAGTTGCCCGAGGGCAGTTCCGGCAGGCCGAGCGCGTCGAAGACCGACCCGCTCAGGGCGATACGCTCGACCTCGGGCAGGCCGAGGGAGAGCAGGGTGCCCGCCAGCACCGCTACCAGCGCACCGGGCACCGCGCGCAGCTTCGGTGGAACGTGTTTCCAGCCGAGCATCACCGCGATCACCACGGCGCCGACGAGCGCGTCACCACCGTGCAGCGCGAGCAGTTGCCCAGGGAGTTCGGTCAGATTGCGCAGCGCGGTGCTGTGCGAGGAACCGCCGAGCAGCACGTGGATCTGCTGCAGGGCGATGGTGATGCCGATGCCGGCCAACATGGCGTGGACCACCACGGGGGCGACGGCGAGCGCGGCCCGCGCGATCCGGCTGAGCCCGAACAGGATCTGCAGCACGCCCGCGGCGACGACGATGAAACAGGTTACGCGCCAACCGAATTGCGCGATGGACTCGGCGACGACCACGGTCAGGCCCGCGGCGGGACCGCTGACCTGCAGCACCGAGCCGCCGAGCAGGCCCGCGACCACGCCGCCGATCACCGCGGCGACGAGGCCCGCGGCGATCGGCGCGCCGGAGGCGACCGCGATGCCCAGCGACAGCGGCAGTGCCACCAGGAACACCACGATGGAGGCGGGTAGATCGTGACGCAGCAGCGTCTGTTGCCACGCGGGACGCGACGACTCGGTCGACGAGTGGTCCGCGGGAGGTGGAGCGAGGTCGTTCTCGATGGACATGACTCTCCTTCGCCGGCTCCCGGCACTGGGCCGAGGCCGATCATCGCGTTGACGGTGAAGCAAAGGGTGGAGCGAAAAAAGATGCCGGTGCGACAGCGAACCGGGTACGGATGAATCCAACCTATTGGTAAAGAGTTGGCAAAGTTAGTGTGCCGCACGAACAGTCGGTCTCGCCACAACGGCGGGCAGTCTGTGGTGTGACCCACAACCGCCCCCTTGCTACACCGGTTCCGCGGCGGCGCGACGGGCCTCGTCGAACTCGACGATCCCGTCGGCGGTGATCTCGATGACCCGCGCGGTCGCCAGGTCGAAGAACAGCCCCGACACCGCGACCCCGCGTTCCTCGATGCCGCTGCGCACCGCCGGATAGTCGATCAGGGTCTGCACCTGCCGGGCCACGTTCACCATGCCGAGCTGGTCGATCGGACCGAAGCCCGCGAGCTCGGCGGCCTCGGCGACGGGGTGGCCGGCCTGGAAAGCCGTCAGCGTGGGCTGGGCATGGGCCAGCCAGTCGTCGAGTCCCGGCCCCGCCTGCACCTGCCGGTACAGCGCTTCCATCGCCCCGCAGCCACTGTGTCCGCACACCACCACCGAGCGCACGTCGAGCTTGTCGAGCGCGTAGATCAGCGCGGCCTCCACCGAGACGTCGGAACCGCCGACCGGCACCAGGTTTCCGACATTGCGCACGGTGAACAGGTCGCCGGGGCCACTGTTGGTGATGACGTTGGGCACGATGCGGGCGTCGGCACAGGCCAGGAAGAAGGTGTCGGCATCGGGCCGGTGCCGCAACCCGTCCAGGTGCGGGCGCATCAGGTGCGCGTGCTGGCGATGGTAGGCCGCGATGCCCGCGGCGATCGGGTCGACACCGCCGCTGCGCCGCCACGGCCGGACCGCCTCGTCGACCGCTTTGCCCGCGTGACCGTGCGCGGGCGGACCGTCGTGGGTGCGGGCCATCCTCGCGGCCCCCAGTTCGACGAAGTCGACCGCGCTGCCACCGGATTCACGGGCATCGGCCCAGTCCGAGAGCAACTCGCACGCCGCGTGGTCGAGGAAGTCCACACTCAGCTCGACGGTCACGTCCACACCGGCGGGCACCTTCGCCAATTCGGTCGTGAGCCGGGGCGCGGCCAGGAAGGTGCAGGTGCCCGCGATGCGAACAAGCCAGGTCCCATCGGTGCGCGGCGCTGCGGCGATGGTGAATTTCACGACCCGCCACAGCAGCAGCGCGAACGAGGCGATCAGTCCGATCACCATGCCCTGCAACAGATTCAGCGCTACGACGCCGATCACGGTGATCAGGTAGACATAGATGTCGCCGGTGCGGCGGGCACGTCTGATGTGGGCCAGCTTCACCAGCTGCACCCCGACCAGCACCAGCAGCGCGGCCAGCGCCGCCGTGGGGATCTGGCGGACCAGGCCGACCAGCGCGATCGCGAACACCAGGATCCAGCCACCGTGCAGTACGGTGGCCGCCCTGCTGCGCGCGCCCGCGTTGGCGTTGGTGATGCTGCGCACGATGACCGCCGCGATCGGCAGGCCGCCGAGCATGCCGGAGACCATGTTCGCCGCACCCTGACCGAGCAGTTCCCGGTCGTAGTCGGTGCGCTGGTCGGGGCGCAATTTGTCGACGGCGACGGCCGAGAGCAGCGTCTCCACGCTGGCGATGAGTGCGACGGTGAGCATGGTGAGCGCCAGCGTCGGCCACCCGCCGTGCGGCAATGCGGGCAACCCGATCCCGTCGAGCAGTGAGCCGTCGAGGTGAACCCGTTCCACTGTCACCGGCAGCACCAGCGACGCCACCGTCCCCACCACCACCGCGACCAGCGGACCGGGCACCACCCGTACCCGGCGCGGCAGATACTGCCAGCCGATCAGCACGGCGATCACGAGCAACCCGATGAACAGATCACCCGTGCGCACCGACATCACCTGGTGCGGAAGCGCGAGGATACTGGCCCACGGGGAGCTGACCGTCGTTCCGCCGAGCAGCACATGGACCTGTTGCAGCGCGATCACCACGCCGATGCCGGCGAGCATCGCGTGCACCACCACCGGCGCGATCCCGAGCGCGGCGCGCGCGATGCGGCTGAGCCCGAACAGGATCTGCAGGACACCCGCGCCGATGGTGATGAAACACATAGCGGCCCAACCGAATTGCTGGACCGCTCCCGCCACG
Organism: Nocardia alba NBRC 108234; assembly: GCF_001612665.1. Classification (GTDB taxonomy): domain Bacteria; phylum Actinomycetota; class Actinomycetes; order Mycobacteriales; family Mycobacteriaceae; genus Nocardia; species Nocardia alba. The sequence continues at coordinate 16,188 of NZ_BDAX01000016.1, read as the reverse complement.
ACGACGGCAAGACTCGCGGTCGGCCCACTGACCTGAACCTTCGAACCGCCGAGCAACCCGGCGACCACCCCGCCGACCGCCGCCGCGATGAGCCCGGCCACGACCGGCGCACCGGAGGCCAGCGCGACGCCCAGCGACAGCGGCAGTGCGACGAGGAAGACCACGAGCGAGGCCGGAAGGTCTTGCTGTAGAACAGATTTCAGTGAAGCGCACGACAGCGGCGGCGCCGTCGCGATGGTTGTGGTGCCCGGATCATTGTCGGTCATCATTCTCCTTCGCCGGGGCGGGTGAGCTCCCGGTTCATCGGTCGAACATGCACTGGCAATAGATGCTGAGCTGCGAGCGAACGGCAGATCTGTGGCACTGGCTCGAAGCGAGCGGACCCCAGACACAGAGTCGCGTTAAGAGTAAAGACCTTCCCAAGCATTAGAAAATGTTTTGGGAAGAATGGCACGAAATCGCCATCGTTCTGTGACCTCAGTCACAGAGCAGGTTCTCGGCCAACTGCCGTTGTGTCGCCTGATCGAGGCCGGCCCGGGTCGCCCACACGGCGGCGCCACCGTGCTCGGCGTCCAGGTGGGCCAGGAACTGGCGCATGGTGATCGCGTCGGCGGCGAACACCCAGGCCGGAAGCCGATCGACCGCGTCGTCGGGTCGGGCGGGCCGACCGTCGCGCGTGCGCAGCGCGGCGATGTTGGCGGTGGTGGCGGCGTAGTCGGCGATGATGTCGTCGGCGCGCACCCCGATGACCGCGAGCAGCAGGGCGATCACCACCCCCGTGCGATCCTTGCCCGCGGCGCAGTGGATCAGCGCGGACAGTTGCCCCGGATCAGCGAGCAGACCCAGGACGGCGGCGATGTTCTCGCTGCTGTGCTCGAGGTATTCGCAGTACCGGTCGAACATGCTCCCATCGGGCGAGACCTCGGTGAGGTCGAGCCGCACCCGGTCCGCACCGTAGATGTGCAGGTTCCGGTAGTGGGCGACGGCATCGACCACGGCACCTGTTCCGTCGGTGACGATCTCGCCCGGCGCGCGCAGGTCGACGATCGTGCGAAGCCCGCAGTCGGTCAGCAGAAACGCCACGTCCCCGGCGTCCAATCGGGTGAGCAGATCCGACCGAAACACTCGCAGACGACGCACCTGCCGTCCGTCCGCCGTTGTCAAACCACCCAGATCCCGCGCGTTCACCGCACCGCGCAGCGGCAATTCCCGGCCCATCGCCGAACTCACACCGTTGGTCATCACAATCCCCGTTCTCATTGTCTTCGCACCTACTCGCAAACGTTGGACAACGATATTCGGTGCCGGGCGCCGTCAATTCCGAAATCCGCGCTCGCCGAACGACACTCCGACTATTCGCGCAGTTCAGAGCGCTTTCCCGGTCGATTCGATCGTGAAAAGCGATGGACGGATCGGAATGTTCGATGCGAGTCGGCCCCACCAGATCTCATCGATACCGTCGGCTCGAAAACTCCCGTGTCGAAAGGTATGTCGAATGCACCTGACAATCGTCGGAAATCGAGCCGGTATGCCCGCCGACGGCGCCGCCAGTTCGGGCTATCTGGTCGAAACCGGGCAGTCCAGAATTCTGCTCGACTGTGGTCCCGGCATCGCGGTGATGCTGGGCAACTACCTGCACGCGAGCCTGCTCGACGCGGTGGTCATCAGCCACCTGCACCTGGATCACTGCTACGACGTGCTGCCCATCGGCAAGCAGGCGATGCGCAGGGCCCCTGACGCCCCCGACCGCCGCATCAAGCTGTTCGTGCCGAAAGGCGCGCGCGCGAAACTGGATCAGCTCGCCGCGCTGTTCCCGGTGAAGACCTTTCCCGACCTGAATCGGGCATTCGACCTGGCCTACGAGGTCATCGAGTACGAGCGCGGGGCGACCTACCGGCTCACCGATTGCAGCATCGAACTGGTGCCCATGGTGCACACCGAACCCGCGTGCGGCGTCCGGATCGAAAGTCCCACCGGCAGTATCGCGTTCACCGGCGATACCGGCTGGAACGACAACCTGGTCGCGCTCGCGGCCGATGTCGACATCTTTCTCGCCGAGTCCACCCTCGACAAGCCCGATCACACCGCACACGGCCATCTGTGCGCCACCGAGGTCGGGCGGGCCGCCGCGGCCGCGGGTGCGCGCTCGGTGGTGCTGACCCATTTCGGATCGGCGCAACCGCAGTGGCAGCAGGATCGACACGACGATGTGTCAGCCGAATTCGACGGGCCCGTGCACCTGAGCCGACCCGGCATGCGGTTCTCGGTGCCCGTCGAACAACCCAGCTGAGCGCTACACCGCGACCGTCAGTGTCGCGAGGCCGCGCAGGTTGATCCGGCCGTTCCAGGTCTGATCTACCACCACGGCCTCGGGAAAGCGGGTCACGAAGCGCGGGAACACGACCCGGGCCTCCATGCGGACCAGGGCGGCGCCGAGGCAGTGGTGGATACCGGCCCCGAGCGAGACATTCTGGTGCGCGTTCGACCGGTCCAGACGCAATTCGTCGGCGTCGGCGCCCCAGAATTCCGGGTCCCGGTTGGCGGCGGCCATCGCGCCGATCACCCAGCTGCCCGCCGGGATCTCGTGCTCACCGATGCGCAACGGTGAGACGGTGATCCGGCGCATCAGGTGCACCGGGGTGTCGAAGCGCATCAGCTCGTCGACGGCGCTCACCGCCAGCTCGGGCTCGTTCCGCAGCCGCCGCGCCTGGTCCGGATGCTGCAGCAGCGAACGGATTCCGCTGCCGAGGTGGGTCACCGTGGTCTCGTGGCCCGCGATGTAGAGGAACATCACCTGCGAGATCAGCTCGTCCTCGCTGAGCATGTCGCCGTCGTCCTCGGCGCTGATCAACGCGGAGAGCAGGTCGTCGCCGGAGGTGGTGCGCTTCCAGCGGATCAGCTCACGAACCATGCCGAACAGTTCCTGGTTGGCGGCTCTGATCCGGTCCTGGGTCTCGGCGCTCGCGAACGGCTCGAACACCAGCACGATGGTCGCGGTCAGCTCGCGCAGGCGGGTGTGCTCGCCGACGGGGATACCGAGCATTTCCGAGATGATGGTGAAGGGCAGCGGAAAGGCCAGTTCGGCGATGACATCCGCGGTGCCCGCGGCGGCGATCCGGACCAGCGCCTCTTCGACGAGTTCCTCGACGCGCGGCTGCAGCGATTCGATGGCCCGCGGTGTGAAGGCCTTCGACACCAGCCGTCGCAGGCGGGTGTGGTCGGGCGGGTCCTGGTCCAGCATCGACAGCCCGCCCATCACCCGGCTCTCCTTGCGGACCTCGGCGCTGCCGCTCTTCCACGCGGGCAGATGCCGCAGGTGCGCCTCGTCGACCGAGTGCGCCGAGCGCTGCAGCGCGGCCACATCGGCGTGCCGGGCGATGATCCAGAACCCGAGCGGATGTTGCTGCGCGGGTCCCGCGGCCCGCAGTCGGTCGTAGTGCGGATAGGGGTCGTCGATGAATCCCGGTGCGGTGGGATCGAAGACATAGGTCTCGGTGCTCATTCCAGGTACCGCTTTCTCGCTGCTGCTCGCATGATTTTTCCGCTGCTCGTCTTCTGCACGGTGTTCGGCGCGGCGAGCACCACATCCGCCACGGCGAGTTCGTGCTCCTGCGTCACCGCCGCCCGGATGGCCCCCACGATGTCGTCGGCGTCGGCATCGGCGGCGGCATCGCGCGCGAGCTCCTGGACGACGACCAGTTTCTCGCCGTCGCGCCCCGGCACCGCGAACGCCGCGCCGCTGCCGGGTCGCAGCGCCGGGTGCGCGCGGGCCACGGTGTGCTCGATGTCGTGCGGGTAGTAGTTGCGGCCCCGGATGATGATCATGTCCTTGAGCCTGCCCACCACGTACAGTTCGTCGTCGACGATCAGGCCGAGGTCGCCCGTGCGCAGGTAGGCGCGCTCGGCATCGTCGGCGATGCGAGCCTGGAAGGTCGCGGCGCTCAGCTCCGGCAGGCCCCGATAGCCCTGGGCCACATGGTCACCCGCCACCCAGATCTCGCCTGCCCGATCCGGCGGGCAGGGCTCGCCCGTTTCCGGGTCGACGATGCGCAGCGACTCACCCGGCAGTACCACACCCGAGCCGACGAGCGTGTGCCCCTGATCCGCGGTGCCCGCGACGTAGCGCCGGTCGGCGAGCGCGTCGATATCGGCGTCCAGCAATCGCGGACCGCGTCCTTTCCCACTGGCCGACACCAGCAGGGTGGCTTCCGCGAGCCCGTAGCACGGGAATACCGATTGGGCGCTGAAGCCCAGTGGGGCAAAGGTTTTGGCGAACCTGTCCAGGGTCTCGGCGCGGATCGGTTCGGCGCCGTTGAAGGCGACCTTCCAGGAACTCAGGTCGAGATCGGGCAGCTCGCCCGCCGCCGCGCGCGCGACACAGGCATCGAAGGCGAAGTTCGGGCCGCCGCTGGTGTGCGCGCGATAGCGCGAGATGGCCTCCAGCCACCGCAGCGGCCGCCGGATGAACGTGGTGGGCGACATCTGGATACAGGTCGCGCCCACGTACACCGGTTGCAGCACATTGCCGATCAGGCCCTGATCATGGAAGAAAGGCGCCCAGCCGACGACCGTCGATTCACTGTCGTGGCCGAAACTGTGCCGGATCATCTCCTCGTTGGCCACCAGGTTTCGATGCGTGACCATCACGCCCTTGGGCGCGGAGGTCGACCCGGAGGTGTACTGCAGGAACGCCACGGAGTCCGGATCGACCACCTCGGGCGCGAAAGCGGTATCCGCCGTGGGTAATTCGTCGACGGCCAGCCACTGCCGCGCCGCGCAGACCGGCTCGAGCACCGCGCGCAGGGGCTCGAGCACCGCGCCGATCGTCAGCACGGCCGTGGGTGCGCAGTCGGCGACGACAGCGCGGGTCGAGTCCTGAACCTGGCCGCGGCGCGGCGGATTCACCGGCACCGCAACGATATCGGCGTAGAGGCAGCCGAAGTAGGCGGTGATGAACTCGACGGACTGCCCGAAGACCAGCAGGGCGCGATCGCCCGGCTCGCACCGCGCGCGCAGCAGGCTCGCCACCGCCATCGCCGCGTCGTGGAGTTCGCGATAGGTCGTGGTGGTGTGCTCGGCACCGTTGTCGTCGAGGAAGATGTAGGCGATGCGGTCCGGCTCGTCGACGGCGCGACGCGCGAGGATGTCGGGAAGAAGCTGCACGTCGGTCCTCAGGTCAGGGCGGCGGTCATGATCGCCGCGATCGCCGCGCGGTGTCGATGGTGGAACAGGTGATCACCGGTGAACTCGTGCGTGGCGAACGGACCGTCGGTCAGCGTGCCCCATGCCCACACTTCCTCCGGATCGGCGATCGGGTACTCGGTGCCGTAGAACGTCGTGATCGGGCAGGTCAGCCTGGGTTGCGGACGGTGGCTGTACTCCTCCGACAACTCCAGGTCGGCCCGCGTCAACGGCAGCGCGTACCGCAGGAAGCTCGCGCTGCGACCCGCCGCGCCCCACGCGCCCATGGCGGCCATGGCATCGGCGAATTCGTTGTCGGGCAGGCGATGCAGGACCGCGCGACTCGCCGCCAGGTGCGGTGCCCGGCGACCGGACACGAACAGATGGATCGGCGCCCGATCGGCGAGGGTCAGCGCGCGAGCCAGTTCATAGGCGATCAGCGCGCCCATGCTGTGGCCGTAGATCGCCACCTGCGTCTCACCCGATTGCGTTATCTGGCCGACCAATTCGTCGACGGCCTCGCCGACCCGGTGCAGCGGCGGCTGCTGCGCGACGTCCTCGCGGCCGGGCAACTGGACTCGCACCACCCCGACCCCGGGGCCGAACAGGTCCGGCCAGCGGTTGAACGACGACGCCCCGGCGCCCGCGTGCGGGATGCACACCAGCCGGACCGCCACCGGCGCGGCGTCGGTGCGCAACCACGATTTGACCAGGCCGGTGCCCGTCATCGGACCCGCCGCACGTCGACGGGCAGGCTCTTCAGGCCGCGCACGATGAAACTGTGGTCCTGCCACTCGAGTTCGGCCGACCGCGGTGCCAGATATTCCGAACCGACGAACAGGTACTCGAAGGCGACCTGCGCCTGCAGTTCGGCGAGCAGTCCGCCGAGGCACCCGTGCATTCCGTGTCCGAAGCCCAGATGCCCACCGCCGGTGCGGGTGAGGTCGAACTCGTCGGGCTCGGCGAACACAGCGGGGTCGCGGTTGGCCGCGCCGAGACACACCAGGATCTGCTCGCCCGCCGAGATCCTGGCCCCGTCGAGCTGGATATCGCGGGTGGCCAGGCGTTTGGTCAACTGCAGCGGCGGGTCGTAGCGCAGTGCCTCGGTGACCGCCGCCTCGACCGACTCCGGTCCGCGACGCAGCAGCGCCGCCTGCTCGGGATTACGCAGCAGGGCAAGTGTGCCGTTGCCGATCAGCGATTTGGTGGTTTCGTTGCCCGCGACGAAGCACATGATGCAGACGAACACCAGCTCCTCGTCGGACAGCACATCCCCGCCCCCGGTCCGCGCGGCGAGCAACTGGCTGATCAGATCGCTGCCGGGCCGGGCTCGTCGCTCGGGCAACACGGCGTCGATGGCGGCGGCGAACTCCTCGACCACCGCGCAGACCCGCTCGAAGTCCCCGGCTTTCATCATCCCGGGTTCGAGCAGGAATCGAATGTCGTGGGTCCACGGCCCGACTCGGCCGCGCAACTCCTCGGGCAGGTCCATCCACTCACACAGCACCGCGACCGGCAGCGGCGCGGCCAGATCGGCGATCACATCGAAGCCACCGTCGCGCCAGGCCCGCTCCATCAGGTCGCCGGCGATCCGGGTCACCAGCGGTCGCAGCGATTCCACCGACCGGGCGGTGAACACCCGGTTCACCAGTCCGCGCAGGCGCGCGTGATCGGGATTGTCGGTGAACACCAACGACTTACGCCCGAGGCGTTCGATCTGCTCGACGCTGCAATGGCCGAGCCGCTCGGCCTGCCGGGTCACCAGGCTGGGGATCAACCCGGCGCTGAACGAGCGATCGTGCAGTACGCCGCGCACCTCGGCGTGCCGGGTGAGCACCCACATGCCGAGCGTGCGGTGCACCGGTTCGGCCTCGCGCAACTGCTGGTAGATCGGGTACGGGTCGTGCCGGAATTCGGCGCTGAACGGGTTGAACCGCACCCGGGTCCGGGCGGGCGCGACGGGATCGGACGACTGCGTGGTCATGCCGACCGCACCGGATGGTCGGTGAAGAATCCGCTGCGATAGGGCACCAACACCAATCGCAGCAGGCCGATCTTGCCCATCCGGAAACCGAGCGCCGACAGTTTCAGGTAGCGCGCGTACCGCGCGACCACGTCGGCGCCGACGAGCTCGGTGGCCTCGGCACGGTTCGCGCGCAGCCTGCGCGCCCACTGCTCACACGTCCAGGCGTAGTCGAGACGACCGTTGCTGATCGAACGCACCTCGAACAGTCCCTCGGCCGCGGCGGTGATCTCGGCCAGGGTCGGCAGGTCGGCGTCGGGGAAGATCTCCTGCTGCATGAAGACGCTGGCCTGATCGCGGGACATGTTCGCGTAGGCGATCGTCTGCAACGACAGCGTGCCGTCGGGCTCGAGCCAGTCCCGGCAGCGGGTGAAGAAGTCCCGGTACACGCCGATCTTCTGTTCCGGCGAGTCGTCGGGGGTGGCGAAGTGCTCGAAGGCGCCGATCGAGATGATGCCGTCGAATCGGGTGTCCGGCTCGTAGTGCACCCAGCTCTCGGTCCGCACCTCGACGCCGGGGTAGGCGCGCGAGCGGACGAACTCGGCCTGCTCGGGGCTGAGCGTGAGCCCGACGGACCGGTCGACCCCGGCTTTTGCCGAGCGTTCGAGGATCGCGCCCCACCCGCAGCCGATGTCGAGGACCGAGGTGGCGTGCTCGGCGTCGATCGCGTCCAGGTGGTATCGCAGTTTGCGATCCTGGGCGATTTCCAGTGTGTCGGCGGGGTTTTCGCGCAGGGCGCAGGAGTAGGACAGCGACTCGTCGAGCCAGAGCCGATAGAAGTCGTTACCCGCGTCGTAGTGATGGCGGATCGCTGCGGCGGCCGCGTCGGACCGCTCGGTATGCACCGACATCGCTACCCCACACTCCGCCGGCTCTGCTCGTGCAGGTAGGCGGCGACGGCGTCGAGGTTCGGGTTGTCGAACAGGTCCTCGGGCGCCAGATCGACGCCGTAGCGGTCCTCGACCTCGATGAGCAGCGCCACGGCCAGCGCCGAGTCGATGCCGAGGCGATCGAAGTCGGTGGCCGGGTCGATGGTGGCGGCCGGTACCTCGAGCAGACTCGCGAGGTATTCCTGGCACCAGGTGACAATGGCTTCTTTACTCGTATCCATGGTGAGAATTCCTTAGATTCGCTTGGCTGCCATGCGTTCGGCGGACGGCATTTTCAGGTCCCAGGCGAGACCACAGAATGCCAATGTTCGGATGAGCCAGAAACCGGGATCGAGGCGATACCAGTCCAGCCCGAAAGAGGGCGACTCGGGAAAGGCATGGTGATTGTTGTGCCACGACTCCCCCAGCGTCGCCAGGGCGAATACACCACCGTTGTGACTGTTCTCGCGGGATTCGTAGCGGCGGGTCCCGAACATGTGCAGGAAGGAATTGATCGCCCACACGATGTGCTCGAGCACGAAGATGCGCACCAGCCCGCCCCAGAGCAGACCGGAAACGGCACCGGTCCAGCTCATCGTGACCAGGCCGCCGATCACGGTCGGGATCAGCAGCCCGAGCCCCACCCAGTAGTAGTAGAGGCGGGCGATCCGGACCAGGTTCCGGTCCTTGATCAGATCGGGCGCGTAGTGCACCACGTTCGGGTACTCGTGGCGGCGCATCCACAGGAAATGCGAGTGGGCCAGGCCGCGCAGCGCCCCAACCAGGCCGTCACCGGCGAGGTTGGGCGAGTGCGGGTCGCCTTCGCGGTCGCTGTACTCGTGGTGACGTCGGTGCAGCGCGACCCAGGAGATGACCGGGCCCTGGCCCGCCATCGACCCGAGAACCGCCAGCACCCACGTCACCCACGGCGCCGCCTTGAACGTGCGGTGGGTGAACAGCCGGTGGTAGCCGACGGTCACACCGAGTCCGGTGAGCAGCCACATCCCGAAGATCAGGGCGAATTCCAGGACACCGAAGGGCCGGATCAGCAGGAAGGCGAAAGCTACGACGGTGCCGATGATCGGGAGAATATCGAACAGCAGGAAGTGTCGTCGTTGCAGTCGATGAATATAGGGACTACTGATCGTTTTCCTGCGCGGATCGGGATTCATTGCTCAATTCACCTCAGGCGGTATAGAAACCGGGCGCAACATAATTACCGTAACCGGGGTTCAACGGCCGGCGACGGCGTGTGACAATTGCCGATCGACGGATCGGAATTGTTTATGACGGATCAACGACAGCGCCACACTCAGCGCGCCGAAGCAGATAGCGAACATCCAGATGCGATCGGCCCCGAAGACCGCGATCACGGCTCCACCGATCGCCGAGCCGAGCGCGGCGCCGAGATACAACGCCGACCCGTTGAGCGACAACAGCATCGGCGCCTGCTCCGGGCTCGCGTCGGCGATCATGCTGTGCTGCTGCGCGGGCAGGAACGCCCAGCCGACCACGCCCCACATCGTGACGAAGGCGACGGTGGTCGTCAGGCTCTGCGCGGCGATCGGCTGCCACGTCAGGTTCACGGTGAACAGCGTCAACGCGCCCAGCAGGACCGGCCGGGCATTGAATCGGTCGACCAGCACGCTCCCGCCCCACAGACCGACGATCGCCCCGAGGCCGTGCGCCATGATCAGCGTGCCGACATGGCCCGCGCCCACCCCGGGGGTCTCGGCGTAGATCGGGCCCAGGTAGGTGAACATCATCAATCCGGCGGTCATCGCCGAGATCGTCACCGCGAGCCCCAACCACACCGGTGGGTGCCGCAGCGGCGCGAGCCGCTGTCGCAGCGACACCAGGGGTGCGGCCTCGCCCGCCGGAACCGTCAGTGCCACACCGACAGTGGTGATCAGCGCCACCACGGCCACGGCGACGAACGCCATCCGCCACGACGACAACCCGGCGACCCACACCCCGAGCGGCACGCCCGCCACGGTGGCGATCGAGATGCCGCCGAGGATCACCGCCAGCGCCCGGCCGCGACGATCCGCCGTGGCCATGCCGGCCGCCGCCGCGGCCGCCAAGGGGACATAGATCCCCGCGACGCACCCGGCCGCGACACGCGCCACCGCCATCACCCACGGCGCCCAGGCCACCGCCGCGAGCAGATTCACGACGGCGAACAACGCGATCGCGGCCAGCAGCAGCCGCCGTGGCGAGCGCACCCGCAGCACGGTGACCACGACGGGTGCGGCCAGGGCGTAGGCCAGGGAGTAGCCGGTGACGAACAGCCCGGCACCGGTGATGGAGACCCGCAGGTCGGCCGCCATCGGTGCCAGCACCCCGGCGACGAGGTAGTTGTCGGTCCCCGCGCAGAACGCGCCGAGCGCGAGCACCAGGACCGGCAACCACCGGATCGACGACGGCGCGGCATCGGTGACTCTCACCGCATGCCCCGGCGCCTCACCAGGGTCGGGCGCCGACATCACGCAACTCCACGGCCACATCGATGAGTTCGTAGATCCGCATGGTCGGTTTCCAGACGCTCGCGTCGGCGATCACCCGGATCCGGCCCGGTCGCCGTTCGACGCTCTTGATGTGCACCTCGAGGGTCATCAGTTCGTCGCTGGCCAGGATCTGCCCGCGATACCGCCACGACAGCGACACCCCGACCGGGAGGACGAATTCCGGCGCGACCAGCTCGGCGGCGAGACCGGAGTCGACCGTCCACTCCTGCATCGCCTGGATCACCGCCTCGACTCCGAGCGAGCCCGGCATCACCGGGTCGAGGTAGAAGTGGTAGCTGAAGAACCAGTCGTCGGCGGCGACCGGGCGGGTGGCACGCAGGTAGCCGAGCCCGTAGGTGCCCGCGCCGTCGACGGTCTCGATGCGGTCGAGCATCGCCAGATGCCCGACCGCGCACGGCATGCCGGTGCCCGCCGCGCGCCTGGCCGCCACGTCGATCACCCGGACGGCGGGGCGCTGCTCCTGGCTGTCGAGCCACGTCGGCACGAGCTCGCCGTTGTCGAGTCCGTTCTGGTTCGCCAACGCCGGGGCGTTGAAGAACCCGAACAGCGACTGCCCCGCGTAGAACGGTTCACCGTCCACCGAGAGTTCGTAGGAGAACGTCTGCAACACGACACCGAGCAGGACGGTGGTGTCGGTGAGCCTGCTCGTCTGCTGAATCGTCTTGTCCCGCAGGTCGACCTCGCGCAGGACGGTCGCGGAGCCGTCGAGATTGCGCAGGCTGAAATCCTCTGTGGGCGAGGTGAGGGTCGCGCCGAGGAAGTAGCCGAGCAACAACGCCGATTGCAGCGAGGTCTCCATGTAGACGACGTTGGGCATGGAGGCATCGGCCGACTCGAGGTAGTACCAGGAATCGGCGGGCGAGTCGTACTCGGTGTGCGAACTGCCCGCGTCGAGCTGTCCCCGTCGGCCGTCGACAGCCATCACCCGGTCGCAGAGCTGGAGTCCGTGGTTGGGCATGCGCGTGGCCCTGCGGCCCGCGTAGGCCGAGAACTCCGGGCCGAGCGCGATGCCGAGATCACCACGGGCGCTGTGGGTCATATGGAACTCACCGAGCAGCGCCCGCTGACCGAAGACGTTGCGGCGGCCGAGGAATCGGGGAATCTCACCGCCGACCTCGGGACCGATCGGCAGACCCGGTTCCTCCACGACCTCGACGGTGAGGCCGTGAACGCGCGCCACTACCTTTCCCGCGCACCGGATTTCGGCGTTGACCCGGATCCAGGGGCGCGGCAGCAGGTCGATCTGGACCACATCGGCGACCAGTTCGACCGGGCCGGTCAGCGGCGCGGACACGGTCACCTCGAACGGTTCGCCCGCCTGGAATCGGGCCCCGGCCAGGCACAGCTGCAGACCCGCGCGCACCGCGAACACCTGGGCGGCCTGCCAGGTGAGCTCGGTGGCCGCGGTGACCGGATCGGGACCATCGACGCGGCCGATGGCCCGCAATCGTCCTCTGGCCCATGGCCCTTCGCGTCCGGCGAGCTCGAGCACCTCGGTGAGATCGGCGTGGGTGCCCTCGGTCAGCCGGATATCGGGGTTAACGCCTTCCTGGTCGTAGGCCGGACCGAAGACGGCGGCCACCTCGCCCCTGCCCAGGGCGGCGAGGTCGGTGCCGTTCAGGGCGGTGATCGGCGTGCGGGCGAGGAACTTGAAGGCATTCATGGTGGTCGCCGGCGGCGGTAGCTCCGAAACCACCGGGTGTCCCGGTGCCGCGGAGACCGCGAGACCGGTCGCCGGTGCGTAGTCGACCATCACCGCGAACGACTGCTCCGCCCAGGTGGGCGACGCCGGCGCGATCTCGGTGTCGGTCCGGGTGAGCTGCTCGTCGCGACGCAGGCTCGCGAGTGCTCGCCGCTGCAAGGCGGTCTGCACGTCCATCGCTGACAGGTGCGCGGTCACCAGCTCGGACCGGACCTCGTGCAGGAGGGCGGAAATGGCGTCGGCGGGCGGCCCGGCCGCCGCTGCCCGCACGGTGGCGGGCAGCGACGAGGCGGCCGGCGCCGGTGCGGTGGTGTCGCGCACGGCGGCCACCGCCGAACCGGTCGCGGGGGTCGCGGGGCTGGTGGCGGGCTCCAGTGCCAGCGACCAGGCGAGGACGTCGAAGGGCTCACCGTCGAAGTCGAGGGCGTCCAGTGGTGTGGTGGTCATCGGATCTCCATTCCTCACATCGACGATGCTCACGCGCGCTGCTCGCGTAACCGCACGGCCTCGGCGAACTTCTCGGTCATCTCCGGCGTGGCGATCACCGCGAGATCGCGGTAGCGCTGCAGCACAGTGCCGTCGGGTTCACAGGCGGTGACGGTCACGGTGACCTCGGTGCCGGTCGCGTTGGCCCGCAGGTCGTCGACCACCAGCACGAACGAACTGTCGTCGGGCAGCGGGGCGAAGTACTCGATACGCCCGATCGACAGCGGCAGGCAGGCCGAGTTCATGAACCACACGCCCAGCAACGCGCCGGCCTGGATGGCGACATCGGCCAGTGCCGGACTGTGCAGCGCGCCCGCGTAATTGCCTGCACCGATCCGAGCGTCGGGGAGCTTGCCCTCGACGACGAGACGGCGGTCGGCTCGCTCCAGGATGCGGCGAACACCCTGCAGCAGCGGCCCGTGGAACAGGTCCGCGTCACGGTAGACATCGAGCCCGTTCTCCGGACCGACGCCGATCGCGTAGCCCGGCCAACCGGAAACGACCGGGGCAGAAGCTGTTTCGGCGGCGAGGAGGAAAGTGCCGGTGAAGTGCGAGGGCGCCAGCGTCTTGCCGGGCTCGTCACTGCGGATCCAGACCGTGATGCTCAGCCGGTCGCCGATGACGGTTCCCGCCTGCGCGTCGAGCCGGTAGGAGCGTTCATCCTTGCCGTCGTAGACGATTCCCCGCAGCACCTCGAAACCGGTGCATTCCACCACCCGCAGGCCCGGGTTGGCGCGCTCGAGGACGTTGATCGCCCAACCGAGTCCGGCGGCCGCCGGGAACACCGGGCACTTGCCGACCCGATGATCGCCGATCACCGGATCGCTCGCCAGCGGCGCGAGATCACGGTGGGCGGTGAACGGGCTGGTCGCGGTGAGGATCACGGCCGTGGCCAGCGGCGCGGCGGGACCGACCAGGACCGACACGTCGTCGGCGCGATCGGGGGCGAACTGCTCGGCGAACATGCGCGCGCCGGCGTCCATCCCGAGCAGCGCCACACCACGGGCGAGGAAGACCTCGCGCAGCTGCGGCGTCACCATGCCGCCGTCCCAGGCTCCCCAGTTGACGGTGGTGACGTGTCCGGCCAGACCTTGCCGTCGCCAGCTCACCGCCGCCCGGTTGAGGGCTTCGTTGGCGACCGCGTAGTCGGCCTGACCCGGATTGCCGTACACCCCGGCCACCGACCCGAACAGGATGAGATGGCCCAGTGTGGCCTCGGGCAGGGCGGAGACCACGTTGTACAGCCCGTCGAGCTTGGTCGCGAGCACCAGGCGGATGTCGTCGGCCGTTTTGGCGGGCAGCAGGGAGTCGGCGAGGGCGCCCGCTCCGTGCACGATGCCGGTGATCCGGCCCGCGTCCGGTGCCAGGGCCCGCTCGGTGGCTTCGGCGTCGGTGATGTCCACGGCGAGGTAGCGCACCCGGGCGCCCGTCGCGGCCACCGCGTCGACGGTCGCGCGGATCTCGCGCTGTGCCAGCAGGTCTCGGACGATCCGGTCGATCTGCTTCGGCGTCGGCTGTTCACCAGCGGCGCGCACGGCGGCGATGGCGGCGGCCTTGAGCGCGTCGTCGGCGACGCCCGCCGCCCACTGCGGCTCGTCCGCGAGCTCGGTGCGTCCGAGCAGGAGGAACTCGCAGGGCTTGCGAGCGGCCAGTTCCCGAACACACCGGGCGGTCACTCCCCGCGCGCCACCGGTGACGACCAGCACATCGTCGGTGGTGAGGGCGAGTTCGGTCGCCGGGGTAGCGCTCTCGACCGGCTGCGGGCGCAGTGTCCACCGCGTGTGTTCGGCGTCGACCCCGACTTCGCGGGCGTCGATCGCGGCATCGTCGAGTTCGGCGAGCAGGGAGACGATCACGGCCTCGTCGGTCAGCAGCGGCGAGAGATCCAGTGCCCGGCAGAACAGGCCGGGCGCTTCCTGCGCGAGGGTCTTCACCAGGCCGCTGACCCCGCCGACCACCGCGGCGGCAGCCGCGCTGTCACCTTGGTGGCCGAGCACACCGTCGATGCGGGTGAGCGTCACGAACGCCGCCCGCGTCCCGGCTTCGGCGGTCGCCACCAGGCGATCGTGCACCAGCGTGGCGGTGTGGATCGTATCGGCGAGCCGATGACCACCCACCAGCCACTGGCTGTCCGCGGGGAGCACGGTCAGGCACAGATCGAGGCGCGCGACCGCTTTCAGCGTGGACTCGATCGCCGCGTGCACGACAGCGCCGTCCCATGCGGCCACTCCGGCGTCGTCACGGGCCGCGACGGTGGCCGTGTGAACGGTCCATCCCTGCTGCTCGAGACCGGTCGCCAGGGTCGCCGCGGTGTTGTCACCGTGGTCGATGATCAGGGCTGTCCGGTCCGCGGCGTAGGGCTGGTCGACGCGGTCGATCTCGGGGAGAGCCACCGGCACGATCCGCAGCAGGACCGGATCTTCCTCGATCCCGCGCTGAAGTCCTCGATCGCCGGCCGGTACCGCTTCCGAACCCACCGCGGGGGCGGCCGTGGTGGCGGCGGGGGCCGCCGAGCCTGCGACGAAATCGACGATGTCACTCAGGGTGCGCAACTCCGCGACCTGCTCGGGCCCGACAGCGGGCACACCGTCGATACGCTCACCGACCGCACCCATGATCTGAACCCGCTTGATCGAATCCACACCGAGGTCCGCTTCCAGATCCAGCGCGGGCGCCAGCATCTCGGTGGGATAACCTGTCTTCTCCGAAACGACTTGGACCAGCGCCGACCACACCGCGTCGGCATCGACCACCGAGTCGGTCACAGGAGCGACGCCGGGCACCGAAACCACTGATGCGGCAACGAAGTTCACGATGTCGCTGAGCGTGCGCAATTCCGCGACCTGCTCCGGACCCACGGCGGGCACACCCTCGATGCGCTCACCGACCGCACCCATGATCTGAACCCGCTTGATCGAATCCACACCGAGATCGGCTTCCAGATCCAGCGACAACGCCAGCATGTCGGTCGGGTAACCGGTCTTGTCCGACACCACCTGCGACAACACCGACCACACCGCGTCCGCGTCGAGCGCGGGACCGGTCGCTGCGGGGAGAGCACCCGACACCACGGACTCGGCAACGAAATTCACGATGTCGCTCAGGGTGCGCAACTCCGCGACCTGCTCCGGACCCACGGCGGGCACACCCTCGATACGCTCACCGACCGCACCCATGATCTGAACCCGCTTGATCGAATCCACACCGAGATCGGCTTCCAGATCCAGCGCGGGCGCCAGCATCTCCGTCGGGTAGCCGGTCTTGTCCGAAACGACCTGCGACAACACCGACCACACCGCGTCGGCATCGAGCGCCGGACCGGTCGTCGCCGACGCGGCACTCGGAACCGAAACCACCGATGCGGCAACAAAATTCACGATGTCGCTGAGCGTGCGCAAC
>NZ_BDAX01000015.1 GCF_001612665.1 Nocardia alba NBRC 108234 | reverse complement strand
CACACCGAGATCGGCTTCCAGATCCAGCGACAACGCCAGCATGTCGGTCGGGTAACCGGTCTTGTCCGACACCACCTGCGACAACACCGACCACACCGCGTCGGCATCGAGCGCGGGGGGCTCACTCACCGTGACGGCGGCGGGCATCGCGGCCTGAGGAGCGGGCTCGGTGTCGACGGTCCGGCGCGTCGTGGGCACGTCCGCTGCTCGCGCCGGCTGCGGTTCGGGTGTCGCCGCGGTGCGTTGTGGAGCAGGCGAGTACGGGTGAGCGTTCGGCGCCGACGGCTCGGTGGCTGTGCGGTGGTCGAGCAGCGCCGCCGCGGGGGTGTGGCTGCCGTTCCCGTTGCCGGTGGGGAGTTCAGCGTGGAAGCCGTTGGTCCCGTGCGTGCTCGGAAAGTCGACGGTCGGCGCCGGGGACCCGAGTTCGAGACCGGACAGCGAGGCGAGGATCTCGTTGACCTGGACATGGGTCCGGCCGATCGCCAGGCTCTGTTCCTTGATCGCGTGCACGGTCTCGTGGAGGCGGTCATCGACGCCACCGGTGCGCTGGGCGTCGCGCAGAACCGAGACCAGCCCTTCGGCGACCTCGAGTTGACCCTGCGCGTACCGGCTGTGGATGTCGAGGTGCTGCTGGGCAGCCACGTCGTATCCGGTCGCGGGCTGATGCCCGATGGTCGACTCCGCCCGGACCGGCGCGACGGCCGGAGCTTCGGCGCTCACCAGTTCCCGAGTGACGGCGGGTGTTCGCGCGGCATCGTTGCGACCGGCGGTGTAGGCCTCGGTGGTGAGGCGCTCCCGCTCGGCGGTATGCGCTCGCGCGGCCACCTGCGCCTGTGCCGCGGCATCGGCTTCGGCGGCCGCTCGCGCCTGCGTGACGGCTTCCAACACGACCTTCTCCTCGATTCCCTTGCGGTAGAGGTCTTTCCGGGATTCCGGCACGAAATCGCGGCCGTTGAGCCGCACCACCATGCCGGGCGCCGCCGGCACCGCGAACGGCGCGGCGTCGTGGCGGTGGATGTCGACGATGGGCGCACCCAGCACCGCCAGCTGCAGCGCCGCCTTCTTGAGCGCGACGTCGCTGTCGCCGGTCGGCCCCTGATCGGTGGACAGGGCGATCACCTCGGCGCCGAGCGTGCGGCGCACGAGCGAGGTGAGCGTGGCCTTCGGACCGAACTCGACGAATACATTGCAGCCGTCGGCCTGCATGGCCCGCAGACCCGCCACGAACTCGACGGTCTCGAGCAACTGGTCGGTGAGCACGCGACGGTTGGTCGCGACCCGCGCGCCGTATTCGGCGTCGCGGGAGTTCGCGTAGATCTTGGCCTTGGGGGCGCGAATGGCGACACCCTTCACCGCGGCCTTGAACGGCTCGACCGCGTGGGCGACGTAGCGGGTGTGGAACGCGCCCGCCACCGACAGCTCGCGCACGGTCAGCCCCTGTGCCCGGCCCGCCGCGACGAACGCCGCGACGGCGTCGGTGCCGCCACCGACCACCACCTGGTCGGGTGCGTTGTGGTTGCACACGCTCACATCGGGATGGTCGGCGAGGATCGCGCCGACCTGATCGCGGTCGGCCTGCACCGCGGCCATGGTGCCCGCGTCGGCGTCGGTGTGGATCGCCATCGCCGCGCCGCGCGCCCTGGCGAGGGTGAAGTAGTCGACGGCGTCGAGCGAATCCACCGCCCACAGCGCGGTCAGCTCACCGAAGCTGTGGCCCATGAACCCTTCGCAGGTCAGGCCGCGCTCGGACAGGAACCGGTACTGGCCCACCGACAGCGCCGCGATCGCGGGCTGCGCGAACTCGGTGCGCCGCAACGTCGCCTCCTGGGCGTTGCGCAGCTCGGGATCGAACACCGGCGCCGGGAACACGACCGAGGCGGGCGGCCGTGCGGCGTCGGCGAATACGGCGTTGGCCTCGTCGAAGGCGCCCGCGACGGTGGGGTTGTTCAACACCGCGGCCAGGCCCATGTCCACGTACTGGCTGCCCTGGCCGGCGAACAGCGCGCCGATCTTCAGATCCGGCAGAGCACGTCGACGGAAGACGATGCCGCGCGGATGCGTCCACTCGTCGGCGTCACCGGCGAGTTCGGTCACCGCCAGCGCGCGCAGGGCCGCGGCGTCTTCGTCGTCGCGCGCCACGAACCCGACACGGGCGTGCTCGGCCGGAATCCCGGCGTCGCCGTTCGGGGCGGCGCCCGAGCTCAGCAGGCTCGCCAGTTCGGCCGTCGAGGCGGCGTGCCACAGCTGGACCCGCGCGGTGCGGTGCATCGTGAGCGCGTGCCCACGCCCCTCATTCGCTTCCTCGAGGATCGCGTGGAAGTTGGTGCCGCCGAAGCCCATCGCCGAGGCCGCCGCGCGGCGCTGCGGCCGGTGCGGATCACGGATCCACGGCCGGGTCCTGGTGTTGATGTAGAGCGGGGAGGTGTCGTCGAGCGCCTTGTTGGGCGCGGTGACATTGATCGTCGGGGGCAGCACCTTGTGGTGCAACGCCAGCGCCAGCTTGATCAGGCTGGCCGCGCCCGCGGCGCCCTTGGTGTGCCCGATCTGGGACTTCACGCTGCCGATCGCGGCGTACCCGATCTCGTCGGTCGCCTCACGCAGCACCGTGGTCAACGCGGCGAGTTCGGTCTGATCGCCGACGCGGGTGCCGGTGGCATGGGCCTCGAACAGCCCGATCGTGGCGGGCGAGCAGTCCGCGTCCTCGTAGGCGCGGTGCAGGGCGGCCTGCTGACCCTCGGCGCGCGGGGCGTAGATGCTCTTGAACCGCCCGTCGCTCGACGATCCGATGCCCTTGATCACCGCGTACACCCGGTCGCCGTCGCGCTCGGCGTCGGCGAGGCGCTTGAGGGCGATCATGCCGATGCCCTCACCGACCAGGGTGCCGTCGGCGCTGTCGTCGAGCGGCTTGATCACGCCCGAGCGAGACAGCGCCCCGACCTTGCTGAAGCACAGGTAGCCGAAGATCGAGTTCTCGGTGTCACAGCCACCGGTGATCATCATGTCGGCGCGACCGGACACCAGCTCGCTGATCGCGACGTGGACCGCCGACAGCGAGCTCGCGCACGCCGCGTCGACGGTGCAGTTCATGCCGCCGAGGTCGAGGCGGTTGGCGACCCGGCCCGCGATCACATTGCCCAGCAGACCGGGGAACGAGTTCTCCTCCCACGACGGGAAGGCGTCGGCGTACTTCTGCGCGATCTGTTCGGCGTCGGCCTGGGTCAGCCCACAACTGCGGATGACCTCCTTGAGCACCGGCGTCGACAGCCGGGCGGCCAGTGGGTGCGACAGCGTCGTCGGTCCGGCGACGCCGAGGACTACACCGGTGCGCTCGGGCCGGTACCAGTCCGAGCCGACCGCGCCCGCGTCGGCGAGCACGTCACGCGCTACGAGCAGGCTCAGCAACTGCACGACCGTGGTGACCTCGAGCTGGTTGGGCGGCAGCCCGAACTCGGTGACGCTGAACGGCATCTCGGGCACGAAACCGCCACGGCGGCAATAGGTCTTGTCGGGCGCCGTGGGGTCGGCGTCGTAGTAGTCGTCGAGGTTCCAGTGCGTGGAAGGCACGTCGGACATGCAGTCCGCGGCGTCGACGACGTTCTGCCAGAAGTCACGGAAGTTGGCGGCCATCGGGAACAGTCCGCTCAGTCCGACGATCGCGATCGGATTGTCGGCTAGTCGCCGCGTCATGGCCGGGTCTTCGGAGTGCCGAAGGTGGTCGTTCATGGTTGCTATCCCTTGTCTTCTGCTCAGAGTTGCGAAACTCGCACAGTCCGGACCTCGTCGATGAGGTCGGCCATCGCCGTACCGATGAGCTGATGGCCCGCCGGACTCGGATGCATGCCGTCCGGGGACCACATGACCGGGTCCGCGGTGATGGGTGCGTTCACCAAATCGAGTCGCACGAGATCGAACTCGTGGACGAGGTCGTCGAGATAGTCGTTGGCTTGCGCGAATCGCGACCGCAACACCGTGCGCGCGGATTCGGGCAGACCGGGCAGGCGGTCCGGGATATTCGGCCAGTTCGTGGTGAACACCAGCCGATCCGGGCGCGCCAGCCCGGCATAGATATGACGCAGGTTGCGGCGGAAGCGATCCGGGTCGTAGTCGGTGACCAGGTCGTTTCCACCGACGATCACGCCGATCAGTGGAGCATCGGCGGCCAGGGCGACCGGCAGCTGCCGATCGACGACGTCCTGGGTGGTGGCCCCGTAGGAACCGAGGTTCAGTATCACGCCGGAAATTCCGAGCAGGTGCTCGACGCGCGTGACAAATCCCGCGAAGGAGCCGTCGGCGTTGACCGAACCGCCGCGCCCCTCCGCGAAACTGTCGCCGAGCACCATCAGCTCATGCGTTGGCACCGAGTAATTTCGCGATGCGTTCCGGCGCGAAGAATTCCTCGCCGGTCATTCCGCCGCCGACCATCGCATAGAAGTCCGTGGCATATTCTTCGTTCTTTTCCAGCGCACGGAAAACGGCCAGCAATTGTGGAGTCAGTTCCAGCGTGGAAATCGTGCAGGTGAACTCGAAACTCGACTGCGATTTCTCATCACGCTCGCGCTGGTAATCGGCGAGTGCCTCGGCCATCGGTCGCTGATCGCTCAGACCCTCGTGCACCCGCTCGGCCAGCAGCGCCGCGTAGTCGAACGCGTCGGAGATGCCGAGCCCGGTGAACGGGTCCTTGTGGTACCCCGCGTCCCCGACCAGCGCCCAGCCTTCGCCGTGCGACTGGCGGCGGTAGTTGTCCGGGTACCGCATCGGGGTGAAACGCTCCTCGCGCTTGCCCTTGGTGACCAGTTCCTCGGCGAACTCGGGCAGGATCTCGCGAGCGACCTTCACGAAGTTGGCCTCGACGTCGGCACGGAAATCAGCGTAGGTGTCGATCTTGCGCATGACCGCCACGAGGGTCTGGTCGTTGTGGGTCGGCCAGATGCCGATCTGCTGCTTGTCGCCGATCCGGCTGTGGAACTCCGACACCGACAGGCCGCTGAAGTAGCTGTAGTAGATGAAGCACTCGGCCGCGACCTTCGTGTAGGTCTCGGCGCCGACAGCGTTGGCGACGAACGAGTTGGTGCCGTCCGCGCCGATCACGATGCGGGCCCGCTCCTCGGCGATCTCACCACCGGCTACCGAGCCGCGAATACCGACGACCACCCCGTCTTCGATGATCAGCTCGCTCACGGTGTAGCCGGTGCGCACCTCGGCGCCGGCGTCCCGTGCCCCCTCGACCAGGATCGCGTCGAGTTCGGTACGGCGTGGCGCGTAGGTGGCATCGATGCCCTGGATGGGATCGGCGAATCCCGCGATGACGATGTCGAGGTAGGACACCGTCATCCGCTTGATCGCCGGCACACCGGTGGCGATCAGCTTGTCGAGCAGGCCCCACTGGGCCAGCCGCGCCAGCCCGCGCTGCTGAATGTAGTGCGTCGAGATGGTGTCACTCGGGAACGTGGCACGGTCGACCACGAGGACTCGATGCCCCTGCCTCGCCAGCAACATGGCAACCGGTGAACCCGCGCACCGCGCGCCGACAACAATCGCGTCATACATCAGGGTGACTCCTCAGTAAATGAAACGCTTATGCCCCCGGTTGCGATTTTACGGAGTCCAACCGCTCGATCCGCGGACCGATTTCCAATCGGATTACATGCATAGACGTTCCAGAACAATGATTTCGATTATTAGCGATCCAGCAGCTCGGATGAATAGTTGAATTCAACTTCCGTTCATCACGAAAAACGGTTCGGTATGGGCTAATTGGGGCATGCCAACTGGAAATGAACCGGCCCCCGGAATCGCCGCAGCACAGGCACGGCTGACGAATATGACGGGTGCCGCGACCCCGGACTACGAACAGATACGCAAGACTGTCGACACGCTCGTCCCGTTCGTGAATCTGGTGGGAGTGCGCATGACCGAGCTGGGACCGGGCTCGGCGGTGGCCGAGATCCCCGAGGCACCGGCGATGAGCAATCACCTGGGCACGGTGCACGCGGGTGCGCTGTTCCTCGCCGCCGAAGTCGCCTGCGCCGGTGCGTTTTCCGGCATCATCGCGCCACGCATCCTGCACGTGCGGACCTTCGTGCTGCGCGGCAACAAGGCCACCTTCTTCCGGCCCGCGCGCGGTCGGATCCGCGCCAGTGGCACGGTGAGCTCCCCGATCCTGGCCGACGTGGTCGGGCGCGCGACCGAGGAGCAGTTCGACATCGCGGGCAAGGCGCTGCTGCACGATGACAGCGGCGCCTTGCTCGCGAAGGTGGATTTCGAGTACTTCTGCTGGCTCGGCGCGGCCTAGCCCGGGTACAGCGTGGTGATGACGGCGGCGAAATCGGCTTCGATCACCGCGCGGCGCAGCCGCAACGACGCTGTCAGCTGACCCTTCTCCATCGAGAAGTCCTCCGCGAGAACGGCGAACCGGCGAATCGACTCCGCACGCGAGACGAGCCGGTTCGCCGCCTCGACACCGGCGGAGATCTCCGCGAGGAGCTGGGCGTCCTCGGTCGGGACCCCGGCCGACACATCCACGCCGTGCGCCGCGGCCCAACGAGCCAGCACCACCGGATCGACGGTGATCAAGGCGGTCACATACGGTCGGCCTTCCCCGACGAGCATGCAATTGCTCACCAGGGCATGCAGCCGAACCCGGTCCTCGAGCGGCGCGGGCGCCACGTTCTTGCCGCCGCTGGTGACGATGATCTCCTTGCGCCGACCGGTGATGAACAGGAATCCGTCCTCATCGAGTCGGCCGAGATCGCCGGTGGCCAGCCAGTTCTCGGCCGAGTGGCCACCGTCGGGCCAATACCCCGGGAAGACCTGCGGGCCACGGACCAGGATCTCGCCGTCGTCGGCGATGGCGACCGTGGTGCCGGGCACCGGTCGGCCGACCGCGCCCGCCCGATTGGCATGCGGCGCACTCATACTGACCGTCGACGACGCCTCGGTCAGGCCGTACGCGCCGATGATCTCCACGCCGATTCCGGCGAAGAAGTCCGCTGTCGACGGTTCCAGCGACGCACCGCCGGCGACCATGTGCTCGAGCCGCCCGCCGAGCATGCCCCGCCACTGCTTCGCGATCTGCGCGTCGATCTCCGCGCTCGCCGGGGGCTGTTGACCGCGCCTGCGCGCATGACCGACGGCGATCGCCGCCGCCTCCGCGGCGTCGTATCGATCACTGCCGAGCGCCTGGCGGGCCGCCTTGCGGATCTTCTCCAGCACATAGGGGACGCCGATCAGGAAGGTCGGCGCGAAGACCGGCAGCTCGGCGGGCAGCTGCGCGGGACTGGCGACCAGCCCGGTGCGGACCCCGGCCATCACGCAGCCGAACTGCACCACCCGCCCGTACACGTGCGCGAGCGGGAGGAACAGCAGCGTCGACGCGGGATCGCCGGGGGTGCGCCGGAATACGGTGTCGAGCAGTTCGACCACGTTGGCCGCGGCGGCGAAGATATTGCGGTGCGTCAGCAGGCAGCCCTTCGGGACGCCGGTCGTGCCGCTGGTGTAGACGATCGTCGCGACGTCATCGGCGCGCACCGCCAGCCGGGCCTCGGTGGCCTGCGCGTCGGCGACCACTTCGCCCTGCTCGGTCAGCACGGGCAACGAGGCTCCCAACAGCCAGGCCCGACCGCGCAGCTGTTCCCCCGCGGCGGCCGCGATCAGCTCACCCTGTTCGGCGGTCTCCACGAAACACGCGCTCGGTCCACAATCGGCCACGATGTGCTGGATCTGCTCGGCCGACGACGTGGGATACACCGGCACGGCCACCGCACCCACGCTCAGCACGGCGAAGTCCGCGGCCGACCATTCGAAACTCGTCCCACCGAGGATCAGCACCCGATCGCCGACGCCGATCCCGTTGGCCGACAAGCCTTTCGCGAGTCCGAGGACGACGCCCGCGAACTCGCCGAAGGTGACGTCGAGCCAGCCCTGTGCCGTCTTGCGACTGAACACGACGGCCGAGGGATCGACCGCGGCCTTGCGGAAGACCACATCGGCCAGGTTGTCGTCGTCAGCCATCGTGACCAGCGGCGCGACGCTGTATTCCTGTGCGATCCGGTATTCGCCTACCGCGTTGGCGCTCGCCCCGGCGGCATCCGCTTGTCCAGTAGCGTGCACGGTGCTGCTCATCGCGACTCGATCGGGGACAGCGGGGCCGGAACAAAGGTGGCACAGCGGCCCGGCAGCCGCACACCCGCCGCGCGCAACTGGCTCACGCGGGTGGCGAACGCCGCGCCGTGCATGATCTGCAGCCCGACCTCGGCGACGTGGCGGTTCGTCGGGGCAGCCAGGTAGGTTCCGGCGACCCAGTCGTTGAACGCGCCCATCGCGGGTCCGCACCAGATCTGATAGTCGAGGGTGCGCTCGGGCGTCGCGGCCGTGCTCCAGCCCGACGACCGACCCAGATACCACCGGAAGATCAGCGCCATCCGGCGTTTCGGGTTCCCTTCGGCGCGCGCGATCTGCTCGGGGTCACGCTCGCGGAAGTAGACCAGGCAGTCGTTCCACACCTCGTCGAACGAGCGGGCCAGGATGCGCTGTTCGATCTCGGCGCGTTCGGCGGCGGGGATCGCCTCGATGCCGTCGTAACGCCGATAGGTGTCGTACAGCCGCCGCGCCCGGCTCGCGAACATGGTGCCGCGTTGCAGCACCTGCACGTCGACGCCGAGTTCGAACATGTCCGACGAGGGCGCCATGGTGGTGTCGGCGACGCCCGCCGCGGCCAGCAGCCGCTTCGCCGTCTCGGACTGCGCCGCTTCGACAGTGGCCTGATTGACCGACCCGGTGACCACGTAGGAGGCGCCCATCGCGAAGGCCGCCGCGGCGGCCGCGGGGGTACCGATGCCACCGGCCGCGCCGACCCGGACCCGCTGGGCGAAACCGTATTCGCGCTGGATCCGTTCGCGCACCGCCAGCAGCGACGGCAACAGCACCACCAGCGGACGGCGGTCGGTGTGGCCACCGGAGTCCGCCTCACCGGTGATGTCGTCGGCCATCGGGACCGACGCCGCCAGGTGCGCCTGCTCGGCGGTGATCTCCCCCGCGTCGAGCAATCCGCGCACCAGATGCTCCGGCGCCGGACGCAGGAACAGTTCGGCAACCTCTGCGCGAGACACCTTGGCTATCACCCGGTTTCGGGCGACGACCTGACCGTTCTGGTCACGATGCAGGCCGGCCAGCCGGTACCGCACCACCTGCGGGGTCAGGTCGAGGAAGGCCGAGGCCTCCACGCAGCGCACCTCGTGGCGCAGGCAGGCGTCGACGATCGCCCGCTCCAGCGCGTTCTCGCTGGGGCTGTGGATCAGGTTGCAGGCGAAGGGTTTTCCCGGTACCTCACGGGTGATCGTGGCCAGCGCCTCGTCGATGCGGGCGGGCAGCACACCGGCGGCGCCGAACGAGGCGAGCAAGCCCGCCCGCGCCATCGCGATCACCATCGGGGCCGAGGCGATCCCGTTGGCCATCGCTCCGGCGTGGTAGGCGAAGTTCACGCCATGGGTCTGCCGGAACTCGTTGTTGCCCAGCGTTTCCGGACGAAGGGCCGGAGCCGCCGCCAGCACCTGCGCGCCACGAGCGGTGCCCGCGTCGTTGGTGACCGCGACACCGCGATCGTCGCGGACCACGAACACCGGCTTGTCCAATTCCGACAGCGCACGGTAGATGGAGTTGTCGTCCCTGGCGAGCGCCGAGGGTACAAGGGAAGTCGTCACTGTGCCAATCCTTCTGAGAGTCCGAGGGCAGGGGTCGCTATCGAGAGGTGCCACGAACGACGCACGTCGGCGCCCGGAGTGGTCGACCATCCCGCGGCGAGGCGGTCAGCCATCGCCACCGGATCGGTCGACCGTCGCCGGGCAATCGGGCTGCGCTAGGCGAGAAAATCGGTGGTCGATGCCGAATCGGCCATCGCTACCGGGGCGGTCGGCCTTCGACAACCCAGGCCGCGACCGCGGGCGCGACCAGTTCGCTGTCCTTCACCCAGGACGCGTGGCCGATATGGGTGAACCCCGAGGTCCGGTCGATGTGCCAGCGGTGCCGCTGCGCGGCCCCCATCCGCTCGCTCAGGTACCGCACCGTCGACACGGGGCCGAGCCGGTCGCCGTCGAGCGAGACGAGCAGGACCGGCAGCGTGAATTCGCGCAGCAACCGGTCGTAGTCGCGGGTGCTGCCGCTGGGCCGGTAGTTGCCGGTGCGCAGGTGGCGAGCCCAGTCGAGCATCACGCCCGCGGTCATCGGCCCGATCCCGCTGCCACCGGTCCACCGGCCGCGCAGCCGGGTGACCACGCCGACCGACAGTCCGCTCGCCAGCACCTCGAGCCGCCTGCGCAGTTCGAACGACCACCAGTACACCGAACCGGTGCCGATGGTGGTGACGCTCGCGACCCGTTCCGGTTCGGCCGCCGCGAACAGCAGCGCGAGCTGTCCGCCGAGACTGTGCCCGAACAGGTGCAGCGGCGCCTGCGGGAACCGCTCCCGCAGCGCGTCCGCCACCGCGGGCAGATCGACCTCGATCAGCTCGCGATAGCCGAACCCGGGACCTTCCCCCAGCGCGGGTAGGCTGTCGCCCTGCGCCCGCAGATCGAGAACGGCGGCCGTGAGACCGACCGCGTGCAAGGCCGTGACCAACGGCAGGTAGTACTTGGCCTTGATGGCCATGGCGGGCAGGATCAGCACCACCGGCGCGGCCGGATCGGCCTGCGCCAGTATTCGTACCGCCAGCGCCGCGCCGTCGGGGGTGGCGACGGTGGTCGATTCCAGCCCGGCGATCTCGGTGCGTTGCTCGCTCATCACGCCTCCGCGGCGAGGGTGCACACGTAGTCGAGCGAGACCTTGCCGACCAGCACACCCGCGGTGTCGTACATCAGCGCCCGTGCGTCCACGTCCAGCCGCCGGCCGCCCTCGGCCGCCAGCACCGTCGCGACGTCGCTGGGATCGATGACCCCGATCGCCCGGATCCGGCCGATGGCGGGTTTGCGGAACGACAGTCGCGCGTCGCGCAGCACCAGGGTGTCGATGGCCGACAACCGAGACGCCAGCGCGCCCACGAAGGCGCACGCGCCGGCGATATCGGCGGCCAGGAATTGCGCACCGGCGTGCACGGTCCGCAGATGGTTGAGGATGTAGGGCTCGTCGGGAATTTCCACGATCGCGCGGTGCGGACCGATTTCGGTGATCTCGGTACCCGCGTGGGTGCCGAACGGAACCAACTTGCTCACAATTCGCTGCAGCTGCAAGAAGTCCGGATTATCCGGATCGATCGACTCGAATACCGAACCGAGGGTGGCTGAGGTTTTCAGTTCAGGTGCCATGAATTAATTGCACCATCCGCACCCACCGATTCGTATTTCCATTGCCGATCTCAATCGACCGAATGGAAATCAACTCGCCAGCGGTTCTCCGTACACTTTGCCGCGGATAGTGGATTGCAGGAAATTCTTCGTCGAATCGAGGCTGTCCAGGAATACCTGCACCACTTCGTTGGGACTATCGACGCGCCAGGCTACCTGTAATTCCACCACCGGTTCCGGATCGACGAGGGGAACCACCTTCAATCCCATCGGCCGCGGCTCGTCCATGCTGATGAACGACGCGAACCCCACATACCGGCGGGCCGCCACGGTGATCTCGGTGGCCACCGAGTCGTTCATGTACTCGGCGACCTTCGGGAACGCGCCCGCCCGCTCGCCCGCGGTCATGATGGCGTCGTACATCGCCGGACTCACCTCGCGATTGAACAGCACGCACGGCGTGTCGGCCAGTTCGCGGATCGAGATCGAGGACCGATCCGCCCATCGATGCCCCTGCCCGACCAGCGCGCCGATGCGCATCTGCAGCAGACATCGCGACAGCACCGACCCGCCGTTGGACGTGCCGCCGTAGAGCAGCCCCACATCGAGCTCCCCTCGGGTGAGCGCGGTGAGCTGCGGACCGGAGCGACCCGAGCTGAGTTTGGTCGTGATGTTGGGATAGTGCGCGTGCAATTGGGCCAGCGACCTGGGCATGATGAGCTGCCCGGCCCGCCCGTTGAAGCCGATGTTGATCTTGCCCATGCGCCCGGCGGCGATGTCTCGGACGGTGTTGGTCGCCGAGTGCACCTCCCCGAGGATCCGCCGCGCGTCGGCGCGGAACGCCTCACCCGCGGGGGTCAGCTGCACCACCCGCGACGTCCGGGACACCAGTTCGACGCCGAGATGGCGTTCCAGGCGCTTGAGCTGCTGGCTGAGTGACGGTTGCGTGAGATGGAGCCTGGCGGCCGCCCTTCCGAAGTGCAGTTCATCAGCGATGGCAAGAAATGCCTCGATATGCCGTGTCTCCATAGTGCGCGCCTCGCGTTGTCAGGTACATGACTCGTCCGAGATATGCACTCTGTATAGCGGCATCGCACGTCACCGGGGAACGGGCCCGTGAAGCGCAGGTGAGCAGCGACTAAATTCCTGCCGACCCCACGGCGTGTCCGCCACGCCTCGCGGTTCCCCGCGTCGCGGGCGGCACCGTGAACACGATCGATCGGTTACTCGAATCGCTGCTTGCGAAAAAGCCGATGATCCACGTCTTGACACGGCGATCCATTTCGTACCGTAATTGATCAATAATGCGTTCTACGTTGTCGCCCGAGACATCGGGGTGGAAGACTTTTATCCGGTCCAGGCGAAGTAAGTTCGACGCCGTTTTCGAAGGAGCCCGGAATATGACAACCACGGTTGCCAGCCAGCACGACGCCGAGTCGACACTGGCCGAACTGTTCGCTCCCGATACCCGCCCCGATCCGTATCCCGTTCACCGCGCCCTGCGCACGAAGTCCCCGTTGGTCACCAAAGGCGGCGACCTCGTGATCATCGCCAACTACGCCGATTGCCAGCAGGTGCTGCGCGACCCCTCGGTTCGCAACGACCCCAAGCTTTCCCGCCTCGGCAAGGATCATCCCGAACGCCCGGAATCCCTGCTGTTCCTCGATCCGCCCGCGCATACCCGGATTCGCCGGCTCGTGTCGAAAGCCTTCACCCCCAGGGTTATTCGGGCTTCGCAGCCGCAGATCCACTCGATCGTCGACGATCTCATCGAGAAGATCGCGAGCAAGAGCGAATTCGACGTGATCTCCGAATTCGCGCTGCCGCTGCCGGTGCGCATCATGTGCGCGCTGCTCGGCATCCCCGTCGAGGAGTTCGGTGACTTCGAACCCGCCGCACGTCGACTGGGTCGCGTCCTCGACTTCAACCTCGTCGTGCACAACGACGATCTCGATGACGCCGAGGGCGCGCGCAACGAGCTGATGAACTACCTGGTCAACCTGATCGCCCGTCGGCGCGGCAACCTCGGCGACGACCTGCTCTCGCGCCTCATCGAGGTCGAGGAGGAAGGCGAGGTGCTCAGCGAGGGTGAGCTGCTCGCCACCTGCGTGCTGCTGATGGTCGCCGGTCACGAGACCACCGCCAACCTCATCGCCAACGGCGTGCTCGCGCTGCTCCAGCACCCGCAACAGCGCGAAATCCTCGCCGCCGACCCCGAATTGGGGATCAGCGCCGCCGACGAGGTACTGCGCTACGACGCGCCGATCCAGTTCGTGATGCGCATCGCCACCCGTGACATGGAGGTGAGCGGCACCGCGATCACCCCCGGCACCGCGATGCTGGTGCTGCTCGCCGCGGCCAATCGCGATCCCGAGCGCTACCCCGACGCCGACCGCTTCGACGTCGCCCGAGGCGCGGCCGACCATCTCGCCTTCTCGGCCGGCGCCCACTTCTGCCTCGCCGCGGCGCTGGGCCGGGCCGAGGGCGCCGCCGCGCTGTCCGCCTTCGCCGGCCGGGTGATCGACCCGGTGCTCGTCCCGGGATCGGTGCTGTACCGGCCCAATGTGAACCTGCGTGGCATTCAGGAAATGACCGTCACGCATGGCGGAGTCCGACTCCGTTGACATCCGATTCGACCACCCCCTCCACAGAAAGCCTGTTATGAAAACGCACCACCACGGCCGCAAGGCCGGATGGGGGATCGTGCTCGTCGCGGTCACCACGCTGCTCGCAGCCTGCGGCCAGGACACCTCGGCCCCGGTCGCGGCCGACGACCCGGTGACCATCACCTTCCTGTCCTACACCTACGGACAGACCAACCCGCTGGGCAAGGGCATCGAGAAGTTGATCAACGACTTCCAGACCGCCAACCCGAAGATCACGGTCAAGCCGCAGTCGGTCCCGACGGCCGACGCGCTCACCAAGCTCCAGAGCGAAGTGGTGGCGGGTAACCCGCCCGACGTCGCGCAGATCGGCTGGAGCAAGGTCGCGCAGGCTTCGCAGACCTTGCCGCTGCGTTCGCTCGAGGAGGTCGCCGGGACCGACGAGTGGAACAAGCACATGGCGGGCTTCGTGCCGTCGGTACTGAAGGCGACCCCGGTGGCAGGTGCCAAGAAGCCGGTCGCGATGCCGTTCATGATGGCCACCCCGGTGGTCTTCTACAACGCCGACCTGTTCACCGCCGCCGGGCTCGATCCGGCCCAGCCGCCCAAGACGATGGCCCAGCTCAAGCAGGCCGCGCAGGCGATCAAGGACAAGACCGAGGCCCAGGGCGTGTACGTCTCGGCCGTCGACCCGGGCAAGTCCGACTACCTGACCCAGTCCCTGGTCAACAGCGCCGGCGGCGCGCTGGTGTCGAGCAGCGGTGAAGTCACCGTCGACTCGGCCCCGGTCATCACCGCGCTGTCGACGATCCAGGATCTGACCAAGTCCGGTGTACAGCCCGCCGTCGACTTCGCTTCCGCGCAAAGCGCTTTCAACTCGGGCAAGCTCGGCATGCTGGTCACCACCGGTGGCGGTCTGCTCACGCTCGACGCGGCGGCCAAGGGCAAGTTCGCCCTGCAGGTGGCGCCGCTGCCCGCCTTCGACAATCTGCCCGCCCGCCCCACCTTCTCCGGCTCCGGCCTGACGATCGTGGCCAAGGACGCGGCCAAGGCGAAGGCGGCGTGGAAGTTCGTGCAGTACATGACCAATGACGAGAGCTTCAAGCTCATCGCCTCGCAGATGGGGTACCTGCCGCTGCGGACCGCGGCGGCGGCCTCGGCCGACCCGCGCCTCGGCTCGGCCGTCAAGCAGATGGCCGATCTGGTTCCCTACACCGCGTTCCCCGGCAAGCAGTCCAACCAGGGCGTCGTCATCCTCCAGGACGATGCCGTCGAACCGATCGTCCTGCGCGGCGCCGACCCGACGGCGACCCTGCGCGCCGCCGCCGCGAAGATCCGCGGACTCAACTGAGTTCGCGCACCATCCGCTGACCACCACCCCCTCGAAGAGAGACACAGTTGTCACACCAGGTATTCGCACACACGCCACCGAACGGTTCGACCGACGGTGGCGCGATCCCGAACAAGATCGGCCTGACGGTCAATCCGTGGTCGGGAAAGCAGCTCCTACGCTCCGATTTCGAGGAGATGCGCGAATTCCTCGATGAGGCCGCGACCGCCGGGTTCGGCTATGCCGAACTCGGTGGCTGCGGCCTCGGGGTGGTGATCGGCGGACAGGTGCAGCGCTCCCGGCTGGCGGCGCTACGCGACGCGCTGGCCGGTTGCCGCGTCCGGCTCACCCTGCACAGTTCGTGGCATTCGTCCGGACGCACCGGCAATCTGCTCGACACCGGGTCCGCGTCCTCCCAGCAACTCGGTCTGCTGGCGGATCTGGAGATCGCCGCCGCGATCGGCGCCGAGGTGCTGGTCTACCACGCCGGAGTGCTGCCGAGCCTCTACAGCGACGGTGCGGCACTGACCGAGGGCATGGCGACCGAGCGCACGATGTTGCGTGAGCTCGCCGACGAATCCGGCGCGCGCGGGGTCACGATCGCGATCGAGAACCGGGCGCCCGGCCCCGCGGTACTCACCCGCCGTTCCTACGGGATGCGGCTGGATCTGGTCGCCGAGCAGGTGCGCCAGATCGATCACCCCGCGGTGACGATGTGCCTCGATGTCGGCCACGCGTACCTGTCGGCCGGCTACCTGAACTACGACTTCCTGGCCGCGATCCGCGAAGTCGCCCCGGTTGTCGGCCACGTTCACCTGCACGACAATTTCGGCCGGATGCCGCGCCAGCCCGACGCGAACCCGTACGAACTCGAACTCCTCGGTGAGGGCGATCTGCACCTGCCGCCCGGCTGGGGCACGATCCCGCTGGACGAGGTGCTGGCGACGCCCTTCCCACAAGACCCGGCGATCATCATCGAGATGCGCCACGCCCGCCACCACGCGGAAGCCCTGGACACCACCCGGCGGCTGCTCGATGCGCGAGCCCGGTCATGACGCTCACCAAGGACCCCGAGATCACGCCGACAGCGCGTGTGGTCACGCCGAAGTCGCGCGTGGTCGAGCGCCCCGCCGCGACCGGGCTCGCCTGGCTGTACTTCTCGCCGACCATGCTCGCGATCACCGTGTGGGTCTACGGCCCGCTGCTGTTCACCGCGGTACTCAGCTTCCTCGACTGGAACCTGGTGTCGCCCGACATCGCGTTCAACGGTCTGAAGAACTACGAAACCCTGCTCACCGAGCCGGAATTCGGCAACGCGGCCTGGAACACGCTGAAGTACGCGGTGTTCGTGCTGCCGTTCGCGACGGTGGTGCCGTGCGCGCTGGCCATCGCGCTGTGGAAGCGCCCCGGCCGGATGAGCGAGTTCTACCGGATGCTGCTGTTCATGCCGGTCGTGCTCGCGCCGGTCGCCAACGCGCTGTCGTGGCAGTTCATCCTGGATCCGCTGTACGGCAGCCTCAATCAGGTACTCGGTTTCGCCGGGGTGGAACCGGTCAACTGGCTCGGTGACCCCGCCACCGCGCTACCGACCGTCGTGGTGGTGACCGCCCCGAAGGTGGTGGCGCTCAACACCTTGCTCTTCGGCGCGGCGCTGGCGAACCTGGACCGCCGCACCATCGACGCGGCGCGCCTCGACGACGCCACCGAGGGCGAGATCACCCGCTCGATCATCCTGCCCCAGCTGCGACGCCCGATCATTCTGCTCGGACTGCTGTCGATGGTGGTGGTGTGGCCGTGGTTGTTCACCAATATCGGGGTGCTCACCCGAGGTGGACCCAGCAATGCCACCGACAACGTCTACTACCGGCTCTACACCTACGGTTTCACCTTTTTCGACGCGGGCACCGCATCGGCGGCGGCCATCGTCATCGCGCTCGCGTTCGGGCTGCTCCTGACCGTTCACACCCTGCTCTCGAGGAGATTCCGTGCGACGCGGTGACGCGATCGGCAGACACCTGCTACTGATCACAGCCATTGTGCTGATGCTGTTCCCGGTGGCGATGGCCTTGGCCACCTCGTTCAAGCCGGTGTCGACCATCTTCGATCTGAATCCGATCCCGCTTCCGGCGAGCTTGGAGAACTACGACAAGGCAGTGGGCAAGTTCCCGATCGGCACGCTGCTGTGGAACACCTTCGTGATGGCCGCGGGCGTCACCATCGCGACCATGCTCGTCGCCCTGCCCGCCGCCTACGCGCTGGTGCGCTTCGACAAGGCGCGCGGTCGTGGTTTCGTCCTCGCGGCCGTGGGCATTTCGCTGCTGATCCCGCCGCAGGCGCTGATCATCCCGCAGTTCCTGATGACCGCGAAACTGGGCTGGCAGGGGCACACGATCGGGGTGATCATCCCGCAGCTCGGCGTCAGCGCGCTCGCGGTGCTGTTGCTGCGCGACCACATTCGGTCGGTGCCGCAATCACTGATCGGCGCCGCCGTGCTGGAGGGCGCTACCTCGTGGGAGGTCCTGCGGCACGTGGTCCTCGGCGTGATGCGCCCAGCACTGGGCGCGGTGGCGATCCTGCTGTTCATCAGTACGTGGAACGAGTTCCTGTGGCCGCTGCTGGTGATGCCCGATCCCGAGGACACCACCATCCAGCCCGGTCTGGCGCTGTTCCTCGGCCCGGAGAGCGCGGACTACGGACCGATGCTCGCCGCGGCGATGCTGGCCTCGCTGCCGGTCATCGTGATCTATGTCCTGGCGTCGCGACGGATCGCGGACGCCTTCCTTCATTCAGGGGTTCGGTAATCGACATGACCAGTCTCAGTGTGAGCGAGCCCCCGGTGCTGACCACCGAGCTCGATCTCTCGGCCGGCGTGGTGCTCGACAGCATCACCAAGCAATACGGCGAGGACCGCCCGGCCCTCGACGTGGACCTGCTGCACGTACCCGGACAGTCGCTGACCGTGCTGGTCGGCCCGTCCGGTTGCGGCAAATCGACCGCGCTCGGCGTGGTGTCCGGTCTGATCACCCCCACCTCGGGGCGGGTGCTCATCGAGGGCGCCGACGTCACCGAGGTGGCGCCGGGTCGACGCGGAGTCTCGATGGTCTTCCAGGACTTCGCGCTGTACCCGCACATGACCGTCGAGCGCAATATCTCCTTCGGCCTGCGCCTGGAGGGCAAGCACAACCGCAAGTCCGGGCTGGACAGCACCGAGATCGAACGACGGGTGGCCGGTGCGTGCGAGAGCCTCGGGCTCAGCGAGCTGCGCCACCGCAAGCCCGCCCAGCTCTCGGGCGGTCAGCGTCAGCGGGTCGGGCTGGCCAGGGCGATCGTGCGGCAGCCGAAGGTGCTGTTGCTCGACGAGCCGCTGTCCGCGCTCGACGCGCAGCTACGTCAGCAGGCGCGGGTGGAGCTGGTGCGATTGCATCGCGAGCTCGGCAATACGGTCGTTCTCGTCACCCATGACCAGCTCGAGGCGTTGTCGATGGCGACCCACCTGGTGGTGATGAACAATTCTCGGGTGCTGCAGGTCGGCAGTCCGGCGCAGGTGTACCGGCGACCGGTCGATCTGTTCGTCGCGACGTTCCTCGGCAGCCCCCCGATGAACCTGTCGACGGTGACCATGAACGAGGCACGTGACGAGATGACCGGGCGCGGCGTGGAAGTGCTGCTCCCCCGCGCCATCCCCGGTATCCCCGCCGAGCTGACATTGGGCTGGCGGCCCGGCGACGGCACGCTGCGACGCCACGACGGCCCCGGCTTGCTCGTGCACGGTGTGGTGGAGCTGGTCGAGTTCACCGGCGACGCCAAGATCGCGCAGTGCACCGGCGAATCGGGTCGATGGGCCGTGACACTGCCCGCGAACGATCCGGCTCCCGAGATCGGCGCGCGCATCCAGGTGTTCGTCCCGGCTGACCGGCTGCACCTGTTCGACCCCGAAAACGGCTCTCGCGTTACGGCTTTCGATGCACCTGTTGATCACCAACGATGACGGATACCGCGCGCCGGGGCTGCTGGCGTTAGCGCAAGCCGTGCGGACGCTCGGCATCGACGCGACGGTGGTAGCACCGAGCGGGCCGATGTCGGGTGCGAGCCAGTCCCGGCGCAGCGGCGTCGCGGTGGAGTGGGAGTGGGCGGCCCCGACCGCCGGAATTCCGACGATTCACGTGGGATCGACCCCGGCGGCCTGCGTGGTGTTCGCGCTGACCTCCGGGGTCCTCGCGCCGGTGGATCTGTGCCTGAGCGGGGTGAACGCGGGCGAGAACATCGGCGCCACCCTGAATGTCAGCGGCACCTACGGTGCCGTTCAGGAGGCGGGAGCGCGCGGTGTGCCCGGCATCGCGCTCTCGCGCGAGTTCGGTGGACCGTGGGACGCGCCGCACGATTGGGACTGGAGCTGGGTCGCCGGGGCGAGCGCCGCGACCCTCACCACACTGCTGGCGGCGCGGGCGGGCTGGTTCACCGCGAACGTCAACTTCTCCGGCTTCGACCGGGGCGCCGATCCGGTCTACACCCGGGTCAGCCGCGCGCGGTATTACACCGACGTCTTCGACATCGCCCAGGGCGCCATCCTCAGCACGATCGGCTACCGTGCCGAGGACCTGGCGCCCGACGACGACATCACCGCCTTCGCCGAACAGCGGCGAACCAGCATCACCCTCGTCCGGCGGGCTTGAACGGTTCGGACCGCAACGCGGTCTTGACGACCTTCCCGCCGGGGTTGCGCGGCAACGGCGCCGTGCGCACCGAGAAGTACTGGGGCACTTTGAAATCGGCGAGCCGCTCGCGCAGGTAGTCGAGCACGGCGGTCTCGTCGAACTCGGCGCCCGCGAGCGGCACCACCACCGCGCCGACCTTCTCGCCCATCATGTCGTCGGGTACCCCGACCACCGCGGATTCGCCGATGCCAGGGGCGCCGGCGAGAGCGTTCTCCACCTCGACGCAG
This sequence comes from Nocardia alba NBRC 108234, assembly GCF_001612665.1. Taxonomy (GTDB): domain Bacteria; phylum Actinomycetota; class Actinomycetes; order Mycobacteriales; family Mycobacteriaceae; genus Nocardia; species Nocardia alba. The sequence goes on along the minus strand of NZ_BDAX01000015.1, from coordinate 129,663 downwards.
TACACGTTCTCGCCACCGCGGTTGATCATGTCCTTGGCCCGATCGGCGATCGAGACCAGTCCCCGCTCGTCGATGCGGGCGAGGTCGCCGGTGCGCATCCAGCCGTCGACGAAGGTCGAGGCGGTGGCGGCGGGGTTGTTCCAGTAGCCGGCGACCACCGTGGCGCCGCGGATGAGCAGTTCGCCGACACCGCTGACAGGATCGGGTGCGTCGATGGCCAGGTCGATGATCGGCGCGGCGAACCCCACCGATTCCGCGTGTTCGGTGGCCCATTCGTGGGGCAGGTAGGTCGCGATCGACGCGGTCTCGGTGAGCCCGAAACCGTTGGCCAACCGGGCATTCGGGAAGTTGGCGGCGATCTCGGCGACCAGCGCGGGCGCGACCGGCGCGCCGCCGTAGGCGACCCGGTTCACCGCGCTCAGATCGAAGTCGGCGAAGTCGGGTTGGCGGAACGCGAGGAAGTAGATGGCGGGGGTATTGGTGAGCGAGGTGATGCGCTCCTCGACGATCACCCGCAGGAAATCCTGAATCTTGAACTGCGGCAAGATGATCGTGGCGCCACCGATGGCCAGCTGGGGAATCAGCTGGCTGTTGCAGGCGGTGACGTGGAACAGCGGCACCGAGACCAGGTTGCGCAGGGTCGGACCTTCGTCGGCGGCGATGTGGGCGAGCCGACGGACGTTCTCCACGGTGGACAGCAGGTTGCGATGGGTGGTCATCGCCCCCTTGGGGCGGCCGGTCGTCCCACTGGTGTAGAAGATCGCCGCCAGATCGGTGGGGCCCGCGCCTTCGTAGACGTAGGGATCACCCTGCGGCAGTGGCTCATTCGGCCGCAGAATCGACGCGGCGTCGGAATCGGTGAGCACATGGTCGATTTCGGGTTCGGCGAACCGGGTGTTGACCGGCACCGCCACCGCGCCGGCGAGCACGATTCCCAGAAAGCCGACCACCCATTCGGTTCCGGCGTTCAGCAGGATGGCGACGCGCTCGCCCGGCTGAATTCCCCTGTCCCGCAGCCCACCGGCGACCCGGGCGGCACGGTCCCACAGCTGCCGGTACGAGAGCCGCTCGCCGCCGAACTCGACGACGGCTTCCTGCTCCGGCCACGTCGCCACGGTGTGGCGCAGCATGTCCACCAGGGAATCGGGCAGGTCGGCGTAGTGCGCCACACCGTGCTCGTCGCGAAAGATCCCCGCGGTGTCGAACGGTCGCACCGTCATCGCCCACCCTGCGGGTTCAGCAACGAAGCGAGGTTGTCCTCGGCGAAGAACTCCCGGCCGCTGAGCCCGCCCGCCATCATCCGGAACCACTGCTGGGTGTGCGTGGCGCTGCCCGGCAACGCGCGCATCACCTCGACGTGCTTGTCCGGCAACACCAGTCGCGAGGAATCGCAGGTGAACCGGTACATGGGCTTGCTCGACCGATCCCGCTGCGCCTGATACTCGGCGAGCGCCTCGTCGAGTGGCCGTGCCGCCGACAGCCCCTCGTGCACGCGCTCGGCCAGCAGGTCGGCGTAGGTGAACGCGTCACTGATCCCGAGGCCGGTGAAGGGGTCCTTGTGATATCCGGCGTCGCCGACCAGCGCCCACCCGGGGCCGTGCGATTCGCGATAGAAGTTCTCCGGGTAGCGGGCGATGTAGAACCGTTCCTCGCGTTCGCCGGTGTCGAGCAATTCGGCGAGGTCGGGCGCGGTCTCCTTGAACGCCAACGCGAAGTTGCCCTCGACATCGGCGCGGAACGGCGCGAACCGGTCGACGTATTGCACACACCAGATCAGCGTCTTGCCGTCGTGGGTCGGCCAGCCGCCGACCGCCTGCTTGTCGCCGATCCGCAACTGGCTCTGCATGGTCAGGCCGGACCAGTACGAGTAGGCGGTGAAGGTCTCCCCCGGGATCACGTCGTACTTCTGGGCCCCGGTGAGCTGGGCGACGGTCGAGGCGTACCCGTCGGCGCCGATGACCAGGCGCGCGTGTTCGGTGACGGGTTCGCCGTCGCGGTCGCGACCGACGATGCCGGTGACGAACTCACCGTCGCGCACCAGATCCGTCACGGTGACGCCTTCGCGCAGATCCACCCCGGCCTCGCGGGCGGCGTCCTGCAACAAGGCGTCGAGCACGAAGCGGCGCGGCGCGTAGGTCTCGGCGATCCCGTCGATCGGATCGGAGAAGCCGGAGAAGTGGGCGTCGGCGTAGGACATCGTGATCGAGTGGATGGGCGTGCAGCCGGTGGCTTTCAGCCGATCGAGCAGGCCCCAGTCGCGCAGTCGCGCCAGGCCGCTCTGCCGCAGCATGTGCGTCGAAACAGCATCCTTGGGGAACAGCGCCTGGTCGACGCAGATCACCCGGTAGCCACGCCGCGCGAGCAGCATCGCCACCGTGGCACCGGCGCAGCGCGCGCCGACAACAATGACATCGTGCACAGTCTTCGACCTTTCAGGCATCGAGCACGAGACGGTCCGTGCGCGCTCGGGAAACGCAGATCATCATGGTTTTGCCCGACTCTTGTTCGGCCGGGGTGAGCACCGAATCACGGTGCTCGACTTCGCCTTCGAGCACCGTGGTCTCGCAGGTCGCGCACGTACCCTCACGGCACGACCACAGCACGTCGGCACCCGCTCGCTCCATCGCGTCGAGGACCGACGACCCCGCCGGTACTTCGACGGTCCGGCCGGAGCGGTTGAGCACCACGGTCGTCGTCCGGTCGGGTCCGGTCGCCGCGATCTCCTTGGGATGAAAACGCTCCACCCTCAGGGCATCGGCGACACAGTGCTGCTCGACCGCGGCCAGCAGCGGCTCGGGGCCACAGCAGTACACGAGGGTGCCCGAGGCCACCGGTTCGAGGATCTGGGCCAGCGGCATCAGCCCGACCTCGTCCTGCGCGTAGCGACGCACTCGGGCACCGTAGGCGGCCAACTCGTCGGCGAAGGCCATCCGCGCGCCGGTGCGGCCGCCGTAGTGCAATTGCCAATCGGCGCCGCGCTGTTCGAGCTCACCGATCATCGGCAACAACGGGGTGATCCCGATGCCGCCGGCGATCAGAACATAGCTGCCCGCCTGCGTGAGCGGGAAATTGTTGCGTGGCTCCCGGATTTCCAACAGCGTGCCCGGTCGCGCATTCTCGTGCATCCACGCCGACCCGCCACGACCCTGCTCCTCGAGCAGCACCGCGATGCGATAACTGTCCCGATTCGCGGGATCGCCACACAGCGAGTACTGGCGAACGACGCCGTCGGGCAGGACGACATCCAGGTGCGCACCCGGTGCCCACGGCGGCAGTGGCGCGCCGCCGGGGTCGGTGAGCACGAAGGACAGTACGCCCTCTGATTCGTAGGTGATGGACCGAATTCGCACAATCGCGCTGATCACACGACGAGTCTGGCAGGGGTTCGGCGACCCGAGCGGATTGATACTTTCAACGAATTGCCGGATTGAAATGGGGTCGATCGACTATCGGCCGTCGGCGGAAAGAAGCGCTCGGAAATCGAGAAGTTTCGAGGTCGGCATTGTTTTCCACGAATCAACGAAAAGGTTACCGATAAATGTCACGTGGATTCGAAGAACTGCTCGCCGTCGCCTTCCTCGCGACCGTGATCACCCGGTGATCGGTTGTCGTCGGTACGGAGGTGGCGTCGTCCGGTAGTGGACGACGCCCTCAGCCGATGTCGACCACCCGTGCCCAGGTGGGTGGGGTGTCCGGGATGTAGTCCGGGTCGTCGTGGCGCCACGCGCGTTCGCGGCGGAACAGGCCGACCACCGTTCGGCAGGCCGGTTGGTGGGCGGGCCAGGGGGTTTGGCCGTCGGTCAGGGCCACGAGCACGTCCGGGCGGGTGCGCAGGGCCTCGGTGAAACCGGTGCGCAGGTCGGTGCCGCCGCCACCGATCAGCGTCATACCCTCGGCCCGGCACAGGGGGTGGGCGATTCTGGCCGCCGCGTCGCAGGAGAACACGGTGACCAGGTCGCGGCGACCGCCGACGGCGCGGATGATCGCGGCGACTTCAAGTAGGGCGCTGCCGAGTTCGTCGTCGCTGACCGAGCCCGAGGTATCGATGACCACACTGACCCTGGGTGGGCTGCGACGCAGACTCGGCAGCACGATGCCGGGCAATGCCGTCGAGCGTCGGGCGGGGCGCCGGTAGGTGTAGTCCTCGCCGACGCCGGGCGCCGAGGTGGCCGCGCGCAGGGCCGCGCCGAGCAGGTCGCGCCATGGTTGCGAGGGGTGCAGAGCCTCGTTCGCCCAGCGTCGCCACCCCTCGGGCGCGTTCCCCGGACGGCCGACGATGCCCTGTGCCACCAGGAATCGGACACCATCGCGCTGCTGTTCGCTCAGACCGTCCGCGCCGTCGGGTCCCAGCTCCCACTCGCGGTCCGATCCATCCGCGCCGCTGCCGCAGTCGAGCCACGCCATGCCTTCTGTCAGACGCCCGAGGCGGAACTGACCCAGGTAGTCCTCCATGAGCTGCCCGGCGTCCAGCCCCAAGGTGCTTGGCAGCACGGCGCCCTCGGGCCGAACCAGCCCGGCACCGAACGCGTCGTCGTTGATCTCGGCGTCCGCGGCGATGTTCATGCGCAGCCGCTCCCCCGGTCCGGTCAGATCATGGGCTCGCGCGTAGCGGTCGCTGCGCGCGTGATGGTCGCGCAGCAGGTGCGAAACCTCGTGCACCAGTACCGAAGCCAGCTCCTCCACCGGCGTACGGTCGACGAACCGTGGCGAGACATAGCACCGCCAGTGTTTGTCCACACCCATCGTCGGCGCCCTCGGCGACTCCACGATGTGCAGCGCGTACAGCGCGGTCGCCAGGTAGGGGCGGGCCGAAACCGCTTGCAGCCGTGCGGCATACAGCTTGGCGAAGTCCAGCCCGGTGGTCGCCGCGGTCATCGGCCCACCCGCGCGGCGACGCGGGCCGCGGCGTGCTCGGCGCTCTGCGACACCGATACCACCCCGGCGAGTCGTTCGATCGCCGCGGGCACTTCCCAGTTGTCGCGGCGCAGCGCGGCCAGCGTGGTGGCGGGCACGACCACCAGGTCAGGTGCGCCGGTTTCCACGGCGTTGACCAGCAGCGACCAGGCCGCGTCCCAGCGGGCCCGCTCCGGTCGTCTGCGGACCGCGGCCACCACACCGTCGAGAACGGCCTGGCGCAGGTCGCCCCTGATCGGCAGTTCGGCGGCGCCGGGATCTGCCAGCAACGCTTCCGGGTCGGGCAGATCCATGCGGTCGATGCTGGTCAGCAGTTCGAAACCGGGACCGTCACCGACCGTGCCGCGGATCAACTGCGACAGCGCGTCGCGACTCGCGTCGGCCGCGGTGGCGAAGGCGATCAGCCGCACGGTCATCTCCCAACTCCGTGGTGACGCCCATGCCCCGCCGCGGCGGGTTTCGGTGGTGGGCATCTGATGCACGAGCTTGGGCCGCGCCGCGAGCAAGGTACACACCGCCCGACGAGCGAACGCGACTGCCTGCGCGAGACTTTCGGGCGCCAGTCGAGGCAGGCTCGCGCGCGGCCACGTTCCGCCGAGGCCACGGACCACGACATCGTGATCGTGGGTCCATTGCAGGTGCACGAAACGGTTGGCCAGCGGCGGGCTCAGCTCCCAGCCGTCGGCGGCCGAGGAGCGCGGGTTGGCGGCCGCGACGATGCGCACGCCCGGTGGCAGTTCCAGTGCGCCGACCCGCCTTTCGAGAACGACGCGCAGCAGCGCGGCCTGGACGGCGGGCGGCGCGGTGGACAATTCGTCGAGGAACAGCAAGCCGCGCCCGGCCCGCACGAGCCGAACCGCCCAGTCCGGCGGCGCCATCGGCACACCCTGGGTCGCGGGGTCGTCGCCGATGATCGGCAGCCCCGAGAAGTCCGACGGCTCGTGCACACTCGCGATCACGGTGGTGAGCGGCAGGTCGAGGGACTCGGCGAGCTGGGTCAGGGCCGCGGTCTTGCCGATGCCCGGCTCACCCCACAGCAGCACCGGCAGGTCGGCGGCCACGGCCAAGGTGAGCGCCTCCAGCTGTGTGTTGGAGCGCGGCTCGGTCTTCACCTCGCCCAGCAGTGCGAGGAGTTCGCCCGCGACATCGAGCTGGGAGTCGGCGGCGTGGGGCGGGAGCGACGGACGGAGAGTGTGAACAGTCATGTGTGCATCACCTGTGGGTTCAGAGGAATTCGAAGGATTGCGGCGGTGGAGGGTGCTCGGCCCTCCCCTGTCCGAGGGTCATCCCACGGATCAGTTGACGGAAGTCCGCCTGTCGGCACGACACCGCGTGATCCGCAGGGCCCGGACGGCACATCAGCTCAGGGCCACGCGCCTCGGACGTAGGCGACGACCCTTGCGGTCGTATCGATCGGGCGGGGTGTGGCCGCGACCGGGCGCGGGTAGACCGGCTCGGAACCAGCCGTAGGTAATCCGTTGTCGTACAGCGGCTTCGAGTGCGTCGCGCAGCGGGCCGTCACGCAGTACCGCATCGGCGCCGAGCTCGGCTTCGACGATGGTGAGGGCGCCGTCGATGTCGCCGTGGTCCAGGCGGTCACAGACGCCGACGAGCCAATCCGGTTGGCGCAGTGCTCGGTCGATAGCCCGCAGGCAGGGCATCGGGGTTCCGGTCAGGGCCGCCAGCAGTTCCTCGCGCCGGATTTCGGTGGGGTCGTGGTCCAGAGCGGCGAGCGTTCCGTTCACCAACCCGATCCGGTGGCGTTCGCCTCGACACTCGACGATCCGATGGCCGGTGGCGATCCCGGAGATCTCGGGCGGCGCGTGGTCACTGCCGAGCGCCCGGGCAACCAGTGGATGCAGCCGATCGGCGGCGATCACACCGGCGCGCAGTAACTCCAGGTCCGGGAGCACCCAGGTCGCCGCGTCGGGAAGGACCGGAAGGCCGGCGATTCCGCCGCGCGCGTGTTCCCGCGAAATCCGCACCGCGAGTGGGTCATTCGCACGCACGTCCAACACGACCCGTCTGCGTGCACCACACCGCACCAGCACCAGTCCGGACTCACGACCCTGCGCCTGCAGCAGAATCCCCGCTTCCTCCGCCCACCGGTCGTGCGCGCAACCGGGCGGCACCGATCCGGTCAGCCCATGGTCGGGCCTGTCCTCCGCCACCACATCCCCGGTACCGGATCCGTAGTCCCAATCGCGCTCCGTATCAGCGAACCAGCCTGCGCCACTGCGGATTCCGAGCTCGTTCACGCGACGTGCATCCCACAGGTGACGGTGCAGATCGAGCCGGTAGCGACTGTTGGGTCGGGGGTGTGGATGCATGCGCGCGTGGATCGCGGGGCTCGCCGGGTCCCACAGCGCGAGGCCGATCCGCTGACCGGCGGCCGCCCATGCCGGTGGCGTGCGAACTACCAGATACACCGAATCCGCACCGCCACACTGCGTTACGTCACCGGCGGGACTCTCCGTGAGCGTCGGGCACCCGGGGTCGTAGCGCGCCAGCACCATCGTCACCCCCGGCCGCAACAGACCGTTCGGTGCGATTCTGGGTAGATGCCAGCGCAACAGATCAGGCGCGAGGTACCGCAGATCGGCCCGCACCCGGGCGGCGAGCCCGCGCCCGTGCGTGCGCGCCAACTTCGGCAGATCCACAGCGAGATCGACGTGCGCCGCGGCGCACGCCCCCGACCAGTCACCGACGAGCCGCCGGGCGGTGGCGGCCTCGATCATGCCGGGCGGTACCGCGAATTCGCGCACGCACAGCCAGAACGCCAGGCGCGCATCGTCGTACGACGCCCGGGAAAGCAGCGGATCTTCGATGAATTCCCCGCGTTGGCGGGGGAGAGAAGCCGGTTCGATGACCGGCGTGGGGCTCAACGGCCCGGGCGCAGAACGCCCTTTCGACTCGATGTCATGTCGCCAGTATGCACAACAACGCGCGAGCCGACAAGCGGTGATGCTCGCCGCACGGTAGCTGCCACCGGGTCGACGGGGCAGGCGGGCCCTGGTCATAGACCGGAGACCCGCCTGCCCAGCGGGGTCGCTACCGCGCGTCGGTGAGCTCGCGCGCGTCCGACAGCGCGCCCAGTCGCGGGTAGGTCGGGTATTCGATGCCCGAGATGTACTGCACGGTCCGCACCACCTGGCACGAGTAGCCGAATTCGTTGTCGTACCAGACGTACAGAATCGCGGTGTCGCCCTCGACGATGGTGGCGTTGGCGTCGATGATCGAGGCCGCGCGCGAGCCGATGAAGTCGCTCGAGACCGCGTCGGTGGCGGCGGTGTAGTCGAGGTTGCGGCTCAACGGGCCCGCGAGAGAGACCTGACGCAGGTAGGCGAGCACGTCCTCCTTGGTCGTGTCCTGCTTCAGCTGCAGGTTCAGGATCGCGACGGACACATCCGGGGTAGGCACGCGGATCGAGTTGCCGGTGATCTTGGCCTTGAAGTCCGGCATCGCCTTGGCCACCGCGGAGGCGGCGCCGGTCTCGGTGAGCACGAGGTTGAACGGCGCGGAACGACCACGACGGTCGGCCTTGTGGTAGTTGTCCAGCAGGTTCTGGTCGTTGGTGAACGAGTGCACCGTCTCCACGTGCCCGCGCACGATGCCGAACTCGTCGTCCATGGCCTTGAGCGGCGGCACGATCGCGTTGGTCGTGCACGAGGCGCAGGAGAAGATCTGCTGGGACAGATCCAGGTCGCGGTGGTTGACGCCGTGCACGATGTTGGGCACGTCGCCCTTGCCCGGCGCGGTGAGCACGACCTTCGCGATGCCGGGGCGCAGGTGCTGCTCCAGGCCGTCGCGATCGCGCCAGCGACCGGTGTTGTCGATCAGGATCGCGTTGTCGATGCCGTAGGCGGTGTAGTCGATCGTGGTCGGGTCATCGCTGTAGATGAACTTGATGACGTTGCCGTTCGCGGTGATCGTGTCGTTGTCGGTGTCGACCTTGATCGTGCCGTTGAAGTGCCCGTGCACCGAGTCGCGGCGCAGCAGCGACGCCCGCTTGGCCAGGTCGTCGTCGCCGCCCTTGCGCACCACCACCGCGCGCAGGCTCAGCCCGTTGCCCGACCCGGCCTTCTCGATCAGCAGCCGGGTGACCAGCCGCCCGATCCGCCCGAAACCGTAGAGCACCACATCACGCGGGCCCTGCGACACGGCCTTGTTGCCGTCGCTCACCTCGGCCAGCACCGAGGTGGTGAACTCCTCGATCGACAGGCCACGCTCGTCGGCGTGGAACGCCATCACGAGCTGACCCAGGTCGATCTTGCACGGCCCCAGATCCAGCCGGCTGATCACCTGCAGAAACGGCAGGGTCTCGTCCACCGAGAGCTCCTCGCCACCGATCTGGCGCGCGAAGCGATGGGTCCGCAGGATGCTGATCACCGACTTGTTCACCAGCGACCGGCTGTGCAGCAGAATCGTCACACCCTTGCCGCGGTACAGCGTCCCGATGATCGGAATCATCGCCTCCGCCGCAGCTTCCTGAGCGTTCCAGCGATCAAGTTGTTCGGTAGTCAACACACGTCCTCTGGTTTCATCGATATATCCGCTGCATCGATGCTAGTGAGCGCCGAATTTTCACCGAGGACCACTCCCCACCGGTGAGATCGAGCGCACTGCGCTACGGGGAGTGCGCGGGTTCGGACGCCTGTGATCCACGACACCGAATGCGGGTCAGAACTTGCCGGTGTGGTGATCGACGCGGTGGCCGAGGCGGGCGGTGAACTCGGCGATGAAGTCGTCGGTCAGCGGCGGCCAGCCCCAGAAGTCGAAGGCGAGGGCGCCGAGAGCGAAGCCGTCGTCCCACTGCCAGGTGGTGATCGGGCTCGTAGTGGCACAGGTGACGCAGGTGGCCGCGCCGTCGCCGGATTCGATCCAGGAGTCGATCGCATCCGAGAACGGTTGCCACACCGCGGGATCGGCGTCCCACTGCCGCGGGTAGTCGATGATCACCGTGCTCGCCCGGCATCGCGGGCACTTCGCGGTGCCCGGTGCGATGGCGCCCTGACCGCCGTAGTGGGCGTTGCGGCCGACGATGACAGCGACCGGCGCACAGATCCACTCGTCGCCCCAGTCCTGGGTGATCCGATTCCGATCAGGCCCTGCCACATACCCTTCGTCGACCTGGAGGCTGTACACGCCCTCCCCGGCGGTCTCCCGAAGCAACCAGCCCCGCGACACCATCCAGTCGACCATCCGCTCCGCCGATGCCGCCGCGTCCGCCGCGGTCACGTCGAGATCGACGATCCGTTCGAAGTGATCACCCACGCCCGCATCCTGCCACCGGGGACCGACAGTCTCCCGGCGCGTCGCCGATCGACAGGGCGATCAGGTCGCGGCGGACCAGTCGATCGTGGCCGGCTGCACCCTGGCGCACAACGGGTTTCCGGTCGCATCGGTGAGGCCGACGCGAGCCTGCAGCACTCCCGATTCCGTCGCGGCGGCCAGGGTCTCGGCGCAGACGTCGGCGAGCATCAGTTCGGCGCGCCGGAACATCGTGGTTGCGCCGGCGTCATCGACGGTGACCCAGCTGAGGTAGAGGAACCGATTCCCCGGCCTGCGCTGGTCGCCGGTTCCACCGACGACCAGCGCAGGCTCGCACAGGTCAGTGCACGGCTGGTGTTCCGGCCGTATCAGGCTGCGCCGCTTCGGCTTTCACGGGTGTGCCCGGCCACCACACCTTGTCGCCCAGCAGTGCGAACAGCGCCGGGACGACCAGCGTGCGCACCACGAACGTATCCAGCAGGATGCCGATCCCGACCACGATGCCGAGCTGGGTCAGGGTGATCAACGGCAGTACCCCGAGCACACAGAACACCGCGGCGAGGACCACGCCGGCGCTGGTGATCACGGCCCCGGTCGAGGCGACCGCGCGCACCATCCCCTGGGTGGTGCCGTGCGCACCGGCTTCCTCACGCGCCCTGGTGACCAGGAAGATCGTGTAGTCCACCCCCAGCGCGACCAGGAACAGGAAGCCGAACAGCGGCACATTCGTGTCCAGTGCGGGGAAGCCGAAGATCGTGCCGCTGATCCAGCTGCCCGCACCGAGCGCCGCGAGCGCGCTGAGCACCGTGACGCCGACGAGCAGCACGGCGGCGGGCACCGCACGCAGCAGCACCAGCAACACCAACAGCACGACGGCGAGGATGAGCGGAATCACCAGTGCCTGGTCGCGGCGGGCGGCGTCGCGGATGTCGAGCGCCTCGGCGTCCGCGCCGCCGACGAGCGCCTGCGCGTCGGGGACCGCGGCGACCGCCGTCCTGATCGCCTCGATGGTGGTGAACGCCTTCGCCGAGCCGGGTGGCGCGTCCAGCACGACCGACCACCTGGTCGAACCGTCGGCGGACGTACCGGTGGCGGTGGCGCGCGAAATGCCCTGCACGCCATCGAGCGCCGCCTGGATCTGGGTGGTGGTCGCGCTGCGGGCGATCACTACGGCGGGATCGGAGGAGCCGGACGGGAAGTGTCGGGCCAGTGTCTCCAGTCCGTCGACCGACTCGGCCTCGACGCGGAACTGCTCGGTCTGCGAGAGCCCGATGTCGGTGGTCGCGAGTCCGGTCGCGAAGACGATCAGCACCGCCGACGCCGCCCCGGCGATGACAGCGGGGCGGCGCACCACCCGCTTCGCGACGACCGCCCAGACACCCTGATCGGCGGTGTCGCGACCGTCCGCCTTCGGCACGAACGGCCAGAACACCCGCCGCCCGCACAGCGCCAGCGCGGGCGGCAACGCGGCGAGCACGAAGATCAGCGCCACCACGAGTCCGGCGGCGGCGAACGCGCCGAGGCTGCGCGTGTTGGGCAGCAGCGCGAGCAGCAGCGTCAGCAGGGCGAGGACGACGGTGACATTGCTGGCCACGATGGCGGGCGCGGCGTGCCGCACCGCGGCGCGCAACGCCACTCGATGATCGGTATGGCGGTGCAGTTCGTCGCGATACCGCGACACCAGCAGCAGCGCGTAGTTCGTGCCCGCGCCGAACACCAGCACACTGGTGATGCCGGAGGTGGAACCGTCGAAGGAGAGTCCGGTGAGCTCGGCCAGCAGCGTGCCGACGCTGGTGGCGACGCGGTCGGCGAGGCCGACCACCGTCAACGGCACCAGCCACAACACCGGCGAGCGGTAGGTGACGATGAGCAACGCCATCACCACGATCGCGGTGACGATCAGCAGCAGGGTGTTGGCACCGGAGAAAGAGTTGGCGATGTCGGCGCCGAACGCGGGTCCGCCGGTGATCTGCACGCGCAGGGTGTCGGGCAGGTCGGTGTCGACGGCGGCGCGCAGTTCGTCGATCCGATCGGTGAGCGCGAAGCCGTTGAGCTCCGCGGATACCGGTATCTGGCCGAGCGCGGCGCGCCCGTCGGGAGCCAGGATCACCGTCGGCGGCCCGCCGGCGCGGGTGAGCGCCGCGTCCAGCGCGGCGCGGTCGAGAGGTGTCAGCGGTCCGTCGTCGGCGCGGGTCGCCACCATGATCGCGGCGGCGGTGCCCGCATCGGGAAACCGGTCCACGGCCTCGGCGGCCAACGCCGATTGCGCCGATCGCGGTAGCGACACCGGGGCCTGGCCCGCGCTGTCGTTACTCCCCGCCAGCGCCATCACCGCCATCGCGGCTATCACGACAGCGAGCAGTACCGCCCACGATCGCCGACCGGTGACCAGTCCGGCGAACCGGTCCCAGCCGTTTCCCTCACTCACTCGCATCACGCCGAAACTATTTCAGAAACTTAACTAATTGGCAATGCCCGACCCTGCGACGGCTAAGCTCTTCCTTTCGGACAGAGAGGAGGCCGCCGTGGACGACGACGCCGCCGACATCGACCCGGCCGCCGACCGGACAGAGCTGGAGGTCGACATCGCCCGGGATGTCCGTGCGCTGACCGCGATCTCCGAACAGATCGGCCATGTCTTCGCCCGATCGAACGACCTGCGCCCGAACGATTTCCGCGCCCTGATGCATGTCGCCACGGCCGATGCCGAGGGTTCGCCGGTGAGCGCGGGGCAGTTGAGCAAGGTGATGGGCGTCTCCGCGCCCGCTGTCACCTACCTGGTCGAGCGCATGATCGAGTCCGGGCATCTCGACCGCGTGTCCGACCCGGCGGACCGGCGGCGGGTCAACCTGACCTACACCGACCAGGGTATGGCAGTCGCCGCCGGATTCTTCGGACCGCTCGGTTCCCGCACCCGTGCCGCGCTGTCGGATCTGCCCGACACCGACCTGGCTGCCGCCCACCGCGTCCTCGTCAGCGTCACGACCGCACTGCGCGAGTTCTACGCCGAGTTCCCGGCGTCGGGGCACGCCGCCGAGTAGACCGAACCGGGCACCCAGGCTCGGACGGATGACCTCGGCAAGCTCGATCGTGGTGTCGTTCTCTCCGAGATCTGCTCGTACGGCACCGACCCCGGATCGGGCTGCGTCGATCCGCGCTCGGATAGGCGTGTCGCCTGCTCGACCTGGCGCTCGCCGGGAATAGCCTGTGCTGGTCAGCAGCATTTCCGACCCTTGGCGCACCGAATCGCGGCCGGCCGAGGTTTCTCCGCCACGAACATCACGAGCGAGGGAGTTGGCTGTGTCGGATTTCGTTCTCACCGCGGGCACCGTGATCACCATGGACCAGGACCGTCCCCGCGCGCAGGCGGTCGCGGTCTCGGGATCGCGCATCGTCGCGGTCGGGTCGGTGGCCGAGTGTGTGTCCGCGGTGTCGCCCGACGCCGAGGTGATCGACACCGGCGCGCGGGCGTTGCTGCCGGGGTTCGTCGAACCGCACGGGCATCCGTTCCTCGGCGGGGTCCTCACCCAGCCACCCATCGAACAGATCACCCCGTGGGTGGCACCGACCTGGGCCGATGTGCTGGCCGTGTTCGCCGCTGCCATCGCCGCGACCGATTCGTCGACGCCGTTGGTGTTCAACGGATTCGACGCGCTGCTGCACGAACACGCGGCACCGACCGCGGCGGAGCTGGACGAGATCTTCGGCGATCGGGTGGCGGTGGTCCTGGACAATTCCGCGCACGGCATCTACTTCGATACCGCGCTCATCAAGCGATACGGCTGGTACGACAGCCCACCACCGGACCCCATCGGCGGGCGCTACGGTCGCAATCCGGACGCCACGCTCAACGGTCAGGGCTTCGAAGTGCCGGTGCTCAGCGCGGTCATGATGCCGTTGATCGCCCAGATGCCGAGTCCGCTCGTCAGCGGCGCCGGGTTCTTCGCGGCGATGTCGCGCGTCGGGTACACCACGACCTCGGACATGGCCTACGACCCGCAGACCAAGCACGACTACGAGACACTGGCCGCCACGACGTCGTGCCCGCTGCGGGTCAACCTGTGGGAGATGTCGACCACCGACACCTACACCGAGCCCGAGACCTTCGCCGCCGGTGACGAGATGCTGCGCAAGGCCGGAGTCAAGCTCTGGACCGACGGTGCGGTGTGGGTGGGCAGCGCGGCGACGTCGTTTCCCTACCTCGACACCGAGGCCACGCGGCGCGCCGGGATCGACCCGGCGACCGCGGGCGGCGCCGGTTCGCTGAACTACACCCGATCCCAGCTCGACGAGATCCTGGACAGGGCGGCGCCCGCGGGCTGGCAGATGTCGTTCCATTCCAACGGCGACCTCGCCGTCGAGTTGGCGCTGGACGCCTACGAGGCGGCATTGCGGCGCCACGGACTGACCGGTACCGACCATCGGTGGCGGATCGAGCACCTGGGCGGGGCGACACGAGCGCACTTCGACCGCGCCGCGACACTGGGCGTGCACGTGTCGCTCTCGCCGTTCCAGTACTACTTCTGGGGCGAGTTGCTCGACGGCGACATCTTCGACCACGAACACGGCAGCCGATGGCAGCCGACCGCCGACGCGCTGGCGTCGGGGGCGTGCGTGTCCCTGCACAACGACGGGCCGGTCTCGCCACCGTCGCCGCTGATCAACATCCAGACCGTCGCCTCCCGACGCACCCGTGCGGGCACCGTGCACGGCGCCGATCAGGCGATACCGCTGGATGCCGCGATCCGCGCGCAGACGATCGACGCCGCCCGCACCCTGCGCCGAGACCACCTGATCGGGTCCATCCAGGTGGGGAAGCTGGCCGACTTCGTCGAGCTGTCCGATGACCCCTACGAGGTGGACCCGGCTCGACTAGGCGAGACGGTCCAGGTCCAGGGCACCTGGGTGGGTGGGCGACGGATCGACCTCGACGCGTTCCTGGCCGCCGTACCCCACGGGGACCCCACCACGAACCCGCAGCTCGGGCGGTGCTGCTGAGCGTCAACCTGTGATCGACCGCATTGTCGCGACCCCACCCACGGCCCCACTGGCCCCGCAATCGAAACGGTTGGCTTGATCCGGCGTCGGCGCGAACACGCTTCGACAACACCGAGGACACGGCCATGGCCCTGCGGGCGATCGGGGGAATGATCGAACATGACCGGCACTTCCCGGCCATCGGCACTACGTGGAGGTTCGTGCGATGTGGAACGCGATTGTTCAGATCTGTGGATTCTTGTTCATCGGCGCGGTGGTCGGCGTGCTCGCCAGAATGCTCAAACCGGGTAAGGAGAACATGAGCATGGGCATGACCCTGGTGCTCGGCATGGTCGCGGCCCTGATCGCGGGCGTGATCGCCAGCCTGATCGGGGTCGGCTCCATCACCGAACTCAACTTCTGGGGCTTCGTCCTCGCGGTCATCGCCGCGGTGGTGCTGCTGTTCGCGGCCGAGTCGATGGGTGCCCGCAAACACCCGCCGGTGGCCTGAGCCGACTACCTCAGCGCTGGTTCGTCGCCCGCCGTCGCGGTCGGGCGACGAGTTCCAGCGCGAGCAACACGACCACGGTGACCACGGCGATCAGCACCGCCACCAGCACCGTCGGGTAGTCCCAGAACAGCAGAACCGCCGCGGCGACGATCAGCACCACACCGCGCACAGCGTTGCGGTTCGACGCGAGAAACCCCGATACCGGCCCGAGTTCGCCACGGCGCAACCGCTCCCCCAGCCGATCGGCGGTGGCGCGTACCCAGGTCGCCGGCGCCGACGGACCGACCAGGAAGGCACCGAGTCCCACCACCACGGCCAGCACCGCGAGCACCCGCATACGCACCCGCAACGGCCCGACGACGGTATCGAAGACCGCACGGGCCGCGTCCGGTGAGGCCGTTCGGACATGGTCGAGATAGATGCCGCGCCCGATCAGCAACGCCACCGCCAGCACGACCATCGACACCAGCACGCTCGCCGCGACGGCGAGGATCGCCCGCCGTCGGGAACCTCTGCCCGCCACCAGGATCGCGAGCGCCGCGCAGATCGGGGCGGCGATCGCCAGCACGATCGCCGACCGATCGAGCAGACGCACGACCCGCTGCGCCCGCGCCAATTCGTCCGACTCGAGGACCACGAATTCGGTCGGCGCGGCGGCGACCTTGTCGGCGAGGACGAAACCTCGGCTGTCCAGTTCGTCGACGACCCGATCCAGCATCTGGTCGAGCGAGATCGACACCACGCCGGTGGTGTCCACCTGGATCGCACCCTCGTCGACTCCGGTGACCGCCGCGACCAGTAGGCGGTGCGCCTGCCGGTTCGCGGCGGTCCACAGTGCGGAGAAACCGTCGCTGCGCACCAGGGTGGTCGCCGCGTCCCGGACCAGGTCCTCGGACTGGGCCGCGAGCAGCGCGGGGACACTGCGCACCGCGGCAGTCGCCAGCGGCCCGCGATCCTCGGCGTCGCCGACGCGTTGCAGGAGCTCGGTGGCGGCCTGCTCGACATCGACGCGGGCCATGACCGCCCTGGTCAGCGCGTCCGCGACCGACGTCTGGATCGCCGGGTCCGCGGCCAGCGGGGCGACGGTGTCCACATAGTGGTCGGTGTCGAGAACCTCCGCACGGAGGAACCCGGCGACAACCGCGGCCAGTGTGAGCAATCCTGTGGCGCACACCAGCAAGATGACGGCTATCCGTCGCATCCACCCACTTGAACCAGCTGCCATCTGCCCGGCTTTCTCGCTGACATCGAGTCAGATCATCGTATCCCCACCATGATGGCGAGAGCCGCAATCACACAGCGATCGATCCCGAGCGTTCTCCGTAACGACAGGCCCCGCGGCGGCCGTCGAGCAGCGCTCGCGGCCACCGCGGGGTCATGTCGACACGGCGCGGTCAGGTGGTCCGGCGCGCGAACTCCCGATCGGGGGCGTTCGCGAACGACTCGGCCGGATCGCTACCGACGATCGCGTCCTCGAACTCGCCGACGGTTCCGGGCCACGCGTTGGTGATCGTGCCGTCCGCGCGTTTCCACCACGCTCTCGCCACACCGTCGCACCAGACGGTCCGGGCCAGCCCGTGATCCAGCCGATCGAGGTAGCGCGCCATCGCCGATTCGGTCACCTCCACCGGGGCACCCCGGTCGGCGCTCAGCGCCAGACACCGCATGATGTAGCGGGCTTGGTGATGTTTGACCGAGGGGTTGCTGTTGGACGGGGTGAACGAGTGCGGCCCGGCGATCATGAACAGATTCGGGAAGCCGGGCACCGCGAGCCCGTAGAAGGCGGTCGGTCGTCCCGCATCCCGCCACCGCTCGTGCAGATCCACCCCGCCACGGCCACGGATGCGCACCCCGGCAAGGAACTCCGACGCCCGGAAACCCGTGGCCCACACGATCACATCGGCGCGACGTTCGGTGCCGTCGACCGTACGGATCCCCTCCGGGCCGAGCCCGTCGATGCGGTCGGTGACCAGTTCGACGTGCGGCTGGGTCAATGCCGGATAGAAACCACTGTCGAGCAGGATCCGCTTCTCCCCGATCCGGTAGTCCGGGGTGAGCGCGGCACGCAGCGCGCGATCGCGCACCTGGCGCCGGAGGTGGGCCCGCGCCACGAGTTCGGCCGGTCTCGCCGACCACCCCGCGCGCATGATCGGGGCCAGAACCAGATCGGCGGCATGGTGGATCCCCGCCCGGTACAGCTCGTGCAGACCGGGCACCCGCGCGAGCGCCCGCCGCGACAGCGGACCGAACGACGCGGCGGGCTTGGGCAGCACCCACGACGGGGAACGCTGATACACGGTGACACCGGCCGCGACGCGCGCCAGCTCGGGAATCATCTGCGCCGCCGAGGAACCGGTGCCGACGACCGCGATCTGCCCGCTCAGGTCCGCGCTGTGATCCCACCGCGCGGAGTGGAACGCACGGCCACCGAAGGTCTCCGATCCCGGCAACCGGGGAACCGAGGGTCGATGCAGCTGCCCGAGCGCCCACACGACCGCTTCGGCGCGGATCAGCTCCCCGGTGCTCGTGGTCAGTGTCCAGGTGCGGTCGGTGTCGCTGTAGTCGGCGGCCACCACCGCGGAATCGCAGCGTAGGTGCGCACGCAAACCGTTGCGGTCGGTGACCTCCCGCATATAGGTCAGGATCTCGCGCTGATCCGGATAACGCACGCGCGCGTCTCGATAGGGGTCGAAGGCGAAGCAGTACAGGTGCGCGGGCACATCGCAGGAACAACCCGGATAGGTGTTCTCCCGCCATACCCCACCGACTTCGGGCCCTTCTTCGAGAATCAGGAAGTCGCGCACCCCGGCCTGCTTCAGCTGCGCGGCCATGGTGAGCCCCCCGAATCCCGCCCCGACGATCACCACGTCGTGAGTGATCACCGGCCTGGACACGGGCGCGGCGTCATTGGGGCCCGCGAAACCGGCGGGTACATCTACTGTTGTCATCGCAGAGTTCTCCAATTTTCTGCATCTGCTCTGTGGGCGGTGGCGACCGCCGTACAGAGCTGTTTTCGGGTGTCTCCCCGTGCTCGCGGGGGGACACCCGATCCGGTGTTCCGGGAGAATGCGCGCTCAACGCAGCGGCACGACCCCGGGTGATATTCGCGGCGCCGCGGTCGATCGCGACCTTTGCGCCTCGACCGCCACGGTGGCCCACGACCGAGGGCCGGGTGGGCCGTGGTCGACCACGAATTCACCACCCGGACAATCGAATTACGCCAGGACAAACCGATAACTCCTTCCACGCTCGGGAAACCGCCACACACGATTCGCTTGCGTCCGGGCTCGGGAGCTCTCTCCGACACGGGGTACACGCGACGTATCCCCGCCCATCAGCAACGGCAATCATCCGGCAATCGCCTCGTCAGACAGGCGGTCTCGGTCGAGGCGGGGTGTCGTCAGGCTTCGGTACAGGCGATGAATGGCATCCCGCCCGCACCGCTGGCACATCGCTGTATTAAGAGGAAGGCATCCGGTAAACTCGCGGCGTATCGATATCGACGGATCGTGGGCGATCGAACCCGGTCGCGAGCAATACCTTGATCGGCGCTACGTGGATTCTTCCCGCGTAATCCGCCATCCCGACCGTAATGCGTGACCGCACCGTTATCGCGGCCCCTCGATGCGAAACCTGGAATTAGGCGAGAGAGTGTCGACGGGTCCGCATGCCGGAGTTTCACCGCAGCAAGGGGCTGACATGACCGAGCGCAATCCTTCCGCCTATCAACCCGTTCCCGACGACGAAACTTTCGCGCGGCAAGCCGCTGCCGGGGGAATCTCCATGCTGGCGGCGATCATGCTGTTCATCACCGCGGCGGCCTCCATTCTCGAGGGCATCGCCGCGATCGCCGAAGACGAGTTCTATGTCGCCGGTATCAGCTACATCTACGAATTCGACGCGACCACGTGGGGCTGGGTCCATGTCGTCCTCGGCGTGATCGCCATCATCTGCTCGATCGGCCTGATGTCGGGTGCCGCGTGGGCGCGCTACACAGCAGTGGGCATCGCGGCGCTGGTGATCATCGCGAATTTCCTGTCCCTGCCCTACTATCCGGCATGGTCCATCCTGATCATCGTGATGAGCGTCGTGGTCATCTGGGCCGTCACCGCCTGGCAGCCGACGCACCGCCACGGCCGAACATGACGCCGAAGACGTTTACCGATGCGCTCCGTCGCCGAACGCGCCGTGACGGCCCGCGCCGTCGGCGAAGCGGGTCGCGCCCGCGAGGGTGTCACGGGCGATCGAGAGGATCCCGTGCTCGAATTCGTTGGCCAGCGCGGCTGTTTCGGACAGTCCGTCCTGTTCGAGCAGCGACAGGCGGTCCTGACGTAGACAGGTCTGCGGGAACGCCGCCAGTTCGCGCGCCAGTTCCTGAGCCGCGGCGGTGGCCTGTCCGGTCGGCACGACCCGGTTCACCAGGCCCATCCGCAGCGCCTCCTCGGCCCGCACCGGTCGTCCGGTGAGAACGAGGTCCATGGCGTGGCTCGTCCCGATCAGCCGGGGCAAGCGCACGGTGCCGCCGTCGATCAGTGGCACGCCCCAGCGGCGGCAGAACACGCCGAACACCGCGTCCTCGTCGGCGACCCGCAGATCGGCCCAGATGGCCAGTTCGAGACCGCCCGCGACGGCATAGCCGCTCACGGCGGCGATCACCGGCTTGGACAGCCGCAGCCGCGAGACCCCCATCGGCGCGTCGCCTGTCGGCTGGAAACGATTCGGGTCACCCGCGGCCACCGCCTTGAGATCGGCTCCGGCGCAGAAGGTTTCCCCTTCGCCGCGCAAGACCGCGACCGCCGCGTCGGGGTCGGCGTCGAACGCCCGGAACGCGTCGGCGAGCGCCTCTGCCGTCACCCGGTCCACGGCATTGCGGGCCTGCGGCCTGTTGATGCTGACAGTGGTGACGGGTCCGTCGCGTTCGACGGTCACGGTGTGCTCGGTCATGTCGGCCCTCCTCGGCCCCGGGTAGCCGACAAGGTCACGGCTACAGTCACTCTCGATCCACGCATGAATACACTATGCGGGTCGATGGGTCCCGCGAATCGGCGTGTCCGCGAAGGTGCGGTCGGCGAATCGATCATCTGCGGCTATGTTCTCCCCATGAACACCTCAGACCCCGCGTTATCGGCACCACGCGCCGGTCGTCGGCTCTCCTACCCGATGTTCGCGCTGGTCGTGATCGTCTACCTCGCGATCATTCAACTCGGCGGCCTGCTGATGAAGTCACTCACCGGGGCCGAGGACATGTTGTCCACACGGTCGGTGTTCTACGGCATGATCATCCCGCTCGGTGCCGCGCTGGTTTTCACCTACGGCGTGATCGCCTATCTGGGCTGGCTGCGGCCGGTCCTGCACGATGACCACCCGACCCGGTCGTGGGTGCGGATCGTGCCGATCGTGTTCGTCGTCGCGATCATCTTCGGTATCAACTACAGCGCGCTGGCGGACAAGGGTCTGCTGTACGTGCTGGTGCTGCTGATCGCCACCCAGTTCGTCGGCTGGGGCGAGGAGGGCGTATTCCGTGGGATCGGCGTGCTGGTGCTGCGCGATCACGGACTCACCGAGGGCCGGGTCGCACTGTGGTCGAGCATCGTGTTCGGCGCGGTGCACCTGACCAACGGCATCACCCACGGTGTCAGCGCGGTGCCGCAGGCGATCATGGTCAGCCTGGCGGGCTACTTCTTCTACCTGACCCGGCGGGTGAGCCGCGGCAACGCGATCAACTCGGTACTGCACGGCCTGTTCGATTTCACCCTGATCAGCGGGACGATGATCATGGCCGATCCGACGTTCTATCCCGGCACGCTCCTGCCGATTCTGCTGTACCCGGTGCTTGCCATCGTCCTGGTGATCAAACGGCGCAGCATCGAACCCGCCACCCTCGCGACTTCGTGACCGGCATCGTCAGGCCACGACCACGCGCTGCGCCACACCCACGTATTCACTCAGCGGGCGGATCAACGCGTTGGCCGCACCCTGTTCGATGATGTGCGCTGTCCAGCCGGTGATCCGGCTCATCACGAAGATCGGGGTGAACACCTCGATATCGAATCCGAGCAGGTAATAGGCGGGCCCGGTGGGAAAATCGAGATTGGGCTTGATGCCGGTGGCCTCGTCCATCGTGCGTTCGAGGATCTCGTACATCCGCACCCAGTTGCCGCCGTCGGTCGCGGCCGCGATATCGAGAAACGCCTTCTTCATCGTCGGCACCCGGGAGTCACCGAACTTGTAGACCCGGTGCCCGAATCCCATCACCTTTTCCTTGTCGGCGAGCTTGTCGCGCAGCCACCGCTCGGCCAGCGCGGGATCAGCGATCTCGAGCATGTCGTGCATGACGGCCTCGTTCGCGCCTCCGTGCAGCGAGCCCTTCAACGCGCCGATGGCGGCGGTGACGGCGCTGTAGATATCGGACAGGGTCGAGGTGACCACCCTGGCCGCGAAGGTGGAGGCGTTGAAGCTGTGCTCGGCGTAGAGGATCAGCGAGACCTCGAACGCCTTCACCAGCTCCGGCGCGGGCACTTCTCCGAAACACATGTTCAGGAAGTTCTCGGCGTAGCCGAGGTGCGAGTGCGGCTCGATCGGATCGAGGCCGTGGCGACGGCGGTGATCAGCGGCGACGATCGTGGGCAATACCGCCAGCATTCGCAACGATTTGGCCAGGTTGGCCTCGGCCGAGTTGTCGTCCTCCTGCGGGTCCTCGGCGCCCAGATAGCTGATCGCGGTGCGCACCACATCCATCGGATGACAGTTCTCGGGCAGCTTCGCGATCAACGACAGCAGCGACCGATTGGCTCGGCGCGAGGCCCGCTCCCGTTGGGTGAACAACGCGAGCTGGGCGACATCGGGGAGTTCGCCGTGCCAGAGCAGATAGGCCACCTCCTCGAAGCTGCAGTTCGCGGCCAGGTCCTGCACCGCGTACCCGCGATAGGTCAACGAGTTCGTTTCCGGGACCACCTTCGAGATGGCGGTGGTGTCGACGACGACACCGGCGAGTCCTTTGTAGATGGCCGGAACGGCGAGATCCGTCATCACTGGTCCTTTCCCAGGGCGAAATTGAAGATGTCGGAGTCGAATTCGTTGTAGCGCTCGTACTGCAGCAATTCGTAGAGGCGGCTGCGGTGCTGCATTCGGTCGAGCAGACCGGCTTGGGTGCCGTGGTCGAAGATCTCGCGCAGCCCGGCTTCGGCGGCGAACATCGCCAGCCGCAAGGTGGAGACCGGATAGATGACCGCGTTGTACCCGATCTTCTCCAGCACCTGCGCGGAGATCAGCTCCGACTTGCCGAACTCGGTCATATTGGCCAGCAGCGGAATATCGACCGCGGCCCGGAATCTCTCGAAATCGGCCGGGGTGCGCAGTGCCTCGGTGAAGATCAGGTCCGCGCCGGCCTCGGCGTAGGCCTTCGCTCGGTCGATCGCCGCGTCGATGCCTTCGATCCCGGCGGCGTCGGTGCGTGCGCAGATCACGAAGTTCGGGTCGCGTCGTGCCGCTACGGCCGCGCGCAGCCGGCGCACCATCTCCGGCACCGGCACCACGGCTTTGCCGTCGAGGTGCCCGCAGCGCTTCGGATTCACCTGGTCCTCGAAGTGGGCTCCGGCGATCCCGGCGTCCTCGAGCAGGGTGACCGTGCGCGCCGCGCTCATCGGTTCACCGAAACCGGTGTCGGCGTCGATGAGGACCGGCAGGTCGGTGACCCGGGCGATCTGCCTGCCGCGCTCGGCGACCTCGGTCAGTGTGGTCAGCCCGATGTCGGGCAGGGCGAGTTCGGCCGAGACCACCGCACCCGAGACGTACACGCCCTCGAAGCCGATCTCCTGGATCAACCTGGCCACCAACGGATTGAACGCACCGGGCAACCGCTGGATCCGGTCCGAAGTCAGACCGGCCCGCAACGCGATGCGCTTGTCGGCGGCCGAGGTCGACGCGGCGAGCAGCCCGGTCATCAGAACAGCCCCTTCGGCAGCTGCGGCGCGCGGGCGATGACCTCGTCGGAGACGGTGAAGTTCAGCCGGCCGAGTTCGTCGGCGGTCAGCTCCGGCGTGCGCTGGGCGAGGTCGAGGAAGCGATCCTGTTCGGCCTGCTCGATCACGCCCTCGGCCAGGGTGCGGAACTTCGCGATGTACTGCTCGCGGGCGAACGGACGCGCGCCGAGCGGATGCGCGTCGGCGACGGCGAGCTCGTCGACGATCACTTCGCCGCTCTTCAAGGTGATCTCGGCGCGCGCGCCGAAAGCCTTCTCGTTCGGGTCGGTGGAGTGGTAGCGACGAGTCCACTCCGGGTCCTCGGCGGTGGAGATCTTGCGCCACAGCTCGACGGTGTCGGGGCGCTGTGCGCGCTCGGGGGCGTAGGAGCGTTCGTGGTGCCAGGTGCCGTCCTGCAGGGCCACCGCGAAGATGTACATCACCGAGTGGTCGAGGGTCTCGCGGGAGGCGGTCGGGTCGAACTTCTGCGGATCGCCCGAGCCGGTGCCGATCACATAGTGGGTGTGATGGCTGGTGTGCAGGACGATGGTCGCGATCTGGTCGAGATCGCCGACCCGATCACGCATCCGGCGGGCCAGGTCGATCGGCGCCTGACTCTGATACTCGGCCGAATGCTCCTTGGTGTAGGTGTCGAGAATGCCACGTTTGGGCTCGCCGGGGCCGGGCAGCGGCACCGTGTACTCCACCTTCGGCCCACCCAGCAGCCAGGCGATCACACCGTCCTCGCCCTCCCAGATCGGTGCCGGGGCGCCCTCGCCGCGCAGGGCGCGATCGACCGCTTCCACGGCCATCTTCCCGGCGAAGGCCGGTGCGTAGGCCTTCCAGCTCGAGATCTCGCCCTTGCGGGACTGCCGGGTGGCGGTCGTGGTGTGCAGGGCTTGGCCGATCGCCTGGTAGATGGTCTGGGTATCGAGGCCGAGCAGGGTGCCGATGCCGGCGGCGGCCGACGGGCCCAGATGGGCGACGTGATCGATCTTGTGTTCGTGCAGGCAGATCGCGCGAACCAGGTCGACCTGGATCTCGTAGCCGGTGGCCAGACCGCGGATCAGGTCGGCGCCGCTGCGGCCGGTGTGCTGGGCCACGGCCAGGATCGACGGAATATTGTCGCCCGGGTGCGAGTACTCGGCGGCGAGGAAGGTGTCGTGGAAGTCGAGTTCGCGCACCGCGACACCGTTGGCCCAGGCCGCCCATTCCGGCGAGAACCGCCCGGGCACCCCGAATACGGCGGCGCCGGGGCCGTAGGGATGGGCCAGGGCCTGGGCGCGGGCGTTGGCCACCGGGCGGCGGGTGATCGAAGCCGCGGCGACCGACGCGTTGTCGATGATCCGGTTGACGATCATCTCTTCGGTCCGGTCGAGCACCTCCACCGGATCGGCGGCAACCTCGGCGATGTGCCAAGCCAGGTGCTCCTCGCGGGGGAAGTCCTCGGCGGAGCGGTGCGTTCGGACGAGATGGTGCTTCACTGCGGGGGCCTCCAGGCGTCGAGTATTCACCAGTACTTTTCGCACGTTACACAGATCTACGAGCAGGCAAAATGGCTTACAGATGCCGAAATTTGTGGAAGCGACTCTGCGAAGTTGTAAAAATTGCGAAAGGCGTAGGTGCTAGATTCGGGTCATGCAGAAGACGTATGTGGGCGCACGGCTGCGCACGCTGCGCGACCGACGCGGCCTCTCGCAGACCGCGATGGCGAAACTGCTGGAGCTATCGGTGAGCTATATCAATCAGCTCGAGAACGATCAGCGCCCGCTCACCGTGCCCGTACTGCTCAAGCTGAACGCCACCTTCGACCTGGACGTGGGATTCTTCGCCACCGACACCGACGCGCGGCTGCTGGCCGATCTGCACGAGGTGTTCGTCGAAGATCCCGACACCTCCGCCATCAGCAATGCCGAACTCGAGGACCTCATGGCGCGGGTGCCCGCCGCCGCGCACCTGCTGGTGAATCTGCACCGCAAGCTGCGCGGCGCGACACAGCAGCTCGAGCAGATCTCCGCCGGTCTGGAGGGACCGGTCACGGGCACAGCGGCCGCCACTCCCTATGAGGACGTGCGCGATTTCTTCTACGATCGCCGCAACCACATTCCCGAGCTGGATCTCGCCGCCGAATCCCTGTTCGCCGAGAACCGGCTCAGCATCGGCGGATTGGACCTGCAACTGACCCGACTGCTGCACGAGCGGTACGACGTCACCGTCACGATCCGCTCGGACGCACCGACCGAGCCCGGCTCCAAGCGCGTGTTCGATCCCGCCGCACGCCATCTCACCCTCGCGCGCAGACTCTCGGCCGGTCAGCGCGCCTTCCAGCTCGCCACCCAGCTGGCCTTCCTGACCCACGGCGACACGATCGAGGCCATCACCGCCACCGTGCGCATGCCGGCCGAATCCCGTGACCTGTTGCGGGTCGGTCTGGCCAACTACTTCGCCGGAGCGCTGATCCTGCCCTACACCCGGTTCCGCGACGCGGCCGAAGAGTTGCGCTACGACATCGAGCTGTTGTCGTCGATGTTCGAAGTCGGTTTCGAGACCGTCTGTCACCGGTTGTCCACGATGCAGCGCGCCGGTCAGCGGGGTGTGCCGTTCTTCTTCGTGCGCACCGACCGAGCGGGCAATATCTCGAAACGACAGTCCGCCACAGCTTTTCACTTCTCCCGCGTCGGCGGCAGCTGCCCGCTGTGGGTGGTCCACGACGCGTTCGCCACACCGGGGCGTATCCGTACCCAGATCGCCCAGATGCCCGATGGCCGAAAATATCTGTGGCTGGCCCGCACCACCGACGAGAGCACACCGGGATTCCTTTCCGCCACAAGAGATTTCGCGATCGGTCTCGGGTGCGATATCGCCTACGCCGAGAAACTCGTGTATTCGCACGGGTTGCCGTTGCACGACGACGCCACCGCGGTCCCGATCGGCGCCGGCTGCAAGGTGTGCGAACGCTCCCGCTGCGCACAGCGGGCGTTCCCGCAGCTCGGCCGCGCTATCCACGTCGACGGCAACCGCGCCGCCAATACCCCCTACACACCCGCCGACCTTCCTACCGCCGAGCGGAGTTGAGCGAGCGCACCTTCGGCCGCTGCCCGTGGCCACCACCGTGCGGGCAGCAGTGGCCACAGAGCACGCGTCCCCACACGCGCGAGGTGGACCCCGATCACCGCCCGGGCAACGGCGCCGCTCCCACGCCGTACCCCAGATCGGTCAGCACCTCACTGGTCGCCTTGGCGAAGTTGAGTGTGATGAAGTGCAGGCACGGCGCCCCTTCGACGATCAGACGTTGTGCCATCTCGGTGGCGATCGCGATGCCCTCGGCCCGCACTGCCGCCCGATCAGGTTGCGAGCCGGTTCCCGCGGCCCGGCGCAGGCGTGCCATAACCGGCTCGGGCAGCCCGCGACCGCACAGTTCCTCGGCACGAGCCACCGTCCGCAACGACGTGATCGGCATCAGCTCGGGAATGATCGGCTTGGCGCCCTGCTCCGGGTCGAGGGCGGCGACCCGATCCCGCAACCGCAGATAGTGCTCGACGTCGAAGAACATCTGCGTGATCGAATACTCCGCACCCGCGCGGAGTTTGGCCACCAGGAACCGCGTGTCGTGGTCCAGATCCGGCGACCGGTGATGGCCCTGCGGAAACGAGGCGACCCCGACGTGGAAATCACCCAGGTCCCGGACGATCCGCACCAGTTCCTCGGCGTAGTCCACGCCTTCGGGATGGCGCGACCACGGACCGAGCGGGTCTCCGGGCGGATCACCGCGCAGTACCAGCAGATTCCGGATCCCGGAATCGGCGTAGGAACCGACCAGCGACCTCAACTCGGCCACACTGTGCCCCACCGCGGTCAGGTGCGCCACCGGCAGCAACGTCGTCTCCCGAGCCAGGTCGCCGGTGATGCGGACCGTGCGGTCCTTCGTCGAACCGCCCGCCCCGTAGGTCATCGACACGAACGCGGGATGCATACGCTCGAACTCACGCACCGCCCGCCACAACCGGGACTCGCCGGCAGCATCACGTGGCGGATTGAACTCCACCGAGAACGGCACACCCGCACCCCCACCGACGTGAGTGAGCAGGCTCTGTGCCACCGAATGGCTTGGGCCGCCGTCGGTTTCGCGACAGTCGGGTCGCCTGGAATCAGTTGTTGTCATCGCTTGCTCTCCTCGTCCCGCGTCGAACCCGCCGAGACAGGGCGCTCAGGCCGACTTCCCATCCTCGAGGCCCTGATACAGCGGGACACTCCGAGCCGACTCGGACACGTGGTGGATGCGACCACAGCGGAACTCCATTGGCTTGCAGGCGAACAGCCGTCACCCATCGCGCGCACGCTACCGGTCGCCCCCGTGTCGACACGGGGGACAGCGCGGCGGTACGCCCGGTCCACGAGGCGACGACCGCCGGACACGGCGTGTCCGGCACAGCGGCAGGTCTTCGGACTCGCAGGCGCCGACCTATCCGGTCGATCTACCGGCCGTCGCTTCCCGGACACAGGTCCAGTGCTGATGACGGCTTTCGTTCCTGCTCACCGCTGCGGGACAGTCCCGGATTCCCACCGGGTTCCCTCTTCACCGCACAACGGTCCGTTGCGCGAAATGTCGACACCGGCGGCGGCGCGGGGGCTCCCGTCGTCCTCGCCACCGGCGAACCAGCTGCCGATCCAGCATACGGTCCCACCGACCGCTGTGGTGCCCCGGCCCGGCTACCGCGCCACGCACATCGCGACCACGACTATCATGATCGGGCAGCTGGTTCACGTTCACCGTGCCGAGTCGGAGCCCCGACTCGCGGCGATCGTGTCGAACCGGACGCCGGACCCTCGGCGACCGGTGAGAGGGAACCCGGTGGAATTCCGGGACTGTCCCGCAGCGGTGAGTGGGAACGACCGCCGTCATCACGCACTGGGTGAACACCCGGGAAGCGACGGCCACTAGGTCGGCCGAACCAGGCCGGTGCCCGCGAGTCCGAAGACCTGCCACTGTGCCGGACACGCCGTGTCCGGCGGCCACCGCCTCGTGGACCGGGCGCGCGGACCGACCTCTCCGACCTGCCGGGAATCCCGGCACCGGTGCCGCGACGCGCCACCCGGGTCGACGGTCGACGCTCCCCCGGGTAAGTCGGCGGCCGTCCGCACCGCACTGGAGACGATGACCGTGGCAGTCCCACACACTCCTTTCACCGCGACCGTTCTCGGTCTCCCCCGGATCGGGCCGAATCGGGAACTCGAACGCGCCGTCGAGGACTACTGGGCCGGAACCATCGATGCGGACCGGCTCCACGCCGCCGGCCACGAACTGCGACTGGCTCACCTGAGCGTGCTGGCCGCGGCGGGCCTCGACTCGATTCCCGTCGGCACCTTCTCCTACTACGACCAGATGCTCGACACCGCGGTCATGCTCGGCGCACTGCCGTCACGGGTTCACGACATCGCGGATCCCCTCGACCGCTACTTCGCCGCCGCGCGTGGTACCGACGCCATCGCCCCGCTCGCGATGACCAAGTGGTTCGACACGAACTACCACTACCTCGTGCCCGAGATCGACCGCGAGACACGGTTCTCGCTGCATCCGGAGAAGCTGCTCAGCGAACTGGCCGAAGCCGTCGAACTCGGGATCCCGGCGCGTCCGGTGGTCATCGGGCCGCTCACCTTCCTGCAGCTGGCCGAGCACGCCGACGGTCGGGCGCTGGACCGACTGCCCGAAGTGCTTCCCCTCTACCAGGATCTACTCGGCCGACTCGCCGACGCCGGAGCCACCTGGGTTCAGTTCGACGAACCGGTCCTGGTCACCGACCTCACGGTCGGCGAGCTCGCCGGGCTTCGCACCACCTACGCGGCGCTGTCCAGTACCCAGCACCGGCCCGCCCTCCTCGTCGCCACCTACTTCGGGCACCCCGACAGCGCCCTGGCCGCCCTCGCCGACATGGGAATCGACGGCGTCGCAGTGGATTTCACGGCAGGTACCACCGTCGACGCCATCGCCTCGGTGCCCGCGCTGACCCGTAAGCTGGTGGTGGCCGGCGTCGTCGACGGACGCAACATCTGGCGCACCGACCTGGACGCGGCGCTGAGCACCCTCGGATCGCTGCTCGGCAGCGCCGGCTCCGTCGCGGTATCGAGCTCGTGCTCCCTGTTGCATGTCCCCTACTCGCTCACCCCTGAAACCACCCTCGACGAGCGACTGCGTTCGTGGCTGGCCTTCGGCGCCGAGAAGGTCACCGAGGTCGGCATCCTGGCTGCCGCGATCACGCACGGCACGAACACCGTCGCCGCCGAACTGCGTGCCGCGCGGGCCGCGACCGAGTCCCGGCGCACCGATCCGCGCCTACACGACAACGCGGTCCGGGCCCGGCTGGCAGCGCTCACCCCGGGCGACACAACCCGTGCTCCAGCAGCCGAACGGCTGGTGAAACAGCGTGCGCACCTGAACCTTCCGCTGCTGCCGACCACCACCATCGGTTCCTTTCCGCAGACCTCGGCGATCCGCTCGGCCCGCGCGGCGCTGCACTCGGGCGAGATCGACGACGCCGAGTACGTGCGCCGGATGCGGTCCGAGATCGATGACGTCATCGCGTTGCAGGAACGTCTCGGCCTGGACGCCCTGGTACACGGGGAACCCGAACGCAACGACATGGTCCAGTACTTCGCCGAACTCCTCGACGGATTCGCCGTCACCGAGCACGGCTGGGTCCAGTCCTCCGGAACCCGCTGTGTGCGCCCGCCGATCATGTACGGCGACGTCGCCCGGCCCGCGCCCATGACCACCGACTGGATCGGATACGCCCAGTCGCGCACCGACAAGCCGGTCAAGGGGATGCTCACCGGGCCGGTCACGATCCTGGCCTGGTCCTTCGTCCGCGACGACCAGCCCATGGCCGACTCCGCCCGCCAGGTGGCCCTGGCCATCCGCGACGAGGTGGCAGATCTCGAGACCGGCGGCGCGCGCATCATCCAGGTCGACGAACCCGCGCTGCGCGAGCTGCTCCCGCTGCGCGCCGCCGAACAGTCGCGGTATCTGGCCTGGTCGGTCCAGGCCTTCCGGCTGGCCACCTCCGGTGTCGCCGACACCACCCAGATCCACACTCACCTGTGCTGTTCGGAGTTCGGCGAGGTGATCGGCGCCATCGCCGAACTCGACGCCGATGTCACCTCGATCGAGGCGGCGCGCTCGCGCATGGAGGTGCTCGACGACCTCGACGCCGCGGGGTTCGATCTCGGTGTGGGGCCCGGCGTCTACGACATCCACTCACCCCGGGTCCCCTCGGTCGAGGAGATCACCGATGCTTTGCGGGCAGCGCTGAAAGCTGTCCCCCGCGAACGTCTCTGGGTCAATCCCGATTGCGGTCTCGAGACTCGCCGGCCCGCCGAGGTGGAAGCCGCGCTGCGCAACCTCGTCGCCGCCGCGGCCGCGTTGCGCTGACCGTGGACTCCCACCACCGATCACCCTAGTGCTCAACATGATTCGATCGGCGCGCAAGCGGCGGATCGACGGCGACGCGCTGGCCACGAAAATCGCCTTCCTCGAGTCGAATCCGGCTGGCGACCGGCCTCAGCGCAGCACGCTGACGCTCGCGGCGGACCGGTTGGGGCCGGTTCGGGATATCATCAGCGCGGCGATCGTCGAGGGAACACCGGTGTGAATCCGGGGCTGACGCGCAACGGTAACGGCCTGACCAGGCCCGAGCCCGACCACTCGGCGACTGTCGCACCATTTTTTCAGGCTCCGCGATCGAGCCCTGACGAAGGAGTTCACGCGCGATGCGCCTGGCCTTACGGCACTTCTGTGTCTTCTTATCGCTCACTTCGACCCTGGCTGTCGCCGGGTGCGCGACCAGCGAGACCGATCCCGCGCAGGGTTCGAACGCCGGTTTTCCGCTCACGATCCAGAACTGCGGGCACGCGGTCACCATCGCCGCACCGCCACAGCGTGCGGTGTCGTTGAATCAGGGATCGACCGAGATCCTGCTGTCGCTCGGGCTCGCCGATCGCCTGGCCGGTACCGCGACCTGGACCGACCCCGTGCGCGCCGACCTGGCCGAAGCGAACGCCACAGTGCCTCGGCTCGCCGACAACAAACCCTCCTTCGAGGTGGTGCTCGGTGCCGAACCCGACTTCGTCTCCGCGTCCTTCGGCGGCACCCTCGGTCCCGGCGGCGTCGCCGAGCGCGACCGCTTCACCCAGCTCGGCGTCCCCACCTACCTCTCGCCCACCGACTGCGACGGCAAGTCCGCGGTGAGTGTGAACTCCGACGGAGCACGCACCGAACCCCTGCGCATCGACTCGGTGTATACCGAGATCCGGCAATTGGCAGCGATCTTCGATGTCGAAGAGCGGGGCGAGGCGCTGATCGCCTCGCTGCGGCAGCGCCTCGAGGCGGCGACCGCCACCGCCGGCGCGCATGCCGCGTCGACCATCGCGTTCTGGTTCTCCGACCTGCGCACCCCGTACATGGCCGGGTGCTGCGGGTCCTCGGGGATCATCACGAACTCGGTCGGCGCGAAGAACGTCTTCGCCGATACCACCGACGAATGGCCACAGGTCAGCTGGGAAACCGTCGCCGACCGCGACCCCGCGGTGCTGGTGCTGGCCGACCTGAGCCGGCGGACCATCGAGGGCGACGCGCTCGAGAGCAAGATCGCCTTCCTGCGGTCGCATCCGGTGACCTCGCGGATGACAGCGGTGCGCGAACAGCGATTCGTCGTCGTCAACGGCGCCGACCTGAATCCGTCACTGCGCACGGTCGACGGCGTGGAGAAACTCGCCGCGGCGCTGGCGCAGTGGGGACCGGTCCGCTGAGCGGGCTCGCGCCAGGGCGAAGTACCGCCGTCATGGCGATCGGGCTGGTCGCGGGCTGCGCCGTGTTGGCGATCTCGATCGCCCTCGCCCTGACCATCGGCCCCGCCGACCTCTCGGTGGGCGAGGTCTACGCGGTCGTGGGCGAACATCTCGGATTCGGCCGAGCCGGGGTGAGCCGGATCAAGGACGGCATCGTGTGGGAACTGCGCCTGCCCAGGACCCTGCTCGCCGCCGTGTGCGGGGCGGGACTGGCCCTGTGCGGGACGATCCTGCAGTCGGTGCTGCGTAACCCGCTCGCCGATCCGTTCGTGCTCGGCATCTCCTCCGGCGCGTCGACCGGCGCGGTGCTGGTGGCGGTACTCGGGCTCGGCGCCGGCTCGATCTCGTTGGCGGCGGGCGCCTTCGGCGGGGCCGTGGTCGCCTTCGCGCTGGTTCTGATCCTGGCGGCGGCGGCAGGCGGCGGTACCGCGCGGATCGTTCTCGCCGGTGTGGCGGGCACCCAGTTGTTCTCCGCTCTCACCTCGTTCATCGTGGTCTCCAGCGCCGACGCGGAGCAGACCCGCGGGATCCTGTTCTGGTTGCTCGGCTCGCTCGCGGGCGCGGACTGGGCCGATGTGGTGGTGTGCGCCACGGTGACCGGCGTCGGTCTGGTGATCTGTCTGAGCCGTGCTCGCGCCCTGGACGCGTTCACCTTCGGTGCGGCCTCCGCTGCCGCGCTCGGCATACCGGTGCGGGCGACCAGGGCACTGCTGCTGGGGGTCACCGCGTTGACGACGGCGGCGCTGGTGAGCGCGGCCGGTGCGATCGGGTTCGTCGGGCTCGTGCTCCCCCACGCGGCCCGCTTCGTGGTCGGGCCGCGCCACAGCAGACTGCTGCCCACCGCGGTTGTCGCCGGTGCGGTGTTCACCGTCTGGGTCGATGTCGTCGCGCGAACCGTCTTCGCGCCCACCGAGATTCCCGTCGGCGTCGCCACCGCGTTGATCGGCGTGCCCGCGTTCATCGCGCTGCTGCTGCGGAATCGAGCGATGGCATGACCTTGCGCGCGCAGGAGCTGCGCTGGACCCGCGGCGGTCATCTGATCCTCGACGGCGTCACCGTCGAGCCGGTCGAGGGCGAGACCATCGGCTTGCTGGGACCCAATGGATCGGGCAAGTCCTCGTTGTTGCGGCTGCTCAGTGGTATCGGACATCCCGACAGTGGCCGGGTGCTGCTCGACGACACCGACATCGCGAGACTGCGCCGGCATCGGATCGCTCGCCGCATCGCGGTCGTCGACCAGCATGCCGACACCGAGGTCGATATCACCGTCGAGGACGTCGTCTCCCTCGGGCGCATCCCCCATCGTGGTGTGTTCGGTGGTGATGCCGCCGCGGACGCCGCCGCGATCCGGGAATCGCTGTCCCACACCGGGATGACCGACAAGGCCGGCGATCGCTGGCACACCCTGTCCGGCGGTGAGCGCCAACGCACCCAGATCGCCCGCGCCCTCGCCCAGCGACCCCACGAACTCCTGCTCGACGAACCGACGAACCATCTCGACATCCGCCATCAGCTCGACATCCTGGCCCTGGTGGCCGCACTCCCGATCACCAGCTACATCGCGTTGCACGACCTCAACCTCGCCGCGATGTTCTGCGACCGGGTCCTGATCCTGGACGAGGGGCGCGTGGTCGCGATGGGGCGTCCCGCCGAGGTGATCACCGCCGAACTGATCGAGCAGGTGTATCGGGTGCGGGCACAGGTCAGCACCGATCCGGACCACGGCTACCCCGTCGTCTCGTTTCGGCCCCGGCGACCGGGACCGTCGACCCGAACCGACTTCACGCCCTGATCACCGGCACGAATCCAGTATTAAAATATTGATCTACATCTGATATATTCTTGGCAGGATTCACGTCGAAGGGAACTATTCGCAGTGACGACACGCCCCACCCGGCCCCGCCGCACCACGCTGGCCGTGCCCGGATCCAGCCAGAAGATGATCGACAAGGCACGCGATCTCACCGCCGATTCCCTGTTCCTCGATCTGGAGGACGCGTGCGCGCCCGCCGCGAAGGCCGACGGTCGCAAGATCATCGCGACCTCGCTCAACGAGGGCGGCTTCGGCGCGAAGACCCGCACGGTCCGGGTCAACGACTGGACGACACCGTGGACCTACGCCGACGTTGTCGAAGTCGTCGGTAACGCGGGTGCGAATCTGGACTGCCTGATGCTGCCGAAGACGCGCAACGCCGGCGATGTCATCGCGCTGGATCTGCTGCTCACCCAGGTCGAGAAGGCCGAGGGCCTCGAGGTCGGCAGAATC
Organism: Nocardia alba NBRC 108234; assembly: GCF_001612665.1. Taxonomy (GTDB): domain Bacteria; phylum Actinomycetota; class Actinomycetes; order Mycobacteriales; family Mycobacteriaceae; genus Nocardia; species Nocardia alba. Next base: position 94,922 of record NZ_BDAX01000015.1, on the reverse strand, counting down.
GGCCTGGAGATCCAGATCGAGAACGCGCAGGGCCTGCTCGCGCTCGAGGCCATCGCCCTCGCCAGCCCACGGATCGAGACCATCGTCTTCGGCCCGGCCGACTTCATGGCGTCGATTCAGATGAAGACGCTCGTCGTCGGTGAGCAGCCGCCCGGCTACGACGTCGGCGACGCCTACCACCACATTCTGATGAGCATTCTGATGGTGGCCCGCGCGCACGATCTGCAAGCCATCGACGGCCCGTACCTCGCCATCAAGGATCTCGACGGACTGCGCCGCGTCGCACAGCGTTCGGCCGCACTGGGATTCGACGGGAAATGGGCACTGCACCCGAACCAGATCGACGCGCTCAACGAGATCTACAGTCCGCGTCAGAGCGACTACGACCACGCCGAGAACATCCTCGACGCCTACGCCTGGCACACCTCGGGCGCGGGCGGTCATCGCGGCGCGGCCATGCTCGGCGACGAGATGATCGACGAAGCGTCGCGGAAGATGGCACTGGTCGTATCGGCGAAGGGCAGGGCGGCCGGGATGGCGCGCACCGAGATCTGGCAGCCCGCCGAATGAACTGTGTGCGTTGTCCACCGAGTAGATCCGGGGCCGAAGATGACCACCTCATCCGCTGAACACGACGAAGCTCACCACATCTCGACAGAGCAGTTCCGCACCGCGTTCCGCGGTCATCCGGGTGGGGTGTCGGTGATCACCGCCGACGCGGGCCACGGCCCGGTGGCGTTGACGGCGACTTCGGTCGCCTCCGTCAGCGTCGATCCACCCGCGCTGATGTTCTCGGTGTCGGAGAAGTCCTCGAGCGCGCCCACCCTGCGGGCGGCGGACACGGTCGTGGTGCACCTGCTCGGGGCGGACCAACTCGCGCTCGCCGAACTCGGAGCCACCAGCGGCATAGACCGATTCGCCGACCGGTCGATCTGGAAGCGGCTCCCCACCGGCGAACCCTATTTCCCGGCCGCGCGCGCCTGGGTGCGCGGCCGGATCACCGCACGCTTGGATATCGGCAGCCCACGCAGTTCGAGTGTGCTCGTGGTGGCGGCCCTACAGGTCGACAGGAGCGGGCCGCCGCACGCCCACGATCCCGCGCTCGTCTATCACGATCGTGTCTGGCACCAACTCGGATCGCACTCCCGGATCGCCGGGTAGGCGTTCGCTATCCGGACGAGATCCCGAGTTCGGTGTCGGCCAGTCGCGCGCTGAGCAGTTCGGCGGCGGCGCGGAAGTGCTCCTCGGTGACGGTGCGCGCGGCGATCGCGTCACCTTTGGCCAGGGCGGATACGAGTTGTTCGTGGTCTTCCACCGAGCACGGTACCTGTTCCGGGAAGAGCTCGAAGAAGCGTCGCGGGACCATCCGTCCGGCATCGCCGAGCATCCCCTGCAATCGGGGAGATCCGCAGGCGCGGTTGATCTCTCGATGGAACAGCCAGTTCAGCGTGGCGACATCGTCGCCCGCCTGGGCGGCGATCCGGATCTCGCGGTGCAGTTCACGCACCCGCAGCAGTTGGCGCGGCGTGATCTTCTGCGCCGCCCATTGCGCGGCCACACCGGACAGGGCCGCCATGAGGGTGAAGTTCTCGAGCGTCGTTTCGGCGGATACCCCGATCACGATCACACCGCTGCGTTGCGCGACCCGCACCAGGCCCTCTTGCGCCAGCACGAGACACGCTTCGCGCACAGGCGTGCGGCTGGTGCCGAACTCGGCCGCGGTGGCGTCGAGATCGATGCGGGCGTCGCGAGCGAGTTCTCCCGCCAGGATGCGTTCGCGTAGCGCGTCGGCCAGCCGTTCGCGTTCGGTGCGCCGGGTCCGGTCGACCTCATCGACCTCACCGACCGCCCACGGCCCCTGCCCAAGCTCGGTCATCGGTCACTCCTGTCTCGAGTCACGCAGAATATCGCGTTTCGGGCCTGCCCGGCCCGGCCGCCGCGGCACACCACCACACCACGGCCCACTCTCGGAGCCACACAGCGCACTCGACAACCTCGCCGATGAGGGGTTGACAATCTCCTCCTACGGCTTAAATATATCAGTCACACACTGATATATTTATTGAGAGGCTCCCGATGTCCACACCGAGATCCGACCGTATGACGCTGGTGGCCTTCATGCAGGCATCGAACGTGTCAGTCTTCTCCGGTTCGTGGCGCTACCCGAGCACGGCGCCCGACTACCTGGATCTGCGCTACTACCAGCGCATCGCACGCACGCTCGAAGACGGCTGTTTCGATCTGATGTTCTTCGACGACCGACTCGCGATACCCGCGATCTACGGCGACTCGGTGGCCGATGCCGTCAAATACGGCGCCCGCCCGATCAAGCTGGATCTCACCGCGATCCTCGGCGCGGCGGCCGCCGCGACCGACCGTCTCGGCCTCGGCGCCACCTACTCCACGACCTATTACGAGCCGTTCCACGTCGCCCGCACCTTCGCCACGCTCGATCACCTCAGCGGAGGCCGTGCCGCCTGGAACGTCGTCACCTCGGTCAACGACGCGGAAGCCCAGAACTTCAGCGTCGACGCCCATTCCGAGCACGACCGGCGATATGACCGGGCCGAGGAATTCATCGACGTGGTCACCAAGCTCTGGGACTCGTGGGAAGACGACGCCATCACCGGCGACAAGGAATCCGGCATCTTCGCCGACCCCGAAAAGGTCCACGCACTGCACCACCGGGGCGAGTTCTTCACCGTCCGCGGGCCGCTGACCGTGCCGCGCACCCCGCAGGGCCGTCCGGTCATCATCCAGGCAGGCCAGTCCGGGCGCGGACGCGACTTCGCCGCGAAGTGGGCCGATCTCATCTTCACCGGTGATCCGAGCCAGAAGGCCGCCGCCGAGCACTACCGCGAGCAGAAGGAACTGGTCGCGGCGGCGGGACGCGAACCCGATTCGGTGCGCCTGCTGCCCATGGTCTACGTGATCGTCGGCGAGACCGAGCAGATCGCCAAGGAGAAAGAGGCGATCTTCCTCAACGAGCTCGTTCATCCACTGGCGTCGCTGACGCTGCTGTCGGAGGTCACCAACCACGACTTCGCCGGCCACTCCCTCGACGATGTCGTCACCGACGAACTCATCGATTCGGTGTCGGGCATCCGCGGCCTCGTCCAGGGAGTCAAACGCCACCTCGGCGATCAACCGCTGACCCTGCGCGTACTGGCCAACCATCGCGCCACGCTGTTGCAGGGGCCGCGCTTCGTCGGCACCGGCGCGCAGATCGCCGAACAGATGGGGCAGTGGTTCGAATCCCGTTCCTGCGACGGATTCGTCGTCGCCGCGACGCACTTCCCCGGATCATTCGAGGACTTCGTGCGGATGGTCATCCCCGAGCTCCAGCAACGCGGACTCGCCCGGTCCGAATACAGCGGCACCACCCTGCGCGAGAACCTCGGCCTCGAACGACCGGCCTGCGCGTTCACCGCCGCGACCCACGAAGTGCCCGCCGGTGTCTAGCGCGACTCCCGCACCGCGCAGCCGGATGCTCGAGGGCATCCGGGTCCTCGACATGGCGACCCTGGCCGCGGCGCCCTTGGCCGCCACCTATCTCGGTGAGTTCGGCGCCGAGGTGATCAAGATCGAACAACCGCGCGGCGGCGACGCGATCCGGGGCTGGGGCGCGCAGAAGGACGGAGTCGGCCTGATGTGGAAGAGCATCGGCCGCAACAAAAAGTCGGTGACCATCGACCTGCGCACCCCCGAGGGCCAAGACCTGGTCCGCGATCTGGCGCGCGGCTGCGATGTCATCGTCGCCAACACCCGCCCGCACACGCTCGCGCGGTGGGGCTTGGACTACGCCACCCTGCGCGGCGTGAACAGCCGCATCGTCATGCTGCATGTCACCGGCTACGGCCTCACCGGCCCGAAATCGACACGACCGGGCTTCGGCACCCTGGGCGAGGCCATGAGCGGATTCGCCCACACCACAGGAGAATCCGACGGGCCGCCCACGCTGCCCTCGTTCATGCTCGCCGACGGCGTCGCGTCGCTGAACGCCGCCTATGCGGTGATGATGGCGCTCTACCACCGAGACGTGCACGGCGCCGAGGGCCAGCTGATCGATATCAACCTCATCGATCCACTGGCCCGATTGCTCGAGCAGTCCGTGGTCGCCTACGACCAGACCAGCGCGATTCCCCGGCGGGCGGGCAACAAATGGGATATCTCCGCCCCCCGCAACACCTACCGCACCGAGGACGACCGGTGGCTGGCCATGTCGGGCAGCGCGCCGACCATCGCGCTTCGCGTCTTCCGCGCGATCGGGCGGGCCGACCTCGCCGAGGATCCCGACTTCGCCGATCCGCAACGTCGCCTGGCCCGCTCCGCCGAAGTGGACGACGTTGTCGCCGAATGGGTCTCCCAGCGCACCCTCGCCGATGCCATGGCGGTGTTCGAGGATTTCGAGATCGCCGCGGCGCCGGTGTACGACGTCTCGGAACTGATCGACGACGAGCAGATGCGCTATCGCGAGGTCTTCGTGCGCGTCGAGGACGCGCAACTCGACACCATGCTCGTCCAGGCCCCCGTGCCCCGCTTCTCCGACAACGCGGGCATCATCGACGGGCTCGGTCCCGAGCTCGGCGCCCACACGGCCTCGGTACTGCGCGAACTACTCGGCCTGTCCGACAACGAGATCGACACGTTGCGCGCACGCGACATCATCTGACCAGCCGCCGTTCAGGAGAGAAAGACATGATTACCTTCCGTAGACGTTCGGAATTGGCCACGCCGGCAACCAACGACCGGATGTTCGCCAAAGCGGCGGCCTCCGATGCCGACCTCGTCTTCCTCGATCTCGAAGATGCCGTCGCCCCGGCGCTGCGCGAACAGGCCAGGGCCAAAGCCGTCACCGCGCTCAACGACCAGGACTGGGGATCGACCGCACGCGCGGTGCGCATCAACGGCATCGACACCAGATGGGCCTACGCCGACATCATCGAGCTCGTCACCGGAGCGCGCGACAACCTCGACACCATCATCGTGCCCAAAGTGACTGCCGCGCGCGATGTCTGGTGGGTCGATGTCCTGCTCACCCAGATCGAGGCCACCATCGGCCTCACCGAACCGATCCGCCTCGAGGTTCTCATCGAGGACGTGGCCGGCGTCGCCAACGCCCAGGCCATCGCGACCGCGAGCCCGCGACTCGACGCGCTGATCTTCGGAGCCGGCGACCTCTCGGTGTCCCAGCGCGCGCGGGTCGACACCAACTTCAAACCCCGCGTCAGCTACCCCGGCGATTTCTGGCACTACGCCAGGATGCAGGTGCTCACCGCCGCGCGCGTCGGCGGAGTCCTCGCCATCGACGCGCCCTACCCGGACTTCAAGGACGAAAGGGGATATGCCGAGGAGGCCGAACACGCCGCCGCGCTCGGCTTCGACGGCAAATGGGCCATCCACCCGGCGCAGATCGCCATCGCCAACGAAGTCTTCGCCCCCACCCAGGCGGAAATCGAACGGGCACAACGCAACCTGGACGCTTACCGCACAGCAGAGGCGCAGGGACTCGGCGCGACCAGCGTCGACGGCCAACTCGTCGACGCCGCGCACGTCAAGCTCGCCATGGCGGTTCTCGCACAGTCGCCTCGGGCCTAGGGCTCGCATTGTCTACGGACGCGGCAATTGTCATGCGAACACAGACCCCTGTGGTCGGACTGCTCGACAGCGACCCCACCGATCACCTCGTGACCTGGGTTGTCGGCGCCCCGGACACCGTCGCACTCGAACACGCTGTCCGGATAAACGCCACGGACCTTCGCGACGCGCAGCAACAGTCGATCCGCGCTCGCGCGGCATCCGACCCCGGGCCCCCGCTGGTCCTCCTCGATATCGAGGTCCTCATCGATATCTCCGCCGAAGCCGCGCGAGGTCACCTTCACTGCGCACACCACACCGTTTCCACACCGGGTACCACCGATCCATCGATCACCAGCTACGTCGGGACGGTGCGGGGACTATACGACCTGATCCGCGACCTACACGCGCTGGCGATCGCGGACGGGGTTGTCCTGATCCCCCTCGCCCCGGACCCGACTGTCGATCTTGTGACCAGCCGCCTGCCACTACTGTTCACCGCAGCCTGATATCGCTGAACTCCGTTGCGGCCCAACGGAATCACGCTGGACTCGACAGGGAAGAGTCGCCGAACCCGGGGCTCAGCGGCAGGCCGATCAGCCCGGCCCGGACACAGCCATCGGGCAGCTGGTTCCGGGCCGAGAGTTGCGTCGCGGCGGCGAAAGGGAGGCCAGTGTGCGGGCTGGACGCCGCGGTTCCCGTCCACGATCAGGCAATGCGGCGACGGCGCGGCGCGTCGGCCTCGGCGAGCAGCGCGGCGTGGCTCAACTCGATGATCCTGGATAGTGCAGACGAATGGACCCGGCGCATTCGACCGTGATAGAGACTCGTCATGTCGTTGTCACCGTCAGTACTTCTTCTCGCCGCGTTGCCTTCGCCTGATGTGAGCTCGCCTGGGTGTTCACGACGGTGACCGATATCGACGCCGATTCGACGCACTCGACCGAGCAGACTCGCCTCACCACCACACCTCGCCGTCGGGTGGAGTATCGCTCCGATCTGGATGGGTTACGGGGGCTCGCGATCGCGTTGGTCGTCGTCTTCCATGTGTGGTTCGGGCGTGTTTCCGGTGGTGTAGACGTCTTTCTGGTCCTGTCGGGGTTCTTCTTCACGGGCTTGCTGCTGCGTCGGGCGGAGTCGGCGGAGCAGGCCTGGGCATGGTCGGTCGTGCGCCGCACGCTGCGACGACTCGTCCCGGCTATGGCGGTGGTGCTGGCGGCGGTCGTCGTCGCGACAGTGGTCTTGCTGCCGTATACGCAATGGTCGACGGTGGCGGCGCAAATCCTGTCGTCGCTGTTCTACTACCAGAACTGGCAGCTGGCGCTGACCTGGTCGGACTACCTGGCCGCCGATCCTTCGGTCAGTCCGCTGCAACACCTGTGGTCGATGTCGGTGCAGGGGCAGTTCTACCTGGCCGCGCTGCTGACGGTCGCGGCGGCCGCATGGCTGTGCGCGCGACTCGCACAGCCCGCTCGAACTCGCGCGGCCGTCGGCGTGGTCGTGGTCGCCGTGTCGGTGGCCTCCTTCGTCTACGCCGCCGATGGCGTCGCCACGAATCAGGGATGGAACTACTACGACAGCTTCGCCCGCGGGTGGGAGTTGCTGGCCGGTGCCGGGCTCGCCGTCGTGGCGCCTTCGCTGGTGTTGTGGCGGCCGGCGCGCGTCGTGCTCTCGGTGTTCGGTGTTCTCGGTGTCGTGCTGTGCGGGTGGCTCGTGATCGACGGCGCCAACCGGTTCCCCGGCCCCACCGCCCTGCTGCCGGTCTGCGCGACAGTCGCGGTGATCCTCTCGGCGACGCGACTGCGGTTCGCCGACTGGCCGTGGCCGAACCGGCTCCTGGCGCACCCGATCATGGTGTGGCTCAGCGATATCGCCTATCCCCTGTACCTGTGGCATTGGCCGATCCTGATCTTCTTCCTCACCGAACGCGGAAACACCCACGCCGGTCTGGTGGGCGGCATCGGGGTGATCGGGTTGTCCGTCGTGCTGGCCTGGGGGACGCACCGCTGGATCGAGCAGCCACTGCGCTCTTCGCCGGGCGGCAGCGACGACGCCGGGGACACACGAGCGCGAAACCTCGTCGTGTGCGCGGTCGCGGTGTTGCTGGCGGCGACTCTGACCGTCACCGCCGGATGGCAGTTCGCGGTGATCCAGGTCAAGCCACCGGTCGCGGACGGACAGCTCGATCCGGAGAAGTACCCGGGCGCGGAGGCGTTGGCCTCCGGCGCCGCGACGCCCGACGAACCGATGCGACCCACCGTTTTCGCGGCGCCCACCGAAGTCCCCCCGCCCACCGGGGACGGCTGTATCGCGGACTGGGACACCCGCGAGGTCGTCACCTGTACCTATGGCGACGTGGATGCCGATCGAACCCTGGCACTGGTCGGGAGCTCCCATGCCGAACACTGGCTACCCGCACTCCAGGTACTCGCCGCCGAACACTCGTTCCGCATCCAGGTGTACTTGAAGATGGGCTGCCCGCTCACTCTCGCCGAAGAACCGACGTACAAGGGCGAGCCCATCCCCGATTGCCGGGATTGGTCGGCCGAGGTGATCGACCGCCTCGATGCCGACCGGCCCGACTGGGTGTTCACCACCGGCACCCGGCCCCGAGACCAGGGCGGCGACGAGACGCCCGCCGACTATCTCCACGTCTGGGCGGCACTGTCGGACCGCGGTCTCAACCTGCTCGCCATCCGCGACACCCCGTGGTTGCGCCGCGGAACCATCCGATACAAAGCCACCGATTGTCTGGCCGGCGGCGGGAACCGCACCAGCTGCGGCATGCGCCGCGAGGACGCGCTCGACCCGATCAACCCTGGGCTGGCACCTGCGTCGACCTTTCCCAACGTCTTCCCGATCGACCTGACAGACGCGGTGTGCGAACCCACACTCTGCGCGGTAGCCGAAGGCAATATCCTGATCTACCACGACGAACACCACCTGACCGCGAGCTACTCCCGATCCCTGGCCGGACCACTCGGACGGGAGCTGCAACCGATCCTCGGGTGGTGGTGAGACGATCGAGAGGAGATCCACCGGTGGCACGTGACGGACAACGTCGCCTTGCCTGGCTCGGCGTGCTCGCGGTGTCCATCCTCGCCCTCGGGTATCTCGCTGCGGAACTCTCGGCGCCGGCCGAGACGGTGGCAGTGGAGGCCGCGGCGATTCCGCGAACCCCGATGCGCATCAGTTACGGCAACTCACCGGAGACTTTCGGCGACCTCTATCTGCCACCGACATCGAACACCCGGCTGCCCGTGGTGGTTCTGATCCACGGCGGCGGATGGGCGCACAACCGCACCCTCGCACAATTCGACGCCCATGCCCGAGCGCTGGCAGACGACGGCGTCGCCGTGTGGAACATCGAATATCGCCGGGTGAACGCCGGCGGCGGATGGCCGACCACGCTCACCGATGTCGATGCCGCCGTCAACGCGCTGGCCACTGTTGTCGCACCACGCCTGGGCAACCTGCTCGACCTACAGCGGGTTCACCTCGCTGGGCACTCGGCCGGCGGCCACCTCGTCGCCTGGACAGCCGGACACCGCTCCACCGAACCACCCCGACATCCCGCGATCCGCATCCGCAGCCTCACCCTCATGGCCGCGGTCCTCGACATGGAGCTGGCCGTCACCGAGAGTCGGGATTCCTTCGTCCCGAAACTCCTCGGCGGCACACCCGCGGAGGTGCCCGACCGCTACCGCGACGCCTCCCCTATTCACCACCTCCCACCGAAAGACGTTCGGATCACGGCATTGCACGGCGCGAACGACCGAGTCGTGGCACCGTCGCAAAGCCACCGCTACGGCGAAGCCGTCACCCGCGCCGACGGCACCGCCGAGGTAAGAATCCTGCTCGGTATCGGGCACGGTGAATTCGCTGACGCCGGGTCTACCGCATGGAGCGCAGCGCACGACGCCATCATCGGCCACGTCACCGCCATCGGCTGACAACTCGGCTCGCCAACGGATAGCCGTGCACCCTGGCCGAATAGATTCACCATCGACGCTCCGATGCGCCCCGACCTGACCGGAAGTGGATCCTGCCGAGCGCCTCGATTCCGGATCAGCCGAGTTTGTACACGGTGGTGCAGTATTCGCGCACCAAGTCGACGTCATGGCTGATGAACACCACTGCCAGCGGCCGGCTGTCCATGATGCGCAGCAAGAGTTCGAGCACGGCGTGGCCGGTCTCTCGATCCAGCGCGGAAGTGATCTCGTCGCAGACCAGTACCGATGGCTCCGCGGCCAGTGCTCGGGCGATCGCGACCCGCTGACGCTGTCCCCCGGAGATCTGGCGTGGATACCGGTGGGTGAAATCGGTCGGCAGTCCGACTTCCAGCAGCAATTCCTGGGTGCGAGCCCGCCGGGTCGCCGCGTCGGAGATACCCCGCAACCGCAGCGGCCGTTCGATCGCCTCTCCCACCGTCCGTACCGGATTGAGGGTGGACAGCGGATCCTGGGGAACCAATTGGATCGCACGCCGGTCCGCCACTTTCCGATTGCCGGCACGCAGTGGCAGGACACGACCTTCGAGGTGCAAGGTCCCCGATGCCGTCCGTTCCGCTGCCTCGGAATGCAGGCCGGTCAGCACGCGGGCCACCGTGGTCTTGCCGACACCGGACGGACCGGTCAGTGCCGTCACCACGCCAGGGCTCAGGTCCAGGTCGAGGTCGGCGAACACCACCCGCTTCCCGATCGAGGCGCGCAGACCTCGCGCGATCAACGTCGCCGCCGAATCAGGCGTGCCCGCGCGGATCTCCTGGCGCTCGGACGAGGCCGCCGGTACCGCACCGACGTCGATCACCTTGTCGCAGAAGGACTCCAAGAACGACACGTTGTGCCCGGTCAACACAATCGTCACGTCGCGATCGGTAGCCCAATCCCGCAGCCGCGCGGCGACCTGATCCCGTCGGTCTTCGTCGAGCCCGGCGAACGGCTCGTCGAGCAGCAGGACGCCGGTGCCGCGGAACATGCCGCGCACGAGCGCAACCCGCCGCTGCTCTCCGCCGGACAGCTGACCAGCACGACGCCCGAGGTAGTGCGCGGGAAGGCCGAGGCGCTCGAGCATCGCGATGGCGGCCGGGTGATCGGCTCGCGGCGTCATCTGGGTGACGAGCCGGTTGACCTTCATGGTCGCGGGCAAGGCCGCGCCCGGATCCTGACCGACGAAGGTGATCTTGTTCCGGCGGAACTCGCGCAACGCTTCGGGTTCGAGCGTGAGCGCCTGCTCGCCGAACACGCTCGCCGTGCCCGCGGCGTGGGTGACACCGGGCGGGAGGTAGCCCAACAGCGCCCACATCATCAGTGTCTTGCCCGACCCCGATGGTCCGGTGACAGCGGTGATGCCGCCGGCGGCGGCGGTCAGGGAAATGCCGTCGACGAGTGCGGTTCCGCCGGGGTCTCGCAATACCAACCCGTCGACCCGTGTCGCGGGAGTTGCCGCTACCGCTGCTTCACTCATTCGTTCGCCCGCTTCCCGGCCGCGGTCCAGACACCGATCATCCGCTGCATCCCGAAGGCGAGGGCGATGATGCCCAAGCTCGGCGCCAGCACCGACCACGGATTCAATTGCATACCCGGGCCCACACATTCGCGCACCATCGTCGCCCAGTTGCTCTCGCTCAGCGTGGTCGGAAGCTGCAGGAAGGCCGCGGTGCCGACCAGATAGATCGACTCGACGAACCGCAATCCGAACTGGGTGGCGACGGTCGAGCGGAGGTTGGGCAGCGTCTCACGCAGGATCAGGCTGGGCAGCCGTTCACCGTTGGCTACCGCGACTTCGACGAAACCGGTCGCCGCGAACGGCGCGGCCGCCGCAGCGAAAACCCTTGCGCTGTAGGGGGTTCCCAGTACGAGCGCGATGACGACGAGCCCGTAGGCGCCGAGCTGGGGCCAGGTCAGCATGAGGATCAGCGTCGCCAGCACCGGCGGCAGCAGAATCAGCAGATCGGCACTGCGTTCGATCCACTCGCCCAGCCCAGTGCGCAACGCGGCCGCACATCCGATCAACGCTGCCAGCGCGGTGACCAGCACCGCCATCACCACGGCGAGTAGCAGCAGGTCCCACCCGCCGTTGAGGAAGCGGCTGAGCACGTCCCGGCCCAGCTGGTCACCACCGAGCAGCGCTTCACCGCTGGGCCCCGCGAACGGGAAGGTCACCGGCCGATCGACCGGATGCGGCGCCACCCACGGCCCGACCACGGCCGCGACGACGACAACGAGCGCGGGGGCGACTCGCGCCGACACACGGAGCCGGTTCATCTGCGCCCCTGGATCACCCAGGCGCGCAGCAGATCCGCGACCAGCAACATCACCATGATGCTGGTCGCGGCGAGCGCGACGATCGTCAGTGCCAGCGTGGCGTCTCGATCGGCGACCGAGCCCGCCAGCACCGATCCGATGCCCGGGTAGTTGAAGATCGTCTCCACGACCAGCGTTCCCGCCAGCAGCGGGCCGATGGTGGTCGCCAACGACATCGCGATGGCAGGCAGCGCGGAGGGCAGGACGTTGTGCCACAGGACCGACCGCTTGCTGAGCCCGTCGAGTTCGGCGGCATGCACCTGCGGAGTCGATCCGGCATCGACCAGGGCCGAATGGACCACGCGGATATTCCATCCCGCCTGCGGGATCGCCAAGGCGATCGTGGGCAGGATCAGCATGCTCAGGCTCTCCGGTCTGCCCGCCGCGTCGGGAATCGTGACGGCGGGCAGCCACCCGAGCCAGACCGCGAACACGACTGCGAAGACCGCGGCCAGGACGAACTCGGGGACTGCGATCATCACCGTCGACCCCGAGGCCAACCCACGCGCGAACGAACTGCGCGGACGCAGCGCCCACATCGAGCCGAACGCGATCGCCGCGGTCGCGGTCACGATCAGGGCGAGGCTCCCCAGCAACAGCGTGTTGAGGAACTTCGACCCGAGGACATCGACCACCGGCGTACCGCGCAGCGTCGTGCCCAGCTCGCCCCCGGCCAGGTTCCGCAGCCACTCCACGTAGCGCACCGGCCACGGGCGATCCAGCCCGAGTTGATGTTCGGTCGCCGCGATCTGCTCCGCGGTGGCCTCTTTGCCCAGGAGCGCGCGAACCCCGTTGCCCGGCAGGAAGGCGACCGCGGCGTGCACCAGCGCGAGCAGCACCAGCAGCATGAGTACGCGCTTGGCCACGATCGTCGCGACCAGTCCGGTGGTGCGCACCATCTACGGCGTCATCCAGGTCCGCTCGAGCTGGACCCGCCCGTAGCCCGAGGCCGTCGGCGCGTCCTTGACACGGGAGGACGCGATATCGATGCCGTCGGCGGTGCCCCACACGACATAGCCGCCCCGGTCGTACTGGATCCGCTGCATCGCATCCAGCGATTCCTTCTGCGCGGAGCCGTTCGGGGTCGCCAAGGTCTTGATGTACGCCGCGTCGAACGCCGCGTCGTTGAAGGCGGTCTCGTTGGCCGAGGTTCCCGAGCGCAAGACCTTGCTGCCGTAGAACATCAGCGAGTCATTGGTCGCCCAGCTGACAGTCGTCATCGGCGCGGCGGCCTTCACCCACGACTGGTCGTAGAACGCGGTCGGGTCCTGCACGACCACCTCGATCTTCAGACCGATGTCGCTGAGCTGGGTCGCGATCAGCCGGGCGGAGTCGACCTCGCCGATCGCTTCCTCCTTGGTGTAGAGGCGATGCGCGATCGCGGCATCGAACTTGGCGTCGCTGAGCAGCTGCTTGGCGCGAGCCACGTCCCGTTTGCGCTGTGGGAGGTTGCGGTCATAGGCCGGATCGCCCACACCGAGAACGTCGTTGCCGACGGTGCCGTAGTCCGAGAGCACCTGCTTGACCATCGCGGGTCGATCGACACCGAGCCGGATCGCTTCGCGCACACGGGGATCGGCGAAGGGGCCGTCGGAGGTACGCAACGCCAGACAGACCGCCAGGTCGTTCGGCCGACGGATCACGGTCAGATCCGACCGCGAAGCCGAGGTACGGGCGGCCAGCGCACCGACGTTGGACGCCAGGTCGACCTGCCCGGCGGCCACCGCGGTCGCCAGCGCCTGCGAGCTCTCGAAGCGGGTGATCTCGATGCCGTCGAGCATCGCCGGTCCGCCGTACCACTTCTCGTGACGGCGCAGGCGCGCGTTGCCGTCGGAGTAGGACTCCAGCACGAACGGGCCCGACCCGGTGGCCTTGGTGATATCGAGTGGGCTGTCGGCCTTCATGACGAAGGTCATCAAGCGCAGCAGCAGTGGAAGCTGTGAGTTGGGCGTATCGCTGACCAGCCGCACCCGGCGAGCATCGACGGCCGTGATCGCCTCCAGCGGCACCGGCACCTTCCAGTCACCGTTGGGCCGCGACCGTAGCGTCTTCAACGACCAGACCACATCGGCGGCGGTGACCGGCGAGCCGTCGTGGAACGTGGCGTTCTCGGCGATGGTGAAGGTCCACGCCTTCTGCTCGGGATCGGCCTCCCACGAGGCGGCCAAGCGCGCACCGACATTGGACGCGGCATCCTTGACGACATTGGGCACCGTCAGCGGGTCCAACAGTAGTGACAGCAGCAGCATGTCGCTGTCATTGCCGATCAGCGAGTACGGATTGGTCGTGACAGCCGAGGGCTTACCCAACGCACCGATTCGTAGGACTCCCCCACGCCGCGGCGGCCCGGAATACGAATCCCCTTCTCCCGGACTGGAACCGCAGGCCGCGATCAGGGCGATCGACCCAGCCGCAGCACTACTCGCGAAGAACCCACGCCTCGAGATGCTCACTCGTCCACACCCTCATCCGTAGCACACAATTCTATGCGTACCCTAACCTAACTCCCTGCCCCGAGTGGGCGACTCTGTCCGATCCGGCGGCGCTCGGTGATCTCGCCGATGCATTGGGCGGCAGACAGTTTCACGTGCTGTCCGCCGGGAAATCTTCGCCGAAATCCACGCGGCGCTACATCGGCTCGGCGACGTGCCCTCCGGCGGCACGATCGTCACCACCGTGTGCGATGGTTGGGAAAGTATCCGATGCCATCGTCGCCGAGGAGAGGTCCTACAGTTGCCGGACGGCTGCGCCCGCGAGATCGACGATTCGACGAATTCCCGTCCGACGGTGGGATCGACGACGGCATGAGGGTCGCGAACAGTGTGCGCGAGAGTCGCCCGCTCATCGCCCTCGCGGCCCCGATCGCCGGAATCCAGCTCGCGCAGGTGGCCCTGACCACCACCGACCTGGCCATGATGGGACTGCTGGGCGTGCAGGCGATCGCTGCCGGCGGTCTGGCGATCACGCTGTACAACCAGGTCCGGACCATGTGTGTCGGCGTCGTGACCGCGGTCGGGAATATGGTGGCCGCCGCCGTCGGCCGCGGCGAGTCACGCGTCGGCACCGATCGCCTCGACGAACAGGCCGACGACGAGATCCGCCAGGTCGTGCGGGCGGCCTTTCTGGTCGCGACCATCATCGGCCTGCTCGCCGGCGGCGCGTTGGTGGGCCTGAGCTACTCGCTGGTCTGGTTCGGCCAGGACTCCCGGATCCTCGAGTTGGCGCGACCGATGATGATCGCGTTGTCGTTCGGCCTGGTGCCGATGCTGTGGCTGAATGTCTTGCGTCAGTTCGCCGTCGGCATGCGCCGACCGGGCTCGCTGCTGTGGGTCACCATCGGATCGGTCGGGGTCAACGCCCTACTCAACGGCGCGTTCATCTACGGATGGATGGGATTGCCCACCCTGGGGCTGACCGGGATCGGCTGCGCCACCTCGTTCGTGAATCTACTGACCTGCACGGCGTTCTTCCTGATCGTGCGGCGCGATTCCCACCTCGGCCCGCTGCTCTCGATCCGAGGCCGGCGAGCCGATCTGGCGAAGGTTCGTGAGATCCTGCGCCTCGGCATCCCGATCAGCGCGACGTACGGGTCAGAAGCCGGATTGTTCTCCGTCGCGGCCCTGATCATGGGCAGCTTCGGGCCCGCCGCCCTGGCCGCGCACAACGTCGTCATCCAGCTGACCTACATCATCTTCCAGGTGACGATCGGCCTGTCGCACGGCTCGTCGATCCTGGTCAGCCGGGTCATCAGCAAGGGCGAGGTCGATGCGGCCAAGCAGATCGCCCGCACCGCCCTGACACTGGGAGCCCTGGTGATGGGCGTGACCGGCGTGATCTATCTGGTGGCCCCGAAGCTGGTCCTGCTGCCGTTCCTCGATCCGAACGAAGCGGCCGAAGTACTGCCCATCGCGAAGACGCTGCTACTCATCGCGATCGTGCAGCAATTCATGGACTGCGCGCAGAACATCGGTGTCGGGTTGCTCCGCGGACTCGGCAATACCAAGAGCGGATTCACGATCACACTCATCGGATACTGGGCGGTCGGCTTACCGGTCCTGGTGGTGTTCGCCTACGGATTCGGACTACGTGGAACCGGTGTCTGGCTCGGCCTGTGCGCGGGACTGGCCGTGACGGCAACATTGCTCCTGCGCCGATTCCACCACGACCTGTCGCTGATCACGCCTGCTCGTACCGCCGCGCTGATCTAGCCGTCGTGCGAAATCAGTCGAACAGCGTGGACCCCCAATAGGATTGGGCATCCACGCCGGGAGGCACAGCGAAAACACCGGATCCGACATGCTTGATGTACTCGTTGAGCGCGTCGTTGCGCGCGAGATTGTTCTGCATCGGCACGAACTGGGTGATCGGATCGCGGCAGTAGGCGATGAAGAACAAGCCGGCGTCGAGGTGCCCGAAACCGTCCGAACCGTCGGTGAAGTTGTAGCCCCGGCGCATGATCTGGATACCGCCGAGTTCCTCGGCCGAGGCCAGCCGGACGTGGGCATCAGCCTCGACCAACGGCCCCGACGGCCCCGCGGACTGCAGATCCAGTTCGTCGAACTCCTCGCGCCCGCCCATCGGCGCACCGGTGCCCTTGGTACGACCGATCACCCGTTCCTGTTCGTGCAGGGTGGTGCGATCCCACGGCTCGATCAGCATGCGGATCCGGCGCGTCACCAGATACGACCCACCGGCCATCCACCCCTGATCGTCGCCGCGGTCGACCCACACGAACTTGTCGACCAGATCGCGATCCTCAGCCTTGATATTGCGGGTTCCGTCCTTGAAGCCCAACAGGTTCCGTGGCGTCACCTGACTGGTCGACGTCGACGAGGTACGACCGAACCCGAGCTGTGACCAGCGGACCGACACCACACCGAACCCGGCACGCGCGAGGTTGCGAATCGCGTGCACGGCCACCTGCGGGTCGTCGGCGCAGGCTTGGACGGCGATGTCCCCACCGCAGCGGGCCGGTTCCAAGGCGTCGCCGGTGAACTTGGGCAGGTCGACCAGCGCGGCGGGTTTGCGTGCCGCCAGGCCGAACCGGTCGGTGCCGTCGGCACGGGTGAACAGCGACGGACCGAATCCGATCGTCAACGTCAGCTTCGACGCGTGCAGATCGAGCGCTTCGCCGGTGTCGGTGGGTGGCGCGTACTGCTCTCCGCCGATAGCGCCGTCGGGTGTCGCCTCGTGGCCCGCGGTCATCCGCTCGGCCATCACCGTCCAGGTCTTCAGCAGCTCGATCAGCTCGGCCCGCGAGGTGGTCTGTACGTCGAATGTCGCGAAGTGCAGCCGATCCTGAGCCGGGGTGACGATGCCCGCCTGATGCTGCCCACGAAACGGCACTGTGGGCGAGACGGTTCCCGCGCCGGCCGGACTCGACATCCGACCGGCCAGGACTCCGGCGCCCGCCGCCGCGACACCGACACCGGCCGAGCCGATCAGGCCGCGGCGCGAGATGACGCCACGGCCGCGCCCGTTTCTAGGATCCGGCGACGACACCCTGCACCTGACTCACGACCGCGGACAACGCATCGATACGGCGGGCGAGCTCGACTCGCTGCTGCTCGGTCACGGTGTCGTAGCTGACCTGCCCGTCGCCGCGCCGGTACTCGGCCAGCTCGGCGTCGAGTTCGGCGAAACGGCGGTCGATCTGCTTGCCCAGCTCGGCGTTGCGCTCATCGAGGATCGGTCGCACCGACGCGATAGCGGCCTGGGAGCCGTCGACGTTGGCTTGGAAGTCCCACAGATCGGTGTGGGAGAAGAGATCCTCTTCGCCGGTGATCTTGGTCCGGGCGATTTCGTCGAGCAGTGTCTGCGCGCCACCGGCGACCTGGAGCGGGTCGACGGCGAAGTCCGCGGCGTTGATCCCCGCGACCAGCTCGGCGATGTCGGCGAGCAACTGGTCGGCGATCTGGTTGGTGTCGGGCTTGACGCCCTGAGCCCACAGATCCTTCTCCAAGCGGTGGAACCCGGTCCACTTGTCACCGGCGGCGAGGTCTGCTTCGCGCAGGTCAAGGCGGGGATCGAGGTCGTTGGGGAAGCTCTCGGCGACCGGCTCGATCCGCTCGTAGTAGGTGCGGGTGCGCGGGTACTGTGCCTTCGCTCCGTCGATGTCGCCGGACTTGATCGAGGCCACGAAGATCTTCGCGGTGTCCTGCAACGCCGTGACCTGGCTGGTGAGGTAGCGCTTGTATCCGGCGGCCGCGTCGGCGAGTTTGCCTGTCTCGTCGCGGGTCTGAGCCGTACCGGTCACGGTGAAGTCCTTGCGGATACCGTCGCCGATCATGCCCGGCTTGCACGCGGCCTGGTACGCGCCCGGATCGGACACCGGCACGATCAGCTTCCGGGTCAACCCGGGCCCGATGTTCTCGACTTCGCCGATGACCCGGTCACCGATTCCGTAGACATAGAATTCGGTCACCTTGGTGCCGTTGTTGGTCACCTGGAAGGTCACGGTCCCGGTTGCGGCCGAGTCGCGCGAGAGCGAGCACGTCGAGTCGTCGGTGGTGACGTTGATATCGCCGGCATCGCTGTCGGACTTGCTGGTACACGAGGCGAGCAATAGCGAGGCCGTCATGACGGCAGCGATCGAGACTACTGGGTAACGCACGAGGACTCGGCCTTTCATTATTGCGGGATATCCGCGGAATCAGTCGGCTCGCGGCGACGCCCGCCGGAAGATGTGAGCGGCGCAATCGGCCGCAGGAACAACGTCAACACCACGATCACGTACGCCGACCAGGCCGCCACCTGCAGGACGGTCGGTTCGGGGCGGAAGTTGAAAATGCCCTGGGCCAAGGTGCCGTACCAACTCGACAGGGAGAACCACGACGAGATGTCGAACGCCCGCGATGCCAGCCCGGGTAACCAATCCGCGGTCTGCAAGGCCCGGATTCCGTAGGCGAGGATTCCGGCGGCGACCACGATCAGCAACACGCCGGTGTACTTGAAGAACAGCGCGAAATTGATCCGTACGGCGCCGAAGTACATCGCGACCGTCATTACCACCGCGATCAGAATGCCGAGCAGCAGGCCGATCAGCGGCCATTGGCTACCCGCGGTGTTCTCCGCGTATCCGACCATCAACAGCGCCGTCTCCACCCCTTCACGTCCCACCGCGAAGAAGGCCAGGGCGAGCACGGCGGACGGGCCGATGGCCAGCGCCTTCGACATCCCCTCCCGAAGTTCCCCGGAAATGGACCGCGACGCCGTTCTCATCCACAGCACCATCCACGTCACGATCACCACCGCGACCAGCGACGCGAGACCCGAGATCAGCTCGGCGGCGACACCGGTCACCGTCGAGGTGCCGAAGCGGACCCCGACGAAGATCGCCGCGACCATGACGATCGCGGCGCCCACTCCCCCGGCAACCCATTTCAACGACTCACGTCGCTGCGACTTCACCAGAAACGCCACCAGGATCATGATCACGATCCCGGTCTCGAGTCCTTCCCGTACACCGATCAATCCACTACCGACCAGTTGCGCCGCGACCGATGGCGCCTCGGACGCGACTACTCGCTCGATCACATCCACTCCCGGCCGATCCTCGATCCGACCCCACCGCGCTTTGGTAAGGCAAACCTAGTCTGGCATATCGCTGGTCGACGCGGGAGCCGATCCCCCACTGCGGTGCCGGCTACCCAGCCCGCGCGACCACCTTGCGGGCAACGAGCTCCAGTGTCACCGCGACGGCGCAGGCCTGCGACAACATCAATCCGATCAGCACCAGGATCTGCACCGCACCGGCCTGTACGGCCGAGCCGCTGGTCAGGAGCACGCCGATGAAAGCCCCGGGCAGCGTCACCAGACCCACCGTCCGAGCCTGGTCGACGCCGGGGATCAACGCGTCGGTGGACGCGCCGGTCAGCACCATCATGCGGGCCGGGCGATCGGTGAAGCCGAGACTCAGCGCGGCTTCGACCTCACCCCAGCGTTGGCTGATCGCGTCGAGTCCGCGCCGGGCGGCGAGCGAGGTCGCGGTCATGGTGCCGCCGAGCAAGATGCCCCCGATCGACACCAGCGTCACCCCGTGAATCGGGACGACACCGCTGAGCAGCGTCACCGGCATCACCGCGATGATCCCGGTGGCGATGGCCAGGCCGAGCCAGATCCCCGATCGCCCGGCCTCGGCTCGGCGCGCCGAAGTGAACATCGCGGCTCCGAACATGATCAGCAGGATCACCGCCGCCGACCAGAGGTGGCGCACGGCGGCGGCGAGAATCAGCGCGATCGCACCGAGCTGCAGCACCGCGCGGATCGAGGCCCTCGGCACGACCAGGGCCGAGCCCAGTCCGGCGACCCGATAGACCGCCGCCGCGGCGAGCGCCATCGCCACGCACAGCACGATCAGCGCGACGCTCGGCGTCACAATCACCTTCGGCTCCTCGCCACGACTGCCGATCTTCGACGCATAGCGCGGTATTGCGCGTCATACTCCGACAATGCGTCATTCTCGGACAATGTAGGGCGCGATCGACGCGAGCTTCTCGCAGGTTTCCTCGAATTCACGCTCGGGGTCGGAATCGGCGACGATGCCCGCGCCCGCGCGCAGCCACGCACCGTCGGCCGCCTGATACACCGCCCGCAGGACGAGCGCGGCATCGAGTGAGCCATCGTGCGAGATCCGCAGGACGGCACCGGAGTACAGGCCACGGGGTTCGTCCATCCGAGCGATCGCGTCGAGCGACTCCCGTTTGGGAATGCCGGAGGCGGTCACCGCGGGGAACAGCGCTTCCAGTGCGTCCCACGCGGTTCGGTCATCGGCGAGCACTCCCTGGACGAGCGAGGCCAGATGCTGGACGCTTCCGCGTTCGCGCACGCCCATGAACTCCTCGACTCCGACGGAAGTCGGCGCGCAGATCGGTCGCATCTCCTCGACCGCGGTCCGCACCGACACCGCGTGTTCGTAGATCTCCTTCGGATCGGTTTCCAGTTCGGCGCGGGCGGCGGCGTCGGCTTGCGCGCCGCGGCCGAACGCGCGCGTTCCGGCCAGTGGCTGGGTCGCCACCCGGCGGTCCTCGTCGACGGTGACGATCACCTCGGGGCTGAAACCGGCCGCCGCGGCGCCGTCGAGCCGGAGCAGGAACGAGCGAGCGGGGGTGTTCGCCCGCCTGCCGAGCTCGTAGGTCGCAGGCAGATCGACCGGGAAGGGCAGCCGCACCGACCGGGACAGAATCACCTTCTGATACTGACCCTGTCGAATCTCCTTGACCGCCTGCGCAACCCGAGTTCGGTAGGCCGAACCCTCCGCTTGGACATCGATCCGGACCGCGGCGTGAGCACCCGGCCGCGCAGGGGTGGCGAGGTGGGCCCGGACGCGGTCCCGGTCCGCTGCCGCCACACTGCGGATCGACACACGGTGACCGTCGAGTCGCACCTCTACGCGGGGGACGATGAGTCGAACCAGCGTTCCGCTCGGCGGCGCGGCGCCTCGGCGGCGCACATGTGGAAGCAGTTCCGCGAATCCGAAATTCACCTGGCCGTAGGCGTGCCAATCCTCGATCGGCAGGCTCGCCAGCGCGGTATGCAAGGCCACGCTCGGCGACCCGGACCATTCTTGGACGTGTTCGGTGCCATCACAACGGGAGTGGATCCGCCGCGCATCCATGGTGACCGTCGCGAGTTCCCCTGCGGCGAAACACCATTCACCACCGGACTCGTAGAGCACGTAGTCGCCGACGGCGTCACGGGCCAGACCGACCGCCGAGGCGATCGGATCGTGGGCGAAGACAAAGGACTCGAAGTCGTATTCGATCATCGGTTCGCCTCGTTCCGCGCACCGTCGACGGCGCTGTCACCGCGGCGCTGGGCGTCGACGTCGCGCCGGTCCAGGATCGAACGCAGGATCTCACCCGCGCGGACAGCGGTGGCCGACAGCAAGGACGCGGTGATGCCGTGCGAGTGCTCGGTCCCGCCCTGCAGATACACCCCGCCGATCGAATCGGGCAGGGACAGGCGGTAATCGCGTTCGATCCGCCAGCGTCCTTGTTCATCGGTGTGGCAGTGCTGGGCCAAGTCCCCCAGCAGCGGCGCCGGGTCGGCGGGCAGGTAGCCGGTGGAGTAGACCACCACATCGGCGTCAAGGACGGTCTTCTCACCGCTGGTCAAGGATTCCACGACGACCCGAACCCCGTCGCCGCTGTCGACCACCTCGGTGATCCGCGACGCGTTGAAGATCCGTAGCCGCTGCTCGCCGCCCACCTTCTCCCGGTAGCAGCGGTGGTAGAGATCGTCGATGAGGTCGAGGTCAACGACCGAATAGTTGGTGTTGCCGTGGTAGTCCATCAGCTGCCGCTTGACCTGCGTCGGCGCGGAGTAGAAGGCATCGACCCCGTCCGGGTCGAATATCCGGTTGGCGAACGGACTGTCATCCGAGGGGCTGTAGCCGTAGCGCGTGAAGACCGAGCAGACGTCGGCGGCGGGGAATCGGTCGTGCAGGAACGCGGTCACCTCGGCGGCGCTCTGCCCCGATCCGACGACCACGCACCGGGCAGGGTCGGTCAGCTCTTCGATGCGGTGCAGCAGCTCGTGGTTGTGCCAGATGCGATCGGTGCAGGCGATCCCCTCCGGCAGGCGTGGCCGCAGGCCGGTAGCGAGAACGACATTGCGGCCGTGGAAGACCCGACCGTCGGCCAGGCGCACGTGGAACAGGTCGGCCACCGGCGTCACCGCCACGACCTCGCTGCCATAGGACACCAGGTGATCGACGCCCGCGGCGGCCCACTCCAGATAGTCGTGGAACTCGACGCGAAGGGGGAACAGCCGCTTGTGGTTGATGAAGTCGACCAGCCGTCCCCGCTCGTGCAGGTATGCGAGAAAGCTGAACTCGCTCACCGGATTTCGCATCGTGACCAGGTCCTTCAAGAACGACACCTGCATGGTGGCGTCCTCGATCAGCATCCCGCGATGCCACCCGAATCGCGGCTGACGCTCGAGGAAGTGGGCCGACACCGCGGCGTCGGTCCGATCATCGAGCTCACTGACGGCGATGGCCAGCGCCAGGTTCGAGGGGCCGAATCCGACCCCGATCAGATCATGAACCGGAACATCGTGACATACCGGCATTTTTGCCCCATCCACTCGATGAAAACGCAAAGCTAGCCTAACCTAATTTAGGTCAGGATTGGCTTAATGCGTTGGCGGACATTGTGTTCCGGCGCGAGGAGGAAGCATGCGAGTCGCGATGTTCGGGTACCAGACCTGGGGCCACCGCACCTTGAAGGCACTGCTGAACGCGGGCCACGAGGTGGCGCTGGTCGTCACACACCCCAAGAGCGAGCACGTGTACGAACGGATCTGGGCCGACTCCGTCGCCGACCTCGCCACCGAGAACGGCGTACCGGTCGTGATCGCCAACCGGCCGGACGACGACATGGCCAGAGCGGTCAAAGAGGCCGAGCCCGACATCATCGTCGCCAACAACTGGCGCACCTGGCTGCCGCCCGAGATCTTCGCGCTGCCGCGATACGGCACCCTCAATGTGCACGATTCCCTGCTGCCCGCCTACGCGGGCTTCTCGCCGGTGATCTGGGCACTCATCAACGGGGAGAAGGAAGTCGGCGTCACCGCGCACATGATGAACGAGGACCTCGACGCCGGCGCCATCGTGGTGCAACACGCGGTCCCCGTCGGCCCGCGAGACACCGGGGCGGACCTGTTCCACAAGACCGTCGATCTCATCGAACCGGTCGTCACCGAAGCCCTTGCCCTGATCGCCGGCGGCGAACTCGCGCCGACCACGCAGAATCCGGCCGAAGCCAGCTTCTTCCACAAGCGGTCCCTCGAGGACAGCCGGATCGATTGGACCTGGCCCGCCGAGGACATCGAGCGACTGATTCGCGCCCAATCCGATCCCTACCCCAACGCTTTCACGCTGCACCGAGGACGGCCGTTGCGGATCGTGCGCGCCTCGGTCTCCCAGCGCGCCTACGGCGGCACGCCGGGGCGCATCTTCATCCCCGAAGGCGACGGCGTGGTGATCGTCGCCGGCGCGGACGCCCGGCGCGGACGCAGCCACGGGCTGGTCATCGAACGCGTCCGCACCGAGGACGGCACCGAGGTCGCCGCCCGTGATCACTTCACCACCATGGGCGGCTACCTCGGACGGTAGCGCTCAGCCACCGTTCGACGCCTCCGACATGGCGACGGCGATCCTGCGCGGCCCGGTGAACGGCTCGCGACCGTGCGCCGTCGCCATGTTGTCGACGATCAGCAGATCGTCGCGCCGGTAGTCGAATCGCGTCGACGCATCGCGGTAGCACTGTCGCAGGTGGGCGACGACCTCATCGGGAATCGGCGCACCGTCGCCGTAGTAGGTGTTGTTCGGCAGACCGTCGCACCCGTAGATATCGAGCAACCCTTCGCGCACCGTCGGCGCGAGGCTGCTCTCGTGGAAGAGCACGATGTGGTTGAACCACAACGGCACGCCGGTCTTCGGATGACGGTGAACGACATCACGAACAGCTGTGGTGCGCAGGGCATTACCCTCACGCCATTCGGGTTCGACGCCGCCCGCCGCGCACAGCCGTTCCACCTCGCGACGATCCTCGGTACCGAACGCGGTCCACCATCGCAGCCCGATGTCCTCGCCGTAGTTGCGCACGACCATCCAGCGTCGGCGCTCGAACTCGGCCCGGACGGCCGGGTCGATCAGTTCGTACACCCTCCGCGTCGAGGACAGCGGCGTCGCACCCTGGGTCTGCGGCGGTTCGACGCAATGGAAGAACAGCGTCAGCGGCCAGATCGCCTGGTAGGACATCTCGTTGTGCAGCGGGATCTCGGCGTGCTGGGGATACTCGGTGGAGGTGTAGACATTGCCCTTGATGCGCGTCCGGGGGGAGGACTGTTCGACATAGGTCAGCAATTCCCCCGATATCGCGCGCACGCAGCTCTCGAATCCGTCGGTTCCCCCGACATCGAAACCGCGCAGCAGCACCGCGCCGTGCTCGGTGAGCCGGTCACGGAGCGCGGTGCGGTCGGCGCGAAGCCGGTCGAGGGCGGGGCCCGCTCCGTCGACGACGAACGGGATTGCCAGTGGTGCCGATGGCGTATCGATGGTCATCCATTCTCCAGACCTCTGAACGATTAGGTTAGCCTATGCTATTTTTATGCTCGGTTTTCGGCGATTTCGACGAAAACTGTTGAACCCCTTATCAACTGCCGCGGCGTCCGCGCCGAGACCAGTCGAGCAGCCCCGCGAAGGAGCACTCATCCATGAATCAACACCCCGTTCCGCGCCGAACCTGGAACCGTCGCCAGTTCTTCGGGTTCGGCGCCGCGACCGTCGGGTCGGTTGCCCTGCTCGCGGCCTGCGGCACCAGCGATGGAACCGAAAACGGTGCACCGCGGCCTGATTCGGCGGACTCCTTCCCGGTGACCGTCACCGACAAATTCGGCCCCGTCACCATCGATCGGGCGCCCGCGACGATCGCGTCCGTCGGCCGCACCGACCACGATGTGCTGCTCGCCCTCGGCATCACCCCGGCCACGGTGTATCGCTTCGTCCCACCCATGACGAAGGGCGTCGGCGTCTGGGCCGAGTCGAAGCTCGGCGCGGCGAATCCGACGATCCTGACCAACCCGATCAACATCGAACAGGTACTGGCCGCGCGGCCCGACCTCATCCTCGATGTGCAGTCCACCGGCGACGAGACCGAGTACCGGGCGCTGAGCAAGATCGCACCCACCCTCGGGCTGCCGCCGAACACCGCGCCGAATACGGTGACCTGGCAGGACTCCACCCGGATCATCGCCACCGCGGTCGGGCGCAAGGCGGACGGCGAGAAACTGATCACCGACACCCAGGCCGCGCTCGACCGGGCGAAGGCCGCGAATCCGGCCTTCCACGGTAAGACCGTGTCGATCCTGCTCGGCAGCGCGCGGCAACTGGGCGTGTACACCGTCAACGACACCCGGATGAAGGTCGCCGCGGCGCTGGGGCTGGTGCCGACGGCATACGTGGCCGGGCTCGATTCCTCGAAGTTCTTCGTGGAACTGTCGGCGGAGCTGGTGAACCAGGCCGACGCCGATGTCGTCGTGGTGTTGACCAGGGAGGGACTCAGCCGCGCGGACACCCTCGCGCAGTACCCGGCGCTGGCGGCCTCGCGGGCCGCGCAGGAGAACCGACTGGTCGTCGTCGAGGACTTCAACATCTCGTTGGCGCTGTCGGCCGGTTCGGTGCTGAGCGTGCCCTACGCCGTCGACGGCCTGGTACCGCTGCTGGCGCGCCGGTTCGCCTGATCCAGCGGCGTCTTTCGTCTGCCCGGCCGCGCGTCGCGGCCGGGCCCTGCGTCGTCATCTCCCACGCAGATGGTCCGCGACGATCGGACCGATCTGCGCCAGGGAATGCGGAGCCATCAGATCGTCGTGATCGAAGTTCACCGGGTAGTCGTCGATTCGGCCGGACAGGTAGGGGCGCCAGCCGGCCAGTGCCGCGCCTTCGCCGTCTTCGGCCGCGAAGAACACCACGTCACCGGCGAATCTCGACGGCGGCTCGGTGCGGTCGATCCGGGTGATCGCGAGCAAGCTGTCGACCAACTGCCCGATCTCGTCCTCCGCCAGACCACCGAAGACGCCACCGAATTCGGCGGCGTAGCCGCGCACGGTCGCCGCGGTGACCGTCACCGGGTCCAACCCGCTCACGTCGTAGCCCGCTCGTTCGAGCCAGCGGTAGTACAGGGTCGACACCTCCGGTGGTGGATCACCCGCGGCCCCGGGCGGATCCACGTCCGCGTAGGCGTCCAACAGCACGAGCAACGGCACCTCGTGCCCCCAGCTCTCGAGCACTGTGCCCACCATCTGGGCGATCCGTCCGCCCAACGACCAACCCAGCAGGTAGTACGGCCCGTGTGGTTGCCGCGCGACGATCCTGGCGGCGTAGCTGCGAGCCAGGTAGGGAATGTCGGGGGCGGCCAGGTGGTCGTCGTCGATGGCGGTGGCCTGGAGCCCGTAGACCGGCCGATCCCGGTCCAGATGCGGAAGCAGGCCCGAATACATCCACGCCAGGCCCAGTTTGGGGTGCACGCAGAACAGGGCGGGCTTGTCGCCGGTTCGGCGGATCGGCAGCAGCGGCGCGAACGCCCCCTCGTCCCGGCTGCCCGCCGGCAGGGCGGCCACATCGCCGATATCGACGATGCGGGCCAGCGCGGCGACGGTCGGGGCGTCGAAAACGGTCCGCAGCGCTACCTCCACACCGAGTTCGGCCTGCACCCGGGCCACCAGCTTGGTCGCCAGCAGGGAATAGCCGCCGAGCTCGAAGAAGGAATCGTCCGCGCCGACTCGTTCGACGCCGAGAACCTCGGTGAACAGCGCGCACAGCGTCTTCTCGGTCGAGGTCGTCGGCGGGCGGTGCGACGTGGACGCGCCGAGCTCGGGTATCGGCAGCGCCCGGCGGTCCACCTTGCCCGAAAGACGAAGCGGTAGTTCGCGAAGGCAGACGATCGCGGCGGGAATCATGTGCTCGGGCAGCCTGCCACGCAGGAACCCGCGCAGTTCCTCGCCGGTGATCGGGTCGTCCGCATCGGTGGCGCAGTAGCCGACGAGCACCGCGACCTCGGTCGTGGACCTCGTCGTGATGACCACCGCGTTGCGGACCGACCGGTGTTCGGCCAGCACCGATTCGATCTCCTGCAATTCGACCCGCATCCCACGGATCTTGACCTGGTCGTCGGCTCGGCCACGGAACTCGAGGGTGCCCTGCGGAGTCCAGTAGCCGAGGTCGCCGGTCCGGTACATGCGCTCGCCCGGCGGACCGAAAGGATCGGTGACGAACCGCGCCGCCGTCGCACCGGGATCGTTGACGTAGCCGCGGCCCAGCGGCAGTCCCGCCACGTACAGCTCGCCCTGGACGCCGATCGGGACCGGCCCGAGCAGCTCGTCGAGCACATAGATCCGGGTGTTGGGATTGGGCCTGCCGATGCTCACCGACCCACGTTCGACGCCGGGCTGGTAGATCAGATGGCTGACCCCGATCGTCGCCTCCGCCGGACCGTAGCCGTGATACATGATCGAATCGCCGAGCTTGTCCCGGAACCGGGTGAACAGCTCGGGCGTGAGCGCCTCACCACCGCACCACACATGCGTGAGAGTGTCGGCCACCTCCTCGATACCGGGCAGCCCGAGCATCACGTCCAGCACCGAGGACACCAGATAGGCGAAGCTGACCCGGTGTTCGGCGATGATCTCGAGCAGCCTCGCGGAGTCCCGTTCGGCGCCGGGTTCGGCGATCACCAGCCTGGCCCCGGTGACCAGTGGCAGGAATATCTCGTTGATGGAGATGTCGAAGCCGAGTGGCGCCTTGAACAGGGTCGCGTCACCGGGGCCGAATCCGAGCAGGCCTGCCTGCCAGAGCAGGCGGAAACAGATCGGCCGGTGCCGGATCATCGCGCCCTTCGGACGGCCGGTCGTGCCCGAGGTGTAGATGACGTAGGCGAGGCTGTCGCCGGTGAGCACCGGTGGGGTGCTCGCGGGCGTCGCCGACGGCAACGGGGTGGAAACGGGAGTCACGACCAGCACATCGACATCGGCCAGATCCGGGAGATCGGCGCGAGTGCTCGCGGTGGTCAGCACCAGGCGCGCGGCCGAGCTCCGGCAGATCTCGGCGACGCGGGCAGCGGGCAGCGACGGTTCGGCGGGCGCGAACGCCGCGCCGCAGCGCAACACAGCCAGCAGCGCGACAATGAGTTCGGCGCCGCGGTCGAGATGGATCGCCACGATCTGCTCGGGCCCGATCCCGTGCGCGGCGATCTCGGTGGCCAACGCGGCTGCCCGGCAGTCGAGTTCGCCGTAGGTGAGCCGGGCCCCGGCGCCGACCACCGCGACGGCGTCCGGCGCCCGCCGAACCTGCGCGGCGAACAGTTCGGGCAGGGTGAGCTCCGGTTCGGGCGCCGCGGTGTCGTTGAACTCGGAGAGCACTCGTCGGCGCTCGGCGGCGTCGAGCACGTCCAATTCGGCGAGCCGCGTTCCCGGCGCGGCGGCCATGACATCGAGCACCCGTAGCAGCTTGGCCAGCATCGATGTCACTGTTGTCGTGTCGAACAGATCTGTGCTGTAACCGATTTCGAGGTCGAGTCCCCCACGGTCCGGTGTCACGGTGAATCGGAACGACAGGTCGAACTTCGCGACCGGCAGTTCCGGCACGATCAGCCGGGTTCGCACACCGTCGAGGTCGATCCCGCCCGGTGCCTCGTCGTAGGTCACCATCGCCTGGAACAACGGATGCCGGGCCGGTGCGCGTTGCGGATTCAGCGCCTCGACCAGTCGCTCGAACGGCACATCCTGGTGTTCGAGGCCGCCGAGGACCGCGTCCCTGCTGCGGGCGGCGATCTCGCGCAGGGTCGGGTTGCCCGCGACATCGGTGCGCACCACCAGGGTGTTGACGAAGAAGCCGACCAGACCGGACAGCGCGTCGTCGGTGCGGCCCGCGATCGGCGTGCCCAGCGGAATATCGCTTCCCGCACCGAGTTTGGACAGTGTCACCGCCACCGCCGCTTGGACGATCATGAACTCGCTCGCGCCCAGATCACGCGCGAGTTCCCGCACGCCACTCGCTGTGCGCGCCGACACCGATTCGCGCACAGCGTGTCCGCGGTAGGACGGCTGCCGCGGCCGCGGCCGGTCGGTGGGCAGGGCGAGTTCCTCGCCGAGGCCGCCGAGGGTTTCCTGCCAATAGCTGATCTGGGTGGCGGCGAGACTGTCGGGATCGTCGTCGTCGCCGAGGAGTTCGCGTTGCCACAGGGTGTAGTCGGCGTACTGCACCGGCAACTTCGTCCATCGTGGCGCATCGCCCGCGCGGCGAGCGCGATAGGCGGTGCCGATGTCGTCGAGCAGCACACCGGTCGACCATCCGTCGCCGGCGATGTGGTGCAGGACCACCGACAGCACGTGTTCGTCCTCGACGTCGTCGGTACCGCAGCGCCACAACCGGAAACGGATGGGCAGGTGACGGTCCAGCTCGAACGAGTGCTCGGCCGCCTCACGCAGTTCGATGTCCAACCGATCCGCGGTGATGTCGTGCACCGTGAGATCGGGCAGGCACTGCTCCGCCGCCAGCACCTGCTGCCGGGCGCCGTCGGCGTCGGCGCCGATGACGGTGCGCAGACTGTCGTGGCGCGCGAGCGTGTCGGCGAGGGCCGCACGCAGTGCCGCCACGTCGAGTGGACCGGTGATGCGCACGGCGAAGGGGATGTTGTAGTGCGGTGTGGGGCCTTCGAAGCAATACAGGAACCACAGCCGCTGCTGTGCGAACGAGAGAGGGACGCGGGCCCGGGGTGCCGGAGCCGGTCGCGGTGCGGGCCGGGTTCCGGTCGCGGTGTGTTCGATCGTGGCGGCGAGGCCGGCCACCGTCGGATGGTCGAAGATCGTCCGCGCGCTGATCTCGCGCCCCAATCGGGTCCGCACCCGTGAGACGAGTCGCGTGGCCAGCAGGGAATGCCCGCCCAGCGCGAAGAACGAGTCCTCGGCGCCGATCCGGGACGGGTCGTGGCCGAGGACCTCGGCGAACAGCGCGGCCAGTGCGCGTTCGGTGTCGGTGGCCGGAGCCCGGCCGCCGGAGCCGTCGCCGAACTCGGGAGCGGGCAACGCGCGTCGGTCGAGCTTGCCGTTGCCGGTCAGCGGGAGCCGGTCCAGGTCGACGAACGTCGCGGGAATCATGTACTCGGGCAGCCGGTCACGCAGATAGGCGCGCAACGCGGCCGGGTCGGGGAAGCTGCCGACGACATACCCGACGAGGTAGGTTCCACCGGGTCGGTCGTCGCGGACCGCCACCGCGCAGTGCGTCACTTCCGGGTGGGTGGCCAGCGCCGAGGTGACCTCACCGAGCTCGATGCGGAAACCACGGATCTTCACTTGGTCGTCGGCGCGGCCGCGGTATTCGAGCCCGCCGTCCGGGGTCCGCCGAGCCAGGTCACCGGATCGGTACAGGCGTTGTCCCGGCGCGCCGAACGGATTCGCCACGAACCTGGCCGCGGTGAGGCCGGGGCGCCCCAGATAGCCACGGCCGAGTTGGGTTCCGGCGAGGTAGATCTCGCCTTCGACGCCGTCCGGGACCGGGCGCAGCGCGCTGTCGAGCACGTACACGTCCAGCCCGGGCAGTCCCCTGCCGATCGCGCTCGCCGCCGTCTGCGCGTGCGCGACGCCGAGAGTCAAATGGGTGACATGCACCGTGGTTTCGGTGATGCCGTACATATTGACCAGGCGCGGCGAGTCGTCGGCGTGTGCGTGGTACCACTCGGCCAGACGAGCCGGTTCGAGGGCTTCGCCGCCGAAAACGATGAGGCGCAGGGCAAGCGGGGTACCGATCCGTTCCGCGTCGGCTCGCGCGAGCTCCGCGAAGGCCGACGGGGTCTGGCTGAGCACGGTGACCCGATGCTCGGCCAGCAGGTCGAGGAACTGCGCGGGCGAGCGGGTCACCGCCTGCGGGACGACGATCAAACGCCCGCCGTGCAACAGCGGCCCCCACAGTTCCCACACCGAGAAATCGAATGCCGAGGAATGGAACAGCGTCCACACGTCCTCGGAGCCGAAACCCAGCAGTGGCCGCGTCGCGGCGAACAACGCCACCACACTGCGATGGGAGACCACCACGCCCTTCGGCACGCCGGTGGAACCGGAGGTGTAGATCACGTGCGCGGGGTGATCAGGGCGAAGTCCCGTGATCGGCTCGACCCGATCGGCCTCCGGCGCGGCATCTCCGGTGACGGTGAAGCATCGCAGCCCGAGATCTCGAACGGCCGTGTCACTGTCGTCGCAGATCACGGCCGCGGGCGCGCAGTCGCCGAGGACGAAGCGGATACGGTCGGCCGGGTAGTCGGGGTCGATCGGCACGTACGCCGCGCCGGACCGGACGACGCCGAGGATCGCCACAATCAGGTCGACCTCACGGCCGAGCAGGATCGCCACCCGGTCCTCCGGACCGATGCCGGCCCGGCTCAGCCTGCCCGCCAGCCGCCGCGTCCTGGCATCGAGTTCGCCGTAGGTCAGTTCCACCGAGCCGCACACCACCGCGACCGCGTCCGGTGTGCGGCGCGCTCGCGCGACGAACAGCTCCGGCAGGGTCGTCTCGGGGACGGCTTCGCGCTCGCTGTGTCCGGCGCGCAGGAACGCGGCGACCTCGACGTCGGTGAACGGATCGATCGACGCCACAGGGACTTTCGGATCGGCGACGAAGTCGGTGAGGATCGCCGTGAGCCGGTCGAGCAGGGTTCGCGCCGCGTCGGCATCGAACGCGTCCGCCCGATACCGGAGGCTGAGTTCGAGTGCCCCCCGGGTCGGCAGCGCCATGAGCGTCAACGGATAGTGCGTCGCGATGGGGCGATCGATGGCGGTGCATCGCAGCCCGGCGTCGGTCTGCACGCGGCTGATGGCCTCGTCGTCGAACGGGAACGACTCGAAGACCACCAGGGAGTCGAACAGCTCCCCCACACCGGTGCCGAGTTCCTGCTGGATGTCGGCGAGCCCGACATGGTGGTGGTCGAGCAACGCCACCTGTTCGGACTGCATCCGGGTCAGCAGATCGGTGAGGCGTTCACCGGCGGGGAGGCGGACCCGGACCGGCACGGTGTTGATGAACAGCCCGATCATCGATTCGACGCCGGGCAGGTCGGCGGGCCGACCCGAGACGGTCGCACCGAACACCACGTCGTCGCGCCCGGTGAGCCGCCCCGCGAGCAGGCCCCACGCGGTTTGGAGCACGGTGTTGACGGTGACGCCGAGACCCTGGCCCAACTGGTTGAGCTCGCCCACCAACTCCGGCTCCAGGGTCCGACCCACGATGTCCGGCAACGACATCGGCGTCCCACGCAGCTGGGGTGCGAGCAGCGTCGGTTCCCGAATGCCGTCCAAGGCGGCGGCCCACACCGCCTTCGACGCGGCATTGTCGCGTTGTCGCAGCCAGGCGAGGTAGTCCCGGTACGGCCGCGGCGCTGCACCGGTGCCCGCGTTGCCTCCGGTGGCGTAGAGCGTGAAGAGCTCGCGCATCAGCAGCGGTGTGGACCACCCGTCGCTGATGATGTGGTGGTTGGCCAGCACCATGCGGTGCGAGCGCTCCCCCAGACGGATCACCAGCAACCGCAGCAGCGGCGGGAGCTCCAGGTCGAAACGGGTGCGACGGTCCTGTTCGACCAGGCGCTGTGCCTCGGTGTCGGCCTCGGGGTGATCGCTCAGATCGATGAGGGTGAAGGGAACGTCGACAGCGCGCAGCACCACCTGCATCGGCTCGTCGAAATCCCGGACGACGGCAGCGCGCAGCACGGTGTGCCGTGCGGTCAACGCCGCCAGCGCCGCCCGCATCCGATCCTGGTCGAACGGCCCTTCCAGGTCCATGACCAGTTGCGCGATGTAGACGTCGATGGCGTCGGCATTGTGCTCGTCCCAGGTCGCGTGGAACAGCAGTCCCTGTTGCAGCGGGGACAGCGGCAGGATGTCCTCGATTCCCGATCCGGGAGCGGTCA
Organism: Nocardia alba NBRC 108234; assembly: GCF_001612665.1. Lineage (GTDB taxonomy): Bacteria > Actinomycetota > Actinomycetes > Mycobacteriales > Mycobacteriaceae > Nocardia > Nocardia alba. The sequence continues at coordinate 61,585 of NZ_BDAX01000015.1, read as the reverse complement.
CGACTTCCTCCATTTGGCCTCGAGCGCGTCGAGCTGGGACTGGTCCAGCGACACGAGGGACAGATCCGATGGTGTGTGGCCGCCTGCTCCGGGCCCGGCCGCATGTCGGATGAGCGCGTCCAGCGCGGCGCGCCACCGTTCGGTGAGAGGGAGCACTTCGGCGTCGGCGAGAATTCCCCCCGCGTACATCCAGTGCGCGGTCAACCGGGCGCCCGCCGGTCCGACTTCGGTCACCGCGTTGACCACCAGGGTGGTCGGCATCGGCATGGCCGGGTCGTAGGCCGCACCGAGCCCACCGGGGCTGATCGACCACGCGCCGGAACCGGCGTCCACCCTGCCCAGATAGTTGAAACCCATTTGTGGACAGTCGAATTCGCGAAGTATCGACGCGGCACCGGGGTCCAGATAGCGGAGGATCCCGTACCCGACACCATGATCGGGTATCGCGCGCAGATACTCCTTCACCCGTTTGAGGACAACGCCGGCCGCGGGCCCGGCCGCGAACGCGTCGTCGAGGTCGGTGCCCGCCAGATCGAGCCGCACCGGGTACTGCGTGGTGAACCAGCCGACCGTGCGCGACAGATCAGCGCCCGCCACCGCGGACTCCTCGCGCCCGTGACCCTCCATGAGCACCAGGACCGATTGTGCGTCGGTGCCGCGATCGCGACGCCAGTCGGAGACGGCGAGCGCGAAAGCGGCGAGCAACGTGTCTTCGACGGTGCCGAAGAAGGCCTGCGGCACCGTGGTGTACAGGGCCTCGGTCGTCGCCGCGTCCAGTTCCACGGTCACCGACTCGACGGTCGACCAGGTATCCCGAACCGGGTCCGGTCGACGCGTTCCGAGCAGATCGTCGGGTCCGCGCAGCACCTCACGCCAATAGTCGGTTTCCTTCGCCCGTGCCCCGGCGTGCTCGACCAGGCCCCGCGACCACGCCCGCACCGAACTACCCACGGCCGGCGGTGTCGGGTCCGCACCGGCCTCGACCGCGCGCCACGCACCCGCCAGATCCTCCACGAGCATGCGCAGCGACACCCCGTCGACCACCAGGTGGTGTGCGACCAGGAGCACCTGTCCAGCGCCCGCACCCGCGTCGAACCAGACCACCTGCGCCATCACCCCGTGCACGGGATCGAGGCGGTCGGCGGCGGACTCCAGTTCTACCGAGACGATGTCGGCGGTCACCACCTCGCCGACCTCGACTCGGCGCACCAACGCGTCCGCGCGGATCGCGCCCCGCGGGCGCACATCCAGGTACGGCTGCTCCGCGCGGACCAGCCGGGCCCGCAGGACATCGTGCGTGTCGAGCACCGCGTCGAGCGCCTGCGCGAGGGTGCTGGCAGTCGAGGAGGGAACGTCGACGAGCACCCACATGCGGTGCCGGTCGCCGAGTAGGCCACGCTCGGCGAAGGACCGCATGATCGGTGACGGGTCGACCGACCCCACGGGATCGTCGGGCGCCCTCGTCGGCTCCGGTTCGTCGTCCCGGGTCGCGTAGGCGGCCAGTGCTTCGATCGTGCGGTGCTCGAACACGTCCTTGGGCAGGATCTTCAGGCCCGCCTTGCGCGCGCGGCTGACCAGACCGATCGCGAGGATGCTGTCGCCGCCGATCTCGAGGAATGCCTCGGTGACGCCGACGGTGTCGCGGTGCAGAACCTCGGCGAAGATTCGCGCCAGTGTTTCCTCCGCGGCGCCCGACGGCGCGCGGGAGGTGTCCGGGCCGCTCGCGAATTCCGGTGCGGGCAGTGCGCGCCGGTCGGTTTTGCCCGACGGCGACAGCGGCAGCTCGTCGAGCACGACGACCGCTGCCGGGACGAGGTGTTCGGGCAGCTCGCGGGCGAGATACGCGCGCAGCGTTGCGCCGTCGACGACAGCGCGGGAGCCCGCGTGGTCGGCGGGAGTCGCGTAGGCCGCGAGGTAGATTCCGCCGGGTCCGTCCGAGCGGCCGACCACGACGGCGCGGGTGACGAGTGGGTGTCGCCCCAGCACCGCCTCGATCTCCCCCGGTTCCACCCGGAAACCGCGGATCTTCACCTGTTCGTCGACTCGGCCCACGAATTCGAGTGCGCCACTGGGATTCCAGCGTGCCTGGTCACCGGTGCGGTAGAGGCGTCCACCAGCGGCGGGGGCGAAGGGATCGGCGATGAACCGCGCTGCCGTCAGCCCCGGCCGCCGCAGATAGCCGCGGGCCAGCTGAACCCCGCCGACATAGAGTTCCCCGGTGGTGCCGACCGGAACCGGACGCAGGGATCGGTCCAGGACGTAGCACCGGGTGTTGGCGACCGGGCGGCCGATCGGGATCGAGCTCGCAACCCGCGCATCGTCATCGGCGGTGACGACGTCGTACAGCGTGGCACCCACTGTCGTCTCGGTCGGCCCGTACTCGTTGATCACCTCGATCGCGCGGGTCACCGAGAGCGGCAATCCGGCCAGCGCTTGCGCGCGGAGTGCTTCGCCGGCGATCACGAGGGTGCGTGGGCCGTTCGTGGCGAAGTTCACCGACGACACCAGCGGGAGATGGCTCGGGGTGACCTTGAGGAAAGTCGCGGGGCCGGTGGCCGTCGCGATCGCGTCCGGCGCCTCGTCGCACAGCTCGAGCACGCCGCCACACAGCAGCGTGCCGAACAGGGGGGTCACGGTGAAGTCGAAGGAGATGGAGGAGTGCAGCAGTGTGCGTCCGGCCAGTCCGGTGAATCGGCGTATCGCCCAATCCAGATGGTTGCCCACCGCTCGGTGCGAGACGACGACCCCCTTGGGTACGCCGGTCGACCCGGAGGTGTAGATGACGTAGGCGGGATTGTCCGGGTGCAGTGGGGTCGTCCGGTCGCGGTCCGACATCGACGCGCCCGACAGCGCCGCCAGCGACGCCGCGACCTCGGGCTCGTCCAGCACCAGTCGCCGCACGCCCGTGTCGGGCAGGTTCGCGGCCACCGCGCTCGTCGTGACGACCAGATCCGCGCGCGAGTCGTCGAGCATCAGGCGCACCCGGTCGGCGGGATAGGACGGATCGACCGGGACATAGGCCGCGCCCGCCGCGAGGGTTGCCAGCGCCGCCACCACCATGGCGGCAGATCGGGGGACGGCCAGCGCGACGATGTTCTCGGGGCCGATGCCGTGCCCTGCCAGCTGTCGAGCGAGCTGATTGGACCGGGCATCGAGCTCGGCGTAGGTGCATTCGGCGGTGGCCGAACCACTTCCGGACTCGATGACCGCCGTCGCATCCGGCGTCACGGCGACTCGAGCGGCGAAGCGTTCGGACAGCGTGCGGGTATCGGCCGGGGTCGCGGTGTCATTCCACGCGCGCACCACCCGCTCGCGCTCGCCGGGGGTGAGCAGGACCAGATCGGCGAGCGGGGCGGTGGGGTCGGCCAGCACGACGCCGAGTAGCTGATCGAGCTGGGTGAGCAACCGCCCCACCTGGTCGTCGGCGCCCGCTTTCGCTGGATAGTTGGCCTCGACCGACATCTCGTCGCCGTCGGTTTCGATCGCGAGGGTCAGGTCGAAACGGGCGTCACTGCCGGGCACGTGTCGCCGACGCACGCGCAGACCCGCGGCGCGAAACGGTTCCAGCATCGGCGAGCGCAGCGACAACACGATGTTGAACAGGCGCCCGTCACCGCGCAGCCGCTGCGCGTCGGCGGACCTGGCGATGTCGTCGAGTTCGATGTGCTGATGGATGTAGCCGTCGAGGCAGGTGTCGCGGCACCGGGCCAGCAGGGTGGCGAAATCGTCGGCCGGATCGACCTCGGCGAGCAACGGGATCGTGTTGCCCAGATAGCCGATGACCGACTCCGAACCGGCGAAGTCGCGGTTGACAACCGGCGCGCCGATCAGAAACTCGCGTGCGCCGGTGTAGCCGTGCACCAGGGCCGACACCGCGGCGAACAGCACCATGAAGGTCGACACGCCTTCGCGCCGGGCGAGTTCCCTGACGCGACGTCCGGTACTCGATGCCAACTGCTGCGACAGTTCCTGCCCCGGGCCGCCTGCGCCACCGGAAATACCGGGCAGATCCAGCACGGCGGGCAGTGACGCGAGCCTGCCGCGCCAATAGGCGAGTCCGGCTTCGTCGGGTGCGCGCGAACTCAGCGCGACATCGGCGAACTGGCGCTCCGCTCGATCGTCGCGCAGCCCTCGACCGTCGAGCAGGCGTCGGTAGCCGTCCATCAGCTCACCGAAGAACACCGCGGTGGAGGCGTCGTCCCACACGATGTGGTGGGCGACCACGACCACTGTGCTCGTCTCGGCGCCGGTTCGGATCAGGCGGACCCGCAACGGCGAATCCTTCGACAGGTCGAACGGGCGCCCGGTCACCGCACGGGCGAGTTCGTCGACGCGGGGGTCGCGTTGCCCCTCGACCAGGTCGCCGATATCGAACTGGTCGTAGACGGCGGGCAGTTCGTCGACCACCACCTGCACCGGCCGGTCGACGTCCATGCGATAGGTGGTGCGCAAGATGTCGTGTCGTTCGACCACGCCCTGGACAGCGCGCCCCAGCAGCTCGGGATCGAGGGCGCCGACCACATCCACCGAGATGGTCACGTTGTAGCCGACGGTTCCCGGATCGAGCTGCTGGATCGACCACATGCGCTGCTGGCCGGGCGAGAGGGGGCGTGGGACACCGGTGTCGGCCGACTCGTCGGACCGCGCTGTGGGTGCGGTGAGAAGATTCGCCTCGGCCAGGCGGCGTTGTAGCAGCGCGCGACGACGTTCGGCCAGGTTCGCAGATCTGTCCGCACTCATGCGGAACCGCCTTTCGCTTCCGGGGCAACCGAATTCGGCTGTGCGATCCGCTCCCCCGAGATGGTCATCGGACTTCGGGCGTGCACGGGCGTCGCGGCATCACCGCATGCGCTCGATCAGGCTCGCCGGGCGCATATCCGTCCAGACCGCCTCGACGTGGGCGAGGCACGCTTGCCGATCCCCCGGCCCGTGATCGACCGTCCAGCCCTCGGGCACCTCCGCGAACACCGGCCACAGCGAGTACTGCTTCTCCGCATTGACCAGGATGTAGAACTCAGCGCTGTCATCATCAAATGGATTGGGGGACATGGAATCTCCTCGATCGGATGAACACCAGCCCATGAAGTAAAGCAAGCCTTGCCTAATCATGGCAAGGGTTTGCTCGCCGCCTCAGCTCGGCGGCGGCGCGTCAAATACGTTCGCCACCAAGGTGATCCGGTGCGGTGGCGTCACTCACCCGCCGCGAGTCGGCATCGACAGCTCGCAGATCGACCGGATCCGACAGCCGCGCCCGGCGCAGCCCCGGCATGCGCACCGTCAACGTGGCCACCGCCACGACGCAGACCACACCGCCGAGCACGGGCACGAGGGGTGCCGACAGCGATCGCGCCAGCACTCCCGCCGCCATGTTGCCCACGTTGGGAGCGAGCGTTCCCTGGGCCAGCCACAGGCTGCCGACCCGGCCCTGCAATCCGTCCGGCGTCCGCTGCTGGATCAGCGCCCTGCGCACAATCTCCGAGGTGGTATCCGCCAGACCCGCGACGACCAAGGCCGCCAAGGCGACCCACAGCGACGCCGTGAGTCCGACGCACGAAATCGCCACACCCCACAGGAGCACCGCGCCGATGAGCACAACGCCCGTGTCGCGAACCCGACCGGCCCAACCACTGACCAACGCCGCGAGCAACGCACCGACGGCGGGCGCGGAATACAGCAGCCCCACCGTCTGCGACCCGCCACCGAAGTGCTCGCTCGCCAACTCTGGAAACAAGGCGTACGGCATCGCCGTTACCATCGCCAACGTATCGATCAACAGCACCCCACCGACGACCCGATCGCGGCGCACGAACGAAAAACCTTCGACAATCGAGCGGATCGGGCGTCGGTCCTCGGCAACGTCCGGGGGCGGCACCGGAGCGAGCAACCACAGCAACACCGCGCTGATCACGAAGCAGACGGCGTCGAGGGCGAAACACACCGCCAACCCCGGTCCCGCCGCGATCAGGCCGGCCATCGCCGGTCCGATCACCGCACCGACTTGGATCGACAGCGCGGTCAACGCGGCCGCCGCGGCCAACCGCTCGGGGCCCACCAGAGCGGGCACGAGAGCCATGAGGGCGGGGGCACCCAGCCCGTTGATACCGCCCGCCAGTACGGCGGCGACGTAGACAACCCAGAGGTGCGGAGTCGGCAGGGCCGCATTCACGGCGAGCCCCACGAAGACGACCACGACTGCCGCGCGGGTGGCGACGGCGATCACGCGGCGATCAGCCCTGTCCGCCACCACACCCCCGCTCAGAATGCCGATGAGCAGCGCCACGCCGAAGACCAACCCCACCGCGCCGACCTGCAAGGAGGAACCGGTGAGCTGATAGACCTGGAGATTCACCGCCACGACGGTGAGATGCGTGCCCAGCATCGAAATCGCCTGCGCGGCAAGGACGAGCCGGAATTCGGGCGCGGTGCGCAGCGGTCCGACATCGATAACCACGTCGCCCAACCGCACAACCGCCTCCAGACTTCGAGATACGATGCGGTGAGCCTAACCTAAATTTGATGTCCGCTCGGGGGGTTCTCGATCCTCGACACCCGATATCGTTCGGCAGAGTACTGATTCCGAGTCAGCGAATCGCGCAGTGCACGAAGGGAATACACCGATGCGGCGCACAGGGTCGAGCGCCCGAGTCCCCACAGCCGAGGCCGGCATCGCACCGTCGCGGGTCGAGCCCACCGCCACCCGCTACCGCACCCGCACACTCCAGATCATCGTGCTGCTCGGGCTCGTGGTGGTGAGTTGCGCGCTGAGTCTGTGTATCGGCGCCAAACCGATTCCACTCGACGCGGTCTGGCACGCACTGGTCACGCCATCGGGTCTCGAGGACGACATGATCGTTCGAGATCTGCGCGTTCCCCGCACGGTGATCGGCGCGCTGGTCGGCGCGGCGCTCGGCCTGGCGGGAGCCCTGACGCAGGGGCACACCCGCAACCCGATCGCCGATCCCGGAATCCTGGGAATCACCCACGGCGCCGGACTGGCCATCGTGCTGGCGACCTACTCGCTCGGAATCACCGATCTGCACAGCTTCATCTGGTTCGGCTTCGCCGGGGCAGCGCTGGGCGCGCTCACCGTGTTCGCCGTCGGGTCCGCGGGCCGGGGCGGTCCGACACCGCTGACGCTGGTGTTGGCGGGCGCCGCGATCAGCGCACTGCTGCAAGCGATCACGTTCGCGATCGTGCTGCTGGATCAGCGCAGCCTGGACGCGTTCCGCTTCTGGAAGGTGGGATCGATCGCCGTCGCCGGCATGCCCCTGGTGGTGCAGGTACTGCCGTTTCTCGTGATCGGGCTGGCGCTCGGTCTCGCGGGCGCGTCCGGCTTGAACGCACTGGCGCTGGGCGAAGATGTGGCCCGGTCCCTCGGGCACAGCGTGGAACGGGTGCGCGTGCTCGGCATCGCCGCCATCACGGTCCTGGTCGGCGCGAGTGTCGCCGTGTGCGGGCCGATCGGGTTCGTCGGCCTGATCGTTCCCCACGCGGTCCGGCTGGTCACCGGACCGGATCATCGCTGGATCCTGCCGTTCTCGGCGCTGGCCGGGGCCATCCTGGTCTTGCTGACCGATACCGTGGGCCGCATCGTCGCACGACCGGGAGAGATCGAGGTCGGTGTCATGCTGGCGCTGATCGGCGCACCGTTCTTCGTCGTGCTGGTCCGCCGCCGAAAGCTGGTACGAGTGTGAACCACAGCGCGCGCACCGACGTCGTCGACTCAGGGCCGCTGCCCTCGGTCCGGCGCCCCGCACTGCGAATCGGCGCGTTCTCCATGGCTTTTCGCGCCCGTCCACTACTGCTCGTGATCGTCGCGGCTCTCGTCCTCGCCCTGGTGTTCGTGGTCGGTCTCGGCCTCGGCGCGTTCAGGCTGTCACCGGCGGAGGTCATGGAGGTTCTGCTCGGCGGCGGCCACCCGGCCGACCGCCTCGCGGTGCTGGAGCTACGCCTGCCGCGCGCCGTCGCGGCCGTGCTGGTGGGTGCGGCCCTCGGCCTGTCCGGCGCGATCATCCAAACCGTCGCGCGAAATCCCCTGGCCAGCCCGGACATCCTCGGTGTCACCTGGGGCGCCGGTGCGGCTGTCACCGCGGCCATCGTCCTCGGCGGAACCTCAGGGGGCATCCTCGCCACCACCGGGCTGCCCGGGGTGGCGCTGGCAGGCGGATTGCTCGCCGGGCTCGCCGTATTCGGGCTCACCTACCGTGACGGACTCGATTCGCTGCGGCTACTCCTGGTCGGCGTCGGCGTCATGGCCATCGCCTCCAGCGCCACCGTGTGGCTGCTCAGCGCGGGCGATGTCAACGACGCGGGCCGCGCCCTGATCTGGCTGACCGGCAGCCTCAACGGTCGTGGCTGGAACGACGTTGTGCCCCTCGCGATCACGCTCGCGATACTCGTCCCGCCGACCTTGATCGGGTCCCGCACTCTCGGCGCACTGCAATTCGACGACGACACCGTCCACGCGATCGGTGTTCGGGTGACGCCGGCTCGCGGTGTGCTGCTGCTGGCCGCCGTGATCTTCGCCGCGGTCGCGACCGCGGTGGCCGGACCGATCCAATTCGTCGCGCTGTGCGCGCCGCAGATCGCCTTGCGCCTGGCGCGAATGCCGCGTCCACCGCTCGTCCTGTCGATGCTGCTCGCCGCCGTACTCGTCCTGGCCGCCGACCTGATCTCCCGGGCCGCCTTCGGCACCGCGGAGCTACCCGTCGGCATCGTCACCGCCGTGCTCGGCGCCCCCTACCTCATCTACCTGATCACCCGACGACGCCGAGGCGACACCGTCTGACACGACCGGCCTACGTCGCTCCCAGATGCCCGGCATCGAAAGCGGAGCGAGTCATTGTGACTGGAATCACTCACTGGCGAAACAGTTCAGCGCCTCGCACGACCTGATTCGACACCGCCTCGGGCCTCTATCAACGAACGCTATTGCACGTATATTGCACAAAAAAGTGCAGGCCGTCGCCAATATGGCTGTGACCTGCACTTTTGAGGTGGTCCCAGCTGGTTTCGAACCAGCGACCTTCCGCGTGTGAGGCGGACGCTCTCCCGCTGAGCTATGGGACCGAACACTGCGTCGGGCGGGTTTTCGAGCCGCTCGAACGAGATGGAACATTAGCACGGAGGGCCCGGATGACACCAAATCGCCTTGTGAAGCAGGTATTCGGCGAGGCTGGGGCCGCCTGGTTCGGCGCCCGCGCTTGCGCGTGTGTGTGCTCGAGCCGGTGATCGATAGTTCGTACCGATTTCCGGTCAATGAATCAGATAGATGCGCATATCTATGTCCCATGATGGAAGAACGATGGAGTGGTCGGGCGCGGCTCGGGCTGGGCGGGCGTGGACGACATGCGTGTAATTCGTATTCGTGCCGGTCTACCAGGCGATTTGTAGTCTGCGTCGAACGTCGGCTAATGTTCTCCTCGCACCGCAGAGAGCAGCAAAGCCGCCAGGCCGAGCCGCTCCCCTAAGTGTGAAGTAAATGCGGATGTGGCGCAGTGGTAGCGCATCACCTTGCCAAGGTGAGGGTCGCGAGTTCGAATCTCGTCATCCGCTCGAGAGGTAGGTAAGGCAACAGCCCCATCCTCCTTTGTACGGTGGAGTGGCCGAGTGGTGAGGCAACGGCCTGCAAAGCCGTGCACACGGGTTCGATTCCCGTCTCCACCTCGCGCGATTAGCTCAGCGGGAGAGCGCTTCCCTGACACGGAAGAGGTCACTGGTTCAATCCCAGTATCGCGCACCACCGTACCGAGTCAGGCCCCCTTTCGAGGGGGCCTGACTTGTTTGCGTTGCGGTCACATCGACGGATGCTGGTCGGCGTGCATGATCGCCGTGAAGGTCATTCGGTCGCCGCGGTACAGCGAGCGACGTTGTTCGATCGGGATGCCGTTCTGGTCGTAGGAGACGCGGTTCAACAGGAACATGGGGGTCCGGGTGTCCACGGTCAGCAGGGCTGATTCGCGGGCATCCGGCAGCGCGGTCTCGATCGAGTCGACGGTGCGCTCGAAGGCTATTCCGCGGCTGCGGATTTCGGCGTACAGCGAGTCGCGGTAGTCGAAGGTCCGGGCCAGACCGGGGTAGCGGTCGGCGGGGAGTCTGGTGGTCTCCAGGCCGACCCGCACGCCATCAGTGGTCAGTACCCGCTCGAGCTGGATGATCGGCGCACCCACCGCCACCGACAGTGTGGCAGCCAGCGGTTCGTCGGCGACCTGGTCGGTCCAGCCGACCAGGATGCGGCCCGCGCTCAGACCTTGGGACTTGACGGCTTCGGTGTAGGAACCCATCGCGAGGGGCTGCTGGATCTTGGGCCGCGCGACGACGGTGGTGCGGCCGCGGCGCTCGACCCGCCCCGCCAGCAAGAGCTCGCGCAGTGCTTGGCGCACCGTTTCCCGCGCGACGTCGTAGGTTTCCGCGATCTCACGTTCGGCGGGAAAAGGATCTCCCACCTGCATGTTATCCAGCATTCTGTCCAGCTGTGCGCGGACAACCTGGTGTTTGAGCACTCGGGGTTCAACGGGCGCTGTCATTGTCCGAGCGTATCAAATTGTGGTCTAGACCAAGAAAGTCGATTGCTGTTCATCTGCCGATTCCTCGGCATGCACTTCTTGGTATAGACCAAGCCTCACCGTCATCGGCATGAAGATTCACCTGCGCCGCACCGCCATGATCGCCGCGGCGTTCATCGCGACACTCTCACTCGCCCTGTCCGGCTGTTCGGGCTCCGATTCCGAGGCGGTGAACGCGCAGGGATTTCCCGAGACCCTGACGTTGGCGGCCATCCCGGCGGAGAACTCCACCGATCTGAAAGCCAGCTACGCGCCGCTGATCAAGGCGCTGGAGAAGGAGACCGGCTCGAAGATCGAGTTCGTTCAGGCTTCCGACTACGCCGGCGTGGTGGAGGGGATGATCGCGGGCAACGTCGACCTCGCGTTCTTCGGCCCGTTCGCCTATGTCGTGGCCGGCATCAACGGCGCCGACATCACGCCGGTGGGGGCGGTCATCAAGAACAAGGGCGCCAAGCCCGGGTACCAGTCCTACGGGATCGCGCGATCGGACGCGAATGCGATCACGGGATTGAAGGACTTCGCCGGCAAGAAGGTGTGTTTCGTCGATCCCAGTTCGACCTCGGGATTCCTCTACCCGACCGCGGGGCTGATCGAGGCCGGGGTCATCAAATCCGGGAAGGAGGCCGACATCTCGGCCGGGATGTCGCCGATCTACGCCGGCGGACACGATTCCTCGGCACTGGCCGTCGCCCATGGTGACTGCGACGCGGGCTTCGCCTTCGACACCATGGTGGACAAGACCATGATCGACAAGGGCGATCTGAAGGCAGGCGAGCTCAAGACGGTGTGGAAGTCGGAGATGATCGCCGGGTCGGTGTTCGCCGCCGCCAACTCGCTCGGCACCACTGCCGTCGACAAGCTGAAAGCGCTGTTCGTCGAGCAGGTGAACGTCGAGAGCCTGCAGAGCGCGGGGTATTGCACCGGCGACGCCTGCCGGATCACCGACGAGCGGGCCTGGGGCTTCGTCCCCGTCACCGACGCCGACTTCGCCGGAGTCCGCAAGGTATGCGCGGTCACGGGCTCCGAGAAGTGCAAGGGCTGACAGCTGTGACCACCGCCGAACCCGAACGGGTCGTCGCGGGCGACGATCTCGTCATCACCGCGAGCAATGTCACCAAACGATTCGGGAGCACGCTGGCGCTCGATGACGTCTCGCTCGACGTGCGCCGCAGCGAATTGCTCGTCCTGCTCGGCCTGTCCGGGTCCGGCAAATCCACCCTGCTGCGTTGCTTCAACGGCCTGCAGCCGGTGAGTTCGGGGACCGTGGAAGTCGGCGGGACGCGCGTCGACCGGGCAACGGGGGCCCAACTGCGGGCACTGCGCCGCAACGTCGGCTTCGTGTTCCAGGACTTCAATCTCGTCGGCCGGCTGAGCTGCCTGGAGAACGTGTTGATCGGCGGCCTGGCGCACCTGCGCCTGCCGCGCTACGGCGCGCTGACCTATCCGGCGCGCATGCGCGCCGAAGCACTCGGTCACCTGGATCGGGTCGGACTCGCCGATTTCGCCGATCGGCGGGCCGACACGCTGTCGGGCGGACAGCAACAGCGCGTCGCCATCGCGCGCACGCTGATGCAGAAACCCGGATTGGTGCTCGCCGACGAACCCGTCGCGTCGCTGGACCCCGAGAATGCCGCCATCGTCATGGATCTGCTGTTCAGGGTGTGCATCGAGGAGAAACTGACGGTGGTGTGCACGCTGCACCAGGTGGACCTCGCGCTCGGCTGGGCGCACCGCATCGTGGGCCTGCGCAACGGACGGAAAGTGCTCGACCGGCCCGCGGTCGGGATGACCCGCGACGACGTGATGAGCGTCTACCAGCGCGTCGACCCGACGGTTCTGTCCATGCCCGAACCGTCATGACCACCACGCTCGACAAACCAGCGACACGTCCGCTCATCCTGCGCTTGGTCGCGGTGGGCTTTCTCGCCGCGACGCTGCTGTCGGCCTGGTCGATCGACTTCGCGCCGGCCGCCCTGATCGACGGGGCCGACGACGTGGTGGCGCTGCTGGACAGGATGCTGCCGCCGCGACTCGACAATCCGGGGCGGATCGTCGACCTGGCCGTGCAGACCCTGCTGATGGCCGTGCTCGGTACGGTGCTCGCCGCCATCGCCTCGGTTCCGCTGGCGTTTCTCGCCGCGCGCAATACGAGCCCGCACCCGGCGGTCCAGGCGGTGGCCCGCGCGATCATCACGTTCTGCCGCGCGATGCCCGACCTGCTGTTCGCCGTGCTGTTCGTCCGGGCGTTGGGCATCGGTGTGCTGCCCGGCATCCTCGCCCTCGCGCTGCACTCGATCGGCATGCTCGCCAAACTGTTCGCCGACGCGATCGAGCAGACCGACGTAGGGCCGCGCGAGGCCGTGCGGAGCACCGGCGTCGGATACTTCAGGGAAATGCTCAATGCTGTTGTTCCCCAGGTTGTTCCGTCGTGGATCGGCACCTTCGTCTATCGGATCGACATCAATCTGCGGATGTCGGTGGTGCTGGGATTCGTCGGCGCGGGCGGCATCGGGTTCGCGTTGCAGGACGCGCTGCGCGGGCTGGTCTATCCACGGGCGCTCGGCATCGTCGGGGTGATCCTGGTCGCCATCACCGCGATGGAACTGCTGTCGATCGCGATCCGGCGCATGCTGCTCGACGCTTCGCACAGCGGCCCACGTCGCGACCGAGTCGTGCGCTTCGGCTTCAGTGGCTTGCTGCTCGGCACCGTGCTCGCCGCGTTCGTGGTCCTCGAGCTGGACCCGCTGTCACTGGTCACCTGGATCGGGCCGTCGATCGAGGTGTTCGCGCGCATGGTTCCGCCCGACTTCGAAACGCTGGGTGCCGACCTGTTCGAAGCCGCCGCCCAAACCGTCGCGATCGGTGTCGTCGCCACGGCGATCGGCAGCGTGTTCTCGCTGCCCGTCGGCATTCTCGCCGCGCGCAATGTGACGCCGAACGCCGCGATGTACTGGATCGCGCGGGCCTGGATCCTGCTGGTGCGCGCCGTGCCCGAACTCATTCTGGCCGTGATCTTCGTCGCCGCGCTGGGGCTCGGGCCGGTGGCCGGTGCCTGCGCGCTGGCCATCGGCTCCGTCGGATTCCTCGCCAAACTGGTCGCCGACGCCATCGAGGAAATCGAGCCGGGCCCGATGGAAGCGGTGCGCTCGATCGGCGGAGGGTGGTGGCAGACGCTGTTCGCCGCGGTGCTCCCGCAGTCGATTCCCTCGATCGTCGGCGCCGGTCTGTATCTGCTCGACGTCAATGTGCGCACCTCCACGATCCTGGGCATCGTCGGCGCGGGCGGCATCGGATTCCTGCTGTTCGAATCCATCCGCACGATCGACTTCGAGGTCGCGGGCGCCATCGTGATCGTCATCTTCGTGATCGTCTACGCCATCGAAAGGTTGTCCGGATGGATCCGGTCTCGTCTCGTCTGACCACCGCCGCGATCTGGACCGGCGGCACAGACGTCGATCTGCGCCGGGTCGAGATCCCCGATCTCGCCGACGGCGAAACCCTGGTGCGCGTGCGACTGGCGACGGTCTGCGGCAGCGACCTACACACTGTCACCGGCCGCAGGCCGGGCGCGTGTCCGTCGATCCTCGGCCACGAAGCGGTCGGCGATGTGGTCGCGGTCGGCGTCGGCGCGACCGTGGCCGTCGGGCAACGCGTCGTCTGGTCGGTCACGGTCGCCTGTGGGGACTGCGCGCGCTGCCGACAGGGACGCACGGCCAAGTGCGGTGCGGTACGCAAGGTCGGCCACGAGTCCTTCCACGGCGACTGGCCCCTGTCGGGGGCCTATGCCGAACACATCGTGCTGCCGCGCGGCACCGCGACCGCCGTTGTGCCGCCGGGCCTCCCGGATTCGGTCGCCGCACCCGCGGCCTGCGCCACCGCGACTGTGATGGCGACCATCGAGGCCGCGGGCGACCTGCGTGGGCGCCGCGTGCTCGTCGTCGGAGCTGGCATGCTCGGTCTCACCGCGGTGGCAGCGGGTAGCGACGCGGGCGCCGAGGTGCAGGCGGTCGACACCGATCCCGCGCGACTGGCCTTGGCCCCCCGGTTCGGCGCCGTCGCCGCCGATACCGACCCGGTGGATATCGCCATCGACTTCACCGGATCGGCGAACGCCATCGAGACAGCGCTGCGGCGACTCGATATCGGCGGCGTCCTCGTGCTGGCGGGGTCGGTCACCCCGGGTCCGCCGCTGGCCGTCGACCCGGAGCGGCTGGTCCGCCGCTGGCTGACCATCACCGGCGTGCACAACTACGAACCGCGACACCTGGGTCGAGCCGTCGACTTCCTCCACCGCACCGTGAACAGGTATCCGTGGCGCGATGTCGTGGCCGAGCCACTCCCCCTCGCGCAGCTCGGGGCCGCGCTACTCCGGCCGCCCCCCGGCATCCTGCGCACCGCCGTGGCTCCTCGAATGTAACCCAGATCACTCTCGGCACGGTTTCCCGGTGAGCTCCCCTAGTATCGGCACACGGCATCGCCGGGCGGGTCCGGTGCGGCGGCATGGAGGGGCGATCGCGTGAGGCAGATCCTGTTATCGGCGGGGATCGCGCTTGCCGTCACCATCACGCTCACGCCGGGGTTGATCCGGGTTTTCGCGCGCCGGGGGTTCGGGCAGGAGATCCGGATCGACGGGCCCGCCAGTCATCAGGCCAAACGCGGAACGCCGACGATGGGTGGGTTGGCGATCGGGGCGGGGGTGTGGGCCGGGTATCTCGGGTCGCATCTGATCGGGTTGCTGTGGGACGCGCCCGGACCGAGCGCGTCAGGAGTACTAATTCTGCTGCTGGCCTCGGCGCTGGGGGTGGTCGGCTTTCTCGATGACTCCATCAAACTGCGCAAACACCGCAATCTCGGGTTGACCGCAGCAGGCAAATACCTCGGGCAGATCGGTGCGGCGGTGGTGTTCGCCGTGCTGGTGCTGCGGTTCCCCGGCGCCACCGGGCTCACGCCCGCCGGTCGCAACCTGTCTTTCGTTCGCGATATCAGCACCATCACCTTCGCGTCGCTGTTCTTCGTCGCGTTCATCGTGCTGCTGGTGGTCGCGTGGTCGAACGCGGTGAACATCACCGACGGTCTCGACGGGCTGGCAGCGGGTTCGATGAGCCTCACCCTCGGCGCGTACGTGGTGATCACGCTGTGGCAGTACGACAACTCGTGCGAGATCACCCCGGGACGCGGCTGCTACACCGTGCGCGATCCGCTCGACCTGGCGATGGTCAGCGCCGCGGGCGCGGCGGCGTGTATCGGGTTCCTGTGGTGGAACGCCGCGCCCGCCAAGATCTTCATGGGCGATACCGGTTCGCTCGGCCTCGGCGGCCTGCTGGCCGGGCTGTCGATCACCAGCCGCACCGAGCTGCTGGCCGTGGTGATCGGGGCGCTGTTCGTCGCCGAGATCATGTCGGTGGTGCTGCAGATCGTGGTGTTTCGCACGACCCATACCCGCCTGTTCCGGATGGCGCCGTTCCATCACCACTTCGAGCTCAACAACTGGCCCGAGACCGCGGTGATCATCCGGTTCTGGGTGCTGGCCGGGATCGCGTCGGCGACAGGGCTGTGCCTGTTCTACAGCGAGTATCTGACCTCGCTCTAGTTGTCGGGGCCGACGGCTACGCTGACTCGACCGAGCGAGGGAGGTCGCCGCTGTGAGTGCCGAGATCGTCAGGCCACCGGGCCACGATATCGCCGCCGACGTCTCGTTCGAGCTAGAGGAACTCGACGACCTGGTCGGCGAACTGCTCACCGAGCATGCCGAACGCGCTGCCCGCGACGCGCGAATCGTCGCGTTGCGGCTCGGAATCGGAGGGCAGCGCCCGGAAACCCTCACCCGGATCGGCGCCCGCTACGACCTCGCCCGCGACCGCGTCCGCCAGCTCTACGCCAAGGCGGTCGGGCGGATCGTGCGCGAAGCCGCACGCTCGGGACATCGGTCGGCGCGGGTGTTCGCGCACCGCTACCCGCTCGGGACAGGGGACCTGCGCCTGGTGCGCATGCTGCTGGCCGAGACCTACGCCACCGATACCGACCTGGTGGCCATGGAATGGTCCTACCTCAAGCTCCGGCTGGCCGGACACGAACCGGGCGACGCCAAGCGGGTGGCCGGCTACGTGATGCAGCGAATCCTGGGCTGGCAGAAGAAGACCGCCAGCATCCTGGCCAAGCTGCGGGTGCCCGAAGAGGGCGCCGACGATCTGCGGCCACTGCCGGCCGACGTCGAATGGTCGACCGGGTCCGCCGCCCGATTGCCGACGGAGTCGGCGCGCGTGGCCGACGGTGACGACGACGGTCGCGGCCGGTTCTACTTGGCGAAGGTAGGTCGCGACGTCGCCTACGACTCGGCCCTGGTCGCCCGCCTGCTGCGCACCCTCGACGCCGACCCGGCGGTGGCGGCGTTCCAGGAGGAACCGACCGCACTCACCTACCGCTTCGGCGACGAGGACCGGGTGCACTATCCGGCTGTCGCCGCCGAGCTCTCCGACGGCCGTACCGTGCTCATCGACGTGATCCCGTTGGGCCGCACAGCCTTCCATCACAACCGGATCCAGAGCGAACTCGGCCGCGCCTTCGCGCACGAGCACGGCTGGGGGTGGCTCGCCTGGACCGGCAGCGCGCTCGGCACACCCCAGCTCCGAGCCCGCCGGGTGGACCCGGCGATCGAACGACGACTGACCACCGACCTGGAACAGGGCCCCTACGACCGGCAGGCACTGACCACGGTCAGCGCCGAGACCGGCCTCGAACTGCTCGACCTGGCCGGTCTCGTGCTGCGCAACGACTGGCGGTGGGACAGGTTGCCGATGCGGCTCAGCGCAGCACCGTCGCGCCGACCATGACGGTGAGCACCAGCAGCATCGCGCAGCAGGTGAGCCACTGCCACTGATTCAAGGTGCGATCCATGCGCCCGATGCTCGCGCGCAGACTCGCCGAGGCACGCTCCTGGGCGACGAGTTCGCTGCGCAGTCCGGACATGGTGATGGCCTCGGCGTCGGCGTTCGCCCCGGCCCGATCGATCCGTTTGTGCAGACGGCCGATCAGCCGCTGCTTGTCGCGCACCGTCTGGCGCGAGACCGCGAGCTCCACCCGCTGGTCGCGCAACTCGGTGCGCTGGTGCTCGATCATCGCGGCCTGCGCGGCGGTGTGCTGCTCCCAAGTGCCCACGTCGGACCACCCTCCTGTCGTGAGATCCGCGTGTCCCCAGTGTGTTTCGCCACACACCCAGCTTTCGAGAAAATCGCGCAGCTCCGTGCTGTCACGGACGGGGGCGGCGAAACCGGTCTCACTCGCGGCGAGCATGCCCTGATCGATGCGGTAGTCGGCGGCGGCGGGCGAGAAATCGGCGATGCCGACCGCCGGAAGCAGCGGCACCCAGAAGCCCTGCGGACACACCCACAGCACGTCGTCGATTCCGGCCGCCCGCAAGTGATTCCGGTGCGCGCGGGCCGCGGTGATGTCGAGCGGGCCGCTGCGAACCTCGACCACACAGCGCCGGTCGCCTCGGCGCCAGTAGATGTCGACGGGGATATCGCCGATCTGCGCGTCGACCTCGGCCTCGTCGGCGCCCGCGGCGCTGAGCCTGCCACAGATCCAGTGCTCCAGACGCTGCGTATTCCATTGCATCGCAGCACATTCGGGACAACCACAGCCATATCCGGTGCGCTCGGTGACGGCGCGGCGGCTGCCCTCGGAAATCCCCAGTTCGTCGAGTAGCGCTCGACGTCCACATGCCACCTGGGTCTCGCTCAGCCGCTTCGTCCTCACACCATCACTCCCTCACCAAAGGGACCCGTCGTAAGCTCACGCACATGTCCTGGAGACCAGGTTCCCGCAGCCACAGAAAAGGCGCCAGCCCCCTTGACCCGCGTTCGGGTGCGTCATCGCCAGGTGATCGAGATCACAAACGCGACTCTACTTGTATATCAAGCCATTTCATTGTGCCAACGTCGCACCCGGACGCCCAGATCTTGACCATTTCGATACACAGACCGGGCCTGTTGCACACCCATTTCATCCTCATTGCGAATCGGCTCGGCGCGTCGCGCAAGCGGTCGCGACAACACGTGCTGTTGCCCCGGTGGATATGATCGCTGCGGCCGAGGCGGGCACGCTCGGGCGACCACGGGAAGTAGGGTGTGCATGAACCACGCAGAGCACGACGAATCCATCGGGTCGATGCTGGCCAGTATCGCCACGGCGCTGCGCGAAGTCAGCGACAAGCTCGATATCGTCGCCGCGCGGGTCCAGCTCGATGTGCCCACCTTCCCTGTCGAGGAGGACCTGCCCGACCACGTCCGGATCAGGCGACTGGAATCCTGGGCATTTCGCGCGTCGCAGGATATTTCACGCCTGAGTTCCCGGCTCGACGCCCTCGACAATGACGGTGAGCCCGATTCCGGCCGTCCGGCGCGGGGCACGCGCAGCCGTCGCGAGGTCCGTGAGGCCGCGGAAGCCGCCGAACGCGCCGCCGATGGACTCACCGACCAGCTATCGGCCCCCGATCCTTTACCGCCGCACCAGAACTGCGGCACCGACGGCTCCCGTCCCCCGCTCGAACGCCGCAACTCCCCCGCCCGGCCCGCCACCGATCACCTCGGCGACCCCACCGCGCTGGCCGCGACGCCGGTGCCGCGCACTGTCTCGGCGGAAGCGTCGGCCGTGCCCCCGAGCCGACCGGCCACGTTCGACACCGATTCGATCGCCGCGGTCGGCGGCAACGGCGCCGAGACCGCACCGCCCAGTCGGCGGTCCGCGCCGGCGCGGCTCAGCAACACCGGGGCCGGCGAGCGGGTCGCGGTCGGCTCGATCGGCAATGCGACATCGACGAACGGCACCGCCAAGGGTGCGGCCGGTGACATCGCGGCCACCCGAAACGGCACGCCGGTGCCCGCGGTGATCGGCACGGTGTTGACCGCGCCTGTGGTCGACCACGGGCCCGCGGCGAGTGCGTCGACATCCACGGCGGCGGTGCTCGAGGAGGATCGCGCGCCCACGTCAGGCCTCGACAGCGGCGCGGCGTCGTCCGCGAGCGTTACCCTGCCCGGCAGCGCGGAGGTGAGCGCCGCGGTTCGCGAGGGCGGCGTGAACGGGTTCGGGCTGAGTTCCGCTGCGACGAGGCATGTTCCGAGCTCACCGGTCGACGATCGGGCGGCGCGGCCCGCGACCGGAGATCCGCTGACGACGCAGATCGGTCCCGACGCGGTGATCGAGCGGGCTCGTCCGGTCAAGAAGCCTGCGGAAACGTCGCCCCTCGGAGATGCCGGAGCGAGCGTTGGGCCGCCGGAGGAGCTGTCCGCCAACGGCAATGGCGTCGCACGGTCCGCGCCGACCGGTCAGCTCCATGCCGCCGACGACCAGCTCTCCCCGGGATTCACCGCCGAGCGATTCACCGAGACACCGAATGGCAAGCCGGTCAATGGATTCGGGCCGCCTTCTCCGATCGTGGATGACATTCGCACCGGCACGTCGACGGAAGCGCAGCCCGCGGTCAACACCGCCAACGGCATCCACTGGTCGTTCACCGATGATCCGGCGCCCACGACTCCGGGCCGAAACGGGCACGCTCGCAACGGCTTCACCACCGACTCCGCTCGCCGCGCCGAATCCCTCTTCGACGATTTCACCCCCCGTGACCGTCTGACCGCCGGTGAAACGGCCGAGCGACCTGCCGTCTCGACGCCGCCCGCACGCCTCACCCCGCCGACGGAACTCACCACACAGCCGAATCAGGTCTCGGTGGATCCGGCACGCACCCCCGGTTCATCGCACGTCAACGGTTTCGGCGACAGCGCCGCCGACCCGGGGCCGTCGAGCGTCGATCAGCCCGCGAACGCCGGCAGGCTGCCCGATCACCACGCGCGGCCCGACCAGGCATCGTTCACCGACCACGCTCGCCCGTCCTCGGACTTCGATCCGCCCACCCTCGGTCTGCCGACCGGCGGTGATGGCTCGACGAGCGACCCCGATCCGCTCGTACGCCCTGCCACCGACCCGATTCCGCCCACTGCCACCGACGCGGCCGGTATCACCGTCACCGGCACGTTCCGCGCCTTCGACATCGAAAGCGCGCAGGTGGACAAACTGCAGGCCATGCTCGACGAGCTGAAACGCTCGGCGGGCCTGCCGCCGGGCCGCCGCGACGTGTTCGGCCCGCCGACGCCGGACCTCGGCTAGGCAGCGTTCACGAATGCTCGCAGCGCCGCCGCCACGGCCTGCGGTTGATCCTCCGGAACGAGCGTCCAGGAATCGTCGACGATCACCTTGGACGCGTGGGGAAACAGCGCGACCAAGCGGTCCGCGTGGGCCAGCGGCATCATGCGATCTTCGCGCGCCCACACGACGAGAACCGGGCGGGTGAAGGTCCGCAACTGCTCGGACAGTTCGAGCAACCGACGACGTGAGGGCGCCCCGGTGGCGAACTTCACCAGGTCACGGCGGATCGCGGCGTTCTCGACGGCGGGACGGAACCACTCGTCGTACAACGAGTCCGGTATCCCGACCTTGCTCAGCGCACCGTACGCGCGCCGACTGTGCCGGAAGAACGCGGTACCGAACATCCGGCTCAGCAGCCATCCGCCGCCCGGCAGCCGGCACAGCAGGGACGCGGGGCGGGCCGGCGCGGGTGGGTAGTTGTCGAACGCGGTGCAGGACACGAGCACCAAGCTCGCGAGGCGCTGGTCTCGGCCCTGCGAGATCATGAATTGCCCACCACCCCAGTCGTTGAGGACCAGTGTCACCTCGTCGAGCTCCAGCGCGTCGAGGAAGTCCGCGAGGATGCGAGCCACTCCCTGCTCGGTCAGATCCGCGTCGGGGTTCATCGGCTCGGTATGCGCGCCCAAGGGCAGGGTCGGCGTGATGCACCGGTATTCGGACAGCAGCGGGATGACTTTGCGCCACTGGCGACCGTCCATGAGCAGCCCGTGCCCGAAGACGAGAACGGGCCCCGCTCCCCCGGTGTCCGCGTAGGTGATGGGTCCCGCCGGCACGTGCGCTGTTGGCATCCCGAGCTCCTAGATAGATCGTTCTACTGGCACCAAGATATGCTGTCGCGAACCACCGTGCAAGGAGGAACCGCCATGGCCGAACTCAGTACCCGTGAGCGGATACTCGAGGCGACAGCGCAGCTGTATCGCCGTCAGGGCATGTCCGCCACCGGCCTCAAACAGATCTCCACCGCCGCGCAGGCGCCGTTCGGCTCGATCTACCACCACTTTCCCGGCGGCAAGGAATCCATCAGCGTGGAGGTCATCCGGCGGGAGGGGGTCCGGTACGGCGATTTCGTCGGCATCCAGCTGGCCGACACCGATCCCGCGACGGGAATCCCGCGACTGTTCGAGAATGCCGGCATCCTCATGGAATCCCAGGGCTACAGCGAGGCGTGCTCGATCGAAACCATCGCGCTGGAAGTCGCGAGTACGAACGAACTGCTCAGAACCGAGACCGCCGTGGTTTTCGAGGACTGGTTGAGCCAACTCGCACGGTGGTTCGGGCAACTCGACATCACCGAGCAGCAGAGTCGCGATCTGGCGATGTGCACGCTGACCGCGTTGGAAGGAGCGTTCGTACTGTGCCGCGCACTGCGCTCGACCGACCCCCTCGTCGCTGCCGGGCACGGAGTCCAGTCCGCCGTCGTCGCCGCACTCACCCCGGCGTGATCGGCGACGGGTTCGCGACGGACCTCAGCTGAGCAGTTTCACCAGCGCCCGAGAGACCTGCGGGACCGCCTGCTCGTGGGCGAGCTGACCCAACGCGATCGGCGTGACGGCAGACATCACCATGCCGAGAAACATCTGAGCCACCAGTTCGGGGGCGAAGCTCCGGTCCAGCTCGCCTGCGCGCTGCCCCCGGGCGATGAACTCCGCGACGGTGTCGCGCACCTGGATCGCGGCCGGTGTCGGATCCACCCAGCCCTGGTTGAGCACGAGGTAGCGATATTTCATACCCAGCTCGACGCTGGATTCCAGCAGGGCCACCAGCGCGGGCACGACCGGCCCGCTCGTCGGCAACTCGGCGACGATCGCCACGATATCGGCCTCGGCCAGGGCACGGATCGCCGCGATCAGGTCTTCCCGGTGGCGGTAGTAGCGATAGACCGTGGCACGGGTGAGCTCCGCGGCGTCCGCGATATCGGTCATCGTCGCCCCCGGGTTCTGCGCGAGCACGGCAGTGGCGGCCTCGAGCAAGCGACGCGCGTTGCGTCGGGTATCGGCACGTCGACCGACCGAGCGCGGCGCGGATGCGATGTCGTCGAGTGCTGGCACGAACGAAATCGTCTCACACACGATCCGAGACATTCCTGTCGCATTTGAGACAGCGGTGCTACATTTTTCCGCGTGGAGAGGAGTCGCGCATGCGCCGACGTCACAAGCTGATCATCTGGGGACCGGGCGATATGGGCGGGCAGGCGCTGCGGACGGCACTCGCCTCCCCTGATTTCGACGTCGTCGGGGTGAAGGTGTTCAGCCCGCACAAGGACGGTGTGGATATCGGCGAGCTGGTCGGTCTACCCGCCGTCGGGGTCACCGCGACCACTGACAAACAGGCGATCCTCGACCTCGAGGCCGACTGCGTCATCCACACCCCCACGACTCCCGCGCTGATGAAGGGCGCCGACGACGACGTGATCGATCTGCTCGAGTCCGGCAAGAACGTGGTGTCGGCGGCCTCGTATCACAATGTGTCGATGGCCAATTGGCTGACCGAGTCGCGGCCACCACTCGATATCCTGCGCACGCTCGCGACGATGCGGACGACCGGCGCGGTACCCGGACCCCAGGAACGGCAGGCGATCACCGCGCTGCGATGGGCGATGCGCGCGGTCGACTCGCCGCTGGCGGCACCGGTCCGGCCACTGGTGCAGACTTTCGCCGACAAGTCCATGGACCGTGCCGTGCCGCGACGCCGCACCGGTGAGCGCATCCAGCAGGCCTGTCTGCGCGGGGGCGTGTCACTGCACGGCACCGGGTTGCATCCCGGACTGATGGTGGAGCAGGTGGTACTCCGGCTGGCCGGTCTGCTCGACGAGGTGCGCGAAGTCGGATTTCTCGAGGTCGGCGATCTCTCGGCCGCGCCCGACGGTATGTGGGGCGGGCTGTCGAGCCTGGGATTCGGAACCGAACTCAGCGCGGTGAATTCCGACCACGCCATCGCGCTGGCGCAGCACTTCTACTTCGACGCGGTCCTCGGCAACGTCGCGCACGCGCTGTTCGGCGCGCATTCGCGTGATGTCCGGGTCGAACGGCACGTGTACCCGGTGCCCGCCCGGGTCGAGGTCACCGCGGGCGGGACCGTCATCCGGCCGGGGACGGTCGGTGCGATCCACATGACCTACCGTGGCTATCTCGGCGACCGGCTCTTCATGACGAACGAGGAATGCTGGCATGTCGGCCCCGGCAACGCCCACCTCGGCCCCGACCACCCGGACAGTCACACCGGCGGCCACGTGATTCGACTCGACGGGCTGCCCGGACGGATCGACATGCGCAATGTCGCCGCGGACGACGCCGGGGGCGGCGACTGGTCGGCGGTCACCCACATCTCGGTGAAAGCCATGCTCGACATCGTCGCCGCGGTCTGCGCGGCACCACCGGGAGCCGTCATCGCGGATCTGTCGCCGCGATACCAGTTGGAGGCTTTGTGAACACCGCGCCCATTCCGGTCACGCTGCTCGGCACGAATACCGTTCTCACCGAACGACTCACGCGGCACCCCGAGTTCACGCCGGTGGATCTCGACGCGTCGGGTCTGGTTGTCTATCTGCCCGAATCGGGCGCGGTCACCGACGCCATCGACACCGTGACCCAACTACTCGGCGCGGGACACGACGTCGTGACCACGACGCCGCTCGACTACGACGCGATCGCCGCGGCCTGCCGCACCGGCCGGTCGACCTTCCACGCGACCGGCGGACTCCCTACCGCCGTGGTGGCCCGGTTCTGCCGGGCGTTCGCGGGTGCCTGGCGCGACATCACCCATGTCAGCATGACCGAGTTCCGTGACCCCGACGCACGATTCGTCCCGGATGCCGACTACGAAGCGGGCCTGCGCGCACTCGCTGCCGCCGTCCTCCCCGAGCTGCCCGACGCCGGTGCCCCGGTCGTCTCGAGCTCCCACCACGCCGACGAGATCCACGTCAGCCGCAAGCTGGGTCCGCACGTGTCCTACGACTCGGTCTGGGCCGACCTCGGTCCTGGCGAGGCGTTGCGCTATCGGCTCACCACCACGACCGCGGCGTCGGGCACGGGGCACACCACCCTGCGATTCGATACCGGCGCGGGCCCCGACATCGTCGACCACCTGGTGGCCGTGGGTGTCCTCGCCGCGATCCGGGCGACCAACGACAGCCCTCCCGGAATACTGCGCCACGATTTCGACATCGACCATGTCGTCACCGACGATCGTCTCCCCGGGTCCGCGCCGAACCGCTGACCCGGCGCTGCCCGATCATTTCGGGTTCCTGGTCGACGTCGATGGGCGAATGGGTCAGCCGACGCGAGCCGCGACGTTCACACCGGTCGCGTACGGGGCCTTCGGGGTTCGGCGGTCTGTCAGGCAGACGTTGCCAGCGGGACGAGACCGGGATCGACCTGCTGGGCCGGGGATTGGCGCAGGACGGTGTCGATGAGCTCGCGCAGGGCGCGATGGCCCGCGTCGGCGGTGTTGCGTGGATGCCACGCCATGGCGACAACGGGGGCGGGCAGCGGCAGCGGGATCTCGAACATCGCCAAGCCGAGCGCGGCACGCGCGGCGCGGGACAGCAGTTCCGGTGCGGGGCAGACCAATTCGGTCGACGCGAGGGTGAGCAGCGCGGTGGGCAGATCGGCCACGGTGGCGACCACGCGACGGGTGCGGCCGTGCAACGCGAGGCGGTCGTCGATCGGGCCGCGCATGCGGCCGGTGGGGGAAACCTCCAGATGGCGGGCCGAGGCGTAGGCGGCGACGGTGGGACGGTCGACGGCGAACGGGTGATCGGGCGCGGCGACGCCGATCCAGCGGTCGGTGAACACCCGCTCGACCACCGTTTCCGGGTCGGTATGGCCGATCATGCCGACTTCGATGTCGACGCGGCCGTCGCGCAGCGCCACCGCGCCGTCGGCGGCGTCGGCCGCGAGCAGCCGCACCGTCACTGCCGGTAGCTGGGCGTGCACCGCCGCCAGTAGCGGCCCGGACAGACTCGCGCCGACCGAATCACCCACGCGCACAACGAAATCACGGTGCCTGCCGGGCCCGTTGCCCGCGCGGGCGGTGAGCAACGACCGACCCTGATCGACCAGGCTCGCCACATCGTGGCGTAGTTCGAGGGCTCGCGGCGTCGGCACCATCTGTCTGCCCGAGCGAACAAGCAACGGATCGCCGAGCACCTCGCGCAGCCGGGTGAGGGTGCGACTCATCGCCGAGGTCGAGGTGTGTAGTCGCCTGGCCGCCTCGGTGACGCTGTTGGTGTCGAGCAGCGCGTCGAGCGCGAGCAGCAGGTTCAGATCCAGCGCGTCCACGCGAGGATTATCACCAACGCACCGATCGCCGTCGGCGTTGCCGACGGCGATCCGGCGTGTCGGCTACCGCTCCGCTACGGGCGCCGGTGTGGGCGCCACGGGGGTGGCCACCGCGCGATTACGCAGCACCCCCCGATAGGACGACGGCCGCACGGGGCGCACCCACTGGGCCAGCCGCGACACCAGCGGCAACGGCGTGCCGAGATCGTCGAGCATCTCGTCGATATTGGCCAGGGAGAACGGGACCACCGAGGCGCCGTGCGCGTGGTCGCCCTCGCTGTGCTCGCGCGACCACGCGAGGCGCGCATCGATCTCGTTGTTCATCAGCTCGGCCATCGGCGGCACGAACCGGCCGGTGAGCAGTCCGGCGATCCACTGCGCGCCCACCTCGGCGCTGAGCGCGCTCGCATTCGAGCTGTTGTAGCCGGCGAAGCTCAGGTTGGGGATCTCCACCGGCAGGATGTGGCGGTAGAGCCGGAAATCGCTCACCTCGTCGGTGAGGGCACGTCGGACGAACGGGGTGAGGAACGGCACCTCCTGCCGGTATCCGGTAGCGCAGATGACGATCTCGGCCAGTTTCAGGCTGCCGTCGGACAGCCGGACCGCGGGTCCGTGCGGTCCACCGATCAGTTCGGTGATCTCGGTGTCGCGGTGCACGCTGATCCGGCCCGCCTCGACCTGCTCGGCGAAGCCGTCGGTGGCCATGCTCGCGCTGCTGGTGCCGATCTCGGAGATCGGGCCCGTCGGCACCAGGTCGAGCTCACGCAGCCGCAGCTTGCGCGTGATCCGCTCCTGCAGCAGGTCCATGTTCGATTGGCGCAAGACGAGACGGTCGAGTAGCCGTTCCACGCGGTGCGGGAAGCGCGAGGGGAAATGCGCCTCCCCCGCGCGGGTGAGCAACAGGCGCTCGTAGTCGACGCCGAAACCGAGTTTGCGCGGCATCTTCCAGGTGAGTTCGCGCGCCACCACGGCGGTCTCGTCGGCGACCTGGCTGACGGCCTCGGCCACATCGCAGGCGGCCTTGTCGTAGCCGAGCACGACCACCGATCGATCGCGCGCCTGCTCGACATCGTGGAATTGCGAGACGTGGCACAGTCGCCCGCCCGAGGCACGAAACGCCGCGGCCCCGGCCAGCTCGGGCAGCACCGGGTCGCTGTGGACACCGTTGGCGACGATCAGGTGATCGCAGGTGGTGCGGTGCACGCCGGTCTGGTCGCGGATCTCGAGCAGCCAGCCGCTGTCCACCGGATCGGCCGCCACCACCTCGGTGCCCAGGCGCAGGTGCGGGCCCAGGCCGAACTCCTGCACGTAACCGGCCAGGTAGGACTGCATCTGCTGACCGTCGGGCCAGCGGGGGAAATCATCGGGCATCGGGTAATCGCTGAACGCGGCCGTGGACTTGCTGTTCTGCGCGCGAAGTCCCGGATACCGGCGGGTGGCACTCCACATCCCGCCGACGTCGGGGGCCCGGTCGAAGACTTCGACCGGGAACCCCGCCTGACTCAATACCTTCGCGCAGGCCAAACCCGCCACTCCCGCACCGACGATCCCGATGCGGCTACCGCTCGTCATGCGCAGGAGACTACTCGGACCCGTAGGTCAGGTGCCACCGCGCCGGACCGCCCACAACCTGAGGCAGCGCGCGCGACCCGGTCGTCGGGCCGCCGCGCTGCCGCGATCCGCCGTCGCGCCGCGGCGGGGATGACCCGTGCTGTACTGGAAAGATGACCAACAGTTCCGTCGTCGTCGACCGAGCCGGCCTCTGGGACGCCGAGGCGCTCAGCGATGTCGCCGCCGCGACATTTCCGCTCGCCTGCCCGCCCGAGGCCACCGCGGGCGATATCGAGATCTTCCTCGAGCAGATGCTCTCGGGCGAACGCTTCGGCGAGTACCTGTCCGACCCGGCCAGGACCGTGCTCAAAGCCGTCGAGGGTGACGAGATCGTCGGCTACGCCATGCTCGTCGCAGGCAGGCCGAGCGACCCCGACGTCGCCGCGCAGGTGAGCGCGGGCGAGGTGGTGGAACTGAGCAAGATGTATGTCCTGCCCGGACACCACGGCAGCGGTGTCGCCGCGGCTTTGATGGAAGCCGCGGTCGACACCGCACGCGATGCGGGCGCCGAGACGGTGTGGCTGGGGGTCAACCAGGCCAACGAACGCGCGCGAAAGTTCTACGCCAAGCACGGTTTCCGGCAGGTGGGCACCAAGACCTTCGTCGTCGGCAGCCAACTGCACTCCGATTTCGTATTCGAACGCGCGCTCTGACCTGCCGTGCGTCAGGCGGCAGCGGCCTCGAAGCGCGAGAGCGCGAGCAGCCGCGAGATGGCGCGCAAATACTTCTTGCGGTAGCCGCCGTCGAGCATCTCCTGGGAGAAGATCTCGTCGAGCTTCACACCCGAGACCGTCACCGGGATGCTCGCGTCGTAGAGGCGGTCGGCCAGCACCACCACGCGCAGCGCGACGGCCTGATCGGTCACGGTGTGCACATCGGAGATGAACACCGATGCCACGCCCTGGATCAGCGCACCGAACTTGGACGGATGCAGCGTGCTCAGGTGCTTCAGCAGCACGTCGAATTCGTCGAGCGTGGAGCCCGGAGTGCTCGCGGCGCGCTCGACGAGCACCTCGTTCGAGGTGGGTTCCGGCGCGGGCGGCAGGTCGCGGTGCCGGTAGTCGGGTCCGTCGACGCGGACCGGATCGAAGATCGAACCGAGTTTCTTGATCTCGCGCAGGAAGTCCGAGGCCGCGAAACGCCCCTCACCCAGCTGGCCGGGCAGCGTGTTCGACGTCGCCACGATGGAGACGCCACGGCCGGACAACTCGGTGAGCAGTCGCGACACGAGCATCGTGTCGCCCGGATCGTCGAGTTCGAACTCGTCGATGCACAGCACGCTGTTGGCCGAGAGCCGCTCGACGGCGTTGTTGAAGCCGAGCGCGCCGACCAGGTTGGTGACCTCACCGAAGGTGCCGAACGACTTGGGCGCCGGTGAGCTGTGGAAAATCGAGGCGAGCAGGTGGGTCTTGCCGACACCGAAGCCGCCGTCGAGATACAGACCGGCGCCCGAGACAGGCTTCTTCTTGCCGAAGAGGCTCTTCTTCGAGGCGGCCTTGTGGATTTTCGCCACCTGACCTGCGAATTCCTCGGCTTTGGCGACCGCGGCGGCTTGGCTCGGCTCGTGGGGGTCGGGGATGTAGGAGGCGAAACTGACCTCGTCGAACATGGGCGGGGGCACCATCTGCGCGACGAGTTGGTCGGCCGGGACCTCCGGATGGCGATCGACGAGGCGTTCTTGCATGGACAAATGGTACGGACGTGGTTGCATCGATCCCTATGCAGCGTATCCACAATGTGACCCAGCTCGCAGACCTCGACCCCGACGCACTGGCCAGGTGCTATGCCTATCCACGGCAGCTGGACGGTCCGTGGGTGCGGGCGAACTTCGTCAGCAGCATCGACGGCGCGTTCACCGTCGACGGTGTTTCCGAAGGACTCGGCACCGAGGCGGACAAGACGGTGTTCACCCTCCTGCGTGAACTGGCCGACGTGATCGTGATCGGCGCGGGCACACTGCGCGCGGAGAACTACGGCGGCGCGCACCCGGACCCGCAACGGCGCATCGCGCACCATCGGCACGGCATCGGTGGTCACCCCGACGGCACCGCGCCGCCGATCGCGGTGGTCACCGCGAGCGCCGCGATCGATCCCGCGTCGAAGTTCTTCACCGACGCCGAGGTGGCGCCGCTGGTCGTCACCACCAGCCACGCGGACCCGAAGCAGATCAGCGCCCTCGAGGACGCGGGCGCGCAGGTGGTGGTCGCCGGCGAGGCCGCGATCATGCCCGCCGCGCTGATCCGGGTGTTCGCCGAGCGCGGCCTGCACCGGGTGCTGTGTGAGGGCGGACCCCACCTATTCGGGCAGCTGGCCGAGGCGGGCCTGGTCGACGAACTCTGTCTGACCACCGCCCCGATGCTGGTCGGCGGCGCGGGCGGGCGAATCTCGCTGTCGGCGAGCACTTTCGACCGGCCGATGGCGCGCAAGCAGCTGGTGCTCGCCGAGGACGGCACCGTCCTGGCCCGGTGGGCCCGTCGATGAAACCCGGCGCCGAACCTGGCAGTGTGTAGCGCATGCGTTGGACTCGGGCCGCGGCGACGGCCGCGACACTGTCGATCATGCTCGCGGGCTGTGGGGCCGGGCCGTCGGATCGGCCGGTCGTCGCTGTCGAGCGCCCCGGGGCCGGCAGCGCCAAGACCGAGGCGCCCGCACCGCGCGAACTCGCCAAGGCCGAGGTGCCCAAAACCGACCTGGCCTGGCGTGATTGCACCGCGGCCACGTTGAGCTCGCTCGATTTCGGCCCAGCGCCGGCCGGCCTGGTTCTCGAGTGCGCCGAATTCTCCACCCCGATCGATACCGCGGGCACCGTGCTCGGCACCTTCCGCGCCGGCGCCCTGCGGGCTCGCCTGCCCCAGACGCCCACCGACACGCCACCGCTGGTACTCACCTCCGGTTCGGACCGGTCGTCGGCCTCGACACTGGCCGGTCTGGCGATCGGGCCCAACAGCGCCTTGCTGGCGGCGCAGCCGATCGTCGCGGTGGATCGACGCGGTATCGGCGCCTCCCAGCCCATCGACTGCATTCCGGCGCAGCTGCGCGCGGTGATGACCGATCTCGGCCAGACCGGGGTGGGCAACGCCGATCAGGTCGATGCCGTCGCGGGCTTCAGCCAGGACGCCACCATCGCCTGCCGCGATTTCCTGCAGCCCTACGAGGGCACGTTCGACGCGCCGCACGCCGCCGACGACATCGAACAGCTGCGCAAGCAATGGCAGGTCGACAAGATCAACCTGCTCGGCGCGGGCAACGGCGCCAAGGTGGCCCTGAGCTATGCCCGCCGCTACGGCGACCATCTGGCCCGCCTCGTGCTCGACGCGCCCGAACCCGTCGGCGCGGACGCCACCACCATGACCGAGGCGCGCGTCACCGGCGCCGAAGCGGCGCTCACCGCGTTCGCGCAGCGCTGCAAGGCTGCCAACTGCGCACTCGGCGCCGATCCGCGAGCGGCCGTTGTCGCGTTGATGAACAAGGCGAGCAGCGGCGGGCTCGGCGACATCTCGGCCGCGGACCTGTCGACCGCGCTCACCGGTTTCCTGTCCAGTCCCCGTGGTGACCAGGTGAATCGGGTCACCGCCATGGCCGACATCCTGGCCGCGGCCGACCGCGGCGACCGCGGACCGCTCTCGGCCATGGTCGTGCGCGAAGCCGCCGCGATCACCTCCGACGGCGAGTTCGTCAACCGGTGCACCGACAGCCAGCAGCCCCCGACCGCGGACAAGGCCCGTGAACTCGCCCAGACATGGGCGAGCAAATATCCGGTATTCGGGCGCAATGCCGCCATCGGGATGATGGTCTGCTCGGCCTGGCCGGTCTCCACCGCTGCGCCGCTGCCGACGAAACTCGACTTGCCGGTGCTGGTGTTCGCCGGTGCCGCCGATCCGATCGTCGGCGGGGCCGCCGCTTCGGTGACCGGTACGCTCGGCTCGGCGGGCGCCCGGCACGCCACCATGACCTGGCAGGGCTGGGGTCATCCGGTGGCCAATCACTCCGGGTGCGCGCAGAAGGCCGTCAACGACTATCTCGCCGAGGGGAAACTGCCCGCTGACGGCGGTGCCTGCCCGGCCTGATCCGATTCGGCAATCGCCCGGTTTCGGCGCGACATACAGGTCCGGCGACACCATCGCTACCCGATCCGGTGTACCGTGCCCCAGTGTTGTTCCGACAGCTCGAGCCCCGTACCGCTCGCACCTCCGCCGAGGTGATCAAGTTCGCGCTCTGGCCCTTCGCGGTCATGATGGTGCTGAACCGCGTCTTCATCAAGGCGATCAACGGTTTCGTCACCGATGACTACCGGCCTGTGTACAACGCCTCGTTCGAGTTCCTGAACGGCAGGCCCCTGTACACCGCCGACTTCTCGTCGGTCGACCCGCACTATCTCTACTATCCGAGCGGAACGCTGCTGATCGCACCGGTGGCGATCATCGACTACGAGCTGTCGCGCTGGCTGTTCATCGGGCTCAACGCCGCCGCGATCCTGCTCGCCTGGTATCTGCTGCTTCGCCTGTTCAAGTTCGGCCTCGGCTCCATCGCCGCGCCCGCGTTGCTGCTGGCGATGTTCGCCTCCGAGACGGTGACCAACACGTTGGTCTTCACCAACGTCAACGGCTGTCTGTTGCTGGCCGAACTGGTGTTCATCACGCTGCTGCTCGCGCGTAAGGACCTCTGGGCCGGTGTGGCGCTCGGTTTGAGCATCGCGGTGAAGCCGACGCTCGCGCCGCTGCTGCTGGTAGCCGCCGTTCGCGGGCAGTGGAAGGTGTTCATCACCGCGCTCGGCGTGCCGTTGACGCTCACCGCGATCGCGTGGCCGCTGTCGGCGGACCCCGAGAAATTCTTCACTCACGTTTTGCCGTATCTGGCCGAGACGCGCGACTACTTCAACAGTTCGGTCGGTGGCAACGGGCTCTACTACGGGTTGCCGGAATGGCTGATCCTGCTGGTCAAGGTCCTGATGGCCGGGGTGGTCGCGGTATCGCTGTGGCTGCTGTGGCGCTACTACCGCCACGATGAGCTGTTCTTCGTCACCACGTTCTCCGGCGTGCTGCTCACCGCGTGGTTCCTGCTGCCCTCGCTGGGTCAGATGTACTACTCGATGATGGTGTTCCCGTTCCTGATGACGGTGGTGCTGCGCAATTCCGTGCTGCGCAACTGGCCCGCGTGGCTGGCGATCTTCGGGTTCATGACCTACGACAAGTGGCTCTCGGATCGCTGGCAGGACGTCGGTCGCAACCTCGAATACCTGCGGGTGACATTCGGCTGGGGGCTGCTGCTCATCGTCGTGTTCTGCGTGCTCGGTGACCGGTATCTGGCGGCGCGTCGCGAGGGCAGGCTGCAGTTCGGGATCGACCCGATATGGATCGAGAGTGCGCCCGATTCGCGGGATGGCACCGACGAGCCCGCACCGGTCGCGCCCGTCGAGGAAACCCCGCCGCACCGTGAGGATCCGGTGGCGCCGGTCGAGGATCGCGAGCCCGCCCTCAAGTAATTCGTCGGCCGGTGACGCACCGCTCACAGCGCGCACCGGCCGAAACCATTAGCGTGGAGCCATGAGTTCCGATACTTCGTTGCCCACGCCGCGTATCCAGCTGACGCCGCAGCAATGGCGGGCGAAACTGGATCCCGAGGAATACGCCGTCCTGCGCGAGGCGGCCACCGAGCGCCCGTTCATCGGCGAATACACCGACACCAAAACCGAGGGCGTCTATGCCTGTCGCGCCTGCGGTGCCGAATTGTTCCGCAGCACAGAGAAATTCGACTCGCACTGCGGCTGGCCGTCCTTCTTCGATCCCGCCGATTCCGATGCGGTGATACTCAAGGCCGACGACACCCTGGGGATGCGGCGGGTCGAGGTGATCTGCGCGAACTGTCACAGCCACCTCGGACATGTCTTCGAGGGCGAGGGCTACCCCACTCCCACCGACCAGCGCTACTGCATCAACTCGATCTCGTTGCGGCTGCGCCCCACAGAGGAAGGCTCGCCCGGCTGAACCGCTGGAGCTCGGCCGCCGCGCATAGCACGGCGGACAGGGGTCAGGTGCGGCGATCGGTTGTGGTGCGCTCAGGGTAGACACCATGACCGACCTGTAGGTACGACAGCCGGTCGGCCAGTCGAGTACTGAGCCGTCGCAGGGCATCGTAGACGCGAGCGTCCTTGCCGATCACCACCCGACCCCTACCGCAGGCGGTGGTGTCGACCATGCGGCGCGCCACGCGCGCGGGCTGGGCCGAGAATCCCTTGGCGAGCCACTCGGGCGCGCCCATCTGCCGGGCTACCTCGCGCACCAGGTCGGTCCACACCGAGCCGGGAAGAACCGTGGTCACCGTGACATTCGAGCGGCCACGCAGATCCTGCGCCAGGCCGTAACCGAACAGGGCGAGCGCGGCTTTGGACGCGCCGTACACCGCTGAGCCCGGCACCGGGACGATCGCCGACAGGCTCGAGGTGTTCATGACGACGCCGCGGGGGCGGCGCAGCAGGTGCGGCAGGAAGGCCCGCGTCATCCACACCGCGCCGAAGAAGTTCACCTGCATCAGCGTCTCGATCCGAGCGTCGCTGAGGTCGGCGACAGGGTGGAGTTCCTGAGCGATTCCCGCGATGTTGAACAATCCGTCGACGTGTCCGTGGGCGGCGATCACGCTGCCGGGAAACGCCGCCACGGCGGCACGGTCGCAGATATCGATCGGGTGCGCGGTGAAGCGCGCGCGGTCGGTGACCAGTGCGGCGGTGGCGGCCAACGCCCGCTCGTCACGATCGGCACCGACCACGATCGCGCCCCGGTCGATCAGCTCCACCGCGACGCATCGCCCGATGCCGTTGCCCGCCCCGGTGACAACGAAGACGCTGCCCTCGATCGGCATCCGCGATCTCCGCGTTCTCCGCCGCGCGGCGGACAGCGGTGTACTCATGATTCGACTCCCCCGCGCTCGCCAAGCGTGAGCTGGATCGGCTCGCGCGACAGGGTGGGGCGGTACAGGCAACGCGTGCCCGTGTAGATGGTCGGCATGCACTCGTTGCAGTGCACGCAGGCCGACCGCGTCGATTCATCGGCTCGGATGCGCCGCAGCAGATTCGGTTCGCGCAGCAGTGCCCGGCCCATGGCGACGAATTCGAAACCCTCGGTCCTGGCCAGTCGCATGGTGTCGAGCTCGGTGATACCGCCCAACAGGATCAGCGGCATCGACAGCGCGCGCCGGAAGTGGCGGGCCCGCTCGAGCAGGTAGGCCTCCCGATACGGGTACTCCTTCAGGAAGGATTTCCCGACCAGGCGAAAGCCGAGGCGGGCCGGGTTGGGGAGGGTTTTCGCGAAAGAGCGCCGCGGCGGCGTGCCGTGGAACAGCATCATCGGGTTCAGCAGGGAACTGCCCGCGGTCAACTCGAGGGCGTCGAGCGCACCGTCGGCCTCCAGCCAGGCAGCCACCTGCAGCGATTGGGGAATGGTGAGGCCACCGGCCTGGCCGTCCTCCATATTGATCTTGGCGGTGACCGCGATCCGACCTCCCACGGCGTCGGCGACCGCGCAGGCGATCTCCCGTGCCATCCGAGCTCGGTTGAGCAGCGATCCCCCGTACGCGTCCTTGCGGCGGTTCAGCACCGGGCTCAGGAACGAACTGGCCAGATAGTTGTGCCCGAAATGGATCTCCACCGCGTCGAATCCGGCCTGCTCGGCCAGACGGGCGGCGTCGGCGTGCGCGGCGACGGTGTCGGCGATCTCGGCGATGGTGGGAGTCTTGGTGAATCGCATGCCGAGCGGGTTGAACATCCGGCTCGGCGCGAGCGCGGGCACCCGATTGGACGCGGCGTTGGCCACCGGTCCGGCATGACCGATCTGCGCGCAGGCCGCAGCCCCCTCCGCGTGCACGGCATCGGTCAGCTTCCGCAGTCCCGCAACAGCTTCCGGACGCATCCAGATCTGATGCCGATCGGTGCGACCGCCGGGCGCGACCGCGCAATACGCGACGGTGGTCATGCCGACACCGCCGGCGGCGACCTCGCGATGGAACTCGATCAGCTCCGGGGTGACCAGCGCGTCCGGTGTGCGGCCTTCGAAGGTCGCGGCCTTGATCACCCTGTTGCGCAGGGTGATCGGGCCCAGCGTGGCCGGTGCGAAGATGTCGTTCATCGCTGTTCTCCTGTCGGCGCGGTCAAACCGGCCACCACGAAATCTCGCAGTGTCGCCAGGTCCGGCTGCGACATTCCGCGTTCCTCGATTTCGGGGCTGCCGAAACGCATGATGATCAGATCGAAGGCGAGCATCCACCGACGGCGGCCCTCCCGGTCACTCAGCTCAGGGAGCAGCCCGGCCCAGGTGCCCATCCGGAACCACGGACCTTGCCACGTCGTGAGATGCCGTCCGAGGACGAACCTGGACAGCAGCCGAAGATGCAGGCGGCCCATGGGATCTCCCGCGAGCTGGACGAACGGGGCCAGGATCGTGTCGACCACTGCGGACAGCGGATCTCCCCCGGCGCTCGCGCGAGCGAGACCATCGGCCCACAGTGGCCCCAGCCGGTCCTCGATCAGCGCACCGACCAGGGCTTCCTTCGATCCGAAGTGGTAGTGCACCGCGGCGGCGTTGGCCCCGGCGGCGGCGCAGATGCCGCGCACGGAGACCTCGTCGTAGGGCTCGGTCAGCAGCAGTGATTCGGCGGCGATCAGCAGACGCTGCCGTGTCCCCGTCTTGACGTCATCGACCATACCCAGAAGTGAAACACGTTTCAATCGACAATTCAATCAATGATTCAATCGAGGGTAGAAACACCGTCATGTCGTCGACGCGGATTCTCACCGAGGTGTCCGTGACGGTCAGACGAGACCGCGCACGTCCCACACCAACACACCGTCCACCTGCGCGGCAGGCATGCCGAGCAGGTCGTCCACGGTGCGACGCAGGGCATCGGTGCTCTGCGCCAGCGGCAACACCACCACATCGGCACCCCAGTAACGCAGGTCCGAGATGGCTTGCTCACGCCGAGCGCGGTCGATGACCGGAACCAGATTGGACTTGCGGACCAGCATGAGCAGCACCGCGGTGGATCGCGGGTCGGAGCCGTAACCGGCCCCGCGGTCCGCGCCGATCGGGCCGACGAAATAGCCGCCGACGAGCGGGAAGGCGAAATCGGAGTCGATCTGCCACCGCAGCGCGATGGCGTCGCCCGAGGTGGGCGGCGGCACTATGACCACCGAGCCGTCCGAAACATACTGCCGCACAGTGCCATCGGCGAAGAACGCGGGCGTCGGGGGACGTTCGGTGATGGGCAGCATGGTCGGCGCGATGGGCAGCAGCGCGAAGGCCATGGCGCAGAACCAGGCAATGGGTCGCCGCATCGTGGCCGAGGTACGCAGCGATTCGATCGCCCGCTGGGTGCCAAGGACCAGGACTATCGCGATGGCCGGTATGGCGATCATGGCCAACCGTGATTCGATCATCCCGTTCAGTGGCGAGATCCATCCGAAGACGAACCACGGCATCGGAATCATGGAGTATTCGCCCTCACGGAAGCGCACGACGCCGTTGAAGGACAGCACAATGCCCATCGACAGTGTCGTGAACCCCACCCCGGCGATCACGGCGGCCCGCACGATGCGCTCACACCGCAGGTAGTACACGGCCACGGCGACGAGCAGCAGTAGCGGCCACCCGAAGTAGGTGTTGTCCTCGGTCGGGTTGATGCTCACGTCGGGGCCGAACGAGAACATGCTGCCCGCCGATTCCGGCGAGAACTGAACCAGCGAAATAATGTCGTTGCCGACCCGGCCGATCCCGACGAATCGATACGACTGCGGTCCGGCGAACTGCCACCACAGCCCGAAACCGGTGAGCGCCAGCGTGATCAGCGCCGCGAGCAGTATCGACGGGGCCGTCGCGCGCGCCGTGCGGGCGATCTCGCTCCAGCTGCCCAGGTAGGCAAGGGCGAAGACCGCGAAGCCGAGCGCGAAGATCAGCAGGGGCTCCTCACCCAGGGTGAGCTGCAAGGCGACCAGCAGTCCGAGCACGACAGCGGCGCATGGTTGCCATACCAGCCCGGTCCCCGCCGCGAGCTCCGCGTACCGCGCCATCTTGATGACCCGCACGGCGATGATCGGAAGCAACACCAGGAACACGAAATTCGCGTGCCCGTTGGTGTGCGCGATCATCGCGGGTGCGAATCCGCAGAACACACCGCCGACGGCAGCGGCGAGTTTCGAGGTCACCAGTTCGCGCGAGAACGCCCAGTACCAGGCGAATGCCGTGCCGGAGAGGCCGACCGTGAGCGCCGACACGAACGTGACGGTGGGCCCGAACAACAGGGTGACAGGCGTGAGCGGTACCCCCCACCCATACATGAGGGTGTTGGCCATCGTGTTCACACCGTCGGGATAATTCTGGAACTGTGTACTGAACGGACTCGCCAGGTGAGTGATGTTTCGCGCCGTAATGGCGTAGAACCACTCGTACAGCGTCTGGTCCTGATCGCTCTTACTCAGGTAGCCGCTTCGGGGGTTCGCCCACAGCCCGGCGAGGACGAAAAAAGCGAGCGACACATAACAACCGGCAACGACCAGATCGGTACGCGCCGCGCGTAGCCACCGCATCGGACTTCGCCGCGCCACAACGGTTTCCGCTACGGTTCGATCGATAGCTGCTATTGCGGATCGGCCCTCTTCGGTGCCGTCCGTTCCCCACCCTGAAACCACGCGCG
The DNA here is from genome assembly GCF_001612665.1 of Nocardia alba NBRC 108234. Lineage (GTDB taxonomy): Bacteria > Actinomycetota > Actinomycetes > Mycobacteriales > Mycobacteriaceae > Nocardia > Nocardia alba. Next base: position 23,250 of record NZ_BDAX01000015.1, on the reverse strand, counting down.
AATCTCTCCCACCTCAAAGCCACAATCGGCCCGCTCACGATACTCGAGGTTTGACCGCGGCGAAAATGGGCAAGAAGAAAGACCCTCTCCGAGGGAGAGGGTCTTCGGTTTTCGCCACTACGGCAGCGCGTTTACCAACTGCTCGACCTCGACGCGCGGTCCGGTGAAGAACGGAATCTCTTCGCGCACATGCAGTCGCGCCTCGGTGGCCCGCAGGTCACGCATCAGATCCACGATCCGGTGCAGTTCGGGGGCCTCGAACGCGAGAATCCACTCGTAATCGCCCAGCGCCATCGAACTCACGGTGTTGGCGCGCACATCCGGGTACCCACGCGCCTCCTTGCCGTGGTCGGCGAGCATCTTGCGCCGCTCCTCGTCGGGCAGCAGGTACCACTCGTAGGATCGCACGAACGGGTAGACACAGATGTAGTTCCCCGCGTCCTCCCCCGCCAGGAAGGCCGGAATGTGGCTCTTGTTGAACTCCGCGGGCCGATGCACCGCCACATTGCTCCAGACCGGCGCACTCGCCCGGCCCAGTTCGGTCGTGCGACGGAAATCGGAGTACGCGGCCTGCAGATCCTCGACCCGCTCGGCATGGGTCCACAGCATGAAGTCGGCGTCGGCCCGCAGTCCCGCCACGTCGTAGATCCCGCGCAGCACCACGCCCTTGTCGGCGAGTCCATCGAAGAACGTCTGCGCCTGCTTGATCGCCTCGGCTCGGTCCTCACCGAGCACGCCCGGCTGAACCTGGAACACCGAGAACATCAGGTAGCGGATGGAGGAGTTGAGAGCCTGGTAGTCGAGTCGCGCCATGAATCTATGGTGCCACTGCGGCGTTTTCGCCCGCCGCTGGGGCTCGGTCCGCGACCGGCCTGCTCGCCCGCCACGGCGAGGACTCATCAGTTCCGAACACCGAGGTCACTGTGGTCACCTCGCCGTCGTGAAGTTCGACAGGCCCCAGATCAGGATCGAGAATCAGGCTCCGCGCACTGCGCTGCTCACCGGAAATGGTCACAGCGAGCGATCATGCACCACCGCTATCGCCGATAGCCGCGGACACGCCGCTGGTCAACCGGCGAAACCGTCCAGCCCGGTGAGTTCGCCTGATGTCGAGTTTCAGACCTGCGCGCCGAGGATCGCCAGGTCGTCGATCCCGCGGTAGTGGATGCCGATCATGCCGAGCGACTGCGCGGCGGTCACGTTCTCCGGCCGGTCGTCGATGAAGACACAGCGGTCAGGGGCGACACCGGCCGCCGCCGCGGCGATCTCGTAGATGCCGAGGTCCGGTTTCGCGACACCGACGACGGCGCTGCTGATCACGGTGTCGGCGAAACCGGTGAGGCGCATCCGCGCGAGATGGGAGTCGAGGTTGTCCATCGCGTTGGTGACCAGGATCAGCGGCATTCGTGTACGGACCGCCGCCAGTAGGTCCCTGACCTTCTCGTCGACCCAGAAGTCGACGGCGGCGAAGGCCTCGACCGCGCGGACGGCGTCGGGGTGGCCGCCGAGCGCCGCGGTGATCGAGGCCAGCCACTGTTCGGCGGTGACGCGCCCGAGGATGGCGGGGCGTATCTGCTCCGGGGCGAAGGCAGTGGCCAGTACCGGCAGGCCGTAGCGTTCCTCGAGCTCGCGCTGACCGTCATGGTCGAATCGGCGGAGCACGCCGTCCAGGTCACACAGCACCGCATCGAATTTCCGCATCATCCCAGTGTGCCTGTGCCAGTAAATGACTCACAAACCTCCCGCCACGCCACTGTCGACTACACACGACGCGGTCGGAACCGATCGATGCCGTGGAACACCCTGGGCCTCAGCACATCCGGTGGGCGAGCATCGGGGATCAGCGCTGCGTATTCTCGATGCACGCGGTAGCCACGCGTCGCGCGGCCGCGGTGCCCGAGGCGACACAAGCGGGGACACCGACACCGTGGAGGTACGCGCCCGCTACCGCGATGCCGTCGAGGTCGGCGATCGCCGATTCGAGCGCCGCGATCCGTTCGACGTGACCGGGAGCGTACTGCGGAAGACCACCCGGCCACCGTTGGACGACCACCTCGATCGGGGCGATCGGTATGCCGGTGACCGTGGACAGGTCCGCGACGGCCGCCGCGATGAGGTCTTCGTCGGTCCAAAAGAGCGGCTTGTCGTCACCGAGACGACCGAAGGAGGCCCGGACCAAGGCGACCTCCCGCTCGGCGAGGTGCGGCCATTTGCGGCTGGACAGGGTGAAAGCCTTGGCGCGCAAAGGTTCTCCGGTGGCGATGAGGATGCCGGAGTTATCCGGAAGTGGCGTTTCGCGCGGGAGGGCCATGGCGACGAGCGCCGAGGAGGACAGCTCGATACCGGCGGCGGCCCGCGCCGCGACGGGTGCGACGTGGTGCAGCAGGCGCGCGGTCACCGGCGCGGGCGTCGCGATGACCACGGCGTCGACGGCGCCGATCGGGTCGACCACCCAGCCACCGGGTGCGCGGGCCACGCGCGTCGCGGCCATGGTGGTGACGAAACGTGCCCCCGACGCCGCGGTCAGTGCGGCGATCAAGGCTCCGTAGCCGTCGCGCAGCCCGCCGAATACCGGGGCCGAGCTGGGCGCGGGCATCGCCGTACGAACCGCTTCGGTCAGACTCGACGCACCGTTGTCGAGCGCCGTGGCGAGGGTGGGTAACGCGGCGCAAATGCCGATGGAAGCGCTGATCCCCGCATACACCCCGCCCAGTAACGGATCGACACTGCGCTCGACGACCTGGCTGCCGAATCGGTCGCCCACCAGGGTTTGCACGTCGATATCGGCGCCCGGCTCCCAGTGCAGCGGGCGTTGCGGCTCGGTCGCGACCTGATCGAACGTCGCGTCGTCGACCAGTCCGCGCAGCGACTCGGCGTCGGAGGGAATCCCCATCAGGGTGCGACCGGGCAGCGGATGCGCCGACCCCTGCGCCCAGATCAGCGGTCGTTTACCGGCCGGGCGCACCAACTGGTCGTCCAGGCCGAGCTCGCTCATCAACTCGATCACCTCGGGCCTGCGCCCCACGAACGCTTCGGCACCGAGATCCACTGGTTCCCCGGCCAATTCGCGAGTGTGGAGCACACCGCCGACCCGCCCGCCCTGCTCCAGCACGACGATGTCAGCGTCCGCCCCGAGCCGCTGCCGCAACCGATACGCCGCGACGAGCCCGCTGATTCCGCCCCCGATAACCGCGATCCGCATACGTCGACCGTAGCCGTGCGGCACGGCGTCGTGTCAGCCCACCGGCTGTATCACCAGCGGCGTGGCCGAACCTACAGGGAGTGCACCAGCTCGACCAGCGCGGTCAGCACACCGGGATCGGTGTCGGGCAGCACGCCGTGGCCCAGGTTGAAGATGTGCCCGGTCGCGCCGAGCGTGATCGCCTCGTCCGCTTCGGCGAGGATCCGTCGCGTCTGCGCCTCGACCGCGTCGAAACCCGCGAACAGGATCGCGGGGTCCAGATTGCCCTGCAAGCCCTTCCCCGCACCGACTCGACGCACGGCATCGGTCAACGGCACCCGCCAGTCGACACCCACCACATCGGCACCGGCCTCACCCATGGCACCCAGCAGTTCACCGGTGCCGACGCCGAAGTGAATGCGCGGCACCCCTGCCGAAGCGACCTCGGCGAACACCCGCTCGGAATGCGGCAGCACGTACTCGCGGTAATCGGCCAGCGAGAGCGCGCCCGCCCAGGAATCGAACAATTGCACCGCGTCGACCCCGGCCGACAACTGGGCCTGCAGGAACGCGATGGTGATGTCGGTCAGGGCACCGAGCAGGGCGTGCCAGGTCTTCGGGTCGGCGTGCATCATCGCCTTGGTGCGCTCGTGCTGCTTGCTCGGCCCACCTTCCACCAGGTAGGAGGCGAGAGTGAACGGAGCGCCCGCGAAACCGATGAGTGGGGTGTCGCCGAGCGCGCCGGTGAGCAGCCGCACGCCTTCGGTGACCGCGCCGACCTCTTCGGGCCGCAGTCGCGGCAGCGCGCGCACGTCGGCTTCGGTGCGCACCGGCGAGGCGATGACCGGGCCGACACCGGGCACGATGTCGAGATCGATACCCGCGGCCTTGAGCGGAACGACGATGTCGGAGAACAGGATCGCCGCGTCGACGCCATGGCGGCGGATCGGCTGCATGGTGATCTCACACACCAGCTCCGGGTCGAAGCACGACTCGAGCATGCCGATGCCCTTGCGTAGTTCGCGGTACTCCGGCAGCGACCGGCCGGCCTGACGCATGAACCACACCGGGCGCCTGCTCGGCGTCGCGCCGGTGGCGGCGGCCAGGAAAGGGGCATCGGTCAACCGGCGGCGGGTGTAAGTGCTCATCGCCGTTCATCCTAGGCGTCGCACTCGCGCGAACATCACACCTATAGGGGTGTGGGACCGACCACACATCCGGCAAGTAGGTGGCCGTATGAGCTCTGCCGACTTCACCCTTGCACGGAGGTAAGGACTCCCGCCACGACAGACTCACGTCCGAACCACCGCGCTCGAGCGGTTCGCCGCCCGCCCAGCCACCGAACGCGCGGCCTTCCGTCGCATATCGCGCATCACACCCGCCCCGAGAATGCGCCCTGCGCAACAAGACCCGAACGCCACGCGCGCAGCGGCGCGCCTCCGACGACGGCGGGCGCCCACGGTCTACCGTTTCTCCTCGTGACACCGCTCGACATCCGCGACGGCGCCGCACCGACCGGGGGAACGCCCCGCGAGCCTGCTTCTTTCCGGGCGGCGGTCGATGCGATGGGCACCGCAACAGTGCACCCCCGAATCGAGCTGGCGCCTATCCGTCCCCCGCAACGGTTGGCGCCGTTCTCCTATGCGCTCGGAGCGGAGGTCACCCATCCCGACACCCCCGTGGTGCCCATCGACTCCGAGGGCGACGCGTTCGGCAGGCTGATCCTGCTGCACGACCCCGACGGCGACGAGGCCTGGAACGGCGTGTTCCGGCTCGTCGCCTACATCCAGGCCGACATCGACGCCGCACTGGCCGCCGACCCCCTGCTCCCCGAGGTGGCGTGGAGCTGGTTGGTCGACTCCCTCGAATCGCGCGGGGAACCGTTCACCGCCCTCGGCGGCACCGTCACCGCCACCAGTTCGGTCCGCTACGGCGATATCGCCGGCCCCCCGCGCGCGCACCAGCTGGAATTGCGCGCCTCGTGGACGGCCACGAGCACCGAGATGCGACGACACGTCGAAGCGTTCTGCGAGGTGCTGGCCTTCGCCGCCGGATTGCCGCCCGCCGGGGTCACCCATTTGCGACCGGAGTCCTATACCCGCACCGATCACCCTTGATCGCCACGTAGAGTTCACGTTTATGTCGGTCGCCGATGAACCCACCGCAGCAGAGCCCCTGCTCGCCCCCGCCGAGGGGGTTCCACCTGTGCTGGCGACCGCCGACGAGGTCGCCGCGGCGGCCAAAACCCTCGCCGCGGGCACCGGCCCGCTCGCCGTCGACGCCGAGCGCGCGTCCGGCTTCCGCTACTCGGCACGCGCGTACCTGATCCAGCTCCGCCGCGAGGGCGCGGGATCGTTCCTCATCGACCCGATTCCCGTCACCGACGCGCTGACCCCGCTGGCCGAGGCGATCAACGACCTCGAGTGGGTCCTGCACTCGGCCGACCAGGACCTGCCCGGCCTCGCCGAACTGGGCTTGCGCCCCACCCGCCTCTTCGACACCGAACTCGGCGGCCGCATCGCCGGCTACGAGCGCGTCGGCCTGGCCGCGATGGTCGAGAACCTGCTCGGCCGCTCCCTGCGCAAGGGCCACGGCGCCGCCGACTGGTCGAGCCGCCCGTTGCCCGACGAATGGCTCAACTACGCCGCCCTCGACGTCGAACTGCTCCTCGAACTCCGCGACACCGTCGCCGACGACCTCACCACCCAGGGCAAACTCGACTGGGCCGCAGAGGAATTCGAGCACGTCCGCACCATGGACCCGCCCACCCCGAAAGCCGATCGCTGGCGCCGCACCTCCGGCATCCACACCCTGCGCCGCACCCGCCAGCTGGCCATCGTGCGCGAACTGTGGACCACCCGCGACGAACTCGCCCGCGCTCGCGACGTCGCCCCCGCCCGCGTCCTACCCGACTCGGCCATCGTCACCGCCGCCACCGGCGAACCCCGCTCGATCGCCCAACTGCGCACCCTGCCCGTCTTCGGTGGCCCCCGCCAACGCCGCTACTCCCGCGACTGGCTGGCCGCCATCGAACGAGGCCGCGCCCTCCCCGACAAACAACTCCCCCCGCTCACCCTCCCCTTCGACGGCCCACCCCCCGTCAACCGCTGGGAACGCCGCGACCCCATCGCCGCCGCCCGCCTCACCACCGCCCGCGCCGCGATGGGCGAACTCTCCACCGAACACTCCATCCCGGTCGAGAACCTCCTCTCCCCCGACCTGGTCCGCCGTCTCTGCTGGGACGGCCTCCCCGACTACAAGAACGTCGGCACTCCCGAGGAGTTGTCCGCGAAGATCGAGGACTTCCTGCTCACCGGCGGTGCACGTTCGTGGCAGCGAACCCTCGCGGTGCCGGCGTTGACCAAGGCACTGACACCCGCAGCCGACTAGCCCGCAGCTACGGCCGATCAGAGGTCAGCGGGCAAGATCCGGAAAGCAGAGACTCCCGGGGTCAGTGGTTCGATTGCGCGAAAGTCGCGCTGATCCAGCGTGAACACCGTGTCGGTACGGAACTTGTCGGCGAGGACGACACCGACCGCATCGGCCAGATCCAATCGAAGCGCCTCATATTTGGCTCGGATCGTCTGCGCGGCGGACAGGTCGACATGTTTGAGTTCGGCCAGGCGATACCGCCCGTCGATCATGCGGGCCATCAACGCCTCGGTGACCTGCATCGCGGCGGAGAAGCCGAGGTCACGGTGTACGAGGTGGTCCAATTCCGTCAGGACCAGCGGCGAGATCACCAGCATTTCGGACTCCATGACCTCGACCGCCCGCGCATGTTCGACCTGGTCAGCATCGAACGCCGCGAAAAGCGCCGAGGTATCGGCAACGATGATCACCGACGCGCTGCCTGCTGCTTGATGTGGGCATACACGTCGTCGCCCATCTCGTCCGCAGACCGTGTGCGGCCGCTACGGAACACCGGCAGCGGCGCATCGCTCTTGGGTCGATCGGAGGAGTCGAGGAGCATCGCGATGCCGCGACGAATGAGCTCAGCCTTACTGACCCCCGTCGCCTGCGCCTCGGCATCGAGCCGAACCTCGAGCTCGTCCGGGAGGTACACGGTAGTCTTGATCATGCCACATATGGTACCACCCGACTGGCATCAAATCTTCAACAGAAAAACGCCCTTTCCTCGAGTTGAGGAGGTCGAATAGGCAGCACGCCCAAGGGTCCATCGACCATCCGATCTACAACTCAAACGCTTCCGTCGATCATTCAATTTCATGCGTTGAAGCTAACAGATGTTCGCCACAATTCGAACGAATCCATCTCCTTCTCCATCGCATTCAATACCTTATGACCCCCTTCAATGGCACCGACACCGTGGCGATGCAGAGATTCGACGCTATCACGGATAGCGCAAAGAAACTCTGGCAACGGAGTCGAATCAATCACCCTATTCCCGTGCCGGGTAGCTACACGACCCTTCTGAAGTGAAAACTCGACCACAAACATGGAACCAAAGCCTTCGAATCTCCCATTGCCTTTTCCACGACTGGCCAGCAAGCGAGCCTCAGAGAGGAGAGCAACAGCGGAGGGATACACCATCATGCGTTGATCAGGGTGCTCGAGACCACGAGTGGTAACCGACCCCGAGTTACCCAGTACTTCCAGGTCGCCCAACGAATATCCATCCTCCGGAAGGTCATCGCGGACCCTGAAAATGAACTCAACCATCATTTCTCCTGGTCACGAATCCTTGAATTCTTTTTCATGTTGCCGAGGCAATGAGCTCACACTCCTGCGACACCCCGATCGGTTTGACAAGACGAATGATCCAGTATGGGCAGCATCGCAGTTTCCGCAACACCTTCCACGTCTCTATGTAGCATATGCAGCGGCGGCCGAACGCGTCGTAGGTGTGGCCCGGTGAGGGTGGCGACTTCGGCGAGCTGGTCGAAGGCGTTGTGGCGGTAGTGCCAGATCGCGGGCTTGCGGGTCTCTTTCTCTCCGAATGAGGCGGCCGAGAAATCCGGGACGAAGGACTATGAATCGCCCCGGCGGGTCGGGAGACTTCATCTTCTGAGGAAGGATGAAGTTCGTGAGTTCGAAGAAGTACCCTCCGGAACTGCGTGAGCGGGCCGTCCGCATGGTTGCCGAGGTCCGCGACCAGCACGAGTCGGAATGGGCCGCGATCGGCGCGGTCGCCGACCTGCTCGGCGTCGGAACCGCCGAAACCGTCCGTAAGTGGGTCCGCCAAGACCAAGTCGATGCCGGCGCGCGGCCTGGGACGAGTCGGCGGAGTTGAAGCGGTTGCGGCGCGAGAACGCAGAACTCAAGCGCGCCAACGCGATCCTGAAAGCTGCGTCAGCTTTCTTCGCGGCCGAGATCGACCGGCCGCAACGCTGATCTGCAGGTTCGTCACCGAGCACCAAGGCCGCCGCGAGCACGGTGGCCCGCGGTGGGGTGTCGAGTCGATCTGCGCCGCGCTCGGTGATCTCGGCGTAAACTTTTCCACCTCAACCTATTACGAACAACGCAAACGAGCGGCCAGCACGCGGGAGCAACGCGACGAACAGTTGAAGCCGCAGATCGCGCGTGTCCACGGCGAGAATTTCGGCGTCTACGGTGCCCGGAAAGTATGGCTGCAGCTGAACAGGGAAGGCCATCGGGTGGCCCGCTGCACCGTCGAACGGTTGATGCGCGAGCTCGGCCTGCGGGGCGTGACCCGCGGCAGCACCAAACGCACGACCGTTGTGGATCCGGCCGCTGACCGGCCGCCGGATCTGGTGCAGCGGCGGTTCGCGCCGGCTGCGCCGAACCGGCTGTGGGTCGCCGACATTACCTATGTGTCGACCTGGTCGGGCTGGGTCTACGTGGCCTTCGTGATCGACGCCTACGCGCGAAGGATCCTGGGCTGGCGCACGTCCACGTCGATGACGACCGCGTTGGTGCTCGACGCGATCGAACACGCGATCTGGACCCGCGAACGAGCGGGATGGGACGTGAAAGATGTTGTCCACCATACAGATAGGGGATCTCAATACACGTCCATAGCCTTCAGTGAACGCCTTGCCGAGGCCGGGATCCAGCCCAGTGTCGGCGCGGCGGGATCGAGCTATGACAACGCGCTCGCCGAGACGATCAACGGGCTCTACAAGACCGAGTTGATCAAGCCGCGTGGCCCGTGGCGCACGGTCGATCACGTGGAATTCGCGACTGCGGAATGGGTCGACTGGTTCAACCGTCGCCGTCTCTACCGCTATTGCGGTGACATCCCACCAGCGGAGATGGAGGCCGCGCACTACGCTCAACACCCAGCCCAACACGCGGTTAGGCTGTCACACCGATAGGTCTCCGGACTCACCGGGACGATTCAGGTGGGATGGCGAGCCTTTCGAAGAATGGAGGGGATTCAGTGAGATTCGCTGGTGGGGGGATTTAGTTCTCAAGCGAAGCAAGCCAGCACTCGACTGGCTGGAGCCGTGGCTCGATCTGAATCGAATACGCACAGAAAGGGGAAACTGGATCTACTTTGGACACGCGAAGCCAGTAAAAGAACATCTCGCGCGCGACTGGATTCGATGGGCAATGGGCATCGCACAGGCGCAGTACAAAGTGACCAACGGTACACCTGTCGACAATCAAATAGCGACATACCTACTGCGATATATTCGTTACGAGTGATCGCGGATTCGTCATATGTGTCGAATTGATCCGTCCTTTTTCTCCCGCCTCACTGGCGCATACCTCGGTATCGCCCGCAGGAGATAACGCAGTCGCTTACATATTTGAACTGATCAGCACACCGATGGCTGGTCTTGACGGCGCGCGCTGAATCTGGCTCTGTACCACATTCGACGATCGGGGTTGATCATGTTGGGGTGCAGTGGATTCCTGTCGAAGGTGGGCAGTGTTCGGCGAGGGTGGCGCAGAGGTGTTGTGGCAGTAGTCGCCGCGACACCGAGACCGCAGATTGGAATCGGCTGGCCGCCGCGTGACGTCCGAATTCCAGACAAGTCGCTCAGACACCAGCCATTCAGGTCGATCGTGACCGGCCAGCTGGCCTGCTCGAGTTTCATCTGGAACAGGCCAGATCGACCATAGCGAAAGCATGTGACAAGCATCCGGCGGGGTTACAGATCCAGCCAAGGAAACTCGACCACCCCTTCGCTGATAACTGTCATGGCAAGCTGCGCTGTCTGCTGTAGCGTTGTGTCCGGGTCCACATGCAGTCCCTGTAGCTGCGCCTGGAGTATGTTCGAATGAGAAATTAGATGCTCAGCGGCAGGATGGGCAAACAAGGTCGCAGTCTTTTCGATCGCACGGATTTGCAGTGAGATCGTTGCCACCATCCCATCAACGATGCACGTTAAACCATCGGTGATGCGCTGCCGTTCAAAACTTTCAAATTCGCCTAAAATTATCGCTGATGAAAGGCGTCGAACAGCGATGGCGACCTGTTCAGCTTGCTGCCCAAAATTCAGTGACGCTTCCGCGTATAGAATAATCTCAACTGCATGCGGGTGAACAAACTTGCCGCTATTTGTGTCGATCTCCATCAATGTTTCGGCCAGGTCCAATGCGCTGCTTTTCAATACAATATCCGGCCGATCGACTTGTTTTATCTCCCATGTATCAATATCGGGAATGCCGTGCCGTGCCATTAGGACGGCAACGAGGTGATCGCGAAATGTTTCAATCGACAGTGGTCGAACATGCATCTGCATCGATTTCCTGAATCGACGCACGGAAAGCAGCTCGATACCGCTTGCTCCCATCCGGCGTTCTACCTGCATGTCCCAGGTCAGTAGATCGACAGGCGGTGGTTGCGAGTAGGTCCTATCGAATTCGTTCAATGCGATCTCGACGCCCGCGTTGAAGCCAGCTCCGGTTTCCATCGCACGTATCGCCGCGACGGCTAATTCCTCAGGTGAGGCGAGCTCACCATCGAGCGAGATGCACTGGTTGACCGTGTCCCAGTGGAACTGCGAATGGGCGATAGCGTTCCGCCATTGTCGATTTATGCACGACAGCAGCAGGATGCAACTGGGCTCCTCAATATTCGCGGACAATCGGTCCTCGATTGTTTTCAGCACTACATTTCGGTCTTGCCTTTCTCCCAGAAATCCAAGAACGCGGCGAGCGATGCGTCGGATATCGCCTTCGACGACTCGCTGGTAGAGATTGCATGCCGGATCCATCCGATCCTCGGAATCATCCGCGTTCTTGAATGCCGAAATTTCTCTCTGCACTTGACGATGGGTAGCGTAGTGTCCCGATTCCTCGTTGACGAGCTCCGCGATTATTTCGGCACAGTATGCGGGATCTTTAGCCAACGCTGCGAGTGTCAGATCGCGGCTGGCCATAGCGGCTTGATGGGCGGGCAGCACATGCGTGGTCGCCAGCAAAGCCGTTAAGTGGTGTCGTACCTCGAAGCTCAACTCTTGTCCCGGCTTCAGCAAATGGGGCACCTGTCGGCGCAGACGCGAGTCGAGCTCGTCGATCCGCTTGGTCCAAGCCACTCTCAGACGTGAAGGGAATGTGAAGCCGGAACCAGCTGGCAATTCTCCGGCGGACAACCCCATTGAACGTTGAAGACGCATCTCAACTGAGTCGTCTAGATCCAAAGTTGTGAGTTCGGTGAGCCTTTGGAGCGCCAGGGCGTATTCATCATGTAGCTCGCCCGACTTTTCCCAGTAGGCGCCATCCAGCCCCTCGATAAGGCAGCTGATCACGTTCTCAACGATGCTGCAAGCGAGCTGCTGCATGCTAGCGACGAGATCCAGACCCTCCGCTAGGTGCTCGGACGGCGGCACGAAGCGTCCGACCTCGAACAGCCTGGCTTGGAGCGTGTCGTGTGCCTCCCCAAGTTGCGTCAGTGCACGAAAAAGTTCGCGTCCGATCGTTGACGCGGGCTCGCAAACTACGCTGGCGACTTGGTCGACGGAGGTGTTCAGGTCGTCCCAGAAAAAGTCGACGCCGCTATCCATTGCAGCCCATTGCCATTGTCTAGACGTGCATAGCACAGTGGCTGGCAAAGTATGCGGCCGTGCAATAGCGTGCACTTTCTTAAGCCAAGCGTTGGTGCAACTCTTGGCGGCCGAACGCTGTTGTGGTCCAGTCATTTTAAGCGCATCGACTGTGCCAGATAGATTCACCATCCGAGTCTGACAGGTTCACCAGCGATGTCCACCATCCGCACCGAGAGGAGGGCCGCTGCACGGACGGGTGGACATGGTCACCTCATCGTTCAGCCCCAGTCTCTAGCCGATCCAGCACGGTTCATACACCACCTCCATGGACTCGCCACCGGGTGGTCACGCGCGGTGCATGAGGTGTCCACTAGCATGAGCGATTCAGGATCAGGACACTGCCCCAGGTCATCTGCGGAGGCGCAGTGGGTGAGCGGCAGTGTTTTCGACAGCAGGTCGCCCGCGTGGCAGTCGAGGATTCACGGCGGCGCGGACGTGCCAGAATCCTTGCCTCCGAGGTGTTGTACGTGATCTCTTGGAGCTCGTTCAGGTTGGCAAGTGTGGAGGAGTGGGTAGTGGTGAAGGAGAAGGGGGCAAAAAGCACGTATGGGGTGCCCTTGGAGCGGAGTGACTACCTCAAACTGAACCAGCACAGGCACTACTGCGAGCCGGAGGATTTCGACAAGTGGGTCCAGTCCGGATACGGCAAGGATAAGCGTCTGGCCGTTGACCTCTTCTCAGGTGCTGGGGGGCTGAGCCTAGGGCTGGAGCGGGCCGGATGGACCACCGCTGCGGCCGTGGACGTCGACCAACGGGCTCTTGAGACGCACGCGGCGAACTTCCCTGGGATGAGCCTGTGCCTCGATCTCGGGGATGACGTCCAGCGACACGAGTTCGTGCAGCGAATCCTGGATTCCGGCGCCGATATCGATCTCCTCGCCGGGGGTCCCCCCTGTCAGCCGTTCAGTCGCGCCGGACGCAGCAAAATTCGGCACTTGGTCGAATACCATAACCGGGCCTCACATGATCTCCGTAAGGAACTCTGGCGCGCCTATGTGGATGTGGTCGAGCACCTGTTTCCTCGTGCTGTACTCATGGAAAACGTACCGGATATGGGGCTAGGTGATGATTTCAGCGTGATCCGCATTATCGAGGATAAGCTGGAGAGCCTTGGTTACACTACGCAGGTACGTCTTGTGGATGCGTGGAATTATCGCGTACCGCAACACCGGAAGCGTCTGATCCTTCTTGCGCGGAGGGACGGTGGCAGTTTTGAGTGGGGCAAGTCCAAGAAGCAGACAACCCTTCATGAGGCGATCGGGGATCTCCCCGACCTCGATCCGCAACCCTTGCTGCCGCTGGGTGGCCGACTCTGTGAATACGACGAACAGCAGGATCCCAAGCCTTCTCCCTTCGCGAAGGAGATGCGCCGAAGAGCAACCAAGGGCGTAGTTCACGACCATATGACGCGACGGGTCCGCGAAGACGACTTCAGAATCTTCACTATCATGGACTCCAAAACCCTCTATTCCGAACTTGGCGAGATGCTGAAAGAGGACGAGAAGGAGTTTCAGCGGTACGATGCGGAGCAGTTCACGGATAAGTACAAGAAGCTGGACTGGGAGGAGTTAAGCCGCACCATCACGGCACACATCGCCAAGGATGGTTATTGGTACATTCATCCTAAAGAAGCGCGAACATTGACCGTTCGTGAAGCCGCAAGAATACAGACCTTCCCGGACCGATTCCGGTTCGCCGGTACACGGAGTGACGCCTTTCGTCAGATCGGCAACGCGGTTCCGCCTCTATTGGGCGAGGCTGCCGCTCGGGTGCTCTTGGTTCAGGATGTTCCCGCCGGAGACGAGGCCGTAGACAAATGGCCGAAACTGCGTGAGGAACTGACCCGTTGGGCCAAGGAACAGCGTGCTGGCAAACAGTGGTACCAGTTTCCCGGTGGCCGGAAGATGAAGCCGCTTGGAGCTCTTGTCATGGCGGTTCTCTCAGGAAGCAAGCTGCGGATGAAGCAGCTCTCCAATGTGATGGACATGGTCGCCGGGCATAGAGAACTGTCGCAGGACGTCTATATAGCCCTTAGGAACGCCGCGCCTACGGTCGCGCTATGCAAGCGCCTAGAGTCCCGCCTCGGCCCGGTCGTCGGTAAGCCCGAAGTCTGGGTGAACGCGGATTCGGTTCTCTCTCACAGCAAGGAGATGGGGCTCAAACCGGCGGAGCTGGCGTTGTTCAGGCTCCTGGCAGGCGGCGACATAATGCTGGTCAGCCAGAGCGCGCTGCGGGTCGCCGCGAGGGTTCAGCAGAATGAATCCCACCTGACCAACCGGCTGACGGAGGGTCGGCTCAACCTCATCAAGCTGCTCGGCGCTGGTCATGATGCACCGGTGCGCATGGCCGCCATCAGGTTTATCGGTGAGAACATGTGTCGCGACAAGCAGCCAATCTGCGGAAGTTGCCCGCTGAGCAACTACTGCCCGACCGGTTTGCAGGAGGACGAGGGGAGCGAGGCCGCTTCGACTTTGTGGTGACTACAGGCTGACCGGCCCGGTCGTAGCCTGCGGATCATTCACCCCCGATTGCGTGCACAACCTGATGTTCCCGTTTCTCGGAACTGGTTTGCTTGACTCTTGGTCACGGACTCATCAAAGGAGAGTGGTTCGTGCCGATGCGTTCTGCCGCGGAATTCCGTTGTAGGGACTGGGATCCAGTTGTTCGCAGCGATGACGCATCTCGGGGATGCCGCTGGTGAATACCGGCGATCCGGAACTGTTCGTCGAGGCCGAGTTTCGGGTACTCACGATGCAGAAGAAGCTGCACCGATGGGAGGTGCGGGCGAAATCCCGACCGAACAGGGCCAGAGCAGGAAACGACTACCGGCAACCCCACCTCCGAACGGCGCCCGCCGCGCGATCGCCTCACGTTCCTGACCACTGTCACGACGCTGCTGCTAGCGCAGTTACAGCGTCCACGTAGGCAACCTACGCCAGACGCGCCTTGTTCGGTACGATGCTCCGAACCGGGCATCTCTTCGGCTGGCGTACGGCGAGTATCGACGCTCTCGCCACACGAGACCCAAAGAGTCCTATCACTTTCCGCTCGCTACAGCACGCAGGCGAACGGCCACCCAGAACTAGCCGGGTACACCGGGTACGGAGCGTGAAGATGGACTTCGACGTCGCTGCTCCTGACCCTGCTGGCATGGTGGCGTCGCTTAGTTCGCTCGGCTACTCGCTTCCGGCCGCCGTCGCTGATTTGGTGGACAACAGTCTCTCGGCAGAGGCAAAGAACGTCGACGTCGATTTCACATGGGAAGGACAACGCTCCTGGATAGCCGTCGCGGACGACGGCAGGGGCATGACGGAACCTGAGCTTGTGATCGCCATGACGGTGGCGGCCCGTGGTCCGTCCGCCGAGCGCAGTGCCACGGATCTCGGCCGTTTCGGCGTGGGGCTGAAGTCTGCCTCCTTCTCCCAGTGCCGCAAACTTACTGTCGCCACGACCAGAGACGGAAGTTGGCACGCCCGCACATGGGACCTCGGCATTGTGGAGCAATACAAGGAGTGGCGACTTCTCCGGGACCCCGGAGACGCGACCACCTCCCTCCTACGTCGGATAACCGGAGACATGCAACATGGGACTGTCGTCCTGTGGGAGCAGCTCTCGGGCTACCACAGCACATTCGTGTCGAACGAAGACGAGAAGACGCAGGCCCAGTTCTATGCAGAGGCAGAACGCACCGAGGCCCACCTCGCGATGGTCTTCGCCCGATTTCTACAACGTCCGGCTCGATGCCGACTCCGAGTGCGCGGCTCCGAACTTTCCCCGTGGGACCCGTTTCTGTCTGCGCACGCGTCAGTACAGCGGATCCCCTGGGAGCCTTTACCGCTGGGATCGCAATCAGTGCGCGTGGAGCCCTTCGTCCTTCCGACGGCACAGCGGCTCTCGGCAGCCGAACACGAGTCGGCTGCCGGGCAAAAAGGATGGCTCGGGCAGCAGGGTTTCTACGTCTACCGCCGTGATCGCCTGATCTTGGCCGGTGGCTGGTTGGGGATCCGCGGCCTTCGGCGGGAGGAGAAATACAACCTTGCGCGGATAGCTGTAGACATCCCCGCAGAGGCCGACACCGATTGGGGCGTGGACGTACGCAAAGCGAGCGTCGTTCCACCCGTCTCCTTGCGGCGACATCTGGAGAGGATCGCCAACTACACGCGTGAGGCGGCAGCCCGCTCCGCGCGGCAGCGTGGTGAAGTCGTTTCACGGGCGCACGGCGCCCCCTTGAGGTTCGCCTGGAACGTGAAGCGCCAAGACGGTCGGATCATTCTGCGCATCAACAGAAATCACCCACTGGTCAAAGCAGCAATGGGCGACCGAGTCGGAAATCCCGACGTCGTTCGCTCGATGATTCGTCTACTTGAGGAGACGGTCCCTGTCATGGCGCTCCGTGTGCTACACGAGACCGACACGGTAGACGATCCCGAGCCCTTCGGCGGTCCGGGGCCAGCAGCTCCAGAGACCGTTGCCATCGCCCGTCACGTGTACGAGACGCTACTCGGACAGGGCCGCTCGCCCGAGGACGCCCGGGGTGTGCTCAGCTCGATGTCACCGTTCGACGAGCAACAAGGTTTCTGGAATTCCTGATCCGCCTGATAGTTTCCACTCCCTACCGCTCCGGCCACAGGAGGTTGACTTGAGCACCAACCCTGAAGACAACATCGAGAAGGCCGAGCAGACCGCGGTGATGCTCCTGCCAGGTGACCGCCAAGCGACGCCAGCCGAGGTGGATTTCGCTGTGAACACAGCAGTCAGCATCCTCGCTGCCCAGGGGATCACCGTGCAGCGGGACCAGGTCCGGAAGGTGCTCGAAGCCCGGGCCACCGTGTTCCAAGCAGATTCCTCGGCCATGAAGGATGACGAGGGACACGTTCCGTGGCTGGCCGATGCCAAAGCAGGCCGGACGTGGGACTTCTGGGACCGTTACCGACGCTACCTCCTCACTGTCTCCAAGCTCCCGCCCCAGGTTGTGCGCCGACTCAACCAAAGCACCGACGAGGTCCTCGGCGAGCTGGAAGATCCGCAGCGCGAAGGTGTCTGGCGCCGGACCGGGCTTGTGATCGGACAGGTCCAGTCCGGTAAGACGGGACAGTTCATCGGCCTTGCAGCGAAGGCGGCAGATGCCGGCTACCGGCTCATCGTGGTGTTCGCCGGGATCCATAACGACCTGCGCAGCCAGACACAGCTTCGTATCGACGAGGGGCTCCTCGGTTTCGACACCCAGTACCAGTTTCGCTCCGACGATGCCGCGCATCGTCATATCGGCGTGGGCGCCATGTCGCATGGCAAGCGACTGAAGGCCGCGTCGCTCACCACCAGCCACGAGCAGGGAGACTTTGCCCGCAAGACGGCGGTCTCCGCGAACGTGCCTGTGGGCAGTGTCCCAGTGGTCCTAGTGATCAAGAAGAACAGGCGGATCATTGACAACCTGCGGGACTGGGTGATCGACAACCACGGTGTAGAGGATGCGGAGACCGGCCGGAAGGTCGTTCCCGACTTGCCCTTGTTCGTAGTCGATGACGAAGCCGACAACGCCGGAGTGAACACCTCCAAGGACCCCGACACCAATCCGTCGGCGATCAACAAGGCCATCAGGCAGCTCATAAACAGCTTCACGAAGGCGTCTTACGTCGGCTATACCGCGACTCCCTTCGCGAACATCTACATCAGTCCCGATACCGACCATGATGAGCTGGGCCCCGACCTCTTCCCGGAAAGTTTTATACGCACACTGCGGGCCCCTTCGAACTACTTGGGTCCCGAGCGCCTCTTCGGCCTGCGAACCGATGGAGAAGAGGAGGACATTGAACCACTGCCGCTCGTAAGGCACATCAAGGACACCGATCTCTGGGTGCCAGATAAGCACAAGTCTTACCATGAAGTTCCCGACTTCCTGCCTGAGTCGCTGCAGCGGGCCATTCGGTCCTTCGTCCTCGCCTGCACGGCACGTCGCGCACGGCAGCAGATCGCCGTGCACAACTCCATGCTGGTGCACGTGACCCGCTTCACTGCCGTGCAGCAGCAAGTCCGCGAGCAGATCGATGCCTACGTGCGTCTGCTCTTCGACGTGCTACAAGACAGGTTCAGCAGTGCCCAGAATGAACTCAAGGAAGAGCTGCGGCAGCTCTGGGACGAGGACTTCATTCCCTGCACTGAGGACATGGTCGGGGGCAGACTCGACTGGGAGGACGTCGAACCCCATCTCCATGCCGCCATCGCAAAAATCACCGTTATGGCTGTCAACGGTGCCGCGAAAGATGCCCTCCAGTACTACGAGCGCCGGGAGACCGGCCTGTCGGTTATCGCGGTGGGCGGCGAGAAGCTCTCTCGCGGTCTAACCCTTGAAGGACTTTCTGTCAGCTACTACCTGCGGGCCTCCAAGACGTACGACACCCTTCTCCAGATGGGCCGCTGGTTCGGCTACCGTCCCCACTACGAGGACCTGTGCAGGCTGTACACGACCCGCACACTGCAGCGCCAGTACGCAGAGATCACCGCAGCCACCGACGAACTCCGGCGCGACGTCGAGGAGATGTCCGCAGTTGGACTAACCCCCCGCGAGTACGGCCTCAAGGTCAGGACCTCGTCGCTCGGCCTTGGCATCACGGCCTCCAACAAGATGAAAAAGGGCACACGTGTCCGCCTTAGCTACTCCGGCGAGCTTCCCGAGACGACCATCTTCAACCTCTCGGAAAAGGCGGTCCGCCACAACCACGAGCTTCTCGAATCGTTCGTCGCGCGCCTCGACTCGCTGTCTGCTGGGAAAGTGGATGACCGTAGCGGAAGCATCACGTGGACTGGCGTCGCCGCCTCGGATGTCACCGAGCGGTTCCTCGACTCTTATCTCACCGACCGGCAGGCTCGACGGGTTCGGCCAGCCTTCGTCGCAGAGTACATACGGCGGTGCGCCAAGCAGGGTGAGCTTGGCAACTGGACAGTCCGCCTAGCCAGTCGCTTACCTGAGGGGGCGCCGACCAAGATCGCGGGCCATTCCATCGGCCTCATCACGCGCAGCCACTCCAAATCCTCGGAGCCCGTCAGCGGCCGCTACACGATTAAGCGCGTACTCAGCCCGGCCGACGAGCTCTGCGACCTGACCGACGAGCAGAGGAATCGTGCGCTCACAGCGACGAAGGATGCCGCGGAGGGGAAGCTCAACAGGAAGGGCGAACCGCTGAACCCTGACTCCCCTCGAGGCCGACCTTTGCGACATCAGCGTAGCCCTGACCAGCCGTTGCTTCTGCTGTACCCCCTCAGTCCCACCGAGGTGGCCAAGTCGTCCCGGAACCCAGAGCCAGTCGCTCCGTTGGTCGGGTTCGCCATCAGTTTTCCGTTCTCCCGGCACCAGTTGGAGACCGAGTACGTGGTGAACGACATCTGGTTTCAGCAGGACATGGAGCTCGACGACCTCGAGGACGAAGAGTGATCGACGAGAGCGTGTGGCAGGAGCTAGAGGCCCACCAACAGATCGCGGGCAGATCCACTCGGCGGCTCCACCCCGATTCTCCACACGACATCCAGGTGTCGGTGACGCACCCTGCCCTCCGGCGGATGCTGTTGGTCGGGACAGACGCCAAGACTGCCGACACCGTACGTCAGGAAATCCATGAAATGCCGGTCACTCACGGCCTGCAGCTGAATCTGTCGTCGGTATCCGGCAATCACTACGAGCTCCAAGTGATGCTCACCGACGACGAACTCACCGAAGTCTTCACCCCGCTCGTCGTTGACATCGCAGACGTAGTGGTGGACGCGCCGACAACCGAGACAGCTGCAGAGGCCGCGGTGCGCCGCTATGTCCGGTGGCAGCAGTTGTTGCGTTCTGTGTTGCGCGACGGTCTGTCCCGACAAGCTCGGTGTGGTCTCTTCGGCGAGTTGCATTTCCTCTTGGAGTACATACTCCCCGCTGTGGACCAGCACACGGCCGTCAGCTCTTGGACCGGCCCCCGGCAGACGAACCAGGACTTCCAGTTGCCTGGTGTCGCGGTCGAAATAAAGGCGACCACCGCACGCGCTCCCCGGACGATCCAGATCGCGAGTGAGCGGCAACTCGACACCGCTGACTCAACACCCCTCACACTGGCTCACATCGTCCTAGACGACCGGCAAAGTGGATCCGGCAGGAGTCTGAACATTTTGGTGGATGAGATACGAGCCCGTCTGACCTCGCCGTCCGCCTCCCAGCGCTTCGAAGGTCTGCTCGTCCAAGCCGGCTACCTGCCCTCGCAGCGCGACCTCTATGACCACGACCGTTACACCCTTCGGCGCAGCGAGTTCTGGGCGGTCGGGGAAGGATTCCCTCGCATCGTCGAGGCCGAACTGCCGCCGGGTGTAAGTAACTGCACGTACACGATCGACGTGTCGGCACTGACCGCCTACAGCGTAACCGCCGAGACACTCGTCGACCTGATCCGAGGAACCGATGGCTGAGCTCGACCTCAACGACTACTGCCGTGCGTTGGTGACGGATATCCAGGCGCAGGCTGACGCCGAAGGCGGTTCGATCCCGAACACGTTCACACAGTACGTGCTCGAAATTCTCGCGGAGGCCGGAGTGGTCAGCGACGCAGCGCTCGCTTACCACTCATCCCGAGGGCTGGAAATCTACGGCTATGGCCTGCCCGACGATGGGTCCAGCCTTGATCTCTACACAACTGACTTCAACCTGACGCCCTTGAGCAGCAAGCTGACCAAGGCCGAGTCCGACAGGCTCTTCCGCAGGCTTCTCGCGTTCCTGGGCAAGCACGGAGCGATCCGAACCAGCCAAGAGGACAACACTGACGTGCATGACATGTGCGTCGGTGTTGGAAAGGCACTTGCGAACGTACCGAAGATTCGCCTGTTTCTTCTGAGTAACCGGGCCAGCACCACGACTGCCCCCGAGCCCGGGGAGTTCGAGGGGATCCCTGTTACGCACGAGCTCTGGGACCTTGCACGGCTCCACCGGCACGAGACCTCGGGGAGCATCGGTGAGCCGATCAAGGTGACCTTCGAGCGTCCCCTGCCCTGTTTGGCAGCGCACAGTGACGAACTGAACTACTCGGTAGTCTTGGCCGTCATTCCCGGTCGGCAACTTGCGGAACTGTACAAAGAGCACAGGACCCGGCTGCTCGAACTCAATGTTCGTTCCTTCCTGCAGACCCGCGGTGGCGTGAACAAAGGCATTCGCAATACCTTGTTGACGGATCCGAGACGTTTCCTGGCGTACAACAATGGTGTGACCGCTACGGCCTCGGACGTGGACTTCGAGACCGACAAGGACGGAACCCCTGTGGCGATCAGGAGCATGACCGGCCTCCAGATCGTCAATGGTGGCCAGACCACCGCCTCGCTGCACCACGTCCTGACTCGTGACGGGCGCGACTTAAACGATGTCCACGTGCAGATGAAACTCACCATCGTCGATCCGGCGCACCTTTCCGAGATCGTTCCGAAGATCTCCGAGTACTCCAACACTCAGAACAAGGTGACGCTGGTCGACTTCAGCTCGAATCACGACTTCCACGTCACCTTCGAGCGAGTCTCCCGCAGCCTTTGGGCTCCGGCGACCGACAGCAGCGGCCAAGAGACGCGATGGTTCTACGAGCGGGCGCGGGGACAGTACACGGACAAGTCCGCCGAGCACGAGACCCGTTCCGCGCAGCGCAAGTTCAAGCTGATCATGCCGAGCCGCCAGAGATTCAGCAAGTCCGACCTGGCCACTTTCGTACACTCCTGGGAACAACTCCCGTACTGGGTGTGTCGCGGCGCCCAAAAGAATTTTGCCCACTTCATGGAGCGGATCGAGAAGTCCGACCCCGTTGTGGACGTGCAGTACTGCAAGCGTGCAATAGCCACAGCCATCCTGTTCCGGCATGCTGATGGTATCGCCCGCGCACACTCCGCGGGCAGCCACAAACGGCTGATCACCACGTACTCGGTGGCCCGACTGTCACTCGCCGCCGAGAAACGGATCGACCTCGACAGAATCTGGAACGAGCAGGGCATTACGGACGCGCTCAGAGATGCCCTTGATGAGCTCTGTCCCCTGATCATGGAAACAGTGATCTCCGGCGACCGGCACGTGTCGGAATGGGCGAAGAAGCCGGACTGCTGGGACGAGGTGTCCCGTATCTCGTGGACACTCCCGGACGGGCTCGCAGCCGAGCTCACTGTTGACCCATTCGAGATCGCCTCACCTGCGAGCACGGAGTCCGACGAGGCCGAAGCCGCCGTCGAAGAAATCCCGAGCGAGGAGTGGCAAACTCTCGCAGACTGGGCTCGTGAAGGCCGGGCGCTGCTGGCCGGGGAGAGACAGCTCGCCGAGCGTGTCGCACAGCGTCTATCCCGGGGGCGGCGGGTCACCGAGATCCAGGCCAGGCAGGCGATGGGCGTTTACGAGAAAGCGCTGCTCTATGGATTCCAGCCCACGCCCGACCACGAGGCTGAATGAGTGCGGCAGTCACTACAACCGGATTCCGCTACGGCCTTCGTCCACGAAGGCCGTTGATCGCGTCTTCTGCCCGTGACAGGACCCCGCAAGCGGATGACCACGTCGCTAGCGGAGGTCTCGACCCGAGAAGAACACGGTTTCGGGGCAGCCCTGCTCTGATGGATTCGACACGTCCGAGCGTCACATCGGACCCCGGTTCAGCTCGAAAGGTCGTGGGCAGCCGTCGCGCCGACGAGTCCTGACCTGTCAACGCTGGCGGTGGTTCCTACTCACAGCGGGGTGGGTAATGATGAGGAAATGACGCAAACGCCTACCGGATACGTCGCCGTCGGACAGCCGTGGACAGTGGTGACCCGATGACCGATAGCGCTGAAAAACGCGCGCGTGAGGCTCGTATCGCGGCGTACGAGGCCGAACTGGCCCGTACGTACTCGCCGGAGTTGGACTCATTGTCCAGTCGCCTGTACGCGGTCGGTCAGATCACCAACACCGGGGGTGGTTGTACCGCGATTTCCGCGGTGATCGGCTGACCAGGCTGTTTGTGGGGCGGGCGGGGCTCGAACCCGCGACCAATGGAGTCGCCAACCCGACCGAGAACACCAACTCCGCCGCCCACACCGCGAGACGACCCACCGTCTGAGCAACCAAGTCCC
>NZ_BDAX01000014.1 GCF_001612665.1 Nocardia alba NBRC 108234 | reverse complement strand
AGTGCGGTGGGTGGGTTGGGTGGGGTGTTGAAGACGGGGACAGGCTGGGGTGTGGGTGGTACTGCACGCGCCGGTGGTTGGGACTGGGAGCTACTGCGAACTGAAACGGGTATGTTGTCCGCGATCGGTGGGGTTTTCGATCATGTTCGGTGATCGACCAAGCGAGTCGGCTTTGTGGGTCTGTTCTTCTGTTCGATCGCTCCTGATCTGTACACTCGTCCAAGATGTGATCGCCTGGTAGAGAGACTGAGTTGTGCTGAACAACCCGATTCGCGCGATTGTCGTCGCCACGCTGGTCGCGAGTGCGACGACCGCTGCTGGATTCGCGACTGCCGTTGCTGAGGCTCCCGGTTCGCTCATCTCGGTGCAGGGCGAACCCGCGGGGTGGCACGGGCTCGAGCGGGGGTCTTCGGTCGAGTATTGGATGACCGATTCGGCTGGTGTCGGGCGGCCGGCCAGTGGGGCGATGTTCCTGCCGCAAGGCGATGTTCCGGTCGGTGGTTGGCCGATCGTGGTCTATGACCACGGGACCTCGGGGTCGGGTCCTGGGTGTGGTGGCCAGGCGGATCCGGAGACGGGGCCGCTGCCCGTGCACCGTGCTGCCGAGGATCGGCTGATCAAGCGGTTCGTCGACCGGGGCTTCGCTGTCGTGACTCCGGATTACCTCGGGCTCGGCCGTTTCGATACGGGGCCGCACCCGTATCTCGAGGTGCGCAGCGAGGCGACCGCGACGATCGACCTGGTCCGGGCCGCTCGTGCTGCCAGCCCGGAATTGTCGCGGACCTGGACTGCCGTCGGCACCTCGCAGGGCGGTCACGCGGCGTTGAGTGCGGCGCACGTGCAGGCCGACTACGCTCCCGAGCTGGACTTCCGTGGCACGGTCGCCATCGACGCTGCCTCCGATGTGGAGAAGATCCTGCCGTTCCTCGGTCCGGATGTGCCTTCGGTACCTGGCCTTTCGGGCACCACGTCGTTCATCGTCAGCATCCTGGCGGGGCTGCGCGCCACCCACCCGGAACTCGACGTCGACTCCTATCTGACCGAACGTGGCAAGGCGCTCGTCGATGACGCGGGCACTCAGTGCCTGGACGAGATCCTCGCCGCTACCAAGGGCGTGACCTCGGCCGAGTTCCTGGCGCGTCCACTGGCACCGCTGCGTGACCCGCTGGCCGCGTACATGATGCTGCCGACCAGCGGCTACGACGCCCCGATCCTGCTGACGATGAACGTCACCGACACGATCGTGCCGTCCCCGCTGCACGCGGCGCTGGTCGCGCAACTCGCGGCCAACGGCGTCGACCAGCAGGTGGTCACCGGCACCGGCCAGCACGGCTCGGTCTCGCCCGAGCAGCTCGCCGCCGTCGACGGTTTCCTCGCGCGCGTCAACGCCGCCCCGCCGCAGCGCTGAGCTGCCCGATCGACGAGGTTGGTAGGTTCTAGCAGTGTCCGAACCAGAGAATTCCGCTCGAGGTAACCGTGCCGCCCTGCTCGGTCCCGCCGAGGTGCGGACCCTGGCCGAACGTTTCGGCGTCCGACCCACCAAGCAGCTCGGACAGAACTTCGTACACGACGGTAATACCGTGCGACGCATCGTGTCGGCGGCCGGCGTCGGCAAGGGTGACACCGTGCTCGAGGTCGGGCCGGGTCTCGGCTCGCTGACCTTGGCGCTGCTCGACGTGGTCGACCAGGTGGTCGCCGTGGAGATCGACCCTGTGCTCGCCAACTATCTGCCCGAAACCGTCGCCGATCGCGCGCCCGGCCTGGTCGAACGCCTGCGCGTGGTCGAGGCCGACGCGCTGCGGGTGCGCCCGGAGCAACTGCCCGCCGTGCCGACCGCGCTGGTGGCGAACCTGCCATACAACGTGGCCGTGCCGGTGCTGTTGCACCTGCTCGCGTCCTTGCCGAGCATCAAGGTGTCGCTGGTGATGGTCCAGGCGGAAGTGGCCGACCGGCTCGCCGCCGAACCGGGGAATCGCGTGTACGGGGTGCCGAGTGTCAAGGCGGGTTTCTTCGGGAAGGTCCGGCGGGCGGGCCACGTGGGGACGCAGGTCTTCTGGCCGGTGCCGCGCGTCGAATCGGGTCTGGTGCGGATCGATCGATATGCCGAACCGCCGTGGCCGATGGACGAGGCGCATCGCAGGCGGGTGTTCGAGGTGATCGACGCGGCGTTCGCGCAGCGGCGAAAGACGTTGCGGGCGGCGCTGTCCGGGTGGGCGGGCTCGCCTGTGGAGGCCGAGCGTCGGCTCGTCGCCGCCGGGATCGATCCGACGGCGCGGGGCGAGACCCTGGAGACCTCGGCGTTCGTCCGGTTGGCCGCGACCACCTGATCGACGAGGCGCTTCCGGTGGAGTGAATCGGGGCTGCGCAGCACGACGAATCATGATCTCGCGCAGGAGAACCCGCAGTACACCAGCTGTTCACCGGAGCGGGTTGTGTCGTCCCTGTGAAAGCGACTGTGGATAACCGGTTTTCGCGGCATTCGCAGTTGATCATGATCGGCGGGTGGCGCTGCCGGTGAAACCCGTAAACGCAGGTCTCACCGCGCCCGGGCGGGGATGTGGATGACATTGTGGATGGTTCGCGCCGGGAGTGCGAGGTGGGTGAACCCGCGGTGAACGTGGGCGTCGTCGCCGACGCGGTCGGTGCTGGGCGGGCGGCGCGCCTGCCCGCCCGCCCAGCGGGCGCGGCGTCAGGCGCTCAGCGCGTAGCCCGCTTCGTCTACCGCGGCGGCCACATCGGTGTCGGCCAGTTCGCCCGCGCTGTCGACGCTGACGAGGCCGCTGGCGAGGTCGACATCCACGCTCGTGACGCCGTCGATCTTGGCGATCTCCTGCTTGACCGAGCTCACGCAGTGTCCGCAGGTCATCCCCGTGACGGTGTAGGTGGTGGTGGCCATGGCCGACTCCTTCGCTCTTCGAACATACGGTCCGGGGGTATATCCCCGACACGATGAAAATACCCCCCAAGGGTACCTGGGCGCAACCTCTCGATCGGCGGTCGGGCATTCGACGTGCGTACTCGTCGCTGGAACCGATTACGCTGGGTAATCGTGCTGTCAGTTGTGCCCAGCCCGGTCGTCGTGCGAGCTCCGTCGAAGGTGAACCTGCATCTCGGAGTCGCTGATCTGCGCCCCGACGGATACCACGACCTGACCACCGTCTTCCAGGCCTTGTCGCTCGCCGACGACCTCCGTTTGGCGCCCGCTGCCTCGTTGTCGGTGCGGGTCAGTGGGGAAGGCGCCGCCGAGGTGCCCACCGATCGCACCAATCTGGTCTGGAAGGCCGCGGTCCGCCTCGCGCACCTGGCCGGCCGCGCCCCGCTCGTCGAGATCGCGATCACCAAGGGTGTCCCGGTGGCGGGCGGCATGGCCGGCGGCAGCGCCGACGCGGCCGCCACGCTGGTGGGGCTGAACGAGCTGTGGGACCTCGGATTGACCCGCGAGGAACTGTCCACGATCGCCGCCGAACTCGGCAGCGATGTCCCGTTCTCCCTGCACGGCGGCACCGCGCTCGGCACCGGCCGTGGGGAACGTCTGCTCCCGGTGTTGTCGCGCAATACCTTTCACTGGGTCCTCGCGTTGGCCAAGGACGGCCTGTCCACCCCGTCGGTCTTTCGCGAACTCGACCGGCTGCGCGCCGAAGGCGAGCCGCCGCGCCTGGGTGACCCCCAGAAACTCATGCAGGCACTGGCGGCGGGCGACCCACACACGCTCGCGCCGCTGCTGGGCAACGACCTCCAGGCCGCGGCCCTCTCGCTGAAACCGGAACTGCGCCGCACGCTGCGCGCGGGGGTCGGCGCGGGCGCGCTGGCCGGGCTTGTCTCGGGTTCCGGGCCCACCTGCGCCTTCCTCTGTGAATCCGAGGAAGCCGCGATCGGCGTCGCCGCGGAGCTGGCGGGCGCCGGCGTGTGCCGCAGCGTGCGTACGGCCAGCGGGCCGGTTCCGGGCGCCCGGGTGCTCGACACCGAGGCGTAGGACACACGCTGACGGCCACCAGCTGAGCCAGGCCGCGGGCGCCGGCCGGACCGGGCGACGGCGTCCACTATGATCGCAATCAACAGATCTCGCACGAACATGGGTAACTCACCGGGAACGGGCCAACTGGTCCAGCAATCCCCCGTCGGACGCCGACGCGCCGCAACCCCGCCCCTATGTCTGGCCTGAAGTCGCGGAGAGGCGGCAATGCCCAACCTGATCAACCTGGAACAGGTCTTCAAGAGCTTCGGCGTCAAGCCGCTGCTCGATGACGTCTCCCTCGGAATTCACGCGGGGGAACGGATCGGGGTGGTCGGCCTCAACGGTGGCGGTAAGACCACGCTGCTCGAGGTCCTGACCGGACTGGAGCCGCCGGACAAGGGTCGAGTGAGCCGGGTGGGCGGGCTGCGGATGGCCGTGGTCACCCAGCGCGGCGTGCTGCCCGAGGGCGCGAGCATCGGTTCGATCGTGTTCGCCGGGCTGTCCGACGACCTGTCGACCGCCGATATCGCCGACCACCAGTGGGCCGCCGACTCGCGGGTGCGCTCGATCCTCGAAGGCATCGGCATCGCCGATCTGGGCCTGGACAGCCTCGTCACGAACCTCTCCGGTGGCGAACGCCGCCGCGTCG
Source organism: Nocardia alba NBRC 108234 (assembly GCF_001612665.1). Taxonomy (GTDB): domain Bacteria; phylum Actinomycetota; class Actinomycetes; order Mycobacteriales; family Mycobacteriaceae; genus Nocardia; species Nocardia alba. Next base: position 247,271 of record NZ_BDAX01000014.1, on the reverse strand, counting down.
CCCTGGCGGCGGCGCTGGTGCGCGACCTCGACCTGCTCGTCCTCGACGAGCCGACCAACCACCTCGACATCGAGGGCGTGCAGTGGCTGGCCGAACACCTGGTCGCCCGGCGCACCGCGCTCGTCGTGGTGACCCACGATCGCTGGTTCCTCGATACCGTCGCCAACCGCACCTGGGAGGTCGTCGGCGGCAAGGTGGAGACCTACGAGGGCGGCTACGGCGACTGGATCTTCGCGCGGGCCGAACGCGCGCGTCAGGCCGACGCCTCGGAGTCGCGCAGGCAGAACCTGGCCCGCAAGGAGCTGGCGTGGCTGCGTCGCGGCGCGAAGGCCCGTACCTCCAAGCCGCGTTACCGCGTCGAGGCCGCCGAGGCGCTGATCGCCGATGTGCCCGCGCCGCGCGACTCGGTGTCACTGGCCGCGTTCGCCCGCAAGCGTCTGGGCCGTGTGGTAATCGAACTCGAGGACGTCGCCCTCACCACCCCGGACGGCCGGGTGCTGGTCGACGACCTCACCTGGCGGCTCGCGCCGGGTGAGCGGGTCGGCCTGGTCGGTGTCAACGGGTCGGGCAAGACCACGCTGCTGCGCGCGCTGGCCGGGGAGACCGAACCCGCCAAGGGCAAGCGGATCCAGGGGCAGACCGTGCAGATCGGCTGGCTGCGTCAGGAACTCGACGACCTACCCACCGATATGCGGGTGCTCGAGGCCGTGCAGCAGGTCGCGCAGCGAATCATGCTCGGCGACAAGGAGATCTCGGCCGGCCAGCTCGCCGAACGGCTCGGGTTCACCCCGGCCCGCCAGCGCACCCCGGTCGGGGATCTCTCCGGTGGTGAACGCCGTCGCCTGCAGCTCACCCGGATCCTGATGGCCGAACCGAACGTCCTGCTGCTCGACGAGCCGACCAACGACCTCGACATCGACACCTTGCAGCAGCTGGAGGACCTGCTCGACAACTGGGCGGGCACGCTGGTGGTCATCAGTCACGACCGCTACCTGGTCGAGCGTATCTGTGACTCCACCTGGGCGCTGTTCGGCGACGGCAAACTCACCAACCTGCCCGGCGGCATCGACTCCTACCTCGCCAAGCGCGCGGCCATGGCGGGCAACGCCAAGCCGCTCACCGCGAAGACCGGTGGCACCTCGACGGATTCGTCCGACCGCCGCGCGGCCCGCAAGGAACTGTCGAAGGTCGAACGCGGCATCGCCAAACTCGATGAGCGCGAACAGAAACTCCACACGGCCCTGGCCGATGCCGCGACCGACCCGGACAAGCTGGTCAAGCTCGGCGCCGAGTTGAAGGAAGTGATCGCCGAGAAGGAAGCGGCGGAAGAGCGCTGGATGGAGTTGGCCGAAGCAGCCGACAACTGATCCACCCCGGATCGGGAGCCTTCGCCTCAGCCGCCCACGCTCTGTGGCGGTGCGCTCGAGTCCGGCCCGAAGTCGACCGAAGACGGATAGACCTCGCGGCCGTCGTTGATGACGACCGGCAAACACGTCTGGACGAAGTCGGCGCCGAATTCGGTGAGCAGGATGCTGCGGTAGGTCACCTTCGTGCCGAAACCCGGGCGCTTGAGCGCCTCCCGTACCTGTTCCTGGGCCTCGATGACCTGGTAGCGGTGCGGGTTGCCGACGGGTTCACGGGTGGATTCGATGAGCCCGAGCCTGCGCAGGTTGGGCAGGTACTGCGGCACCCGGTTCGGGAACCGCAGGCCGGCGTGCTCGCCCAGCATGGTGAGTCCGCTGATCAACCGCTCGCCACCGAATGCCCGCTGCCGTCCGGTGCGCACATCGATGGCGGGCTGCGGTCCGTCGACATGGAGGAAGCGCAGGATGCGTGCCTCGTCCGGGGTGATCTCGGCGAGGATGCCGGGGTAGGCCGGGTGGGTGTCGGGCTGTGCGGCAGTGGTGCTGGCGGACAGGCGAAGCAGTTCGGCGCCCTGCTCGCGCAGGGTCGGCGTGCCGTCCTCGTGGTGGTGCCGGTTGCCCGTCGGCAGGCCGAGGGCGTGCCGGAGCCGGTCGCGCACTTCGTTTTCCGCTTCCGCGAGCACCTCGTTGGGCGGGTGGCCCGCCATGCTGCCGCGTACCACCGTGGCGGTGACCCCGAGCGCGGTATCCAGGGTCCACAGCGTCACTTCCGAGGCGGCGGTCAGCGCGACGCGCGCCACCCCGGTCGCAGCCCGAACGGTGCGCACCGGCGAGACGGGTAGTAGGCCACGTCTATCGGCGGAGACCTCGAGCGGCGGTGCCGATCGTCGCACCATGTCGGTCGACGGGGCCCCGTCGGCTATATCCATGTCGTCGCTACTCCTGTTCCGAAGACCAGGATGTGAGCGTATCCGGCGAGCAGTCCCAGCACGCCGCCATGGACGAAAAGCAACCATTCGTCCTGTTTGATCGCCGAACGCAGCATGTCCACGAAGTCGTGCGGGGAAAGCGCGGACATTTGCCGGGCGATGTATTCGTTGACCTGCCTGCCCTGCTGCACATTGAACGCGGGATCGGCGAACGCCATCGGCGCGATCGTCATGGCCTGCGCGGTGAGAGTTGTTTGCAGCGTGTCATATTCGCGGCTGCCGAGCATGAATTTCACCGCGGGCCGCGCGGGCCCGAGCGCCCGGTCGGCGGCCGGACGCAAGGTGTCCTCCAGCATCTGCAAGGTGCGATCCGAACGCGGGCCGTTGAGCAGTTCGTCGCCGATATTGGCCACCGTGACGACCTCGGTGGACACCAGCGCCGCGTAACCCGCGGTGATCTCGGGCTGCCGCTTGATCAGCAGACCCTGCCGCCACGGGCACCACCATTTCGGCGTCGCCGGCGCGAAGATCATATTGAGGCCGACCCAGTTCACCACCCAGCCGATGATGATCCCGCCGACGGGCAGCACGATCAGCGGGGAGAGCCCGGTGGTGTGCAGCGCCAGCACCAGCAGCAGCCCGGCGGGCGCGCCGAAGTAGAAGCCGAAGTTCTGCATGAATCGCAGTTCCTTGGCGCCGAGGACCTGGAAAAGCTGGTTGAGCAATTGTGGACGAGCCTGGAAGTAGCGGATCACCATCTGCTTCACATCGAGCAGCTGGTCGATATTGGCGCCCAGCTCCATGGTGAGGTCGCGCAGGATCTCGGGCAGTTGTGAGCGCACCCGCTGATGGATCATCTCCCTGACCTGAACGGGCAGGTTGTACCAGAGCTGGGGGTGGTCGCGGCGCAGGATCACCTCGACGATGTCGCGAATCTGCGCGTCGGCTACCTCGGCCAGATGTTCGGCCAACTTCTCCGGGTCCAGCTCACGGTAGAAATCAGCGACGCTGCCCAGCTTGGACAGGCCCTTGTCGACCGCGATGCTGGCCATCTTGTCGGCGCGTGAGGGCACGATGCCCTGCCAGCCGATCCGGCCGTCATAGCTGAGCAGCGGCAATACCTGCACCCGCTTGGGCAGATAGGGGAAGATCGCGCGCAAGCCGGGCAGTGCGAATCCATGGAATTTGATCGGCTGGAACAGCATGAGAATGCCGGACCAGTTGGTTATGTAACCAATAATTCCTGTGAAGAGAGGAATGGTCAGAATTTCTAGCAGGAGTGTCGGGTGTAACCCGAACACACTCTCCAACACGACACGCCCTCCTGCCGATACCCGGTGACCGCCGCCTCACCGAGAACCAAAATTTACCACCCCCGCGGCGAGGTGACCCTACTGTGAGATGGGGAACCGGGTCCATTCGTCGTGCGACAGACCACAGGGTAGTGTCTGAGACATCAGTCACAGAACCTGTCCCGAATGCCGTACTCACCCTTGCAAGTCGGAACAATGACCACCACCACATTTAGTGACGGCCCACAACTCGCGCACGGGGGGCGCGGCGGCGGGACTGTTCACATGGCGAGACTTCGGAGTAGGACGTGACAGACGACAGGACGGGACAGGACCTGGCCCGTGCCGGTACTCGCGCCGTCGAGCGCAGCTCGGATGTCGAGCAGCGACAGATCAGCAATGAAGCACGGTTGATCCGTGGCGTTTTCCGCGCCGCCGGACTGGCCGCCGGTACCGCGGTGCGCGGTAGCCAGTGGGCCGTCGGCACCACCTACGAGGTCACCAAGGAACTGGCGCAGGCGGCGCTGGACGGCGAATCCTCCGCCGATATCGCCGAGCGCACCGGCAATGCCCTTCGATCCATCGCGCGCAGCGCGCTCGGCGTCACCGAGGGGTCGGTGCGCGAGATCGTCAGCTACGTGCCGACACCGAACGGCGCGTCGCAGCAGGCCATCACCGTCGGCCCGTACCTGCGCTCGGCCAGCACCGATGAGCTGCGTCGCCGCGGCGACGCGCTGTTGGCCCGCTCGGCCGACGTGTACTTCACCGAGGACGTGCATCCGGCCTACGACCGCATCCTCGACGAGGTCGCCCCCGACGAGGCTCGCATCCTGCGATTCATGGCCCTCAACGGTCCGCAACCCTCGGTCGACGTGCGCACCAACCGCCCGCTCGGCATCGGCTCCGAGCTCGTGCAGGGCGATCTCACCTCGGTTCCCGAACAAGCCGGCGTGCGCTACCCGGACCGCGCCAGGTCCTATCTGATCAATCTCAACCGCCTCGGCCTCACGCTCACCTCCGAGGATCCGGTCGTGCTGAGCCGGTACATGGTGCTGGAAGTGCAGCCCGTTGTGGAGCAGGCGCTCAAGAAGGCCGGCCGCGCGCCCAAGATCGTGCGCAAGAGCCTGCGTCTGTCGGAATTCGGCGAGGATTTCTGCCGCACCTGCTTCACCATCTCCTAGCCCAGACAGCCGGGCTAGCCGGCGCCGGAGGTCACGCTCCGGTGTCGGCAGTGATAGCGATCTGATACAGAACGGGCGGCGAGCCGTTTCTGGTGGGATCGTGGAGAGATGGAGCAGGGTCGAGAAACTCCGAACGTGCACGTCGACGAACCCGTCGCGTCCGCGTGGATAGGCCCAGCGCCGTTACTGCCCGGCGACGACGAACCGTTGGTCGCCGGGCCGGACCCGGGGGAGGCCTGGATGGCATCACCGCCGTCGGACGAAGACGAACAGCCGAGGCCGATCGAGCGAGGGCCGGATCACCCCGACGACCTGATCGCGATCAGCAGGTTGAAGTACCGCTATCTACGCAGCCTGGACACCAAGTCGTGGGACGAGTTCGCCGACACGCTGGTCCCCGAGGCCACCGCCACCTACAGCGAATACCTGCAGTTCGAATCACGTGAGGCCTTCCTGGCCTTCCTACGCAACACCCTCGGACCGCACGTGATCACCGAGCATCGTTGCGACCACCCGGAGATCGATGTCGACGGCGACAACGCCTCCGGTACCTGGTATCTGGCCGACACGGTGATCATCCCCGAACACAACATGTGCCTGCGCGGCGCCGCCTTCTACACCGACAGCTACGTACGCTGCGAGGACGGGCACTGGCGTATCTCGCACACCGGATACGAGCGCACCTACGAGGTAGTGCTCTCACTCAGCGACCTGCCCAGCCTGCGGCTCACGGCGAGCCGCTGGGGCATGATCGCCCAGGAAAACCACATCTCCTCAGTCGAACGCAACCCCGGAGCTTGAGCTATCGACGGCTGTGTTTTTGGCGGCTGGCGCCGCGGGGGTTTGCGCCCCCTTTTGTCCCGCTGTTGCGGGCACGATTTTTGTTCCTTCGTCGCAAAAATCGCACCCGCAACAGCGGGACGGGCGCAAACCCGTGGGGGTTTGCGGCCGTCTGGGACGGGGTTAGTCGGCGGTGGCGACCAGGGGTTCCAGGGTGAGGTTCGGGTGTTCCTTTTCGATGTATTGCAGGCGCCATTTGTCGCTGAAGAGGGCTAGGACTACGCCGTCGGTGCGGGTGAACACCTCTACGCCGCGCTGGCGATCCAGTTCGGGGGCCGACTCCGCGTCGGTGCGGCGGGCCAGGGTGAAGGGGAGGAAGTCCAGTTGGGTCTCGACGTTGAACTCGCCCTGCATTCGGGCGGTGACCACCTCGAACTGCATCGGGCCGACCGCGGCCAGGACGGGGGTGGCGTCACCGCGGGCGTCGTTGCGCAGTACCTGCACCACGCCCTCTGAGTCGAGCTGGTCGATGGCCTTGCGGAACTGCTTGTACTTGCCCGCGCTCCGCGCGCGCAGCGTCGCGAAGTGCTCGGGGGCGAAGCTCGGGATCGGCGGGTATTCCACCTTCTTCTCGACGAACAGCGTGTGGCCCGGCGCGAGCGCGGTGGCGTTGACCAGGCCGACCACATCGCCGGGATAGGCGGTGTCGACCGTGGTGCGCTCACGGCCGAAGACCGTCAGCGCGTACTTGGTGGCGAACGGGCGACCGGTTTGCGCGTGGGTCACCACCATGCCGCGCTCGAACTCACCGGAGACGATCCGCATGAACGCCAGCCGGTCGCGATGGGCGGTGTCCATGCCCGCCTGCACTTTGAACACCACCGCGCTGAACGGGTCGCCGGTGGTGCGCTCCTTGCCGGTGACATCGGCTCGCGAGCCGGGCGCGGGCGCCAGCTCCACCAGCGTCTCCAGCAGCTGGCGCACACCGAAATTCAGCATGGCCGAGGCATAGATCACCGGCGAGGTCTGGCCCGCCAGGAACATCTCCTGATCGTGGTCCTGTCCGGTCGCCGAGAGCAGCTCGCTCTCCTCGGCCGCGGTCGTCCACGGCTCGCCCTCACGCGCCTGCGCCTCGTCGGGGGTGAGGTACTCCTCCGGTGCGATGGTCGCGCCGCCCGCGGTCCGGGTGAAGTGGATGTACTCGCTCGCCTCGCCCTCGGGTCCGCGGCGCAGCAGGCCACGGAAATCGCCCGCGATGCCGACCGGCAGGAACAGGGGAGTGGGCGTGAGGCCGATCCGTTCGCTGATCTCGTCGAGCAGTTCGAGCGGGGCCTGGCCCGGCCGGTCCCACTTGTTGATCACGGTGATCACCGGGATACCGCGGTGGCGACATACCTGGAACAGCTTGAGGGTCTGTGGCTCGAGGCCCTTGGCCGCGTCGATGAGCATCACCGCGGCGTCGACGGCGGTGAGCACCCGGTAGGTGTCCTCGGAGAAGTCGGAGTGGCCGGGGGTGTCGACGAGGTTGATCACATTGTCGATATCGGAGCCGGCGGCGCGGTAGTTGAACTGCAGCGCGGTCGAACTCACCGAGATGCCGCGCGCCTTCTCCATCTCCATCCAGTCCGAGACCGTCGACTTGCGCCCGGCCTTGCCGTGGATCGCGCCCGCCTCGGAGATCATCCGCGCGTGCAGCGCCAGTGCTTCGGTGAGCGTCGACTTACCCGCGTCGGGGTGCGAGATCACGGCGAACGTGCGCCGACGGGCCACCTCGGCGGGCAACCCGCGTGGGGTGGGGGCGACGTTCTCTCCGGACTCGGACAAAGGGGAGCCTTTCGGTGGGGGCAGCCTTTCCAGGGTACGAGGGGCTGAAGGGGTGGTCACAGGGGGGATCAATTGTTCGGTAGTCCCAGGGGGTTTGACGCTGTGTTTTTGGAGCGCTGGCGCGCTCGAGTCGCGGCCCCTGGGGGCCGCCGGTTAGCCGCCGGGGCTTGCTCCTTCGTCGCGTACGCCCCGGCGGCTAACCGGCGGCCCGGCCGCGACCGGCCACGTTGTGGCCGCTGCTCCCTAGGGGTCGCAGGTGCGGGGTTCGGGGTGCGGTCATGGCGGTTTTAGATCGCGGATTGCTATGCGGTATGGTTGGCGGGTTGTCTCGGCGAGGGTGAGTGCCCGTTTGGTGCGCACACCGTGATCGACGCGGCTCGGCTGAGTTTTCGGGCCGTCCTCGTTCGTTCTTCGTCCGACGAGTAGACCTTGACCCCGGAGTTGGGTCACCCATGAACCAGCCGTAGGAGCGCATTCAGTATGTCCGACGCCAATCTGATCGAAGCCGCCGTCCGCACCGAATTCGGTAAGGGCGCCGCTCGCCGTACCCGCCGTGACGGCAACGTGCCCGCCGTGCTGTACGGCCACCACGCCGAGCCGCAGCACCTGTCGCTGAACGCCAAGGCGTTCGCCGCGATCCTGCGTCTGCACGGCACCAACGCCATCCTGAACCTGCAGATCGACGGCCAGCCGCAGCTGGCGATGACCAAGTCGGTCGTCGTTCACCCGATCCGTCGCTACATCGAGCACGCCGACCTGCTGATCGTCAAGCGTGGCGAGCGCGTCACCACCGACGTCAACGTCGTGGTCGTCGGCGAGGCCGCCTCCGGCACCCTGATCACCCAGGAAGCCAACACCCTGTCGATCGAGGCCGACGCGATGAAGCTCCCCGAGACCATCGAGGTTTCGGTCGAGGGCGTCGAGGCAGGCACCCAGATCCTGGCCGGCTCCATCGCGCTGCCCGCGGGCGTCACCCTCGCCGGTGACGCGGAGGCGCTGATCGTCAACGTCATCGAGGCGCCGTCCGCGTCGAAGCTGGACGAAGAGGGCGAAGGCGCCGACGCCGAGACCGCGGAGGCCGCTCCCGAGTCCGAGTAGGACTGCGCTACGGTTCGGCCTGTGACCGAATCTTCCGGGCCCGCGCTCGTAGTCGGACTGGGTAACCCCGGCACCGAATACGAGCGCACCCGCCACAATGTGGGCTTCCTGGTCGCCGATGCGCTCGCTGAGCGCGTCGGCGGCCGTTTTGCTGTGCACAAGAAGTCCGGCGCCGATCTGCTCCAGGCGCGACTGGACGGACGACAGATCCTCATCGCGAAGCCGCGCACCTACATGAACCTGTCCGGGCGGCCGGTCGCCGCGCTGGCGAAGTTCTTCTCGGTGCCGGTGGATCAGGTGATCGTGGTCCACGACGAGCTGGATCTGCCGTTCGGAACGCTCAAACTCAAGCAGGGGGGCGGCGAAGGTGGTCACAACGGGCTGCGGTCGATCTCGCAGGCGTTGACCACCAAGGAGTATCTGCGGACCAGGATCGGGATCGGGCGTCCGCCTGGTCGGCAGGATCCGGCCGATTACGTGCTCAAGCCCTTCGCCGCGCCGGAGCGTAAAGAGGTTCCGGTGATTGTGGAACAGGCTGCTGATGCGGTGGAACTGTTGTTGAAGGTTGGATTGGAAGCGGCTCAGAACAACCTGCACTAAGGGTTGGGATCTGGGACGGGTTGTGCGGCAGGGTGCTTGGATCTGGGGTGGGGCTACCGCAGGTGGACTGCGGTAGCGGTGCGGCGGAGTTTGCCCGAGGAGGTTTTCGGGAGGGCTCCTGGGCCGAGGATGGCTACGGTGCGGGGGCGCGCGCCCACCTCGGCGAAGACCTCGTGGACGATTTCGCGTTCGATGCGCTTCACGTCTTCCGGGTCCTGGTAGTTGTTGGATTCGACTACCACCGCAAAGCTTTCGCGTTTCTCACCGGCGTCCAGGCGCACCGCTACGGCGTTGCCGGGGCGGACTCCGGTGACCCGCATGGCGGCTCGTTCGATGTCGGTGGGGTAGATGTTTCGGCCACCCATGATGATGACGTCTTTCATGCGGCCGCACACCACCACCAGTCCTTCTTCGGTGAAGTAGCCGATGTCGCCGGTGTCGAGCCAGCCGTCGGCGTCCTGGGCGGGACGGAAACCGTCGACGGTGACATAGCCCGAAGTGACGGCGGGGCCGCGCAATTCGATGACACCGACCGAGCGGACCGGCAGGGGCTGACGTTCGGCGTCGACGACCCGACCCTCCAGGTCGTCGACCAGGTGTCCCAGGGTCGGCAGTCCGCGGGGGGTGCCGTGGTGACCGTCTTCGGCGACCGGCACCGCTTTGCCGACGGCTTCCAGAAGGTCGGCGTCGATCACGTCGAGCACCTGCCCGTGGCCGGGGTCGGGAATCGACACGGCCAGGGTGGTCTCGGCCATGCCGTAGACCGGCGTGAGCGCCACCTCGTTGAGCCCGAACCGTTGTCCGGCCGCCGCGAGGGCGATCATGGTGTCGGGGTCGACCGGCTCGGCGCCGTTCCACATGTAGCGCACGCTCGACAGGTCGAGAGCGCCCGGTTCGGCTTGCCGCAGTCGTCGCGCCAGCAGGGAGTACGCGAAGTTCGGCGCGGCGGTGACGGTTCCGCGGTACTTGTCGATCAGTTCGGCCCACAGCAGTGGCCGCGCCAGGAAGTCCAGTGGCGTCACGCTCACCACTTCGGCGCCGAACTGCATGGGCACGCTGAGAAATCCGACCATCCCCATGTCGTGGAACAGTGGCAGCCAGCTGACCATCACGTCCTCATCGGCATCGAATTTGACCCGATTGAACATCGCGTACGCGTTGACGTTGAAGTTGCCGTGGGTGATCCGTACCGCTTTGGGCGAGCCGGTCGACCCGGAGGTCAACTGCTGCAACGCGATATCGCCCTCCGCGGTGGGCACCGGGTCGGTGTCGGCGCCGTGGTGCAGGTCCTCGATCCGCACCACCGTGATCCCGTGGTCGAGTAGCGCCGACTCGGCCGAATCGAACGGCGCGCCGAGGACGACGGCCTTCGCGTCGATCATGCGCAGCACCGTTTCGGTGTCGCGCACCCAGACCGCGAGGTCGGTGCGAGGCGTCGGCTGATGCAGCATCGTGATCGAGGCGCCACGCATCCAGATGGCCTGGCAGGCGGGCGCGATGTCGACGGGCAGGCCCGCCAGCACGCCGACCGCGTCGCCGTGCCCGATCCCGGCGGCCGCGAGACCACCCGCCATTCGGCGTGCCTGCCGATGGATTTCCCCCCAGGTCTGCCGTAGTGGTGCTCCCGGCTCTCCGGTGACCAGCCCCTTCGAGGTGGTCAACGCTGTGCCAAACATTTCGTCGGTGAACCTGCTCAACGTCGGTACCCCTTTACGCCAACGATCGGTTACGGCCGTGCTTTGCACTCCCAACAGAAATCCCGCCCCGCCCCGCTCGTGTTAACCCGGGCTGACACACCAGCACCCCTGCTCTGGCGCCCCTAGCCGGCGAAGGTGGCTGCGTAGCGGTCTACATATGGTCTACCCGATAGCGTGGCAATTTCCCGCATCAGCTGGTCGGTTGCCACTCTGACCTGGGCGTGATGAACAGCTGCGGGATAGTGTCGCGGCGGATGGACGGTGATGCGTACCTTGGTGAAACGCAACAGTTTCCGACCGCGAGGATTCATACGATCGGTACCGGCCAGGACCACGGGCACCACCGGTGCTCCGGTGGCCATGGCAACGCGCAGCGCCCCGGTGCGCCCACGATAGACCCTGCCATCCCGTGACCGGGTGCCCTCCGGGTGAATTGCCCAGGCGCCGCCGCGTTCGAGGATCGAGGTGGCCGCCGCGAGTGCGGCCGCGGCCGCGTCACCGCCGGTGCGGTCCACCGGTACCTGGCCCGCGGCGGTGAAGAACCAGCGGGTGCATCGCCCACGCAACCCGGTGCCGGCGAAGTACTCCTGTTTCGCCAGGAACGTGAGCGGCCGTGGGATCACCAGGGCCAGATAGAGCGAGTCGATGACGGCCAGGTGATTGGCCGCGATGATCACCGGGCCGGTGCGTGGGATGTGTTCGAGCCCTTCGACCCGCGGGCGGCCGAGCAGGCGAAGCGCCGGGCCGATGAGGACGTATTTGCACAACAGGTACCACATGGGCGCCCCTTCGTAGACAGTGTCTATCGCACTGTAGTAGACACTGTCTACGCGGGTGAGCGCGAAGGTCGGTGAGGTGGTGTGCAGAATTGTCGGCATGCCTGAATCGTTGCGCGAGCACTTGGTCGACGTCGGTGTCGATCTGCTCGAGACCGACGGCTTCAGCGCCCTCGGGTTGCGCGCGATCGCGCGGGCGGCCGGTGTGTCACACGGCGCGCCGCGGCGGTGGTTTCCCACCCACGCGGCGCTGCTGGCGGCGATCGCGGCACGCGGATTCGGCGAGCTGATCGAGCGATTCGCGGTGCTAGCCACGATCGACGACCCACGCGAACGATTGCGTCGCATGGCCGTCGACTACGTGGATTTCGCGGTGTCGCGGCCCGAGATGTTCACGCTGATGTTTCGCCACGACCTGCTGGCCGGTTCCGGCGAGAACCTGCGGGCGACCACGCGGCCGCTGTACGGGCAGGTGGTGGAATTGGTCGCGGCGGTGGCGCCGGAGTCGGCGCCGCAGCGCGCGCTGGCCCTGTGGACGAATGTGCACGGTCTGGCGACGATCGCCGTCAATCGGACCCTGGACATCGTCGCCCCCGACCAGGACCCGAGGACGCTCGTGGACCGGATCGTCCGCGAGCACCTCGCCGGACTCAGCGGGTGAGCTGGGCCAGCGTCTCGACGAACCGGTCGAGGTCGGCCGGACTGACGAAGTAGTGCGGGGAGGCCCGCAGAACGGCGGGCAGGGTGCGCTCGGACATGTCGAGCAGGGTGGAGCTCGCGTGGCTGACGGTGACGGTGATCGCGTGCTCGGCGAGCCGGTCGCGCAACTGTTCCGGATCGTGGCCGTCGGCGGTGAACGAGACGATGCCGCTGTGCTCGGTGCCCAGATCGCGCACGGTCACGCCCGCCAGCTCCGGCAGGGTCTTGCGCAGGTACTGCGCGCGGGTGGCCACCGCCGCGTAGACCTCGTCGGGGCCCTGTTCGAGCAGGTAGTCGACGGCGGCGCCGAGACCGAGACGGGCTGCCACACCGCACTCCCAGAACTCGAAACGGGACGCGTCATCGGCGAGGCGGTACTCGCCGGGGCTCACCCACGTGGCGCTGTGCAGGTCGAGGCGGGCCGGTTCCATCGTCTGCGCCAAGTCGGCACGGACATAGAGGAATCCGGTGCCGCGGGGTCCGCGCAACCACTTGCGACCGGTCGTCGACATGGCGTCGACCCCGAGTTCGGTGACGTCGATGGGCAGTTGACCGATCGATTGGCAGGCGTCGAGCAGCACCAGCGCACCGGCCTCGTGGGCGATGCGGGTGGCCTCGGCGACCGGGTTCACGAGGCCGCCGTTGGTCGGTGCGTGCAGCAGCGAAACCAGCCGCACGCGGTCGTCGAGCATGTCGGCGAGCGCGTCGGTGTCCAGGCGTCCGGTGTCGTCGCTGGGAATGCGCTCGACCACCGCCCCGGTCTGTTTCGCGCGCTGGAGCGCGGCGATCGCGTTGCTGGCGTAGTCGGCGCCGGAGATCAGGATGCGGTCCCCGGGCCGCAGGGGTACCGAGTAGGCGAAATCGGCCCATGACCGGGACGCACTGTCGCTGAGCGCGATGGTGTCGGCGGTGGCGCCGATGAGGGTCGCGATCGAGGTCTTCACCGCGGCGAGGTCATCGAGGCGCTCGTTCGCCGCGCGGTAGCCACCGATCTCGGCTTCGCGGCGGAGATGGTCGATCATGGTGTCGAGGACGATCTTCGGCGGCAACGACGATCCGGCGCTGTCGAGGAACACCTGGTCGTCGGCGAGTCCTGCGGTGGCGGCTCTGATCGCGGCGAGGTCAAGCATGGTGACGACGATAGCGCTTACACGGCGTTCCCCATTTCGTCACTTTTCCTGTCGGTGGACCTCGCTACTCTGGAATGAGCGAAACGCAGGTTCCCCGGCAGCACGCAGCACGTGGAGGTTGGTATGGCGGTCACCCTGGAACGCTCATCGTGGCCCGAATACGCCCCTGAACAGGGTGAACTATCGTCCAGGGCGGCGGCGGAGGCCTATGTCGGCGGCGTCTGTTTCAAGCTCGGGCCACCCGCGCTGATCGGCGCCGAACTGGAGTGGCTCACCGCGGGTCCCACCGGCTCGCGTCCCTCGCTCGACCAGCTGGCAGCGGCCCTCGGGCCGCACACCCCGACCTCCATCCGCGCGGCATCGCCCGCGACCCCGCTGCCCGGTGGCAGCCTGGTCACCGTCGAACCCGGTGGTCAGATAGAACTTTCCAGCGCGCCGTTCGCCGGTCCGGACGCGCTGACGCAGCACCTGCGCGCCGACGCGGCCCGTTTGCGGGACCTGCTCGCCGCCCGTGAGATCAGCGTATTCACCGCCGCCGCCGATGCGGACCGGCCCCCCGAGCGCCTGCTCCGATTGCCCCGCTACGCGGCGATGGAACGTCATTTCGACAGCGTCGGTCCGTTCGGCACCCTGATGATGTGTAATACCGCCGCCACCCAGGTCAGCGTGGACGCGGGCACCGATCCGGCCGAGATACGGGCCCGCTGGACCGCCCTCTACGTCCTCGGCCCCACCCTGATCGCCGCTTTCGCCTGCTCGCCGCGGCTGTACGGCGTGCCGCCCGGCGACTGGGCGTCTCAGCGAATGCGCACCTGGTTGCGCCTGGACCCCTCGCGCACCAGACCCGCGGTGGCCGACTGGGCCGACCCGATCACCTCCTACGCCCACTGGGCCCTCGACGTCCCGCTGCTCTGCGTGCGCTGCGCCGATGCCGACGCCGATTGGGCTCCCCCTCCCGGCGCCACCTTCGCCGACTGGTTGTCCGGCGCCCTCGACGACGAAGTAGGCCGGCGCCCGACCCGCGCCGACCTGGACTACCACCTGACCACACTGTTCCCGCCGGTCCGCGCGTCCGGGCACCTCGAGGTCCGCTATCTCGACACCCAACCGGGCAACACGTGGACCACCCCGATCCACCTGTTCGACGCCCTGCTGTCGACCCCGGCGGTGGTCGCCGAGGCGACAGCGCTCGCCGCGCCCACCGCGGGGGAGTGGTTGACGTCCGCGCGTTGCGGACTACTCGATCCGCACCTGCGCCGCTCGGCCGTGGCCGTGCTCGAGCTGGCCGCCGCCCATGCGCGAACACCCGCTGCCGCCGCGGAATTGGCCGCCGCGGCACGCCGATGTCGCGCCGGTCGCGGTCCAGTGGCGGAACGTAACGGCTCGAGCGGATCGCGATGACCTCGCCGCCGCTCGTCGGGCATCGGCGCGCCGATCGCTCTTTGCTCGAAGTTATTGTCTACCAGCCTGTTTCGGAGCTCTTGTGACTCTTTCCGTTCCCGCCGACCACAGCGACCGTGACCGGACGCGCGCTCGGATCGCCGAGGTTCTGTCGCGCGCTCGTCGCCGCACCGCCCTGCTCACCGACAGCGTGGACGAAGCCGAGCTCGTCGCGCAGCATTCGCCCCTGATGTCGCCGCTGGTCTGGGACCTGGCCCATATCGGGAACCAGGAAGAGCTGTGGCTGGTGCGCGATGTCGGTGGGCGCGATGCGGTGCGGGCCGATATCGACGAGCTCTACGACGCGTTCAAACACGCCAGGTCGAACCGGCCCGCGCTGCCGCTGCTCGATCCCGAGCAGGCGCGTGGTTACCTCGGTTCGGTGCGCGAGAAGGTCCTCGACGTCCTCGATTCCAGTGATCTGGCCGGTAACGCGCTGGTGGACAACGGCTTCGCGTTCGGCATGATCGCTCAGCACGAGCAGCAGCACGACGAGACCATGCTCGCGACCCACCAACTGCGCGCCGGCGCGCCGGTGCTGTCCGCCCCGCGCGCACCGGTGGCCCAGGCACCCGCCGGTGGCGAGATCGTCCTTCCCGCAGGCGAATTCCTGATGGGAACCTCGGCCGATCCCTGGGCGCTGGACAACGAACGCCCCGCACATCCGGTGCACGTCGACGGCTTCGCGATCGATGTCGCGCCGGTGACCAACCGCCAGTACCTCGCCTTCATCGACGCGGGGGGCTACGACCGGGCCGAGCTGTGGTCGGAGCGTGGCTGGGCGCACCGCACGGAGGCGGGCTTGGTCGCGCCGCAGTTCTGGGAGCGCGACGGCGACGGGTGGACGCGCACGGCGTTCGGCGTCCGTGCCCCGCTGCGGCTCGATCAGCCGGTGGTCCACGTGTGCTGGTTCGAGGCGCAGGCCTTCGCCCGCTGGGCCGGAAAGCGCTTGCCGACCGAGGCCGAATGGGAGAAGGCGGCCCGCTTCGACCCGGAAACCGGTGCGTCGCGCCGCTATCCGTGGGGTGAGGACCAACCGGACGAGCAGCTGGCCAACCTCGGCCAACGCCATCTGGAACCCGCCGAGGTCGGCGCCTATCCGGCAGGCGCGTCGGCCACCGGCGTGCAGCAGCTCATCGGCGATGTCTGGGAATGGTGCTCCTCCGGTTTCGAGGCCTACCCGGGTTTCCGCGCGTTCCCGTACCGCGAATACTCGGAGGTCTTCCTCGGCGGCGACTATCGCATCCTGCGCGGCGGGTCCTTCGGCACCGACGAGGTCGCCTGCCGCGCCACCTTCCGCAACTGGGACCACCCGATCCGCCGACAGATCTTCGCCGGGTTCCGGCTCGCCCGAGATCTGCGCGAGGACGAACGCTGATGTGCCGACACCTCGGGTACGTCGGTCCGTCGGTGGGGGTCGGCGAGCTTGTGCTGCGCGGTCCGCACTCGCTCTACGCCCAGTCGTGGGCGCCCGGCGATATGCGCGCGGGCGGCACCATCAATGCCGACGGCTTCGGCGTGGCCTGGTGGCGCCGCGCCGATGTGGGCACGGAGGGCGCCCGCGACGCGGTCACCCGCTACCGCAACCACGCGCCGATCTGGACCGATCCCGCCGTCGCCGAGGTGCTCGGCCAACTCGAATCCCGTTCGGTGATCGCCGCCGTCCGCTCGGCCACCGTGGGCCTGCCGGTCGAGCGTCGCGCGTGCGCCCCTTTCACCGACGACCACTGGGCCTTCAGTCACAACGGCGTCGTTCCCGAGTGGCGAACCACCCTCGTGGCCGTCCTCGGCGACCTCGACGAGATATTCACCGCCGCGACCACCCCTGCGGATGGGGCGTTGTTCAGTTCGCCCGCGGTGCTGCTGGAGGCGGAGGCGCTCACCGACTCCGCCGCGCTGTGGGTGCTGCTGCGAGGTCTGCTCCGGGCGATCACCCCCGCGGGCCCGATCACCTCGGCGGCCGAGGCCATCGAACTGCTGGTCGCGCTCGTGGCGCGCCGTCAACCGACGGCTCGGCTGAACCTGTTGCTCGGTAACGGAGTCGCGCTGTGGGCCACCACCTACTGGCATTCGCTATCGGTGCTCGTCGCCGACGACTACACCGTGCTGTCCTCCGAACCGTATGACGCGGATCCGCGCTGGCAATCCGTCATCGACCACCAACTGGTCACCGCAACGCCCGGCCACTGCACCATCACCGCTCTGGAACTCTCCGCTACCGAAAGGGTCCGTTCATGACCGCGCCGCTGCTGGACATCCACCTCACCGACGACGATCTCACCACGGCCTTGCGCACCGACGCCCGCACCGGTCTGAGCGCCGACCCGAAATCCCTGCCGCCCAAGTGGTTCTACGACGCCCGCGGCAGCGAGCTCTTCGAGCGGATCACCGAACTGCCCGAGTACTACCCGACCCGCACCGAACGGGCCCTGCTCGCGCGCGTCGTCGGCGAGATCGCGGCGGCCGCGCACGCGCAGGTGCTGGTGGAGCTCGGCTCGGGCTCGGCCGCCAAGACCCGCCTGCTGCTGGATGCGCTCACCGCCGAAGGATCACTGAAAACCTATGTGCCGCAGGATGTCTCGGCCTCGGCGCTGCGCGGTGCCGCCGACGAGATCGCGGCCGAGTACCCGAACCTGTCCGTGCACGGCGTGGTCAGCGACTTCACCGACACCCTGCACAACCTGCCCCGTGGCGGCCGGCGCATGATCGCCTTCCTCGGCGGCACCCTCGGCAACCTGGTCCCCGCCGAGCGTGCCGCGTTCCTGGCGGGCATCAACGAGGTCCTCGAACCCGGCGAACTGCTCCTGCTCGGCACGGGCCTGGTGATCGACCCGGCGATCCTGGTCCCCGCCTACGACGACGCCGCCGGAGTCACCGCCGAGTTCAACCGCAACGTCCTGCACGTCCTCAACAACCGGCTCGACGCCGACTTCGACCCCGAGAAGTTCGACCACGTCGCCGTCTGGGACGCCGAGAACGAGTGGATCGAGATGCGCCTGCGCGCCACCGAGGCGATGACGGTCACTGTCGCCGGGCTGAACCTGACGGTCGACTTCGCGGCGGGCGAGGAGATGCGCACCGAGATCTCCGCCAAATTCCGGCCCGAATCTCTCGCCGTCGAGCTGGGCGAAGCCGGTTTCACCCCCACCCACACCTGGATCGACCCCGACGACCGCTTCGCGTTGACCCTGGCCGAACGCCGCTGAACCGGGTCTGCGGGTGAAGCCCACGGTCGGGTCGGAAGCTCGGTAACCGAGAGGAAGGCGCGGTCAGAGGTCGAGTTCGTCGGCGAGGTATTCGCCGCTGGTGAGGTTCTCGTCGCCCTCGAGGTCCTTCTCGACGGACTCCTCGCCGTTGACGGCGTCGTCGTCGAAGAGGTCGCCGTCGACCTTGTCGTCGCCGACCACTCGCATCGCGCTCACCTCGGCGGGGCGTTCGTCCTCGTACCCGGCCTCCTTGCGGGCCCCCCGCTCGGTGTACTCCTTCGACATTTCCTCGGTGATGCCGAGGAAGCCGTCGGCTTCGGCTTCGTGATTGCGGATCACGTGGTCGGCGGGCGGGTCTTCCACATAGCGCTCGTATTCGACGATGTCGTCGGCTTGATCGTCGTCGCCCATGTCCATGTCCAACGGTTCACGGCTCATGGTTTCCAGTATCGGCCTCGGATGGCCGTGGCGTCACCTGCCACGCTCGGCCGGATGGCCGGTCGGCTACGGGCGTCTGCCGCTGGTGTCCTCCGGGACGCCCTGCAAAACTGCGGCGAACCATTCGACGAGCGGGCGCAGGTCGTTCCATGCCCGGCGGATCTCGGTGACCGCGGCCGGGGTGGTGAGCCACTCCGGTGCGCCGAACTCGCGGTGTGCGGTCAGCGACTTGTGGCGCAGCAGGTCGATGCGCGGATGGTCGATGGCGTAGCCCTTGGGCTTGGTTTTGAGCTTGTCGCCGCCGAGGCTGTACCCGGCCGCCGTTGTCGCGGTCAGAATCTCGGTCAGTTCGGCGCCGCGGACGTCGTCGTCGATCGTCGCGCGCAGGACGGCCAAGGCGGGGGGTGAGGGCCGGAAACAGCCGCCCGCGATGAACAACCCGGCCGCTCCGATCTGTACGTACCAGCCGACGCCCGGCGCCACCGCCGCGACCGCGCCCTGATGCGTCTTGTAGGGCAGCTTGTCGGCCGAGAATCGGACATCACGGTAGGGCCGGAAGATCTTGGCCTGACCGAATTCCGCCGCGAGTTCGGCGGTGAGCGCGGCCATCGGGGCGCGCACGGCCTCGTCGTAGAGGTGTTTGTGCGCGTTCCAGAAGGCCTTCGAGTTGTCGGCCTCCAGATCTTCGTAGAAGTCGAGCCCGGTGAGCGGGAATCCGGTGAAGGCATCCATCTGTGCGACGTTTCTCAGTTCTGTTCGGGGGCGACGATCGGTTCAGCTTCCGCTTACCAGTATCGCCCGCGCAGGCTCACATTCCGCCGATCAGTGCCATGAACACGAGCACCAGAACGACGGCCAGCGCCGCGATCGCCCCGTTGGCGATGGCCGCCCACTTGCCCAGCGGCTCGCCCTTGGCATGCCCGACCAGCCCGAGGACGACTCCCGTCGGCGCGGTGACGAGCACCGGCAGCCCACACAGCATCGCCCCGCCGAGCACCGACGCCGCGACACAGCAGAAACTGACGATCGACCACACCGGAGTGGTGTCCCGGTAGCCATACCCCGGCGGGGGCGGTGCGGGGAACTGCCCCGGATAGTGCGGCGCACCGTAGGGCGCCCGGCCAGCCGGCGGATAGCCAGAAGTGGGATATATCGGCGCGGCATTACCGACAGCGGGATAACCCGGCGCGGGAAACATCGGCCCCGGCGGTGGGGGCGGCGGATACGGCGGTAGATCGCCAGCTGGACCGGGATTCGCGATCCCACCCCACGGCTCTATGCCCGCCGAATCAGACACCTCCGGCGCGTCCTGCACCCGAGGCACACCCTGATCCTTACCGAGCTCGACCCGCCACTCCGGCTCAGTCCCCATCCCGCCCCCTGTCACGTCCCGAATTACAGGACCACCATGCCCCAAAGACCAGCCGATGCGCCATTATCCGAGCACAAACGCACCAACTGATCCCCGCGAGAACAAGGGCAACTCACCGGCCACGGGCCGAACCCGCCACCCGGAAAGCTTGCTCAGTCCGTGGAACCCCCACGCTCAGCAGCTCCAGAAACCAGCCGATGCGCCATTGTCGGAGACAACAACGCACCGGCTGATCTCGCAAGAACATGGGTAACTCACCGGGTACGAGCCAACCCTCACCCCCGGAGTCTTGCCGCGTCCCTAACCTTCCCCGCACCTCGGTCTGGCCAAAAGACCCGGAGAGGCGGAACAGCTCAAGCGTTGCCGTTGAAGAGGCCGGTTACCGAGCCGTTCTCGAAGACCTCGCGGATGGTGCGGGCCAGCAGCGGCGCGATCGACAGCACGGTCAGCGTCGGGAACTTCTTGTCCTCGCTGATCGGCAGCGTGTTCGTGATGACGACTTCCCTGGCCCCACAGTTGGCCAGGCGCTCGGCGGCCGGATCGCTGAGCACACCGTGGGTGGCCGCGATGATGACATCGCCCGCACCGGCTTCCTTGAGGACCTTCACCGCACCGGCGATGGTGCCACCCGTGTCGATCATGTCGTCGATCAGCACACAGGTGCGGCCTTCGACGTCACCGACGACGCGGTTGGACTTCACCTGGTTGGGCACCAGCGGGTCGCGGGTCTTGTGGATGAAGGCCAGCGGCGTGCCGCCGAGGGCGTCGGACCACTTCTCGGCGACCTTCACGCGGCCCGCGTCGGGGGAGACGACCGCGAGGTTGTCGGAGGGGTAGTTGGTGCGGATGTAATCCGATAGCTGCACCAGCGCGTGCATGTGATCGACGGGGCCGTCGAAGAAGCCCTGGATCTGGTCGGTGTGTAGGTCGACGCTGATGATGCGGTCGGCGCCGGCGGTCTTGAGCAGATCGGCGACCAGGCGGGCCGAGATCGGCTCGCGGCCGCGGTGCTTCTTGTCCTGGCGCGCGTAGGGGTAGAACGGCAGTACCGCGGTGATCCGCTTGGCCGAACCGCGCTTGAGCGCGTCGATCATGATGAGCTGTTCCATCAGCCACTGGTTGAGCGGCGCGGGGAAGCTCTGCAGCACGAAGGCGTCGGAACCGCGGACCGATTCCTCGAAGCGAACGAAGATCTCACCGTTGGCGAATTCGCGCGCGGTCTGCGGGGTGATGTCGACGTCGAGTTCCTTGGCGACCTGCTCGGCCAGCTCAGGATGTGACCGGCCGGCGAAGAGCATCAAGTTCTTCTGGTTGTCGATCGAGAACGCGGTCACTGCTGGTTGCCATCCTTTTGCTCGATTGCCTTCGAAGACGTCTCGTCTGCCGCGATGGCTTCCGCCGCCGCGCGCGCCGCAGCGGTTCCTGGACGGTAACGCTGCACCCAGTTCTCAAAAGTGCGCTGTGGCCCACCCGACACAGCAAGTGCGCCCGGTGGAACGCTTCTGCGCAGTACAGTACCCGCACCCGTATAGGCGCCGTCACCCACGGTGACCGGCGCGATGAACATGGTGTCGCTACCCGTGCGCACATGTGAACCGACCACGGTGTGGTGTTTGTTCACCCCGTCGTAGTTCACGAAAACGCTGGAAGCGCCGATGTTGCTGTGCTCGCCGATGGTCGCGTCGCCGACGTAGGTCAGGTGCGGCACCTTCGAATGCGCGCCGATGGAGGCGTTCTTGGTCTCGACGAACGCGCCGAGCTTGCCTTCCTCGCCGACGACGGTGCCGGGCCGCAGATAGCTGAACGGGCCGATGGTGGCACCCTCACCGATCCGGGCGCCGGCGCCGTGGGTGCGGATCACGCTCGCGCCCTGGCCGACGAACACGTCGGTGAGGGTGGTGTCGGGGCCGATCTCGGCGTCCTCGCCGATCTGGGTCTCGCCGAAGAGCTGGGTGCCCGGCCGCAGCACGGCGTCACGCCCGATGCGCACGCTCGAGTCGATCCAGGTCGTCGCCGGGTCGACGATGGTGACGCCCGCCCGCATGTGGCGTTCGAGAATGTAGCGATTGAGGGTGGCGCCCGCCTGCGACAGCTGCACCCGGTCGTTCACGCCGGTGACCTTGTTGGAGTCGACCAGCCGCGCGCCGTGCACGGGATGACCGGCTTCACGGGCCAGCCGCAGCACATCGGTGAGGTAGAGCTCGTGCTGGGCGTTGGCGGTGGACAGCCGCCCGATCATGGTGCGCAGTACCGACGCGTCGAACGCGTAGACACCGGAGTTGACCTCTTTGAGCTTGGCCTGCTCGGGAGTCGCGTCGGCGTGCTCCACGATCTCGGCGACCTGGCCGTCGTCGTCGCGCACGATCCGGCCGTAGCCGTTGGCGTCGTCGGGTACGAAGGTCAGCACCGTCACGGCGGGCCGTTCGGCGTAGCTGCGGTGCTCGTCGAGCAGCGCGGAGAGGGTGTGCCCGTCGAGCAACGGCACATCTGCCGAGGTGACGAGGAGGTCGCCGTCGAAGTCCGTGGGGATCGAACCCAGTGCGCACTGAACCGCGTGTCCGGTTCCGAGCTGCTGCTCCTGCACCGCGCACACGATCTCGCGGCCGAGTTCCTTGCCCACGTCCGCCACAGCGGCGCCGACCTTCTCCCGGTCGTGCCCGACGACAGTGATCAGGTGGGTCGGATCGATCTCGACAGCGGCGTGCAGCGCGTGCGAGAGCATCGACCGGCCGGCTAACGGGTGCAGCACTTTCGGAGTCTTCGACCGCATTCGCGTCCCGGCACCTGCGGCGAGAACGACGACGGCGGTCTGCGGTGACATGGATCTCCCTCGGCTGCCTGTCAGCGAGTGTGCTGTGGCGGGTTCGGTCGGTAGATGGTGCGGGCCGACGATACGTCACTGGGTGTCCGTGTGCTCCGCCGCCAGGACTCGAACCTGAACTATCTGAACCAAAATCAGAGGTGCTGCCATTACACTACGGCGGATCGCTACACCAGTGGGCAGTCATCGCCCACCACTGTGCTACGGCACGCCAGTGATCCTCGCACACGATCCCGTCCTCGGGCGAATCTTGTGGATGCCTGTCGCGTCCGTGCTCGGATGTCGTTGTTAGCCTTCTGGAACGCACGTACTGATTCTTGTGAGTCGAAAACGCGGAGAGGCGGGGGCATCGATGTCGTCCAGTGAGCCGGTTCGGGCCCCGAGACCCAGGATGACGGGTACGCAGCGCAGGCAGCAGCTGATCGAGATCGGCCGCGCGTTGTTCGCGGAGCGGGGGTACGACGCGACCTCGATCGAGGAGATCGCGCAGCGCGCGCAGGTGTCCAAGCCGGTGGTCTACGAGCATTTCGGCGGCAAGGAGGGCCTCTACGCGGTGGTCGTCGACCGCGAGATGTCGATCCTGCTGGAGATGATCACCTCCTCGCTCACCCGCAATCGCTCGCGGGTGCGATTGGAACAGGTGGCGCTGGCCCTGCTCACCTACATCGAGGAGCGGACCGACGGTTTTCGGATCCTGGTCCGCGACCAGCCCGTCGCCAGCTCCGACGGGCGCTACTCGAGCCTGCTCAACGAGGCCGTCAACCAGGTGGCCCATCTGCTCGCCAGTGATTTCGGCCGTCGCGATCTGGATGCCAGCCTCGCCCCGCTCTATGCCCAGGCTCTGGTCGGCATGGTGTCGACCGCGGCGACCTGGTGGCTCGACGAGCGCGTCCCGCCGAAAGAGGTGGTCGCGGCGCACCTGGTCAACCTGTGTTGGAACGGATTGAGTCATTTGGAAGCCGAACCGGGGCTCAGCTCCGAATGGAATACGGGGACCGCGCCGACCGGTGGTGGGGTAACCAGACGTTAGCGCACGGCAGTGTGGACCGAATCCATGATTCGGCTGCCACTTCGCCGCCTGGTGGTACGGTTCACCCATCCTTTTGGGTGCTGCCGGGCGGTATGTCGAGCAAATTTCGGGATGTCGGTCTACTTCAGGATGGCTGGATTATTGGATGACAGGCGGATCTGATGGCTAGGCAAGCACGCGCGGAGATCACCCGCGACTCCGTCCTTGCTGGCGCTGCCGATGTCTTTCTCCGTTTGGGCTACGCCAACGCGAGCCTCAGCGAAATCATCGCGCAGTCCAACGTGACAAAGGGTGCCTTGTACTTTCACTTCGGCTCCAAGGAGGAGCTGGCCAGGGCGGTGGTCGATCAGGGCAACGAGCGCCTGACCGGATCCTGCCAGGGTTTCTTCGATTCCCGGGTGCCCGCGCTGGAGGCGGCCGTCGGGATCACCTACGTGGTGGCCGATCTGTCGATGAACGATCCGATGGTGGGTGCGATGCTCAAACTCACCCATCAGATCGGCGACTATCGCGGGGCGCAGGGCGACAACATCGCCAAGACGTGGGGCGATACCTATCGGTTGCTGTCGGAGCGCGCCATCGCCCAGGGCGACCTGATCGCCGATCTCGATCCGGAGGTCGTCGGCGTGCTGCTCCAGGAGTTGACCGCGGGCGTGCACATCGTCGCGGTCGGCACCGAGTCGATGGAGCAGATGGCGGCCCGGATGGAGCGGGCCTGGTATTTCCTGCTGCCCTCGCTGGTGCCGACGGAGAAACTGTCGTACTTCCGGGGGTTCGCGGCGCGCAGGCTGCGCCGCTACGTCGTCTAGGTCACACGCTGCGGTCGATGGCGAGCACTGCTCGCACATCGTCGGCGGCCCCGGTCGGGGTGATCCGGACCGCGTCGCGGCCGAAGGCGTGCAGTACCAGTTCCGACGGAGTGCCGGTGAGCACCACCTCGGCGCCCTCACCACGGTGTGCCGTGATCCGGGCGCCCTGCGGCGTCGCGAGCACGACCGGCACCGGCGACTTGCGGTAGGCCGCGCGCGCGACCGTGCGCAGTGCCTTCCACAGCCGATCCTCGTCGGCCGCGGCCAATTGCCTCGGCTCCCAGCCGGGTTCGGACCTGCGCACGTCTTCGTGGTGGACGAACATCTCGGTCAGATTGACCACCGCGTCGACCGGGCGCAGTGGCGACCACCACGGCGGGCCGGTGCGGACCAGTTCGAGCAGTTCGGCGAACGGCCGCTGCGCGATCTGGTTCTGCTTCGTCTCCAGATAGCCCGCCATCGGCCGGAAGACGATACCGATCGACGCGTCGGGCCTGCGTTCGCGGACCACGAGGTGGGCTGCGAGGTCGTGCACCGTCCAGGTGCCGCACAGGGTCGGCGCGGCAGGGCCGGCCTCGGTCATCGTTTCCACGAGGGCGTGGCGTTCACGTCGAGCCAGACTCACGCCTCGACCCTACGCCGTGTCGCGAGGTCCGTCCCCGCGCGATCCCACTCGGTGGTCCGGAATCAGCCGCCGTTCATCCACTGTCGCTTCAGATTCCAGTGGTTGACCCACCACGCCTGTTCCGCCGCGGGATCTGAGCCCGCCGCCGGGGGCGGTGACTCTCCGGGGAAGAGCCCCTGCGGGTTGGGGGCGCCGACCCTGGTCGGTGTCGGGGGCGCGGCGGGCGCGGTCGTTTCCGGCGCGGGGTTCTCCTCGGGCGCAGGCGCCGGATCGCGCGGCAAGGTTGTGGTGGGGGCCGGAGCGGCCACGGGCGGTGCGGGACGGGGTGTGTCGGCCCAGATCCTGTTGTCGGGGATCGGTGTCGTCACCGGAGCAGGCGCCGGGGGTTGGGCGGCCGGTGGTGGCGGCGAGGCTGTGGGCGAGACCTGTGGTTCGGTGGTGGTCGGCGCGGCGGTCGATGGCGGCGTGCTGCTGGTGGTATCGAGGGAACGCGCGTTCATGGTCGGTGCGCTCTCGTCCATGGCCTGTGACACCACGAATCCGGACACACCGAGGACAGCCGCGACGGCCGCCGCGGTCAGCACCACAGCGCCTCGGCCCCGAGCCGCGCGCGCAGGGGGAACGGCCTGCTTTCGCGCCTGGTCGGCGGCGATCAGCGCCGCTCCTCGCGCCGTGGCGTCGGCGGGATCCGGCAGGAGGATCACGCGGGCGGTGAGTTCGTAGCGCAGGGCATTGGCGATCTCCGGATCGACCGCCGACGAACCGCTGAGGGCGACCGCGTCGGCGTGTGCCGGGATCGACGCCAGCATCGATCGCACGCGACCGATCGTCTCGGTCATCGCGTCGCTGTCGACGGCGGGCCCCTCGACCGCGACGTCCTCGGCGAACCCGGTGGTCCAGCCATCCGAGGCCAGGATCTGGCGACGATCCGGCCCGACCACTACGGCGGTCGCGGTGTGATCGGCCAGGTGCAGCATCAACACGGTCCCGAACGCACCGAGTTCGGGCAGGTCGGCGATCAGCGCGAACAGCGCCGATCGGGTCGAGACCAGCGACGATGTCCGCCACGGCCCGCCCGCGAGCTCCGAGACGATCCGCTGCCGGTCCTCGGTCGTGTGGTACGCCACGGCGACGTCGGCGATGGCGGGCGCTGTCCGAGCGAGTGCGTCGAGTGTGTCGACGATCGAGGCACCGTCGTCGCCACGCTGGTGGACTGCCCGCAGGACTTCGGATGGTTTCCCTGGCGTGTTGGCCAGGAGCACACCCCGCACGACAGTGCGTTCCGCTGATATTCCGATTGTGGTCGTCATAGATCACCCACTCGATAGATGTATAGCTTTCGGAGATTCGTGGCGGTTGCGTTCGCCGATTGGTTGATCGGTGGATTGTGATGTCTATTACAGGGGTGGTCGGCGCGTGCTCGGGGGTCGGCTGCGGGCCGACGCCCCGAAAATCACTCATCTAGACTTCGAGACGGCTACCTCGCCTATCCCGTCTGCGCATTCAGGAGCGAACAATGTCCTCCCTTCGTCCTCCGCTCGCCGGTCTGGCCGAAGTGGTCGCGGGTGACGCCGCACTGCGGATGGTCACCGACCTGGTCGGCAAATCCGGGGTGGAACTGGTCGCGCCATCGGCCGTGCGGTCGTTCGTCGCCGCGACGATCGCCGACCAGCGTTCGCTGGTGGTGGTGACCGCGACCGGTCGCGAGGCCGACGATCTGACCGTGGAACTCACCGAGCTGCTCGGTCCGTCGGTGGCGATGTTCCCGTCCTGGGAGACCCTGCCGCACGAACGTCTCTCGCCCGGCCCCGATACCGTCGGCCGCAGGCTGGAGGTACTTCGCAGGCTGGCCCATCCCGAGGACACCGTCTATCCCGAACCGCTGCGGGTCGTGGTCACCACGGTGCGTTCGCTGATGCAGCCGATGACGGCCGGGCTCGGCGATATCGAGCCGGTGGTGCTGCGGGTCGGCGGTGAACACGATTTCGACGAATTGCTCGCTCGCCTGGTGGAATTCGCGTACACCCGGGTCGACATGGTGGGCAAGCGCGGCGAGTTCGCGGTGCGCGGCGGCATCCTCGATCTGTTCGCGCCGACGGCGGATCATCCGGTGCGCGTGGAGTTCTGGGGTGACGAGGTCACCGAGATCCGTCCCTTCTCGGTCGCCGATCAGCGCTCGCTCACCGAGAGCACCGTCGACACGGTGGTCGCGCCGCCGTGCCGGGAGTTGCTGCTCACCACACCGGTTCGCGAACGCGCCACCGCGGTCGCCGCCGACAACGAGGCCGACGCCTCCCTGGTCGAGATGCTGAACAAGATCGCCGAGGGCATCCCCGTCGACGGCATGGAAGCCTTGCTGCCGGTCCTCGCGCCGGGCCAGCTCAGCCTGCTCACCGAGGCGCTGCCCGCGGGCACCCAGCTGTTGCTGTGCGACCCGGAGAAGATCCGCACCCGCGCGGCCGATCTCGTGCGCACCGGCGAGGAGTTCCTCGAAGCCTCATGGACGGCCGCCTCGTTCGGTAGCGATGCGCCGCTGGGCGCCAACGGCCTCGACCTGGCCGCGTCCGGCTACCGTGGTCTGCCCGAATTGCGTACCAGCGCGGATGAACTCGGCCTGCCGTGGTGGACGCTGAGCCCGCTCAGCTCGGGTGACCCGATCGAGGTGAACCTGCCGGTGGCCCCCGGGCCCACCGCGCGCGGGTCCGAGGAACTGGTCGCCACCATCTTCGCGTCGTTGCGCGCGCACGTCGCCACCGGTGCTCGCGCGGTCGTCGTGGTCACCGGTCACGGCACGGCCCAACGCGTGCTGGAACGGCTCGGTGAGGCCGAGGTGCCCGCCGCGCTGCTGCCCGCGGGGGCGGTGCCGGAGCCGGGGGTGGTCGGCGTGCTGTGTGGTTCGCTGCACGACGGGCTGATCTTCGATGACGCCGGACTGGTGGTCGTCGCCGAATCCGATCTCACCGGCAACCGGGTCACCGCGCCCACCGAGGGCAAGCGGCTGCCCGCCAAGCGTCGCAACCAGGTGGACCCGCTGGCGCTCACCGCGGGCGACATGGTGGTGCACGACCAGCACGGCATCGGCCGGTTCGTCGAGATGATCGAGCGCACCATCGGTGGCGCGCGCCGCGAGTACCTGGTGATCGAGTACGCGCCGAGCAAGCGCGGCCAGCCCGGCGACCGCCTGTTCGTGCCCATGGAATCGCTGGACCAGCTCTCCCGCTATGTCGGCGGCGAGCTGCCGAGCCTGTCCAAGCTCGGCGGCTCCGACTGGGCGAACACGAAACGCAAGGCGCGCAAGGCCGTTCGCGAGATCGCGGGCGAGCTCGTGCAGCTCTACGCCGCCCGCCAGGCCGCCCCGGGTCACGCCTTCGCCCCGGATACGCCGTGGCAGCAGGAGATGGAGGACGCGTTCGCGTTCACCGAGACCGTCGACCAGATGACCGCCATCACCGACGTGAAGTCGGATATGGAGAAGGCGGTGCCGATGGACCGCGTGGTCTGCGGCGATGTGGGCTACGGCAAGACCGAGATCGCCGTGCGCGCCGCGTTCAAGGCGGTACAGGACGGCAAGCAGGTCGCCGTGCTCGTGCCGACGACCCTGCTCGCACAGCAGCACCTGCAGACCTTCACCGAACGCGTCGCGGGCTTCCCGGTGACGGTGAAGGGGCTGTCCCGGTTCACCGATGCCGCCGATTCCAAGGAGATCATGGCCGGGCTGGCCGACGGCTCGGTCGACATCGTGGTCGGTACGCACCGGCTGCTGCAGACCGGCGTGCGCTGGAAAGACCTCGGCCTGGTGGTGGTCGACGAGGAGCAGCGCTTCGGGGTGGAGCACAAGGAACACATCAAGGCGCTGCGCACCCACGTCGACGTGCTCACCATGTCGGCCACCCCGATCCCGCGCACCCTGGAGATGAGTCTGGCCGGCATCCGCGAGATGTCGACCATCCTCACCCCGCCCGAGGAACGGCATCCGGTGCTCACCTATGTGGGCGCCTACAACGACAAGCAGGTCACCGCGGCCATCCGCCGCGAGTTGATGCGCGACGGCCAGGTGTTCTACGTGCACAACCGGGTGTCCTCGATCGACAAGGCCGCCAAGAAGATTCGTGATCTGGTGCCCGAGGCGCGGGTGGTCGTGGCACACGGTCAGATGAACGAGGATCAGCTCGAGAAGACCGTGCAGGGATTCTGGGAGCGCGAATACGACGTGCTCGTCTGTACCACCATTATCGAGACCGGCCTCGACATCTCCAACGCGAACACCTTGATCGTGGAACGCGCCGATTCCCTCGGACTTTCGCAATTGCACCAGTTGCGCGGCCGCGTCGGTCGTTCCCGTGAGCGCGGCTACGCGTATTTCCTGTACCCGCCGGAGAAGCCGCTCACCGAGACCGCCTACGACCGCCTTGCCACCATCGCGCAGAACTCCGATCTCGGTGCGGGTATGGCCGTGGCGATGAAGGATCTCGAGATCCGTGGCGCGGGCAATGTGCTCGGCGCCGAACAGTCCGGTCACGTCGCCGGTGTCGGCTTCGACCTGTATGTGAGATTGGTCGGCGAGGCCGTGGAGGCCTACCGCGCGGCCGCCGACGGCAAGCCGATCGTCACCGAGGAGAACAAGGAGGTGCGCATCGATCTGCCGGTCGACGCGCACATCCCGCCCGATTACATCGCCAGCGACCGCCTGCGGCTCGAGGGCTACCGCAAACTGGCCTCCGCCCAGGATGATTCGGCCCTGGCGGCGGTTATCGAGGAGCTCGTCGATCGTTACGGTCCGCTGCCGGTGGAGGTCGGGCGGCTGGTGGCGGTGGCCAGGTTGCGCCTGCTCGCGCGGGAGTACGACGTGTCCGAGATCGTGGTCACCGGCTCGTCGCTCAAGATCGCGCCGCTGAGTCTGCCCGATTCCAAACAGCTTCGGCTCAAGCGGATCTATCCCTCGGCCAACTATCGCCCGGCGAGCGGGTTGATCACCCTGCCGCTGCCCCGGATCACCGACAGCGTCGGCGCCGACCGGGTACGCGATGTGGCGGTGCTGCAGTTCGTGGCCGATCTCCTGCTGGTGCTGGATGGCAAACCACAAGGGATGGTGGACCTTTCGGTGCCGACCGAACCCGCGGCGGCGCGATGAGTTCGGAGCTCTCGCGGGAGCAGACCGACGCCGCGATCGTCGCCGCGGGACTGTCCGAGGCCGTCGAGGTGATGGATCGGCTCTGGCGGTTCGGCGGCTGGGAGCGCACCCAGACCCACGATTCGCTGCGCCCCTACCTCCTCGAGGAGACCTACGAGCTCCTCGACGCCATCCAGGCCGGCGATGCCGAGACCATCCGCGAAGAACTCGGCGATCTGCTGTTGCAGGTGCTGTTCCATTCCCGGATCGCCGAACACGCGGGCGAATTCACCGTCGACGATGTGGCGGCGACCCTGGTCGACAAGCTCGTCCATCGCAGCCCCTATCTCACCGACGCCGATTTCTCCTCGGGCGCCTCGGTGGCCGACAAGATCGCGGCGCAGGAAAAGGCATGGGAGGAGCGCAAATCCGCGGAGAAATCCCGCCGCTCCTGTCTCGACGGCATCGCCATGGCCCAACCCGCCCTCGCCCTCGCCGAGAAGATACGTACCCGTGGCGCCGCCGCCGGACTGCCCGCCGACCTCGTCCCCGACACGCTGCGCGTGGTCGAACTCGGCGGTCCTGATTCGGCCGAGGAACGCCTGCGCACGGCATCGATCGACTTCGCCGCCGCCATTCGCGCCGCCGAGGACGCCGCCGAAGCCGAACGGGGCGCCAGGCTGCCACTCGGCGTGGACGACTGGCACGCCTTCTGGCCGCGCTGAGCGTCATTCGCCGACAGTATCGGTTACCGATCAGCTAACGGTGTCGCGAGGTTATGGGCCCGCTTCGGCGGCTGAGACGTTGCTGAGATCTGATGGATAATCTTGCTCGCGCCAGCGGGCAAGGGCCACACGGCTTTAGAATCGAGGTAGCTCGCCGTCCGCGGCGAGGCAGGGGTCCGGCGATCGTCGAGGTGAGGTTGATGGCTACAGAGGTAGATCCGGCAGGGCAGAGCGTGATGGCCGACCATCCGGAGCTGGATGTGTTGCCGGTATGGCCGCAGGAAACCATCGCGGTGCTGGTGACCACCGATCTGGGGCCGCACGCGATTCCGGTCTCGTGGCCGGTGCGCGCGGGTGATCGGCGGATTCTCATCAGTTTGAAGTCCGATCGCGGGTCGCTGGCGCGGTTGCGGGAGCGGCCGGAGGTGGCGTTGCTGATCCTGGGCGGCGGCAACGTGGCGCTGTGTGCGCGCGGCCGGGCCACCGTGATCGCCGAGCAGATGCCGTCGGCGCAGGATTACACCGCGGTGCAGCTGGATGTCGACGTGATCGACGACCATCGCCAGTCCGCGTTCGCCGTGGACCGTGGTATTCAGCGCACCGTCCTCGACGACACCGAATTGCGGGCGTTGGAGGGACGTGTCGAAACCCTGCGAACCTGGGTCGACGACGAGTCCGCGGCGTAAATTTCTCTACGGCATACCATCCGGATAGAAGGGTTTTCATGAGCGTCACACTCGCCAAGGGCGGCAACGTCTCGCTGTCGAAGCAGACCGACAATCTCACCAAGGTGGCGGTCGGTCTCGGCTGGGACGTACGCACCACCACCGGCGCCGACCACGACTTGGACGCCAGCGCGTTGGCCACCGGCGCGAATCTGAAGGTGCTCTCGGATCAGCACTTCATCTTCTACAACAACCTGCGCTCGCCGGAAGGCACCATCGAGCACACCGGTGACAACCTGACCGGCGAGGGCGAGGGCGACGACGAGACCATCAACGTCGACCTGGCCGCCACCCCGCCGACGATCACCAACATCTTCTTCCCGGTCTCGATCCACGACGCGCAGGCCCGCGGCCAGTCGTTCGGTCAGATCCGCAACGCCTACATCCGCGTCACCGACGCCAACACCGGCGTGGAACTGGCGCGCTACGACCTGTCCGAGGACGCGTCCACCGAGACCGCGATGGTGTTCGGCGAGCTGTACCGCCACAACGCCGAGTGGAAGTTCCGCGCCGTCGGCCAGGGCTACGCCTCCGGCCTCGCGGGCATCGCCCGCGACTACGGCGTGAATCTCTGACGAACCACCCCGAAGGCGGGCGAGCACTGCTCGCCCGCCTTCGGGGTGCTCGCCGGTCATCGTGATTGCGTGACCGGCACCCGTCGCGGCGAGGGCACACTGGCCTGATCGAGCAGCGTGAAGTACTTGCGCAGCATGAGCGCGGCGGTGGTAGCCAAGCCGGCCGTCAGGCCCCACCACACCCCGGCCGCGCCCAGGTGCAGCGGGAACGCCAGCAGCAGCGCCGAGGGCAGGCCGACGCCCCAGTAACCGACCAGCGACAACCGCAGGCCCGCGGAGGTCTCCTTGAGACCGCGCAGGAGCCCGGTGCCGATGTTCTGGGCGGCGTCGAAGAATTGCAGCACGATGCCGATGAGTAGCAGGGTGTGCGCGATGGCGACCGTGTCGGTGTCGGTGGTGTCGAGGAACGGCGCGAGCACGATGTTCGGCGCGAGCACGTAGACGACGCCGGTGACGATCGCGACTGTGGCGGCCATGCGCAGCGCCAGCCAGGCCAGCGCCCGCGCGTGCGCGAACTCATCGCGCGCCACCGCATGGCTCACCAGGATCGACGCTCCCTGCGACAGCCCGATCGCCACCTGGAACACGATGTAGATGACCTGGTAGACCACGTTGTGCGCGGCCAGCGCGGCGGGCCCGAAACTGCCCATCACCAGCGCGAGCACCGAGAACATGCCCGCTTCCGAACCGTAGGTGAGCGCGATCGGGGTGCCGAGGCGCAGTTCCTCGTGCACGGTCGCCCAGCGCACCGGCCACGGCGTCGACGGCAGTGTGGCGCCGAGTTGTTCGTCGTAGCGCACCATCGCCCACAACACGCCGAAGGTGATCAGGAAGACCAGGGAGGTCGCGATGCCGACACCGGTCAGGCCCATCGCCTGAATGCTCGCCCAGCCGTGGATGAAGGCCAGTGCGAGCACCAGGTTCAAGGCCACCGAACCGAGCGTGACCAGCAGCAATGCCTGCGGCCGCTGCATACCGACGGTGTACTGGCGCAATACCTGGAACCACAGACACGGCAGCAACCCGGGCGCGAGCGCGATCATCATCGGCCGGGCCGCGTCGAGCACGCCCGCGTCCTGGCCCAGCCACGGCAGTACCCATCCGAGCCCGATCAACAGCGCGCCGCCGAGCAGCCCGGCGACCGTCGCAATCACGAAGGACGCCCGCATCACCGCGCGCACTTCGTCGTCGGCGCGTCCGCCGCGCTTGTCCGCCGCGCTGAGCGCGCCCGCGATCTGATTCCCGGTGCCGGTGATCAGCCCGACGCACATGGTGCGGATCTGGTTGAACAGCACCAGCGCCAGCCCACCCGCGGCCACTTCGCGCACACCGAGCGTGCCCATCAGCGCGAGATTGGTCGTGGAGACCGCGATCTGCGCCAGTTGGGTGAGCGCGATCGGCGTCGCCAGCCTGGCCAGCGCGTTGCTATCGGTCGCCGTGCCGTTCACCCACCCGCTCCGGGATTCGTCTCGCGCGTGATCGCGCTCACCTGACCTCCATCAATTCGTCTCGGTGCCGCAGCGGTGAGTAGCGGCGCAGCAGCGTGGTCACTTCCGCTTCGGCGGCGGGATCGAGCAGGTCGCGCGCGCTCATCCAGTCGTCGTCGAACACGGTGTCGAGGTATTTCTCGCCACCATCACACACGATGGTCACCACGGTGGAACCGGCCGGGAACTCCGCGAGCCGCGCCAACGCATTGTGCACCGAACCGCCCGCCGAGCCGCCGATCAGGAGCCCGTGTGTTCTCGCGACCGCGCGGGCGGTGGCGAAGGCGTCGACATCGCTCACCTTCACGCCCTCGTCGAGCAGGGCGTAGTCGACGGCGGTGCCGATGGTCGCGCCGGGCGGGGTGCCGGTGCCCGACTGCCAATACGGGCCGCCCTCGCCGCCGAAGGCGATGGATCCCACCGGCTCGATCCCGATCACCCGGGCGGGCAGGCCGAGGTCGCGCAGCCGGGTCGCGGTGCCGAACAGCGAGCCGCCGGTGCCGACCGCGGAGAGCAAGATGTCGACCCGCTCTACGTCGGCCAGCAATTCGTCGGCGACCGCGTAGTAGCCCACGGCGTTGGCGTC
This sequence comes from Nocardia alba NBRC 108234, assembly GCF_001612665.1. GTDB lineage: Bacteria > Actinomycetota > Actinomycetes > Mycobacteriales > Mycobacteriaceae > Nocardia > Nocardia alba. The sequence goes on along the minus strand of NZ_BDAX01000014.1, from coordinate 212,952 downwards.
GTTGTTGTGCTGTTCGGTGAAGTACGCGTCGTCGCGGGCAGCCGCCATCGCCTCGGCGAGGTCTTCGCGGGCCGAGGTGGCCAGCTCGTCGTCACCGTCGTCGGCGACGAACACCAGGTCGGTGCCCATGGCTCGCATCGCGCGCAACTTGTCCTTACAGGCGTGGTTGTCGACCACGGCGGTGAATCGATAGCCGCGTTCGGCCGCGACCACCGCCAAGCCGAGTCCGGTGTTGCCGGACGTCGACTCGATGATATGCCCGCCATCGCGCAGCAAACCTCGCCGCTCCGCGTCGAGCACCATCGAACGGGCCATTCTGATCTTGGCGGCGCCGGTCGGATTGAACTGCTCGAGTTTGAGTAACAGCCGGGTGCCGGTGTCGGTGACGGCGAGTTCGAACAGGGGGGTGCGGCCGATCAGGTCCGTCACGCGCGTGACGAGAGCCATGGGGTGTTCCTCCATCGGGATCGGTATCTCGGGTGATCAGCGGGCAGTGCTGTCCAGACTCCAGCGTGGTCGGTCCGCGCCTGCGCGCAGCACCACCTTCGGCGGGAGCGGGAGTTCGTGGAAGGGGGACTCGTTGGAATCCATCTGGTACCCGGCGGTGTTCGGGTAGACGAGCAAGTCGCCGGTTCGTGCGCGCCGGGGCAGCGGGATACGTCGTCTGCTCAGCAGGTCGGACTCCAGGCAGGTGGTGGCGCCGACACAGGTGGGGGTGCGGTGGCCGGGGCTTTGCGGCCACAGCACCGGATCGGGGAGGTACTCGCTGTCGAACCACTGCTCGGACAGGCTGAGGCTGGTGCCGTCGACGGTGAGGATGTCGTACGGGTTTCCCTGCACGGTGCGGGTTTTCACGCCCTGGACTCGGAATACCGAACTGCCTGCCCGGTCGAGTAGCGCCCGGCCAGGCTCGATGGCGAGTCGTATTCCGTTGTCGCGCAACAGTGCGGCGAGGCCGTTGTGGGCCAGGATCGCCGCGAGCATGGCCGCGCCGGCGACCGGGAAGTGATAGGGGTAGTAGTCGCCGGGCGGGTTCGTGTGGAACCAGCTGTCCTCGACCGTGTTCTGGAACTGCGCCCACGTCGCAGCATCGAGATAGTCGACGCCGAACCCGCCGCCGATCGAGATCGTTTCCGCCGGATGGCCGTTCGCCCGCGCGCGTCGGCAATGCCCGACCAACGCGGCCGCCTGCTCGGCGCGGGCGACCGCGTCGTAGCCGGACAGGTGGAAACTGAAGCCGGACAAAGTAATCGGTGCGGCGATGGCCTGAATCGCCTGCTCGAGCTCCATCGGATCGAGTCCGAATCGGCTGGTCGATGCTTCCGGCAGCACCCGCAGCAGCACCCGCACCGGCAGCTCGAGCGCGGCGAGCCGGTCGAGTTCGTCGAGTGCGTCGATCGCGATCAACGATCGATGCCGAGCCGCCAACCACAGCAACTCATCGGACTTCGCGGGCCCGGTGACCATCAGGTCCTCGCCCCGAACCCCCTGTCCCAACGCGGCGACGAGCTCGCCGGTACTCGCGACATCGATCCCCGCACCGCTGTGCGCGCACGCACGAGCCACACAGGCCGCCTTGTTCGCCTTCTTCCCGAAGTAGACGAACCCGTCGACGCCGGACTCGGTGAAGACCGACTGAAATGCCGTGATATTCCCCGAGACCCGTTCGGGGAACAGCACGTGAAACGGCCCGCCGACCGCGTTGGCGATCTCGCGGAGCAGCCGGGGATCGGCGAGAAGACGCTGTTCCAGCACGTCGGTGTGGGCGGGCATCGGCGGTGCGCAGTGCGTCGGCCGGTCGGTGCTCGGCGTCGGGTCGACGCCGCGGTCCTCGATCTGCGGCGAACTCGGCGGCACCCGCGTGTCGGATCGGGGCGCGGGGAGCGAGGTGCTGTCCCCGGTGACCCCCGGCCGCGCACCCGTCAGTCCCACAACGGCACCTCCGTGCCACGTCCCTCGGCGATCGCCCTGGCGGCCAACGCGTGCGCGACCGCGATATCGGTGAGCACCAGCCCGCTGTTGTAGACGAAGATCTTCTCGTCCTCGGTGCGCCGGGCCACGGCGCTGCGGGTGAGTACCTGCGGCAGTTCGGCATCCACCGAACGCAGTGTCCCATCGGGTCCGACCATGTCGGTGCCCGTCAGTGCCATCTGCGCCGCGCTGGTGGCGACGACCCGATCGGCCTCGACCAGCGCCGACGGAGCCAGGCCGTAGCCCACCAGTACCGCCACCGAACCCGGTGCCAGATGCGAGGATTCGAGCGCGATCTCGGTGCCGGGCCCGGCCGTGGCCAGCACCACATCGGCCGCCGCGGCCGCCGCGTAGGGGTCGTCGACCACATCGAGCAGCGCGTGCGGTGCCGCGTCGGCCAGGTGCGCGTGCACCGCGGCCAGCCCCTCCGGATGCGTGCCGTACACCATCAGCTTGCGCAGCTGCGGGTTGGCGGCGAGCAAGTGTGGCAACGCATTCCGACCCTGGGTGCCGGTGCCGATCAGCAGCGCGCTCTCCGCCCCGCGCCGCGCCGTCTCGCGTACCAGCAGCGCCGACACGGCGGGCGTGCGCAACGCGCCGACCCGCGCGCAGTCCATCATCGCGATGGGGGCGCCGGTGGTGTCGTCGTAGAGCGTGATGGTCGTGTAGTACCGCTTGGTGCTGCGGTCGTGTCCGGGATCGAACTTGTAGGAGGTCTTCATGGCCACCACGCGTCTGCGCCCGTCGCGGCCGAGCATGGCGTAGGACACCGACGAGCCGCCGGGGTCGGCGACACTCAACTTGCGTGGGTTGTCGGATTCGCCCGCCGCGAAGGCGAGATAGGCCTCCTCCACGGCGCGCACTACTTCGGCGGGGCTGATCGGTACGTCGGCCAGGTCGCTGCGGGAGAGCACGCGCAGCCCGACGCCGCGGTCACGGTTGTTCAACGGATCCTCGTTCATCTGCAATGCCCCGCTCTGCTGTCCGATCAGCGCTCGCCCGGAACGGGGCGACCACGTGTTGGCCATACCCATTCTCGGACGACTCCTGCGCGCGCCGACGGCGTTCGGGCAGTCGGATATTGACGCGCTTGAGCCAGCGGTCGGTGCCGTCGTAGCGCGCGCGGAACGGAACGCGCCCGTGCACGGTGACGTCGTTGTCGAGCAGCAGGATCTCGCCGGGGGCCAGCGCGGGGGCGTGACTGACCCTGACGAGTTCGGCGGTGAGCCTGGCGTAGGCGGCCCGGAAGGCCGCGTCCGCATCGTCGATCGGGGTGTAGGCGGGATCGTAACGTGCTGTCACAGCGCCGTTTTCGTCGCGCCACAGAGTGGGCAGCGGTGCGAGCTGATCGAAACCGGTGCCGTAGGAGACATCCGGCAGGATCGGCAGCGTCGGGGTGGTGAGGGTTCGCAGGTCGTCGTCGGACAGACGCACTTCGCGCACCGAGGAGACCGTGGTGGCGACCCGGTCGGGGTTGCGCAGGCAGATCAGCATGAGCAGGTTCGCGCGCAGCGCGTGGAAGGCGTCCTCGGTGTGCGGGCTGAGTAGGGTGGAACTGCTCGCGCCCGACTGCTCGTCCTCGTGGCCGACGGCGGGCACGATATTGTTGACCAGCCTGCCGTTCTGCTGGCCCTGCCAGCCGAAAGGCTCACCGGCGCAACGCCCGAGCAGCAACATCACGATGTCCAGTTCGAGCGAGCCGGGATGCGTGTGTTCGGCCGCGGCCTGCCAATGCGCCGGGGTGTGGCCGAGATCGGCGTCGTCGACGGGCAACCCGCGCACCACGGTCGCGCCCGCGGCGGTGGCGGGCGGTCGCACGGCGTGGCGCACGCTGTCGGGTAGTTCGTCGGCGCGCTCGGCGATCCGGGCGATCAGACCGGGGTCGTGCAACGTCGCGGTGTGGGGTGCGTCACCTAATCGGCGGCGAATGTCTGCCGCGAGCGATCGGAGCGCCGTGGCGGCGCCGGGATCGAGCTCGCGATATTCGATGTCGTGCTGGTGAATCGTCATACGTTCGGAGAGAACGCTTTTCACCGGTTTCCCTTCTGCGCATCGGTCGAAAGCGGGTGATCTTCAGGCTCGATGTGCGAAGGTAGTGCCTGCCATGTGATTAGGCAAGACTTACCTAACGTGTCGGCGGGAGAAATAGCCGATCCATATAATCTAGCTTTCTACCCGAGTCGCCGGAGTAGGCGCTGAGCAGGGTGTCGCGCGGCACCGCGGTTCGGTGACGGTCGATGTGAGGCTCCCCACGCGGGGGCTCTTTCAGGCTAGCCTCGCCTGATTTACGGCGTCGGGAAAGGGGTTCCGGCGCAAGCGGTTCCAGGAGGTGAAACCTGGCGACGAACACTCGAAGCCAGGAGCGCGGCGGTTTCCTGATCTCGTACTAACATGGGTGGCTCACCGGGTACGGGCGCACTCGTCACCGTCCTCGGTCCGGCCGCCGACGCAGCCCCACCACAGCCTGAGTCCGGCTCATAACACGGGGAGGCGGAATGTCAGTGCAGAAGTTGGGCGTAGCCGCCGCGGTCGCGATCAGCGCTCTGTTGGCGGGGTGCAGTTCGCTCGCGTCGATTCCCGACGACATGCCGCCGGGGCCGGGAGTCGCGCTGCCGGTGATCGACGTCGACGCACCCGGCCGCGCGGCCGAACAGTTGCGCGGCTGGGCCGACGAGCAGTCCGACGCGATCGGCATCCAGCCGGTCGCGCTCGAGGCCTACGGCTACGCCGCGGCCGTGCTGGCGAAGTCGAAGCCCGAATGCGGGATCGCGTGGACCACCATCGCCGGCATAGCCAGTGTGGAGAGCGGACACGGTACCCATCGTGGCGCGGGCGTCGACGCCGACGGCACGGTGCGGCCGGCGATCATCGGCGTCGCCCTCGACGGCACGAAGGGCAACGCCGACATCCGCGACACCGACGGCGGCCGCCTCGACGGCGACACCACCTACGACCGTGCCGTCGGCCCGCTGCAGTTCATTCCCGAAACCTGGAAGCGCTGGGGTGTCGACGCCAACGGCGACGGCGTGGCCGACCCGCAGAACATCGACGACGCCGCCCTCACCGCCGCCCGCTACCTGTGCACCCGCGGCGGCGATCTGACCTCGGCCGACGGCTGGCAGCGCGCCCTGTTCGCCTATAACCAGTCGAACAAATACATGCATGTGGTGCGCGATCGCGCCGCGATATACAGCATCGGCCGCCGCGTGTAGTTGCGCACGGCCCGGAGTGCCGGTTACTCCGCACTCGGCCGAGACGATAGGCTCGGCAGCGCACGGCCCTCCCGTGATACCTACCGTGCCTTCCGTCGTAAGGAGCAGTTTTCGTGGCCATTATCGAACAGGTCGGAGCTCGCGAGATTCTGGATTCGCGCGGCAATCCCACCGTCGAGGTCGAGATCGCCCTCGACGACGGCACCCTGACCAGGGCAGACGTACCTTCCGGTGCGTCCACCGGCGAGCACGAGGCCGTCGAGCTGCGTGACGGCGGCGACCGCTACGGCGGCAAGGGCGTGACCAAGGCCGTCGAGGGCGTCCTCGACGAGATCGCGCCCGCCATCATCGGCCTCGACGCCGTGGAGCAGCGCACCGTCGACCAGGTACTGCTGGATCTGGACGGCACCCCCGACAAGTCCCGCCTCGGCGCGAACGCCCTGCTCGGAGTGTCGCTGGCCGTGGCGCGCGGCGCCGCCGAGTCCTCGGGCCTCGAGCTGTTCCGCTACCTGGGCGGCCCGAACGCCCACGTGCTGCCGGTCCCGATGATGAACATCCTCAACGGTGGCGCGCACGCCGACACCGGCGTGGACGTGCAGGAATTCATGGTCGCCCCGATCGGCGCGCCCACCTTCCGCGAGGCGCTGCGCTGGGGCACCGAGGTGTACCACTCGCTCAAGGCCGTGCTGAAGGAGAAGGGCCTGTCCACCGGTCTCGGTGACGAAGGCGGCTTCGCCCCCGATGTCGCGGGCACCGTGGAGGCGCTCGACCTGATCAGCATCGCCATCGAGCGCGCGGGCTACAAGCTCGGCACCGATGTGGCGCTGGCCCTGGACGTGGCCGCCACCGAGTTCCACACCGAGGGCGAGGGCTACAAGTTCGAGGGCAAGGTCCGCACCGCCGCCGAGATGGGCGATTTCTACGCCGACCTGCTCACCAAGTACCCGCTGGTCTCCATCGAGGACCCGCTGTCGGAAGACGACTGGGACGGCTGGGTGGCACTGACCGACGCCATCGGCGACAAGGTGCAGCTGGTCGGCGACGACCTGTTCGTCACCAACCCCGAGCGCCTCGAAGAGGGCATCGCCAAGGGCGCGGCCAACGCGCTGCTGGTGAAGGTCAACCAGATCGGCACGCTGACCGAGACCCTCGACGCGGTCGAGCTGGCGCACCGCAACGGCTACAAGACCATGATGTCGCACCGTTCGGGTGAGACCGAGGACACCACCATCGCCGACCTCGCGGTCGCCGTCGGCTCGGGTCAGATCAAGACCGGCGCCCCCGCGCGTTCGGAGCGGGTCGCCAAGTACAACCAGCTGCTGCGCATCGAGGACGCCCTCGGTGACTCGGCACGCTACGCGGGCGACGTGGCCTTCCCGCGTTTCACCGGCGAATTCTGAAAGCAGTTCAGGGCGGTAGCGAATGACCGAGCGACGTGCGCGTGGAACCAGTCCGGGTGGACGAGGTGACAGGCGCACGTCGCGGGCCGCGCGTTCGCGCCCGCGCCTCGATACGCCGAGCCGCCCCACCGCGGCCAAGCGTCCGACCAGGCGGCATCCGCAGTCCACGGGCGCTACCCGCAGGTCAAGCGGCAAGCTGGAGCGCGGCGAACACACCATCCTCGGTCTCTCGACCGGGAAAGCGGTGATCCTGGCCGCGGTGCTGTGCGGCCTCGCGCTGACCTTGGCGGTGCCGACGCGCACGTATTTCAGCCAGCGCGCCGAAGCCGTGGCACTGGCCAAGCAGCGGACCGAGCTCGAAGCCGACCTGGCCGGCCTGCGCGATCGTCGTGCGCAACAACAGGATCCGGCCTACATCCGTTCCGAGGCGCGTGATCGCCTTCGCCTGGTGATGCCCGGCGAAACCCCCTACATCGTGCAGATTCCCGGCATCGAAGCGCCAGCGCCGCCGCCGATGAGCACCCGCACCGCGGCGCCCGACCCCTGGTACACCGACCTGTGGCGCAGCATCTCCGAACCAGCCCCGGAAGGACCACGGTGACGACACCGAACGCCGACGACCTCGAGATCATCGCGAAGCAGTTGGGCCGCGAGCCTCGCGGTGTGCTCGAAGTCGCCTACCGCACCCCCGACGGTCGGCCCGCCGTGGTGAAGACCGCGCCCCGGCTGCCCGACGGCACCCCGTTCCCCACCCTCTACTACCTGACCGATCCCCGGCTCACCGCCGAGGCGAGCAGGCAGGAGTCGGCCGGTGTGATGCGCGAGATGACCGAACGCCTCGCCACCGACCCCGAGATCGCGGCCGCCTATCGCCGCGCGCACGAGAGCTACCTGGCCGAACGCGACGAGATCGAGTCCCTCGGCACCGATTTCACCGGCGGCGGTATGCCCGATCGGGTGAAGTGCCTGCACGTGCTGATCGCGCACTCGCTCGCCAAGGGGCCCGGCCTCAATCCCTTCGGCGACGAATCCGTAGCGCTGGCCGCCGACGCCGGTCTGCGCGGAACCGCGATCCCCACCGATTGGCCTGCCGCCCAGACCCCCGAAGCGTCGGCCTGATCGCGGCGCCGCCGTACCGACGCGCTGCCCGCGGGCCGGGAGACCAGGCATAATCGCGGACAACGTCGACGTGCCCGGCGTGTCGTCAGACCTGGAGGAGCATCATGAGTGAGCGTATCGCCGCAGTGGACTGCGGAACCAACTCGATCCGACTGCTGATCTCCGAGGTCGGCGCCGACGGCGGGCTCACCGATGTGCACCGGGAGATGCGCATCGTGCGACTCGGGCAGGGCGTCGACGCCACCGGTCGGCTGGCACCCGAGGCGCTCGACCGCACCCGCCGTGCCCTGGGCGATTACGTGAGCGTGATGTCGCGGCACGGGGTTTCGCGCGTGCGCATGGTGGCCACCTCGGCCACGCGGGACGCGGAGAACCGCGACGAGTTCTTCGAGATGACCCGTTCGTTGCTGGGGCTCGTCGTGCCGGGTGCGGTCGCCGAGGTGATCTCCGGGGACGAGGAGGCACGGCTGTCGTTCGCCGGAGCGGTCGGCGAATTGTCCGCGAGCGCGGGCCCGTTCGTCGTTGTCGATCTGGGTGGGGGATCGACCGAACTCGTGGTCGGCGACGAAAACGGCGTCCAGGCAGCCTATTCCGCCGATATCGGTTGTGTGCGCATCACCGAGCGCTGTCTCACGGGCAACCCGCCGACAGCCGAGCAGGTCACTGCCGCAAGGGAATTCGCCCAGACCAAGCTGGACGAGGCCTTCGCGAAGGTGCCGGTCGACAAGGTCCACACCTGGGTCGGAGTGGCGGGCACCATGACCACGATCACCGCCGTCGCCCTCGACCTACCCGAATACGACGCCGCGCGTGTGCATCTCACCCGCCTGAGCCTGGCGCAGGTGCACCAGGTCTGCGACCGCCTGATCGGGATGAACCACGACGAGCGCGCCGCGCTCGGCCCGATGCACCCCGGACGCGTCGACGTGATCGGCGGCGGCGCGGTGATCACCGAAGTGCTGGCCGACGAATTGGCCACCCGCGCGGGAGTTTCCGAACTCATCGTCAGCGAACACGACATCCTCGACGGCATCGCCATGTCGATCATCGACGCGGCCTGACACCCTATCCGCCGGTGCGCTCGCGATGCTTGCATCCGGGCCAGCAGCACGGTCGTCGCTGACCGTCTTCGAGCTCTTCCTGCGTGCGCCGGATCCGCCGTGCACGAGTCGCGGCCTGCTTGGCGTCCTCCACCCAGCAGACGAACTCGTTGCGGGCCAGCGGTGTGATGTCGCGCCAGGCCGCGAGCGCCACGGCATTGGCGAGCAGTGCCGCACGCAGGTCGCCGGGCAGTTCGTGCACCACGCCGCCCGGCACTTCTCGGCCGCTCATGAGCGTTCGGGCAGCGCGCAGGCCATCCCATCGGCCATCCCGGTCGGCTGCACGCCGAGGCCCTGATTGAGGCGGGCGCGCTGGTTCTCCCACGCGATGGTCGCGGCCAACTCGGTCAGCTGCGCTTTCGACAGGTGGGTGAGCAGGGTGTCGCGCAGTTCGTCGATGTCGACCGCGGGGGTGACCGTCATCGCCTCCGCGAACGCGATCACGAGCTTCTCCAGCTCGGTATAGGCGTCACTGGTCTTGTACCGGGGCAGATCGGTGAGTTGCCGCTCGGTCAGCCCGGCGGTGTGCGCCAGCGCCGACCCGATGTCGAGACAGAACTGACAGGCCACCAACCCCGCTGTCTTGAGTTCGGCCAGCTCTTTGAGCCGAGGGTCGAGCTTGTTGCTGAACAACAGGGCCGTCTCATAGGTCATGGTCGCCGCCGCGAGCTGCGGCCGTCGCCCGAGCCACCCGACCAGATCCCCCCGGTTACGCCGGGCCTGCCCGATCACCTGGGCGTATCCCCTGATTCGCTTGACCACCCGCATCGATTACACCCCTTCGTGCCGACGTTTCGTTCACCCATGAACCTACGCCGGGATCCCACCGATCCCCAGGGTGATCTGCCTCCCTATCGCGACGAAGCGCCTGCTGGGCCCGCGGTCCGGTCGGGGGCGTGTCGCGCCTCGGCCGGGGGTTCCGTCGCGGGGCGTTCGCGCGCGGACCCGGCTGCGGCGGCATCAGGTGCGCGGGCATCGACGCCAGAATGTTGCGTGGCAGCGGCATGGTCTCGTCGAAGAGGGAGACCGCCCGGAAGGGTTGGGCGTCGATGGCGACCCGGTCGGGTTCGCGGCGGGCTTGGTCGACGATGAGGATCGCCAGCATCGCGATCGCGGCGTAGGCGATGCGCTGGTGGTTGGCGGGATGATCGGCGAGGCTGATGGCGAGGAAACCGCACATGCCCGCGGCCGCGGCGGGTGCGGTGAGCGAGCCCGCGGCACTGCCGGTGACCGCGATCCACGCGCCGATGACGGTGAGCGCGACGACCGCGAGCAGGCCACCGATCCCGGATTCGACGGCGTAGTTCAACCACAGGTTGTGGGTGTGATGGAACTCCTCCGGGCTGTCGATCATCTGGTTGAGCCAGGCTCCGGCCCGGCCCGGCCCGACCCCGAGCGGATGGTGCACGGCTATCTCGACCGCCGCCGTCCACACGTCGGCCCGAACACCGACCTTGCCGCGGGTGATCACCACGACGAACGCGACGGCGGCGGCGATCGTCGCCCCGATCGGCAACAACCACGGCACCCATCGCTCGGCCATCGCGTGCTTACCCGGTCGCAGCCGTCGCAGGAAGGCGAAAACCACCAGTCCGGCCAGCGCGGCGACCACTCCGCCGCGCGACCCGGTGAGCACGACGGCCAGATATCCGAGCACGACCAACCCGACGCTCACCAGCTGCGCGCGCATATTGGCGAGCGAGGCCGACGCGGCCGCCGCCACCGGCAGCAACAGCACCAGATACGTGGCGAGCAGATTGGGATTGGAGAAGGTGCCAACGGCGCGGATCATGGTGTCGGCGCCGCAGATGTCGTGCGAGCCGTCGAGCGAGCCCCGGCAGAATCCGGTCGGGGTGTCCTGCACCACCTGCTGTAGCGCGACGATGCTCGCGATCGTGGTGCAGGCCAGCGCGAGCAACGCGATCGCGGGCCAGGAGTCGGGCACGACCCGGCGGACACCGACCGCGAGGTAGTAGACGGCCACGATCGTGACCAGCCCACGCCAGGTCGACCACGGTTGTCCCGCGAGGTAATTGGCCACCGCCGACGACACCACCAGCAGTGCGAGTGGGATATCGGCTGGTGTGCGCCACCGTGATTCGCCGGTGCACAGCACGGCGAGCAACCCGATGGCGATGATCGAGCGGGTCGGCGTCACGATCCAGAAGATCGACTCGTCGGGCACGATATCGGCGACCGATTCCAGTGAGATCGCGCCGAGGCACAGCAGGGCGGTAGCGCGGGCGATAACGACCCTCGCAGGTGCACGCGGTGGTGTCTGCGATGCCGGGTCGGGATAACTCATCCGCAATATGTCCCGCACGCGGATTTCCGGATCGCCACCAGCAGGAGATCTTCTGATGACAAGTCAGAGTTCTTCGCGCCGGCAAGTACCCGCAATCGTTAGACAGATAGTCATGTTTGTCTTATCTTGGAGGCATGAGTTCAACGACGTCTCATGCGGTCGGCTTCGAGCTTCGCTCCGGAGAAACCTGGCGCGACCCCTGGTCCATGTACTCCGCCCTGCGCGAGCACGACCCTGTGCACCGGGTGATCCCCGCCGAGCAGCCGGACAACGACTTCTACGTGCTCTCGCGTCACGCCGATGTGTGGAGCGCGGCACGCGACCCCGCGACCTTCTCCTCCGCGGCGGGACTGACCGTGGACTACGTCGATCTGGCCGCCGCCGGGTTCGGCGCCGTCAAACCGTTCGTGTTCATGGACCCGCCCGAGCACACCGACTTCCGGCGCAGGGTGTCGCCGGGATTCACACCGCGCCAGGTGAATTCGGTCGAACCGGCGGTGCGAAGGTTCGTCGTCGAACGCATCGAGCGGCTGCGCGCCGCGGGCGGGGGCGACATCGTCAAGGAACTGTTCAAGCCGATGCCCACCATGGTGGTCGCCCACTATCTCGGTGTGCCGGAACGCGATCACGGCAAGTTCGACGAGTGGACCGAGAACATCGTCGGCGGCGCGGTCGCGGGGGCCGGGCTGGCCGCCGGAGACCAGCACGCCTTCACCGCGGTCGGCGAACTGGTCGGTTACTTCAGCGAACTGATCGCCCGCCGCCGCGTCGAACCGGGCGACGACACGATCTCGCATCTGCTGGACTCCGGCCTCGGCGCCGACGGCGACAACGAAGGTTTGGTCGCGATCCTCGGCTTCGCATTCACCATGATCACCGGCGGCAACGACACCACCACCGGCAACCTCGGCGGCGCCGTCCAGCTCCTCACCGCCAACCCGGACCAGCGGCGACTGCTCATCGACGACCCCGCGCTCATCCCGGACGCCATCGAGGAGTTCCTGCGCATGACCTCGCCGGTGCAGGGCCTGGCCCGCACCACCACCCGCGATGTCGAACTGCACGACACCACCATCCCGGCGGGTCGCCGCGTCCTGCTGCTCTACGGTTCGGCCAACCGCGACGAACGCGAATTCGGGCCAACGGCAGCCGAACTCGATATCCGGCGCAACCCCAAGCGCATTCTCACCTTCAGCCACGGCCACCATCACTGCCTCGGCGCGGCCGCCGCCCGGATGCAGGCACGGGTCGCGCTGGAGGAACTGCTCACCCGCTGTCCCGACTTCACCGTCGACCTCGACGCGGTGCGGTGGGCGCACGGCAACTACGTGCGCTGGCCCCTCTCGGTGCCGTTCCGAGCGACGAGCGCGGCATGAGCGGTGACTGGCTGGCCACCGACCGGGCGGATCTGGCGGCCGAACGCATCCTCGACGCGGCCGCCGAACTGTTCGCCGAACACGGGGTCGCCGCGGTCGGCATGGGCGACATCGCCAAGGCGGCCGGATGTTCCAGAGCCACGCTGTATCGCTATTTCGACAACCGCCAGTCGGTGCGAATCGCGTTCGTGCACCGCGAAACTCGTCGCATCGTGGCGTCTCTCGACGAGCAGGTCCGCCACATCGCCGACCCCGGCGAGCGCATCATCGCGGCGATGCTCGGCGCGATCAACGCGGTCCGCGCCGACCCGCTGCTCATCGCCTGGTTCCGGCCGGGCGATTCCGGCGCGGCGGGTCGCATCAGCCAGGACTCCGATGTCATCGAATCCCTCGCGGCGGCCATGTTCACCGACACCGACCTGAGCGACCCGGAACGCAGCCGTCTCGCCCGCTGGCTCACCCGCGTGATCGTCTCGTTCCTGGCCACCCCCGGTCGAGACGACGCCGACGAGCGCGCCATGCTCGAGGACTTCGTCGCCCCGATCATCACCCGAACCTTCGCCTGAACAGGCAGTACACTGCGAAGATGCGAATCCACCGGAACGCTGTCGCCGGCGCCGCGGTGCTCGCCGCGGTCGTTGCCCTCGCGCCGACGACCGCTGCCACCCCGGCCTCCGGTGTGACCGTCGAACCGCTGACCCAGGTCGATGTCAGCGCGTTCAGCCCGTTCGCCTCCTTGCCGAGCAAGTTCACCTTCCGCCGGATCACCATCGCGCCAGGGGGCACACTCGGCTGGCACTACCACGACGGCACTGTCCTCGCGGTGATCACCGCGGGCCAGGTGACCCGCTACGAGACGGACTGTGTGCCCACGACGTACTCCGTCGGCGAGGGTTTGTCCGAGACCGTCGGCCCCGACCACGTCCATGTGGGCCGCAACCTCGGCACCGAGCCCGCCGAGCTGTACGTGGCGTACCTCAACCTCGCGAATGAACCCCTCTTCGTGGATGCCCCCGCCCCCGACTGCCCGTAGCCGCCCGGCGGCTCAGGCGCCGAGGCAGACTCCGGCACCGCCGGTGGCGAGTGTTTCGGTGTCGCAGTACGCGGTTCTCGGGTAGTAGGGGCCCATCGTGGTGGCCGGGTCGGCACCGGAGTCCTGGGACGCCTGGACCGAATTCGGGTAGAACGCCGCGCTCGGGATCATGTTCCGCAGGAACAGCACCTTGTCGACGTCGGTGCTGCCCCAGGGAATCACCGTCACGCTCGGATCGAGGTTCGCGGGAAGATCCGCGGGCGCCCCGAGAACATAGGTGTAGTAGCCCGACTCGTCGATCGCGGTTTGGAAGTCGGCCGCGCACGCGACGACGGGATACGGCGAGCGCAGGTCGTTCTGACACATCGACCAATACCGCACCTGCTGGTTCGGATCGGTAGGCGATTGTCCCGCAAGGGTATTGGGGAAGATCGGTGCCTTGCCACGCACCACCAGCAGGCGTCCGGGCTGATAGCTGATCCGCGTTCCGATGTACTTGTTGTCGCCGTTCGGGAAGAGCCCGGCCGTGCTCGCCGGATTGCTGAACACCGCCTCCGGTGTGTTGCCGGGGAACGCGCCCGCGGCGGCCCCGGCGATCACCCGGTCGAACCCGGCCTTCACGGCATCGGCGACCGGACCCGGGTAGGCGGCCGGATCGAAAGGCTGCGCGCACGGTTGGGTCGCGACGTCGGACCCGCCGATCGAGAGCTTCGCATCGGGCAGTCCCACGCCGCCACTGAGCGAGTTCGGATCGGTCGGAACGTAGACCCGGATGATGACGAACCCGATCGGAGTGCCCTGCCCACTCGCCACCGCCTGGATCTCGTTGCGGCTGTGGTCGGCCGGGCCGTTGACCAACGTGGCGTGCCAACGCTGTCGCGAGGCGGGCAGTGCCTCGGCGGAAGCGTCGACGTACGGGTTGGCGCTGCCCGGGTCGGGGATGATCTGGTCGTCGCGCAACGTGTCCACGGTGTCGAGATCGGTCCCGTAGGTATTCAACGAGAAGTACCGAGCCGCCGGATAGGTACCGGACAACTCGATCGAGTCACCCGGTCCCAACGCGTAGGGCATCAGCCAATACGTCGAGTTCGCGTCAGGGAAAGCCACATTCAACACGGTGCTGTTGGACATGAACCGCCACGCGCACAGCGTCGAGTCGGTCGGTTCCGCGGAAGCCGGTGCGGCGAACCCCACCGCCGCCGAAATCATGGCCACCACACAACCCAGACGGACGAACAAGGCCATAACCGAATGCATGACGATCCCTTCGCTGCGCTGAAGCTGTCGAAGAATCCGTGCGCCCACGTCGTCGCGGCCGCGTCCCGCAGCAACATAGTGCCAGTACAGCGAATCGAACCCCGACCCGAGGTGGCCCGTGCCGCTATCGCGGCGGAGCTCGCAACGTAATCCGTTGAAACGCAATGCAATAACCACCGAAAGGCCAGCGGGTGACCATAAGGATTTCGCATGTCGATCGCAGGCGGGGCTCCCTAATTTTACAGGTGTCAAGGCCACCAAGGGCTGACAAATCCACACCGAAGGAGATCTGAGTTGAAGAAAATGGTTGCGGGACTGTTGATGGGCGCGCTCGCCACCGGGGCCCTGATCACCATGGCGCCCGCGGCGCAGGCGGCGCCGTACGGCAACCTCAAGGACTGCCAGATCGCAGCCAAGCGCAAGGCCGACGAGCGAATTTCCCAGGGCGACCTCAACGTCCCCAACTACACCTGCAAGCGTGACGGAAACGGCTGGCGGATAGCCGTCGGCTAGTTCTGCGCGAGATGGCAGGGGTCAGGCCGCCCGACCCCTGGCGACGTTCTGGCGCGCGTTGCACCGGCGGCGCATCACCGCGCACATCCGGTGTCACCCTCACGGCGGAAACCGTACGAGCGCGGCCGTGTGCCGTGCTCGTACGGTTGTGTGCTCGCCGACAGGGTCAGGCGGTGGGGGTGAGGAGTTGGTTGAAGAACGAGCGGTAGCTGCGCAGCGCGCGTCGCAACGACTCGGTGTCGGGGCTCTCCGACCACCGGTCCGCGATGATCCCCTTGCGAGCGGCGTAGGTGGTGGTGAGCTCGTGGATCAGTTCGGTGACCAGCTCGTCGGCCTCGCGGACGGCATCATGGGGATCGTCGACGAAGGCGCCCTGCAGATCGCGCCAACGGTCGCGGAGCTGTTCCAGGGACTTCTCGTCGAACAGCGGGACGACGTCGTCGTCCGTGTCGGTGGCCGGGCTCTGCTGCTGGACCACCGGCTCGTGCTCGGGGTCGGCCGCGTCGACGGTGTCGGTCTCGTCGGCGGAGCTGTGGCGCTGGTGACCCGCGCGGGCCTCGTTCGCGGTATCCGCGCCGCTGCCCGCGACGAAGGTCCTGTCGGTATTGCCGTCCACGGCGGGGGAGGCCTTGGGATCGCGTCCGGAATCCGGGTCGATGACCTCGGCGTCGATCACGAGGTGCTCGCCGCGTTCCTCGGTCGCGCCGCGGTCGTTTTCGTTGAGGTTCTCGAGATCATCGGTGTGCGAAGCGGTTTCGGTTCGGTTGCGTTCTGTGCTCATGACACGGTGTCCTTCTTGTGCTCGGTGTGGCCGTTCGTCAGATCGAGGAACAGGGCGCGGTAGTGCACGATGGCGGTCCGAAGGTCCTCGGTGCTCGCCTGGCCGTTCGCGTGCTTCACCGCGACGCCGTGGGCATCGCGATAGTGGCCGAGCGTCGAGGCGTGCTCGACGGAGAGGTCGGCGACTTGCTGGTCGAAATCTTCTGTGGGGTAACCACGTTCGGCCATGACGGTCGTCACGAGCCGGTCGGCCTCGGTGACGGCGTCGGCGGGATCATCGACGAAGCGCTCCTGCACGCTCGCCCAGTCCGCGGCGAACTCCTTCTTGCGTTCGGGCGTCAGTTCACGCAGGTCGAGTGAGCTGTGCCTGCGCTCGCGCTCGGCCAGTTCGCGTTCGGCGGCACGGCGATCCGCCGTCTGCTCGACGGTCCGGTCGTACTCTGGCCCGAATCGGTCTCGTAGACGCTTCCGGCGTAGGTACGGCGGCACCAGAAGTGCCGCACCTACGAGTACGACCACGATGACGATGACAACTACCAGGATTCCGGAAGACACGGTTCTCTCCTTCGACGAGCCTCTTGTCCCGGTAGTGCCTCGAAAAACCTTTCTCAAACGCCTTCGCGCCGAACGGCCGATCGCCCCGCAGGTCACGGCGCATGTTGCGGTCGCCGCTGCGACACGATTTCCGCTACTTCGGAATTGGAGCCGTCACGCGATACGTCGGCCTTCGTGGCCCGCCGAATCAGCAGGTCCGGGTTGCGGAATCGAGCATTCCGAGGTCGATCGCGTCTGCCATCGCTTGGTAGCCGACCAGGTTGGGGTGCAGGTTGTCCGGTCCGCTGTAGGACGACAGCAGGATCGAAGGATTGTTCGGATCTCGCAGTGCGACATCGAAATCGACGACTCCGTCAGCGAGGTCCTGGTCGCGGATCCACCGGTTGATCTGTTGCCTCGAGTCCTCGCTCCCCGGTGCCAGCACGGTGCCGTCGACCAGTGCGTTGGATGCGGGGAGAATCGTTGCCAGCCAGATCTTCTTACCCGCGGCATGGGTCTCGGCAATGATCCGCTGATATCCGGCGATCATGGCGTCCGCGGTGGCGACCGGGGGCAGCCCGAGGTCGTTGATGCCTTCCAGGACGAGGATTCCGCCGACGCCGGCCTGTTCGAGAGCGTCCTTTCGGAAGCGGTCGAGGCCACGGGGGCCGAGCATCAGCGGCTCACCGCTGGTGAGCAATCTGTTGGAGCCGATTCCGCTGTTCACCACCGAGATCGGGATCCCAGCGGCGTCGAGTCGGCGCTGCAGATTGTCGGGGTAGCGTCCGTCGACGTCGGCCACCGTCGCGTCGGCGGGGACGCTGACCGGGCTGCCGCCGACGAAACCGTCCGTGATCGAATCGCCGAACGCCACCACTGACCGCGTCGACGCGGGCGCCATCACGTCCAGTCCGTTGACATAGAACCACGAGTTCGTGGTCGACGAGAACTGCTGGTCCGCACCATGTTCGGTGAGATCCCCACTTCCCGCCGGGGCGTAGTACGACGTGGCATTCGCGTTCCAGTGCTTGGTAGGCGAACCGGTCGGCCCGGGAACGTACAGGGTGAGGGCCAGCGGCTCGAAGGCGCGGAAGGTGATCGATACCGGGTCGCTGACGGCATCTCGGCCCGGTGCGATGGTCACTCCGGGTGCCCCGTCGAAGGTCACCCGCACGATGCCGTCCGCCGTCGATCCGTCGGACTGGATCCCAGCCGTCACGCTGCCGAATGTCACCGGCGTCGTGCCGAACCGGTTCGACAGGTGAATGCGGGCCTGCGAGCCGCCCAGATGCGGACTGATGATCATGCGGAGGGTTTGGTTCACCAGGCCGAGCGGAACCGGACCGCCGAGCGCGTCGAGGGGAGCCAGCGCATCGGTCGGGCTCGCTGTCCAACTGGCGACGAAATGGTTCCCCTCACAGGTGGCAGGTAGCGGATCGGCACTCGTGGTCGGTGCGGCAAGAGACCAGGCGGCCAAGGCGACCACGGTTGCGATCCCGGCGAATCCGCTGTACGGGGCCGTCCGGCCACCGTGCGCCGAGGGGCTCCGGAAGGGGACCTGCCGACTTCTTTGTCCGTTTCGCATCAACGCGCGTCCGTATCGTCCAGCAGCCTGTCGTCTGCACCTGGTAATTCCCCCCATTTCGTACACGGCGTCCGGGTGCGACAGCTGGCACTTCGTCGGCTCGTGCGCCGAGCGGTGGTCCAGGTGAGACGAGCGGTTGAGATCCCCCCACGAACGGTAACCGAGTTACTCTCCGACGTCCGCGCTGCCGGTCGTGGTGTTCGGTGCCGGAGGTGGTGCGTCGGGTTGGCGAACCATGCGCAAGGAGGTGAGCAGCCCGAGCAGGCCGGCCAGGATCGGCACGAGCAGCGCCGCCTGCAACGCGAGCGGTCGCGCGTCGGTGTTGATCCGGACGATTTCCGCACCGATCGCCGGGGGCTCATCGGCCACCAGCGACTCGAGTTCGGTATTGCTCATGATCTGGGCGTCGTCGTCGAGAACCTGGGCGACATGTTCCTGCTGTGCGGGTGGGAGCACCTCGCTCGAGGTGGCCATGGCGGTGAAGGTCAGCGACAGGGTGGCCAGCATGACGGCACCGGCGAACGCCAGCCCGAAGGAGAGCCCGAACGACCCGGCGGCGGAGTTGGTGCCCGCGGCTTCACTCACCCGCTCCTCCGAAATCGGTGCGAGCGTGTAGTTGTTGAGCTGCGAGACGAGCAAGCCCAAGCCCGCACCGGCCACGACCAGCGGCGCCAGCAGTGCCCACCCGAACTCCGCGCGCGGCACCAGCGGGATCAGTATCGCGATACCGGCGGTGACCAGGACGAACCCCCACCGGATGATCACCGCGGGACGTCGCGTTCCCGCTCTTCTGCCCGCCAGCAGCGCAACGGCGAACATGCTCAGCGACAGTGGGGCCAGCGACAGACCCGCCTGCATGGCGTTGTATTCGAGCACCATCTGCAGATAGATCGGCAAAGCGATCATCGTGCCGCCCAGCGCGATCTGCTGCAGCATCTGCCCGGTCACCCCGAGCCGGAACACCTTCGACCGGAACAGATCCGGGTCCATCAGCGTCGGTTCACCGCGGCGCTTGCGCCGGATCAGCCAATACGCGAGCCCGATCAACGCCGCCGCACCGGTCACCAGCAGACCCGCGACGGCCTCACCGCCCTCCTGCCACACCAGGATTCCGAGCACGATGCCGCCCATGCCGACCACCGAGAGCCCCGCACCGACCACGTCCACCCCGCGCGCACCGGTGTAGGGCACGTCACGGACCAGCCCTATACCCGACAGGACCACCGCGATGATGACTACTTCGAGCGCGAACCCGACCCGCCACGACAGGTAGGTCGTGACGAATCCCCCGAGCAGGGGCCCCACGGCGGCGGCGATCGCGGCGGCCGCGCCGACGAGCGCATACACCTGCTTCTGCGCGGCGCCGTGGAAGTTGCCGTGGATCAGCGACTGCATCGCGGGCAACAGCAGCGACGCCCCGATACCGCCGACCACGGCCCACGCCACGATCACCGCGGTCAGGCTCTGGGCGAAGGTCATCGCGGTCGCCCCGACCGCGTAGCCGAGCAGGCCGAGCACATAGGCGCGCCGACGCCCGATCAGATCCCCGACCTTGCTGCCGATCAGGATGAACGCCGCCGATACCAGCGCCTCGAGCGCGATCGCGGACTGCACACCGCTGACGGTGGTGTCGAGGTCACGCACCACCGCGGAGATCGACACGTTCATCAGCGAGGTATCCACGACCAGTACGAACATCGCCATCGCGAGCAGGACCGCGAGCAGCCTCCGCTTACCCGACAGCTGTTCGGCATCTCCGGAAACCGCACCCTCGACCAAGACCGTCCACCTCGCTCGTCACGAACCGGCGCGAATCCGGTCCAGGGTCGAACTCTGCTGAACCAGACAGTAGGCCGTCGGCGCCCCGAGGCCCGCACCCGGCCACCAACCGTTATGACAAAGCCGCTTCCGCACCGCGACCTCGCCAACTTCCTCGCCTTTGGCCCGGTGGCCGAGCACGCCATCAGCGACACGGCGTGCGAGCGCGGCCGTGTCGGTGCTGTCGATTCGGCGGCGTCCTACAGGATCGGTATGTCGGGCGGCATATGCATCGCGATCGCGATGAGCGAGTGCACGCGGGTGGAGATGATGTTGAGCAGGCCGTGAATCTCTACCGGCGCCGCCTCGGTGACGGTTTGCAGGTTCTTCAGGTCCGCGTCGATGCGGGCGAGTATTTCGTTGACATCGCGCGGGTTGGAGGCATTGAGCGCGGTCGAGATCTCCTCGAGCGGTACGCCCTGCGCTTCCAGGTTCTGGATGAGGCGAATACGGTCGACGTCGGCGGGGTTGTACAGGCGGTAGTTGCCCGCGCTGCGCTGGGCCGGGGTCAGCAAGCCCATGCTGGTGTAGTGGTCGATCGTGCGTGGGCTGACCTCGGCGCGTGCGGCCAGTTCGCCGATCTTGAGCAATGTGTCGGTCACTGTGGCCTCCTCTACGCGCAGCGGAGATCAACCATACAGCGGTACGTGCTACCGTCGCGAGAGAGCCCTGCGACGGCTGATCCGGGCAGGCTCAGCGCTGGATAACTGTAACGTGGCACGTGCTACTGTGTGCCATTGCTGACACCGGCACGTTCCACTTCTGATCGCTGATTTCAGGTAGGTATCCCACCGATGATGTTGCGGCCCATGGCCAGTACGGCGACTACGGATCTCGCGTTGCTGCCGGGTTTTCTGGATCCGGTGAACCTGCTCAACTCCTTCGGCACCTGGATGCTCGCGGGTCTTCTCGCGGTGGTGTTCATCGAGTCCGGGCTGCTGTTCCCGTTGTTGCCCGGCGACTCGCTGCTTTTCACCGCGGGTTTGATCGCGGCGTCGAAATCGACCGAGATCGCACCGTTCGCGCCGATCGGGCTGCTGTTGGTCCTGGTTCCGATCGCCGCGATCGCCGGTGATCAGGTGGGATACGTGATCGGGGCCCGCGGCGGAACCGCGTTGTTCAAGGACAACGACGCCCGATTCCTCAAGAAGCGCTACATCGACGAATCGCACGCCTTCTTCGTCAAACATGGTCCGATCACCATCGTGCTGGCCCGATTCGTGCCGATCGTGCGGACCTTCGCGCCGGTCGTAGCGGGCGCGGCGGGCATGCGGTACCGAACGTTCGCGATCTACAACATCATCGGTGGCGTGCTGTGGGGTGCGGGCGTCACCTACCTGGGATATCTGCTCGGCCAGATCGAGATGGTCCGCGACAACATCGATCTCATCTTCTTGCTCATCGTCGCTGTCTCGGTCCTGCCGATCGTCATCGAAGTCGCCAAACGTGTCATCGGAAGCAGGCGTGGGGAAGTCCGAGTCGATCACTCGGCGGACAACGCCGATTCCAGCGAACGCATCAACTCCTAGAACCGGATCCGCTCACTTCCGGTGGCAACTCCCCGAGCGCGCGCGCCGGGTGACCAGCCGGCGTTTTCAGCCTTCTACATGGGCCTTTCCCGGCCCGGACCATACAGTGCTGCGTGCTACTGTGGCTTGTATGCCCGATGGTGAAGCCGACGACGAAGGTCCGTCTCGATACCCCCGCGTCGCGTCGTGTTCTCGACTATGCGGCAAGGGGGTGAGAGTGTGCTGACCGCGCTGAGCGTGATTCTCGGAGTGGTGGTCGTTCTGCTGATCACGGCGGCTACCGGGTATTTCGTAGCCCAGGAATTCGCCTATATGGCAGTGGACCGGTCGCGACTGGCCGCGCAGACCGAGGCCGGTGACGCAGCCGCGGGCCGTGCGCTGGCGGTGACCCGACGGACCTCGTTCATGCTCTCGGGCGCGCAATTGGGAATCACGGTAACCGGGCTGCTCGTCGGTTACGTGGCCGAACCGCTGATCGGGCGGGGTCTGGGCGAGCTGCTCGGCGGGATCGGGATTCCGACAGCGGTCGGCGTCGGCGTCGGGACGGTGCTCGCGATCGGGTTCTCCACGGTCGTGCAGATGCTGTTCGGTGAGTTGTTCCCGAAGAATCTCGCGATTGCCCGACCGGAACCCGTCGCGCGCTGGCTGGCGCGCTCGACGACACTGTATTTGCGGGTATTCGGTTGGCTGATCTGGCTTTTCGATCAATCCTCGAACGTTTTGCTGCGGGCGCTGCGGATCGAGCCGGTGCACGATGTGGAACATTCGGCGACACCACGCGACCTCGAGCACATCGTCGCCGCCTCCCGCGACGCGGGTGAGCTGCCGCGGGAGCTGTCGACACTGCTGGATCGGATCCTCGACTTCCCCTCGTCCACCGCCGAACACGCGATGATTCCGCGTTCGCAGGTCGATCTGGTCCATGTCGATGATCCGGTCGTCGATGTCATCGCCCGGATGAGCACCGGGCATACGCGTTATCCGGTGGTCGGTCAGACCAATGACGATCTGCTCGGCATCATCGAATTGCACGATCTGCTCGGCGCGGAGCTGACCGGGACCGCCGCGAACCACCTGCGGTCCGCGATCTTGGTGCCGGAATCGCTGCCGCTGCCCGATGTGATGGCACAGCTGAGCGAGGCAGGCCAGGAGATGGCATTGGTCGTCGACGAGTACGGCGGGTTCGCCGGGGTCGTGACCGTCGAGGACATCGCCGAGGAACTGGTCGGTGAGATCGCCGACGAACACGATTCGGGCACCACACCGGAAATCGTCGCCGACAACGGCGGTTGGCTCGTACCGGGGGAGGTGCACCTCGACGAGGTGGAACGGGTCATCGAAGTGGATCTGCCCGAAGGCGACTACGAGACCATCGCCGGTCTGGTGATCAACACCTACGGTGGCCTACCCGAGGTTGGCGACCGGGTCGAGCTCGCGCTACCGCGCCGTGGTGCCGACTACGCCACCGAGCGACCAGGCCCGGTCCGCACGGTGGCAGCCGAGGTCAGGGCGGTCGGCAAACATGTGCCGTCGTCGGTGTGGTTGACCGTGCGCACCGAACACGTGGGAGACAACGATGAGTAACCCGTGGGTGGTCCTCGCTGTCACGATCGTGTTGATCGCGGCCAGTGCGTTCTTCGTCGCGGTGGAGTTCGCGCTCATCGCGGCGCGTCGGCATCGTCTCGCGGATGCCGCACCGAGAAGTCGTGCCGCGCGCGCGGCATTGCGGAGTTCGGCGGAGCTGCCGGTGCTGCTGGCGGGGTCCCAGCTCGGCATCACCGTGTGCACGCTGGCGCTGGGCGCTGTCACCAAACCCGCTGTGCACCATTGGATCACCCCGCTCGTCGAGCGACTGGGCGCTCCGCTGTGGGTCGCCGATATCGCCGGGTTCGTGCTCGCCTTGATCGTGGTGACGTTTCTGCATCTGGTGGTCGGTGAGATGGCGCCGAAGTCGTGGGCGATCGCGCATCCGGAGCGGTCGGCGACCATGCTGGCGATTCCGATGCGGGCGTTCATGACGGTGATGCGTCCGCTGCTGACCGCGTTGAACAATGCCGCCAACTGGTGTCTGCGCAAGGTCGGGGTCACCCCGGTCGACGAGGTCGAATCCGGACAGGATTCGGCGGCGTTGCGCCATCTCGTCGAACATTCCGCGACCGCGGGAACACTCGACGAGCGGTACCGCGGAAATCTCACCAGCGCTTTGGAACTCGAACAGCTCACCGTCGGCGACATCACCGTGCCCAACCCCACACCGAGCGCGGTCGCCCCCACCGCCGGCATCGGCGACATCCAAGATCTGTCCCGGGAGACCGGTCACCTGCGGTTGCTCGTACGCGACGGCGACGACGTCCTCGGCGTGGTTCATGTGCGTGACAGTCTCACCGCGCCGACGGATACCGCCGCAGCCGAGCTGATGCGCCCGGTGCTCAGATTCGCCGCGAGCCTGCCGGTGTACGAGGCGCTGCGCGTCATGCGCGAATCCCGCAGCCACCTCGCGTTGGTCACCACCGCGGACGCCGGGACGGAGATACTCGGATTGGTCACGATCACCGATGTGCTGCAACAACTGCTCCCCGTCGCGGTGGGTAGCGACACGACCGCGTAGCTGTTCGAATGGGTAGCACGGTGTCGCGCACACCACGATGAGCTTGTGGCACAGTCGGTTTCGAATCACGACGAGCGGATGATGCGCTGATGACACAGGAGGACGTTATGGGGACACGACTGGTCAGCGCGCAACGGACCCATCGCGGGTTGGTGCGCGAAGCGAACGAAGACAGCGTCCATGTCGGCCCGAGCGTGCTCGCGCTCGCCGACGGGATGGGCGGGCACGCCGCGGGTGAGGTGGCCTCGGCGTTGATGATCGCGGCACTGGCACAGCTCGAGCAGGCCGACGGCGGCGAACTGTTGGAGCGGCTGGAAAAAGCTGTACTGACAGGCAATTCAGCCATCGCCGAGCACGCCGACCGCAGGGCCGAGACAGCCGGAATGGGTACCACGCTCACCGCGATCCTGTTCGACGGGCCCCGGTTCGGACTCGCCCATGTCGGTGACTCGCGCGGCTACCGGCTGCGCGCCGGGAAGCTGTCACAGCTCACCCACGACGACACCTTCGTCCAGTCCCTGGTCGACGCCGGCCACATCACCGCCGAGCAGGCACGAACCCATCCGCGGCGTTCATTGATCATGCGGGCATTGACCGGCGAGCCCGTCACGCCTGCCCTGGTCCTCGGCGACGCAGAGGACGGCGACCGGTTTCTGTTGTGCTCGGACGGGCTCTCCGATGTCGTGGGCGCCGAGCAGATCGAGGTGACCATGGTCGGCGCGCGCACTGCCGAGGAATGTGCCGACCAGTTGATCGAACTGGCGTTGGCGGGTGGAGGACCGGACAATGTGACCGTCGTCGTCGCGGACCTGCTCGCGACGACCTGACCACCCATCAAGGATGTAACCGCCCCTATTTGTAATGTCGTTGCGGCCCTTGGCTTCTGTCGGTGCTTCTCCCTACCCTGAATGGGTGACGTTCAAGATTGTTTTCACGTCGGTGTTGTTGCTGGCGGCCGTGCTATGGGGAGTGACATGGCTGTTCGAGCATCCGGAAATAGTGGATTCCTGCGACCAGATACCGTGCCCGCCGGATGTGTTCACGAAACCCACCACCACCACACCGCCGGCGCCGGGCGAACCGTACACGATCACTTCGGACGCCTACATGTGCTGCGCGTGAAGGCAAAGCCCCACCCGCACGGAATTCACTGATCGCTCGGTGATGGTGACCGGCGTTGCCCTGCATTCACCGGCGTCGTCAAGAGCGAACGTGCTCCCGCGACGGGAACGTCTATGAAGAAGACTTGGCGCCGATCGTTGACGGCCGCACACCTACGAACGAAGAGATGCGCACTGCACGGTGCTCGGAAAACGACCTCGGTCTCGACCGCCGGACCACGGATAACGCCGCCGTAGACGAGCACTTTGCCGTTCTGCTCGTGGAAACACTCAGGCTCGGATACTCGCCTCCAGCTCAGCGGCGTCAGGGCCCGTGATCGTGAATTCGACACATACAGGCGCCGCTGGTGTGCTTGCCCCGCTGGCGGGACCGGGCACGATCGACTGTGCCAGCTCGCTGATCGCATCGACCTGATCGACCAACCCTCGCTGGGCTGCGTAGTGCCGCAGCGCCGACTTGTTCTCGTCGAGTAGAACCGCACTGAACTGGCACACAGGTCGTGAGATTGAAGGGGCGGAATCCGCGCACTCACCGCTGGTGGGGGACATCGGTGTGATGAAGAGCAGTGGGCAGTGACGGGGCGGCGGCCGACCCAATCATGTTTTGACCCTGCGTCAATACTGCAGTGTCGCCGGTCATCGGAGTTGGATTCACAGGCCCCTTCCATCCACACCAGCCACCGCACGCGGCGACGGTCTGGCTTTCGACTCCGCCGTCGTCGAACCGGGCAGTGATATGCCAAGCACGGGCCGGATGGTCGCAGATCGGGCATTTGCCGAAGTAGTTGAGAACGTCCTGGACTTCTGAGTCAGTGACGGTCCTCTTGTGATTGGCCATGATCGAGTCCTCCCTAGCTGGGAGCTTAGAGCGGCGCAGCGCTGGTGCTGATCGAACCCGCAATGCGATCGGTCACAGGCTGTCGTCGAATCGTCCCGAGATCCGCATGGTGGCGTCAGATTTCACCGATCGGGTTGGTGAAGTCCGATGCCGAACGACGGCCGTATTCACCGATAAACGACGTCACATGCGGCGCGGCATCCCCCTGTCGGCCGGGCGTTGGTGGCAGCAGGTGCAGCGTCTGAGGCAAGTGCGTGGACGTCTGTCGTTCTCGAAACTGGAGGGTCTATCTCGCTGCAGCGGTCCCGGCTGACGATGGCTGGGGCCGGCGGGCGACAGGAAGTTCGGCGCGAATTCTTGGTGTTTTTTTGGGAATCGCCCGCATTTTGCAAGTTCTCAGACCCAGCGATCGGGTCTGACCTGGTGTTTCAGTGCCCCCACAGGGACTCGAACCCTGACTGTGCGGATTTTAAGTCCGCTGCCTCTGCCAATTGGGCTATAGGGGCGTCCCGGATAGCGTAGCGAATCGTACGGGTGTACCGGAATCCTGTTGGTCGACAAGGTCGGCCCGGCGTGTCGGAACGGACCACGCCGGGACCGATCATGTCATCGAAGGGGCTGGTCAGTCTTGCTTCGCCGCCTTTTTGCCGAGGACCGAGTGGCGACGGCCATAGGCGAAGTAGACGGCGAAGCCGATGGCCATCCAGATCACGAAGCGCAGCCAGGTTTCCACCGAGAGGTTCACCATCAGCCACAGGCAGGCCGCGACGGCCAGGATGGGGACGAGGGGGACCAGGGGGACGCGGAAGCCGCGGGGGAGGTCGGGGCGGGTACGGCGCAGGACGATGACGCCGACCGAGACCAGGACGAACGCGAACAGTGTGCCGATGTTCACCATTTCCTCGAGCGTGCCGAAGTCGACGAAACCGGCCAGCACGCAGCAGATCACGCCGACGATCGCGGTGAGTCGCACCGGGGTGCCGCGCTTGCCGGTGTGGGCCAGCCCACGGGGCAGCAGACCATCGCGCGACATCGCGAACAGCACGCGAGTCTGCCCGAGGAACAGCACCATCACCACGGTGGTGAGGCCGGCCAGGGCGCCGATGGAGATGACGTTCTTGGCCCAGTCCACGCCGACGATCTGGAATGCCGTTGCCAGTGTGGCGTTCTCGCCCGCCAGATCGGTGTAGGGCACCATGCCGGTGAGTACCAGCGTCACCGCCACGTAGAGCACGGTGACGATCACCAGTGAACCGAGGATGCCGCGCGGCACCGCCTTCTGCGGATTCTTGGTCTCCTCGGCGGCGGTCGCCACGACGTCGAAGCCGATGAACGCGAAGAACACGATGCTGGCCGCGGCGAGCAGGCCGTACCAGCCGAAGTTGGTGTCACCCGCACCGGTGATGAACTGGAACAGCGTCTGGTGCAGACCGCTGGCGCTTTCCTCGGCGGGCTGCGACGGCGGGATGTAGGGGCTCAGGTTGGACGCCTTGAAATAGGTGATGCCGAGCACGAGCACCAGCGCGATGACAGCGAGCTTGATCGCCACCGCGACGGCCGAGACCCGCGAGGACACCTTGGTGCCGACGGCGAGCAGCACACCGAGCACGGTGAGCAGCAATACCGCCCCCCAGTCGAAGGTGATCGACCCCCAATGCACCGTGGCGGAATCGAATCCGAATACCGTGCCGAGATACTGCGACCAGCCTTTCGCGACCACCGACGCGGCGAGCGCGAATTCCAGGATCAGGTCCCAGCCGATGATCCACGCCACCAATTCACCGAAAGTGGCATAGGAATAGGTGTAGGCACTTCCGGCGACCGGCACGGTAGAGGCGAACTCCGCGTAGCAGACCGCGGTGAGCCCACACGCGATCGCCGCGAAAACGAATGCCAGCGATACCGATGGCCCGGCCACATTGCCCGCGGTGCGCGCGGTCAGGGTGAAGATGCCCGCGCCGACCACCACGGCGACACCGAAGACCGTCAGATCCCAGGCGGTCAGGTCTTTGCGGAGTTTGGAATCGGGATCGTCGGTGTCGAGAATCGACTGCTCGACGGATTTGGTGCGGAACAACCCGCTCCCTCGGCCGGGCGCTCGGCCCACGCCTGGCGCGTCCTGCGGTGTCGACACGGTATCTCTCCTTCTTCTCACGAACGTAGTCGGGGATTACCCGCAAAACCCGGTCAGTGCACGCCCTGCATGCGGCGCTTGATCCAGGGCGCGCACGCGACGACGACGAGACCGGCCACGATGGCCGCGGCGCCGCTGAACCCGAAGTAGGCGACCTCGCTCTCGGGGCTGTAGAAGCGGGCCAGGGTGCCCGCCATCGACGTGCCGATACCGACGGAGAAGAAGTACAGGGCCATCATCTGCGAACGGAACGCGGCGGGCGCGAGATGGGTGGTCACCGCCAGGCCGATCGGTGAGAGCAGCAATTCCGAGACCGCGAAGCCGCCGAGGATCACGAAGACCGCGAGCACCGGCACGGTCTTGCCGTCGAAACCGCTGAGCAGCGCGAACAACCAGAACGCGATGCCCATCCCGATCACGCCGAGCGCGAACTTGATCGGCGTGCTCGGCGCGCGATTGCCGAGCTTGGTCCACATCAGCGCGAACAGCGGCGAGAGCGCGATGATCCACACCGGCTCGACCGAACCGATCCAGCTGGCGGGGGCCTCCCAGCCGAAGATCCGCCAGTCGACGCGCTCGTCGGAATACACCGCGAGCATCGTGAACATCTGCTGGAACAGCGACCAGAACACCGCGTTGGCGATGAACAGCGGGATGAACGCGACCACCCTTGTCCGTTCGACCTGGGTCACCTTGGCACTGCGCAGCAGCACCGCGAAGTAGACGACCGAGGCGACCACGATGACGCCGGTGGTGACATCGGAGAGGTTCTCCAGCGTGATCAGCTCCGCCAGCACTGCCACCAGCACCACGACCGCCGCGACGGCGACACCGATCAGCACCGGGATCAATTCGCGACCGGTGATGGGATTGGGCACCTCGCGCCCATGGGTGCCCAGGTTGCGGCGGAAGACCACGTACTGGGTCAGACCGAGCGCCATGCCGACCGCCGCGGCGCCGAAGGCCACGTGGAAACCCCACTCGCGTTGCAACAGGCCGGTCAGCAGCGGGCCACAGAACGCGCCGATATTGATGCCGAGATAGAACAGCGTGAACCCGCCGTCGACCCGCGCGTCCGTGGGCGCGTAGAGGGTGCCGAGCAACGACGACGCGTTCGCCTTCAATCCGCCACTGCCCAGCGCGATGAGTACCAGACCGACGCCGACTCCGGCGAGACCCGGCAATACCGCCAGCGCGAGGTGCCCGGCCACCACCACGACACCGCCGTAGAAGACCGTTCGCTCCATCCCCAGCACTCGGTCGGCAATCCAGCCGCCGAGCACGGTGGACAGGTATACCAAGCCGCCGTACGCGCCGACGATGCCGAGCGCGGTGCTCTGCGCGATCCCGAGGCCGCCCTCGGTGGTGGAGTAGTAGAGGTAGTAGCCCAGGATCGTGAGCATGCCGTAGAAGGAGAAACGCTCCCACAGCTCGACGCCGAACAGATTGGTCAAACCGATCGGATGACCGAACAGGGTGCGTTCGGCCGCCGTGTCGGCGGGGCTCGGCGGGTCGCCGAGCCGTGGTTCTTCCTGCGACATGAGGGAACGATCCCACGTCGAAACGGTAGACAGCAATTTTCCCGCATCGTCGTGGGTTCGGCGTGCCGTGCTCGTCGGGCGGGCGCGAACACGCCCGGCGGCAGGTGCCGACGCCAATTAAGCTGTGGTGACCGAACTCCCACGACGGACGAGGAATCAGACGTGCTGACAGCCGAGGTGACCGTGCCCGTGCGGCCGGAGCGGGCGTTCGCGACTCTGGCCGACGGCTGGCTCTACGCGAGCTGGGTGGTCGGCGCCTCGCACATCGGTGAGGTCGACCCCGGCTGGCCCGCCGTCGGCAGCCGCATCCACTACCGATTCGGCCTGTGGCCGGTGCTGATCAGCGACACCACGGTGGTGCGGGCGATCGACCCGCCGCACCGGCTGGAGTTGGAGGCGCGGCTGTGGTCGGTCGGCTCGGCCTGGATCTCGTTCACGCTCGCCGAGAAATCAGCGGGGCACACCACCATCCGGATGGTCGAACGCGCCGTGCGCGGGCCCGCGCAGTTGATCCCCGGCCCGGCGCAGGACCTGATCTTCTCGGTGCGCAACCAGGAATCCCTGGATCGGCTGGCCGCGGTGATCCGTGCGCGCTCGCAAAATGATTGATTCGCGCGAATTCCGACCGGTTTGTATTTCTCGATTGTGAGTATTGCGCGTTGAAATAGTTTCGTGGAATTCCCGGTCTCCGTGTTGTGCCTGTGTCCGTGGGTTTAGTCTCTAGCCCACTATCAAATGCAGAGGGTAGATCAGGGGAACGCGCGTGCTTCATATCGAGCACTTCGGCAATGGCTGGATGACTCCGGTACTGGCTTTCGTTCTGTCGTTCATCGGTTCGGTTCTCGGGCTACGGTGCGCCGTGCACGCCAAGGTGTCGGCCGCGCCACTCTGGTGGCTCATCGCCGCGTCGGTCGCGCTGGGCGGAGCGGCCATCTGGGTCATGCACTTCACGGCCATGCTCGGATTCGGCATCGGCGGTGTGCCCATCCACTACGACGTGCCGTTGACGCTGCTCAGCGCCGTCGTCGCGATCGGGGTGGTGCTGATCGGGCTCACCATCGTCACCGGTGGTGGCAATGAATGGGTGACGCTGCCGTTCGGGGGTGCGATCACCGGGCTCGGCGTCGCCGCCATGCATTACCTGGGGATGTGGGCGATGCGCGTGCAGGCCGTGATCGAATACGAGCCGACGCTGATGGTGCTGTCACTCGTGGTCGCGGTGGTGACGGCGACGGCGGCGCTGTGGTTCATGCTGCATGTGCGTGGCCTGCTGATGACAATGGGCGCCGCGCTTGTCATGGGAATCGCGGTGTGCGGCATGCATTACACGGCGATGGCGGCGATGCGCGTGCGGCACAGCGAATCGATGGTGATGGTGGACGGCGTCACCCCGGTGCAATTGCTGCTGCCGTTGATCGCGACGGTGTCGCTGGTGGTCACCGGATTGGTGATCGTGGTCGGATTGGCCGAATCGGAGTTCGATGAAAAGCGCCGACCGCGTCAGCCGAAGTAAACCGCCGTGGCCGAATATTCGGCCACGGCGGTATCGGTCAGCTCGGCTGGGGGAGGTCGCAATCATCGACCTTCGGATTAGCGCCCACATAGTTCAGTGGGCCCGCGATGATCGTCACCGCGATGGTGCCGAGTGTCGCGCAATTCTGGTCGCGTTCGGTGTAGTAGCCGCGCTGGCCCGCGGCCAGAACGCCGATCAGCAACCACACCAAGACGACGATCGAAACGATGCGAGATCTACTGCCTGCCATGACTGTTCCTCGATTTCGACGAATTCTTCGCACGGTCAGTAGTAGTGCCGGCGGCCACCGACAACACGTCCGGTGCTGCCGACCAATGCCAGCACGACGCCGACGACCAGGAGGATGACTCCCACCGTGTTCAGCAGGGGGATGCCGAAAACGAGTCCAGCAATGAGGAGTACTGCGCCGAGAATAATCATCAGATCTCACCTTGTTCGGTGTCGGGATCGTGGAATGCCGGAGGGCACCACAATGAACGGATGCCCGGTTTTCCCGATACGAAACAGGCTGTGCCGCAACTGTCCGACTCCGGGGCCGCCGCGGCCGAAACTACTCGGCCACGACGGCTCGCAGTGGATCAGCGGGCGAAGATCGGCAGCGCGGCCGAGCCCGAGGAAACCGGGCGCGGGGCACTCGAGCCGAGGTCGGCGTCGAAGGAGCCGGTGCCGCTACCGACGTCGACTGAGCCCATCGAGCTGCCGGTGGGCGGGCCGAGCTCGACCGAACCAGAGGGCAGCAGGTCCCAGTCGGCGCTGCCGACCGCGTTGGCGGTGCCGCCGGTGCCGAGCAGGGTTGCCGCGGCGAGCGCGGCCAACAGGCCCGCTCTCGTGGGGGTGGATTGACGGATGGACATGGGTGATACCTCCGAGAACTTCACTGTGGTAGCTCCCAGGACGGTAACTGAAATACGCTGATTTCACACCGTATCGGCGTGGTCTGCTACGCGGGTGGCCGCTGACCCACTTCCATCTGCACGCGGTAGCGGTCGGCGCGGTACCAGCTCTGGGTGTGCTCGATCGGTATTTCCGCGCTGAACGACACCCGGTCGAAATGCAGTACGGGAGCGCCCTTCCTGACTCCGAGCAGATCCGCGACACTCGCCTCCGCGGCCTGGGCGTCCACCGTCTGCAGGGCGCGTTCGATCGGCCTGCCGTAGCGATCGGCCGTGGTTCGGTAGATCGAGCCCGAGAGATCGTGCGAGATCAGGCCGGGCACCAGTTCGGGATTGAACCAGGCGTCGTCGACGCTGACCGGATCGTCGTCGGCCAGCCGCAATCGGCGCACGTGGTAGGCGGGCACGCCCTGTGGCAGCCGCAGCGCGCGGGCGGTGGCCTCGGGCGCGATCGCCTCCTCGGCGACGAGCACCAGGGTGGTCGGCTGGTGGCCGAGCGCGCGCATCTCCTCGGTGAACGAAGCCAGGTGCAGCCGCGATTGCACCGGCCGGTGCGCGACGAAGGTGCCCTTGCCGCGAACCCGAACCAGATATCCCTCGTTCACGAGTTGACCGACCGCCTCGCGCACAGTGATCCGGCTGACGCCGTAGTCCTGCATGAGATTGCGCTCGCTGGTCAGCAGATCGCCCGGCTGCAGCTCACGCGTGCACTTCTGCAGCAGAATCGCGCGCAACTGTTCGTGTTTGGGCACTGCGCTGTCACGCAGCGGTGCGGGCATCGCCAGTGGCTCCTTTTTCTGGTAGGCCGACCGGTCCCTACTGGTCCTATCCGGATGATTCGAGGGTACGCGACCGGCGTCGAGGAGCCCGCAGATCCACGCCCGGGCTCAGCGGATGCCCGGTGTGCGGGGATCGGTGCCGACGCACCCCAGGACGACGCATCCCGGTGGTGAATCCGCGAACGGGGCCTTCGGAGTCTCGCCGAGACAGTCGAGGAAATTGCAACCGGGGTAGGCGTACGGGCCGACGCCGAGGGTGCCGAAGAAGGCGTCGGGTCGGGCGATCATCGGGTCGGTCACGCTCACATCGGGACGTTCCCGATATTCGCCGGGATCGGGGATCTGCTGGTCGCGGAACGCGGAGACGAGCGTGCGCATCACGTCGTGGGTGTAGGTGGTCGAACTGCCCACGGTCGCGACGCCGGTCCAATTCAGCACCATGCCGAGGCTGGGCACGATGAAGCTGTCGTTGCGCAGCATCCCCGACATCTTCACCGCGTCGTCGGGGAGTCCGGGAAACTCGAGGCGACACGGTGCGCCGTTGATCACGAACAAGAAGCCGTAACAGGGCATGCTCGGCGAGGGTGACACCGCCGCCCGCATGTAGTCCGCGGAGATCACCTGCAGGTCGTTCCAGCGACCCCGATTGCCCACGAGCAGGCCGAGTTTCGCGAAGTCGTCCGGGGGAAGGATCAAATGCGCGTGGCCGTAGGTGTTTCCGGCGCGGTCGCGAGCCCAGTAGTAGTCGCTGCGGGCAATACCCAACGGGTCGAACAGCTTTCGCTGGGCGAAGGACTGGAAGTCCTCGCCGACCGACTGCCCGATCACATAGACCAGTAGGTCGACCGCGCGCTGGCTGTAGCGGAACATCGTGCCCTGCGGGCGTTCGATCGGCATCGCGAGTGCCTGTGCGACGACATTGGGATCCAGTTGCGCCAGCCCTGTCGCGCCTTCCGCGGCAACGGCGACCTCCATGCCGGAGGACTCGGTGAGCAGATTGCGCACGGTGATCTCACGGTGTGCGGCGTCGCCGAGGCCTGGCGGTAGGTAGTCGCCGATCGGCGCGTCGATCCGCAACAGGCCCGCGTCGACGGCGGCCCCGGCGACGAGCGCCACGACACTCTTCGTTCCGCTCCACAGATTCCACGCCACCCCACCGGATTCGGCGTTGCGTGGGCCGGTCGCGATCAGGCAGTTGTTGCGGTACAGCTGGATGTTGAAGCGGGTCACGTCGGTGGCCCGTGCCATGGCGGCCCCCAGCACGGCGGGGTCGAGCGCGGCTTCGGCCGGTGTCGCGGACTGCGGGGTGCGGCCGGTAGTGACCTCGCACTGCTTCGCGGTGACCGGATCGGCCTTCGCCGCTGTCGGGAGCCAGGTGCCCGAAATCAGCGTCATCGCGGTAATAGCCGCTGTCACAACGTATTTCAGATATATCTGCACGCAACCCTCCAGATGGTGTGTCCGGAGAGGAATCGTGAACGATCACGTTCTTGTTACGAGGCGATCAGCTGCCGTACGGCGCGCACACCCCGATCGCGGTGTCCTTGGACGTATTGAAAGTGTCGATCACGCCGTTGAGTTCGCCGGTGGGTGCCCTGCGTTCGAGGGTGTCGGCGAGGGTGTTGGTCTTCTGGACGTAGTCGCGCAGCGGCACGGACAGATCGGTGATCACATCGCCGGTGATCTTGCGGTCGAGGTCCTTGGCGCTGTTGCGCAGGGTGGCGACCGCGTCCGTGGCCTTGGCGTCGGCATCGGGGGCCTGATCGTTGGACGCCGCGATGTAGGCGTTGAACGAGGTGACCGAGGTCTTGTTGGCCGAGCGCAGGCCATCGCATGCCGCGTCGTTGGCCGCCTCTATCTTCGCCGCCTTCGACGAGGACGCCGCCGCCGACGACGCCGCCACCTCGGAGGTGTAGGAAGCCAGCTCGCCCTGGTTGACCTCGGCCGTGCCCGGCACCTGCTTGGAGCAGGCGCCGATGAAGATCACTCCGGTCGCGGTGGCCGCGAGCGCGGTCCCGAGCCCCAGCCGTTCCAGTACTCGCATTTCTCTCCCCTGCCTCGAGATCGCACGCGCCGGTTGGGCCGGAGCCGAACATATCGACCGTACTGGCTGATTCCGGGTGACGTCAGGGCGCGGTGGTGAATTCGATGACGAACCGAGACGCGGCGCCGGGGTGTCGCACCCGGCGCCGCCCCCGATCAGTTCTGTTCGAGCATGCCGCGCATGGTGGTGATCTCGGCCTCCTGGTCGGCCACGATCGCCGTCGCGAGCTGACGTGATGGCGGATTCACGCCGGCGTTCAGCTCGGCCTCGGCCATCGCGACCGCGCCCTCGTGGTGGGCGATCATCATCGTCAGCCACTGCCGGTCGAATTCCGCGCCGTTCGCCGCCCGCAGATCGCTCATCTGCGCGTCGGTCATCATGCCGGGCATATCGTGCCCGGCGTGGTCTTCGGTCGCGCTCGGCGCCGGTTCGCCGAAACCGGCGAGCAGATCGGTGATCTGCCGCATCTCCGGCGCCTGAGCCTTCTCGACCTGGGCGGCCAGTGCGATGAGCCGCTGGTTCTGGGTGTGGCTCGGCACTATCTTCGCCATCTCGACGGCCTGCGCGTGATGCGGGTACATCATCCGCAGGAAGCTGACGTCGGCCGCGTTGAAGTCGGTGCTCGCGGCGGCGCTGGTCGTGACGGGAGAGGTGTGTTCGGCGGGGTGGGTGGTGGTGCTGTCGGTGCTACAGCCCGCCGCGAACAAGACGGCGGCGGTCGCGGCGATGAGCACGTGGGTACGACTGATGGACATGGTGATCCTCCTGGGGATTCGGGTGAGGTGTCGACACTGGCGAGGCACGCACGGTGCCGCGCCTGTCAGATCCGCAGAATCGCCAGTTGGGAAAGGGTGAGAACGGTCCACGCCGGCGGGCGTTCGCGGCGGCCGCGCCAGGCCCGGGTGGGGCGCCGGGCGGCTTCGACGGTGTCGCCGAGGCGGTAGAGCAGGACCAGGGTCAGTGCGATGGCGAGTGCGGCCAGGACGAAAACGCAGGCGTGGATGGCGGTGTGTTCATCGCAGCCCGCCGCGCCGCAGCCCGTGTGTGGGGCGGTGGGAGCGGCGATGGGCAGCGTCGAGTCCGTGAACGGCGCTTCGGCGAGGGCAGGAGTGTCCCGCGCGAGGTGGGCGATCGCGGGGACCGTGACGTGCTCGTCGACCGGAGTGGCGGACGGCGGGTCCGAGTGGTCGGGTGGCGCGAGGGCGGCGGCTGGCGGGTTCGAGTGGTCGGGTGGCGCGAGGGTGACGACCGGCGCGTGCGCGCTGTCGTCGGCGTGCGCGGGAGCAAAGACCGCCGAGTGCATGGCGACGATCCCGGCCAGCAGCAGCAACACGGCGAGCGCCCTGGCGATGCCGGGTGCGCGCGTGGGCTGATGCCGGTCCGTCACGGCGGCCAGTCTAGCGATCGTCGTTGCGATACCCGGTAGGGGTAGTAATCATCGCGTGGCGATGTCGATGACCAAGCGCGGGGGATCGGCCAGGGCGGTGACCGAAAATGGTGGCTGATCAGCGTCGACGCCGATATACGACTGGGTGACACCCTCGTAGACGAGCCGTTTGTAGACGCCGGTGATGGTCGGCGTGCCCGGGTCGGTGACCGGATCGGGCCCGGCGAACGGCGCAACGGTGGAGTCGAACGGATACGCCGAGCCGAGGATGCGCACCTCGAGAATCGCGCGGCCCGCCACGTCGACGGTCTTGCCGCTGCCGTCCTGCGTCGCGCGATCGGTATAGGCCACCTGCCACCCGGGGGAACCGGTGCCGCCGAGCGCGTAGACCACGCGGTCGAAGCCGGGCTGTCGGCCGATCCGGATATCGGTCACGGTCAGTGCCGCACCCGAGGAGGCCGGGCCGGACTTCGGGCTCGCGTCGGTGGGTACCGCACCGGCGGCATCGGCGAACGTGCCCGCGGTGCTCGTCGTTGTCGGCGGCGCCGCGGCCGGTGTGTCGTCGGTGTCGCAGCCGGATACCGAGACCGCGGCCGCGGCGATCAGCACGAACACGAGGGCGTTGCGCATGCGGCTGATGCTACGCAGGGGCGGTGGCGTGGCGGGCGAAGGAGCACGGGGTGTGTTTCGGCTACCGAAAGTTTGCTGATTACTTCGAAATGAAAGCTGTTGCGGTTGGTGGGCGCAGGTCGTGGCCGGGATTTCCGGTGAACACGTACCAGTTCCGTAGTTAGCGCGACCTGCGGTGATCGGTTTCGGCGCACGTCGGCCCGCAGCCTTCGTCGAGGCTTTGGGAAACAACGAAATTCGTGATAGACGCGAATTACGGGCGATCTGCCATGGCATCGCCAATCGACGTAACTCGTTGGCACTCAGTGAAATACATCCCACAAAGACCCCTGGTGAATCGTCTCGACGGCTGATAGTGGGGCCGGATGTGGCGGTGGGGCAACGATCTAGCACAC
This sequence comes from Nocardia alba NBRC 108234, assembly GCF_001612665.1. Lineage (GTDB taxonomy): Bacteria > Actinomycetota > Actinomycetes > Mycobacteriales > Mycobacteriaceae > Nocardia > Nocardia alba. The sequence continues at coordinate 175,516 of NZ_BDAX01000014.1, read as the reverse complement.
TTGCCGGGTGGACAGTGTTGAGGACGTATTCGACCGACTACGCCGTTATCCGGATGTGGAGGCGCCGAACCTCTATGCCGTCGACGCCGCCGACCGACTGATCCTCGACACCGCGGCCGACGCCGTCGCGGCCGTGGGTAGCGGTGAGATTGCGGTGATCGGCGACGCCTACGGCGCGCTCACCCTCGGCCTCGCCGCGCGAGCTGGACTCACCGGTATTCGCGTGTATCAGGACCAGATCACCGGCGAATCGGCACTGGCGGCCAACGCCAAAACCCTCGGGCTCACCGATCGCTACACCGCGCACGCCCTGGACGCCGATCTGCTCGCCGGAGCGCGCGTGGTCGTGATGCGATTGCCGCGGATGCTGTCGGGCGTCGCCGAGATCGCCGAGGCCATCGCCCGCTATGCCCCCGGCGACGTGGTGGTGTTCGCGGGCGGTCGGGACAAGTACCTCACCCCGGCCATGAACGAGGTCTTCGCCGAGTTCTTCGCGCGGGTCCGCGCGGGCCGGGGTCGGCAGAAGTCGCGCGTGCTCGAGGTCGGCGAACCGCTGCCGGTGGGCGAACCCCGGTTCCCGGTGCGCGAGCACATCATCGAGATCGACGGCGATGTCGTCGCGTTCGGTGCGGCGTTCTCGGGCTCGCGCCTCGATATCGGCACCCGATTCCTGCTCGAGCACCTGGACCGGATGAAGCCCGACGCGCGCGATGCCGTCGATCTCGGTTGCGGCACCGGCATTCTCGCGGTCGCGCTCGCCAAATCGCGCCCGGGTATCCGGGTGGTCGGCACCGACCAGTCCGCCGCCGCCGTCGCCTCGGCCAGGGCCACCGCCGAAGCCAACGGGGTCGCCGACCGGGTGACCGTGGTGCGCGACGACGCCATGTCCTCGGCCGCCGACAACAGCGCCGACCTGGTGCTGTGCAATCCGCCCTTCCATGTCGGTGCGGCCGTGCACACCGGCTCGGCGATCAAGATGTTCGTCGAGACCGGTCGTGTGCTGCGACCCGGCGGCGAGCTGTGGACGGTCTTCAACTCGCATCTGAACTATCGCGGCGTGGTGGAGCGAATGGTGGGACGCACCGATGTGATCGGCCGGAACCAGAAGTTCACGGTCACGCGGTCCGTTCGTGGTCTGCGCGACGTACAACGATAGGACGACCCGAAAGCGGTAGAGTCCGATTTGTCCGAAAGGGCGAGCGGTGTGGTCGTCGACCGGGTCGCTGGGAACTTTGTCCGCTCGGGGCGCGTTGAACAGGGCAGTTGGAGCTCCTGTAGCGACTCGTACTCCAAGAAAGGCGCACGGTGCGTACCTCATCGAATCCGGTGTTCAGAAACCTTCCCCGCCAGGAGGGTGTCGGCGGTTACGCGAACTTCGGTTCGGGCGTAGCCGGCGCGGGCCAACTGGGCAACCAGCAGTACGGCGAATACGGGCAGCAGTACGGCCAGCAGTTCCAGCAGGCCCCTGCCACCCGCGCGATGACCATCGACGACGTGGTCACCAAGACCGGCATCACCCTCGCGGTGCTGACCGTCTCGGCGATCATCTCCTTCGCGCTGTCCAGCGCGAACCCGTCGCTGGCGCCGCTGTTCGTCATCGGCGGTGCCATCGTCGGCCTGGTCCTGGTGCTGATCGCGACCTTCGGCCGCAAGATGGACAACCCGGCCATCGTCCTGTCCTACGCGGCCTTCGAGGGTCTGTTCCTCGGCGCGCTGTCGTTGATGTTCACCGGCACCGAGTTCGGCGGTGTGGGCGGTAGCGCCCTGATCGGCCAGGCGGTGCTCGGCACGTTCGGCGTGTTCTTCGGCATGCTCGTCGTCTACAAGACCGGCGCCATCCGCGTGACCCCGCGCTTCACCCGCATGCTGATCGGTGCGATGGTCGGCGTGCTGGTGCTGATGGTCGGCAACCTGATCGCGAGCTTCTTCACCGACGGCGGCTTCGGCCTGCGCGACGGCGGCGCACTGGCGATCGTGTTCAGCCTGGTCTGCATCGCCATCGCCGCGTTCAGCTTCCTGCTCGACTTCGACGCCGCCGACCAGCTGATCCGCGCCCAGGCCCCCGAGAAGGCCGCCTGGGGCGTCGCCCTCGGCCTCACCATCACCCTGGTCTGGCTCTACGTGGAGATCCTGCGCCTGCTGAGCTACTTCCAGCGCGACTGATCATCAGACGACGAAGCGGCCCACCTCATTGAGGTGGGCCGCTTTTTCAGCTCACGCGCCCGGTCGTGGGCTCGTGGATCAGCTCAAGCGCTCGATGATGAGTGCCATGCCCTGGCCGCCGCCGACGCACATGGTCTCCACGCCGAACTGCTTGTCGTAGGTCTGCAGGTTGTTCAGCAGGGTGGTGGTGATGCGGGCGCCGGTCATGCCGAACGGGTGGCCGAGGGCGATCGCACCGCCGGAGACGTTGAGCTTGTCCTCGTCGATCTTCAGCTCACGTGCCGAGCCGAGCACCTGCACGGCGAAGGCCTCGTTGATCTCGAACAGGTCGATGTCGGCGACGGACTTGCCCGCGATCGCCAGCGCGCGCTTGACCGCCTCGACCGGGCCGAGGCCCATGATCTCGGGCGAGAGGCCGGAGACGCCGGTGGAGACGATGCGGGCCAGCGGGGTCAGGCCCAGCTCCTTGGCCTTGGTGTCGCTCATGATGACCAGCGCGGCGGCGCCGTCGTTGAGCGCGCAGCAGTTACCGGCGGTGACGGTGCCGTCGGGACGGAAAACCGGCTTGAGTCCGCTGACCGCCTCGTAGGTGACGCCGGCGCGCGGGCCGTCGTCCTTGCTCACGATCGAGCCGTCGGGCAGTGTCACCGGGGTGATCTCGCGCTCGAAGAAGCCGGCCTTGATGGCCTCCTCGGCACGGTTCTGCGAGCGCACGCCCCAGTGGTCCTGGTCCTCGCGCGTGATACCGGTCAGCGAGGCGACGTTCTCGGCGGTCTGGCCCATCGCGATGTAGGCGTCGGGGAGCAGGCCGTCCTCGCGCGGGTCGTGCCACGCGCCGGTGCCGCCCTTCGCGGTCTCGGCGGTGCGCGCCTCGGCCTCGGCGAATTCGGGGTTCTTGGTGTCGGGCCAGCTGTCGGCCGAACCCTTGGCGTAGCGCGAGACGGTCTCCACGCCCGCGGAGATGAACACGTCACCCTCGCCCGCCTTGATCGCGTGGAAGGCCATCCGGGTGGTCTGTACCGACGACGCACAGTAGCGCTGCACGGTGGTGCCGGGAACGACGTCGAGGCCGAGCTGGACGGCCACGTTGCGGCCGATGCCGAAGCCACCCTCGCCGGCGGGGGAGCCGATGCCGAGGATGATGTCGTTGATCTGCGTCGGGTCCAGCGAGGGCACCTTGGCCAGCGCGGCGCGAACCATCTGCGCGGTCAGGTCGTCCGGGCGCATTCCCGCCAGTGACCCCTTGACGGCACGGCCGATGGGGGAACGAGCGGTGGAGACGATGACGGCCTCGGGCATGAGGACTCCTTTTCGCGTGGATTGACGTGAACGGCTGTTTACATGCCGGTCATTCTCGAATCTACGTCTCGAGGCGCGCGACGGGAAGAGCCGGGCGGTCGCGCACCTGTGCGATCAGCACCGGCAACAGTTGGGCAGCGGCCAGTTCATAGCTTGCCGCGGACGGATGGAATCCATCGGTGGCGAACAGGATTTCGGGCGAGGCGCGGAACTCCGACGCGACCAGCGGTGAGCCCATCGGCACCGCGATGCCACCCGCGATGGTCGTCGCTACCGTCTGCGCCTTGGCCAGTCGCACACTCCAATTGGCGACCACGGTGCGCAGTGGCTGCTGGATGGCGGTGACGGTGCCCAGGTTCGGGCAGGTGCCGACCACCACCAGCGCGTCGGCCTCCCGCAGTCGCGCCACCGCTGCCGCGAGCCTGCCCGCGGAGGCCCGGATGGAGTGCTTCTTGGTGATGTCGTTGGCGCCGACCAGGATCACCGCCGCGTCCGGCGGCGGCCCCGCTACGAACATCGCGTCGACCTGTCCGGCCAAGCCCTTCGACGTGGCGCCGGAGATGGCCTTGGTACTCAATCGAACGCGCAGGCCGGTGGCCTCGGCCAGCCCCCGAGCCAACCGCACCCCCGGGACCTCGGCGGCGCCGAGACAGCCGAGCCCGGCCGCGGTGGAGTCGCCGAAGACCATCAGATGCAGGTCGACGGGTGTGGTCTTGCGCCACGGCTGCGGGAGCAGCGCGCCCGGTGCGTACACGCCGTCGGCCTCGGGCGGCTTGGAGGTATCGCGACCGATCACCGCGCGCGCCGCGCCCGCCTGCGTCATCAGCAACCGATACGTCGCCCAGGAGACGGTTCCGGCGCTCGATCCGGCGAGCACCGTCGTCGCTCCGGTCACGACCGCGGTCCGCCAGCTGATTCGGGGTGCGCTCACATTCGAAAATTCTACGTCTTGTCCGCCGCTGCGAGCCTGTGGCCGAACCGGGGTGCCGCACACGGCCGGGACCGAGCGGGCGTGTGTCGGGCCGTCCCGACGAGTTACCCATCTACTCGCGAAATCAGAGGTTCTGCAACGATGGAGCTATGCGCATCGCGGATCATGTGGTCGACCTCATCGGAAACACCCCCCTGGTTCGGCTGAACTCGGTGGTCGGACCCAACGCGGGCCTGGTGGCCGCGAAGGTCGAATACCTGAACCCGGGCGGCAGTTCCAAGGACCGGATCGCGGTCAAGATGATCGACGCCGCCGAGCAGGACGGCCTGCTGAAGCCGGGCGGCACGATCGTCGAGCCGACCTCAGGCAACACCGGTGTGGGTCTGGCGCTGGTCGCCCAGCAGCGCGGATACAAGTGCGTGTTCGTGTGCCCGGACAAGGTCAGCGAGGACAAGCGCAACGTGTTGCGCGCTTACGGCGCCGAGGTCGTGGTCTGCCCGACCGCCGTGCCGCCGGAGCACCCCGACAGCTACTACAACGTCTCCGATCGACTGGTTCGCGAGATCGAGGGCGCCTGGAAGCCCAATCAGTACTCGAACCCGGGCGGTCCCGAAAGTCATTACGAGACAACCGGTCCCGAGATCTGGGCCGACACCGAGGGCAAGATCACCCACTTCGTCGCCGGCGTCGGCACCGGCGGCACCATCTCCGGTACCGGTCGGTACCTCAAGGAAGTCTCCGGCGGCAAGGTCAAGATCATCGGCGCCGATCCGGAGGGCTCGGTGTACTCCGGTGGCACCGGTCGCCCCTACCTGGTCGAGGGCGTCGGCGAGGACTTCTGGCCCACCGCCTACGACGCCTCGATCCCCGACGAGATCATCGCCGTCTCCGACGCGGACTCCTTCGAGATGACCAGGCGCCTCGCCCGTGAGGAAGGCCTGCTGGTCGGCGGTTCCTGCGGTATGGCCGTGGTCGCCGCGATCGAGGTCGCCCGCCGCGATCCCGACGCCGTGGTGGTCGTGCTGCTGCCCGACGGTGGCCGCGGCTACCTGTCGAAGATCTTCAACGACAAGTGGATGAGCTCCTACGGCTTCCTCCAGACCCCGCTGGACGCGGGCCCGGAACCACTGGTCGGCGACGTACTGCGCGGCAAGTCCGGCGCCCTGCCCGACCTGGTGCACACCCACCCGTCGGAAACCCTGCGCGACGCCATCGAGATCCTGCGCGAATACGGCGTCTCCCAGATGCCCGTCGTCGGCGCCGAGCCGCCGGTCATGGCCGGTGAGGTCGCGGGCAGCGTCACCGAGCGCGATCTGCTCTCGGCGGTGTTCGAGGGCCGCGCCAATCTCACCGACTCGGTCGCCCAGCACATGAGCCCGTCCTTCCCGCTGATCGGCTCGGGCGAACCCCTGTCGACGGCCACCAAGGCACTGTCGGATTCCGACGCGCTGATGGTCGTCGAAGACGGCAAGCCGGTCGGCGTCATCACCCGCCACGATCTACTCGGATTCCTGAGCACCGGCAGCATCTGAGGTTCGACGCACAGTGGGTGCGGTCCGGATGTCGGGGGCGAGTCCCTTCTTCGCCGCGGCGGTCCGGATCGCGTCCACCACCAGCAGCAATGCCGCTCGCCCCGCCGAGTTGGTGCGGTAGGCCAGCGATACCGTCCGGGTGAGGGCGTCGCCGAGCGCGACGATATCCACCCCGGGCGGGCGAAGGGCCAACCCCAGATCCGACACCAGCGTGACGCCGAGTCCGGCCGCGACCAGCGCCATCGAAGTCGCCTGCTCCTCCAGTTCGTGGTCGATGCGCGGCCGTAGCCCGGCGGACTGGAACGCCAGCCGCGCCGCGTGCCCGAAGTGCGACCGGGCAGGCGCGATGATCCACGGATGCTCGGACAGCTCGGCGAGGGTCACCCCCGCCGCGGGCACCGCGCCGGCGGGGACGGCGGCGTGGATGCGTTCGACCCCGATGACCGCACGCTCCAGACCACGGTCCCAGGTCATCGGATAGTTCGAGTAGTCGAGCACGAACGACAGGTCGAGCGTGCCGTCACGAACCGCGGCCGCCGTCGACTCCGGCGCGAGTTCTCTGGTGCGCACCAGAATGCCCGGGTGCGACGCGGCGAGCGTGGTGAGCGCGTCGGGCATCAGACCCGAGGCCACCGACGCCCACACCCCGGCGGTGATCTTCGCGGTCACCGAGCCGCCCGCTTCCTCCAGCGCCTGGGTCGCCCGTTCCACCGCGGCCAGGATCTCCTCGGCGTGCTCGGCGAGCACGATCCCGGGGTCGGTGAGCTGCACGCGGCGACCGCGGCGCTCGAACAACCGGGTGCCGGCGTCACGTTCGAGCTGGGCGAGCTGTTGGGATACCGCCGACGCGGTGTAGTGCAGAGCGGCCGCTGCGGCCGTGATCGTGCCGCGGCGGTGCAATTCGCGCAGCATTCTCAGGCGGGCCAGAGACAGGTCCATGACTCCGAGGGTAGGCACTGTGCAGGAACTGTGAACGGTGCCGTGAACGAACCGTAAATAGACGGGGGGCCGGGGGCCGCGCAGGCTTGGTGCTACCGGGACGACGAGGTCCGCCACGGGCGATCACGACATAGGAGGAGGGGCATCATGACGATGCTGGACCCGGACACGGGCACGCCGCAGGTGACTTCGCACGGTATCGCGGGCACATCGACGGACCCGGCCCGCCCTTCGGCGCTGCGCCGTGGCGAGCCGTATCTGCGCCTGCACTGGACCGATGCGCACACCGAGGCGGTCGGCTACCTCGTCGTCCATACCCTGCGCGGCGGTCTGGCCACCGGCGGTACTCGCATGCGCGCCGGTTGCACCCTGCGCGAGGTCGAGGATCTGGCGCGCGGCATGGCGAACAAGACCGCCACTTTCGATCTCCCGATCGGCGGCGCCAAAGGTGGAATCGACTTCGACCCGAAGGATCCGCGCGCGGTGCAGGTGCTCGAGCGTTTCTGCGAGGCGATGCGCCCGTGGCTCGACACGCACTGGGTGACCGCGGAGGACCTGGGGGTTCCGCAGCAGCTGATCGACCAGGTCTTCGACAAGCTCGACCTGGACCAGAGCTTCCACGCCGCGATCCGCCGATCGCCCGACCCGGCGGCGACGCTGGCACGCGTTCGCGCCGGGCTCGACGCCGCGGTCGATGGCGGCTTCCTGCTCGGTGACGTCATCGGTGGTTTCGGTGTCGCGCACGCCTGTCTGGCCGCGGCGGTGCAGTGGGGGCGGGCCCCCGCCGATACGACGGTCGCGATCCAGGGTGTCGGCACCATGGGCGGGGCGGCGGCGTACTACCTGCACGAGGCCGGGATGAGGATCACCGCGGTGGCCGACGCCGCAGGCACCCTCTACCGCGCCGAGGGACTCGACATTCCGGCACTGCTGGATCTGCGCGACAGCTACGGCGAGATCGACCGGTCCCGGCTGCCCGCGGGCATCGAGGAGATGGCACGCGGCGACGTGCTGTCCACCGACGTCGATATCCTTGTGCCCGCGGCGATCTCGTACGCGATCACGCCGGACAACTCATTCGATATCCGGGCGCACGTCATCGTCGAGGCCGCGAACGCCGCCACCACGCCGGAGGCCGAAGCCATGCTCGCCGCGCGCGGCATCCCGGTACTGCCCGATTTCGTCGCCAACGCGGGTGCGGTGGCCTGGGCGTGGTGGTTGCTGCTCGGCGAAGTGGACGATGTGCCCGACACCTCCTTCGATCGGCTCCGTACCACCATGCACGACAAGGTCGCGCAGTTGCTGACCGCATGGACCGACGACGGCATCACCCCCCGCGAGGTCGGTCACCGTTGGGCCGACGACCCGGCCCCGCTCACCGGGCCGGTCGTCATTCCCTGATCGCGAGACAGTGCTGCCCGCACGGATGCGGGCAGCACTGTTGCCGGTCAGCGGGTGAGCAGCGCGTGCAGGTTCACCCATTGGTCCGGGTGGACATAGGCGACGACCGTGTCGTGATCGATGCCGGTCGCGGCCAGCGCTTCGTCGACGCCTCGGTAGCGGGTTCGCAGCGTTGCCCGCACCGTGCCGCCGACACCGGAGTAGCCGGTCCGCACCAGTTCGGTATAGGAATTCTGTTGTCGGACAAGTGGTTCCGGCCTTCTGGTGATCCGCAGGATCGCCGAGTCGACCGACGGGATCGGGCGAAAGCTGGTGCGCGGTACTCGACCGTGCAGCTGCCAGGTGAACCACGGCCAGGTGGTGGCGGTCAGTAGGCTCCAGCGGCCGTAGTCGCCGGTGCGTTTGCGGGCGTACTCGCGTTGGGTGAGCAGGGTCGCCGAGGTCAGGGCCGGTGCGGTCAGGCACCACTGGACGATCTCGGCGGTCACCGAGAACGGAATGTTGCCCACCACCGCGAACGGATCGCGCGGAGCCCGCGCCTTGGTGAAATCACCACGGACGACGCGGATTCCGTGCGCGGCCCGGGTTCGTGCCGAGAGCTTCGCCGCGAGCAGCGGATCGATCTCGTACGCGGTGACCCGCGCGCCCCGGCGGGCCAGTGCGTGGGTAAGAATGCCCTCGCCCGCACCGGGTTCGAGAACCGAACCTGTCGGATCGGCCACCGCGACTATCGAGTCGACGGCGTCACGATCCACCAGGAAGTTCTGGGACAGTGTTCTTCTCGCGTGGTCACGGGCGGTCCGACCGCCACTGTTGCCGGTGACCTTGCGCTGAGTGTGTGAGTAGTTTCGGTGTGCGAAATCCTGCGCCACGGCAGTTGCCCCTTCGGGTCTTCGAGTCGAATGAGTCTCGAAGGGCCCTGGGCGCGCCGGTGGACGCCGATGAAGTTATCCGCGTCCGCTAGCGGGCCAGAGCCCGGTCGGAGCGGAAGCGAATCAATGCGTAGTGCGCCATGCGGTTCACCCTAGGAACTGCGCGAACCGCCTGGCAACCGATTTACGACCCGGGGTTGTCGCCGCCCGGTACCCTCGCGAGCCGCCCGTCCGCTCGAGATCCGCGGGTCACCAGGACGCTGACCGGCCGGGAGCAAATATTTCGCAATTTCTCGATTCGAGGCGAATTACCTGGGTAACTGCCACGAACAGTGCAACGGCAATTCGGCCGGGCTGATCGGAATGAGCGAAAGGATTGGGCCGTGGATACCTCCGTCATTGCGATAGATTTCCAGCAGGGCTTGACCGACGCGTGGAGTTCGGTAGCGCAGTTCGTCCCCAAGGCGGTGGCCTTCATCGCCATTCTCATCGTCGGCTGGATCATCGCGAAGGTAGTCGCCAAGATCGTGAACGCGGTGCTGGAACGGGTCGGATTCGACAAGCTGGTCGAACGCGGCGACCTGCGGAAAGTGATGTCCCGCAGCAAATATGACCCTTCCGACATTATCGCCAAGATCGCCTACTACGCGATTCTGCTGATCGCATTGCAGATCGCTTTCGCGGTGTTCGGGCCGAACTCGATCAGCGCGCTGCTCACCAGCATCGTGGCGTGGCTGCCCAAGGCGATCGTCGCGATCGTGATCGTGGTGATCGCCGCGGCGATCGCGCACGCGGTGAGCGATCTCGTCTCCAACGCACTCGGCGGGCTGTCCTACGGGCACCTGCTCGGCCGGATCGCGGCGGTGTTCATCTGGGGTATCGGCATCATCGCCGCTCTGAACCAGATCGGTGTCGCGACCTCGGTGACCACTCCGGTGCTGATCGCCGTGCTCGCCACCATCGGCGGCATCCTGGTGGTCGGTGTCGGTGGCGGCCTGGTCAGGCCCATGGAGCAGCGCTGGAGCAATTGGCTGGGCAGCCTGGAATCGGAGATGCCCGCGATGAAAGGGCATGCCCAGGCCTACCAGCGTGGACGTGAGGACGCCGCACGTCAGGGCGAGCGGGTGGCGCCGAGCGCGGCCGAGCAGGCGCGGGTCATGCCCGGCGGGAGCTACCAGGGCGGCGAGCCGGGTTGGGGTGGCGAGACGCCTCGGTAAGCGGCACACGTCGGCGCACCGTCACCTGAGGGTGTCGGTGCGCCGACGTATGTCGAGCCGCGGCGATCAGTCGATGGCGTACGCGCACACCGCGGCGAGGCGCAACTGCAACCAATCGGCGGCGTGCCAACTGTCCGGCGCGCCCGCGAGGAATCCGTCCGGTAGTTCGGCGAAATGATCGAGCAGTCCGCTGACATATCCGGCGAGCAGAATGGCACGGGGCACCCGCGCCGCATCGTCGACACCGAGATCGAGAATGTCACGCACTGCGGCAGCGTGCTGGTCCAACTGTGCGGACAGCGCGGGCGCGACCGCGGCGACGGCGGCCGCTGGTGCTCCGAACTCGGCGTGCAATTGCTGCAATTGTCGTTGCGCCGAAAGTTCGAGCAACGCGGGACCTGGCGCAAACATAACGATATGGTAGCAATTTATCCACCGGTGATGAAATTGGATAACTTCAAGATCGACGACAGTGATGGCGAATGCATAGCGAACAACACCGCGTTCGATCGAATTCCGTTGAGCGCAACCATGGTCGCGCTCGGAACGCCCTGCTGGACTGTCGAGTATGGGCAGTGAACGTCGGAAATTGAAGACCGTTACCGGGGTCAGCGGATCGCGTGATGTGTACGCCGCGGCGCTCGATCCGACCCGTTCCACGCTCGAGGAAGGGATCCGGATCGCCCGGATCGCGCAGGAGAACAAGATCGGTGCGATCTTCGCGGCGGACCTGCTCAGCTTCGGCGCCCAGGGGGCCATCGGCGCGCAGGAACCGCTGATCCAGCTCGCCGCCCTCGGCGCGGTGACCACCGACGTCGGCCTGATCGCCACCGTCTCCACAACCTTCCATCACCCGTACAACCTGGCCAGGCTCTTCGGCACGCTCGACCACATCAGCAACGGCCGCGCGGCCTGGAACGCGGTGACCTCCTCGCTGGGCGAGGAGAACTACGGGGACGGCGACCTGCCGAGTCCGGAGCAGCGCTACGCGCGCGCCACCGAATCCATCGAGGTGGTCAACGCGCTGTTCGACAGCTGGCGCCCCGGCGCGCTGCGACCGGACGGCGCCGGGGGAGTGACGCTCGACGATTCACTCGTGCGGCCGGTCGACTACGCCGGACAGCATTTCTCGGTTCGCGGCCCGCTGAACATCCCGCCGCTGCCGCAGGGCAGGCCGGTGCAGTTCCAGGCCGGTCAATCCGCGGGCGGCGTCGAACTCGGCGCGCGATTCGCGGAGGTGGTGTTCACCTCGCTGGCCACGCTCGAGGACGCGATCACCTACACGAAGAAGATCCGCGCCCGCGCCGCCGAGTGGGGCAGGCCGAACGGGCTTCCGCTCATCTTCAGTTCCTTCCACGCCACCTACGGCGCGACGGAGCAGGAGGCTCGCAGACTGGTTCGTGAGGCCGCCGAGGCCACCGACTTCGACGCGGGGCGCCGTCAACTGGCCGACATGCTGGGTGGCGGTATCGACCTGTCCGAGCTTCCGTTGGACAAGCCGATCCCGGAAACACTGTTGCCGCAATTGGATTCGGTGCACCGACGGCGCGGCCGGGTCGAGATCTTCGGCAAGCTCGCCGCCTCGGGCGCGACGCTGCGCGAACTTGTCATCGCCGCCAAGGACACCGGCCACTGGGCCGCGGCGGGCACGCCGGAACAGCTGGCCGACGCGATCGAGGAACGGTATCGGGCCGATGTGCTCGACGTGATCTCCCTCGGCGGGTTCACCGACGGGCGCACCCACGATTTCGTCGTCAACGGTCTGTTGCCCGAGCTGCGTCGCCGGAAGTTGCTCGATACCGACTATCTGGGCGGCACCTACCGCGAGAATCTGGAACTGCCCGCGCCGACGAGGACATAGCCGACGAGAGGTGATCGATACCGCCGAGTTGCGCGAACCGGGCGTCGAATGGACTCTGAATGGGTATAACCGTCACAGAGGCAACTTTCGGCAAACCAGCTCGGCGAGCGAAGGGATCCGCAGTGCAGGTCACCGACCCGGTCGTGCATCTGTTCGGCATGAGCACGGTAATCGCGGCTAGCGCCGCATATTCGGCGCAGGCCGGGATCGTGGGCGCTTGGCGCCGCTCGCCCTACGCGCCGCTGCTCGGTCGGCTCGCCGCCGCGATCTTCTTCGGCTGCGGCGGTGTGGCCGGTTCGACGGTTCTCGGCATTCCCGCAGCGATCACCGTGCCGATCGCGCTGACCGTGCTCACGGTCGTGCTCGTGGTGCTCGCGGCCGCCTTCGCCGGGGGCGCGCTCGAGCCCGCGCCGAGGCCGGGCCTGTCGCCCGGAACCTGACCTACCGGAACGCGTTGGCGTCGGTGAGTGCCTTGCCGATGACCAGTTGGTGCACCTCGGCGGTGCCCTCGTAGGTGAGCACCGACTCCAGGTTGTTGGCGTGGCGCAGCACCGGGTAGTCGAGGGTGATGCCGTTGGCGCCCAGGATGGTCCGGCATTCGCGAGCGATCGCGATGGCCTCGCGGGTGCTGTTGAGTTTGCCCGCGCTGATCTGCTCGCCGGTGATCTCGTGCCGATCCTTCAACCGGCCCAGGTGCAGCGCGAGCAGGTGCCCCTTGCCGAGTTCGAGCGCCATGTCGGCCAGTTTGGCCTGGGTGAGCTGGTAGCCCGCGAGCGGCTTGTCGAAGACCTCGCGGGTGCGGGCGTAGTCGATCGTCGCGCGCAGGCAGTCGCGTGCGGCGCCGAGCGCACCGAAGACGATGCCGAATCGCGCTTCGCTCAAGCACGCCAGCGGCGAACCGAGACCTCGCGATTCGGGCAGCACGGCATCGGCGGGCAGCCGCACGTCGTCGAAATCCAGCGCGGCGGTGAGCGATGCGCGCAGCGACAGCTTGCGATGGATCTCACGAGTGGTGAAACCCGGTGTGCCGGCGGGCACCAGGAAGCCGCGCACCCGTGGCTTGTCCGTGCCTGGCTCGTCCGCGTAGGCCCAGACGACGGCGACATCGGCGACCGATCCGTTGGTGATCCACATCTTCGACCCGTTCAGGATCCAGTCGTCGCCGTCGCGTCGCGCCCTGGTACGCATCCCGCCGGGGTTGGACCCGAAGTCGGGTTCGGTGAGCCCGAAGCACCCGATCACCTCACCGGCCGCCATCGCGGGCAGATACTGCTGCTTCTGCTCCTCGGAACCGAAGAAGTGGATGGCGGTCATCGCCAGCGAGCCCTGCACCGACACCATGCTGCGCACGCCGGAGTCGACGGCTTCGAGTTCCAGGCAGGCGAGCCCGTACTCGGTGGCCGACGCGCCCGCGCAGCCGTACCCGTCGAGGTGCATGCCGAGCAGCCCGAGCTTGCCGAGCTCCGGCGCGATCTCGCGGACCGGGAAGGTGGCGTTCTCGAACCAGTCGGCGAGGTGTGGTCGCAGCCTGCGTTCCCCGAATCGCGCCACCGTATCGCGGATTTCGCGCTCCTGCGCCGACAGCAACGGATCGATGGCGAACAACTCTTCGACAGTGACCATGCCGTGAGCTTAACCGCAGCACCAGGCCCGAAACAGACACTTCGACCAGGGCCGCACCCCCGCGATCACACCGGGACGCGGCCAACTAGTCTGGGGTGATGAGTGAGCTGGGATTCTCCACCAGGGCCGTGCACGCCGGATACGAACCCGATCCTCAGACCGGTGCGGTCAACGTGCCCATCTACGCGAGCTCGACCTTCGCCCAGGACGGCGTCGGCGGTATGCGCGGTGGCTACGAGTACGCGCGCACCGGCAACCCCACCCGCACGGCGCTGGAAGCCAACCTCGCGGCCCTCGAATCGGGCAGCTTCGGACGCGCTTTCGCCTCGGGTATGGCGGCCACCGACTGCGCGCTGCGCGCGATGCTGCGCCCCGGCGACCACATCGTCATCCCCGACGATGCCTACGGAGGCACCTTCCGGCTCATCGACAAGGTCTTCAGCCAGTGGGGCATCGAGCACTCGCCCGCCCACATCGCCGACCTGGACGCGGTGCGCGCGGCCATCCGGCCCAACACCAAGCTGGTGTGGATCGAGACGCCGACCAACCCGCTGCTGAGCATCGGTGACATCCCCGCGCTGGCCGATATCGCCCACGAGGCCGACGCGAAGCTGGTGGTGGACAACACGTTCGCCACCCCGTACCTGCAGCAGCCGTTGTCGCTGGGCGCCGATGTGGTGCTGCACTCGACCACCAAGTACCTCGGCGGTCACTCCGATGTCGTCGGCGGCGCGCTCATCACCAACAGCGCCGACCTCGACAAGGACTTCGCGTTCCTGCAGAACGGCGCGGGCGCTGTCCCCGGACCGTTCGACGCCTTCCTCACCCTGCGCGGCATCAAGACCCTGGCCGTGCGCATGGAGAAGCACTGCGACAACGCCGAGGTCATCGCGGAGTTCCTGACCAACCACCCGGCCATCTCGCAGGTCATCTACCCCGGTCTGCCCACGCATCCCGGCTACCAGATCGCGCAGAAGCAGATGCGCCGCAGCGGCGGCATGATCTCGGTGCGCCTGGCCGGTGGCCGGGAAGCGGCACTGAAGTTCTGCTCGCGGACCGAGATCTTCACGCTGGCCGAATCGCTGGGTGGTATCGAATCGCTCATCGAACACCCCGGTGCGATGACCCACGCCAGCACCGAGGGCTCGGCACTGGAGGTTCCCGCCGACCTGGTCCGGCTCTCGGTCGGCATCGAGGACATCAGCGATCTGCTCGCCGATGTCGAGCAGGCGCTGAGCTGAACAGGACCCGACACACATGACGAAGCGGCCGCATCCGGATATCGGATGCGGCCGCTTGCGTTCGGGTTCTGAATGTTCAGCGAGATCAGCTGTGGTACGGCTCCGCGCTGACCAGCGTTACCTTCATGGTGTTGCCGTTGGGGAGTGTGTACTCGCGGGTCTCGCCCACCTTGGCGTCGATCAGCGCGCCGCCCAGCGGCGAGTTCGGCGAGTAGGCCTCGAGGCCGGTGGCGCCGAGTCCCTCTTCGCGGGTCGCGATCAGGAAGGTCTCGGTATCGCCCTCGTCGCCGTCGTAGTAGACCGTGACGACCGAGCCCGGCAGCGCCACACCGGATTTGGTGGGGGCGACGCCGACCTTGGCGTTGTTCAGCAGTTCCTGCAGCTGGCGGATGCGCGCCTCCTGCTGACCCTGCTCTTCGCGCGCGGCGTGGTAGCCACCGTTCTCCTTGAGGTCGCCCTCTTCGCGGCGCTCGTTGATCTCGGCGGCAATGACCGGACGGTTGGCAATGAGCGAGTCCAGCTCGCCCTTGAGCCTGTCGTGCGACTCCTGGGTAAGCCAGGTCACATTCTCGGTCATCTCGATCACTCCCTAGTAGTTGTTCCCGGCGTACCGGGATTCCCTGAAACCGGCGCGAAACCTCCCGGAGGAGGGCATGCACCAGCCCGACGGCTGGAGCGATCCTGGGGGTGAACCCGATACCCACAAACAGCACCGCTGGCCGCCAATGCAGCAAACACGGCTCCGAACCCCGGAACCGTGTATCAGACCATTTTAGCATGTCCCACAAATATGCAGGTCAGGCTAGTCAGGCGGGCTATTCGGCGCTGCTCTACCGGTCGCTGACGCGCAGGTAGTCGGGAATCTGGTCGCTGCAACCATAAATATCGCCCGCCGACGGGCGGGCCGAGGATTTCACCGTGGTGGCCACCTGCACGCTGGTCGAGTCCGAGCCCGGCACGAGTACTTCGCGGCGCCCCACCTCGGCGCCGTCGCGGTCCATCGCCCGCACGAAGCAGACCACGGCCTGCTGTGGGTTGTCGCGGGTGACCTTGATCCGCACGTCCAGGGTGGCGTCGTCGACGACCACGTAACCCAGCTGTTCGGTCTCGATCGCCTTCGGGCCGTATTTCTGGAACCCGAGATAGGCCACCACGAATCCCGCCGCCACCACGCCGACACCGAGCAAAACCATCAGCCACAGGCGACGCGCAGGTGGTTTCGTGCCGTATCGATCGGCGTGTCGCGCTGCTGCGGCGGCCGAGGTCGCGGCGGAGTCCGGTGCGGGCTCGGTCATCGGTTTCGCGCTCCCGGGGGTGGTCGGAACAAACAGGGGGTCGGATGGAACTATAGGTAACGACATCTGACACCCGCGAGCGAGAGCGACGGTGAACGAGAAGTGAGTGGCCTTCGCCTCATGGCAGTGCACGCCCACCCCGACGACGAATCGAGTAAGGGCGCCGCGACGACCGCCAGGTACGCCGCGGAAGGCGTCGAGGTGCTCGTCGTGACGTTGACCGGCGGCGAGCGCGGCAGCATTTTGAACCCGGCCATGGACACCCCCGGTGTGCTGGACCGGATCAACGAGGTCCGGCGCGAGGAGATGGCCGCGGCCGCCCACGCGCTCGGCGTGCGCCAGCACTGGCTGGGCTTCGTGGACTCCGGCCTGCCCGAGGGCGACCCGTTGCCGCCGCTGCCGGAGGGCTGCTTCGCGCTGGTGCCGCTCGAGGAGTCCACCGAGGCGCTGGTGCGCGTGATCCGCGAGTTCAAGCCGCAGGTGATCACCACCTACGACGAGAACGGCGGCTACCCGCACCCGGACCACATCCGCTGCCACGAGGTCTCGATGGCCGCGTACGAGGCGGCGGGCGATCCGACGAAGTTCCCCGACGCGGGCGAGCCGTGGACGCCGCTCAAGCTCTACTACGACCACGGCTTCAGCATGAAGCGCCTGGAAGCGTTCTCCGCGGAGTACGAGCGCATCGGTGAACCGTTCCCGCTGCAGGAGTGGCTGGACCGGATGAAGCAGTACACGCAGGCGCGTGGCGACATCATGGGTCGCGTCACCACCCAGATCGAATGCTCCAAATACTTCCCCCAGCGTGACGACGCACTGCGCGCTCACGCGACCCAGATCGACCCCAACGGCGCGTTCTTCGCGATCCCGTTGGAGATGCAGCAGCGGCTCTGGCCGACCGAGGAGTTCGAATTGGCCAAGACGCGCGTATCCACCGCTATCCCGGAGACCGACCTGTTCGCCGGCATCGAGGACAACGACCGGTGATGTTGGTCTACCTCGCACAGCAACCGACGGGCCCCGAGTTCGGCAAGGCCTCCCCGCTGGGCCTGCTGGTCATCCTGATCCTGCTGGCAGGCACGGTGCTGCTGGTCCGCTCGATGAACAAGCACCTCAAGGGCCTACCCGAAACCTTCGAACCCGAGCATCCGGAACCGGATCAGAAGGCCGACGACGGCACCGAGCCCGGCGCGATCACCGTCGAGGAATCCGAACCGAAGCAGAGCACCTAACCCGCCGCGGCGAGGTCGGCGACGAGTTCGCCGACCAGGTCGCGCGCGGTGGCCGCGTGTTCGGCCACCGACCGTGACGCGCCGCCCGCGCTCAACTCGATCATCGTGTTCATCAGGCCGAACAACGCGATGAGCTGGCGTAGGGCGGCACGGCGCTCGGACACTGTCATCGGCGCGGCGGATGTCGGCATGTTCACAGGTATGGGATCGCTGCCGTCGAGAGGTTCGTTTCGGTCGCTACGCAATCGACACCGTCCGCGAACTACCAGTCGATGAGGTCGAGTTCGTGCAGGCGCCGGAACACCATCATCGAGCCGGGCGCGACGTGCTCCATCGCGGCGTATTCGCTCACGGTGAAGTAGCGGAATTCGGCGATCTCGCCGGTGGCGAAGGGTTCTCCGGTGAGTTCGGCCCGGAAACAGGTCATGTGCAGGCCGGTGTTGCGGCGGTGGCCGAAGGCTTCGGCCTCGAAGACGCCGAACTCGGCGACTCCGGCCAGGCCGACGCCGAGTTCTTCCTCGATCTCGCGATGTAGCGCCTGTAATGGAGTCTCGCCGGGGTCGATCTTGCCGCCCGCCATGTAGAAGACATCCTTACCTTCGGGACGCGTCTGAATCAGCCTGCGGTCGCGGACATGGGCGAGGGCGGCGGTGCGGATCATGAGGATCACTCTAGGGAGCGATCGTCCCCGTCTTATGTCGAACGTGCTCCTCATCACTCTGGTGTCTGGGTCAGCTCATGGGGGAGGGGCGGTCAGGGTTTCGGTGGTGCCGAGCGACTCGGTGCGCGAGGTGTCCTTGAGGTCGACTCCCGAGCGGCCGAGGGCGCGAGCACCCGCGACCAGACCCGCCACCACACGGGCGGCGTCGGCGTAGGCGAGACCGTCGGGCGGATGGATATTGGAGACGCAGTTGCGTTCGGCGTCGGCGCGGCCGGGTCGGGGCAGATGGGTGAGGTAGATGCCGAGGCTGTCGGCGACCGAGAGGCCGGGACGCTCGCCGATCAGGACCAGGACCGTGCGCACGCCCATGGCTTCGGCGATATGGTCGCCCAGCGCCACTCTGGCCTGGGTGGCGATCACCGGCGGGGCGAGGGTGTAGTCGTCGCCGAGTTCGGCGGCCACCGCGGCGAGCAGGCCGGGCGCGTGCTCGGACAGGGCGCGTGGCGACAGGCCGTCGGCGAGGACGATGCCGATGTCGGCGCCGGAGTTCGCGATCGTGGTCAGGTCGTCGGGCAGTCTGCCGAGGTCGGGGCGGCGCAGGTATTCGGCGCGATCCGCCGCCCGGCTGGTGACGGCGACCGGTGCGCCGAGCCCCGCCGCGGTGATCTGCTCGATGAGGGCCGCGACGTCGAGGGGTAGGTGCACCGCGTCGCGGGCGGCGGCGTGTGCGGCGCGCAGGGTGAGGACCTCGGCGGTCGGTAGTGCGTCACCGGTGCGGCCGAGTCCGATCCTGGCCTGGGTGCTGCCGCGCAAGTCGCGCCAGAAGTCTTCGCCCGTGCCCGCTTCGGCAGTGCCGAGATCTGGAACTGGTTGCGGTACAGCAGGTTCGGACTCGACCGGGGGCGGCCCAGCCTCGGCTGCGTCGGTAGTGCGCTCCAGGTCGGCGTCAGCGGGGTGTGCGTTCGGTTCGGGTGCCGAGTGACGGGCGCTCATCGGGATGCCGTCAGGGCTCGCAGGGGAGAGGACAGCGGTTCCACTTGTCGCACACGGCCGTTCGCGTCCAGCATGCCGAGGCCCGAGAGCCAGGCCTCGAATTCCGGTGCGGGGCGCAGGTTCAGGACCTGGCGGGCGTACAGGGCATCGTGGAACGACAGGCTCTGGTAGCCCAGCATCACGTCGTCGGCGCCGGGAACCGTGATGACGAAGGCGCAACCGGCCGCGCCGAGCAGGGTGAGCAGGGTGTCCATGTCGTCCTGATCGGCCTCGGCATGATTGGTGTAGCAGACATCCACGCCCATCGGCAGGCCGAGCAACTTGCCGCAGAAGTGGTCCTCGAGGCCCGCGCGAATGATCTGCTTGCCGTCGTAGAGGTACTCGGGTCCGATGAAGCCCACGACGGTGTTCACCAGCAGTGGTCGCAGATCCCGGGCCACGGCATAGGCGCGCGCCTCGAGGGTCTGCTGGTCCACCGGCCGATCGCCCACGCCCAGATGGGCGTTCGCGCTCAGTGCCGACCCCTGCCCGGTCTCGAGGTACATCACGTTGTCGCCGACGGTGCCGCGCCGCAGCGATCGCCCCGCCTCGTTGCCCTCGCGCAACAGCGAGATGTTCACGCCGAAGCCGGTATTGGCGCCCTCGGTGCCCGCGACGGACTGGAATACCAGGTCCACCGGCGCACCCGCCTCGATCAACCCGATGGTCGTGGTCACGTGCGAGAGCACGCACGACTGGGTCGGGATGTCGAAGCGCGATCGCACCTCGTCGAGCAGGTGCAGCAGCTCGGCGGTGGCCCGCGGCGAATCGGTGGCCGGGTTGATCCCGATCACCGCGTCGCCACAACCGAGCAGCAGACCGTCCAGGGTGGCGGCGGCGATCCCACGCGGATCGTCGGTCGGGTGATTGGGTTGCAATCGCGTACTCAACCGGCCGGACAGGCCGATGGTGGTGCGGAATCCCGCGGTCACCTCGGCCGCCCCGGCCACCGCGATCAGGTCCTGATTGCGCATGATCTTGCTGACCGCGGCCACCATCTCCGGCGTCAGCCCCGGCGACACCGCGGCCAGCGTCGCCGCCGCATCCTCGGTCGCGGTGACCGCGAGCAACCAATCCCGCAGCCCGCCGACCGTCAGGTGCGCGATCGGCCCGAAGGCCACCCGGTCGTGACCGTCGATGATCAGCCGGGTGACCTCGTCGGTTTCGTACGGTACGAGGACCTCGTTCAGGAACGTGACGAGCGGCAACTCCGCCAGCGCCCACTGCGCCGCGGCGCGCTCGGCATCGGTGGCGGCCGCGCATCCGGCGAGTTCGTCGCCGCTGCGCAGGGGCGTGGCCTTCGCCATCAGGTCGATCACGCCGTCGAAGGTGTAGGTTGTGACGCCGATTGTGCTGCGGTACACGGTCATCGGGTCCCTTTCGCGAGAATCTGTCGGCCGACGAATCCTCCGGCGCTACTCCAGTTCGGATTCCGCCTCGGCGATGGCCGCGAACTCCTCGTCCGGCGACTTCGCGACCAGGTGTTTGCGACTGTAGAGCCCGAAGTAGGCCATGAAGGCGACGAACACACCGAGGGTCCACAGGGCGGCCGTCGGGTCGACCAGGAAGGTCGCGGCCACCGACGCGGCCGCGATGACCAGTGCGAAGGCCGTGGTCACGATGCCGCCGGGGGTGCGATACGGGCGCGGCATGTTCGGTTCGCGCTTGCGGAGCACGATGTGGCTCACCATCATCAGCACGTAGCTCAGCGCCGCGCCGAACACGGCCATGTTCAGCAGCATCGCGCCCTTGCCGGTGAGCGAGAGGGCGAAGCCGATGATGCCGGGCACGATCAGCGCCAGCATCGGCGCCTTGCGGGAGTTGGTCACCGACAGGACCGTCGGCAGGTAGCCGGCGCGCGAGAGCGCGAAGGTCTGGCGGGAATAGGCGTAGATGATCGAGAAGAAGCTGGCGACCAGACCGGCCAGGCCGATGTAGTTGACCACCTTCGCCGCCGAGCTGTCGCCCAGCGCTTCCACGAGGGGGTTGCCCGAGGCGGACGCGCTCTGGGCGCCGAGCGCGCCGGTCACGAGGAACAGCACCGCCGCGCCGGTGACGCACAGCAGCAGCATCGCGACGATGATGCCCTTCGGCACGTTCTTCTCCGGCTCGCTGGCCTCCTCGGCGGCCAGCGGAACGCCTTCGACGGCGAGGAAGAACCAGATCGCGAACGGGATGGCGGCCCAGATGCCCAGATAGCCGAAGGGCAGGAACGACGACGATCCGGTGGCCGTGGGATCGGCCGCGATGTCGGTCAGATTGGCCATGTCGAATCGGCCGACCGCCGCGAAAGCGAAGATCGCCAGACCGACCAGCGCGATCGCGGTGATCACGAACATCGCCTTGAGCGCCTCGCCCGCCCCGGCCAGGTGGATGCCGATGAACAGCGCGTAGACCGCCAGATACACCCACCAGCCGTCGGTGATCCCGAACAGGTTCAGCGACTCCACATAGGCGCCGATGAAGGTGGCGATGGCCGCGGGCGCGATCGCGTACTCGATGAGAATGGCTGTGCCGGTGGCGAATCCGCCCCACGGGCCGAGCGCGCGCCGGGCGAAGGTGTAGCCGCCGCCCGCTGCGGGCAGCGCCGAGGACAGTTCGGCCATGCCGAGTACCATCGCCAGATACATCGCGGCGATCACGATCGTGGCGATCAGCAGACCGCCGAATCCGCCCTCGGCGAGACCGAAGTTCCAGCCGGAGAAGTCGCCGGAGATCACATAGCTCACGCCGAGACCGGCGAGCAGCACCCAGCCCGCCGAGCCCTTGCGCAGGGTGCGTTTGGCGAGGTAGTCGTCGACCGGTGTGTCCCCACCGGTGGCGGGGCTGATTTCTGTACTCACGTGCGAGCTCCTCGTCAACAGACAGATGCGCGTTCGACCGGCCACAGTGCTCGTCGAGGATTGCAGAATGCTCGATGTCTGTTACGGCGGTGGATCCGTCAGGTCAGCGGTGCGTATCGAGCACCGCTGACCTGCGCGGACGAGTTTCGGGCTACCCGGTGGGTGGCGGCTGCGCCTCGAGCGCGGCCGCTTCCTCGTCGGTGAACAGACGTGAGCGGATCAGGAATCGCACGCCCTCGGGAGCCTCCAGGGAGAACCCGCCGCCGCGTCCCGGCACCACATCGACGGTGAGATGGGTGTGTTTCCAGTACTCGAACTGGTCGGCGCTCATCCAGAACGGGGTATCGCCGGGCAGGTACCCCAGCAGCACGTCCGAACCGCCGACCCGGAATTCCCCACGCGGGTAACACATCGGCGAGCTGCCGTCGCAGCAACCACCGGACTGGTGGAACATGACCGGGCCGTGCTGCCCGGTCAGTTCCCCCAGCAGCGCCGCGGCCTTCTCGGTGAGGCCGACACGCTGCACCATCAGAAGAAGCCGAGCTTCGTCGCCGAGTAGCTGACCAGGATGTTCTTGGTCTGCTGGTAGTGATCGAGCATCATCTTGTGGTTCTCACGTCCGATGCCGGACTTCTTGTAGCCGCCGAACGCCGCGTGCGCGGGGTAGGCGTGGTAGCAGTTGGTCCACACCCGACCCGCCTTGATGCCGCGGCCGAGGCGGTAGGCGGTGTTCATATCGCGCGTCCACACGCCCGCACCGAGACCGTAGAGGGTGTCGTTGGCGATCGAGAGCGCCTCCTCGGTGGTGTCGAAGGTGGTGACCGCGACGACGGGGCCGAAGATCTCCTCCTGGAACACACGCATGTCGTTGCTGCCCTTGAAGATCGTCGGCTCGATGTAGAAGCCGTCGGACAGCCCGTCCACGCTGCGGACCGCGCCGCCGGTGAGTACCTCGGCGCCCTCCTTCTTACCGATGTCGATGTAGGACAGGATCTTCTCGAACTGATCGTTGCTGGCCTGCGCGCCGATCATGGTCGCCTCGTCGAGCGGGTTGCCGCTGATGATGGCCTTGGTGCGCTCCACACAGCGGGCCATGAACTCGTCATAGATCGACGAGGCGATCAGCGCGCGCGACGGACAGGTGCACACCTCACCCTGGTTGAGGGCGAACATGACGAACCCTTCGATCGCCTTGTCCAGGTAGTCGTCGTCGGCGGCCATCACGTCGGGCAGGAAGATATTGGGGCTCTTGCCGCCCAGTTCGAGGGTGACCGGGATGATGTTCTCGCTGGCGTACTGCATGATCAGCCGGCCGGTGGTGGTCTCGCCGGTGAACGCGACCTTCGCCACGCGCGGGCTCGACGCCAGGGGCTTGCCCGCTTCGACACCGAAACCGTTGACCACGTTGAGAACTCCCGGCGGCAGCAGATCCGCGACGAGTTCGACGACCTTCATGATCGAGGCGGGGGTCTGTTCGGCGGGCTTCAGTACCACCGCGTTTCCGGCGGCCAGCGCCGGCGCCAGCTTCCAGGTGGCCATCAGAATCGGGAAGTTCCACGGAATGATCTGCGCGACAACGCCGAGCGGCTCGTGGAAGTGGTAGGCGATGGTGTCCTTGTCGACCTCGCTGAGACCGCCCTCCTGCGCGCGCAGCACGCCGGCGAAATAGCGGAAGTGGTCGACCGCGAGGGGGAGATCGGCCGCCAGGGTCTCGCGGACCGGCTTGCCGTTGTCCCAGGTCTCGGCGACGGCGAGCGCCTCGAGATTGGTTTCGATCCGGTCGGCGATCTTGTTGAGGATGTTGGCGCGCTCGGCGGCCGAGGTTTCACCCCAGGCGGGTGCCGCGCGGTGGGCGGCGTCGAGCGCAAGTTCCACATCGGCGGCGCTCGAGCGGGCGATCTCGCAGAACGGCTGCCCGTCCACCGGGGAGGTGTTCTCGAAATAGCGGCCTTCCACCGGCGGGATCCACTTGCCGTCGATGAAATTGTCGTATCGCGGCGCGTAGCTGACGATGCTGCCCTCGGTGCCCGGCTTGGCGTAGATCATGTGCGGTGGCTCCTCGCTGATTCCGGTGAATCGTGACGCCCATCACTATCCCTGCTCAGGGTTGATGAAACGTTGAAGAGGTGACTTTTAGCGGAGGCGCGCCGAGAACGGGCACTATGCGCGCAATGCGCTGTGCAGGCGTGCGGTGGCTACGGCGCGGCGCGCGTCGCGGGCGGGGAGCAGGGTGAGGGCGTGTTCGTGGACGGCGATGTCGTCGGGGGCGCGATCGCCGTATGTCAGTGCGTGATTCGCGTCCGGGCTGTTCAGTACCGCGTTGCGCATGGCGACTTCGAGGTAATCGCGCCATGCGGTGATGCCCGGTGTCTCCGAATCGGGAAGCAGCGGACCGTGATACAGGCGAACGGCGGTGTCGAGGTCGCCTCGCTCGATGGCGCGCAGCACGTCGACGGCGTCGCAGGACAGGGGTGTGGTGAAACGGTAGACGCGACTGGTGATGTCGCCGCCGGTGGCGCGGCGCAGATACGACATCTCCGATTTCAGGGTGCTGGCGCCGACCGCGCGATCACCGTAGACGGCGTAGTGCAGGCGCTCGTGGCTGTAGCCGTCGTCGTCGAGGGCGAGCAGGGTCAGGATCTCGAGGTGGCGTGGCCGCAACCGGATCTGCTGACCGTCGCGCATCAGCCGACCGGTGCCCAGGCTGGTGAGTCGCATTCCCCGTGGCTCGGGCGCGGCGGCGGGCAGTTTCGATTCGATGGCGCTGGTCAGCGTGCGCACGGTGGCCATGGCCAGCGGGTGCGACCGCTGCCAGGTGGTGGACAGGTCGAGTACGCCGAGCAGGGTGCCGTCGGCGGCGCGGATCGGCGCGCAGTAACAGACCCAACCGTGCAGTGCCGCAACGAGATGCTCGGCCGAGAACACGGTGTGCGGTTGGTCGGTGCGCAAAGCCAGCGACAACGCGTTGGTCCCCATGTGCGCCTCGTCCCACCGGCCACCGGGCGCGAAGTTCACCTGCTCGGCCCGCCTGCGCATGACGGGCCCGCCGTAGGACCACAGGATCGTCCCCGAGGCATCGGTGACCGCCGCGACGTACCCGGCGTCATAGGCGACGCTGTGCAACTGCTCTTTCAGCTCGGTAACCGGCCCTCGCAACGCGGACTCCGCCCACCGCGGCCCGATATCGGTCTCGCTGACCGGCGCGTGCCCGCGCCCCGGATCCACCGTCCGCAACGACCGCGACCAGGACTGCGCCACCTCGGTCCGCACCCCGGCCCCCGAAACCCCGACGCCACCAGGCACCCACATCGCCCACTCCCGCTCCAGCGCGGCCCGTCGCGCGGAAAGCGTGAGCTGGGTCATCTCGGGGGTCTTCCTATTCAATGAACTGGACGGGGTTCTGCTTTCATCATGCCCCAGCCTCCGGCGCTGAGCAGCCGATTCGCGAGCTCGAGCGACCGCAACCGGGAGGTGGATTCACCTCCTCGACTACCGAGCCGCTGTGTCTACGCGCGGCCGCCGACCTTCGGTTTCGAGGTGTACGCCCGCCTGTAGCGCAATGTAGCGCATAGGGCTACGCTGGTGGACATGAGGCAGATCAGCCAGCGCGAACTGCGGAACAATTCGGCGGCGGTCATGGACGCGGTGGAGGCGGGCGAGACCATCCGGGTCACACGCAATGGCGTCGTGATCGCGGAGGTTCGACCGGTGAGCCGTCGGCGCAGGCATAGTGCCGCAGAGTTGGTTGCGCGCCATCGTGCGTTGCCGCGCGTGGACTACGCGCAGATGCGTCAGGAGGCGGACGAGTACTTCGGTTCGGAAGATCGGATCGGCGACGACGACCCATGGGGTGGACGGTGAGCAGCCGTCATCCCGTTGGAGTTCTGGATACCTGCACCTACATCGATCTGTACGAGCTCGACCCACAGGATTTGCCGGAGATACCCGAGATCACCGCAATCACGCTGGCAGAGCTGAATCAAGGCGTCGCGATGGCAAAGAACCCGGTCGCCCGTGCGGAGCGCTCCGAGCAACTCGGCGCGGCGATAATGGAATTCGACCCGATGCCTTTCGACGAGGCCGCCGCGACGCGGTACGGAACCCTGGTCGCTCTGACGATCGCCGCTGGACGCGACCCGCGTCCGCGACGGATGGATCTACTGATCGCCGCGATCGCCTCCGCCAACGATCTGCCGCTGTATACGCGCAACGCGGCGGACTTCAAGGGCTTGGAATCAATGCTCGAGATCGTCGCGCTCTGAGCTGAGACAGGCCTGCCGACCCTCGCTGGTCGCCGCGCCGAGGCCCCGGCTGAATGATCCGCTGACGCGGAAAGGGTGGCGAACCCGACACTGGGCACGCGACCTGTGCGCATCGCGTGTGGCAGGGTGGAACTGTGAACCGATTGGCCGGTGCGACCTCGCCCTATCTGCGTCAACACGCCGACAACCCCGTCCACTGGCGGGAGTGGGATGCCGACGCGTTAGCCGAGGCCGCCGAGCGGAATGTGCCGATTCTGCTCTCGATCGGGTACGCGAGCTGCCACTGGTGTCATGTGATGGCTCACGAGTCCTTCGAAGACCTCGCCACGGCCGAGCAGATGAACGCCGACTTCGTCTGCGTGAAGGTGGATCGGGAGGAGCGCCCCGACCTCGACGCGGTGTACATGAACGCCACCGTGGCCATGACCGGGCAGGGTGGCTGGCCGATGACGTGCTTCCTCGCGCCCGACGGCGCGCCGTTCTACTGCGGTACCTACTACCCGAAGCAGCCGCGCGGCGGCATGCCCTCGTTCACGCAGTTGCTCAGTGCGGTGACCGAGACCTGGCGCGATCGGCGCGACGACGTGGACAAGGCCGCCCGGCAGGTCACCGAGGCGCTGCGGGCTCAGGCGTCGGGACTGCCCGCCGCCGAATTCACTATCGCCCCTGATCTTCTCGACCGGGCCGTGCCCACGATCCTCGCCGACGAGGACGCCACGAACGGGGGATTCGGTGGGGCACCGAAGTTTCCACCGTCGGCATTGCTGGAAGGACTGTTGCGGCACTGGGAGCGCACCGGCGACCAGGCGGTGTTCGATGTGGTCGAGCGCACGGCCGAGGCGATGGCGCGTGGCGGGATCTACGACCAGCTGCGCGGCGGGTTCGCGCGCTACTCGGTCGACGCCGGATGGCTCGTGCCGCACTTCGAGAAGATGCTCTACGACAACGCCCTGCTGCTGCGCGCGTACGCCCATCTCTCGCGTCGGGCACCGACTACCACACTGGAGTCGTTGCCGCACAGGGTAACTCGGGAAACGGTCGAGTTCCTGCTCGGCGATCTCGGCACGGCGCAGGGCGGTTTCGCCTCCGCTCTCGACGCCGACACCCACCTCGAGCCGGGCGGGCCGGGGGTCGAAGGCGCGACCTATGTGTGGACGCCCGCCGAGTTGATCGGCGAACTCGGCCCGCTCGACGGCATGTGGGCCGCCGACGCTTTCGGCGTGACCACCGGCGGCAATTTCGAACAGGGCACCTCGGTGCTCACCCGGCGCAGCGATCCCGTCGACGCCGAACAGTCATCGCGGTTGGATCGGTTGCGCGCCCAGCTCTTCGAGGCTCGCGCCCAGCGCCCCCAGCCCGCCCG
Source organism: Nocardia alba NBRC 108234 (assembly GCF_001612665.1). Lineage (GTDB taxonomy): Bacteria > Actinomycetota > Actinomycetes > Mycobacteriales > Mycobacteriaceae > Nocardia > Nocardia alba. The sequence continues at coordinate 147,749 of NZ_BDAX01000014.1, read as the reverse complement.
CGACGACAAGGTGGTCACCGCCTGGAACGGCATGGCCATCACCGCGCTCGCGGAATCCGGTGCGGCACTGGAAGAACCGTCCTGGGTCGCCGCCGCCGTGCGCTGCGCCCGCTACCTGCTCGATGTCCACCTCGTCGCGGGCAGGCTGCGCCGCGCCTCCCTCGACGGGGTCGTCGGCACCCCGCCGGGCGTCCTCGAGGACTACGCCTGGTTCGTCACCGGTCTGCTCGCCCTCTATCAGGCCACCGGCGAACCCGACTGGCTCGCCGCCGCGCAACTGTTGCTGGACAACACGATCGAGCACTTCGCCGACCCCGACCGTCCCGGCAGCTGGTTCGACACCTCCGACGACGCCGAGACACTGGTGGCTCGCCCCCGCGACCCCGTCGACGGCGCTACCCCCTCCGGCGCCTCGGCCTTGGCCGAAGCTCTGCTCACCGCCTCGGCGGTCGCCGAGCCCGACCGCGCTCTGCGCTACCGCGAACTCGCCGACCAGACCCTCGCCCTCGGCGCGATCCTGCTGGCCCGTGCGCCCCGGACCGCGGGCAACTGGCTCTCCGTCGCCGAAGCCGCCGTCCGCGGCCCCTACCAGGTGGCGATCGCCGCCACCGAGAAATCCGCCACCACCATGGAACTGCTGGCCGCGGCCCGCGCGTCGGCACCGGGCGGCTCGATCATCCTGGCCGCCCCGCCGAACACCACCGCGCTGCTCACCGACCGACCCCTCGTCGGCGGCGCACCCGCCGCGTACGTCTGCCGAGGCTCGGTCTGCGATCTCCCGGTCACCGATCCCGACGCCCTCACCGCTTCGCTGTTGCGCTGACGACCCGGCATCTCACTTTCTCGGTGCGATGTCGGTCCAGGTCCGGGTGCGGCCGGGGATACCGCGCAGGCGTAAGTCCTTGTAGCGCTTCCACTTGGCGCGTTCGGCTGGGGTCGCGGCCTGCCAGACCGAGTCGCTCACCAGGACGCGCCGCGGCGCTTCTTTCGCCACCGTCGTGAGGCGGGCGGCCGCGTTGACCGCGTCGCCGATGACGGTGAATTCGAGGCGGGTGTCGGCGCCTACGTCGCCCGCGAAAACCTGGCCGCGGGCGACGCCGATGCCCACGTCGAGTTCGCCGGTGGCCACGACTTCGTCGCGGATGCGGCGGGCCGCGCGCAGGGCCGGGGTGGCGTTGTCCTGGAGGGCGGAGGGGGCGCCGAAGATGCACAGGGCGGCGTCGCCGGCGAATTTGTTCACCAGGCCGCCGTTGTCCTCGGTGGCCGCTACGACGGTGGCGAGCAGCCGGTTGAGTTTGTGGACGAAGTCCTCGGGGGCCATTTCGGCCGAGAGCTGCACCGATCCGGTGACGTCGACGAACAGCGCCGAGACGATCCGCACATCACCGGTGAGGTCGCTGCTGCCCGACAGCGCGCGTTCGGCCACCGTGGAGCCGACATGTCTGCCGAAGACGTCCTCGGTGTGCATCTGGTCGCGCAGGGTGGCGGCGAGTTCGTTGACGGACTGTTCGAGGCGGCCGATCTCGCTCGCGCTGCCGACGGGCACCCGCACGTCGAGTTCGCCGCGGGTGATCCGGTCCAGCGCCCGGTACATCGTGCGCATCGGGGTGGCCACCGAGCGCGCGAGCAGTGCGGTGGCGAGGGCGCCGACACCGAGCGCGACGATCGAGAACAGCCACGCCGCGCGCACCCGATCGGAGGCCGGGGTGCTGCTGTCGGTGAGGACGACGATGATGATCAGCCCCGGCAGCGCACCCGAGACCGCCCAGGTGACGAGCACGCGCACCAGCACGGTCGAGCTGGGATGCACGGTCGGCCCGAGCACCGCGGTGATGATCGGCACCGCGGGGCGGATCAGGCGGTCCAGGATCAAATAGACCGCGCCCGCCGCTTCCAGCCCGCCGAGAGCGAACCCGGCCACCAACACGGTGATGTTGTGATAGTCGGTGAACCGGTCGACGAGCCACACGGTCAACGCGACGCCCGGTGTCCACAGGATGATCGCGCGCACGGTGATCGCGGCGGGCAGCCGGATCAGGACTCGCGCTTCCTCCGGCGTCGGTTTGCGGTTGTCGTCGAGCCAGCGCATGTATCGGCGCCGGTCGTAGAGCGCGATCCCGATTCCCAGGGTGAAGGCGAGTGTCGGATAGATCAGGATCAGCAGCGCCGCGTCACGCCAGTCGTCGCCGATCCGGCTGAAGACGCCACCGGCCCAGCTGATCAGGAAGATGGCCGTGACCCCGACCAAATTGGCGGTGATGACCACCAGCGCGAGTCCCCAATAGGACCGTAGCGCCCACCGGACCAGCCGGTTCACCGCGCACGCCCGTTCGCGGCGCCCGAGGACGCCCGGGCATCACTAGTTGCGCTGACGGGTGACACGACTACCGAGCATAGAAGGCGGGCGGGTGGACGCCGCGCGCACGCGCCGTTCAGCCGAGCACGACCAGCCAGATCGCGATGTAGTGACACAGCGCCGCGACCACCGTCGCGGCGTGGAAGAACTCGTGGTGCCCGAAGTCGGGCCACGGGTTGGGCCACTTGGTCGCGTAGAGGACAGCCCCCACGCTGTAGATCACGCCCCCGATCGCGAGCAGCACCAGCGGCGCCACGCCCACGTTGCGCAGCAGCTCGGGCGCCACCGGCACGATCGCCCACCCCAGCAGCAGATACAGCGGCACCCCCACCCACGCGGGCGCGGTCGGCCACAACAGTTTCAACGCGACCCCGGCGATGGCCCCCGCCCACACCACGACCAGCAGGATCTGCCCGGTCCGCCCGGGCAACCCGAGCAGCGCGAACGGCGTGTAACTCCCCGCGATGAACAGGAAGATCATCGAATGATCGGCCCGCTTCATCCGCACCCGCGTCCGCACACTGGCCCAGGTAACCCGGTGATACACCGCGCTGACCCCGAACAGCGCACACACCGAGATGCCATAGAGCAACGTCGACCACCCGGCCGTCAACGAGGTCCGAAACCCGAACACCACGAGCACCGTCACCGCGACAGCGGCGACCCCCACCGCCCACGTATGAATCCACCCCCGAAACCGCGGCTTCACCACAGTGGCGATCTCAGCCAGAACGTCGTCCACGAATCCTCCCGCGCCAAAACCTACGGTACCGTAGGTTACGTGCCCAACCGTACGTCAAATCCCCGTATCAACACCACAAACGTGCCCCTGGCCACACAAAAACCCGACCAACTGATCTCGCGAGAACATGGGTAACTCCCCAACCACCCCACAACCCGACCCCGCCCTCACCGCCGGCCCGGCACGCGACTCGCGGCCTACTCGCGACCGGCAAAATACTCGGGGAGGCGGGCAAGCGTAGGGTGCGGGCGTGGAGTTTCTTGGTCGGGTGCGTGGATTGCCGTACCGCATCTACGAAGCCAGGCTGTCGCAGCAGCTGACTGACAAGCAGCACCCTCGCCACGTCGCCGTCATGTGCGACGGTAATCGACGCTGGGCGCGCGAGAACGGGTTCACCGATGTGAGCCACGGACATCGCGTCGGCGCGCTGAAGATCGCCGAGCTCGTCGGCTGGTGTTCCGACGAGGGCATCGAGATGGTCACCGTGTATCTGCTCTCCACCGAGAATCTGCGCCGTGATCCCGACGAGCTGGAGACCCTGTTCGAGGTCATCACCGATGTCGTCGAGGAACTGTCCGCTCCGGAGCAGAACTGGAGCGTGCGGATCGTCGGGTCGCTCGAGGGTTTCCCCGAGCTGATCGCCAAACGTCTGCGGGTGGCCGCCGAGCGCACGAGCGGGCGCGACGGCGTGCATGTGAATGTCGCGGTGGGCTATGGCGGACGCCAGGAGATCACCGACGCGGTGCGCTCGCTGGTGCGCCAGGAGATCGCCGCGGGCGAGTCGGGTGAGGATCTGGTCCAGTCGATCACAGTCGACGCGATCGGCCAGCATCTTTACACCTCCGGTCAGCCCGACCCGGATCTGGTGATCAGAACCTCTGGTGAGCAACGACTTTCGGGGTTCCTGCTGTGGCAGAGCGCCTATTCGGAGATCTGGTTCACCGAGGCGTATTGGCCCGAGTTCCGGCGTGTCGATTTCCTGCGCGCACTGCGGGATTACGCCGCGCGGCACCGCCGTTTCGGCGTTTGATGGCCTGTTCTGCTGGAGCGGTCGCGTACTCTGCCGTCAGTGGAAACCGAACAGCCTTCTTACATCAGCTATGAGGAATTCGGCAGGCGTTTCCTGGAATACGCCGTTTCCGAACAGCGCATCGCCGACGCGTTCGGTCAACTCACCGGGGCCGCTTTCGATTTCGGACCGATCGGGGTGGGGCCGGGTCGGCTGGCGAAGGTCACCGCGCAGGTGGAGCTCGGACAGCCACGTATCGTGCGTTTCGTCGACGCGTTCATCTCGTTCGAGCTGACCATCCCGCTGCACGTGGATCTGGTGCTCGACCTGGCGGTCGACCGGTCGCTTTTCCGGGTCGACGGCGCCGTGCATCTGCATCTCACCGCGCGCACCGCCGACCCGCTGCGGGTGGTCATCGATATCGCCGAGCCGCGTCCGGGTGATGTGCGGGTCAATGTCGCCGCCAGCTCCAAGCGCGGTGAGTTGCTGCGGGTGCTGGCCAGCGTCGACCACGAGATCCGCCGGTTCGTCGCCCGGTATGTCGCGCAGGAGATTCGCAAGCCCGAGATCGCGGCGGTCCGCGATATCGACGTGGCGACCAGGCTCGACGCGGCCTGGAAGTTGTAGCGGAGCAGGCCCGATCCCGACCGGGCGTACCCGCGCGATCGCTGCGGTCGTGTCGGGCGGCTGCGGTGACTGTGTCTACTAGGCTCTGCGCGAGACCGATCCCGACGACACATTGCAGGGGTGTGAGCTGTGGGAATTGCGACGAAGGCGAGCGGATGGCGGGCGCGGATCGCGGTGCTCGGCGCGGCGGCGGTCGTCGCGGGCTGCGGTGGGGTGGACCAGCCCGCGCCGCCACGACTGACGCCCGCCGAGGAGCAGCAGGCCGCCGGGGGCCCGGTGTTCGCCTATCGCACCGACGCCGAGCTGGCGGTGGTGCGCGGCGGCGAAACCGTGCGGGCGCCGGGCAGTTTCGGTTATTCGTCGGCCGCGGTGGCGTTCACCAGGGACGGGCACTACGCCTTCGCGGTGGAGAGCAGCAGCAAGACGTTGGTCGCGTTGGGTGTGCGCGACCGGTCGGTGACCCGCATACCGTGTGACTGCGTCAACGCGGTGGCGTTGCGCGGTTCGGTGGTCGGCTGGTGGCGGGAGCCGGGCGAGATCATGAGCATGGACCTGGCCGGTTCCGAGCCCGCCGCGCCCGAGCGCGAGATCGTCCTGCCGGACTCGCCGAGTCCGCTCACCGGTGGTGGGTGGGGCGGCGCCGAACTGGTGGCGGCCACCGACGAGTTCGTGCTGCTGGCCCGGGTGGAGTCGCGCGGGCTGTGGTGGGAGAAGAGTCACCTCTACGCGATCGGCGCCGATGCCATCCTGCCGCTGGGTCGCGTGCCCGGCATCGACGCCGGACTGTCGGCCGCCGCCGGACCCGATGGGCACACCTTCGTGCTGGCCGGGACCACCGCGCGCAGCGCGACCTGCGGCAGCGCCAATGTGGCGACCATCGACGCCACCACCAACGGCGCCCGGTCCATGCCGACTCTGCCGGGTGAGTGCTCGGCGGCCTACAGCCCGCGCTGGACCGCCGACGGTTCGATTACGATCGCCACCCGCAAGTGGGCCGATGTCGCGGGCGCGCCGAGCATGGTCGACCGGATGCAGTTGGCGGCGCAGGGGTGGGCGCCGGTCGGGGAGTACCCGGTGGTCGACATGCTCCCGCGCAAACAGGCGCAGGAGCCGATGCTCGAGGTGGTGGCCGGTGAGCCCACCGACGCGCGCGGCACCCCGCACGGGGTCTTGGTCGTCCACCAGGGCGAGGACAGTACGGAAGTGGCGACGCAGGTGGTCTCGTTGGGCTCGCCGACGGCCACCGGCTGAGCGGTGTCGACGCGCGAGCCGATCAGAGTTTGCGCAGCCGTAGCCTGTTGATCGTGTGGTCGGCGTCCTTGCGCAACACCAGGGTCGCGCGGGGGCGCGTCGGCAGGATGTTCTCCACCAGGTTGGGCCGGTTGGTGGAGTGCCAGATTTCGCGGGCGGCGGCGGTGGCCTGGTTGTCGTCGAATGCCGCGTAGTGGTGGAAGTGCGCATCGGGGTCGGCGAAACCGGTCTTGCGCAACGCGAGAAAGCGCTGCACGTACCAGTTCTCGATGTCCTCGATGCGGGCGTCGACATAGATGGAGAAGTCGAACAGGTCCGACACCATCAGGCGCGGACCCGTCTGCAGTACGTTCAGGCCCTCGACGATCAGGATGTCGGGCTGACGGACACAGTGCTTCTCGTCGGGCACGATGTCGTAGGACTTGTGTGAATACACCGGCGCGCACACCTCTTCGGCGCCCGACTTCACCTCGGTGACGAACCGCAGCAGCTTGCGCCGGTCGTAGCTCTCCGGGAAACCCTTGCGGTGCATGATGCCGCGACGAATGAGTTCGGCTGTGGGATAAAGGAATCCGTCGGTGGTCACCAGATCGACCCGGGGATGGTGATCCCAGCGGGCCAGCAGGGCCTGCAGCACGCGCGCGGTGGTGGACTTGCCCACCGCGACACTGCCCGCGACCCCGATCACGAACGGCACCTGCTTGTCGGGATGCTTCTCGCCGAGGAAGGTGGCGGTGGCGGCGAACAGCCGCTGCCGGGCGGCGACCTGGAGGTGGATCAATCGGGCCAGCGGCAGGTAGACCTCGGCCACCTCGTCGAGGTCGATCTGCTCGCCCAGGCCGCGCAGGCCGGTGAGCTCGTCCTCGGTCAGTACCAGGGGAGTCGACTTGCGCAGCGTGCGCCACTGGCTTCGATCGAACTCCACATAGGGGCTCGGTTCGCTCATCCGTGCCACCTACCCGACCCTCCGTCCAGGCGCATCCGCACAGCTTGGCTGCCCGTCTGGTGAGATCCGGGATAACTCTGACCGCATAGCGAGATTGTGCTCCGTGCTCGCCGTCCGTGCGCAACAGGGGGTTTGCCTACTGGTCGGTAACCAGTGATAACGCCGAGGTAAGACGCCATTTCCCGGCCGACCACGTAAGGTCGGGCGGATGGGGTCACATCCACTTGTCACCGAATACCTGCGCCTGGGTTTGGCTTTCGATCGCCTCGAAGAGGGCTTCGTCGACGCCTACACCGGCGACCCGCGATTGCGCCGCGATGTCGAGAACGCCGCCGTTCCGGTACCCGCCGAGCTGGCCCGGCGCGCCGCCGAGCTGCGCGTCGCCCTGCCCGATGCCGGGCTCTCGGCCGCGCGCACCGAATTCCTCGACGCCCACCTGGTGGCGATGGAATGCTCGGCCCGCAAGTTCGCCGGCGAGCAGATCGGCTTCGTCGACGAGGTCCGCGCCTACTTCGACGTCGACATCGCCCCCGGCGACCCCGACGACTACCGCGAAGCGCACCGGCAGATGGACGAGGTACTCGGCGGCGACGGCCCGCTGGCCGAACGAGCGGCCGCCTACCGTCGTGGTGACGAGATCCCCCCGGAAAAACTCGCCGCCTGTGTGGAAGCGTTCTCCAGCGCGCTGCGCGAGCGGGTGCGCGAACGCTATCCGCTGCCCGACAACGAACACGTCACCTACGAGGTCGTCGGTGACAAGCCGTGGTCCGGCTTCAACTACTACCTGGGCGATTTCGCCTCGACGGTCGCGATCAACTCCGATCTCAAACAGCACATGGGCAATCTGCCCGCGCTCATCGCGCACGAGGCCTACCCCGGTCATCACACCGAGCACTGCCGCAAGGAGGCGGGACTGGTCGCGGCGGGCGAGGACGAGCAGACACTGTTCCTGGTGAACACCCCGCAGTGCCTGATGGCCGAGGGGCTGGCCGATCTGGCCCTGCGCTCGATCGTCGGGCCCGGCTGGGGTGTGTGGGCACAGGAGATCTACGCCGACCTCGGCCTTCGTTTCGACGGTGAACGGGCCGAACGCTTCTCGACCGCGTCGGCGAAATTGCTGAACGTGCGTCAGGACGCCGCGTTGCTGCTGCACGATCAGCATCGCGGCGAGGACGAGGTGGCGCTGTTCCTGCAGCGGTGGATTCTGGCGACGCCGGAACGGGCGCGTCAGTCGCTGCGTTTTCTGTCCTCGCCGCTGTGGCGGGCCTACATCAGCACCTATGTGGAGGGTTACCGGCTGCTCGGTGGATGGCTCGACGGCGCGGTCGGCGACCAGGATCGGGTCGAGCGGTTCGGGCGTCTGCTCGACGAACCGCTGACCCCGGGGGCGATCCGGCGGATGGGTGTCGCCGCCGGGTGAGGGCGCGACTGCCGGGGTTGAACAGCGAGTTCGCGAGTTCGCGGGGTATCGAACCTGGTCAGGCAGGCTGTGACCCCGGTCTCCCCGACGGTGGCTGTGACGGTGTTGCGGCATCCCCGTGCTCGGCCCGCACACCGACGGCAATAGACTCGACGGCGTGACGCAGACGACCGCTTCGGTGAATACCCAGTCTCTCGGTGAGCTCGATCCCGAGTTGGCCGCCGCGATGGCGGGCGAGCTCGCCCGCGAACGCGACACCCTCGAGATGATCGCCTCGGAGAACTTCGTGCCCCGCGCGGTCCTGCAGGCGCAGGGCTCGGTCCTGACGAACAAGTACGCCGAGGGCTACCCGGGCCGCCGCTACTACGGCGGCTGCGAGGCCGTCGACGTGGTCGAGACTCTGGCTCGTGATCGTGCCAAGGAGCTGTTCGGCGCCGAGTTCGCCAACGTACAGCCCCACTCCGGTGCCCAGGCCAACGCCGCGGTGCTGATGGCGTTGATGAACCCGGGCGAGACCCTGCTGGGTCTGGACCTCGCGCACGGCGGTCACCTCACCCACGGCATGCGCCTGAATTTCTCGGGCAAGCTCTACGACGTTCATTCCTACGGTGTGTCCAAGGAAGATCACCGTATCGATATGGACGAGGTGCGCGACATCGCACTCAAGGCGAAGCCGAAGGTGATCGTGGCGGGGTGGTCGGCCTACCCGCGTCATCAGGACTTCGCGCGTTTCCGTGAGATCGCCGACGAGGTCGGCGCGTACCTGTGGGTCGACATGGCTCATTTCGCCGGTCTGGTCGCCGCGGGTCTGCACCCCTCGCCGGTGCCCTATGCCGATGTGGTGTCCTCCACCGTGCACAAGACTCTGGGTGGGCCGCGTTCGGGTCTGATCCTGGCCAAGCAGGAGTTCGCCAAGAAGCTGAACTCCGCGGTGTTCCCGGGTCAGCAGGGTGGTCCGCTCATGCATGTGATCGCGGCCAAGGCCGCCGCGTTCAAGATCGCCGCGACCGAGGAGTTCGCTGACCGTCAGGTTCGTACCCTGTCGGGTTCGCGGATCCTGGCCGAGCGTTTGACCGGCGCCGATGTGAAGGACAAGGGCATCTCGGTCCTGACCGGCGGTACGGATGTGCATCTGGTCCTGGTCGATCTGCGTAATTCCGAACTCGACGGTCAGCAGGCCGAGGATGTTCTGCACGAGGTCGGTATCACGGTCAACCGCAACGCGGTCCCGTTCGACCCGCGTCCGCCGATGGTCACCTCGGGCCTGCGCATCGGCACGGCCGCGCTGGCTACCCGTGGTTTCGGCGACACCGAGTTCACCGAGGTCGCCGACATCATCGCGGCCGCCCTGGCGGGCACCTCCGATACCGACACTTTGCGTGGCCGGGTGTCCAAGTTGGCGCAGAGCGTTCCGCTCTACCAGGGCCTCGAAGACTGGCGCCTGCTCGGCTGAGCCGAAAACCGTTGCCCGACACCCCCAGCCCGCGCCGGGCTGGGGGTTGTCTTTTCTCTGCAGCATGTCGTGGCGACAGATGTTGCGGACTGTGATTGTCGGAAAATACAAAGTTCCGGTGAATCGCGTACGTGGCTGATGGAATAGGGCATGGTCAGTCCGCATGGAATATCGACGTGCGCTGGCGCGTGAGGTCGGCGGGGAGGTGCATGCGTTCGAGTTGCTCTCCGAGGCCGAGGCCAGGGAGCTGATCGAACTGTTCCAGGCCGCGAAGGCCAACGAGGCGCGGGCGCTGCGCCGGGCCATCAACGCCGCGCTCACCGCGATGCCGGCTCCGCTGCGGAAGGTCTCGCGCAAGGTCCTCTTCGGTAGCTGATGATCGAAACCGAACTCGAAGCGCAGACTCAGCTCGTGGTCTTGGCGCGCACGCTGCAGGTGCCGCCGCAACACCTCGCACCGCTGGCCCGGCTCGGCGCGGTGCACCTGTCGGCGATACAGCAGCAGATCCTGCGCGCACTGCACGCCGAGCACGCGGACACCTTCCGGCGGGTCAGCCTGCTGGTGCCGATATTCCCGGTGGGTCCTGGCGTCGCGCTCTTCGAGCGAGTGGTGCCGCCGGTGCTCGCCGCTCGATTCCTCGGTGCGGTCGGTGTCGACCATCCGCACAAATGCGCGCAGGCGCTGTGCATGGTCGACGCCGTCTACGCGGCCGACGGAGCGCCCTACCTCGACCCGAACGTCTTCGAACAGCTGATGCGATACGGCAGGCCGAAGTCGATCACCCGCATCATCGACGAGCTACTGCGCCGCCGCGACTACGTGACGGCGGCGCGGTTCCTGGCGGTGGCGAACGAGCCGCTGATCGCGGCATTGGAGCAGACCGTCCTCGATGACGCGGGCCTGGTGTACACCGCTGCCTACGCCTACCCGGCGCACACCCTGAGCCGGATCATGCGGCAGTTGCTGGCGGGCCCGCGTCAGCGGGTGCCGGGCATGCTCCACGCCGTGCTGGCCGGCCCGCCCACCCTGCACCATGCGATGCTCGCGCTGTTGTGCAAGGTCGCCCCCGATGTCGCGGCGGCCCTCGGCGACATCTTCTTCGGTCGTGGCACCGCGCACGAGGTGGGCCGATTCCTGCTCACCGCGGTCAACCGGAACGCCTCGCCCGCATTGCTCACCGTCATCGGCCGACTGAATCCTGTTGCCCTGTGGGCTTTGTCGACGAATCCGCAATTCGCCGACACCGACGTGCTCGGCGCGCTGGTTCGCTCGCTGGACGGCAAGGACGAAGCCGATCCGTGGCGCGGGTTGTTCGCCCTGTCCGCCCGGCTGAGCGAACGGGCCCGCCGCCACATCGCCGCCACCCTCGCCGAACTCGACGAGACCTCGGTCGCCGCGCTGCCCGCGCACGCTACCGACGCCACCTACTGGCCCGCGCTCCTGCAACTACTCGCCGAATCCGAACCCGCCGCCCAGTCCAGGGTCGCCGCGATCTGGTCGCGCCTTTCTCCCGAATGGCAAGCGGGCATCGAACGCCACATCCACGAGAACCGCTACGACACCCGCCTGAGCCGGATCACCGACGCCCTCACCACCGTCACTCCCGAAGAAGTCTTCTTCCGCCGCCGTCAACAGATCCGGCAACGAGGCGAGGACCACTTCGCGTCCTGGTGAGCTCAGCGCACCAGCGGACCGAGGGCGCGCCCGACCTGATCGACGGCGCCCGGCTCGTGGCCGTTGGTGACCATATTGACGATGACGCCGTCGATGCCGTGATCGAGCACGCGCGCCCGCACCTGTTCGGCGACTTCGTCCGGGGTGCCCACGAATTGGCGATCGGTGATGCCGGCCAGCCGTTCGGCGTCGGTCAGCGTGGACAGGTCGATGCCGAGGCGGGCGAGCATGTCGGACTGGAGCTTTCGAGCGCGGTCACCGTCTTCGTCGGCGATCACGAAGGCGAGGAAGCTGGTCTCGAGGGTGGCCGGGTCGCGGCCCGCCTCATCGCACCGTTGGCGCAGCGCGTCGAGTTTGCGTGGCAGTTCGGACGCGTTGCAGATGATGTTGAGATGGTCGGCGAACCGCGCCGCGAGGCCGAAGGTCTTCTTCTCCCCGCCACCGCCGAGCAGAATCGGCAGGTCGTCCCGGATACGTGGCTCGTTGATGGCGTTCTCGGTGTGATACCAGGTGCCGTCGAAGGTGGAGTGCTGCCCGCGCAGCATCGGGGTGATGATGTGCAACGCCTCGTCGAGCCGCTCGAACCGCTCGGTGAAGGTGCCGAATTCGAACCCGTACTGCTGATGCTCCAGCTCGAACCAGCCCGCTCCGATGCCGAGTACCGCCCGGCCGCCGCTCACCACGTCGAGCGTGGTGACGGTCTTGGCCAGCAGCGCGGGATTGCGATAGGTATTGCCGGTGACCAAGGCCGACAACTGAATTCGTTCGGTCGTGGTGGCCAGACCGGACAGCGCCGAGTAGGCCTCGAGCATCGGCTCCTGGGGTTCGCCGATCAACGGCAGCTGATAGAAGTGATCCATCACGAACGCGGCGTCGAACCCCGCGCTCTCCGCCTCCCTGGCCTGCGCGATCACCGTGGGAAACAGCTCACGCACCGACGACGTGTTGCTGAAGGTGGGCATCTGATAACCGAGTCGAATGCTCATGCGGCCGACCCTATGACTTGGAGTGCACTCCAAGTCAAGCGCTACACCCCGACGAACTGCGGGTAGTCGATCAGGTCGATGTCGTTGGCGGCCTTGTCGCCGTATTTCAGCATGAGGGTGAACAGGCGTGAGCCGATGAACCAGTTGCGGGCCCTGATTCCCAGGGCGGTTCTGGGTGCGAGGAAGGGGCCCGCGTTGGTGTTGCCCGCGATCTTGGCGTAGCGCTTCATGATCCGGTCGTAGTTGGCGAAGGCGGTGACGTGGTCGCCCGCGGCGGCGGCCAGTTCACCCGCGAGGACGTAGGCGCCGACAACGGCGAGGCCGGTGCCGAAGCCCGCCAGGGTGTTTCCGTAGGCGGCGTCGCCGACCAGCGCTACGCGGCCGCGGGTGTAGGCGCCGTTCATGCGGACCTGGCTGATCGAGTCGAGGTAGACGTCGTCGAAGTCGGCGAGGTCGGCGAGCATGCGGGGGGCGTGCCACGCCATGTCGGCGAAGGTCTCGGTGATGATGCTGCGCTGGGCGGCGACGTCGTTGCGGGGGTAGTCGAATTCGGGGGCGGCGAACATGTACATCTGCTGAGCCTTCGGGCCGCCGTCGACGGCGAGTTTGCCCGGGGTGTTGTGGGCCGAGCCCGTCGCTTTGTCCCGAGGAGTGGCCGCGTCGCTCCAGCGGCTCGCGCCCGCGACGCAGTAGTAGTAGCCGAGGTGGGTCACGTAGTCGGCCTCCGGGCCGAACGCCAATTTCCGCACCCGCGAATGGATTCCGTCGGCGCCGAGAACGAGGTCGAAGGTGCGGGGCTGGTTGTTCGCGAACCGCACGGCCACGCCGTCGCCGGTGTCGCGCAGGTCGGTGATGGTGTCGCCGAAGAGATATTCGACGGTGTCGGCGGTCTTGTCGTACATGACCTCGGCCAGGGCGCCGCGCAGGATCTCCAGGTCGCCGCCGGTGAACTCCCCCGACATCACGCCGAGTTCGCGCCCGTTGTCGTCGGTGAAGACCAGGTCGGTGGTGCCGGTGCGCCGGGCGCGGACCTCGTCGAGGATGCCCATCCGCTCGAGCACTGTCAGGTGGGTCTTGCCCTTGAAATCCACCGCCTGGCCGCCCGTCCGCAGCGCGGGGGCGCGTTCGACGACGGTGACAGCGAAGCCGTAGCGGTGCAGCCAGTAGGCGAGGGCGGGCCCGGCGACGCTGGCGCCGGAGATGAGAACAGTAGGCATGACTAACTCCCGAGAATCTGTGTCCGATGGAATCTGTATCCGGTGGATACAGATTAGAGTATGGTAGACACAGTTTCTCGTCAAGGTGAATCTCGAGAGGATGGGCAGATGCCGCCGCCGACCACGGTCGAGCTGCTGTGGGGAACCACGCAGCGTCCCAAGCGCGGGCCCAAACCCGCCCTCACGCTCGACGGGATCGTCGCCGAGGCCATCGCGCTCGTCGACGCCGAAGGGTTGTCCGCGCTGTCGATGCAGCGGCTGGCCGAACGGCTCGGTTTCACCAAGATGTCGCTGTACCGGTACGTACCGGGCAAGGAGCAACTCACCGCGCTGATGGTCGACACGGCGATCGGGGAGCCGCCGAATCCCACCGGTGCGCAACAGGACTGGCGGTTGGGCCTGCGGAACTGGGTCGACTCGCTCTTCGCTCGCTACCGGGCCCACCCGTGGTCGATCGAGCTCACCCTCGGCGTGCGCCCCCTCGGCCCGAACGAGATGGGCTGGACCGAGGCCGCCCTCCTCGCGCTGGCGGGCACCGGACTCTCCGGCTCGGAGAAGCTCGACACGATCGTGCTGCTCAACGGCCACGCCCGCAGCCTGGCCCAGCAGATCGCGTCGATGAGCGGGGACGGGGAGCGGCAATTCGCCGAACAGTTCGCCCAGATGATGACCGCGGCGGCGGGCCGCTATCCCGAAGTGCGGGCGGCCTTCGCCGAGGAAGCCGCGCCCGCGGCGGGCAAAGGCGGACCCGACGAGGCCCTCCGGTTCGGTGTGGACCGCATTCTCGACGGGCTCGCTGTCCTGATCGAGCGGCGAAACTGAACAGACCCCTGGCCCGACCGCGATCCGCGCCCTAGGCTCATCGCATGACCGACCAGCCGGAACTGCCGGAGCCCGCTGTCACCATCGTTCGCGAATTCTTCAACGCGCTCGAGCTCAGCGCCGTCGACGAGGCGCTGGATCTGCTCGATCCCGCGATCGTCTGGAAGAACGCCTCGCTGCCCAGCGTGCGCGGCAAGAACCGGGTCGCCGCGGTGTTGCGCGGCCTGGATCGACCGAAGCTCGGGTTCTCCGCGGAGATACACCACATCGCCGCCGACGGCGACATCGTGCTCACCGACCGCACCGACTACCTGCACTTCGGCCCGGTGCACATCGGCTTCTGGGTGAGCGGCACCTTCGAACTGCGTGCGGGCCGAATCGTGCTGTGGGACGACCACTTCAGCAAGGGAAACGTCCTGCGCGGCACCATCGTCGGCGTGGTGAAGGCGATCACCAAGCGCTGAGCTATCCGCGCTCGCGCAGGTACTGCAGGTAGGTCGGGCGCAGTACATCGGCCAGTTTTCCGTCGCCCGCGTGGAAGTAGTCGTCGAGCATCGGCACCACGTATTTGATGTCGGCCGAGCTCTCGCCGAGGTCGCCCGCCTCGGCCTGAGCCGCCGGAATCGACTTCAGCAGTTCCCACAGGAACTTCACGTCGCCGTGGCGCACGGCGGTCTTCACCGCGCGATCGTGCAGTTCCTTCGACGACAACTTCTCCAGATCCTGGTCATCGGCCATGCCATCGACTCTAGCCCTCGGCGCCACGGGCGTGCCGGATCCTTCGCGACAGTGCCGGTTAACGACAAATTCACGGACACGTGTGTCGGTCCAGCAGCGCGGCCACGAATTCGGCGGTAGCGTCGGTGATGCGAGTCGCGTCGGTGTGATTCGTACGGGAGGTCCTGACCGTGACTGAGCTACTCAGTGCGAGAGGGCCGGCACCTGGCCCTCGGGGCGGTTGACTCAGCGTCGAACGCCCACGAAGGACGGACCGGTCCAGCGAGATCGTTCGCGCGGGTGCCGTGCGAACACATAAGGAGCCCACCGTGACTGCTGCACGCTCCGTTTCCGCTTCGGCGATGCACACGGCCTCGGCCTCGGCCTCGAGCAATTCGGCCTCGAAGAAAGGGGCTCGCCCCTCACGTTCCGGTCTCAAGACTTTCGTCGTGGACACCTCCGTACTCCTGTCGGATCCCTGGGCCGTCACCCGGTTCGGGGAACACAGTGTGGTTCTGCCACTGGTCGTGATCAGCGAGCTGGAGGCGAAACGACACCACCACGAGCTCGGCTGGTTCGCCCGCGAAGCGCTGCGCATGCTCGATGACCTGCGGGTGCAGCACGGCAGGCTCGATCAGCCGCTGCCCATCGGCACCGACGGCGGCACCCTGCAGGTAGAGCTCAATCACACCGATCCGTCGGTGCTGCCCGCCGGATTCCGTTCCGATACCAACGATTCCCGCATCCTGGCCTGCGCGCTGAACTTCTCGGCCGAGGGCGCGGACGTGGTGCTGGTGTCCAAGGACATCCCGCTGCGGGTCAAGGCGAGCGCGGTCGGCTTGTCGGCCGACGAGTACCACGCGCAGGACGTGGTGACCTCCGGCTGGAGCGGGATGGTGGAACTCGACGTCGCGGGCGCGCAGATCGACCAGCTCTACGCCGATTCGGTGATCGACCTCGACGATGCGCGAGAGTTGCCGTGCCACACCGGTGTTCGGTTGCTCGGCAGCAGCTCGAGCGCACTGGGCCGGGTCACCGCGGACAAGCGGATCCAGCTGGTCAGGGAGCGAGAGGCTTTCGGGCTGCACGGGCGGTCGGCCGAACAGCGCATCGCCCTGGACCTGCTGCTCGACGAGAGCATCGGGATCGTGTCGATGGGTGGGCGTGCCGGTACCGGCAAGTCGGCCCTGGCGTTGACCGCGGGACTCGAGGCGGTGCTCGAGCGCCGGACCCAGCGCAAGGTGGTCGTGTTCCGGCCGCTGTACGCGGTGGGTGGGCAGGAACTGGGCTATCTGCCGGGCTCGGAGAGCGAGAAGATGGGCCCGTGGGCGCAGGCCGTCTTCGACACGCTCGACGGGCTGGCCAGCCGTGAGGTGCTCGAGGAAGTGCTCAGTCGCGACATGCTCGAAGTGCTGCCGCTGACCCACATCCGCGGCCGGTCGCTGCACGATTCGTTCGTGATCGTCGACGAGGCGCAGTCGCTCGAGCGCAATGTGCTGCTGACGGTGCTGAGCCGCCTCGGCACGGGTTCCCGGGTGGTGCTCACCCACGATGTCGCCCAGCGCGACAATCTGCGGGTCGGCAGGCACGACGGTGTGGCGGCGGTGATCGAGAAGCTCAAGGGTCATCCGCTCTTCGCGCACATCACGCTCACCCGCAGCGAGCGCTCGCCGATCGCGGCACTGGTGACCGAGATGCTCGAGGAGTACGGACCGAACGCGTAACCATCGGCAATCGGGCCGCGTCGCGGCCCGATTGCCGTTTGATTACCGCGAACGGTGGGTAATATCCGCTCCGACACCAATCCAGCAACGGCCCGGCGAACACTGTTCCGCCGGGCCGTTGCGGATGTCGGCCGGGCCTTGGAGGGAGTACCCCGAGGGGCCACTCGCGAGAGGATGGATATGAACCACTTCGCTCGACGTACTGTTGCCGGGAGCGCCGCGGTGGTGGCCGCGGCGGGTCTGCTGCTCGCCGCCGGCTGCAGCGATGACGACACGAACAAGGCCAACGACGCGGTCGCTTCGGTGACCTCCGCGATGAAATCTCCGGGTGGCAGCGCCACCTCCTCGCCCGGCGCGAGCGCGACGACCACCACCTCCGGTTCCGAGACCACCTCCGGCGCGGCCACCACCAGCGCGATGGCCAGTGGCTCGACCACCATCTCCACGCCCAACGGCGACATCGTCATCTCCGGTGAGGTGTACAAGAAATACGTGGCGGTCGGGGGCGCGAGCAGCCCGCTGGGCGCACCGGAGGAAGCGCAGGAATCCGGCCCCGACGGCGGCGAATACCAGGACTTCACCGGCGGCACCATCTACTGGAGCAAGGATTCCGGCGCCCACATCGTGTGGGGCGACATCCGCGAGGAGTGGGAAGCCAACGGCGGCGCCAACGGCACGCTCGGCTACCCGACCAGTGACGAGAAGGACATCGCGGGAGGCAAGCAGAGCGACTTCACCGGTGGCACCATCACCTGGGTCAACGGCGAGACCACGGTGACCCCGAAGTAATCGGGTCACCGTAGTGCTCCGCCCAGCGCGGGGGCCGGTCCCCCCATAGGTCCCCGCGCTTTCGCACCAGGTACTAAGTTGTCTGAGTGCAGAAAACTTTGACCGACCTCGAGTTGCTGGATTCGCTCGCGGTCGAGGTGGAACTCAACCTGCGGCGCCATCTCGAGGTGGCCGACGGCTGGCAGCCGCACGAGCAGGTGCCGTGGTCGGACGGGCGCAACTTCGCCTTCCTCGGCGGCGAGGACTGGACCCCCGAGCAGTCCGAGCTCAGCGACACCGCCCGGCTCGCGCTGACCGTGAGCGTCCTGGTCGCCGACAATCTGCCCTCCTATCACCGTGAGCTCGGCAAGCACCTGCGCACCGGTCCCTGGTGGCGCTGGGTCGGCCGGTGGACGGCGGAGGAGAACCGCCACGAGATCATGATCCGCAACTACCTCATGCTCACGCGCGCGGTGGACCCGGTCGCGCTCGAGCGGGCCCGCATGCAGCACATGACCGACGGGTTCAACCGGCCCCCGATGCACCTGATCGACGTGCTGGCCACCTGCGCGTTCGAGGAGGCCGCCGCCGCTATCCGACACCGCAACACCGCCGCGATCGGCGAGAACCCGATCGTCACCGCGATGGCCGAGAAGCTGGCCGCCGACGACGAACTGCAGGCCGAGTTCTTCGCCGTGCTCGTCGCCGCCGCCCTCGACCTGGTTCCCGACCAGGCGGTGCGTGCGATCGCCGATCGGGCCGCCGACTTCCGGGTGCCGCACGTGGATCTGCCCGGTGGCGGATCCAGTGACGAGGCGCTCGCCGAGGCGGGCATCTACGACCCGGCCAAGGAGGGCGAGCTGGTGTTCAAGCCGCTGCTGCAGCGCTGGAACATCTTCTCCCGCACCGACTTCAGCGAAGAAGGCGAAAAGGCTCGCGCCGAACTGGCTGTGTTTATCTAGCGGCCGGGGCCGCGTGTTCGCGGCCCTGAGGGGCCGCCGGTCAGGCACCGCGGCTTGCTCCTTCGTCGCGTACGCCGCGGCGCCTGACCGGCGGCCCGGCCGCGAACGTCCCTCCTCGAGGTCGGGGGTGCGTGGCCGGGCTGTGAGGGTCTGTTGTCCGGGGTGGGGGGTGTGTGGCCGGGTTTCGGTCTATTTCGCTCTGTCGACGTCGGCCATGGCCAGGACGTCCAGTTTGCGGTCGAGTTCTTCGAGTGAGAGTTTGTCCGGGACGAGGCCTCGGTCGATGACGGTCTGCCGGATCGTCTTCTTCTCGCGCAGCGCCTGTTTGGCGACCGCCGCGGCTTCCTCGTAGCCGATGGCGGAGTTGAGGGGAGTGACGATCGACGGCGACGATTCGGCGAGGGTACGCAGATGGTCTTCGTCGGCGACCAGGCCGCTCACACACTTGTCGGCGAACAGGCGAGAAACGTTGGCCAGCAGGCGAATCGACTCGAGCAGGTTGCGGGCCATCACGGGGATGTAGACATTGAGCTCGAACGCCCCGCTCGCCCCGCCGAACGCGATCGCCGCGTCGTTGCCGACCACCTGCACCGCCACCTGGGTAACCGCCTCGGGCAGAACGGGATTCACCTTGCCGGGCATGATCGAACTACCCGGCTGCAGGTCCGGCAGCTGCAACTCGCCGAGCCCGGTCAGCGGACCCGAACCCATCCAGCGGATGTCGTTGGCGATCTTGGTCAGGCTCACGGCGATGGTGCGCAGCGCGCCGGAGGCCTCGACGAGACCGTCGCGCGCGGCCTGGGCTTCGAAGTGGTCCCGCGCTTCGCGCAACGCGTCGATTCCGGTGGCGCGCACCAGTTCCGCGACGACCTTCGTGCCGAATCCGGCGGGCGCGTTGAGCCCGGTGCCCACGGCGGTGCCGCCGATCGGCAACTCCCCGAGGCGGGGCAGGGTGGCCAGCGCGCGTTCGACGCCCGCGGCGATCTGGCGGGTGTAGCCGCCGAATTCCTGGCCGAGCGTCACCGGCACCGCGTCCATCAGATGCGTGCGGCCCGACTTCACCACGGTGCGCCATTGCTGCGACTTGTCGAGCAGGGCCAGGCGCAGATGGTCCAGCGCGGGAACGAGTTCGGTGATCACGGCCTCGGTGGCGGCCAGATGTGTCGCGGTGGGGAAGGTGTCGTTGGACGATTGCGACATGTTCACGTCGTCGTTGGGGTGCACGCTCACCCCGGCGCGCGCGGCGATCGAGGCGATCACCTCGTTGGCGTTCATATTCGAGCTGGTGCCCGAACCGGTCTGGAACACGTCGATCGGGAACTGGTCGTCGTGCGCACCGTCGGCGATCTCGCCCGCCGCGGCGATGATCGCGTCGGCCTTGACCGGATCGAGCAGGCCCAGATCCTTGTTGACCTGCGCGCACGCGGCTTTCAGCAGGCCCAGCGCCCGGATCTGGGCACGCTCGAGCCCACGCCCGCTGATCGGGAAATTCTCGACGGCGCGCTGTGTCTGCGCCCGCCACAGGGCGTCGACAGGGACGCGAACCTCTCCCATGGTGTCGTGCTCGATCCGGTACTGCCCATCGTCGTCAGCCATGGTTCGACCCTAGGACGAGAACACCGCGAATGGTGGCCACACACCAGCGCGAAATCCCACATCCGTAGCCGGAATACTCGCCGAACTCAGCCGACGGGCCAGACGGCGCGAACCTCGTCGACGAAGTCGATGGCCTGGGTGCGACCGGCCCGCGCCGCGGCGTGCACGCGTTGCGGGTCGAGCTCGTTGGGGCCGATGGCCTTGCGCGCGGCGTGGTCCGGCAGTATCACCGTGGCCTCGGCCGCGCCGAGGCGGCCGAGCTGGGCGGAGATCTTCCCGCTGCGTCGCGGGGTGAGAATGTTGGACGCCAGTCCGACGATCCGGCCATAGCCCTTCGCCAGATCCAGATTCATCGGAGAGCGGACCCCACCGCCGAGATAGTGGCGCCCGTCGCACGATGCCGCGGGCCAGGCGAACGGGACCGCGCAACTGGCGTTCACCGCCTCGGCGAGGGAGACGTCGCTGTCGCGATCGAAGACCTTCAACACCCCGGTGTCGGCGTCGACCGCGGTGATCCACAACGGCCGGGTCGGCCACAGCTTCTCGGGCAGCCGCGAGGACACCGCCGCCAGGCGCAGCACCGGGTCGACGCGCGACTTGCCGCGCGAAGCGTTCGCGACCCGGCGTGCCGCACTGGTCGCACTGGGTGCGGTGCCCGCGACCAACGCCCACCTGGCCAAATGCCTGACCGAGAGCCGGTTCGGGATCTCGGTGTTGAGCCGCCGTAGCTGGCGCTGGTAGAGCTCGTCGGTCGCCAGCTCACTGCGGATCTGCGCGCCGACGACCGCACCGGCGGAGGTACCGATCACCAGATCGGCCGACCGGAGGTCCACCCCGGCCTCGGCCAGTCCGGCGATCATGCCGATCTGCCAGCCGATACCGACGATGCCGCCGTTGCCGAGGACCAGAGCGGTGCTGGGCGCTGCCATAGTTCGACTATAGGGACGCCCAGCCCCGGATCACGGCAGTGGCGGGTTCGCGCTGTCGTCGCCGTCGAAGTCGACCGAGGAGTACTCGCGCAGCTTCGTCAGGCGGTGGTAGGCGTCGATCATGCGCACGGTGCCCGACTTCGACCGCATCACGATCGACTGGGTCGACGCGCCGCCCGCGTAGTAGCGCACGCCGCGCAGCAGGTCGCCGTCGGTGACACCGGTGGCGCAGAAGAACACGTTGTCGCCGGAGACCAGGTCGGTGGTCGAGAGCACCCGGTCCAGGTCGTGGCCCGCGTCGATGGCCTTCTGACGCTCTTCGTCGTCCTTCGGCGCGAGCATGCCCTGCAGTTCGCCGCCGAGACAGCGCAGCGCGGCGGCGGCGATGATGCCCTCCGGGGTGCCACCGATACCGACCAGGATGTCCACGCCGGACTCCGGCCGCGCGGCGGCGATGGCGCCCGCGACGTCACCGTCGGAGATGAGGCGGATGCGGGCACCCGCGTCACGCGCCTGCTGAATGGTGTCCTCGTGCCGGGGGCGGTCCAGGATGCAGACGGTCAGATCGGACACCGACAGGTGCTTGGCCTTGGCGACGCGACGGATGTTCTCGCCGATCGGGGCGGTGATGTCGATCGAGCCCGCGGCGTCAGGGCCGACGGCGATCTTGTGCATGTAGAACACCGCGGACGGGTCGAACATGGCGCCGCGCTCGGCGACCGCGAGCACCGAGATGGCGCCGGGGGAGCCCTTCGACATCAGGGTGGTGCCGTCGACCGGGTCGACCGCGAAGTCGACCTCGGGGCCGGTGCCGTCGCCGACCAGCTCACCGTTGTAGAGCATCGGCGCTTCGTCCTTCTCGCCTTCGCCGATGACGACGATGCCCTTCATCGACACCGAGCTGACGAGCTGACGCATGGCGTCGACGGCCGCGCCGTCGCCACCTTCCTTGTCGCCACGGCCGACCCAACGGCCACTCGCCATCGCACCTGCCTCGGTGACGCGGACCAGCTCCAGTGCGAGGTTGCGATCGGGTGCCTCGCGGCGGCTGGGGGCGGGCGATGATGCCGTCATGCGGAGTGCCTCCTTGGCGTTGGTGTTACGGGTGCATTGTCGCATTCGGAAACGGCACGCTCGTGCACGACCTCCCGCGATGACCCCTCGGCGGCCTGGTCACGGCTCGAGTGGATACTGATAGCCGTGGCACAGACCAAGCACCGAATTTTCAACGACTACCGCGATCTGTTCTGGTCGTTGATCCCGTTGGTGCTGGCCGCGGTGGTGCTGGCCGGGGTGGCGAGCCAGTGCACCGTGGCGACGAACGGCCCGACGCAGGGTCAGATCCCGTTCTTCGACGCCGATGCCGCGCTGACCTCCGACGCGAAGACCCTGTCGTTCCCGATCCGCAAGCCGGCCCTGCCGCAGGGCTGGGTGTCGAACTCGGGCAGCCGCGACACCATCGCCGCCGCGGGCGGCGGTGCCGTGAGCACGGTCGGCTACATCACACCGCAGGGCACCTACATGCGGTATTCGCAGACCGATGCCACCGAAGAGGCACTGTCGCGACAGGAACTCGGCTCGCGCTATCCGAATGGAACGCGCGAAGTGGCCGGGCAGACCTGGGTCGTCTACTCCGAACCGACCGAGGAAACCGGCTGGATCGCCGACCTCGGCGGCGTCCGGATCCTCATCACCGGCGCGGGCAACGAGGCCGCGTTCACGACCTTGGCCACGGCGATCACGGCGGCGGCGCCGCTGTCGCGCTAGGCACTAGCTGAGCCGGTAGGACCAGCCGCTGTTGGGCAGTGCGGTCGAGCCGGTGATGGTGTCCTCGGCGTCGTCGGACTTGCCCTGGGCCAGCAGGCCGTACGGGTCGAATTCGCGTTTGGCGGCAGCCTCTTTCGGGCCCCACGGCTTCATCCCGCCCGCCCCGAGGACGGGTGTGTGCGAGTTCGCGATGAACAAGCCTGCCCGCTGCAACCGCTCGGTGATCGAGGCCAACTGCTCCTGGCTCTCGAAGGCGAAGACCGGTGAGCCCTGACACGACAGACCGCCGTCGATGCGCTTCATCTCCACATGCAACGGCCCCAACTCGGCGAATTCGCGGTGGACGGCGACCATCGACTCGTACAGATCGCGCGGTGGGAACAGGGCCATCAGCCCGGTGAGCTCCGCGTTGTGCCGTTGATAGCGCAGCATCGAATGGCCCCAGGTGAACTCGTAGAGGGGCGAGCCGTAGCTGCCTTTGCCCTCGAGGCAGCGGTACCGGATCCGGCCGCCGTTGTCGCGCACCAGATCCTCCACGTTCGGCACCGACTGCACGGCGGCCATCAGCAGCACCATCGACTCGCCGTCGGGAATCAACCCGGCCAGCTCGGGGAAGTATTGCGGGAGCGGATGCGCATGGGGCGAAACCACTTTCGTGAGTACACCGTCGCTGCGGCAGACATCGACCGAGAAGCGGGCGGCCCGCTCGAAATCGGGGAACGAGACGACCAGTTCGTGCCACTCCCAGGCCGGGGCGAGCGGCAGTTCGACCTCGGTGATGATGCCGTTCGCGCCGTAGGCGTGGTGCACGGTGTTCACCTCGCGCCCGCGCAACTCAATCAGCCGGGGGTGCTCCTCCACCGTCATCACCTCCAGCGCGGTGATATTGCCGGTATCGCGCAGGATGCCCCAGCGGCAGCTGCCGATACCCGCGTGTCCGCCCGCGATGTAGCCGCCGACGGTGGCCTGGTGCGCCGTCGAAGGATGCATCCGCAGCTCCCAACCGGACGGGCGGATCGCGGCGTCGATATCGGCGACGACGGTGCCCGCGAGCGCGCGCACCGTGGTCGGTGGGCGCCTGCCGGGTTCGCCGTGCCAGCCGATGACGCCGGTCAGAGCGGTGACATCGATCACCGCGCCACCGCGCAGCGGCACACCCTGCCCGAACTGCCCGGAACCGGCCCCGCGCACGGTGATCGGGATGCGATGACGCGCGCAGGCGGCCACCGCGATGCGCAACTCCTCCTTGCCGCGCGGCGCGATGAAGATCTCGGCATTGCGCCCGCGCAACAGATCTCGCAGGACCGGACTCTGCGCGAATCGGTCACGGCTCTTGGTGCGCAGCTTGCGGGTGTCGGTGGAGAACTCGATGGCGCCCAGGTCGGTACGCAGGCCGGTCAGCGAATCAGTGAGTGCCATCGGCCGTACTCCGTCGTTCGAACTCTCCGAGCGTCGCGCGGAGGGCGGCCCCTCGTCGGACCGACCGAGCAACAGCGTGCCCGGCCGGTGTTTCGCGGCGGTAAAAGCGGAATGTCGGTGCGCGAACTCAGTCGGCGGTGTCGAGGTCGGCGCGCGAGAGAGCATCCTCCACCCGGCGGCGCGCACCGGCGAGATGCTGTTCGCAGCGGGTGGCCAGCGCTTCGCCGCGCTCCCACAGCACCAGCGAGTCGTCCAGGTCGAGGCCGCCCTGTTCGAGCATCTTGACCACGTTGATGAGCTCGTCGCGGGCGCGTTCGTAGCCGAAGCCCGCGATCTCGGCCAGGGTGTCGGCAGCGGTGCTCTCGGAACCGGCGTCGGCCACGGTCACTTCCTCTTCTCGTCGGTGGTCTCCGGCGTCAGCCGCTGGGTGCCGAGAGCCGCGGCGGTCACGGCTCCGTCGGCCACCCGGATGCGGAGCTGGCTGCCGGCGGGGGAGTCGTCGATCGAACGCACGACATGGCGTTCGGGACCGGCGACGCGCTGCACGACAGCGTAACCACGGGCCAGGGTGGCGGCCGGACCCACCGCGGTCAGCTTCTCCCGCAGGTGCAGGGTGGTCGTCGACTCGCCGCGCAGCAGCTGGTCGACGGTGCGTCGCGCGGCGGTGCGCCAGCGTTCCAGCTCGTCGTGCCGGTGGGTCAGCTCGCGCAGGGGATCGGCGAGGACGGGGCGCGATCGCAGCTGCGTGATGGTGTGTTCCTCGCGCTGGACCCAGCCGCGCAGCGCGGCCGCCGAGCGCGCCCGCATCTCCCGGACCCCGGCCAGTTCGGCGGCGGCATCGGGGACGATGCGCTTGGCCGCGTCGGTGGGGGTGGCCGCACGCAGATCGGCGACCAGGTCGAGCAGGGGGTTGTCGGGTTCGTGGCCGATGGCGCTGACGATCGGGGTGCGCGCCGCGGCGACCGCGCGGCACAGCGCTTCGTCGGAGAAGGCCAGCAGATCCTCGACGCTGCCGCCGCCGCGCGCCAGCACGATCACCTCGACTTCGGGATCGCGATCGAGTTCAGCCAGTGCCTCGAGCATTTGCGGCACCGCGCTCGGACCCTGCACCGCGGTATTGCGGATGACGAATCGGACCGCGGGCCACCTGTTCTGGGCCACGGACAGGACGTCCCGCTCGGCCGCGCTCGCCCGTCCGGTGATCAACCCGATCGTCGCGGGCAGGAACGGCAGCGGCCGCTTGAGGCGGGCGTCGAACAACCCCTCGGCCGTCAAGAGGGCTTTCAACCGCTCGATCCGCGCCAGCAACTCACCGATGCCGACCGCGCGAATCTCGGTGACCCGCAACGAGACCGTGCCGCGGCCGGTGAAGAAGTGCAGTTTGCCGTAGACGACCACGCGGCTGCCCTCGGTCAACGGCACCGGCAGCCTGCGCAACAGGTCGGGGTCGCAGGTCAGCGACAGCGACATGTCCACCGAGGCATCGCGCAGCACCAGAAACGCGGTGCGGGTGCCCGGGCGCAGATTGATCTGGGTGACCTGCCCCTCCACCCAGATACTGCCGAGCCGTTCGATCCACTGGGCGACCTTCACCGCGACCGAACGCACCGGATACGGCTGCTCCGCCGAATTCGCAGGAGCCCCGGCCTGCGCGACGCCGTCCTGTGTCATAGGTCAGTTCTACGCGGGGCCACCGACACAACCAAAAGCGGCCACAACCCAGTGGTGCGCCGAAGGCGCGGATTGCGGCCGCCTCAATTCTGGACTGACGGAGAGAAGGAGCGAAGCGACTGAACGCAGGAGGGAAGAATTGAGGCCCACCGGGCCGCAATCCACGCGGCGCCAGCCGCCGAGATCACTGCGCCTGAACGGTGGCGATGCGGTTGGTGAGCATCGTGACGAACGGGGCGCGGGCGCGGGTCTGCTGTTCGAACGCCAGCAGTTGGGCCAGCTCCTCGACAGTCAGCATCCGCAGCCGGGCGCGCAGCTGGGCCAGTGTCATCGCCGGGTAGTCGTAGCGGACCGCGACCTCGGGTGCGACAACCTCCGCCACGGTGGGCTCGGGAGCGGGTTCGATGACCTCGTCTTCGGTCTCGAGCAACAGCAGCGACGCGGGCACGGCCTTGCCATTGGTCCTCGGAGCTTCCTCCGCCGCGTCGAACAGGTCGAAGCGGCTGGCATGGCCGTTGGTGGCGGGCGCGGGCGCGAGGTCCTCGTCGAAGGTGGCCCACTCGGGCTGCTCGGCGGGAGCCGAACCCAGCCGTTCGAACACACCGTCACCCTTGAGCGCGAGGCTGGTCACGAACTGCTGCAGATGCATCGTGGTCTGCAGCACGCGACTGAGCGCGGTGATGGGGAAGTTGATCGCGGCGACGGGCAGCCGCCGAGTCTCTTCCAATGCGTAGACGGCGGCGCCGGCGGCCACCCTGGCCAGGAACGGAGGTCGAAACATGACTCCAGCCTGCCGCATACTCCGTGTGATGCAAAGGTCCACACCCGTGTTGTGTGACTTTCGCCCCTTGATCCGACCTGATCCGGGCTCTCGCGCGCACGTAAGCTGTGGACTATGACCTCGGCAATCCCCTTGAACGTCGGTATCACGCGCTCCGCTGGCGCGAATGCTGCCGGTGGCAAGCGCGTGCTGCTGGCGGAGCCGCGCGGCTACTGCGCAGGCGTCGACCGCGCCGTCGAGACCGTGGAGAAGGCTCTCGAGAAACACGGCGCCCCGATCTATGTGCGCAAGGAGATCGTGCACAACCGCCACGTGGTGGAAACGCTACGTGAGCAGGGCGTGATCTTCGTCGACGAGACCGATGAGGTGCCCGAGGGCGCGCTGGTCGTGTTCTCCGCGCACGGTGTCGCGCCGACCGTGCACGAGACCGCCGCCGAACGGAACCTGCGCACCATCGACGCCACCTGTCCGCTGGTCACCAAGGTGCACCAGGAAGCCAAGCGTTTCGCCCGCGACGATTTCGACATCCTGCTGATCGGCCACGAGGGCCACGAGGAAGTCGAGGGCACCGCGGGCGAGGCGCCCGAGCACGTGCAACTGGTCGACGGGCCCGACTCGGTGGACAAGGTGACCGTGCGCGACCCGTCGAAGGTGATCTGGCTGTCGCAGACCACGCTCTCGGTCGACGAGACCATGGAGACCGTCGAGCGGCTGCGCGAACGTTTCCCGACGCTGCAGGACCCGCCCAGCGACGACATCTGCTACGCCACCTCCAACCGCCAGACCGCGGTCAAGGCGATGGCGCCCGAATGCGATCTGGTGATCGTGGTCGGTTCCCGCAACTCGTCGAACTCGGTGCGATTGGTCGAGGTGGCGCTCGGCGCGGGCGCGAACGCGGCCTATCTGGTCGACTACGCGCGCGAGGTCGACCCGGCCTGGCTGGAGGGCGTGCGGACCATCGGCGTCACCTCCGGCGCTTCGGTGCCGGAGATCCTGGTGACCGGGGTGCTCGATCTGCTGGCCCAACACGGCTTCGGCGAGGTTCAGCCGGTGACGACGGCCAACGAGACACTGGTGTTCTCACTGCCGCGCGAGCTCCGGCCATCCCGCCTCTCCGCGCCCTGAGTACCTGGATAATCAGAAAAGCCCCGCCGTGACGGCGGGGCTTTTCTTTGCTCACACGTTGTCGGGCCGACGCCGTTCCGTGCGGGCGGAGTCGGCGCGGTCGCGGTAGCGCACGTTGGGTTGGGGGTGCGGGGGCGCTTCGTTGCGGCGACGGGGTACCCGAGCCGGTTCTGGTTCGCGCGGTGCGGCGCCGCGCGGGCTGGGTTCGCGCGGGGCCGCGCTGCGTGGGCTGGGTTCGCGCGGGGCCGCGCTGCGCGGGCTCGGTTCGCGCGGTGCGGCTGCGGCGGCCCGCGCGGCGCGGGGCTCACGGGGCCGGGCGGCGGCGGGGGCGCGTTTCGGGTCGGCGGATCGGGCCGGGCGACGGGCCGGGCTCGCCATGTCGACCTCGGTGTCGGGCTCGTCCAGGACCGCGGTGCCGCGGCGTGGGCGCTTACGGGCGGCCGTGGCGAGGTCGGGGGTCGGCTCGGGGCGACGGCGCTTGACCGGCTTGCGTTCGGTCTTGCGCTCCGGTGTCGGGCGGGCCGCCTGGGGTGCGCGCTTGGCGATCGCGATTCTGGCGCCACCGATCGCCAGCACCAGCACGGTCGCCAGCGCCATCGTGGGGAAGCGTTCCACCAGCGGAATGATCAGGTTCATCAGCACGTCTTTGATCGACGTGGTGGCGCGACCACCCAGCATCTGGCAGGCCAGCGGCACCGCGACGAACAGCAGCAGCGGTGGCATCACCATCGTGGAGAACAGCCCGCGAAAGCGCACTGCGCAGACGGCGAGCACGCAGCCGAGCACATACAGCGCCGAGAACGTGCCGGTCGGATAGGTCTCGCCACCGAGTCCGTCGATCAGGAACCCGAGACCGGTCGTGCCCGCGGCGAGCAGAATCGCGGCCCAGGCGGGGATGCCGGGTACCGAGGGCACGATCGAACGTTGCGGCGCGGGCACCCGGGGTCGCGCACGTTGGGAAGCAGCCACCCTATGACACTAACTGCATATCGGCCCTATCGGCGCCACGGCACGGGGATCTCAGACACGATCCTCGACGTCGGCGAACGCCACGACGCGTGGTCGGGTCTCGGTGTGCCGGATTGCCGGGAGCTCCTGATCGGCGATGCCGAGATCGTGCATCCGGCGCGCGGTGACCATCACTCGCGACTCCACCGAACCCACCGTCGCGTTGAAAGCCGATACGGCCTTACCGAGATTCACGCCCAGATTGTCCAGATGCTCGGCGACCTTGCCCACCCGGGTGTAGAGCTCCTTGCCCAGTTGCTGCACCGTTGCCATATCGCGCGAGAGCGCTTCCTGCCGCCAGCTGAACGCGACCGTCCGCAGCAGCGCGATCAAGGTAGTGGGGGTTGCCAGGATCACGTTGCGGCCGAACGCGTACTCCAGGAGACCGGCATCGGTGGTGAGCGCGGCGTCGAGGAACGGGTCGCCGGGTACGAACAGCACGACGAACTCCGGTGCCGGATCGAAGGCCGCCCAATACGCCTTGTCGGCCAATTGGTCGACGTGGGCGCGCAGGTGTTTGGCGTGGCGGGCCAGGAATTGGGTGCGCGCGCCGGGGTCGTCGGTGGTCGCCGCGTCCAGATACGCCGAGAACGGCACTTTGGCGTCGACGACGATGTGCCTGCCACCGGCCAGCCGCACCACCATGTCGGGCCGCACCACACCCCGATCGTCACCGCCGGGCCGGGAGACCTGGGTGTCGAAGTCGCAATGGCGGGTCATGCCGGCGAGTTCGACCACTCGTTCCAGCTGGATCTCGCCCCACCGCCCGCGTACCTGCGGCGCACGCAGCGCGGCCACCAGCTGACCGGTTTGATCGGAGAGTCGATGCGAGGTGCGTTGCATGCCGGCGACCTGCTCGCGCAATCCCGAATACGCGTCGATCCGGTGATGCTCCACCTGCCGGATGTGCTGTTCCAGTGCGCCGACCGCGTCGCGCAGCGGATCGACCATCGCGCCGATCGCGGCCGAATGCCTGCGCGCCGCATCCTCGTTCGCCGAGTGCAGCGACTGCTGTAGCAACCGTTGATTGTCGTCGGCCGCGGCGAGCCTGGCCTCCGCCGTGGCGGCGCGCTGCCCACCACGGGCGAAGTGCCCCAACCAGCCGAGACCGAAGCCTGCGGCGAAGACGAAGACGAGCGCGACGAGCATCGAAGCGGTCATGGCGGCGATACTGCCCGATGCCACCGACAAGTTCGCAATTCCCCGGCAACCCGGACATCGCGGTGGCGGATCGCCCCGGCCATCTCGGCGGCGTGTGCGCCGCGCTGTGCGCCACGCCGGTGAATTACACGCGTGTAGTGCGTCGATTGAATTCTGTCGGGGGTGTGGCCTACGGTTCGCGGCATGCGGATCCTGCACACCTCCGACTGGCACATCGGGCGCACCTTTCACGGTGTCGACCTGCTGGCCGATCAGGCACGGGTGCTGTCGGCCGTCGCGGAGCTGGTGGCGACCGAATCGGTCGACGTGGTGGTGGTGCCCGGCGACATCTACGACCGCTCCATCCCCAACGCCGATGCCATCGGGGTGTGCAATCGCGGATTCGAGGCGATCCGGGCGGCGGGCGCGACGATCATCGCCACCTCCGGCAACCACGACTCGCCCGCCCGGCTCGGTGCGGGCGCCAGCTTCGCCGCGGTCGGCGGCTTGCACCTGTGTACGCGAGTCGCCGACGCGCACCGGCCCATCGTGCTGTCCGACGACGACGGCGACGTGGCCTTCTACGGGATCCCGTATCTGGAACCGGAGATCACCCGCGCCGAACTCGAGGTGCCACAGGCGCATTCGCACGCGGAGATCCTCGACGCCGCGATGGCGCGCATTCGCGCCGATATCGCCACCAGGCCCGGCGCGCGCACGGTGGTGCTGGCGCACGCGTTCGTGATCGGCGGCGAAGCGACCGGTTCGGAACGATCCATCTCGGTGGGTGGGGTGGAAACGGTGTCGATGTCGGCCTTCGACGGCATCGACTATGTGGCGCTGGGACACCTGCATTCGCCGCAGACGCTCTCGGAGTCGGTGCGCTACAGCGGGTCTCCGCTGCCGTATTCGTTCGGTGAGAGTTCGCATCGCAAGGCGGCGTGGATCGTCGACTTCGACGCGAAAGGCCTCGCGGCGGTGCACCGCCACGAGCTGCCGCTGGTGCGCGGGCTCAGCAGGCTCACCGGCACCATCGAATCGCTGCTGACCGACATCGAATACGCGGCGGCCGAAGCGCATTACGTGTCCGCCACGCTCACCGACACCACCCGCCCGGTGGACCCGATGCGTAAACTGCGCGAGCGGTTCCCGCACGCGGTGCACGTGGAATGGGCACGACCGGAGGGCAATCCGGAGTTGCATTACCGCGAGCGGGTGCACGGTCGTCGTGACACGGAGGTCGCGGCGAGCTTCCTGACCGACGTGCGTGGCACACCGAGCAAGGGGGAGATGGCATGGGTGGAGCGGGCGCTGGCGGCGGCGGTTCGCGAAACCGACTCGGAGCGAAGCGAATCCGTCGGTGCGACGGAGCTCACCGCATGAGTCCTGGCTTCGGGTTCGCGCGGGCGGTGCTCGTCGCGGGCGGCATCGGGTGAGGCTGCACCGGCTCGAACTCACCGCGTTCGGACCGTTCGCCGAGACCACCGTCGTCGATTTCGACGCACTCGGCGCCGACGGGCTGTTCCTGCTGCACGGGCATACCGGCGCGGGCAAGACCACCATCCTCGACGCGATCGCCTTCGCCCTCTACGGCAAGGTGCCGGGAGCGCGCGGCGAGAGCAAGCGCCTGCACTCCGACCACGCCGATCCGCAGACACCGCCGAGCGTCGTGCTGGAGGCCACGCTCGGCGGCCGCCTGCTGCGCCTGACCCGCTCGCCCGAATTCGAGCGTCCGAAGAAGAACGGCGCCGGAACCCGACTCCTGCAACCACAGGCCACGCTCACCTGGCTCGACGGCAGCGGCGAGAACCTCTCGCGCATCACCGATATCGGCGACGAGGTACTGCGCCTGCTCGGCATGAGCGCCGATCAGTTCTTCCAGGTGGTGCTGCTCCCGCAGGGCGACTTCGCCAGATTCCTGCGAGCCGAGAACGAGGACCGCGAGAAACTGCTCGAGAAGCTCTTCGACACCCAGCGTTTCGGCACCGCCGAGAAATGGTTGGCGGATCGGCGACGCGCGGCCGAAGCTGAACTCACCACCCGCCAGCAGGGCATCGACCGCCTGATCACCAAGGTCGGGATGGCAGCGGGTTACGGCGGCGCGGAATCGATCGGGATCAACGACTCGCTGACGTGGTCCCAGGAGCTGCTGGCCACCGCGCGCACCGCCCTCGCCGAGGCGACCACGAATGCCGAACTGCGCCACAAAGAATCGGCCGAGGCCCGCACCGAGGCCGAGGAACAACGCCGCGTCGCCGAGCTGCACGCGCGCATGAGCGCCGCCCGCGCTGAACTGGCCGCCCATACCGCTTGCGCACCTCGCCGTGCCGAACTCGAACGCGAACTCGAAATGGCTCGCCTGGCCGAACCCGTTGTCCGAGCCATCGACGAAGCACGCGCCGCGGTCCGGGGCTTGCGCCGCGCGGAAAGTGCCACTCGCGCGGCAGCGGCTGATCTGGCCACCGGTCTCGGCGCCGCGGCTGCCGCTGACATCGCGGGCGTGGATTCGCTGACTGTCGTGCGCGACGAGCCGATCGGCCCCAACGAGACCGACCGGGTGCAGGGTGCGCCGGACCAGTCGTCCGGTGCGCAAGGACTCGGCATACGAGCGGATCGACGGGACCACGTGTCCGACGGGCAACCGAGTCGGAGTGCTGACGGCGAGGCGCGCGGCCTGTCTTCGACGGCGGGCGTGGTGGAAGTCCACGGTGATCTCGACGCGGCGATCAGCCAGTGGAACGCGCTGCTCGGTGTGCTCGGTGAGGTGCGCGCGGATTCGGTGACCGCACGCAGGCTCGCCGACGATCTCGTCGCCCACGAGAAGGAGTCCGCCCAGCTCACGCGGCGTACGGCGGAGTTGGCACAGCGGCGCGTCGAGCTGCCGGCAGCGATCGGTTCAGTTTCCGAACAGCTCCGGGAGGCGACCGACGCGGCCGCCGCATTGCCCGGGGTTCGCAACGAGCTGGCCAAGTGGCAGGACTCGGCGGCCGCTGCCGTCGAGATCGTCCGTCGCCGAACGGCTTTGGACACAGTGCGCGGCGAACACGGCACGGCCTGGCGCACCCACCTCGAAGCCAAAGAACGAGTCCTCGATCTGCGTACCCGCCGCCTCGCGGGCATGGCCGCCGAACTCGCGGGTGCGCTCACCGAGGGCGCGCCGTGCACGGTCTGCGGGTCCGCCGATCACCCGGAGCCCGCGCAGCCCACCGACGACGCGGTGTCCAGAGACGCCGAGGACGCCGCACAGGCGGCCGAACAGGTCGCGGAGGCCGCGCGCGACCGCCTCGCCGAACGCATCAGCGCCGTCGAACGCGAGATCGAGACGCTGACCGCGCGCGGTGGCGACGCCGACCCCGTCGCCCTCGCCGACGCGGTCCGCACCGCCACCCACCGCTTCGACGACACAGCCGAAGCCGCCGAGCGCGCCCCTGCGCTGACCAGCCGCCTCGAAGCCCTGCGCACCGAGGAAGCCGCCCTGCACGATCAGTCCCGCGAGCTGGACGCCCGCCTCGGCACCAGCACCGCCACGATCGCGGCCACCCGCACCCGCCTCGACGAACTCAACGCTCGCCTGCGCGCCGCGGCGGGCGCCGACACCACCGTCGACGCCCGCACCTCCCGCCTCGAATCCCTCATCACCGCCGCCACCACCCTGCGCACCGCCCGCACCGCAGAGTCCACCGCCCGCGATGCCGTCCACACCATCGCCTCCCGCGTGGAAAACCTCGCCCGCACAGCGGGTCTCATCCCAGCGGGATATGAAGACAGCGCACGGCTTGCTGCCGCGGCGACGAACGCTGTCGCGACGGAGGGTGCGGTCGCGGAGCCGGATGTCGCGGCCCGAGTGGTCGCCGCCGCCGAGTCCGGGAACGGCGAGAAGGCAGGAACGGGCCCCGAGGAGGCGAGTGCTGGCCGGGCTCGGGCGGTCGGTGGCGAGCCTGAAATGCCCAGCCTGTTCGACTTGTTCGACGAGGAGCCACTCGACGAGGAGCCGGTCGACGACCGGCCGGTCGACGGGGTCTCGGTGGCCGAACCAGCACCGCCTCGCGACGACGTCGCCCTCCTGACCGCCTACGCGCAGGTCGTCACCGCCGTCGCGCGCACGGCCCAGCAGCAGGCCGCGATCGAGGCGGAACTCACCGCCGCGGACCGGGCCCGCGCGCATGCCGAGACGGTGCTCGCCGAGCCGCGCATCCAGGCGGTCGCCGAGCAGACGCCGGGCGACCTGAACACGCTCGAGCAGCGCTTCACCGAGGCACAGAGCGCGCTCACCGCGGCGGTGGCGGTGCAGTCGGCGGCCACCGAGCGGGTCGCCCAGCTCGAGCAGTTGGGGACGCAGCTGTGGGGTGAGGTCGAGCGGATCGCGCCCGAACAGCGGGTCTTCGACGAGCTCGCGGTCTTGGCGGAGGTGGTGGCGGGCCGGGGTGAGAACAACCGGCGAATGTCGTTGCGTTCCTATGTCCTCGCGGCGCGGCTCGAAGAGGTCGCGGTGGCGGGGTCGCTGCGGCTGCGCCGGATGTCGGGTGGCCGTTACGAATTCGTCCACTCGGACAAGGCGGGCCCGCGGGGTCGGCGCGGTGGCCTCGGGCTCGACGTCCGCGACGACTACACCGGCGCGATCCGCTCGGCGAAGACGCTGTCCGGCGGCGAAACCTTCATGGCCTCATTGGCTTTGGCGCTCGGCTTGGCCGATGTGGTCGCGGCGGAAACCGGCGGTCTCGTCCTGGACACCCTGTTCATCGACGAAGGCTTCGGCAGCCTGGACGCCGACACCCTCGACGCCGTCATGGGCGTGCTCGACGAACTGCGCGCGAACGGCCGCGTGGTCGGCGTCGTCAGCCACGTAGACGAAATGCGCCAGCGCATCCCCAGCCGCCTCCACGTCGTGCGCGGCCGGTCGGGATCGCGCCTGGAAGCCACCGTCGCGTAGTCCGTACCGCCGCCCGCCCGGCGATGCCTTCGCCACGACTGCGTTGGGCTTCGCGTATTCGGGTACTGCCGCCCGCCCGGCGATGCCGTCGCCGCGCCTGGCGTCACGTGGTCCGCACCGCACGCCCGGCGGGGCGGGGCTTCGTGACGTCCGCGTCGGCACGGCTCTATTCAGCCCGGCGCGGCGGGAGCCTGCGGACGCGGCGCGGATGGCGCCTTGTCGTGGCGGGTGCGCGGCGTGAATCCGGGGAGCTTGCCGTCGACGAACGGAATCATCAGCTGCACCAGGGGGCCGATGCCGAAGGCGTAGACCAGCGTGCCGATTCCTACGCTGCCGCCGAGGAACCACCCGGTCGTCAACACCGAGACCTCGATTCCGGTCCGAACCGACCAGATCGGCCAACCGGTCCGCGCAACCAGTCCAGTCATCAGTCCATCACGTGGACCCGGCCCCATTCCCGCACCGATGTAGAGCACCGTCGCCGCCGCGTTCACCACCACCGCGGCGACCATCCCGAGTGCCCGCAGCCACAGCCCGTCCATGGCCGGGATCAGCCACAACCCGGCGTCGACCGCGATCGCGATCACCACCACGTTGCTGACGGTCCCCAACCCCGGCCGCTGCCGCAACGGAATCCAGGCGAGCAGCACAGCGAGCCCGGTCAGCGCGGTCACCACCCCGAAACTCAACGGCACATGCGAGGCGACCCCCTGGTGGAACACATCCCACGGGTCGAGCCCGAGCCCCGCCCGGATCATCACCGCCATCGAGGTGCCGTACAACCACAGACCGACGTACAGCGCGACCAGGCGACGAGTGAGCATGGGTACCACGATCCGTCCTACTGGACCTGGAGAGAAGAGCCAATCACCGATCACTGGCCTGATCGTTCATGAATCGTCGAACGGCACACCCCTGCGCGTACTCGAGGCTGGAGCGGTGGGGCCTGCGCCCGAGGAAGCGGGGCGCGCTCAGCCCTCGTGCGCGAGCAACCAGGACTTGGCTTCCAGCCCCCACCGGAACCCGCCGAGCGCGCCGCCGATCCGCAACACGCGATGGCACGGTACGAACAGCGCGGCGGAGTTGCGAGCGCAGGCATTGGCCGCGGCCCTGGTGGCCGCTGGTCGCCCGGAGAGCCCGGCGAACTCCGTGTAGGTGACCGGTTCACCGGCCGGTACCTTGCGCAGGACTTCCCAGGCATGGACGAGGAATTCGCCGGACCGCTGACGTACCGCGATCGTGTCGATCGCGGTGAGGTCGCCCGCGTGGTAGTCGATGACGGCCTGGGTGACAGCGCCGAGTGAGTCCTGTCGCCGCAGTTCGGTCGGGCGCAGAGTGGCGTGGATCAGGCCGGTCAGCGTGCTCGGGTCACCGGTCCAGCCCGAGGCGAGCACGGCGCCGTCGGCATCGACGATGGTGGTGAACGGGCCGATCGGCGTGGGGACGGTCGCGACATCGGCGAGACGAAGAGCAGTGTCAGTCATGGTTTTTCGCTTCCTGGAGAGCGGGGTCACGGACAGGCGCGCCGCGATGTTCGAGCGCGATCTTCCACAGGTGCATGGACAGATAGGAGCGCCACGGCGCCCAGCGGGTGGTGTTGTCGAGGTCGATGCCGACCTGCGCGGCGCCTGCGCGAACGACGAGGTCGGTATGGAGCATGATGTCGGGATCGGCCAGCGATCGCATGGTGACGTAGTCGGCCGTCCACGGCCCGACCCCGTCGAGGGTGAGCAGGTCACGCCGCAGGTCGTCGGCGGTGCGGCCGGAATGCAGGACCAGTTCGCCGTCGGCGATCGCTCGCGCCGCCGCCACGATGGCGCGCACTCTGCGAACGGGGCCGGTCAACACCTCGGCGCCGTGTTCGGCGACCGCCTCGGCAGTCGGGAACAGCCGAGGCACCGGGCCATCGATCCGCTCACCGAGCGCGTCCACCAGCCGCGCGATGTGTGTCCGCGCCGCCCGCACCGAGATCTGTTGCCCGATCATCGTGCACAGCAACAACTCTGAGCCGTCGAGGGATCCCGGCACGCGAATCCCCGGTGTGAACCCGGACACCGCGATCGCCTTCCCGGATCCCGAATTCGTTGCGGTATAGCTAGATTCGTCGTCACCGGCGAGCCGGCGGCCGCCGTCGTGACCGCCTCGCGTTCCGGTGCTCGCGCCGATGCCGAGCGCCGCATCGATGCCCATCGGATCCGCGTCCAGATCGAGCAGATGCCGCACCCGGGCGACAGTCGGAGCCAGATCGCGCATATCCCGCAACGCCAACTCCGCCCGCACGTGCCCCGGCTGGAACGAGAGCCGAATCGTCGCGTGCCCGTGCGGAGTACGCAGGCTGCGTGTGTAGACGTCGTCCTCCCACAGTTCCATCCCGGGCACCGCGTGCGCCGAGAGGAACCTCGTCAGCCATCCGGTGTCGAGCGGCTCGCGGTAGGGCAGCCGTAACGTCAACAGTCCCGGTGTGCCGGGCGCGACGACATCGGTGCGCGGCGACCGGCGTACTTCGGTCCGCATCGTGGTGGGGCTCACCGCGAACACCTCGCGCACGGTGTCGTTGAACTGCCGGATGCTGGCGAACCCCGCCGCGAACGCGATATCCGACATCGGCATCTCGGTGGTCTGGATCAGCAGCCGAGCGGTGTGCGCACGATGCGCCCTGGCCAGTGCGAGCGGCCCGGCCCCGAGTTCGGTGGTGAGCACCCGGGTGAGCTGGCGCTGCGAATAGCCGAGGGTGGCGGCCAGCCCGGGCACCCCGGCACGCTCGATCACCCCGTCGCCGATCAGCCGCATCGCGCGCGCGGCCAGGTCGGCCCGCACATTCCACAGCGGTGACCCGGGCGCGGCGTCGGGCAGGCACCGGCGACAGGCGCGATAACCGGCCTGCTGCGCCGCCGCGGCCGTGGGCAGGAACGACACATTGGCCCGCTTGGGCGTGATCGCCGGGCACGAGGGCCTGCAGTAGATGCCGGTCGTGCGCACCGCGGTGAAGAACTGCCCGTCGAAGCGCGAGTCGCGGGTGGAGACCGCCCGGTAGCAGCCCTCGAAGTCCAACGCGGTGATGGTCACGAGTTCCACAATGGCACCCATTCGAACGGGGTGCTAGCGGAA
This sequence comes from Nocardia alba NBRC 108234, assembly GCF_001612665.1. Lineage (GTDB taxonomy): Bacteria > Actinomycetota > Actinomycetes > Mycobacteriales > Mycobacteriaceae > Nocardia > Nocardia alba. The sequence continues at coordinate 109,601 of NZ_BDAX01000014.1, read as the reverse complement.
ATCGGCCACCGATCCCGAGCGTCGCGAACCGCGATCAGCAGCAGCGAGTGGTGGGATTGCGCTCGGCTTCGGCATAGCGTTCGCGCCAGTAATCGCGGACGGAGAGCACCGGAGCCCCCGGATGCGTGCGGCGCACGTGATCGACATACCGCTGGTAATCCTGGCCGCCGTTGATCGCGCTGTACCAGCGGGCGACTCCGCGCGCCGCCGCCCACGCCCGGCCGAGAACCGCCCGCACGCGCGGCCCCACATTCACGAGACGTGCGCCGATCCGGGCGCGCTCACCTTGCCCTCGGCGATCAGCACATCCCACTCCTTCTGCACGTCCTTCTCCGCGGAGGTGGCGATGAAACCGCTGGGGGCGAAGATCTTCGACGGCTGCTCCTCGGACTCGGTGCTCGACACGGTGCCTGTACGAATCGCCTTCGCGCACACCAGCACACCGACGGCGGTGACGATCAGCACCAGCACCGCGAACACGATCGACAGCGTGCCCTGGATGAAGGTGTTGCGGATCGCGATGTCGACCTGCTCGGGGGTCTTGGCTGTCAGGCAGGCCTTGCCCGCGTCTTTGGCCGCCTGGCACAGGCTGTGCTGTTTCCAGTAGCCGAGCTTGGGATCGTCGGAGAAGATCTTCTGCCAGGACGCGGTCATCGTGACCAGCAGATCCCAGGCCAGCGGAACGCCGGGAATCCACGCCCACTTCCACTGCCCACGCTTGACGATGATGGTGAGCACCACGATCAGCGCGATCGCGGCGAGCAGCTGGTTGGCGATGCCGAACAGCGGATACAGCGCGTTGATGCCACCGAACGGATCGTTCACGCCCATCAGCAGTACCCCGCCCCAACCCGCGACCACGATCAGCGAGCACAGCCAGGCGCCGATCCGCCACGACGGATCACGGAACTTCTTGAACCCGCCGCCGAAGTTGCCGAGCGCGTCCGAGACCAGGAAGCGCGCCACGCGGGTGCCCGCGTCGATGGTGGTGAGGATGAACAGCGCCTCGAACATGATCGCGAAGTGGTACCAGAAAGCCTTCATCGTCGAGCCACCGAGGAATTGGGAGAACACCTCGGAGATGCCGACCGCCAGGGTCGGGGCGCCACCGGTGCGCGAGACGATCGACTTCTCGCCCACCTCGGCGGCCGCGTCGGTGAACAGTGCCGGCGTCGCGGGCGGGCCGGACAACCCGAGCGAATTCGTGAACTTGGCGGCGCCTTCGGCGGTGCCGCCGGTGAGCCCGGCCGAGGCGTTCATGCCGAAGTACAGGTGCTGGTCGATGATCGAGGCGGTGATGATCGCCATGACCGCGACGAACGACTCCATCAGCATGCCGCCGTAGCCGATCATCTTGGCATTGGATTCCTTGGCCAGCAGTTTCGGCGTCGTACCGGAGGAGACCAGCGCGTGGAATCCCGAGAGCGCGCCGCAGGCGATGGTGATGAACAGGAACGGGAACAGACTGCCCGCGAACGCGGGACCCGCACCGGTGTGCGCGAATTCGGAGACGGCGGGCGCCTTCAGCACCGGCATCGTAATGAGGATGCCGACGGCGAGCAGCACGATCGTGCCGACCTTCATGAACGTCGACAGATAGTCACGCGGTGCGAGCAGCAGCCACACCGGCAGCACCGAGGCGACGAAGCCGTAGGCGATCAGACACCACGCGATGGTGGTGCGCGAAAGGGTGAACCAGTCCGCGCCCCACTCGGTTTCGGACACCCAGCCGCCGCCGATGATCGCGCCGAGCAGCAACACGATGCCGATCGCGGACACCTCGCCGACCGCACCCGGTCGCAGATACCGCAGGTAGACGCCCATGAACAGCGCGATCGGGACGGTCATCGCGATGGAGAACACGCCCCATGGGCTCTCGCCGAGCGCGTTCACCACGACCAGCGCCAGCACCGCCAGCAGGATCGTCATGATCACCAGGATCGCCACGATCGCCGCGACGCCGCCGATGAGCCCGAGTTCGTCGCGCGCCATCTGGCCGAGGCTGCGGCCGCGGCGACGGGTCGAGGCCCACAGCACGAGGTAGTCCTGCACCGCACCGGCGAACACCACGCCGACGACGATCCAGATGGTGCCCGGCAGATAACCCATCTGCGCGGCGAGCACCGGACCGACCAGCGGGCCGGCGCCCGCGATGGCGGCGAAGTGGTGCCCGTAGAGCACCCGCCGGTCCATCGGCATGAAATCCTTGCCGTTGTCATAGATCTCGGCGGGCGTGGCCACGTCGTCGCGCGGCTTGGTGATCTTCCACTCGATGAACCGCGCGTAGAAGCGGTAGGCGATGATGTAGGTGCAGACCGCCGCGATCACGATCCACACCGCGTTCACGGACTCGCCGCGCACGAACGCGATGATCGTCCACGCGACGGCGCCGAGAACGGCGACCCCGGCGAACACGGCCTTCTTGGCGGGCGTGATCGGCGTGCGATCGACGACACCGACCGGAGGCAGGTCCGGGTCGGTCCGCAGATGTTCGATGGTCGCCATTGACTCAACTCCCCTGGATACGCGCAGAGCCTCGGGTGAAGCAATCGACAACGTAGCCGATCCCTGAGCTGCGACGGAGAGGTTCGCACCCGATAGAGCGCAGAATGAAATTTTGTTCAGGGTTTGTTGGAGCGCTGGCGCGCTCGGGTTCGCGGCCCCTGCGGGACGGCCGCGAAACGCCGCTGCGCGGCGGGACCCTCCTCGGGGTCGGGTCGTGGTGGCTGGGAGGTGCTATTCGCCCCCGTAGGTTCCGAAGCTCCAGAGGTTGCCTTCTGGGTCGGCGGCGCTGAAGCCGCGGGAGCCGTAGTCCTCGTCGCGTAGGTCGCGGATGATGGTGGCGCCCGCGGATTTCGCCCTGGCGTAGAGGGCGTCGGGGGAGTCGGTGACCAGGTAGAGGCTGGCGACGCCGGGTGGGCGGGTGCCGAACGGGGTGTCGTCGCGGCCGGTGGAGCCGAACATGATGCCGCCCCCGCCGGGCAGGCGCAGTTCGCCGTGTTCGACGATCGAGGCGTCGTCTTCCCTGGCATAGACCGCGGTGGCTTCGAAACCGAAAGCGGTGGTGAGGAATTCGATCATGGCGCGGGCGTCGTCGAAGGCGAGGCAGGGCCAGATGGTGGTCCGGTTGTCGGTTGTGGTGTCCATGTGTTCAGCCTCGTGCTTCGGGCCCGTTCGGGTCTTGGACGGATGGAATCTCCTCGGCGAGCCAGGCGGTGGGGGGCACGCCCGCCAGTTCGGCGAAGTCGCGATTGAGATGCGCCTGGTCGTAGTAGCCACAGGTGGCGGCGATCTGGGCGATGGAGACATAGGACGGGGTGCCGGCCAGCATGCGCTTGGCTCGCTCGAACCGGATGATCCGCGCGGCCAGCTTGGGGCTCGCGCCGAATTCGGCGGTGAACCTGCGGGTCAGGTGTTGACGGCTCCAGCCGATCCGATCCGCGAGCGGGTTGATCGAGCAGGTACCGCCGGTTTTCACGAGAGCGCGCCAGGCCCAGGTCAATTCGGGCCCGGCCGCGGTGTCGGCGCGTGCCGCCGTGGTCAACGCTCGATCGCACGCGGCGAACCGGCTCGGCCAGTCCTGATGCGACTGCACGGCATCGGCGAGTTGATCGCCCAGCGCCCGATGCGCCTGGGAACACTCGATCGACAGATCCCACAGTTCGCTCGCAGGCATGCCGAACAGCACCCGCGAACCCAGCGGGGTCAGCTCGATCGCGACGCCTTCCTGAAAACCGTTGTGCGCGATCATCGCCGGGCTCGCCTGCAGGCCGCTCAAGACGCAGCGGAAGTTGGCGGGAGCTTGGCGCGGGTCGGTCTGCTCGACGACATCGATGGTCGGGCCGACCGCGACGATGAACGTCATGTGCTGCGACGGCAGGCCGCGGTGCAAACCCGGCTCGAAGCCCGCCATGCGATAGCCGACGTAGCGGTCGATGAACGCCGCCAGCACCGGCGCGGGCGCCGCTGTCACCACCTCGGTGGATGCCTGCATGCGTGCCACGCTACGCCGGGAACGACACGGGTGACCAGGTCATCGGGCTGGTAGCCGGAGGTCCGAGGCGTCGTTGCCCATCGACATCGGAACACCCGCCACGACACGCCCTCACCGACCCGCCGTCGGCAGTGTGGCGTTGCCCACGCGTCCGTGACCTTGCCGTGGGGTAACCAGCATCCGAAGGTGCTCTCGGCGCGACGCGGCGGGCGGTGAGATTTCGCACTCACGGGCGAACAACCTGTGAAAACACGAGGTCAGCCGGTTAATCTTGCGCCTTCGCTCAATTCTGCAGGAGGTGTCATGCGGCGGGTTCAATACGAGCGCGGCAGTGGTTCGGAGGCGCTCGAAGTCGTCGCGGCCGAGGTTCCGGTGCCCGGTGCCGGTGAACTGCTGGTGCGGGTCGAGGCGATCGGGGCCACCCTGTCGGCGATTCGGCGGATCAGCGGCGACGCGGAGCAGGTCCGTGCCGAGGTGGCCGGTGAGGTCGTGGCGGTCGGTGACGGGGTCGACGGCTACAGCGCCGGATACCGCGTCGTCGGCCTGTGCACCTCCGATGCCTACGCCGAGTACGTCGTCCTCGCGATCGACCAGGTCTCGGCCATTCCCGACGGCGCCTCGGCTGTCGACGCCGTCGCCCTGATGCGCAGCGGGCTCGTCGCCCTCGGCGCCCTCGACACCGCCTCGCCGCGCGAGGGCGAGACCGCCCTGGTCACCGCGGCCGCGGGTGGGGTCGGCCACCTCGCGGTGCAGCTGGCCCGCGTGCGTGGCGCGAGCTGGGTGGTCGGTGCGGTCTCCGACGAGTCCAAGATCGATTTCGTGCGCGAACTCGGCGCCGACGAGGTGTTCACCTACGACCAGTTGCACTGCGGCAAGCAGGCCGATTACGCCCTCGACGGCGTCGGCGGCACCGGCCTGCGCGGCACCCTCGCGGGTCTGGCCGAAGGCGGTCGCGCGGTCACCTACGGCACCGGCGGTGGCCTCATCGACACCGAGGACCTCCTGGCCGGCGGCAAAACCCTCACCGGTTTCCGGATCGGCAGGCTCGCCCAGCGCGACCCGGCTCGCTACGAGGACCTGCGCCAGGAGGTCTGGCAGTACTACGCCTCCGGCCTGCTGCACCCGGTCGTGCACGCCGAGTTCGCCCTCGACGACGCCGCTGCCGCGCACGCGGTCATCGAACAGCGCGCCAACCTGGGCAAGGTCGTTCTCGTCCCCTGATCGAGTTCGAACCCTGACCTCTCGGGACGGCCGTTCGCGGCCCGGCTCGCTGGTCAGGCGCCGCGGCTCGCTCTTTCGTAGGCGACGAAGGAGCAAGCCGCGGTGCCTGACCAGCGAGCCACAAGGGGGCCGCGAACCCGCCGCGCCGCAGGTGCGGCAAAATAAACACAGTGAGCCTCACCCTCGGAATCGTCGGCCTGCCCAATGTCGGAAAGTCGACGCTGTTCAACGCGCTGACCAAGAACGACGTGCTGGCCGCGAACTACCCGTTCGCGACCATCGAGCCCAACGTCGGCGTGGTCCCGCTGCCCGACCCGCGTCTGGACAAGCTCGCCGAGATCTTCGGTTCCGAGAAGATCGTGCCCGCCGTGGTGTCGTTCGTCGACATCGCCGGGATCGTGAAGGGCGCCTCCGAAGGCGCGGGCCTCGGCAACAAGTTCCTCGCCAATATCCGTGAGGCCGACGCGATCTGCCAGGTCGTGCGCGTGTTCGCCGACGACGACGTGATCCACGTCGACGGCCGGGTCGACGCCGCCGCCGACATCGAGGTCATCGAAACCGAGCTCATCCTCGCCGACCTGCAGACCCTCGAGAAGGCCATCCCCCGCCTCGAGAAGGAAGCCAGGGTCAAGAAGGACCGCAAGCCCCTGCTCGATGCGGCCAAGATCGCCGAGGGTTTCCTCAACGAGGGCACCACGCTGTTCGCCGCGGGCAAGAAGATCGACGCCGAACTGCTGCGTGAGCTCTCCCTGCTCACCGTCAAGCCGTTCCTCTACGTCTTCAACGCCGACGAATCCGTCCTCACCGACGACGCCAAGATCGCCGAGCTGAAAGCCGCCGTCGCCCCCGCCGACGCCGTCTTCCTCGACGCCAAGGTAGAAGCCGAACTCCTCGAACTCGACGACGAATCCGCCCTCGAACTCCTGGAATCCATCGGCCAAACCGAACCGGGCCTACACGCCCTCGCCCGCGCCGGCTTCCACACCCTCGGCCTGCAGACCTACCTCACCGCGGGCCCCAAGGAATCGCGAGCCTGGACCATCCACCAGGGCGACACCGCCCCCAAGGCCGCGGGCGTCATCCACACCGACTTCGAACGCGGTTTCATCAAGGTGGAACTCGTCGCCTTCGACGACCTGGTCGAAGCCGGTTCGATGGCGGCGGCCAAGGCTGCGGGCAAGGTCCGCATGGAGGGCAAGGAATACGTCATGCACGACGGGGATGTCTGCGACTTCCGCTTCAACGTGTAGTTCACCCACCGATTCTCGATCTCGGGATCCCGCTTCAGTAGCCCCGCGTAGTCTGTGATATCCGTTACAACGATGTGATGTTCGTAGCAACCGCAAATGCGTCAGTTCGACGATGGAGGGGCTCGATGAATCCGCATTACCTGTATCGCTGGATCAACAATCACGGTGTGGTCGTGCTGTTCAAGAAGATCTCGCTACGTCGTGGCAACCCGTTCGCTCGGTTGATCGGTGGTGCGGAGGGGATCGAGAATCCGTACGCGCTGATCGAGGAGATGCGTGGGGACGGTGGGTTGATCCGCGCCCTTCCGGTGTGGATCACCTTCGATCACGATGTGGCTCGGGATATCCTGCGCGACAACCGGTTCGGTGTCGGTATCCCGACTGTGTTCGGGGTACCCGGGCCGGTGATGCGGGCGCTGGAGCGGCGGCCCCTCCCGCCGAATCTGGTGGATCCGCCGTCCATGCTGGTAGTCGACGATCCCGAGCACACCCGGATGCGCAAACCGGTCTCCGCGGCGTTCACCCCGCGGGCCATCGCCCGGCTGCGCGACCGGATCGAGACGGTCACCGGTGAACTGCTCGCGGAGTTGCCCGACGACGGGCCGACCGATCTGGTGGCGCGGTACGCGTCGCAGGTGCCCATCGCCATCATCTCCGAGATGCTCGGTTTCCCCGATGCCGACCGCGAGATGTTCCTGCACTGGGGTGACGACATCAGTCCGTTGCTCGACCTCGGGATCTCGTGGCAGACGCACCAGCGGGCGATGGAATCCTCGGAGCGTCTGCACCGGTATCTCGTCGACCACCTGGAGCGATTGCGCGCCGATCCCGGCGACAACATTCTCAGCAGTCTGGTCACCTCGGGCGATCTGACCACCTACGAACTGTGCGCGTCGGCGACCCTGCTGATGGCCGCGGGTTTCGAGACGACGGTCAACCTGATCGGCACGGGCATCGTCTGGCTGCTCCAGCACCCCGAACAACTGGCCCGCTTGCGTGCCGAGCCGGAACTCTGGCCCAACGCGGTGGAGGAGATCCTGCGGATCGACCCGCCGGTGCAGTCCACCGCCCGGACCACCCGGACGGCACTGGAGATCGGCGGCCTCCGTTTGCGCAAGGGCTCGACCGTGGTGGTGTCGCTGGCCGGCGCGAACCGCGACCCCGCCGTGTTCACCGACGCGGCCCGGTTCGACATCACACGGGCCAACGCCAAGAATCACCTGTCGTTCAGCAACGGTAGCCATGTGTGCCTCGGCGCCGGTCTGGCCAGGATGGAAGCGACGCATGCGCTGCGCGCGCTGTTCGAGACCTTCCCGGATCTGCGGTTGACCGATCCGCCCACCCGGCGGCCGCTGTTCACCCTGCACGGTTATCAGCACCTTCCCGCACACACCGGTCCGCGTGCCCGCAGCGAGGTGACCATCGGCTGACCCGCCCCGAGTGGGGTTATCGGCATCGAAACCTCGGCAACGGCGTCCACTGTCTCGGTGTTCGAACGGGCCGACGCACCGTGCGATCGGGACATCCCGTCGAGCAGAGCGTGACACCAAGGTGGTGTTACGCGCACCCTCGGGGGAGCGGGCCCAGTACTCGGGGCCCTGATGAGGGGCCCGGATTCGGCGCAGAGTGGATGTTGTCACCACCACTGCCGAACCCGGAGGCTCCGATGTCGAACATCAGCACAATCGCCCGCTCCGCGCAGCGTCGTGTTCCGGTGTCGACCCGCGATGGTGTGGAGCTCGCGGTTCGGGAGTACGGGCGGCGCGACGCCGACCTGACGGTCGTCCTCATCCACGGGCATTGCCTGCGGACCGAGTCGTGGACGGATGTGCGGGATGCGCTGCTGCGCGAGCACGCCGGTGCCAAGGTCGTGTGCTACGACCATCGCGGGCACGGCGACTCGGCCACGGCGTCGAGGCAGACCTACAACATCGAACAGCTCGGTCATGATCTGCACGAGGTGCTCGACGTGGTCGCGCCCACCGGGCCGGTGGTGCTGGTCGGGCATTCGATGGGCGGCATGACCGTGCTGACCTACGTCGACCAGTACCGGCACGAGGTCGGGACGCGCATCGTCGGCGTCGGGCTCGTCGCCACCGCCGCGAGCGGGCTCGCCGACGCGGGGTTCGGCCGGCTGCTGCACAACCCGATCGTCCCGGTTTTCCAGGCCGCGGTGCGGCGCGCACCGCGGCTGATGCAGCACGCGAAGGTGCTGGCCTGCAAGGTCTTCGCCCCGATCGTGCGCACCGCCGAGTTCGGTGATCGCAAGGTCAGTCAGCGGGTGCTGGCGCTGGCCGAGGCGATGCACAACGCGACGTCGATCGTCACCATGGCCACCTTCCTGAGCGCCTTCAAGACCTTCGACCGCACCACCGCCCTGGCCACCCTCTCGACCATCCCCACCATGATCCTGTGCGGCTCCGCCGACCTGATGACGCCGCCGTCGCATTCGGTCGCTATGGCCGCCGCGGTCGACTACGCGGACTTCGTGCAGATCGACGGCGCAGGCCACTCGGTCATCCTCGAACAGCCCGCCCAGGTCGCCCAGGCCATCGCCCGCCTGGTCGGTCGCGCGGCCCGCACCGCCCGGCCCGCGCGCGCCCAGTTGGCCCTCGCGGCCTGAGCCGACCGGCGACATCAGATCTCGTCGAACCGCGGGATCGGCCGGTGACGTCGGCGATGCGCTCGAAATCCCCGTCGCGTGCGGGACTGCTAGGGTCGGAGTCCGTGATCGTTTGGCTCAACGGCACCCACGGCGCGGGCAAGACGACGACCAGTGGGCTTGTGCAGCAGTTGATTCCGGATTCGCGGGTGTTCGACGCGGAGAAGGTCGGTGAGACGCTCATGGACGTCACGCCGGGGCTGCCCGCGACGAACAACTTCCAGCATTGGCCACCGTGGCGGCCGCTCGTGGTCGAGACCGCCCGCCACATCCTCGAATACACCGGCGGCACGCTCGTGATGCCGATGACAGTACTGGTCGAGCAGTACTGGCGTGAGATCAGCGCGGGGCTCGCGCGGCACTCGATTCCGGTGCGGCACTTCGTCCTACACGCGGATCAGGACACGCTGCGCGCACGCATCGAGGGCGACACCGTTCTCGGTCCCTCCACCTTCCGCCTCGCCTATCTCGAGCCCTACGCCGAAGCTGCCCGTACCTGGCTGCACAGCGAGGCCGAGGTTATCGACACCACACGTCTCACTCCTGATCAGGCCGCCGAGCAGATCGCGTGCGCCGTCGACAAGTGACGGGCATCAGCTCGAAGGGAAATCTCCCGGCGCGCAAGCTAGGTCCTGTCGAACTCGAGTTCCATCGCACTGGCGAGGATCTCACGGGCGCGCGCGAGGGAGAGTGAACCGCTGTGCCAGCGCTCGCTGAGACCTTCCACCAGGGTGGTGAGTCGTTCCGCGGCAGTGGAGGCGTCGGCGGTCGGCGCGATGGCGCCGGACTGCTGCGCCTGGCGGATGAGGGTTTCCACGTCAGCGTTCCAGGCCTCGGTGGTGGTGCGCAGGGGCTCGCGTAGGTCGGGGTGGAAGACCGCGCTGGCCCGCAGTTCGCCCCAGGCGACGCTGGTTTCACGGACCCGGTCGGCGTCTTGGAGTTCGAGCAACAGCATGTGCTCCACCTGTGCGCGTGGATCGGTGCCCCCGGCTTCGGTGTAGGTCTGGGCGCGGTGATTGATGTGTTCGAGCGCGGCGCGCAGGATGCCTGCGCGATCCTTGAAGTAGTAGTAGATCAACGCGGTGGACACTTCGGCCGCCGCGGCGAGCTTCTCGACTCGCAGGCCGCGCACGCCGTCCTCGGCGATGACGCGGACGGCGGCTTCCATGATCTGGGTACGACGGTCCGACACGATTCCTCACAGTAGGCGCACGCGATCCCGGCGACGGGGCCGCTGCCGGGTCAGGCGACGGGTTCCTGCTGGGTGGTGCAGTGGATACCACCGCCACCAGCGGCGATGCCGTCGATATCGAGCTGCACCACCTCTCGGCCGGGAAACAGCCGCTCCAGGGTGGATTTCGCGGCGACGTCGGTTGCCGGATCACCGAACTCGGGGCCGATGACAGCGCCGTTGCAGACGTAGAAGTTGATATAGCCCGCGGCGAAATCGTCGTCGGCGAACTGCTCGCGCACTGTCGCCGGACCTTCGAGCACCTCGACCCGCAGCGGGCGACCGCGCGCGTCGGTCGCCGCGCGGAGGATGTCGAGGTGGCGACGGGTGACGTCGTAGTCGAAAGAATCCGGGTCGTTGTCGAGTCCGGCGACGACCACGCCGGGCTCGGCGAAGCGGGCGTAGAAATCTGTGTGCCCGTCGGTGATGTCCTCGCCCGCGATACCGGGCAGCCAGATCACCTTCTCGATGCCGAGCAGGTGCTCGAGTTCCGCTTCGACATCGGCCTTCTTCCAGCCGGGGTTGCGATTGTTGTTGAGCACGCAACTCTCGGTGATGATGGCCGTGCCCGCACCGTCGACCTCGAGCGCACCGCCTTCGAGCACCAGATCCGTACGCAGCGTCTCGACGCCCGCGCGGCCGGTGACGAAGCGCGCCACCTTCGCGTCGGCACCGTATTCCTGCTTCTCGCCCCAGCCGTTGAAGTTGAAATCCACACCGGCCCTGACATTTCCGCTCCGCACGAATACCGGGCCGGTGTCGCGCATCCACAGGTCGTCGAGGTCGGTGGCGATCAGTTCCACGTTCGCGTTGCCGATCAGGCGCTGCGCCGCCGCCAGATCGCCGGGGCGCACCAGCATCGAGACCGGCTCGAAGCGGGCGATCGTGGTGGCGATGGTGGCCAGGTTGCGCTGCACCTCCAGCACCAGCCGCGCGCCCCAGATCTGTTCGTCGGCGATGAAAGCCATCCAGGTGCGCTGGTGCGGCTGTCCTTCCTCCGGCATGAGCCAGGTCCGCTCGTCGCTGTCGCCGATGTCGTCGCAACCGGTCACCAGCACGCTGAACGCGGCCATCGTGGTCTGGACGAATGTTCGTCGTCGCATGGGTCCTCCTTCCGCTGCCGGGAACCCTATATCCTGACTGAAAATTTAGTCAAGAATGCCGATCCGTGTGATCCAGCCGCGGGTGGGGCGGTGTCACGACTTGACGGCCGCCAGGGCGCAGTGGGGCCGGGTATCTCCCGCTGCTGGGTGGTGGAGGCGATCGACCTCGGTGAATCCGGCTTCGCGCAGGATTTCGGACAGCTGGTCGGTGGGGTAGCGAAAGGCGGTGGTGACTTTGTGGGGGAAGGGTTCGACGGCGTCGCTGGACTCGAAGACGCCGATCACCAGTCGGCCGTTCGGGGTGAGCGCCCGGTGGAATTCCGCCAGCACGGTGGGCAGCTCCTCCGGGGGCAGATGGATGAGGGAGAACCAGGCGAGGATGGCCGAGACGGTCGCGGTGGGGGCGTCGAGGGCGCGGATCGAGCCGAGTTCGAACGGGATGTCCGGGTAGGTGGCCCGCGCGTGTGCGATGAATTCGGGGACCAGGTCCATCCCGGTGGCGGGGATGCCCGCGTCGGTGAGGAGTTTCGTGAAGTGGCCGGGACCGCAGCCGAGGTCGAGGACCGGGCCGGGAGCCAGGTGGGTGAGTGCGAAGGCCGCGTCCTCGGGGGCGAGGTCGGACGGGGAGCCGAAGAGCTCGATATAGCGGGCGTGGACGGCGGTGTAGGCGGCTTGGACGATGTGGTCGGGCACCCGGTCGACGCTAGTCACTGATCGGGGCGTGCCCGGTTCCGCGCGCCGTTTGTGATGGGAAGAGCCGGGTAGTCGAATAGGAGGGAGCCGTTTTCCCAGGTCGTAGACACGAAGGGATCGACGATGCCGATCAAGCCTGTTCGACGCATTGCTCGCGCACTGCTGGGGACCACATTCGTGGCCGCCGGAGTGAACGGGTTGATGAATCAGAAGCCACGCGCCGCCGCCGCGAACGCACTGGCCGAGAAGGGCCGCAGTGGTCTGCCGGAGTCGCTGGCCGCACGGGTGCCCGACGATCCGAGTCAATTCGTGCGCGTCAACTCCGCGGCGCAGGTGCTCGGCGGGTTGTTGCTGGCCAGCGGACGCGCGCCGCGGCCCGCGGCGTTCGTGCTCGCCGCGACCGTCGTGCCGGGAACTGTCACCGAACAGGACTTCTGGGCCGAGAACGACCCCGATCGCCGGGCCGCCAAACGGGTGGGGTTCCTGAAGGATCTCGGATTGCTCGGCGGTTTGCTGATCGCGGCATCCGATACCGAGGGCAAGCCGTCGCTGGGCTGGCGCGCGCGCAAGGCACTCTCACGTGAGGAATCGCGCCTCGCGGCGGCAAAGGTTCGTGGCGCGCAGCTCGCCGAGGTCGCCCACGAACAGGGGACACATCTGGCGGAGGTCGCGAACGAGCGTGGCAGCGCGCTGGCCGAGATAGCCAGGGAACGCGGGCCGCAGCTGGCCGACGTGGTGCGCAGCCGCAGCGCGCAACTGGTGGAAGTGGCCAAGGATCGGGGCCCGGAGGTGGCCGAGGCGGTGCGCTCTCGCGGTGCGCAGCTCGCCGACGTCGCCAAGGATCGTGGTCCGGAGGTGGCCGAGGCGGCGCGGACCCGTGGTGCGCAGCTGGTGGAGGTGGCCAAGGATCGTGGTCCGGAGGTGGCCGAGGCGGTGCGCTCTCGCGGTGCGCAGCTCGCCGACGTCGCCAAGGAGAAGGGGCCCGAGCTGGCCGAGGCGGCGCGCGAACGCGGCACCTATCTGGTCGATACGGCTCGGGAACGCAGTGCGGATCTGGCCGCGGCGGCGCGGGAGCGCGAGGAGGCGGTCGTGGCGCCCGCTCGTCGGTGGTCGAGGCGATAGCGGCCGACGAAGCTGGTTTTCGGCCGAATCCGACCGGTCCGTCCGGGAATGCCCCGATAATCGTGGTCTAGCGCGTCCACCTGCTGTGGCGCACCATAAAGCAGGGGTCGGGCATACCGACGAACTCACCGCGCGAACCGAAGATCGGGGCAATCCCGGCGAATCAGGTTCGGCGGTGAGTTCTGGTGTGAATACTGGGCATTCACAATTTTTTCGACAGAGTGGGATCTATCTGATGTTGTCCGGTCGTGAAACGTCCAAGCCGTCTGCCGTTCGAGTCGCTGTGGTGGGAGTGACGGTGCTGATCGGACTGCTCGGCTCGGCGGGAACCGCTGCGGCACTTCCTGGTTCGGGCTCGGCATCCGGTTCGGCGGCTTTGGCCACGGGGTCGGTGGCCGCGGCCGGGACGATCGATCCGGCAGTCGCCTCCTATTACAGCTGGCAGACGGCGCAGTTCATCAGCAACACCCTGCACCTGTTGCTCTCGGTCCCGATGCGCAACAGCTAGTTCCAGGCTTTTTCCCAGCGCTCAGCGGCCCAGTCGCGCACCTCGCCGCTGAGCGCGATCGCGGGCAGCAGCAGGGCGAAGCCGATCAGCAGGATCGCCAGCCGCGCCCACACGCCGAGTTCGCCGAGGGCGCGCAGCAGCGCGGGTAGGACACAGACCACGGCGAGCGCGACGAGGGCGATCGCCGCGAGATTGTGTCCGGGCCCGGCGATCAGCGCCGCGCAAACGCCGAAACACAGGCCGAGAACCAGTCCGCCGACGCCGACGAAGTAGTTGTCCCAGGAAAGCCGACTCGGGCGGGTAGACCGGTGAGTGACCACGCCGCGCAGCTTAGCGCTCAGCTATCGCTGTGCGGCGGCCTCGGCCACGGGTTCTGCTCCAGCTGTTCCACCGACCGATTGAACTTGCGCATCAGCCTGCTGAGCTCGGTGACATCGTCGGCGTCCCAGTCGGCGACCACCTTGCCGATATCGCTGCTGCGGTGGCGTCGATCGGCTTCGAGCGCCGCTCTGCCCTCGGCGGTGGTCTCGATCTTGCGGGCGACGCCACCATCGGGATCGGGAACCCGTTGTACCAGTTCGTGTTTCAGCATCGCGCCGACCTGGCGGTTGATGGTGGAGATATCGAGCTGGAACGACTCCGACAGCTCGCGCAGGCTCAGCGGTTCGCCGAGGTCGAGCCGGGTCAGGATGAGGAACGCCGAGCGGTCGAGCAGGAAACCGGGGCGTCGGCGGGTAGTCGTGGGGAAGTGCCGCGAGATCAGGTTCAGCTCGAACACCAGGCGGGCGAACGGGGTGTCGTCGACGGGGCCGGAATCGGACATCTGACAACTATGTCGGGTGGATCACTCCGGATCAAATTGTTCATGATGCACATGCTGTGTAGCGTGCATATTTGTGTCTGTCGCTGCCGAGGTCTCACCGGCCCTGCCCGAAGCCCGCCGCCCGGCCCCGGCCGTGCTCATCGCGGTGCTCAGTACGGTCGGCATCGTCGTCTCGCTCATGCAGACGCTGGTCATCCCGATCATTCCGTCGCTGCCGAGCCTGCTGAACACCTCGGCGTCCAACGCCTCCTGGGTGGTCACCGCCACCCTGCTGGCCGGCGCGGTCTCGACGCCGATCGCCGGACGACTGGGCGACATGTTCGGCAAGCGACGCATCCTGGTCGCCAATCTCGGCTTCATGATCCTCGGCTCGGTGATCTGCGCGAGCGGGAGTTCGCTGCTGCCCGAGGTGATCGGCCGTTCGCTGCAGGGCATCGCCGTCGGTGCGATCCCGCTGGGGATCAGCATCATGCGCGATGAACTCCCGCCCGCGAAGGTCGGCGGCGCGATGGCCGTGATGAGCGCGACCCTCGGCGTCGGCGGCGCGGTCGGCCTGCCGTTCTCGGCGCTGATCGCGCAGAACGCGAACTGGCACATGCTGTTCTGGACCGCGGCCGGACTCGGCGTGGTCTGCGCGGTGCTGGTTTTCGTGTTCGTGCCGGAATCGCCGGTGCGGACACCGGCGCGCTTCGACTTCGGCGGTGCGATCGGGCTCTCGATCGCCCTGCTCACATTGCTCATCGGCATCACCAAGGGCGCCGACTGGGGCTGGGCCAGCGGCTCGATCCTCGCGCTGTTCGGTCTGTCGCTGGTGAGTTTCCTCGGCTGGGGCGTCTATGAGCTGCGCCGCACCGCGCCGCTCGTGGACCTGCGGGTCTCGGCTCGCCCGCGCGTGCTGTTCACCAATATGGCCTCGATCGCGGTCGGGTTCTCGCTCTACGGGATGTCGCTGACGTTCCCGCAGCTGCTCATGGCTCCCGAGCAGACCGGCTACGGCTTCGGTCTGTCGATGGTGGTCGCGGGTCTGGCGATGGCGCCGACCGGTCTGGTGATGATGCTGCTCTCGCCGGTGTCGGCGCGGCTGTCGGCGAAGAAGGGGCCGAAGGTCACGCTGGCGCTCGGCTCGGCCGTGATCGCCGTCGGGTATCTGTGCGCGGTCATGATGATGGACACCGTCTGGCAGGTCGTCCTGTCGGCGGTCATCGTCTCCGGTGGCGTCGGCCTGGCGTTCGCCGCGATGCCCGCGCTGATCATGGGTGCGGTGCCGCTGAGTGAGACCGGAGCCGCCAACGGCCTCAACTCGCTGATGCGTTCCATCGGCACATCGACCTCGGCGGCGGTGATGGGCGTGGTGCTCGCGCACATGACCATGCACCTCGGCCCGCACATGGTGCCCACCCGCGCGGCTTTTCACACCGCGTTCTTCATCGCGATGGCGGGTGCGCTCGTCGCGCTGGCCCTGACCCTGTGCATCCCGATGCGTCAGCGCGACTGACTCTGCTCCGGCACCGGGCAGAACGCGACAAGGGCCCAGTCCCGGCGAGGGATCATCGGTTCGAGGGCGTGCATGACCATCGTCAGTACCGTGCCCGTGTCCGGCTCGCGGATTCGCTGCACCGGGAGGTCGAGGTGGGTCGGCGCGATCGGTTCGGTGGTCCAGAACTCGTCCCATTCCGGCGCTCGCGAGCAGGCCGCGATGAGTTCGTCGATGCGTTTCTGCGGCACGACGCCGGGGCTCATCACCCGAAAGCCGTAGACGATCAGGTGGACCTGTAGGTGCCAGTCGATCATCGCGGTACGTGCCCGCGGATCGAGCAACATCCATTCGAGCAGGGTCGTGCCGGGCACGAGCCCGGGGAAGAAGCGTATCCACGCCGCGTTCGCGGCCAGGATGTCGAAGGTCGAGTAGTCCTGCAGGCTGGCGGGGTGAGCGATCGCGTCGAGCAGGACGCGGTCGACGGCGGGCACCTCGAAGGTCGGCTCGGGGGCCGAACTGTCGTAGCGATCCGACAGCGAGAGGGCGACGAGGTGGTCGCGAAACAGGTCGGGCACTTCCAGTGCGTCGAACAGCGCGGTGAGGGCTTCCAATGTCGGTGTGCGCGTGCCCTGTTCGATCTTCTGGATGAGGCCGGGGGAGATCCCCGCGACGGTGCTGAGCGCGGCACGGGTCAGCCCTGCCGACTCGCGGCGTTCACGCAGGTAGCGCGCGATCGGCGGATGCGGGTTCTCCACGCGGTAGACCTCTTTCGACAGCGGTGGGACAAATTGGGACAGTCGTCTAGCTTGACCGTGGGTGATGAGTTTCGCGAAACTCATCACAGCCGGGCGGGACAGCGCGTGGCCGTCCGACCGAAGCGCATCGGCCGATTATCGGTGCAACGCTGGTCGGGACCGTGTGTTCCGGAGCGGATAGTGTTCGATTCCACCTCCGTGCGGACGAATATCGCCGGAGGGGACGGCGCGCACCTGGGGTGTGCGCGCCGAGAGCGATTGCCGTGGTGATACCCGGGTGGCGCAGGGGTCCATCCGGTGCTCGCCCGTCCGCTCCGGAAAACACCGGGGATCGGGAACCGAACGCGCTCGTGATTCGTCCAATAGTTCGATAGGGATGAACGAGAGCGGGGGGCGATGACCCAGATTCGAACCGAACGACCTGGACTACGCATGTCCTGGATCGTCGGAATCTCCGGAATGCTGGCGGCCGCGACGGTCGTCGCCGTCGGACTGGTGTGGTGGCAGCACGATTGGGGCGATCAGTTCCCCGCGCTCGACAGCGAGCGGCTCGACGAGCAGCAGATCGTGCTCGTCGAAGTGTTGCGCCGCGAATACCAGCAGCCCGGCGACGGGCCGAAGTACGCCGAGGGCGTGCGGGAAGAGTGGTGCGCCGACTTCGTGAGCTGGACGATGCGCGAGGCGGGCAGGCCGCTGGCCAACCCGAATTCCGGTTCCTGGCGCATCCCCGGGGTGTACACGCTGCAGGAGTACTACGAGCAGGTCGGCCGGTTCACCCGCGCCGACCTCGGGTACCGCCCACGCACCGGTGACGTGGTGCTCTACGGTCCCGACAGTCCGCTCGGCCAGCACACCAACATCGTGCTGAAGGCCGAGGGCGATACGATCACCACCATCGGCGGCAACGAGATGGGCGGAGTTCGGGTGCGCACGATCACCCCGGCCGAAACCGCCGATCTGGTCGGTTATGGGCGATTCTGAAATCAATTGTCGCTCAAGACAACTGCGATGATCCTGGACGGCGGTACCACGCCGAAACCCGTACCATGGAACTCGCGGCGCCCGGCAGCGCCGTTGCCGCTCCTCCGTCCTGCTTCCCCCTCATCGGCAGGACGGGGGAGTTGTGCCACCAGTCGCGGGTTCGCCGACGTCACGTACCGTATTCGATGTGCGTGTGAAGGTGGACGAAAAGCCACGTCATGACCCGATCTGGATCGAGTACGCCGATTTCGGCGAACGGTTCGTCACTTACGCGGTGACCGAGCAGCGCATCGCCGCCGCGGTGTCGGGGATGACCGGGCGTGGCGTGCAGATCGGGCCGTTCTCGCTGGGGCCCGCCGGACTGGCCGGTTTCGTCGCCGAAGGCACGCTCGGCACCGCCGTGGTCACCCGCACACCCGGCGACGCGCTGAGCTTCGGTGTGCGAATCCCGCTGACCCTGGCCGTGAATGTGGTCCTCGGTGGCCGCAAGCTCCGACTGGCCGCCGTGGTGGAGATCGGGCTCACGCTGCACGCCCGGACCGCCGCTCCGCTGCTGGTGGTGATCGATGTCGCCCCGGTGACGGCCAGGGACGTCAGCTTCACCTTGCGTGCCGAGGCCATCGACAGTGCGTGGGAGATGCTGCTCGACCCGATCGCGGGTCTGGTGCAGCGCGAGGTCGCCAACCGGGTCAACGCCATCGTCGGCGATCCGAAGGTTCGGTCGGAGCGGGTCTTCGACATCGAGGCGATCCTGGACGGCTACCGCTCACCGCATCGCAACGACACCGTCTTCGACTGGATCGACTACCGCGAATTCGGTCTGCGTTTCTTCACCGCCATCATCACCAGAGACCGCGTGCACGGCGTCGTCGGCCAGCTGGCCGGTAGCGAGATCAAGGTGGGGCCGCTGTCGGAGGGTCCGCGCGGCGCGGCCACGGTCACCGTGCGCGGCGCGATCGAGCAGCCACGGGTGATCGATCGCGGCCTGGGCGAGCCGGGTGACCTGCGGATCTTCGATATGACGCTGCCGGTGGGACTCGACATCACCGTCGACGTGCTCAAAGCCAACCACTACCGTGCCGATCTGGAGATCCCGCTCGTGCTCACGGCACGGGCCGCCGAACCGCTCCAGATCGTGATCGAGGTCCCGCCGCCCGCGCTCGAGGACATCTCGATGGAATTCACCGCGAAAGGTCTGCGCGCGGCGACCCTGGCCCGACTGGCCGGAATCAAGAAGCAGATCGTGGCGCAGGTCGCCGCGGTGGTCAGCACCGAGCTGGCCGATCCGACCGGCCGCACCATCGATGTGGGCGCCGCGATCGACGGTGCGGCCTGATACTGGTGTGACTCGCGGGGCGAATGTTGCCGTTGGTTCCAGTGGTTCCCCTGGGTTTTGTGGTGCAATGAGACGCACGTTCCAGACTCCCGGCGCGAGATTCGGGGAAGGCGCGCCGGGCTCGCTTACCGGTTGAATTCGGGTTGCGCGAAGGAGTCCTGCGATGCGTTCTGTTCCGGTGACCAGGCGAAAGTTCTTCGGCGTCGCCGCCGCCGCGGCCACGATCGGTGCCGGCCTCGCCGCCGCACCGGCCCGCGCCTACTCCTTCGGCACCATGGTCGACTATGCCGCGGGGGTCCCCTCCGCCGAGTCGATCGCGGCCGAAGGTCATATCGGCGTTATCCGTTATGTCTCCGAGCGCAGGCCCGGCGCGGAGTGGATGGAAGGCAAACCGCTGCTCGCCGCCGAGGTCGAGGATCTGTGGAACCACGGCCTGTCGATCGTGTCGAACTACCAGTTCGGCAAGGGCCCGACGGCCGACTGGCGCGGTGGCCTCGAAGCGGGCAAGGAACACGCCGAACGCGGCTGGGCCATTCACGCCGCCGCAGGTGGACCCGATACCGCGCCGATCTACGCCTCCATCGACGACAATCCCTCGGACGAGGATTTCGAGGAGATGATCGCGCCCTACATCGAGGGCTGGCAGTCGGTGCTCGGCGCCGAACTCGTCGGCATCTACGCCAACGCGCCGACCATCGACCGCGCGCTCGACGCGGGCCTGGGTTCCTGGTTCTGGCAACACAATTGGGGTACCGCGCGCGGATTCGTGCACGACAGCGCGCACCTGCACCAATTCGAGATCGACAAGCGCTCGATCGACGGAATCGGCGTGGACCTGAATCGGGTATTGGCCGAGGATTACGGCCAGTGGTGAGTTAGGTCTGGCAGTGGCAGGTCGACCCGTGCCGCAGGTCCGGTTCGTCGTCGGGCATCACCGACAGGGCCGTCCGGCTGTCGGGCGTGGCGTGGTCGCCGAGCCACGACAGCAGCGACCACCGGGACAGACCTGACAGCGCCGACCCGATACTGGCGAACGACAGCGACGAGATCGCGGACCCGAACGACCCGATCGAGCCGATGGACAGCACCGACCCGACACTGCCGATCGAGAGCACCGAATAGGCCGATCCGATCGAGAGAATCGACCCCTCGGACCGATAGGACAGAATCGAGCGGCTGCTCCGAACCGACCGAATATTGCGGGAAGGGCCGTACGTGGTCGCCATGGATCCCGGTCTACCACACCGCCGCACCGGCGGGAACCCCGCGAGTACGGGCCGGCCGTCAACGCAAACCTCCCCGCACCCCAGGTCTGGCCTGGAGTCGCGGGGAGGCAGGGGAACTGAACTCAGACGGTGAAGAAGCCCAGGGTCGGCATGAACGTGCAGGTGCGCGGTGCGGCGCCCTCGGCGGCGGTGGTGAGCGAGCCCGAGATCACCGCGACGACGCGGCCGTTGCCGGTGTTCGCGATGGCCGACAGGGTGGCCGGACCGCCGGGGTTGATCTTGGCCTCGTCGGTCAGCGTCTGGGTGGCGGACTGTCGGGTGTCGATGTTGAGCCACTGCACCGTCATCGGCGGGTTCTGCTCGCCGGTCGGGGCCTTGGTGCCGAGCGCGGTGAACACGAAACCGGCCTGTCCGGCGGCGGGGCCGGGCGGGGGCAGCTGTGCCGGACCGGCCACCGCGAGCGCGGTGCCGACCGAGTCGGCGCCGTCACCGATGCAGCCCTGGCCGATGGTCGGGTACAGGAACTGCGCGATGGCCGGGCCGTCCTGCGGGAGTTCGGGACCGCCGCCGCCGCTGCCGTCGAGGAAGGTGATGATCCGCTCGAGGGTGGCCTTGATGGCGGGCGGCAGGTTCAGCGTGGCCAGCAGCGCGCGCGCCTGATCGAGCAGGGCGGTCTGCGGGCTCGCGACGTCGGCGGGGCCCGCGATCAGGCCAGCCACGGCGGGTGCGAAGGCGGCTAGCGCGTCGACTGGGACGCCCTCCGGCACCATCGGGACGCTGATCGGCGCCGCCTGTGGCGCGGGAGCGGGCGCGGCGATAGATGCAGGCGCGGCGAGCATGGCGCCTGCCACGATGGCGAGAGCGGTCGTTGCGATCCGCGATCCTCGGCTACGAAGCACTGTCTAGCCGTCCTTACCTCGGGTTTGCGATGGGCGAGGGTTGTCGAGCCCAGATGTCGGGGGTCACTCTAAGGACAACGCTGCCGTGTTGTACAGCCGCCGGGCCCAGAGCGGATCACCGGCCGAAACTACACTCATGGACGCTAGTCCTGACCGGTGTGACACCTGGGGATGTTGATGCAACTGTGACCCTAGGTGTCGCTGATGCGCGCGCCACCCACAGCGTTGTCCCTGATGCGCGCTATGTCGCGGTTTCGCCCCTGAAGCCAGCCACACCCTGGTTTTCGGCCCGCCAGGGCCGAAAACCCGCGGCGCCAGCCGCAAATCAACACAGCTAAAGTAGCGGAGCGCCGGGAAATGGCGCGCGATGTCCCGTCCGACCGAAAGCCTGGCCTTGAACCGACACCTCCGATGGGCACTCGCGCTGCTCGGACTGTCCGTGCTCGCCAGGCTGGCCTGGATGCTCTTCGCCCCGAACGGGCTCAATGTCGTCGATCTGCACGTGTACGTGGACGGCTCGGCCTCGCTGCTCACCGATCGGCTCTACGACTTCACCTACTCCGAGGTGACGCCGGACTTCCCACTGCCGTTCACCTATCCACCGTTCGCCGCGCTGGTGTTCTTCCCGCTGCACTACCTGCCGTTCACGCTGGTGGCGGTCGGCTGGATGCTGGCCACGGTCGCCGCGCTCTACGGGGTGATCCGGATCAGTTTCGAACTGCTCCTCGGCGCGGAGAAGGCGAGGCGGACGCCGTGGATCACCGCGGCCGTCGGCTGGACCGCGCTCGGGGTGTGGCTGGAGCCGGTGCGAACCACGATCGACTACGGCCAGGTGAACGTGTTCCTGGTGCTCGGCGCGATGCTGGCCGTGCGCAGTGCGCGCTGGTGGATCTCGGGCACCCTCGTCGGCGTGATCGCGGGCATCAAGCTGACCCCGGCCATCACCGGCCTGTACTTCGTGGCTCGGCGGCGCTGGGCGACGGTGCTGTGGTCGGCGGGGGCCTTCGGGCTGACCGTGGCTGTGAGTTTTCTCATCAATGCCCACGAGGCGAAGCGCTATTTCGGCACCCTGCTCGGCGACGCCGACCGGATCGGCCCGGTGGGCTCGGTGTGGAACCAGTCGTTGCGCGGGGCGTTGAGCCGCATTCTCGGCTACGACGTGCAGTCCGGGCCGTGGTGGCTGGCCGCGGTGGTGGTCACGGCGGTGCTGGCGTTCTGCGCGTGGCGCACTCTCGGCCCCGATGACCGGCTCGGCACTCTGGTGCTGGTGCAGCTGTTCGGGCTGATGATCTCGCCGATCTCCTGGTCACACCACTGGGTGTGGTTGATCCCGACCGCGCTGTGGCTGCTCTACGGGCCGCTGCGGGCCGAGCGGGTCGCGCGGATCATCGCCGGGTTCTGGGTGCTGACGATGCTGGTCGGCGTGCCGTGGGTGCTCTCGTTCGCGCAGCCGACGATCTGGACCATCCCGCGCCCGTGGCCGCTGGCCTGGCTCGGCGCGGTCGATGTGATCGGCGTGTTCGTGTTGTTCGGCTGGCTGATCTGGCACGGTCGGGGTTCGTTGCGCGCGCGACTGCCCGGCCGCCGCGCGGCCGAGGTGCCCGCGAGCTGAGGCTCAGCCGAGGAGGCCGTCGATGGTGTGCGCCATCGCCGTATCGAGCGAGGTGAGCCCGCCCGCCGAATGCGTACTCAGCGTGAAACGCAGTGTGCGCCAACGGATATCGATATCGGGATGGTGATCGGCCGCTTCGGCCGCCGCGGCGACCTCGCGAACCGTCTCGATGCCGGCGAGGAAACTCGGCGCCTGCACGGTGCGGGTGATGGCGTCACCGTCGCGCGACCACTGCGGCAACGTGGCCATGGCGATGGTGAGCTCGGGAGCGGAAAGCAACGGAGTACCCATACCTCGTTTGTACGCCTCCAGCTACTTCGCGCGCGCCAGCTCCAGTGCTTTTTTGAGATCTTTACCGCTCGTTCCGGCGGCCTCGGCCTTCTTCATTCGCATGATGACGACGGGGCATTTGAAGCAGCGCGTCTTCTTCCTGCAGCACTTTTTCTTCGGCTTGAGGCTCGAGACCTTCTTCGCCTTCACCTTGCCCATGCGAGTTAGCCTAGCCTAAGTACAAAGCCTGACACGAGGGTGTCCCCGCGCAACCGGTACTGTGTAACAGGCCGCGATGCCAGATGAATGCGCGCCAAATACATCAACAGCAGGAGGATTGAGGCGTGTCGTCTTCACGCGATTTTCGCAACGTCGCCATCGTGGCCCACGTCGACCACGGCAAGACGACGCTGGTGGACGCCATGCTTCGTCAGTCGGGCGCGTTCGCCGAGCGAGCCGAACTGGTCGACCGCGTCATGGACTCCGGTGACCTCGAGCGCGAGAAGGGCATCACCATTCTCGCGAAGAACACCGCGGTTCATCGCCATAACCCCGACGGTTCCGTCACCGTCATCAATGTGATCGATACCCCCGGCCACGCCGACTTCGGTGGTGAGGTCGAGCGCGGCCTGTCCATGGTCGACGGTGTCGTGCTGCTCGTCGACGCGTCCGAGGGCCCGCTGCCCCAGACCCGTTTCGTGCTCCGCAAGGCGCTGGCGGCGAAGCTGCCGGTGATCCTGGTGGTCAACAAGACCGACCGGCCGGACGCCCGCATCGCCGAGGTCGTCTCCGAGTCGCACGACCTGCTGCTCGACCTGGCCTCCGACCTCGACGACGAGGCCGCCGAAGCCGCCGAGCTCGCGCTGGATCTGCCGGTGCTCTACGCCTCGGGCCGTGAGGGCAAGGCGTCGAAGGTCGAGCCGGAGAACGGTTCCGCGCCCGACGCCGAGAACCTCGACGCCCTGTTCGAGGTGCTGATGGACTACATCCCGGCGCCCAAGAGCAACAAGGACGCGCCGCTGCAGGCCCACGTCACCAACCTCGACGCGTCGGCGTTCCTCGGCCGTCTTGCCCTGGTCCGCATCTACGCGGGCGAGCTGCGCAAGGGTCAGAACGTCACCTGGATCAACGCCGACGGCGCCAAGACGGTCAAGATCACCGAGCTGCTCCAGACGATCGGTGTGGAGCGTCAGCCCGGCGAGGTCGCCGAGGCCGGCGACATCGTCGCCATCGCCGGTATCCCCGACATCATGATCGGCGACACCCTCGCCGATCCGGAGAACCCGGTCGCGCTGCCGCGCATCACGGTCGACGAGCCGGCCATCTCGGTGGTCATCGGCACCAACACCTCGCCGCTGGTCGGCCGGGTGCAGGGCCACAAGCTCACCGCCCGCATGGTCAAGTCGCGCCTGGACTCCGAGCTCATCGGCAACGTGTCGCTGCGCGTGCTCGATATCGGCCGTCCCGACGCCTGGGAGGTGCAGGGTCGTGGCGAGCTGGCGCTGGCCATCCTGGTCGAGCAGATGCGTCGTGAAGGCTTCGAGCTCACCGTCGGCAAGCCGCAGGTGGTCACCAAGCAGGTCGACG
Source organism: Nocardia alba NBRC 108234 (assembly GCF_001612665.1). Lineage (GTDB taxonomy): Bacteria > Actinomycetota > Actinomycetes > Mycobacteriales > Mycobacteriaceae > Nocardia > Nocardia alba. The sequence continues at coordinate 84,851 of NZ_BDAX01000014.1, read as the reverse complement.
GCAAGACCCACGAGCCGTTCGAAGAGCTGACCATCGACTGCCCCGACGAGTACCTGGGCGCGATCACCCAGCTGCTGGCCGCCCGCAAGGGCAAGATGGTGCAGATGAGCAACCACGCCGCCGGCTGGGTGCGCATGGAGTTCATCGTCCCCTCGCGTGGCCTGATCGGCTTCCGCACCGTGTTCCTCACCGAGACCCGCGGCACCGGCATCGCCAACGCCGTCGCCCACGGTTACGCCCCGTGGGCCGGTGAGATCCGCGCTCGCCACACCGGTTCGCTGGTGTCGGACCGCGCGGGCAGCGTCACCCCGTTCGCGATGATCCAGCTGGCCGACCGCGGTCAGTTCTTCGTGGAGCCGGGCGCCGACACCTACGAGGGCATGGTCGTCGGCATCAACCCGCGCGCCGAGGATCTCGATATCAACGTGACCCGCGAGAAGAAGCTGACCAACATGCGCAGCGCGACCGCGGACACCTTCGAGACCATGGCCAAGCCGTTGCAGCTCGACCTCGAGCTGGCGATGGAGTTCTGCACCGAGGACGAGTGCGTCGAGGTCACCCCCGAGGTGGTTCGCGTGCGCAAGGTCGTTCTCGGCGCCAACGAGCGTGCCCGCGACCTGTCGCGTCGCAAGGCCCGTGACAAGGCCGCCGCGAACTAAGCCATAGATGACGACAGTGGGGCGGTGCTACGGCACCGCCCCACTTCGCGTTTACGAGCGCCCACCAGGGGTTGGGCCCGCCTCGGTCCGGACTGACCGGAGGGTGCGACGAAGGAGTACCCGGAGGGAGGGAAGACCGAGGTTACGAGGGCCCAACCCAGCGGCGCCAGCCGCTCATAAACACAGTAGAGTGCGCAAGGTGAGTTCGGGGCGGCGCGCGAGGTGGCGCGTGATGGTGCTGGCGATGATCGCCTCGACGGCGGTCGTGGCCGGTTGCACGGCGAATCCGCCACCGCCGATCGAGTCCTCCGATTCGCCCAAGACCACCCAGGTCAAGCCGGGGAAGAACACCGTGGTCGTCGCGATCGACGACATCGGGATCGGGTTCAACCCGCATCTGCGTTCGGACCAGTCGCCGGTGACCAGTGCGGTGAGTTCGATGGTGCTGCCGAGCCCGTTCCGGGCCGCGCCGAGCCCCGTGCATACCGGTCAGGTCGATTGGTTGCCCGATTCCTCGCTGATCGTCTCGGCTGATGTGACGGCCCAGGAGCCGTTCACGATCACCTACATCCTGCGCAATCAGGCGAACTGGTCCGATGGCGCTCCGATCGCCGCCGAGGACTTCCGGTTTCTGTGGCAGCAGATGATCAGCCAGCCCGGCGTGGTCGATCCCGCCGGTTACCGGCTCATCGCCGATGTGGCGTCCTCGGGTGGCGGCAAGACGGTCACCGTCACCATGTCCCAGCCCTATCCGGCCTGGCGTGAACTGTTCTCGAATCTGTTGCCCTCGCACCTGGTGAAGGATTCACCGGGTGGGTTCACCAGCGGGCTGGTCGACAAGATCCCGGTCTCCGGCGGCAATTTCACCATCAAGTCGGTCGACCGTGGACGCGACGAGATCCTGCTCGAACGCAACGACCGTTTCTGGGGCACGCCCGCGTCTCCGGATCAGATCCAGTTCCGGCGCGGCGGCACGCCCTCGCAGCTGGCCGAATCGCTGCGCACCGGTGACGCGCAGATGGCGCTCGTGCACGGCGGCGTGGCGACCCAGGCGCAACTGGCCGCGATCCCGTCGGTGCGGACCACGATCATGCCGCAGGCCAGGGAACTGCAACTCGCGCTCAACGGCCGCTCCGGCGACCTCACCGATGGCCGGGTCCGCAAGGCGGTGCTCGCGCTGCTCGACCCGGCGCTGCTGGCGACCGTCGGCGCGCAGACCGGCGGTTGGGTGGAACCCGCACGCGCTCAAGTGCTTTCGCCGTCGAGTCCGGGGTATGTGCCCACCGCGCCGCCGCGGATGTCGGCCGACGAGGCGTTCGCCCTGCTGGCCGAGGCCGGTTACGGCCGCGCGCCGGAGACACCGCAGACCGGCTCGCCCACCTCGCCCGCGCCGCGGCCGCGCTCGGTGGCGCGCAACGGCAAGGGGCTGTCGGTGCGGATCGGCGCCGTCAACGAGGACGCGTCGGCGCTGGCCGTCGCCAATACCGCCGCCGACCAATTGCGCAGTGCCGGAATCGATGCCACCGTGCGCGGCCTGGCCGCCGACGAGCTGTACGGCAAGGATCTCACCGATTCCTCGATCGACGCCATCGTCGGCTGGGAACTGGCGGGCGGGGATCCCGCCACCGCGCTCGCCTCCCGCTACGGCTGTCCGCCCGTCGAACCGGTCGGTGCCGAGGGGCCCGCGTTGGCCGCGGCCGAGGCGTATCGCAAGGCGCCCAGCAATATCGGCGGCGTCTGCGATCCCACCCTGCAGCCCTCGATCGACGAAGCCCTGCGCGGGTTCGAGGTGCCGCGGATCCTGGCCGAAGCCGAGCCCCGGCTGTGGGAGCTGGCGACCGTGTTGCCGATTGTGCAGGACAACGTCGTCGCGGCGGCCGGGCCGCGCGTAGACGGTGTCTCGCTGTCGGGAGCCATCCAGGTAGGCATCTTCGGTGACACGGCACAGTGGCGGAGGATCCCATGACCGAGACCGGCGGCCTGCTCCTGGTGCACGCGCATCCCGATGACGAAACCCTCACCACGGGTGGGACCATCGCGCACTACCGTCGCCGTGGCGTTCCGGTGACCGTGGTGACCTGCACGCTCGGCGAGGAGGGCGAGGTCATCGGCGACCGGTGGTCACGCCTGATCGCCACCGAAGCCGACCAGCTCGGCGGTTACCGCATCGCCGAACTCACCGCCGCGCTGTCGGCCCTGGACGCCGGTGCGCCATGGTTTCTCGGCGGTCCCGGTCGCTGGCGTGATTCCGGCATGGCGGGCACGCCGTCGGCGGCGAACCCACGCGCGTTCGTGCATTCCGGCGAGGCCGCAGTCGACGCACTCGTGGCGGTGATCCTCGAACTACGTCCCCGGGTTGTCGTCACCTACGACCCGCGCGGCGGCTACGGCCATCCCGACCACATCCGCGCGCACGAGATCACGACCGCGGCCGTCGCAGCCGCCGCCGAGCGTGGCTGGGATGTGCCCAAGTTCTACTGGACCGTCACCGACGGCGACCTGCTGCGACAGCACACCGCCGCGCTGGCTCGCCGCACCGTCGACGAGCTGCCCGGCGCGTTGCCCAAGGGCTGGCGGCTGCCGGTCGAGGCCGAACTGGCCGCCATGTCCACGAGCGGGGTGACCACCGTGGTCGACGTCTCCGACGCGGTCTCGGCCAAGCGCGCCGCAATGCGCGCGCACGCCACCCAGGTCACCGTCGCGCCGAGTGGCCGGGAATTCGCCCTGTCGAACAACATCGCGCTGCCGGTGCTGCCCGAGGAACACTTCACGCTGGTGCGTGGCGCGCGTGGACAGGTGGGCGCCGACGGATTCGAGCACGACCTGTTCGCCGGTCTCGATTGAGCCACTGGGCACCGGGCCGCCATCGCGGTTCGGCGCGGTGAATCGCTGGAGCTGATGGGCGAGCCGTACAGGGGCCGGCGGCTCTCCTGGGCGCGCGCGGCACAGCGCAGCGGTTCGGCCGAATAGACTCACGCCCATGGTGACCGATCGCGATCAGCCCACCGCCGTGCTGCGGTTCGCACGCATCCCCGGCCTGGATCCGTTGCTCTCGGGACTCATCGTGGTGTTGCTGTTGGTCGACGCGCTGATCACCCTGGCCGTGGAAGTGCTGTTCCTGCCCCTCTACCTGGGCTCGCTGGCGTTTCCGGTGGTGGCGCTGTTGGCGGCGCCCATCAATGTCGCCCTCGTCTACGGCATGGAGTCGGTGACCGACCGGGTCGGTTTCCTCTTCGCCCCGATCGTAATGTGGGTCTTCGGGTTCATGGTCTGCGCCTCCCGAGGACCGGGCGGTGACATCATGCTCGGCAGTGACGGCCGCACCCTGCTGTTGCTCGCCTGCGGTGTGCTCGCGCCCGCGGGATATATGTATTACCGCTCCCAGTTCAGCCGGTAGATTTCGAGGTCTGCCACGGCCAGTGCCCGGTCAGCTCGAGTTCCAGCGAGTAGCTGAGGAACGTCCGTACCAGCACGATCAACGCCAGCACGCCGACGCTGGCGAACGTCGGTGAGATGGCGACCGTGCGGATGATGTCGGCCGCGACCAGGAATTCCAGCCCGAGCAGGATCGCCCGGCCGAGCCCGCGCCGATAGATGCCGTAGGCGAGCTCGAACTCCTCGTGCCCGGCCAACTGCCGCAGGAAACGGACCGTGCCGACGAGCGCGCCGATGACGATGGCCGCGACACCCGCGGCGTCGAGCACTTTGCCGGCATTCTCGATAACCTCGGTGAAATGCACGAATCACCCCTAGCGTCAGCGGCGTAGCGATCGAATCGAACGCTACGCCGCGTCCGGCGTCCGCGCCGCTCTCGGCTCGGCGGGTCTTCTCGTCCATGGCACCCTGTTCGGGGTCGGTGCCGGGGACCGCGATTCCCGGACCTGTCAGCGTCTGCCGAGTCCGCCCGGGGTCACTTCCTCGATCAGGGACGCGGCCTGATCGATCGGGATGTCGACCACCTGGTAGGCCTTCTTGCCCGCGGCGGTGGCCGCGACGACGGTGGCGAGTCCGGCACGGCGCTGCCAGAAGGTCTGTCGCACAGTCCATCCGATGATGCCGGGAGCTTCGATACAGTCCCGATCGCGGTCGAGGCTGCCGTGGCGGGTGATCAGCCAGGTCGGGCCGGTGGTGCCGGACAGCACCTGATGACCGAGGCCGCGGTAGCGATCCTCGGCGAGCAGGGCCATGACGACAGCGAACACCACCGGGAAGGTCCAGGTCCACGGCGGTGGGTAGTCGTCGACGAGCGCGACAGCCAGCATGGCGACGACGACGATCCCGACGGGCCACGCGGCCCGGGTGTAGCGGCGACGCCGGGCGAGCGGCCCGTGCTTACGCAGGTCGACGGTGCCGAGCGCGGCGCCGGTGACCGGTGCCGGATCCGGTGCGTCGGCGCGCGGGTCTCGGTGGCTGCGCAACAGCTCGTCGAGGGTGCGTTGCACGGCGACGCGGGGCGCCTGGGGAAGGATCTTCTGGCGCGGTTTCTCGCCGGTCATGATCATTTCCAGCTGGGCGGCGCCGGCGGCACGCAGCAGCAGCGGTTCGTTGAGGGTGGCGCCACGGAAGCGCGCCAGATCCAGGGTGATCTGGCGGGTGGTGAACAGTCCGTGGCGCAGGTGCAGGGTGGTGCCGTTGTCGAGCACGCGCAGGCCGAACCAGGTGGCGAGGTACTGGCCGCACGCGGCGAGGTTCACCAACGCCAATACGAGCACGGTCAACCCGGCGATGGTGATCGCGACGACCGAGGCGGTGTCGTCGTCGAGGTGTTGCACGACAGCGCTTTTCGACAGCACGTCGATCACCCCGTACTGCGCGCCCAAGCCCGCGATCGGGGCGACGACAGCCAGTCCGGTCAGCGACAGCGGCGCGTAGCGCACCCACGCCGCCCGCCAGTGTCCGATCTCCAACCCGGACTCGGCGAGCGTGTCGGAATGCGAAACACGCTGTGCCCCGGGTTCATCGACGTGTTCGGGCAGGTATTGCCCGGTGTGTGAGAGCAATTCGGCTCGCAGTGCCGGGATCTGACTCGTATCGAGCGCGTCGAGCTTGAACCCCTCGCCCTTGCCGGTCCGCTTCCCGGTGCCGATCGCCAGCACCGCCAGCCCGAGCACCCGATGCAGCAGATCGGCCTCCACATCCACCGATCGGATGCGCGGCCTCGGCACCGACAGGGTCCGCCGCGCCAGGATCCCACTGCGCAACTGCACGTGATCGGCGTCGATCCGATACGACGTCGTGAACCAGCGCGCGATACCGAACATGGCGACCAGCAGCACCGGGATGAGACTCCACAGCGGATTACCGCTGGTCGTGCCGACGATGATCGAGCCGAGCAGCACCGGAATGTATTTCATGATCTCGTTGACCGGATACACCAGCAGCATGCGCGGGTCGAGGCGCTGCCATTCGACGGCCTCGATCACGTCGCGTCCCCGCGGTGCTGCGCGGCGATCGCGGTGAGCCGCAGCACCGTCTCCTCGGCCACCGGCCGGTCGAGCGCGTTGATCTTCACCGCCCCCGCCGATGACGCGGTGGTCACCGTGACCGTGGCCAGCCCCAGGATCCGTTCCAGCGGCCCACGCTCGGTGTCGACAGTCTGCACCCGTGAGATCGGCGCGACCCGTGATTCCTGATCGAACCACCCCGCCCTGGTGTACACGGCCTCATCGGTGACCTCCCACCGATGCACCGCGTATCGCCACATCGGAATCACCACGACGCCGAGCACCGCGAGTACCACCAGCGCCAGTACGGCGAGCGATTGCCAGCCGCGATGGTCGTCGTCGAGCATGGCCCACACCCCGAGCACGACGCACAACACGCCCACCACGATCGCGTTCTCCAACGCCCACAGCAGCTTGGCCTTGGCACTCGGACGCCAGGCCGGTTCGGCCAGGATGGTGGAACGCGGTAGTGACATGCTGACCATGGTTCCATGCGCGTGCGACGAGTTCACCCCGTCGGGAATACGCGTGGTCGCGGTGGAGGTTGTCGTCGGACAAGGACGACCGCACCGCGCCCGCCGAGGGGGCAGTGACCAGCCGACCACACGTCCGGGAGAGAAGTAGCGCATGATCGACGGGGTGAGCGACCTTCCGAAGCCGAGCGTTCCGATGCCGCCGCCGAGTCCCGCCGCGATGCGCCGGGCACTGCGCCGAGCGCGCGACGGCGTCACGTTGAACGTCGACGAGGCCACCGTCCTGCTGCACGCCACCGGCGACGACCTCGTCGACCTGTGCGCCAGTGCCGCCCGGGTCCGGGACGCGGGACTGGAATCGGCGGGCCGCCCAGCCACGATCAGTTATTCGCGCAATGTGTTCATCCCGCTCACCAAGCTGTGCCGGGACAAGTGTCACTACTGCACGTTCGTCACCGTGCCGGGCAAGTTGCGCGCCGAGGGCAAGGGGATGTTCCTCGAACCCGACGAGGTGCTCGAGATCGCCCGTCAGGGCGCCGCGCTGGGGTGCAAGGAAGCGCTGTTCACCCTCGGTGACCGGCCGGAGGACCGCTGGCCCGAGGCCGCGCAGTGGCTCGACGAGCGTGGCTACGACTCCACCCTCGACTACCTGCGCGCCGTCTCCATCCTCGTGCTGGAGGAAACCGGGCTGCTGCCGCACCTCAATCCCGGCGTGATGAGCTGGAACGAGATCTCGCGCCTCAAGCCCGTGGCCCAGTCGATGGGCATGATGCTGGAGACCACGGCCACCAGGCTGTTCACCGACAAGGGCGAATGCCATTACGGCAGCCCCGACAAGGATCCCGCGGTCCGGCTGCGGTCGATCACCGACGCGGGCAGGCTCTCGGTGCCCTACACCACCGGCATCCTGGTCGGCATCGGCGAGACGCTCACCGAGCGGGCCGAGTCGATCATGGCGATTCGTCAGCAGCACAGGGAGTTCGGGCACATCCAGGAAGTGATCGTGCAGAACTTCCGCGCCAAGGACGACACGGCCATGCGCGATGTGCCCGACGCGGGCGTCGCGGAGTTCCTGGCGGCCGTCGCGGTGACGAGATTGCTCCTGGGCCCGGATGTTCCGGTACAGGCGCCGCCGAACCTGGTCTCGCACAGTGATTGCCGGGCGCTGATCGACGCGGGCATCGACGACTGGGGCGGGGTGTCGCCGGTGACCGTCGATCATGTGAACCCCGAGCGCCCGTGGCCGAATCTGGACACGCTGCGCGAGATCACCGAGGCCGCGGGATTCGTTCTCGTGGAACGCACCTCGGCGCATCCGAAATACGTTCGCGCGGGTCACCCGTGGATCGATCCGCGCATCGGCGCGCACGTCGCCGCGCTCACCGACCCCGCGACCGGCTTGGCCAGGCCCGAGGCTGTGCCGGTCGGCCTGCCATGGCAGGAGCCCGACGAGTCGTGGGATTCGGTCGGCCGCGTCGACCTGAACACCGCCATCGACACCGAGGGCCGAAACACCGACAGCCGCAGCGATTCCGGGCTCGGGCAGGAGGTGGTCGGCGCGTTCGGCGACTGGGAGACGATCCGCGAACACGCCCGCGACCTTGCCGTCATCGCGCCCGAGCGGCTCGATTCCGAGGTGCTCGACGCTCTGCGAGCAGCAGAGAAGGATCCGGCTGGTCTGACCGACGAGCAGTATCTGGCGTTGGCCACCGCCGACGGCGCGAATATGGAAGCCGTTGCCGCACTGGCGGATTCGCTGCGCCGCGAGGTCTCCGGCGACGAGGTCACCTACGTGGTGAACCGCAATATCAACTTCACCAATATCTGCTACACCGGCTGCCGCTTCTGCGCCTTCGCCCAGCGCAAGGGCGACGCCGACGCCTTCACCCTCAGCACCGGCGAGGTGGCTGATCGCGCCTGGGAGGCCCACGTCGACGGCGCCACCGAGATCTGCATGCAGGGCGGCATCGACCCCGAACTTCCCGTCACCGGCTATGCCGACCTGGTCCGCGCCATCAAGGCGCGCGTGCCGTCGATGCACGTGCACGCGTTCAGCCCGATGGAGATCGTCAACGGCGCCTCGCGCGGGGGCCAGAGCATCCATGATTGGCTGTCGGCGCTGAAAGAGGCCGGATTGGGCTCGATCCCCGGAACGGCCGCCGAAATCCTCGACGACGAGGTCCGCTGGGTGCTCACCAAGGGCAAACTCCCCACCTCGGCCTGGATCGAGGTCATCACCACCGCGCACAAGCTCGGCATCCCGTCGAGCTCGACGATGATGTACGGCCATGTGGACAACCCGAAGCACTGGGTCGGGCACCTGCGGGTGCTGCGCGGCATCCAGGACGAGACGGGCGGCTTCACCGAGTTCGTCCCGCTGCCGTTCGTGCACCAGAGCGCGCCGCTCTATCTCGCGGGCGCGGCCAGGCCGGGCCCGACCAACCGCGACAACCGCGCGGTGCACGCCCTGGCCCGGATCATGCTGCACGGCCGCATCCACAACATCCAGACCAGCTGGGTGAAATTGGGCACCCTCGGGACCCAGGCGATGCTCACCGGCGGCGCCAATGATCTGGGTGGCACGCTGATGGAGGAGACCATCTCCCGGATGGCCGGGTCCCAGCACGGCTCGGCGAAAACCGTCGCCGAGCTCACCGAGATCGCGGCGGGTATCGACCGTCCGGTCCGCGAACGCACCACCACCTACGGAGTGGTGGAGGCCAAACCGGCACCACTGCCTTTGGCTATCGGCTGATTGTCAGTGTGAGTTAGGGCAGGCTGACCTGGGAGTAATGTGGGCGGTCGGGATAAAGTTTCGTGGGCGGAGTAACCCCGCAGGTGAGGACAGACTAGGAGAACGGCAGTGCCGTACATCATCGCTGAACCGTGCGTTGACGTGAAGGACAAGGCGTGCATCGAGGAATGCCCCGTGGATTGCATCTACGAGGGTGGTCGCATGCTCTACATCCAACCCGACGAGTGCGTGGACTGTGGTGCGTGTGAGCCGGTCTGCCCCGTGGAGGCGATCTTCTACGAGGACGACACTCCGGACCAGTGGAGCGGTTACATCAACGCCAACGTCGACTTCTTCAACGAGCTGGGATCCCCCGGCGGCGCGACCAAGGTCGGTGTGGTCGACTTCGACCCCGCCTTCATCAAGGCGCTGCCCCCGATGGCCGAAGAGTGAGCGCAGGGGTGCCGACCCAGAGCCGCAAGGGCCGGGTGAGCGGGCTGCTGCCCGACTTTCCCTGGGACACCATCGCCGCGGTGAAACAGAAGGCGGCCGCCCATCCCGGTGGCCTTGTCGACCTGTCCGTGGGGACCCCGGTCGACCCGGTCGATCCGCTGATCCGGGCCGCGTTGGGTTCGGTGGCGTCGGTTCCGGGCTACCCGACCACGCACGGCACCCCTGAGCTGCGCTCGGCCGCCGTCGCCGCGTTGGCGCGCCGGTTCGGCGTCACCGGCGTAGACCCGGCGGCGGTGCTGCCGGTACTCGGCACGAAAGAACTGATCGCCGGGCTGCCGCGGCTGCTCGGCGTTGGCTCCGACGACCTGGTGGTGATTCCCGAGATCGCCTACCCGACCTACGAGGTCGGTGTGCTGCTCGCGGGCGCGAAGCCTTGGCGCGCCGACGGTCTCACCCAGATCGGTCCGCAGAACCCGGCGCTGATCTTCGTGAACTCGCCCTCCAACCCCACCGGCAAGGTGCTGCCCGTCGAGCACCTGCGCAAGGTGGTGGCCTTTGCGCGCGAGCGCGGCGCGATCGTCGCCTCCGACGAGTGCTACCTGGGGCTGACCTGGGAGGGCGAAGCCGTCTCGATCCTCGACCCCCGCGTCTGCGACGGCGACCACACCGGTCTGCTGGCCATCCATTCCCTGTCGAAGACCTCGAACCTGGCCAGCTACCGCGCCGGATTCGTCGCGGGCGACCCGGAACTGGTGGCCGAATTGCTCGAGGTGCGCAAGCACTCCGGCATGATCGTGCCGTTCCCGATCCAGGCCGCGATGACCGCCGCGCTCAGCGACGACGTCCACGAGGCGCAGCAGCGCGAGCGTTACCGCGCCCGTCGCGAAATCCTGCGAAAAGCGCTGGTGGAGGCTGGTTTCCGCATCGACTTCTCCGAAGCCGGTCTGTACCTGTGGGTTACCCGCGGTGAACCGTGCCGCGTCACCCTGGATCGGCTCGCCGAACGCGGAATCCTCGCTGCCCCCGGCGATTTCTACGGTCCGCGTTCACCCGAACACGTGCGCATCGCCCTCACCGCCACCGACGAGCGCATCGCCGAAGCGGCCGCCCGCCTGTCCTGAACGCCTCCGCGTGTGCACCGCTGGCTGATCGCGCCCGGCGGTGCATGCCGTCTCGGGCGGCCGATATCGTGTGGAGCACAGGGGCGATAGCTGTCAGGATCGAGAGGCGCAACGGATGCACGGGGTGGAGTTCGGCGCCGGCACGGTCTTCGCGGGGTATCGGATCGACCGGCTGCTCGGCCGGGGCGGCATGGGCACCGTGTACCTCGCGGCGCATCCGCGCCTGCCGCGGCAGGTGGCGCTGAAGCTGCTCGGTCGCGAACTGTCCTCGGACGACGAGGTTCGCGGACGGTTCGAGCGTGAGGCGGACGTGTCCGCCCATCTCGATCACCCCGGCATCGTGTCGGTGCTCGACCGGGGCGTCGAAGACGGCCTGATGTGGATCTCCATGCAGTACGTCGACGGCCGCGACGCCTCGGTGTTCCGCGGGGAGCCGCTGGATCCGTCGCGGGCGATCGGCATCATCGCCCAGACCGCCGAGGCGCTGGACTACGCCCACGATCGTGGCGTACTGCACCGAGATGTGAAGCCCGCCAACATCTTGCTGGCCGCGAGCCGAACCGGTGACCGTGTTCTGCTCACCGATTTCGGTATCGCCCGTCTTCTCGGCGACGCCCGTCAGCTCACCCGCACCGGAGCCTTCCTCGCCACCCTCGCCTACGCCTCGCCCGAACAACTCTCGGGCGCCCCGGTCGACCACCGATCCGACCAGTACTCGCTCGGCTGCACCCTGTTCACCCTGCTCACCGGCGAAAGCCCCTTCCCCGCGGACAATCCCGGCGCGGTGGTCGCGGCCCACCTGACCAAGCCGGTACCCAGTGCGTCCGCGGTGGTCGCCGCCCTGCCACCCGGAATCGACGCGGTCATCGCCAGGGCGATGGCGAAGGCGCCGGACGAAAGATTCGACAGCTGTGAGGAATTCGCGCGCGCGGCGACAGCGGCCTCGGTGAGCGCGGGTTCGGTGTCGCGGGGCACCGGTGGTTCCCGCTCGCCCCGCGCCGGTGAACCTGCCCGTGTGGTCGGCGGGGCGGCCGTCCCGGTCGGGGTGGCTTCCGGCCGTGAACACCTGCCGACGCACTCCGGCGAGAGTTTGCTGGATCCGACCCAGGTGAGTTCACCGTCCTACGCCGTTGCGCGGCAGGCCCCGGTAGGCGGCGGTAGAACCGAAGCGATCGGCGCGGTGGCTGTTCCGCATCCCGGGTATGCGCACGTGGGTGCCCGTGAGGTAGGGCAGCGGGCACCCTCGGGTGGACGTTCCGGGCGACCACCGCAGCGGGCGGTTTCGTCGCGGTGGCGGGTACTGGCGGTGAGTCTGATCGTGCTCGCGCTGGTCGCCGGGGTCGGCATCATCGGTGTCGCCGGGATCTACTGGAAGTTCGTGCGGCCCAACCGGATTCCACCGCCGCCCACCTGGGGCGCGCACGGTTCGGTGGCCTCGGGGTTCACCGACTTGATCCCGTCGGGGCCCACCGGGCGCGGCTGGCGCGGGGCGAATTGCTCGGCGACACCGTCACTGGTGGTGCTGCCGGGTGACCCGGCGCCGTTGCGGCAGATCATGTGCACCGATGCCGACGGCGTGATCGCCTGGTACACCGAGTACCCCGACGCCACCGACGTGGATGCCTATCTGCGGCGGCACACCACCGAGGACCTCACGCGCGAACTGCACCACACCAGCCTCGTCGCCTACCGGCCACGCGACCCCGCCGCGCCGTTCACTCTCGCAACCAGGGAGCGCGGCAATGTGTTCAGCGCGAACTCGGTGGTCGAAGTGTCGTGGCCGGGGCACACTTTCGAGGAGACCCGCGACAACTGGTGGCAGCTCGCCCCGTTCTGACCGGGCGCAGCTACCTTGCCCGCGCCGGTCAGGACGCCCCGACCAGGCGAAGGACCAGCGCGGGCAGGGCGTCGAGTACGTCGACGGACTGGTCGGCGGCGGTGCCGTAGGTGTGCGCGGCGACCGAGAAGCTGGGTCCGAAGGACGCGGAAGCCACCTCGGGGGCGCCCATATCCGACCATCCCCACTTGCTGCCCTGGACGCCGGGTAGTTGGGCGGTGCCCCAGTTCTGGGGAGTGCCGTCGGCGGCGGTATTGCTCGCACCCGCCATCCACTCGAAGATCGGCGAACCGGCGTCGGTGCGTTGCTTGGCGGCCAGGAAGTCGGTGAGGTCGGCGGTGCTGGTACTGGATCTGCCCCAGTCGGCGGTGCCGTGCGTGGCGCGCAACCCGTATTCGCTCGCGGTCGCCTCGATCGCCTGCGGATACTTGTCGGCGAGCTGGGTGGCGGCGCCGTCGTCGGAGTCACGGATCATTCGTTCCGACAGCGCGCGGTCCTGCGGTGAGCCGTCGCCGTGGCGCAGCGCGTAGTCGGCGATGTAGAGCTTGGACAGCGACAGCGCCGCCCGCGATTCGTGCTCGTTGGCTGTACCCCAGGCGAATCCGCCCGGCATCCGCAGTGAGATGGCGGTTCGCGGGGGCACCGTCGTCGGGTCCTCGTCGGCGTGTGCGGCGGGCGCGGCCATCATGAGGCCGACCGCGACCGCCGCACACCCTGTCATTGTTCGAATGCTCACGAGCGTCCTCCGATTCCCCGCGACGGCGTTGCGATCGTGGGGAATGAAACCCGAACGCCGCAGGTCGACGGGGGAGGCGCGCGGCAACGCCGATCAGATCAGGGGCTTGCCGAGCCGGTGACGACGGCGCATGTCGATGAGGGTGACGTTGAAGGGAAAGTTGCGGATGGGGCGTGGCAGGCGGGCGGTCACCGTGCCCGTGGTACGCATCAGGCGGTTGAGTTTGCGCTCGTCGGCGGCGCTCCACGTCAGGCCGAGTTCATCGCGGAGGTGCTGGGGGAGCAGGCCGGTGGTGAACCAGCGGTGGAAGCCGGCGAAAGGTCGGCGCAGTCGCCTGTCGACCATCTTCAGGTCGAGCAGGTCGTCGAAGTAGGCCTTGACCGTGGCGTCCACACTGGTGAGCTGCAGGTGTTCGGTCCAGTAGGCATCGAACGCGGCGCGATCGGCGGGCCACATCTCGCGGGGGACCTGGAGCGTGGTGCCGAGGTGATGGGCGTAGTCGTAGAAGGTGTCGGCGAGGTCGTCGTCGGCGGGGCCGTAGAGGCGACGCATCACGTCGACCGAGCCCCAGTACAGGCACGCGGCCACCCACAACTGCAGGTTCTTGTCGAAGGCGTTGTATTTCACCGGGCTGTCGGCGGTGGAGCGGACCTGGCGGTGCGCGCCGTTGACGGCGGTGCGGTAGGCCTCGCGATCGGCGTCGGTGCCCATCAGCGCCACCGACAGGTAGGTGAGGGTGGTTCGGGTGCGCTTGACCGGGTGGCGCATGATGCTGCCGCTGTGCACCGTCGATTCGGCGACGCCGTGGCCGACGGGGGCGAGGCTGAGCTGCATGATCACATTGGCGGTCGCGCCCCAGAAGGCCGCGGAACCGTCGACATGGTCGCGGATATCGAAGGGCGCCGGTTCGGACCGTTGGGAACGCGAGCGCGACAGGATGGTCATCGTTGACCCCGTTTTCCTCGAAGAGCTAGTGAGAGAAGTACGCACTAAATGTCTCATCATGTCGTCAGGGTGTCAACGACAGCGGCGGCGGTACCCGCCCGATCGCCTCGCGTTAGCGTTGACGGATGTCCTATGGTCCGCCGCTGCTCCTCGCTTCGCTGAATCCGGCCGCCGTCGCCGCCGGGGATGACATTCCCGACGCCGTCACCATCGATGATGCCACCGTCTCGCGCAGCGATCTGCTGGGTTCGGCCACATCGGTAGCCGAACGTATCGCTCGCGCCGACCGCGTCGCGGTGCTGGCCGAACCGACCTTGCGCACCGTGATCGCCGTGGTCGGCTGCCTGATCGCGGGGGTGACGGTGGTTCCGGTGCCGCCGGACTCGGGCGTCGCCGAACGCGAGCACATGCTGCGCGATTCGGGCGCGCAGGCCTGGCTCGGCCCGGCGCCGGAGGGCACCGACCTGCCGGTGGTGCCGGTGCGGCTGCACGCGCGGTCGTGGCACACCTATCCCGAACCCGATCCGGCCGCGATCGCCTTCATCCTCTACACCTCGGGAACCACCGGGGCCCCCAAAGGCGTGATGCTCAGTCGCGCCGCGATCGCCGCCGGGCTCGACGCGCTGGCCGAGGCGTGGGCGTGGACATGGAAAGACACACTGGTACACGGGCTTCCGCTGTTCCATGTACACGGGCTGATCCTCGGGCTGCTCGGGCCGTTGCGGGTGGGCAGTCCGGTGATCCACACCGGCAAGCCGACGCCGCAGGCCTACGCGGCGGCGGGCGGAAGTCTGTACTTCGGCGTGCCGACCGTGTGGTCACGCGTGGTCGAGCAGCCCGAGCTGGCCAGGCAACTGGGCAAGGCGCGGTTGCTGGTCTCGGGCAGCGCGCCGCTGCCGGTGCCGGTTTTCGAGAAGCTGACCGAGCTCACCGGGCAGGCGCCGGTGG
Source organism: Nocardia alba NBRC 108234 (assembly GCF_001612665.1). Lineage (GTDB taxonomy): Bacteria > Actinomycetota > Actinomycetes > Mycobacteriales > Mycobacteriaceae > Nocardia > Nocardia alba. Next base: position 69,501 of record NZ_BDAX01000014.1, on the reverse strand, counting down.
AGCGGTACGGGATGAGCGAAACCATGATCACCCTGTCGACCAGGGCGGATGGCGAGCGCAGGCCGGGCTGGGTCGGCACGCCGGTGCGTGGAGTGCAGACCAGACTTCGCGACGAGGCGGGCGCGCCCGTCGCGCACGACGGCACGAGCATCGGTGGCCTGCAGGTTCGCGGACCGATGCTGTTCGACGGGTACCTGAACCGGCCCGAGGCCACGGCGTCGGACTGGACCGAGGACGGGTGGTTCCGCACCGGCGATGTGGCCGTCATCGATGCCGACGGATTCCATCGCATCGTCGGGCGCGAATCGATCGACCTCATCAAATCCGGCGGATACCGCATCGGCGCGGGGGAGATCGAAACCGCGCTGCTCGGGCATCCGGCGGTCGGCGAGGTCGCGGTGGTCGGACTGCCCGACGATGATCTCGGGCAGCGGATCGTGGCCTTCGTCGTCGCGCGCGACGCGAGCTCCGACGCGCTCGCGGGCGAGCTCACCAGCTATGTGGGCGAACAGCTTTCGGCCCACAAGCGACCACGGGAGGTGCGTTTCGTCGACTCGCTCCCGCGCAACGCGATGGGCAAGGTGCAGAAGAAGCTGCTCCAGCGGTGACGCCTGGCCGACGGCTGTGCGCCGGCCAGCGCCCCGCCTTCGATCTCACCCCGGAACCCGCACAGCACTGAGCTTTTCGGGGTTGCGGATCGAATAGATCGCGGTGACGCGACCATCGCTCACCTCGATCGACGTCACCTGGTCGAGCACGCCGTCGATGGTCACCAGCAGCGAGGGCATCGCGTTGTAGATCCCGACGTGCGTGCCGACGGCGCCGAGCCGCTGGCCCTTGGCGAACAACCCGATGGTCAGGCGCGACACCTTGTCGCGGCCGTGCACGGGCCTGCGCACCGCGCTCACCAGCCCGCCGCCGTCGCCGAGGAACACCACCTCGGGAGCCAGCACGTCCATCAGCGCCTGCACATCGCCGGTGGCGGCCGCGATCGCGAACCGCTCCACCACCGACTGGGCCTGCGCGGGGGTGGCGACGACAGTGTGGCGGGCTGCGTGGACGCGGTTGCGGGCACGCTGGTTCAGTTGCCGCACAGCGGCTTCCGACTTATCCACCGCCGTCGCGATCTCCGGGTAGTCGAACGCGAACACCTCGCGCAGCACGAACACCGCCCGCTGCACCGGCGTGAGCGTTTCCAGCACGAGCAGCATCGCGGTGGTCACGGCCTCGCCGGTCAGGACGTGCTCGACCCCGCCGTCCGGCTCGGTGGCCAGCGGTTCGGGCAACCACGGTCCGACGTACTCCTCACGCCTGCGGGCCGTGGCACGCAGCACCCCGAGCGCCTGCCTGGTGACGATCTGGGCGAGGTAGGCGCGCGGGTTGTCGACCAGGGTGTGATCGACTTCGCGCCAGCGCAGATAGCTGTCGTGCAGGACGTCCTCGGTATCGACCACCGAGCCGAGGATCTCGTAGGCGATCGAGAACAGCAGCCGCCGGTTCTCGGTGAAGGTGTCCTCGGGCGCCTCTGTCACCGTTTCGGGCCGCTGATCCACACGCTCTTGCCGGTGCGGGAGGCATAGGCGGCATAGCGGCTGACGCGTTCCTTGGCGAACGCCGCGACGCGTCCGCGCAGGAACAGCCGTCGGGGGTTGTCCGCGCGGTCGGTCGTCTGCATCAGCCCGTCACGCCTGCCCAGGCTCATGCCCTGCCCGGCGTAGCCCATCGAAAACGGGCGCGGCTCGCGTCCTTTGATCATCCTGGCCAGCGTATCGGCCGCGTGTGCGCCCTGCGGAGCCGCCGTGGCGCAGGCCATGCGCATGCCGGGCACGGCCGCGCAGTCGCCGACGACGAAGACGCGAGGATCGGTGACGCTGCGCAGCGCGGCGTCGACCAGGGCTCGGCCGCCGGTGTCCACCGCGAGTCCGCTGCGGGCGGCCAGGTCGGGCACCGCGGCGATGATCGCCCAGAGCGTGAGGTCGGAGGCGAGTTCGGCGCCCGAGCCGAGTCGCAGGGCCGTCGGGGTGACCTCGGTGATCCGGTCGGTCACTATCTCCACGTTGAAGCGGGCCAGTGTGGCGCCGATATGGCGTTGCGCACCGGCCGAGAGCCCGGCGGCGACCGTCTCGCTCGCCAGCCGTAGGCGCAGGTCGGGGCGAGCTTCGGCGATCTCGGTCACGGTCTCGATCCCCGTCAGCCCGCCACCGATCACCGTCACGATCGCGCCCGCGGGCAGCGCCTCCAGCGCGATCCGTGCCTGTTCGGCGCCTTCCCAGGTACCGATCGCGATCGTGCCGGCCAGTGGGTTCGCGATGCTGCCCGCCGCGAGGATCGCGTGATCGAAGTCCAGGCTCCGGCCGTCGTCGAGGGTGAGCGCACCGTCGCCGATCTTGTCCACACTCGCGGTCTCGACCGCGATCCCGTCCCTGAGCATCTCGGTGAGCGGCCGGTCCGCGGTCCCGCTGCCGGCGAGCTGTTCGTGCAAACGCACCCGCTCGATGAAGACCGCGCGCGGATTGACCACGGTGATGCGCGCGTCAGGAGCCTTGCGATGGAGCCGATTCGCCGCGACCGTACCCGCGTACCCCGCGCCGATAACCACGATGTGCATGTGTGCCTCCTGCCATGGACTGTCGCTGTCGACCATGTGATGGCGCCCGGCGCTCTCCTGTGACGGTGAGGTGCGTCATAGGGAAAGGCCCCGTACTCCGCAGCAGTACGAGGCCTTTCCCTGTGACGAGGTCAGATCAGGGCTGACCGGACGCGAACGCGGTCACGGCATCCAGGAATTCCTGGCCGCCCATCAGGTAGCCGCCGATGACCATTCCGGCCGGGATGGTGACGATCCACAGGAACGGGATGAACGAGCCGATGAGGCCGCCGATGACGACGCCGGGCAGGTTCTTGTTGACCTGCTCGATGAGCCGGTCGACGGAGCTGATGTCCTTCAGTTCCGCGACATTGCTCAGCTTCGCGGAATCCTCGGGCGCCATGGTGGAAGTCAGCTTGACGGTGCGACCGTCCTCGCTGATCTGCTGGTTCACGACGATCGGCAGGCCGGCGACCTCGGAGCGCAGCGGCGTCTGGTCGACGATCGCGCCGTCGGTGGTCTTGAGCAGTACCGACGCGCCGTCGGCGGCGAGCTCGAACTTGCCGCCCTCGACCGCCCAGGTGATGGCCTTGTCCGCGGGCGCGACCGTGGTCCGGTAATCGATTCCGTGTGTGGTGCCAGAAGTCACGCCCCCCGAAGCCACTACAGCAGGCTGCTCGGTGCCCAGCGCGGGCGCACCGTGGGCAGTGGCCGCGGTAATCCCCACCGCAGCGACCGCCATGAAAACAGCAGTAGTGAACTTTCCGAACTTCATACTTTCATCCCTCCGCATTTTTTTACCGCTCCTGATCGGAGCGACGAAACGAAGGTTAGCGCGTGAAATTGCTTGTCGCACATTCGGGTTCGAATTCGTGAAATCGAAAGCATTTGCTGAATTGTGACTGGTGTCGACAATTGCCGGGCCGAATGGCCCGGCAACGCGACCGGTCAATCGTTGGCGTGCAACGCGGCATTCAGTTCGACGCCGGTGCCCTTGCGCGGCACGACCTCGACAGCCCCGGTGGTGGAATTGCGGCGGAACAGCAGGTTGTCTCGACCCGACAGACTCGCGGCCTTGACGACGGTGCCGTCGGGCCCGGTCACCTTGGTACCCGCGGTGACATACAGACCGGCCTCGATCACGCAGTCGTTGCCCAGCGAGATGCCGACGCCCGCGTTGGCGCCGAGCAGTGAACGCTCGCCGACCGAGATGACCTGGGTGCCGCCGCCGGACAGGGTGCCCATGATGGAGGCGCCACCACCCACATCGGAGCCGTCGCCGACCACGACGCCCGCCGAGATGCGGCCCTCGACCATCGAGTTGCCGAGGGTGCCCGCGTTGAAGTTGACGAAGCCCTCGTGCATGACGGTGGTACCGGCGGCGAGGTGCGCGCCGAGCCGAACCCGGTCGGCGTCGCCGATGCGCACGCCGGCGGGGACCACGTAGTCGACCAGGCGCGGGAACTTGTCCACGCTGAGGACCGTCACCGGGCCGCGGGCGCGCAGCTTCAGGCGGGTCTGCTCGAAGCCGTCGACCGCGCACGGGCCGTGGTTGGTCCACACCACATTGCTGAGCAGGCCGAACTGGCCGTCGAGGTTCAGTCCGTGCGGTCGCACCAGGCGGTGCGAGAGCAGGTGCAGGCGCAGGTAGACGTCGTGCGCGTCGACGGGGGCGGCCGACAGGTCCGCGATCGTGGTGCGCACCGCGATGACCTCGACTCCCCGCGCCGCGTCCGCGCCGAGGAGCTCGGCGAATTCGGGCACGTCGGCGGCGTCGAGGCGCTGGGAGCCGGTCTCGGTGAACTCGCCCAGCGCGGGGCCGGGGTACCAGGTATCGAGGACCGTCCCGTCCGAGGTCACATTGGCGATACCGACTGCAGTTGCTCCCTGAATACTCACGGAGGCCATTTTGCCCGGTCCGGCCCTGCTGGTGTGCCGCGGGCCCTGTGCGTTCGACCACGCGGTCCGCTCGGCCCGGATCAGCCGATCGCGGACGCGCCCGTACTACTGTCGAAGATGTGACTCTGGATTTGCGTGCCGACCCCATCAAGTTGACCGCCGCTCTCGTCGACGTGCCGAGTGTGTCGCGCGATGAGGCCAAGATCGCGGATCTGGTCGAGGAGGCGTTGCGTGAGCAGACCACCGGGTTCGAAGTGGTGCGGCACGGGAACGTGGTGCTGGCGCGGACGCGGCGCGGACTGCCGACGCGGGTGATCCTGGCGGGCCATCTCGATACCGTGCCGATCGCGGACAATGTGCCGAGCCGACCCGACGAAATCGACGGTGAAGCGGTGCTGTTCGGTTGTGGCACAGTGGATATGAAGTCCGGTGACGCTGTATTCCTGCACCTGGCCGCCACGATCGCCGACCCGGCCCACGATCTGACGCTGATCTTCTACGACGGCGAGGAGATCGCCGCGGAGTTCAACGGACTCGGGCAGATCGAGCGGGAATTGCCGGAATGGCTCGAAGGCGATCTGGCGATTCTCGGTGAGCCCTCGGCGGGTTGGATCGAGGCAGGCTGCCAGGGCACCCTGCGGGTGCGCTTGACCACGGCCGGCGTGCGCGCGCACTCGGCGCGAGCGTGGCTGGGGGAGAACGCGATCCATGGCCTGGCTCCCCTGCTGGAGCGATTGTCGGGCTATGTCGCGCGCGAGGTCGATATCGACGGGTGCGTGTACCGCGAGGGATTGTCGGCCGTGCGGGTCAGCGGTGGGGTCGCGGGCAATGTGGTGCCCGATGCCGCCGAGGTGGATGTGAACTTCCGTTTCGCCCCCGACCGCAGCGTCGAGCAGGCCATCGCGCATGTCCGCGAGGTCTTCGACGGACTCGATGTGTCCTTCGAGGTCACCGACTCCTCACCCGGCGCCCTCCCCGGCCTGACCGCCCCGGCCGCCGCGACACTCATCGACTCGGTCAACGCCCACGGTGGCGGTGGCGTGCGGGCCAAGTACGGCTGGACCGACGTCTCCCGTTTCGCCGCCCGCGGCATCCCCGCCGTCAACTTCGGCCCCGGCGACCCCAATCTCGCCCACAAACGCGACGAACACGTACCGCTGAGCCAGATCACCGCGGTGACCGCGATGCTGCGGAGCTACCTGTCGGGTGCCTGATCCAGCGCATCAGCCAGGCCGGAGAAGGTGCCGCGTGTGCCGCCCACGACAAGCGGGTCATGGACATCCTGCGGGCGAAGGGCGTGTCCCTGTGAATCGGACAAGTGCGCGCCCGCGCCCGCAATCCGACACAGTAGGTTGGGTTCATGTCTACCGATTCCACTGACGAACAGGTCGGGAAGGTCAAGCCGAGGTTCCGTGGTCCGGTGATGTTCCGCCGTGAGCGCAAGCCCGGCGTCCGGACGGCCGACCGGAACCTGCTCGATACGCGGCAGGACAGCGACTGGGTGCACACCGATCCGTGGCGGGTGCTGCGGATCCAGGCCGAGTTCGTCGAGGGTTTCGGTGCGCTCGCGGAGATCCCGCCCGCGGTGACGGTATTCGGCTCGGCGCGCACGGGCCGCGAGCACCCCGAGTACGTGGCGGGCAGGGCGATCGGCACCGCGCTCGCGGAGGCGGGCTTCGCGGTGATCACCGGCGGCGGGCCCGGCGCGATGGAAGCGGCCAACCACGGCTGCTCGGAGGCCGGCGGCTATTCGATCGGGCTCGGGATCGAGCTGCCGTTCGAACAGGGTCTCAACGAGTGGGTGGATCTGGGGATCAACTTCCGGTACTTCTTCGTGCGCAAGACGATGTTCGTGAAGTACTCCCAGGCCTTCGTCTGTCTGCCCGGCGGCTTCGGCACCCTCGACGAATTGTTCGAGGCGCTCACCCTGGTGCAGACCCGCAAGATCACCCGCTTCCCGATCATCCTGTTCGGCGTCGACTACTGGTCGGGTCTGGTCGACTGGTTGCGTAGCTCGCTGGCGGGTTCCGGCAAGATCTCGCCCGAGGACCTCGACCTGATCCAGCTCACCGACAGCGTCGACGAGGTCGTGCGGATCATCCAGGGCGAGACCGGCGATCACGCGAACATCGAGCGGCTCGGCACCGAGGATCAATGGTGAGCTATTCCGTCTGCGTCTACTGCTCCGCCAGTACCACCGATCCCGACCTGATCAGCCTCGCCGCGCGAGTCGGCACCGAAATCGCCCGGCGTGGTTGGCAATTGGTCTCCGGCGGCGGTCACGTCTCGATGATGGGCGCGGTCGCGACGGCGGCGAGGGCCGGTGGCGCGCACACCGTCGGCGTGATCCCGAAACACCTGGTGCACCGGGAAGTCGCCGATGTCGATGCCGACGAACTGCTCGTCACCGACACCATGCGCCAGCGCAAACAGCTGATGGAAGCGCGCGCCGACGCGTTCCTCACGCTGCCCGGCGGCATCGGGACGCTCGAGGAACTGTTCGAGACCTGGACCGGTGGCTACCTCGGCGAGCACACCAAACCCGTTGTCCTGCTGAACGCGAACGGCTTCTACGACGGCCTGTTGAGCTGGATCGACGAACTGTCGCAGCGCACGATGGTGCCGGCACGGGCGCGTGATCGCCTCGTCGTGGTCCCCGACCTGCCCACCGCGTTCGCCGCGCTCGAACCGGCCACGGCCACCCAGTAGGAGATCGACGTGAGCACAGACGCCCGCGACACAGTCAGCGTTTTCGACCTGGCCAGAGCGCTGCCCGGGATGGCGCTCGACGCCCCCGGCATGTTGCGTAACGCGCGCGGAATGCTGGTGGGCCCCAAGGACGAAGCCTCCATCGGCCTGTACTTCCAGCGGGTCGCGCACCGCAGGCCCGACCGTGTCTTCCTGCGTTTCGAAGGCCACGCCTACACCTACCGCGCCGCCAACAGCGCGGTGAACCGTTACGCCGCGGTGCTTTCCGCGCGCGGGGTTTCTCGTGGTGATGTGGTCGGTGTGCTGATGACCAACCGGCCGGAGACGCTGTTCACGGTGCTGGCCGTGCTCAAACTCGGCGCCACGGTCGGTCTGCTCAACTACAACCAGCGCGATCAGGTCCTCGCCCACAGCATCGGCCTGCTCGACAGCGTGCTCAACGTCGTCGGCGCGGAGTGCGCCGAGGCGCTGCTATCGCTGCCGGAGCCCGCGGCGAATGTTCTCACCGCCGAGGAACTGGACGAATCCGCCCGCACCGCAGCCGATTCCGATCCCGCCACGTGTGCGCGGGTACGGGCGGGGGAGCGGGCGTTCTTGATCTTCACCTCCGGCACCACCGGCCTGCCCAAGGCCAGCGTGATGACCCACCAGCGCTGGACCAAGAGCATGTCCGGACTCGGCGGGCTCGGCGTCCGGCTGCGCGCCGACGACGCCCTGTACTGCTGCCTGCCGCTCTATCACAACAACGCGCTCACGGTCGCGCTGTCGGCGGTGCTGGCGGGCGAAGCGACGTACGTGCTCAGCCGCAAGTTCTCGGCGTCGGGGTTCTGGGACGAGATCGCGCGCGAGCGGGCCACCGCGTTCATCTACATCGGTGAGCTGTGCCGATACCTGATCAACCAGCCGGTGCGGCCCGCCGAGCGGGGCAACCGGGTCCGCCTGGCCGTGGGCAACGGGCTGCGGCCCGAGCTGTGGGACGAGTTCCGCCGCCGGTTCGGGATCGGTCGGGTGGTCGAGTTCTACGGGTCCAGCGAGGCGCCGCTGGCGTTCGTCAACGCGTTCGGGGTCGACCGGACCGCCGGGCTGTGCCCGCTGCCGTACGCGGTGGTGGAGTACGACGACGACACCGGCCACCCCCGGCGCGGTCGCGACGGGAAGCTGCGCCGGGTGCGATCCGGCGGGGTCGGCCTGCTGCTGGCGAAGGTGAACGACCGTCAGCCGTTCGACGGGTACACCGACGAGAAGGCGTCGGAGTCCAAGCTGGTGCGCGACGGCTTCAAGAAGGGCGACTGCTGGTTCGACACCGGCGACCTCGTCCGCGATCAGCACTTCTGGCACATCGCGTTCGTCGACCGGCTCGGCGACACCTTCCGCTGGAAGGGCGAGAACGTGGCGACCACACAGGTCGAGGGCGCGCTCGGGCACGACGCGAGTATCGACCAGGCCGTCGTCTACGGTGTCGACATCCCCGGCACCGACGGCAAAGCGGGCATGGCGGCGATCACGCTGGCCGCGGGCGCCTCCTTCGACGGCAAGGCCCTGGCCGCCACCGCCTACGACCGCCTGCCGCTGTACGCGGTCCCGCTGTACGTGCGAGTGGTCAAGGAACTGGAACAGACCTCGACGTTCAAGAGTCGCAAGGTGGAATTGCGCAAGCAGGGCTATGCGCCCGACGAGGAAGGTCAGCTGTACGTGCTGTCCGGCCCGACGGATGGCTACATCCCCGCGTACGCCGAATACGCCGCTGACGTTGCCGCGAGCAAGGCCCCGAGGTAGCAAGGTAACGTCTGATTTCGCATGAACATGGGTAACTCACCGGGGACCGGCGCATCGAGCCGCTGCCCGTCCGCAGGTCGCCAACGCGAATCTCGACCGCTCGAGTCTGGCCAAGAGTCGCGGAGAGGCGGACGAGCACATGGGTAACTCACCGGGGACCGGCGCATCGAGCCGCTGCCCGTCCGCAGGTCGCCAACGCGAATCTCGACCGCTCGAGTCCGGCCAAGAATCGCGGAGAGGCGGACAAGCACATGGGTAGCTCGTCGGGTATGCGCAGCGGGCCCACCTTCTGTGGGCGCGAGGTGGCCACCGATCGCGCGTTGGTGATGGCGATCGTCAATCGCACGCCGGACTCGTTCTACGACCGTGGGGCCACGTTCAGCGACGCTGCCGCGATGGAACGGGTCTCGCGCGCGGTCGACGAGGGCGCCGACCTGGTCGACATCGGTGGGGTGAAGGCGGGCCCGGGGGTCACCGTGGACGCGGCCGAGGAAACGCAGCGGGTGGTGCCGTTCGTCGCGGCGATCCGGGCGAAGTATCCCGACCTGTTGATCAGTGTGGATACCTGGCGTGGTGACGTCGCGCGGGCGGCGGTCGCCGTGGGCGCCGACCTGATCAACGACACCTGGGCCGGGGCCGACCCCGGGCTCGTGCATGTCGCCGCCGAAACGGGCGCGGGCATCGTCTGCAGCCACACCGGCGGCGCCGTGCCGCGCACCCGCCCACACCGTGTCCGGTATGCGGATGTGGTGGCCGAGGTGACCGCCGCGGTGGTCGCCGCGGCCGAGAACGCCGCGGCCGCGGGGGTGCGCGCCGACGGCATCGTGATCGATCCCACCCACGATTTCGGGAAAAACACCTATCACGGGCTCGAGTTGTTGCGGGGAATCGACGGTCTTGTAAATACCGGATGGCCAGTCCTGATGGCACTGAGCAACAAGGATTTTATCGGGGAGACTCTAGGGGTAGGTCTTACCGAAAGGGTCGAGGGCACGCTGGCGGCAACCGCATGGTCGGCCGCCGCGGGCGCTCGGATCTTCCGGGTTCACGAAGTCGCCGAAACCCGGCGGGTCGTGGACATGATCGCCGCGATCCAGGGCATCCGGCCCCCCGCACGAACTCTGCGAGGTCTGGCATGAAAATCCAACACCGCGAGCCCGCCTGGGCCACTACCCACACATGGGACACCCCTGATTGGACGGTCGGCGAACTCGTCGCCGCCAAGGCGGGCCGCACCGTTTCGGTGGTGCTGCCCGCGCTGAACGAGCAGGACACCGTCGCCGATGTGGTGGCGTCCATCCGACCGCTGCTCGGCACGCTCGTCGACGAACTGATCGTGCTCGACTCCGGGTCCACCGACGCCACCGCGCAACGCGCACTGGCGGCGGGTGCCAAGGTGATCTCGCGCGAGGAGGCCGTTCCCGAACTCGACCCGGTCCCCGGTAAGGGCGAGGTGCTGTGGCGGTCGCTTGCGGTCACCACCGGCGACCTGATCGCCTTCGTCGACTCCGATCTGATCGACCCCGATCCCGCCTTCGTGCCCAAACTCCTCGGTCCGTTGCTGATGATGGAGGGCACCCACCTGTCCAAGGCCTATTATCGTCGCCCGTTACGTCAGGGCGAGTCGGTCGACGCCAACGGCGGCGGCCGCGTCACCGAACTCGTCGCCCGTCCCCTGCTGGCCGCGCTTCGCCCCGAACTGGCACAGGTCCTGCAGCCGCTGGGCGGCGAATACGCGGGTACCAGGGAACTGCTCACCTCGGTTCCCTTCGCCCCGGGCTACGGCGTCGAGATCGGTCTGCTCCTCGACACCTACGACACGATGGGCCTCGACGCCATTACCCAGGTGAACCTGGGCGTGCGCACCCACCGCAACCGTCCCCTCGCCGACCTCGGCGTGATGAGCCGCCAGATCCTCGGCACCGCCCTGCGCCGCAGCGGCGTGCCCGACTCCGGCGCGCCCCTCACCCAATTCCCGTTGATCGAAGGCGAATTCATCGCCCACACCACCACGGTCTCCCTCGAAGACCGTCCGCCGATGAAAACCCTTCGCCCGGAACAGGTCGCGGCGTAGTCGACCACCTCGGGCGTCGCGTCGGTCGGTGGACCGGTGCGGCGCCCGAGGCATGTCAGTTCCGTTGACGTGCGCGCAGCGCGACGGCCACGGCCAGCAGGGCCAACAGGATCAGCGCCAGCAGTACCTGTGGGTGCAGACCGATGATCCTGATGTCGGCGAACTCCGGATCGTGAACGGCGGTGCCGGGAAACAGCATCGCCGCCAGTAGCCCGAGCCAGGGCGTGGCCAGGATCGCGCAGGCCGTCCACACGCGTGACCGCGACCCACCGCCGCGCCGCAGCAGCAGCGTGAGCGCCACCGCGCCGAGCAGAATCGACATGGAGATGTACTGGGCGTCGTGGAATTTCGCGTGCGGGGGCCAGGCGTCGTTGCGCAGGTGCTGCGCCGCGCTCGCCGGAATGACGAAATCCGCCAGCAGAGCGCCGAATACGGTGATCACCGCGACGAGCACAGCGAGAACTCGGGGCGCGGAGGGCTTGTTGGAGACGGTGGTCGTCATGTCACGAAATCCCATGCTCAGGTGATTGTTTCGAGGAATAGGCGCGAAGGAAGCTGTCGAGGACGGCGCGCACGTAGTCGAGGTCGAAAGTTCGGTTGGCGACCAGGCGACGAAAGAACAGCGGGCCGTGCAGCTGATCGACCGCGAGGTCGAGATCGAGTTCGGCGGGCAGCTCGCCGCGGGCGACGGCCGCGGTCAAGGTCGTGCGCGCCGCCTGGGTTCCCGACCGGTACAGCGCCTGCTTGACCTCCGCGAATCTCGGATCGACAGCGGCCCGCTCGATCATCACCCGCATGCCCTGCTCGGTCGCGGGTTCGTGCAGCATCGCGTGCGTAGCCGTCAGTCCGGTCAGCAGGTCGGCGCGAAGATCCCCGGTCGGCTTCGGCCGCGCGAGGGTGATGTGCTGGGTCACGGCGGCGCGGACCAGATCGGTCGGCTCCGGCCAGAGCCGGTACAGGGTGGCCCGGCTGATCCCGCTGCGCGCCGCGACGGCGCTGTGCGTGAGCCCGGCCAGGCCCTGCTCGATCAGGAGTTCACGAGCCGATGCGAGGGCTGCATCGAGACTGCGCACCGTGCGTGGGTCGAGTGGGCGCACCGCATTCCTCTCGGACAGTTTGTCTCATAATTTCGAGACAAACTGTATCGAAAGGTGGCGCGAATGAACAGCTTCCGGTGTGGTTCGCGGTGCGGCTAGTTCGATCGGCGGTGGATGGGGCCGTTCAGGTGCGCCAGCGGCCGTGCGGTGGTGTTTCCCCGGTCGGCGAGGATCTGGGCGAGAATGGAGACCGCGGTCTCTTCGGGGGTGTCGGCGGCGAGGTCGAGGCCGAGCGGGCTTCGGACACGCCCTGTTTCGGCGTCGTCGAGACCGGCGGCGCGGAGACGGTCGGTGCGTTCGGCGTGCGCCCGGCGGGAGCCCAGTGCGCCGATGAATCCGACCTCGGGTAAGCGCAGCGCCGAAGCCAGCAGGGGGACATCGAATTTCGGGTCGTGGGTGAGGACACAGACGACCGTGCGGTCGTCGACGCGGCCCGCGTCCTGTTCCGCGTCGAGATAGCGATGCGGCCAATCGACGACCACCTGATCGGCTGCCGGGAAACGGGCCGGGGTGGTGAAGGTTTCGCGGGCGTCCACGACCGTGACGTGGTAGCCGAGGTTCGTCGCGGCGACGGAGAGGGCCCGGGTGTAGTCGTTGGCGCCGGCCAGGATCATCCGGGCGGGCGAGCGGAAGACCTGCACGAAGGTGCGGGGGCGCTGGGCCTGGGCCGGCGTGCAGTCCTGCGCGCCGACGAGGCCGTTGTGACCCGCGGTCAGCAGCGCGGCGGCATCGTGATCGAGGCCGCGCCACGGCGTGCGATCGCCGGGGTACAGCAGTTTTCGGTCGGGGGCCGACTCGAGGGTGGTGGCGTAGGCGACCGGACGATGCGCGTCGAGCGCGACGTGGAGTGCGCGCAGGGCGGGCAGGTCGGTGTGGTCGAGACGTTCGACGAAGACCTCGATCTCGCCACCACACGGGAGGCCGACGGTGAGTTCATCGGCGGCGGCGAAACGTTCCAGGGTGGCGTGGCCGTCGAGAAGTACCTGGTTGGCGGTGGTGAGCACCGCCGATTCGACGCAACCGCCGGACAGTGAGCCCAGCACGTGTCCGTCTTCGGTGACGACCATCGAGGCGCCCGTTCCGCGCGGTCCCGCACCGGTCCGGTCGACGATTCGCGCCAGCGCGAGGGCCTGATCGGGGAGCAGTTCGAGCACCTGCCCGAGCAGATCACGCATCGCGCACCGGCCTCTCCACGATCACGTCCGGGCGTTGTGATCGTGCTGACCAGCCTAGCTATCCGCCGGCATACGCGCGCGGCGAGCCGCGGGCGAGTCTCAGTCGAGGATCTCGCGCTGCTGCAGGTGGGCCGGGACGGTACCGGCGAGGAAGAAGTCGCGGAAGATCTCCACCGCGTTGTCGGCGGTGAACACCTCTTCCGGATAGACGTAGGTGTCCTCGTCGCCGTGCGGGAGGTAGACGGTCGGCAGGCCGAGCCGCCCGCCGGGTAGGCCGAGGGTGAAGTGCCGGGTGACGTGATCGACCGTGGTGCGCAATTGCAGCGTCATCGCGTCCGCCGAACCGACGCAGCCGAGCGCCAGATCGCCACGCGCCGAACTCACCGAGGTGGTGACCTCGGTGGCCGGCACCGGCTCGGGCAGCACGGTGAGATCGAGTGCGTAGCGCTGATGACCGTCCATCCGGCGCAGCGGGCGCAGAAAGCTGTCCACGTCCTCGTGCGGGCCGATGAAGACCTTCAGACGGTCGCTGTAGGTCACGCGATGGGTGGTGACGACGACGTCGCCGGTGGCCGGCTCCACGTCGAAAGGCGGAACGGGCCCCGGGTGGCTTGCGGCGTGCACGGGCAGAACCCGGCATGCGCCAGCCTCAGGAGACGAGAACATCTGATGCTCACCTACTCACACTCGGTTACTCGCTGGCAATCTAATCATCGCGGGCGACTTGTGATCCATAACAATACAGTGATGCAGATCACTAGATGTGGCGAGTTTAGTTCAGCCTACGGACGAACCCGGGTCGTAGCAAACTTTGGGTCTGTTTCATGCCGATATACCGGGGTGAGAAGGTCTGCATCAACCGGTTCTCCGGTTGCACGGTCGTAACGGACCGCGATAAGGACAGAGAAAAGATGACTGCTCGCGCGCTCGTGCAGGGTCGCCAACCGGGTTGCCAGCAATCGGATCGCACCCAGCGAGCCGGGCGGATGCAGGCCGTCGATCACCATGATGCTGCCGCGGCGGTCGGGTCGGGGCAGTCGGGCCAGGTAGGCGATGTCGTGGGGTTCGGTGCCGCCGGGCCGGTACACGCGGCGCGCGGCCCGGTCCTCGATGCCGCGTCGGGTGTCGCCGGCGCGAGTGACAGTGCGGCGCAGGCGGGGATCGGCCACCACCAGTTGACGCAGGCTGGGCGAGAGCTCGGGACCGCCCAGGATCACCAGCCCGTCGCGATTGAGGTCGATCGGCCTGCCAGGCAAGAACGTCTCGACATTCGCGGCGAAGCCGAGCTGTCGCAACAACTCGGCCAGGCGGGTGGCGGCCTGGGGGTCGGGTGCGCCGAGCAGTCTGCCGGAGCGAACCTCGGGGGCGAGCACGGTCAGGGTGCCGTGTCCGAAGAACAGCCCCTCTGGCACGGGGCCCTGGGTGCTCACCTGATGGATGCGCGCCCGCGACAGTCCGGCGGCGGCGCCGATCCGGGCGAACGTCCAGCCGTCGGCATGGAGCTCTCGGATCACGGCTCGCCGGATCCTCGTTAGTTCGTTGATGGTCTGCTGTGCAGCCGCCACCCCGTCGGTGGCTGCTTTGAGTCTTTCGACCTTGTCTTCGATCGCGAAAACTCGTGCCACGTCATCGGCCGACATGTGCGAAGTCTAGACAGCTCGACAGCGTTGTGTGTCTATATCGGTTGACATCGAACTGTCTTGCGCGACAACGGTCTCGGACCCGAATTGTCGGCAAATCACAGGTGGGCGAGGTCGCCGCCGTGCGGATCGTTCAGCGCGACCTCGCAGCAAATGCCGACCGTGCGGTGTGTTCCCGGCTCGAATCGGATCAGGTCGCGTCGTAGTCGATCGGAGGACGCTCGTTGTTCTCCAGCGCTTTCGGCGGCTGGGGCTTGGACAGGCCACCGGGCATGCCGCTGCTGGTACCGAACAGTTGCTGCTTGTCGGGCACCGCGTTCTCCAGATCGCGCAGCACCGAGTCGTCACCGCCCAGCAGGTGTTTGGTGACCACGGCCCGAGGACTCATCCCACGCAGTTCGTTCAGCTCGGCGAGCGGCTTGCGCAGTTCGTCGAACTCCGGGCCGAGCTCCTGCTTCAGCTGAGAGGTGGCGCCGCTGGCGTAGTCGCGCGCCTGGCGCAGCGCGCCGGTGGTCCAGCGGACGGCGCCGGGCAGTCGCTCCGGGCCGAGAATCACGAGGGCGGCGACGAGCAGGATCATCATCTCGCTCCACCCGACATTGCTGAACACAGCTCTCAGACTACCGGTTGCCGAACGCCGGTACCGGAATGTGGTGGTTGCGCGGTGACGAACAACGAATGCTCAATCGGATTCCAGGGTCACCGGCACATCCACCTTGCGGCCGTCGCGAATGAGCTGGACGATCACGGTCTGATTGATCTGGTGCGACTGCTCGGCCACGGTGAACTCGTCGGCGCTCGTCACTTCACGGTTGCCGACTCGGACGATCACGTCGCCCTCGCCGATTCCCGCGCGTCCGGCGGGTCCGTCGGGGGCCACGTCGGCCACCTGGGCGCCGCTGGTGACCTCGTTGGCGACAGTCTTGGTGCGGACCGCGAGGCGCATGGTCGGGTGGTGCATCTGGCCGTCGCGGATGAGGGTCTGGGTGACCGCGGTCATCACGTCGACCGGGATGGCGAAGCCGAGACCGACCGAACCGCCGGTCTCGCTGCGGATGGCGGTGTTGATGCCGATCACCCGACCCTGCATGTCGACCAGCGCGCCGCCGGAGTTGCCCGGGTTGATCGCGGCGTCGGTCTGCACGGCGTCGATCACCGCGTTGGTATCGCTGCCCTCGCCCGCCAGCTTCACCGGGCGGTGCAGGGCGCTGACGATGCCGGAGGTGACGGTCTTGCTCAGGCCGAGCGGTGAACCGATCGCCAGCACATCGTCGCCGACCTGGACATCGGCGGACTTGCCGAGGTTGGCCACGGTCAGGTTCTTTGCCTCGACCTTGAGCACCGCGAGGTCGGTCTTGGGATCGCGGCCGACGATCTGCGCGGGCACCCGGGTGCCGTCGGAGAACTGCACCTGGATGGCGGCCCGGTTGGACTTGTCGGTCGCGGCCATCGAGATCACGTGATTGTTCGTGACGACGTACCCGCCGCCGTCGATCACCACGCCGGAACCGGTGGCGCCGTTGTCGCCCACGGTGACGCGGATCGACACCACCGAGGGCAGAACGGCATTGGCGACGGCGGCGATCTGGCTGTGCGGTGTCTCGACGCCCGCGCTCTGATCGAGGGTCACCGTGCGCGAGGTGAGCGTGGACGCGGTCTCGGCGGTGATCCGGCCGACGAGCCCGCCCACCACGGCGATGCCGAGTGCCAGCGCGGCCAGGATCGCCAGCGCCTTCGGCGCCACCCGCGAACCGAACAGCACCTCGCGCGCGCTGAGCTTGTCCGCGACGGGCAGCCGGGCCGGCGGGGGAGTGTCCACGGCGGGCGAACCGAGCCGGGCCGCCGCGTCGGGATCACGCCACGGATCCACCGGACCCGCGATGACGGCCTTCGGCTCGTCGGCGCCGGGCTCGCGCTGCAGCAGTTCCGAGGAGCCCTCGGGCCGGGCGAACGCCTCGGCGAGCACGCCGTCCGGCGGGCGCGCGACGATTCCCGCGTCGGCGCCGCCATTGCCGGGCGCGCGCTGGGGGTCGTGCGGTGCGAACGAACCGGCTTGCCCGTTCGGGCGGCGGAACGCGCGCGCGGTGTGGCTGTCGATGTGCGGCCGGTAGACCGGACGCGGCCCGAGGTTCGGCGCGTCGGAAGGCCGCAGGGTGCCCCGCGCGTCCGTCCGTGAATCCGCCCTGGGTGATTCAGCCCCCGAATCCGCGTGGTCGGCCGATCCGGAATTCGTCGATTCGCCTGTCACGTCGCAGACTCTACTTGCGCCGCCATGTTGTCCACCGGGTCGCGGTGAAGGAATCGGTGATGAATCCGAGAAATGCCTCGTTACGGCGTTGCGGTTCGGGTGCGCTGCCGGGGAGGTCGGCCAGCGGAATGCGCGAGAGGCTGTCGTGCAGGCTGCGCGGGATCGCCACCTCGGCGGCCCGGCGCAGCGCGATCCGCGCCTGCTGCTGGGCATCGATCTCGGCCGCGCATTCGGGGCAGATCGAAAGATGCTGGGCGGCGCGCAGATACGCGTTCATGCGTAGTTCGCCGTCGACGAAGGCCGCCACAGCCTCACTGGCCAAGTGCTCGGTGGGCTGAAAGCGCGGCGGGCGACCTGCGGCATTGGGATCCACGCTCATGCGGAGTTCATTCCTTCCGACCGACATCACCTCGAGCCACCGGGGTGACGTCGGAACACCCGTCACGCCGATGGGACTTCAGCGGAGTACCGCTGCTCACTTCCATTATGCGCAAGGTACTCGCGCAATGCCTGACGCCCGCGATGGATCCGGCTGCGCACAGTACCCAGCTTCACGCCGAGCGTGGCGCCGATCTCCTCGTAGGACAGACCCTCGATGTCACACAGCACCACGGCGGCGCGGAACTCCGGCGCCAGCGAATCGAGTGCTTTCTGCAGGTCGGGGTCGAGGCGGGAGTCGTGATAGGCGTCTTCGGGAGTCGGTCCTTCGGCGGGCACCCGGTCGTAGTCCTCCGGCAGCGCTTCCATGCGGATGCGGTTGCGGCGGCGGACCATGTCGAGGAACAAATTGGTGGTGATGCGATGCAGCCAGCCCTCGAAGGTGCCGGGCTGGTAGTTCTGCAGCGAGCGGAACACCCGGATGAAGGTGTCCTGAGTGAGGTCCTCGGCATCCTGGGCGTCGCCGGAGAGACGGTAGGCCAGGCGATAGACCCGGTCGGCGTGTTCGCGGACGAGTTCGTCCCAGGACGGCATGGCGGCGCGATCCCCGGTCGCGTCGAAAGCGGCGGTGCCGGTGAGTTCGGCGTCGAGTTCGTCGGCCCCCGCCGCGAGGAGATCGGCGGACAGAGTCTGGTCGGTGGCGTCGTGACGCGCCGTGTCTACCATCGGGATGGGACACCTCCTACTCGGGACCGCTGGCACGAAACCTGGCTGGTCCGGGTCAGCGAACCTTGCTTATCGACAATCAACCAGCAACTGTGTGCGGTTGTTCCCGAGCCTCGTACCCGCCGCGATCGGCTGGCCTTGCGTAGGGCAACTATTTCCTGCCCTGATATGGGTCAGGTGTGGAGATCCTGAGTGTGACCTGAGAATTCCGGTCTCATTCGAGCCTAATCCCGTCGGCGAGCGAGAACCAGCAGTTCGCGAACCCTTGTGACCGATCCGCAAACCTTCGGCAATTGTTCGGGTTCTGGACGACACAGCGCCGGATCCGTCCCTTCGCTGAATACACAGAGCCCCCCGGTGGCCTAGCCTCATAGCTGTGGCATCGAACGTGGAGCGGAACCTGGCCTATGTGGAGGAGTCCGTCGTCGAGGACGAGGTCCTTCTCGAAGCGCGTGAGCGGGCCACCGAATTGGGCGCGGGGCCAGTGCCCCCGGCGGTCGGCGCGCTGCTGAGCATGTACGCGCAGATGCTGGGCGCGCGCTCGGTGGTCGAGGTCGGAACCGGGGCGGGCGTCAGCGGGCTGTGGCTGCTCGACGGGATGCGTGAGGACGGAACCCTGACCACGATCGACTCCGAGCCCGAGCATCAGCGCGCGGCCAAGGAGGCGTTCCGGACCGCCGAGATCGCGCCGTCGCGCACGCGACTGATCAACGGACGCGCGCTCGACGTGCTGCCCCGGCTCGCCGATGGCTCCTACGACCTGGTCTTCATCGACGCGGCGCCGATGGAACACCCCCACTACGTCGAACAGGGCGTGCGGCTGCTGCGCGAGGGCGGCGCGTTCATCCTCAACAACGCCCTGCTCGGTGGGCGGGTGCCCGATCCGGACCAGCGCGATCCGGCGACGCAGGCCGTGCGCGCCGCGACCCGGGCGATCGCCGAGAACCCCGAACTCACCAGCGTGCTGATCCCGATCGGTGACGGGCTGCTCTGCGCCTCGCGCGGCTAACCGACCCAGATCCCCTTGCCGACGGTGACCACACCGCCGTTGCTGACCGCGAACCGCTCCCGGTCGCGGTCTAGATCGAGGCCGATGATCTCGCCCTCGCCGACCACGACGTTCTTGTCCAGGATCGCGTGGCGCACCACCGCGCCACGCCCGATCCGCACGCCGGGCATCAACACGCTGCCCTCGACCGTGGCGCCGTCCTCGATCACCACATTCGAACTCAGCACCGAATTGCGGACCGTGGCCGCCGACAGGATCGAGCCCGCCCCCACGATGGATTCCTGGGCCAGGCCGCCCTGCGCGAACTTCGCCGGCGGCAAGTTCTCCGCCGCGCCGCGGATCGGCCAGTGCCTGTTGTAGAGGTTGAAGACGGGGTGCACCGACACCAGGTCCATGTGCGCCTCGTAGAAGGCGTCGATGGTGCCGACGTCGCGCCAGTAGCCGCGGTCGCGTTCGGTGGCGCCGGGGACGTCGTTGTCGGCGAAGTCGTAGACGGCGGCCTTGCCGTCGGCGACCAGCTTCGGGATGATGTCGCCGCCCATATCGTGGTCGGAATCGGAGTTCTCGGCGTCGGCGCGGATGGCGTCGACCAGTACCCGGGTGGTGAACACATAGTTGCCCATCGACGCGAACGTCACGTTCGGATCGTCGGGGGTGCCCGGCGGGTGCGCCGGCTTCTCCAGGAACTGGGTGATCCTGCCGGAATCGTCGGTGTCGATGCAGCCGAACGCGCTCGCCTCGGCCCTCGGCACCCGTATCCCCGCCACGGTGACGCCCGCGCCCGAGGCGATATGGCTGGCCACCATCTGTTCCGGATCCATCCGGTACACATGGTCGGCGCCGAACACCACGATGTAGTCGGGATCCTCGTCGTAGATCAGGTTGAGCGACTGCATAATCGCGTCGGCGCTGCCGGTGTACCAGCGTGGCCCGAGACGCTGCTGGGCGGGCACCGGGGTGATGTACTCACCGGTGAAACCGGACAGCCGCCAGGTCTGGGAGATGTGGCGGTCGAGCGAGTGTGACTTGTACTGCGTGAGCACACACAGGCGCAGGTATCCCGCGTTCACGAGGTTGCTCAACACGAAGTCGATGAGCCGGTAGGCGCCACCGAACGGAACCGCGGGCTTGGCGCGGTCGGCCGTGAGTGGAAACAGTCGTTTGCCCTCGCCACCGGCGAGCACGATCCCGAGTACGTGCGGCTGGCTCCTCACCCTGCTCAAAGTACAGGGCTAGCGCGGCTACGGTGGCCCATGTCGACCCGAGGGTCTAATTTGGACCGGTGAGTGATAGCACCGACAGCGAGCAGATTCCAGCGCAACCGCTGCGGGTCGCGATGCTGACCCGGGAGTATCCGCCTGAGGTGTACGGCGGCGCGGGAGTGCATGTCACCGAACTCACTTCCCGATTGCGTGAACTCTGTGACGTCACCGTGCACTGCATGGGCGCGCCGCGCACCGGTGCGGTCGTACACCGCCCCGACCCCGAGCTGTATGCCGCCAACGCCGCGTTGCAGATGATGTCGGCGCAGCTGCGGATGGCCGACGCGGCGGCCGGCGTCGACGTGGTGCATTCGCACACCTGGTACGCGGGCCTGGCCGGTCATCTCGCCGCCATGCTCGCCGGGATACCCCATGTGCTCACGGCGCATTCGCTGGAACCGCGCAGACCGTGGAAGGCCGAGCAGCTCGGTGGCGGGTATCGGCTGTCGTCGTGGTCGGAACGCAACGCGATGGAGCACGCCGACGCGGTGATCGCGGTCAGCGAGGGCATGCGCCACGATGTGCTCGACGCCTACCCCGCGATCGACCCCGATCGAGTTCATGTGGTGCACAACGGCATCGACGCCGGGGTATGGCACCCCGGCCCGCCCGCCGATGCGCAGACGCCGGTGCTGGAACGGCTCGGCGTGCGCGCCGACCTGCCGATCGTGTCGTTCGTCGGGCGGATCACGCGGCAGAAGGGCGTGGGGCATCTGCTCGCCGCGGCCGCCTCGTTCGCCCCTGATACGCAGGTGGTGCTGTGTGCGGGTGCGGCCGACACCGAGCAGCTGGAGGCGGAGGTCGCCGCCGCCGTCGACGCGTTGCAGCGGCAGCGCGGCAACGTCTTCTGGGTGCGGGAGATGCTCCCCACCGAGCAGGTCCGCCAGATTCTGTCCGCCTCCTCGGTGTTCGTGTGTCCGTCGGTGTACGAGCCGCTCGGCATCGTGAACCTGGAGGCGATGGCGTGCGCGACCGCTGTCGTGGCGTCGGATGTGGGCGGGATTCCCGAGGTGGTCGACGACGGCGTCACCGGTCGTCTGGTGCACTACGACCCGGACGCGACGGGGGAGTACGAGCGCGGGCTCGCGGCCGCGGTGAACGAGATCACCGGCGATCCGGCTCTGGCTGTGCGCTACGGCGGGGCGGGGCGGGCGAGGGCGATCGCGGAGTTCGACTGGGCGCGGATCGCCGAGCGCACGCTCGAGGTCTACCGGAGTGTGTCGCGCTGACGCGTGGTCGTCGACGCGCGGGCTGTGCGCTGGCTGATCGGTGTGGGCGCCGTCAGCGATGCGGCAGATATGTCGACACGGTGACCGACGCCGACACTTCGGTGGTGTCGAGTAGCGCCGCGATGCGCGGATCGTCGGCGGGGGTGCGGTGGAAGGCGGACGGACCCATCGCGACGACATGGGTGACGTCGGCGCGAGACAGCTTCATCGGGAACTCGACGAGGGTGCTCTCGGCGCAGTCGAACGCGCCCGCGAGCGAGTCGGCCAAACGCCGGTCCTTGTCGGCGTCGACGCTGACCATGCCGAGGGGGCCGATCAACTCGCCCAGATGATGAGCAGTGGGAGTGACGACGACGAAGCGTCCGCCGGGAGCGAGGACCCGGGCGACCTCGGCGGGGTTGCGGGGAGCGAACACCGAGAGCACCCCGGTGACCGCGTCGTCGCGCAGTGGCAGCCCGCGCCAGGCATCGGCCAGCACCGAGGCCGCGCGTGGGTGGGCACGGGCGGCTCGCCGGGCGGCGGGTTTGGCCACATCCAAGGCGATGCCGAGGGCATCGGGGTGCGCGTCGAGGACGTGGGCGAGGTAGTAGCCCGTACCGGCACCGATTTCCAGCACGGCCGCCCCGGTATCGACGGTGCGAGCGATCGCCGCGGCGATCGGGGCGAAATGGCCCGCCCCCTGGAAAGCGGCGCGGGCATCGAGCATGTCGGCGGTATCGCCGGTCATTTTCGTCGATGCGCCGGTCAGCAGTCCGACATAACCCTGGCGGGCGATGTCGAAGCTGTGACCGGTACCGCATCGCAGCGCACGATCGTGCGTGTGCAGCTCGTCGCCGCACTCCGGGCAGGCCAGGAGCGCGGCGACCTCGGTCAGCGCACTCAGCTGGTGACGCTCTTCAGTTCGTCACCGAGCGCCGCAGCCTCGTCCGGTGTGAGTTCGACGACCAGACGCCCGCCACCCTCGAGTGGAACCCGCATGACGATTCCACGACCTTCCTTGGTTGCTTCGAGGGGACCGTCCCCGGTACGGGGCTTCATGGCCGCCATCCTCTGCTCCCTCCAGATCTGCGCGGTGGTTCTGCGCTCTGTTTCTCGTCTGCCGGTTGTCGCCAACCAGCGGGCTCGCCGGGTGTTCGGCGGGCCACACTGGTCCTATTCTTCCCTATCGCCGTCGCGGGCGGACACCTGAGTGCGAAATCTGACTGCCGAGTCGGTTCCGTTCGGTACCGCTCCCACCCAGCAAACACCCAGGTGATCGTCCACCATGCCGGTCGCCTGCATGAGGGCATACGCTGTCGTCGGGCCGACGAAAGCGAACCCCCGGCGCTTCAATTCCTTTGCCAGAGCAATGGATTCAGGTGTGGTGGCGGGCACATTCTCGATCGAGGTCGGTCGCGGGCGTGGGGCGGGTGCGAACGACCACAGCAGCTCGTCCAGGCTCACCGACAGGTCGCGAGCAACCCGGGCATTGTTGATCACCGCGTCGATCTTCGCGCGATTGCGCACGATGCCGGCATCGGCCAGCAATCGCGCGCGGTCGTGATCGTCGAACTCGGCGACCTTCGCGATCTCGAAACCGGCGAACGCGGTGCGAAAGGCGGGCCGTTTACGCAGCACGGTGATCCACGCCAGGCCGGACTGGAAGGCTTCGAGGGACAGTCGTTCGAACAGGGCGTCGTCGCCGTGTAGTGGCTGACCCCATTCGGTGTCGTGGTAGTCGCGGTACAGCTGCGAGCCGGTCGACCAGTCGCAGCGCACGAGGCCGTCGTCGGCGAGCTCGCTCACCCGCGATCCTGGCCCGCCGTCACCTGCGCCTGCCGCTGTCTGGCCTGCGCCAGCTCGAACTCGAGTTCGTCGATCCGCTCGGCGAGCCTGCCCAGCGCCCAGTCGACCTCGCCCGCCTTGTACCCCCGCACCACCTGCTGGAACCGCAACGCCCGCACATCCGCCCCCGTCACGCCATCGACGGGCAGCACGGTAGCGGTGGTTCCCTCGGGCAGGGGCCCGAGCTCCTCGGACCGCCCGAATACCGCACTGGCGACGAGGAACAGCATCGCCGCGACCAACCCGACGATGAGTACGTATAGAAGCAGCGTCAGCATTACTCCAGCCTAGGCAAAGCCACCGACAACCCCCGAATCACAGATGGCGGGTGGTATCGATTCCCAGTGACATGCCCGCCAGGCCGCGCTTGCGGACAGCGAGCTTGTCGGCGACGCCGCGCAGGGCGACGGCGGCCGGGTTCTCCGGGTCGGAGAGCACGATCGGCCGACCCTCGTCGCCGCCTTCGCGCAGGGCCTGCTCGATCGGGATCTGACCGAGCAGCGGCACCGTCGAGCCGACGGCGCGGGTGAGGCGGTCGGCGACGACCTGGCCACCGCCGGAGCCGTAGAGCTCCATCCGGGAACCGTCGGGCAGATCGAGCCATGACATGTTCTCCACGACGCCCGCGATGCGCTGACGGGTCTGCAGGGCGATCGCACCCGCGCGCTCGGCCACCTCGGCGGCGGCGATCTGCGGGGTGGTGACGACCAGGATCTCGGCGCTGGGAATGAGCTGGGCGATGGAGATCGCGACGTCGCCCGTGCCGGGCGGCAGGTCGAGCAGCAGCACGTCCAGGTCGCCCCAGAACACATCGGCGAGGAACTGCTGCAGCGCGCGGTGCAGCATCGGGCCGCGCCACACCACGGGGGTATTGCCCTGGGTGAACTGGGCGATCGAGATCATCTTCACGTCGTACGCCATCGGCGGCATGATCATCCGCTCGACCTGGGTCGGGCGGGCGTCGGTGCCGAGCATGCGCGGGATGGAGTGGCCGTAGATATCGGCGTCGAGCACGCCGACCGACAACCCGCGCTGCGCCAGCGCCACGGCGAGGTTGGCGGTGACGCTGGACTTGCCGACGCCACCCTTGCCGGAGGCCACCGCGTAGACGCGGGTCAGCGAGCCGGGCTGGGCGAACGGGATGACCGGCTCGGCCGAATCGCCACGCAGCGACTTACGCAGTTCGGTGCGCTGCTCATCACTCATCACATCGAGGTCGACGGTCACCGCCCCCGCGCCGTTCACATCGGCGACGGCCTTGGTGACCCGCTGGATGATCTCGGTCCGCAACGGGCACCCGGAGGTGGTCAGGTAGATCTCGATGTGCACATCACCGCTGTCGGCGATGGCGATGGACTTGACCATCCCCAACTCGGTGATCGGTTTGCGGATCTCCGGGTCGTCGACCTTCGCGAGCGCCGCCCGCACATCCGCTTCCGTAATCACTGACATACGCCCGATGTTATCCCCCCGGCGATACCGAGCCCCCCGGGGATTCGACGATGGTCCCCGATCTTCAGCGGGTATCGGCGCGGTTCCGCTCGACCGCCGCCACGAAATCCGGGTGCGCGGAAACGATCAACCGGTCAGCCGTCGCATTCATCCACACGTCCGCGAAATACCCGGATCTGCTCCACGCGAGCATCGCCGTCACCAACGCGATCGGCAGGCACCCGGGCACCACAGCGAAAGCCAAAGGGAGATAGAACTGCTCCAACTCGAGCTGCTTGGTGATGATGATCGCCGCGAGCGTCAGTGGCACGAACAGCAGCGACAGCACCGCGATCCACCTGTCTCGCCGGATCCCGGCAAGACAGTATTCGCAGGCCGGACACTGGAACCTGACGCGCGCCTCTGCCGGAATCTGCCTGCTGGGCGGCATGGACCGCAGAAAGCCCCGCAGCGTCGGCAACTCCGACCGTGGCCCGCTCGAATTCACCGTGCACGCACGGCTGTCCACGGCGGGTAGGCCATGCTCGCTGCAGGACGCGGGCATCGCCTCGGCGAGGACCAACTCCATTGGCGTCGCCGACACGATTGGCAGCCAGTCCGGGTCGTAGTCGGTATCGAAGACGACCTGCTGACGAGTCATCGCAGCCAACCCCGCTGTTGCCGCTCGCGGAAATACGCGTCGTCCTCGTCGTCCTCATCCGGTGTGACGATCCGCTCGCGGTTGGGCTTGCGGGTTCCGGGCACCACCCGGTCAGCGGGCGTCGATGGCATGGACGGTGATGACGTGGACGTCGATGGGTGCGATTCGTCGGCTGGAGGTGCGATCCGCAGACGCGCCAAATCGGCTTCGCCCTGCTCGGCCAGCCGCTGCCGTTCCTCGTCCGACATCTCGGCGAAGTGGCGCATCGCGTCGGGCATGGTCCGATCGAGAACCTGGTTGAACCCTTCACTGTGCATAAGATCGCGCGCGCTGCCCGTCCCCGCGAGGATCCCACGGAGCTGATTCTTCAACTGCGGATCAGTCGCGGTATCCATCAGGACCCGCAGCGCTCGGGAAAGCTGCCGTGAAACGCCGATGTCGCCGCGGGCCAAATCGTGAATTGGCTCAGGGATACTCACTCAGGCTCCCGGATGGTCGTAGCTGGTATTTGGCAGAGCAGGCATGTCAGCCGACTCGACCACCGCGACGACGCCGAATCCGACACCAGCGATCCCTTCGAGAGCCGCGTAGCCGGTGTTGAAGGTTTGCACCAGGTCGTTCCATGCCTTGATGACCTTGAGTATGGTCAGGCTGGCTGCTGCGACGAGTGCCGCCGTAGCGACAAGGCCCACGCCGGTGAGGCCGGCGACTTCAGCTGCTGCCAACTGGATGAGCGCGATGGCGCCCCAGTCCAGTAGGGCTTGCAAAGCGTTGCTCATCGCTGTGGCGAGGTGGTACGCGGAAGAGGCGAAGCGGTTTATCTCGTCAGCCATCTCCTGCAAAGGCCCCACCTGGGCGGAGACGGCTGACGAGAGCTTGGTGAAGTAGGCCTGGGCGCTCGTCGCGGCGTTGCCGTCCCAGGTCGCGTCGACCGTTGTCGCAGCGGACTTGACCGAGTCGGAGAACGTCGAACTATAGGCAGCGAGGTTCTCCACGGCCTTGCCTGCTTTCTGCAGGGCTTCCCAATCACCGGAGATCTTGGAGGTTACCCATTTCAGTGGGTCGGTCCCGAGGACGTTCTCACACCACTTGCACACCCAGTAGGACGGCGAGATTGCATTGGAGGTGATGAGGAACTCGAACTGGTCGCTGAGCGGATCCTCCGGCGACGGTTCGGTCAGGCACTCGGACGGAGCCTTCGACATCACTGACCGCCCGCGGGATAGGTGCGGTCCAACGCATCGGCATGTGCCTTGTCGGTGGTGCGGTATACCTGCGCGACTTTGACCAGTTCGGTTGCCGCGTTGTCGCACAGCGTGCCGAGCGTGGCGTAGTTCGGTGCGAGCTGGGCATGTGCCTCGCTGACGGCACTGAGCCCGATACGAATCAACCCACCATCGCCCCAAACGGTGTTGTCGAGAACCAGCCACTTCTCCAGATAGGTGGCGACATTCGCATTGGCTTCAGCGAGAGTGCGCAAACTAGCGGCGAACGTGTCCACCGCATCTGGCTCAACCTTGAAAGTCTCCGACATGTGGAACCCCTCCCTGCGACGACTCGAAAGCCGCGCGTGCGTCGGAGCACTCTCACATAGCCGATCGGCTCGGCGCAACTGCCCCCATCGGGCGGCGGTCGCAGGTACCGGGCGGAATCGGCTGGTTTCCTAGTGGATTCGGGGGAGGTCCTGGGGCTTGGGGGCGAGGCCGCTGGAGTAGGAGCCCGACCAGGCCATCACGTTGGCCACGTAGGCCATCGAGTTGTTGTAGCGCAGGATCGCCTTCGACTGCTGGGAGAGGTCGCGCATGTTCAGGCCGCCGTCGCACAGGTAGCGGCCCGCGGTGAGGGCGGCGTCGAAGAGGTTCTGCGGGTCGGCGATGCCGTCGGCGTTGCCGTCGGCGGCGTAGCGCTGCCAGGTTTCGGGCAGGAACTGCATCGGGCCGATGGCGCGGTCGTAGCTGCTGAGGCCGTCCAGGCCGCCGTCGTCGGTGTCGTGGATGACATTGTTGCCCGAGAGGCTGCCGTCGAGAACGGGCCCGTAGACCGCCTTGATCGGGTTGCCCTGTGCGTCGGCCTTGCCGTAGGCGTGGGTGGATTCGACGCGGCCGATGCCGGCCAGCAGCGACCAGGACATCCCGCAGTGCGGATTCTCCACGGCCAGTTGCTCTTCGGCGGTCTGATAGGCGGCGACGGCGATACCCGGGATGCCGAGCGGGCCCGCGGGCAGATCGGCGGACACGCGATCGTCCGACAGTGCAACGGTTTTCACCACCGGCGCGGCCGAAGCCGACTGACGCGCCTCCGCGTGGACGGTCTCGGCGAAGCCTGCCTTGGGTGATGCGACCAGATCGACCGTGGCCTCCGGCTCGGCGCCGGGCAGCAGGTCGTGCTCGACAGCCGCGTTGGTTGCCGTGGTCGCCTCGGTGGCGGCCGCGGTAATGGCTACCAGGCCGGCGGGGACCAATCCGGTCAGTGCGATGAGCGAGCTACGGCGAACTGTCGTAGCAGGCTGTTTCCGATGACGACCCACTGTGTGGTGCCCTCCTCAACCGTGTTGGATGAGAAGAGGTTACCGCACCCGAGACCTTTTTGTTACTCCTCCGTGATCTGAGTTTCGGTTTGATTTCTACGGGGCCGGTGCGGGGGCGGGCGGCAGCGGGATCACGATGCCGAACGGCAGCGTGATGCCGGGCTGCTGGGTGGGCGCCACCGGCGCGGGCTCGGCGGGTGCGGGCTCCTCGGCCGGGGCGACTCCCGGTTCCGGTGTCTTCTCCGGGGTGGTCGGCGCGGGGGCCGGTGCCGGTGTCTCAGCGGGGGCGGCAACTTGCGGGGTGCACGCGGCGGGCTCGACCACCGGCTGTTCCGGCGCGGCGGGATCCTTCGGCGCCGCGGCACCGTAGGTCTGCTCGGCGGGCTTGTCGGCGGGCTGCTGTTCGGGCGCCAGGGGGTTCGGCATCTGCGCGGGCACCGGCGCGCTCACGCACGTCTCGGGTGGCGCGACCGGCGCCGGGCAGAAGATCCCGCAGGGGATCGGTGGCAGACCGGGCAGCGTGATCATCACCTGTGTCGGCGTGGTGACCTTCGGTGTCGTCGGCGTGGGCGTGGTGGTGGTCGGCGTCGGCGTATTGGTCGAGGCGGCCAGCACATTGGGTGCCACCAGCGGAGCGCTGCCCGGCGGGATGAGCTCCGGCGAGATGGCGACCTGGCTCGGCGCGCCGCCGGTCCGGTAGGCCGCCGACCAGCTCAGCACGTTGGCCGCGTACGACATCGAGTTGTTGTAGCGCAGTACCGCCCGCAGTTCCTGGGCCGCCTCGCGCAGGTTCAGGCCACCCGAACAGAGGTACTTGCCCGCGGCCAGCGCGGCGTCGAAGACATTGTGTGGGTCGGCGGCGCCGTCGCCGTTGCCGTCGGCGGCGTAGTGCACCCAGGTGCTCGGCAGGAACTGCATGGGACCGAGGGCTCGGACGAAGCCGCCGTCGGCCTCCTTGATCACCTCGTTGCCGGGCAGGGTGCCGTCGAGCGCGGGTCCGAAGATCGGCGTTGTCGTCGTCCCGGCGGGGTCGGTGCGGCCGTTGCTGGCATGCCCGGATTCGATCCGGCCGATGCCCGCCAGCAGGTTCCAGGTGAGCCCGCAGCCCGGCTGCGCGGATTCCATGGCCAGCTCCGCATTGCGGTAGGCGGCGAGCACGATCTCCGGAATGCCGAGTGCGCCGCTACCGGTGGGTAGCGAAATACTTTGCAAGGGAACGGTTCCCGCGAAGGGTGCGGCGGTGTTGGCATTGAGCGCGCGCAACCGGCGCGGCGCCTCCTGCGCGACCGGCAGCAGGCCGACGATCTCGGACGGATCGGTGTCGAGGGTGTCCTGGGTGGTGCTCGCCGAGGCGGCCAACAGGGCCTCCGGCGCGGTCGGCGCGGTGCTCGGGTCGCTGGTGTGCACCCCGGACCCGGAGGCGACGAGACCCGCGACGACAAGTGCCGACATCGTGATCGGAGCAGAGATTCGCACGGCCACACCCTTTTCGTCGAAAAGCGGTGGGCCGCAGAGTCCCCCTCCGGCCCACCCGGAACACGTGATCCAGGTTACCTACCGGTCAGGAAGTTGTTGAGCATTTCCGGTCATCCATCTGTGGCGCCTGGCGAAATCGGGGCGGTAGTGGGCGTTTGACCGGAGGTTTTCTTGCGGACTGCTTTTCGCTTTTTGTCCGGCTTCGGCGCGCCGTCGGGCGTGGTGACCGCATCGATGCGGTCGAGTACGTCCTTGATCTCCTCCAGTTCGCGCCGCAGGTAGTCGCGGGTGGCGACCTCGCCCACCGCCAGCCGCAGCGAGGCGAGCTCGCGGGCCAGGAACTCGGTGTCGGCCTTGGTCTGCGCGGCCCGGGTTCGGTCCTCCTCCAGCGCGACCTTGTCCCTGTTGTCCTGGCGGTTCTGCGCCAGCAGGATCAGCGGCGCCGCGTAGGCGGCCTGGGTGGAGAAGGCCAGGTTGAGCAGGATGAACGGATACGGATCCCAGCGCAGCGCCACCGCGAACACATTCAGCAGGATCCACACGATGACGATCACCGTCTGGATCGCCAGATAGCGCCCGGTGCCGAGGAACCGGGCGACGCGCTCACTGCCCTGGGCGAAGGCGTCCGAATCCCAGTCGATGCGCAAGCGCGATCCGACCGGCGTCTCCAAGCGTTGCCGTGCCGGATTCTTCTCGCTCATGCGGTACTCCCACTCGCCTCGACCTGCTGCAGCGCGGGCGGCTCTTCCTCGCGCCAATCCTCCGGCAGCAGATGATCGAGGACATCGTCGACGGTCACCGCGCCGAGCAGATGGTTCTCCGCGTCGACCACCGGTCCGCACACCAGGTTGTAGGTGGCGAAGTAGCGGGTCACCGCCGAGAGCGGCAGGTCGGGTGACAGCGGCGCCAGATCACTGTCGACGATCCCGCCCACCAGATGCGCGGGCGGTTCGCGCAGCAACTGCTGAATGTGCACGCAGCCCAGGTATCGGCCGGTCGGCGTGGCCGTGGGCGGCCGCACGACGAAAGCCATCGACGCCAGCGCGGGGGTGAGGTCGGGATCGCGGACGCGGGCCAGCGCTTCGGCGACGGTCGTCGCGGGACCGAGGACGATCGGTTTGGTCGTCATCAGACCGCCCGCGGTGTCGGGGGAGTGCGCGAGCAGGCGGCGAACCGGTTCGGATTCCTCGGGATCCATCAGGGCCAGCAGCGATTCGGCTTCGTTCGCGGGCAGCTCGCCGAGCAGGTCGGCGGCGTCGTCGGGGTCCATCGCCTCGAGGACGTCGGCGGCGCGGCGTACCTCCAGGTGGCCGAGCAGGTCGACCTGGTCGTCGTCGGGCAGCTCCTGGACCACGTCGGCGAGGCGTTCGTCGTCGAGGGCGAGCGCCACCTCGAGGCGACGTTTGTCCGGCAGCTCACGCAGCCGGTGCGCGACGTCGGCCGCACGCAGTCCCTCGAACTGGGAGAGCAGGGTGGTCACGTCCTGGCCCGGCCGGTCCACCTCGGCGGGGGTGAGCCCGTCGACCTGCGACCACTCCACGACGTGCACCGAGCGCCTGCGCCCGATCCGCCGGTGCCCGCGCACCGCGACCCGGCTGACGATCCAATCCCTGGTCCTGGTCTGCTCGATTCCCAGATCGGCGACGAGCACGTCGATATCGGCCAGGTCGGGCAGATCGGGGTCGTTCACCCGGACCGGCGAATCGAGGACCTGCGCCATCGCCAAGCGCTCGCCGGGGCGCTGGGCGAACCGGCGCAGGCTCACCGTCCCGGTATTGAGGGTGACCATGCCGGGTTCGATCGCGGTGACCCGCAGCATCGGCACGAAAATTCTTCGCCGGGTGAGCAATTCGACGACGAGTCCGTGCACGCGTGGTGGCTGGCGTCCGTGCCGCACGGCGACGACCACATCGCGGACCCGGCCGATAGACTCCCCGTCCGGACCCAGCACCGTCAGACCGGCGAGCCGGGCGACATACACCCTGGTGGTTGCCATGACCATCAGGCTATCGGTCGGGAACGACCGCACCACTCAGGAGGCACTCCTCATGAAGCCACGCCGTTCGGTGCTCGCCGTGCCGGGGAGTAACCCGAAGATGATCGCCAAGGCGAAGACGCTGCCGGTCGACGAGGTGTTCCTCGACCTGGAGGACGCGGTCGCTCCCGGCGCCAAGGCGGCCGCGCGGGCGAATATCGTCGCCGCGCTGAACGAACCCGGCTGGGGTTCGCAGTTGCGGGTCGTGCGGGTGAACGACTGGTCGACCGAATGGACGTTCGCCGATGTGATCAGCGTGGTCGAGGGCGCGGGCAGCTGGCTCGACGCGATCCTGCTGCCCAAGGTCACCGACGCCGGTCAGGTGCGGGCGCTGGATCTGTTGCTCACCCAGGTGGAGAAGGTGAGCGGGCTCGAGGTCGGGCGGATCGGTATCGAACCGCAGCTCGAGAACGCGCTCGGCCTGCGCAATATCGACGAGATCGCCACCGCGAGCCCGCGCGTGCAGACGCTGGTGTTCGGACCCGCCGATTTCATGGCCAGTATCAATATGCGCACCCTGGTGGTGGGCGAGCAGCCGGAAGGCTACGACGTCGGCGACGCCTATCACCACATCCTGATGACGATCCTGCTCGCCGCCCGCGCGCACGGTCTGCAGGCGATCGACGGTCCCTACCTGCAGGTTCGCGATGTCGACGGCTTCCGTCGGGCCGCCGCTCGTACGGCCGCACTGGGTTTCGACGGCAAGTGGGTGCTGCACCCCGATCAGGTGGACGCGTGCAACGAGATCTTCAGCCCGCGCCAGGCCGACTACGACCGCGCCGAGCTGATTCTGGAGACGTACGCCTTCCACACCTCCGAGGCCGGTGGCGCGCGCGGCGCTGTCATGTTGGGGGATGAGATGATCGACGAAGCGAGCGCCAAGATGGCGCAGGTCGTCGCCGACAAAGGGCGGGCCGCGGGTATGACGAGAACCGACGCGTGACGCCGCGCGACCACTCCGGCGCGTTTCACTGCGGCGCAGTCGGTCGACGAATAGCAGAATAGGACTATGACGAATCCCTTGGGCAACTCGAATCGCGGACGGCAGGCGTTGCCGACGCCGCCGTCGGGCTGGCCGGTCGGCTCGTACCCGACCTACGCCGAGGCGCAGCGCGCGGTCGACTACCTGGCCGACGGCCAGTTCCCGGTGCAGGACGTGACCATCGTCGGTGTCGATCTGATGCAGGTGGAGCGGGTGCTCTACCGGCTCACCTGGGGCAAGGTCATCGGCGGCGGCGTGGTGTCTGGCGCCTGGCTCGGCCTGTTCCTCGGTCTGCTGCTGAGCCTGTTCACCACCACCGGCGGTGCGCTCGGACCGCTCGTCGTCGGTCTGTTGGGCGGCATCGTCTTCGGCGTCATCACCACGTCGATCCCGTACGCGGCCACCAAGGGCCAGCGCGATTTCGCCTCGACGATGCAGCTGGTCGCGGGGCGCTACGACGTGCTGTGTGACCCGAAGTCCGCCGAACAGGCCCGCGACATGCTGGCCCGACTGGCCCTGTAGCGCGATGGATGTGGAGAACACGGTCCGCGCCGCGGTGCTCGACCATTTCGATGTCGAACGCGCGCAGGTCGATTCGGCCTCGCTGACCTTCCTCGGGCTGGAACCTGTCGAGATCCTGCGCATCCCGGGCGACGGCGCCGTCCACTACGCGACGCTGGGTGGTTCCCGTCATCCGATGGGTGATCCGAGTGATCTGCTGGCCGACCCGGTGCGCGGTCCGCGCGCGGAACTGGTGCTGACATTGTTGATGAGCGCCGACCCGCAGGTTGGTGTGGCCAAGTCGCTGGGCGTGCTGGTGGCCTCGCCCGCGGTGGAAGGTGTTGTGCTGCAAACCGACGCGTTACTCGATCTCGGAGAACCGTTGTGGCGCAACGCTAAGTTCACCGCGGTTCTGTTGAGTGAGAGCGATATTCCCGCGATCGCGCTGCCGGATCCGGCCGACCCGGTGCGCTACCTGAGCGTCACCCCGGTGACCGCGACGGAGGCCGCCTGGGTGCGCGTGCGCGGCGCGCAGGCGCTGCGCGATGCCTGGACCGAAGCCGGTATCGATGTGCGAGATCCCGAGCGCGGCGCGGTGAATCTCTAGAGCCAGCCGTTGCGGCGGAAACTGCGGAACAGCACCGCGCACAGCACCGCCATCACGACCAGCACGACGGGATAACCCCACTCCTGGTGCAGTTCCCACATGTGGTCGAAATTCATGCCGTAGATGCCCGCGATCATCGTCGGCACCGCCGCCATCGCGGCGTAGGCCGAGATCTTGCGCATGTCGGTGTTCTGCTGAACGCTGATCTTGGCCAGCGCGGCATTGACCAGCCCGCTCAGGGCTTCGTCGAAATAGCTGACGTGGTCGGAGACGCTGACCTGGTGGTCGGCCACGTCGCGCAGATAGCGACGGATCTCGGTCGGCACCGGCAGGTCGGTGTTGTTCACCAGCCGTTCCAGCGGAACCGCCAACGGCGCCACCGCCCTTCGCAGTTCCACCACTTCGCGTTTGAGCTGGTAGATCGACCCGATGCCGATCTTCGAGGTGGGCGTGAACACCGCCTCTTCCATCTCGTCGATGTCGACGCCCACGGATTCGGTGACCTCGACATAGGTGTCGACGATGTGGTCGGCGACGGCGTGCAACACCGCGGTCGGCCCGTATCTCAGCTGATCGGGACGCTTTTCGAGCTCGTGGCGCACATTGGACAGGTGGGTGTGTTCGCCGTGGCGCACCGTGATGGCGAAGCGCGGCCCGGTGAAGACCATGATGTCGCCGGTCTCCACGATCTCGCTGGTCGAGTCGATGTCGTGTTCGACGTAGGAGACCGTACTCAACACCAGGAACAGGGTGTCGCCGTACCGCTCGAGCTTGGGGCGTTGGCGACCCTGTACCGCATCCTCCACCGCCAGCGGGTGCAGGTCGAAGATCGAGGCGACGTCCATCATCTGCCGCTCGTCTGGGTCGTGCAGGCCGATCCAGACGAAGCCGGCGTCGGTCTGCTCCGCCGCGCTCAGCGCCTGCTGTGGGGTGAAGTGTCCCGGCTGCCGCTCGCCGTCGGCGTAGACGCCGCAGTCGACGATCGCTCGGGCCGTCGGCACGGGGACCCGCGGTCGCGGTGATTTCGCCGCGCGATTCGACCCGTGAAACGACGGCATCGGCGGAAAGGAGGGCACCGAGTGGATCCTACGTGCACCGTCCTCGCGCACCCGGGAACGCGCGGTACCCGACACCGCACTGTATGACTGAGAGTGTGCGCATAGATCTGCATACCCATTCCACCGCCTCCGACGGCACCGACAGCCCCGCCGAACTGGTGCGGCACGCGGCGGCGGCCGGTCTCGACGTCGTCGCGATCACCGATCACGACACCACCCGTGGCTGGGCCGAGGCCGAGGCGGCCCGCCCCGCCGGGCTGACCCTGGTGCGTGGCATGGAGATGTCGTGCACGGGCATGGGGGAGGACGGCCATCCGGTGCCGGTGCACCTGCTGGCGTATCTGTTCGACCCCACCGATCGCGGTTTCGCCGAGGAACGCGAGCGGTTGCGTGGCGAGCGGGTGGCCCGGGTGCGGGCGATGGCCGAGAAGATGGCGGCCGACGGTCTGCCGATCGATCCCGTCGCGGTGATGGCGACCGCGGGGCCCGCGGTGGGCAGGCCGCATCTGGCGCAGGCGCTGGTGGCGGCCGGGGTGGTGGAGAGCGTGGACGCCGCGTTCCGCGAGTTACTCGCGCCGCACGGGCCGTACTACGCGGAGAAGGCCGACACCCCGCTCACCACGGCCGTCCGGCTGATCGCGGCCGCGGGCGGGGTCAGCGTGATCGCCCATGCCCGCGCGCGCAAGCGGGGCAGGTTGCTCGCGCTCGACGACATCAGGGAGTTGGCCGGGCTCGGTCTGGGTGGGCTCGAGATCGACCACCCGGATCACAACGCGGCCGATCGCCTTGTACTGACCGAACTCTCGCGTGAATTGGATCTGGTGCGCACCGGCTCGTCGGATTACCACGGCAGTAACAAGACCATCGAGATCGGCGCGTGTGGCACCGCTGTCGATCAGTACGAAGCCCTCATCGACAAGGCGAGTGGGACGCCGGTGATCGCCCCGTGACACTGGTGCGCACGGTCAGCGGCGTTGTCGCGGGTGGGGTTCTCGTGCTCCTGTGCGTGGTCGTCGGCGCGGCGGTGATCGGCGCGCGCCGCGACTTTCCCGGGCCGGGCGCGCAATCGTTGGCGTGGCATGTCGTGGCCGCCGTCGTGGTGGTGCTCGCCCAGGTCTTCGCCGACCGGCGTCGTGGCATGTCGGCCCTGTTGGGGTCGGGAGCGGTCTTGGTCACGGCTGGTGTATTGGTTTGGACACAATGGTGGGGTTGACGGCCACGTAATGGTTGCGGACGGGTGAACTGTGCCCGAATACTTAACCGTGTGACCAGCATCGAAACCGATGTCTTGATACTCGGCGGTGGACCCGCCGGACTCTGGGCCGCCCTCTCCGCCGCGGCGATGGGTGCGCGGGTAACGCTGGTCGACAAGAGTCGCTGCGGCTCCAGCGGTCCCACGATGTACGGCACGACCGTGCTCTGGGATATTCCGCCCGGTCCGGGCCGTGCCGAGGCGGTCGAGAAGGAGTTCGTCGCCGGTGGCAAGCTCGGTGATCGCGAGTGGCTGCTGCGCGTGGTCGACGAGACCCACCAGCGATTGCTGACCTGGTCGGGGACCCGCCATCGCGTACCCGATCCGCACGGCGACCCGGCGCAGGTCCACTTCGACGGCGCGAGCTACCTGCGCAGGCTTCGTCGTGGCGCGCTCGAGGTCGGCGTGCGCATTCTCGATCATCATTCGGCGCTGCAATTACTCGTGGATCCGGCGGGCACTGTGGTCGGGGCGGCGGGGGTACAGCGCCACAACAAGTTCCGGCCGTGGACCATTCGCGCGGGTGCGGTGGTGGTGGCCACCGGCGGCTGCGCCTTCCTGTCCGGTGGCGCGGGCACCGAGGTGAGCACCGGCGAGGGTCTGCTGATGGCGGCCGAAGCGGGCGCCGAACTGTGCGGGATGGAATTCTCCAGCGCCTACGGTCTGGCGCCGGTGCTGTCGCGCGTCCATCCGCATCCGGCGGTCGCGCCGGGTCTGTCGGTGCATTTCGCGGCGCTCTACGACGAAACGGGCGCCGAACTGCCCGACCGGCACCCGGCCGCGCTCACCGCGATCGCGGACGGTCGGCGGGTCTTCGCGGCTCTGAGCGAAGTGCCCGACACCGTCCGGCACTGGTTGAGCAGACACGGCGCGGTCGACGCCGCCGGGCGGGTGCCGGTGCGGGCGGTACTGGAGGGCACCATCCGTGGCGCGGGCGGGCTCGCTCTCGCCGGCGCGGATTGCGCGACGACGGTCCGCGGCCTGTTCGGCGCGGGCGACGCGACCGGCAGGCAGATCGTCACCGGTGCGGCGGGCGCCTGCGGCGGCCTCAACGGCGCATGGGCGCTGGCCTCCGGTAGCTGGGCGGGGCAGGGCGCCGCCGCGTTCGCGGTCGCCAACGAGCGGTCGAGCAGTGCGCGTCCGGTACCCGGAGTCGGTCTCGGGCCCCACTCCCACATCGATCCGCGTTCGGTGATCGGTCTGGTGCAGGAGCACACGCTGCCGCTGCGCCGCAGCTACCGGCGCAGCGCGGGCAGTCTCGGCGACAGCATCGCGGAGCTGGACGCGATGTGGCCCGGTGCCCAGTTCGATCTCGGCGGTCTCGGGGTGGGACAGCTGCGGGCCCGCCAGGCGGCCGCCCTCCTCGCCGTCGCCCGGTGGGCGGGTTACAGCGCGCTGCTGCGCGCCGAGAGCCGTGGCATCCACCGTCGCATCGACCACCCCGCCGCGCACTCGGATTGGCTGGTCCGGCTGCGCTGTGGTGGGCTCGACGAGGTGTGGGTGCGCCGGGAGCAATGGTCGCCCCCGCTCGACGGCGAGCTCACCGCGGCCACCCCCGCCGCGGTGTGAAAGTTCACCGGATGTTCCCGATGTGCTGCGAGTTTTCGCTTACGCCACGGCAATTCGGCCCGACTACGCTCGACCCGTGACGCGGTTTGGCAATCGACGCATCGTGCTGGCAGAATGTTGCGGATTCCCTTCCCTTGCCACCGCCGGGTTCGGGGACATCGGCGACCATGCGCCGTGCGACGCACCGTCGCAGCGTTGGTCGACCCGTTCTGCTCGCCCGGACACACCCGTCCGGCTCCGCTCGGCGGATCAGTGCCGCGCCACGTGTACCGGTTGCTACCGCGAAACGCGTGCGGTCGCGCACCCGATGAGCGTCGTAGCGACCCGGCGTCGTAGCAATCCGGCGCACCAGAAATCCGTAGTTCCGATGTACCCGGCGGTAACCGTCCCCCGGTTGAGCCCGATTCGAGCAGGAGTGAAATCGTGTCACCTGTGACTGACGCACCGAATGCCACCGCGGCACCCAAGGCCGATGACGCAGCGAGCCTCGCCGCGATCACCCAGGAGGAGATCTTCGCGGGTCACCTCGGTGGAAAGCTGTCTGTCGAGCTCAGCGCCCCCCTCGAGACCCAGCGCGATCTGTCCATCGCCTACACCCCGGGTGTCGCCCAGGTCAGCCGGGCGATCGCCGAGGACGCCGCGCTCACCAAGACCTACACCTGGACCGACCGGCTCGTGGTCGTGGTCAGCGACGGCACCGCCGTGCTCGGCCTCGGCGACATCGGCCCGCGCGCCTCGCTGCCCGTGATGGAGGGCAAGGCCGCGCTGTTCAAGAAGTTCGCGGGGCTGAACTCGATCCCGCTGGTGCTCGACACCACCGATCCCGACGAGATCGTCCAGACGCTGATCCACCTGCGTCCGAGCTTCGGCGCGGTGAACCTGGAGGACATCTCCGCCCCGCGCTGCTTCGAGATCGAGCGCCGCGTCATCGAGGCGCTGGACTGCCCGGTCATGCACGACGACCAGCACGGCACCGCCATCGTGGTGCTGGCCGCCCTCAAGGGCGCGGCCGCGGTCCAGGGCCGTGACATGTCCGGGCTGAAGGTCGTCGTCTCCGGCGCCGGTGCTGCCGGTGTGGCGTGTGCCGACATCCTGATCGCCGCGGGCGTCCCCGATGTGGTCGTGCTCGACTCGAAGGGCATCGTCAGCGCCGGTCGCGACGGTCTCAACGGCGTGAAGGCCGACCTGGCCGCCCGCTCCAACCCGCGCGGTCTCACCGGCGGCGCGGCCGAGGCGCTCGCCGGGGCCGATGTGTTCCTCGGCCTGTCCGCGGGCACCATTCCCGAGGAGCTCATCGCCTCGATGGCGCCGGAGGCGATCGTGTTCGCCATGTCCAACCCGGACCCGGAGATCCACCCCGACGTGGCCGCCAAGTACGTGGCGATCGTGGCGACGGGCCGCAGCGACTTCCCGAACCAGATCAACAATGTGCTCGCCTTCCCCGGCGTGTTCAAGGGCGCGCTCGACGCGGGTGCCCGCCGGATCACCGAGGGCATGAAGGTCGCCGCCGCGAACGCCATCTTCGGCGTCGTCGCCGACGAGCTCGCCGTCGACAAGATCATCCCGAGCCCGCTCGATCCGCGCGTTGCTCCGGCTGTGGCCGAGGCCGTCGCGCAGGCCGCGCGTGCCGAGGGCGTCGCCTGATCTCTCTCGCTGACAGCGCCCCCGTTCCCACCGGAACGGGGGCGCTGTCGCGTTGTCTGGGATCATCGAACGATGACCACCATCGCCGTTCACCTTCCCGAAGACGTCGCCGAGCAACTCGCGGCCGCCGCGGCGGCTACGGGAGTTTCGGTGAATGTGGCGATGGTGCAGGCGGCGCAGGAGTGGATCCACGCCAACGCCCAGCGCGCCAGGGAACGTGCCAGGATGTTGGACGTTCTGGCCGAGGACCCGCAGCTGCGAGCACTACTCGGTGACGACTGAGGATCGTGTGGGGTCCGCCGGTGCGCGGGTGAGCCGGCCGGTGCCGGGCACGCTCGCCCACACCGCGATCGCCAGCAGCCCGTCGAGCACCAGCGCGAGCGCGGCGACCAACAGCGCACCGACCAGCACCAGGTCGTAGCGGTAGAGCCCGATCCCGTCGAAGATGTAGCGGCCGAGCCCGCCGAGGTTGACGTAGGCCGCGATGGTCGCGGTGGCGACGACCTGCAACGTGGCATTGCGCAACCCGCCGAGCAGCACCGGCAGCGCATTGGGCACCTCGACCCGCGACAGGATCTGACGCTCGGTCATTCCCATCGCCCGCGAGGCGTCGACGACATCGGCGGGCACGTTCGCGATCCCCGCGTACGCCCCCGCCAGCAGCGGTGGAATGCCGACGGTGATCAGCGCCAGCAGCGGCGGGATCAGGCCGAGACCGAGGCCGAGCACCAGAAACGTGAGCAGACCCAGCGTCGGCAGCGCCCGCATGGCATTGGCGAAACCGACCATCACCGCGCTGCCGCGGCGCGTGTGCCCGATGATCGACCCGAGCGGCACCGCGATCACCGCCGAGCACGCCACCGCCAGGAAGCTGTACCAAAGATGTTGCAGCAGTCGATGTTCGATGCCGGTGGGGCCGCCCCAGTTGGCGCTGTCGCTCAGGTAGTTCCAGGCTTCGAGGAACAGGTTCACGAGCGCGTCCCGCTCGCGTGCGCCCTGGTCCACGGGGTCGCCAGCGCCCCGAGCAGGAACACCAGGCGATCGAAGATCAGCGCCAGCACCAGGGTGACGATGATGCCCGCGACGATCTGATCGGGGTAGTCACGCTGATAGCCCTGCGTGAACAGTTTCCCGAGCCCGCCGACGCCGATCAGCGCGCCCACCGACACCATCGCGATATTGGTCACCACCACCACGCGCAAAGAGGCGGTGAAGACCGGTAGCGCCAGCGGCATGTCGACGGTGACGGTGCGCCGCAACCCGCCGAACCCGATCGCGTCGGCGGCGCTGATCACCTCGGCGGGCACCGTATCCAGCGCCATCGGCACCGCGATCACCAGCAGCGCGGTCGAGTACACGGTGAGCGCGATGATCACGTTGAGCGGGTCGATCATCGAGATGCCGAGCAGCGGCGGAATGATCACGAACAGGGCGAGCGACGGAATGGTGTACGCCACGCTCGACAGCGTGATGGCCAACCGTCGGGCCCAGCGGGTTCCTCGCACCAGCGCGCCGATCGGGACCGCGAGCAGAAGGCCGAGAAGCAGCGGGACCATCGCGAGCACCAGATGGGTGCGGGTCATCGCCATGACCTCGGCGAAATTGTCGATCAGATATCTCACGCGGTGCCCTGGGTGAAGAACTCCTGATTGCGTTCGGAGTCCTCGGCTTCGCGTTGCGCGGCGAGTTGGGTCAGCACATCGGTGGCGAGCAGCCCGCCGCGCACCGCCCCCGCCGCGTCGACGGCGACACCGATTCCCGACGGCGAGGAGATCGCGGCGTCCAGTGCCTGGCGGAGATCGCTGTCAGGGGTGAACAGCGAGCCGCCCGCGGAAACGCTGGATGCCACGGGTTTTCCGGCGCGCACGCGCTCCACGCCGGTGACGTCGATCCAGCCGCCGGGCTTGCCGAGTTCGTCGACGACCAGTGCCCACTCACCCTGGTCGAGCCGCAATGCGGCGATGCCGTCCGCGTCGATCGTGCGAATCGGGGCCAGTGTGACAGCGTCCGCGCTGCGGAACGACAGTCCTCGGTAGCCGCGATCCCTTCCCACGAATCCGGCTACGAAATCTGTTGCGGGCTGGGCCAATACGCGCTCCGGCGGGTCGAACTGCTGCAGCATGCCACCGCGCCCGAACACCGCGATCTTGTCGCCGAGGGTGATCGCCTCGTCGATATCGTGGGTGACGAACACGATCGTCTTGTGTAACGCGGACTGCAACCGCCGCATCTCCGATTGCAATTCCGCCCGCACCACCGGGTCCACCGCGCTGAACGGCTCGTCCATCAACAGCACCGGCGGGTCGGCGGCCAGTGCGCGCGCCACCCCGACCCGCTGCTGCTGCCCGCCCGACAGTTGCGCCGGATACCGTTGCGCCAGCTCGCGATCCAAACCGACCCGGTCCATCACCTCCAGTGCCGCCGCGCGGGCGGCCCTGCGTGATTGCCCGAGCAGCATCGGCACGGTCGCCACATTGTCGACCACCCTGCGGTGGGGCAGCAGTCCGCCGCTCTGGATCACGTAGCCGACACCGAGGCGCAGTGTCACCGGATCGACCGTGGCGATATCGCGACCGTCCACGGTGATGGTGCCCGCGGTGGGGTCGACCATTCGGTTGATCATGCGCATCGAGGTGGTCTTGCCGCAGCCGGAGGGCCCCACGAACACGGTGAACGATCCCGAGTCGATGCGCAGGTTCAGCTCGCGCACCGCGTGCGTGCCGTTCGGATAGGTCTTGTCGATACCGCGGAATTCGATGTCGGACATGGAGATTCTCCTCGAGGCGCGGCGCCTAGCCGATAGGGGAGTTCAGCCCCTGCGCGGTGATCCAGGCGAGCGCGGCGGCCTTCGGTTCGATCTTGGCATCGCCCGAGACGGCCGTGTTCAGCGAGATCAGTTCGGTGGTGGTGAGTTTGGCCGATACCGCGTCGAGCACGGCCACGGCCTTGTCGGACTTCTTCGCGGCATTGAACAGCGGGACCACGTTCTGGGCCGCGAAATTGTGCTTCGGATCGGCGAGGACGACCAGA
Source organism: Nocardia alba NBRC 108234 (assembly GCF_001612665.1). GTDB lineage: Bacteria > Actinomycetota > Actinomycetes > Mycobacteriales > Mycobacteriaceae > Nocardia > Nocardia alba. Next base: position 27,095 of record NZ_BDAX01000014.1, on the reverse strand, counting down.
TTGTTCTGCGCGATCGCCGGTGAGGTGGTGAAGATGTCGGCCGCGGTGACCTGGCCCTCGACCAGCGCGCGCACCGTCGCGGGGCCGCCGCCGTCGGCGATCGGCACGAAATTGGCGTCGGTGATGTCGAGGCCGTAGTTCTTCTTCAAGCCGGGGAGTCCGCCGGGGCGCTGCGCGAATTCGGCCATCGCGGCGAACTTCACCTCGGCCGAGTGCGGCGCGAGGTCGGCGATGGACTTCAAGTTCCATTTGTCGGCCGTGGCGCGGGTGACGACCACCGCGTCCGAATCCTCGCCGGGGGCGGGCGTCGCGATGGCGAGGTCATCGCCGAGCGCCTTGGTGAGCGCGGCGTTCACCTCCGGCGCGGCGGTGGCCGTGGCGTCCTTGTCGAGATATTGCAGCAGGTTGCCGGTGTATTCGGGGATGAGCGAGATCGCGCACTGGCGCAGGGCGGGGATGTAGGCCTCGCGTGAGCCGATGTCGAACTTGGTGTCGACGTTGAAACCGTTGATCCGCAGCACTTCGGTGTAGATATTGGCGACGGTCTCGGACTCGGGGAAGTTGGCCGACCCGACGATCAGCGCGTCGCTCGTGCAATCGCCCTTGGCGGCGAGCGGATCGCTGTTGCCGCAGGCGGAGGCGATCATGGCGGCGGCCAGCGCCACCGCGGCGACCAGGACCCTGCCCGCCCGCATCGCGAGGCGGCGTGCCGGTCGACGGTGTCCTGGTGAGGAGGAGGCGGAGTCGGTTTTCACTGATGTCCTTCCGGCAAAGGCGGGCAGTGCGCTGTGCGTGCGACCCGGGGGCCACAGGTACATTCTGGTAGTTCATACTGCCCGCCGTCGGGCCGAATTGCGCGGGTTGACGGCAAATACGGAAAGTTGGTGTCGCCGGATGTACTCGGTCGTCGTGCGTCGAACCGCCGCCGCGATCCTGGCCGCTACCTGCGCTCTCGGCACCATTTCCTGCAGCGGGGACGACACCGGTCCGGTCGTCGTAGTCGGCGGGGATTCGACCACGGAATCAGTTCTGCTCGCCGAGATCTATTCCCAGGCACTGGAACGCGCGGGCACCGACTCCACCGTTGTCACCGGATCGTCCACCCCCCTGGCCGATCTCGATGCCGGTCGCATCGCGGTCCTGCCCGCCCGCAACGGCGCCCTCGTCGACCGCTGGAACCCGTCCTCCCCGGCGCGCACCCCCGACGAAGTGGTCGCGGCCCTCAATTCGTCTCTCCCACAGGGAATCTCGGTATCGGATGCGGCAGATGGCACGGACCCGCGCGTCGCCGACACCCACGGCGCGACAACCGAGAAGAGCGCCCGCACCCAGCGCGTTGTCGCGCTGTACCGCAGCGGAATCTTCGATCGCCAACAGCTGAAGAAACTCAACTACGTGGCGGGCGAACTGACCACCGACGACCTGACCGACCTCGTCGGCCAGGTCGACACCGGCACCGATCCGGCAGTGGCGGCCCGCGCCTGGCTCGACGCCCACGCCCTCTGAGGCGCGATCACCGGCAGCGGCGCCGGGGCCGTTCACTGCTCGCAGTAGCGCTCCTTCGCGATGAAGACCGCCAGCGCGGCGGTCGCGGCGCAGTAGCAACCGCTGCGGAACTTCTGGTGGATATCGTCGAGCTCGGCGTAGATCGCCAGACTCTTGCCGAGTGGGTGCTGTGTCGTGATCTGCCCGTTGACCTGATCGATCAGAAAATCCCAGCTCACTCGGTCGAGGTTGCCGAGCAGGTCCACCGCGGTACCGCACAGTAGTCGGCCTGCCTGTTCGTAAGCGCTCGGCAGCTGTCGCCGCACCGGCACGACTTCGGCGGCCAGCGGCCTCCTCGGCTGGAAGGCAGTCCATTCCGCTTTGAATTTCGCCAGGTCGGAACTCTCCATGACCGGCGTCAGCGTCTTTGCCTGTGCTCGGAAAAGGCTTTCGATCCGCGTCGTGAACTTGCTGAGGCCGAGCCGCTTGGCCACGGGGCCCGCGACCTCCTTGGCGGCTATCGCGATGGCATTGTTCGGCAGCGGGCCGGCGGCTGCCGGGCTCGCGCCCGACGAGAGTGCGAGTCCGGTGCACACAGCGATCGCCAGCGCGGCGATCGCTGGTCGAGGTGTCCACATGAGGTGCTCCTAGGTGGGGGATCTGGCGGGGTAGATCACCACTGTGGAGCCGGCCCGTGCGCCGTGTCGTGGGTAGCGCGCTACTCGACATCGTCGTCGCTGTCTTGTCAAGCACTGTTCCGCTCCGTATATTCCTAGTGGAATATTTGGACTGGAACAGTGAAGTATGCGGAGGTGGCGGGGTGGGGCAGACCGCGCGGGCGATATTGACGCCGCTGGCTATCGCGGTGCTCGGTTTGCTCGACGAGCGGCCGATGCATCCGTACGAGATGTATCAACTGCTGATCGCCCGGCGGGAGGATCTGCTGGTCAAGGTGCGTCCCGGGTCGCTCTATCACGTGGTCGGCCGGCTGGCCGACGACGAGATGGTGGCGGCGGAGGGGATCGGCCGGGCCGGTAATCGGCCCGAGCGGACCACCTATCGGATCACCGAGTCCGGGCGTACCGCGCTGCGGGAACGGATCGCCGATCTGCTGCGGACGCCGGTGCAGGAGTATCCGATCTTCCGGGTGGCGCTGGCCGAGGCACACACGCTCCCGCAGGAGCAGGTTGTCGCACTGCTCGATGCGCGCGTGGAGTCCCTGACTCGGACGCGAGCCGACATGGACGTGCTGCTCGACTGGGCGCGCAGCCGCGACATCCCGCGACGGTATTTCGTTGTCCTGGAATACATTCTCGCCACCATCCAGGCCGACATCACGTGGATCGAAGACTTCGCCGCCCAAATCGGCAGCGGCGCCGTGCCGTGGGAGCAGTACGACCCGGACACCGGCGAACGGATCACCGACGATCACGCTCACGAATGGCCGAGTGGGGATTCCCCCGAAGCCGCGCCCCGGCCCCATCGGGCCGCCCGAAGCTGACTCCTTCTCCCTCGATTGGAACGAATTCGATGACCACCCAACGCAATCCGTGGCTAGCGCTCTTCGCGCTGGTAGTCGGGTTCTTCATGATCCTGCTGGATATGACGATCGTCGCGGTCGCCAATCCGGCCATCATGACCGACCTGAGTACCGACATCTCCAACGTCATCTGGGTCACCAGCGCCTACCTGCTCACCTACGCGGTTCCGCTGCTGGTCACCGGTCGGCTCGGTGACAAATTCGGGCCGAAGAACATCTACCTGATCGGCCTCGCGGTCTTCACCGCCGCCTCGCTGTGGTGCGGCCTGTCCGGCAGCATCGGCATGCTGATCGCCGCCCGCGCCGCCCAGGGCGTCGGCGCCGCGCTGATGACCCCGCAGACGATGGCCGTGATCACCCGCACCTTCCCGCCGGACAAGCGCGGCGCCGCGATGGGTCTGTGGGGTGGTGTGGCCGGGCTGGCGACGCTGGTCGGCCCCATCCTCGGCGGTGTGCTGGTCGACAACCTCGGCTGGGAGTGGATCTTCTTCGTCAATGTGCCGGTCGGCATCATCGCGTTCGGCCTGGCTGTGTGGTTGGTGCCCACGCTGTCGACCAGTGACCACAAGTTCGACCTCGTCGGTGTGCTGCTCAGCGGCGTCGGCATGCTCGCCCTGGTTTTCGGTATCCAGGAGGGCAATTCGCAGGACTGGTCGCTGCGGATCTGGCTGTTGATCGGCTTCGGCGTGGCGATGCTGGTGGTGTTCGTGATCAACCAGGCGCGCAACAAGGGCGAACCGCTGGTGCCGCTGAGCCTGTTCCGGGATCGCAATTTCGCGCTCTCGAACCTGGCGATCGCCGCGATGGGCGCCGCGGTCACCTCGATGATGGTGCCGTCGTACTTCTACCTGCAGGCGGTGCGCGAGATGACGCCGACGACGTCGGCGCTGATCTTCGCGCCGATGGCGATCATCACCGGTTTCACCGCGCCGTTCATCGGCAAGGTGTCGGACAAGCTGCCGCCCCGGCTGCTACCGACGATCGGCTTCGTGCTGTTCGCCGGTTCGGTGACCTGCTTCAGCGCGCTGATGAGCCCGGACTCGTCGATCATCTGGTTCCTCGTCGCCGCCGCCGTCGCGGGCCTGGCCAACGCCTGCATCTGGGCACCGCTCGCCTCGACCGCCACCCACAACCTGCCGGTCAGCCAAGCTGGTGCGGGCGCCGGCGTGTACAACACCACCCGCCAGGTCGGCTCGGTCCTCGGCAGCGCCGCGATCAGCGCTCTGATCGCCGCTCGCCTGACCGCCAACGGGCTCGGCGACACCGGCCCGGTCGGCGAGGGCGCGGCCACCGGCCCGCTCCCGCCGCAGATCATCGACGAATTCAGCACCGCGCTGTCCCAGTCGATGCTGCTGCCCGCCGCCATCCTGGTCATCGGCGTCATCGCCTCGGCGCTGTTCGTCGGCCACGGCAAGTCCGCCGCGAAAGCCGCCGCACCGGAGAAGGTCGACGCGTCGGCCTGATCGCGTGCTCGAATCGCCTGCCCGTCATGTTCGTCTGTGGCGGGCAGGCGCGTTCAGTTCACCTGGATGGTGAAGGTGGGGTAGCCGGTGGCGCCGTCGGGGACTACGTCCTGGGAGACGGCGGTTTGGGGGCCGGTGGGGTCGAGGGCGCGGGCGCGCACGGTGTGCTGGCCTGGGGTGGCGTCCCAGTCGTAGGTCCACTGGCGCCAGGTGTCGACGGTGACCTCGGTGGACAGGCGGGCGGGGCGCCAGTCGCCGTTGTCGACCTGCACCTCGACGCCCGTGACGCCGCGATGCTGGGCCCAGGCGACCCCGGCGATCACCGTGCGGCCCTTCGGGATTCGGCCGCGTCCGCGCGGGGTGTCGATGCGGGTGCCGGTTTTGATCGGTCCCTGCGCCGACCAGCCGCGGCGGGTCCAGTAGGCCGTGGCTCGGTCGAAGCGGGTGACCTCGAGTTCGGTGACCCACTTGGTGGCGGAGACGTAACCGTAGAGACCGGGCACGACGAGGCGGGCGGGGTAGCCGTGCCGAACCGGGAGGGGTTCGCCGTTCATGCCGATGGCGAGCAGGGCGTCGCGGCCGTCGATGAGGACCGACAGCGGCGAGCCCGCGGTCCAGCCGTCCTTGCTCCGCGACAGCACCATGTCGGCGTCGGGGTGCGGTCGCGCTTCGGCGAGGAGTTCGTCGAGCCGGTAGCCGAGCCAGCGGGCGTTGCCGATGAGGTCGCCGTTGATCGGATTGGACACACACGCCAGCGTGACCAGGCGCTCGACCGGGGTGCGGCGAAGGAGGTCGTCCCAGGTGAGGGTGATCTCCTGGTCGACCATCCCGTGGATACGCAGGGACCAGGAGTCGGTGGACACCTGGGGAACGATCAGCGCGGTGTCGATCCGGTAGAAGTCGCTGTTCGGGGTGATGTACGAGGTGAGTCCCGGCACCCGGAGATCGGCGTCCGGCGGGAGATCTGGTACCGGTGTTGTGGCCGTTGGCAATTCGACGGTCTCGCGCTCGGCCGTCACATCATGGCGCGCACCGCCCAGCAGCCGTCCCGCGAGCCCGGCTCCGACGGCCAGCACCCCGGTCGCCGCGATGCCCCCGAGCACGCGCCGCCGCCCGGCTGCCTGCTGTGGCGCAACGGGTTCCGTCGTCGCTCGCGGTGAATCGGCGCTGTCGTCGATGCGCCTGGTCAGTGCCCGCAGCGCGAGGATGCCGGCGGCGGTGCCGATCAGCGCGGGCAGCGCACCAGCGAATCCGTCGACTCTCGCGGCGCCGATGACAGCGGCGACCACTCCGAAAACCGCGAACGCGACCGACCCGATCGGTCGGGCCGTCCGTTCCGCGACTCCCGCGAGGCCCGCGACGACCACCGCGACAATGCCCATGCACACGAACAGCACGGCTTTGTCGCTCGTACCGAAGGTCGAGATCGCCCACTCCCTGACCCCGTCGGGAGTGTGGTCGACCACGGTCGCGCCGAGTGCATAGGCGGGCGCGCTCCCGGACCCGGTGAACACCGCGATCAACTCCGCCACACCGAGTACCAGTGCCGCGGCCACGATCCCGGCCATCGCCCGCAAGAACGCCATGGTCTCGAGCCTACGTCGTGGTCGATTCACGCCGGTGATGGATTTGTGACGGCCGAATATCTTCCGCTCACCCCCCATTGAAACTACGCTGTGTAGTAGAAGAGATCCCCCTCGGCAGGAGACATGATGACCGAGACGACACCGGAATCGACACTGCGCGCCACGACGGCGGTCTTCGCCGTCGCTCTCCTGGTCCACGGCGCCGACCACCTACGCCGCGGCATGGACGCCACGTCAGCACTGGTGAACGCGCTGGGCACCCTGCAACTCCTGTTCGCCCTGTTCACTGTGTTCCTGGTGTTCCGCCGTCATCCGGCGGCCCCGCGCGCGGCGGTGTTCATCGGCTTCGCGAGCGCGGTCGGTTTCACGATCGTGCACCTGCTGCCGGACTGGTTCGGCCCACTCAGCGACAGTTTCATCAACGCTCCCCCCGCGTCCGGGGTCACCGGATTCTCCTGGTTCGCGGCACTATTCGAGATCACGGCGGATCTGGCCATCGGCATCGCGGGCCTGTGGGTACTGCGATCGCGGGAGTCGATCCCCGCCTGAACGCCGGGGCGGTCGCCGTCGGCACGGCGTGCCGGGCGAGGCGCGGCGATGATGAACAGTCGCGGTCGGTAGTCTGCGCGGCATGACAGCACGTTCCTTCTCGCGATTCGTGTCTGCAGTCTTGTTGGCAGCCGCGATTCCCCTGGTATCGCCCACCCACTCCGCCACCGCCGCGCCCTGTTCCGATGTCGAGGTGGTGTTCGCTCGCGGCACCGCCGAGCCCGGCGGCGAACTCGGCCTGACCGGTATCTCCTTCCTCGAGGCGCTGCGCGCGAACGCGGGCGGACGATCGGTCGGCTCCTACGGCGTCGACTACCCGGCGAGCAGCGACTTCGCCGACCGGCTCGCCTTCGCGAATACCGTCGTGCAGGGGATCGGTGACGCGCAGCGGCGGATCGAGTACATCGTGGCGAACTGCCCCAGCTCGCGGATCGTCCTGGGCGGATACTCACAGGGCGCGGCGCTGGCCGGTTTCGCGACCGGCGTCGGCGTGCCTGCGGGCGTGCCCCCGGAGTACGAGATGTACCTGCCCGAACCGATGGCGCCCGCGGTGGCCGACCACGTCGCGGCGGTCGTGCTGTTCGGCAAGCCGTCGGATCGGTTCATGCGCGACGCGGACGCCCCCACGGTCTCGGTCGGTGCGCCCTACAAGGACAAGACCATCGACCTGTGTATCCCCTCGGACAACATCTGCGACGGTTCCCCGCTCGGCCAGCCCAACGCCCTACACACCCTCTACAGCGTCAACGGAATGACTGTCACCGCGGCACAATTCGCGGCGCAGCGCTTCTGAACAGCCGAAAGGCCGGTTGCGAGAGCGCAACCGGCCTTTCGTTCGCGTGGATCAGGAGTAGATCTTGTCTACTTCGCCCGCGTACTGCTTCATGACGACGGCGCGCTTGAGCGACATCTTCGGGGTGAGTTCACCGGTCTCCTGGGTCCAATCGACCGGCAGGATGCGGATCTTCTTGATCGCCTCGGCCTTGGAGACCTTCTTGTTGGTCTCGTCGATCGCGGCCTGCACCTCGGCGACCAGCGCCGGGTTCTCGATCAGGGTCTCGATCGAGGTGTCGGCGGCGACGCCGTGGCGATCCTTCCAGCCCGGCAGGGCCTCCGGGTCGAGGGTGATCAGCGCGCCGATGAAGGGCTGGCCGTCACCGACGACCATCACCTGGCTGATCAGCGGGTGCGCGCGCAGCGAGTCCTCGAGGACCGCGGGGGAGACGTTCTTGCCGCCCGCGGTGACCAGGATTTCCTTCTTGCGGCCGGTGATGGTGATGAAGCCGTCGGCGTCGATCGCGCCGAGATCGCCGGTCTTGAACCAGCCGTCCTCGAACGCCTCCTCGGTGGCCTCGGCGTTGCCCCAGTAACCGTCGAACACGACCGAGCCCTTGAGCAGCAGCTCGCCGTCCTCGGCGATCTTGGCCGCGTGGCCCTGGATCGGGCGACCGACCGAGCCGACGCGGATGAACGCGGGGGTGTTCACGGTGAACGCGGCGGTGGTCTCGGTGAGGCCGTAGCCCTCGTAGATCGTCACGCCCGCGCCGCGGAAGAAGTGGCCCAGGCGCGCGCCCAGCGGGCCGCCACCGGAGACAGCGGCCAGGCACTGGCCGCCGAGGGCCGCGCGCAGCTTGCTGTAGACCAGCTTGTCGAAGACGAAGTGCTTGACCTTGAGCAGCAGGTCGGGGCCGCCCTTGGTCTCGAGCGCCGTGCTGTAGGCGATGGCGGTCTCCGCGGCGGCGTCGAAGATCTTGCCCTTGCCGCCGTCGTGCGCCTTCTGCTTGGCGGAGTTGAACACCTTCTCGAACACGCGCGGCACCGAGAGGATGAAGTCGGGCTTGAAGTCGCCGAACTGCTCGACCAGGGTGGTCCAGTCCGCGCTGTGGCGGATGGTCACCTTGGAATCGAAGGCGATCAGCGCGACGGCGCGGGCGAACACGTGCGCCAGCGGCAGGAACAGCAGGGTCTTCTGGCCCTCGGAGACGAACGCGCTGAGCTCGATGCCACCCGAACGCGATTCCGCCCACAGGTTCGCGTGGGTCAGCTGGACGCCCTTGGGGCGACCGGTGGTACCCGAGGTGTAGATCAGGGTCGCGGGCGAGGCCGCGCCGACCTGCTTGCGACGCTCGTGCACGACGGAGTCGTCGAGTTCGGCGCCGCGCTCGATGAGCGTGTCGATGGCGCCCTTGTCGATCTGGAGGGTCTGCGCCAGTGCGGGCAGCGAACCGGCTTCGATCTCGTCGATCGTGGCGAGGTGCTTGTCGTTCTCGACGACCAGGAGCTTGGTCTCGGAATCCTGCAGGATCCACTTGGCCTGCTCGGCGGCCGAGCTGTCGTAGATCGCGACGGTCACGCCACCGGCGGCCCAGATCGCGAAGTCCAGCAGCGACCACTCGTAGCGGGTGGCCGCCATGATCGCGACGCGGTCGCCCAGCTCGATGCCGGAGGCGATCAGGCCCTTGGCGACGCCGGTCACGGCCGTGGCGAACTGCGCCGCCGTGACATCGTTCCAGCCGCCGCTGCCGTTCGGAACGTTGAACAAGACCGTGTTCGGCGACTCCTCGCCGAAACGGAAGACGTTGTCGGAATTGTTCGCGTCGTCCGGGATGGTGTAGGAAGCCGGAACTTCGAACTCTCGCATCTGTGCCCTTCCAGTGGGTTCTACTCGCCAGTAATCTACGACACGTTCGAGCGGGCGGCGATATCGCCGCCACGATTCGCCCGTCACCAGCCCTTATCGTAAATCGTCTATCGACACCGGCTGAATTGCTTCTCGCAGGAATTCCGCGAGTTCGCTGAGCGCCAGCGCGGCCTCGGTGACCAGCGCGGCCTGCAGTTGCGCGACGTGCCAGAGGCCGCGGGTTTCGGTGAAGCGGACGTGCACGCCCGCTCCACGCAGGGCACCGACGAGCGTGCGGCACTGATCGTGGAGGAGTTCGCTCACATCGACCTGCACGTAGGTGGGCGGCAGGCCGATCAGGTTTCCCGCCAGCGGGGCGTAGCCCGCTTCGGTCGCGGCGGCGTCGCCCAGGTAGTGGGCGGCGCACGCGCGCGACCACGCCCGGTTGATCACCAGGTCGCGGTCCCTGCTCGGGATCTCGGTGGGGTCGACCCACGGCGCGATGAGGCCGAGTGCGGCGGGCGTGATGTGGTGGCGTTCGATCAGGCGCTGGGCCAGGGCCATCGCCAGCCCGCCGCCCGCCGAGTCGCCGGCCAGACAGATCTGATCGGGCCGGTAGCCGACATTGCCGACCAGATCGAGGAACGCGGCTTCGGCGTCGTCGAGCCCGGCCGGGAACGGGTGCTCCGGCGCCAGCCGGTAGTCCAGCGAATACACCGCGCAGGACGTCTCGCGCGCCAGGCCCGCCACCAGCGAACGGTGCGTGGCGATCGAACCGACCACGTAGCCGCCGCCGTGCAGGTACAGGATCGCGCCCGCGGCACGTTCTGGGGGCACCGCCCGGGTTCGCGAACCCGGAATGGCGGTCTCGGCGATCACCCGCTCGGCGGGACGCCCACCCAGCTGCAGCTGCTGCACGACGGAACCGTCGGGCACCAACTGCAGCCGGGAGACCGCGTCGAGCAGGAAACGCTGCACCGCGACCGGTAGCCGTGCGTTGAGTGTCACCCGGAACACCGGGTCGAGCACCGTGCGGGCGATCGGCAGCGGAATCTTGAACTCGCGCATGGAGTTTCCTCGGATCCAGGGCAGCGTCAGTGCGGCATGAAGCGGCCGTTGACCACGGCCGAGATCCGGCTGTAGCCGGAGGCGAGCAAGCGTACGCCCGCGTCGAGCACCTTGGCCTCCCAGCCGATCAGCACGCGGGCGTGGCCCTTGCGCACACCCTCGGTGATGGTCTGCGCGGCCATCTCCGGGCTGTGAATCGCCAGGTACTTGTCGAACAGGGTGGCGGCGCCCGCGCCGTCCATGCCCTCGGCGTAGGTGGCGTTACGGGCGACCGCGGTCTTGATGCCGCCGGGGTGCACACAGGTGACCTGGACGGGCGCCTTGGCGACCTTCATCTCCTGGAACAGTGCCTCGGTGAAGCCGCGCACGGCGAACTTGGCCGAGTTGTAGGCCGCCTGGCCGGGCACGGCGACGAGGCCGAAGAGGCTGGAGACGTTGACCACGTGGCCGTCGCCGGACTCGATCAGCATCGGTAGGAACGCCTTGGTGCCGTTGACGACGCCCCAGAAGTCCACATCCATGATGCGTTCGATGTCTTTGAACTCGGTCTTGACCACGTCGCCGTGGTAGGCGATGCCCGCGTTGTTGTAGATCTGGTGCACGACGCCGAAGTGCGCCTTCACCTGGTCGGCGTAGAGCAGGAACGACTCACGCTCGGCCACGTTGAGCCGGTCGGATTTCACCTGCGCGCCCAGCTTCTCGCAGGACGCGACGGTCTGGGCCAGGCCCTCGGCGTCGATATCGGAGAGCGCGAGCTTGGCGCCACGCGCGGCCAGATTCTCGGCCAGTGCGCGACCGATGCCGGAGCCCGCTCCGGTGATCACGCATACCTTGTTCGTGAAGTAAGCATTGTTGCTCACTGTGCTGCCACCACTTCCCTATCGGCGTCTGCTGTTGTCGTAGTGTAGGCGGCGGCATCGAAATGCCTTGTGAGCCTACGGAATTCGAAGGTGAAGTCCGGCCACAACGTGGTGTTGTTGCCGTGCTTGTCCAGGTACCAGCTGGCGCAGCCGCCGGTGTTCCAGACGGTCTTGCCCAGCTTGTCCTGCAGGTCGGCGTTGTAGGCGTGCTGCACGTCTTCGCGCACCTCGACCGTGCGCAGACCCCGCTTGTCGATCGTGGCCAGCGCGTCGCTGACGTAGTTGATCTGGGATTCGATCATGAACACCATCGAGGTGTGGCCGAGGCCGACGTTCGGGCCGACCAGGAAGAACATGTTGGGAAAGTTCGCGATGGCCGAGCCCTTGTAGGCCTGCTGGCCGATGTCGTCGAACACCTCGGCCAGCGTGCGCCCGTCGCGTCCCACCATCGCGTTGTAGGTCGGGGAGTCGGTGACGTGGAAGCCGGTGGCCACGATGAGCGCGTCGATCTCGCGCTCGGTGCCGTCCTTGGTGACGATGGAGCCCGCCCGCACCTCGGCGATGCCGTCGGTGATCACGTCGACGTTGTCGCGATCGAGCGCGGGGTAGTACTCGTTGGAGATCAGCATGCGCTTGCAGCCGATCCGGTAGTTCGGGGTGACCTTCTTGCGCAGTTCGGGATCGCGGATCTCGATCTGCAGCTTGGCGCGCGAGAGGGCCTCGAAGGCCTTCATCAGCACGGGGAAGCGGGTCAGGCCGACGACCTGGGTCTCGCGCGCGGCGTAGATGGCCGCGCGTGAGAGACGCTGCACGGCGGGCAGGTATTTGAACGCCAGCCGCTCGGGCAGCAGATACGGGCGGTCCATGCGCGGCAGCAGCCACGGCGCGGTGCGCTGGTAGACGTCGAGCGTGGCGACCTTGCTCGCGATGGCGGGCACGATCTGGATCGAGGAGGCGCCGGTGCCGATCACCGCGACGCGCTTGCCGGTGAGGTCGGCGTCGTGGTTCCAGCGGGCGGAATGGAAGATCTCGCCGTCGAAGTCGTTGATGCCCTTGATGTCGGGTAGCGCCGGTTCGCACAGCGCGCCGACCGCGGAGACGACGGTGTCGGCGGTGAACTCGCCCCGGGTGGAGCTGATCTCCCACTGCGCGGCCGCTTCGTTCCAGCGGATGCTCTGCACGTCGCAGTCGAAGATGTGCCGGTCGAGCACGTCGTGACGCTCGGCGACGCTCTTGATGTAGCCCTGGATCTCGCCCTGCTTGGAGAACGAGCGGGTCCAGTCCGGGTTCGGGGCGAACGAGTACGAGTACAGGTGCGAAGGCACGTCGCAGGCAGCACCGGGGTAGGTGTTGTCGCGCCAGGTGCCGCCGACTTCGCTGCCGCGCTCCAGCACGAGGAAATCGTTCCGACCCTCTTGGCGCAGGCGGATGGCGAGGCCGAGGCCCGCGAATCCACTGCCGACGATGATCGTCTTCACGTGGCGGGTTTCGGCGACCCGGGGCTCGACATCGTTGTCTGTAACCTTACGACTCATGTATCGCACACTACGGCCTTATTGAGCCGGAGTCAACAGCTATTGAACCAGATTCAGTAGTGGCTAGGATGTCCGGTGTGACTACCAGGAGTGTGGGAGAGACGAAGCGTGTGCGGCTCGGCCCCGAGGAACGTCGGCTACAGCTGATCACCCTCGGCGCCGAGATGCTGGTCGACCGATCGCTCGAGGACATCGCGGTCGACGACATCGCCAAGCAGGCGGGCATCTCGCGGGGGCTGCTGTTCCACTACTTCGCCTCCAAGCAGGAATTCCACGAGGCGATCGCCCGGCATGTGAGCACGGAGTTCTTCGCCGCGATCATGCCCAATCGCGAGCTGTCGCTGTTCGACATGCTGCGCGACTCGATCGAGCGGTTCGTCGACTACGCCACCGAGCACTCCGCGTCCTACCGTTCCGTGCTGCGCGGGCCTGCCAGCGTCACTCCTGACATGGCCGACTACGTCAACGAAACCCGTGCTGCCATCGCCGATCTCATCGTCAGCGAATTGCCGCTGCCGCCGGAGGATCCCGATCTGGCCCGGCTCACCCTGGCCATTCGCGGCTGGATCGCCTTCGTCGAGGAGACCATCCTCACCTGGATGATCGACAAGCCGATCAGCCGCGAGGCGCTGGTCGATCTGCTGGTCGAGTCGTTGCCCGCGCTGACGTTGAGTTCGGCGTTGATCACGGCGCTGCGGGATTGAGATCTCTGTTAACGGACCGCTGGGCGCGTCGCGAACCTGTCAGCAGGCGCCCTGTTCTCAGCGGCGTCCGCCGCCGCATGGGCTGAGCGCGTCTTTCTGTCGAATCTGTTGTCGCAGTTGATCTTCGGAGACCAAATCGTGACTGTTTCGATGGCTAACGACAGGCCGGTTCGGTACGACGAACTGAGTATGACTCTCACGAACAGCACGTTTCGCAAACTCTCGGCCGTCATCGTCTCCACCGGTGCCGTCCTCGTCGGACTCGGTGCGCCCGCCGGTGCGCTGCCCTCGGATCCGATCGCGGTGTTCACCCCGACGATCAGCCGGACTCCCGGCGCGAACTGCGCGGCCATCATCAACGCCCAGACCGTGCCGCAGCCGCAGTCGGGCACCTTCGGTGTGCGAGTGGCGATCACCCAGGTCGGGGACTTCTGCCAGCGCTACCAGGTGGCTGTGCGCTTCCGCAATCTGGATACCGGCGTGACCAACGGCCAGTCGCATCCGGTGGAGAACGGTCAGCTGCTCTACGCGCCCGACAATGTGATCGTCGGGTTCGGGACCGCGCCGGGCAAGGGCCGGGTGGAGGCCTGGATCGTGACCACCGACGAATCCCTGCCCCAGCACCAGGAATTGGAGCACATCGCGGGACGCGCGACCTTCACGCTCGGCTGATCCGCACCGATTTCCCCGGGGCGAGCGCACAGGGAGTGCGCTCGCCCCCTGTCGTGTCCGTCCTAGTCGGATTTGGGGCGGGCGCGCAGATGCGCGCGCTCGCCCTGTTTGCCGAACAGGCTGATGAATTCGACCGATTGCTCGTTGGCCGCACCGAACCAGTGCGGGATGTGAGTGTCGAACTCCGCGGCCTCGCCGGGGGTGAGAATCAGATCGTTGTCGCCGAGGATCAGCCGCAGGCGACCGTTCAGCACGTAGAGCCACTCGTAGCCCTCGTGCACCTGCGGCGTCTGTGGTCGATCGCGGGCGCCGGGGGCGATGATCATCTTGAACGCCTGGATACCGCCCGCGCGTTTGGTGAGCGGGAGCATGGTCATGCCGTTGCGGGTGACCGGGCGCAGGTGGATGCGTGGGTCGCCGGTGGGTGGGGCGTCGACGAGCTCGTCGAGGGTGACGCCGTGTGCCTTGGCCAGCGGGAGTAGCAGCTCGAGGGTGGGTTTGCGGTCGCCGGATTCCAGACGCGACAGGGTGCTCACCGAGATGCCGGTCTCCTGGGCCAGGTCGGCGAGGGTGGTCTGGCGCTGTTTGCGCAGGGCGCGCAGCCGAGGGCCGACCGAGTCGAGGGTTCGATCGAGGTCGTCCATGCTCACCACTTTGCCATACCGGCAAATTACATTGCCAGTGTTCGGCCTGGGCGGCACTGTGGACGCTCGAAGGAGGTCGACATGACACAGCTGGATGATTCGTACGACGTGGTGGTGCTCGGTGGCGGAGCCGCCGGGCTGAACGCGGCCCTGATGCTGGCGCGTTCGCGGCGCTCGGTGGCCGTGATCGACGCAGGGGACCCGCGCAACGCGCCTGCTGAGGGGGTGCACGGACTACTCGGGCGCGAGGGGATGTCGCCGCGGGAACTGCTGGAACTCGGGCGAGCCGAGGTGCGCGGGTACGGCGGGCACGTGGTCTCGGGGCAGGTTGTCACGGTCGGGCGCTGGACTGCGCCGGTATCCGGGATCGGGCAAGCCGACTCTGTCGCAGGACTGCCTGATTCGGTGACGGGCGTAGCGGATCGAGATGTCGCCGACTCGGACATCGACGGATTCGTGGTGACGCTCGCCGATGAGCGCACCGTACTGGCCCGGCGAATTCTCGTCGCCACGGGACTCGCCGACGAACTCCCCGAGGTCGCGGGCCTGCGTGAACACTGGGGCCACGACGTACTGCACTGCCCGTACTGCCACGGATGGGAAGTGCGCGATCAGCGCATCGCGATCCTGGCGAGCAGTCCGATGTCGGTGCACCAGGCACTGCTGTTCAGTCAGCTCAGCGACGACATCGTCTTCCTGTCGCACACGGCCGACCCGTTGAGCGACGACGACGCGGAAAAGCTGGCGGCACGGGGCATTCGGGTCATCGACGGCGAGGTCGTCGAGGTACTCGGCGCCGACCGGCTGACCGGCGTAAAGCTCGCCGACGGCACCGTCATCGCACGTGATGCCCTGGTCGTAGCGCCCCGCATGAACACCCGCGCCACCTTCCTCGCCGACCTCGGCCTGACCCCCGAACCGCACCCCTCCGGCATGGGCGACCACATCCCCGCCGACCCCGTCGGCCGCACCTCGGCACCCGGCGTCTGGATCGCGGGCAACGCCACCGACCCGTCCGCCCAGGTCGGCGCCGCCGCGGCCGCCGGGGCCATGGCCGGTGCGCAGATCAACGCGGAACTGGTGATGGCCGAAACCGCCGCCGCGGTAGCCGCGCGCCGCGTCGAACGGAACGAATCAGCGCCGGTATGAGTTGGTCGATCCTCTCGGCGGCGCATGTTCGCCGAGGGGATCGATCGCCATCGACGACGAAACCGAGTGGACCGTGGCTGTCGTGCGATACTCGGCAGTTCAGGCAATCTCCGAGCGAGGAATCGATGACCGCGGATCGGATGCCATCTGGGGACGAGGGTCCATTGAACTGGCCGGTGCCGCCACCGGGCGGATATTTCGCCGAACACCTGGACCGTTCGGCTGAACTGCCGCCACATACTCAGCTCATCGACGGAAGCTTGGTCTTCGCCAGTCCGCAGATGATGTTCCACCTGCTACTGATCAGATTCTTCGACCTGCGGCTACTCGGACAGATCCCGGTGGAATTGGCGGTAATCCGGCAGATGACCATGACGCTGGGGCCTCGTCAGCGCCCTGAGCCGGACGTGATGATCGTCGATGCCGCGGCACTCATCGGCCTCGAACAGACGACATTCCAGCCGCACGACGTCGTCCTCGCGATCGAGGTCGTCTCGCCGGATTCGATCGAGCGCGACCGCCACCGCAAACCCCAGCTCTACGCGGAGGCGGGCATCCCCCACTTCTGGCGCGTGGAGAATGTCGACGGCCGGGCCGTCGTGTACACCTACGAACTCGATCCCGCGCAGCGCAAGTATTCGACGGCGGGCATCCACCACGGCCGCATGAATGTCGACGTCCCGTTCCCCCTCGACCTGGACTTGGCTCGCGCAACAGATCCGAAAGGTTCTCTCTGACAAGGTGGCTCGGCATGCGCGTCAGCTAGCGGTTGTCGGGCGCCCACCCAACTCCTCGTCGGTCATGAAGGGGTTGTGGTTCATGCGCTCGAGTTGCGCAAGGGCCTCACGCTGACGGTAGCCCTGCACGAGCTCCGAGATCGCGAGATTGATGACACCCTTCTTCGTCTGCAGGCCTGTCAGGCGCAAGGCTTCGGCGAGAAGGTCATCCGGGATCTCCACTGTCGTAACCACCATGCCTTCATACTCGCGATATGCCAGCAGGTGGATCGTTCAAAGCCGCACGCAGGCGGCCACGTTGGACTTGGCCTCCCAGGGTGTCATCACCACCACGGGGTGGATGGGACACCCTGGGAATTGACCGACCGGTAGTTCTGGGAACCGGGTGGCGCCGCCTCAGCCGGGTGCTTCGGATCCGCGCGAGCCCTGCGCGGCATCGATCGCCGCGCTCAGCAGGACGCGCGCCTTGTCCGGGGCGAGCTGTCCGATGGTGACGTGGATGGCTAGGCCGTCCAGGAGGGCGAGCAGGGATTCGGCGGCGGATGTCGGGTCGGGGTGGTGGGGGAGCATGGTGGCGACGTGGTCGCGGAAGGCGAGGCCGTTCGTCGCCAGGGTTTCGGAGATCTGGGGACGCACCGAGGCGAAGGCCAGGTAGCCGATCAGGATGCGGGCGTCGGCGGCGGATTCGGGGTCGGTGGGGAGCAAGGCGGTCAGGAGTTGGCGCAGGTCGGGGCCTGCTGCCGTGATGCGGGTGGCGATGCGTTCGGCGATCGTGGAGGTGGCGAATTCCATCATCGCGTCCCTACTGGGGAAATAGTGCTGTACCTGTCCGGTAGAGACGCCCGCCTCGGTGGCGACATGGCGCAGGCTGATCGACTCCAGGCCGCCACGGGCGAGTAGGCGCATCACGGCATCGCTGATCGTCGCGCGTCGAGAACTGTGATCCACTCGCTTCGGCATCGATCCATCTTTTCACAATGCACTTGTATTGCCACACCCGACTTCTTTACAATGCAAGTGTATTGAAAAGGAGAATTCATGCGCCCGTTCACCCAGCTCGCGCGGTCATTCGTTCGTTTCGAAGTCGATATCTGGGTGAGTCTCGCTCGGGCTGTCACCCGCAGGCCGGACACCCTGGGCGGCACGCCGATTCGGTACGCGGGCGCGGTATCGGCCACCTTCTGGGCTTTCATCGTGGTCAGTGCCGTAGAGATCCCCGCGGTTCACCTGCTCATTCCGTGGCCGGCGGCGCGAATCGTGGCTTTGGGACTCGGCATCTGGGGATTGGTGTGGATGATCGGAATGCTGGCCGCGCACCACATGCACCCCCACGTGCTCACCGATGAATCGCTGCGCGTGCGCTACCTGCGCCGCGTCGTCCTCGACATCGCGCCCGTCGAAATCCGGGCGGTCCGGCACGACCTGCGTGCCTACGACGGCGCGAAATCGTTGCAGCTCACCGGACCTGGCGACGAGACGCTCACCGTGATCATCGGCAGCGCGACGAACATCCGCGTCATCCTGACCGAGCCGCGAACCTTTCACACGCCGCACGGCGACTTCACTGTGGGCGCCGTCGCCTTCTGGGCCGACGATGCTCAGGCCGCCGTGGCGAAAATTCGTACGGCCATACCGGACCGAGCCGCCTGACTTGCGACGCCGAGTTCGGCTGTCGCCGTAGTCCACCGTGTAACCGCGCGCGGGTCACGCCGCGTCGGGCAGGTGCGCGTCGGCCGGAAAACGGCGCACGACCTCGATCCCGCCGATGATGTTGCGGTTGAATTCGTCGAGATCGCCTGCGGAGATCCAATATTCGAGGATGTCGCGGCCGCCGACCTGCTGTACGTCGTAGCTGTCGAGGTAGTCGGTTCGGACTTCGAAGCGGGTGACGTAACCCGCGCCGGATGCGGGGGACATTCCAATCGCGCGCGATCAGCACCTCGTAGGACTCGATCGAGGGCAGCGGCCGGGCGAAGAACCGGAAAGACGCTGAGAAACTGGCAGAGAAGGATGTCGACAACAAGATGCCGAACGGCTACCACAAGCGGCACTGCCGTGCCATCAACTGAGAGGATGTGACTGAGAAGCCGTGAGCAGCTATCTGGTGGTCCAACTGTATTGCACGCCCACCGAGGCAGATGCTATTCGTTCGACGTTAGCGGGCGAGATCGCGAAGTTCCCGGAGTTCGGCGATGCACGTATCGAATTCGAACAGAAGGCCGAAGACGACTACGAAATGCATCGGGAGTGGGCTGCCGATCACCCCGGTCAGGATCCAGCGGACAGGTCGTACTACCTGCTTCGGGTGGAGTCGTTGACTGATGTCCCCGAGCCTGTATTGCGGCAGGCGGAGGCGGCTGTCACCGATTGGATCGACTCGACCTACAACGACGCCTCCGATGAGATCACCGAGGTGCAGTGGGGTAGTTACGCCGGGACCAAACTCTTGAAGTGAGCAATTCTTGAACCAGCAGGGCTGTCGCCATAGATGCGATGAAGCCACCCTGACCGCCCGCATCATTGCGGGCGAAACCGCCTTGCGCGAAGCAGGTTTCGACCTCGTCTCCTGTCAGGTCCCCGCCGACCCCGACGCGGCCGAAGCGGTCCTGCGCGAGTGCGCGGCGGGTGGCGCGTTCGGGGTCGCGATGATCGGCGCGGGGGTGCGGATGGCGCCCGAACACACCCTGCTGTTCGAGCGGCTCATCAACGTCGCCGCCGACCTCGCACCCGGAATCCGGTTCTGTTTCAACACGTCTCCGGAATCCACCATCGACGCCTTGCGTCGCTGGGTCCAGCCCGGCTGAGTCGTGACAGTCTATTTGTGGCCGCCGCCGTGGTCGTGGCCGCAAGTCGCAGTTCGAGTCGCACCGGAGGGGCCGACCATGACATCCACCGAGTACAAGTCGCTGCATTTCTCCCAGGCTAACCCTGCCGGGCCCGGCCAAGACGATGTGGCGACCCTGCTGCGGAGCGTCGCGTCAACGATCGAGGAACTCGGCCCGGTGACCATCGCGGACCTGATCTTGCACAACGAGGTCACCGCAGCGGGAAATTGGCCGTCGATCACCGTGTACTACAGCAAGTCTGGTACCGGATAACCGCAATTCTGGGCATCCAGGGGCTGATCTGATTCGTCGGGTCGGCCCCTCGGTGTCTATTGCTCCAACGTATGGCGGCCATCGTGTCCACCGTCCATTGTCCAGCCACCCTGTCGCCGCCGCGCCCATACTCGGGTGCGGCGACGAGTGGCCGCGGTCTACTTGTGACCGCCGCCGTGGTCGTGGCTGCAGGTGTCGGTGCGGCGGCCGTCGGCGCTGGCCTGGCCCGCTCCGTGACCTTCGAGTGCCGCGAACGGGCCGCACTCGTGCGGGGCGATCCACACGTGCACCATCGGATTGCCCGAGCCGGGGTTGATGGAGTTGGGCGGGCAATTGCCCTGGGCGTCGAGGACACCGGCGACCACGGGGCCGTTGTCGCCGGCCTTCCAGCAGAGGTTTTCGTGGACGTGCCACTGCATCAGGGAACCGCCGAAATCGACCAGGCTCGGGTCGTCGATCTTTTTGCCGTTGGCGATGTACATCGCCGACACGAGGGTGCGGTTGGTGCCGTCGACTTTGTAGACCAGCGACTCCGGGTGGGTGGGGTCGAGGAAGTTGTTGTCGCGGATGTAGCTCATGTTGATGTAGTGCTCGTACCCGGTGGCCGAGTCGCCGATCGAGCGGAAGCCAAGGGCTCCAAGGGTATTCACGTCGGAGAAGGCGGGTAGGCCGTCGAGAGTGCTGCGTACCAGGTTGGTCGCGCGCGACTGCTGGTCCGCGCTCACGCCGGTGACGCCCGACAGGTCGATCGGCTTCGTCGGATCCCACGGGCGAGGCCAGTTCGCCGCAGCGCCGTGGGAATCGCCCGCGCCGTGCGCGTGCTCGCCGCCTGCGGCATGCGCGTGCTCGCCGGTGTCGCCGTGACTGTGGACGTGCCCGACGCCGTTGAGCATCGCCGCCAGCGCCAGCACACCCACGGCCGTCGCCGCTATTCCCGACCGCATCGGCGGCAGGGTCGCGGTGGGTCGGAGCAGGCCGATGCTCGCGGCGAGGGCGGCCAGCGCACCCAGCGCCGCGCACACCGTGTCCGCCAGCTGTGGCGACTCCGCGGTGAGCCCGGCGATCCACCCCACATCGGTGAACCGGGTGAACGCCCACACCGCGGCGGCGAAGGCATTCACCGCCAGCACCGAACTCACGACGATCTTGCGCTCGCTCAGCAGAACCGCCAGCCCGGTCGCGCACTGGAGCGCGGCCAGTATCACCATCAGCCGCGCCAGCGTGGCGTGCTCGGTGTGCATGCCCGCCGCCATGAAATGCACGGCGCCCGCTCCCACGGACGCGATCCCGCCCAATAGCAGGTATCCGTTACGTCCGTCCGCCATGCCAAACTCCTGTTGCGATATCGGAGCGCCGGCGCGCTCGAGCGGGGTCCAGATCAGGGCGGGCCCCTTGGGATTCGACCGGACACTACCCGTACACCGTAAGACGCGGGTGCCGCCGGGGTAAGAGAACTCTGTGACCCACGTCTCGCCCCGGAAACGGCGAACGCCGGGTGGATCGCGATGATCCACCCGGCGTCGGTCGTTGTGCGTGCGGAACTACGTGGTCGGCTCGAAGGCCTCGCTGATGATCTCGGCCTGTTCCACGGCGTGCACCTTCGACGAACCCGAGGACGGGGCCGACATGGCGCGACGCGAGATGCGGCGCAGGCGGCCGAGGCGCTCGGGCAGGACCTCGGGGAGGTTGAGGCCGAAGAAGGGCCAGGCGCCCTGGTTGGCCGGCTCTTCCTGGACCCAGGCGATGTCGGTCGCGTTCGGGTACTTGGCCAGCGCTTCGTTGAGGCGGTACGTCGGGATCGGGTAGAGCTGTTCGATCCGGACGATGGCCACATCTTCGCGCTTGTGCTTGGCCTTCTCCGCGGCGAGCTCGTAGTAGAGCTTGCCCGAGGTCAGCAGGATGCGCTTGACCTTTGCGGTGTCGCCGATGCCCTGTTCGTAGGTGGGCTCGTCGAACACCGAACGGAACTTCGACTCGGTGAAGTCCTTCACGTCCGACACCACGGCCTTGTTGCGCAGCATCGACTTCGGGGTGAAGACGATCAGCGGACGACGGATCCCGTCGAGCGCGTGGCGACGCAGCAGGTGGAAGTAGTTCGCCGGCGTGGACGGCACCGCCACGGTCATCGAACCCTCGGCGCACAGCTGCAGGAACCGCTCGATGCGACCGGAGGTGTGGTCGGGACCCTGACCCTCGTGGCCGTGCGGCAGCAGCAGCACCACGTCGGAGAGCTGGCCCCACTTGGCCTCACCGGAGGAGATGAACTCGTCGATGATCGACTGCGCGCCGTTGACGAAGTCACCGAACTGCGCCTCCCACAACACCAGTGCGTTGGGGTTGCCCAGGGAATAGCCGTACTCGAAGCCGACGGCGGCGTATTCGCTCAGCGCCGAGTCGTGCACCGCGAACCAGCCCGGCTTCTCCGAGCCGATGTTGTGCAGCGGGGTGTACTCGTTGGCGTTGATCCGGTCGATGATCACCGAGTGACGCTGGGTGAACGTGCCGCGACGCGAATCCTGACCGGTCAGGCGCACGTCGTGGCCCTGGTCGATCAGCGAACCGAAGGCCAGCAGCTCGGCGAAGGCCCAGTCGACCTTGCCCTCGTAGGCCATCTCGCGACGCTTCTCCAGCACCGGCTTCACGCGCGGGTGCACATTGAAACCGTCGGGAGTGTTCAGGAACGCGTCACCGATGCGCTGCAGCACCGACTTGTCGACCGCGGTGATGACGGTGGCGGGCACCTTCTGGTCGTCCTCGACGGACTCCGACGGCTCCGGAACGTACTTCTCCAGCTCGCGGACCTCGTTGAACACCCGCTCCAGCTGACCCTGGTAGTCGCGCAGCGCGTCCTCGGCCTCCTTCATGGAGATGTCGCCGCGGCCGATCAGCGATTCGGTGTACGCCTTACGCACCGAACGCTTGGTGTCGATGATGTCGTACATCTCCGGCTGGGTCATCGAGGGATCGTCGCCCTCGTTGTGCCCGCGACGGCGGTAGCAGACGAGGTCGATGACGACGTCCTTGCGGAACGTCTGCCGGAAGTCGACCGCCAGGCGCGCGACCCAGTCGCAGGCTTCGGGGTCGTCACCGTTGACATGGAAGATCGGCGCGCCGATGAACTTCGCGATGTCGGTGGAGTATTCGGTGGAGCGGCTGTTCTCCGGCGCCGTGGTGAAGCCGATCTGGTTGTTCACCACGATGTGGATGGTGCCGCCGACGCGGTAACCACGCAGACCCGACAGGTTCAGCGTCTCGGCGACCACGCCCTGACCGGCGAACGCGGCGTCGCCGTGCAGCATCAGCGGCATCACCGAGAAACCGTCGGGGCCGTCGCCCTTGTCGAGCAGGTCCTGCTTGGCGCGAACGAGGCCCTCGAGGACGGGGTCCACCGCCTCCAGGTGCGAGGGGTTCGCGGTGAGCGAGACCTCGATCTCGTTGTCGCCGAACATCTGCAGGTACTGGCCGTGCGCACCGAGGTGGTACTTCACGTCGCCGGAGCCGTGGGTGGCCGCCGGGTTCATGTTGCCCTCGAACTCGGTGAAGATCTTCGAGTACGGCTTGCCGACGATGTTGGCGAGCACGTTGAGGCGACCGCGGTGCGGCATGCCGATGATGACCTCGTCCATGCCGTACTCGGCGCACTGGTCGATGGTGGCGTCCATCATCGGGATGACGGCTTCGGCGCCCTCGAGCGAGAAACGCTTCTGGCCGACGTACTTGGTCTGCAGGAAGGTCTCGAACGCCTCGGCGGCGTTGAGCCGGTTCAGGATGTACTTCTGCTGCGCGACAGTCGGTTTGACGTGCTTCTGCTCGACCCGCTCCTGCATCCACTCGAGCTGGTCGGTCTCGAGGATGTGGGTGTACTCCACACCCACGTGGCGGCAGTACGCGTCCCGCAGGATCGACAGCACATCGCGCAGCTTCATCCGCTCCTGGCCGTGGAAACCGCCCACGTCGAAGGTGCGGTCGAGGTCCCACAGGGTGAGGCCGTGCTGGGTGACGTCGAGGTCGGGGTGGCTGCGGAACTTGTCCTTGACCAGGCGCAGCGGATCGGTGTCGGCCATCAGGTGACCGCGGTTGCGGTAGGCCGCGATCATCTCGAGCACGCGGGCGCTCTTGTCGACACCACGCGCGCTGATGTCCTTGCGCCAGCGGATCGGCTCGTACGGCACGCCCAGACCGTGGAAGATCTCGTCGTAGAACTCGTCGGAGATCAGCAGGTTGTGGATGGTGCGCAGGAAGTCGCCCGACTCGGCGCCCTGGATGATGCGGTGGTCGTAGGTCGAGGTCAGCGTCATCAGCTTGCCGACGCCGATATCGGCGATCCGCTCGTCGCTCATGCCCTGGAACTCGGCGGGGTATTCCATCGCACCGGCACCGATGATCGCGCCCTGGCCCGGCATGAGGCGCGGTACCGAGTGGACGGTGCCGATGGTGCCGGGGTTGGTCAGCGAGATGGTGACGCCGGAGAAGTCGTCGTTACCGAGCTTGCCCTCGCGTGCCCGGCGCACGACGTCCTCGTAGGCCGCGTGGAACTGACCGAAGCTCATGTCTTCGGTTTCCTTGATGGCGGCCACGGCCAGCGAGCGGTTGCCGTCCTTGCCCTGGAGGTCGATCGCCAGGCCCAGATTGGTGTGGGCCGGGGTGACCGAGTTCGGCTTGCCGTCGATCTCGGCGAAGTGCCGGTTCAGGTTCGGGAACGACTTGATCGCCTGCACGATCGCGTAACCCAGCAGGTGGGTGAACGAGATCTTGCCGCCACGGGTGCGGGCCAGGTGATTGTTGATCACCAGGCGGTTGTCGATCATCAGCTTGGCCGGGATCGCGCGCACCGACGTGGCGGTGGGGATCGTCAGCGAGGCCGACATGTTCTTGGCGATGGCGGCGGCGGGACCGCGCAGCACCTTGTTCTCCGGAGCGGCGGCGGCAGCGGCGGCCTTGGGCGCGGTGGTGGCCGGTGCGTTCGACACCGGTGCAGGTGTGGTCTGCGGAGCGCGCACGGTCTTCGCGGCCGGTGCCTGTGCCGGTGCGGCGGCCGGAGCCGCGGCGGGCTTCGGCGCTGCCACGGTCTTGGGAGCCGGAGCCGGAGCCTGCGCCGCGGCCTTGGGAGCCGGGGCCTGTGCCGCGGCCTTGGGTGCCGCGGCCGCGGTGGCTACCGCGGGAGCGGAGGAGGCGTCGGGTGCCTGGCTGTTACCGGAATCTGTGGCTTCCGGCGTGTAATCCGCGAGGAACTCGTGCCAACTCGCGTCGACCGAGGACGGGTCCTGTTTGAACTTCTGATACATCTCGTCGACTAGCCACTGGTTCTGTCCGAACTGGGAAGTTGAGCTGCTCACAGCTGGTGTTCGCCTCATTTCGTTCTTCGCGCTGCGACGTTTGTGACGTGCCCGGCAGGGGAATCAGCGGATGGCTGCCGATGCGCCCGCACCGAGCATATGCCCAGCGGTTGACAGGCGTCGCTACCGGTCTTGGGTCGACACTATGCCCTCTGTCTCGAGTCCCGCCGCCCAGAGTCGGGAGTACTGACCGCTACTGGCGAGTAGGTCTGATGGTGCGCCGAATTCCACGATACGACCGTGTTCGACCACCGCGACCAGATCGGCGCGCGCCGCGGTCGCGAGCCGATGCGCGACCACCACGGTGGTCCGTCCTCGTGCCAGCGATCGGCTCGCTACCAGCATCGATGCCTCGGTTTCCGGGTCGAGGATCGAGGTTGCCTCGTCCAGGAGCAGCAGGTCGGGATCGACCAATTCGGCCCTGGCCAGGGCGATCAGCTGGCGTTGTCCGGCGGACAGCCCGCGCCCGCGTTCCCCGACCGGTTGACGCATTCTTCGAGGTAGACCATTGATCACTGTCAACGCGCCGACGGCATCGGCCGCCCTCTCGATGTCCACTGATGTGGCAAATGTTTTCCCGAATGCAATGTTGCTCGCCACGTCGCCGGTGAACAAGTGAACTTCCTGGGGCACAATTCCCAGCCGCGTCCGGTATTCGGTGAGGACAAATTTACGCAGATCGATGCCGTCGACCCGGATCGCGCCCGCCGCTGGGTCGGCCGGGAGGTCGTAGAGACGAGCCAGTAGCTTCACGATCGTCGACTTGCCCGCGCCGGTGGGGCCGACGAGCGCCAGCGTCGCGCCGGCGGGGACGGCGAAGGTGACACCGTCGAGAGCGGGGGCGCTCGCGCCGGGATAGCGGAAGCGAACATCGTCGAAGGTGATCTCACCGCGCAGGCGATCGACCGATATCGCCTCCGGCGGGTCGGCGGCGATCGACGACGTGGTGCGCAGCAGTTCGCCGATGCGCCGAAGTCCGACTCTGGCCTGCTGGTACCCGTCGAAGACCTGCGACAGATCCTGGATGGGACTGAACAGCAGTCCGAGATACAGCACGAACGCGACCAACGTTCCGGTGCTCGTGCGCCCGTCGGCGACCTCGGTGGCACCCAGGTAGACCACCACCGCCAGGGCCACGTCGGCCCAGGCGAGGCCGAAGGAGAAATAGGCCGCGATCGCGCGCTGGGCGCGAATCCTGGCATCGCGGTAGCGGTGGGAGTATTCGGCGAAGCGTCGCGCGGCGGCGGGTTCGTTGCGGGCGGCCTGCACCGCCCGCAGGCCCGCGATGTTCTCCTGGAATCCGGCGTTGACCACCGACACCCGCTCGCGCGAGACGGTATAGGCGACCGAGGACACTCGCCGGAAGGCCAGGGTGGCCAGCAGCATCGGCGCGACGGTGATCAGCACGACCATCGCCAACCCGGCGTCGATGAAGAACAGCCCGAGCGTGACGCCGACCAGGGTGATCAGTGCGACCAGCCCGGTGGCGACCCCGGTCTGCAGGAACGTCGACAGCGCGTCGACGTCGGTGGTCATCCTGGTCATGATCCGACCGGACAGTTCACGCTCGTAGAAATCCAGGCCGAGCCGCTGCAGCTGGGCGTAGCTGCGCACCCGCAGACCGAACAGCACGCGCTCGCCCGTGCGCGCGGTGAGCACGGTGACCGCCGCGCCGACCACCAGGCCGACTAGCACCAGGCCGATCCCGATCACCGCCGAGACTAGCAGCGCGGTGTCGTCGCCTGCGGTGACGCCGGTGTCGATGGCGTAGCGGACCAGTGGGGGGAAGGCGATCCCGACCAGCGCGTCGACGATGAGCAGCCCGACCACCACGCACACCAGGCCGCGCACCGGGCGAAGCAGCGCGCGCAGGCCGAAGTCGGGTTGGGGTGCGCGCAGGTCGCCGGGCAGTGTCGGGTCCTCGGTGGCCGGTGGCAGCGCGTCGACCGCGGCGCGCAGTTCCGGTGTTTCGCTGAGATCGGTCGACGTGGACGCCATCGACCGCGGCGTGCCCGCGTCGGCGCGAGGTCTGCTCCGGTCGGCCGCCGT